>NZ_CP130045.1:0-3893827 GCF_030505335.1 Flavobacterium sp. ZE23DGlu08
ACGGAAATATAAATCCCGCTATTCTATATGCTGCCAATTTATGTGGTGTGACAAAAATTTTGAAAGTAGGAGGAATTCAGGCTATTGCTGGAATGACTTTTGGAACGGAAACAATTCCGAAAGTGTATAAAATATTTGGTCCCGGAAATCAATTTGTGACTGTGGCTAAACAATTGGCAACACAATTTGGCGTGGCAATAGATATGCCTGCCGGCCCATCAGAATTATTGATTGTTGCTGATGATACTGCTGTTCCCGCTTTTATAGCTTCTGATTTATTGTCTCAAGCAGAACATGGAGCGGATAGCCAAGTTATTTTGGTCACTACTTCTAAAAAATTAATTGATGCTGTTGAGGATGAAATCCAAATACAAATGGAACTTCTTCCAAGGAAAACCATTGCTGAAAAAGCTATTGCGAATTCTAAATTAATTTTTGTTGAAAACGATAAAATTGCCTTGGAATTAATCAATGAATACGGACCGGAGCACTTTATCATTTGCTCAGAATTTGATGATTTTTACAGCAATGGCGTTCAAAATGCGGGTTCTGTATTCATAGGAAATTATACTCCTGAAAGTGCTGGAGATTATGCTTCAGGTACCAATCATACGTTGCCAACCAACGGTTATGCTAAGAATTACAGCGGAGTAAATTTAGACAGTTTCACCAAAGCAATGACTTTTCAAAAAATTTCTCAAAAAGGAATACAAAATATCGGTAAAGCCATTGAAATCATGGCAGAAGCAGAAGGCTTACAAGCACACAAAAATGCAGTTACATTACGATTAAAAGCGATTGAAGATGGAAAATAATTTCGATATAAATACTATAGTTAGAGCAAACGTTAAGCAATTAAAACCCTATTCTTCGGCACGTGATGAATTTGAGGATTTTGATACCGCAGATATGATTTTTTTGGATGCCAATGAAAATCCGTTTGAAAATGGGGTTAACAGGTACCCAGATCCACAACAAATGAGTGTAAAAGGGATTTTGGCAAAACAAAAAAATGTCAAAACGAATCAAATTTTACTGGGTAACGGTAGTGATGAAGTGCTGGATTTGTTATTCAGAGCTTTTTGTGAACCAAAAACGGACAATGTAATCACTTTGCCACCTACATACGGAATGTATGATGTTTTGGCTAATATCAATGCAGTAGAAAATAAAGAAATTTTACTTTCTGAAGACTTTCAACCACAAATTGAGAAAATCATGGAAGCGGTTAATGAGAATACTAAAATCATTTTTTTGTGCTCTCCAAATAATCCAACCGGGAATTCATTTTCGGATGAAAGTGTAGTATCACTTTTGAAAAATTTTAAAGGTTTAGTTGTTATTGATGAAGCGTATATTGACTTTTCTAAAAAGGAAAGTTGGATTAACGAACTAGATGAATATCCAAATTTGGTCATTACTCAAACGCTATCAAAAGCGTATGGTTTGGCTGGAATTAGATTAGGAATTTGTTACGCATCTGCGGAAGTGATTTCGGTTTTAAACAAAATTAAACCTCCGTATAATGTAAACGAGTTGACTCAAAAAAGAGCTTTGGAACGATTAGATGATAAAGATAAAATAAAATCAGAAATTGAATCTATAGTAAGACAAAGAGAGGAGTTACTTAAAGTTTTACTTAATGTAAATTTTGTCGAAAAAATATATCCTACGGAAGCTAATTTTATTTTGGTAAAAGTGGATGACGCCAATAAAAGATACGATGAATTGATTGCAAAAGGAATTGTAATTAGAAACAGAACAACCCAACCGTTATGCGATAATTGTTTGCGTCTGACCGTTGGAACAGAACAAGAAAATATGAAATTAATTGAGGTGTTAAAACAACTTTAAACCTTAAACTTTAAACTTTTTTTAATGAAAAAAATACTTTTTATAGATCGTGATGGAACAATGGTTTTGGAACCAAATGATTATCAATTAGACAGTTTTGAAAAACTGGAATTTTATCCAAATGCTTTTCAATATCTTGGAAAAATAGCTAAAGAATTGGATTTCCAATTGGTAATGGTTACGAATCAAGATGGTTTGGGAACTGATTCTCATCCGGAAATTAACTTTTGGCCCGTTCATAATTTAATCATGAAAGCTTTTGAAAATGAAGGCGTTGTTTTCAAAGAAGTATTAATTGACAAAACTTTTCCACACGAAAATGCACCAACTCGCAAACCTGCAACAGGTTTATTAACAAAATATATTGATAATCCGGAATATGATTTAGCAAATTCATTCGTAATAGGAGACAGAATAACGGATGTTGAATTGGCAAAAAACTTAGGTTCAAAAGCCATTTTTATTAACACGGACAAAGGTTTGGGAAGTGATGAAATATCATCTAAAAGACACGAATTGGATTCTGTTATTGCTTTACAAACGACAGATTGGAAAGTAATTTATGAGTTTTTGAAACTAGAAGAACGTTCCGCTTCTATTGAAAGAAAAACGAATGAAACGGATATTTTCATCAACTTAAACCTTGATGGAACTGGGAAAAGTAAAATCGAAACAGGGATTGCCTTTTTTGACCACATGCTCGACCAAATTGCACGTCACGGACAAATGGACTTGGAAATCCTTGTGAAAGGTGATTTAGAAGTTGATGAACACCATACTATCGAAGATACAGCGATTGCTTTAGGAGAAGTTTTTGCGAAAGCATTAGGAAATAAATTAGGTATAGAACGTTACGGTTTTTGTTTGCCAATGGACGACTGTTTAGCGCAAGTGGCGATTGATTTTGGAGGTAGAAACTGGTTGGTTTGGGAAACCGAATTCAAACGTGAAATGGTAGGTAAAATGCCGACAGAGATGTTTTATCATTTCTTCAAATCGTTCTCTGATGGTGCTAAAGCCAACATTAATATCAAAGCGGAAGGAACAAACGAGCATCACAAAATTGAAGCTATTTTTAAAGCTTTTGCAAAAGCAATAAAAGTAGCCGTAAAACGCGATACGGAGAAGATGATTTTGCCTAGCACGAAAGGAATGTTGTAAAATTGTTTAAAGTCTAAAGTTTCAGGTTGACTCGAGCAACTTTAAACATTAAACATTAAACTTGAAACAAAATTAAAATGAAAATAGTAATCATAAATTACGGAGCAGGAAATATTCAAAGCATTATGTTTGCCATCGAAAGATTGGGATTTAAAGCAGTTTTGAGCAATAACCCAGACGAAATCAAGGCAGCCGATAAAGTAATTTTTCCAGGTGTTGGAGAAGCAAGTTCTGCAATGAAAATGCTTTTAGAAAGTGGTTTGGAAACTTTGATTCCAACCTTGAAACAACCCGTTTTAGGAATCTGTTTGGGTATGCAATTGATGTGCAACAAATCGGAAGAAGGGAATACAAAAGGGTTGGGGATTTTTGATGTTGATGTGATTAAATTCACGCCAAAAGTAAAAGTGCCACAAATGGGTTGGAACCAAATTTATAATTTGAAATCACCTTTGTTTAGTGGTATTAATGAAAATGAATACATGTATTTGGTTCATAGTTTTTATGCTCCTAACTGCCCTGAAGCCATTGCTACAACAGATTACGAAGTAGAATACGCCTCAGCTTTGCAGAAGAATAATTTCTACGGAACACAATTTCACCCAGAAAAAAGTGGTGACGTTGGAGAACAAATTTTGGAAAATTTCTTGAAGTTATAAATTTTAATGGCAATAACAATAATGAGAATAGTAAGTGAGATTGCTTGGTTCCTCGCAATGACAAATCTGAAATCAAAAATCGTTAATCTAAAATCATAAATCTCAATGAGAATAATACCTGCAATAGATATCATAGAAGGAAAATGTGTTCGCTTGTCAAAAGGCGATTACAATACCAAAATTATATACAATGAAAATCCGCTTGAAGTAGCAAAATCATTTGAAGCACACGGAATAGAATATTTACATTTAGTTGATTTAGACGGAGCAAAGTCGAGCCAAATTGTGAATTATAAAATATTGGAGCAAATAGCTACACAAACCAAATTGAAAATTGATTTTGGGGGTGGATTAAAATCGGATTCTGATTTGAAAATTGCTTTTGAAAGTGGTGCAAATCAAATTACCGGCGGAAGTATTGCTGTCAAAAACAGAGAACTATTCGAAAAATGGATTGCTGAATATGGTTCCGATAAAATCATTTTGGGAGCAGATGCTAACAATGAAAAAGTTGCCGTTTCGGGTTGGTTAGAAGATTCTAATGAAGACTTGATTCCATTTATACAAGATTATCAAAATAAAGGAATTCAGTATGTAATTTGTACCGATATTGCCAAAGACGGTATGCTTGAAGGACCATCTTTTGATTTATACGCTAAAATTTTGGCAGAAGCCAAAGGGATTAAACTAATTGCTTCAGGAGGAATTTCTACTTTTGACGAATTACCAAAGCTAGCCGAATTGGGTTGTGAAGGAACGATAATCGGGAAAGCAATCTATGAAGGTCGTATTAGCTTGAAACAGTTAGAAAACTATATTTTAGAAAAATGTTAACAAAAAGAATTATTCCCTGTCTCGATATAAAAAACGGAAGAACCGTAAAAGGTGTTAATTTTGTGGACTTGCGTGATGCAGGTGATCCAGTGGAATTAGCCAAAATATATTCGGATGAAGGTGCGGACGAATTGGTTTTTTTGGATATTTCGGCAACGGAAGAGAGAAGAAAAACCTTAGTTGATTTGGTTCGTAAAGTAGCTTCAACTATTAATATTCCGTTTACTGTTGGTGGAGGAATTTCCTCCGTTGAAGATGTTGAAATTTTATTACAAAACGGAGCGGATAAAGTTTCCATTAATTCATCGGCGGTGAAAAACCCGCAGTTGATTAATGATTTGGCACAAAAATTTGGAAGCCAATGTGTAGTTGTTGCGATTGATGCCAAGCAAATTAATGGGCAATGGATTGTTCATTTAGTGGGAGGAAAAGTGCCTACAGAATTGAATTTATTTGATTGGGCCAAAGAAGTTGAAGAACGCGGCGCAGGTGAAATCTTATTCACATCAATGGATAATGACGGAACTAAAAACGGATTTGCAAATGAAGCTTTGGCTAGACTTTCGGACTTAGTTAATATTCCAATAATAGCTTCTGGTGGTGCAGGAAACATTCAACATTTTGTAGATACTTTTCTGGAAGGAAAAGCAGATGCAGCATTAGCCGCAAGTGTATTTCATTTTAAAGAAATTGAAATTAAAACATTGAAAGCAGCCCTTAAAAATAACAATATCGAAGTACGTATTTAAGTAATAAGTTTTAAGTATGAATTATTAAGTTTGAATTGCTTAATACTTACGCTTTAATACTTACGCTTTAATACTTACGCTTTAATACTTAAAAAATATGAACATAGATTTCTCAAAAAATACAGACGGATTAATTCCTGCTATAATTCAAGACAGTGAAACCAAAACGGTTTTGATGTTGGGTTTTATGAATGCCGAAGCGTATCAAAAAACGGTTGATACTAAAAAAGTGACATTTTATAGTCGTACCAAGCAAAGACTTTGGACAAAAGGCGAGGAAAGTGGCAACTTTTTAAATCTGATTGACATCAAAAACGACTGTGATAATGATACCTTGTTGATTCAGGTAAAACCAGAAGGGCCAACATGTCACAAAGGAACTGATACGTGTTGGGCTGATGAAAACAAAGCAGATTATGGCTTTATTTCGAATTTAGAAGATACAATCCAACTTCGAAGAGAGAATGCTGATTCTGAGAAAAGTTATGTGGCTTCCTTGTTTAAATTAGGGATGAATAAAATTGCCCAGAAAGTAGGAGAGGAAGCAATAGAAGTGGTTATTGAAGCCAAAGATGATAATGATGATTTGTTTTTGAGCGAAAGTGCTGACTTGCTTTTTCATTACCTTATATTGTTGCAAGCCAAAGGATTTAAGCTAAATGATGTTGTTGAAGTACTAAAAAGTCGTCAGAAATAGAAATTCTTTTTAAATATTTTACATCAATAAAACCCAATAGTAAATGAATATACTATTGGGTTTTCTTTTATTTCAAATAGCAATCCACTATATTTACTATTATTTTAAAATAAGAGTACCACATGCAAGTGATGAATTTAGATAATACCACATTGACACAAGAATCAAACGATCCAATCCTAAATACGGGACTATATATAATCCTTACAACTGACGAAGACGATGCAAGACCTGTTTATATTTCAGGGAATTTCAATAATTGGCGTACTCAGGACAAGGAGTTTATGATGGAGAAAATTGGAAATAACGTATACCATTACAAATTTTCGCATGATTTTGATTATCCTGTCGAGCTTTTGTATAAATTTACTAAAGGGGATTGGAGTGAAGTTGAGATTGACAGCCACGGCAATCGTACCGAAAACCGTTCAACATTAGCACATACGGGCATTCAAAATGAACACGTAGCAAGATGGAGAAAAAACTGGTTGCCTTTTAAGCAGTCTTTTTTACCACAGGTTCAGTTAATTTCAGATGAATTTGAAATCCCGCAACTTAATAAAACCAGAAAAATTTGGGCCTTGTTGCCTCATGATTATGATAATTCAAGTGAAAGTTATCCCGTAATGTATTTGCAGGATGCCCAAAATTTATTCAATGAATCAGCCGAATTTGGTAATTGGGAAATTGATAAAAAACTGGCTGTTATGTCCGAGTATAAAATTGGAAAAATTATAATTATTGCCATAGAACACGCCAAAGAAGATCGAATAAAAGAATACAATGTTGGGAAAACAGTATTAGGAAAAGGACAAGGAAAAAAATACATCCGATTTGTAACTGATACCCTAAAACCATTTGTTGACAACAATTTTAGAACAAAAAAAGAACGGGAATTTACAGGGATTGGTGGAAGCTCGATGGGAGGATTAGTCAGTATTTTTAGTGGATTAAGAAACCCGGAAGTATATGGTAAATTAATGATTTTTTCTCCATCGCTTTGGGTTGTTCCAGAATTGAAAATTAATCCCAAAAAAGCCAATACAGCCGATACCAAAATCTATTTGTATGGTGGTGGAGATGAGAGTAAAACAATGATTGAACATATAAAAAGTTTTAAAGAGAATCTGATTTCAAGCGAATTTGTAAAAGACAAATCAAAGATTAATTTAAGCATTAACAGGCAAGGAAAACATAGTGAAACCTATTGGAGTGATGAATTTCCTAAAGCAATAGAATGGTTGTTTTTTAATACAAAAGAGTCGTAGATCGCTATTCATAGGGTCTTGAATTAATAGTTAGAAAAAAAGAAAAGAACAAATGAAAACAAATACATTACAAAACGTAGCTAATTTTTCAGGAACAATTTTGATTCCGGTTTTTGAAACGTATTCAAAAAGCATTGTTCCTATAACTTTTAATGGATTAGAAATAACATCAAAAGTTTTTTTTGGAAAAAAAGACACGCACTATTTAGCTGAAAAAAATAACAATGCGTATGTTTTTATTGGCTTAGGAAAAGAGATAGACTATAAATCATTGAAAACTATTTTTCGTCGTATTTCATCGAAACAAAAAGAAAATTTTAGTTCGAATGTTGCTTTAGTTATACCCGAACAATTCACTCAGGATCAGGTTGAAGCGATGGTTTCTGGTTTGCTTTTAGGAACGTATGATTTAGGTCATTTCAAATCAGAAAAAAATGCACATCCTTTTTTGAGTGCTGATTTTACTTTAAATTTAGTATCCGAAAAAGATTATTTGGCTACAGCCAAAAAAGGAATTAAAATTGCCAAAGCACAATTGGCAACTTATAATTTGGTTGATTTACCTCCCAACACGATTAATCCTAAATATTTGGCCAATTGGGCTAAAGAAACGGGTGAAAAATATGGTTTTGACGTAGAAGTTTTAGGTCATGATGCAGCAAAAATAGTAGGATTGGGCGCTTTTTTGGCAGTTGGAAAAGGAAGTGAAAATGAACCACAGTTTATCATTATGAATTACACTCCTGCAGCCGATGTGGAACACCTAAAACATGTTGGGTTAGTGGGGAAAGGAATCACTTTTGATACAGGAGGATTAAATATAAAAACAGCGGGAATGCTTCACATGAAGTGCGATATGGCTGGTGGTGGTGCAGTTTTTGGGGCGATGCAATTGATTGCAGATTTGCAATTACCTGTAAAAGTGACTGCAATTGTTCCTTGTGCCGAAAATTCTGTTGATGCCAAATCATTTTTGCCAAGTGATGTAATTCACAGTTATAGCGGACATTCGATAGAAATCATTGATACAGATGCTGAAGGACAACTCATTTTAGCGGATGGATTATCGTATTTAATTAAAAATTTCAAACCAGAATATATTGTTGATATTGCTACGCTAACCGGAAGTAGTGTTGGTACTTTTGGGTATGAATGTGGTGCTTTGTTTACCAATAATACCGAAATGGCTAAGAAGCTACAAGAAAACGGAGATGCAATAGGAGAGCGTTTGTGGCCTTTACCACTTTGGGACGCTTATAAATCAGATATTGAGAGTGACATTGCCGATGTAAAAAATTATAGTGGAAAACCAGTTGCAGGAGCAATAAGTGCCGCAAAATTTTTAGAATATTTTACCCAAGAACACAAAGCTTGGGCTCATCTTGATGTTGCAAGTGTCGCATTTGGCGATGATGAGTTTGCTAAAAGTAAGCATGCTACAGGATATGGAGTTCATTTATTAACTAAATTCATTGAAAATTTATAACGTATGGAAAACTCTAAAACCTTCCTTTGTATTTCAAATTATTTCAAGGGTTCCGATTTTTTAATTAATTTAAAAAAGTTAGGCAACAAAGTCTATTTAGTGACAAGTGAAAAACTGAGAGACAAGCCATGGCCACATCAACATATCGATGAGATTTTTTATATGGAAGGCCAAGATGTCGATTGGAATTTAGAACATCTGTTATTAGGTGTTGGTAATTTTATGAAGTCAACTAAAGTGGATGCCATTGTTGCCTTAGATGATTATGATGTCGAAAAGGCTACGTATCTAAGGGAAAACCTGCGTATTGACGGGATGGGACAAACAACGGGCCGTTATTTTAGAGATAAACTGGCGATGCGCATGAGAGCCAAAAGTTGTGGAATTCCTATTCCGGCATTTTGTTCTTTATTTAATGATCATGACATTAATACTTTTGCAGACACGATTTCAGCTCCATGGGTTTTGAAACCACGTTCCGAAGCTTCGGCAACAGGAATTATAAAAATAGATGACAAAGAGAGTTTGTGGATCCATATTAATGAAATGGGGAATAACAGATTCAAATATTTATTAGAACAATTCAAACCTGGCGATGTGTATCATTGTGATAGTTTGATTTCAGAAAGTAAAGTAATTTTTAGTTTGACTTCAAAATATTTAGCCACACCAATGGAAATTTCTCAAGGTGGCGGTGTTTTCCGTTCAGCTAATATTAAGTACAATTCAGAGGATGATAAAGCCATAAAAAAGTTAAATGAAGAAGTAATGAAAGGCTTCGGATTGAAACACGGTGCCGCACATACTGAATTCATAAAATGCAATGAAGATGGTCAAATTTATTTCCTGGAAACTTCTTCCAGAGTAGGAGGAGCTCATTTGGCCGAAATGGTAACAGAAGCTTCCAATATTAATTTATGGAAAGAATGGGCTGCAATTGAAGACGCATTGGTTAAAGGAACTAAATACATTTTGCCAAAAGTAAAAAAAGAATATGCCGGTATCGTTTTGACATTATCAAAATTCCAGCATCCTAATTTATCGTCGTTTTCAGATCCGGAAATTTGTTTCAGAGTTCCGTTGGAATATCATGCGGGACTTATTGTCAAATCTGATAATCAAGAAAGAGTTTTAGAATTGTTAGATGATTATGGTAATCGTTTAGCCAATGATTTTACTGCTGTAGTAGAACAAAGTAAAGTAACCAACTTGCATTAAATGTTGTTACTGAACTAAAAAAAAAGCAACTATTTCAAGAGAGATAGTTGCTTTTTTTATTTAAAGTTTGCTTAAACTAAAAGTAGGCAGATTTTTATATCTTCGTCAAAATTCTCATTATAAAATAACGGTTTTCATCTCCTTCTCACATGAAAAAAACAATTCTGATTTTTTGCTTTTTAGGTTTAGTTAGCTGCAAAACGTATGATACAACCAGCTTGATTGAATCTGAAAAACCGGTTCAAAATGAATATTATACCATTGCTTTTGGTTCCTGCGATAACCAGAAAATTAAAAATGAACTTTGGTCGGCAATAGATAGCAATCATCCTTCAGTTTGGATTTGGGGAGGTGATAATGTGTATTCGGATACTAAGGATATGGATTTTCTTAAAAGTAATTATGAAATTCAGAAACAAGATTCAGATTATCTCAAGTTCATTAAAGACAAAATTATATTAGGAACATGGGATGATCACGATTATGGAGCGAATGACGGCGGGGAAGAATATCATTTTAAAAGACAAAGTCAACAGTTATTACTGGATTTTTTAGATACGTCAAAGAATGCTCCTGAGCGAAAAAGAGATGGGGTTTATACTGCTAAAACTATTCTTGTAAATGGAAATAAAATAAAAGTTATTGTATTGGATTCTCGTTTTTTTAGAACGGCATTGACTAAAGCCACCGATTCAAAAAAACGGTTTCAACCCAATACATATGGTGAAGGAACCGTATTAGGAGAGGCACAATGGAAATGGCTTGAAAAAGAACTTAAATCATCTGATGCCCAATTTAATGTGATTGTCAGCAGCATTCAATTTTTATCTGATAAACATGGTTTTGAAGCTTGGGGGAATTTCCCTCATGAAATAGAAAAACTGGAGAAATTGATTGTTTCGACGAAAGCAAAAGGCACTTTTATAATCTCAGGAGATCGCCATATTGCCACTTTTTCTTCAAAAAATGTTGCGGGTTTATCTTATCCGTTAGTAGATTTTACCTCGAGTGGATTGACACATACTTACGCTTCTTTTTCCGGTGAGGAAAATCCTTATGTGAAAGGGGAAGTGGTTAAAGAGTTGAACTTTGGACTATTAAAATTTGATTTTAAAAACAATAAAGTCATAATGGAAATTCGTGGAAAGGAAAATAAATTTATTCAAGAATATGTTCAATCCTATCCTAAAAAATAATTTTTTTAGGTACTATATTTATAAAATTATAAAGTTTATTTTTGTTCAAAATGATTAATTATGAAAAAACAGTTTAGTATTATTTTTATTTCGTTTCTATTTTTTAACGGTATAAATGCACAAGGTTTACTAAATAAATCAGAGCAAAAATTCACGAGACAAGACACTTTGCGCGGAAGTATCACAAAAGAAAGAGCGTGGTGGGATGTAAAATATTATCATCTCAATATTAAAGTAAATCCAGCAGACAGTACTATTACGGGTTCAAATACAATAAAATATCAAGTTGTACAGGAATACAATAGCATGCAAATTGACTTACAAAATCCTATGGAAATTAATAAAGTCATTCAGGATGGAAAAGTTTTAAAATATAAAAGAGAAGGAAATGCATTTTTTATTGAATTAATTGCTCCTCAAACAAAAGGTGCACTAAAAGAAATTACCATATTTTATGGCGGAAAACCAAAAGTAGCCGTAAATCCACCTTGGGATGGAGGTATAACTTGGAAAAAAGACAGTAATGGAAATCCTTTTATTGCTTCTTCTTGTCAAGGATTGGGTGCAAGTGTTTGGTGGCCAAACAAAGATCATATGTATGATGAAGTGGATAATATGCTGATTAGTGTAAATGTTCCGAAAAATTTGACGGATGTTTCCAATGGACGTTTACTAAGTGTAAAGCAATTAAAAGATGGAACAAAAACCTATAATTGGTATGTATCAAATCCAATCAATAATTATGGTGTAAATATAAATATTGGCGATTATGTTTCGTTTTCGGAAAAATATAAAGGAGAAAAAGGCGATTTAGATTGCAGTTATTATGTTTTGAGAGACAATTTGGCGAAAGCCAAAAAACAATTTCAAGATGTTCCAAAAATGCTAAAAGCTTTTGAACATTGGTTTGGACCGTATCCATTTTATGAAGACAGTTACAAATTGGTTGAAGCTCCTTATTTAGGAATGGAACATCAAAGTAGCGTAACATATGGGAATGGTTTTCAAAACGGATATCGTGGTAGGGATTTAAGCGGAACGGGTTGGGGATTAAAATTTGATTTTATTATTATTCATGAATCTGGGCATGAGTGGTTTGCAAATAATATCACGTATAAAGATATTGCTGATATGTGGATTCACGAGAGTTTTACAAACTATTCAGAAAGTCTTTTTGTAGAATATTACTATGGAAAAGAAGCTGGATTTGAATATGTTCTGGGAACCAGAAAAGGAATAAAAAATGACAAACCAATTATAGGAAATTATGATGTAAACAACGAAGGTTCTGGTGATATGTATCCAAAAGGAGGGAATATGTTGCATACTTTACGCCAAATTGTAAATGATGATGAAAAATGGAGAGGCATTTTAAGAGGCTTAAACAGTACTTTTTATCACCAAACTGTTACTACAAAACAAATTGAAGATTATTTAAGTCAGCAAGTTGGAATCGATTTATCAACAGTTTTCAATCAGTATTTAAGAGATACCAGAATTCCAACATTAGAATATTTTTTTAAGGATAATCAAGCAGGTTATCGCTGGACAAATTGCGTTCCGGGTTTTAATATGCCCGTGAAAGTAACGCTAAATGGAAAAGAAGAATTACTGCAACCAGAAACAGAATGGAAGAGTATTCCAGTAATTTCTAAAAATTCAAAACTGGAAATAGATAAGAATTTTTATGTCGCCAGTTTTAATATTACCGAGTAAATCCAAAAGGTGTGTTTCTAAAATTTAGGAAACACACCTTTTTTTATCTTTTCTTAAACTGTATAGGATTTTCTCCCACCACTTTTTTGAAGATTCTATTAAAGTACGACAGGCTTTCAAATCCACATTCAAAGCACGTTTCGGTTACGTTTTTATCACTTTTTAAAAGTCTTTTAGCTTGTTCAATTCGATATTGATTTAAAAATTCAGTAAATGTTAATCGCGTCATTTTTTTAAAATAACGACAAAAAGCCGCTTTAGATAAATGAGTTAAATGGGAGATTTCTTCAATAGAAACAGCCCTTTGGTAGTTTTCTTCTATAAATTTATAGACGACTTTTAATCGCAATTGTTCTTTATTATTATATAAATTTTCAAATGGTTTATTGTGCAAAAAAGTCATTTCATTTGATATTGATAAAATCTGAAATAATGACAGCACTTCAATAAATTGTTCGAAATGTGATAAAAGATGAATTTTTTGAAGCCTTTTACCAATTTTATCTTTTACAGCTCCATGAAAACAAATCACCTTTTTTGAGTTCTCAAATAATTGATAAATAGAAGCTAATTCAGGAGTTGTTATAAAGTCATTTTTGAAAAAGTCTTCTTTAATCTGTAAAACTACTTTTTCATATTCAGTTTTAATTCCATAATCAAAATTTAAATGTGGAATATTGGAACCTATAAAAACCAAATCGCTTCCCTCAAAATTGCCAATATGATCGCCTACGCGTCGTGTTCCATTTGGCGCAACAATGAAAGTTAATTCAAATTCAGGATGAAAATGCCAATAATAAAAATCATTCAATTTTGGATTTACCAATATTCTGAATGAACTCCCTGCTAATCTTTTTATATCCTCAAAAACTATTTTCATATCTCGTTAGCTAAATAATTGCTCAATATAATACATATACTTCTTTAAAGTTAATAAAAAAATCAATATTGTACAAATAGCAGTAAATTTTGTGGAAGTAATTAGTATTCTCTTTTTCTAATTTTGAAATAGTTATAACACTAAAATATAAGACTATGGAAAAGAATAATCAATCAATGACACCAACTATGGTTCCCACAATGGCACAAAATAATGCTCATAAAGATATTCCGGGAAATCCATCTACTGCAAAATCCAGCACAACAAAACTAAATGATCGTTCTAATGGCAAACCGTTACGTTTACTTACTGAAGACGACTGGAAGTTTTGGATTGAAAACGGTTACATTGTCATAAAAAATGCTATCCCGAAAGAAAACGCTAAAAAAATGGCTGATTTTCTATGGGAATTTGAAGAGAAAAATCAAAATGATCCAGAAACTTGGTATGCTCCGCCAAGAGCCGAAATGCAAATGAAAGAACTTACCAATAGCGGTATGGTTGAAGTTTACAATCATCAATATCAATGGGATAACCGACAAATGGAAAAAGTATATGATGCGTTTGTAGATATTTGGGGAACCGAGAAATTATGGGTTACTATTGACCGAGCGAATTTGAATTTACCAGTTCGTCCAGGTTTTGATTTCAAAGGATTTATCCATTGGGATTATGATCCGGAGACAAAACCTCAAAACGTACAAGGGGTTCTTGCTTTGGCTGACCAAATGGATGAAAATATGGGAGGATTTCAATGTATACCTGATTTATATCGAAATTATGATACTTGGAAACTGACGCAACCTGAAGATAGGAACCGTTTTAAACCAGATGTTACCGGACTTGAAGATAAATTTGTAAAAGTAAAAATGGAAGCTGGTGATTTATTAATTTTTAATAGCACGCAACCGCATGGGATTCGCCCAAATATTACAAAAGATAAAGTAAGAATTGCACAATATATTTCTATGATGCCAGCTGAAGAGGATAATGAAGAATTGCGTCAATGGAGAGTTAATTCTTGGGAAAATCGCATTGCGCCTGAAGGATATGCGTTTCCTGGAGATCCTCGAAAATGGGAACAAACCAAATATAAAACTGCAGAATTGAGTGATTTAGGAAAAAAATTATTGGGAGTAGAGAAGTGGTAACAAAAAAAGGGATACAATAAGTATCCCTTTTTTATATTTATTATTTTTTAAAACATTTAGATTAAATTCTTCTTAATGTAATTAAAACTTGTTACTGCGGATTCTATCGGATTCGGTTTGTAGTTTGATTCGTGCTCTAAAAAGAAACGTTTCATTCCGGAAAGTTCAGCTTGAGCAAAAATCGATTTGAAATCAATTGCTCCAGTTCCTATTTCGGCATTCCAATCAGGATTTACTTTATCCATATCTTTTACGTGCCACATAGTGAAGCGTCCAGGATATTTTTTGAATAATTGCAACGGATCATTTCCAGAACGAACAACCCAGTATAAATCCATTTCAAAATCAACTAAGTTTTTATCCGTTTCATTTAATAAAATCTCATATCCATTCGTTGCTCCGAATTTTGTAAATTCAAAGTCATGATTATGATAGGCTAATTTTAAACCTCCGGCTTTACAAAGTTCTCCAACTTTATTTATTTGTGAAGCTAGTTTTTTATAGGCATCACCAGTTGTTCCTCTCAATTCTGAAATTATATAGGGAACAGTTACATATTCACTTCCTAAATGATTTGCTGTTTCGATATATGATTTTACAAGATCAGTAGTACCATCTTTAATCATAGAGTTAAAATCGAAATGATTACTTGTGGCTTTCAAACCATTATCATCAAGTATCGATTTAAAATCATGTACAGAAGTTCCAAAAAAGCCTTTGTCTACTGAATAACCAAAAGTTTCCACTTCTGTAAATCCAGCTTTTCCTACTTGGGATAAAACTCCTTTGACATCCTTTGGTAAAGTATCACGTAATGTCCATAATTGAATTCCGATGGCTCTTTTTTTAGAGTCAAAAGCAAATGTAGGAGCAATGGCTAATGCGCCTAATGCTAAACCAGCATTAATTAAAAATTCTCTTCTTTTTATCATGGGTTATTTTTTAGATTAGTTAAATATCACAAATTGCAATAGCCTGCTTCAATGAAGCTAGTTTGTTCGGGTTTTTAGGAATAAATTCTTGTCCTACAAAACCTTTGAAACCAGTTTTTGCAATAGCTTTCATTATTGCTTCGTAATTTAATTCCTGTGTATTATCAATTTCATTTCGTCCGGGAACTCCGGCTGTATGAAAATGTGCAATATATTGATGGTTGTCTCTTATGTTTCTAATCACATCACCTTCATCAATTTGCATGTGATAAATATCATAAAGAAGTTTAAAGTTTTCTGAGTTTAAACGTTTTGCTAATTCAACTCCCCATGATGTTCTGTCACATTGGTAATCTTTATGGTCAATTTTGCTGTTTAACAATTCCATCACTAAAATCACATTATGCTTTTCAGCCAATGGAATTAGTTTTTGTAAACCAAGAACACAATTATTCCAACCTTCTTCATCTGTTTTTCCTCTTCGGCTTCCGCTAAAGCAAATTAGATTTTTATAACCGGCTTTAGCCACCAGCGGAATCATTTCGGTATAATTCTTTATAAGTGTTTCATGAAATTTAATATCATTGAAACCATCCACTAAATTAATCTCAGCACCGTTGCACATTGTAGAAACTAAATCATATTTTTTCAATGTTGGCCAAGAGGAAGGTCCTACTAAATCAATACCGGTAATTCCAATTTTCTTAGCCTCAATGCAAAGTGTATCCAAATCAAGACTGTCAAAACACCAACGAGAAACAGAGTGATTTATATTTCCTTTCAACATACCCAATTGTGTTTCTGTATTATTCATTGGCATAGCCAAAGCAGAAAATCCAGAAGGAATTCCTATAGCCGCTGTTCCGGCAAGTATTCCTTTTATAGCAGATCTCCTATTTAAATTAGTGCTCATTTTTTATTTTTTATACAGCAGAAGATGTTTCTTCGACTTTGTTTTTTTCATTGAATAAAAGTGCAAAAAGAAGGAATACTGCCAAAGCAATTCCGGCAGGAATTATCCAAACCATTTCCCAATTTATAGCGCCGTCTAACATTTTATAATTGTCCGTTATCCAACCAGCAACTGCAAAACCAATCAACATACCAACTCCGTATGTAGCTAGCGTAATTAGACCTTGAGCGGCACTTTTATATTTTTCTCCTGCTTTTGAATTGGTGTAAATTTGACCAGAAACAAAAAAGAAATCATAGCAAATACCGTGCAAAGCAATACCTATAATAAGCATAAAACTTAAATCATCTCCATTACCATAAGCGAATAAAACGTAACGAATTGCCCACGCTAACATTCCAACCAAGATTGTTTTCTTGAAGCCAAAACGGGTAAAAAATACAGGAATCAATAATAAAAATAAAGCTTCAGATATTTGACCGATTGCCATTTTTCCAGTAGGATTTTCAACTCCTGCTTCTGTCAAAAATGGATGTGCATTTTGGTAATAAAACGCAAGAGGAATACAAATAAGAATTGATGAGATAAAAAAGATGGCGAAGTTTTTATCCTTCAATAACTTTAAAGCATCAAGACCAATAATATCTCCTATTTTTATTTTTTCGTCACTTACTTTTGGTGGTGTTTTTGGTAAAGAAAAACTAAATATACCTAAAACTAAAGCTGCGATTCCTGCTAAAAGGAACGTATTTTTAAGCATTCCTTCAGAAATTGCTTCTGCAGCATCCCAATGGAAAACAAAACTAATAGACAATCCTGCTAAAATCCAACCAATTGTTCCCCAAACTCTAATGTTTGCAAACTCTTTCTCTGGATCTTTCATTTGATTGAAAGAAACTGAATTTACTAATGCTAATGTTGGCATGTATAAAATCATGTAACTAAGAACGTAAGTATAAAACATTCCAACCTCTTCTGACTGATACATTTGATACATTAAAAATGCTCCAATAAGATGAAGTATTCCTAAAATTTTCTCAGCATTAAAATATCGGTCAGCGATTAACCCTATAATAAAAGGTGCAATAATAGCGCCCCATGATTGTGTAGAAAAAATTGCGGCAGTTTCTGATCCAGATGCTTTTAGATTATTCCCCAGAAACGTACCAAGGGTTACAAACCATGCTCCCCAGATAAAAAATTCTAGGAACATCATTATGGATAATTTAATTCGGATGGTGCTATTCATTGGTATTTTGGTTTTATTTTTTGGTTTTGGTTAATTAGCAGTAATTTATTTTTAATATTTTATTCTCAATTACATACCGGCTTCACATCCAGTTGTAATTTTCATAGAATTCCATTCTTTAATCTGAATGTTTCTGAACCACACATTATCTCCGTGATCTTGTAATGCAATTTTTCCTTTTTTGAATGCAGCAAAACCTGGCCAAGTAGCAAATTTACTACCTGCTACCAATGTTTTAAAGTTGGCATCCCAAAGTGTAGTTTCAACTACTTTTACACCATTCAATAACATTGTCAGTTTTCCGAATTTACATACAAGGTCAACAGAATTCCATTCTCCAACTGGTTTAACAGGCTCAGAAGTACTTTTTATTAAATCATACAAATCTCCTGATCTGTGTTTTTCAATTTTTCCGTCAGGGTGACCGTCATTGTCCAATACTTGCATTTCCAATCCAGTTTCGTAAGTATTTTTGAATTTTGTCAAATCTTCGTTTACAAAGAAAATAATACCACTGTTTGCATTTGCTGCTACTTTCCATTCTAATTTTAAATGAAAATTCTCGTATTCTATATCTGTTACAAGATCGCCTCCTTGACCATTTTTGGCAGCGGTAGGGTCAAAATGCAATACACCATCTTCAACTTTCCAACCAGAACCAGCAGTTTTTTTTCCATAAGTATGCCATCCTGTTGTTGATTGTCCATCAAATATTGATTTAAATCCTTTTGCTATTGGTGCTTGTTGTGCATTTGCTGTTTGAATCATTATCATAACAATTAATGAAGTACAAATATTTTTAATCATTTTTAAATTTTTGAATTAATAATTAATCTTGTTTATAAAGTTAAAGCTTTCCAACCTTGGCGATAATCACGTTTTACAAATTGATTAACTTCATCAAAGTTGGTAATTTTCATAGCATCATTATCCCATAATAATTTTGCGGAACGTCCTGGATACACTTCTTCTCCAAGCTCTTCTCTCATCACATCATACCCTCTGATAGCAAGATTTGCCATCAATAAAGCTTCTGTTAGAGGACCTGCAATTTCAAAAGGAGAACTTAATTCTTTTTTTCCATAACCTGCAATTGCAGCTTCAACCCATTGTTTGTAGTGCCCATCGGCACCATCTTTTACTCTGGCATATTTTTGAGCTACTTTTAAATTTTCATTTTTACTAAGAGGAAGTAAACGAGGATTTAAACCGTACGTATCACACATCATTTTTCCTTTTGTACCAGTAAATAATGTTCCATTTCCACCGTCTCCAAAAATTTCATTCGGACCTAGTTCAGTAGGTCTTTCAGGTTGGATTCCTCCATCCATCCAGTGTACCGCTATGTCACCATTTGTTTTTTCAGTTTTTGGAAAGGTTAATGTAACGTGACTTGAAGGAGGACAACTCTCTGGGAAATACCCTCTTTGAAATTCATCTACATAAACAGAACCAACACTGCATTGAACATCTTTAGCATATTTTAAGTTCAATACACTAAAAGGGGCTTCCAATAAATGGCATCCCATATCTCCTAATGCTCCTGTTCCGTAATCCCACCAACCGCGCCAGTTGAACGGCACTAATTTATTTACATACTCTTTGTGAGGAGCTGTACCCAACCATAAATCCCAATCTAATTCTTTTGGAATATCCGCTTTATTGGCAGACCAAGGAATACCTTGAGGCCAAACCGGACGGTCTGTCCAAGCATGAATAGTGTGAACATCACCAATTAAACCAGCTTCATACCATTCTTTCATTATTCTGGTTCCATCATTTGAGGAACCTTGATTTCCCATTTGGGTAACCACTTTATATTTTTTGGCAGCTTGGGTCAAAATACGAGCTTCATAAATATCATGAGCCATAGGTTTTTGAACATATACATGTTTCCCTAATTGCATAGCCGCAAGCGCTTGAATAGCATGATTATGATCTGGAGTAGAAACTGAAACTGCATCGAAATTTTTATGTTCTTTGTCTAACATTTCGCGCCAATCTTTATAAAATTTAGCTTTAGGAAATGCATTTACACTTGCAGCGGCTCTTCTGGTATCTACATCACATAAAAATGAAATATCAGCTTTTCCACTGCTGGCAAACATAGCAATATCAGATTTTCCTTTTCCACCAACACCAATACTGGCTATTGATAAACGATCACTTGGTGCTACGAATCCTCTTCCTAAAACATGACGAGGAACAATCATAAAGGCTGCTGCCGCTATAGCTGTTGTTTTTATGAAATCACGACGGTTGTTTGTGATTTTATTCTCTTCTTCTTTTTGTTTCATTTATTTTTAATACGGTTATAGTTAATAGTAATAAAATAGCTTAATAAATGAAGTGCTTTTCAATATTCTAAAGTTATTTAGAATACTGAAAAGCACCTTTGGAATTATTTTTTTAAGGATAAAATATATTTAGCCATTGATTTTGCATCATCCTTTTTAAGAGATGTATGAGCGGCCATCGGTATAGTTCCCCAAACTCCAGAACCTCCTTTTATAATTTTACCGGATAAATAAGCAACATTTTTTTCATTAGAAGGATATTTTTTTGCAATATCTAAATAGGAGGGACCTATAAGTTTTTTGTCTAATTTATGACATCCAACACAATCAGATTTTGCAATTAATTTTTCTCCATCAGATGTTTGAAAAATTGCGTTTGATTTTTTAGTGGCTTTAATATATTTTGTATCTAAATTATCATTAGAAAATGAGGTTAAGCTAATTAAAGCAACCCCAAAAAGCAAATATTTTAATTTCATTTTCATTTCTATTTAAGTTTTATAATCCTAAGTTTTTTCTGTTAAAAGCTTTATTTGTTTCTACCGCAGCAAAATCATCAAATGCTTTATCGGTAACTTTTATAATATGATTTTTTATAAATTCAGCACCTTCACGTGCTCCATCTTCTTGATTTTTAATGCAACATTCCCATTCCATAACTGCCCAACCTTTGAAATCATATTGTGCCAGTTTGCTGAAAATAGTTTTAAAATCAATTTGACCATCCCCAGGAGAACGATAACGTCCCGCACGATTTACCCAACTTTGATATCCACCAAAAGTTCCTTGTTTTCCTGTAGGGTTAAACTCGGCATCTTTCACGTGAAAAGCTTTAATCCTTTCGTGATAGAAATCAATATATTGAATGTAGTCTAACTGCTGCAATACAAAATGTGACGGATCGTAAAGTAAACAAGCTCTTGAATGGTTATTTACAGCCTTCAAAAACATTTCATAGGTTTCCCCATCAAATAAATCTTCTCCTGGATGAATTTCATAGCAAAGATCGATCCCATTTTGATCAAACTCATTTAAAATTGGCAACCAACGTTTTGCTAATTCGGCAAAACCGTCTTCAACTAAGCCGGGAGGCCTTTGTGGCCAAGGGTGAAAATATTGCCAAAGCAAAGAACCACTAAAAGTTGCATGTGCATTTAAACCTAAATTTTGGGATGCTTTTGCAGCATATTTCAATTGTTGCACTGCCCATTCTTGTCTGGCTTTAGAATTACCATGCACATTTACAGGGGCAAAAGCATCAAAAAAATCATCGTATGCAGGATGAACCGCAACTAATTGACCTTGTAAGTGAGTTGATAATTCTGTGATTTCTAATCCGTAAGAAGCAATTGTACCTTTAAGTTCTTCTGCATAGGTTTTACTTTCTGCAGCCTTTTGCAAATCAATGAATCGAGTATCTAATGTTGGCATTTGAATACCTTTAAAACCTAAATCAGCAGCCCATTTACAAATTCCGTCTAAGGAATTAAAAGGAGCTTCATTACTGATAAATTGGGCTAAAAATACTGCGGGGCCTTGTATTGTTGTCATATTATATTTTGTCTAAAACTTTTATGAATTCCTATTTTATTACAAAACGTAAGGAGTCCATTTTTTATCAGATTGTGATGATGCTACTACGTTATCAATAAATGCCATTCCTCTTAATCCATCTTCAACAGAAGGAAAGTCTAACATTTCAGGCGTAGGCTCTATACCATCTAACTTACAACCAAGCGTTAAGGCAAAGTTGCGGTAAATATTAGCAAATGCTTCTAAATAACCTTCTGGATGCCCGCCAGGAGTACGACAATTATGGGTAGCAAATGAAGATAAATGTGCTCCATAATTAGATCCCGCTCTTAAAATCTGCGCTGGTTCATCTAACCATCTAACCATTAAAGTATTTGGGTCGTGTTGGAACCATTCGATTCCACCTTTTTCTCCATAAACTCTAATTTTTAAAGCGTTTTCTTCGCCAGCAGCAACTTGAGATGCAATTAAAACTCCTTTTGCGCCATTGTCAAACTTCAACAATACAGCGCCATCATCATCCATAATACGGCCTTCAACAAGTGTGTTTAATTCTGCACAAACATCAGTAATTTTAGCTCCGGTAATATATTCCGCTAAATGTGATGCATGAGTTCCAATGTCACCCATTACAGAACTTTTTCCTGATTTTTTAGGATCAGTTCTCCAAGCAGCTTGTGCATTTCCTTCTCTTTCTGATAGTTTACTTAACCATCCTTGAGGATATTCTACCACGACTTTTCTAATCTTACCCAGTTTTCCCTCACTAACCATAGCTTTCGCTTGTTTAACCATTGGATAACCGGAGTAGGTATGTGTTAAACAAAGTATTAGTCCTGTCTCTTCTACTTTTTGTTTCAATAGTTTTGCTTCCTCCAATGAAAAAGTCATTGGTTTTTCAATTACTACGTTGAAACCATGTTCCAAAGCCATCATAGCAGGTGCAAAATGTGCAAAATTTGGAGTAACAATAGTAACAAAATCGATTCTTTCGTCAGCAGGTAATGCCGCTTCAGCTTTAATCATTTCGTCATACGTTAAATACGTTCTTGATTCCGGAAGAAACAAAGCTTTACCAGATGCTATTGCTGTTTCTGGGTTTATACTTAAAGCTCCACAACTTAATTCAATTAGTCCATCCATATTGGCGGCTAAGCGGTGAATTGCACCTATAAAGGCATCTTGGCCACCACCGACCATACCCATTCTTAATTTTCTCATAATGATGAACCTAAATATTTCCTTTTTTTAATTCTTTTACTGCATAATCACAAGCACGTGCCGTTAAAGCCATAAATGTTAATGATGGATTTTGACAAGCGATAGAAGGCATACAAGAACCATCGGTAACAAATACATTACTTACTTCATGCATTTGATTCCATTTATTTAAAACTGAATCTTTAGGGTCATTACCCATTCTTGCAGTACCCATTTCATGTATAGCCATTCCAGGATAACAATCGTTATCGTATGTTTTTACATTTTTGATTCCAGAAGCTTCGAGCATTTCAGCAGCATCATTCATCATGTCTTCACGCATTTTAGCTTCATTCTCTTTGTATTCGCAATCAATAGCTAAAACAGGTTGTCCCCATTTGTCTTTTTTGTTGTGATCGATATATACTTTGTTTTCATAATAAGGTAACATTTCTCCAAATCCACCTAATCCCATGCTCCAAGAATCTGCTGGTAAAGACATGGTATCTTTGAAATCACCACCAAAAGCCAATTCAGCAACTTCTTTATGCCATAATCCTCTGCTAGCACCTCCTTGATAACCGAAACCTCTTAAATAATCACGTTTATCACCACCTACATTTTGGTATCTTGGAATATAAATACCATTTGCTCTTCTTCCGTACGTGTATTTATCTTCAAAACCTTCAGCAGTTCCTTCAGCACCACAACGGAAATGATGATCCATTAAATTATGTCCCAATTGTCCACTAGCATTACCCATCCCATTTGGATGCGCTTCTGAAGTTGAATTCAATAAGATGAATGTTGATCCTAAAGTTGAACCATTTACAAAAACAATTTTAGCATAAAACTCCATAGTTTCATTTGTTTCTGCATCAATTACCATTACACCTTTTGCCTTTTTTGTGTCTTTATCATAAATGATATGATTCACAATAGAGTAGGGTCTTACTGTTAATCTCTTTGTAGCCATAGCAGCAGGCAATGTAGATGATTGCGTGCTGAAATAAGCACCAAACGGGCAACCACGACTACATAAATTTCTATATTGACAACTTCCACGACCTTTATGAGGTACTGTTAAGTTAGCCGTACGACCAATAGTTAAAATACGTGTTCTGTTATAATGCTTTTCTAATCTTTCCTTAACTGATTTTTCTACACAGTTTAAATCCATTGGAGGCAAAAATTTACCATCTGGTAAAAGAGGCCAATTTTCTGCTTGACCACTGATTCCTGCAAATTTCTCTACATAATCATACCATTTTGTAAGATCTTTATAACGGATAGGCCAGTCATTACCATGACCATCTTTGGCATTATCTTCAAAATTATGGTCACTGAAACGGTAACTTTGACGACCCCACATTAAAGATTTTCCTCCCACATGAAATCCTCTGTACCAGTCAAAACGTTTGTCTTCTGTATACGGGCATTCCAAGTCATTAACCCACCATTTTTCAGTAGCTTCATTATAGGGATAATCACGTGTTTGTACCGGATGTGTTCTTTTTTGTTCTTCGGTAAGTTTACCGGCATGCTCAAATTCCCACGGAGCTTTCATTGCAGATTCATAATCTTTAACATGCTCAATGTTCATACCGCGCTCTAACATTAAAACTTTTAAACCTTTTTCAGTAAGTTCTTTTGCTGCCCAACCACCACTAATTCCTGATCCTATTACAATAGCATCATATGTATTTTCCTCTTTTAAATTCGTATTTATATTCACGTGTAGTATTTTTTATTTAATAAAATAGTTTAAGACAAAAGGTTCCAATAACAATTAGTTGGTAGCCCAACCTTTTTGTCCAGGTTTGTAATCAGCACTTCCATCGTATCTACCAGGAACAGGAAGGTATTCACGTGCTTGTGTACATCCTATTTCTGAAGAGTAATACCCCAGAAGAGTCAAATCTCTTGCAATCAAAAAGAAAGATGGTGCTTTTCCATTAGCAATTGTTTCATCTTTTAAAGCTCCCATCAATTTCTGACGTTCTTCAATAGACATAGCCAAGAAATCTTTATTGAAATCTTTCAAGCATTTTGCTTGCATTTCTTTCATTCCTGAAGCAAAAATCTCTTGCATTTGTGCTGGATAACAATCTCTAATCATCATAGGAATAAAAGCGCCAAGTCCTGCTGCTTTAGCTCCTGGTGAAGATGCTGTCGTCGGTATAATTATATCGGCAAATTCAGCTAAAACCTCCTCATCCGAAGCGGAAAAAAATACTCGATTTTTTTCTTTTTCAGGCAAAGTAAAACTTTCAAATAAAACGCCCATAGTAGTTGCTGAGATTGCGCTTCCCATCAAAAACGCAACGCTTTTAAGTGCTTCTCTTCTATTCATTTGTTAATTATTAAAATTGTTTATTATTCTTAAATTATTATAACCTTACAATAATAAAGAAAAAAAAATAGCTTAATTTTTTTTATGTTAATTTATTGAATAATTCCATTTTTTTCAAATTATTAAGGGAATCGCTTTAAAAAATTCATTAAACACTATCTGTAATCTGTTAAAACAAGAAAAAAAATATATTTTTAAAAATTAAGTAGGGGTAGAAATCCCTTTTTTTGCTGTTTTTAGTTTAATTTAATCAGTTTTAACTTATAAAATTTTAATCAATTTCCATTTTAACGAATTTCAATGCGTTAAAATGACATTATTACCAAAAATTAAACTTAAAAATGAATTTTAATTAGCTCAACTAAATTATGGTAATAAAATTAGATATAAAAGTCTTTGTTTTGAATAAAATAAATAGGTGAATGAGAATCTAAACTGAAATATAAGTCCTAAGACTTTAAGCTTGACAATATGAATAATTACCTCTCAAATAATCCAAGTGTTCCGCCCACCCAATCTTTATCTTTATTGAATTTTACGCCTATCATTTCGCCACGACTCAATCGTACCAAGTTGCACAATAGAGTAGGTGCGGCATCTTCATTCTTCCAAACACAAAGCACCCGAACTTCGGCTTTTACTTTCCCATCAGGAGATTGTACAATAGGAAGATAGTTTACCTTTTTTTGAAGAATATAAAGTTCTTTTTCGACAACTGCTTCAATATCCTCTTTTATTACATGAAAAATAACTCCTGTTCCTGAGAAGGAAAAGAGTGGTTTTAGAACATAATTTTCTAAATCTTGTGGGATTTCTTTGAGCTCACTTAATAAAGTTGTTTCGATGAAATATTTCCCTTTTAAGAATGGTAAAATAAATTTACTGATTCGAAAAAACCAGTTGGGATGTCCAGCCCATTCCACATCAAGTTCATCAGAGAAATGAAAGTTTAATTTCAAATCGGTTCGCAAATCCAATTCATCAAAAATAACCCTATTATAGATTCTTTTTACAAGAATTTCATCGCCTTTTTCATTTTTATAGAACAGTTGTTTGCCTTTCTTTATGAGTTCAGTAACGCAAACTATCGGTATGCCAATATCTCTTCGGCAATAATAAAAGTCAATCTTTGTATTTTGTTTTTCGGGTTCAATTTCAAGGAGAATAACATTTTCTTTTGGATGGTTATTGCAAATCGCTTCTTCCAAAATATCCAGATATTCCTGAGGTTCAATGTTATTGATAAATGGGGTTAACTCATTGAGGAATGGATAATGATTCTTGAATTTGTCATACAAATTAATCTGATAATTATACAAAGAAGGAAATCCTTGCACTTCAATAAGTTTTGGAATAACAGCTCCGTCTTCTTCACAAATCCCGAAATCAATTGCTAAAAAAGTGGTGTGATCATCCTCATTTGGAACTTTATGATTTAGTTCTAACGACTTATCAGTTAATAACTTAAAGTCTTCTTTTTGAATAAAAGAAATAACTTCATTACAACCTTCAATCAATTGGTTTTTAAGCTCTTTCGAAATAAAAAAAGGCGTTTCACCTAAACGGAATGTAGGCATATAATTAAAATCGGAAGCAATATCATCTTTAAATTCCTGATATTTCTTTTCTGTAAATTGAGCATTAAATAACTCCCGATATTTTGAAATCATCTCGAAATGAATTTATTAATTAGAAAGCATTTTCTTTGTTTTCATCAAGTCATTAATAGCAGTTCTTAGAAAGTTTGGAATCAAGGTTTCATTTGTTCGGTATATTTTATCATCATCTAATAAATCTTCCAACATATTTCTAAACTTCCTTTTTCCTTTCATAGCTCTAATTTTTTCTTTTGCCTGTTTGTTTCTTAAATGAGAGACAAAGCTAATTGGATCTGCTTCGGGATGAAATTGAGTACCTACAAAATAGTCTGTAAAACGAACCGCCATGATAGCACGCTCGTATTGAACATGGTCTCTAATTTTCTCCAACGAAATAATTTTTGCGCCTTTTTTGGCAAAAACACTAAGCTTAGGCTGTACTACTTGATAATCTCTGGAATCAATTGCGTAAAAAGGATCTGTAACTCCTTCAAATAAAGGATCTGTAACTCCTTCTTTGGTTTTATGAATGGTCATTACACCAAAAGAAGTATCATTTCTTCGGGTAACCGTGGCCAACCCAAAATGCAAGCAAGCCATTTGAAAAGAATGACAAATGAACAGTACATGCTTTTTAACCGCATTTTCACTATTCCATTTGTTCAACGAATCGATAAACGCATAATATTTCACATCCCAATTTCCATCTCCAATTAATGGATTCCCTGGACCACCGGTAGAAATATAAATATCAAATTCTTTAATATCCGGTAATTCACATTTTACCCGAACATCGAATATTTCAAAACTAACTACAGGACTGAACCTGTTTACAACATCAATTATACAACGCATCCCCTGATTAGGTTCCCCTTTGTACATATCTAAAAGCGCTATTTTTATAATTTTATTCGACATAACTATTTTTAAAAAACGATGCGCAAAGATAATTTATATTTTACAATCCCTTTGTAAATTCGCCAGTTATAAAGTCCACCACTTTGCAAAGATCACCTGTTTCTTCAAAAACAGTTAATTGTTTGTCAGCTCCGGTTCCATTTTTCAAAATTTCATGAACATAATTAATATCCTCACGACTTCCCAGTTCATCAACAACATCGTCAATGAAATCTAATAATTCTAAGATGAGCATTTTAGTTTCCACTTCTTTTTGAAGTCCAAAATCAATCATATTATTATCGATTCCATAGCGGGCAGCACGAAATTTATTCTCCTTAATCAACGCCAATCGATAAATATTGAAACTCGTATTGTTCATGTTCAATTTGTAGAGTTTAGCCACAATTGCTTGAATAATAGCTACTATGCAAATGGTTTCATCAACTGTTAAACACATGTCACAAATCCTAAATTCTATCGTGTTATAAAAAGGATGTAAACGTAAATCCCACCAAATTTTCTTTGGATTATCGATACAATTTGTTTTTACCAAAGTATCTAAATAGTTTTCGTACGAACTTACAGAATCAAAATATTCCGGTAATCCAGTTCTTGGAAACTTGTCAAAAACCTTAGTTCTAAACGACTTATAGCCTGTTTTTCTACCTTCCCAAAAAGGGGAATTTGTCGAAAGCGCAAATATGTGAGGCAGAAAATAAGTCGCTTGATTCATCAATTGCAAACCAATTTCACGGTTTTCAATACCTACGTGACAATGCATTCCAAAAATCAAATTAGAACGTGCCGCATCTTGTAATTCATTAACAATATCGTGGTATCTGGGATCGTCAGTTATGGGTTGATCCTGCCATTTTGAAAATGGATGTGTCCCCGCACCACCAACGATAAGATCTTGTTTATCCGCTAATTCAACGATTTTTGAACGCAAAAACCGAATCTCATTTTTGGCATCATTAACGCTATGGCAAATATTAGTACCAACTTCCACCACTGATTGGTGCATTTCGGCCTTAACTTGCTCATTTAAAATTATTTTGGCACCATCCACAATTTTTGACAAATGCGAGCGTAAATCTCTCGTTTCAGGATCAATAATTTGATATTCTTCTTCTACACCAAGTGTAAAAACAGGTAATTTTTTCATTAATTTATTTTTTTAGGAGCTATTTACTCCGTCAGTTCGCTTCGCTCGTGTCCACTTTCCGTTTCAATCATTTTTTGTCCTGAAAAAGTTCAGAACAAAAAATGATTTTCACTTTAATCAGGACTAGGGCATTCGACAATCTATAGCATCTTATTTCCCGGCAGCGGCATCTTTTATAAAAGTTCCCCAAGTTAAATTTATCTTTCCTGGTTTTTGTTTTTTTGCAGCAGCAATAGCCATTTTAGCAGCTTCTTCAACTACCCATTCAAAGTTTTCAGCACCCACCGAAGTCAACTCGGCATCAGGTGCAGGATTTCCAAAATCAATCGCATATGGAATTCCGTCACGAACTGCGAATTCAACCGTATTAAAGTCATATCCTAAACCTTTACAAAGACGCAAAGTGTAGTCTTTTATAGTTGCCAATAACTTTTTATCTACTGGAGGTCCATCAATTACATAGCGCAAATGATGTGGATTTCTAGGCTCGTATTGCATAATTCGAACGGCTTTGCAGCCCAAACAATACACTCTGAAATACTCCGTAAAAACAATTTCTTCTTGTAACATCATTACTAACTGTCCTGTTTCCTGATGTTTTTCCCAAAACTCTTCTTTGTTTTCTAATCGGTATACATTTTTCCAACCTCCGCCAGCGTACGGTTTCATGTAAGCCGGAAATCCAATGTAGTCAAAGATTCCTTCCCAATCCATTGGGTATTTTAAATTTCGGAATGATTTTCCAGTTGTATCAGTAGGATGTTCAGCTGAAGGAAGAATCACCGTATTTGGCAACGGAACTCCAAGCGTATCTGCCAAAGCATTATTAAAAAACTTATCATCAGCACTCCACCAAAAAGGATTGTTAATTACATTGGTTCCTGTTAAAGCGGCATTTTTTAAGTAAGCACGATAAAAAGGGACATCTTGTGAAATTCGGTCAATAATTACTGCATATTCACCGTCTTGATTTTGAACCACTTTATCAATAGCAACAGCTTCGGCAATGATTCCTTTTTCATTTTTTGAATTGACACGATCAATAAATGCTTGCGGAAAGGTGTCTTCCATTCCAAATAAAATTCCGATTTTTTTCATCTTGATACGTTTATAATTTTAAAAAAATTTAATTCTTGATAAATAATGTGGAAACATTTCTTTCCAAACAGGCCAGTCGTGCTTGCGTTCCTGACGAATATCCAACCAATGATGAATATTCCTGTCACTCAGCACTTTGCTTAATTTTAGATTAGCATCAAAACAAATATCCCAGTTAGAAGTCCCTAAAACGATATCCATATTCCATAATTCATAATCATCTAGTCCGTATAAATAATCTTCAGGACTGTTGTAGAACACATCATCATTGTGAAAACCATCCATAAAACTTTTAATATTGAAAGCACCGCTCATCGAAAATACATGACTAACATATCCTGGATGTCGAAACGCAAAATTGGCCGCATGATACCCGCCAAAACTACAACCTGCCATAACAACTTTTCCTGAGGAAGTATTATTCTTTACCTTTTCAACTATTTCGTGACAAATCATTTTATCATATCTCACATTATTTTCTATGCGATGTATGGGATGAATATTTTTATTGTAAAAACTCTCTTTGTCAATGCTGTCCGGGCAAAATATTTGGATTAAACCCTGATCGATGTACCATCTTGCGGAATCAATCAATCCCATATCCTTATTTTCATGGTAACTGCCCATAGAAGTGGGAAATAAAATAATAGGATATCCTGCGTGTCCAAAAACTAACATTTCAATATCCCTGTTAAGATTGGGTGAATGCCATTTAAAATATTCTTCCTTCATAACTTTATTTTCAACAATTATAATGAAAAAATTCGTGCAAATAACATAAATATTTATGCTTAATTAAGATTTATTGTATAAAACATTACGATTGTCAAATTGTAATTTAATTGTAAAATTTGAATGAATATGTCGCTGTTTTTTAAATTATAAACAACAAATCAATTCCTTTTAACATATTTCTAAAACTAAAAAAATCAAGATTCCTTTTTTTAGTTTTCCTTTAATTCAAACAATTGGACTTGACTTTTTAGTCTTTCAATTAACATGCTCATCATTCTTTTATTGATATTTGACGAGTTTTTTATATAAACGGCATATTCATCCAAAGTGAATAATGCGATTATCATTCCTTTTAAAGCATTTCTAAACTTGATGTCTTTTTGGATAGCATTTTCTATAACCGATAATTTTTTTTCAACGGTGTAGCTATAAAAGTCTGCTTTGTTTTTTGCTACGTAATTAATAAATGAAGCTATAAACAAATCGTTTTGTAGTTTTAAAATAGGTCTAAGTACTTCATTTTGAAATGATTCTTCGGTTGAAGATTGATTGGTTACGGAGCCTATTGTTTGTCCTCTGAATTCTTTTAAAAAAGTATCACGTTCGCTCATTTTTTTTCTTTAAAAATAAAGAAAATAGCCATAAGAAAAGTTTATTTTTGCAGATATAAAGAAAAATTATGCGATTTCATACTAGGAAATGGGTAAAACCAGAAGATCTAAACCCTAACGGAACATTATTTGGAGGTAAATTATTGGCTTGGATTGATGAAGAATTGGCATTATACACCATTATTCAATTAGAAAATACCAGAATTGTAACCAAACACATGTCGGAAATCAACTTCAGAAGCTCAGCAAAACAAGGTGATATTATAGAAATTGGTATTGATGTTTTAAAATTTGGAAATACTTCGCTAACCCTAAAATGTGAAGCTAGAAATATGATGACACGCGAAACAATTATCACGATAGATCACACTACAATGGTAAATTTAGATGGTAACGGAAAACCAAAAGCACACGGAAAAACCGAAATTGAATTTGTTAAGAATCGTTTGTAATTAAATTTGATATTTTCGCTTTTAATTTGAAAATCGATTAAGGATTTCCATTGTTTTATCAGTGTCTTTTTTATCTACAAAAATATGGTCGTGATAAAAAGCGGCTACCACATTACAACTTATTCCTTCCTGCGAAAGAGCATTAGAAAAAGCTGCGGTTAATCCAACAGCTTCCAGTGAAGAATGAACTGTTAAAGTAACCCAAGAAGCAATAAAAGAATATTCTAATTTTAGACTATCGGCAAATTCCTTCTTGATCACTATGGTAGTACCTTCCTGCTCTTTGAATGTCATAATGATATCGTTAAGATTTAGATTTGCCAAATCATGAACCACACAAAAAACATATTCTCCTAAAATATGTTCCGGTTTCATTGTTTTAAGCAACTTCTCTAAGTCTTTTTCTCCGCTCATTTTAATGTAGAATGCATTTAATTTTTTTATACTTTGAAATCATTTTCGGATACCGTTTCAAAAATTTCCAAATCAAAATATTTTACAGAAGCAATAATATGATCAAATATATCCGACATGATGTACTCGTAATTTTCAAATCGCTTGTCATGTGAAAAGGCATAAACCTCGAGAGGAACTCCGTGTGAAGTAGATTGTAATTGACGACAAAGCATCAACATATCCTTATTTAATCCCGGATAATTGAATAAATATTCTGTAATATATTTTCTAAACAAACCTAAATTAGTCAAATTTCGTCCGTTAATCGCAATTGATTTATCAATTTTATGGCTAGAATTATATTCGTCTATTTCTAATTTTCGAGTGTCAATATAATCTGATATAAGATGTATTTTCTTCAGGTCACTCAATTCTGCTTCTTCCAAAAATCGGATGCTGCTCGTTTTAATAAGAATGTGTCTTTTGATACGTCTTCCATCTGAATTCAGCATTCCGCGCCAGTTTTGAAACGAATCGGAGCTTAAACTGTATGTAGGAATTGTGGTGGTTGTATTGTCAAAATTTCGAACTTTCACTGTTGCTAAATTGATTTCAATTACATCTCCATCGGCACCAAATTTATCCATCGTAATCCAGTCGCCAATTCGAACCATATCATTTATAGATACTTGAACGCTGGATACAAAACCTAAAATTGTATCTCTGAAAATCAAAATTATAACCGCAGAAACAGCTCCCAAAATGGTTAAAAGCTCTTTTTGATCAATATCAAATAATTTGGAAATAATCACTGTAATCCCAACAGCCCAAAGAACAATCATGATTACTTGAATAAAACTGTCAATAGGTTTATCGCTGTATCTTGGTTTTAGCTTTAAATAATCTCGTAATGCATTGAAAATAGTTCGGATAATCCATAAAACAAGCAATACAATATAAATCCCAACAAGTTTTCCAAAAACGCCTTCCCAATATTCATAGCGTTCCAGAATGATTGGAACCGATTTATAAATAAACAACAGCGGAATTAAATGTGCGATGTATTTAGCCGTTTTATTAGATACTAATAAATCATCAAATTTGGTTTTAGTTTTCTGGGCGATTACCGCCATAATCGTTACCAAAATAAGACGAAAGACTACATAAATAGCATATGCCAATACGCAAAGTATAGCAATATTTATAAACAGACTCAGGTAAGAAGCAAAACTGCTGCCTAATCCCCATTTTCTGAATATAGGATATAGAAAATTGAATATTTTTTCTATTAATTTATACATTTTTCAAGTATTTTCTTTCTATGTAAAAAGTCCCAAAAGGAGGAATTGACGCAATACAAATGATAAAATACTTTTTTAAATCCCACTTTTCACTAAACTTTAAAATTGTTGCCAAAATAATGTAGGCAGTAAATAATACGCCGTGAGCCATTCCAATGTGTTTGACATAAATAGGGTCATTAAAAATGTATTTCATTGGCATAGCAAAGAAAAATAACAATAAGGCAGATATACCTTCTACTATTGCTGTAACCTTAAAAATCTTAAGCATTTATTTTATTTTAAGTGATAATTGACAAAATTAAGTATTATCATTGATTTTCGATGCATTCCTTCCTAAAGTAAATTACTTTTGTATTCTTAAACTTTGATAATGAGCAAACGCGATTTAAAAAAATATTTAGCCGAACTTAATAAGGAGCAACTCGAAGAACAAATTATTGAATTGTACGAGAAATTCAGCCCCGTAAAAGTCTATTATAATTTTGTTTTTAATCCAAAGGAAGAAACGCTTTTGCAGGAATGCAAGCTCAAAATTTCGAATGAATATTACCCTTTAAAAAAGGCAGGAAGACGCAGTAAACCAAAACTGAGGCGTTCCGTTGCCCAAAAATACATCAAGCATTTTACACTTTTGGGTGTAGATCCATTCATAATTGCAGATGTAATGCTCTATAACATCGAAATTGCACAAACATTCTCCTCTGAACACATCGTAAAGCAAGACTTATTTTTTAAAAGTATGTTCAATTCTTTTGAGCAAGCCGTTATTTTCTTGATTGCAAATGGAATACTCAATGATTTCAAAACAAGAATAATAGGAATTCATACGGAAACAATAGAACAAAAGTGGTTCAACGAACCGGAGTTTAATGCTATAATAGAGCGATTTGAATATTGAGCGGTTGTATAATTCAATTTTATTTAATCAATCCTGTTTTTTTTAATTAAAATTGACAATTAAACTGTTTTTTAGGTGTATTTTTGCAAAAATCCAACAATAAGCAATGTCCCAAAACACTTTAGAAATAGAAATCGAAGACAAAAAAGAACTTTATGCGTATCAACAAGGCGATATTGATGCCATATTTGAACGCATAGATAATGCACCTCCACAACACCATTTGTTATATCAACTGCCTACTGGTGGTGGGAAAACTGTGGTTTTTTCAGAAATAGTACGCCGTTATTTATCACAACACGATAAAAAAGTAGTTGTTTTAACACACCGAATTGAGTTGTGTAAGCAAACTTCAAAAATGTTGAAGGGTTTTGATGTAAAAAACAAAATCATCAACAGTAAAGTAAAAGAACTTCCGGACCAAAACGATTATTCTTGTTTTGTGGCCATGGTCGAAACTTTGAAAAACCGTATCAATGACGAAAAATTACATTTAGATAATGTAGGATTGGTAATCATCGATGAGGCGCATTATAATTCCTTCAGAAAATTATTAAGCTCTTTCAAAAATGCATTCATATTAGGCGTTACCGCAACACCTTTAAGTTCGAATATTAAATTACCAATGCATGAAAGCTATGATGAATTAATCGTAGGGGACACCATTAGTTCTTTGATTGCAAATGGATTTTTGGCCAAAGCAGTCACGTATAGTTATGATGTCGGTTTGACTTCTTTAAAAGTCGGTATCAATGGGGATTACACCGTTAAATCATCTGATGATTTATATACCAATATGGCGATGCAGGAAAAATTATTGCATGCCTATACCGAGAAATCTTTAGGCAAGAAAACCTTAATTTTCAATAATGGAATCAATACATCATTATATGTGTATGAAACATTTAGAGAAGCCGGTTATGCGATTCGTCACTTAGACAACACCAGTAATAACGAGGAAAGAAAAGATATTTTACATTGGTTTAAGCATACGCCGGATGCAATTTTAACATCGGTTGGGATTCTTACCACCGGTTTTGATGAACCTACTGTAGAAACCATTATTCTGAACAGAGCGACAAAATCATTGACCTTATATTACCAAATGATTGGTCGTGGTTCCAGAAAACTTCCTAATAAAGATACTTTTAGCGTTATCGATTTAGGTAATAATGCAGCACGATTTGGCTTGTGGAGTGAGCCGGTAAACTGGCAACACATCTTTAAATCACCGGAGTTTTATTTAGAGAATTTACGTGATGATACAGAAATCGAATTGTATTTTAAATACAGTATGCCGCCTGATGTACGCGCTAAATTCAGTAAAACCGAAGTCGTAACTTTTGATGTCGATGAAGAACACAAACTCATCATCAAACAAAATTTACGTTCCAAAGAAGTACTGGAAAAATCATTGGAACAGCACGCTGCCATGTGTGTTGATAATTCTGAAACCCTGCAGGAAGCAAAAGCATTAGGAAAACTGTTAGATGATGATATCGATTGCCGCATCAAGCGCTATTCAAAATGTTTGAGTCAGTGCAGTAAAAATTACCGCGAGTGGCTTGTTGACGATTACAAATTGAAACTGGTATTGTTAACCGGGAAAAAATATCGTGAGAAAATCATGAACGAACCGGATGAAGATTAATATTTATTTTTCAAGGAGCTAATCCCGCTGTACACTATATCTGTTGTGGTCTCTTAAAAAAACGAGACCACAACAGGATGCCGTTTCCATCGGGGCTAAAAATTACGTTTACAAAACAACTATTTTTTATAAAATATAAAATCCAAAAAAATGCCAAAACAATTCTCTGATTTAGGAATTTCAGCACCCATATTAAAAGCGATTACCGAATTGAAAATTGTTGTACCAACAGAAATTCAGCAAAAAACAATTCCGTTACTTTTATCAAATACTACGGATTTGGTTGGACTTGCTAAAACAGGCACAGGTAAAACGGCAGCTTTTGGATTGCCTATTTTACAATTAATAGATACTAATTTACCTGTTGTACAAGCTGTTGTTTTGGTTCCAACACGTGAATTAGGCCACCAGATTTTTAGAAACTTAGAAGATTTTGCTAAATATTTACCTCAAGTTTCTATTGCAGCAACTTGTGGAGGAATTCCAATCAAACCACAAATCGAAAGACTTACAACACCTACACATATTGTTGTGGCAACTCCGGGAAGATTAATTGATTTGATTCAGCGCAAAGCAATAAACTTAAAAGAAACCAAATTCCTTGTGCTCGATGAAGCCGATGAAATGGTAACTATTCTAAAAGAAAGTTTAGATGAAATTGTAGCGGAATTACCTAAAACTCACAATACTTTTTTATTCTCGGCAACCATGCCAGGAGCCATTAAGCAATTAATTCAGAACTATTTAAATAAAAATGTGGTGCAAGTTAGTGCCAACATGGAAACAATAGGAAATCAAGGAATTGACCATGAATACATTGTGGTGGATCCTATTGAAAAACTGGATGTTTTAATGCATTTCTTGAATTCTAAAGAAGGAGAACGCGGAATTATCTTTTGCAAAACGAAAGCTGCAGTCAACAAATTAGCTAAAAACTTAGCCATCAACCGATTTTCTTCGGGCGCATTGCACGGAAGTTTATCACAAGGAATTCGAGACAGAATCATGGAGCAATTCCGTGAAGGACATATCAATATATTGGTAGCGACGGATTTAGCGGCAAGAGGAATTGACGTAAAAGAAATCTCTTATGTAGTTAATTATCATTTGCCGGATGTTTACGAAGCATATGTACATCGTAGCGGAAGAACGGCAAGAGCAGGAGCAAAGGGGCTTTCTTTGACGGTTTTACAACCGGAAGAAGTAGTGGAAATTGCTGATTTCGAAAAAGAATTAGGAATTAAATTTACTCAATTCAAGAAACCAACTGTTGCCAGCATTGAAGAAAATAACACGTTATTATGGGCGAAGCAAATTTTCAAGACAAAACCCAATCATGATGTCGCTCCAGAATTAAAAGAAAAAATAAAAACGGTTTTTCATCATTTGACTAAAGATGAATTAATTGAAAAATTGTTGGCAAATTACATCCTTCAAAACAAGAATGAACCTTTAGAAAAACCCGTTAAAAGACTAAAAAAGAACTAAACATTTAAAGTTTTTTTAATATTTAATATTTTATCAGCATCCATAAATAACGTATATTTATGGATGCTTTTTTAATTTTAGACTATAAAATACAATATGGAAATTATAATAATAGGAGGAGGATTTGCAGGATTAAATCTTGCTAAAGAACTAGTAAATGAAAAAGGAGTCAATGTAACACTCGTTGACAAAAACAATTATAATTTCTTTCCGCCACTAATTTATCAGGTTGCTACCGCTTTTTTAGAACCTTCAAGTATCAGTTACCCTTTTCGAAAATTTTTCTCGGGTAAAAAAAATCTACAATTCCGTCTGGGAAATTTATTAAAAGTTAATCCTTCAGAAAATAAAATCATTCTCAATAATGGCGAATTAACATACGATTACTTAGTTTTTGCCACTGGTGCCGAAACGAGTTATTTTGGAATGGAAAACGTAAAGAAAAATGCCATTCCAATGAAAACACTGAATGATGCCATTGTGATGCGTAATACATTATTGAAAAATTTAGAAAAAGCAGCCATTTGCAAAGACATTCGCGAACGCAGAAAATTGTTAACTATTGTAGTTGCCGGTGGAGGTCCAACAGGTGTTGAAGTTTCGGGAATGTTTGCTGAAATGCGTAAAAATATTTTGCTGAAAGAATATCCGGAATTAAGTACTACGGCAAGTAATATTTATCTGGTTGATGGCGCCAATGCTGTGTTATCTCCAATGAGTAAAGCTTCACAGGAAGATACACTGGAAGCGCTGACAAAATTAGGTGTCGTGGTAAAATTGAATACAACTGTGGTTGATTATATTGATGACACAGTATATTTTGGAAACGGTGAAACAATTCAAACCAAAAATTTAATATGGGCAGCAGGAGTTTCGGCTAAAGTTTTCGAAGGAATTCCTGCAGAAAGTTATGGTCGCGGAAAAAGAATGGCTACAGATACTTTTAATAAAGTCAACGGCACGGAAAATATCTATGCAATAGGCGATACTTGTATTCAACTAACAGATGAAGCTTTTCCTAATGGTCATCCGCAAGTGGCACAAGTTGCTATTCAGCAAGGAATAAATTTGGCTGATAACTTTAAATTAATGAGCCAAAAAAAGCCATTAAAACCCTTTAAATATAATGATAAAGGATCTATGGCTATTATTGGTAAAAATAAGGCTGTGGTTGATTTACCAAAACCAAAAATGCATTTCAAAGGATTTTTTGCCTGGATAATTTGGTTATTTATTCACCTGATTTCATTGATAACGTATCGCAACAGAGTGAAAACATTCTTCAATTGGATGATTGCTTATTTTGCTAAAGATCAATCGTTACGTATGATTATCAGACCCGATAAAAAAATAAAAACGGAGCCAAAACAACAATAAATCAAATCTATAATTAATGAACTATTGCAACTCCTTCATCGTGAGAAGTTGTAATAGTTTTTTTTATGTTTCGTTTTCCGAAAATTAAAATAATCAAAGCCAGAATTGTTGAAACAGCCATAATCATAACCATTGGCAACATTGAATTTTTAACAAAAACTCCCACTGCAAAAGAAGCTAATGCTCCTAATCCTAACTGAATAGCCCCCATTAATGCCGAAGCACTTCCTGCATTTCTTGAAAAAGGAGCAAGGGTAAGTCCCGCAGTATTCGGATTTGAAATCCCTAAACACGCTAAGAACAAAAATAACATCGCAATAGTTTCATATAAACCCAAAAGATCATTCATTGCCAAAATAAGAAATGAAATACTAATGAAAGATTGCGTGATTAATGCGCCATAAATCATTTGTTCACTCGTAAATTTTCGTAACAAGAATGAATTCAGCTGGCTGGCACCGATGAAACTTAATGACATAAAAGCAAATATCCAACCATACGTTTTTCCGTCAACTTTAAAAATGTCCATAAATAAAATAGGGGAGGCCGCTACATAAGTAAACAATCCTGAGAAAGCGATAGCACCAGTAAACGCGTAGGTATAAAACTGTGGTTCCTTTACAATACTGATGAAATTTGAAATAATTGGTTTTGGTTTTAATGAAATTGAAGTGTCTGGCTTAAACGTATTTGGCAACCCAATTTGAGCTGCTAAAAGAATCAAAATTCCCATGCACATCAATATAAAAAAGACAGTATGCCAGCCATAATCTTCTGTTATATAACCTCCAACTGTAGGCGCTAACATTGGCGAAAGCCCAACCACTAACATTAGTAAAGAAAATACTTTAGGAATATCTTTCACAGGAAATAAATCACGAACCATAGAAACAGATGCTACAGTCGCTGCACAGCTGCCAATAGCCTGAATAAAACGCAAACCTATGAAAGTATCAATATCGGTTACAAAAACACAACCTAAAGAAGCTAAAATGTAAACTAAGAGTCCTATAAAAAGTGGTTTTTTTCGTCCAAAACGGTCTAATAATGGTCCGTAAAGCAATTGTCCCGCAGAAATTCCAATGAAATAACTGGAAAGAGTCATGGAAACATTAGCAACAGAAGTATTCAAATCTTTTGCAATTCCTGCAAAACCAGGCAAATACATGTCAATTGAAAATGGACCAAGTGCTGTCAGTGAACCTAAAATTAGAATTAATTTTAAATATTTAGCTTTTGTCATTACGGTATCAGTCATGAAATCTTTTTTAATTTTTTGCAAAGGTAAATATTTAAAAGGCGAATCAATTGTTAGATTCAATAAATTTAAACTGTTGCAAAAACAGATTGCATGAAATGAAGCAATTAATTTTTAATCAATAACATAATTCCGGACAGAAAAAGAAGTCCAAGCATAATCCTCTTTAAAAAAAGCTCATTTAATTTTAAGTATACTTTTTTACCCAATATCAAAGCCAGTATGAAAAAAGGCAAAACATACAATGAGTTGTACAATTGATTTACGGTTAAAATCCCTTCGAAAGCAAGGACAGGAATTCGCATGAATGTTATCAAGCCCAAAACACCAAACATAGTGGCACGTAAAGTCTTCACATCTGAAGTTTCGTTTTTTACAATTACTAAATACAAAGGTCCGCCTGTTGAAAAAACACCTGAAAAGAAACCACCTAAAAAGCCAAAAAAATATTTCATTTTTGAGATTAATTGTATCTCCTTATTTGCTTTTAAACTATTTAAAACAAACAAAATTATAAATACACCCAACGCTTTTTTTAGAATTACGGGCTGGCCGTATGCTAATACTATAATTCCTATCAGTAGTCCAAAAAATGACGATAAAGCTAATTTTTTAAGAAGAGGCTTGTCTATATACTTCCATTCTTTGTACACATGAATAGGTGAAGAAATAAAATAGAATATAGATAAATACCCAATTGCATCCGGTAGTGGCATTACAAATAGTAAAAACGGTAACGCAATTAAAGCACCCGCAAATCCGGTAATAGTTTGAACAAAAAAGCCAGTAAAAATTCCAATAGTAAGCAGCAATAACATCATATCCATAGTGCAAAATTAGAATAACACCTAGTTAAACTAAAATTTAATCCACGGATTTAGCGTCATTATTCCATAATATAAATGTAATTTAGCCTATATTAAAAATTTATTTATGGTAGATGCGCTTGATTTAAAAATAATAGAAAGTCTCAAAGTTAATTCGAGAACTTCGTTTGTAGAAATTGGCAAACAAATAGGACTTTCGCCATCATCAGTTAGAGAACGTGTTCAAAAACTAGAAGATACTGAAGTTATAAAAGGTTATAATGTTCAACTCGATAATAAAAAACTCGGCTTTGGCTTAGAAGTTTTTATTATGTTCAAATTATTTAGTGGAAAGCTTAAAATATTTTGTGATGATTTGAACCAGTTTCCTGAAATATATGAAGTTTACAGAATTACCGGAACGCATAATATTTTCATGAAAGTTGTTTTAATCGATCAATTGCATCTGCAACAATTTATTGACAGACTTTTGGTTTATGGAGAACCAACAACACATTTAATTTTATCAGATTTGAAAGATTCATAGTTTTATCTAACTGATTTATTTTTAGACTATTAAAAACAGTAATCTAAATATTAATTAAATACGTTTCTTTATAAATTTTTTGATAAACATCTTTGCTGAACATAAAAAGTTGAGAAGGTCTTTTTGAAACACCTACTTGCTTTTCATCCAGCTCAATAATATACTTTTTTGTCAGCAGTTTTCTTCTAAAATTTCTGTTGTCAATTTCGTTTCCTAATATGGATTCATAAGTATCCTGCAATTCTTTGAAGGTAAATTTATCAGGTAAAAGCTCAAAAATAATAGGTTTATACAATGCTTTTTCTTTTAAATCGGCATAGGCTTCATTGATAATATCTTTGTGATCAAATCCTAATTCCGGCAAATCATTAACTGGAAACCATTGCGGATTATGTTTGTTATTTTCTAAATTAACTTCTTGAGTTTTTAATAAAAAATAATAGGCTATAGTTATCGTTCGCTCATTAAAATTTTCATTTTTGGCCCAAATAACATCTTTTTCATTCATCAATCGATTTGGGTCTCCAAAAACCTTAAATTGTTTTTTATAGACATTATCAAGTCCTGTTAACTCCTTCAAAACCCTGGTAGCAGTTTCATCTATGGTTTCATTCTCTAATGTATGATATCCCGTAAGAACATAATCATTTACCAATGGCTCGTGATTTTCTTTAGATTCTAAATAGCGTTTTATCAACAATACGTTAAGTGATTTAGTATTGACGTCAAACCCAAAAACGACGCAGTCTACAGATATATTTGGAATTATTTTAGACATCATATGAGGACAAAGAATATAATTAGTTTTTGAAAGACGCAATGTTTTTCTACATCTTTTAATAATACAAAACTAATGATTTATTTGTAATTATATTTTTTTAGTAATATTGTTCATTTTTAAAATTAAACGTCACTATTACGTTATATGTTATTTATAACAAATTAATTCATATTTATTAAAAAACCACACAATCAAGCTTATATTTGCCAATTTTAGATATTTATTTAATTTTTTTTATTGCAAATTAAAAAAATATAATACATTTGAAAAATAATATTCAAAATGACGCTTATTATTTAAAAACCATAAAACTATTCATAAATCTAAATTTTATACCATAAATCAATTCGCGTATTGAATATTTTAGAAGCATTAAATAACAAAATTTCAATACCTATACGTGCCATTTTTACAAACTTAAAACTGCCAAAAAACTTATTCAAGCCATTTTTTTTTAATAAACACTTACATGCAAAAAATACTTTTTACTTTCTTATTTTCAATCCTATTTATACCAATTTATTCACAGGTAGTGATCACTAATTCGAATTTTTCATTGGGAACAACTGGTCGAATTGGAGTTGGGCTTTCGCCAAATGGAGAAGGAAATATGTGGAAACCGTTGAATCTTTCCGGTCAAGGTTCATTAGGAGGTCGAATGGAGCAAAGCGACTATATCGATATATTGCCAGCCATACATTTTACTCCAAAAATTGACGGCAAAGACAGCACAAACGTAACTTTTCAAATGCGTTTAGGAATGTACTCAGCTAATGGACAATTTGTAGGAAATGTAAGTTCCCGTTCCAATAATGGTTTGACTTTTATCCTTCCCGAAGCTTATATTGAAGCCCGAAATATCATGGGAAGTAAATGGTCGGCTTGGGCAGGATCACGTTTCCGTCGTTATGATGACATTCACATCAGCGATTATTTTTATTTTGATGATCACTCTGCGCAAGGTTTTGGCGTAAGCCATAAAAATACGGAACTGACAATGTTGATGCCCGCTTCTGCTGATTCAACAAATGTGTATCCTTATAATTATGAAGTTACCGTTGCAGGTGCGACAAATCCTGCCATTCGCCAACGCATGGTTTGGATAGGAGAGCACAGTTTTCATTTGAAAAATGATAATGTCATCAAACTTTTGGGTGAGTTTCATTATGTTTCTGCCAATTCAAAAAATGCTTCAAAAAATTACCCATCCGATAAAGGTTGGGTTGCAGGAATTAAATACAACAAACCGTTAAGAACTGCTTTACCAGGTTCGTTCAATCAACTTTCTGTACGATATGGTTCCGGAATTGCAAATGGAGGAGATAATGGAAACACTTTTACTTGGGCAACTTACGGAGCACCAGATTCTGAAGGGAAATATACGAATGCCTATTCCTTTACCATGGTAGAACATTTTCTGCTAAACCTTTCGCAAAAATTCAGTATCAATGGATATGGCGTTTTCACCAAAAGTAAAGGCGGTTCTGCAAGCACGAATACGGACGAGTATTTCAACGGAAATCAATTATACAATCAAAAAACTGATTTCGTAGTTGGCTTCAGAAGCTTCTATTATGTAACGAAATGGCTACACTTAATTGAAGAAGTACATTATGCCGTTCGAAAAGATGGCGATAATCCAGAAGCTAATATGTGGAAATTTTCTTTTGCTCCCACCATTGTGCCATTAGGAAAAAAAGATCCTTGGAGTCGTCCTCACATTCGTCTTGTTTGCACGCTGGCGCACTACAACGATTACGCTCGCAATAATAACTATTCTCCGTTTTTACAAGTAAACCAAAAGCGTTGGGGCTCTTTTATTGGAGTAAAAACAGAATGGTGGTTGTTTTAAAATAGAAATAAATCTAAAATTATATAAATATGCCAATTTTTGGAACAACAATTTTATCATTTATCCCTGGATGGAGTGCCGAAGGAGGTCGTTTTGCAATAGAAAAAACCGCAGAATATGGTTTTGATATGCTTGAAATTATTTTACCCGCTTCATTGGATTTCGATGCTAAAAAAACAAAAAAATCACTTGACGAAAACCGCATTTCAGGTCGTTGTACATTGAATTTACCCGCAAACTGTCACATTCCTTTATATCCGGAACAAGCAACCTCGATTATAAAATCAGCTCTTGACAAAGTAGCTGAAATGGATGGTGATTTCTTAGGAGGTGTTTTGCATTCCGCTATTGGAACATTTACTGGGAATCCTTGTACCAAAGAAGAAAGGATAATCATTCAGCAAGTATTTACTGAAGTTGCTGATTATGCTAACAAAAGCAATATCACTATTGCTCCCGAACCCATTAATCGGTATGAAAGTTATGTTTTTACTGCTGCTGATGAAGTGCTGGATATGATTGAATCCATTGGAACAACTAATATAGGATTACATCTGGATACGTTTCACATGAATATTGAAGAACGAAATTTCTACGATCCTATTATTCGTGCAGGAAACAGGTTAAAACATGTGCATATAACAGAAAGTGATCGTGGTATGACTGGTGAAGGCAACGTGCATTGGGATGATTTTTTTAAAGCTTTGGCTGCTATTAACTATCAAGGCCCACTTGTTCTGGAGAATTTTTCTTCACAAATCACAGCATTAGTTGGCCCAACTTCCTTGTGGAGACCTTCAAAATACAACTCGGAAGATCTTGCTAAAGGCAGCCTCGTTTTCATGAGGGAAATGGTCAATAAATGGTATACGAATCAAAAATAATTAAACCTAAAAAAGTAATTATTCAATGCTTTTTTACAAAAAATCACAACAAATGAAAAAGAAATTAAACGGTGTTTGTTTTGGAGAAATCCTTTTTGATGTTTTTCTGGAGCATAAAAAAATTGGTGGAGCTCCGCTAAATGTGGCTTCAAGATTAAATTCGCTAGGAGGGGAGGTTTCCGTTATCAGTGGAGTAGGGAACGATTTAAACGGAAAAGAATTAATAACATATTTGAATGTTTCGGGAATTAACACCGATGCAGTTCAAGTAAAAGATAATTATCCAACGGGTTTAGTCAACGTTATTTTGAATGAAAAAGGAAATGCTTCGTATGATATTAATTATCCTTCGGCATGGGACAAAATTGAAACTTCAAATGAGAATATTTCCATTGTTGAAAAAGCAGACTTTTTTGTTTATGGAAGTTTGTCCTCTAGAGATTCAGTTTCCAGAAATACATTGGAACAACTTTTAGCTGTTGCAAAATATAAAATATTTGATGTCAATTTAAGAGTTCCGCATTATACCAAGAAAAATGTTTTGGATTTATTGCATGCTGCTGATTTCATAAAGTTTAATGATGATGAGTTAAATGAAATTTGCGAGGATTTAAATTCAAATAAAAAGTCATTAGAACAAAATATTAAATTCATTGCAAAGGAAACCAATACTGATACGGTTTGTGTCACTTTAGGATCACATGGAGCAGTTTTGTATTGTAATGACACCTTTTATCATAACTGTGGTTTCAAAGTAAATGTAGTTGATACTGTGGGTTCTGGAGATTCATTTTTAGCGTCGTTAATCATAATGTTAATGAATGGAGAAGATCCTCAATACGCTATTAATTTCGCTAGTGCTGTTGGCGCAATTGTCGCTCAAAACGAAGGAGCAAACCCAGTAATTTCTCAATCGGAAATAGATGATTTTTTATGTGGCTTTGAACAAACAGAATCCAAAACCAATGAATCCGCTGCGATTCTTAATTAACAAATTAAACCAACTAAACAATGAACCAATTCAAAAAAATCCCTGTAGTCAGTAAAGAATTTGTCTTTCAATTTATAATAATAACAATACTGTTTGCGCTGTGGGGAATTGCCAATGATTTAACAACTCCGATGGTTTCTACTTTCAAAAAAGTGATGCCTGAACTTTCGAATACGCAAGCCTCATTAGTACAATTTGCTTTTTATTTTGGCTATTTCTTTATGGCATTACCGGCGGCATTATTCATTAGAAAATACAGCTATAAATCAGGAATAATATTGGGACTTTTATTATACGCAACTGGCGCTTTTCTGTTTTATCCCGCGGCACATTACCAAAGTTATACTTTTTTCCTGGTTTCATTATGGGTAATTACTTGTGGTTTAGCGTTTCTTGAAACCACTTCAAATCCTTTGATTTTATTCCTTGGAAATAAAGAAACTGCAACACAACGTTTGAATTTAGCGCAGGCATTTAACCCAATTGGAGCAATAACCGGACTGGTCATGGCGCAGTTTTTAGTCATCAAAGAAATAAAATCAGATGATTATTCGCAAGAAGCCTACAAAGTATTAACATCAAGTGAATTAGCGAGTATTCGAGAAAATGATTTAGATGTAATTAGCATTCCATACATTGGATTAGGAATTTTTGTCTTGGTAATTTTGATCATTATTATTTTGACAAAAATGCCTAAAACGGCACAAGAAGATAAAATGTCTGTATCAGAATCATTCAAAAAGTTATTTGCTAATAAAAATTATAAACATGGGGTTGTTGCACAGGCTTTTTATGTAGGTGCACAAATTATGTGTTGGACCTTTATTTTTCAATACGTAGACAACATCAATAAAACATTCGGATTAGAATTAACAGCTACATATTACAACATAGCGGCCATGATTTTATTTTTATTAGGCAGATGGATTGGAACTGGTTTGATGAAAACCATAAATCCATCAAAAATATTAATGGTTTTTGGTATTGGAGGCGTGATTTGTGCAACCGGAGCAATTGTTTTACAAGGAATGCCTGGATTAATTTCGCTGGTTTGTATTTCTATTTTCATGTCGATTATGTTTCCAACAATTTATGGAATTGCACTAAAAGATATGGGAGACGAAGCAAAAATTGGGTCTGCAGGTTTAGTTATGGCTATCGTTGGTGGCGCATTAATGCCGGTTATGCAAGGAAGTATTTTGGATTTAGGTGGTTCAGGCTTTGCTGATATTAAATTATTTGGCTTTATTCCTGAAGTGAATTTTTCTTTTATTTTACCTTTAATTTGTTTGGCTGTTGTTGCGTATTATGGATATAGTACGTTGAAAGCATCTAAGAAAATTAAAGTTTTAGATGTTGCAGATGCAATAGTTTAGCTTTATTAAAAGAACCTAACAATATTAAAAGAACCGAATAATAATAATTTATTGTTCGGTTCTTTCATATCAATAAACAACTCATCAATGATAATAGCGTCAAATGCGTTTAAATTACTGAGAAAGCTGTAATATTCTATTGTAATAAAATGCACTATAATTTATATTATGTAAAATAGAATTTATTATTAACTATTATTAGTTAGATATTCAACCAAATAAAAACAGCATCACCTATTGATGATGCTGTTTTAAAATTTAAAAAAAACTTATTTTACAGAAACCGGAATATCCCAATTATCCCAACTCAAAGTAATAGTATTTTTATCAATTGTATACGCTAATTTTTCAGCTTTAGATTTTGCAACTTTTTGCTTAACAGCAACTCTTAGTTGATCTTCTTTTTCTTTGTATTTATAAGCTCCCCATTGTTTCGCTTCTTTATTGAAAATTATGATACATTCCTTGTCATTTGGTAAAACAAAAAAAGAATATTTCCCTGCAGGTAATTTTGATCCTTCAACAGTAATTTCTTTGTCGGTTTCAAAAGTTGTTGCATCATTTGCTCCGGCACGCCAAACTTGATTAAACGGAACCAATTTACCCCAAATTTCTCTTGCTCTGACTGATGGACTACCATAATTAATTGTAATTGTAGCGCCATTAATTTTTCCAGTAACCACTTCTTTTGTGCTGGTTGGTTTTTCTTGAGCATTTAAAGAATTAATAATCAAAAATGCAATAAGCAAATGGTGAATTTTTTTAAGTAATCTCATGATATAAAATGATTTAGTTTTGCTTATAAAAATAAAATAACTTCATTTAATTTAGCATAATTCCCCTTAATTTTAAGAAAATATTATGAAGTTTATAAATTAGTTGTTTTACTGCTGTAATGACGGTATTATGATTTATTATTTTATTATTTTTACAAACAATACACCATTTATTTGACCAACTTATGAATACAATTGCTGAGCACATTGCCGATTTTTTAAAGGAATATCCACCATTTAATCATTTGACATTTGAGGAGTTATCCGAAATAGCTACAAGTATTCGCGTTGTAAATTTGGAAAAACATAAAACATTATTCCAAATTAATGATGTTTTGCATGACAGTTTTTATGTTGTTGCGTCAGGTACTATCAATTTATCTGTGATTTCAGATTCTGAAGAAACTTTATTAAATAAGTGTCATGAAGGTGATATTTTTGGTTTACGTCCCTTTTTTGCCAAGAATAATTACATGATGACGGCCAAAGCTAGAGAAGAAAGTATTGTTTATGCTATACCAATCGCTACTTTTTGTCCTTTTGTGGTAAATAATTCAGAAGTTTTAAACTTTTTGCTGGAGAGTTTTGCAACAAATACGCGAAATCCAAATGACAAAGAAAATTTAAGAGGTAAACTTATCTCTGACAATGTTTTCTATTCTGACCAGCAGTCGGAAATGCAATATTTTCAATCATTATCCTATACTATTTCACCATTAAAAACAACTATTACTGCAATTGCGCAAGAAGTTGCTCAGTTAATGACTGAAACATTAAAAAACAATGTTATCGTTTGTGACAATAATTTTCCAATAGGAATAGTGACTGACAGTGATATGCGTTCCAAAATTGCAACCGGTCGATTTCCTGTAACCGCTTCAATAGATAAAATAATGTCATCTCCCGTTATTACTGTTGTAGAAAATGTTTCCTTGGCCGAAGCTCAACTGCTTATGTTGAAACATAATGTGACCCATTTATGTGTAACATACGACGGAACTGATAAATCTGATGTAAAAGGAGTCATTTCTGAACATGATTTGATAGTTGCGCAAGCAAATAATCCAGGTGTTTTAATTAAAGAAATTAAGCGTTCCCAAAATCCTAAAGAATTAAAACAAATTCGAGAACGTTTAACAGATTTGATTCAAACATCTATTTCTAAAAACATACCGCTTTCTCACGTTTTTAATATTGCCAGCGAAATTAATTTAGCAATAATTAAACGTTCTGTAGAGTTATCCATTTTAGATTTAGGCTCACCTCCTGCCCGTTTTGCCTGGCTAAGTATTGGAAGTCAAGGAAGAAAAGAACAGCTATTATTAACCGATCAAGATAGTATTTTAATATTCGAAGACGTTTCGGCTGATAAATATCGTGAGGTAAAAGATTATTTTCTTAAACTTGGAAAACGAACAACTGCCACGCTCGAAAAAATTGGTTATGAATTATGTCCAAACGGGCATATGGGAAGCAATATGCTTTGGTGTAAATCATTGACTGACTGGACAAAACAATACGACAGCTGGATGAATACTCCAGGTGAAAATAGCAATGATTTAAGCAGTATTTTCTTTGATTACGAAATCACTTTTGGAGAACAAAGAATCGAAGATGCCATTGGAAATGTAGTTTTTAAAAATGCAAAAAACAACACTTTGTTCTTTGATTTCTTAGGAAACGATGCTTTGAGAAAAAATTCACCACTGACTTTTTTCAAAAATTTCATTGTGGAAGAAGAAGGTCCAAACAAAGATAAATTTGATATAAAAACACGTGCTTTGATGCCATTGATTGATGGTGCTCGTTTGTTTACCTTAAATTTTGATATTCGAGGAATCAACAACACCTTTCAGCGATTCAAGCAGTTAGCAATTGCAGATCCTAAACATGCTGAAATTTATCTTAATTGTGCTGAAGCCTTTTTGATTTTATCAAAATTCAGAACCTTAGAAGGCTTAAAAAATGATAATTCAGGTCAATTTATAAATTTGAATGAATTATCAAAAATTGATAAGGAAAAATTAAAGAATGCTTTGGCTCCTATGAGAGAATTGGAAGAATTAATAAAAAATAAATTTCAACTTACTCAATTTTCATAATTATGTTAGACTGGTTAAAAAGTATTAATAAAGAATATCCAGAATTTTGGAAAACCTATCTTTCTAAATTTGATAAGAAATCAAGCCGATTTGTTGTTTTGTCAACAGAAACTTCGGGCTTGAATCCTGTTAAAGATGTTATTTTATCTATTGGTTCTTTTTCTGTAATCGATAATAGTATAGTTATCGGGGATAGTTTCGAGGCTGTGTTGCTACAATACAAGTTTCTTCATGATAACGGTCTTTCAAACGAATTTTTGGTGGAAAGCAAAATGAAAAAACTTGGCGAAGCCGAAGCCATAAAATTATTTATAGAGTTTATCGGGAATGCTGTTTTAGTGGGTCATCACATTGATTTTGATGTAGAAATGATCAATGCTGCATTAGAACGACTTGACTGTGGGAGATTGAAAAACGAAGCTTTAGATGTTGATATTATGCATAGAAAACTGCATGATATCAATGATAAACAATTTTCTCTTGATGAACTTTGCGCGGTATATAATATTCCTAAAAGTGATCGAAATTCATCTGCGGAAGATGCGTATAAAACGGCGTTATTATTCTTAAAATTAAAATCAAGGCTGGGAATAAAATAATATTTATTCTAATCAATCAGAGTAATTCCTTCCCAAAATCGACCGTGATGACTTATGGATACTGGCTTAATCAATTTAGTATGCTCATCAATTATAAAAGGAATTCCATTCGATTTTATGATGGTGTCGTTTGAATTTAATTTTTTGACGGTATCAAAATTATCTTTTTTCACTACGGCAATCGTATGTACGAATTCCTTAGAAATTATCGTTTTAGTAAAATAGGTTTTCCCTTTTATTGAAACTGAACCCGAAATTTCATTTTCATAACTACATTCCAGTTGCAAAGGAAAATATCCTCTAATTCCAGTTTCTCGATTGTAGATTTTGTAAGCAGCTTCCTTTCGGGACCATAAATTCCAAACCATTATTTCAGGATTTTGGCTATCAACAATGAGTAATTGTTCTTTTGCAGTAAAGATTTTGTCCAAAAACCGATTTCGTTTCCAATCGCTTTCTTTTCTGGCTAAAGCCAAATCTACTATATCGTTTCCAATCATTTTACAGACTTTTTTACAGCTGATTCACTAATTTTTCTCTGATAATTTAGTTTCAATAATTTCCAATGCTGACTTTACGTTCACCATGCGCTCCATAGCTTCATTATCAATTACAATGTTATATTTCTCCTCAATATCTAAAATAACATCTACTAAATTAGCAGAATTGATTTTCAAGTCATTGATAAAGTCAGTATCTTCCGTAAGCAAATCAAATGCTTCTTGATTTTGAATATACGGCTTTACTATATTTTTTAATTCTTCTATTGTTTGTTCTTTATTCATATTTTTTGCTTTTTTTTAATGCATTGAATTCAAAATTACCTGACATCATGTGACTAAATGTATTTCTTAAAAATTACGCATCCATTCACATCTCCAAAACCAAAACTGGCCTTTGCAATTATATTTAATTCCTTTTCGATTAATTGTCTTGGGATTCTGGATTCATCAATTATTGCTGTAATTTCAGGATGCAAATCGTCACAATTGATATTCGGAAAAACAAATCCGTAATGCAATTGCAGTATAGAAGCCACACTTTCAATACTTCCCGCAGCCGATAAACAATGACCTACCATTGATTTCAAAGAATTTATATATGGAAATTCTTTTCCTTTTCTTCCCAATGCTTCACTCCAATTCTTAATTTCCAGACTGTCTTTCGATGTGGCGGTCAAATGTCCATTAATCGAATCAATTTCATCAGCAGAAATTCCAGAATTAACAATAGCATTCTGGATGCATTTCTGTACGGCAATAGGATTTGGAGCTGTCATGGTTCCCAGTCCGCGTTGACCACCGGAATTTATATTCCCACCCAAAATTTCGGCATAAATTGTAGCTCCTCGTTCAATTGCACTTTCTAAATCTTCCAAAACCAAAGCTCCTGCTCCACTTCCGGGAACAAATCCCGAAGCACTTGCAGAGATTGGCCTTGAGCCTTGCTCTGGATTTTCATTATGCTTAAAAGTACAAACTTTCATAGCATCAAAGCCACCCCATATATAAGGTCCCGAATCGCTTGTGCTTCCTGCCAAAATGCGTTTTGCCTGTCCTGATTTTATCCTTTCATAACCCATCAAAATACTTTCGGTTCCAGTCGTACAAGCAGAAGAATTAGTGGAGACTTGATTTCCTAATCCTAATTTCCCTCCCAAATAAGCGCTGACACCACTATTCATAGTTTGAGCCACGGCGGTGCTGCCTAATCTTCTCGTTTGAAAATCATCTATTTTATAAATACTTTCGCGAAATTTATCAATTCCAGAAGTTCCGGTACCAAAAATAGTTCCGCTGTCCCAATCTGGTTCTTCATTTATTTCCAACGATAAACCAGCATCTTTCCATGCATCAATTCCAGCAATTACGCCATATAAAATCCCAGTAGAATTGAAGTTTCTTAACTCTAATTCAGAGAAATATTGCAATGCCAGTTCAGTAGAAACTTCCGGTTTTCCAGCTATTTGACAAGAAAACTGCAATCGTTCCAACTCAGCGTCGTGCTTGATTCCCGAAATTCCGTTTTTGATGGCATGTGTAAACGCATCAAGTCCTACTCCATTTGGAGCAACAACACCAAGACCAGTAATTACAACACGTTTATCCATTTATTTAGAAATTACCATTCCTGCAATTATTCCTGTACAAACCTCTTCTCCTTTTTCATTTTTCATTTTTACCTTACATTTCAATTTCCCAAATCTAAAGTATACTTTTTCTGAAATAACAGTCACTTTTTCTTTAGGAAAAACAGGTTTTAAAAATTCTATTTCATTTGATGTTAAGGCGATTGAAGTAGTTCTATTAAATGAATAATCTAATAAAAAAATTCCTAAACAAACCAATCCAATTTGGGCCATAACTTCCGTCAAAATCACTCCTGGTGTTATTGGATTATCTTTAAAATGTCCTTTATAAAAGTCAAGGTTTTCATCAAAAGTATAGGTTCCTTCCACCCCATTTTCATTGATTTGGACTATTTCGTCCACAAATAAAAACGGCTTAGAATACGGTAATTTTGATATGATCTTTTGACTCTCCATTGTTAAAACTTTAGCAAAACTCTTTGCGCTGAAAAACCCGGACCAAAACTCAACATCAATCCTTTTTCTCCTTTTTTAGGCTGATTGTCCATGATTCTTTCCAAAACATATAAAACCGTTGCGCTTGACATATTTCCATACAAACGCAAAACTTCTTTAGTATCATCAATATTTTTACCCAAATCAGAAAATAAACCCTCAACAGTTTGAATAATTTTCTTTCCTCCAGGATGAAAAATTAAATGATTAATATCTTCCATTTTAAGATTGTTTTTTTCTAAAAACGGATGAATAATATCCGGAAAATGAGAAGCAATCGTTTCCGGAACTTCAATGTCCAGAACCATTTGCAATCCAGAATTGGTGAGTTTAAAACCCATCATGTGAATATTATCATAGAAATGATACATCTGCTCCGCTAAAATTTCTGGACCTTCATCGTCTTCATGTGAAGAAAGTAAAACGCAAGCTGCTCCATCTCCAAAAATTGCAGCACTTACTATATTCGCCATCGAAAAATCATCTAATTGAAATGTGGCCGTTGGACTTTCAACAGCAATTACGGCAGCCCGTTTTCCGGGATTTGCCTGCAAGAAATTTTTAGCATAAATAATTCCTGAAATTCCTGCTGCACAACCCATTTCGGTAACTGGAAGTCGAACAATATCCTGACGTAATTTTAATGTATTAATCAAATACGCATCTAGTGACGGAATCATGATTCCAGTACAACTTACCGTAATAATATAATCTAAATCTTCAGGGTTCCAGTTCGCTTTTTTCAAGGCTTTTTCTAAAACTTTTTCCCCTAAATCAATCACTTCACGCACATAAATATCGTTTCTTTCTTCAAATGAAGTTTTTGTAAATACTTCAATCGGATCCATGATGGAATAGCGTTTATCAACCGCAGCTCCTTCAAAAATTTTCTTTACTTTTCTAATGAAGCGTTCGTCTTGACCAACGAGCCAAGCATCCAAAAAAGGAATGATTTCTTCAGTTGTTCTGGAATATTTTGGTAACTGTTTTGTTACGGTTTTGATTTTTACACTCATATTTTAGAAATTATCCATTGGTATCGAAAAGCCCATTTCCAATGAATTTTATAGTTCTTAAAACTTAATTTTTTAGAAAAATGAATCAGCTCTTCTTTTTTAAAACCTCTTAAAATTGAAGTTAATCCGTCCTCACGAGACATCTCATTCAATCGAAACACAAAACACAATGCTTGAAATAATCGATAGGCAATTGCGCTTCGCTGTAAATCATTAATAACAATTCCAATAGTTGAATTCGCATAAAATACGTTTAATAAATCAACAATTTCTTTGTCTTTGAAATGATGTAATGTCAAAGTACACAGTACAATATCATATTTTAATTCCTTAAATGATGTCTCAAATATATCCTCACAACGATAGCCAATATTAGGATAGTTTTGAGATAATTGTTGTGCATGACTAATTGTAAAACTATTGGCATCGATGCCTATTAACTGGAATTTCAGCTTATTTTTCAATCCAAAATCAGCTAAAGTCCGCAACATATCACCGTTTCCGCAACCTACATCTACAATTACAATTTCATTTGATTTTGAAATACTACTTGTCAAATCCTGAACGCCTTGTAAAGTTAGCTGGTTCCCTCCTAAAAGCTGATTGATTTTAGCTATTTTATCCAATGCATCACGCAAGATTTCTCCTTCCATGGCAAAATCATCCATCGTTTCAAGCGTATCGGTTCTGAATTTGGTATTTAGAAACATTTATGAATTTAGAGTTATTGGGGTTCCGTGTGTATGCTTTATAATTTTTGATAATAAAAATGGAAATATAATTAATATACGCATCAATACTGCTGAAAGTTTTTGCTTTTGCAAAAGATTCGATAACAACCGACCAATTTTAAGTCTTTTCTTGAAATTAAAATTCCACTCCTGAATGTATTTTTCCTCAAGTTCATTTCTGGATTTAATTTCGTTGTTATAATATTTCCCCACTAATTCTGAAACAATTTTGGCACTATGAATAGCCATAGCCATACCGTTTCCACACAATGGATGAATGAGTCCTGCGGTATCGCCAATCATTAGAATATGATTTTCAACAGCTTGTTTTTTATCAAAAGATATTTGACTTATGGTTAAAGGTTTTTCAAAAAGCAATTTACTTTTTTCGAAAATTACTTTCAAATGTGGATTTTCTGAAACCACACTTTTTTGATATTCCTCTATATTTTTAAACCGCTTAAACGTCTCGTAATCTGCCAAATAACAGATATTAATTATATCCTTTTCAACTTTAGAAACACCACAATATCCTCCTTTGAAATTATGAAGACCAACGCTATTATTTGGAAAATCTCCCGAATAATGAGCCTTAACAGCTAGCCAATATGATTTTTTTTGAATAAAATCTCTATTTAATTTTTGGTCAATGTTAGAACGTTTTCCAAATGCACCAATAACTATTTCCGATTTTAAAATAGTTTTTTTAGCAGTCGTAACTATAAATTGATTGTCTTCAAATTGTATATTTTCTACATTGTCTTGAAGAATTTTACATCCGTTTTCAAGTGCTTTTTTATATAAATATTCATCTAAAGCAAAACGACTAATTCCGAAACCGCCAAGAGGCAGAACACTTTTAATGGTTTTTCCGCTTGCTGTTGAAAATTCAAGTTGTGTGATATTTGTTGGATTTAAATTGGCTATGTTTAAATTCAACCAATTGAGATAAGGTAAGACCTCGTTAGATATATATTCGCCACAAACCTTGTGTTTTGGGAATTCATTTTTTTCAATTACAGTAACCTGAAGTCCAATTTTGGACAAATGAATCGCCGCAGTCAATCCTGCTAAACCACCTCCAATAATTAAAACTTCTTTATTTTTCATATAGAAGTAAATTTATGGATTTGTTTTAGAAAGCAACTATATTATTTCATATAAAACTTACATAATTATTCGATATGAAATAAGCGATAATTATATATTTTCTGTTCAAAAAAAAAGCCGTTTTATTCAAACGGCTTTTAATTAATTTATAATTTTCCTTCTTTTATCTCCTCTACAATCTCAGGATTTAAAAGAGTTGTTATATCTCCAAAGTTAGAATAATCTCCTTCGGCAATCTTTCTAAGGATTCTTCGCATAATTTTTCCAGAGCGGGTTTTTGGTAAACCAGAAACAAACTGAATTTTATCTAATTTAGCAATTGGTCCAATATGATCTGATATGTGTTGATTAATTTCATTAGCCAGATTTGCTTTGTTTCTTGTTTCTCCAGTTTCTTTAAGGATAACAAAACCATATAAAGCATTACCTTTTATGTCATGCGGGAAACCTACAATTGCTGATTCTGCTACCGCTGGATGCTCATTGATAGCATCTTCTATTGGTGCTGTTCCAAGATTATGACCTGAAACAATTACCACATCATCTACACGACCGGTAATTCTATAATATCCTACTTCATCACGCAAAGCACCGTCACCAGTGAAATATTTACCAGGAAAAGCAGAAAAATAAGTGTCTTTATAACGTTGGTGATCGCCCCAAATAGTTCTGGCAATTCCTGGCCATGGAAACTTAATACATAAACTACCAACTACTTGATTTCCTTCTATTTCATTGCGTTTTTCATCCATTAATACCGGTTGAACTCCCGGTAATGGTAAAGTTGCATACGTAGGTTTTGTTGGAGTGACAAATGCCAAAGGTGAAATCATAATTCCTCCTGTTTCTGTTTGCCACCATGTATCTACTACAGGACATCTTTTATCACCAACGTGGTCGTTGTACCAGTGCCAAGCTTCTTCATTTATTGGTTCACCAACAGATCCGATTACTTTAAGTGACTTCAATGGATATTTTTGTACAAATTCTATATTTTCTTTTGCCAAAGCACGAATAGCAGTTGGTGCAGTATAAAACTGTGTCACTTTGTGCTTTTCGATTACTTCCCAAAAACGGCTAAAGTCAGGATACGAAGGAACTCCTTCAAAAATTACTGTTGTTGCTCCATTTAATAATGGACCATAAAGAATGTAGGAATGTCCGGTAATCCAACCAATATCGGCAGTACACCAAAAAACATCGTTTTCTTCATAATTGAAAACATTCTTAAAAGTATAAGCGGTGTACACCATATACCCTGCGGTAGTGTGCACCATTCCTTTTGGTTTACCGGTTGAACCAGAAGTGTACAGTATAAACAATGGATCTTCGGCATCCATAATTTCGGCAACATTGTTATCTGATGCTTGATCTAAAAGGGGTTGCAACCATTGGTCACGAGCTTCTTTCATATTAATATCAGTATGAATTCTTTTGGCTACTAAAACTTTTTCTACAGAAGTACATTTTTCTAATGCTTCATCAACGATTTCTTTTAAATCAATAGTTTTGTTACCGCGGAAACCACCATCTGAAGTGATAACCATTTTACATTCACTGTCGTTGATACGAGTGGCTACAGCTGTAGAGGAAAATCCGGCAAAAATAACCGAATGTATCGCTCCAATTCTGGCACAAGCCAATACTGAAACCGCTAATTCAGGAATCATTGGTAAATAAATACAAACTCTATCTCCTTTTTTTATGCCTTGTTCACGCAATACGTTTGCCATTTTGCAAACACGTTGGTGCAATTCATTATAAGTAATATGTAGTGCAGCTTCTGTTGGATCATTTGGTTCAAAAATAATTGCTGTTTTTTCTCCTCTTTTGGCAAGATGCCTGTCAATGCAATTTTTTACAATATTTACTTTTGCTTCGGTAAACCATTTGATATCGGCATCAGCCATATTAAATTCGACAACTTTATCCCATTGTTGGTACCAAGTGAAATTTTCTTCTGCTATTTTACCCCAAAATTTTCTAGGTTCACGAACTGATTTATTGTAATGTTTAAAATATTGTTCTAAATTTTCAATTTTGTAGTAGCTCATGTTATAATTTTTTATAAAAGTATTAAATCTCTCGCTATTCTTAAAATTATTTAAATCATAAATACTTGCTAAAAAAAATAGATTCCCAAATAAAAAAGCACTTTTAATACTAATTTGTTTAATTTTTACTGTTTTTGGCAAAATAAGTAAAACACAAAAAGGCGAGATAGATTTAAATCTACCTCACCTAATGTATCAACAAAATTTAACAACAATTATTTTAGTACTATAAACGATGATTTTTTGAACAATAATCAACCAAAACTATTTCGTTCCAATCAAGGAATTCTACTACTAATCTTTTAGCATGATTTATTTAGAAAATAAACATGGATATTTCTACTACTTCCCAATCTTTTTAATAGGGACTACTTCACTCAACTTTAAGCTCGTTTAAAGTTAAGTGAATGTACAAGCATCCATATCCATTTATCTTTTTAATAAGTTTTAACTAATTCAAAATATTATGAAATCAAATGATATAGAGCTAATCCCAACACACCCTCTTGTGTGGTAATTCCTATTTTTTATTATCCTATTTTTTTCATGGCAGTCATTGATTCTCTCAACCACTCACCTACTTCTTCAATTGGATGTTGACGAATACTTTTGTTTACAGCAATAAGAACCGCATTATCTACTCCATTAGAAGTTGAAAAAGGTTTTCCTATCACATTTGTATCAACCGTTTTCATGAAATCAGCCAATAAAGGTTTACAAGCATGGTCAAATAAATAACAACCGTATTCCGCTGTATCCGAAATGATTCTGTTCATTTCATATAATTTTTTTCTTGCTACAGTATTTGCAATCAAAGGCAATTCATGTAAAGATTCGTAATACGCTGATTCTTCAATGATTCCTGATTGTGTCATTGTTTCAAAAGCTAATTCTACACCCGCTTTAACCATGGCAATCATTAAAACACCATTGTCAAAATATTCTTGTTCTGAAATATGAGCTGCTGTTGGAGCCGTTTTCTCGAAGTTAGTTTCTGCAGTTGCAGCTCTCCAAGTCAATAAATTAACATCATTATTGTCCCAGTCAATCATCATGTTTCTTGAAAATTCTCCACAAATGATATCGTCTTGATGTTTTTGGAACAATGGACGCATGATATCTTTCAATTCTTCTGCTAATTCATACGCTTCAATTTTTGCAGGATTTGACAAACGATCCATCATATTAGTAATTCCACCATGTTTCAAAGCTTCAGTTACTGTTTCCCAACCGTATTGAATTAGTTTTGAAGCATAAGCCGGCTCAATTCCTTTTTCAACCATTTTATCGAAACATAAAATAGAACCTGTTTGCAACATTCCACAAAGAATGGTTTGTTCTCCCATTAAATCCGATTTTACTTCGGCTACAAATGACGAGTTCAAAACTCCTGCTCTATGACCACCTGTTGCTACAGCATACGCTTTTGCTTGTGCAAAACCTTCTCCATTTGGGTTGTTTTCTGGGTGAACCGCGATTAAAGTTGGTACACCGAAACCTCTTTTATATTCTTCACGCACTTCAGATCCTGGACATTTTGGCGCACACATAATTACAGTGATGTCTTTACGAATTTGCATTCCTTCCTCTACAATATTAAAACCGTGAGAATACGCTAAAGTTGAACCGTTTTTCATCAAAGGCATAATAGCTGTAACTACAGCTGTATGTTGCTTATCTGGTGTAAGGTTACAAACCAAATCAGCCGTTGGGATTAATTCTTCATACGTTCCCACTTTGAATCCATTATCAGAAGCATTTTTAAACGAAGCTCTTTTTTCTGAAATTGCATCTGCGCGCAATGCATAAGAAATATCTAAACCAGAATCTCTCATGTTTAAACCTTGGTTCAAACCTTGTGCTCCACAACCTACAATGACTACTTTTTTTCCTGCTAAAGCTTTAATTCCGTCTACAAATTCAGATTGATCCATGAATTCGCAAACGCCTAATTGTTCTAATTGTAATCTAAGTGGTAATGAATTGAAATAATTTGCCATTTTTTATTATTTAATGATTGTAAAATTTAATAATTGATAGGTTTACTAATTGAAAATTAAACGAACTACTGTTTAAGTTCTTCTAATAATGTTGAAATCTCCATTTTTGCTTTGGAAACCGATATTCTTCCGGAACGTACAAATTGCATGATTCCAAAAGGTTTTAATTTTTCGTATAACGATTCTATTTCAGCACGTTGTCCTGATTTTGAAATCACAAAAAAGTCTCTCGCAACAGTAACTATTTCAGAGTGGCTTTCCTTAATAATATTCTGAATTTGTTTTTCATCAAAAAGCAAGCTCGATTCAATTTTGAATAGTGCATTTTCCAAGAAAATAGTTTCTTCGTCAATATGATAAAATGCTTTGATGACTTCGATTTGTTTTTCGATTTGTCCTACTATATTTTGCACCCATTTTTCAGTAGTATTAACTACAATGATAAATCTGGAAACATTTTCAATTTCAGATTCGGATACATTTAAACTCAAAATATTGATATGGCGTTTCAAGAATATTCCAGATATTCTGTTTAATAAGCCAACGTTGTTTTCTGAATAAACAGAAATGGTGAATGTTTTATTTTCCATGTTTTTTTGTTTAAAGTTTTTTTGTTTAAAGTCTAAAGTTGTACAACTTCAAACCTTAAACCTTAAACTTTTTCTAACTCAATCTTATATCAGAAACCGATGCTCCTGTAGGAATCATTGGGAATACGTTATTTTCTTTTTCTACCATAACTTCAAGGAAATACGATTCTTTTGAAGCCATCATTTCGGCAACGGCAGCATCTAAATCTTCTCTTTTAGTTACTTTTTTTGATTTAATATAATAGCCTTCAGCAATAGCTATAAAATTAGGATTGATCATTTCTGTAGAAGCATATCTTTTGTCAAAAAACAATTGTTGCCACTGACGTACCATTCCTAAAAATTCATTGTTCAAGACCACAATTTTCACTGGAACTTTAGTTTGAAAAATAGTTCCTAGTTCCTGAATGGTCATTTGAAAACCTCCATCACCAATAATGGCTACCACTTCACGATTTGGCATTCCCATTTTGGCTCCAATCGCTGCCGGTAAAGCAAATCCCATAGTTCCTAAACCACCGGATGTTACATTGCTTTTGGTCGAATTGAATTTGGCATAACGACACGCAAACATTTGGTGTTGACCCACATCCGAAACCATAATGGCATCTCCTTTAGAATGTTTGTTAATCATTTCAATCGTTTCTCCCATAGAAATTCCTTCTTTCTTTGGTTTTAACTCGTCATTGATTACCGCTTCTAATTCTATTTGATATTTCTCTTTGAATTCATTGTGCCAAGCTTCATGAGAGTTATTTTCGATTAAAGGAAGTAAAGCTGTTAAAGACTCTTTTAAGTCAGCCAAAACTGCTACAGTAGTTTTTACATTCTTATCTACTTCAGCTGGATCAATTTCAAAGTGAATTACTTTAGCTTGTTTCGCATAAGTAGCTAAATTTCCTGTAACACGATCGTCAAAACGCATTCCAAGCGCAATTAAAACATCACATTCATTTGTCAAAACATTAGGACCGTAATTTCCGTGCATTCCCACCATTCCTACATTTAATGGATGATCTGTTGGCATTGCCGAAAGTCCTAAAATTGTCCAAGCAGCCGGAATTCCTGATTTTTCAACCAAAGCTTTTAACTCTGCTTCTGCTTCACTAAGAATTACTCCTTGACCAAATATGATAAATGGTTTTTTAGCAGTATTAATTAATGCTGCCGCTTCCTTAACCTTTTCAAGATTTAAAACTGGTTTCGGATTGTAACTTCTAATACTGGTACATTTTTTATAACTGAATTCAATTTCGTCAAACTGAGCATTTTTTGTAATATCAATTAATACTGGACCCGGACGACCTGATCTGGCAATATAAAATGCTTTTGCAATGATTTCAGGAATTTCTGAAGCTTCGGTAATTTGGTAATTCCATTTTGTTACCGGAGTCGAAATTCCAATAATATCAGTTTCTTGAAACGCATCGGAGCCCAATAAATGTTTTCCTACTTGCCCTGTGATACAAACCATAGGAGTCGAATCGATTTGCGCATCTGCAATTCCTGTAACTAAATTTGTTGCTCCCGGACCCGAAGTTGCAATTGCAACTCCTACTTTTCCTGTTGCTCTTGCAAAACCTTGTGCAGCATGAGTTGCTCCTTGTTCATGACGAACTAGAACGTGGTGTAATTGATCTTGAAATTTATATAATTCGTCGTAAACTGGCATTATAGCTCCACCTGGATAGCCATAAACCAAATCTACTCCTTCTTCTAATAAGCATCTTATAACGGCTTCGGCGCCGGATATTTTATTTGTTCCCATGGGTACGTTTATTATTTTTTAGAGATAGAAACATATATTTAAAATATTTTGTTTTGTTTCTATTCCTTCTTTTTTGAAAATTATTTATCGGTTACACATCCTTCAGAGGCACTTGAGACCGAACGCATATATTTAAGTAACACTCCTTGTTTAATTGGTGATTCCGGTTTTTTCCAATTGGCTTTACGTTTTGCAAATTCTTCGTCAGATATTTTCATATTAATGGTGTTTTTTACAGCATCAATTGAAATCACATCACCGTTTTCTATTAAAGCAATTCCGCCACCATCATACGCTTCTGGTGTAACGTGACCTACCACAAAACCGTGTGAACCTCCAGAGAAACGTCCGTCAGTAATCAAAGCAACTGAATTTCCTAAACCAGCTCCCATAATAGCAGAAGTTGGTTTTAACATTTCAGACATTCCAGGACCACCTTTTGGACCACAATACCGAATGATTACTACGTTTCCTGGTTTTACTTCACCAGCTTGGATTCCTCTGATTACATCTTTTTCACCTTCAAAAACTACAGCTGTACCTTCAAAAAATTCTCCTTCTTTACCACTAATTTTAGCCACACAACCTTCTGTTGCAATGTTTCCGTATAAAATTTGAATATTTCCAGTTGCTTTTAAAGCATTTTGAATTTCATGAATCACTTGTTGACCATCATGCAAATCAGGAACTGAAGCTAAATTTTCTGCAATTGTTTTTCCGGTTACAGTCAAACAATCTCCGTGCAATAAACCTACTTTTAATAAATATTTCATTACTCCCGGAACACCACCAACATTGTGTAAATCTTCCATTAAGTATTTTCCACTTGGTTTCAAATCTGCTAATAAAGGTGTTTTATCACTAATATCTTGAAAATCTTTCAATGTCAATTCAATACCAACCGAGTGAGCCATTGCAATTAAGTGCATAACCGCATTTGTAGAACCTCCTAAAACAGCTACGATTGTAATTGCATTTTCGAATGCTTTACGGGTCATAATGTCTCTTGGCTTAATATCTTTTTCTAATAATATTCTGATCGCTTTACCAGCATCAACACATTCTTGTTTTTTTTCTGGGCTCAAAGCAGGATTAGAAGAACTGTAAGGTAAACTCATTCCTAATGCTTCAATCGCTGATGACATGGTGTTAGCTGTGTACATTCCACCGCAAGCACCTGCACCTGGACAAGCATTTTGAATTACTCCTTTGAAATCTTCGGGAGTGATTGTATTGCTAATTTTTTTACCTAAAGCTTCAAAAGCAGAAACAATATTCAAATCTTCTCCTTTCCATTTTCCTGGGTGAATAGATCCTCCATAAACCATAATAGAAGGGCGATTTACTCTACCCATAGCCATTAGCGCTCCTGGCATATTTTTATCACAACCCGGAACAGCAATCATTCCATCATACCATTGTGCTCCCATAACCGTTTCAATAGAATCTGCAATTACATCACGGGAAACTAAAGAAAAACGCATTCCATCATTACCATTTGAAATTCCATCACTGACACCAATAGTATTAAAAATCAAACCAACTAAATCTACTGCCCAGACGCCAGTCTTAATATCTTTAGCCAAATCGTTTAAGTGCATATTACAAGGGTTTCCATCGTAACCCATACTCACAATACCTATTTGCGCTTTTTTAAGATCTTCTTCAGTTAATCCAATTCCGTACAACATGGCCTGAGAAGCTGGTTGTGTTTCATCTTGCGTAATTATTTTGCTGTATTTATTTAATTCCATTATATGATTGTTTCTCTATTTTTTAAATTTATTCCAAAAAAAAACCTCCCAAAATAATTGGGAGGTTTTAAATATTTTTTTTAATTATATCTATACCATTCCCTCTGCACATGTGATAATCACATTGACATTAATAATTGAAGAAATAATAGATACGATTTGCATTTTTTATTTTTATTTGCTTCAAAAGTATAAAAACAAATAGTACTAAAAAAATATAACCTCAATATTATATGCATTTTCAATTATTTAATGCATTTTGATTATTGCTTTTTAAACAATAGTCGATTGTCCTATGTAGACATTGTCACTTTTAAAATATAAGTCATCTTTACTTAAAATGTAATTTGAGATAAAGTCTCCTACTTCATTCGTTCCAAATTTTGAATACGGATTCAAATCTGCCGTGACGACATTTAATTCGATTGCTTTATGCACTGCTTCGTATACTTTTTGGGATTCCATATGAAGACCAAAATGTTCCAAAAGCATCGCAGCAGATACTATTGAAGCAATAGGATTAGCAATGTTTTTTCTTTTTGCTTCTGGATAAGAACCATGAATAGGCTCAAAAAGTGCATTTGAATTTCCTAAAGATGCTGATGGCAATAATCCTATTGAACCGGTAATTACACTCGCTTCATCTGATAAAATATCACCAAATAAATTTTCAGTCAAAATGACGTCAAACTGTTTTGGATTAATGATTATTTGCATCGCAGCATTATCAACAAAAAGAAAATCTAAGGTTACATCAGGATATCCTTCTGCGATTTCTGATACCACTTTTCTCCATAATCTTGACGTTTCAAGGATACTGGCTTTGTCTACCAAAGTCACCTTTTTTTGTCTTTTTTGTGCAGTTCTAAAAGCTAAATGACTGATACGAATAATTTCTTCTTCGGAATACTCACATAAATCAGATGCTAAAGTGCCTTGTTCATTGATCTTTTTTTCACTGAAATAAGATCCTCCCGAAATTTCTCTGAAAATTATAAAATCAGCTCCTTCAATTATTTTTCTTTTTAAAGGAGATAAATCCAATAAGTCATTGTATGGTTTTATAGGTCTTATATTTGCATACAGTCCTAGTGCTTGTCTCAATTTTAATAATCCTTGTATAGGGCGTGATTTTGAATCTGAATGGGTATCATATTTTGAATCATCAACGGCTCCAAACAATATAGCATCAGTATTCAAACAAAGGTTCAATGTTTGCTCCGGTAAAGGATTTCCTGTTTTCTCAATAGCAATAGCACCAATAAGCGCGTCTTCAAAAACAAACTCATGATCAAAAACAACACCTATTGCATACAATGCTTTTTTTGCTTGTAAGATTACCTCCGGACCTATTCCGTCTCCTGAAAGTACTGCTATTTTTAAGTTCATAATAGTAGGATTTAGATTTTATTAGAAATCAAAATATTTTAGTTAAGGATTAATTCCTTATTCATTTTACAGGCTTCAATTATTTGATGAATATCATCATCCAGCACTTCTTTTTTAATGTCAGCAAACTTTAAAAATTCAACATAGACAACATCTAATTGCACTTTTGTAAGTTCGTACCCAACTTTTTTGGCTCTGTAAGCCAATGCTGCTCTACCACTTCTGGCCGTAAGTACTATAGATGATTCATTTACACCTACTTCTAAAGGATCCATGATTTCATAAGTCGCTCTATTTTTTATCACACCATCTTGATGAATTCCGGAGCTGTGTGCAAAAGCATTAGCACCAACAATCGCTTTATTAGGCTGCACCATCATTCCCATACTTTCAGAAACCAATCGGCTCATTTCATTCAGCTGACGTGTATTGATATTCGTGTCTAAATTCAAATAAGGATGTTGTTTGAAAATCATCACTACTTCTTCAAGAGCTGTATTTCCTGCTCTTTCACCTATCCCGTTTATCGTACATTCAATTTGTCTGGCCCCATTTACAGCTCCTGCAATTGAATTAGCCGTAGCCATTCCTAAATCATTATGACAGTGACAAGACAAGATTACGTTTTCAATTCCTTTGACGTTTTCTTTTAAATACTTAATTTTTGCACCATATTCTTCTGGCAAACAATACCCTGTTGTATCTGGAATATTAAGTACGGTAGCACCTGATTTTATTACTTCTTCACAGACTCGCGCCAAGAATTCATTATCTGTTCTACCAGCATCTTCAGCATAAAATTCAACATCTTCAACATACGATTTAGCATGTGAAACGGCAAATTTTGCTCTTGCAATAATATCTTCTCTAGTTGTATTTAGCTTGTGTATTATGTGCGAATCAGAAGTTCCAATTCCAGTATGTATACGAGGTCTTTTTGCATGTTTTAAAGCTTCTGCAGCAACATCAATATCATTTTTCACCGCTCTTGTTAATCCGCAGACAACTGCATTTTTTACCACCTTACTTATTTCTGAAACAGATAAAAAATCACCCGGACTAGAAACAGGAAAACCAGCTTCTATAATGTCAACACCCATTTCGTCCAGTCGATTTGCTATAACGAGTTTTTGATTGGTATCTAATTTACATCCTGGGACCTGTTCGCCATCTCTTAAAGTGGTATCAAAAATTTGAACTTTCTCTCTATTCATTTTCATTTATTTAATGTAATTTCACATCTTGATAACAAAAATATCTTTCATTACTTTAATATAAAACTCAATTTAATGAAATATACTGCTTATAAAACAAATAATAACTTTGTAAGCTACTGAAAAACAACAAATTAAGCTACTATATTTTACAATGGCTAACCATCAAAAAGATTTCTTATTTGTATTAATAAAATCGCTTTCAAAATCTGAAAAAAGACAATTTAAGATTTTTGCAAGCCGATTGGAAACCAGTTCCAATACAAAATTCATCGAATTATTCAACATTTTAGACAAATCAGAAGTCTATGATGAGAAACTCATTCTGAAAAGCGGTATCATTAAAAAAGTACAATTATCGAATCTTAAATCATATTTGTACAAGCAAATTTTAGTGAGCATCCGATTGAATATTCCCAGTCAAAACATTCGATATCAGCTTAGAGAACAAATCGATTTTGCTGCTATATTGTACAATAAAGGGTTATACAAGCAGAGTTTAAAAATTTTGGATAAAACAAAAATTTTAGCTTTAGAGAATGATGAAAAACTCATGGCGTATGAAATCGTAGAATTCGAAAAACTTATTGAATCACAATACATCACACGAAGTATTCAAGGACGGGCTGATGAATTGGTTATTCAGGCCAAAGAATTAAATTATCGTAATACCATTTCCAGTAAATTATCTAATTTATCCCTGCAACTGTATGGGATTATGCTTAAAACCGGTTATGTAAAAAGTGATGAAGAGTATACCTATATAGACGACTATTTCAATAAGCACATTTCTAAATTTGATGATAAAAAGTTTGGTTTTAGAGAAAAATATTGGTTTTATAATGCGTATTTATGGCGAAGTTTCTTAGTACAGGATTTTCTTTCCTGCTATAAATATTCTTTAAAATGGGTGACGCTTTTTTATGACAACCCTAATATGATTTATTTAAACCCTGTATTTTTCTTAAAAGGAAACCATTATTTATTGGAATCTTTATACATGTTGAAATACAAATCAAAATTCAAAAAGTATTTATCACTGCTGGAAAATACCATAAAAGACCCACGTTTTCCCGTGAATGACAATATTGCGTCACTATCATTCTTATATGTGTATAACAATAAATTGAATTACCACATTCTGGAAGGAACGTTTGCCGAAAGCGAATACTTAATTCCCGAAGTATTAAATAAATTAAAACTTCATACGGACCATCTTGATGAGCATCACGAAATGTTGTTCTATTATAAATTTGCCTCAATTTATTTTGGGAACGAAAAATATGCGGAATGTATCTTTTATTTAGAGAAAATCATAAACAACAAAAATCTTTCGATGCGAGAAGATTTGATGTGTTTTGCTCGAATTTTGTGTTTAATTGCTCATTATGAATTAGGTAAGGATTATTATCTGGAAAATCAGTTGAAAAACACTTATAAATTCCTTATCAAAATGAATGATTTACATGAAGTGCAAAAAGAAATTATTCGATTTTTGAAAAACTTAAACTCTATTTATCCAACAGATATCAAAAAGGAGTTTATAAAAATGAGAGCTCGATTTATTGAATTGGAAAAAAATACTTATGAGAAAAGAGCTTTCCTTTATTTGGACATTATTTCTTGGCTCGAAAGCAAAATTGAAAACCGAAAAATCAGTGATATTATTAAGGAGAAAGCAAAATTGATCAATCGATAACATTTTATATGACAAAAGGAGGTTCAACACCTCCTTTTTGTTAACCTATAATTCTTTTCTTCCTCTTTTATATCGAGTAATAACACCCCAATTATTACGCTAATTTTTCTGTTCTATAAACAATAGGCGCTTCTTGTAACAATGGTTTTGCATTTTCGAAAAAAGAAATAAGGTACGTTTTCTCATCATGAAGCTTCAATCCAGCCTCATTTTCCCATACTTCATGAAAAATAAAAATAGTTGACTCTTCAAGACTTTGATGCAAATCATATTGCAAACAAGCCGCTTCTTTAGTCGAATTTTGAACTAAATCCAGCAAAAGCGATTTCAATGTCTCGCAACTTTCCGGTTTACTTTTTAGGATAACGGTTAGATTTATTGGCATAATTAATTTAAAAATAATTGTGTTAAATGGTTTTCATACACTTTAAGATCATTTACAACATCAGCATTTTTTTCAATATCATGAAAATGAATACTTTGTAACGGTTTCATGCCTGTAAAAGCGTTCATTCGGTGAAAACCAAATAACGGTCCTTCATCCACACTGTGCTGATTGAAAAATTCTCCCGGTAAAGTAAAAGCTTCTTTTGGGGCATTCCAAGAGGTAGTTACCATATATTTTTTGCCGTGAAGCATTCCTCCTGTTCCGTAATTAATAGTTGGATTTTCAGATGAACGTCCGTCACTTTTGTAAATTCCCTTGGCATGGCCTTCAGTAAAAACCACATCAATGTATTTTTTAAATCCGTGAGGCAACTGAAACCACCATATTGGAGTGTGATAGATGATTACATCAGCCCAAACAAATTTTTCAACTTCAGCCACAGAATTATAATCGTCATTGATATTGGTTGTTTTTACTTCAAAATTGCTGTTTTTTTTGAAAAAATTCAAAGTTTCGTTCGAAATGGTTTCATTAAATCGTCCTCCGGAATGACCAAACTTTTGCCCCCCATTTATTATAAATATTTTTGTCATGATTTGTATTTTTTAATTTGATGGTGCAAAGTTATAACGAGAAAGTCTATTATTAAAATAACTTAATTCATACCTTTGTATTATAATTATAATAGTTATGATAAATTTAGAATGGTATCGAACGTTTAAAGCGGTATACAAAACAGGAACCTTGACTAGTGCGGCAGAAGTATTATTTATTTCTCAACCTGGTGTGAGTCTGCATTTGAGCTCCTTGGAAAATTATGTGGGCTATAAATTATTTGACCGAACCGGTCGAAAAATGGTTCCCACCGAAAAAGGAAAAGTGCTCTACAATTTTATCATTGAAGCATTGACTAAACTGGAAGAAGCCGAGAAAAATTTTCAAAGAAGCACCGAAAAAAATACGCCAACTATAAGTGTTGGAATGTGTTTTGAAACTTTCCAAATTACTCTGGAACAGTATATTTCAAGCTTGCCATTTAATGTTATTATTCAGTTTGGTGAATATCCTGAAATGGTCGAAAGTCTAGAAAAAGGAATTCTTGATTTAATCATCACACCACAAATGGTGGTTAAAAATACCATTGATTACCAAGCCTTTTCTTCAGAAACCATTGTACTTGTTGGCGGAAGCGAAATTGACGATTTGGAATTCGATTCAATAGAAAAAAATGAGAATTTAGAAGAAATCGAACTTTGGTTAAAACAACAAAAATGGTATGGAACTACTGGGGATATGGAACATTTACGTCGTTTTTGGCAATTAAATTTCAATAAACACCCTGATTTCAGACCTAACTATATTGTGCCAAATCTAAATTCTATCGTACGCTGTCTGAGCAGTGGCAAGGGATTGGCTGTTGTTCCTGATTTTCTTTGCAAAAAAGAAATTGACAATGGTTCGATTAAAATGATTTGGGAAGGAAATACGCCACTAAAAAATACGCTCTATTTTGCAACCAGAAAAAAAACAATGTATCAGGAAGAAATAACTCTGATTAAGAAAATATTTTTGGAATTAAACTAAAACACTCCGTCTAAAAAATATTCATTACTTTTAAAGGATACTTAAAAATTTAAAATTATGAATGGATTTTTTAAAACAATACTTGCAGGTTACGGTGCCAAAAAATTAGGTGGCGGCTGTTTTGGAACAATTATTATTTTCATAATAATCTATTGGATATTAGGTTATTTTTAGAATCATAACGCTAAAAATAACCCAATTACAAATTCAAATATTAGTAAGCCAAGAGTTCTTTCAAATCACTTTCGAATCTTCCTTTCGGTAAATATTGATCTTCCAAAGCTTTTGTAAAAGGAATTGGCGAGTCTAAACTTGCTACGCGTTTTACTGGCGCATCAAGATATTTGAAACAATTTTCCATTATCATTGCCGAAATATCACTAGCAATACCACCAAACATACTGTCTTCCTGATAAATAATCACTCTTCCTGTTTTCTTTACCGAAGCAAAAATAGCTTCAGTATCCAAAGGCTGTAAAGTTCTCAAATCCAACAAATCAGCAGAAATTTCAGGATTTTTTGATAAAGTATCCAAAGCCCAATGCACCGTTGCTCCAAACGAAATGATAGTAACATCAGCCCCTTCTTTCAACAACGCCGCTTTTCCTAATGGAATGGTATAATAATTGGTTGGTACATCTTGGTAAACGCTTCTATACAATTGCTTATGTTCAAAGAATAATATCGGATTCGGGTCGTTTATGGAAGTATTCAATAATCCTTTCGCATCATACGGAAATGCCGGATAAACTACTTTTAAACCCGGTGTTTTGGTAAACCAAGCTTCATTGGTTTGCGAATGAAAAGGGCCCGCTTGTGTTCCTCCGCCACAAGGCATTCTAACTACAACATCAGCTTTTTCTAACCAACGATAATGTGATTTGGCTAATAAATTCACAATTGGATTGAAACCTGTCGAAACAAAATCAGCAAACTGCATTTCCACAATCGCTTTATAGCCATTAATCGACAATCCCATTCCTGCCGAAACCACTGCACTTTCACAAATTGGCGTATTAATGACACGCTCTTTACCAAATTGCGCTACAAAACCATCTGTAATTTTGAAAGCACCACCATATTCAGCGATATCCTGACCCATGATTACGGAGTTTTCATGACGTTCCATCGATTGTCTCAAACTGTTAGAAATCGCATCTATGAAACGAATATTTTCTTTTTCCTCAGATGGATTAACTTGCTCGAATACATAAGGTTTGTAAACATCATTTAGCTCTTCACTTAAAGAAGCTTCAATTTCTGGTTCAGCATTGGCAATAGCCAGACTTTCATCAATTTCCTTCTTTATTTCAGCATGTAAAGCCGCATCAAAATCAGCTGTAAGAACTCCGTTTTCTGCCAAATACTTTCTGTAATTTTCTACTGGATCTTTAATAGCCCACATATCCATTAACTCTTGTGGAACATATTTGGTACCACTCGCCTCTTCGTGCCCGCGCATTCTGAAGGTTTTGAATTCCAATAAAACCGGACGTGGATTTTCTTTCATCGAAGCCTTCAATTCAGATAATAAATTAAACACTTCCAGAATATTATTTCCATCAACAATATGACTTTCCATTCCGTAACCTTTCCCTTTATCGGCCAGGTTTTCGCAACGGTATTGTTCATTTGTAGGAGTCGAAAGTCCATAACCGTTATTCTCTATCACAAACAGCACCGGTAATTCCCAAACGGAAGCAATATTCAACGCTTCATGAAAATCGCCTTCGCTTGTTGCTCCTTCGCCTGTAAAAACGGCAGTAACTTTTCCGTTTTTCTTTAGTTTATTGGCCAAAGCAATTCCGTCAGCAAGGCCTAATTGCGGACCTAAATGCGAAATCATTCCTATAATCTTGTATTGTTGTGTTCCAAAGTGAAAACTTCGATCACGCCCTTTCGTAAAACCATTGGCTTTGCCTTGCCATTGTGAAAAAAGTCGGTATAACGGAATATCTCTTCCGGTGAAAACACCAAGATTTCTATGCATTGGCAAAATGTATTCATCTGAATCTAAAACTGCTGTGACTCCAACAGAAATAGCCTCTTGACCAATTCCAGAAAACCATTTGGATACCTTTCCCTGACGAATAAGAATCAACATTTTCTCCTCAATTAGTCTTGGTTTCAGTATTCTTTTATATAAATCTAATAATTGGTTGTCTGTAAGATTTTTTCTGTCGAAGATCATTTTTTCGGTTTTATTGTATGGTTCAAAGATAAAAAAATATAACAGTTTAGTATTATTTTGTTATATTTTTTTATATTGTTTATAAGTTTTAAAATTCAGATATAAAATTATTCTTTACATTTGTATCTGCAAGGTTTTTAGCCTTACAAGTTATTAAAAAATATTTAAAAGTATGCAAAACATTCCTAGTGTTGACTTGCGTGATTTCCTTTCGGACGACCCGAAACGTAAACAAAAATTTGTAAATGAAATCGGAAGTGCATTTGAAGATATTGGCTTCGTAGCACTCAAAGGGCATTTTTTAAACGACCAACTGGTTGATGAATTGTATGGTGAAATCAGAAATTTTTTCGCTTTACCTTTAGAAACAAAACACAGTTATGAAATCCCTGGCATTGGCGGACAAAGAGGTTATGTTTCTTTTGGAACAGAGCATGCCAAAGGCAGAAAAGAAGGTGATTTGAAGGAGTTTTGGCATTTTGGACAATACGTGTCTGAAGATTCAAAATACGCTTCAGAGTATCCTGAAAACGTTGAAGTAAAAGAACTTCCCCGTTTTAATGTTGTAGGTAAAGAAGCTTACCAAATGCTGGAAAAAACAGGAGTTTATGTTTTAAGAGCTTTGGCTTTACACCTTGGTTTAGATGAGTTTTATTTTGACCAATATGCCAAGGACGGAAATTCAATCTTAAGACCTATTCATTATCCACCGATTACATCTGAGCCAGCAAACGCTATTCGTGCTGCTGCTCACGGTGATATCAACTTGATTACTTTGTTGATGGGTGCGCAAGGAAAAGGATTGCAAGTACAAAATCACAATGGAGAATGGATTGATGCCATTGCTGAACCGGATGAATTAGTGATTAATGTGGGTGATATGTTATCGCGTCATACGAATAACAAATTAAAATCTACTATTCATCAAGTGGTAAACCCACCAAGAGAATTATGGGGAACTTCACGTTATTCTATTCCGTTTTTTATGCATCCGGTGAGTGATATGAAATTAGATTGTTTGGAAAACTGTATTGATGCAGAACATCCAAAAAAATTCGAAGATATTACTGCGGGAGCTTATTTATACGAGCGTTTAGTAGATTTAGGGCTTATTAAAAAATAATTCATAATTTTATAGTTCAAGAAAGACATCGAGTTCGCTTGATGTCTTTTTGTTTTTTACCATTAAGAAATTAAGGTAGATTAAGAGCAGTGAAACTTAATTTTCTTAACTTCTTAATGGTTCAATAATTAATTAATTTTTAAAACATGGACTTACAAGACCAATTAAAAAACCTTTTTCCAGATCACGAACCATCTCCTGAAGATCCAATTGAAGAAGTGGCTCACGAATTATACGTTCAAAAAGAACCTATGATTTGTAAATTCGAAAAACGAAAAGGAAAAGCGACAACCATAATTGAAGGTTATGAAGGTACTGACGAGGATTTTAAAATTCTTGCCAAGGAAATCAAAACCAAATTGAGTGTTGGTGGAACTTTCAAAGATGACTCCATTATCATTCAAGGAGATTATCGTGATAAAATAATGACTATTTTAAAAGAAAAAGGATTTAAAGTAAAACGTGTTGGAGGGTAAAAAGTATTCAGTGTTCAGTTATTAGTATTCAGTTGAGCAACTTGAAACCTTAAACATTAAACAAAAAAATAATGATACAATCATCAGAATTAATATTAAATCCAGACGGTAGCGTTTACCATTTGAATTTAAAACCAGAACATATTGCACACGATATCATCTTTGTAGGAGATCAAAATCGCGTGGAAAAAATCACACAATTTTTTGACAGCATTGAATTTTCGACTCAAAAAAGAGAATTCAAAACCCAAACCGGGATTTTCAAAGGCAAACGAATTACGGTAATGTCAACAGGAATTGGTCCTGACAACATTGATATTGTCATCAACGAACTGGATGCTTTGGTCAATATTGATTTGAAAACGCGTCAGCCAAAAGAAAATTTGACTTCATTGAACATCATCCGTATTGGAACTTCGGGTTCTTTACAAGCCGATATTCCTGTGGATAGTTTTGTGATGTCAAAATTTGGATTAGGACTGGATAACATGCTCCGCTCCTATTTGATTGACGAAGTTTCGAATCTTGAAATGGAAGATGCTTTTGTCAAACACACCAATTGGGATTTACGAAAAGGGAAACCGTATGTAATTGCTTGTTCTGAAAAATTGGAAAAAATAATTGAAAGCGACAAAATGCACAAAGGAATTACCGCAACTGCCGGTGGTTTTTATGGTCCTCAAGGTCGCGTTTTGCGTTTGAATATTCAAGATGAAGCGCTAAATTCTAAAATGGATAATTTTAAATTTGGTGACAACCAAATTACCAACTTAGAAATGGAAACAGCAGCAATTTATGGACTTTCGGCGCTTTTAGGACATAACGCATTGTCATTAAACGCTATCATTGCTAATCGTGCTTCGGGAACATTTAGCGAGGATCCGTACAAAGCCGTTGATGAATTGATTGCGTATACTTTAGAAAAAATAGCTTTAGGATAGCGAAATTAATTTTCAAAACCGTAACCATTTGTAGTTTTAAAAAAGTGCTCTTTAATTTTTTTAAAACTACATTTGTTTTTAGAACAAAACGATAATGAAAATAATACTTACAGGTGCAACAGGAGTTTTGGGATCTCATATTATGTATGAAATTCTGGAGCTTTTCATCAACACTAAAATTGATGGAAAACTATTTATTATTGCACGAAATAAAGGAAAAAACTCCGCTTTAGATCGAATAAACGAACTCCTATCCAGTAGTTATACACCTAAAATCATAAAAGACAAAGGAATCGCAAAACTGCACGAATACATTGAAATCATTGATACCGATTTGGCTGTAATTCAAGATACTTTTTCAAGCCAAATAAAAGATGCTTATTTTATCCATTCGGCGGGATTCGTGAATTTATCTACCGATGAAGAACAACGCGAAAAGATTTTTGACGAAAATACCAAAATCACAAAATCCCTTTTCAATCTATTTCATCCTTTTATAAAAAAGTTCATTTACATTGGTACTGCTTTTTCATCTGGAAACCGAAAAGGATTAATTGACAATGATTTTCATAGTTTAGGATTCAAACCGGAGCATCGCAATGCGTATGAAAATGCCAAATTCCATTCAGAAAATTTTATAGCAGAAGAATGTAAAAAAATAGGCTTACCCTTTCAAATTCTTCGCCCAAGTGTGATTGGAGGCAAAATGTTGGGGAACGAAAACCAGTATTTTATTTCGAAATATATGGTTTTTTATCTTTTGGCTAAATTCTTTCACTTCACTTCCCAACGAAAAGGAGATCAAGAAAATGTGCGTTTTATAGTCAATGAAGACACCGTTTTGAACATTATTCCTGTCGATTATGTGGCAAAAGTGATTGTAAATACATTCGAAAGAGAAGATATTGAACAGCTTAATATTGTACATCATAAAAGTTTCAATATGGTAAATGGATTGCAGTTAATTATGAAGGAAGTTGGTTATACCAATTTTACCTTAATACAAAATTCGTTAGACTTCAAATACAAAAACACTATCGAAAAATTGTATTATGAAAGTATTGGCAAACATTTAAACCCATATTTTACAACAGCTGCCAATGAATATGATACCACTTTGTTGAATTCTATTCTTGAAATACCAAAACTGGACCAGGAGGCATTTACCAATATGATTCGGTATGCGAGATTGAATAACTTTAAAGATATTAATGTGTAATTTTAGGAGCTATTTCCCGCTATACGTTGCAATCTTTTCCTTTTCAAAGAAAAAAGGAAAAGGATTTTCACTGCTATCAGGGCTAAATCGGGAACCATCAAATTTTAGTAAACCATGAATCTTATTTTAGAAACCGACCGATTAATTTTAAGAGAAATGCTAGTTTCAGATGCCGAAGCATTATTTGAAATGGACAGCAATCCTAATGTACATCAATATCTTTGGAACAAACCATTGACAGATATAAGCGAAGTACATGCGTATATCAAGCTTGTCAGAGAACAATACATCCAAAATAACATTGGACGATTTGTGATTATTTTGAAAGAAACAAATGAATTAATTGGTTGGGCCGGATTAAAATACAACACAGAAATGGTGAATAATAAAATTCATTTCTACGATATTGGATATCGGTTAAACGAAAAATTCTGGGGCAAAGGATATGCAAGTGAAGCCAGTTTTGCTTGGCTGGATTATGGTTTTAATGTAATGAATATCAAAATCATGGAAGCCGCAGCGCATACTGCCAATATCGCATCAAACAGAATATTACAAAAAATTGGACTGGAAATGACCGAACAATACTTGGAGGACGGCGTTTCTTGGAATTGGTACGAATTAAAAAATCCTAACCTATAATGAAAACAATAAAAATAGCTGGAGTTCCGGAACATTTCAATCTTCCCTGGCATTTGTCAATAGAAAACGGAGATTTCGAAAAAGAAAACATCGATTTGCAATGGACTGACGTTCCTGAAGGAACCGGAAAAATGTGTCAAATGCTTCGTGATGGCGAAACGGATATTGCCGTAATCCTAACGGAAGGAATCGTAAAAGATATTGTTGCCGGAAACCCGAGTAAAATAGTTCAGGTTTATGTAGAAAGTCCTTTGATTTGGGGAATTCACGTAGCAGCAAAATCAAATTACATGACATTGGCTGACATAGAAAACACCAAAGTGGCGATTTCCAGATTAGGTTCCGGTTCGCAATTAATGGCGTATGTAAATGCTGATAATCAAGGTTGGAAAACAGATAATCTTCAGTTTGAAATTATAAATACCATTGATGGAGCTGTCGAAGCTTTGACAAATGGAACCGCCGATTATTTTATGTGGGAGCGTTTCATGACCAAACCACTTGTAGACAAAGGTATTTTCCGCAGAATTGCTGATTGTCCTACGCCTTGGCCTTGCTTTGTAATTGCGGTTCGTGAGGAAGTTTTGGAAAAAAATCCAGTCCTTATTTCAAAAATTCTTGCTGTCATTAATCAAACTACGCAGGAATTCAAAGATATTCCAAGTATTGACAAAACGTTGGCTTCAAATTACCACCAAAAAATAGAAGATATTCAAGAATGGTTGTCATTAACGCAATGGTCACAAAAACCATTAGCAGCAGAAATGTTAAACAAAGTTCAAAATCAACTTTTTCAACTTAAAATTATCGATAAAAAAGGTACTTTTGAGGATATTGTAAAAACAGTCTAGATTGCTGTTTTTATTTTTGCTATGATAAAAATAAAAGAAATTAATTTTCAGGGTATTAAACAGCGATTTCAGGTCAAAAAACCTTGGGATGACGTTATTATTTTTATCTTGAACATATTAATTGCTATTCCTCTCTTTATTATTGTACATCAAAACTTAATCAATCCCAATTGGTTTCTGAATATAGACAGAGTAGTTTTGTTTCTCTTAATGATTGTTGTTATTCAAATCATCCTTCGATTCTTGAGAACAATTATTCTCTTTTGTATCATTCTATATTTATTGGTTTTAGTTTATGGTTCGACAATTGGAAACTATGGATTTAACAGCGTTTTTGAAGATTATAATTCAATTATGTACACAATGTCAGACAATCCATATCCACAAGATATTATTATTGCAAAATTGCTTCCGTTTCCCAATAAATCAAAAATCATCAATGCCATAGAATATCAAAATCCAAAAATCAGGAATTTTGCGATTATGGCAACATCAAAACATTTCAAAGACATAAAAGGATATTCTGATTACAGAACTATTATACAATGCTTTGCTGTTTTCAAGGAAATTAACAGCAGATGGAACTATGTAAGCGATCCAAAAGCACGTGATTATATCGCTACAGCTACAGAATCACTGCTTTATTTTTCTGGTGACTGTGATGATCATTCGATATTAATGGCTGCCAGTATCAAGTCTATCGGTGGAACTCCTCGATTAATCCATACTACTGGACATATTTATCCCGAAATACTAATTGGCTCTCTGACTGATTTGGAAAAAGTAAATTTTCTAATTAAAAATGTATTATTTGTCAATGAAAGCAATGAACAAAAACTTCATTATCACGTTGATGAGCGCGGCCAAATCTGGATGAATCTTGATTATACTGCCAAATATCCCGGAGGACCTTTCATGTCTGAAGAAATTTTAGGTGCCTTGACATTGGATTAATAACACTTCAAAAGCATTAAAAAAATCTTTAAATAAATGACGAGTTTTTAAAATCAAAACAGAATTATATTAAACACTATTTCATGTTAGATTTAAAATGTTAGCCATTTAAAGTAGTCTTAAATGTATTTTCAATTTAAAAATAATATTTTAAAAAAGTTCAATAAACAAAATATTTTATTTAACTTTGAATTACAAAGTACTTTTAAAAAATAGCATTAAACAAGTAATTAAAAAAAGTTTAAAACATTAAAAATTAAAAATATGGATAATAAATCAAATGTTTGGAATATAATAAGTTGGGGGTTTGGAATAGTTGTTTTGGTAATCGGGATTATAAATACTTTTTGGGGAAATGATCTAGGTTTTGGAGTTTTCCTCATTGTACTTTCTGTGATTTATTTTCCACCGACAAATGTAATTTTCAAGAAAATAACTGGTTTTTCAATTCCGCTTGTAATAAAAATTCTATTGGGTCTTTTTATCATTTGGGCGGCATTAGGCGTGGGTGAATTGTTCAATAAAATAGAACTAATGATGATGGATTTAGAATAAACCGCGCAAATCATAAACTAAAAGAAATGAAAAAACTCCGTTATTTCTAATGGAGTTTTATACATTCAAAACAAGTTTAATTACAAACCATTTTTTTAGTTTAGCTTTTTTCCTTTTAAAATTTGTCCTTCTTTGGTAAATTCTAAATCAATATTATTCGTTAAATCAACGTCGAGGTTTTTGTGCCCATAATCAATATGTGTAATTTTTTCATTCGGATAATTTTTTGCCACATAATCTTTGACTGTTGCGGGAATGAATGCGGTTGGAATCGGTTTCTTGCCACCATCTACCTCACGGTAAGAACCATCTTTCCAAAATTCTACCTCAGTACCATCTTTAAGCTTGACTTCATAGCCTTTTTCACCATATTCCGCATCTTTCTTGGCGATATTAACTGATGTATGGCTAAAATATTTTTGAAGGAAATCCTGAGCTGCTATTGGTAATTCAGTGATTTCTATTCTCTTTTGCGCGCTCGCCGATAATACAAAACCTAGTAATAATGCGACTAAAGTGATTTTCCTTTTCATGGTTTCCATATTTAGGTTATCGTATTGCTAATTTACGATAAGTAAAAATGCATTCAAATCAATTTAAGAAACCTTTAATTTTTATGATACTTTTTTTTAATACTTATATCTGCCAAACTCTAAGAAATAAAAAACTCCATTGTTTCTAATGAAGTTTGTCTTGTCCTCCTTGTGAACCTGTTTACACCCTTTTTTTGCAAGATTTCAATAAAATAGCGCTGAGAAATCCTTTCTATTTCAATTTGAAAAAGTAGTTTTGTGCTGTAAATCTTTTATCCTAAACTTACGCAACTGCCACAAGCGGCAAAAAGCTGAAAAATGTAAGTTTCTGCCGTACATTATATAGAAGTTAATAATTAGGACCAGCATAGTTAAATCAATACCGAAGTGAAAAAAGTGGAAAATGAAGAAGTAAGCTGGACTATGTGCGTAGAATGTCAAGGAAGAGGCAAGAAAAGTCGAGGACTAACTAAGAAAGCACGACTACTCCACCAGCTAGCATTAGACCAATTTAAAAAGACGAATGGTGAAGGAACAGCTCCAGTTCCTCCTAAAGGCCATCTTCACTCCTGCCCGAAATGTTCCGGATCCGGGCTGCTTCGTTCTTCCAGTCCTACAATAGCGGATAAAGAAAACTATCCACACTTAGCCATTATTGGTGGCGGTATTGGCGGTGTGGCTCTTGCTGTGGCTTGTTTGCACCGCGGAATTCCTTTTACGCTTTATGAGCGTGATAATAATTTCGAAGCCAGGTCTCAGGGCTACGGACTCACTCTGCAGCAAGCTAGTAAAGCGATTGAGGGATTGGGTATTTTCTCGCTGGAAGAAGGAGTAATTTCAACCAGACATTTGGTTCATACGACAGCAGGGAAAATAATCGGTGAATGGGGAGTCAGAAAATGGATACAGTCAGATACAAAAACTTTTCAAAAACGTACTAATATCCATATTGCACGACAATCTTTACGCTTAGCGTTAATTCAACAACTCGGCGGACAGGATGCGGTTCAATGGGGGCATCAGTTATTAGATTATAAGGAAAGTGATGGTAACGGTGTTGATTTAAGTTTTCAAGTGAATGGGGAAATCAAGCATACCAAAGCAGATCTTGTAGTTGGAGCCGATGGTATTCGCAGTTCAGTACGGAGGTTGCTGATTGGTGCCGATATCAGCCCTTTACGTTACTTGGATTGTATAGTGATATTGGGTATCTGTCCTTTGAAAGCACTCGAAAATCTTGATAGTTCTTTACTGGACTCGGCCACTGTATTTCAGACCGCCAATGGCAATGAACGAATCTACATCATGCCTTATACTTCAGACTCCGTAATGTGGCAATTGAGTTTTCCAATGCCAGAAGAAGAGGCTAAGGCATTAAGTGCTAAAGGACCTCAAGCACTCAAGGAAGAAGCCTGTCGTAGAACTCTGTGGCACAGCCCTATTCCTCAGATTTTAGCGGCAACCCTGGAAGCTCAGATTTCTGGTTATCCGGTGTATGACCGAGAATTACTTGAACCAGAATTATTGGCGAAAGCACAGAAAGTAACCCTGATTGGAGATGCGGCTCACCCTATGAGTCCATTTAAAGGACAGGGTGCAAATCAAGCGCTGCTGGATGCACTATCGTTGGCTCGCGTGATATCAAGAGGATGCAGACCTTTTTCTCAATGGCGAAAAGTCGGACTGAGGAAAAGTGTATTAACGGAGTTTGAATCAGAAATGTTAGCACGGAGTGCTACAAAAGTGAACGACTCTGCAGCCGCCGCACAGTTCCTACATTCCGAAATTGTGCTTCATGAGGGTGATGAGCCTAGAGGACGAATTTTGAAGAAAAAGGACGCTTAGCATAATCCTGTGAATTTACCATTTTATCGCTCAGAGATTTTAAAAAAGTCAAGACATAAAAAAACTCCTTAATTTCTTAAGGAGTTTTTTGTGGGCTTTCAGGGATTGAAATCGAACACTTGATACCTATTTTGACATTTTTTGATAGCTTAAACTAATAAGCATTTAGAAAACGCAAGTGATTAATGGACTGTTCAAATCCTAGAATTAAAAGTTTTACAGGCTACAATTCTACTTCATTAATTTCTCAGCGTCATCAAGTCTTAACGCTACATTATCCCAGTTGATAATATTAAAAAGGGCATCAACAAAATCAGTACGCTTGTTTTTGTATTTCAAATAATAGGCATGTTCCCAAACATCAATAACTAATATTGGAATTGCTCCCCATTGTGTTAGTTTTTCGTGGTTTTCACATTGTAGAACTACAAGACTATCACTATAAGGTTGATAGGCTACTATACCCCAACCATTACCATCCACATTTTTTGCGGTAGCTGCAATTAAGACTTTCAATCTGTCGAAACTACCAAAGCTTTTCTCAATTCGTTTCAGCAAATTTCCTTGTGGCATGTTGCTTTTATTCGTAAGATTTGTCCAAAATATTGAATGTAAGATATGAGATGAAAAATGATACGATAGTTTTTTTGTCCAAAAATCAACTGTTTCCAAATTGTTTTCATCCAATGCTTTTTTAATCATTTGCATATCCTTGTTTGCGCCTTTTACAGCCCCGCCGTGATGAAAAGTATAATGTAGATGTAAGGTTTCCGCATCCATGTAAGGTTCTAAAAAACTTTCGTTATACGGTAATGTTTGTTGGATATAATTACCATTTGCATCAACCAATTTATCAATAGAATTATCGGATAAATTTTCAGCAAACGCATTCGTAGTAGGAAGCACTAATGCTGCTGCTCCAAATAAAGTACTCGATTTTAAAAAATCTTTTCTGTTCATAATATTAATTTTATAAGAACCCCAACAACTGCTGATGCCGCAATAATGTAAGGTTCTTGAATTTTCTTGATATAAAGTAAAGCAAAAATTGTTGCAATAGCTATTAGCGTTGTTGGAATATCCAAAATACTTCTAGATGCAATTACACCAACAGCTCCCACCAATGCCCCAACAACTGCAGCAGTAATTCCATCTACAAAAGCTTTGATAGATTGGTTTTGCGCTATTTTCTTAAAGGATGGAGCCAAAGCGATTGTAAATAAATAACACGGTAAAAATGTAGCGAAAGCAGCAACCAAAGCACCCGGAAAACCAGCAACTAAATAACCAATAAAGCCAACAGTAATAACAACTGGACCAGGTGTAATCATTGCTACGGCAACCGCATCAACAAATTGATGTTCCGTTAACCATTGGTTTTCTACTACGACACCTGAATGTAAAAAGGGGACAATTGCCAGTCCACTACCAAATACAAATGCTCCCGCTTTGGCAAAAAAGATAGCAATTTTCATAAGAGTAGAATTGTCATAGTTACAAAAACCAACTTGTAATAAAACAATAGAATTGGCAGTTTTACCATTAAACCATTTTGGTGGTGCTTTGACAAACATATACATAATCCCCGCCAATACAAATAACAAAACTTGTTCCTGTTGTGTAACCAATGTTACAACTATTGCTACTACAAAAAACAGCCACAATAACCAATTCGTTTTAAAAGAGATTACATTAAATTTGCCGATAGATTTTATAGTTAGTTTATAGGAACTCATTACAATAATACCAATAACAGCCGCACCTACACCATAAAAAACGGCTTGTATCCAAGATAATCCTCCGTATAACTTGTAAACGATGCCCAATAGCACCACCATTATAAAAGAAGGCAAAATAAAGGCAAAACCAATCAACGTTGCCCCTAAAAAACTATAATGTACAAATCCAAGGTAAATGGCTAATTGTGCCGCTAACGGACCTGGTGCTAATTGCGCCAAGGCTAAGCCTTCTTTATATTCATCTTCAGAAATCCATTTTTGATCTTCTACTAAATCTCGGTGCATATAACCAACCAATGCTACTGGACCGCCAAAACCAGTTGTCCCTAATTTCAGGAAATAAAGAAGCAACTCTTTTAAACTATATATTGGATTTTCTTTCATAAATAAGATATTCTAAAAGGCTATACCAAATTGGAAACCTACAGTAAAATTGGCCGGATGGTCATTTCCAAACCTAACCGGTAATGGAATGGCAACATAATAACTGCTGTTGGCATTTTTTATTACCGTTTTGTTGAATACTGGAGTTACGCCATATCTACCATTAGTTTCAAAAGCGGCTCTGCCTGCAAATGTGTAGCCGTTTCCTAGTGCTACCAGCACGCCAGGATGAAATAATAAACTATTGACTTTACTGATTCCATCTTCTGCTCTTATATTAGGAACTATTTCAAAGGAAAAACCAATTTTAGAGTTTTTCCATATGTTAATTCCTGTTGGAAAACCAACAGCGTAATAATCTTTAAAGTTTAAAGTAGTTTCATCTTCACTGAAAGTTACTATAGGATGAACTACACCAAAATAGCCCGTAATTTTTGGATAGGTTGTTTGTCCAATAGCAGAAAAAGAAAATACTAATAAAGCATGAAGCAGAAAATGTTTGAAGGGAATCATATAGTTTGTGTTTTTTTTTACAAAACTATATAGGTTAAATAAGTATAAATAGTATGTTATTTACCTTTTGTATCTGGATTACTTTTTTGTATATTTTTTCGATAGGAGGAAGGATTTTTTCCTGTACTCTGCTTGAATATTCTCGTAAAATGACTTTGATCTGAAAACCCCGTCATATAGGCTATTTCAGTAAGTGTATAGCTTGAATTCTGAATAAGAGTAATTGCTTTCTCTATTCGTAATTTTCTAACATAATCACCAAAATTAAGATCTTCAAAATACTTTGAAAACTCCCTTGATAAGTAGGAAGGATTAAGCTCTAAATCATTAGAAATCTTCTTTAAGTCAAAAGTGAATTGGGTATCAATCTGATCCTGAATAATTGCTTTTAAGTCTTTAACCCAATCTGGTGCTTTCTTATTATTTATTTTTTTCTCCTTTAAAAATTTATGATACACTTCGTGCAACATATTTTCAAAAGGACTATTCTGTAAATGATTTTGTTCATATAAATGTGTAGCCCAACTGTACAGGGCATCATAAATAACCATTCCGCTTTCCAATAATTTATAATCATCAGTAATATTGTAGGAAAGACCAGCTGAAATAGCCCAAAGTCCCGCGGATTCTTTTGCAATATCGTGTCTGTCCGTATCTGCACCACGAACAATATCTGCTATAATTAGAATAGCAGGGTCTTTAATTTCATATTTTTTTACGATGTAGTCAAAGGTACTTTGCTCGTTGTAATGTGTAAATTCCACATTAGGAATGTCAAATGGAATGGCCTCAAACTCTTTTGCTTTATCTAAAACTTCGTTGAATGGAACATAAATAAATTCAGCCTCTAGGTCCACAAAAGTTTTTATCAACCAAGGGGAAGCTATTCTATCAATTTTAGGTCGTTCTCTAGTGATCCATTTCATCTATAGTTGTTTATAAGTTTTTTTTTGTTTAATATATTTTTTATTATTCTTAGAGAGGAGAGAAAAATTCCAGTTGTCTAAAGTAACATTATCAAAAGGGTTGTTGCTTTTTTTTAATGTTTAATTGTAAAAAAACACCCTTTGAATCCGTAAGAAATAAGGGTATTTTTAACTGAATTAATAATTTATAGTTTTACATTTGTAAAAAAATCTTCAATGGAAATTGTTTTCATAATTCTAGTTATCTTTTTATTATTCTATGTCCCTAAATATTTTAAAAAACGTAAATAAATAATTGTACTTGATTTTAGAAACTCTTTTCTGTCCATATTGCAAATTTACGTTTTTTATTCTTCCACATTTTTCATTTTCATCAAAAGTGCATAAGCCCCTTTAATCACAATAGTAGCCTCATTCAAATCATCTGAAATAATTTCAGTAAATTCATTTTCTGTATTTCCTGTTGTTACTTCTTTCATTTCAAATTGCTTGTTTTCCTTTTCTATGAAGATATAATTCTTGTTTTCATAGTTCACAATAGCTTCTGATGGCAACACATTTGATTGTTGACTTTTTAATTCTATTTCAGCATTCATATACATCCCTGGCAAAAGTGATTTGTCATAGCTTGTAAAGTGACAATGCATTTCTGTACTTCTGTTTTCGGAAAAGTCTTTACCAATTAAAATGATTTTACAAGGATATTTTTTTTCTGGATCAGTATTATTATAAGCTATAACTGACTGGCCAATTGCCATTTTGTTAATGTCTTTTTCGAATACGGTTAGTGCCAAATGAATATCAGAAGGATTTACAATCTCGAATAAAATATCGCTTGGATTTACATATTTTCCAGTATTTACATTTACTTTAGACACATATCCGCTTATTGGCGAATAAATATTGATGCTTTTTGAAATATTTTTTGCCGATACATTACTTGGATTTATTCCTACGAATTTTAATTTCTCCCCATACGATTGTACCATTACCGATAGTGAGTTGTATTCTGATTGTGCTTGTTGGTACACTTTATCGCTGCTGGCTTTGCTTCGATTAAGTTCTTTTTGTCTTTCGAATTCGGCTTTTGCATACCCAATTTTTGCTTTTGCTAAAAGGTAATCTTCCTGTAATTGAATGTATTGTTGGTCTTCTACTACGCATAAAACTTGTCCTTTGGTCACATACATTCCCTCTAAAAGTTTGGTGTATTTTAAATATCCTCCCATTGGAACACTTATGGATACTAAATTTTGAGGTGGCACATCTATTTTTCCATTTAACTTTAATAATGATGAAATCTCTTTTTGCTCGATTTTTCCGGTTTCAATACCTGCATTTTTTATTTGTGCATCGGTAAGTGTTGTTGTGTTTTCAATAGCTGGAGTAGCTTCTGTTTCGTTTTCTGTTTTTTTATTACCACACGAGTACAGAAAAAATAACCCTATTAAAGTAATGACTGTATTTTTCATTTATTTTGATATTAAATTTCCTAATTTAAGAATTGTTTCATTGAATTTTCTAACCGTTTCAATGTAGTTACTTTGAATTTCTGTATTTTGATTGATCAACATTACCCACTCCAGATAATTGATGTCACCATTGATGAATTTATCATTAGCGGCTTTAGTTATCAAATCTACATTCTTTAAAGCCTGATTTTCGAAATAAGTAATAGTTTCTTGGTGTTTTTTCGATTCTTGAATTAATTCCTGATACTGACTTTGCAGTTTTAATTTTTCGTTAGTCAAATTATTTTCTGCAATTTGACTGTTGATTTCTAATGCTTTTTGTCTGTTTTTTATGTTTGAATTGAAAAGCGGCAGTGCCACTCCAAATTGTCCATAAACGCCATTATAGCCATCTTGAAACGCAGTATTTGTTTTGAATGTCTGGTAATAAACACCTCCAATTAATTCGGGTAATTTTTTAGATTTTTCGAGTGAAATTTGCGCTTTGTTGCTATTTACTTCTTGCTCAAATAATTTTATACTGGGTTGATTGCTTATAACATTTTTATCTAAATTTTCAGCAAAATCCAATTTGTATTTATCTGAAACCGGGATAAAGTCTTTATCTGTATTAAGAATGTACTTGAATTGCAATTGTGTCATTTTATAATCACTTTGTAATTCCAGAAGTTGAATTTTTATTTGTCCTGATTGATTTTCGGCAGTTGCTTTTTCTAATATATTGCTTTCTCCTTTGTCAAAACGAAGTGTTGATTTTCTTAAAAATTCAGAATAGATACTATCACTTTTTAGCAATAATTTTTCCTTTTCTTTGAGATAAACCATTTCATAAAATACTGTTGTCACTTGTCTTGTCAATTCCTTTCTTTGTAAGACTTCGTTCCATTCGCCAGTTTTGGCTTCTTCAATTAGCAGTTGTTTCTGCCTTTTGTAAACTGTCGGAAATTTAATAGTTTGTGAAACGCCAATTTTTATATCATTAGCATTGCTATTAAACTGACCATATTCCCCAATAATTCCCGTGTTGGAAATATCGTAGCCCGTCTTGGTCATCTTTTGTAAATATTCAGAATTTAGTTTTCCGTTTTTTATTTTTATATTATTCTCCAATGCGGTTTCAATGGCTTTTTCAAGTGAAATTTTTTCTTGGGCACTTGCATTTTGAAAAGAAAAAAACAACCCCAATACCATGATTGTTGTAATTGATTGCATTTTTTTTGATTTTAATTTAGCTCCTTTTTCGAACATAATGTATAAAATTGGTAAAACAAATAAGGTCAATAAAGTAGCAATCAATAGTCCGCCAATAACAACCGTTGCCAATGGTTTTTGTACCTCGGCACCTGAACCGTTGCTTAATGCCATGGGCAAAAATCCTAATGAGGCAACAAATGCAGTCATTAAAACAGGACGTAAACGTATTTTAGTTCCTTGCAAAACAATCGCCTTCAAATCGGTTTCACCTGATTTCCGAATACTGTTAAATTCTGCAATTAATACCAATCCATTCAGAACCGCTACACCAAATAAGGCTATAAAACCAACTCCGGCACTTATACTAAAAGGCATTCCTCGCAACGCTAAAAAGAAAATACCTCCAATTGCAGAAAGTGGAATCGCGGAATAAATCAATAGTCCTTGTTTCACTGAATTGAATGCAAAATAAAGCAAAATAAATATTAATAATAATGAAACCGGAACAGCTATAATTAAACGATTTTTGGCTTCATTTAGGTTTTCAAATGCACCGCCATAAGTAGGATAGTAACCCGCGGGAAATTTTATTTGGGCTTCGACTTTTCCTTGCAACTCTTTTACTATACTTTGCACATCGCGGCCTCGAATATTAAAACCAACCACAATTCTACGTTTAGCGTCTTCTCTTTGTATCTGATTTGGTCCTTCGGTAATTTCAACTTTTGCCAATTGGGATAACGGAATTTGCATACCATTTGGTGTTGGAATTAATAAATTTTGAACATCTGCCAAATCCTGACGTTTTTCGCCTTCCAGACGAACTACTAAATCAAATCTTTTTTCACCTTCGTAAATAACTCCGGTGCTTTGTCCTGCAAATGCGGTATTTACTATTCGATTAATATCTTCAATGTTCAATCCATATTGCGCTATTGTTGACCGATTGTAGTCAATTACCACTTGTGGCATTCCGGTAACGGTTTCTATATAAAGATCAGAAGTACCCTCGACTGTATTCACAATTTTGCCCAGTTTATTAGCGTATAAAGCCAGGGTATCTAAGTTTTCTCCAAATATTTTACAAACCACGTCTTGTCTTGCGCCCGTCATTAATTCATTAAAACGCATTTGTACCGGATATTGAAAACCGTAAGAAACACCTGGAACAGCTTCTAATTCTTTTGCCATTTTTTCTGATAATTCGTCAAAAGTTTCGGCAGAAGTCCATTCGCTTTTGTCTTTTAAAATAATCATCATATCGCTGGCATCAATAGGCATTGGATCGGTTGGTACTTCGCTGCTTCCAGTTTTACCAACAATTTTCTCTACTTCAGGGAACTTTTCTATTAGTATTTTTGCGCCCTGCGAAATAGCTGTCATCGAAGTTTGCAAATTACTTCCCGGTAAAACCCTTGTTTCTACAGCGAAATCCCCTTCTTCTAATGAGGGCATAAATTCACCACCCATAAACGAAAGTGTAATTAATGCCAAAACAAATAATCCCAAAGTTGCAGCAATAATTGTTCGAGGAATTCCTAATGCTTTGTTCAGAAGAGGTTGATAGAAATTTTCTAATTTTTCCATCATTCTATCTGAGAAGTTTTTTTTGTGGGATATGTTTTTATTCAAAAACAAAGCAGTCATCATGGGAACATAAGTCAGCGACAATATAAAAGCACCAAACAGAGCAAACGCAATTGTTTGTGCCATTGGTAAAAACATTTTTCCTTCAATACCTCGCAAAGTAAAAATTGGAATGTATACTATCAATATAATCAGTTCTCCAAAAACGGATACATTACGCATTTTTATAGACGTTTTCAATACGGTGTTATCCATTTCTTGCTGTGAGATTTGAGAAGTTTTCCTGCTGTGTAAACTAAACAAACATGCTTCAACAATAATAACGGCACCATCTACAATCAATCCAAAATCTAATGCTCCTAAACTCATTAAATTACCGCTCACACCAAAAATATTCATCAGTATGACTGCAATTAACATCGCTAAAGGAATAACTGAGGCAACGATTAATCCTGCTCTTATATTTCCTAAAAAGAAAATTAAAACAAATAGGACTATCAATGCTCCTTCTAATAAATTCGTTTCTACCGTTGAAATGGAATTATTTACCATTTTTGTTCGGTCTAAAAAGGGCTCTACAATAACGCCTTCGGGTAAGGTTTTTTGTATTTGCTCGATACGTTCTTTAATTTTTTTAATAACCACATTACTGTTAGCACCCTTTAACATCATAACTACTGCGCCTGAAACTTCACCAGATGGCACTCCTTTTTTATTAAAAGTCATAGCACCATATCGGATAGCACTACCAATGCGAACATCGGCTACATCACGGATAAATAAGGGACTACCGCTACTGGTGTTTTTAATTGAAATGTCTTTTATATTTTCGATGGTATTAATCAATCCTTCACTTCGGATGTATAAAACTTTCGGACCTTTTTCGATATAAGCACCACCAGTATTTTGATTGTTTTTTTCTAAAGCAGAAAAAACATCAGCAATCGTAATATTATACGATTGTAATTTATTGGGGTCAATGGCAATTTCAAATTGTTTTAATTTTCCACCGAAACTACTCACTTCTGCAACACCTTCCACGCTTAATAATTGACGGCGAACAATCCAATCCTGAATGGTTCTCAACTCGGTTACATCATATTTTTTTTCATAACCGGGTTTTGTTCGAACCGCATATTGGTAAATTTCACCCAGCCCAGTAGTTACTGGTGCTAGAAATGGATTGCCTATTCCTTTTGGAATCTGGTCTTTTACCGCACTTAATCGTTCCGTAACTTGTTGTCTAGCCCAATAGACATCAGTTGCATCATCAAAAACAATAGTTACCACTGATAAACCGAAACGAGAAAAACTACGAATTTCTTTCAGTCCAGGAATATTACTATTGGCTTGTTCAATTGGAAATGTAATCAGTCGTTCAATATCAGTTGCGCCCAACGATGGTGCTGATGTGATTACCTGAACTTGATTATCTGTAATATCAGGAACGGCATCGATTGGTAATTTGGTAAATTGATAACTCCCATATCCTATGAGAGCCACAATGAAAAGACCAACGATCAGCTTATTTTTGATTGAAAATTCTATGATTTTATTCAGCATAATTTTAGAATTAATGAATGTTCACTACTTATATTGAATACTGGCCTTTTAATTTTATAGTAACTATAATGTCTTTTTTTTCATTGTTTCTGAAAAACCAACCGTGTTTTCCCTCATAAGGTGCGTAGAAAGTCCCTACCATATTATTGGAATAGGCAAGCGTATAACTTTCAAAATAGACATCATTAACTTCTTTTGCTTGTTTCACTTCGCCGTGAAAGTCAAAATAAACGATTCCTTTATTAGTCGTCCATTCGTATTTCATTTTACCGTATTTCAGCATATAAATTTTATATTCAATACCTTTTCCTGCTGGAACGATAACTTCAATAGTATCTTCTCTTTCTGAAAATTGTTTTTCAGGTGCAGGGTTATCTGCCTCGACTGGTCTTTTTACTTCTGGTCCTGAACCTGCTTTTTCCATTTTTATTAAAGGAAATACTTTTTGAGTCGTTGTTTCCTGCTGATTTTCTTCCGCATTTTCTGGAACATGAAGTTTGCTGAACCCAAACAATTTGCCTGTTCCTATTGGATCTATTCCATATTCAGCAGGTAAAACTGCGCTTACTAAAATTATTACAGAAAGTACTAAAGCGAAAATAACTGCTTTGATAATTTGTTTTTTATTTACTGTTTGATGATTTATTTCTGACATTTTTTAATTTTTTAAGATGTAAAATAACCTGTTAACTGATATCCTATTAATATAAATCCAGCCGCCATAAGAAGCGTATTTGTTATTGTTGAAAATTTCATGAAGCTTGAATGTCTGCGCCATAAAGTAATCAGAATTAGTACAAAAGTTAATGCTATAAACTGACCTATTTCGACACCAATATTGAACCCAAGCAGATTGGTAAACAATCCTTCTTTTTCAAATTTGAAATCTTGCAATTTACTGGCAAGCCCGAAGCCATGAAACAATCCGAAAATCAAAACAGCTGCTTTTGTATTGGGTTGCGTTCCGAAAAATCTCTTGAAACCACCTAAATTATCAAAACCTTTATACACTATTGAAAATGCAATGATGGCATCAATTAAATACGCATTGATTGATATATTACTCATAACGCCAAACAACAATGTTGCACTATGACCAATCGTGAAGAAACTTACATAAAGCAGTACTTCTTTAGGGCGATAGAGGAAAAAGATAACGCCAACTAAAAAAAGCAAATGATCGTAACCCGTAAGCATGTGTTTTGCACCAATGTAAAGAAACGGACCAAAAGCAACACCATCATTTCCTGACAAAAAAGTTTGTGTATTTTCATCGACACCATGAGCAAAAATGCCTGTGATGCCAACAAAAAAAAGTAAAACAAGAAATATTATTTTTTTTGAATTCATTTTTATTTTTCTTTTAAAAACTACTCCTCTCCTGAAATTTTCGGAAGAGAAGCAGCCTGTTAAATTATATTAATGCGTGTGTCCATGAGCCGCATCAACTTTGTCTTGCTCCACCTTATTAATACTATCCGTACTTACTTGGTTGCCAGTGTCTGTCATTACTTGAACTTGTTCAGTAGTTTCAGTAGTTTGAACTTCAGTGTTTTCAGTTTCGTTGTTTGCTTTTTTGTTGCAAGAAGCTAACATTCCGATTGCGATTGTAGCCACGATTAAAAAATTTTTCATAATTGAAATTTAAATTGGATTTATAAAGAATAATAAAATGAATTAATGTTGATGTCCATGATTAATATCTTGTTCAGAAACTTGGCTATTTCTAAATTTAGAAGAGATTGTCTTTCCATTGACAAGTAATGTGATGGTACAATACGCATATATGCTTGCTTTAGGAACATAGACAAGAAAAGAATTATTGGTGTCCAAAGAAACTGGATTTGTTGCTTTTGTTTTATTGAAAAATTCAAAAACAGCCGAGCCGGTTACTTTATTATTTGAAACCGTTTTTCCTTTCGCATTCAGTACGTAAAAACTAATACTGTTTTCTCTTTCGACCATTTCAATTTTGTAGTCGCCTGAATTTTGTATTATTCCACCGTGTGGCGTTTTGACGGTATTAGTACTTACTTGTGCATGTGAAATTGTTGTACCTGAAATAGTTAGCAGTATCGCAAATGCAATGGATTTAATTATCTTCATTTTGGATGTTGTAGTGTTAAAAGTAATTGAATAAGTCTTCGACATTACTAAAAAGTCAATTCATAGCGAATACGGCTAAAAAATGATTTTAGTTATACAGATGCATTAATTCACCGAAAAAAACTTGTTTTTTAATACAGAATAGTAGTGAAATTGATGCGCAGAAACATTCGCTATATGTATATAGCAAAGTGCTTTTTAATACTTAATTAGAAATATTCACAATATCATTAATAAGCATTGAAAAATTATTTAACTCAATTTGGGTGGAAGCCAGATGCATGCAAAAACATCGGAATTGTAAAATTCTGGAGGAAACGGAACAGTAGTATTTACAGAAATAGTATTTGGTTGACGAAATGAAAACTCGGTAATGTTTTCAAAGGCAAGGACATTATTAACAGATTGGTTAATAGTCTTAAAAGGTAAACTTTGATGATTGTCTTTTTCCGGATTAGAATGATGTTGACTATCATTGTAATGAATAGCTATAAAATCTAAAAAAGAAATCTCGTGATTATCCTCATCTTGATCGTGATGCTCTGTAAAGTGCTCTGCTAAGTTAGGTAGTTTCAATAATTGCCCTAGTTCTGTGTTGGCACACAAAAATATGGAAAGGAATAATATGGTAATTGTTTTTTTCAGCGAATTAATTTTTACAAAAATATAAAAAGTTTAGTAAGTTACTACCATATCTAAATATTAATATTTTTTGTTTTAGGAAAAAGCATTATAATTTTCACTTTGGGAATTACAAAACCGTATTAATTTCTCGCACCAATGGTGCGAATTTTACAATATGTACTCAGAGTTGATTTATCCTTTGCTATTAGGATTTAATAACTGGTTGTATATGAACCGAAATCAAATATATAAATTATCCCTTTGGGCCAAGATAGTATTTGTTATAGAATTTAATTTGATAACTCATCGGGTTCAGAATCTTTACGTATCTTATTATGAGTGTATTATCTATTTTGTAAAAACTAAAAAAAAAATAGTCGAGCCATAAAAAAGTCAGTAAAACTAAAGGTTTACAAGTTTTTTAAATTTAATGGTGGCTGTCAGGGATTACAATCTAACACCTGATACCTGTTTTGACATTTTTCGAGAATATAAAATGAAGCATCAGGTAACGTTCTCGCACTATACGCAGTCCGGGATTGGAAAGCTTAAAACTTTCGGATTTGACAAATTTTTAGATACCAAACTTTCTTCAAATTTTGCCAAATGCCGAGCTCGCTTGTAGTGTGTGTTGTGTGCAGTGCTGATATTTAGCACGATTTTGTCGTTTAAATATATTTTTATTAATGTCCAATTTTTATTTCTCCCTTAAAATTTTCTTGTAATTTTTTAATTGTATGTTCCGAAAAATACCAATAACAATTTTCTTTTATTCCGTTACGTCCTGTATCTCTACATATATTAAGATTTGGTCTCATAACTACTCCATAAAGCATTTTAGTATCTTCGTCTGCAATTGAATTTATCTCGACAGCAGGGGTTTTCACGATTGCAATTGCAGTTATTGTACCGCCAATTGATTCATATAATGGCAAGTTATTGTATTCTCCTCTTAATATGAGTCTATTACCTATTAATTCAATTGAAAATCCTGTTTGTGTTTCAAATGTATTCATCTTTTTTTACTCTATTTCTATTTTATCAATTTCTTTCATTATTCTGTCCGTTTCTGATAAAGCAACTATGATTTTTTGATAATTTGCAATATTGTCAAACTCTAACTTTCTGTCTTTTATGTCTTTGAGTCATTTTTATGATGGTTGATAACCGCCTATATAAAAAAAATCCAAGCTAGTTAGGTATTTATTTGTCACAAATTACTCGGGTTAAACAGATTGCTTATTCGTTTTTTTTTTACTTCGTAAAGCTTTTGGGTTATTTAGAATTTAACAATCCTTTTAATGAATAAAATAATATTTTGTATTCCCAATTTTCCTGAACCCAATATCCTTGATCATGTTTCATCATCCGTTGGATAATTTTTTTAAAAATCTTCTCATTTGATTTATCAATATCTAATTGATTTTCATCAAATTTGTGCTGTATTTGAGATAAATGAAAACTGATTTGCCCTTTGATTTTATGTGAATCAAAATGATCCATTAGGTGTCCAAGATGATAATGTAAATGCATATTGTTTTATTTACTCTATTTCTATTCTATCAATTTCTTTCATTATTCTGTTAGTTTCTGATAACGCAACTATGATTTTTTGATAATGTGCAATATCGTCAAACTCTAACTTTCTGTCTTTTCTGTCTTTTAACCATTTTTGTGCGGGTTGATATCCACCAATATAAAAATTCCAAGCAACTTCGGGAACATTCTCGAAATATTGCGTTTCATTTATAAATATTTTTCCGTCTTCGAAGTTTGGTTTGATTACAACACAATCGCCGTCAATATTAAATTCCGTAATGTAATCCTCTACTTTTGGACTTTCCAACAAATGAATTTGTCTAATTTGTGAACCTAAATCGATCAAATCCCAAAATGTTTTGATGTCTTTTGGATATGGGATTTTCGGAAAATCTATTTTCAGGAATTCTTTGTATTTTTCTCTGTAGGTTGGTGAATGCAAAACGGCATAAATATAATCGAGAATATCAATAGGTGAAAATTGATTGGTTTCGATTGTGTGAATTTTTTCATTTCCTTTTTCTGGTGAAAAGAACAAACCTAAATCCTTGGCAATTTTATTTATAATTTCTGCATTGAAATTTGGTATTCTTTCTAGGGTTCTTTCTGTCGAAAGTTGTCCGTTTTTTTCAGGATAAATATAAAGTGGAAAGACAAATCCATTATCTAAAGTAGAAGCTATTGATTTGTCAATAATTAATTTAGTTATACCAAATTTACTTGTCAAATCGTTTCTCACTCCTTTTAGACTAATTAAACCTAAATTATCTAAATCTATAAAATTCAGCATTAACTTTTCTCGACCCCTATCAATTAATTTTAAATCATAATTAACATATCGTATATCAAATAAACGATAAGCAACTTTTTTAATGTTATTTATTGGAAATCTATTTTGTAAAACATTATGATTAAAATTAACTAACTCTTTATCATTTCCTGTTGTAATTCCCATTCCATAGGATTGAAACAAATCATCAATTTTAAATCCTTCATCATAATCTTTTTGAGCTTCAAAATTTTTATTTACAAAGAAATAGTTTGGAGCAACATTTGGTAATTCTGTAAAAGCGATGTTTTTTAAATCATTGTCAGAGAGAAAATCATATTTTAAATTTCTTTTTCCATACAAATCATAATGAAATACTTTACCCAAATCACTTGGTTTTTTTTTTCCTGTTTTTACAAATAAAGTAATGGCAACACCTTGCATAATATCAAAAACATTTACATCGGCAGTACCATCAGGAGCAGTTTCATTTTTCTTTGTGTTTCCGTGTAAATCTATGGTATATATTTTGTCGTAGGTTTTGAGTAAATTCCAACGCATTCCTCGATAGGTAACATTGTCTAAAAATCCGTGTGGATTAATAAACGCCAATATACCGCTACCGTTTTTCTCTATATAATGTTGTCCGTAACGCAAGAATTTTACATAGTCATCATTTATGGCTTTTGGGTTTCGTTCTTTTAGTTTTTCTTTTCCACCTGGTTCTTTTTTGTAATCTTCCATTAATTGGGTAATCCATTCGCCTTTGTTTTTACTTTCGCCACTATAGGGCGGATTTCCAACAATACACATCACTGGTGTATCGCGTTTTATAAAATTAGCTTCGTTGGCTTCGGAACTTAACCAATTGGAAAATAAAGTTCCTGTATCGGGATGGCTTTCTTCTAAACTGTTGGTTAAATAAATCTTGAAACGTTGTTCTTTTGTTGGTTTAAAACCTGTTTCGGTGAGTAACAAATCCATTTGTAAGTGTGCCATTGCGTAACTCGCCATCAATAACTCAAAACCATTTAATCGTGGTAACAAATGGGTTTCTACATAATTGCTCCAAACACCTTGTTGGCCTTTAAATTTTTTGTGAACGTGTTTGATTACTTCAGCCAAAAAAGTTCCTGTTCCCGTTGCTGGGTCAAGAATTTGCACTTTGTGAACTTCCTCCTCAACAGTTCTAATATTGTCTTTATAACGTTTGTCGGTTGCTTGAAGATTTACTTTTATTTTGGTTTTACTATTGTCGGCTAAACCTTTTGGCAAATCAAATTCGGTTTTCAGAATATCGTCTACCGCACGAACTATGAAATTCACTACAGGTTTTGGAGTGTACCAAACGCCTCGGGCTTTACGTAGTTTTGGGTCGTATTCGCTCAAGAAAGTTTCGTAAAAATGGATGATTGGGTCTTCCATTTTTGTGCTTTTTCCGTAATTTTTCAGGATTTCGCTTACATTACAAGCGAGAAAAATTTCCACTAAACTATCTACAATCCATTTTATTCGATCGTCAATATCTGGTCCAGCGATGTAACCAAATAATTTTCGCAAAAATGGATTTGATTTTGGAATTAATTCTGACGCTTCTTGTCTAGAGAAGGTTGGTAAAGTTGGGTCGTGCAAACGTGCGGCGAACATTCCGTAAGCAATGGTTTGTGCATAAACATCTGCAAAACCTTTTGGTGTAATATCGTGAATTAATATTTCTTTGAAAGCGTTCATTTGGTCTTTCAAAGTACTGTCTTCACTATTATTTTCATCGTTAGTCAAAGCCAACTCAATAACATCAGAAAGAAGGCGGGCTTTGCCCGCCATCATTTCTGCAAGTTTTTTTGAGCTTTTTATGGTTTGTCCAACGAATGAACAAAAGTCTTTTAGTAAATTGGTAAATGTTATAAAATTATTAGGTAATGCAACGATACTACCGTTTTGTATTTCTGCAATTGCAATTTTTGTTATAAATACTCCATCTATGTAAAGATGAAAATCCAAATAATCGGTAAAAATTAAATTTGGTAATGCCGATTTATATCTGTCGAATTGTTCTTTATTCCCTGTTTTCTTAATGCCTGATAAATCTTTGTCGCCAATATCTTTGGCTTCGATGTAGCCGATTTCAATATCTTTTTTTGTCAATATATAATCAGGCGCACCGCAAGTAATTCTTTTCGGTTCGTTCGTCGCTCTGATTTCGGGAATTAAACTTTCTATAAGTTGTTGCAAATCTCCACGAAAAGTATGTTCCGTTGCATTTCCAAGTTTATATCTTCGGTTTATATTGTCAATATATTGTTCTAAATTCATTTAATTTTTGTCAATTAGGTTAATTAGTGAATAGCTTTCTTTATCAAAATGATATTCAGCTATAACGTCAGTTGCATTTGCGGTTTATTTGTCTTTAGGAAAAGTATATTTTAGGAAATCCAAAATACATATACATTTTCGATAACCTGAAGAGTAAATATGTTCCTTCTCACCAAAGTCATCCCAATGCTTTTTTAGAAAAGCAGAAAGTACTTTGACATCAATTTTTTCAACACTCAAATATGGAATCCGTTGTAATGTATGAATCGCCGTCGAATCCATTATAAGGGCGCCTAGTGTATCATATTTTTTTACAAGCTTCATCATTCTCGAACGTTCAGAATTAATTCGATAATCTTCCATTGTGATCGTGTTAGACTGTGTTAAAGTAAAGTTCGTACCCGAATGATCTTTTAGCGAGTTATCTAAATTAAGATTTTTATATCCTTTTTGATATTTAAAAAACGGAACAAAAGTATTTTTCCTTACAACTGTGGGAAGCAATTTCTCGACAATTTCTCGATAATTTTGAGGTGAAATTTGATTAAACAAGATATCTCGAAGTAAGTCTGACGTTTTCAAACCTATAATTCCTTTATCTTCTAATTTTGATATATTTCCAAATCCCACAACAACCTCTAAATTTTCGATAGTGTCTAATTCGTCAATTCCATTTACAAATACTTTTCCTGTCGGTTTTGATGTTGTTACGAATTCGAAAACCATGCTTTGAAGTTGACGCAAAGTTTTTACCGATAATGTCCGGGGTAGATTTGATAGTACTTCCCAAATATCTTTGTAATCGTGAACCTTAATCTTAATTAATGGAAGAGATATGGATTCCATTGTGTATGTCGAACATTCAAACGAAGGATCACATGGACTTTCTTGCCATTCGACAAAAAACAATCTATTTTTTAGCTTTTCAACGTGAAACAGTTCTTTATCTAAACACGAAATTAAATTTTTCAGGACGAGTTCAATGTTGCGATCAGACAATGAATATCCAACAAATATTATCGGGTATTCGGCGAATAAAGTTAGAAGTTTTGCATTTAAATAGTGATTGTTTGAAATGAACTTATCATAATCTGTAGTTGTAACTACTAAGGACTCGGGAAGAGAAGTACAGCCATGAATTTTATAAAGTTCTCCTATTGACCTCTGATCTGCAAAAATTGCTTCTTTTTGTCCGATTTGAACTTGGAATTCGGGAAAGGTGCTTTGAGTGAAATCATCCCAATTTGTCGTAAGTATCCCACTAATGACGGCGGAAGACAACATGGACACTTCTTCATCTAGTTTCTTATTAGGTTTAATCGATTTTTTTACAAAGTTTGATAGTTCGATTTTAAAAGCTATCTCTGTATCTTGCCCAGCAATCTTTTTGAATGTTTCACGGCTAGCTTTGTATTTCTCTGACTTCCACCAAAACTCATGAAATTCCTCGGCAAGATTTGAAGCGATTTTTAAAGGATCGTTAGAACACTTTGAAGAATAATAACCGAACTCATAAGCAAAGCATTCTTTGTTGTCCTCAACAAATGCTTTCAATAAATTCATCCAAGTTGGTATAGAATTGTAGCGAATTGAAATTCCCGACCCTACAAACAAAAATGGAGGTCGTTGCGATTCAATTAATGTCTCCTTTAATTTTTTTTTGAAAACTTCTTTGGCTGGATTAATATCCTTTTTCATAGTTAAGGTTTATTACTTGTGCTCGATACAATAATGGCATATAACTTATGTTCCCGCTACTTGATTAAGCACAAATTTTCAAAATGTTACACAAAGAAAAGCAATATGATTGGCTTTTTTTGTATATTGAAATTATTTTCTTTAGTAAGAATTAAGGCAAAGTAATTTGTGCAATACATTTACAGAAAACAACCTGATTGGAATCCAATGGCGTTGTTTGTCTTTGTATGCAGTGTCAGGGACTGTAATAGAACAATTAATACCAATTTTGACATTTCTCGAAAATATAAAATGAAATATTTCCTAAGTTAGCCGATAAGCGAGGTTGCTGATCAAAGCGAGCTGAGATCTCTCTTCTGAAGATAAATAATGTTCGTAAAAAGCAACATCCGACTACCGAAATCTCGGCAATTTCGACCTAGTGGCGGTTAGGCGCTGACATAGTAGTTAAACCAATACATCTCGAATGAGTTTTTTAATAACAAGATTTTCAAGTTTAGCTGCAATTGGTGAAACATTATCTTGATGATCTTTCCAATGCATGCCCTCATTATAAATTACTCCAAGTAAATAATGTGATTCTGGAGAAACTACACCCATTTCCTCTGCTTTTTCAAGTTTGCTTCTCGTTTTATGAGTTGCCAAAAATGTATCTCTTGCTTGCTGACTTTGAAGTTTATTATAAGCTATTTCCTCAACTCGTACGCGAACAGCACCGCAAACTGCAAATGGGTCGTATGGTTGATTGTTTAAATAGTTTTGAGCTTGATCTGTCAAGTATTGGTTAAAGTTTTTTGCATCTCCCCAAAGTTCACGAATTCCTAATGCTCGAAACTCGGCACGTTTATTAATTACACCAGGATCGTAATGAAGTAGGTATTTTGAAACATCGTTCTGAATTGACACATGTTCTCTGTTGCGCAACAATGCAGTCATGCTCGGATTAACCTGAACTGTTGATGCATCTAAAAAATAAACCTTTTGATTGCTAAAAGCAAAATTTTTAAAATACTGTGGGTTTAAGTGTGTTAAGATAAGTGGATATAATCTTTTTCCTCGTGAAGAATACTCTTTTATCAGATTGGTTATGTAATATTGTGCAGCTGTTAAATTGGCATCATCTAGATAGTCGAATACTTCATCAATTATCAAAATATTTGCTTCCTTTTTCAATTCTCTTTTAGCTTTAAATAGCATAGCAATAAAAGTTAAAATATCTCGCTGACCATTAGATATACTTACAGCTGGAGGGAACTTTACAATCAATTTCCCTCCCGTTTCGCTTGCTCGAATATTTTGCCAGGTACTATTAAAATCTGCTAAAGTTGTATCAAATTCTTGTTTGTCTAATCGATAGTTGTTAAATACGCAAGCATTTTTGAAAGAATCGGGATTCTGATTAAACATCCAGATTAATTGAATAGCTACGAGATAACTTTTTGACTCTGAATTATAACCTAAATCAAAACTATGAATAAGGTCCCCTAAATTTTTCAAGTAATCAATTTGTTTTAGTTCCTGTAGCTGATTATCTCTGATCCAATTAGTTAATATTTGCGTAGAACCCGTTTGCACATTTATTTGGTTAATGACAGCATTAGTCTGTGCGTTAATTCTGTTTCCATTTGCACGTTGCAAAGATTGATATAGTTCACTAATTTTTTGCATTAAAGTAAAATTTGATAATGCAGCAGTAGCATTCGGTAAAACTTTAGAATTAGATCCAAATCTCTCCTGTAAATCACGATAAGAATAATCAAATCTAATTCTATCCGGTATACGATCGATCAAAACAATATCTTTTATTTCTAAACTAGCAGTTGCCCTACCATAGATTGATCCGATTCCACGTGGTTTCGTGTTGTTGTTAATTACAAAATAATCGAATTCAGTACTTATAGAATTTGTTGTACTAGTTGCTTCGACATTGACGATAGAATTGTCGGGCTTTTGGTATTGTAATCTAATTCGAGGAAGGTTAGCGGCATTGCATTGATAACAGTCCTCATCTTGCAATATTATTCTTCTATTGTTCATTGATTTGAAAGCGGTAGCTAGAGAACTTTTTCCAAATCCATTAGGCGCGACAAGTAAACTAGGTTTATTTGGAAAAATGTCAAGATTAAAAGTTTTACGATGAATTCCTTTTATGTTTTCTATTTCGATAATTTTTATCATACTGATATAGTTTTAATTGTCTGAGATATACGTTTTACATATTTGTAACTCAGAAATAGATAGTTATTTCTGCCAAGATATAACAAAGTAATTATTGATATTTACGGATTTCCACAATGCTTAGGACTAATTTCCAGATGTTTGCTATTTTAAGCGATCTATCTTATTATTGAGGCTCATGCGCTACGTAATCAAGCACAAGTTTTTACAATAGTACACAAAACAGAATACTACAATTGATGTTTTTAATAAATTGATGGAAAAACCGGTCAAATTGACCACCACTTTCCAGTGTAAATTGACCACCAGTTCCGGAGCAAACTGACCACCACTTTCCAATTCAAATTGACCACCTAATTTTGGGGTAAATTGATTATTAAAAACTGCTGACTTTTTCATGTTGTTAGAACCATACATTCGTTAAAAAAAATACGGATTATGGCAAACAAAATAACAGACATGAGTAAAATTAGAAAAGTAATTAAATTCTATTGTGATGGAAAGAGTAAGTTGTTTATAAGTAGCTACTTATCCCTTTCCAGGAATACGGTAAAGAAGTATATTTCTTTATTTGAAGTTCTCGGATTAAGCTTTGAATTAATTGACAAAAAAACAGATACTGAACTAGAGCTTTTGTTTTCACAGACTACCGTGGAATCAATTAGTCCCAAATTGCAAAAACTCCATAATTTTTTCCCTAAAATGGAGCGTGAACTAAAAAAAGTTGGCGTCACCATACAACATATGTGGGAACAATATGTTGCCATAAATCCTGATGGTTACAGGAGTTCGCAATTTGCTCATCATTACAAAGTATGGAGTAAACGAGTCAATCCGGTAATGCATATGAATCACAAAGCCGGTGATAAAATGTATGTAGATTATGCCGGAAAAACACTCTCCATTATAGATAACGACACTGGGGAAATCAAAGAAGTACAATTTTTTGTGGCCATATTGGGAGCCAGTCAATACACGTATGCTGAAGCTTCCATGAGCCAGCAAAAGGAAGATTTTGTCACTTCGGTAGAAAATGCCATGCGTTTTTTTGAAGGCACTCCTGCGGCAATTGTCCCGGATAATTTAAAATCTGCAGTAATAAAAAGCAGTCGTTTTGAGCCGACAATTAATGAAACTTTGGCTGATTTAGCGGAACATTACGAAACTACAATCTTGCCCGCCAGGGCTTATAAACCAAGAGACAAATCATTAGTTGAAGGTGCTGTCAAGATATTGTACAGAAGGATTTATGTAACCCTAAAAGAAACTAAATTCTTTTCTCTGGAAGAATTAAACCAGCAGGTATGGGATTTATTAGATACCCATAATAGTCGGAAACTCACCGGACGCCCTTACTCTCGAAAAGAATTATTTTTAGAGGATGAGAAGCAAAAACTGCGTCCATTACCACAAGAACGTTTTGAAATCAAATACCAATCCTTTGCAACGGTAATGCAAAACGGGCATGTCCAATTAAGCCAGGACAAAAATTATTACAGTGTTCCGTATCAATATGTAAAGAAAAAAGCGAAACTCCTGTATACCAAATCAACCGTGGAGATCTATTATAAATACAATCGGATAGCCATTCATCCAAGGGATTACAAACCTTATATCTATACCACAATCCCGGAGCATTTAGCCAGTACACATCAGTTTGTGGCTCAATGGAGTGCTGCCCGCTTTATTGATTGGGCAAATAGGATTGATGAATCAGTAGGAGAATATATTTTGCAGATAATCGACAGCAGAAACCATCCTGAACAGGCTTATAAAAGTTGTTTAGGAATCCTAAACTTCGAAAAAAAAGTAGGTAAGCAACGATTGATAAATGCCTGTAAACGGGCGCTTGATTTTAAAATTTACAATTTCAAAACGATACAAAATATTTTGGAAAACAACTTAGACCATATTGATTTTGAACAAGAACCAGAGCAAGAACTCCCCAATCACGGTAACATAAGAGGAAAACATTATTATAACTAAATTAAATCTTGAAAACATGAATGAATCCACAGTAACAAAAATGAAACAAATGAAGTTTTATGGCATGTTCAATGCTTTTAAAACAGCCATTGAAAGCGGAAAAACAGATCATTACACACTCGATCAGTTTGTATCGATGCTTATTGATGCCGAATGGGATGAAAGACACAATCGTCGTATTGAGCGTAGCATCACCAATGCCCGATTCCATTATAAATCAAATATTGAAAGCATCAATTTTGACCAAACCCGTAATCTGGATCGAAATACAATACTGCGTCTGGCTGAATGTGAATTTGTAGAAAAAAACGAAAATATCTTAATCACAGGAAGTACTGGTGTAGGTAAAAGTTATTTAGGCACCGCATTGGGTTATCAAGCCTGTATACAAGGTTTTAAAGTGAGTTATTTTAATACTTCGAAGTTGTTTGCTAAATTAAAAATGGCCAAAGCAGATGGCTCTTACCTGCGAGAGCTTGCTAAAATTGAAAGGCAAGATGTCATTATACTTGACGATTTTGGACTCCAAGCATTGGATAGTCACAACCGAATTACCCTTTTGGAGATCATTGAAGACAGGCATAATAATGGTTCTATAATTGTAACATCACAAATCCCAGTGCAAGGTTGGTATGATATAATTGGCGAAAAAACTATAGCTGATGCAATTTTGGATAGACTTATACATCAATCTCACCGACTCGAATTACATGGGGAATCTATGAGAAAAAAAAGAGGCATAAACAAAGGATAATATTTTAAGTATATTTGAATACTAATTAACAGATGAAAAAGAGCAGTTTTTAATGAAAAATTGGGGTGGTCAGTTTGCTCCGGAATTGGATGGTCATTTTGAATTGGAATCAGGTGGTCACTTTAAATTGGAATTGGGTGGTCAATATCACTGGAATTTGCAATGTAGGACGAATGTCGTTTCTAGCAATTTGAATGGTATTGCTTATTTGGGTAGTCAATCCTAACTGGTTGTATATACTGTAACCCGTAAGATAACCAATTATTTTGCCATCATCTTCTAGTAAATCTTTTACCACTTGATATTGGTTGGGTTCTAAATTCCCAAAAGGAGTACTTTCTGCCTTGTAAAACTTTCCTTTTGCTAGCTTTGTTATCTTACCAGAAGCTGCCATACGGTTTAATGCCTTTATTACAGCTTGCTCTTTGTTGACTTCTGAAGTAAAATCATCATAGGTGAATACATATCCTTTCGGAAGTCGATCTATGGTAACAGCTATGTAATCAGTAGTTTTCATGTAGTACTATTTGCTACAAATATATAAAAATGTCCAGTTTATTATATAAAAAACTGGACATTTTTTAATCGTTAAATATTGTATTTGATATAATCTCACTTCAAAACAACTGCATAGTACTAATTCTCTATTATTCTCTTTATCATTTCCTCAATTGTACGTCCTGTGCTAGGATGATTGTACTTATTATCATGGATCACTAGTCCTAAGTAATTTGGATATAAGTCATTATCAATGTTTCGAAAGCAATCCCAATAAGCTATTGCTCCAAAAAAAATTTCAGGATAAATTTTCTGTATGTTTTTTTTACGTTCTTCTAAATGATTCAGCATGCCTGCTCTTTTCCAACCATCACTTACTTTTAGCTCTATAACAGCTATTAAATCATGATTCTTCCAAATAGAAATATCAGGACGCATACTTTTTCTACTCAATTCTTTCAGTATGTTTTTTTCTGAATAAACTTCCATACCACGTTGTTTAAAAACTTGCTTAAAAAAAAACAAGCAAGTTTCCGTGAAAAAATCGGATGCAACCGTATTTACGGTTCTACCTAAATCTTTACAGTTATTAGCATTAAATGCCCAAAAAGAAAGCATACGGTTATGTATCGCTTGTGTAATATCATTTTTGTTTAAATCAAATGAATAAATTTCTAATTCTTCACTAATTGCTCGCTGTGTCTCAAGTAAACTGCTATAATGATTGCAAAAAGCAGCATCTATTTCTATTAGATCTTTCAATATATTATATTTTTAAAATCTGTAACTTTTAAAGGATTCCAAACAAACGTTCGTTGTATTTCAGGAATTGCAATATCGCAAGATTTAATCCAACTTAAAAAAGTTTCTACGGGTTGTTTGTGTACACTATATTTTGCCATTATTTATAACTTAATTTATTAGGATTTGATACCATTTTACTGATGTTGGGAAAATAGTAAATTGTATATTACGGACATTAATTCTCCTCAGAATTACTTTTTGATTTTCGGAGGTCTAAACTTTTTGCTAAACTTTCAAATTCAGAATTATCTTCTCTTTTTTGGTTTATTAAATTTCTAAATCCGTCTTTATCTGATTGTATTGCGTTTTTATAGATGTTTTTTAAATATTCAGAATTAGAAATTAGCAGAGTAACAAATTCTGAATCAGAAAGAAAATCATTTTTAATTACTAATCTGAAAATATCATTATGGTTTTTTAATAAATCATATTTAATAAAATATGGTATTAATTTTTTAGCAGAATCTATTTTAAACTCAATTTTTGATGTGAATATTTCACTTAAAATATTTTTTAAAGTATTTATTATAGATATTGTTGAATGATTAGAATCATAAATAGCTAAAATGTCCCAATTATTATTGTCAATTGCCTTATTAGACTTCAATTTTTCAATCAATTTATTTCCAAAGACATCTAATGAGGTTTGAGAAAGATTATCAAATTCTAAATGTTTAAAATATTTGAAATGAACATCTGTACCATCATCAAAAACAGTTCCATAAGCTTCATTATCTAAATTTTTAAATTCCATATTAAAAACCTCAAATAAATCCTTAGAAATCCTCAAATCCGAGGAATTAAGGCAATCATTTATAAATAAATCACTTAATTTATTAATGTCTAACTTATTCTTATCAACTTCCCACTTATTAAATTCATTAATAAGTAAATTATCATCTATTCCTAAACCTCCTTTTATTTCATCATAATTTTCAATTAAAGGAATAATATTGGCTGATTTTCCTAAATCAGTTTTATTAAACATTTTTAAAATTATTTGTTTAAATAGTGGAGAGCTATTGAAATGTTTAGAAAGTAACAATAGCTCGCCATATTCAATATACTTTAAGATAATTTCAGAAATTGCTTCTGCACGTTTGTCATCATTTAAGCTTAAAATGCTAGTAAATTGAGAGACATATGCAGAATTAAAACCTGAACCTTTTGCTATTCTCATAGCAATTAATTCATTTATAATTGGTAATTCTGAAGATGAAAAACTAGAGTACAGCGAATATATTCTTGAATCATCTAATAAATCTTTCATATCTCCATTTTTTTTAGATCTTTCTTTAAGCTTAACCAAAACATCGTTTGAAGATTGAACATTGTTTTTATCTATAAATGTATTTAAACTATTCTTTAATATTGCTTTATAGCTTTTGAAGTCATATTCTTCAGGTAAAAACTCTGTGTTTTTTAATTTTAAGATTTCCTCAATACTTAATTTAGAAAGATATTGATCTAATGATTTATAATCAGTATATAGCTTATATATTCCATAGTTTTCACCACTATACTCAAGAAACTTAATGAAATTCTTGTCAGAAATTTTACGTTTTACCAAGTAACCTAAAACCCTTTCTGTCTTTAAATCAATAATTAAATCATCAATTAAATCAATATAATTTTCAATATTTGAATCATCAATTAAATTAAAATAACCATCCAATAATTTTGTTAGATATTTATCGTCAGATATATTTTTTAGTAAGGCTAATTGCCAATCACTAATTTGAAATTTTGTTATTGAAAAATCTAATTGAAGTACTCGGTTATTAAATAAATTCCAAGTCTGTTGAATATTTGTTATTGAAACATTCGATTCATTGTTAATAGCAGCTAAAGTTAAAATAGGATTTTCAAAATTATCGATTTCTAACATAGTTGAATAAAACATAGCATTAATGAAATCAGAATTACAAATTTCATTAAAATGTTCAACATCATTTTTAAGCATTGAATCTTTTAACTCTTGTGTATAAATTAGCTCTAATGCTTTATCAACTTCTATGTGATATACGATAGCAGTTAGTTGTTTTGCGTATTCTGAATCATTTGCGTAAACATGAAAAAGTCCGTCCACAATATCTTTTATATCAGTGACAGCTTTTAAGGGATTATTAAGAATTTTATCTTTTTTAAGTACAAAAATAGCTATGTATCTTTCTTTAAATTTATCATCTAAAAGTTTAATTGTTAGAATTTCATTGATGAAAGAAATAATTTCTCGAGGAGTTATTCTACGATTTAAAAATTCATAAACTTGAACAACTAACTTTAATTCTTCTTCATCAGGATTTACGAAAGCTTTCTTCCAATTGGCTTCAAAAAACTCTTTCCAATTTGACATAATTGGTTTAGTCACTCTAAAAACAATATCAAAAGTCTTATTTACATAATCATCACCAAATTTACTATCACCGGCGTTTAGCTCTTTAAAAGCATTTTGAATATGTTCTCTATCAAATGGAATAATAACTTTGATGTTAGAGTATTTTTTTTCAGCAAAGAAAATATGAATAGAAGACCAAATATTTTGAATGTGTTTTTTTGGTAACCTATCAAAATTATCAAATACAATAACAATTGGTTTGTTTAAATCATTATTAATATCTTCCATCCAATTTTGAAAGTCTCTTACAGAAGGTTGGTCTTCAGAAATTGTTTCAATCTTCGTTTCCTCTTTTTGTTTATTTGTATATACCTGAAAGGTTTCTTCAGCGGATAATTTGAAGGCTTTACAAAATCCACTTTTCAAGCACCAATATTTGATAACATTCCAAAAATAAATACCTAGAACAATTAATATTGGGAATGTAACTAAAACTATCTTCCAAAATAATGAGTCAATCTCAAAAAAATCTTTTAAAGAATCTTTGAAAACGTTTACAGTTGGGATATAAACAATTGATAATAAACTAAAAATAAAACCGACACTTAAATAGGGTTGATTAATTGTCGTAGTTTCTTTTGATTTAGCCAATAAAAATTTTAATTTATTATCCCATATTTTTTCATTTCCTTTCTTTAATAAATCCGTTTCATTCTTTATAAAATCAGTAAGTTCAACCAATATTGATTTTCTTTGTTCATCTTCTTGATGACCCCAAACATCATAAACAAAAAACTTATGAGATTTTTCTAATTTATTTTCAATTAACCTAACTAAATTACTCTTACCTGAACCCCATTCCCCATCAATACCTATAATTTTAAATTCAGGGTCTTTAATTATCTTTTCACTGATAACTAAAGCTGTTTTTTCTTGTGATTTATTTTTGAATAAATCTTCACCTAATGGTTGATTTTTAATAAAATTATAATTCTTTATTTCTGTAGAATTTTTATTCATGATTTAACTTTCTAGTTAGTAATTTTCTTTATGTTCTTAATTTGTCTAAAACAATTAATTGTTGATTAACTCAAGAATATCATCTTGGCTAAGATACCTAAAAAAAGAATTTCAATAGTGAGGAAAACCGTATTGTAGGATTATTTCTGAATTTTACAATTAATCTTGAAGTTAAAGATAACTTAGAGAAGAACATTAATTTATTTTCTATGATTGTTATTATAGGCAAAATGACCTAATTTGAGCGAAATAACAATCAATTTTGTAATTTTATTAAAAGATGTTGATAATCATTTTATTTTGTGATTCTAAAATCAATTAGAAATATTTTGATATGAATTAGACTCTGCAATTCTCTATAATAATTACTCTTTTGGAATCTAAATTTTTCAGTTTCACTGCCCATGAGTTCCGAGTGCAAAGTCAGCAAGATATCGGTTTTGATACAACCGGACATCTTGCCGATTGCAGGAACGTTGCAATCTTGCAGCTTCTTAAAGGATACAGGCTAATTTAAAGCTAGTGTTTGACATAAACAATCATGGGTAATTTTTACCTATTAAATGTCTTCAATAAATAGTAGAAAATGTTGGTTTATGATTCAGCCAGACTGCAAAAAAATTTTTCAAAAGAAAAAGAAAAAAAAGAAAGTAATGCAAAATTGGATGTGCATTAAGCGGAGTGCTATAAGTCCTGAAGGGTGGCACTGCGAAGAATGAGCGGTGACATTATGGGCACGCACTTGATGGATGTCCAATACCTTAGTTGTACTTTTTGTGATTTTTTATCGTGAAATTTTTGAGGTCTTTGGGAGGATGTAAAGCTCTAAGATTACTTATGTAAAAGGTTTTAGAAAGTGTACGCTCCCTTATTCCAATACATAAGAAAATGTTGCTAAATAATTATTAGATCTTGAATAAGGGAGCGTACTTTTTCAAAAGAATAGATTTTAATTAATGTGCAAAATTCTGACTGTTTTCAGGAAGGTTTTTGCAGATGATTTAAAAAAAAATTACCGCAATCAAAAATCATTTATTTGTTTTCTTGAAGTAACGAAATGGTGTCGGCAAGATTATAGTCTGTAATATAGTTTAAAACAAAATGTTCCACCTCTTTTTTATTCTCAGGGGAAGTGGAAAATGAATTAAGATAATACTCTGTATTTTCATCAGCAATATGAATAATTTCAGTGTATCCTTTTGAAATTAGAGTGCCTTTTAATTTCAAAACTTTAAGCTCACTGCTATTATCAATTTCTTTTTTAACTCTTAGCTTAATAGTTTTATCCATCGGTTTATTTTTTGATTTTCATTTTACGCACAATAATAATATATTACGCTAATAAAACTTGATTTACTTTCTATTCTACAAACAAAAAAGAGACTTGTGAGGTCTCTTTTTGGAATTAATTATATCTTTTATAAAAGGTTTATTTAGCCTTCAATAATTTTTCCAAATACTCAACCTTATCTTTTTCTGCCTGAACTAAACGTTCGTATAACTCAACTACTTTATCCAGGGGATTAAAATTTGGCTGAATATTAATTGCATTAATTGTTGAACTATCATGACTAGTGAAAGTATTATTGATAACATTTAATACAGTTTCATCGCTATAATTTTTTATTGCTTCAGGTGAAACCCCAAGAACTTCAGAAATTGCCTTTAATTTTTCTTCATCAACTGTTTCGCTTCCTTCAATGTTAGAAACTGACTGTTGACTTACACCAATAGCAATAGCCAATGCTTCTTGTTTCATACCTCTAAGCTCTCTGATTCGGCTTATGTTCCTGCCAATATGTTTTGGTTTTGTTGCTGTTTCCATAGATCAAAGGTATTTAAAATTCTTTAATTTTTTTCAGATCGGTAAAATACAAGCCTGAATTAGTATGATACAATTTCGATTAGTTCGGTACGGTACAATCTATTGTTTACTTGCAATGTGTTTTAGACAAAGATACAATTTTTCGGATAAGTATTAATTAAAAAAGCAAAATTATGAATGCAATTGAATTTTCACAGCAAAAAGAATTGAAGGAAGTAATTACTGAGCACATTAAAACATCTGCGATTTATTATTTTGGCAGGTATGCAACAGCTTATAGTTCAAGCAGGAAAATTTATCCTGATAAAGAACTCCAAAAAGAACATAGTCATTTATACCTCTTAGTTTTTGTACAGGAGACCAAAGAAAATGCTGTCAGTGATATAAGCGATAAGATAAAAGCAAAGACTCAGGGTACTTTGACCGCTACTGTTCTTGTTCACCACGTGCAGAGTCTAAAAGACCTCTGCCAAGACCAGCAGTTTTTCTTTTGGCAGATCATGCAGAACGCAGAGCTATTATTTCAAGATATTAACAAGCCTCCTTATTTAAATATTAGCGAAACTCCCAAAAGAAATTTAAAATCAACATCGCATTACATAGCATGGAGGAGGAATAATATTGCTACAATCTGGGGCTGGGTATATAATGATGATGATGCTTCTAGTTCAGATGAAGTAAAAATGTCCGCTCTTCATCAAATAGTGGAGCAAATCTGTTTGTCTTTGATCCGTGTCTTTTTAGGCTACACTCCTAATCATTTTGCATTAGAGTATTTATTTAATCTCTGCGAATACTTTACTACCATAACTGCAGATTTTTTTCCCCGACAAACACGGGAAGACAAATCCATATTTAAACTTCTTAAGCAACAGCCCAACACGTTACGTTTTAGTAAGACTAACGATGTTGATTATTTATATTATGAGATAACGGAAGAGAGATGCGGTAAATTTAAAAAACAAGCCGATATAGAGATACAAAAAGAACTCGAGAGGTTAAGTCAAATTGAAATTATTGAAAATCAAATAACTGAAAATAAAAAATAATCATGGAAACAGATGGAGTTAAAGATATTGAAGCTATCAAGAGATTAACAGACATGTGTCTGAGAACCTTAAAACCTGCAGGGGACAAAAGCGGTTTATATGCTGCAGAAATTAGAGTGTTTGATTTTTTGGAACTTGCCTCAATTATTAGAAATCTTATAAAGTTATGTATTGTGGCTCTGGATCAAGATGGAGCTGAAGTTCCCATTACGATAAAAAATCAGTCAATTGACGTCGGGCTTATACTGGGAATTGCCTTGCAGTTATTTCCAATTGATGAATTTGAACTGCTAAATGAAATCAGCATATTATTCCCTGCTGATTCTAGAAAGGAAGATGAAAATATAATAAAAGACTAACAATCCATATAAGAATGACATTATCAATTAACCTGTTTCCATTTATAATTTTAATAAAACGCCGACTTTGGAGGCGTTTTCCAGCTCCCCGCACGGGCAAGTGGTTTTGAGATGCTGAATTCATTTCAAGCATCTCAAAACACAACTTGCTATTTTCCTGCGAAAATATTATTGGATATGGTTTTAATGGAAAGGGCTTGAGGCCCTTTTTTATTGTAATGGTTATAAAGTAATTTATTTTAAAGATATATCTAAATAAATCGGATCCTTCTCATATGGCAGTGTTATTGTTTAAGCCAGCAGACTGCGGAGAGATATATGATGTAATAATTGAGTTGTATCTTAAAATATTTTCTTTCAAGAAAAGGCTCAAGTATGCAGGGATGCAAGTAAGCAAGCATAAGGAAATGCAGGCATTCAAGTATACAAGTATACAAGTATACAAGTATACAAGTATACAAGTATACAAGTATACAAGTATACAAGTATACAAGTATACAAGTATACAAGTATACAAGTATGCAGGGATGCAAGTAAGCAAGCATGAGGAAATGCAGGCATTCAAGTATACAGTAATGTAAGCATGCAAGTATGCAGGGATGTAAGTATGCAGGTATTCAGATGTGCAAGCCTGCAGGTATTTGCCTATTTGCATAAGTGTTTTTAAAAGCATAAAATGTAAAAATGCTTTTATGGTTTTTCCGGAAACTTTGCGATTTTATTTCAGACAAACCTTGAAAAGATAATTGAACCTCACAATACCAATAAAAATATCTTTTCCAAAGAAAACAGAAAATCGGAAAAAAGAAAAAGAAAGCAATTTCAAAGGACGGGATGCAGACAGGACAAAAGGAAACGGAATAAGTCCCGAAGGGTGGTTTGTGAGGCACGAGCTAACCATTATGCCGTAGTCTTTTGGACAGGCTCATCCAGCACGTCCTACCTTGGTTTTCTTTTTAATATTTCTTTGAGCAAAATATAAACTCCAACCCGTCCAAATAGACTGAACAAAGCAAAGATGAGGAATTAAATAAACCAAGAAAAACCCGTTTAGGGATTTAGGTATTCACTAAATCCAGTGATAGGGTTTGTCTTTGCGGTTCAGATAGCAATACATCTCTTCCTTTTTGAGTTCGGGAAAGAATTTAAGAGCATTCTCAATGGCATAGTTGGGAAGAAAGAAAATCTCGTCACGGATAGAAGTAATTACTTTTTCACGACCATAAAAACGGACGATTTCGTCAATTTGATCCTGACCTCCACGCTCAACAATACGGGCAATTACCATTTTATATCCTCCATCCCAGTCAATACTGTCGAATCTAAAATCCCAAAAGAATTTAGGGTGAAGATTAGGTATATGTTTGGTTAATGGCTTCATTGTTTTTTTAATTGGTGTAGTATCAAATATAAGTTTTTTTGCTTAATTACCTGCGAAATCCTCTCTTTTTGTTGGGATTAATCTGTAAATCCTGGCTTTCTGATTTAAATTTATACAAAGGATTTTTTACTGCCAGTTCCAGCCGTTTTTGGATAATTTTCCAGTTTTGCTCTTTTTCTTTCAGCATATCTATACCTTCAAAGGTACTAATCTTGTCATATGTATTCAGACCTATGGAAGCCCAGTAGGGATCCTTATCGTATTTTCTCTGATAGGCTTGTAGGTAGAACTTTAATGGTTCTCGTTCAAGCATAAAGTACATGTCAACAAAATCCTTGTACCTGTCTCCGCTCTGATGAATCGCATGGAGTTTCATTGCTCCAATATCTTCATTGGAAATCATGCGGACTCCTTCAGCTGTTTCCACGGAATTCAGAAGAGGGTAATTGTGTGTAACAATATCGACTTTTATATCATCGATGTAGGTAAGAACAGTGTTCGGGAAGAACTGGCTTTCCTTTTCATTTACATCGTAAGTGTCATGCAGATATTTGAGCATCATCTGCGAATTAAAAGTTTTTGTTGTAAAAAGATCTAGATCCACTGATAAGCGATGTCCCAGTCGTAAGGCTAACGCCGTACCGCCGACCAATATATAGTCTTTCAATTTTTCATCTTTCATAAGCCTTTGGAGAAGTTCCCACATCTCCTTGCTAACTGTTTCTTTGCAGAGCATAATTTCACGTTTCTCATGAAATTAATCCCGAAAGCGAGGCACTCTTAGAAAGGGTCCAGTCGTGGCTTTGTTTGACGGAAGTTGTCCTTAAGGCGAAAATCAACATGCGGAAATAGTAAGCCAAATGCTTCCATATTCTCCAATATCCAGAGGCCATTACCAATGATAAAGTATATTGGTTTTAAAATTCTTTAGACGAAACCAGTAAAAATGGTTATGGAAGACAACGGCAGAACCACCCCGCATAAAGGAGGCAGGCATCCCAAGAAAGATCCCGCCGTTCACCGCTATTCTATAAGCCTTAGTGCTGAGGAAAATGCACGATTCCTTTCTCTCTATGAAGCTTCACGAATGGATGTAATGGCCCATTTTATTACGGCATGTGTCTTCCAAAAAGGCATTAGAATCGTAACGGTTGACAAGGCAACCATGGATTACTATATGCGCCTGACTACCCTATTCGGACAGTTCAGGGCTGTAGGAACCAATTATAACCAAGTGGTAAAAATACTGTACCGCAATTTTTCTGAAAAGAAAGCCGCAGCCTATCTCTATAAATTGGAAAAACAGACAGCAGAAATGGCGGTATTGTGTCAAAAAATCATTCAGCTAACGGAGGATTTTGAAGCAAAATACCTAAAAAAATGATAGCGAAAATCGGAAGAGGAAACAATTTGTATGGCGCATTGGCATACAATCAGCTCAAAGTGGAAAAGGAAAATGGGCAGGTTTTGTATACCAATAAGATAATTGAAACTCCTGATGGCATTTACGCCACTAGTCAACTGTTGCGTTCTTTTGAACCGTACCTGCTGGCCAATCGAAAGACTGAAAAACCAATATTACATATCTCTCTCAATCCTGATCCGAAGGATAAAGTAAGTGATGAACAATTTGAAAAGCTGGCGCAAAAGTATATGCAGAAAATGGGTTACGCTGAACAGCCTTTTGTGGTATTCAAGCATACAGATATTGAGCGTACCCATATTCATATCGTATCAGTTTGTGTGGATGAAAATGGCAGGAAAATATCGGATAAATTTGAAAAAAGACATTCGATGAATGTCTGTCGGGAATTGGAAAAACAATTCTGCTTGATATCTGCTATCGAGAAAAAGCAAAATCCACAAAATCAAATATTCAAACCAGTTGATTATGAGGCTGGAGATATAAAGAGCCAGATGGCTTCGGTAATCCGTAATTTGCCAAAGTATTACAAATTTGAGGGTTTCGGCACCTACAATGCCCTGCTTTCCCTTTTCAATATTACCGCTGAAGAAGTCAAGGGTGAATTTAATGGAATCCCAAAACAAGGACTGGTATATTTTGCATTAAATGAAAAGGGAGAAAAAGCAAGCAATCCCTTTAAGGCTTCGCTGTTCGGTAAACAGGCAGGATATGTTCACCTTCAACAACGCTATGCCCAGTCCAAAGAGTTGTTGAAAAATGAGCCATCCAAAGCTTTGCTTAAGACAGCCATTGAGATGTGCTTGCAGACGGCATCGGATGAAAAAGAATTCAAAAAAAGGTTGTTGGAACGAGGTATTAATACCGTTGTAAGACGAAATATTGAAGGCAGAGTTTATGGAATAACTTTTGTTGACCATAGTTCAAAATCCGTGTGGAATGGTTCGCAATTAGGCAAAAACCTTTCGGCTAACGTATTCAATGACTGGTGGAATAATGGCACTAAAATGGAGCAGCCTGTGCAGGGAAATGGTGCCTCAAAGAAAAATGCGACTATAAATGAAGATATCAAACAATCACACAAGCTGTTTGACTTTTTGGTTAAGGAAGATCTGTGCAATAGCCACGAAGAAAACAACCTTATTGAAGTCTTTGGAGGCTTATTATCCAATGGAAAAGCAGAAGACTATGATGAAGAATTATTTGTCAACCAAATGAAAAAGAAAGCCAGACGCAAAAAAAGATAGTGCATACTATCAATTTTAATCGCCAGCCTTTTTGTTGATTCACGACAAAGGAGTGATTCATCAAATTGGCTGTACCAACTTTTTTTAAAAACAAAGACTGTCCCGACGATAAGGAGGGATTGTCTTTGTTTTTTTACAACTGTTTCTAATATTGCTTTGAGACTAATGCAGCCAAAGAGTTCCTCGGTGAGACTGTAATTACTCCTAAGCTGTCAGATGGTTTAAATTCATTGGCTCATTAAAAAATATTGTTTTACCAAAAGGCAAAGGAGGTACAAAATGAAGCAGGAATTTATCAAACAGACTGATGTAGAAGAATATATCTCAAAAAATTATGAAGATATAGAACGGGAAAAAGAACAAAAATTCGTAGATTTAATGATTGAAATTATTGTATCATTAACATTGAAAGAATTATATGAAGAGGGCGATTAGATATTTGAGATTTAGTCAATTAGGGCAAAGTAATGGCTCGATTGAAAGACAGGAATTGTATACCGATCAATACCTGCAATATAATAATATAAAGTTGGTGGATTCCTTCATTGACAGGGGTAAAAGTGCCAAGACTTTTGACCGTCCAGATTTTATAAAATTACAGGCATTCATTGCCAAGCATTATAAATCGGTGGATTACCTACTTGTAGACCAGCTTGACCGTTTCAGCAGGGATGCGGGTGAAGCTATGAGTTTGGTCAAACAATTTCAAAAAAAATACAGTATTCAAATTATCAGCGTGACTGAAGGGATCGTTTTTGATTATGATACACCGGGAAGCTTTTTCCGAGCAGGCTTACAATTGTTGCTAGCTGAAGAAGACAATATCAACAGGAGTATAAAAGTGCGTGGCGGACTCTATACAGCCCGTGCAAAAGAAGGTCGTTTCCTTACTAGAGAAAAACCTTTCGGCTACAGCAAGGTTGGAGAAGGAAAACAGCGCCATCTTGAAGTAAATGAGATAGAAGCTAAAATTGTCAAAACAATTTATGATATGTATCTGCGTGATGTGCCGTTATATAAAATCAAAGAAATAGCTTATCAATCAGGTTTTGACAGGAAAGGCAACATGGCTATTGATCGTGTGCTTGCAAATCCTGTTTATGCAGGGCTTGTAAGGGTTGAGCCGTTCAAAGATCTGCCGGGAGGTCTTTTTCCAGCCATTCATGAGCCAATAGTTGATAAGACAACATGGACAATGGTACAGTCCAAAATGAAGAAAGTTGATAAAGTAAAGGTAGTTATCGATGATGAAATACCGCTACGCGGCGTTGTAAAATGCCATTGTGGAACTCCGCTTACTGGTGCGCCTTCTCGTGGTAAATCTGGAAAATACTTCTACTATTATAAATGCAAGCATTCAAAGCATAACAACATTAGTGCTGTCAAAGCACATGAGCAATTCTTGAACGTCTGCGATTTCATGAGCGTTCCTGAAAGACAGATTAAAGAGATAAGAGATGGCAGTTACGCCTCAATTGAACAGGAAGTAAAGGCAAACAAGAAAAAAGTAGCAGACAAAAAACATGAGCTGGAGGAAGTACAGCAGCTATTAAATGCAGTAGAAGAAAAATGGTTTAGGGACGAGATAAACAAGGATACCTACGAAAGATGGTATTCTACTTACAGTGACCATATATTGACCATTACAGCAGCAATAGAAAGGCTTAGCCCAAATCAAGGGAAGGCCTTCGAGATTTTAGACCGTAATCTGGATTTATTGGGTGATATCAAACATGTCTACACAAAGTCAGATACTTTGCAAAAGCGTGAGTTTGTAAAGATGGTGTTCAATGGTAACTTATACTACCAAGAGGGTATATATCGAACACCTACAATTTTAGATATATTTTCTCATAATGCCAGTAAAATGGAGGAAAAAGGATGTCTTATATACAAAAAAAAGAGGGAAAACCTTTCGGTAATCCCTCACAGTGGGCGATGAGGGGTTCGAACCCCCGACCCCCTCGGTGTAAACGAGGTGCTCTGAACCAGCTGAGCTAATCGCCCTAAACAATGCAGTCATTTTTATTTCCTTATTGCGAGTGCAAATATACAGCTAGAAATCGTATCTGCAAGCAAAACTGTAAAAAAAATGAATAAAATATTGAGCCTATTTGCTTTCACGCTCTATCATAGTACTTTATGTTTCGCATGAAACACTACTATTTTTTTGTATTGATTCGTTATAGTCTTACATTTGTGACATAAACAATACATAATGGCAAGGTTCAAAGAAAATGATTTACCAAAATCAAAAATAACTGCAAGTTCTCTCAATAAAGCAATTCTAATATTTCAATATGCTGGAAATCATCGTTGGAAATTTTATGTAGGTTTAATTTTTTTATTATTTACCGGTGCTACTGCTTTAGCTTTTCCAAAATTGATGGGGATGCTTATCGATTGCGTGAAAAATAAGGATAACGATCAGGCAAACATGATTGCAGGAGGTTTAATAATAATCTTATTTCTTCAATCAATATTTTCGTTTTTCAGATTGTATTTATTTGTCAATTTCACTGAAAACACCTTAGCTAATCTTAGATTATCGCTTTACAGTAATTTGGTAAAACTACCCATGTCTTTCTTCTCGCAAAAGCGTGTTGGAGAATTAAACAGTAGAATCAGTTCTGATATAACACAAATACAAGACACTTTAACGTCTACAATTGCCGAATTCTTAAGACAATTTATTCTAATTATTGGAGGTGTTCTTTTATTAGCAAACGAAAGCATCAAACTGACTTTGTTGATGTTATCAGTAGTTCCGCTTGTGGCTGTTGCTGCCGTTATTTTTGGACGATTTATCAGGAAATATTCTAAAAAAGTACAAGATCAAGTTGCCGAAAGCCAGGTAATTGTTGAAGAAACCATGCAAGGAATCAGTATTGTTAAGGCTTTCGCCAATGAATGGTATGAAATTGCCCGCTATAATGGTAAAATTAAAGAAGTTGTAAAATTAGCTATCAAAGGTGGAAAATACCGAGGATACTTTGCTTCATTCATTATTTTCTGTCTTTTTGGAGCTATTGTAGCCGTAGTTTGGTTTGGTGTTCGATTGAGCATCAGTGGTGAAATGAGCGTGGGACAATTAATTTCTTTCGTATTGTATTCTACATTTGTAGGAGCTTCTTTTGGAGGAATCGCTGAACTTTATGCCCAAATCCAAAAAGCGATTGGTGCCACGGAAAGAGTTTTTGAATTATTGGATGAAACTCCTGAAAAAATTAATTCAGTTCAAGAGGCTGCTGAAACCCAGAAAATAAAAGGTAATGTTACGTTCAACAATGTAGCGTTCAGTTACCATTCCAGAAAAGAAATTAAAGTATTGAAAGACGTCAGTTTTACGGCTAATTTTGGCCAAAAAATTGCTATTGTAGGTCCAAGTGGAACTGGAAAATCGACTATTGCTTCCCTATTATTACGTTTTTATAATATTGATGAAGGAGAAATATTAGTTGACGGAAAAAATATTTATGGTTTTGATTTAGAAAACCTTCGCGGAAACATGAGTATTGTACCGCAAGATGTTATTCTATTTGGAGGAACCATCAGAGAAAATATTGCGTATGGTAAACCAAATGCAACCGAAGAAGAAATTCTTACAGCTGCAAAACAAGCAAATGCTTATAATTTTATCGAAAGTTTTCCTGAAAAATTTGAAACTATTGTGGGAGAAAGAGGAATTAAACTTTCCGGAGGACAAAGACAACGTATTGCAATTGCGAGAGCTTTATTGAAAAACCCAAGTATATTGATTCTGGATGAAGCCACATCATCATTAGACAGTGAAAGTGAAAAACTAGTTCAAGAAGCGTTGGAAATTTTGATGGAAGGAAGAACCAGCATCATTATAGCACACCGTCTTTCGACCATTCGAAGTGCCGATCAAATTTTGGTTTTGGATAAAGGAAAAATTACTGAACAAGGAACGCATCAAGAATTAATAGCTTTAGAAAATGGTATTTATAAAAATTTAAGCAATTTACAATTTAGCAATTCTTAAATTTTAATTCCAATAAAAAACTCCATTAATCAAAGGACTAATGGAGTTTTTTTATAGATTTTAATATAACCGAATACTAAAAACTGAACACTGAGAACTTTATTTCCCTTTTCTTCTGTTACGTTCTGTTTTAATTAATGTCAATTCTCGACTGGTTTGTCCCGCTACCGAAGTATTTTCTTCAGCACGACGAATCAAGTACGGCATCACATCTTTTACAGGACCAAAAGGCAGGTATTTAGCAACATTATAGCCATGAGCGGCCAAATTGTAGCTTATATTGTCACTCATTCCATACAATTGACCAAACCAAATTCTATCATCGTTTGTTTTAATCCCTTTTTGCTGCATCAATTCCATCAACGTATAGGTACTTAACTCATTGTGGGTTCCTGCAAAAATAGACATTGTATCTAAGTGTTCAATCATATAGCGAACTGCAGCGTCATAATTTTCATCGGTAGCTTCTTTTGAAGCGCATATTGGCGATGGATATCCTTTTTCTTCTGCACGTGCAATTTCTTTTTCCATGTAAGCACCACGAACTAATTTCATACCAATGAAGAATCCCTCTTTTTTGGCTTGCTCGTGTAATTTTTTCAGGTAATCCAAACGATCCCAGCGATACATTTGCAACGTATTGAAAACAATGGCTTTTTCTTTATTGTATTTGCGCATCATTTCGGTCACTAAATCATCCGCCGCATCTTGCATCCAACTTTCTTCACCATCAATGAGTAAGGCAACATTTTTTGCATGAGCATCTTTACAAACCAAATCAAAACGAGCCACTACTCTATTCCATTCTGCCTGCTCTTCAGGAGTTAACGTTTGTTTTTCGCCCAATTTCTCATACAATTCAAAACGACCGAAACCGGTTGGTTTAAAAACTGCAAAAGGAATTGCTTGACGTTCTTTGGCAAATTCAATGGTTTTTAAAGTCATTTCAAGTGCAGCATCAAACTGATCTTCTTCCTCTTTTCCTTCTACAGAATAATCCAAAACAGATGAAACTCCTTTAGTGTACATTTTATCAACAACCGAAAGACAGTCCACTTCGTTTACTCCGCCACAAAAATGGTCAAAAACCGTAGCACGTATCAAACCTTCCACAGGAAGATTCGCTTTTAGGGCAAAATTAGTAACCGCAGTTCCTATTCGAACTAGAGGTTGATTATCAATCATTTTGAAAAGAAAATAAGCTCTATCAAGTTCCGTATCACTTTTTAATGAAAAGGCAACTTGCGTATTATTGAATATTTTTTCCATTATTTGTTAAATTTTTGTACAAATATAGACAGAGTTTTGAATATTATTTAGCAAAAATTGCCTTATTTTGCGGTTCCAATTAATCAATACAGATGCAATCAATTCAAGCCAACAGTTATCCGATTCATTTCAACGAAAAAGGATATGAAGCCTTAAACCTTCATTTGACAGAAAATAAGTATTCCAAACTTTTTATTATTGTAGACAGTAATACAAATGAATTTTGCATACCAAAATTTCTCCCTTTTTTAGAAACGGATCTTACTATTGAAATCATTGAATTTGATGCCGGTGAAGAGAATAAAAATATTGAGACTTGCGTCCAAATTTGGAATGTATTAACAGAACTAGGTGCTGACAGAAAAAGTCTTGTAATTAATCTGGGTGGCGGTGTTGTTACTGATTTAGGCGGATTTGTTGCTTCAACATTCAAGCGAGGAGTTGATTTTATTCACATTCCTACCACGCTACTATCCATGGTTGATGCTTCTGTAGGCGGAAAAAATGGGGTTGATTTAGGAAATTTAAAAAACCAAATTGGTGTTATTAATGTTCCAATAATGGTGCTTATCGATACCCAATATCTTGAAACAGTACCACAAAACGAAATGCGTTCCGGTCTTGCCGAAATGCTAAAACACGGTTTAATATATGATAAGGAATATTGGGAGCAATTTTTAGATTTAAAATCTATAGATTTTGCTGATTTTGATGCATTAATTTACCGTTCTGTCGAAATAAAGAATGAAATTGTAATTCAAGATCCTACTGAGAAAAACATTCGGAAATCATTGAATTTTGGTCATACTTTAGGTCATGCCATTGAAAGTTATTTTCTAGAAAATGAAAATAAAACCACTTTATTGCACGGAGAAGCTATTGCCGTTGGGATGATATTGGAAAGCTACATTTCATTACATAAAAAACTCATCAGTCAAGAAGAGTATTTTCAGATAAAATCAAGCATAAAGTCTATATATGACGACATTATTTTTGATGAAAATGACATCGAACCTATCATGGAATTACTCATACACGACAAAAAAAACGAGTACGGAAACATACAGTTTGCTTTAATAGAAGGTATCGGAAAAATAAAAATCAATCAATCTGTTGAAAATGAATTAATTCTTGAAGCGTTTCAAGATTATAAATCTTAATTATTTTTTATAAAAAGGATTGCATTGCGTATATAATATTTTTTACATTTGCATCGATGAAAAAAAGTCAAAACAAGCGAAATTATAGTTCTAATAAAACCCGAAACAATATGTCTTTTCTAAGAATATTGAAACGGTTTTATTCTATTAAAGGAAACTTTAGTTTTGATATTTTCCAATACATGAAGGCAGAAAACGAGAAGCTTCAGATTGTTTATGCAAATATCAGAGTTTGAATTTTAGATTAAGTTATACACACTATTTTAATCTATAATTCTAAAATATAATGAATACAAAATATTCTGATTTAATCAATCAAACCTATTACTTTCCTCAAGAAGAATTTACTTTAAACAAAGATAATCTTCAGTTTCACAATATTGATTTGATGAAACTAGTAGAAAAATATGGTACGCCTTTAAAATTTACTTATTTACCTCAAATTTCCAATAATATCAACAAAGCCAAAAGCTGGTTTCGTAAATCAATGGAAAAAAATAAGTATGAGGCAAAATATTATTATTGCTATTGTACTAAAAGCTCTCATTTTGAATACATTATGAATGAGGCTTTCAAGAATAACATCCATATTGAAACATCGTCTGCTTTCGACATTAATATTGTTGAGAATTTATTGGCAAACGGAAAAATCAATAAAAGCACGTATGTAATTTGTAATGGTTTCAAAAGAGACCAATATATTGAGAATATAGCGCGACTTATTAATACTGGTCATAAAAACACAATTCCAATTATTGACAATTATGAAGAACTTGATTTACTTCAAGGTCAGATAAAAAACAAATTCAAGATTGGAATTAGAATTGCTGCAGAAGAAGAGCCTAAATTTGAGTTTTATACTTCTAGATTGGGAATTGGATACAAAAACATTGTTCCGTTTTACAAAAAGGAAATCAAAGAAAACAAGAAATTGGAACTGAAAATGTTGCACTTTTTTATCAATACAGGTATCAATGACAATGCCTATTACTGGAATGAATTAGTAAAATGTATCAAGGTTTACGTAGCATTAAAAAAGGAATGCCCTACTCTTGACGGATTAAATATTGGTGGAGGTTTTCCAATAAAAAACTCATTGGCATTTGAGTACGATTATCAATATATGATTGACGAAATCATCAATCAGATTAAAATAGCTTGTGATGAAGCCGAAGTCGATGTTCCAAATATTTTCACTGAATTTGGTTCGTATACTGTAGGTGAAAGTGGTGGAGCCATTTACCAGATATTGTATCAAAAACAACAAAATGACAGAGAAAAGTGGAACATGATTGATTCATCTTTCATCACTACTTTACCGGATACTTGGGCAATCAACAAACGTTTCATCATGCTGGCAGTCAATCGCTGGAATGATACATACGAAAGGGTTTTATTGGGTGGAATGACTTGTGACAGCGATGATTATTACAACTCAGAACAAAACATGAATGCCATCTATTTACCAAAATACAATAAAGAAAAACCATTATACATTGGATTCTTTAATACTGGAGCCTATCAGGAAACAATTGGGGGTTACGGCGGTTTACATCACTGTTTGATTCCACAGCCTAAACACATATTGATTGACAGAGACGAAAACGGATTTTTGGCAACTGAGGTATTCTCAGAGCAACAAACCTCTGAAGACGTTCTGAAAATATTAGGGTACGATAAGAAAAAATAAATTCACAATAATTCAATTAGTCAATTTAAAAATTCGTTAAATTTGAAATAGTATTTTTAACATAGTGATTTTTAAGTATTTAAATTTTAAAAAATGAGCAAAGGACCAATCAGTCAGTTTATTGAAAAGCATTATTTGCATTTTAATTCTGCATCTTTAGTTGACGCAGCTAAGGCTTACGAACAACAATTAGCCAATGGTGCAAAAATGATGGTGAGCATGGCTGGAGCTATGAGTACAGCAGAGATTGGAAAGATTTTTTCCGAAATAATTCGTCAGGACAAAGTGCAAATTATTTCTTGTACTGGTGCAAATCTTGAAGAAGATATCATGAATTTGGTAGCGCATTCTCACTACGAAAGAGTGCCTAATTATCGTGATTTGACTCCTCAAGACGAATGGGATTTACTGGAGAGAGGTTTAAATCGTGTTACAGATACTTGTATACCGGAGCACGAAGCATTCCGTCGTTTGCAAAAGCATATTTACAAGATCTGGAAAGATGCTGATGATAAAGGTGAAAGATACTTTCCGCATGAATTTATGTACAAAATGTTACTTTCAGGTGTTCTTGAAGAATATTACGAAATTGACTTAAAAGACAGTTGGATGTATGCAGCTGCTGAGAAAAATTTGCCTATTATTGTACCGGGTTGGGAAGACAGTACTATGGGAAATATATTTGCATCGTATGTAATTAAGGGAGATTTGAAAGCTTCTACAATGAAATCCGGTATCGAATATATGGTTTTCTTGTCAGACTGGTATCCAAAAAACAGTACAAACGGCGTAGGTTTCTTTCAAATTGGTGGTGGTATTGCTGGAGATTTTCCAATATGTGTTGTACCAATGTTATACCAAGATATGGAAATGCATGACATTCCGTTTTGGAGTTATTTCTGTCAGATTTCAGATTCAACGACCAGTTATGGTTCGTATTCTGGAGCGGTGCCAAATGAAAAAATTACTTGGGGTAAATTAGACATTAAAACTCCAAAGTTTATTATTGAGTCCGATGCTACCATTGTAGCACCTTTAATTTTCGCTTATTTATTAGACTTATAGAATATTTTTATGAAAAGAGTAATTGTTGATTACGCAAAACTTACCAATGAAATTTTAAACCTATTGGTGGATAAATTTCCAGATGGTTATGATGATTCAAACATTATTAGTTTTAGAAACGCTAAAAATGAATTAGTTGAAGCAGTTGAAGTACGAACTGAAGACACTATTTATTTAGTAAAAGTGAGCACTAAACTTGCTGATAGAATTGAAAATTATGATGAAGATGATGAAATAATCATAGACGATGTTGTTGAACCAATCAAAGGTTTAGATTTAGATGACGATATTGATGATGACGATGATGAAGATGCTATCGATAAACCAGATTCTGATTCAGGAGATGATGAAGACGATGACGATTCAGACGAAAAAGACTTTTCAGATGAAGATGATGACGAAGAAGATGAGGATTAATTAATCTCATTTTTAAAAATACATTTATAAAGGAACTCACCACGAGTTCCTTTTTTTATTACTTTAGACCTCTAAATACACGCCACAATGACCCATGAAATTTTACACGCCAAACTGAAAGAGAGCTTTGGTTTTGAAAAATTCAGACCCAATCAAGAAGACATTATAAATTGTATTCTTTCCGGCCAAGATACACTAGCGATTATGCCAACGGGTGGTGGAAAATCAATTTGCTTTCAATTGCCTGCACTGATTTTTTCAGGAATTACAATCGTAATTTCTCCGTTAATTGCTTTGATGAAAGATCAAGTCGATGGCTTGAAAGCAAACGGAATTGAAGCCTGTTACATCAACAGCAGCCAAACCGAAGAGGAACGACAGTTTTATTTGGAACGTTTAAAATCTAATACAATTAAGTTAGTTTACATTGCTCCCGAAAGTTTATCTTTTCTGGATTCTATCTTCAACAGTTTAAGCATAAGCCTTATTGCAATTGACGAAGCGCATTGTATTTCGTCTTGGGGACACGATTTTCGTCCAGCGTATACTAACTTGGGTTATCTAAAAAACCGCTTCCCTTCCACTCCAATTTTAGCTTTAACTGCCACAGCCGATAAAGCTACACGCAAAGACATTAGCGAACAATTAAATTTAAAAAACCCTAGATTATTTGTAGCTTCTTTTGATCGAAAAAATTTAAGTTTAGAAGTGCGTCCCGCTTTAGACAGAGTCAAACAAATTATAGATTTCATTCAAGAAAAACCAAATGAATCTGGAATTATTTACTGCTTAAGCAGAAAAACAACAGAAGAACTTGCAGATAAACTACAAAAAATTGGTATTAGTGCAAAAGCCTATCATGCTGGTTTAGACACTAAAATTCGCTCTAAAACACAAGACGAATTTATCAACGATGATTGTAAAGTGGTTTGTGCAACCATTGCTTTTGGAATGGGAATTGACAAATCAAATGTGCGCTGGGTCATTCATTATAATTTGCCGAAAAATATCGAAGGCTATTACCAGGAAATCGGTCGTGCCGGTCGAGATGGTTTGCCATCAGAAACAGTATTGTTTGAGAGTTATGGCGATGTGATTCAATTGCAGAAATTTGCCTCCGAAGGCTTAAATGCCGAAGTGCAACTGGCTAAACTGGAGCGAATGAAACAATATGCAGACGCCTTAAGTTGCCGCAGAAAGATATTACTTTCCTATTTTGGGGAACTCATTACTGAAAATTGCGGGAATTGTGATATTTGCAAAAATCCGCCGCTGTTTTTTGATGGAACGGTGATTGCTCAAAAAGCATTATCGGCAATTATTCGTTTGCAGGAAACGGAACCTTTACCTGTAATCATTGACTTTCTGCGCGGCTCAAAAAATGCCTATATCTACGAAAAACAGTATCAAAATCTAAAAACATACGGCGTTGGAGTTGATCTTTCGTGGTTTGATTGGAATCAATATCTAATCCAACTCATCAATCTGGGCTATTGCGAAATTGCTTTTCATAAACAAAACAAAATCAGATTAACGGCTCTTGCCAAAAAAGTATTGTTTGAAGGAGAAAAAGTACAACTAACCACGGTTCAGAAAATCAACATTGAGAAGCACGAAGTCAAAGAAACGAAAAGTAAATCGGTTGCAAATTCACTTTTTGAAACCTTACGAAAATTACGTTATGAGATTTCCAAAGAAGAAGAAGTTCCTGCTTATGTAATTTTTAGCGATGCGGCTTTACGCCAAATGGAAACTGAAAGACCAATGAGTGATACCGAATTATTAGCAATTGATGGCGTTGGTAGAGCAAAACTGGAAAAATATGGTGATGCTTTTATCAAAGCAATTATTGATTTTCAAAAATCTAAAGTTGTCAGAAAAAAGAAAGAAGCCACTACCTACAAAGAAACATTAGAACTTTATAAAAATGGATTATCAGTAGAGGAAATTGCTCAAAAAAGAAAATTAGGTTTAAGTACGATTATGTCCCATTTAGCGAAACTTTATGTTGATGGAGCTGAAGTAGATTTGAATCCGTTTATCTCAAAAAAAGAAGTTTCTCAAATTGCTGAAGCGCAAATAAAACTGGAATCGCCAAATGCCTTAAAACCTTATTTTGATTATTTAGAAGAAAAAATAGATTATGGAAAAATCCGTTTGGCATTAGCAATACTAGAAAAAGAAAATACAGCACTTTAAAAAACTTAACCCAACTTGCAGACTTTAGCTTGTAAACCTTTGTTTAAAAAGGAAATCTTGTTTTAGGATTTCAGATTTGGGGACTACAAATTTTTTCCTGGTAAAGGGACATTTTTTATAGTTTAGGGCTAAGTAAATTTCCTTTAGTTTAGGGCTTGGCTCTGAACATTTCTTAATTTCGATTGTGTTTTCAAGTACATCTTTTATCTCTGTTGTAACTAACTTTTGAGTATTTGCAATTCTCATAATTTCTTGCCAATCGTGATTTATTTTTTTTACTTTTAGTTGATATCTAATCGTATTTACGATCCAATAGGCTAACAATCCAAGGTTTAAATGTGCCATAGTTGACTCATCGTTCTGATGATAAATAGGTCGTAAATCCAAGTCTGTTTTTAACGTTCTAAAAGTACTTTCAATTTCTCGTATGCAATTGTATATTCTCCAAATTGTTTGCTCATCCCTTTCTTTTAGAGACGTTTTTATAAAATAAACGCCATGTTCTTTTTTCTGATTTATTTGACTTTCTTTGACCTCCCATTTCATAGAAGTTACCTTGCTCGTTTTTTGGTCAACCAATAAATCAATTTGGTAATGCTTGGCTATTGAGGGATATTTTTGTTGCAATCGCCCTATTTTTTGATTTATAATTTCTTGCTTTTTTATCCCCGATTTTTTGGCTAATCCATTGGCAAGTTTGGTTAATGTGTCTTCATAAAGGGTTTTAAATTTGCGATTCATTGAACGTTCTTTCATTGCTTTCATGTCGCTTTTCACCTTGAAAACACACTGATTTTGTTCTTCACCTTCAATTTCATTCAGCTCTATTTTCTGATTTTTTTTGTCATAAACTATTGTAGGGATTTCATTTTTTAAGGCATATTTTTTGGGTTTAGTACGGCTTACACATAAATAATCATATCCTTTTTCTGTCACCAATTTCAAGTTTTCGTCAGTGGCAATACCAGCATCCATAATCACCAAAGCCTTTTTTGTGGACTCACTCGTAGCCTCACGAAGGCTATCAATCATATCGGACAAGGTCTTGCAATCGGCCATATTCCCTTGGTAGATATTGGAATATTTCAAAAAGCCTTCTACATTTACAACAGCTGCCAAAACAACTAGTTTGGCATCGGTTCGCTTTTCCTTGCTACGTCCGTACTGAGCTAAATCACTGTTCTTTTTCTGACCTTCAAAATAGGTATTGGTTAGGTCATACAAATAAAATTTATCTTCAATATCAAATAATTCATTGGTCTTTTGAGACAAATATTTTTCCATCTCATCTTTAACTTGATACAAATTTAAGGCAGATTGATATAATTTATCCTTTGTTATTTTTTTGATAGGATAAGCGGTTAATTCACAAATAGCCGAATTTTCTTTTATCCATTTACTGGTTCTGTTTTCGCTCGCGGGATAAACGGCTCTGCTTATAATTTGAGTGAGTGCCAATTGAACTTGTTCTTCCGGCCAATTTTTATCCAATAAAAACTGGTCTATTTTTAGTTGCTTCAATGTTTGCAAACTCATCCATTCACCTCCTAGTTCACGTGCTTCAGTGTGTTTTAGTGTGTTCAAATCTACACTGTGAATGTCTTTTTGGGAAGAATGAGAATTATCTATTTTGTTTGATTTTAGTATTTTGGAATACAATTCATCAATATACTCCCAAAGATGTTCTTGAAAATCATCTTCAAACAAGCTGTTTTTTCCATTGAGTTTTTCAGTCAATTTTTTCTGGATATAATTCAATTCCTCAGCCGTTAAATGGTCTATAAATCCAGCAGTTACAATAGTTCTGTTTCTAACAATATCGTTTTGATCACGAAAACTCTCTACCAATCGGTAGTAGGATTCCATTTTGCCTGTTTCAGGATTTCGACGAAAAGTAGATTTGAAATACATTTAGTAAAAATCGGAAATATCCCCATTAAAGACAAGATTTGCTGGGGACTACAAAACGGAATTTACCTAAAAAACACCTGTTTTGAATACAAAAAATACCAATTTTTAAATAAAAACTTACAGAAATGATTGTTAAAATGATGTAATTAACAATTAATTAACTTTTATCGTCATTCAACCCTGCAAGTTGGGTTAAAATGATCAATTCATTCCCTCCTTTTGTAAATTCTCAAACCGAAATTTTGATTTTGGGAACAATGCCTGGAATCGCCTCTCTGGAAAAGCAGGAATATTATGCACATCAAAGAAATCATTTTTGGAAAATAATGTATACGCTATTGCATAATTTACCAATATCTGAAAAATTCGAGGAAAAAATACAATTACTCCAAGCGAATAAAATAGGACTTTGGGATGTTTTAGAAAATTGCGAAAGAAAAGGAAGTCTGGATATTCATATCAAAAATCAAAAGGAAAATGATTTTAAAACCTTGTTTAGAGAATTCCCAGGAATCACTAAAATCATTTTTAACGGAAAAGAAAGCCATAAATACTTTCTGAAAAAATTTGGACAAATAGAAGACATCACGTATTATGTGATGCCTTCCACTAGTCCTGCTAATACCATGTCATTTGAAAACAAGCTGAAAAATTGGTCAACTTGCTTCTAATAAATTATAAATATCTTTCTTGAAAAACTTTTTGATGGTGCTTTAAATGACCTATAATTATAAAAGCAATTGCACGAACTGAGACAACTGTATTAGATGCTGTTCCGGTTCTTTTCATTTGCTCTTCTGAAAAGCTTTTAAAAAGAAATAAATTAGAATGTCTAACCGCTGAGAATTCTGCTAATAAATCTTGAATATTTCTACTATTAGCGTCCGTATTATCTACATAATGATTCTCATCAAAACCCGGTAAAGGCGTTTCATCATTTCTGGAAATTCGCAATGCTCTATAGGCAAAAATGCGCTCTGTGTCTATGATGTGCTGAATAATATCTTTGATTGTCCATTTCCCTTCAGCATATCTATAATCAAATTTATCCATTGGAATATTTTGTACAAAACGAATAAAATCGTGAAGAGAAATTTCTAATTCTTCAATCATTTCAACATTTCCGGCAGCTTGAATATAAGTTGCATTAAAACTTGAATACTCGTTTACAGGCAATTGATATGTTTTCATTTTTTTATAATTAAGCTGAATTTCTACTGGCATTAGTGTTTCCAAAAAGAGAACGGGTAACGATTTTTTCGTATACTTTTATTAAAGCTTCATCTGGCTTATCCTCTTTGTTTAATTCATTTATACGAAGTAATGCATATTGTTGTATTGTCAACAATGGCAATACTATACGCTCTCTTATTTGTATTGATGCTTTACCGTCAGGATAATTTTCCATAAGCTCTTTATGACCTGCAATTTTCAAAAGTAATCTTTTTGTTTCTAAAAATTCGTCATAAATTATTTGCCAAAAAGCCCCAAATTGAGGATCTTTTTTCATGTAAGCCGTTAATGGAAAAAATGATTTTGCCAATGACATCATACTGTTTTCTAACAAGGTTTTAAAGAACAAAGAATTATCATATAAATCTTGAACTTTATTCCATTGATCCGTATCTTCAAAATGCTTTAAAGCAGTACCTACTCCAAAAAATCCGGGTACATTTTGCTTCAACTGACTCCAAGAACCCACAAAAGGAATCGCACGTAAATCAGCAAAATCTAAATGCTCCGATTTACTTCTTTTAGATGGGCGGCTTCCAATATTTGTTTTAGCATAATACTTCAACGTACTCATTTGCTCTAAATACGGAATGAATTTAGGATGATTTTTAAAACTCAAATACTTTTCATATCCTAAACCTGCTAATTGATCTAAAATATCTTTTTCATTAACAGTCAACTCATTTTGCCCTTTACTAAAGACCTGATTGGTTACACCAGCGCTTAACAAATTCTCCAAGTTATAACGACAAGAATCTAAAGTCCCAAAATTAGAACTAATCGTTTGTCCCTGTACCGTAACCTGAATCTCGTTGTTTTCAATGTTTGGACCTAATGAAGCATAGAATTTATGTGTTTTTCCACCACCACGAGCTGGCGGTCCACCACGACCATCAAAGAAAATTGCTTTTATACCATATTTTCTTGAGATTTCAGTAAGCTCCTCTTTTGCCTTGTAAATGCTCCAATTCGCCATTAAATACCCACCATCTTTAGTCCCATCAGAAAAACCAAGCATGATTGTTTGCTTGTTGTTTCTATTGGTCAAATGCTTCGCATAAGCAGGATTCGTATATAATTTCTCCATGATTTCATGCGCGTTTTGTAAATCATCAACAGATTCAAAAAGCGGAATAATATCAACGGATGGATTTTCCCAATTACTCAAACGGAATAACGCAAAAGTCTCCATCACATTAAGCGCACTTTCGTTATTACTTATTATATAACGGTTTGCACCAAATTCCCCATTGTTTTCTTGAATAGTTTTTATGGCTTGAATCGACTCAATTGTAGATCTTGTCATCTCATTTTCAAATACAATCGGGTCAAGATTACCTTTAACCTTAGACAATACTGAAAATTTCTCTTCTTCAGAAAGCTCATAATAATTTTTAGGAAAAACTAATGTATTCGAATTTGAATATAATCCTACTACGTCTTTAAAAACGGTATCGTGTATTTTGCTGTTTTGACGAATATCTAAAGACGCAAAGTGAAAACCAAACAGATTAACTTTTATCAAAAGCGCATCTAATTCATCCAGATATAAAGACTGGTGTTGGTCTATAACAATTTGTTTTATTTTATTCAATTGCGATTTAAATTCATTCAAAGTGATAAAAATTTCACCTTTAGAATAAAAAACAGACCTGTAAAGTTTTTGTTCCAATTCGGTCACCAAAGTATCTACACCTGAGAAAGTTAATTTTCTTTTTAAATTTCTCATTTCTACGTAATAGCACTTTAAAATAGACGTTCGCAAACGTTCCGCTACTTTCAAAGTTATCTCCGTTGTCACAAAAGGATTTCCATCACGATCACCACCTGGCCAAAATCCAAGCTTAATCAATGGATTTTTTATGGAGTCACCATTATATATATTCTTTTGAAGGTAATGCACCATCTCACCAGAAGTTTGATAAAACACATTTTCAAGATACCAGATTAAACTAACTGCTTCATCAAAAGGATTTGGTTTTTCGTTTTGAATAAAAGGCGTCTTACCTAATTGAGCCAACAATTGCTTAATATCCAGTAAGTTATTTTTTCGAATAGCTTCTGTCAAATCATTGATAATCCCAAGAACAGCACCAGGATAAAATTGCGTAGGATGCGCAGTCAAAACGGTTCTCACATTGAAATCTTCCAGAAAATCAATCAATTCTTCTTTCTTGTCTTTTGCATCTGACTTTTCCTTGATATCTCTCAACGAACCTCTTCCTTCCATGTTATTAACAACCGGAAAAGCAGCGTCCTCAATGGCATCAAACAATACAATTTGACGCTCGATATATTGAATAAATCGAAACATTAAATCAATTTTCTCTGTCTCTGAAGCACTTTGCAAATATCTTTTGGCAAAAAAATCGACAATTTCCTTAGGTGTTTCCTGTTTTTTGAAACCGATTTCACAAACATCTGTAAATAAAGGCAGCAAAACCCCAGTATTATCAATAGAATCAAAGGGTAATGTTATAAAAACACTATTATAAATGTGGTATTTAGAAAGAACGTCCTGATTGAAACGTTCAATTTTTGGTAGCGTGTACATAATCAGTTGTAGTTGGTTTAGTTAGTTAATTTGTCATAAAAAAACCCCAAGAATTAACTTGAGGTTATATTTATAATATAGCGTATTCAAGATTAATTACATATTTTTAAAAATAGTATGCATCAAGCGCTTCTTATCATTTATGCTTTCCTCAAGTGAGATCATAGTTTCAGTTCTGTAAACACCGTCAATATCATCAATCATAAAGATAACGTCCTTTGCATGCTTAGTATCTTTAGCTCTAATTTTACAAAAGATATTGAATTTCCCTGTAGTAACAGAAGCTACTGTCACAAAAGGAATCTCATTAATCCGCTCTAAAACAAATTTTGTTTGAGAGGTATTGTTTAGAAAAACACCAACATAAGCGATAAAAGAATATCCTAATTTATCATAATCAAGAACTAATGAAGATCCCATGATAATTCCGGCATCCTCCATTTTTTTTACTCTGACATGAACAGTTCCTGCAGAAATCAATAATTTTTTTGCAATATCCGTAAAAGGGACTCTTGTATTGTCTATCAACATATCTAAAATCTGGTGATCTACTTCATCTAAACGAAATTTACTCATAATTCTTAAATTAATATTATTAATTGCTATAACAAAGTATAAAAATATACATAAAAACAACAAAAAGACATAAATATTATATTTTTATCATTCCGTTAACAACTTTTATGTTATTATCTAAATAAAAATCAGCTTTTTGATTCAATTTAGGAATATTATCAAAATCATCTTTATATAAAGCTCCTTTAGCATCGTATTCAAAATGACCGAAATAATTTTCTAAATCCCCTATTTGTGAAACATAGGCATTAAAACAAACCCGATTTTCAATTAACTCCTCTTTGTATTGTGATGCAAAATTGGTGATTATTTCGATACCATCATAATTTATTTTGATGTTTTTATACATAAAATCATAAAAAACGACTTTATTTTGAGGAATATTCAAATATTTATTAATTCCGTTGCTAACTATAACGTTTTCGCAAAGTGACATAAAACTCGAAATTAGCGCCATAAAAACATATTTACGCGTTTCTTCTCTTTCATAATCATTTGCAAAATGTCCGGCTTCAAACAATAAAGTAGGCACTCCTAAATACTGAAACGTATCTCCAATACAGTTTATATTAAACGAATCATCAAAACGACCAATTTGATTTGGTAAATATTCCTGAAGTACTTCATTTATACTCGCAATCAAATTGATAGCTTTCAATCTAGACTCGTTTATTTCCCGTTCTTCATTATAAGAAGGCGCCAAAAACGACAATGTAGCAGGTTTACCCGTATCGCTTACACCAAAAATAGTACGCTGATCATGAAGATTAAAGCAATAATCCGGCTTAAAAGTCTCGAAAGTCTCTCTTAAAAGCTTGCTTTCTGGCTGCGTGAGATCTTGCGAATCGCGATTTAAATCTATTTTATTAGCATTCTCCCTTGTATATAATGTTGCGCCATCAGGATTCAACATAGGAATACTGCAAAAAGTAAATATATTTAGTAATTTTTGAGCCAATTCTGAACCACTATGCAATACATTTAAAAAGTCAAACAACGCTTTTGTAGTTGTACTTTCATTTCCATGCATTTGTGACCAAAGAAAAATTCTAGTTTTACCTGCTCCGATTTCATACGAATAAATAGATTTTCCAAGAACTGATTTTCCAATAATACTTAGTTGATTATTGGTGTTTAATTTTTGTAATAATGGCTCAATCGAATCTAAAGTTATGTAACGACCTCGAATAGATTCTTCTTTATATTGACTGAATAACTGTTCTAAATTCATGCTGTTTTATTTGATTTACAAAAGTAAACATCTTTGTATTTACATTTGTAAACTATTTATAATTCATAAATTTCAATGATGTAAACAGTATTTAGCGTTTAGCCGTAGTAAACCTAGTTCCTATAATTGACAATTGTTACCTGTTTTTAGAATATGAATTATGTATTTATTTATCAAATAGTTAAGCGCACTTATATCGATTTAAACTTTACATTATTTACTGTAATAAATACTATTTACACTTGTAATTTTGGTGTTTCAATCTATTTTGATTACATTTGTAAATAGTTAATTTTTAATATTAATTTACAATGGTAAACATAGAGGATTTTATAAAAAGATTAGAAATTATACTGGATTACTACAGTTTGAATGCTTCTTCTTTTGCTGATAAAATTGGCGTACAGCGTTCCAGTTTGTCTCACCTACTTTCAGGAAGAAACAAACCCAGCTTGGATTTTATACTTAAAATATTGGAGGTTTTCCCCGATGTGGATTTGTATTGGATTTTGAATGGAAAAGGAAACTTTCCCAAAAATTCAGAACAGTTTGATAAAAAAGAAAACAGCGTTGAGCAAATAGTAAAACAAAATATTGCTACTCCTCCGCTTACTGAAATAATTCCTGAGAATTTATTTTCGGAAATAAAAATTCCAAATCCAATTCCTGCATTGGAAACAAAAAAAATAGAAAATCAAAATAGCTCCAAAGAATCGCATTCTGATGAAATTGATAAAATCGTAATTTTTTATAAAAATGGAACTTTTAAAAGTTATATCCCCGATTAAAAAAATAACCCCAATTCAGATTTCCAAATTGGGGTCATTCAAAAAAAAACTAAATTGTAATTTTATTTTCTAAAAACAAAAAACTGAAATTCCACTAGCTTCAACTCTTACATATTATCGCACGAAGCGAAAAGCAACATCAAAAAAGCGCAACTAACAATAAACTTTTCGTGTGAATCATTTTTAGAATATAATTCTATATACGGAAAATTCAAAGTTTTGGTTTTAACCTTTTAATCCTATTATAACTTTTGCTAAAATAAATATCCTTTTTCTGGAATTTTACCTTCAACACCTATAAAATGTTTTTTCAAAATAGTCATATCGCTTTCGATATTGCCAGAAGGAAAAACTGGATTTCCTAAATTTACTTCTTTCTTACCAAAATTAAAAGCTACAGGAATAATAGGAACATTTGCTTTCAAAGCAATATAATAAAATCCGGTTTTTAGTTCCGTAACTTTTTCACGGGTTCCTTCCGGAGCAACAGCCAAACGAAAAATTTCCTTTCTTTGGAAAATTGCCGCAATAGAATCGACTTTGTTCAAACCTCCAGAACGATCCAATGGTTCGCCGCCCATATATCTAAAATAAAATCCGAAAGGAAAACGAAACAATTCCTTTTTACCAACCCAGTTCATTTCTAATCCAGTTATTCCTCTGGTAAAAATTCCCAAATAAAAATCATGCGCACTTGTATGCGGCATCACCATCATGACACATTTTTTGATATCCGCATCAATTGTCCCAACTATTTTCCAACCCATAAGCTTGAAAAATATCCATTTGTAAAATTGTTTCTTCATTCTTTATTATTTCGCACAAAATAAATAATTTAAATCTTATTTTTGAGTAAAACTGCCACCAATGATTAAAAAAATATTAAGTTATCTAATTCCAATAAAAATTTATGAGACCAAATCTTCGTTGAGTAAATCAATAGAGGTGACTTGGGCAAATGGGGAATTGGTTTTGGATTCTGAAAATGCAAATTATTCATATGGCAGTTTGCAGCGCATCTTAAGATTAGGATTAAAAAACATTGGCTATGAAAAAATAGTTCCAATGAATCATATTTTAGTTTTGGGAGTTGCCGGTGGAAGCGTTATAAAAACTTTGGTCGATGAAATAAAATATAAGGGGAAAATCACTGGAGTAGAAATTGACCCGGAAATAATAAATATAGCCAACACCTATTTTAAATTAAATAAAGTAAAAAATCTTGAAATTGTAATTGATGATGCTTTCGAATTTGTTTTAAAAACCAAAACCAAATACGATTTAATTATTATCGATATTTTTCAAGATACGACAATGCCTAATTTTCTATTTGAAACTTTTTTTATCAATAGAATTTGTTCTCTTTTAAAAAGTCGCGGTTTTATTCTTTTCAATACAATGTTATTGAACGAAAGCCAAAATCTAAGAAATAAAAAATACGTTTCTGAATTTTACAAAAACCAATTTAAAATAAGAACCATTCCTAGAGTTGAAGTTCATAATGAGTTGATTGTTATTGAAAAAATAGCCTGAAATAAAAGCCTTTTTATTTTATCATTCTCCTGGCTTTTTCTAAATCTTCCGGAGTATCAATTCCGATTCCGACATGAGTGGTTTCAATCATTTTGATTCTTTTTCCAAATTCCAGATAACGCAATTGTTCCAGTTTTTCGGATGCCTCCAAAGATTGCATTGGTAAACTATAAAAATCTAATAAAGCTTGTTTTCTAAAAGCATAAATCCCGATGTGTTGCATGTAGCGAACGCCCACATTTTTCTCTCTTGGATATGGAATTACCGAACGTGAAAAGTACAATGCAAATCCGTTTTGATCCACCACCACTTTTACATTATTAGGATTATTGATGTCGTCTTCATTTGTGATTTCGCGCATCAAAGAAGCTAAATCCACTTTTTTATCCAAATCATTTTTAAAAACTTCAATCACTTTTGCCAAAGGTTCCGCATCAATAAATGGTTCGTCACCTTGTACATTAATCACAATATCAACGTCCAGATTTTCGACTGCTTCCGCAATTCGATCACTCCCCGATTCATGTTCTTTGATGCTTCGAATGGCTTTTCCACCGTGAGAAACAATTTCTTCATAAATTAAATCGGAATCCGTTACCACAAAAACATCATCAAATAATTGCGTGTTTATAGCTGCTTCATAAGTTCTTAAAATGACCGTTTTACCTCCCAAATCCTGCATCAGTTTTGCGGGAAATCGTGTCGAAGCGTAACGGGCGGGAATGACTGCTATTATTTTCATTTTTATATGGAATTGCTAAAGCGCTAAGTTAGTATGTTTTTAGGATTTACAAAATTGTTCTCAATCCTTAAATTTACTTTGTGATATTCCAAAAACTAATTTTACGCCTGATTGTAAAACCCAATTTCTCGTACAATTGTATTGCACCTTTATTGTCTTCAATCACATGTAAATAAGGCGTTTTATTTTGCTTGAAAATTTCATTTACGGTATGGACAACTAATTGTTTGGCATATCCTTTTCCGGTATGATTGGGATGCGTGACTACTGCGCTGACTTCAATAAAGTCATTCATTTGCATGCGCTCACCAGTTACGGCAACAAGCTCCTCATTTTTGAAAATGCCGTAATAATTGCCTAATAAAGCGGTTTTCTTTTTAAAATATCCCGGTTGCACCAAGTTCACCAACTCATATAAAGCATCAATATGTTCGTCAGTCAATTTTACGATTGGATCATTAATGGCAATATCGATTGGATTATAAACAATCATTTGAAGACAAACCAATTCTTTGTTTAACTGCAATAGATTTGAAAGTTCTGGTTTTTCTCCAACAATAAAAAAACTATCAACCATCTCAGAATATTCATCGATAGATTTTTCAGTTGCATTGGCATTTTCAAAACCACCAAACGGACAATAATCAGGATGATAAAATTTTACACTGCCGTAATCTACCACAAAACTTTGATGCGTTTCCGATAACGAAAACAAAACCGGATTATCTAATTTTTTATCGTCTTGTGTTTTCACAATAATTGGTTTTGAGGATTTGTTTTAGTGTTAATAGGAGTATTTAGTTTATCATTTTTCTTTCATTCAATAATTTAATCATATTTTTTCCACAAGTAATTATTTGTTCATCGGAATAAGTAATTATTTTTTCTTTCTTAAAATTCTTTTTAATAAATATTTTAGGAGTAAAGTAAAACTCTTTTTTCTCTATAATTTTTTTTGTCTTAGATGTGTCAGTATTTGAATTATTATTCATAAATATATAATCTTCCAAATTCTCAATTTTTATTATTTTGTTGTTCTCAACATAATATTTATTTGTTATTGTTCCAGTCTCTCCACCATTTTGAGAAATTAAAAGTAGTAATTTGTTATTATAAAAATACCCTATTAAATTTCCACCGCAAGTTTTCATATCATCAATTCCTAAAATCTCTAATTTACTTTGTTGTTGTAATTTATCGATTTTCAAAATTTTAATTTCTATATCATTCGGTTTTATATTTTGACAGTAAGATATTTTCAAAGAGATTAGAAACAGTAAACAAATTATTTTCTTCATTTTATTTTTTTTAACTAACCACTAATTCATTATTATCATATCAGTAAATTAATACGTAAGATTTGTTTTAAAAAACAATCCTACATAATCTTCACCGAAGTCATACTCAAAGAACCCGCCAATAATTTATCATTAAACAAACTCAGTTCTTCGGATTTTCCTTTTAATCCCAAGGTATATAGTAAAGGTAAATAATGTTCCGGTGTAGGAATCGCTAATTGAAACGCTTTGCTTTGTTTCTCAAAATCAATCAAGGGTTGGAAATTTCCATCCAGTAAATAATTGTTTACTGATTCCCTAGCTTCAATTGCCCAATCGTAACCATAATTGTCTTTATCGAAATTGTGATAATCGACCAACCTTAAATTATGCACAATATTTCCGCTGCCTACAATCAGAATTCCTTTGGTACGCAACTCGCTTAGTTTTTGAGCCAACTCAAAATGGTATTGCCCTGATTTTGTATAATCAATACTCAACTGAATCACTGGAACATTCGCTTCGGGATATAAATGTTTAATGACACTCCAAGCACCGTGATCTAAACCCCAATGTTCGTCCAGCTCTACTTCTAGCGGAGTCAACAATTGTTTGGTTTCGATCGCTAGTTCCGGACTTCCTTTTGCAGGATATTGCACGTCAAACAATGCTTGCGGAAAACCGCCAAAGTCGTGAATCGTTCGTGGCATTTCCATTGCGGTAACCTTTGTCCCTTTGGTAAACCAATGCGCCGAAATACATAAAATGGCGTTTGGCTGTGGTAACGTTTTAGCCAAGTTTCGAAAGCCTGTCACAAACTGATTTTCTTCAATGGCGTTCATCGGGCTTCCATGTCCTAGAAACAACACTGGCATTCTTTCGGTATTCGAAAAAGAACCTGAAATTTTATGTAAGTCGTTTAAAGTTTTCATTACCAAACTATTTTAAAATTATTGAACCATATAAGTCATATAAGGTCATTTAAGTTTTTCTTTGATTTTAGCTTATATGACTTATATGTTTATCAAATTTACTCTACAAAATTCTCATCCTTAAATCCTATCAAATATAATTTATTTTTTGCTCGGGTCATTGCAGTGTACAACCAGCGAATGTAATCTCGATTGATGCCATCCGGCAAATACGGTTGTTCTATAAAAACAGTATTCCATTGCCCACCTTGTGATTTATGACAGGTTATGGCATACGAGAATTTCACTTGCAAGCCATTGAAATATTCGTTGGCTTTCACTTTCTGGAATTGTTTGTACTTCGTTTCACCTTCATAATCTTTCAATACTTCCTGATACAATCGATTGGATTCTTCATAGGTTAAAGATGGCGATTCACTTTTTATAGTATCCATTAACAATACCGTTTCAAATGGAATCTGATTGGGGTAATCAATCATTCGAATTTTTACTTTGGCAAACTTAAAACCGTACAATTCTTTGATATTGAAAATTTCTAATATTTCTATAATATCACCATTGGCAATAAAACCAGCTTCATCAGAATCTTTCAACCAAAAATAATTGTTTTTTACCACCATCAGAAAATCACCTGTGGAAAGTTCGCTTTCTTTATCGAGGATTTTAGTTCTGATTTGCTCATTATATTGATTCGCCCTTTTATTGGAACGAACAATAAACGCGGTGTCTTCTATACTATAATTACTGTAGGCGGAATTGATGGCATCTTGAATATCATACCCATCGGTCAACCGAACAATATCTTTGAATTTCTTGACATCAAATTTGAATTCATCTATAAAGGAATCCTTCAATAATTCCCGAAGTTCAGTTGCGTTATGCAAAATTCCGGAATTTTCTTCTTGACGCATGACTTCGTCCAATTCTATATGTTCTACTTCCTTATCATAATTCATTCCCAAAGTACGAATGTCCAAAGCCGGGCTGATATCTAAATTCACAGGAGGCAACTGAGCGGTATCTCCCAATAAAATCATTTTGCAATTGGTTCCTGAATATACATACGAAATCAAATCATCTAATAAGGAACCGTTTTCATATAACTTAGAATCGGAATTCGTATCCGAAATCATCGAAGCTTCATCGACTATGAAAATCGTATTCTTATGTTTGTTTTGTTGCAACGTAAACGAAACGCCACCACCGGAAGATTTCTTGGGGAAATATATTTTTTTATGAATTGTAAAAGCCGGTTTGTTCGAATAATTAGCAATTACTTTTGCCGCACGACCTGTCGGCGCCAGCAAAACATATTTTTTATTGATGTCCAATAAACTGTTTACAATCGTAGAAATTACGGTTGTTTTTCCCGTTCCTGCATATCCTTTTAATACGAAGATGGTTTTATTATCCGTTTCGGTTAAAAAAATAGCAATTTTTTGAAAAAAAATATCCTGTTTATACGTGGGTTGAAAAGGGAACTTTTTTTGTAAAAGACTATAAAACAGGGAGGAATTCATTTCGTATTATTTGACTGCAAAGTAAAGAATGTTTTTTCAATTTCAATGCCAATAGCAATTTCAATTTTCAATTACTACTATTGATTTTTGCCATTGCCATTGCAATTGATATTGTTATTGATTTTAAAATTTGTAAGTTTGCGTTGTTGAAAAAATCAATAGTATTATGAACATAGCCGAAAAAAAATATAAAAAACTTTCCATTCAAGTTTCCTTGACGGGACTTTCTTTTTGTTGTTTTGACACGCTAAATAATACAGTAACTTCCTTTAACGAAGTGCATTTTGAAACCTTCCACAAAGCCACAAAAATTGAAGATTTGTTTGCCGATGCTTTTAGAGATTATCCAGAATTAAAGGATTCATATGATGAAATTTTGGTAATTCACAATAACAACCTTTCTACTTTTGTTCCGGAACCGTTATTTGACGAAAACTTTTTAGGCAGTTATCTGCAATACAACACTAAAGTTTTTGAAACCGATTTTTTCGCTTTTGATGAAATTCCGAACTATCAAATGAATGCGGTTTATATTCCGTATGTGAATATCAATAATTTTTTCATTGACCAATTTGGTGCTTTCGATTACAAACATGCCAACAGTATTTTGGTTTCAAAACTTTTAATTGCTTCCAAAAATAAGGATGAGAAAAAAATGTTTGTACATATTAATACCGGTCATTTTGAAATCATTGTGGTTCAGAACCAAAAGTTATTACTTTTCAATTCTTTTGATTACAACACGCCGGAAGATTTCTTGTATTACATTTTATTTACTGCCGAACAATTGAATTTAAATCCCGAAAACTTCCCATTGGAACTAATCGGAAATATTGATACCGAAAGTGATTATTATAAAATCGCTTACAAATACATTCGTAACGTTTCCCTCATAGATGTGGAAGATTTGCGATGGAACAATTATTTTTCTGAGGCCGAAAACAGAAATCATTTTATACTTTTCAACTCATGAGAATCATTTCAGGAAAATACAAAGGAAGACGCATTTTTCCACCAAAAGGATTGCCCGTTCGTCCCACAACCGATATGTCTAAAGAAGCATTATTCAATGTTTTGAACAACCATTTCAGTTTTGAAGGACTTAAAATATTAGATTTATTCGCCGGAACCGGAAATATCAGTTACGAATTTGCCTCAAGAGGAAGCACGCCAATCACTTCTGTTGATGGTGATTTTGGTTGTGTAAAATTTATCAAGCAAGTCGCAGCCGAATATGATTTTAATATTGCCGCCACAAAAAGTGATGTTTTTACCTATTTAGAAAGATGCAAAACCTCGTACGATATTATTTTTGCAGATCCACCTTATGCTTTGGACCAAAAAACTTTCGAGAAAATTATCTTATTAGTTTTCGAAAAAGAATTGCTTAATGAAGAAGGAATGATGGTAATCGAGCATTCGAAATATACCAAACTGGATCACATGATTCACTTTTCGTTCCAAAAAAGTTACGGAGGTTCTATTTTTAGTTTCTTCGAAATAGGCTCTGGTGAAAAAGAAGATTCTGAAAACGAATCAGACCAAAACGATGGCGAAGAAGAATAATCTTGATAGAATATAAAACAGAAAAGCTCTTGTAAATTATAAGAGCTTTTCTGTTTTTAATAACCATTTAAAGCAACTATTTTCCAATTACCCAACCCAAAGTAAAGTTTAAAACTACAGCTAATTCACTGTCGTTTTTGTCAAAATTATAACCAACACCCATATTCAAATCAAGATTAAAATTGCCTTTGTACGTTCGTTGAAAACCCCAAACCGGCGCTACAGTAATCGATGCATTTTCAGGTAAAAAATTATCATTCGTCGAAATCGATCTGAAATTATATAAAGCGGCCATAGCAACAAATCCTCCGGAATTATGGGAAGTAACTTTTCCCTTTTCGGCCCTTTTCTCTAAATTATAATAATGACGAAACTGCTCATTAATATAAGGATAGAAGGTCCAGGTTTTCCCAAAACTATTAGATGTGTATCCGTACCCTGAACTCAATTCAGAGTAAAGTGTGTTTTTATCGCTTAAGCCATGTTCGTAAACAAATCCCGGAAGTAATACATTAATTTTAAATTGACTTTTTTCTACGGCTGGTTTTTCTTGTGCGTAAGTGTGTGAAATTGTTATTAAAATAAAAAGAGCTACAAGAGCTACTTTGCCATTTATAAATACTGATAATTGCATGTGTAATTATTATTAAGTTGTCGATATATCATTTGATTTATATCGGGAGCAAACATAATAATTAAATTCTAATTTGTCAGAATTTTATTTTAAAATTAAGCTTTATTTCTACTTAATTCATCTAAAATAATCTGATACATCGGAGTTGCAATACCATGTTTTACACCTGCTTTTACCACATATTCAGTCAAGGAAACTACTTCGGTATTTCTTCCTGCCAATAAATCTCTGTGCATAGATGAGGTAGCATCTTTTGGAGTTTTTTCGAGTTTGATAATTGTTTGAGCAACAATATCATTGGGCAACGCTAGCCCTTTTGCAAAAGCGACAGCAGTTATCTCGTTTAACAGTGAACTATAAACTGCTTTATTTTCAGGATGATTCAGAATCCCTCCTATGTTTTGGTTTAAATACGAAGTTGCTGAAGCCAAAGCGGAAATAAAAATGAACTTTTCCCAAACCGTTTCCTCTATATTTCCTACAAGATAACTTTCGATATTAGCATTTTCGAAAATGGATTGCAATTCATTCAACTTAGAAACCGGAGCATTTTTAGAACCAAAAAATAGTTTTTCGTAAAGGCCTATTTTCTTGATAATTCCCGGAGATTCAATCATCGAAACAATATACACACAACCTTGCAAAACCGTATTTTCAGGAAATAGTATTTGTATGCGTTCCGTGGCATCGACACCATTATATAAAGGTAGGATTATCGTGTTTTTGGTAATACAATTTTTTATGGATTCAAAACTGGTTTCGATATCATAGGTTTTAGTCGCACAAATAAGGTAATCGAGTTTCCCAATTTCATCTGGATTATTGGAAACCAAACTAGGGAAAACAATTAGTTCTTTAGTATCAGCAATAATTTTCAATCCATTTTGGGCTATTGCTTTTTGGGTTTCCCCACGAGCAATAAATACAATTTCAATAGCATCTGATTCAAAATAAGCTTTAGCCAATAATCCTCCAAAATAACCGCCTACTCCTCCGAGTCCTAAAATCCCAATTCTTGTTTTCATACCTGCTATTTAAAAATTAAACCATTAAGAAATTTAGAAAATTAAGCATTGCGACTTAATGAAACTTAATTTCTTAATGGTTCTCTTTTAGATTTCACAATCCTTACTTTTATTAAATGGTTTAATAAAAAAATGCAGACCTATAAGCCGGATTCTGTCTCCGATAAATCAGAGCCTTATCATTTATCTAGATCCCGAATTACTTCGGGACTCAAGCTATCTACCCTTCAGCAACGAACGAGACGCCCTTAAATGCTGATATACTTGATATTTCACCGCATAGAGTTTACCTGGTTTCACTACAGCATTACCTGTACATACTTTCTGTTGCACTTGTCCTAATCCGATTGCTCGAACCGACGGGAGTTACCCGCTATGCTTCCCTATGGTGTCCGGACTTTCCTCCCTTCTGATTGCTCAAAACGGCGATAAGGCGGTCTGCGGTGCGAAATTACAACAATTTTTCATGTATCTCAATTTTAGATTATTTACTTTAACAACCATTTCACAATGACTTAGTAATAAAATAGTTATCTTTATAAATAACCATTAATCTTCCATTAATCATGAAACCAACGTACCATTATACCACCGTTATAGAAGCTTTAGAAGATTTAAAAGAAAAAGGTTTTACCTATGATTTTAATATTCATCAGGATGATATTAAAGCAAATCCACATAAATTTGAAGTAAATCACGTATATCGCTATGAAGGAGATACTGACCCCGGAGAAGAATCTGTGGTTTATGGTATCAGTGCTGCTTCTGGAGAAAAAGGAGTTTTTGTAGCTGGTTTTTCCGCAAATTCAGATAATGAAGCTGCGCTTGTTCTGGAAAAATTATGCATTGAATCCAGTGGACAATGCAAACTCTAATTATCCTATAATTTCATATTTTAAGAAATAGAACTTCAAGAAATTTAATTATTTAAGTTCGATGCTACTTTCCGAAATCATAATAGAGCGGATCAAGAAAGAAGGACCAATCTCTTTTCGGGATTTTATGGAGATGGCATTGTATTACCCCGAATTAGGATATTATAATTCGGCCCAAAACAAGATTGGAGCAGATGGTGATTTTTACACCAGTGCAAATCTTACTGCTGATTTTGGCGCAATGATAGGACGCCAAATCGAAGAAATGTGGCAAAACTTAGAAAAAAAACCTTTTAAAATTATTGAATATGGTGCCGGAACCGGTTTATTGTGTCATGATATTTTAGATTATCTCGAAAATAATATTCCTTTATATGAGAACCTAACCTACTGCATTATCGAGAAAAGTACCAGTATGCGGGTGATTCAAAAGAAACATTTACGCAAAAAAGTAAACTGGTACAACTCCATTAAAGATATCCCTGAAATTAATGGCTGTGTGTTATCAAATGAATTGATTGATAATTTTTCTGTTCATCAGGTAATTATGGAAGAACAGCTTAAAGAAGTGTTCGTTGATTACAAAGAAGGTTTTATTGAAATTTTAAAACCTGCAAAGACTGAACTTATCCAATATTTCGAAACATTAAAAGTACAATTGCCTAAAGGATTTCGAACAGAAGTCAATTTGGAAGCCGTATCTTGGATAAAACAAGTTTCCCAATCTTTACAAAAAGGCTATGTAATCACCATCGATTATGGTTCATTATCGGCTGAATTATATAACAATCGGAGAAGTTTCGGGACACTCCTGTGTTATTATAAACATCATAAAAGCGATAATCCGTATCAGTTTATTGGCCAACAAGACATCACAACTCATATTAACTTTTCAGCTTTATCTCATTGGGGTTTACAATACGGGATAGAGCCTTGTGGAATTGTGAATCAAGCCGAATTTTTGTTGGCATTGGGTATAAAAGAATATCAAAATTCAATATTAAATAATAATCCAAATAATGTAGCATTAGCCATGCAAGAATCACTTATAAATTATAGATTATTGGTAGATATGGGAATGAAATTTAAAGTATTGATACAACAAAAAGGTGTACCAAAGCACCCACTTTTAGGATTGAAATTTTTGAATACCCAGGAAACTGTATATGCATGAAATTACAATTTATCAGGAGCAATTTATTCTTCCGTTCGCTTCGCTCTTGTCCAGCTATCCGTTACAATCTTATTCGCCGAACCACGACTCATAATGATTTCTACTTTTATCTGGGCTAGGAAATTTGGTATATAAAAACCATTTGAAAATTTATAAAATCTTTCAATCCTTAAATTTTTTCATCATTAAATTAAAACCTATATTTGCTTTCGAATAAAAATTCTATGGAACAATTTGTTGTATCGGCTCGTAAATATCGTCCTCAAACATTTAAAGATGTTGTAGGACAAAAAGCCATTACCAATACTTTATTGAATGCCATAGAAAGCAATCACTTAGCTTCGGCATTATTATTCACTGGACCTCGTGGCGTTGGTAAAACAACTTGCGCCCGTATTTTGGCTCGAAAGATAAATCAACCGGGATATGATGATCCAAATGAAGATTTTGCTTTTAATGTTTTCGAATTAGATGCTGCTTCAAACAATTCTGTTGATGATATCCGTAATCTAATTGACCAAGTTCGTATTCCGCCACAAACGGGACAATACAAAGTGTATATTATTGATGAGGTTCACATGTTGTCTTCGGCAGCTTTTAATGCTTTCTTGAAAACATTAGAAGAACCACCAAAACATGCCATTTTTATATTGGCTACGACCGAAAAACATAAAATTATTCCAACGATACTTTCTCGTTGCCAAATATTTGATTTCAAAAGAATTACTGTAAAAGATGCTAAAGAGCATCTTGCCGAAGTGGCCACCAGTCAAGGTGTGAACTTTGAAGATGACGCTTTGCATATCATAGCTCAAAAAGCTGATGGTGCGATGCGAGATGCTTTGTCTATTTTTGACCGAGTAGTTTCTTTTTGTGGAAAAGATTTAACACGTCAGGCCGTTACGGAAAACTTGAATGTGTTGGATTATGAAACATATATTAATACCACCGATTTGATTCTGGAAAACAAAATTCCAGATTTACTAATCGCTTTCAACGATATTCTTGCCAAAGGATTTGATGCTCATCATTTTGTAACCGGATTGGCTTCGCATTTTAGAGATTTATTAGTTTCTAAAACGCCCGCAACTTTATCTTTATTAGAAGTTGGGGAACAAGCACAACAAATGTATGGCGTGCAAGCGCAAAAATGCAGTCAAGACTTTCTTTTGAAAGGAATTGAAATTGCAAATGATTGTGATTTAAAGTATAAACTCAGCCAAAATCAACGACTTCTTGTTGAACTTTGCCTGATGCAACTTGCCTCTATCACTTTTGATGGAGAAAAAAAAAAGTTGAGCAATATATAATTCCACCTACTTATTTTAGAAAGAGCGATTACTCAATTGTAGAAAGTCCAAAAGCTAAAATAGAAAGTATTGCAAACACTCCAATTGCAGCGACAGTTCAAGAAAAAGAACCGGAAGCTATAGTTAGTGCTCCTTCAATTCCTGTTTCAACTCCTACAGTAAAAATCGAGATTCCACAATCTAACGAACCTAAGGTTTCTGCGTTTTCATTATCGAGTATCCGTGCCAAAAAAGCATTGGAAGAAAGTACTAGAGGAATTGTAAAAGAAGTGGCACATTTGCCAACAGAATCTTTTACTGAAACAGAAATGTTACTGCATTGGAACAAATATGCCCAACGTTTAGGAGATAAAGGTTATAAAATTATGGAGTCGTTATTGCTTATTAACGATCCTAAACTAAATGGAACTGCTATCACAATTGAATTGCCAAATGAAGGTTCTAAATTAGATTTTGAAAAAGAATTGAATGGACTTTTAGGACATTTAAAAGGGCATTTGCACAATCACGACATCACAATTGAGGTTATTGTGAATGAAAGTATTGAAAGTAAAAGGAGCTTTAACGACCAAGATCGCTACAACAGACTTCATGAAATAAATCCAAATATTGAACTTTTACGAACAACATTTGGATTAGATTTAGATGCTTAATTTATAAAATAAGGATTGTAATTATTCTTTAGAGTTAATCACTTTTTCAATTCTTTTATCAGGTACAAGCCAAATTATTGCAACGATAATATAAATTGCCGCTGCTATGAATTCATAGAAAAAAGAAATAACTATTCCGATTAAGTATAAAAGATTCGATATTTTCCCTTTAAAATTGTTTCCAAGCGCTTTTGCCAATATAGATTTTTGTCCTTCACTGGCAATAATTATATTTTGCAATAACCAGAAAGCTATTGCTGAAAAAAACAGAATAACTCCATAAAAAGTAATCGTGGCTTTAGCAAAATTGTGTTCTCCCATCCATCCCGATGATAGCGGAATTAATGACAACCAAAATAACAAATGAAGATTTGCCCAAAGAATTTTACCATTTACTTTAGTTACACTTTGAAGCATATGATGGTGATTATTCCAATAAATTCCCACGTAAACAAAACTTAATATGTAGCTTAAAAATTTAGGAGCAAGCATCATTAAATCACTGAAATTTGCTCCTTCCGGAACTTTTATTTCAAGTATCATTATAGTAATTATGATAGCCAAAACTCCATCGCTAAATGCTTCAAGTCTGTTTTTGTTCATATCTATAAATTATATTTTACCGTAATACATCGCTTTTACAATACCATCAGAAAGTCCAATTTTAGGAACATAAATATTTCTTGCTCCACTCCATTTCATGGCATTCAGATAAATTCTTGTAGCAGGAATAATAACATCGGCACGATCCGGATTCAAACCTAATTCTGAGATTCTTTGTTCATACGAAAGTGAATTCAAGAAAGCGTATTGAGAATTCATATAAATATACGACAATGGTTTTTCTTGTATTTTTCCGGACATCTTGAACAGCTTATTAATATTTCCGCCAGATCCTATTAAAATAACTTCATCGTATTCTTCTGTATTTGTCTTAATCCATTTTTCAATTTCATCCCATACAACATCACAAACCATATCATTTAGTAAACGTACGGTTCCTGCTTTGAATGATCTTGAATTTATCATTTTACCATTAGAAAATAAGGTAAACTCTGTACTTCCACCACCAACATCTACAAAAAGATAAGTCTGGTCCGTTTTTAATAAATGATGCAAATCAGTTGAAGCAATTATTGCTGCTTCTTTTTTACCATCTATAATTTCTATTTTTATATCGGCTTTTTTCTTAATCAGTGCTACAACTTCCTTACCATTATAAGCTTCACGCATAGCTGAGGTTGCAAATGCCATATAACGTTCCACTTTATGCACCTTCATCAAAAGATTAAAAGCTTTCATAGCATCACACATTCTTTCTAAATTCTCTTCAGAAATTTCACCTACAGTAAAGGCATCTTGGCCAAGACGAATTGGAACACGCACTAATGAACTTTTATTAAACTGCGGCTCTTTTCCTTCTTGTTCTACAATATTCACAATCAATAAACGCATGGCATTAGAGCCAATATCGATTGCTGCATATTTTTTTATTTTAATCATTTTGGATTTGATTCGTTTATTCTTTTAGTAATTAATTAGTCTATTTATTAATTCTAAAATCAAAAAATTATTGAAATATTAAACTAAACTTGAATAAATAATTATACTATTTTTTCCGTTTTTGACTCTAATTCAACTTTACTCTGATAGTATTTGTAAGTTTCTAATTGCGCTCTAAAAACAGGATTATGATTTCGGACTCTGTATTTATTATCTAATTTATAAGAATGAAAACGGGCTTTTACATTGCCTTTCCAACCTATATCGAAGTTGTCAATTAACTCATTTTTTATTTCCTGATCGTATATTGGACAGGTAACTTCAACACGCCCATCGAGATTTCTGGTCATAAAATCAGCTGAAGAAATGTAAACTTCAGTTTGTCCTGCATTACCAAAAATATAAATCCTAGAATGTTCTAAATAATTATCTACTATACTTATAGCTTCAATATTATCGCTCATTCCTGGAATTCCTGGTATCAAAGAACAAATTCCTCTGACTTCAAGTTGAATTTTCACTCCTGCTCTACTCGCTTCGTACAGTTTATCTATCATTTCAAAATCAGATAAACTATTCATTTTTAGCTTTATATGTGTTTTTCTTCCTGCTAATGCATGCGTAATCTCTCTATCAATTAATTTTATAAATCGGCTTCTGGTGTAATGCGGGGAAACAATAAGATGTTTGTAGCGATGCACTCTATAATTGATGTCAAAAAACTCAAATATTCGCATGATATCTTTCAGAATTTGTTGATGACTCGTAAAAAGAGTTACGTCAGTATACACTTTTGCAGTAGATTCATTGAAATTCCCTGTCGAAATAAAGCCGTATCGTCTTATTTTATTATTCTCATTTCTTTCAATAACACATATTTTACTGTGTACTTTTAGTCCTTTTATTCCAAAAATTAACTCGATGCCTTCTGTTTGCATTTGCTCAGCATACGAAATATTGGAAGCTTCATCAAAACGAGCTTGCAATTCGATTTGAACGGTTACTTTTTTTCCGTTTTTGGCTGCATTTATAAGAGAACTAATGATTTGAGAATTTTTGGCCAATCGATACAAAGTAATTTTAATTGAAGTTACTTTTGGGTCTAATGCCGCTTCACGCAAAAACTTTGTCAGATATGAAAAGGATTGATATGGAGCATTTAGCAAATAATCTCTTTCGCTTATTTTTTCTAACATACTGCCTTCAAGACTCAATCCAGGAATTGGCAAAGGATCATTGGTTTTGTATAATAAATCGAATCTACCCAGATTTGGAAAATTCATGTAATCGCGTCTGTTATGGTATCTTCCGCCAGGAATAATACTGTCAGTAGAAACGATTTTCATTTTATCAAGAAAAAATTGCAAGGTATCTTCTTCTATTAATTGGTCGTAAATAAAGCGAACCGGTTCACCAATTCTACGATCTTTAACACTCAATGATATTTTTTCAATCATACTTTTGCTTAAATCACTATCGATGTCTAATTGAGCATCTCTGGTAATTTTTATCATGTGTGCAGAAACACTTTTGTAGTCAAAAATATTGAAAATACTACTCAAATTATGTCTAATTACATCATCCAGAAGTATGATATAATGCTTTTCATTATTGGATGGTAAAACAACAAAACGGTTAATTGTTTTTGGAATTTCGATTACGGCATAACGAACTTCAGAATTTTTATTCATAACCAGTTTAATGGCTAAATATCCCGAAGTGTCTTTCAACACGGGAAATTCTGCTAAATCATTCAAAATTATGGTTACTAATTCAGGACTTAGTTTTTGAATAAAAAAGTCTTTCAAAAAGATTTCCTGCTCAATTGTAATATCATTTTCAGTAATAATAAATATATTTTCAGTCTCAAGTTCAGCTTCAATAATATTTAATATTCGTAAACTTTCTGATTGTTGTTGGATTACAATTTCAGTTATATCTTTTACTAATTGCTGAGCAGAAATCCCTCCGAGATACTTTTCTCCAGTGATTCCTGTAAGACTTAATCGTCTTATAGCGGCGAAACGAACTCTGAAAAATTCATCTAAATTATTCGAAAATATACCTAAAAATCGTAGTCTGTCTAATAGTGGAACTGAATTATCACCAGCTTCTTGAAGTACTCTGGCATTGAAAGCTAACCAACTTTTTTCTCTATCAATGTATTTATATTCTAATACTTTATTCATCTTAAATCTTTGGGAAATATTGTTTTTTTTATTTTACCTTTTTTAATTTTTTTCCAATCATCGGTATCAAACTTCAAGGATACAAAACCGCTTGTAGGAATATTATCAAAATAATCATCCCCAAATTTATTAACAAAATTTGTAATGGCACCATTATGTCCGAAAACAATAACACTTTCGAAAAGATTACTGCATGATTTAATAATTTCCTCCAGTTTTTTTTCATCAAAGGTATAAAGGTCGTCTTTGTAAACGATACTTTCAATAGGATAGGCCAAATTTTGAGCAAAAATTAACGCTGTGTCTGTTGCTCTTTTTGCAGAACTGGCCCAAATAATATACGTTTTGGGGATAAAATCTTTAGCATGAGCAGAAACAAGATGCGCATCTTTCATTCCCTGACAAGTCAAACCACGATCTTTATCATGCATTGGGACTTCCCAACTTGATTTTGCATGCCGAACTAAAATTAGATTTTTCATACTATCAATATTTATTTATCAATGGCATTGTTTCAATTTATTTGAGCTTACAAATTACAAAAATAAATTTTAAATGCAATTGCTTATTTAAATTCAAATGATGAAAATTAAATTTTATGAATTATTTTTCTTTTATAAATAAAAACACATTTATACAGAAACTATTCTTACAAAGAAAAGAGATAGTATTCGTAAATTATTAAGTTTTATCTTGTTTTTTATTTCATAACAAGAATTGCAATAAAAATTTAAAAATGTTAAAAAGATGAAAAAAAACATTAACAAACATAGTAAACAAGTGCTTTTATTTAATATTTAATTAACAAGAAATGTCGTTTCAACGAGTATTTAGGTAGTTGATAGGAAAAAAAATTAGAATTAAATCATTCTAATTAGTTTAGCATAGAAATCAAGGATTTGAATAAGAAAAAGAATCATTTAAATTAATTCAGTTGTGATTAAAATGATAATTTTTATAAAAATGCCCATAATCTATCAATAAAATTAATTACAAACAGCATATAAAAAATTTGATTGTATGAAAACAAAAATTACCCTTCTTTTACTGGCTTTGTTTATGTTTGCTGGTAATATATATTCACAAATTGATGCTCAACATCCAGATTTAAGATCATGTAATTATTCATGCCCATCCGGAAATGTAACTGCCAAAAATGTTTATCTAAGCGCAACTATTAATGACGGGACTCCTTTAGAAGATGTTTATCCTACTTGCATCGCTGGTGTAGACACTTATAGCGTAACTATTTGGCTAAATTATACCCAAAATCAAAATAATGACATTCCAAATACAAGAGTATTTGCTACATTATCAATAGGTGGCGGTACACCAATGCAGATTAATACATATGTTGGGACTTTAGCCTCAACAAAAGGAACATCTGGGGGGAAAATTAAATTGACAACAGTTCCAGTAAACTGGGTTTGCGGTCAAACCTTATCGTTTACTAACGTATTGGTGGTTTGGAAACCTGGTAATGGAGATTCTGAACTTAACGCAAACAGTACTTATGATTGTCAAACCTATTCGAACTCGCAATGTGAATTTGGCACAACTACAGTTTTTACAGCTCCTTTAGCTGTTCAATATGATTATTCTACCTCTTGTGCAACTAATAGTGGTGTAGCTGTGCAATTTTCTAATAAAACAAATGGTGGAAAAGCTCCATTCACATATTTATGGAATTTTGGAGACGGAACAACCTCTACAGCTATAAGTCCACTTCATAATTACACTACCACTGGAGTAAATGTTACTGCCACATTAACTGTTACTGATTCAAGAACACCAATACCAGCCACTAATACAGTATCTAAAACTATAAATCTTCCTAACAAACTTATTACTTCTATTTCTCAACAAACTAATGTATCTTGTAACGGAGGAAATAACGGATCTTTAACTACTATGCCATCAGGCGGAACATTACCTTATACCTATTTATGGAATAGTACTCCCATTCAGACTTCAGCAACAGCTACTGGTCTTGCCTCTGGAACTTATACAATTACAGTTACAGATGCAAAGGGTTGTATTACAACTTCGTCAGCAACTATAATGGAAAAACCAGTCAAATTGACCATCCTATTCCAGTGCAAATTGACCACCAGTTTCGGAGCAAACTGACCACCACTTTCCAGTTCAAATTGACCACCTAATTTTGGGGTACAATTGATCATCAAAAACTACTTACTTTTTCATGTTGTTAGCACCATACATTCGTTAAAAAAAGACGGATTATGGCAAACAAAATAACAGACATGAGTAAAATTAGAAAAGCAATTAAGTTCTACTGTAACGGAAAAAGTAAGTTATTCATAAGTAAGTACTTATCTCTTTCTAGAAATACGGTAAAGAAGTATATTTCTTTATTTGAAGTGCTAGGATTAAGTTTTGAAGTAATTAGTGAAAAAACTGATGCTGAGTTAGAACTTTTGTTCTCACACACTACCGTGGAATCAATCAGTCCCAAACTGCAGCTTCTTTATGATTTTTTTCCTAAAATGGAACGCGAACTAAAAAAAGTTGGCGTTACCATACAGCACATGTGGGAGCAATATATTGTCCTAAATCCTAATGGTTACCGAAGCTCGCAATTTGGACATCATTATAAAATATGGAGCAAACGAGTCAATCCAGTGATGCACATGAATCACAAAGCGGGTGATAAAATGTATGTGGATTATGCTGGAAAAACACTCTCCATCATTGATAAAGACACGGGAGAAATTAAAGAAGTACAATTTTTTGTAGCCATATTAGGAGCCAGTCAATACACCTATGCCGAAGCTTCCATGAGCCAACAAAAGGAAGATTTTGTTACATCGGTAGAAAATGCTATGCGTTTTTTTGAAGGTACTCCTGCGGCAATTGTTCCGGATAATTTAAAATCTGCAGTGATAAAAAGCAGTCGTTTTGAACCCACCATTAATGAAACCTTGGCTGATTTAGCCGAACATTACCAAACTACAATCTTGCCTGCCAGGGCTTATAAACCCCGAGACAAATCATTGGTTGAAGGAGCTGTTAAGATCTTGTATCGAAGGATTTATGTAAATCTAAAAGAAACTAAATTCTTTTCTCTGGAAGAATTAAACCAGCAAATATGGGATTTATTGGATGCTCATAACAGTCGAAAACTCACAGGACGTCCGTACTCTCGGATAGAATTATTTTTAGAAGATGAACAACAAAAACTAAGTCCATTACCACAAGAACGTTTTGAAATCAAATACCAATCCTTTGCAACAGTAATGCAAAATGGGCATGTTCAATTAAGTCAGGACAAAAATTACTATAGCGTTCCGTATCAATATGTCAAGAAAAAAGCGAAACTATTGTATACCAAATCAACGGTAGAGATCTATCACAAATACAATCGAATAGCCATCCATCCAAGGAATTACAAACCTTATATCTATACCACAATCCCGGAACATATGGCTAGCACGCATCAATTTGTAGCTCAGTGGAGTGCTGCCCGCTTCATTGATTGGGCCAGTAGTATTGACGAGTCAGTAGCAGAATATATTATGCAAATAATTGAAAGTAGAAACCATCCTGAACAGGCTTATAAAAGTTGTTTGGGAATATTAAACTTCGAGAAAAAGGTAGGGAAAGAGCGATTAATAAATGCCTGTAAGCGGGCACTTGATTTTAAAATTTACAATTTTAAGACCATTCAAAATATTTTAGAAAACAACTTAGATCATATCGAATTTGAACAAGAACCTGAGCAGGAACTTCCAATTCACGCTAACATAAGAGGAAAACAGTATTATAATTAAATTAAAACACAGTAATCATGAATGAATCCACAGTAACAAAAATGAAACAAATGAAGCTTTACGGCATGCACAATGCTTTTAAAACAGCCATTGAAAGCGGAAAAACAGACCATTACACGCTCGATCAGTTTGTATCGATGCTTATTGATGCCGAATGGGATGAAAGGCACAATCGGCGTATTGCCCGCAGTATCACCAACGCCCGATTCCATTACAAATCAAATATTGAAAGTATCAATTTTGACCAAACCCGTAATCTGGATCGAAATACCATACTGCGTCTGGCAGAATGTGAATTTGTCGAAAAAAATGAAAACATTTTAATAACGGGAAGCACTGGTGTAGGCAAAAGTTATTTAGGCACAGCATTAGGTTATCAAGCCTGTATCCAAGGTTTTAAAGTAAGTTATTTTAATACTTCGAAGCTGTTTGCTAAATTAAAAATGGCCAAAGCAGATGGTTCTTACCTGAGAGAATTGGCCAAAATAGAACGGCAAGATGTTATTATATTAGACGATTTTGGACTCCAAGCTTTGGATAGCAGTAACCGAATTACCCTTTTAGAGATCATTGAAGACAGGCATAATAACGGTTCTATCATTGTAACCTCACAAATCCCAGTGCAAGGCTGGTATGACATCATTGGAGAAAAAACCATAGCTGATGCAATTTTGGATAGGCTGATACATCAATCTCATCGACTCGAATTACATGGAGAATCTATGAGAAAAAAAAGAGGGATAAACAAAGGATAATATTTAAGTATATTTGAACACTAATTAACAGATGAAAAAGAGTAGTTTTTAATGAAAAATGGGGTGGTCATTTTGCCCCGGAATTGGGTGGTCATTTTGAATTGGAATCAGGTGCTCACTTTAAATTGGAATTGGGTGGTCAATATCACTGGAATTTGCAGTTGTATTGAGTAACGCCGATTTTGTAATGTCTAAAATCGCTTCCGATGAAAAATATGGCGGCAACACCATGCGCAAAATGGTGGATTACTTTTGCCGTTTGTTAGTCGATAAAGGATTCATTAAACACATACAAGACAACGACAATACTTTTACACATACTGATTACTACAAAGAGATCAAATGGATGGCTACAGGCAGCGATGATTTGTACGTGCCTGATTATATCGATATGTTACGAGTTGCTTTTACATATAAATTCAGCAGAGGAAAGTTTAGTGATTTAGTAGCCTTATTATCGGGTCGTAATTTTGAAACAAGAAGTTACGAAGGTAGTATTGCCGAAGCAAGTTATGCTAAACTATCCGAAGGTTTATCTGCCTTTGTTAATAAGACTAATTACCAGCGCTTTGTAATGATTATTAAATCTACGGGTTTAATCAGCAAGAAATTAATATCCTCTCAAAACAGTTTGAATTTTGCCTATGCATTGTATTTAAAATTGCGTGAAGATGGTATGGGTGAAGCGGAAACACAAGGATATGTTAAGCGTTGGCTGGTCATGAGTATGTTCATTGGTCGTTATTCCGGTTCAGCAGAATCAAAAATAGATGAGGACATTAAACAAATCAATGAAAAAGGAATAGCAGCTTACTTAATCCAAATGGAACAGGCAAATTTGGGTGCCGGTTTTTGGGATTTCGGAATCATAAACGATTTGGAATCTTCCAGTGTCAATAACAATGCATACAACTTATATTTAGCGGCACAAGTAAACAATAATTCGGTAGCTTTTTTATCTAAAAGTATGAAAATTAGTAGCCTGATAGAACAGCGTGGTGATGTACACCATATTTTTCCAAAAAAATACTTGATGAATAATGGTTACCCTCAAAAGGCATACAATCAGGTAGCCAATTTTGTATTCACAGAACAAGCTACCAATATAAAAGTGGGTATGCTAACGCCTAAAGATTATTTGGATAAGGTAAAAGCTCAAATACAAGCAGGTACTAATGGAATAAGTACTTTAGATTCTGAAAGTAGCCTGCAAGAAAACTTGATTAATAATGACATTCCAAGTATTCTAGAGGAAGCAAATCATTTGGTATATGAGGGATTTTTAGAAGAACGCAGAAGATTGATGTCGAATAAATTAAAAGTGTATTACGCGCAGTTATAAAAACAATAGTAGAATATGCATTCAGTTTTATATGACAAAAAGCATATATTTTAAATTATATGATAAAAAGCATATATTATGATTTATATGACAAAAAGCATATATTTACATAAAAAGTAAGAAATATGGAAGCTGTAATTACTGCCGATATAATCAATTCAAGAGAAGTATCTCCTGATATATGGCTCAATTTGTTAAAAGACACTTTGCAAAACATAGGTGCGGAATATAGTACTTGGGAGCTGTATCGTGGTGATAGTATACAGTTAATCACCAGTCCAATAAATGCATTGCGCTTAGGAATATTATTAAAAGCGGTTACCAAACAAGTTCCTAATTTAGATATTAGAATGGCTATAGGGATAGGAGAAATAACATACCGTTCGGAAAAAGTATCTTCTTCAAATGGTCCGGCATTTATCAATTCTGGAGAGGCATTTGATGCGCTGAATAAAAACACCTTAGCTATCAAAACCCCTTGGAAAGAATTTGACGAGATATTGAATATCATGTTAGATTTAGCCACATTAACTATGGATAATTGGAAACCTGCAATGGCTGAAATTTTTAAAAAGCAATTAGAAAACCCCAATTTAAAACAGGTAGAAATTGCAGAATCATTAAATAAAAAACAAAGCAACGTAAGTTATAGCTTGAAAAAGGCCGGCTATGATGAAATTATGAACTGTGTAGAATACTACAAACGAGAAATAGAAAAACTATGTTATTCATAAAATTATTGTTAGCTCATTTTATAGGTGATTTTGTAATGCAATCCAACAAATGGGTAAAGCATAAAGAGAAAAACAAGTTTAAATCCAAATACCTATATATCCACACCTTAATTCATGCGGTTTTATTGCTGGTAGTGTTAGGTTTTAAAAAACAATATTTATTACCCATAGCTTTTATAACCATTACGCATTTCGTAATAGATGGAGTAAAACTTTTAAAACCTATAAAGAATGACAGAATATTATTTTTCTTAGACCAATTAGCACATATAGCAATACTATTTTGGGTAGCTAATGACTGGAGTTTAAACTTAGATATTCAAACATATGTTACAGAAAAAAACCTACTATTTCTATTAGCAATTGTACTCTTAACTTCGGTTACCTCCATCGTATTAAAAGTTATTTTTAGCATTTGGAAAAAAGAAATAGAAGAAATAAGTAAAAAAGACAGTTCGTTAGAAAATGCAGGTAAATATATCGGAATGTTGGAACGATTATTAGTGTTTTCATTTATTTTATTAAATCAATGGGAAGCCATAGGTTTTTTGCTCGCAGCAAAATCAGTCTTTAGATTTGGAGATTTAACCAACGCAAAAGATCGCCAACTCACAGAATACATATTAATTGGAACATTACTAAGTTTTGGTATTGCCATAATAATTGGTTTAACATACCTAAAACTACTATCCTTTTTTGCTTAAAAACTTATGAAATTCACCGAAGCACAATTAGAACAGGCCTTTATCAGCTTACTTCAAGAAGAGGAAATGACTTATCTTGTAGGAAGTGAAGTCCGTAAAATAGAATTCAAAGGAATGGCTGAACCACCATCCACTTACGGACATATAGTAAGTGAAAAAGTACTGCTTACTGATGACTTGAAAAACTATTTGCGATCTAATTATGCATCAGTAAACATTTCTGAAAGTGAAATTGAGTCTATTGTTAGAGATTTAGAACGCTTGCCTTCTTCAGATTTGTATGAAAGTAACAAAGCGATCATGAAAATGGTGTCTGATGGATTTTTGATAAAAAGAGAAGACCGTAAACAAAAAGACTTTTATGTCCAATTAATTGACTATTCAGAAGAAGATAATAATACGTATAAAATTGTCAATCAACTAGCGATCAAAGGATACGAAATGCGTATTCCAGATTTGATTTTATACATCAACGGATTGCCTTTAGTAGTATTTGAATTCAAAACCGCTATTCAGGAAAATACAACCATTCATGATGCCTATGTACAATTAACTACTCGATATAAAAGAGACATTCCGGATTTGTTCAAATACAATGCCTTTTGTGTCATTAGCGACGGAGTGAATACCAAAGCAGGCTCATTCTTTGGGCCCTATGAATTCTTTTATGCCTGGCGAAAAATTGAAGGAATGATAAAAGAAGTAGATGGAATAGATGCGATGTTTACCTTAATCAAAGGAATGTTTAACAAGAATCGTTTACGAGATATTATTCAAAACTTCATCTATTTACCGGATAGCACTAAGAAAAATGAAAAAATTGTATGCCGCTACCCGCAATATTATGCTGCAACAAAACTTTTTGAAAACATAAAAATCCACCAACGTCCAGAAGGTGATGGTAAAGGAGGAACTTATTTTGGAACCACTGGTTGTGGTAAAAGCTATACCATGCTATTCTTGAGCCGCTTATTGATGAAAAGCACTCATTTTGGTAGCCCAACAATTATACTTATTACAGACAGAACAGATCTAGACGACCAATTATCAGGACAATTTACAAATGCCAAAGGTTTTGTAGGTGATGATACTATTGTCAGTGTAGAAAGTCGATCTAATCTCCGTGAACTAGTTCAGGGAAGAAACAGTGGCGGCGTATTCTTAACTACCATTCATAAGTTTACTGAAGACACTAAACTTTTAACCACTAGGAATAATGTGATTTGTATTTCAGATGAAGCACATCGGAGCCAAACGAATTTAGATCAAAAAGTAAAAGTGACTGAAAAAGGCGTGGTTAAAACTTTTGGTTTTGCTAAATACCTTCACGATTCATTACCAAATGCAACTTACGTAGGCTTTACAGGAACCCCAATTGATGCTACGATTGATGTTTTTGGAGATATTGTTGATGCCTACACAATGAAAGAATCAGTTATAGATGAAATTACGGTGCGAATCGTTTATGAAGGACGTGCTGCTAAAGTTTTATTGAACAACAGCAAATTGCATGAAATTGAAAACTATTACAATTTATGTGCAGAAGAAGGCAGTAATGAACATCAAATAGAAGAGAGTAAAAAAGCGATGGCGCAAATGAACGCTATAATTGGTGATCCAAAGCGATTAAAAGATTTAGCTCAGGACTTTGTGACTCATTATGAAAATAGAATAACAGAAGGGGCTACCGTAAAAGGGAAAGCCATGTTTGTTTGTAGCAGCAGGCCCATTGCCTATGAATTTTATAAAAATGTTCTGGAACTAAGACCAGAATGGGGTGAAATAAAAGTTTGTGATGATGGAGTTTTCCTGACTGATAAAGAGAAAAAGGAAATCAAACCGATGGAGCGCATGAAAATGGTCATGACTCGGGGAAAAGATGATCCAGAGGACATGTATTATTTATTAGGCACAAAAGACGATCGAAAAGAAATGGACCGTCAATTCAAAAACGAAAAATCTAATTTCAAAATAGCTATAGTCGTTGATATGTGGCTAACAGGTTTCGATGTTCCATTTCTCGATACCATGTATATTGATAAACCTATCCAGCGCCACAATCTAATTCAAACCATTTCGAGAGTGAATCGAAAATTCGAAGGAAAAAACAAAGGTTTGATTGTGGATTATATTGGTATAAAAAAGCAAATGAATTTAGCTTTAGCCCATTATAACAAAAAGGATTCTGACATTTTTGAAGATATCGAGCAATCTATTTTAGTAGTAAAAGACCAATTGGATTTACTACATAAACTGTTTCATAAATTTGATAATAGTAAGTATTTCAATGGGACACCTCTGGAACAACTGAACACTTTAAATAAAGGCGCTGAATTTGCCCAAATAACACAAGATATAGAAAAACGTTTTATGTACATCGTAAAGCGTTTAAAAGCGGCCTATGATATTTGTTCTGGTAGTGATGCTTTCACGAATCACGTTAGAGATGAAATTCATTTCTTCTTGGCGGTCAGATCAATCGTATTTAAACTAACTAAAGGTGTAGCACCTGATACAGCCCAAATGAACAATAAGGTTCGAAATATGATTCAGGAAGCAATTGAGAGTGAAGGGATAGAAGAAATCTTTAAGTTAGGAGAGACAGGTGAGAAAGAGGTTGACATATTCTCAGAAGATTATTTGGCAAAACTGGATAAGATTAAACTTCCTAATACCAAAATTAAATTACTGCAAAAATTGCTAGCAAAAGCCATTGAAGACGTACAAAAAATCAATAAAATTATGGGAATTGATTTTTCAAAACGCCTGCAATTTATTGTAGACAAATACAATGAAAGGAAAGAAAGCGATGTATTAAACAGTATTGTATTAGAAGATTTTACCGATGAAATTATTGATTTATATTTTGCCTTAAAAAAAGAGAAAGACTCCTTCAAAGATTTAGGAATAGATATAGAAGAAAAAGCCTTTTACGATATTTTAAAAGCATTGGCAATTAAGTATGATTTTGATTATCCCGAAGACAAACTTATTATTCTTGCACAAAAAGTCAAAGAAGTAGTTGATGACAAAGCTAAATATACCGACTGGAGTAAACGAGAAGACATTAAAGCCGAATTGAAAGTTGGATTGATTATCCTATTAGCTGACAATGGGTATCCACCAGTTGATAGAGACGAAGTTTACAAAGAAATCTTTGAGCAAGCGGAGAACTTTAAGAAGTACAGAGCGTAAAATTAGAATTAGAATTAGAATTAGTATCTATAAATATTTACTAGGCTCTATGAAACGGTTTAGATTTATAAAGGTTAAAAAATAGTGCTTAAATAACATAATAAACAAATGCTAAACAAACCCATTTATACCTTACAAGAAGTCGCCGATTGGGCAGAAACAAATCAGGTTTCATTACCTACAGTACAGCGAGGTTTTGTGTGGAGACCCAATCAAATTGAAAATTTGTGGGATTCACTCCTACGTGGCTATCCTGTAGGTGCTTTTGTATTGGCAAATAATGGAGCATTAGGCTGCGAAATTTTAGACGGCCAACAAAGAGCTACTGCCATTTGTTTGGGTTTTTCTAAAGATACCTTTAGAGATTCACAAGACCATATCAAAGTATTCATCGATTTAGAAAAACCGGGAGCTGAAGACAATAGAAAATTTATTTTTAGAGTAATCACACGCTCACATCCTTGGGGGTATCGTAAAAGCGAAAACAACAAAACCTTAACTTCTGATAATATCCGCAAAGCAATGGATTTGTACGATACAACCGACCCTTTGATTACAGACTTATCACACTTTTTCCCATTTGATGCAGATTTTCCGTTGCCGTTCCATTTCTTTATCAACGAAGTTTTAAATTATGGAGATTTAGATCAATTATATACAAAATTGAAAACCTGGGAACATTGGAATAAAATTCTTAACAATTGGAAAAGCAAAACTGCAAACGCAGATATAAAGGAAGAAGATATTGAAGCAGTTATTAAACAAAAAATAGAAGTTATTTTTAAGGCTGTTTTCGAAATGTTGGATGATGAAACAGGACAAAGAATTCCTGCCTTATACATGGAATTAAATAAATTCAACAAAGACGAAGAAAACCAAAAAGAAGAAACAGCAGACGAAATAGAAAATTTGTTTGTCCGTCTTAATTCAGGAGGAACGCAACTTTCAGGAGAGGAATTGAACTACTCCATTTTAAAAGCGCACCTTAGCCGGGAAACACAAGATATTATTGAAAATGCCTGTAAAGTTTTGTTCAGACCGTCACGTTTCATAACAGTGGCATACAGACTTTTTCAGCAAACGCAAAAAAGCGATCAGCAATCAGATGCGCTATCCATGCGCATCAAACCAAAACAATTTCAACGTAGCATTGCCAAACAAGAACAAGTTCAAGATTTTGAAAAATTCTTAATAGAAATTTCAACTGATAAACTATATAATAAAAAAACATTATTAGAATATACCAAAGAAGTACTCGCGTATGATGACAAAAATAATAGCTTCGGTTTACCTTTCGTAATATATTCCAAAATCGCCAATGGTGCGCCAGAAGTGATGTTTCTATTAATGTTCCGCATACTTATTAAAAAGGACACATTTTCAAACATAACAGTTCCGGAAATAGAACTACATAAAAAAGCATTGGGTATAATCACCCTTTTTTATTGGTTCGGTAAAGGAGAAAATTATAAAGACCATTCCAAATTATTAAACAACATTTGGGCAGCGGCATCCAGATTAAATTCGCAACGGTTTTGGTCATCAGAAACGATTGAAAGAGCTCATATCAACAAAGCCTTACTTCCTTTTCCATTGTATTTCAGTAATTCTAATAATTTAGGTATAGATACAATTGTTAAATACAAAATCACTGACACAACAAATATTATGGACAAATTTGCATCAGAGGTCGGACAAGAATACCGCCCTTTTTTACAAAAAATAATTAAAGACAGCGATTTGATTTTATTTGCACAACGAAACTTTTTAGAAAATTACTTTAAACAAGTGCAATACCGTTTAGAGGACACGAGTGTGCCTTTTGATTGGGATCATATCTCACCAAATAATTGGATAAAAAACAGAAATAATATACCAAAAATTTTAAAAGATTGGTACCAATCCAACGGCAATTTTAGAGCTTGGCCGTATGCATTAAACAGAATGGATAGTGACAACAGTCCTGGTCACAAATTAAAACCTTTAATTGCAAAAAATTATAACAATCCAGAACATTTCAATGCTAAAAAAGAAAAATGGGAAACTTTCATTAATTCAAATATGCATCTGATTTCAAATACCGATGAAGTAAATACGAAATTACTACAATGGTCTTTTTGCGATCCCAAATGGGGAAATTGTAATATAAGTGATATTAAAAAAGAATGGAAACCAGTTACCGAACTTATTGTAAAACGAAATTGTTCAATTATAGAAGAGTGGTACACAGAATTATTAATTGAAAATCTCAAAGGACAATCACAGTTTTCTTTTCATGACATTCTTTTAAAAAGCAAATGGAATTTAATACCAATAAATAATGATGAAATTGATGAAACATTCAATTCAGATTCTTTAGTAACTTGGATAAGTAATCCATTCCAGATTAGAAATGCTAAACTGAGATTTTATTTTTATTATTTTAATCAGGATTTTGCCTGTTTTCAGGAAAATGGATTGCGTTTTGGTATTTATGAAAAACAAGGTGATGACTTTATTATACATATGAAAGATTCTAAAACGGAATATATGGATGCTGTAAATTTTACGTGGATAGAAAAAGCATTTACCTTGATATCAAGCAATAAAGAGGCTATAAATTCTTTAATTAATGAAGTTTTGTTATGGTTAAATCAATTGAATTATAGTGATATTGAAAAAGAACTGTTGTGCAATAATTTGAATGAAATGATTCAAAAAAAATACAGAATATATAGTTAAATAGAGAAATACATTACTTGTAGTGTCCCAGCTCCCCAGCTCCACAAAATCTCCTGACTTCGATATTCCTTTATAACAATTGCTTAAATCTAAAGCTTAATTTTCAAATCGTTAATATCTCTTTTTAACTCCAAAAACATATCTTTTACACTTGCAGTTTCAGAGATTTCCGGCTTTCTGTCATTTCTCCCGATATTACACTCGTATTCCCAAATTTCAAGTATAGCGGAAACCTTGACTTCATAAGGAGGATAAAAACTGTTGTCTGACGCTACAACGAGTGCATTCATTTTGTTTTTATTCAATCGCTTGTACACCATACCTTCATTCTTAGTGATCAGTATGTAGGTCTTGCCATCCTTGACATCTCCCAACTTTTCAATGTACTTCCCTACGATGATACTGCCATCCTCATGCGGTGGCATAGAATCTCCTTCCACCGGAAACCCCCTGTGCTTTCCGGGTCCCAAAAACGGCAATGAAATTTGCTGAAGACTTTCAATATATTCAGGATCGGCATACCCATTCAAATAACCTGCTTTTACTTTTTGTGTAACAACTTCTATAAAGTTATCTCCTTTATTATCTACCGTAATTGGTAACACCAATCTGTTATTTTCCAATTGCAACAAATCATCTACCGGTATTTTTCGAACATCCACAGATAACAACAAGTCTATACTGATATGGTAATAATACGCAATTTTCTTCAGAATTTCATACGGGGCTTCCGAGGTTCCATCTTCATATTTGACGTACCTGCCCCTAGTTATCCCTAAGGATTCCGCCAGCTTTTCTTGCGAAATTTTATGTTGCACCCTAAGGTTCCTGATGTTGTCGGAAAATAAAGACATAAGTATTTTGTTATAATTTGTAACAACAAATATAATAAAATTTGTTACTACCTGTACTAATTTTGTAAAGTATAAATACGAGAGGAAAATGGAAAGAGCAATTGTACACATGGATTTAGATACTTTTTTTGTGTCCTGTGAAAGACTGGGGAATTCAAAACTGGAAGGAATCCCTTTGATTATTGGTGGTGGAGACCGTGGTGTCGTGGCTTCTTGTTCTTATGAAGCCCGCACCTTCGGAGTACGTTCCGCCATGCCTATTAAAATGGCACTCCGCCTCTGCCCTCAAGCTAAAGTGATGAAGGGCAATATGGAATTGTATTCCAAATTATCGCATGATGTAACCGAAGTGATCCAAGAAAAAGCACCAATTGTAGAAAAAGCCAGCATCGATGAATTTTACCTCGATATTACCGGTATGGATAAATTCTATGGGGGGTACAAATGGACCAACGAGCTGGCAAATTGCGTTACTAAAGAAACTGGACTACCAATAAGTTTTGCTTTATCGGTCAATAAAACCGTTTCTAAAATTGGTACTGGTGAAGCAAAACCCAAAGGAAACTTAGAAATCCCAGAGAATCAAGTGCGCTCGTTCTTAAATCCACTTTCTATTCAAAAAATACCCATGGTGGGCGATGTGACGTTTCAGCTGTTATCCCGAATTGGAATCCGTACAATCCAGACACTTTCAGAAATGCCTGCCGAAGTTTTGCAACGAATGATCGGCAAGAATGGTATTGACATTTGGAAGAAAGCCAATGGTATCGATAACAACCCTGTAGAACCTTATACGGAACGAAAATCCATTTCGACGGAACATACTTTTACTCAAGATACCATTGACATTCCAAAATTAAAATCAATACTGATTGGAATGGTAGAGAAATTAGCCTTCCAGTTGCGGTCCGAAGAATGGCTGACGTCCACAGTGGTGATCAAAATTAGATATTCCAATTTTGATACGGAAACTAAGCAATGCAAAATTGCCTATACCTCAGCCGATCACATGCTAACCAAAACAGTTACTGATTTATTTGATAAAGTGTACCAACGTCGCATGCGATTAAGACTAATTGGAATTCGTTTTAGTGGGTTGGTTCGTGGCACCTATCAAATTAACTTGTTTGAAGATACCGAAGAAATGTTGTCGTTGTACCAAGCCATGGACAAAATGAAAAGCCGCTATGGATTTGATGCGGTAATGCGGTGCGCCGGAGCCACCTTTAAACCCAATAACAAATCGGAAATTTTAAAACGTAAAACATAATCCATGTACCTCAACTGTCATTCTTTTCATTCCTTGCGCTATGGTACCATTCCGCTGTTGGATCTTATCCAGCAAGCTGTTGTTTGTGGGGTAAAAACAATGGCATTAACGGACATCAACACGGTTACTGGTATCTATGATTTTACAAAGGCCTGTAACGAAGTTGGGATTAAACCAATCGTCGGAATAGAATTTCGCTGCAACCATCAATTGCGGTACATCGGTCTGGCTAAAAATGCTAATGGGCTCGCCGAAATGAACCGCTTTCTGACCCACCATAATTTTGAAGGTACTTCCTTGCCTTTGACTGCTCCTTCATTTAATAACGTCTGTATTATTTATCCTTTCGAAAATAAGCCAACAGAATTAAAAGACCATGAATTTATAGGGATTGCTCCCGATCAACTTCCCAAATTGTTTCTTCAAGAATGGAATTCTTGGCTTAGCAAAATGGTGATTTTACAATCTGTTACCTTTCGAACTAAAAGAGAATTCAACCTGCATAAAATTCTTCGAGCTATTGATACCAATGTGATTTTGTCCAAATTGACTGTGGACGATTATTGCAAGACCTTAGAAGTAATGATTCCTTTGGAAGAACTGCTTTCGAAATTTGAAGAGTATCCACAGATTATCGAAAACACACAAAAGCTGATGGATCAGTGTCATTTTGAATTTGACTTCAAAACGCCCAAAAACAAAAAATACTATTCCGGAAGTAAGGAAAGCGACATGGAACTTCTAACGAAGTTAGCACACGAAGGATTAATCAAAAAGTACGGTGCCGATAATCCGCAAGCGTTAGCAAGAGTCGAAAAGGAATTAAAGGTGATTGATCAATTGGAATTCAGTGGCTATTTCCTGATTACGTGGGATATCATTCAATACAGCATGAGTCAGGGATTTTTACATATCGGTCGAGGTAGCGGTGCCAACAGTATCGTGAGTTATTGTCTAGGAATAACGGACATCTGCCCTATTGAATTGGATTTGTATTTTGAACGGTTCCTCAATGTGAACCGCAAGAGTCCTCCCGATTTTGACATTGACTGGTCCTGGAAAGAACGCGATACCATTCTCCGATATATTTTTGATACTTATGGTGCCGATCATGTGGCTTTTTGTGGAACTAATGTGGAATTTAAGTACCGCTCCATATTTCGGGAAGTGGGTAAGGTTTTCGGTTTGCCAAAGGAAGAATTAGATGCATTGGCTAAAAACCCAATGGCGTTACATGATAAAAACCAAATCGTAAAGCTAGTGCAGGAATACGGCATGTTACTCGAAAAATACCCCAACCAACGCAGCATGCATTCTTGTGGTATCTTGATTTCAGAAGAACCTATTACCAATTACACACCATTAGAAATGCCGCCAAAAGGGTTTCCAATAGTGTTGTTCGATATGCACATTGCAGAGGATATTGGTTTTGAAAAGTTTGATATCCTAAGCCAGCGAGGGATTGGTCATATCGATGACAGTGTGAAGTTGATTGAGAAAAATCAGGGGATTAAAGTCGATATCCGAGATACCGCTATATCAAAAAATGAGGCGAAGGCGAATCATTTTCTAAGCCACGGAAAAACCATTGGATGCTTTTATATCGAAAGCCCCGCCATGCGTGGCTTGTTGCGCCGACTGAAATGTGATAATTATAAGACTCTCGTAGCTGCCTCATCCATAATCCGTCCGGGTGTCGCCCAATCGGGTATGATGAAAGAATACATTTTCAGGCACAACCATCCTGATCGTTTTGAATATTTTCATGACGTTTTTAAGGAACAACTCGGAGAAACATATGGGGTGATGGTCTATCAGGAAGACGTAATCAAGATTGCTTTGCATTATGCAGGACTTCCCGCAGCCGATGGTGATATTCTGCGACGTGCCATGAGTGGGAAAGGACGCTCCAAAGCAGCATTGCAAAAAGTAAAAGACAATTACTTTGCCTGCTGTGCCCAAAAAGGACATCCGGTAAAGTTGAGCGAAGAAATATACAGACAAATCGAATCTTTCGCTGGCTACTCTTTTTGTAAGGCGCACTCCGCTTCTTACGCTGTCGAGAGTTATCAAAGCCTTTACCTAAAGGTCTACTACCCTATTGAATTCATGGTAGCCGTGATCAATAATCAAGGTGGTTTTTACCGTACCGAAGTATATGTTCATGAAGCCAAAATGTCGGGTGCAACCATTCAGAATCCTTGTGTCAATAAGAGCGATTATGAAACTACGGTATACGGTATCGACGTCTATCTCGGTTTCATGCATTTGGAAGGGTTGGAAAGTAGACTAGCGCATTTTATAGTTAAAGAACGTCAGGAACGGGGCGAATTCATCTCGTTGGAAGATTTTATCAACCGCATTCCAATAGGTATTGAAGGGATACAGATTTTGATTTTTATCGGAGCATTCCGCTTTACAGCGAAAACAAAAAATCAATTGCTGGTGATTGCCAGACTTATTCTGGTCAACTTCAAACCCGAAAACAGAAACCTAATGCTGATACAAGAACCAATCAAGGAATATACGTTACCAGTATTGGAACGCTCTCCTTTTGAAGATGCTTTTGATGAAATCGAACTACTGAGTTTTCCGGTTTCCTGTACTCCTTTCGATTTATTGCAGACAAAATATCGAGGGGACGTAATGGCGAAAGATTTATTAAAGCACCATAAAAAAACGGTGAAGATGCTCGCCTATCTCATTTCCAGAAAGCACGTGCCCACCAAAATGGGTGCCATGTATTTTGGAACTTGGGTCGACATCGAAGGCGAATATTTTGACACGGCGCATTTTACTAAAAGTTTGGAGAAATATCCGTTCCAAGGCGGTGGCTGTTATTTGCTATTAGGAACTGTAGAAGTGGACTACCACTTTCCTACTATTACCATTTCCAAAATGGCTAAAATGCCATTCATCCCCGATCCAAGATATTCCAACACTTCTGACCGGCAGTATAAAGTACACGAACAGATTCGGGAAGATGTCAGCATGACACATCGAGCACCGTATCCTCAGGAGCATGAAATTAATTTACCAAGAAATAAGATGATCAATGACTAACAAAATGGTATTAGAATGTTTTCAGGCCTTAAATCAAAAGTGTTAGAAAACAACGAAGAAGCATAGTGGCAGCGCTCCACGAGTTGAGCCTGCAAGGCGAACGGCTTGGGGCGCGGAACGACGCTTCAAGGTAGTTTTCAAGCTTTTGATTTGCCAGCCTTGACTTTTTGCTTCTTTTGTGTCAAGACAAAAGAAGATAAATTATATAAATCACATGAAAAATCAGGAATACGCAATAGTAGATATAGAAACCACAGGCGGTAATGCTAGTGGCAGCTGCATTACAGAAATTGCCATAATTATCCATAACGGAACTAGAATAATCGACCGTTGGGAAACGCTCGTCAACCCAGAAAAGGAAATACCGCTTGCCATTTTTTCGCTAACCGGAATTAACAATGAAATGGTACGGGACGCACCCATTTTTGATGCCATTTCTGAAAAAGTTTTAGAAATGCTTACCGGACGTATTTTCGTTGCCCATAATGTGAACTTTGATTATTCGTTTGTTCGGCACCAACTCGAAGCAAGCGGATTCAAATGGACTGCACCAAAATTGTGTACCGTTCGCGCCGCTAGAAAGATTAAGTCCGGACTAGCTTCATACAGCTTAGGCAGACTTTGCCAATCCTTAGATATTCCTTTGACAAACCAACACCGGGCAGGCGGTGATGCAGATGCCACAGCCATCCTATTTTCTCGTTTGCTGGAATGGGACGTTGAAGGAGTAATTGAAAAAATGATGAAAAAAACTTCTCAAGACCAACGCTTGCCTCCCAACCTACCGCCTGCTGATTTTGAGCAGTTACCGGAAAAAGCAGGGGTATATTATTTTTACGATCAGACAAGAAAAGTCATTTACGTAGGAAAGGCAATCAACTTAAAAAAACGGGTCGCTTCACATTTCAGTGGTCATAATATCACGCCACAAAGGCAAAACTTTCTGAGAGACATACATGGTATTTCCTTTGAAGTCTGTGCTACCGAATTAATGGCGCTATTGCTGGAATGTACTGAAATTAAGAAACTGTGGCCCACCTACAACAGGGCATTAAAACGCTTTGACCCTAAATATGGACTGTATGAGTATGAAGCCCGCAGCGGTTACCGATATTTGGCCATTGGAAAGCTGGGCAAATTTCAGACGTGCATTGAATCTTTCAATAGTTTATACAAAGGCATCAATGTATTGCGCAGCTTATCCGAACAATTTGGTATTGATAATCGATTCTGCAATTACGGCATGGACGACCATGGAGAATTTATCCCTAAACCGGACCGGAACGATTTACCTGACATGGAACAACACAACGAACAAGTCGAAAACGCTATTGATTTTTTAGTAAAAAACAGACCCAGCTTTGCCATTATAGACAAAGGAAGATCTCCCGAAGAACGCAGTTGCATTTGGGTAGAAAACGGTCACTTTTATGGCATGGGATATATTGCTTCGGATGTTGGAATTACAGATCCCTCTGAGATAAAAGATCATGTCACTACTCATAAAAGCAATCAATACAGTGTGGATTTAATCCTTGCGTATGCAGAGAAATATCCCGGTAAAGTACTTTTTAAACAGAACCAGAAGGAATGATAGTTTATCGCAACTGCATCTAAATATTTACGAGAAGTGGTGGTAGCGGAAAAAAATTTATTGACATTCCGGAAACGAAACTTGCACTGTTTTTTACTCAACATATTGTATCTTTAATTGTAATTTTTAAAGAAGTATATTTTATGGAAACCATCGAATTAACTAGAAAAGAATTATACGATATAGTATGGTCAACAACACTTACAAAGTTGACACAGCAATATGCATATACGAATGACGGAATAAAGAAATTGTGCAAACAATTTGAAATCCCAATGCCTGATGCTAGTTACTGGTCCAAACTCAAATTCAATAAAAAGTTCAAAAAAGAAAAACTGAATCCAGTCTTTGGTGGAGTTGATAAAATCGTTTTAACGATAAGGAAAGAAGGTAATCCAATTAATGTGGACCAAACACCGTTAACCGTAAGAACCAAAGAAATTGAGAATGATCCTAATGCACCTTTAATTGTTGCTGATAAAATCATAAAACCAGATATTCTGACCATACAAACCAAACAATATTGGCAAGGCAAAATTTCTTTCACTTCATATCGCGAGGACAATCGAATTACATACCCAATTAGAGTTGAAAAAAACAATAGAGAAAGAGCGTTGAGGTTTATGGATACTCTTACCAAATTGCTTCGGTATAGAGGACATACTTTATCAAAACAGTACGGTTATGATTGTGTACTTATAGATAATATTTATATCGAAATTGATTTAAGGGAAGCATCAAAACGAATCCCGCCAACAACCAAATATGGTTCCTCAGAATACATTCCAACTGGCGAATTTATTTTTAAAGTAGGTAAATATTCAGGAGAAAGAGAATGGCGTGATGGAAAGGTTAAATTAGAAGGTATGTTAGCCAGAATAGTGGCCAAACTAGAAATCATAGCACAAAGAGAAAAAGAGTGGGAAGAGCGTTCTCGAATAGCGAATTTAAAACGAGAAGAAGAGGAAAAACATAAAGCAGAAATTAAAAAACGCAGGGACAAAGAAGTGGAAAAATTTAATAGATTAGTTAAACTTTCAGAACAATATGAAAAAACCCTTATAATTAGACAATATATTGAAGCTGCAAAACAAAAGGCAATCAATACCAATAATCTAACTCCTGAAAAACTAGAATGGATTAATTGGGCCACTAACAAAGCTGATTGGATTGATCCCTTGATAAATAAACCTGATGATATTTTAGATTCTTAAATTTCGTATTACAAATAAACGTGTTGTATTCCAATATTTTAATATTTATAAGTAAACAAATACTTTAACTTAAATCAATTGGAATATGAACCGGGAAAAAATTACAATTCTGTTTGTAATAAATACAAACAAAACCAATCAAAAGCGATTATGTCCACTCAGTTGCAGAATAACACTCAACAGAGTACGAAAACAATTTGCTACTGGACTTTTTGTAAATCCAAGTTACTGGGAAAGTAAACTACAAAAAGTAACTGTTCAAGATTCAAATCACAAATATATAAATACTCAATTAGAGCGAATTCAAGTCAAGATTTATAATATTGCTTTGGTATTTCAACTGCAGGGAATAGAATTAAAAATAGAAAATATCTTTAATGAATACAAAGGAATACCACTCAAAAAAGAAGAATATATATTATCCTGTTACCGGAAATATGTTTCAAGAATCCACAAACTGGTAGGCATAGAAATAAAACAAAACACTTATGAAAAATTCGTTTATGTTGGAAACCATTTAGAAACTTTTATAAAGTGGAAGTTTAAAAAATCAGATTTCCCTTTAAAGGAATTAAACTTGCGGTTTCTGGATGATTTTGACTATTATCTGAAGACAGAAAAAAACATAAAGCAAATCACTATTAATAAAATCATCCAAAGGCTTAGAACCCCCATAAAACAAGCTATTTCAGAAGGTTATTTAGACAGAGACCCATTTATATTATATAAATCAAAAAAGGTACTTAAAGAAGTCATATTCCTCACTACAGAAGAACTTAAAATTATTGAAGAATCCACTTTCCAATTAAAAAGATTAAGCATAGTCCAAGACTTATTCATTTTCTGTTGTTACACAGGATTAGCCTATAATGAAATGGCGAATCTCAAAATAAAAAATATTCAAGTAGGTTTCGACAATATGAACTGGATTCAGATGAAGCGAGAAAAAACCCAACGTCAAATCTCCATACCAGTGCTTCCAAAAGCACAAGAAATCATCGATAAATATTCATTGGCTAGTAATAACATATTCCCTGCCGTAAGCAATCAAAAATTCAATGCCTACCTAAAAGAAATTGCCATAATTACAGAAATAGATAAAAGAATTACACACCACACGGCCAGAAAAACATTTGCCTCCACTGTTTTACTATATAATGATGTCCCAATGGAAATCGTGTCAGAATTATTAGGTCATTCCAACATGACAATCACTCAAGAAAGCTATGGAAAAGTGGTCCAAAAGAAAGTAAGCGAGGAAATGCAAAAATTAAAATTAAGAATAGATAACGTTTAAAAATATTTTCGCTGCTAAACAAAGGATAAAAACACTGTTACGAAATAATCTTTTTTTGGAGTAAAATAGTAAAATGATTGGTGTCCATATATTACTAAAATTCACCATCTAATTCTTAATGTGAGGTTTCATCGCCTCTCAGCATGTAATAAACTAACAGTCTGATGTTTCATACTCACTTCTTATCTAATAACACAGTTGATTTTGAGAACTACTTAAGTACTTATAATTCCGCTTTTAAGTTATTTTCACCCTTTACGGTTTCCCGTAAGGATTTAATTTGACAACCTATTAATTTTACGTCTTTATGTAACATTATATTCTGTAAACAAAGTATTAATTTACTGTTGATTATTTTAGAAATAACAAAAGATAAAAAATGGACACCAATAAGTACATTTGATTATTGTGGAAGTAATGTTAATCTGCTTCCTTAATATTTATATCAGAATAGGCATAAAATAAAAAGTATATCGATTTTTTTATCCGTCACATTTTGTCGGACTAAAATAATACTTTAGCATAATTAAAAAATAAACCTATGGCAAAAGTAATATTTTACAAACGCTATCTATACATCGTTGATCGATTAAAATCGGTTCCTAGCAATTTTCAGGATTTACATAAACTGGTGATGACTAAACTTGAAAATGAGGATTTGAGTGCTAATTTTGAATTTTCAGCTCGTACTTTCGATAGAGATAAAAAAGACATACTGGATTTGTTCGGTATTCTTATCCAGTACAATCGAAAAGATAAGGTGTATTATATAGATGAAGACGTTGAAGATCCTTCAGTATCAAGAATGATGGAGGCATTTTCCATTCATCAGGCACTTAAAGAAGGAAATAAAATCGCGCCAAGTATTTATTTGGAAAACAGAAAATCTTCAGGAACTCACCTTATAAATGGCATTTTACATGCTATTCAAAACAATTTACAAATCACATTTACCCATACCAAATTTTGGGAAATGGAAATCAGCAAAAGAACGGTAAAACCGATAGCGATAAAAGAATCCCAACACCGCTGGTACCTGATAGCGGAGGACAATAGAGATGACAGAGTGAAAAATTTCGGATTTGACCGAATTTCGGATTTAAAAATTTTGGATGACAAATTTAAACCCATCGTTTTCAACGTGGAAAAAGATTACCAGCACGCCTTCGGGATTGAAACGTATGAGCCGGCGCAAAAAGTGATTTTAGAATTTTCTTGGCAACAGGGCAATTACATCAAATCGTTTCCGCTACATGCTTCACAAAAAATCATTTCTGATACAGATGATGCCTTGAAAATTGAATTGTACATCCACCCTACCACTGATATTGTCATGGAGTTGATGAAATATGGTTCAGAAGTTAAAATTTTAGAACCCAAATCGCTTCAAAAGAAAATTAAAGACCGAATAGTAGAAATGACACAACTATATCAATAATAATGGAATCTCAACTCCGACTTACAATAACTTTCACACATATAATATTTGTAAAACAAATTTTATTAACCTGTGCCAAGAACATAGTATTCCACTGAATCACTACATGCCGTGAGCCTACGCCAAGACTTATGCTGAGGAGATTATAAAAAAAAGATCAGTTTAAAAAATATTTATAAAAAACAAAAACCTATGGAACAACAAAAAACATTTGGAGAGATTATCAAACCTTATTCGTTTACAATTCCTGATTATCAAAGAGCTTACTCGTGGGGTGAAAAGCAACTTATCCCTTTTATGAATGACATTTTAGAGTATTATGATAGAACTGACGATGATAAATCAGATGACAAAAACTATTATCTCGGTCATTATATTTTAGAAGGAAAAATTGGATCCAATGAATATGAAATAATAGACGGGCAACAGCGTATCAGTACTGTTTATTTATTTTTGTTAGTATGTAAACATCTGAAAAAAGATTGTGAATACTACAAACAGATTAATTTATCACCTGTCTCTTATGACAAAGAGGGATTAAATATTATTATTAATATTCTAGAAGCAAGTGGTGGAAATATAAATAAAAAGCTAACAGAATTATTAGACAATACGAGCACAAAGACAATGTCTTTCATAAGAATGATAGAAGCTGTCAAGTTATTTATTGATGCTTTTTCGGGAGAAAAAAAGTTACCAAAATTGGAAATTGATAAGATTGATAAATACATAGATGTAATAGACAAAGCTCATTGTTCTGTTGCATGCTACAATGACAAAGCGGTCGCTTCTCAGATTTTTGAATTACATAATACGCGAGGGATAGCACTTTCTGAGACAGAAAAAGTAAAAGCTCTGTTAATGAAGAATGTTTATATTAATTCAGAAAATCCTAATGCAGAAATCGAAAAGATTCAAAATGCTTTTGCAGGCATTTTTGAAATGGAAGAAAAAGCAAGTGATGTATGGCTACGTGGTGACTTATCATTAGACAATATTTTAATGTATCATTTACAAGCTGTTGAAGACGGTTATAAAAATGAAAATTTTAGTTTACCACAATGGGGGGCTGGAGATAATGGTTCTTTTGAATATGTTAAAAAAGCTTTATTAGAAAAAAGGGACAAGAGTGAAATTGTTAATTATGCAATAAATGTTGCTGAGCAATTTGAGAAATCAATGGATATCCTTGTAAATAAAATACCAAAAGCTGATTCAGAAAACCATCTAATTGGTGATGTTTTGCTATTAGATAAAAGCCGAAGTATTATATTCTTGCTTCGAGCTTTCAGATCTGGAAATCCAATTGAAAATAAACTAATCGAGCGTTGGGAAAATTTTCTAATTTGTTATGAAATAATATATTGGAATGGTTATTATTACAATGCAAAAGCATACCGAAGTAAATTTCAAAGTATTTATAAATCAATTGAAAACGGTTTAAACTTGACTAAATGCAACGATTTGCTATCTCGCTTTTATAAGGGAGAAAAAAACTTTTCATATCATTGGGAGCATTTAGGAAATAATACAAATAAGTTGTTTGAAGTAGAGAAAAAGAAATGGATTAAACATGCATATGGTTGGAACAAAACTGCCTATTTTTTATATAAATATGAAATAGAACATGGAGCAAATTACGAAATTATAAGAAAGAAAATTTATAAAAATGATTCTATTTCAATAGACCATATCGTTGCTAGAAGTATCGAATGGAAAGATCTAGGGATTGAAAATTATTCTGAAAACAAAGAACAAGCGGATGTAATATGGAAAGAAATTACGAGTGTTATTAATGGCATCGGAAATCTATCTTTATCTACATCAAGTGCCAATTCGTCTGATTCAAATGGATTGCCAAGTAAGCATTTAAATTCTTTCGAAAAATTTGGGTTGGTCAAAACTGTTGAACAAGTGAAATTTTGGAATAAACCGGAAGAATTTGCTTCTAAAATTTCAGAAAGAAGTGAATCCATTCGAACTTTTATTAACGATAAAATCATAAACAAAAAAGATATTTGGAATTAGATTTTTCAACACTTTTTAAATTCATTTCTAAAAAACCTTTGTCAAAGTTCAAACTTTCACAAAGGTTTTTTTATGTCTTTTCTCAAGCTAAAAACTAAGAATGAAAACTTTTTCCACGGCCGTCTTTTGGCACTCTCCCCATTTAGATTTGCGATTAACAATCAAAACAAAATTAGTATGAAAATTTTATTTTTGGGCAGTACAGATACAGGATTTGCAAACGCTATTAGAAGCTCGAAACCGATTTTATTGTTGTTTTTTATTTTTATTATAGGTTGCAAGAACAAACCAGCAAATAAAACGATTCAAATTGAATTTGCGAAACCAGTGAATGGCTTTAGGGCTAAAATTTATTGGACACCACAGTACATCATAACTAATCTTGACGAAAAAGAAAGGAAATGGGTAGTTGGGAAAGCAATTTTAGAATTAGAAAGAATTGCAGATAAAGTGAAGTATAGAATAGATTATAATCTTTCGATAGGCACTCTCGTTGATTCTGATTTTAAAAAATCTGTTTATGAAAGTTTTATGAATCACGATCTTCCGGGAGTTATAACTGTCCAAAATAAAACAGAAAAAGGAATTATAAATAAAGAGGATGCTCTCTTTTATGAAAGAAATGAAGCGTTCTTTTTCTTTAAGGATGTGAATTTTGATGGCAAAGATGATTTATTGATTGTTGAAGAAAGCTTAGAAGCTAATGATAAAAACAAAGTACATCGTGTTTATGAATTTCAAGATAACGAACTAGTAGAATTTCAATATTTTCCTTCTCTTGTTTTTACTTACAGCAGAAATTATATCGGAAAAATCGATTATAGTAAAAAAGAAATTAGTGTTAGTTCGTATTACTCTTGTTGTGAGTACGATATTGATTTTTATAGACTTGATGGCAATACCACGAATAAGTTTATTCTTTATAAAAAAGAAAAAATCAATTTGAACAAACCGATTATCACAAAATATTACAAAGAGTAATTCTATCGTCAGTCAGGCGGAATTCGATACTGATTTTATTTCCACCGCCGTCTTTTGGCACACTCTCCATTTAGATTTGCGCTATAAATGATTTACTTAAAAAAATTTCAGTGATGAAAATTTTCAAACCTTAACTATAAATAATCAAATAAAAAATGAATTCAAACGAAATTAAAATTATCGGAGTTGGTGGAGGCGCACATAATGTATTGATTTCTATTTCGTTAAATGCTATCGAAAATGTAGATTACATCGATTGCAATACAGATAACAATAGTTTGAAAAATAGTCAACTGGAAAATAAACTACAGATAGGAGTTGCGATGACTAAGGGCATCGGAGCTAACGGAAATGTTGAACTAGGAAGGCTTTCGGCAATAGAAAGTAAAGATCAAATAGAACAATTGTTTGACAAAAATTCAAAAACGGCAATTTTTATTGCTGCTTTGGGAGGCGGAACTGGAACTGGAGCAACTCCGGTAATGGTAGAAATAGCTAAAGAAAGAGGATTATTTACAATAGTTATTACTCTTATTCCATTCGAATTCGAAGGTGAAACACGATACAAAACAGCGCAAAAAGCAGTTGCTGCACTCCAAAAAAAAGCTGATTTTATTTTGGTAATTGATAATAATAAAATCCGTCAAGCCTTTGGGAACTTTGGTCTTAAATCAGGATTCGGAAAAGCGGATAGGGCAATTGGACAATTTATTAAAATGTTGATACCAACATATTCATCGCAAATTGGTAGCATTGGAATAAAAAACATACTAGGAAAAATACAACAAGGTAGCTCTGTTTTTTTTGGATTTGGAGAAGCGGAAGGCAAATTTAGGGATCGAAAAGCAATTGAAGATGTTTTGAAAAACGCTTTATCTGACAGAGAAGACATTGATGGAGTTCAGCATGTGTTTTTGCATATTAGTTTTGGTGATACCTTAATCTCAAATGATGAGATTGCACAAATCAATAATTCTGTTTTACAAAATGCTGGTAGTAATGCCACGATTATAATATCGTCTGACTACAATAGTAGCCTTGGCGACTCACTTTCAGTTGTACTTATCGCTTACTGATGTTTAAAACTACGTAACTAATTTAATTGTAACAATCAAAACTAATATTATGGATAATGTATTTTATGAGAAAAAAGAGCACCAAATCTTGTTTTGGTTATTGAGCAATGCTGAGTTCACCGCTATTTTGATCTATTTGATAACCCGCAAAGAACATCAAAATTTGCAGGTAATAAACTATAACCAATCAATTGAGATTTGGAATGATCACTTGACAATTGTTATTCTATTATCTGTAGGAATTCAAAACAGAGAATATCTGGATATTCGGAACAACCGGAATTTGCATTTCATTACATTTTCGGGCTTCTATGCAGATGAATCTATATTTAAAGATGTTTACATCAAGATTATCGATCTAAAAGAATGGTTTAATGAAATAATGAAACGCTCGAAAAACGAAGAGATAAAAAGATTGTATGAATTGAGTAAATTGAAAATTAGTATGGTTCAGGAATAACAGATTGAATAACTAAGAGAAAACTGCGAACGTAAACTTGAAAATATTTAAATACCACAATACATTCGTCATCACGTGCAATCAAGCGGTCTCTCTCCGGTCGTTCTCTTTGTTCCGTTCGGCAGCTCCAGTCAGTAAACCTTACCTTTTCATAAGAACCTTTTAGTAAATAAGCAATTTATTATTTCAGTTCATTAGTTAGGTTTCCCTCCATTCCGCAGACACTTCACAGCACTAAAAAAAACAGTAGCTTGAAAATAAGCAGCTGTTTTTTTGCACTGTTGCGTTCCTCATCTTCACACGTTCACTTCCTGCGTTCGACAGGGCTATTACATCCACAATACCGCTTCATTCCGTTGCACTCCGCAGGCTCTGTTCCACTGCATTCCAGCAGTATCATGTCTGTCGCCCTTTACTTTTTCAGCGGTTGCTCCTTCGCACAGCCATCGGGGTTGGCGCCGTTCCGTAAAAACGTCACTTTGCCCTAAATCAAGGAACGCCTTCGGCTGTCTTATGTTTTTTCCCCGCCGTTTCACGCTCTTTCTCCTTCATTTTGCGTCTCGTACCTCGCCAGCTGCAATTCTCGGCTTCAGGTGGCTGTTCGATTGCCGCAACCCCGCCACTGCGCTCCTCGTCTTGTCCGAAAAGGACAAGACTGCGGTGCTTGGGGGTGTTTGATTGCCGTTTTCATAATAACGTCCCCCGAAGAACCTCAGCAAGACGATGGTGCAATTTCTTGAAAAGAAAAAGAAAAAAATCCAGCAAACATAGCATCCATTCCTCACTTTCAGTCGGTCGATCCTCCCTCCATTTTCGTTCGTCATTTCTGCTGTTTTAGTGGCTTTCTTTTTTTCTCTTTTTTCTTTTCAAAAAATTAATGTTTAATTTTTAATACCAATCCACCATGCCGAATTTCATTATTAAAACACACCAAAAAAATGCAGTTTACAGAGCAAACCAAATCTTTATACTCAATAAAGGGATGAATAGCGGAAAGCCTCAAAAAGAACCTTTTACAAATAGTTTTGTAATCCTTTTTCAAGACGAAAAAGATGCTGAAACAGTGTATTGGTTAGCTTATAGTTTGTGGAAATCTAAATTTTGGCACCAATCTTTAGTTGGGTCCGTAATTCCATTTTTACGACTTCCTGATTTCAGAAACGAGTTCTATATAAAAGCGAGATTGATGATGCAAGAACATGATGAACATATTAAAAATGTTGCAGCTCTTAAAATTTTAGAGCAAAAAGAAAAGCAATCTCACGAAAACATAAATCTTATAAATGAATTACGTAGAGTCATTTTACACCGGTATTGCATTAAATAATTTAAACTTAAAGCCATTAAAAATGAAACTTTTTATTTTATATCAAACCGATAATTGGAAAAGCAAAGCTTCTAGAATATGCTTTGGAGTTTTTGACACTAGAGCTAAAGCGAATGAAAGCGCAAAATGGCAGGAGCTTTCCAACTCCAATTCTAAAGTTGTTGTTCTGGAGATAACATTGAATATTTTTGAAGAAATTTAAAACCAAAAAAGCCCATTCCTTTCGGACTGGGCTCAGTATGATCTAATTCAAAGGTCACCACAACGAGAATTAGACTATTTTTTGTGCTTCTTAATGAAAAATTTGAGAATCAAAGATATTGTAAAACTAACAAACGCACCAACAGAAGCTAGTACAACCGTTTTTAAAACATCTTCCGAATGCAAATTCGGTAATACACTTAAAAATGTACCGCCAGCGGTCCCCATTAATGTATGATTACTTGCTTGCATTACTTTTTTCCTCCGTTGTAGTCAATTGGCTAACTGCCGATATCACACCTCCTGCTACAGCTAAATAACCTCCTGCCGTGGTTATCAGAATTGGCAATGCAATTGGTGCAGCTAAAATAGTTCCGCCGACAGCGACCAGTGCCAAACCAATATTTCGAAGCACTTTGAAAAATTTTGGTGTTGGAGTCTTCACTCTTTTTATAATATTCATAATTTGATTTTTAAGATAAAACAATCAATCCTATACTTTCTCTGGTCTCCAATGATCTATACACAAGGTCTTTTAACTTTTTAAAAGCTTTTCGAGACATCAAACCTAAACCAGGTCCAGAAATTTTAGTTACGGTAGCAATACATCCATTTAATTCTTTTTGAGCATTGTTGGCGGGATGAAATAAAATCAAACTTCTATTTTTTACATCCAAAATCTCCAAATGCCATTGGAATTTTTTGCTGTATCGCTTTTTTATAAAATATTTCCCTTCCGGAATGCAGGAAACCTTCGTTTCGTTATCCTTCCAAGGTAATTCAATGGTATTACAGATGAATTTACCCTCGCATTCGAGTTTACCATTAGTTCCATCGGGGAAATAAGTTCTGGTTATCGTGATAACCATTATACGCCACTATCTACCTTCACAATTGATAATGGGTTGTAAGAGCCATTTTTTAATGGATACATTTGCCCATTTACCTCTTGGTAAAACTCAATACCCAAAGCCAAAAACAAAGGCTTTGTACTTGCCGGAGTAACCGGATTGGAATGGTTTATAGCTTCCGACGGGTTTATATCCCAAGGTACAATGTCACTTTCTGAATTTGAAACTACAAAAGTTTCTGCTTCAAAATCAATTTCTGCCCCAGCTGAAATGACTTTAAAATGGGTAGTTCCACTTGGTGCAGCAATCATTTTCGATGGGATAAATGAAACTAAATCAACAATAATATCACCAGCAACACGATCAATTGATGCAACAAAAGGAGCAAATAAACTGGTACCCAATTTACCTCGAATGTTAAATTCAAACCCCGCTAAAAGTTCCGCTTCACCATCAAGAACATTTCGCAATCCTCTTACACTTACAGCGTCAGCTTGAATAACTTTAATCATTTGTTGCGTCAATCGACTTACCATTCTTCCATCAGCTGAATTTATTAAAACAGCTCTCAATGCCGTTCTTAAAATTTTACCGGCCTTCCCTGCTCTACCAAATTCGGATCCGTTCTCACGCGTTCTTTGAAACGCTGGATCATTGGCAATTCTATTGGCGTCAATACCGCCTTTTTCTCTTGCCAAATGACCATCTTGCGTTTTGTAAAAAGTAATATCTCCGATTGTACCTTTTAATTTGATTATGCCTTTCTGTCTTGCCATAATTCCTTAACTTTTTTGATTAATAATCGTTTTCATATTTCACTTTCATTTCGATAATCGTTGCAACTAAATCCCAAATGATTTAAACAAAGTTTCAGGTATTAAAATCACAATTCAAACACAAGACATTAGAAACCAAATAAAAACATATAAAATCGACTAAAATAACATGCGATATTTATCAGAAATTATTTAGATTTGTAATAACTCCCAAAGGTTAGGCAAACCCTAGTCAAAGGCATAGTTAAAGCATTAAAACTTAAAAAAGTGATACCAAGCAACACGAGGGTATGTATATATCCAAAAGACGTGCAGCGCATCATGGGAAAAGAATATGCTCAGGCAAGATTATATTTATTGAAGATAAAAAAACATCTAAATAAAGAACCTTATCAGTTAATCGCGATAGAGGAATTTTGTGAGTATACAGGGCTTAAAATCGAACATGTGGTGCGATGTATAGTTGGATAACAATTGAACAGCTAAAAGTCTGTAATCCCTTCGAAACCAATCAAAACTAGTTCAAAATTTAGTATGATTTTCAAGGTAATAATTTGGTAACATTCTCAATAATCATTAAATTTACATCATAAGATTAGATGTTTTTTGCAGTTCAGATGCAAAATCGAGACCCTGTTTTTCAAAATAACACAATGCGTTATATATCAACGGATTAGCAAGATGGTTCGAATCCTGCTCTCCCCACTAAAACGTTTCAAGCAATTGAAACGTTTTTTTTTGCAAACAATTTAGCAGGTTCTCCCGAAGCTTCGGGACTGCTCTCCCCACTAAAACGTTTCAAGCAATTGAAACGTTTTTTTTGCAAACAATTTAGCAGGTTCTCCCGAAGCTTCGGGACTGCTCTCCCCACTAAAACGTTTCAAGCAATTGAAACGTTTTTTTTGCAAACAATTTAGCAGGTTCTCCCGAAGCTTCGGGACTGCTCTCCCCACTAAAACGTTTCAAGCAATTGAAACGTTTTTTTTTGCAAACAATTTAGCAGGTTCTCCCGAAGCTTCGGGACTGCTCTCCCCACTAAAACGTTTCAAGCAATTGAAACGTTTTTTTTGCAAACAATTTAGCAGGTTCTCCCGAAGCTTCGGGACTGCTCTCCCCACTAAAACGTTTCAAGCAATTGAAAAGTTTTTTTATTTACACTAATTGATACTCTTATCACACTTAGGATATAGTTAATTCAAAAAAAAATCCCATCTCATTTTTATCTGAGATGGGATTTCTAAAATATAATTTTTAGCTTCTTTATTCTAAAATAAAACTCACTGTCACATTAGCCGTAATATTGATTTCTCCTACCGCTAACGTTTCTCTAGGAGCACTAGCATCACTACTTTCCATTGTTTTCATTGCTGCATACATCGGTTGCGGATAATAGGTTTGTGAATTATCAGATATAGTCATGGCACGCCCTACTTTTTGTCCTAAAACAGAAACATAATCTTCGGCTTTCAATTTTGCATCTTTCATCGCTAATTTTCTAGCTTCAGATTGATATTGTGCTAATTTTGAAGATTGGAAAGTAACATTATCAATTCTATTAATTCCTTGGTCTACCAAACCTTCCATCAATTCATCATATTTAGATAAATCTCTCAATAGAATTTCAATTGTTTGAGTGGCATTATAACTGTGTTTCTTTTTTTCATAATCGTATTGTGGATTCAATGAAACACGTTGTGTCTTATAATCTGCCGGCGCCAAATTCATTTTTTTGATAAACTTTAGAACAGCATCTATCTTTTCATCATTTTGTTTTTTTACATCTTTGGTATTATTCCCTTTTGTTTCAACTGTTACTGCTATTGTAGCCTGATCCGGAATAACTTTTACTTTTCCTTCTCCACTTACATTTATTTGAGGAACTTGCTTAACTTCTTGTCCATAAGACATCGAAATAAATAGAACAGACAGAATTAATAGTGCTTTTTTCATTTTTATATAATTTAATTGTTTGTACTAATTCCTTTTCAAAAGTTGTGCCATTATAGTTTTCCCATTTTTTCCATCACGAAAAGAATGACTATTGGAATAGCTAATAATATCACCATTAAAGTATGATCTACTAACAAAGTAGGTTCTTTTAGTAAAGTAATCAAATAACCTCCTACAGCGCCTCCAAAATGGGCAGTATGACCAATATTATCATTCTTAGCCTTCATTCCGTAAATAGAATACAATAAATAAAGGATTCCAAAAATGTATGCAGGCATTGGAATAACAAAAAAGATTCCCAACATCATGTCTGGCTGCAATAATATTGCCGAATATAAAACTCCCGTTACTGCTCCAGATGCTCCTACAGCTCTGTAACCATAATCATTTTTATGAAAAACCATCGTTAGTAAACTTCCAAAAATCAAACTCCCTAAATAAACCAATATAAAGGAAAAATCACCCAAATAACTTATGACAACCGGAGCAAAAAACCAAAGTGTCAGCATATTAAAAATCAAATGGGTCATATCTGCATGAAGAAAACCAGAGGATAACATCCTAATTTGTTCTCCGGAACGAATACTTCCAACATGGAATTCATATTTTCTAAAAAAAGAAAGGTCATTAAACCCTTTGTAACTAATTAAAACATTTACTACAATTATTGCTATTAAAACGGTATTCATAAAGTATATTTATTGTGAATTGTAAAGATAGTCATTCTCAAATACCGATACAGTAAGCTGTCAAAATTTATATCAGTCTATATTTTTGGCTTATATTTGCAAGAAAAATAACGGCATGCAATTTCTTGTTTTTATCTTAACTTTTCCGTTTTTATGGGTTATTTCCATTCTTCCATTCCGGATTTTCTATTGGTTTTCTGACTTCATCTATGTAATTGTTTATTATATCATTGGCTACCGCAAAAAAACTGTAAAGGAAAATTTAGCTCTGGCATTACCTCATCTTAGTGATAAGGAACGTCTTGTAATCGAGAAAAAATCGTACCACCATTTGTGTGATATGTTTTTGGAAATGATTAAAACGATGACTATTTCTGCTGATGAGATGAATAAAAGATTTGTGATTACCAATATCGAATTGGTAAAAGAATTCGAGAATAAAAACAAAAGCACCGTTTTATTAGCCTCTCATTATGCGAGTTGGGAGTGGCTATTATCTTTCAATGCAAAAACAAATTTTAAAGGAATTGGCGTTTATAAAAAAATTGCCAATAAATATTTTGATAAACTAATACGAGACATTCGATCCAAATACAACGCTGAATTAGTAGAAACTAAAAAAGCGATTCCGTTGATGGCCGAAAACCAAAAAAATGGAATTCTCAGCATGTACGGACTTGCCAGTGATCAATCTCCTAAATTAAACAGAGCTTTTCATTGGGATAAATTCATGGGTGTAGAAGTTCCCGTTCATACAGGTGCTGAAATGCTTGCCAAAAAATACGATTTGACTGTTCTTTTTGTAAAAGTAAAAAAAGTAAAAAGAGGTTTTTATGAAGCTACTTTTGTTCCCATTACAGATAATCCCAGATCAATTCCTGATTTTGAAATTACCAACACCTTTTTACGAGAAGTAGAAAAACAAATTCTGGAAGCTCCTGAATATTATTTCTGGACGCATAAAAGATGGAAGCACAGAAGATAATATTAGTGTTTAGTAAAAATAAAAATCCCACATTATAAATGCTATTGTTTATAATGTGGGATTTTTTAGTTTATTAAAATATCAACTCTCTTATACAGAAAACCAGTTTTTCACCAATTCATCCTCTAAAGGTTGCGCGTTCTTATTTACAAATTCATTAGTCGCCGAATTATAATCATAATCCAAAGCCCATGTTTTATGGTTTTCAGCCAATGCTTTTATTCCGTTACAAACAAATTCAATTTCAGCATTTGTAGTTGTAGGATGAATCGACATTCTAATCCAACCCGGTTTTCTGATTAGATCTCCAAGACTAATTTCATCAATTAATTTATGGGATGTTTCTTGATCTACGTGTAATAAAAAGTGACCGTAAGTTCCAGCACAACTGCAACCGCCACGAGTTTGAATTCCGAATTTATCATTCAGTAATTTCACGCCTAAGTTAAAATGCAAATCTTCCACAAAGAAAGAAATCACTCCTAACCTATCATGATGTTGTCCGGCAAGAATTTTAATATTGGAAATAGTTCCTAATTCTGAGAAAATATAATCCACTATTTCGTGCTCTCTTTTCAAGATATTTTCAATTCCCATTTGCTCTTTCAACTGAATCGCCAATGCTGTTTTAATTACCTGAAGAAAACCCGGAGTACCGCCATCTTCCCTATCTTCGATATTATCAATGTATTTATGTTCTCCCCAAGGATTCGTCCAACTCACCGTTCCTCCCCCCGGATTATCAGGAACTAAATTTTGATATAATTTTTTATTAAAGACCAAAACGCCACAAGTCCCGGGTCCGCCAAGGAATTTATGCGGTGAAAAGAAAATGGCATCCAAATAACTTTCGGCATCTTCAGGATGCATATCAATTTTTACATAAGGGCCTGAACAAGCAAAGTCTACGAAACAAAGTCCGTTGTTTTGATGCATTATTTTTGCCACTTCATGATACGGAGTTCTAATTCCCGTAACATTCGAACACGATGTAATCGAAGCAATTTTAAAAGGTCTTTCTTTATATTTTTCCAATAATAATTCCAGATTTTCTATGCTGAACAATCCGTCTTCAGAAGAAGGAATAACCTCAACATCGGCAATAGTTTCTAGCCAAGATGTTTGATTAGAATGGTGTTCCATGTGCGAAATAAAAACAATTGGTTTCTTTTCGGCTGGAATAGTGATGAAATTTTTTAAGTTTTCGGGTACTTTTAAACCTAAGATTCGTTGGAATTTATTGACAACGCCTGTCATTCCAGTACCATCGGTAATCAGAACATCGTCAGCACTTGCATTCACATGATGTTTAATAATATGACGCGCCTGATGATACGCTTTAGTCATTGCAGTACCAGAGACTGTAGTTTCAGTATGGGTATTGGCCACAAAAGGACCAAATTGATTCATTAATTTTTCTTCAATAGGACGATACAAACGACCACTGGCTGTCCAATCCGTGTAAATAATTTGTTTATGACCGTAAGGAGATTCAAACCCTTGATCTATTCCGATTATGTTATCGCGAAACTGCTGAAAGTATTGCTCTAATTGTGTTGGCGCTTCTTTGGTAATCATTGTATGTCTAATTTGAGTTCAAAGATATTGATTTTTACTAAATAGTCTTTTTCAAATTTTGTTAATACTGATTTTTAAATAAATTTATAAACATGGTCCAAATGTAAAGTAGCTGACAAACTGTGATTTTCATTCGGTTTATATTTGATTAACGAATTAAAAAACATTTTAGCCATGAAAAAAATTGTTTTTCTACTACCTGTTTTATTGCTTTTTATTTCTTGTGAAGTTGAAGGTGATTTGACCCGTGATGCTGAGTTAAGCACCCCAATTCCTGAAAATACTCCTCCTGTGGCTACCGGTAATTTCATGCCAACCTCAGGAATTAAAGTTACCGGTTCTGCTAAAATTTATTTGAATGGAAATCAAAATGAAGTTCGATTAGAAAACTTTAGTGTTTCCAGTGGTCCCGATTTGAAAGTATACCTGTCGAAAAATGCCACCCCTACAGATTTTGTAAATCTGGGAAATTTGACATCTTCCACAGTGTATGCAATTCCAACTCAGGTTAATGTTTCTGCCTATAAATATGTACTGATTCACTGCCAACAATACAGTCATCTTTTTGCAGTGGCACAATTATCTCAAAATTAAAATCTGATTTATGAAAAAACTACTGCTAATCATCGCTATTGGAATATGCTCTAACTCGTTTGCACAAGGCTGCAGCGATGCCGGAATTTGTTCCATAGGAAACGGTTTTCAAACTACTGATAAGGAATTAAAAAACGGAATTGAAGTAGGAAGTATTTTTGGTGCAGGTGAAGCTGATGTCACTTATTTTTCACCTTACATCACCTATACCAGAACTATAAACGAACGATTGTCGTTAAGTTCTAAAATCACATATTCCGTTGCTAGTGGAAGCTTTGGCCAACGAGGTGCTTTTGGTGATGCCTATTTGATAGGAAATTACAATTGGAAACCAAAAACAAATACACAATGGAGTTCACTTGTGGGTTTTAAAATACCTTTTACGAGTTCAAATCTTAAAATAAATGAGTTTTCTCTTCCTTTAGACTATCAATCCAGTTTGGGAACTTTTGATTTGATTGCAGGATTGAATCTTAACTATAAAAAATGGGATTTTAATACGGCAGTCCAAATTCCCGTTTTCAATAACAATAAAAATTCGTATTTTAAGGAGTTTTCTGATACGGATGATTTTCCTTCCACTAATTTATTCGAAAGAAAATCAGATGCTTTGTTTCGAACAACATATACGTTTCAAACCGCTAATAAAAAATTCACTTTTAAACCCAATGTATTATTCATTTATCATCTAGGAGAAGATAGTTTTGAAAATGCTTTTGGAAATAGAGAAACGATAAAAAACTCTGATGGATTGACCATTAATGGAAATATAATTGGCGCGTATGCCATTAATACTAAAAACAGCATCGAATTATCTTTAGCCACACCGTTTGTAGTTCGAGAAGTTTGTCCAGACGGATTAACCCGGGAATTCACCGCAGGAATAATTTACAAAGTGTCTTTTTAAAAGATAAATCAGAAATTTCACTTTCGAAAACACATAAAAAAATGCCCAAGAAAATTTCTTGGGCATTCTGCTTTTGATAACTATTTACGATTATAAATCAAATCCTAATGAGAATTGCAGCACTCTATTTTGAGCTTTGCCTTCATCGTATAAATCTCCTAAACCTAAATGATAGCGCACTCCAAAGCTGATACCGGAATCCGTTTTAAATCCTCCTCCAAAGTTCATTCCCCAATCAAAATTATTAGGATCATATTCTTGTGAACCGCTAAAAAGTCCATCGTATTCTTCTTTGTGTGAAACTGCTAATCCAATTTGTGGACCCGCTTCCAAAAAGAAATTTTTAGAAGGATAGGCTTTAAGCATTAATGGCAAGTTTATGTAATCTAATTTTTGGGTAAAAGTCCCACTGCTATTTGTTATTTCGTATCCTTGTTGTGAATACATTAATTCAGGTTGAATAGAAAAGCTATCGCTAATAAAGGATTCGCCATAAACTCCTATATGAAAACCATGTCGTTGCTCCGTTTCTCCATCTCCGTCAAAACTTACGGCTGCTAAATTATAACCTCCTTTTATTCCTCCACTCGATTTAGGAATAGTATTGTCCTGTGCATTCATTGATGTTATTACACCAAAGAGTAAAGCTATTGTTATCTGTTTTATTTTCATCCTTTTTGTTTTTGATTAATCAAATTCTACTTTTATTTCCCTCCATTGGCACGAAGATCTGCAATACATTGCGCATCTAATTGTGGAGCTGCACCGCCTGAAACCATATTAGAAATACCGCCTCCTGTTTCTGAAGACCAATACATTAAACATGTTTTTTCAATACAATGTTTTGGATGTTCTGCATCTTCGTGATTGCTTTGCAAGGCTGTACCAAGATTTGTCAACCCTAATATATGTCCAAATTCATGGGTAATTACTGTTGTTTCTAATAAACTTCTGTTTGGTTCAAATGGACTGTCACTCAAACTATGAATAGTTTGTTCGTAAATAACAAAAGAAGTATTTCTATAAGCCGTTCCAAGAATAACTGATGTATCAGTGTCTTTTGAAGATTTCCCATCTGTAAAAAAAGCCCAAACCGCTATTTGATCCGAAGTATTGTATTTTGTTCTGTTCGCATCTTCAATACTTACAATCTCCTCATTCGTATAAGGCGAAACTCCTGGAGATGGTATGGAACGTTTTATAACACTAATGCCGTTTGGTTTATACGTTCTTGCTGTAAGAAAGTTTACAAAATTATTGATAGCAGTACTGCTTGGCTCAAAACCCGCTACATACACCACTTCAATAACCATACTTTTGAACTTTTTATCAGATAACAAATCGTTCGAAGAACTTCCCGTTTGCTGTTTATTAGTGTTGGGGTTTACTGCAACTGAATTATCTAAAGGATCATCTTCTTTTGAACAGGATGCTACTGAGAGGAACAAACCAATCGTTAGTAGAGAAATTACTTTTTTCATTATTATATTTATTATTAAGTTTATTTATATAAGAACAGCTACACTATTTTAGGCAGCTGTTCTTACTAAACTACCAACTTAAATCCAGCTATATTTGTTTCAATACTAATGTTACTGCTGCATTAGTAGAACTTTGTAATGTGATTGTCGAAGCAGTAAAACTTGTTACTTTCCATGAATTATTCAATAAAGTAAATGAAGCATTACCTGAAAAATTTAGTTTTAGAAAAACATCTAATTCCGAGCTTACCGCATAAGTTCCATTTACAGTTGTATTCACTAGATTCACAGCAGTTATCGATAAATTATTTGCAAAATCAATCGTAAAATCTTTATAACTCGTTGCTGAATTTACTCCTGCATTTATATAGGAATCTACCTTAAACTTTCCGTTAACTAAAATAGTTTCCAACTTTTTTCCGTTTTGAACAGCTGCTGCTATCGCTGCTTCTGTTTTTAAAGATGCACTGATGGCTGCTTGCAATTCAGCGTCACTGGAAATCGTCATTTTTGTTCCGTCCGCAATTGTCACTGAAATTGGATAGTTTACTGAAAATAATTCCGTGCTGCTTACATTAGACATATACGCATATAATTGTTGTTCGGATGTGATGACAACACTTCCTGTTTGTTGTAAACTTAAATTATACGTTAAAATTGTAATTGGGAAGCTGATATTTACTGAAGAAATAGCATCTTGACTAGAAGCTTCTGCTGATGTACATGCATTAAGAATCGCATTATACTCCGTTTGATTATTAACAGTCACCTCTGTATAATTACTTAATTTAACTTTTAAAGGAAATTGTAATACAACAGTATCTTGATCATTGTTAAGCTGTCCAAAAATAGAAATAACTTGTTGATAGTCTAATTGACTTAGAATAGAAACCTGAACACCGTTAACTTTTGCAGTAGCTGGCAATACAATAGAGGAACAAGATGCTCCATCCAAGAAATCATCAAATGAACCATCGTACATCGAAGTACGTTTCAAGTTAGTTGTTGTAGTTGAATTAGCCGAATTCGTATTTGGATTTTCTCCTTGTACGTCATCAATTTCACTTTGGCATGATGTAAAACCTAAGATAGCCATCAATGCAATTCCTGTAACAATTTTTAATTTTTTCATAATTTTCAAATTTAATGTATTTTTATATTTACAAGCGATGTTTTTAGCGCCTTTCTATTAGTAAGACAACTACGCTTATTTTTACCCTACGGAAATTTTAAAAAAAATATAAAATTTTACAAATTAGTTTATAAAATACTACAAATCAATAAATTAAAATTTAAAATATTTTTCATAAAAAAGCAATTATAATTAACACAACTGCTTTTTGAAAAAATAATTTACATTTACAACCTACAAAAAATGAATTAACACTCCATGAGCGACGAAAAAAGTACCCTTTGCGAAGAAAATCACTTTAGAGACTTTTACTTAAAGCACGTGCAATCAGCAAATAATTTTGCGTATTACAAATGTGGTGATGATGAAGCTGCATTAGATTTGGTGCAAGATGCGTTTACCAAAATTTGGGAGAATTGTTCCAAAATTGACTTTAGTAAAGTCAAAACGTATTTGTTTACCAGCATTAATAATTTATTCCTGAATAATATAAAGCATCAAAAAGTGGTATTGAGGTATGCTAAAGATGCGCCTAACTTAGATACAAATAATCAAAGTCCCGAATATTTATTTGAAGAAGATGAATTCAAACAAAAACTAACAAAAGCAATCGCATCATTAAGCGAAGTGCAACGGGAAGTCTTTTTATTGAATCGAATAGAGGGAAAAAAGTACCGGGAAATAGCTGAATTACTCGATATTTCTCAAAAGACGGTAGAAAAACGAATGTCTGGAGCACTCCAAGTTTTAAAAGCTCAAATAGAAAATATATAATTAATCATTTAGCTGTAGGGTAATTTAAAAGTTAGTTGTCTTATAAACATAGAGATATAAAATGAAAAACGAAAAAGAGATATTAAAATGGTTAAATAATGAGCTTTCAAGCCAAGAAATTGAAGATTTAAAACAATCTGAAGATTTGCAAACACTTGAAAAAATTGCTCATTATGCATCACAATTGGAAGCTCCAAAAGTAGATGCACACGCTGCTTTGGAAGCTTTTAAAGCCCGAAACCATTCTAAAAAGAAAACAAAAGTAAGAACTTTAAACTTCAAAACATTTTATAGAGTAGCCGCAGTTCTTGCAGTCATGTTAACCTCTGCTTATTTCTTGTTTTTTAATAACATTACCTCTTTTGAAACCCAAATAGCGCAAACAAAATCAGTAACGTTACCAGACAATTCTGAAGTGATATTAAACTCCGCTTCAAAATTAAGTTTTAATGAAAAAAAATGGGCGGACAAAAGAGCTTTAACGTTAGAAGGAGAAGCTTTTTTCAAAGTGCAGAAAGGGCAAACTTTTAGTGTAAACACAACTGCGGGAGTCGTTACCGTTTTAGGGACGCAATTTAACGTAAAAGAACGCAAAAACTATTTTGAAGTAAATTGTTACGAAGGTTTAGTGAGTGTAACATATAATAACGAAACCATTAAATTACCTCCCGGAAAAACCTTCCGAGTTATAAATGGAATTATCGAAAATGTTGAAGATTTTAACGCCCAAAATCCTTCGTGGATTCAACAAGAATCAAGCTTTAATAAGATTCCTTTGGATCAGGTTATTGCAGAATTAGAACGTCAATACGATATAAAAATTAAAGTGGAAGGTGTTGATACTTCAAAATTGTTTACGGGAAGTTTTACACATACTGATAAAGAAATAGCACTTCAAGCAGTAACAATTCCGCTTAAATTAAGTTACAAGATTCAAGGCAAAACCATTATATTTTACAACTATGGTGTTAAATAAATGGCTGATTTCTCTATTACTTTGTATTGGCAGTATTTGTTACGGACAAAATACAACTAAAAAAACACCTTTGACTGAGGTTATCATTTCCCTCGAAAAACAATTTAACATTAAGTTTTCGTACGCAGTTGAAGATGTAGCCACAATTAAAATTGACAAACCGAATACTACTTTTACATTACAAGAAACAATTGATTATCTAAACTCGAAAACACTTTTAAATTTCAAAGCTTTAGACGATCGATATGTTACCGTTTCTGTGCTAAACAAAACAATATCGGTTTGCGGAATTGTTTTATCCGATGAAAAAAAATCTCGTTTAGTTGGCGCTTCTGTACTGGTAAACAACATTGGAAGAAGCGCAATCACAGATGAAAATGGTAAATTTAGCTTCACAAATATTCCAATAAATGCAACGCTTACTGTTTCTTATGTGGGTTTTGAGTCCAGACAGTTTTCGGCTAACGAATTGTTTTCTGCACAAAATAATTGCAAAGAAATTGTCCTTTCTACAAAAAATGAAGAGTTGAATCAGGTTTTGATAAATGTTTATTTAACGCCCGGATTACAAAAATACCTGGATGGAAGCACCGTTTTAAACACTAAAAAATTCGGTATTCTTCCTGGATTAATCGAACCCGATATTTTGCAATCTGTTCAAGCGCTTCCCGGTGTGGAAAGTACCAATGAAAGCATTGCTAATATCAACGTGCGCGGCGGAACTAACGATCAGAATTTAGTCCTTTGGGATAATATCAAAATGTACCATTCCGGTCATTTCTTCGGGCTAATATCTGCTTACAATCCTAATCTTACCAATAAAGTTATCGTCAGTAAAAACGGGACAAGTGCTGAATACAGCGATGGCGTTTCCAGTACGATTAATATGTACACGAAAGATTTGGTTACCAATACCTTTTCTGGTGGCGCAGGAATTAACTCCATTAGCGCCGATGCTTTTTTAGAAATTCCAATAACTAAAAAATTAGAACTTCATATTTCAGGACGCCGTTCGATTACTGATTTATTTAAATCGCCTACGTACACAAAATATTTTGACCGTAGTTTTCAAGACACTGAAATCAATGCGGATAGCGATCAGCACGATACGTCTTCTGATTTTTATTTTTATGATTATACCGCTAAATTACTTTTTGATTTGAATGAAAAACATCAATTTAGAGTAAATATTATTGGTATCAATAACGCTTTGGATTATTCGGAACGTCTCACAAATTCAAACGAAACCCAATCCAAAACCAGTACTTTATCCCAGAAAAACATGGGTTACGGCGGAAATTGGAAAGCACAATGGAATTCAAAATTAAGTTCAAACTTCATCACTTACTTTTCCAGATACAATATTGATGCTAACGATTACAGGGTAGAAACGGATCAGCGCTTGACAGAAGCTAATGAAGTACAGGAAACTGGAGTGAAATTAAATACCTATTACAAAACAAATGACAACCTAAATTTCTTGTTTGGATACCAATTCAATGAAACTGGGATGTTAAACCAAACCACCGTTAGCGCTCCGTTTTATTCCAGTACTAAAAAAGATGTTTTATTGAATCACGCCTTATTTTCAGAAGTGGAATACAATAAAAACAATACGTATTTAAGAGTTGGATTGCGTTTGAATTATTTTCAAAAATTCGAAAAGCTTTTGGTCGAGCCAAGAATAAACATTCGACAAAAATTATCAGATCAATTTGCTTTAAAATTAGAAGGAGAATTCAAAAATCAATCCACTACGCAAATCGTGGATTTTGAAGATGATTTTTTAGGTGTCGAAAAAAGACGTTGGGTTTTAGTAAACGATAAAGACATTCCGATTGCGACGAGTAAACAAGGTTCTTTTGGTGTCGAATTCAATAAAAATAAACTAAATATTGAAGCTACAGGATTTTATAAGATAGTTGACGGCATCACAGCTTCCAATCAGGGTTTCTACAACAGCTTTCAGTTTAATAATGCGAATGGAAGTTACACCGCCAAAGGTTTAGAATTTTTAGCCAATAAAACAGCGCGTCAATACAGCGTTTGGGTAAGTTATACGTTTAGCACAAATGACTATGAATTTGATACTTTTACGCCTTCTACTTTTCCAAATAATGTAGATATAAGACATTCTGTATCGCTCGGTTTTTATTACGACATTCTTAAAAACCTAAAAATAGCGGTTGGTGGTATTTGGAGAAATGGTCAGCCGTATACAAAACCAATCGATGGAAATGAAACCGTTCAAAACGGGAATAATACCATGGTAAATTATGATTCACCAAACAGTGAAAACCTTGATAATTTCATGCGATTGGATGCTTCTTTGAATTATAATTTCAATCTGTCGGAATCTATTAAAGCTTCGTTTACTGCCGGAGTAATTAACGCTACCAATCAAGATAATGATATCAATCGCTATTATAAAGTCAATCCAAATGACTCTAATGATGCTATTCAAGTAGATAATAAATCGCTGGGCTTAACGCCAAATGTAAGCTTTAGAGTGAATTTTTAATTCCAATTTTACTGTATTCTAAAAAATAAAACCCTTTCAAAATAGAATTTGAAAGGGTTATTTTTATATATGAATACGAAATTATATTCCGGCAATTGCTTTTATTTCGTCAATGATTCGTAATGCCAAAGCATCTGCTTTTTCTTGTGAAGCCGCTTCGGTATAAATACGAATAATAGGTTCTGTATTTGATTTTCTAAGATGAACCCAATTTTCAGCAAAATCAATTTTCACACCGTCAATAGTGGTTATATCTTCATTTTTGTATTTCTCCGTCATGGCAACAAGAATCGCATCCACATCAATTTGTGGTGTCAATTCGATTTTGTTTTTGCTCATATAATATTCCGGATACGAAGCACGCAAAGCAGAAACAGTCATTTTTTTGTTGGCTAAATGCGTTAAAAACAACGCCACTCCTACCAAACTATCACGTCCGTAATGCAATTCAGGATAAATGATTCCGCCGTTTCCTTCACCACCTATTATAGCATTATTTTTTTTCATTAATTCCACTACATTCACCTCACCTACGGCACTGGCTTCATAGCTTCCGTTATGCATATTAGTCACATCACGCAAAGCACGGGAAGACGACATATTCGAAACGGTGTTTCCTGGCGTTTTACTCAATACATAATCGGCGCAAGCCACCAAAGTGTATTCTTCTCCAAACATTTCTCCGTCTTCGCAAATGAAAGCCAAACGATCTACATCTGGATCCACAACGATTCCTAAGTGTGCTTTTTCTTTTACAACCAATTCTGAAATATCAGTCAAATGTTCTTTTAAAGGTTCTGGATTATGAGGAAAATGTCCGTTTGGTTCACAATATAATTCTACTACTTCAACGCCCATTAATTCCAATAATCTTGGGATAATAATTCCTCCTGAAGAGTTTACACCATCAACAACCACTTTAAATTTAGCTGCTTTTACTGCATCAACATCTACCAAAGGCAAATTCAATACTTCATCAATATGAATATCCATATAAGCATCGTTAATCATAATGGCCCCTAAATCATCTACATCCGAGAAATCGAAAGCTTCCGCTTCAGCAATTTCAAGAATTTTAAGTCCTTCTTCACCATTCAGGAATTCTCCTTTTTCGTTCAATAATTTCAAGGCATTCCATTGTTTTGGATTATGGGAAGCAGTAAGGATAATTCCTCCTTCGGCATTTTCTAACGGAACGGCCACTTCAACAGTTGGCGTTGTCGAAAGCCCCAAATCAATCACATCAATTCCTAAACCAATTAAAGTATTTACCACCAAATTGTGAATCATTGGTCCCGAAATACGGGCGTCACGACCTACAACAACAGTGATTTTTTCTTTTCCAATATATTTTTTCAACCAAGTTCCATACGCCGAAGCAAATTTAACTGCATCAACTGGTGTCAGGTTATCCCCAACTTTACCTCCTATTGTTCCACGAATTCCCGATATTGATTTTATTAAAGTCATTGATTATTATTTTAATTTTTGAATTATAAATTTTAAATTGCTCACAAATATAATAATTGACGGTTTATAAAAGTCATTTAGAATTCAAAATTCATCATTTAAATTCCTAAATTAGGCGAATGAATTTTCTAGCACACATCTATCTTTCCGGTGACAATGATTTAATCAAAATTGGCAATTTTATGGCCGATGGAATTCGTGGAAAACATTTTGAAAGTTATCCTTTAGAAATTCAAAAAGGAATCATTCTGCACCGCGCCATTGATACTTTTACCGATACTCATCCCATTTTTAGAAAAAGTACCAAACGCCTTCATGAAAAATACCATCATTACGCAGGTGTAATAGTGGATGTTTTTTATGATCATTTTTTGGCTAAAAACTGGAACACATATTCTGATGAAAAACTGGATGATTTTGTAGCACGATTTTATCAATCCCTGCACGATAACCATATTAATCTTTCGGAAAGAACCAAGGGAATGATGCCTTACATGATTGAACACAACTGGCTGGTGAGTTATGAAACCGTTGAAGGAATTAACCGGATTTTGACGCAAATGGATCAACGTACCAAAAACGAATCTAAAATGCGATTTGCCACTAATGAACTTTCTGAATTTTATCCTGAATTTGAAGAGGAATTCACCAATTTCTTTCAAGAATTAATCCTATTTTCGAATACTAAAATAATCACTTTATGAAAAAAATACTTTTTCTGCTTGCCTTTGCCGTTTTGGGTTGTAAATCGAATGAAAAAACTGTTGAACCAACTGGTTTAGTAACTTCAAAAGCTATGGTAGTTTCAGCTCGTGAAGAAGCTTCTCAAATTGGAGTTGAAATCATGAAAAAAGGCGGAAACGCTTTTGATGCTATGGTTGCCACAGAACTAGCATTAGCGGTTTCACATCCACAGGCAGGAAATATTGGCGGTGGTGGTTTCATGGTTTTCAGAAAAGCCAATGGCGAAACTGGAGCAATCGATTACAGAGAAAAAGCACCTTTAGCAGCGTCTAAAGATATGTTTTTGGATGAAAAAGGAAATGTTATAGAAGGTAAAAGTAGAGAAACCGCTTTGGCCTCCGGAATTCCGGGTACCATTGCAGGAATATTTGAAGTGCATAAAAAATACGGTTCTTTACCCATAAGCGAAATTCTGAAACCTGTAATTGCATTGGCCGAAAGAGGTGTCGTTGTCACTAAATTTCAAGCCGAAAGTTTGGCTTATTACAGAGCTTCCTTTATCAAAAGCAATGGTAAGAACAGTTTGTTTTCTAAAGCATATAAAGAGAATGACACTATAAAATATACAGCATTAGCAGCAACATTAAAACGAATTGCACAAAACGGTCGAGATGAATTTTACAAAGGAGAAACAGCTCAAAAGTTAGTTGCTTTTCTGGCTAAAAAAGGCGGAAATACAACATTAGAAGATTTAAACAGTTATAATGCCAAATGGAGAACTTCAATTACTTTTCAGTATAAAAATTTAAAAATCACTTCGATGTCACCTCCCAGCAGTGGCGGAATTTGTTTGAATCAAATCATGAAAATGATTGAGCCTTTCAACCTTTCACAAATGGGACACAACAGCTTGAAAACGATTCAAGTAATTACAGAAGCTGAACGAAGAGCATATGCTGACAGAAATTATTTCTTGGGTGATCCAGATTTTGTAAAACTTCCTATAAAAGAATTACTAAGTCCATCCTATTTAGAAAAAAGAATGAGTGATTTTTCATTCGATACAGCTTCAAAATCCTCGGATATTGCCCATGGAACAATCAAAGGATATGAAAGCAACCAAACTACGCATTATTCTATTGTTGATTCAAAAGGAAATGCAGTTTCGGCAACGACTACTTTAAATGATAATTATGGTTCTAAAATATATTGCGATGAATTGGGTTTCTTTTTGAATAATCAAATGGACGATTTTAGTGCCAAACCAGGAGTTCCAAACTTATACGGATTAACTGGAAGCGAAGCTAACAGTATTGCTCCTGGAAAAAGAATGTTGAGTTCCATGACACCAACGATTGTTGAAAAAGACAACAAACTGTTCATGGTTGTAGGTACGCCGGGAGGTTCCACCATTATCACATCGGTTTTACAAACGATATTGAATGTGTATGAATTTGATATGAGTATGCAAGAAGCGGTAAATGCCCCACGTTTTCATCATCAGTGGTTACCTGATGAGATTACTTTTGAACCGAATTCTTTCGATAAAGAATTATTAACCAATTTGAAGAAAAAAGGATATTTAATCAATGAAAAAAACAAAGAAATCATTGGCGAAGTCGATGCGGTTTTGATTCTTCCAAATGGAAAATTGGAAGGTGGCGCAGACAAAAGAGGTGATAACAAAGCCGTTGGTTTTTAAATTTTACTATTCGAATGAAAAAAATTATTATTCTATTGAGTGTTCTTTCTATTGGTTGTAAAACCCAAAATGTAATGGTTCAACCCACTGGAGTTGTTGCCAATGAAGCAATGGTTGTTTCGGCACGTGAAGAAGCTTCAAAAATTGGAGTTGAAATCATGAAAAAAGGCGGAAATGCTTTTGATGCGATGGTCGCAACTGAATTGGCTTTGGCTGTAGCCTATCCGTTTGCAGGAAATCTTGGCGGCGGTGGTTTTATGGTGTATCGAAAAGCAAATGGAGAAATTGGTTCTTTGGATTACCGTGAAAAAGCACCATTGGCAGCCACAAAAGATATGTTTCTGGATGAAAAAGGAAATGTTATAAAAGGAAAAAGTACCGAATCTTCTCTTGCTATTGGAGTTCCCGGAACGATTGCCGGTGTTTTTGCAGTACATGAAAAATTGGGTTCCTTGCCGATTGAAGAAATTCTGAAACCTGTAATTGAACTGGCAGAAAGAGGTGTCATTGTTACCAAAAAACAAGAAGACCGATTGACTGCTTATCGAGCCAAAATCATAAAAATAAATGGTGACAAAACATTATTTGCAACTGCATTTAAAGAAAATGATGTTATAAAATATCCTGCGCTGGCAGCTACATTGAAAAGGATTTCAAAAAATGGCAGAGATGAATTTTACAAAGGCGAAACAGCTAAAATATTAGTTAAATATCTTCAGGAAAAAGGAGCAATAATCACATTAGAAGATTTGGCAAAATACGAAGCCAAATGGAGAACACCACTCACATTTGATTACAAAGATTTAAAGGTTATTTCTATGCCTCCACCCAGCAGTGGCGGAATATGTCTGGCTGAAATTTTCAAAATGATAGCACCTTTCGATCTGGCTAAAATGGGACATAACTCAACAGAAGCTATTCAAGTTATCGTAGAAGCCGAAAAAAGAGCCTATGCAGACAGAAGTTATTATCTGGGCGATCCTGATTTTGTAAAAATCCCTTTGAAAGCCTTAATGGATGATGATTATTTGAAACAAAGAATGTCAAATTTTAGTTTTGAAAAAGCCACTTTATCATCGGATATAAAGGAAGGAAAAGTAAATTATAATGAAAGTACCGAGACCACCCATTATTCAATTGTGGATCAGTTTGGCAATGCGGTTTCGTCAACTACTACGTTAAACGACGGGTATGGTTCTAAATATTATTGTGATGAATTAGGCTTTTTCCTCAACAATGAAATGGATGATTTCAGTGCCAAACCAGGTGAACCAAATATGTTTGGATTAGTGGGAAATGAAGCCAACAGTATTGCGCCACAAAAACGAATGTTGAGTTCCATGACGCCAACTATTGTAGAGAAAAACGGGAAATTATTTATGGTTGTGGGTTCTCCGGGCGGTTCTACAATTATCACATCGGTATTACAAACAATATTAAATGTTTACGAATATCGTTTGAGTATGCAAGAAGCGGTAAATGCACCACGTTTTCACCACCAATGGTTACCGGATTTAATCACTTTTGAACCCAATACTTTCGATACAAAAACCTTTGAAACCCTGAAATCAAAAGGATATCTTATCAATGAAAAAACAACACCCGTAATAGGAAAAGTAGATGCCATTTTGGTTTTACCAAATAAAAAACTCGAAGGTGGCGCAGATTTTAGAGGGGATGACAAAGCAGTTGGATTTTAAGAAATACTAATTTATGAACTTTATACTTGCGTTAGAAACCGCTTTTGCAGTAAATAAAAACCCTGAAAATGCTTTTGCGATGGCAAAATACATGAAGAATAACTTTCCGTTTTTTGGAATAAAAACCGAGGAACGAAGACGTATTTTTAAGGAAATTTGGAAAGAAAACAAAAACGAGGTTTCAGCAAACGCAAGAGTAATTGCACTAGATTTATATTCAATACAAGAGCGGGAATTTCATTATTGTGCGATTGAAATCTTGATAAAAGAACTCAAAGGAAATTATAAAAAAGAAGATATTCAACTGATTGAAAAACTAATTCTGAACAATTCTTGGTGGGACAGCGTCGATACGATTGCTAAGTACATTTTGGGAGAATATCTTTTGGAATTTCCATTAGAAACCAAAAATGTAATAGAACGATTTTCAAATTCAGAGAATATGTGGTTGAACCGGAGCGCTATTTTATTTCAATTGGGTTACAAACAAAAAACGAATACTGATTTTTTATTTTCAGAATGTCTTAAACTAGCTTATTCTAAGGAATTTTTTATTCAAAAAGCAATTGGCTGGGCGTTACGGGAATATGCAAAGTCAAATCCCGAAATTGTGAGACAGTTTGTAGAAAACAGTAATTTAAAACCATTAAGCACAAAAGAAGCGTTGAAAAATATTTGTTGAAATTAAAATAATAGTAGTTTTGCACCCCTTTTAAAAATTATCATGTTCAAAAAATATATTTCGAAATTAGAAACCATAATAGCTTTTGCGCAATCTATGTTGACGCCAAAGCAGTTTATATTTTTATCGGCGGTTTTGGTTGGTATTTCGGCTGCATTTGCTGTTATCGTTTTAAAAACTTTTGCGCACTGGGTCTTTTCTTTTGCTACCTATGTCAGTGGAATTTTAAAATTGGGATTCATCAATAGTATTTTGCCGATAATTGGTATTCTGCTTACTGTTTTTGTTGTCAAAAGAGTTTTGGGAGGAACTATCCAAAAAGGAACTTCACAAATTTTATATGCTGTTGCAAAAAAAGCGAGTATTATCCCAAAAAAACAAATGTATGCTCAAATCGTCACAAGTTCCCTGACAGTTGGTTTAGGAGGTTCTGCAGGTTTAGAAAGCCCGATTGTAATTACTGGTGCTGCTTTTGGTTCGAATTATGCCCAAAAATATAAATTAAGTTATAAAGACCGAACGCTACTTATCGGTTGTGGTGTAGCCGCTGGTATCGCTGCTGCTTTTAATGCGCCAATTGCCGGAGTTTTATTTGCAATCGAAGTGCTGTTGGTTGATGTTAGTATTGCAGCATTTACACCCATTATGATTGCAGCTGCAACAGGTGCTTTAGTTTCAGTAATTGCATTAGATGAAGAAATTTTGCTTTCGTTCAAACAACAACAAAGTTTCGATTATCATAACATTATTTTCTATGTTCTCTTAGGTTTGTTTACCGGATTTATTTCGGTTTATTATTCCCGTAATTTTCAGAAAGTAGAACATTTTTTCGCGAGACTCAAATTATCACCTTATAAAAAAGCGTTGTTTGGTTCTTCGATTTTAGCCATTCTCATTTTTATTTTTCCGACGCTTTTTGGTGAAGGTTACGAAAGTATTAAAACATTATCTGACAATGATCCCGGGAAATTATTGGAAAACACATTATTTAGTGGTTTCCGAGACAATAGTTGGGCTTTATTGGTATTTGTAGGTTTGACCATGATGCTGAAAGTTTTTGCAACTGGAATTACTCTGGGAAGTGGAGGGAATGGAGGGAATTTTGCTCCTTCCCTATTTTTAGGGTCTTATGTTGGCTTCTTTTTTTCTAAATTTTTAAATCTGACAGGACTTACTAAATTACCTGTCAGTAATTTTACTTTGGTTGGAATGGCCGGAATTTTAAGTGGTTTGTTTCATGCTCCTTTGACTGCGATATTCTTAATTGCTGAAATTACAGGAGGATATAACTTGATGATTCCTTTGATGATTGTGGCTTCCATTAGTTTTGCGATTTCAAAACGATTTGAAAAACATTCTATGGATGTTAAGAATTTAGCCAAAAAAGGACATGCATTTACGAGCAATAAAGACACTAATATCCTTTCGACTTTAGAGACGACTTCCATAATTCAAACGGATTATTTAACGGTTTCGCCTGATGAGAATTTAGAAAGACTGGTAGATTTAATTTCCCATTCCAATCAAGTGATTTTTGCAGTGGTAGATACTGAAAAAAACTTATTGGGTATTGTTCATTTTAATGATATTCGAGAAATAATATTCAATACGTACCGAGTAAAATATACTTTGGTTAGAGAAATAATGATAGAACCTACAGAAATCATTTCTCCTGATGATAGTATGGAAATGGTCATGAATAAGTTCGAAAAATCGAAAAAAGCCTTCTTGCCTGTTCTCAAAGAAGGGAAATACTATGGATTTATTTCTAAATCTGTGGCGCTGGAAGCCTATAGAACAAAACTAAAATCGATGACGATAGAATAATTTTAATATCGGATAGTGTTAAATTGTAAAATATCCGATAATAAGAAGTATCTTTGTGGTTATGTGGAAGATAGACCTAAACTATAGAGAAGAATTTCAAACAACTTTTGAAAGATTGTATGAAAAAAAGCAAGTTCTGCAAACCAGCAGACCATTGCCAAATATCGCTTTGCATAAAATCAGAGAAAGCCTTTCCATTGAATGGACCTATAACTCTAATAGTATTGAAGGAAATACAATGAGCCTTCGGGAGACACAAATGGTCATTCAAGAAGGTATTACCATTAAAGGTAAATCGCTTAGAGAACATTTTGAAACTCACAATCATGATAAAGCCATTGACTATTTATATTCTATTGTAAATGAAGATTATAATTTAAGGAGTATAGATATTTTGTCTTTGCATGGTTTCGTTTTACGTTCTATAGAAGATGACTTTGCGGGACGCATTCGTAATGGAGGTGTACGCATTACTGGCGCTAATTTCACACCGCCAAATGCAAATAAAGTTTCGGATTTATTGGATGAACTAATTGATTTTATCAATACAAATCCATTAGAGCTTAATGATATTGAACTAGCAACCGTCTTTCATCATAAATTAGTTTGGATACATCCTTTCTTTGATGGAAATGGTCGTACGGTTCGATTGGCAATGAATTTATTACTGATGCGTTCCGGTTTTCCACCTGCTATAATTTTAAAAAATGACAGAAAGAAATACTACGAAGCATTGAATCAAGCAAATGGTGGTAATTATCAAAAATTAACCCTGCTGATGTGCCAATCTCTTGAGAGAACACTGAATATTTACATTAATGCATTGCCAGGAAATGACAAAGAATATGTAGCAATTTCAAATTTAGTTCAAGAACCTAATATGCCTTACGGCCAAGAATACATAAGTTTATTGGCTAGAACAGGAAAGATTGATGCCTACAAAGAAGGTCGGAACTGGCTTACAACCAGAGAGGCCGTCGAGGATTACATGGCAACCAGAAAAAGAAAACGCTAACTACAATTAGCGTTTTTTATATCCTAATTTAACATAAACTTCTAAAGTGTTCTATTGAAAGAATAAATCAAAATGGTAACTTTGCTTTTTTGCAAAAATTATGCTAGACAAAGACAATACCATTGAAGTTCAAGGCGCTCGCGTTCATAACTTAAAAAACATAGATATTTCCATTCCTCGTGAAAAACTGGTTGTAATTACCGGTCTTTCGGGTTCTGGGAAATCCTCCTTAGCTTTCGATACGATTTATGCCGAAGGGCAACGCCGTTATGTAGAAACATTTTCTGCTTATGCGCGTCAATTTTTGGGCGGTTTGGAACGTCCCGATGTGGATAAAATCGACGGACTTTCCCCAGTAATTGCTATTGAGCAAAAAACGACCAGTAAAAGTCCGCGTTCCACAGTGGGAACTATCACTGAGATTTATGATTTCCTGCGTTTGTTATACGCTCGTGGTGCTGATGCATACAGTTACAATACAGGTGAAAAAATGGTTTCCTATTCTGATGAGCAAATCAAGGATTTGATTATTCATGATTTTAAAGGAAAACGCATTAATATTTTAGCGCCAGTTATACGTGCTCGAAAAGGACATTATGCTGAGCTTTTCCAACAAATTGCCAAGCAAGGTTTCCTAAAAGTTCGCGTAAACGGCGATGTGCTGGATATTACTTTAGGGATGAAATTAGATCGTTATAAAACCCACGATATAGAAATTGTTGTGGATCGAATGGTGATTGAAGATACGCCAGATAACGAAAAACGTTTGACTGAAAGTATCAATACAGCCATGCATCACGGAGAGAATGTATTGATGGTTTTAGACCAAGATTCTAATGAAGTGCGTTTTTTTAGCCGGAATTTGATGTGTCCTTCTACCGGAATTTCATACCAGAATCCCGAACCGAATTTATTCTCTTTCAACTCTCCAAAAGGAGCTTGTGATCATTGCAACGGTTTAGGGATGGTAAACGAAATCAACACCAAAAAGATAATTCCAAACCCGAAATTATCGATAAAAGCGGGTGGTTTTGCTCCTTTGGGCGAATACAAATCCTCTTGGATTTTTAAGCAATTGGAAATTATTGGAGAAAAATATGGTTTCAAATTGACAGATGCTGTGGAAACTATTCCAGCGGAAGCAATGGAAATGATTTTGAATGGTGGAAAAGAAAAATTCACCATCAACTCCAAAGATTTAGGCGTTGCCAGAGAATACAAAATTGATTTTGAAGGGATTTCGCATTTCATAAAAAACCAACATGACGAAAGCGGTTCTACAACCATAAAACGTTGGGCAAAGGAATTCATGGACGAAATAAAATGTCCTGTTTGCGAAGGTTCTCGTTTGAAAAAAGAGGCGCTATTCTTTAAAATCAATGAAAAAAATATTACCGAATTGTGCGATATGGACATTTCGGATTTAACCGCTTGGTTTTTGGATTTAGAAAATCATTTATCTGACAAACAAAAGATTATCGCTACTGAAGTAATCAAAGAGATTAAGGACCGATTGAACTTTTTGATGAATGTAGGTTTGGATTATTTGGCTTTAAGCCGAAGCTCCAAATCACTTTCGGGTGGTGAAGCACAACGTATTCGTTTGGCTACCCAAATTGGTTCACAGTTGGTTGGTGTTTTGTATATTTTGGATGAGCCAAGTATTGGTTTGCACCAAAGAGACAACGATAAACTGATTCATTCTCTGGAACAATTACGAGATATTGGAAACTCTGTAATTGTGGTGGAACACGATAAAGACATGATTGAACGTGCGGATTATGTGATTGATATTGGACCAAAAGCAGGAAAATATGGAGGCGAAATCATCAGCAAAGGAACGCCTGCCGAAATTCTGAAACATCATACTATTACAGCGATGTATATGAACGGCGAAATGAAAATCGAGGTTCCTGCAAAGCGCCGTGAGGGAAATGGGAAGTTTTTAAAACTGACTGGTGCAACAGGAAATAACTTGAAAAATGTTTCGATAGAATTACCTTTGGGTAAAATGATTTGTGTGACCGGAGTTTCGGGAAGTGGAAAATCGACATTGATTAATGAAACGCTCTACCCTATTTTGAACGCGTATTATTTCAACGGTGTCAAGAAACCGCAACCGTATAAAAAAATAGAAGGATTGGAACATATCGATAAAGTGATTGATATTGACCAAAGCCCGATTGGGAGAACACCACGTTCAAATCCGGCAACTTATACCGAAGTTTTCACCGAAATCAGAAATCTGTTTACGATGACTTCTGAAAGTATGATTCGCGGATATAAAGCGGGACGATTTAGTTTTAATGTAAAAGGCGGACGTTGCGAAACCTGTGAAGGTTCTGGTGTGCGAACGATTGAAATGAACTTTTTGCCAGACGTTTATGTAGAATGTGAAACCTGTCAAGGAAAGCGTTTTAACAGAGAAACACTGGAGATTCGATACAAAGGGAAATCCATTTCGGATGTGTTGAATATGACGGTGGATGAAGCGGTTCCGTTTTTTGAAATGATTCCGAAAATTTACAGAAAAGTAAAAACCATTCAGGATGTTGGTTTGGGCTATATAACTCTTGGCCAACAAAGCACTACACTTTCCGGTGGTGAAGCACAACGTATTAAACTGGCCGGAGAATTATCTAAAAAAGATACCGGAAATACGTTTTACATTTTGGACGAACCTACAACAGGATTGCATTTTGAAGACATCAGAGTGTTGATGGAAGTGATTAATAAACTGGTTGATAAAGGAAATACGATATTGATTATCGAGCATAATATGGATGTGATTAAACTGGCCGATTACATTATAGACATTGGACCTGAAGGAGGAAAAGGCGGCGGACAACTTATTGCCAAAGGAACTCCCGAAGAAATTATAAAAATTAAGAAGAGCTATACGGCGCAGTTTTTGAAAAAAGAGTTACTTTAGTATCTATAAATATAAAAAATAATTTCGTTAAGTTATGAATTTAAAAAAAGCGTTCAGTAGTGTCGAAAACTACTTTTCACCTAAAATAATTGGCGAAGTTAATGATCAATTTATCAAAGTAGCTAAAATTAAGGGCCAAGATCTGCCATGGCATAATCACGAAAATGAAGATGAATTATTTTATATTGTAGAAGGCGAGCTTTTAATGGAAATTGAAAACGAGCCAAAATTATCTATGAAAAAAGGAGATTTATTTGTGGTGAAAAAAGGTATTAACCATAGAGTTTCATCAACTGACGAATGTTTAATAATGCTTATAGAATCAAAAACTACCGAACATACAGGTAAAGTTATATCCAAAATAACTAAATCAATTGAAGAACAAACGTATTAAATTTACTTAGCCCTGATAGTAATGAAAATCCTTTATTGTTTTTTAAACAATAAAGATTGAAAAGGATAGCAGGAATTAGCTCCAAAAAAAATAAGATTATAAAATAGAGAATATGAGATTAGAAGATTTTGATAATGATGAGGATAAAGTAATCCAAGACCGGTTAAAAAGAAAGACTTGGAACGAGATTAGAACCAATGATAGTTGGGCGATTTTTAAAATTATGGCCGAGTTTGTAAACGGTTATGAAAGTATGGGACGCATTGGTCCGTGTGTGAGTATTTTTGGATCTGCCAGAACGAAACCCGAAGATCCTAATTATTTATTGGCAGAAAAAATTGCCTACAAAATAAGTAAAGCCGGCTACGGTGTGATTACCGGTGGTGGACCGGGAATTATGGAAGCGGGAAATAAAGGAGCGCATTTAGGTGGAGGAACATCGGTAGGGTTGAATATTGAATTGCCTTTTGAGCAACATTTCAACCCGTATATTGACAGCGATAAAAACTTGAATTTTGATTATTTCTTCGTTCGAAAAGTAATGTTTGTTAAATATTCCCAAGGATTTGTGGTGATGCCAGGAGGTTTTGGAACCATGGATGAGTTGTTTGAAGCGATTACTTTGATTCAAACAAAAAAAATTGCAAAATTCCCTATTATATTGGTTGGAACCAGCTTTTGGTCGGGATTAATTGAATGGATAAAAACAGTTTTAATAGAAAAAGAACATACCGTAAGTGCCGAAGATTTGAATTTATTCAAAATTGTGGATACTGAAGATGAAGTGGTTGATGTGCTGGATAAGTTCTATAAAAAATACGATTTAACCCCTAATTTTTAACAAAAAAGCTGTCTAATCAACAGCTTTTTTTATGTTAATTAGACTGTTTTTATAGTGTTTTATTCTAAAAAAAAGTATATTTATTTTTTTAATAAATTAATATCTGAATTTGAACTCATTCTTTAAAATTACGTTTTATGCTCTTGTTTTATTACTTTCTGTAAAGCAATATGCACAACATCATTCTGATATAACGGCTGAGTTAAATACGGAGAATAAAACGTTGAATATTCAACAACAAATTACTTTTTTTAATCAGTCAAACGATACGTTAACCTCGATTGTACTGAACGATTGGAATAATGCTTTTTCTACTAAAAATACTCCTTTAGCCAAACGTTTTTCTGATGAGTTTTATAGAGGTTTTCACTTAGCGAAAGAAGAAGAGCGCGGAAGCACGAAAAATGTAATCATTTTAGATGCAAATAAATTGGTTTTATCATGGGAAAGACCAGATAGAAATCCTGATTTGATTGAAATTAAATTAAGCCAAAATTTACTTCCGAATCAAAAAATTGTTTTGCAGCTGACTTATCTAACTAAAATTCCAAGCGATAAATTCACAAAATACGGATACAATAATAACGGAATTATACACCTTAAAAACTGGTTTCTTACGCCAGCCCGTTATGAAAATCATGATTTTATACGCTACAGTAATACCAATTTAGATGATATTGCCAATGCTTATTCAAGTTTTGAAATTGATTTAAAAACACCTAAAAATTTCGAAGCTATTTCTGATTTAAAAAGCAGTAAATCAAGTGTTAATGACCCTTTTATAAATTATAAATTATCGGGAAATAACAGGGCCGATTTCAATCTTATCATAGAGCCAAAAACCCATTTTGAAAGTTATACAAATAGTGCTATTGAAGTACTGACCGATTTAAGAAACAATAAATTAGATAATATTCAAAAAGCGATTGTAATCGATCGAATTGTGAATTTTGCAAACGATTTAATTGGAAAATATCCACATGAAAAGATTATTGTTTCTCAAACGGATTATGAGAGAAATCCTTTTTATGGCTTGAATCAGCTTCCTTCTTTTATAAGTCCCTTTTCAGATGAATTTCTTTTTGAAATTAAATTTCTGAAAACCTATCTGAATGAATATTTAAAAACAAGTTTACAATTAGATCCCAGAAAAGACAACTGGATATATGATGGTTTGCAGGTTTATGCCATGATGAAATATATGGATGAAAATCACCCAAATACTAAAATGATGGGAAGTGTATCTAACCTCCGACTATTGAAGAGTTATAATATTGCCAATATTGGTTTTAATGATCAGTATAGTTATTTCTATATGCTGATGGCTCGAAAAAATCTGGATCAAGCGCTTGGAGATCCAAAAAACACATTGATAAAATTCAATGAACAAATTGCCAGTAAATATCGTTCCGGATTAAGCATTCGATTTTTAGATGATTATTTACAAAATGATGCTGTACCTGCCAGTATCAAACAATTTTACAATCAAAATCAGATCAAACAAGTTTCCAGAACTGATTTTGAAACTATATTAAAATCAAATACTGAGAAAGACATTAATTGGTTTTTCAATACCATTATTAACTCCAGAGCTATTATTGACTATAAATTTTCCAGCGTTAAAAAAACCAAAGACAGCATCACTTTTTCAGTAATAAACAAGACAGAAACTCCTATTCCCATCCCTGTTTATGGTACAAAAAAAGGTGCAGTAGTTTTTAAACAATGGCTGGATATTGAAGAATGCGACAGCACTTTTACGTTTCCGAGAAATGGTGCAGATAAAATTATTTTAAATTTAAAGAATGAAGTCCCTGAATATAATTTAAGAAATAACTGGAAAAAACTAGATGGTTTTTTTCCGAATAACCGTCCGGTTAAGTTTGTATTTTTAAAAGATTTAGAAGATCCTTATTACAATCAAGTTTTATATGTTCCGTCTATATATTATAATTTATACGACGGAATAACTCCCGGAATACGATTGCATAATAAAACTATTTTGGACAAGCCATTCACATTTGACATCAATCCATCCTACTCTACTAAATCTAATAATTTATCTGGATTAGTTTCATTTGCAGTCAATCAGAATTATCGAAACAGCACGCTTTATAATGTAAAATATTCTGTTAGCGGTTCTTACTTTCATTATGCGCAAGATGCTTCTTACCTGAGAATAAATCCTATGGTTCAATTGCGAATTCGGGAGCCTAATTTCAGAGATAACAGAAAACAACTGATTCTTTTGCGACAAGTTATCGTAAACAAGGAAAAAAGTGCTTTTACAATGGACAATGCCCCATCTAATTATTCCATTTTTGATGCACGCTATGTCAATACAAAAACCGAAGTAACGAATCATTTCAATTTTAGTTCTGATATCCAGATTTCGGGGAAATTTGGAAAAGTAAACGGAGAAATAGAATATCGAAAGCTTTTTGAGAACAATCGTCAAATTAATTTGCGATTCTATGCGGGAAGTTTTTTATATAACAAAACCGAATCTGATTTTTTTAGTTTCGCATCAGACCGACCTACTGATTATTTGTTTGATTATAATTATTTTGGACGATCAGAAAGCACTGGTTTTTACAGTCAACAATTCATAATGGCAGAAGGCGGTTTTAAATCAAAAATGGATACTCCGTATGCTAATAGATGGATTACCAGCTTAAACGCAAGTGTGAGCATATGGAACTGGATAGAAATTTATGGAGATGTAGGTTTTATTAAAAATAAAAACCAAAATGCAAAGTTTTTATACGACAGCGGGATTCGCTTGAACCTTGTAACAGATTACTTTGAGCTGTATTTTCCTGTATATTCGAATAATGGATGGGAAATAGCGCAAAATAATTATAACGAAAAAGTACGATTTATAGTTACTTTTTCGCCTAAAACATTAATCAATCTTTTTAATCGAAAATGGTTCTAATCCAATATAATTTTCATTATTCATTAAACTATTCTCATTAAAACGAATTTAAAATTACATATAACAAAAAAATAAAGTTCTTTTTATTAGAATAAATTGCAATAATTAAATTATATTTTTTTTAATGAATTATGAAAATAGCTAGTTTTTAAGTAAATTTGCCCCACAAAGTTATACTTTTCAATTATGATAAAAGAAAAAACCAATACTACATTGACATTTGAAGATTTCAAAATCGAGGTACTGAATGACTATAAGTTAGCTATAATCAGTAGAGAATGCAGTCTTTTAGGACGTAAAGAAGTATTGACTGGAAAGGCTAAATTTGGCATTTTTGGTGATGGAAAAGAAGTACCACAATTAGCCATGGCAAAAGCCTTTAAAAATGGTGACTTCCGTTCCGGGTATTATCGTGATCAAACTTTTATGATGGCTATTGGAGAATTAACCGTGCAACAATTTTTTGCAGGTTTATATGGTCATACAGATGTTGAACAAGAGCCAATGTCAGCAGGAAGACAAATGGGCGGTCACTTTGCCACTCATAGTTTAAACGAAGACGGAACTTGGAAAAACTTAACAAAACAAAAAAACTCAAGTGCTGATATTTCTCCAACGGCTGGACAAATGCCAAGATTATTAGGACTTGCTCAAGCTTCAAAAATATACAGACAAGTTTCTGGAATACCAAATGCGGCTAATTTTTCTAATGAAGGAAATGAGATTGCATGGGGAACAATAGGAAATGCAAGTACCTCTGAAGGTTTATTTTTTGAAACCATAAATGCTGCAGGAGTATTACAAGTGCCTATGGTTATGAGCGTTTGGGACGATGAGTATGGAATTTCTGTACATGCAAAACACCAAACTACCAAAGAAAATATCTCAGAGATTTTAAAAGGATACCAAAGAGAAAATGGCAGTAATGGCTATGAAATACTGAAAGTAAAAGGTTGGGATTATGCTGACTTAATTGCTACTTACGAAAAAGCTGCTGATATTGCCCGTGAAAACCACATTCCTGTTTTAATTCACGTAAATGAATTGACACAACCACAAGGACATTCCAGTTCAGGTTCTCATGAAAGATATAAAGATGCAAATCGTTTGGCATGGGAAAGAGATTTTGATTGTATCCGCCAAATGAAATTATGGATGATTGCCATCAATATTGCCTCACCAGAAGAAATTGATGCTATTGATGCTCAAGCCAAAAAAGATGTTTTAGAAGGTAAAAAAGCAGCTTGGAATGCATTTATTGAACCTATTATTGAAGAGCAAAAACAACTGGTGGGATTATTAGAAAAAATAGCTGAAACCAGTAAAAATAAAGATAGAATTTTACAATTCACATCTGATTTAAATAGTATTAAATCACCGTTGAAAAAGGAAATTCTAGTTACAGCACGTAAAGTTTTACGCTTAATCCTAAATGAAAACGGTAAAGAAGAATTGTCACAATGGATCAGTTCTTATACTAAAACTACGCAGGAAAAATTTAGCAGTAACTTATTTTCAGAAACAGATTTAAATGTCTTTTCTGTAGAAAAAGTACTTCCGGTATATCCAGAAAATGCCAAAGAAGACACGGATGGTCGCATGATTTTACGTGATAACTTTGATGCTATTTTTACAAAATATCCTGAAACATTGATTTTTGGTGAAGATGCCGGAAATATTGGTGACGTAAATCAAGGTTTAGAAGGAATGCAGGAAAAATATGGAGAATTACGTGTTGCCGATGTGGGAATTCGTGAAGCTACCATATTAGGTCAAGGAATTGGAATGGCATTAAGAGGCTTACGCCCAATTGCTGAAATTCAATATTTAGATTATTTATTGTACGCAATACAAATCATGAGTGATGATTTAGCAACACTAAGATACCGTACTGTTGGAAAACAAAAAGCGCCATTAATCATTCGTACCCGTGGTCATCGTTTAGAAGGAATCTGGCATTCCGGTTCTCCTATGGGAATGATCATTAATGCCATACGAGGAATTCATGTATTAGTTCCAAGAAACATGACTCAAGCAGCAGGATTTTATAACAGTTTGTTAGAATGTGATGAACCCGCTTTAGTAATCGAATGCCTAAATGGCTACCGATTGAAAGAAAAAATGCCGTTAAACTATGGCGAATTCAAAACTCCAATAGGTGTTGTGGAAACGTTGAAAGAAGGTGCTGATATTACATTAGTTTCATACGGTTCAACATTGCGTTTAGTGCAACAAGCAGCAAATGAGCTTCTTGAAGTAGGCATTGATTGTGAGATTATCGATTTACAGTCTTTACTACCATTTGACATCAACCAAGATGTGGTAAAAAGTATTGCTAAAACAAATCGCTTACTAGTTATTGACGAAGATGTTCCAGGCGGAGCTTCAGCTTATATTTTACAACAAATAATTGAGCAACAAGACGCCTATAACTATTTAGACAGTAAACCGCAAACCTTAACTGCAAAAGCACACAGACCTGCTTATGGAACAGACGGAGACTATTTCTCAAAACCTTCTGCAGAGGATATTTTTGAAAAAGTCTATGCAATGATGAATGAAGTTAATCCTTCTAAATATCCAAATTTGTATTAAGAACTAATATTATAAATTAAAATCCCAATCTTTACGATTGGGATTTTTTTTAAAAAATAATAAACCAATTTTCTCTTTTAAAGATTTAAAACAGTAAATTGTAAATCAATTAATTGGCTAATAACCATAAAACATAAAATATGAAAAAAGCATCATTGTTTTTAGGAATCCTATCACTACTTGCGATTGTTTCCTGCAAGAAAAAAGAAGAAACTCCAGTTCCAGCAACACAAACAGAAACTTCAAGTGAGTCAACTACAACTGTCACTACCGAAGCGAAAGATAGCACATCTATAAAAGTAGCTACCGATGGTGTAAGTGTGACTACAAAAGATGGAAAAACTAAAACCAGCGTAGAACTTTCCGGTGGTGAAGCAAAAGTGGAGATCAAAAAGTAATATCCCATTATTATGTCGACAAAGTATTAGAATGCCAATATGAAATTTCATATTGGCATTTTTTTTAGAAACATTTTTCACAATTAAAAGTTATAATACTACCTAAATTTTTATGTTGCCATTTTTTATTTTAAATTTAAGAATTATAAAAAATTAATATAAATTATGACCGCACTGGAAACTATCTTAAAAGACATCCAAAATGTAAAAGTGATAGACAAATCAATAGATTACGACCAATACATCCCACTGGATTTATCGATACAAAATGAAAACTTTACAAAACAGACTATTGAAACTGCAAATGATTTTGAAAAATATATCGAAAACTATTTAGACGAAAACAATGCAAAAGTTGCTTTTGGTGGTTATAATGAAATTAGAAATCTGTACAAGCGCAGTGATATTTTCAACGATTCTAAAACTGAAGAACGAAATATTCATATCGGTTTAGATTTATGGATTAAAGCTGGAACTCCAGTATTAGCGGCACTTGATGGATTTATTCATAGTTTTAATTACAATACTGGTGTAGGAGATTATGGTCCAACGATTATCTTAGAGCATAAAATAGAAAATCAGCGTTTTTATACTTTATACGGCCATCTTTCGTTAGAAAGTATCAGCGATATTGAAATTGGTGATATTTTCGAAAAAGGACAACAAATAGCGACTTTAGGAGATGCTTCCGTGAATGGAGATTATGCACCCCATTTACATTTTCAGATTATAGAAGAAATTTCACAAACATTTGGTGATTATCCTGGAGTTTGTAGTGAAAATGACTTGAAGCATTATTTAAAGAACTGTCCAGATCCGAATATCTTATTAAAAATTATATAAATATGAAAAAAATAATTATTGTATTCAGTATTCTTCTGCTCATTGGATGTAAATCAAAAAAAGTGGTTACAACTGCTGAACCGGAGAAAGCTAAAATTGAAAAACTTGGTTTATCCGAAGTTAATGAAAGCCAAAAAAACAAAGCCTATGAATTAGGAAAGAGAGTTTTAATGACTTGTAACACCTCTAAATTCAAGCCTTTCAACCAAAGTGAAGCAACAGAATCTGTCATCAAGAATACAACAGAGGAAAGATTGACAAAAACCTGTACCAGATTCCGTCAGTATTATGGAACTTTTATTGATCTTCAATTAGTTGAGATTTACAAAAACAATTTTGACGGAACAACAATTTTTCGCTACAAAGCATTGTATTCAAAGAAAGTAGCCAATAAAGAACTTCGTGTTTCAATGAATCAAGAAAATAAAGTTTCCTCAATTAAATCATTGGATTGGGTCACTCCTTTTTCGATGAATTAATTTTTTGATAAAAACAAATCCCGAGTATAAACCCTTTTATGCCCCAGAAAGCCTCTTTAATCTAAGTTTAGATTAAAGAGGCTTTACTAATTTGTCCCACACTGATTTATTATAAAAAAGATTCTGTTTATCATCATCTTTGATAATGTAAACAAACTAGCTATCTCATTATTGACTCTTTTCGACCAAAATCAACTCTTTTATACGATTATATAGCGTAATTGGGTTTAAAGCGACTACCTTCACAAAATCTCAACTTATCGAAGAGCAATTAAATAGTCAATATGCAATATAAAAATAAACCTATAGATAACCGTGAGTTAACAAAATCCCAATCACACATCATAGTTGAAATTATACAGTATATACCAAATGCTGTTTTAAGCAGAACCATAATTAAAAAAACTACCGGAAACATAACTGCTTTATCATTTGATGCTGGCGAAGAATTATCGGAAAGAACATCACCTTTTGATAATTATGTGCAAATAATTGACGGAACAGCCGAGATTTTTATCAATGAAATAAAACACCTACTTAAATTAGGAGAAGGAATAATAATTCCGGCTCACTCCACACATTCGTTTAATGCAAATGTGCAATTCAAAATGATTTCAACAACTATAAAAAGTGGGTACGAAAATTAATTATGCTTTATGAAAGCACAGCTTATTTATGTCATCCAAAAAAAATAATACGCTATTTTTCACTGTTTTAATATTTAAAACTACGATTTAAGAGAATAATAGATGGATATCCTTCTAATAAATTATTCATTAGAATATATAATGTAACTTTAACCTGAAAAAAAAATAATTTTTCTAAACTGTAAACGAAATATCTTTGAAACTATACATAAAATACATGGTAAGTAATCGCTGTAAGATGGCGGTAAAAGAAGAGTTAAAAAAACTTGGACTACACTTCATGGTTGTAGATTTAGGTGAAGTTGAAATCATGGAAAATATCTCTATGGACCAGAGGCAACTTTTAAAAAGAGCACTTTTGGACTCCGGACTCGAATTAATGGATGATAAAAAATCCATGCTAATCGAAAAGATAAAAAATGTAATTATCCAGATGGTTCACCATTCAACAGAGAATATAAAAATTAATTTTTCTGATTATCTGAGTCAACAATTAAATCACGACTATACCTACCTCTCCAACTTATTTTCGGAAGTGCAAGGAACTACAATCGAGCAATTTATAATTTCACACAAAACTGAACGTATAAAAGAACTGATTATTTATGGTGAATTAAACATCACTGAAATAGCCTGGAAAATGAACTACAGCAGTGTGGCACATTTATCCAGTCAATTTAAAAAAGTTACCGGCCTCTCACCTTCCCATTTTAAACAATTGAAAGATAAAAGACGCAACCCAATTGAAGAAATTGGTAATTTAAAATAGAAAAAATCAAGTCAATTTTATAAATAAATATAGAAACTATAAAAACTCAAGAATCACAATACGCCAGAAGTCTTATTGAAGCTAGTTTGGACCCGTTAATTACAATAAATCCTGAAGGAAAAATTACGGATGTAAATGAAGCTACAGTAAATATTACGGGGCTGAATCGCGATCATTTAATTAATTCTGATTTTTTCAATTATTTCACCGAAAAGCAAAAAGCACGTGAAGTGTATCAGGAAGTGTATGAAAAAGGTTCTGTTTCAGATTCCCCGCTTACACTGAAGCATAAAGACGGAAAATTGACAGATGTATTATTCAATGGTTCTGTTTATAAAGATGATCTGGGAAGTGTATTAGGAGTCGTAATTGTTGCCCGCGATATAGCTGAGCAAAAATGGGCTTTAGATTTACGGGTTGCCAATAAAGAGCTTGCTTTTCAAAACGATGAAAAAGAAAAAAGGGCAGCTGAACTGGTAATTGCCAATAAAGAGCTCGCTTTTCAAAATGATGAGAAAGAAAAAAGAGCTAATGAATTAATCATTGCTAATAAAGAGCTTCTATTTCAAAATGATGAGAAAGAGAAACGAGCGGCTGAACTTGCAATTGCCAATAAAGAGCTTGCTTTCCAAAATGATGAGAAAGAAAAAAGAGCTAATGAATTAATCATTGCTAATAAAGAGCTTCTATTTCAAAATGATGAAAAAGACAACCGTGAAGCTGAATTAGTTGTAGCCAATAAAGAGCTTGCTTTTCAAAATGATGAAAAAGAAAAACGAGCGGCTGAATTAGTGATTGCCAATAAAGAACTTCTATTTCAAAACCAAGAAAAGGAAAAACAACAAATTGCCAATAAAAAACTGGAAGAACTTAGTTACGCAGCAAAATTAGCTTCGCAATATTCTCTCAGTTTGATTGAAGCTAGTCGGGATCCATTGGTCACTATAAATACCAAAGGTAAAATTACGGATATGAATGAGGCATTGGTAAACATTACGGGTATGACGCGTAATGAACTTACAGATTCTGATTTTTTCGATTATTTTACGGAGCAACAAAAAGCCCGTGAAGTATATCAAGAAGTATTCGAGAAAGGTTCCGTAGCTGATTCTCCGCTTACACTTCGCCACAAAGATGGCAAGCTGACGGATGTATTATTCAATGGTTCCGTTTATAAAGATGATAAAGGAGATGTACTTGGAGTTGTCATTGTTGCCAGAGATGTAACAGAACAAAAAAGAATTGCTACAGAGCTGGTAGAAGCACGGGTTTTTGCTGAATTAGCCACCGAAATTGCACAAGAAGCCAAAATAAATGCCGAAAGTGCTACCATTATAGCGGAAAATGCAGTAAAAGCAAAGCAGCAATTTTTGTCTAATATGAGCCATGAAATTCGTACACCAATGAATGCAATCATCGGATTTACTAAAGTGGTTTTAAAAACAGAATTGACGCCTAAACAAAAAGAATATTTAAACGCAATTAAAATGAGTGGCGATGCCTTAATCGTACTTATTAATGATATCCTTGATTTAGCAAAAGTTGATGCCGGTAAGATGACATTTGAGAAAACACCATTCAAAATGAAATCTTCCATATTAGCGATGCTTCATTTGTTTGAAACAAAAATTCAAGAAAAAAATTTAAAATTAATTACAGAATATGACAGTAAAATTCCTGATGTTCTTGTAGGTGACCCCGTTCGTTTACACCAAATTATTTTAAACTTGGTGAGTAATGCCGTGAAATTTACCTCTAAAGGAAAGATTACGGTAAGTGTTCATTTATTGCATGAGGATGATGATAAAGTAATTATTGAATTTGCGGTAATTGACACAGGAATAGGCATTCCGGAAGAAAAAATTGGAAAAATATTTGAAAATTTTCAACAAGCGTCCAGTGGTACTTCAAGATTATATGGCGGAACAGGATTAGGACTTGCTATAGTGAAACAATTAGTGGAACCACAAGGAGGAAGTATTCGTGTAAGAAGTACTGTTAATGAAGGATCTACGTTTAGTTTTACATTGAGTTTTCAAAAAACAAATGCTGACGCTGAATTAGAGAATGAACTGCTAGAATTAGATACTGAAATAAAAAACATAAAAGTATTAGTTGTTGAGGATATTCCTCTTAATCAACTATTAATGAAAACATTATTGGATGATTTTGGATTTTCCAGAGACATTGCTGAAAATGGTAAAATAGCCATCGAGAAATTAAAAGAAAACGAATACGATATCATTCTAATGGACTTACAAATGCCAGAAATGAATGGATTTGAAGCTACAGAATACATTCGTAAAACAATGAATTCTAAAATTCCTATAATCGCTTTAACTGCTGACGTTACAACCGTAGATTTGGCTAAATGCAAAGCAGTAGGAATGAATGATTATCTGGCAAAACCCGTTAATGAAAGGCTGTTGTACAGTAAGATTGTTGGAATATTAAAAAAACCAAAACTTGAAAAACTTAGTGCTAAGCTTAATGAGAATATAGAAGAGAATAGCGTGAAGGAGGAAAAAATTAAATGTATTGATTTGATTTATTTAAATCAACGAACAAAATCAAATCCAGCATTAATGATGGAAATGATTTCATTGTATTTAACACAAACTCCACCGTTAATTAATACCATTAAACAAAGTTTAGAAGATAAAAACTGGCAATTATTGGGTGCTGCAGCGCATAAAATGATTCCGTCTTTTGCCATAATGGGCATGAATCCAAACTTTGAAAATATGGCAAAAAAAATTCAGGAATTTGCAATTGCGCACGAAAAAATGGAAGGAATAGATGACTTAGTCCTGCAACTTGAAGAAATTTGTTTACAAGCATGCCAAGAATTACAAGAAGAACTTAATATAATCAAAAATACCATATAATGAAAAATGATACTAAAATAAAGATATTCCTAGTAGATGATGATGCCTTGTTTTTAAAATCTTTAGAAATTGAATTTTTAGAAAATGCTGATTTTACAGTGGAAACTTATTCTACTGGAGAGCTGTGCATCGCTAATATAAATAACAATCCAGATGTAGTAATTTTAGATTATCAACTTGATGGTATAGTTGCAAATGCAATGAACGGAATTGAAACATTAGATAAAATAAAAGCTTTCAATCCAGAAATTCCAGTAATAATGTTGTCCTCCCAAGATAAAATTGAAGTTGCCATAAACTGTATGCATCATAAAGCTGTGGACTATGTGGTGAAAAGCGAAACTGCTTTTGTTCGCTTACAAAAAATAATCACTTCTGTTTTTAAATATCAAAAAATGGAAAAGCAATTAAATTGGTATATGGATAGAATGTAGTATTTTTTAAAGTGTGAATGATATAACTTTTATTGACAATTATGTAACACTTTTAGAGTCAAACAGAAATACATTTGCTTTGTAATTAATTCAAGTACAAATACTTGAATTAATAAAACCTCAAAGTATTTCTATTTTTATCAAGTAGACTTTGAAAGTTAAACATAAAAATAAATTACAATATCAATCTTTAAAAAATAAAATTATGAATCTTAAAAGAATCTTTGGAGCATTACTTACCGCACTTGGAATAGGTGGTCTTATTTATACTGCAATAGTATTTGCTGGAACATCTGGCGATATGACAGATGTTAAATCATTAATTATTTACGGCGTACTGGGTATTATTTTCTTCGTTTCTGGAATCAGTTTGGTTCGTACAACAAAAGACGAATCATAAAAATATACTAGTACTTAGTTCATTTTAATTGAAATCCAATTTTAGCGGATCTCTATTAAATTATTGGTTACACTAAAATACCTGTATCTTTATACAATGTGAAGCTATTTTATAGCCAAACAAAACAGTCAAATTTGTTTTAAAGGTCCAATACACTATATAACTTTCCTTGTTTTTTCGGATTCAAAGAAAGTTATTTTTCGTTTTACTTGGTCACAAATAAGTAATTTTCAAATTCTTTGACCTTTTTTAAACGTTATTTTTTCCTTGTTAGAAACATTAATTCATCCATTTTAAAACTCACAAACACTTCATTTCATAGCCATTAATTTAATTTTTAATCATTTACAAGATTTAAATTATTAAATATAACTATCTTTATATCAGTATTTTAAAATGGAACAACTGTTGTAAATCTAGACTGTTTCAAGATGAAAAATATAGCGCAATTACTAGCTTTATTAGGCAGTGAAAAAGACTTTTTACTGAATCATATCTGTAAAACAATTTCGAAAGATCAAATTCATTTACCCAATCCTTCGCATATAGATACCGTTTTTTTACCAAGCAATCGAAACGCACAAACGATTAGAAGTTTGACACAATTGTACCATCATGGCCGACTTTCGGATACTGGTTATATTTCGATTTTACCCGTAGACCAAGGAATTGAACATACTGCGGGAAGTTCTTTTTCTCCAAATCCTATTTATTTTGACCCCGAAAACATCGTGAAACTTGCCATTGAAGCGGGCTGTAATGCGGTGGCTTCCACAATGGGAGGACTGGCAATGTTATCCAGAAAATATGCGCATAAAATTCCGTTTGTTGTAAAAATCAATCACAATGAACTCCTAACCTATCCCAATAAATACGATCAAATCATGTTTGGGAGTGTTCGAGATGCCTGGAATATGGGAGCTGTAGCTGTGGGCGCAACTGTTTACTTTGGCTCAGCCGAATCAGACAGGCAAATTATAGAAGTGGCAAAAGCTTTTGAAGAAGCGCATAATTTAGGTATGGCAACTATTCTTTGGTGTTACGCAAGAAATGATGTATTTATTAAAAACGGTGTCGATTATAATACCGCTGCTGATATTACCGGTCAAGCCAATTACTTGGGGGTTTCTATCCAGGCAGATATTATTAAACAAAAGCTACCTACTAATAACGGTGGTTTAACGACAATACAATTTGCCAAAACAAATCCAGATATGTATACAAAATTAGCCTCAGATCATCCTATAGATTTATGCCGCTATCAGGTAATGAACTGTTTCTCCGGTCGAATCAGCATGATTAATTCCGGAGGAGAATCTAAAGGTGAAACTGATTTAGCCGAAGCCATAAAAACTGCCGTCATAAACAAACGAGCTGGTGGTAGCGGAATGATTATGGGTCGAAAAGCTTTCCAACGCCCCTTTGGTGAAGGTGTAAAACTGATACAAGCTGTTCAGGAAATTTATCTGGCTAAAGAAGTTTCTATTGCTTAAACATAGATTAATCAATTGATTAAAACTTCAATACTAAATCAAAAAACACTGATTACATAGCTTTTATACTCCCATAAGGTGTGAATCATGTAACTTATTTTTACAATCTTATAATACTTTTAGAGCGAAATCAAATGACCTTTGTACTATAATGATACTTTATTAATTGTTGCACACCGTTTGAATGATTTAAAAAAAACGTGTACAAAGTCTTAAAAAAAGTAGCGGCAATTAAATATTAAATATAGAAAATATGAAACCACAAATTGGAATTACACAAGAACATTTAAAAAATAGCATTTCTATCCTATCGTCAATTTTAGCGAATGAAATGACACTGTATATTAAATTAAGAAAATTTCATTGGAATGTTTCTGGCGAAAGTTTTATGGAATTTCACAAATTATTTGAAGGTCAATATACACAACTGGAAGCTTCAATAGATGAAATTGCTGAACGCATCAGCAAATTAGGAGGAAAAACTATTGGAACAATGAAAGAGTTTTCAGATTTAAGCATCATCAAAGAATCGCCTAATCATTATCCATCTCAAAAAGAAATGGTTAAAGAATTACTGGAAGATCATGAAACAGTTATTGTTCATCTTCGAAAAGATGTTGATACAAGTGCTGAAGAAAATAAAGATGCCGGAACTGGTGATTTCCTTACAGGTTTGATGGAAGCACACGAAACAATGGCTTGGACACTAAGAAGATATTTAGAATAATAAAAATATAAAAAACATGGAAAATTCAGAAAATGAAGTTTATTCAGCTTCAAAAAGTCATTGCAGAGTTGGTAAAATAACTCCTAAAAAAATAGAAGAAGATAAATCTACCACAACAGTAGATTCATAAAAATAGTAAGGTTAGGTTGGTTTTTTTTAGGTTTGGTTAAGGGCTATTGTTTTTACAATAGCCCTTTTTGGTATTATAATTATTGCTTTTCTAAGCAGGAATTATTTCAATTTTCATTCAAATTGTTAGGATTAAAAACCCTACTTAAAACATGTAAATTATATAATCTTTACCTAAAGTAATGTAATATTTTTTTAGATTAAATAACTGAACTTTAAATAATTGTAATTCATTAATTATAATAACAGTTACATCCCATAACGCTAAAAAAACAATTATGAAAACAACAAAGAAATTAGGCATTTGGATGGATCATTCCATGGCCCATTTAATGGAATTTACTTCCAAGCATTTTGAAATTGAAACTATTGAATCAGAACTTAGCAATCAGGAAAAAATTGCAAGTTTAGCAAAATCCGAAAACTCAAATTTTAGTAAAGAGAGAAAACAACTTTTTGAGTACTATAAAAAAATTGGCGAAGCCATAAAAAATTATAAACGCGTAATTCTCTTTGGACCTACTGATGCAAAAATAGAACTCTTTGATCTTTTGAGTGAAGACACCCGTTTTATAAAAATTAAATTCGAGATTAAAGACACTGATAAAATGGACGTAAATCAGCAACATAATTTTGTTAAAGAATACTTTTCAAGAGCATAATTCAACCTTTATACCATTATATATCAACTTAAAAACTTTTAAAAATGAAAACAAGAACTATAGGAATCGTTATGATTATTTTAGGAATAATTATGTTGTTGTATACTAGTTTTAATTATGTAACAACTGAAAAAGTAGTTGACATAGGTCCAATTCAAATTAACAAAGAAGTTAATCATCCCATAAAATGGTCTCCAATTATAGGAATTATACTTGCTGTAGGCGGTGTTGTCTTGATAGTTGCAGGTACTAAAAAAGAAGCTTAATTCTGATGCTAAAATTTCAATTTATTGAATGTGTGAATAATGCAACTTTAAATAATAGTTATATAACACATTTTTTGGCATTGATAATGACCTTTGCAAAGCAGACAATCTTAAATAAATGTAGTACAGTATAATCTAGTTTAATCACTGTTAAAATAGAATAAGATGAATAAAGAGAAATCAATTGTGGTATTAAATAATCTTATTGAAATCAATAATGATAGAATTCAGGTTTATGAAACTGCAACAATAGTAACAGAAGAAAGTGATTTGAAAAATTTGTTTTCTGAATTCCAAAAAACAAGTGAAATTTTTAAATCAGAACTGGTAGAAGAAGTTCAAAAAATGGGCGGAATTCCTGTGGATGTGATTAAAAAAAACAACTTTTTTGTGAAGCTTTGGATGAATTTCAAGGCAAAACTTGTCGATAAAGACAGAGAAGATATTTTAAACACTCTTGAATATAAAGAATTTGTAGCTATAAAAAGTTATAAAGAAACCTTGACCGATAATATTGATCATCTTACCGTTGAGCTTCTTATTATCCTTAAATCACAACAACTTTTATTAACTGCACATCATGATAAGGTGAAAAAGTTAGGAGATTTAATGTTGTCTTAAAGCAAACCATTTTTTCTGATTCACTTTAAGTCAATACTTAATTCGCATTTATAAAAAACACAATGACCAATGAATAGTATAATAACAGCCAGAAAAGAAAGCATAATAACGTACTTGAAAGAAACTTTCAATGATGTGGGCAACATTACATTATTTGCAGCGCGTTTTTTCAAAGAAGTGATTAAACCTCCTTATGAAATCAAGGAGTTCATGAAACAATGTTACGTTATTGGGTATAAATCTTTGCCATTAGTAACCATCACAGGATTTATAATGGGCTTAGTGCTTACACTGCAATCGAGACCTACATTGGCTAAATTTGGCGCAGAATCCTGGTTGCCAAGTATGGTTGCTCTTTCTTTAATACGGGAAATAGCGCCCGTAATTACCGCTTTGATTTGTGCCGGTAAAGTTTCATCTGGTATTGGTGCTGAATTAGGCTCTATGAAAGTGACGGAACAAATAGATGCGATGGAAGTTTCAGCAATAAATCCGTATAAATATTTAGTCGTTACAAGGATTTTAGCCACTACACTTATGATTCCGCTTTTAGTGATTTATGCAGATGGTATTGGGATTATTGGAGGATATGTGGGAATAAATATTCATAGTGATGTTAATTTATACCGTTACATCTCACAAGTTTTAGAATCCATTACATTTTTAGATATTTTTCCGGCGACTATGAAAACTTTTTTCTTTGGTTTCTTTATTGGAATGATTGGCTGTTATAAAGGATTTAATGCGGCTAATGGAACTGAAAGTGTTGGGAAAGCGGCTAATTCTGCCGTAGTGACTGCTTCGCTAACAATATTTATTATTGATATGCTTGCCGTACAATTAACCGATTTATTTTTCTAAAATGATACAAGAAACAACAACAATAGCTCCTGCTCCTATTTCTAAAACGAATAGTCCAGTTATAGAAATAAAAGAACTTTATAAATCCTTCGGCAAAAACGAGGTTTTAAAAGGAGTTACTTTCTCTGTAAATAAAGGTGAAAATTTAGTAGTCTTAGGAAAATCAGGTTCCGGGAAATCAATAACCATAAAATGTTTAGTTGGTTTAGTGGTTGCTGATGAAGGCGAAATAAATGTATTTGGTACCGATATCACAAAAATAGATATCGCTGAACTAAATGAAATCAGAGTTCGCATCGGTTTTCTTTTTCAAAATGCAGCGCTGTATGATTCCATGAGTGTTCGAGAAAATCTAGGATTTACATTGAAACGACACGCCAAAGATTTATCTGCAGAAGAATTAGAAAATCAAATAAAAGACGTTTTAGAAAGCGTAGGCTTGGCTGAGGCAATTGATAAAATGCCTTCGGAATTATCAGGAGGAATGCGAAAAAGAATTGGTCTTGCAAGAACCCTTATTCTAAAACCCGAAATCATATTATATGATGAACCTACCACTGGATTAGACACAATAACATCAAGAGAAATCAGCGAATTATTATTAGAAATTCAAAAAAAGCATAAAACATCTTCGATTATTATTACTCATGATATGGCTTGTGCAAAACACACTGCTGATCGGCTTGTGATTCTAAAAGATGGTGTAATACATACCGAAGGAACATACGAAGAATTAGAAAAAAGTGATGACGAATGGGTTCGTTCTTTTTTCATATAACCAATAAAAAAATATAAAATGAATAAAGAATCTGGATACCAATGGAAATTAGGAATGTTTGTAATTATAGGGTTAGTACTTTTTGTTACAACAATATATTTTGTTGGAAAACAGAAAAATTTATTTGGCTCTACATTTGAATTGAATTCGAAATTTAATTCGGTGAACGGACTTGAAGTAGGCAATAATGTTCGTTTTTCCGGTATCAATATCGGTACAGTGGAAGAAATTGAATTTCTTACGGATACATCTGTAGTAATTAAATTAATCATAAAAGAAGAAGTTCGTAAATACATAAAGAAAGATGCTATTGCGAGCATTAGTTCTGATGGTTTAATGGGCGATAAAGTGCTCACCATATCCTCTGGGAAAAACTCTAATGTAATTGTAGAAAACAACGATAATATAGCTTCAAAGCAAGCTATAGAAATGGATGATTTAATGGTCAGCGTAAAAAAGAGTGTTGATAATGCTGGCGTTATTACGGCTCAACTTGCCCAGTTCAGTTACAGCATGAATAACGGAAATGGCGCTTTATCTAAATTAGTATCCGATGAGGAATTTGGAAACAGTATAAAAAACATGGTTTCTAATCTTGAAAACAGTTCAAATGAATTTAAAAAATTCACTATAAAAATGAATGATGGAAAAGGAGCGCTTTCTAAATTAGTGAGTGATGAAAAAATGGGTCGAATGATTGATTCTACCCTAACAAATGTAAAAACAGGAACCGAAGGACTCAATGAAGTTATAGAAGCTGCAAAACATAATTTTCTGTTGAGAGGCTATTTCAATAAAAAGAAAAAAGCAGAAGATAAAAAGCTGGAAGAGCTTGAAGATCAGGAAGAAATAGAAATGAAAAAGGAATTAAATATTGGGGCAAAATTTGATACTATAAAATAGTCTTTAAATAGCAATAGCTTAAAATACTTCTCGAAAATACATCAAATTAAGAAAATACTTATTATTTTATCCTTATAAGTGAGAATTCTACAACTTTATAGTAAAGTTGTATAACATTTGATTTATAGGCGCAAAGTATCTTTACAATACTATAAATATTTTGAACCCCTAAATTAAATGAAAATGAAAAAAATGAAATTTATTCTGTCTTTCATCATGCTTGGATTACTAATCTATTCCTGTAACAATGATGATACCAATGCCAGTTATCCTTATGCCGTGAGACTGACTGACGCTCCTGGTCCTTATGAAGAAGTAAATGTAGACATACAAGGCGTGGAAGTTATAGGTGAAGATGGCAAAATTGTAGCACTAAATGTAGAAAAAGGTATTTATAACTTACTAGAATTTTCTAATGGTGTCGATACATTAATCGCAACAGATTCACTTGAAATTTCTTCAGTGAAACAAATAAGACTTATTCTGGGTGCTGCTAATACAGTAGTTCTTGATGGTGTAAGTTATCCTTTGAGTACTCCAAGTGCAGAACAAAGCGGATTGAAGCTTCAAGTTAACCAAACACTTCAAGAAGGAATATTGTACACTGTTCTTTTGGATTTTGATGCCAATAAATCGGTGGTTAAATTAGGAAATGGCGGATATCAATTGAAACCGGTTATTAGAACAATAGAAAAAGCAATTAGCGGTTCTATAAAAGGTAAAATTACTCCAATAGGAACAATGGCTGTAGTTGAAGCAACTTCATCAACAGCTGTAAGTTATACAAGCAATGTAAATGAAAACGGTGATTTCTTAGTGATGGGACTTCCTCCTGGAACGTATACCATTACTATCACTCCTGCTCTACCATTATTACCCGTAACAAAAACTGATGTAGTTGTTACAGCTGGTCTTACAACTGACATAGGATCTTTTATTATCTTATAAAAATAGTTATACAAAATGCCTTTTTTAATTAAAAATGGTATTTACAAACAACTTAATGCCTCTAAAATCATTAAAAACATCATACCAGTAAAGGATGTTTTTAATGATTTTTATTTTTTAAATTCAAATAAAAAGTGACTCTTAAAATAACCTTAAAATTGAAATCATTATGAAAACAGAAAAAGAACTTAATGACGCTATTCTTGAAATTACAATGAAAATACGGAATAACTATCCTGAATTATCTAAATATTTATCAGAGATGCCTGTAACTATTCCGGACATTACAAATCCTGAAATAAATATTAAAACACTAACGGATTATTACAAATCATTGGAAGACCTATTAAAAAAATACGTTCCAAATCATATTCACGATTCAAATTAACAAAATGGTTATTTGATATAAATACCAAAAAAAGCTATTTAATTATTCCATAAGAAATAATTTATTGATTCCTTTTTTTACAAAATCAGTGAATATAACAAACTATTCATAAAGTTATGTAACTGATTTAATCCATAAACGCGCCAACTTTGTAAAGTGAAAACTATTTCGCGTACAATACACACAAAAAAATGAATTCAATAGAACTTACAGGAAATTGGGAAGAGCAAAAAGGAAAATTAAAACAAAAATTTGCTGCTTTGACCGAGAATGATTTACTCTTTACAGAAGGTAAAAAAGAAGAAATGCTGAGAAAACTCCAAATTAAATTGGGGAAAACCAAAGAAGAAATTCTTAAAATTATACAGTCTATCTAATAACTTTTTTTCAAAAAAACCTTATTTACCCCTATTACTACATTGCCCACTTTTAAAACCGTTGCATAATTCAAACTAGCAACATTAAATGCTACTAGTTTGAATTATAAAATGGTTAAACGGAAGTTTTCTAATCCCATCAAAAAATTTAATAGTAAACTACATAAAATGAAAAAGACACTTTTTACCCTTGCAATAACAACTTTCATGGCTGGAACCTTTTTAACAGGTTGTCAAAATACTTCTAAAAAAGAAGAAGCTGCTCAAGATAATGTAGAAGACGCAAGAGAGAATCTTGAAGATGCAAAAGAAGAATTGTCAGATGCTAGAAAAGTAGCAACAGAAGATGAATGGAATGCATTCAAAGCAAGTACTAATGCTACAATTGCTGAAAATGAAATGAGAATAGCGGAGATGAAAGCCAGTATGAAAAAAACCGGAAAATCAATCGATGAGGAATATGCTGAAAAAATTGATATTTTAGAACAAAAAAATAATGATATAAAAGTTAAGATTGAAACCTATAAAAATGATACCAGCAGTGATTGGGAATCTTTTAAACAGGAATACAATCGCGATATGGATGAACTAGGTCAGGCATTGAAAAACCTCACAGTAGACAACAAATAGTAAATTAAAAAGACGAGTTATACAACTCGTCTTTTTTTTGTCTAATTATTTTTTGATTAAAAAAAAACAACCTGAAAATATTTGACAATAAATCGTTTAAGGTGTGAATAATGTAAACTTAACCAAAAGTATTGTAACAAAGTAAGAGCGTAAGATGCTGATATTTGTAGTATAATAATTCTATAACAAAAACAATTAAAATGAAAAATTCAAAAAAACTGATTTTTGCTTCATTAGTCATAACATTCATGACTTTAACTAATGCAAATGCACAAGACAGCGCTTCAAAATTTGGTGTAAAAGGAGGCGTAAATTTCTCTAATTTATATACTGAAGACGTTGATGACAACAATGTGTTAACAGGTTTTAATGTTGGTTTTTTTGCCAAATTGCCTATTTCGAATAATATCGCTTTGCAACCTGAAATCTCTTACACTGGAAAGGGAGCTGAACTAGTTTACAATAACTCTTTGGTGAGTGGAACTGCTCAATTTAAATTAGATTATATTGAAGTACCTCTTTTATTGGTAGTTAATGTGACCAAGAATTTTAATATTCATGCAGGTCCTTATGCAGCTTATATGGTGAGTGCTAAAACGACTAATAAATCAGATAGTGGTAGTTATAATTTTGAAGATAATATTGACACGGATGATTTCAACAAGTTTGATGCAGGTCTTGCCGGTGGTGTCGGGATTGATTTAGAACCAGTTAGTTTTGGAGTACGTTACAATTATGGATTGACTAAAATTGGAAAAGAAGACTCATCAACTAGCTTTAGCTCTCCAGATGCTAAAAATAGCGTCCTGAGTTTCTACGCTGCTTTTGCTTTTTAATTAGTTTTAAAAAAGCAAAACTAATTTTACCATAAAACACTGTAAAACAAAACAATACATATATTTTTTATATGTAACTTTACTAAATTTAATCAAAAAATAATCGTTAAAAATTAAAAATCATGAGCAATTTACTTTACACTATCGCAGTAATTTTAGTCCTTTTTTGGGCAATTGGTTTCTTTGCATACAGCGTAGGATCAATTATCCATATCCTTCTTGTTATCGCAGTTATTGCAGTTATATTGAGAATTATACAAGGCCGAAAAATCTAATACATCTACTTATTAATTGACCTACAAAAATAAATTGAATACAAATATAAATCATTAAAAACTAGAAATCATGAGCAATCTTCTTTACACAATCGCAGTTATTTTAGTCATTTTTTGGGCTATTGGATTCTTTGCATTCAGCGTAGGATCAATTATACACGTACTTCTTGTTATTGCAGTTATTGCAATACTATTTAGACTTATACAAGGTAGGGGTATCTAAATCAAATAATAAAACAATAAAATAAATAATTATGAAAGCAGATAAAATAATATTAGGAGTTTTAGGAGGCGTAGCCGTTGGAGCATTATTAGGAGTATTGTTTGCACCTGAAAAAGGGGACAAAACAAGAAAAAAAATCATGGACAAGAGCAACGATTATGCTGATGAATTAAAAGATAAATTAGATACTTTATTGGGAACAATCAATAAAAAGTATGAGAAAATTTGGAGTGAAGGCGAAAATTTAATCGCTGAAGGAAAATCAAAATTTGGTGATGCAAAGCATGAAGGTGAAACTTTACTTGCTGAAGGGAAATCAAAATTTTATGATGTAAAAAACGAAATTAAAAACACAAGTATCTAAAAAAGACACTTCGATTTTAAAATTTCACAAGTAACTACGCTTACAAATTATCCCATGGAAAACACAGCAACAACAATAGAAATGCTTTTTGAGAAAGCAGAGGATTATACTAGAACAACAGTAGAATTGGTGAAGTTAAATGCAGTAGATAAAACTGCTGATGTCATGTCCTCGCTTCTTTCTCGATTAACCGTTTCTATTGTTTTTGTAATGTTTGCATTTCTTGTAAACATTGGTCTTTCCTTATGGATAGGCGAATTATTAGGTAAAGTATATTATGGTTTTTTTGTAGTATCCAGTGCTTATTTTCTGATTTCAATAGTATTATACATTTATAAAGATCAATGGCTTAAAATGCCAATCAGCAATTTTATCATTGTCAAAATGCTTAAAAAAAGTTAATATGAAAACCATTAACGAGACAGATACTCTTAAGGAAACGATACAATTGCTTAAAATAAAACAAGCTAACGAATTAGTACATCTTAAAGACCAGTATTATCATACGTATGAAAGTTTGAAACCTTTGAATATAATCAAAAATGCTTTTGGCCAATTGGCTACTTCATCTGATTTTAAAGGAAATATACTTAGTAATATTATTGGTATATCAACCGGTTATTTGACTAAAAAAGTTTTACTGGGATCAACCCATAATCCAATCAAAAGAATATTAGGAACATTATTGCAATTTGTAATTACTAATGTTGTTACCAAACATTCAGATACTTCAAAATCATAACTCTTACATTTTAGTTTTGAATTGATTTCTTCGAATGCAATAATCATCGATAATTCGATAAATCTGTTATAAACCATTTATTTGTTCTTTTTTAAATAAGCTCAAAACAAAAGTTCTAACCTGGAGATTTATTTTATTTAGATTATATCTTTTGACAATTAATTTGAACAGAGCATGGAAAAAAGATTCAAAAAAGAAGCGCTAATAATAGTAAATAAAGAACTTGCTTTTCAAAACTTAGAAAAAGAAAAACGAGCTACAGCACTAATTATGGCCAATAATGAACTTGCTTTTCAAAACTTAGAAAAGGAAAAACGTGCCGCTGAATTAATAATTGCCAATAAGGAGCTTAAGTTTCAAAATCAAGAAAAAGAAAAACGTGCCGCAGAATTAATAATTGCCAATAAAGAACTTGCTTTTCAAAATCAAGAAAAAGAAAATCGAGCTGCTGAATTGATTATTGCGAATAAAGAACTTCTTTTTCAGAATAAAGAAAAAGAAAACCGAGCTGCTGAATTGATTATTGCCAATGAAGAACTTGTTTTTCAAAATCAAGAAAAAGAAAACCGAGCTGCTGAATTGATTATCGCCAATGAAGAACTTGCGTTTCAAAATCAAGAGAAAGAAAACCGAGCTGCTGAATTAATTGCTGCTAATCTAGAGCTTAAAAAAGCCGAAGAATACCAAATAGAATACATCAAAGGACTGGAGGAAATGATGTTTATGACTTCCCACAAAGTGAGACAGCCCATTGCTAATATTTTAGGTTTGTCCTATTTGCTGCATCATCAATCTGTAAATTCACCAGATGATCTAAAAGAATCTTTAGATTTCATCAAGCAATCTGCTTTGAGTCTTGACACGTTTACTAAAGAACTTACCCAATTCATTTTTAATTTGGGAGAAAAAGGAAAATTGTGTTTAAATAAAACCGCTTCCGATATTACAATTTAATAAGACATACTACCCTAAAAAGGGTACTAATTTAAAATAACAGGGTTTAACTTTTTCATTAAAGTTGAACCCTTTTTTTATGTTTCTGTACTATTTAATGGGAGTCTTTGACTTAAAAACTGTTTAAGTTACTAAATGTTTTAGATTAAACTTTTTAAGTATTCCTAAGTTTTTGAAGAACAGAATTAAATAGAGCAATACCTTTTTAACATATTTAAAATTCCAAGTAATTGATTATCAATTTAAAATTAAAAATTTAACTTTTCGAATAAGTGAATTTCACAACTTCCATTTTTAATTGTGTAACACCAACAGTCAATAACAAAACAATCTTTGCTGTACAAAATACTTAATCCCCTAAATCAATAAAATGAAAACTAAAAACTTACTATTAACATTTGCAATATTGTTTATTGCATTAATTTCAGGCTGTGCGGAAGACGATTTTATAGCTCCCGAAGGTATATGCCCAGTTGTTCAATCTACAACTCCGGTTAATGGAGCTTTAGCCGTTCCTTTTAGACAACTGATTTCTGCAACATTCAATGAAGAGATGGATGCAGCAACAATCAATCAATCCACATTTATTATTACTAAAGCCGATGGTTCTACCATTACAGGTACAGTAACCTATAGTGGAACTACTGCTACATTTACTCCTAGCAGTCCTCTTACTCCAAATACTACTTACAGTGCTAGAATTAAAACTGGAGTTAAGGATGTAATGGGTAATGCACTTCAAGCTGATTATGTTTGGACATTTAGTACAGGAATGCTTATTGTTCCTATGGTGAGTACTACTGACCCATTAAACAATGCCGTAAACATTACTCTAAATAAAACGATAACTGCCACTTTTAGTGTACCAATGAATCCTTTGACGTTAAACAGTTCAACTTTTACGGTAAAACAAGGAACAAATACGGTTGCTGGAGTAATTACTTATTCTGGGTCTACAGTATCTTTTACACCTACAAATTTGTTAACAGCTAATACCGTTTATACTGTTACAATAACAACTGGAGCTGAAAGCACACTAGACACTCCATTAGCTGCTAATTATGTATGGAATTTCACTACAGCAGTAGCACCTACAGTAACGAGTACAGACCCACTTAATAATGCTACAGGAGTTAATCTAAATAAAACTGTTACAGCAACATTCAGTGTTCCTATGGATCCTTTAACAATAAATACAACAACTTTTACTTTGAAACAAGGTACAACTGTAATTCCCGGCGTTGTTACTTACACTGGTGGAAATACGGCTTCATTTAACCCTGTAAATTCATTAGACCCAGGACTTACTTATACTGCTACTATCACAACTGGTGCTAAAAACACTGTTGGTATTCCATTAGCGAATAACTATGTGTGGAATTTCACCACAGTGAACTCAGCGACACCGGCCCCTATAGTTACAAGCGGGTTGTTTTTTGGAGTTTTTGGAGGTAATGCAGGAATCACAAACCAAGGATTATTATCTGTAGTAGATGGAACAATAGGTACAACTGCTGCGTCATCTTTAGTGACAGGTTTTACAGATGGTACAAGTGGTGATGTTTATACCGTAACCCCATTAAATAACGGAGTTGTAACGGATGGTATTTTTACTGATGCTCCTGCTCCAGGAAATACTACCAAAGCAGCAACTGCATTAGCGGGATTAAATGCCGCAAGAGATCTTTACAATAGCATCTCCCCTGCCTCAATGCCAGGTGGCGTTGCTAATCCGGGTGCTGGTGAATTAGGTGGATTAACATTAGCTCCTGGTATCTATACAGCTTCAAGCTCTTTTACTATAACTAACGGAAATCTTACCTTAAATGCAAATGGTGATCCCAATGCAAAATGGTACTTTCAAGCACCTTCTACTTTAACAGTAGGTGATTCAATGCCAAGCAGTGTTACTTTTTTAAACGGTGTTGGAAATCCTAATAATGTGTATTGGTATGTTGGTACTGCAGCAGTTATTAACTACGCAGGTGGTGGAGTTATGGTTGGAAACATTATCGCCAATTCTGGTGTGACTTTATCTTCCCCTGCTAACAGCACTAATCCCTTTTTAACAGTACTAAATGGTAGAGCGATTTCTCTAGTAGCTTCAGTTACTATGGTAAATACAGTTATCAATGTGCCAAATTAGGTATTTGACAAAACAACTATTGGAATCAAACATTTCATCCCGTCTTAGGACAGGATATATTTAAAATGAATCAAACAAAACAAATAACATGGACAATATAAATAATTTCAAAAAAGGATTACGCCAAGTTTGGTCACCTAATAACTTACCACTAAAAAGCCTTTTAGTAGTCTCATTGACGTGGTTAAGCGTGCAAACACCAATACAGGCACAGGAAGTTCAAGCGGTTAAATATGCTAAACCTTCTTGGTACTTTGGACTTGCTGGTGGTGCTAATTTTAATTTTTACGAAGGTTCTACTAATCAGTTGAATGCTGGTTTTACGCCTCCGGCTACTTTTCATGAAGGAAATGGTACTGGACTTTTTATTGCGCCACTTTTAGAATACCGTCCTGCGGATTCAAGATGGGGTGTTATGTTACAAGCAGGATATGATAGCCGCAAAGGTACTTTTGACCAAGTAAAAACAGCATGCGACTGTCCTGCTGATTTATCTACTGACTTAAGTTACATTACAGTGGAACCAAGCGTTCGTTTTGCTCCTTTTAAATCTAATTTTTATCTTTATGGAGGTCCACGATTGGCTTTCAATATGGACAAATCATTTACCTATCAATTAGGCATTAATCCGGCTTTCCCTGATCAAGCTCCTTCTCCTGCAGTAACGGGTGAATTTAGCGAGATAGAGAAAACTATTTTGTCAATGCAAATTGGTGCAGGATATGATATTACGCTTTCTTCAGATAGCAACAAAACACAATTTGTATTGTCTCCTTTTATTTCTTTCCAACCTTATTTTGGTCAAAATCCACGTGCTACAGAGACTTGGAACATAACTACAATTAGAGCGGGAGTTGCCCTTAAATTGGGACAAGGAAAAAACATTCAAGAAGCAACGGATTTGGCTAAAGACCGTGAAGTGCAGTTTTCTGTAAACTCTCCTAGCAATGTTCCCGGAGAAAGAAGAATGACTGAAATTTTCCCGCTTAGAAACTATGTTTTCTTTAATGAAGGATCAACAGAGATTCCAAATCGTTATGTTTTATTGACGAAAAATCAAGTGAAAGACTTCAAAGAAGATCAATTGGAAACATTTGCTCCAAAAAATTTATCAGATCGTTCTAAACGTCAAATGACTGTTTATTATAATGTACTGAACATCCTTGGAGATCGCATGCAAAAAAATCCTTCATCGACAATTACTTTGGTGGGTTCCTCTAACAATGGCAATACAGATGGTCTTACTATGGCAGAATCTGTTAAAACCTATTTGGTAAATATATTTGCAATAAATCCAACCAGAATTACCCCTAAAGGTCAAAATAAACCAAATATCCCATCAGAGCAACCAGGAGCAACATTAGAATTGGTTTTGCTACGTGAAGGAGATCGCAGAGTTTCTATCGAAAGTAACTCTACTGATCTATTGATGGAATTTCAAAGTGGTCCTGATGCGCCATTAAAACCAGTACAGATTGTTGCCTCACAAGAAGCACCAGTTGAAAGTTATGTAACCTTCAACAATAAAGGAGCTGGAGAAGCATTATCATCTTGGTCATTACAAATAACTGACGAACAAGGAAAAGTACAATCTTTTGGACCTTATACTCAAGATGAGGTAAGCATTCCTGGAAAAACAATTTTAGGTAGCCGTCCAGAAGGAGATTATAAAGTAAAAATGATTGGCCAGACTAAAAGTGGTAAAATTGTAGAAAAAGAAACTCCGGTTCACATGGTACTTTGGACTCCTGCAAAAATGGAAGAAGGGATGCGATATAGTATAATCTATGAATTCAATACTTCTAAAGCGATTTCATTGTATGAAAAATACCTAACTGAGGTAGTTACGCCTAAAATTCCTGTTGGAGCAACCGTAATTATCAAAGGTCATACGGATATTATTGGTGATGAAGTTTACAATCAAGACTTGTCATTAGCTCGTGCAAATGATGTAAAAAATATCCTTCAGAGCAGTTTAGCTAAAGCGGGTAGAAACGATGTTAAATTCGATGTATCAGGCTATGGTGAAAATGAAAATAATTCTCCATTTGACAACAAAACTCCCGAAGAACGTTTTTACAATCGTACCGTAATAATTGATATTATTCCTGCCGTTAAATAAATCGAGATAATAGAATACCATCTAATAAATTATAAAAGAGGATAGAAACTTAAAAGTCTATCCTCTTTTTTTATCTAAAATTGAGAAACCATTTCCGAATGCAATCTAATGAGAATCAATCCTGAATTATTCCTGGTGTTTCTATATCAGAAATAAATCACATCAAATTATTCTATATTCCTTTTTTAAAACCTAAATTTTAACAAAAAAATTATTATTTTTACTACTCACTTTATGTAGATATGACCCCAAACGAAAAAACCCTCATTAAGTTTTATACTGCTTTTGCCAATGCCGATGCTTCAACTATGTGTGAATGCTATCACTCTAAAATTGAATTTCGTGATCCTGCTTTTGGTTTATTAAAAGAAAAGGATGTGTGCCAAATGTGGAAAATGCTTATTGAAAAAAGTAAAGGAAATATAAAAATTGAGTTTTCAGATATAAAAGCAGATGAATACGTTGGTTCCGCGCAATGGATAGCTACCTACAATTTTAGTAAAACCAATAGAAAAGTAGTAAATGTTATTCGCGCACAGTTTCAGTTTAAAGACGGATTGATCAAAAAACACACTGATGATTTCGACATCTGGAAATGGTCCAAACAAGCTTTTGGAATTAACGGATATTTATTAGGTTGGACTGGTTTTTTTCAACATAAAATACAGCAACAAGCACTGCTATCATTGAAAAAATACAAAGAAACTAAAAATGCTAATTGAAACTTTAAAAACACTATTCAACCGAGATTTAAATCAGCTAAAAACCGAAATTGAGTCGTACCAAAACGAAAACGATATTTGGAAAACTCAAAAAGGCATCGCTAATTCAGCCGGAAATCTATGCTTGCATTTAGTGGGAAATCTAAATACTTACATTGGCGCCGAATTTGGAAAGACAGGTTATATAAGAAACAGACCATTAGAGTTTTCACTGAAAGACATTCCAAGAGCAGAATTGCTGTCAAAAATCGAAGAAACCATTGTCGTTGTTGACAATGCATTAAATACAATATCAGAAGAAGAATTAAAAAAGGAATATCCTCTTTTAGTTTTCGAAAACAAGACTTCTACTGAGTTTATGCTTGTCCATTTGACCACGCACCTAGCCTATCATTTGGGACAAATTAATTACCACAGACGATTATTGGAAACTTAAAACATTCGCAATAATTGGCAATTTAGTAGCTTGTTACACGTTTTAGGTTCATACTTAAATCGTTTATAAAGTAAGGAAGAGTAAGGAATAACGCTTATAATACAACAATTATATGTCAGAATCTTCTAAAACACCCATTCCATTTCAATCCAACAGGAGATTTTCTCTGTTAGAAATTCTTCAGTTTATCGTATTGGCGGCTTTGATTCTGTACTTTGGCAAAACATTATTTATTCCGTTAAGCTTTTCATTACTCATTGGTTTTATTCTATATCCTGTTTGTAAATGGATGGAAACAAAAGGAATCAACAAAGGAATTGCAATTGTTATTTGTATTTTAGGAGTAACACTTTTGGTAGGAGCTATAATTTATCTATTATTCGCACAGTTTTCAGAGTTTCTTCACGAATGGCAATCTTTAAGAACCAAACTAACCGAAACAATAAATCAATTGAGTCTTTTTATTTCGGAACGATTTGACATTAGTTTGCAAAAACAAACAGAATTTATCAATAATACAATCAACAACTCCGGTTCACAAGCTTTTTCAATAGTCCGAAACACCGCTTATTCCCTCTCTGAATCTGTATTTTTTTTATTAATGATTCCTGTTTTCTCGGCATTAATACTTTTCCACCGCCAGATGTTATCAAATGCCTTATATGAACTTTTCCCTCCCGAAAGAAAAAAAACCATTCACGAAATCCTCGTTGAAACCATTCATGCGTATTACAATTTCATCAAAGGAATGCTGCTGGTCTATTTAATAGTTGGATTATTAAACAGTATCGGACTATTGATTATCGGAGTACCACACCCATTTTTGTTTGGTTTTATAGCCTCAATCCTAACTTTTATTCCGTATGTAGGAATCATGATATCGTCGCTCTTGCCCATTGCCGTTTCTTGGATAACGTACAATTCAATTTGGTATCCGTTGGCCGTCATTGCTGTTTTTTCTGTTGTTCAAGCACTCGAAGCCTATATTATATTTCCTTTTGCAGTGGGAAGCCGTTTGAAAATAAACACACTTGTCATCATTATTATAGTAATCTTGGGAGGCATTTTATGGGGCGCTGCAGGAATGATTCTCTTCATTCCGTTCATAAGTATCATAAAATTGATTGCCGACCGTACACCTAGTTTAAAGACGCTATCCGTTTTATTGGGTGACGGCGAACAAAAGAAAACTACGAAATAATCTATTTCAAAAGAACAAAATCAAACTTCCAATCCAACTCTTTTTTATACCACAATTGCCCCTGTGAAACTTCCAGCGGGCAGTCAAAATTATTGGTATAAAGTGCTCCGGTTCCTAATCCTTGAGGCATCAAATTGTGCTGTAAAAAGGTCCATTGCGCAATAGCATTCAGTCCAATATTACTTTCCAAAGCTGAGGTAATCCACCATCCGATTTTATGCTTTTCAGCCAATGAAATCCATTCTTGAGTGCCTCGAAAACCGCCTATAAAACTAGGCTTCAAAATGATGTATTGCGGCTTAATTTTCTCTAATAATTGTTCCTTTTCTATCAAAGTAAACACACCAATCAACTCCTCATCCAAAGCAATAGGAAAAGGTGTGATTTTACACAGCTCTGCCATACTGTCAGTATGATTTTTTTGTATCGGTTGCTCTATGCTATGCAATTTAAATTCAGATAGTTGCATTAATTTATCTAAAGCTAAATTTTCACTAAAAGCACCGTTAGCATCAACCCGAATTTCGACTTGTTCCGGAGTAAAATGCTCCCGAATAAATCGCAATAATTGCAGTTCTTTATCAAAATCTATTGCACCTATTTTGAGTTTAATGCATTGGAAACCTTGTGCTAGTTTCTCTTCGATTTGCTGCTTCATAAACGACTCCTCACCCATCCAAACCAAACCGTTTATCAAGATGGATTTTGTGCCATTTGTAAAGTCCGAAGGGAACAATAAAAAAGGGTTTTCACTCTCCAAAGATTGGAACGCCATCTCCACTCCAAACTGTATCGAAGGAAACTCCATTAAAGCTTCCCAAAGTTGGTCTTTTCCTAAGTGAATAGCATCGCAAGTCCATTGTAATTTTTCTTCATAATCCGAACAATCATCAATACTCAATCCGCGAAGGATTCCACATTCTCCTATTCCTTTTTTACCGTCTTGCTCCAAGACGATAAACCAAGTTTCTTTTTCGGTCATAACGCCACGGGAAGTTCCTGATGGTCGTTTGAAATTAAGAATGTATTTGTGATAGGTTGCTTTCAAGAAATTATAAATTATGAGTTATGAGTTATTTTAATCTTGTATCTAACTAATTGTATCAAAACTTAATCCACCAACTTCAAAATTCTTTCAAAATCACTGGAAGTTATTCCTGCTTTTTTGAAAGTAGCAAAATCTTGTTTTATTTTTTGAATCCAACTCAAACTATCCGTAACGTTTTGAGATTGATACTCTTTATAAATGGCTTTTGCCGAGGCATAATTATCGTTCAATAAATAGGCGTGCGCCAAATTCATCTTTATCAACAACTCCGTATCATCGAGTTTTTCGCCTTCTTTCAGGAATTTAATCGCTTTCCCGTATTGCTTCGTCAGTACATAACTACTTCCTATCGCATTGTAATCCAAAGCGGTTGCTTTTCCATCATTGATAATAGTTGTCAGTTTAAGGATGGCTTCGCCTTGTTTTCCTTGTTTTGCTAATACAGCAGCTTGCTTGCGCAAATCATCATAAACACTTTTTGAAAGACTGGTTTCCCCAAAACAACTGTTACCAAAATCCTTAAACGCTTTAGCACGCTCTACAGCCAATAATTTTTGAAATTCCTTAAACTTGTACTTGGATTGGATTTTATCGAGAATACAAACGCAAAAATCATCTGAATTGGTCATTTTTTGAGCCAAATTAGATGTTTTACATTGATCGATGATTGCTTTTCTGTTTTCAAGTGTCCAGCCACGACTGAGTTTATTATCGACCCACGGCACAACTTCCAGAATAATTTTTTGGTTCATGATCCAGTTTTTACTTTCGAAACCAAACCATAAATTCCCAGAATTGGATTGCATACAAGCCGATTTATCAGTAGAAAGTCGTTTGGCATCTTTACTGACTGGCGTATCCTGAACCAAACACGCATCATCCGTTTTTCCGTTTTCTTTGTATTTTGCTGCCAAGTCGGCACTAGAAAAAACAGCATACTTGCATTTGTCGTCACCAGAAATTTTAGACAAAATAAAAACTGCTCCTGCTGAACCTTGACTAATTCCCGTAGGATCCGGGATGGCTTTTAAAACCGAAACCAAACTGCCCGCCATTTGCTGATTTTTATCCAAAAGCGTTATTCTATAAACAACCTCAGTAGTTCCTTCAGGGAAATCTTGGGTTTTTATAATGATTCTGTCTCTGGCTGAAACCGTTATTTCTTCGGTTGTAGCGCGGGTTTTATCCCAATAACCGTCTTTTTGAGAGAAAACAGATTGAAATGAAATAATTGTTACTATTGTTAAAGCTATTTTTTGAATATTCATTTTCTTGATTAACGTTTTTTAGCCGAGATTACTTCACTAAACTTTCATTTACACAGGAGTTCAGTGAACTTCGTTTGCAGTGAAAATACTTTTTATCAGCCTTTTTTGGCTGATAAAAAGATTACTTCACCATACTTTTATTTTAGTGGAGTTCAGTGAATTTCATTTGCAACGAATAGCTGGAGATTGCTTCGAAAAACTTACAATAACTAATTACAATTCGATGGAACTTCCTATTTCCAGTAACATCAAATCTTTTCCTTTGTTGAAGAATTTACGAATGGATTCCTCATGGTCGATTTCGATATACCCAAAAGTGTCATAATGATACCCTAGAATTTTATCGCAATCCAAGAAATCAGAAGCAATAATTGCATCTTCGACATCCATGGTGAAATTATCGCCTATCGGTAGAATTGCCAAGTCGAGTTTGGTGCGCATAGGAATGAGCTTCATATCCATAGAAAGCGCTGTATCGCCTGCAATATATACGTTTTTATGTTCGCCTTCGATGACAAAACCACCCGGATTTCCTCCGTAACTGCCATCAGGAAAGGAACTGGAATGAATGGCATTTACATATTTCAGTTTCCCAAAATCGAAATTCCAACTTCCACCGTGATTCATCGGATGCGACTGAAAGCCTTTTTGAGAATAATAACCTGCAATTTCAGCATTGGAAACAATTACTGCATTGGTTCTTTTGGCAATTGCCTCCACATCGAGAATGTGATCTCCGTGAGCGTGCGTTACCAAAATATAATCCGCTTTTAAGGTGTCAATGTCAATGTGTGCTGCGTTTGGATTAGCCGAAATATAAGGATCAACAATGATGTGTTTGCCTCCAACTTCTATCCCTAATGATGCGTGACCGTAAAATGTTATTTTCATTTTTTTTAATTTAAAAATTGAATGATTGAAAGATTCCGTATTCGATTATTATTTTATCTCCCACCTAAAAATGTATTCACAATGATATCCGAAAAAAAGTAAATCATACCTAACGACAATAAAACCGAAAGTGCAAAAGTACTCAATGCCAGTTTTTTTAATTCAGGATCTAATTCCTTAGGGTTTTGATTTTTATAGACGGTAATTAAATGTTTAGTTAAAGGAATATACGCCAATAAAAATAAGTATTGATCAAAATGAAAGTCGTCTACAATTGCAAAAATCAACACCATAACCATCGCAGTTACAATCAAAAAATAATGATATATTTTTGCTTTGGCTCCGCCAATTTTTACGACAATCGTATTTTTATTAGACTTCCTATCTGAGGCTTCGTCACGCATATTATTCAGATTCAAAACACCCACGCTCAATAATCCAATAGCAATTGCAGGTAAAACCAACTCGAAATCCAATTGTTTGGAGTATAAAAAATTCACCCCTAAAGTACTTACCAATCCGAAAAATACAAAGACAAATACATCACCAAATCCACGGTAACCATACGCTGTATTCCCAACCGTGTATCGAATTGCAGAAATAATTGAAAGAATTCCCAATACTAAATAGAACAAGGAAAACCATAAATTTGTATCTCTAAACGCATAATAAATCAACAACATCGCTGAAAGCAATGTCAATGCCGAAGTAATTATAATCGCGCGTTTCATGGCCTGTGGAGTAATCACACCACTTTGTATTGCACGTTTTGGACCTACCCGATCCTCGTTATCCGTTCCTTTCATGCCGTCACCGTAATCATTGGCAAAATTAGACAGTATTTGCAATCCTAAAGTTGTTAAAATAGCAAAGCCAAACAATCGCCAGTTAAAGACTTCTGTTGGCGTTAATATATCATCTGTTGGGTGTGCCAAAGCATACATACTACCAACTATTATTCCAGAAACCGATAAGGGTAATGTACGTAATCGTGCGGCTTCAATCCAATGTTTCATGTTTTTTTATTTAAAAGTTGAAGTTTAAAACTTAGGATTCAAAGTATATAAAACTTTAAACCTCAAACTTTAAACCATTTTTTTTACATCCAATTACTATCGGAAGTTTCTATTTGATACAACCAAAGGTTGACTTGTTGTTTTATGACTGAATAATCCCCTAACTGAAAAGCGATATCTCCTCCTGCTGTATGCAATGTTACAGAACCTATATTCAACTTTTTATGCCAAAAAAGCTGGGAAGTTGTAATCGCCTGTATTTTACTGGGCTCAATAATATCGTTGCTTACATCCCAAGCACCACTTTGCTTTATTATAAAATTCTCGTTGATGAACAATCGGTTATTTTTAAATTTAAAATATTGGATTAATCCAATAAAAATCACATAAACCGGCACTACATAACTGTATTCAAAAAACAGGGGTTCAATCCAATACCCAATCGCCAAAAATCCGAACAAAGGTAGTCCTATTGAAAGGAAAACAGAAAAAACAAGTTTACGAAAATTAGGCTGAAGCATTAATCCTTTTTCAGGAATTTTATGAAACAACAATTTCAATATCGAATCTCTCTCGGTTTCACTACATCCCGGAATTTCTATTACCGACTTGCGTTCTTCTTTTTCTCCGCTTGTCGCTTGTTTGATTTTCAGTTCTAAAATTCCCATTTTCTTTTGGAAATAATTCCTTTTAACGGTCGTAATCTGAACTTTTTCAGGTTTGATAATAGTGCTTTTTGTGTTTAACAACCCAAAAGACAACAACAAAGAGCCTTTTTGTCGGGTTATTTTATAATCATAATATTTAAAAACGATTCGGATTACATTTACAACCAAAACAATTCCAAACAAAAACACTATCGATATTAAAATCGTCTGAAAGACTAAATTTTTATCTATATATGATCCTACTTTCTCTTTGTAAACGTTATTCTCGTCTCCAAAGTTTTGCAAATTTTCATAAATCGTACTAAAGAAAATAAGCAACAAGGCGATACTTCTCTCATAGTTAGACGTTATTCCAACTTTCAACAAACTCAAAAAACTTATTTTAATAAAAGGATGTGTCGCTTCAAATAGTTTTTGCTCGGTTTCCTCCAATGAAATTTCTTCAGTTCCAATTGCATGCTGCATTTCTTCATTTTCCAACAAACGGAATTTCAACTCCAAAGCCAATTCATGCGAAATCGCTTTGATAGCGCCTTCTTTTTTATTGCTTCCGGCAGTATCTACATCCAATTCATAAACACCAATTAACTTTTGAATAAAAGACTGATTGATATTTACCTGCTGAATTTTGCGCAGCTGAATCGCTGTTTTGGTTTTATTGAAAACGCCATCTGTAATGATAAATTCTTCATTTTCGGCATCCAAAAAGAAAGTAAAATTCAGATATTTCAAATAAGAAACAACTCCAATACTCACAAAGACAGTTGCCATCCCAAGGAAAAAATACAATTTATTAACCTCGTCAAACTTGAAAATCCAAATCACAATCATAGGCCACAACGCTCTGACGTATTGCTGAAGCGTGTAAAAAAACATCACCAAAATCCCTATTGAAGATTGCCTTTGCGGCTGACTAAAATCGGCTCCCATTACAATTGCTTTTGTATTTTACCCATCAACAATTGTTTGATATTTTCGGCTTGTTCTTTTTCGATTCCCGGAATTTCAATGTCACTTGAACTTCCTCCGGCGGTAAAAATTTCAATTTTGGCAAGACCAAAATAACGTGAAATTAATCCTTCATGCAAAGCCACATGTTGCACTCTATTATAAGGAATTACAATAGTTTTTGTAGCGATAATCCCGTGTCTGAAAAGAACATCGTGTTCCCGGAATGCAAATCCTTTTTTCTTGAATCCAATAATCGAAAACACGACTAACAAAATCGAAAATACAGGAATTACTATTCCTAAAATCAACCAGACTCTTCCTGAAAATAATTCCGGTTTAAGCATGGAAAATAATATTGGAACTAGAATTAGTAGTGCTATAATTCTCACCAGACTAATCAAAACCACTCTAATGTATTTAGGATGTAAATTCGTAAAAGTGACTTCCTCAAATTTTGGAAGTTGGCGCGTATCAATCGTTTCGTTTGTGAAATTTTCCATTTTTTTATTTTGTTTCAGGTTTAAAGTTTAACGTTTCAAGTTCTACACTTGAAACCTAAAACATTAAACTTTTTACGGCAACCATTTTTTCTCAAAATTCGGTTTTCTTTTTTCCAAGAATGCGTTTCTTCCTTCTTTAGCTTCTTCGGTCATATACGCAAGTCTTGTAGCTTCACCTGCAAAAACCTGTTGTCCCACCATTCCATCATCGGTAAGATTCATGGCAAACTTTAGCATTTTAATCGCCATTGGTGATTTTTGCAAAATTTCCTGCGCCCATTCGTATGCCGTATCTTCTAATTCAGCATGCGGAATCACAGCATTCACCATTCCCATATCCATAGCATCCTGAGCCGAATAATTACGTCCCAAGAAGAAAATCTCGCGTGCTTTTTTCTGTCCCACCATTTTAGCTAAATAAGCAGAACCATAACCACCATCAAAACTCGTTACATCAGCATCCGTTTGCTTGAAAATAGCGTGTTCTTTACTCGCCAAAGTTAAATCGCAAACCACATGCAAACTGTGTCCTCCACCTACAGCCCAACCTGGAACTACAGCGATAACTACTTTTGGCATGAATCGGATTAAACGTTGTACTTCTAAGATATTCAAACGATGCTGTCCGTCATCACCCACATATCCTTGATGCCCGCGTGCGTTTTGATCGCCACCGCTGCAAAAAGAATACACGCCATCTTTAGAAGAAGGCCCTTCAGCAGAAAGTAAAACGACACCAATGGACGTATCTTCCTGTGCATCATAGAATGCATTAAACAATTCGGCAGTCGTTTTCGGACGGAACGCATTGCGTACATCCGGTCTGTTGAATGCAATTCTGGCAACGCCATTGCATTTCTTATAAGTGATATCTTCGTATTCTTTGGCAGTGATCCAATCCATTACAATTGATTTAAATTATTTTAGTGTAAAAATAAATCATTTTTTACATTTTATCTATTCTATTTAGATAAGCTTATGGTAATCCTTCTCTGATTAAAGGCTTTAAAACGTTAAAAAAGAATTAAAAAAAAGCATTTTAACAGTAGGCAATTCAAATTATTTTTAATTTTAAATCAAGCTAATCAGATGAATACAAATTGTTTATCTTGATTAATTATTGATTCTTCACTGATTTATTAACCTAAAAAAAGAATGTATTGAATGCAATTAAAAATGTTGTCGCTCCTTTTTCTACGGTAATAACTTATAAAAATATATTCAAAGCCCCGATAAACGAGCTAATGTTACAACCATTTGCCCCAGCAGTAAAAAATAAAAAGTAACACCTACGGTTAAATAAAGATTTATTTTTCTTGTCCTTGCAAAAAGTGAGACATTAATAAAAAATTGTTTTAGAAAATTATCTTCCAATATATAGAAAACCAGCGGCCTTATCGTGAAATTATTTCTTAACTCGTAAGCAAGTGATTGTACATTTAAAGACAAACTATTCTTTAAAGTAATTTACGCTTAAGTTAATATTTTTAAAATAGTATAGAGCATACTATTGTTCATTATAGGTGGATAAATATACTTTAAAAGTAAAATTAAATTTATTTTAATGCTGCTAGAATTTAATATTCTAAAACAGGATTAAAAAGAGAAAGACTAACCGTTATGATTAGTCTTTCTTTTTTTTAAATAAATAAAGATTGTTCAACTATATTTTTTTTCTAAACCATTTAGAAATTAAGCTACATTAAGAATCTCCTCTTAACTAAATTTCCTTAATCTCTTAATGGTTACAAAAGAATAAACATCAATATTGTTAGTATTTTTTATTCCTTAACCAAGTAAATCCCGTCTTCCTTGATTTCGATTAATTTCTCTCGGTATAAAGCTCCTATCGCTTTCTTGAAGGTTTTCTTACTCATTTTCAAAACCGTTTTAATGTCCTCCGGATGTGAATTATCAGTCAAACGCAAGAAACCTCTGCTCGCTCTTAATTCATCTAGAATTTTCTCTGCATTCGGTTCGATACTTTGATATCCTTGAACTTGCAATGCCACATCAATCTTATTATCCGGACGAATTGTCTTGATATATCCTCGCATGCGGTCTCCCGTGCGAATCGCATCATCATAGACTTCATCTTTGTACATCAAACCTTTGTACTTTTCGTTGATGATAACGTTAATTCCTAATTCAGTAATATGAGAAACAATTAAATCTACTTCTTCCCCTTTTTCAACCGTTAGGTGATCATTTTTTAAAAACTGATTCAGTTTACTGGAAGCCACCAAACGATTGGTTTTCTCGTCCATATAAAGGTACACCAAGTAGCGTTTCCCTTTTTCCATAGGACGCGCCTGCTCTTTAAATGGAACCAAAATATCTTTTTCCATTCCCCAATCCATAAAAGCACCAACCTGATTGGTATAATTTACACGTAAAAGTGCAAATTCATTCAATAAAATATAAGGTTCTAATGTCGTGGCAACGGGTCTTTCTTCGTGGTCTAGATACACAAAAACAATCAACTCCTCACCTATTTCAAATTCGTTTGGCACGTATTTGTTAGGTAACAGAATATCATGTATTCCTTCAGGATCTAGTTCTGGATTTCCCAGAAACAAACCCACTTTGGTATCGCGTAAAATGGTAAGCGTATTGTATTTTCCTATTTCAATCATTTTCTTTCAATTTCTAAAGCGCAAAGGTACGAAGTTTGAAAATAGTAAATTAAGAAACTGTCTACAAAAAAATAACCCCAAAATCCGATGGTTATTTTCTTTATTAGGAGCATAACTTTCCGTTCTTTCATCACGAGTTGTCCCGCTGTCCACAGTATCCACGCCCAAAAGCGTGGGATACTTGCTTCCATCGGGGCTAGATTAGGACTTTTTGTTTTTCAGAAGAATTAATTCTTCAAAATTTTAAATGCAGTAAGCATGAACAAATCCTAAAATCGGGTTTCGCTTATACTTTCTTTTTCTTTTTTACTAACTTTGAGGAAACTAAAAAAAACCAATTAATGAAACCAACCTCAATTCTCTGTTTGTTCCTACTTGTATTTATTTCTCATACCAATTACGCACAAACCACAGTCGATGATCCCGAAATAAAAAAAATGGTTGCCGAAGTAAAATCGGAAAACATGGAAGCTACAGTTCGTAAACTCGTATCTTTTGGAACCCGACATACATTAAGCGATACCAAAAGCAACACGCGCGGTATTGGAGCGGCGCAACGCTGGGTAAAATCAGAGTTTGATAAATATGCTTTAGCATCTGGCGGAAGACTAACTTCAGTTATTGATTTTTTCACCATCAAAGCCGATGGAAGACGTATTGCAACCGACAGCCAATTAGGTAATGTTATGGCAACTTTAAAAGGAACTGATCCTACAGATGATCGTGTATTGATTATAAGCGGCCATTTAGATTCCCGTGCTTCAGATGTAATGGATGCCAAATCAGATGCGCCTGGTGCAAATGATGATGCTTCCGGAGTTGCTGCTATGATGGAACTTGCTCGAATCATGAGCCAAAGAGAATTTCCTTTTACACTGATTTTTGTCGCTGTAGTTGGTGAAGAACAAGGATTGTACGGAGCCAAACATTTAGCCGATGTTGCCAAAGATGGAAAATGGAATGTTATTGCGATGATTAATAATGACATGATTGGAAACAGTTTGTCTAGCGGTACTTTATTGCGTGATAATACTAAAGTTCGTGTTTTCAGTGAAACAATTCCATTCTTAGAAACGGAAGCCGAATCAAAAATGCGTAAATCGACCAATCGTGATAACGACAGTCCATCCAGACAATTAGCCCGTTACATCAAAACGGTTACCAATCAATATGTAGAGCAACTGGACATTAATTTAGTGTATCGCAACGACCGTTTCTTACGTGGTGGTGATCACACTCCTTTCAGTCAAAATGGATTTACAGCCATTCGTTTTTGTGAAATGAACGAAAACTACGATCACCAACATCAAAATGTTCGAAAAGAAAATAACATTCAGTACGGTGATTTGGCTGAATTTATGGACTTTGAATATATGAAGAAAGTAACTTGTTCTAACTTGGCTACATTCAGTAATTTAGCTTGGTCCCCAAAAGCACCAATAAACGTAGGAATTGAGGTAAAGGATTTGACTAATTTTTCTACTTTAGCATGGACTGCTCCTGAGGGAAAATCAGTTTATGGATATAACATTCTTATCAGAGAAACATCATCACAACATTGGGAAAAAGCAATTTTTGTAAAAGACACAAAAGCCGAAATCCCATATTCTAAAGATAATTTCTTCTTTGCTGTGCAAACAGTTGATGCATTAGGACATTCCAGTTTACCGGTTTTCCCAATACCAATTCGTTAAAAAGCGTTCAATACTAAACAAAAAAGCGTTTGCCGAGGCAAACGCTTTTTTTATGGATACTATTTACAAATTAAATATTAATTGTAAACACTCTCTTTTTTGAAGTGAACTGTCAGTAAATAATAAACGACCACTCTGTATTTATTTTTGTTTGAACGCCCGTATTTTTCCATAACTGCATCCAGTGCTGCATCTAAATCCGGTCCATCTGCAAGTCCTAATTTCTTGATTAGAAAATTGTTTTTCACCGTATCTAATTCCGCTTGCTGGCTTCCGGCAACCGTTGCAGAATCATCATTATAAATTGACGGACCACAACCAATAGTTACTTTTGTCAACAAATCCATATCTGGATTTACACCACATTTGTCTTTCAAATCGGCAGCATACTTTACAATTAATTCGTCTCTTGCACTCATAAATAAAAGTTTAATATTTGATTAATAGATTTTTATATTCTCAAATTTAAACATTTAATCGTGCCTTTTAACGGACACCTGAAAATAATTAGACCAATTCTTTAAAATATTGCAGTAAAATGCTGTCATTTTCCAAAGTGGGGGTGAAAATTTCCAAAATACTTGGCTTTTCATTTTCAGCATATAAAGCAGTCAAACTTGTTGCTAAACTTACTTCATCGCTGGCAATATTATATTCAAAACCATACATTTTTGCCAAATGTTCCGCAGTTAAACAATGGGAAGTTTCAAAGAATGTATTAAAAACAGGACTTTCTTCATGTCCTGGTAAAATCCTGAATATTCCTCCGCCTCCATTATTGATTAGAATAATCTTGAAGTTTTTCGGGATATAATTGTTCCATAACGCATTGCTATCGTACAAAAACCCAACATCTCCCGTTATGAAAACGGTTTGTTTTTCATCCTGTCCATATGACGAGACAGCCGCACCAATAGCCGTAGAAGTACTTCCGTCAATTCCGCTGGTACCGCGATTGCAATACACTTCAATTGAAGGATGAACGTCTATTAATTGCGCATAACGAATTGCTGAACTATTGCTGATTTGTAACTGACTGTTCATTGGCAAACACTGAATCACTTTTTCGAAAACTTTAAAATCCGAAAAAGGAATTTTTTCTAAATAAATATCACTTTTTAGCTTTCGCAACGCTTTCACAGCGTCTAATTGCTTAAAATAATTACTTTCTTTTGCGTTTGTAAGTGGTAGAAATACATCAAAAAACACATTTGGATTTACTTCAAAATGGTTGGTCAAAGCACCAAAAGTGTCATATGATCTCCAAGAATCAATATGCCAATGGTGTTTTGGTTTGTATTTTCTCAAAAAAGCTTTGATTCGTTTCGAAACAATCATTCCGCCAAAAGTCACTAAAATTTCCGGACGAAAATTTTCAAAATCATCATGCGTAAAAGGCGTAATTATAGTGTCAATGTTGCTTATAAAAGTATCGTGATGCAAATTAGAAGTCGTTTCAGTCAAAACTACAACCGACTCATCTTTCGCAAAAGCATCTATTATTTTTTCGTCTATAGTATTCGGTTCATTTACACCAACTAAAATCATTTTTTTGGTGGAATTGTTCCAAATTGTTGCAAATTCCGAAACGTCTTCGATAGAAATTGTCTGAGTTACATTTGCGGAAGCGATAGTATTCACTTCAACTGAAAGTTCTGAAACGGTTTCATACAAAGGCTCTTCAAAAGGCGCATTGATGTGAACGGGACCTTTTTGCGTGATTGCCGTATTGATGGCTTCGTTGATTTTTAAATCATTTGTAGCTGAAACGTCTTCTTGCAAATTAGCATTGTACAAAGAATGGTTTTCGAATACATTTTCCTGCCGAATCGTTTGTCCGTCGCCAATATCAATTTTGCTTTGCGGTCTGTCTGCCGAAATCACTATTAAAGGAATCTGGCTGTAAAATGCTTCCGCAAAAGCCGGATAATAATTCAATAACGCAGAACCGGAAGTACACACCAAAACCACTGGTTGTTTCGTTTGTTGTGCTATTCCCAATGCAAAAAAAGCAGCCGCACGCTCATCAGCAATACTGTAACATTGAAAGGCTGGATTACTCACAAAACCTATTGTTAACGGTGCATTTCTAGAACCCGGAGAAATAATTATGGTAGTGATTCCTTTGGACAAACAAATTTCAATAATGCTTTGTGCTAAAGGTATTTTGGGGTAAATCATTGTTTTAGTTTCAAAGTAACAAAGATACAAAGATGTAAAGGTTTTTCTCTAATCTTAAATAGTTTTCTTAAATTTGAAGGAAAATAAATTCTATATGGAAATCAAAATAAGACCGGCTGTTTTTACCGATTTAGATACAATATTGGAAATCATCAATCACCAAATACTTCACAGTACTTCGATTTATGATTATGAGCCACGAGATTTTGAAACCCATAAATTGTGGTTTGAGGATAAATTGGCTCAAGATTTACCTGTAATTGTAGCCGAAACTGAAAATGGAACCATTGGATATGCTACTTATGGCTCTTTTCGTCATAAAATAGGCTACCGTTTTACAGTGGAACATTCGGTTTATGTAGCGGAAGAATTTTTAGGAAAAGGTGTTGGGAAATTATTATTGGCTGAACTGATTCAATTGGCAAAAAAACAAAAATACCACACTATGATTGGCGTTATTGACTCCGAAAATAAAGGAAGCATCGCTTTTCATAAAAAATATGGTTTTGAAACCGTGGGCGTTATTAAAGAATCCGGTTATAAATTTGATCGTTGGTTGAGTTCCGTTTTTATGCAATTGATATTAGAATAATTGAAGTTGAACTAGAATTTGGTTCGTTTTTTTCAATATGTTTGGCTTTATAACTTTATGACTTCAAGACTTGAGACTTTATAGTATATTTGCACAACTAAAAATTTCATGGACTATACCTTACTTTCATCGCCTTTACAGGGATTTACCGACTTTCGTTTTAGAAATGCCCAAAACAAAATTTTTGGAGGAATTGATACGTTTTACTCGCCTTACATTCGCTTAAACGGGAAAATGGTTATTAAACCATCCTACGAACGCGACTTGCTTCCAGAGAATAATCTTGATTTAGAGGTAATTCCGCAAGTGATAACAAACGATGCCGATGAATTTTTATTTGTGGCCAAGTATGTTCGAGAATTGGGTTATAAAGAATTAAACTGGAATTTAGGCTGTCCTTATCCTATGGTTACGAAGTCTGGAATGGGCTCCGGTCTAATCAGTAATCCAGAAAAAATAAATAACATTCTTCACAGAGCACACTCTGAATCTGACATTCTAGTGTCTATGAAAATGCGTTTGGGTTATGAAAACAGTGAAGAAATTCTTGACGTTTTACCTATTTTAGATACGTATCCTATTAAAAATATTGCGATTCATGCGCGCATTGGAAAACAACTGTATAAAGGTGGCGTAAATCTGGATGCGTTTCAGCTATGTGTTGATAACACCAAGCATAAACTGTATTACAATGGTGATATTACTTCGGTGGCTAAATTTCATGAAATGCAACAACGCTTTCCTACTATTGACCATTGGATGATTGGCCGAGGATTAATTTCGGATCCATTTTTACCAAGTATGATAAAAAACAATACTTCAGAATATCCTGCCAATAAAATGGAACTATTCAGTGCGTTTCACGATACTTTGTATGCTATTTATAGTGAATCTCTTTCTGGTTCAACACATATTTTACTGAAAATGTATCATTTATGGGAATATTTTTCGGCTACGTTTTCAAATCCGCATAAGATTTTGAAAAAAATAAAAAAAGCGCAAAGCATCCGAAATTACGAAGCTGCTGTAGCTGAAATTTTTAAAAATGAAAAGTTTTAATTAAAAATAAACCATTAAGAAATTAAGAAAAATTAAGCTCTGATTCTTAATGTAACTTAATTTCTTAATGGTTCAAATTTTAGAAAATATTCGACACTTACTCAAACCATAAAAAAAAGAGATTTTCATTTGACTGAAAATCTCTTTTAAAATATTTTACTTTTTTAAATCAGTAAATTACGCTTTGATCCAATTCAATACTTCAGGATCTGTTACCAAAGTTTTTGGGGAAATCACTTTTTCTAATTCTCCTTTTTCGTTGATTAGGTATTTTTGAAAATTCCATTCCACAGTTGAATCTTTCAATCCGTTTTTTGATTTTTGAGTCAAAAACTGATAGATAGCAGCCATATCATCACCTTTTACAGAAACTTTGTCCATCATAGGAAAAGTCACTCCGTAATTCAGTTGGCAGAAAGTAGCAATTTCTTCATTTGTTCCCGGTTCTTGAGAAGCAAAATTATTCGCAGGAAAACCTACAATTACTAATCCTTTGTCTTTGTATTCTTTATAAACAGCTTCAAGATCTTTGTACTGTGGCGTCAATCCACATTTTGAAGCGGTATTCACAATCATTATTTTTTTACCTTTCAAAGAAGCAAAATCAAAACTCTTTCCTGATAAATCTTCTACTTTGAACTGATAAATCGTTTCTTTAGCTATTGATGGCGTACTCATATTGGTTTCAGATTTTTTAGGTTGTGCCTGATTTTGACAGCTAAATAAGATTAAAGCAAATGTGGCAATAAATACTAGATTTTTCATATTTAAAATTTTTTATAAAAATAGACAATTATTTGTCTCATTAAAATTTATTTTCGTTAAACACACGTTAAAAACAAAAGAAGCCTGACATTATGAAAATGCCAGACTTCCAAACAAATAAACAACAAATCTTCAATGCGTATTAAAAGGTATAGGTAATTTTGCCTTTCATAAAAAAAGGTGTTCCGGGAGTAAAATGAATCTCTTCTACACTCTCTGGTTCATTTTGCAACCTGGATTCTGTTGCAAACTGGGTTTCATTCCATTCTGTATCAAAAATATTCTCTACTGCAATTCCGAAATTGATATTCTTACATTGATAATTAACATTTAAATCTGAAATAAAATAACCTTTGGCTACAATAGAATTATCTTCATTTGCCGGACAATTTTTTAAGTAACGATACCTAATTCCTCCTGAAAAACCATTCACTTTTTGAAAACTTAATCCTCCAGTAGTGGTGAAATCTGGCGCAAGCGGAATGTAATCCTGACCTTTTGGTTCATCAATACTTCTGGCGTAGGTATAATTTGCATCAGCATCAAAATATAACCAGTCATTCAGTTGGTACCGTAAACCAAGCTCTGCTCCCATACGTTTTGATTTTCCGCTTGGCTCAATGATTCCGGCATCACCCACGTAAACAAACTCCTGTTCCAAAAATAAATACCACAAAGCTGAATTGACGATTAATTTTGGAAATGGTTTCCAAATGGTACCAACATCTGTTCCTATTGCAGTTGGCAAAATTTGTTTTCCACTGTTTTCAACTACAACACGGGCATCATTCGAATGGAAACCCATTCCTGATTTTACAAAAAACTGCAAATTGTTATTTTGTGAATAAATGAAATTCAGTTTTGGTGAAAACTTAACTTTAGATTCTGATTGTGTTTTGTAATTCTGCATCAATTTATCTTGATAATTGAACTTGAAATAATCCAATCGAATTGCAGGATTAATCATCAGTTTCCCAAAATTGAATTCTGAATTCAAATAGGTAAACAAATTAGACTCATCAATATCTCCCAATTTTATATTTTCAAGAACTGTTCTTCTGTTCAAAGTATGTGAAAGCTCCGTATCTGTTGTCGCATCAGCACGAAATCCTCCACCAAACTGTAACAAAACATCCACCTCATTTAATTTGATTTTCTTATTCAACTCCGCATTCATCCCGTATATATCACGGTTTTCTTTTTGTTTAATTTGGTCTCCGTTTATTGGATCTTCCAAAAAGAACGTAAAATTAGAATACAATTCAAATTGATAATTCGAATAAAAAGCATTCGCTTTCAAGAACGTATTTTCATCAATTGGTTTACTCAAACTCGCACTGAAATTAGTTCTGGAAGTATTCCCTCCTTCGGTATCATCTACGGAACCAAATCTTGAAATCGTTCCATTATCAATCAAACGTTGCGGAATTTGTCCCGAAGCATCCCATTTGCTTGAAAAGCGTGAAGCCAAGATTGAAAACTTGCTATTATCACTTAAAATAGCTGAATATTTACCCAACAGATTGACCCTATTAAAATTTTGGGGGGAATCAAAAGGACCATCTGTTAGAATATATTCTGTAGCAATGTAGGCACTTTGTGTTTTTTGGTTTCCCAAAAGATTGAACAATCCTACTGTTCTCATGGTGTTGAATTGTCCTATTTCAAGACCTATACTGCTTTTTTCTATTTTATCTTTAGTTTGGAAAGCAACGTATCCTGCTGTAGCAAAATCCCCTTTGTTAGCATAATACGTTCCTTTTCCAAAATCTATTTTTTCTACCGTTTCCGGAATTACAAAATGCAAATCAGCATAGCCCTGACCATGTGCGTGAGAAATCATATTTACTGGCATTCCATCAACTGAAATGGCAATATCCGTTCCGTGATCAATATCAAAACCTCTCAAAAATATTTGTTCTGCTTTTCCTCCACCGGCATGTTGCCCGATGAATAATCCCGGTACTTTTCGCAAAATTTCCTGCGAAGAGTTTACCGGAGTCGTTTGCAAATCTATTTTAGAAATGACATTCATTGCCGATAGTTTCGGTTGGATAACTATTTCATTTAATCTAAATATATCATCTTCCAGAATGATTATATCATCCGAAGAAACAATAGTGAAATTTGACTTTTTATATCCTAAAGCGGTTATTTTGATAACATCTCCTAAAACCGTTTTATCTAAACTGAACAATCCAAATTCATTAGTATGAGCATGGCTTTCAGAATTTGTATTCACTAAATAGGCATTTTCAACAGGATTCCCATCACTATCCAACACTTTTCCTTTTTGGATTTGGCCATAGGAAGACAACCCAAAAAGGGTAATCATCACTAAAATAATATTTTTCATACGCTATAATTGATTTACCTTTTTGTCAAAATTAGGTCCCAATTCATACAAACTGGACAGTAATTCTTCCTTAATAGGTTTCGCTTTGAGCGCTAAATTATTTGATTTGTATATCATTGCCAAGTGGTATTGTACCTTTGGTTCAAAGGATTTTCCAACCACATGATTCTGAGCAATTTCTAATGCTTTTTTATTTTCACCTACATTTAGATAGGCCCAAGCCAATAAATCATAGGAATCAGCAGTGGGTCTGTGTTCTACTTCTATTTTGGCAATTTCTAATGCTTTTGAAGCTGTTTTTTTGTCATCGGCATAAATCAAAGCATTGTATTTATTGTACATCGCGCCATAATTATTTTTCTCCATCATAGAAAAATAAGCGTTTCTATTTCTTACTTCATTGGTTTTATCTCCTTTAAATTGGGCAATTTGAGATTTCAACAAATAAAAATCTGGAGTATTATGAGTAACAGCTATAGCATCAATAATTCTATTTGCCTCATTTATATTTCTTTCTTTAGAGAAAACTATCCAAGCAATTCCTTTTAAAGCATAGGAATAATTAGGATCTAAAGCTAATGTTTTTAGGAAACTGTCATACGATTCCTGAATTCTTCCCGCATGACCGTAAAAATCTCCAAGGTTTGAGTAAGACCAAATTTTAAGTCCTTTGTTATCGTCTTTTTCAGCAATATCTCTCGCTTTTTCCATGAAAGTTATGGCTGTATCCAAATCTCCTTTGTGATCGTTCCATTTTGCCAAGCGAATCAAATAATCAAAACTATTCATGTCTCTAATGGCATTCAGATTTTTAACCGCTTCCGGATAATTTCCTAATTCCATTTGAACGTCGAACAATAATTTTTGGGTTTCTTTTTTTCCTTCGCCTATTGCTAATGCTTTATTAGCTAACTCCAACGCTTCTTTGAAACGGTGTTGTGAAATGTAATTTCTTGCTAATGATCGAATCGTTGATACTCTGGAATAATCATACGCTTCGTTTGATTTTGTCAATAACTCTTCCGTTTTATATAGGTTTTTAATGTTTCCTGTATATTCGAAAAGCATGTTGTAATTTGATGCTAATTGACTTAAATAACTGATTTGGTTTGGAGCTGCATCAAATTTTTTCTGCCAAAAATCAATTTCTTTGTATGCAAAAGTCAGTGATTTATTTTCCTTTAAAGTCAAATATTTATTATAGTCTTCAGCCTTTGTAATTTGTTCTGATTTAGTCTCGCAACCGAATATAAATAGGATTGTGAAAACTAAAAATGATATTGTTTTTAAAGTTTTCATACTCTAATTGTTTTGTTTGTTTGTTTGTTTGTTTGTTTGTTTGTTTGTTTGTTTGTTTGTTTGTTTGTTTGTTTGTTTGTTTGTTTGTTTGTTTGTTTGTTTGTTTGTTTGTTTGTTTGTTTGTTTGTTTGTTGTAATAAAAAAAACAGAGCGAAAATTGTTGCAAGCGCTCTGTTTTTTTTTTAGAAAATATTACCAAGCAGAAGCTAAGTAAGGGAAAGTTGTACCAAATGCTTTATCATTTGCATTTACATTATCTTTAGTAAGACCTGGGTTAGAAGTACCAGCTGAACCACCAAAAATTAATAATAATTCAACATCAATTACATCATCTGCCAAAGCTCTACCAGTTAAGATATTAGTTCCGTCAAAGAAAGTCGTTTTTGCTGTTTTAGAAACTCCTAATACATCTGTAGCCAAAAGACCTGTAAGCTGAGCAGCTGTTTGTCCTAAAGCATTAGTAGTATATGCAGAATTCAAAGCTAATAATCTAGATTGAAAAATAGGTTGATATTTAGCTCCCATTGCCGAAGGAATTGCAGCATTAAAATCATCTTTAGGTTGCCCTGAAGCAACGAATACAGTATTGATTGCCGGTCTTGCCATTTGATCTTGCTGAACATAAGTTCCTGAAAAATCTAGGCTTACAGAACCACCGTTTGAATCGTCATTATCACAATTTACTGAAACAACTGCAGCTACTAGCGCGATTGTTATAATTTTGAATTTATTTGTTTTACTCATGATCTTTATATTTTAAGTGTTTTGGAAATCGTAAATATTCGATTTCATGTTTTTACTTTTTTAATAAAATAATTATTGTTTTTTCTTAGTTTCAGCCCAAACATTTATTGTGCTTGAAGAACCTAACATTGTTTTTGGAACTTCTACTACAATTGACATTACATTAGTTCCTGCAAATGTATCAACACCCGGATTATTAAATCCTGAAGCAGTTCCTCCAAGGATTGCTTTAAATTGACCTAAATCAAAGAAGAAAGGATCGTCTCTTGGTCCTGCGAAAAATTTCATTCCGTTTTGCTCAGCAGTTAAAGCTGTTGCACCATAAGTAGAAATTGTAACATTTCCTGTAGCAGCAGTCGTTTTAACTGTACTTGATGTTCCTGTTGTTCCCGGAGCAACTGGTCCGAAGAAATACATTTTGTCATCTCTCTTGATTGCTTGAATCACTAAGTCTTCAACATTGTCACCTGTGTTATCAATATTGATCTCAACCATTACATTTTCTTTAAATGTAGCAGCACCTGTAGCATTAGGACTTAACAATCCTTGAGTGTTTACTGCAAATACTAAATTACTTGTGTTTTGACCTTGGAAGGCGTACACATCAGTAATATCACCCGCATCGCCAGACATTGTAGCCGGAGCATCTATGTGATCCGCTGCTACTAATATTAAGCCCGAAATCGCCACTAGCGATAGACCTAAAATCATTTTTGTTTTTTTCATTTTGTTATAAATTAAAAGGTTATAAAGGCATTTACGGGAAAGTGTTTCTTTTGGTTTTAAAAATCTTAATAAAAAATCAATTAAATATTTAAATAATTGATAATCAATTACTTAAATACTTAAATAAAATATAATTATTTTAGTTTTAATTTTTTTATTATCTTGACAATCATTAAATCAATCATTTCTAAATAAGATTGTATAAGTTTGTATAAGTAAAATAGTAAGATATGAGTCAAGAAGAGTTATTAGTATTAATTTATAAGAAAGACGAAAGGGCATTTACGCATCTATATGATATGTATTCCAAAAGTTTATTTTCGGTTATAAATGTTCTCGTAAAAAACAGAGAAGAAGCAGAAGACGTGCTTCAGGAAGTATTTGTAAAAATTTGGAAGAATATTGATTCTTACCATGAGAGCAAAGGAAGATTCTACACTTGGATCCTGAATATTGCCAGAAATACTTCTATAGATAAACTGCGTTCAAAAAATTTTAATAACAGTCAAAAAAACCTTTCTACAGATAATTTCGTAAATCACTTTGAAGACAGTTCTAAACTAGTCGACAAAATGGATACTATTGGATTGCAAGAGTTTGTAAAAAGACTAAAACCAAAATGTATTCAAATAATAGATTTACTGTTTTTTAAAGGCTATACCCAACAAGAAGCTTCTGATGAATTGGCAATTCCTTTGGGAACAGTAAAAACACAAAATAGAAATTGTATTAATGACTTAAGAAATTATTTGAAAGTATAATGGAAACAAAAGAATATATAGAATCAGGAATCCTGGAGCTTTATGTTTACGGTTTACTAAGTGAACCCGAAAACGAACAAGTAAGCACCATGGCGAAAAACAGCCCGGAAATTAACGACGAAATTATAGCGATAGAAAAAGCCATTGTTGCTTTATCATCTAGCTTTTCACCGTTTCATTCTGTGGCTAATTATGAAAAAATTAAAGCTAAACTGGAACTCAAACATGCTAAAGTAATCGAGTTACAGCCTACCAGCAATTGGTCACAATATGTTGGTTGGGCAGCAGCAATTCTATTATTGGTTGGTATTGGATATCAATACAATCAATTAGATGAAACTACTACGCAAGTAGCCAATACTGAAGTTGAGAAAGCTAAATTAGAGAAAGAATTTAATGTCTTAAAATTAAAAAACACGGCTAACGAAACGAGTTTAGCGGTTGTAAGAGACACTAAAAATACTGTTGTAGCACTTGGTGGACAAGTAGTTGCTCCAGAATCTTTTGCAAAAGTATATTGGAATCAAGATACTAAAGTAGTCTATATTGATGCAGCAGGTTTACCTGAGCCACCAGAAGGAATGGTTTATCAGGTTTGGGCATTAAAATTAAGCCCGTTGACTCCTACAAGCATTGGATTATTGGAAAACTTTGATGCAAATGAGCAAAAATTATTTGCTGTGAATAATGCTAATGAAGCAGAAGCTTTTGGAATCACACTTGAGCCAAAAGGTGGAAGCTTAACTCCTACAATGGAACAATTATATACATTAGGAAAAGTGTAAATCATCTCTTTTTCTGTAATACTAAAAAAGGTTCAACTTTACAGTTGAACCTTTTTTTATGGAAATAACTCAAGAACTATTTCAAGCAATTATATTATATTATCGTACCCAATACCAAATAATTCCCGGATCTGAATTGCCACAACAACCTAACCATGGTGCAGGACTAAAACCATTAGTTGAAACTAAAGTTCCCCACCAATCACCGTTAGCATCATTACTTGTCGTAATAGCTCCTTGTGAACCCTGAGAATACCATGGCATTATTTGTTCTATTCCACTTCCTTGATAAGACCAAGAATCAAATTTTGTATTTAAAGTAATATCTGTTTGAGTATTATTAGTATTTACAAAACTATATGCTTGATTTGCTGTCCAAATTCCTCCCCATCGCCCTCGTGTTGTTGCATCTATCATATATTGAAAACCACTGCTGCTCTTTTTAAGATAATCTGCATAAGCAATGATGGAATATTGTCCGTTAATCGTTGGAGCCGTTTCATTTCTTAAAATAGCATTATTCCCATCCCAACCTGAACCATTATTATTACACATTATCAACGTCCAGCCACCGCCGTCAGTAGTCATATCAGCATAAATCTGAAAAGGAGTTCCTCCATTTATATTTGGATTTGTAATCCAATACAATCCATCTGCAGCGCTTGGATAATCGGCTTTTATTTGTAAAGCATTCACTCCCGCTGATGCTGCTGATAATCCATCGTTGGATTTAGTAGAAACTGCTTGACCGTATTTAGTTAATGAATTGCTTGTGGCCAATGCCCCATTTTTATTAATATAATTAAAATCAGTATCCGAAATTTGACCATTATTTGTTAAAACAGAAACTGCATTTACTGTTAAAGTAGCACTTATGGAATCCCCAAAATGAGTCGCATCCCCTGCTTGACTAGCCGTGATTGTAGTGCTTCCTGCTCCTACAATTGTTACAGTTGTTCCACTGATGGTTGCTACAGCAGTATTACTACTTGCATAAGTAATAGCACCAGTGCTAATACTAGTTGGTGGTGTAATTGTATAAGAACCATCGAAATACGTTTTTATTTGTAAATTAAAATTGCTTAAATTGGGATTGTTCAGTACGGTTACAGTCACACTATTGGAAACAGAACAGCCTTCATTAGCAGAGTAACCAGTAACTTGATACGTGGTCGTTTCTGTTGGGCTCACTGTTAATGTTTCGCCGGCTACCATTGGTTGTCCATAAATATTGTAGTAAGAAGCAGTACTTTTTTCAATGGCTTCTCTGTTTGAATCAGATAATACAGAATTGAAAACAAATATATCAGCCACATCAGCATCTGAAGGTTCACTTTCATTAATCCTTAAACCATTTGGTCCAGTAGATCCTCCATTTGTATTAACCGTTTTAGAAATCCCGTTTTCAAAAATTGTTGAAGCACTACCAGTTCCTGTTGCTGTATATACAAATGGATTGTTGTCTGCTGATATCCCACCAGGTTGAGAAACCCAACCATCAAAATAAGCTTGACTTTTACTTCCATTCCACCAACCTAACAACCAGTTATTGTTATTAGCATTTAGAACTCGACCCCTACTCGGACCTGTTTGTTTTGCGGCATATACTACTGTATATGGAGGTGTAAAATTTACATTATTTTTTATGTTTTGTCCGGTGTTAAATCTTAAAATAGGTTTATTATTCAATCCATTATAAACATACAGTGGTTGTGCACCAACAGAAGATGGCATCATATCATTTCCATTCCCGGATTGATCGTAAAGTTTTACACAGTAACCTGCCGAAACACCCAGCCAAGTACTAATTGTAGCTGTATCTAAATCAGTATTTATAAATCCAAAATCAGCTTCCGTATTGTCACTATCGCGTCTCAAGCGAACCGCAAATCCAGTATAATCAGATCGTAGTAAACGAAGACCAACCGCTAGCTTACAGGTTGGAACTTGATCCAAAGGTGTAGTCAAACCTGTACCCCACAAATAAGTACTGGCTCCAGAAGCAGTCAGTGTAATTGAATCTCCTGAATTAAGACTAGCTGATGCTGGAGTAATAATAACTGTAGACAAAGTCTCAATTGTCACAGCACCCGAAATAGCACTGGTAACTGGCAATCCTAACAATCCTGAAACAACAACATAATAATACGTAGTGCCATTAACTGTAGTTGGCGGAATAAAAGTAGCTCCAGTAGCACCCGCTATTAAAGTTCCTCCGCTTGTACTGGAACTAGAATTACTGTACCATTGATAAATTAGATTTTGCCCCGAAGCCTGAACGCTCAAAGGGGTTGCCGTTGTTCCTACACATTCTAAATGAGTTGAAGAGGAAGGATTAATCACTATTGCTGTAGTGCACAAAGTCATGGCGATTCCATAATAAGTGCCTTGATTGCATTCTAATGACAGTCGAATAGTAGAAGCATTTAAAGATGAGAATCCTATTGCTTCGCTTTGTAATATCGATCCTCCACTATTACCACCATCGTAATTGCCTATAAATACTTGAGTTAAGTTATCGGTTCGAGTGCTAATGGACAAAACCATGGCTTGATTAACCGGAGCCAGAGATTCAGCAGTTGTTTTTGGGATTCCATCTTTCCATATTGCAAGCGGATAAACATTAGAATGAAATGTAGTACCTCCAGATTCCAATATACCTCCTATTCTTGGACTTCCCTCTAGAATGGTATGATAACTCGGCCAATTCATACTTTCTGATTTTATCACCGATGTGATACTGGCTAAACTTAATGATCCCGAATAAACTAACCCTTTATTTCCTGAAAAATCGATAGCTACTCTAGTTCCAATGTATTTAAAAGTGCCATTAAATACAATTTTGGGTTGAACGTTATTATCTGTTTTAATCAAATTCCTTCCATTTCCACTTTGGTCATACCAAATAGTTACAAAAGCATCATTTGAACCTACAAAAGCCAATAACGTTGTTGTATCTAAATCTCCATTACTATCAAAACCAATATCCTGTGTGGCATTATCAGTACTGCGGCGAACTTGTATAGCACTGCCAACATAAGAAGTACTTAATTTCCTCAAACTATAGGCAACTGCTGCAGGTGTGCCGCCAGTCAGTCCTAAATTGTCTAAAGTATTTTGTGCATAACCCTCTAAAGTGGCAACGATCAAAAAAAAGAAAAATATTTTTTTATAAAACTTCATGATATAACTGTATTAGAAGCTATTTATTAATAAAAATAATCAAATTGAATTCTATCGTTTACCGATAATGTGTATGAGCCATTATTAGCAGGAATATAAGTTAATGTAGTTCCTGTCCAGCTATACGCTGAGTTACTAATTCGAATACCATTCACATACATTTTTACTTTACTATTTGTAGATGGCGCTTGAGACAAAGTGAAATTTATTACAGCTGCAGTTGCGGTAAATTCATCTGCAATCTCTCTCACAGGGACAGCTCCAGTTGAAACTGTTCCGTCCGCCATTAAATATTGAGACGCGGTACCACTTGGTATTTTATATCCTGCTGCAGTTAAATTACCACTTGTTTTAACATCTGTAATAGCACTAAAAGAACCACTTCCATCAGAGCCTAATTGAATCGTATTAGATGCAGTTACGATTGCATTTGCACCAATGGCAACTGAATTTGTAATTCCATCAGAACCAACATCTGCATTATTACCAATAGCTGTATTTTGTGAACCTGAAATATTATTTAACAAAGTTGAACCTCCAATGGAAACATTATTCCCACCAGAAACATTATTAGACAGTGCTATATATCCAAGTGCAGTATTTCCATTTCCGTTATCATTCAATGCTAAAGCTCCTCTACCTATTCCGGTATTTGCGTAACCAGCATTACTTTCTAAAGCTCCAAGTCCAATTGCTGTATTTGAGTTTTCATTAAACTTACCTCTTCCGATAGTAACTCCATTAATAGTCGCATCTGAACTAAAAATTTTAGTCCCAGCAATAGTTTGATTCGTAGTTAAATCAACAAAATTAGTACTTGTATTTGCACTCACAGTTGCAATAGCATCAGTAACAAATTCAGTTGTAGCAATTTGTGTAGTAGAAATTCCTGCTGTAGCAGTTGGTGCCGATGGTGCTCCTGTAAAGGTTGGTGATTCCAAAGGCGCTTTTAAATCTAAATCTGCATTCGAAGCTTTTGTATCCAATGCAGTTTGAGTCGCTGCAGAAACTGGTTTGTTTGCATCACTTGTATTGTCTACATCTCCTAATCCAACCATTACTGCTGTCACTCCAGAAACAGTTCCGGTAAATGTTGGTGATTCCAAAGGTGCTTTTAAATCTAAATCTGCATTCGAAGCTTTTGTATCCAATGCCGTTTGCGTCGCTGTAGAAACTGGTTTGTTTACATCACTTGTATTGTCCACATCTCCTAATCCAACCATTACTGCTGTCACTCCAGAAACTGTCCCAGTAAATGTTGGTGATTCCAAAGGTGCTTTTAGATCTAAATCTGCATTCGAAGCTTTTGTATCCAATGCCGTTTGCGTCGCTGCAGAAACTGGTTTGTTTACATCACTTGTATTGTCTACATCTCCTAATCCAACCATTACTGCTGTCACTCCAGAAACTGTCCCGGTAAATGTTGGTGATTCCAAAGGTGCTTTTAGGTCTAATAAAGTTTGGCTTAAAGTAATTGATGCTGCTAGATTTGTGGCTAAAGTCGTTTCAGCAGTAGTTGCTCTATTTGTTTCTGTAGTAATTGCAGTTGCATTTATTCCTTCCGCTAAAGTTGCTCTGTTAGTTTCAGTCACCAAATTTGCAGCGATAGTATTTTCAGCAGTTGTTGCTCTGGTAACTTCAATTGTTAAAGCTGTTGAATTCGATGAAGCGCTAGCATCAACATAGGTTTTTGTTGCTTTTTCTGTTGGGAATTTCACATCTGAATTCGTTGCAAATGTTCCATCAGTGCTTTTATTTACAGAGGCTTCTTTTGTCGCTTCTACAGTTGTAGCACGAGTTATTTCAGTGGATAGATTCGTGGCTAAAGTTGTTTCCGCAGTAGTTGCTCTGGTTGTTTCAGTCACCAAATTCGCAGCTAAAGTTGTTTCCGATGTGGTTGCTCTTGTCGTCTCTGTAGTAATTGCAGTTGCATTAACTCCTTCGGCTAAAGTTGCTCTGTTGGTTTCAGTAACCAAATTTGAAGCGATATTATTTTCAGCAATAGTTGCTCTGGTAATTTCAGTAGCCAAAGCTATAGAACTTGATGAAGCAATCGCATCAACATAGGTTTTTGTCGCTTTTTCTGTTGGGAATTTCACATCTGAATTAGCTACAAATGTTCCATCCGTACTTTTATTTGCTGCAGCTTCTTTTGTCGCTTCAGCTGTTGTGGCACGAGTTATTTCAGTAGCTAGATTCGTTGTTAAAGTTATTTCTGCATTAGTAGCTCTATTGGTTTCTGTCGTAATTGCAGTTGCATTTATTCCTTCTGCTAAAGTTGCTCTATTCGTTTCAGTAACCAAATTTGCAGCAATAGTATTTTCAGCAGTTGTTGCTCTGGTCACTTCAGTAGCCAAAGCTGTTGAATTCGATGAAGCACTCGCATCAACATAAGTTTTTGTCGCTTTTTCTGTTGGGAATTTCACATCTGAATTTGTTGTAAATGTTCCATCAGTGCTTTTATTTGCTGTAGCTTCTTTTGTTGATTCTACTGCTGTTGCGCGAGTTATTTCAGTAGCTAGATTCGTTGTTAAAGTTATTTCAGCTGAAGTTGCTCTGTTGGTTTCAGTCACCAAATTCGCAGCGATACCATTTTCAGCAGTTGTAGCTCTTGTTGTTTCTGTTGCAATTGCTGTAGCATTTATTCCTTCCGCTAAAGTTGCTCTGTTAATCTCAGTAACCAAATTCGCAGCGATACCATTTTCCGCAGCTGTTGCTCTGGTTACTTCAGTTGCTAAAGCTGTTGAGTTTGATAATGCACTCGCATCAACATAAGTTTTTGTCGCTTTCTCTGTTGGGAATTTCACATCTGAATTCGTTGTAAATGTTCCATCAGTACTTTTATTTGCTGAAGCTTCTTTTGTCGCTTCTGCTGTTGTAGCACGAGTTATTTCAGTGGCTAGATTAGTAGCTAAAGTAGTTTCAGCAGTAGTTGCTCTTGTCGTCTCTGTAGTAATTGCAGTTGCATTAACTCCTTCGGCTAAAGTTGCTCTGTTGGTTTCAGTAACCAAATTTGCAGCGATAGTATTTTCAGCAGTTGTTGCTCTTGCAACTTCAATTGTTAAAGCTGTTGAATTCGATGAAGCGCTAGCATCAACATAGGTTTTTGTTGCTTTTTCTGTTGGGAATTTCACATCTGAATTCGTTGCAAATGTTCCATCAGTACTTTTATTTGCTGCAGCTTCTTTTGTTAATTCTGCTGTTGTGGCACGAGTTATTTCAGTAGCTAGATTCGTAGCTAAAGTTGTTTCTGCAGTAGTTGCTCTGTTGGTTTCAGTAACCAAATTTGAAGCGATAGCATTTTCAGCAATAGTTGCTCTGGTTACTTCAGTTGCTAAAGCTGTTGAATTGGATGAAGCACTCGCATCAACATAGGTTTTTGTTGCTTTTTCTGTTGGGAATTTCACATCTGAATTCGTTGCAAATGTTCCATCAGTGCTTTTATTTGCTGCAGCTTCTTTAGTAGCTTCAACTGTTGTGGCACGAGTTATTTCAGTGGCTAGATTCGTGGCTAAAGTCGTTTCCGCAATAGTTGCTCTATTTGTTTCTGTAGCAATTGCTGTTGCATTTACTCCTTCCGCTAAAGTTGCTCTGTTGGTTTCAGTAACCAAATTTGAAGCGATACCATTTTCAGCAGTAGTTGCTCTGGTCACTTCAGTTGCCAAAGCTGTTGAATTCGATGAAGCACTCGCATCAACGTAGGTTTTTGTCGCTTTCTCTGTTGGGAATTTCACATCTGAATTCGTTGCAAATGTTCCATCAGTACTTTTATTTGCTGCAGCTTCTTTTGTCGCTTCAGCTGTTGTCGCACGAGTTATTTCAGTGGCTAGATTCGTAGCTAAAGTTGTTTCAGTAGTAGTTGCTCTGTTGGTTTCAGTCACCAAATTCGCAGCGATACCATTTTCAGCAGTAGTTGCTCTGGTGGTTTCTGTCGTAATTGCAGTTGCATTTATTCCTTCTGCTAAAGTTGCTCTGTTGGTTTCAGTAACTAAATTTGCAGCAATGGTATTTTCAGCAGTTGTGGCTCTCGCAACTTCTGTTGCCAAAGCAGTTAAATTAGATGAAGCACTAGCATCAACATAGGTTTTTGTCGCTTTTTCTGTTGGGAATTTTACATCTGAATTCGTTGCAAATGTTCCATCAGTACTTTTATTTGCTGCAGCTTCTTTTGTCGCTTCAGCTGTTGTCGCACGAGTTATTTCAGTAGCTAGATTCGTTGTTAAAGTTGTTTCAGCCGTGGTTGCTCTATTCGTTTCAGTCACCAAATTCGCAGCGATACCATTTTCAGCAGTAGTTGCTCTGGTTACTTCAGTTGCTAAAGCTGTTGAATTCGATAAAACACTTGCATCAATATAGGTCTTAACTTGGAAAAACCAGTCAAATTGACCATCCTATTCCAGTGCAAATTGACCACCAGTTTCGGAGCAAACTGACCACCACTTTCCAGTTCAAATTGACCACCTAATTTTGGGGTACAATTGATCATCAAAAACTACTTACTTTTTCATGTTGTTAGCACCATACATTCGTTAAAAAAAGACGGATTATGGCAAACAAAATAACAGACATGAGTAAAATTAGAAAAGCAATTAAGTTCTACTGTAACGGAAAAAGTAAGTTATTCATAAGTAAGTACTTATCTCTTTCTAGAAATACGGTAAAGAAGTATATTTCTTTATTTGAAGTGCTAGGATTAAGTTTTGAAGTAATTAGTGAAAAAACTGATGCTGAGTTAGAACTTTTGTTCTCACACACTACCGTGGAATCAATCAGTCCCAAACTGCAGCTTCTTTATGATTTTTTTCCTAAAATGGAACGCGAACTAAAAAAAGTTGGCGTTACCATACAGCACATGTGGGAGCAATATATTGTCCTAAATCCTAATGGTTACCGAAGCTCGCAATTTGGACATCATTATAAAATATGGAGCAAACGAGTCAATCCAGTGATGCACATGAATCACAAAGCGGGTGATAAAATGTATGTGGATTATGCTGGAAAAACACTCTCCATCATTGATAAAGACACGGGAGAAATTAAAGAAGTACAATTTTTTGTAGCCATATTAGGAGCCAGTCAATACACCTATGCCGAAGCTTCCATGAGCCAACAAAAGGAAGATTTTGTTACATCGGTAGAAAATGCTATGCGTTTTTTTGAAGGTACTCCTGCGGCAATTGTTCCGGATAATTTAAAATCTGCAGTGATAAAAAGCAGTCGTTTTGAACCCACCATTAATGAAACCTTGGCTGATTTAGCCGAACATTACCAAACTACAATCTTGCCTGCCAGGGCTTATAAACCCCGAGACAAATCATTGGTTGAAGGAGCTGTTAAGATCTTGTATCGAAGGATTTATGTAAATCTAAAAGAAACTAAATTCTTTTCTCTGGAAGAATTAAACCAGCAAATATGGGATTTATTGGATGCTCATAACAGTCGAAAACTCACAGGACGTCCGTACTCTCGGATAGAATTATTTTTAGAAGATGAACAACAAAAACTAAGTCCATTACCACAAGAACGTTTTGAAATCAAATACCAATCCTTTGCAACAGTAATGCAAAATGGGCATGTTCAATTAAGTCAGGACAAAAATTACTATAGCGTTCCGTATCAATATGTCAAGAAAAAAGCGAAACTATTGTATACCAAATCAACGGTAGAGATCTATCACAAATACAATCGAATAGCCATCCATCCAAGGAATTACAAACCTTATATCTATACCACAATCCCGGAACATATGGCTAGCACGCATCAATTTGTAGCTCAGTGGAGTGCTGCCCGCTTCATTGATTGGGCCAGTAGTATTGACGAGTCAGTAGCAGAATATATTATGCAAATAATTGAAAGTAGAAACCATCCTGAACAGGCTTATAAAAGTTGTTTGGGAATATTAAACTTCGAGAAAAAGGTAGGGAAAGAGCGATTAATAAATGCCTGTAAGCGGGCACTTGATTTTAAAATTTACAATTTTAAGACCATTCAAAATATTTTAGAAAACAACTTAGATCATATCGAATTTGAACAAGAACCTGAGCAGGAACTTCCAATTCACGCTAACATAAGAGGAAAACAGTATTATAATTAAATTAAAACACAGTAATCATGAATGAATCCACAGTAACAAAAATGAAACAAATGAAGCTTTACGGCATGCACAATGCTTTTAAAACAGCCATTGAAAGCGGAAAAACAGACCATTACACGCTCGATCAGTTTGTATCGATGCTTATTGATGCCGAATGGGATGAAAGGCACAATCGGCGTATTGCCCGCAGTATCACCAACGCCCGATTCCATTACAAATCAAATATTGAAAGTATCAATTTTGACCAAACCCGTAATCTGGATCGAAATACCATACTGCGTCTGGCAGAATGTGAATTTGTCGAAAAAAATGAAAACATTTTAATAACGGGAAGCACTGGTGTAGGCAAAAGTTATTTAGGCACAGCATTAGGTTATCAAGCCTGTATCCAAGGTTTTAAAGTAAGTTATTTTAATACTTCGAAGCTGTTTGCTAAATTAAAAATGGCCAAAGCAGATGGTTCTTACCTGAGAGAATTGGCCAAAATAGAACGGCAAGATGTTATTATATTAGACGATTTTGGACTCCAAGCTTTGGATAGCAGTAACCGAATTACCCTTTTAGAGATCATTGAAGACAGGCATAATAACGGTTCTATCATTGTAACCTCACAAATCCCAGTGCAAGGCTGGTATGACATCATTGGAGAAAAAACCATAGCTGATGCAATTTTGGATAGGCTGATACATCAATCTCATCGACTCGAATTACATGGAGAATCTATGAGAAAAAAAAGAGGGATAAACAAAGGATAATATTTAAGTATATTTGAACACTAATTAACAGATGAAAAAGAGTAGTTTTTAATGAAAAATGGGGTGGTCATTTTGCCCCGGAATTGGGTGGTCATTTTGAATTGGAATCAGGTGCTCACTTTAAATTGGAATTGGGTGGTCAATATCACTGGAATTTGCAGTCTCGATCACCTTTTCCACGGTAGTATTGTTCAATTCCAAACTTACCTTAGTTTTTTGCGCATAAGAAGTATTGGCTCGAATAGTAAACATGGCGACCAAAAGAAGTAGAGTAGTTAGTTTCAATTTTAGGTCATTTTGGAACAACGGAAATTGTCTTCCGCTATTCTTTGGTTTTTTTTTCATAATTTTGTTAATTGATTGTATTTAATCTGTTAGGTTCAATCACTTATTCAATCGGAAATTGTTCGCAGCTCTTTCCGATTTTTTTATTTTTCTTCTTTCAATTTTTCATACTAGTTCATTGGTTTTAGTGGTTATTTAATTATTATTTTATTATTTTCTGTATTGTAATTAATGCCATGAATATCATTAAAGTAACTCATTACTTTTTCGATTGGTTCTTCAGCAAAACTGGCATTAAATTTTTCATTAGCTAATTTGCTATTGTGATTTTCAATTGTGACATTGTAGCGTCTTTCCAATTTTTTAGTTATGTTTCTAAAAGTCATATTTCTAAAAGTCAAGCCTCCTTGTATCCATGACGTGTATACTTCAGTAAGCACAGGCTTGGTGTCAATACGGTTGTCTTTTTTACTAAAACTACCTTTGAATCCTGGTTTTAAAATTGTGTTTTTCTGGGAGTCAAATTTTTCGGTTGCAGCCTGTAATCCTACGGAACCTTCTACCAAAACTACATCAGTAACATCATCTTCTGGATAATTAGAAACATTAAAATGAGTTCCTAAAACACGAATATTCAAGTTGTCAGCCCGAACTACAAAAGGATGTTGTTTATCTTTTGATACTTCAAAAAAAGCTTCTCCATCCAGAAAAACCTGTCTATTTTCACCGGATATAAATTGTACTGGATATTTCAATGTGGTTCCTGAATTTAAGTGCACGGTTGTTCCATCTGATAATTTCAGTTCAAATCGTTTCCCGTATGGAATTTTAATAGTATTATAAACCAAATTTTCCAATGCTGTTTTAGTATCGTAAATAATCTTATTCCCATTTTGATTTGCTACAACATTCCCTTTAGAATCGGTTACTTGAGATTTTTTGTTTTCAGAAATAACTTGAACATCTCCATTTGCTAATTGCAGAGTGATTGCATTAGGATCTATAATCACATCGTTTTTCTCTTGAAAGAAACCCTGCTGATAAGACCATCCAATTGATACTAAAACTAGAATTGATGCTGCAATAGAAAGGTATCGTAATACTGGAATCTTTTTCGTTTCGATTGTTGTTGCCTCTACTTCTTTTGCATCGATCAAAATTTTAGAAAAAATGGCATCAGCAGTAGTTTTATCTATTTCAGGAACTTCATCAGCCAATAATTGTATGTCTTCAACTGTGGGAAAATCATCAGTGAGTTTGTTTTGCCTGTAATAGCGAACAACTTCATTGCTTTCCTCCACATTGCATTGATTTAAAATAAATTTATGAAGTAATTTTTGTATTTCTGAATTTTCATTCATTCTGAATTGTTTTTTATGATGGCTTTATATAATACAGTTGAATTAGTCTTGACTACTACTCTAACTTTGTAAATTTTTTAAATTTAACATGAAATAATTTTTAAAAATCAATTTTTAAAACATAAAACTATGTTAATGAGCATTTTAATTGAAATCAAAGATGTGGTGATTTTTTTGAAATAAATGCAAAAAAATCACTCATAGAGAGTGATTACTTTTTTTAAGGATTTTATGATTTATAGTACTCGGTCATGAAGCTGAAAAAATAACCGTAATGATTCGAGTGCTTTACTCATTTGGCTTTTAACAGTATTTACAGAAATTCCTAATTCTTGACTTATTTCTTCGTAGGTTTTCCCTTGTTTACGCGACATTTTAAAAATTTGTTTGCGTTTGGGCGGAAGTTGTTTTATAGCTTCTTTTTTTAATTTTTTGCAATCAGATTCCCTCACTGAGTAATCGCCTTGATCGTATGATTTCTGACTGCTATAAAAAATTTCTTCTTTGAGAATTTCATCGTTAGATGCTTTATTCAAAGAATTAAATGCTTGGTTTCTGGCAATGGTAAATAAGTAGGATTTAAAAGATTGCTCGATATTAAGATTTTCTCTATGCAACCAAACTTTCAAAAAGACTTCTTGTACATTCTCTTCGGCAAGATCCATAGATTTAAGAAGACTTATACTATATCCATAAATGTCTTGATAATAGAGATCAAAAAGTTTACGAAATGCATTTTCGTTGTGATTTTTAAGTTCACTAACTAGTAACTGCTCGCTATAATTTTTTGTTTCTAACATTAATTTGATCACCCTTTAATTTACAGTTGATAATATTATTATTACCATAATTACAGTATATTAATTTATTGAAGAGTTGACAAATATATAAAAATATTATTTTTATAATTAATAAAATAAATGGATCAATTTATATTTAACAAAATAAAAATTAAAAACGAAATTATAATTAGCAATTTGACATAAATTGATAAAAAAGTATCAGTTAGCATGTCCAATCTAGATATGCTTAATAAAGTAAATCTTGGGTTAAGAATAAACTTAATGTATTCTATAGCTTTATTAAACAAATTATAAAGAACTCTAAAGCTTCTGATCTTTTAAAGAAAATGGTTCAAAATTGTCCCAAGAAGGAAGGGACCACTACTTCTATATATGTTTTTTAAAACACTGTAAATTTAATTTTTTACAGTGCTTTTTTTAGCTATATATACCGAAACGCACAATTTTATATTCCAAGTAAGCAACCAAATCAAAAGCATTTTTTGCTTTTAATGGAATCTAAAAATTATTGCTTTTATTTTGTGAAGCCATTATATGAAAGTGAAAATATTCATACTTTCGTAATAACTTCTCGCATGATGACAATTCATCGATAACACTCATTTGTGTTGAAATACCAAAAATTATAAAATCAATTTTCTGAAGTAACTTTATTTACAAAGATAAATTTCTAGAAAAGTCATTTTAAATATAAACTTATTTCACTAATACATAATCTCCTTGAGGAACACTCTTACAAGGTATTGACTCTGCTTTACATCCTGAGAATAAAATCAATACTATCAAAATTCCGATAATAGTAAAGCTATTTTTAAACGTTTTCATAGTTATTTTTCTTTTAAAATTATATTGATTAGTTTCCACTCATTCTCTATTGTCACGATATAAGTTCCTATTTCTAAATCTGGAAAAATGGCTTCTCCGTTTAAAATTTGTTTGGTCGAAACGGTTTCGCCATCAGCGGTTAGTACCACTGATACTCCTTCTTGAGTTGATGCCACTTTTATCGCACCATTTGCATCGCAAACAGCATCTTTTTTATAAAATAAAGTAGGAGCAGTTGTCGTGCTAACAGTAACCACGTAATCACTAAGGCTTGATTCGTCTTCGGAAAGCACTTCATAAGTTATTGTTGAAGAATAATCATCTGTAATTTCGCCCGATTTTTGAACTGCTTTATTTTTCAATAGTATTCCACCTTTACTCAGGGTAAATATTGGTTTTAATGTAGTTAAATCATAGCTGTCATGTAAGCTGATGTTGACTTTGCCACCGCTAATGGTTGATGAGACACTTTTTATATCCTGAAAATCAAACGTGAGGATTTCTGCCTTATCATTGAGCGAAGGTGCTGCAATACTGTAGGATTGAAATAAATTACCTTTGTGTTCATTTACTTCAAATGTTGTTTGCTTACTTACTGCCACAGTTTTATCAGTGGTACTATCATAGAGCATAAAGGATATTTTTTCTCCTTGTGTATTAGAAAACACGGTAAGGTAGGCATAGTAATTTCCCTTACTTTCAACATAAGTTACTCCACTTACACCTCTACAACTATTGCCAATAAATGCAGCCACTTTATCATTTTGAGCAATTAACTGTTTCCCATCCACATTGAGTTTTGCTACAAAAGTCATGGTGTACTGATAGTCATTCTCGTTGACTGACCAATTAGGAGGCTGAGCGAAAGCTACTTGCACGGAAAGGCAAAATAGGATTAATAACAATACTGTTTTTTTCATAAAAAAGATATTTATTCCGGAAAAGGATTCTTAAATAGAGCTTTTCCGGAATTATTATTTTAGTTTTTTATTATTTTTTCTGTTATTACTTTACCCTTAATTTGTACTTGAAGGAGATAAACACCACTAGGTATCGCAGGATTTATTTTTAATACTGCAGCATCCGAATTGATTTTAAAAGTATCCTCGAATACAACTTGACTAAGCATATTGTAAATTAATACTTTTGCATCTCCTCTTTCTTTGGTTTCAATTACAATTTCTAGATCATGATAAAAAGGATTTGGGTATATACTTATTTTCTCTTCCAATAAATCAATTAGCACTGGATCAGCAATACTACCCAAGATAGTATCTGTAGAAAAAAGAATCAATTTAGTAGTCGCTTGCTTACTTTTTCCTTTACCAATATAAGCAGTAAGTGTTTCTGGTTGATTGCCATAAATAGTTATAAAAGCCAGATCTGTACCGTCAATATTTTGAGTCATAGTGTTTCCTCTTAATTGACCAGCATCATTGTAAAAAGCAAGACTTTCAAAGCCGCTAGGTAATTTTACAATTGCACTCATCGTATTCGGGAATTGTGCATATTCGTTTGATAATAACTCATTTTCAGTACTGCTTACAAACGCTGTCTTTTGAGTACTCATTTTGCCACTTGATGAGTTCAAATATTCAGGATACGTAAACTTTTGGGCTGTATTTGTTTTTAACATATACCCTTCGCCCGCTTTTAAATAGGATAATGATCCTTTCCAACCAGTTGACTCGCTGTAAATTGCAAATAGAGATTGAGACTTTATAAAATCACCCTCACTGGCATTGAGATTAGCTAAAGCATCTGAAACAGTTACATTTTTTGAAACTACAAATGGGAGCCAATTCCAATTTTGATTTAAATCAAAAAACCAAGTACTTAAATTTACAGGAACACCTTTGATATTTAATTTTTGTGCCGATGACAGTTTTATTTTATACATTTTAATGTTTGAAATACCACCATTACTTGATACCGTTCCTGACCATCCACTTTCAGCCGGATTCGCTGCGTTAATCTGATAAGCATCAAATAATGCCGGAGCATTTGATTTTATCAAATCCGAAGTATTTAGAACGAGACTTTTTGTAAGTGCGTTTAAATTTCCGAATCGAGCATCAGTAACGTTAAAAGAGGTCCATGTCCAGCCCTGGTTAAAGGAAATTTGCTGACCAGTTACTTCTGTATTATTAAAAATAGCGGGACTGGCATATGTTCCAATAACTTCATCTGCCATATATGGGATGGTGAACTCGTTGTTCAAAGTGGCTTCTTTTAATTTTCCATCGGAAGCATCCCAAATATAAAATGAGATATTTTCTCCGCTGACTTCGTTACTATAAACTGTCAGATATACAAGGTATTCCTTAAAAGTTGCATCATATATAACACTTGCTTTTCCGCGAACTTCACCGTTTACTGTCGCAACCACCCTGTCATAAAGATCATCTGTAAACAAAGTACCTAATTTGACTTTTCCAATAATACTCATTGATTGGCTAAACTTGCTTGGATCAAGTTCTAATATAGGTTCTGTTTCCAATACCCTTAAATCCAATTGTATTTTTTCATTATAACCATAATTGGTATCTAAGGATAAAATAGTATTGTAATTTCCAATTGCCAGATCACTATCTACTGTTACCGTAAATGTCATCTTAGAGTTAGGCGCGATGGTTCCTGAATTTGTAGATGATGTTAACCAATTTGGCAACTCAACAATGTATGGCTGGGTTGTTCCACCTCGATTAATTATCGTAATGTCAAATGAGAGATTTTCATTGGTCCTTTTTATTAAATTCACCACATCTGTATGTCCTTCCACAAACCATTTCATAGGGCTTTTATTGATCAAGGCGCTCCATGTGATTGGAGATTCTTGTCTATTATCAGCCATGTCATTAAGGTTAGAAACCGTGATGTAAGCTACTTTTCCTTCTATGCTTGACCAGTCTGTAATTTGTGGATTCAATACTATTTTATCTCCATTGATTACTCCATCGACAACAATGGATTCTGTAGGGCGAAATGGCTTAATAGCTGGAGTTTCCTCAGCAAAGGCAAGTGGTTTATCGTTTAATAAAGCATAACTACTCGTTTTTTCAGAAGTGGTTAACGGATAATAATATCTTGGGCCAAAACTATTAGTCACTTCTGGTTTATTTAAGTTAGCATACAGCAGTAAACCTGTAGTGTTAAAATCTACTTCATGGTATTGGTCTGCTTTTATTTGTTCAGCATCTCTGGCTGCTCCCCAAATACACAATTCATCCATTAAGCCCACATAATTTTGGTCTATACTTGAAGGACTTATTGTACCTCTGGCACCTACGAAAATAGTACTTGATGTAAATCCACCTAATTCATTACTTGCATGTGAATCTACTTGATTACCATCAATGTACATTCTGACTGAGCCATTTCGGGTTAAACTTAATGCCACATGATGCCAACTGTTATTATTCACTTTGATGTTTCCAAAAGGGAATTTCTTCGCTTCTGCTTGTAATTCGATAGTACCTGTATCTGTTAAACTAATTGCCCATTTATTTCTATACCCATTGCTTTCAATAGCATCGCTAGCATCACCTTTTCCATTTGATACTAATGTTCCGGCTCCTGTTTGATTGGTTTTCATCCAAAAAGAAAGTGTAGCATCCATTTCTTTAGACAGAATCACTTTGGCTGTTTCTGATAGGGAAAGGTAATTTGTCCCATTAAAATTGTAAGCTGTGCCTTTTGGGCTAATATCCCAATTGGTATTGGTAACAGCTAGATGTTTGTATCGTGCCAAATCATTAGCAATCAAACCGTTTCCTTCGTTTATGGGCCAATAGCCTATTAAATCTGTTTCATTGCCGTTTAAAATGCTATTCATATTGGCTACCGAAGCTTCTCTTGTTATACTACGCTTCCAGAATCGGAGATCGTGCAGGTTTCCTTTGAAAGTGTTTCCTCCTACTATGATTGCATTCTCATTCGTAAAGTTTAATTTGGCGTTAAGCTGTTGTACCTTTTTTTCAACGTCATTTTCAATGATTCTCAAGGTATTTGCCGTAGCATCATACGAAAGCGCATAATGGTTGAAGGTATTGTCTTTAGTGACTGATGTACTAATGCTTTGACCGCCAATAGTGTATTTTATATCACTATCTATCAATTCTATTTTAATACCATTATTTTGGTTTAACAGGACAGATGTTCCAGAAGGGCTGGTATTTTTCAACCAAAACTCTATACTAAAATCGCCCGAATTTATAGCTGGTTTGTTAATAATAGTAGTATTGTTTGATCCATTAAAAGCTAAAGACACTTCATGCTTTACTGGACTTTGGTTTTTTTGGACCAAAAATTCAAATTTAGTAACTGTACCATTAGTTTTAACGGGCTCATTAAATTGTAATGTAATATCATCACCCAAACCTAAAATACCGTTTTTTGGTGTTGGTGTACCAAAAAGAACCGGAGCATTAAGATCTACTTTTCCTTCTATAATTCCAGATTCAAATGATGTTTGGTTATTGCAACTTGTACGAGCTCTTAGCTCATAACTTCCATTAGCTAATCCTAGTGCGGCGATGTCCCAAGCATAATTTAATTCCGTTCCTACAATCAATTCGATATTGGTATCTCCACCAGTAAAGGCAACATTATAATCTTGTTGCGTTTTATAATAAGTTCTTAAACCAATCCAATTAGGTGTTCCTTTCAATCTATACTCCAAATTAATTTTTTGGAAACTGGCAAAACTGGTGTTATAATCACCTAGTTTTATGTTGACGGGTTTCGTTACATTTCCAATGTCAGCCGTATTTCTGTTCAATAGCCAGTTGTTTGATGGTGCTATAATAGCAACCGGCGAACAAGCAGGAACAAAATTTGCAGATACCAGCACACTACTTGTTGCATCTCCATCACAACTAGATTCTAATATTACTTTGATATTTTTATAATCAAACTGATCTTGTTTCACCTTTTTAAGTGTCATGGTGTATGGCACCGTTTTACCAGCGGGAATAGTAATAAAAGTTCCGTTAGGTTCTATATTGATAGCAGCATTATCCGGGTTTGTAGTTTGGTCTATGTAAAGCTTAAAAGTAGCGTCTTTATTTACGGTACTTGTATTGCGCAACTGAAGTACAAATTCTGCATTTCTACCGTCAAAAACCCCCACTACATTCGCAACGTTCACCGTTATTTCTGGTTTTTCTATCGCTACAGTTGGTAAAGACAACTGTACCTGACTAGCTGTAGGAAGATCTACAATAGTGGCTGATGGGTTAGTAACATTTGGATGTGTTGGGTTGTAGAAATGGGATAATTCTGGACCCTCATACGGACATGATGTTTGCCCACCTTTGGTAATAAAAATTGGTCCATTGCCATCAAAAGCATTTATAACATCTACACTTAATAGGTTATTTGCATCATTATCCTTTAAGGTATATGTAATGGTAGTAGTCTCTTCATCATCATCCGTATCTGTACTGCCAGAACCAGACCCCGAAGTAGTTGTACTTTCCATAGCAAAACCAGAATCATTAACCGTAAGTCCTGAGGCAACAATAAAAGCTTCATCTACTTGCACTTCATAAGCATAGGAAGTAGAACTTAAACGCCCAATACCCAGCCCTTTTGTTATTTCGCCTATACCGGCATCAAAAGAAATGTTTTCAAAAAAAGTTTTGTTTAGTAAGTCTTGAAGTGCCTTATCTGAAGGAGATAATTTTTTAGTTACGGGGTCTTTTAAGCTCTCAATAATAGCATTTAAAGACGCTTTCAACTGGTCTTTATCTTTGAAAGCTTGGTATTTTTGTAACTCGTTATTTAAAATTATTTTTCTCCAAAGGTTAATGGATGAATTGTAAGCACTTTTTGTAAGTACACCATTTTGATTTTCTTTAAGTGTTCCTGCATTTATTTGGGCAATAATATCTAAATAACTAGGTATAAGCTCAGTTAAAATATTACGCTGTGTATAGACAAATGTTGTTTTCTCTGGCGAGTCGCTAAAGTACATGGCTTTATTTACCTTAGGATATATGTTTGCAGCTGTTTTAACCGCACCATTCATATAGGTTACAGCAATTGGCACAGTATTCTTTTCAGTTGTCACTACCAGATCGTTATAAGTCCCGTAAAATTGATTGGCCGAAGTTCCAATATAAATATCGGCATCGCTTCCAATCCAGTCTGGGTCATCACTAGTAGAAATAGTTTGACTAAATGAATACGTAGTGCTCACACTTTTCCCATCAGTAGTTGAACTGGTAGAAGTCATTCCTGCTGTAGCATCAGCTGTTGCTTCAGTTGTAATTTCTGGCAATGGCACAATACCTCCCGACAATGTTAATGTGGTTCCAGCAGATATCGTTGAACTAAAGTCGGTTCCAGAGGTGCCTGTTGTTGTAGTTTCTTTAGTAAAACTAAAAGAAGAACCTTTTTCTATCGTTGCAGAACTACCAGAACCTGGTGGGTCTCTTAATATAATATCTGGTATTTCTGGTCCTGCGGTTACAAATGTTTGCGAACCATCGCTCACACCACCTAATACAATACCATCTTTTTTATAATTAAGTACAGGATAATCAATACCGTTTGTTCTAAATTTTAAATCAATTGTTCTTTTAAAACCTGTTCCTATATCGGTATTTGGTGTTCCTCCTTGAAAACTATAAATCAAAATACTAGGATCTTTGGTCGAAACTTCAATTTTTTCACTCTCTTCTAACGCTAAATTATTGGTCGGCACCAATTCTCCGCCTTCAACCGGAACCGTACTTACTAACGGATTGGTTAAACTTTTATCGTAATTTTTATAAATTTCTTGCCCTTGTACCTCAATACTATAAGTTAAAAACTGGGTGTAAATAGGCGTGGTTTGTGAAGGTGCTATGGTATAGGTGATGCCATTACTAACCATAGTTTGATCAGAAGTTTGGCTTAATACCTGATGAATAGGTGCTGCAACATGAGTAAATTTTAATACTTCTTGATAGGATTTTCCTGTTATGGTATCCGTACCTTGAACAAACGTTGGATATTTTAATCCATTAATTGCAGTAAAATTAATGGTTCTATCAGCGTCTAAAATTGGGATATTATCGGGGTTTTTACCACTGGTAAATGTTAAATCATTTTTAGATAATATATAATTTAAGGGTAATAATGCTACACGATATTCTCCTGTTTCAGCATTGGTTGTAAAACTGGTTTTATATTCTGGCGTTACGCTAGTTGCACCTGTAGGTAGGTAACCAAGCGTTAAATTTGCTGTACCAATATTGTTTTCAGAAGTGTAAACGGTGGTTCTGCTTACGCCGTTTGCATCTTTATAAGCATAGGTTTTTTTACCATCTGCACCAAATCCAATTTCTTTGTCTGCTTGTACTGTTCCGCCTACAACCCTGCCCACAACCGTAACTTTAGTGTTATCAATAAAAGTTATGGGTTCGTCGCGGTCTTCAAAGAAATCTTGATAGGTATTTGTTGTAGTAGTTATTCCATTTATTACAGAAATATTTCTGGCAGGATACCTGCCTTCAAAATCAAAAGTATGTCCGCTTTTACTTATGCTAATTGCATGTTGCCCTATAGGTACTTCAATGGTAAACCGTCCATTAATATCGGTTTGAATAGGTATATTGAAGGCATCAATGGCTTGTACATTATCAATAAAGACGTTTGCCCCTGGAACTGGAATTTGCGCATATCTATTCAATTGTGTTATTTTCCCAGTGGCGTCTTTTACCGCCCAATATTCTCCTTTTTGATATTTAACATTACCTTTTACGTAAGCATTGTAAGCTTCATTCTCTTTAATATCACCAGTTATGGGAGCATCTGAAGTTTTAGGAAAAACATCTCTACTATCATAAACCGCAATTCCCTTAAAAACAAAAGACGATTTATCTATAAAGTCCACTTTGTTAATTACGGTAGAGCCTACACCAATGTAAGCCAATTGTTGTTTGGGATTGAATTCGTGTTTACCTAATGAAGGGATTATGGTAAAAGAATCTCCGTTTCCTTTGTATGGTACGGCTGATATCACATAATTCCCAAACTCATCCGTTACTCCTAAAATACCTAATTGGGCATTGGTTGGGATGTTATTTCCGCTGTTATCAAAAGTTGGCGTATTTGCCACTGATAATAAAGGGTTGCTAAGTTTGGCATTATTACCATGAAAATTAAAACCTGTATGTGCTAAATCATATGCATAATCGCCAATTTTTTCGTTGGCAATGATGTAGGTGTTCAAAAATGCTTCATTACCTTGTAAGTAGCGACGATAATCACGTTTTATTTGAGCCGGAGTCAAAGCTGTTTCCCAAACCCTAAATTCATCCAGGTAAGCAGTATGACCACCTCCCATTGTAAAATGTGTAAATGACTGTGGTTGCCCATTTGATGAAGCATTGATTTTGACAGGATGATTCGTAATATCGATTTTCATTGCCGGTAAACCACTTTTTGCTAAAATACTAGACATATTATTAGTATAAGCTGCATCAATCAACCTCCCGTTAATATAAAATTCAACAGGCTTATTATCCCTAATTACTGCACTGCAATGAATAAAAGAAGCAGGCATATTATCAATAGGCTCTAAAATATCATCCCCCTTATTATCAATTTCGCCAGTTGGATAATATCCCCAAAGTGTCACTGACTCATCTCCTATCTTTAATTGAATCCATTTACCAACCGAATAATTAAGATTAAAAGCTAATGATTGGTTGGCATCACTTAGTAGCGTAAATAAAGCTATCGATGATGCTTTGTTATCATCAGGTTTTGCCCAAGCCTGTAAAGTCAAAGCATCTTTAAGACTTTTATGCAATCTGGGAACATTAACATAGCCTCCGGCAGGTATTTTTAATGAGCTACCAAAACGCAAGGAAGTTCCTGTTGGATTTGCTACTACCAATACATCTTTTACCGGATTACCACCTGTAAAACTTACATTACCAGTAATCACACCTGTTGGATTTCTGTAACCTATGCCTGTGATAAAAGTACTGTAAGGAATTTCTAAACCTTCAATTTCAACCCCTCTTGCTGCAACTTTGTAACGGTACAATTTGCCACCTTCCACATTATTATCCACAAAAGTTCCGGCATCGGCTGGTAAGGTTTTTAAAGCAGTTCCCCAGCTTGGATTTTGGCTATCAATATCTTCTGTTCTATAAACCGATATACTTACAATTTTCTCCCGGTTCTGTTTGATATCCCAATTGAGTTCTATCCTATCGCTAAAATAACCTTTAGACACCGTAAAAGCATCCTCTGAAAAGGTATTATAGCGGTAGCGAATTCCCCAAGGGAAACCTAAATCATATTTATAGTTTTGTGTAGGATTATTGAGGTATGGTTTATCAGTTACCCCCATATATGGCATTCCTATCTGAATACCAACATGCTGGATGGTAAATGTTTTGTTAACGCCGTTTACCTTTTGAGTTAGTGTGTGGTTCAAATTATCTTTTTGTGAAGCAGCTGCACCAATTACAGTGGACACTCCTTTTTGTTCCTGCGCTAATAAGGTGCTGCAACTTAATACCATTAGGCATAGTAAAATACTATAATTCTTCATGATGATTATTTTATTTAAATAATAAAAAACTAGGCAAAAACCCAGTAGAATTATATTTTAATGATATAGTTTACACCATAGTTGACAGGACGGGTTTCAGCCCCTCCAGTTAGAGCGGTATTACCAGAAACATTATGTGTGTGTGCACCTGCATTACCTGTATTAATACCTTGTGAATAAGCAGTAGTCCCATTTTCATCCTTATTGTAATCAGTTCGCTGTCCAGTTCCTCCCGTCCAGGAATTTGCTGATACATTTTGAGCATGGAAATGTTTGCCCATAAGGGTGGTGTTTAAATTGACAGCATGCAAATGCTGTTTTAAGTCCTCTTGTTGCACCGTTTTTAAGGTTGGACCAGTTTGACCAGTTGATGTAGTACCAGTTCCACGCAAAAACATTCCATTTAAGTTAGGAGTGTTGGTGCTCCCTAATAATGCTTTTAGCTTTGCAGTAGTCACATCGTCGGTAAAAGATTTTCCGTCACACAGTAGCCATCCAATAGGAGATACCGTTCCTATAAATGGCATGATAGAACCTGTAGGCACTCCGTTTTGTGCGAAAATTGCATAGGGAACGGCTTGTAATTTTTCATTAGAAAAAACCACACTTCCTTGTACTACTTTTAAATAGGCAGATTGAGAACTAATCAGTCCATATTGACTTTGGTCTATATCTAACACATAAGAGAAAACTCCAAAATTGTCTGTTTTTACACTTGCTGTTTTGGTAAGGATAAGTTGCTCGCTGCCACCAGTGTTTAAATAATAAACGGTAAATACCAAGGCCAATTGGTCTATATTGGCAATTGCGGCATTATTTTCATCTCGGGCAATTCCTTGTATAGACATTCCTGAAGAAGTTACATTGGTTTGTGCGTTTGCATTTGCAATGATCAGAAGTCCAATAAAGATGTACAGGATAGAGTAGATTTTTTTCATAAAAAAAAGGGATTTGATTTAATTAGAAGCAAATTAAAAAAAACATTAACAAACAAGCAGTATTCATTTGTTGTAATTCCTATATTTGCTACAAATTTTGAATATTTGACACATGTTTTTTAACCTGTTATCGCTGTTCGTCGGTTTTTTATGTCTTTCCATCGGAGTTTTTATGATTTTTAATCCAAACGGGAATCATAAAACAAACGTCTATTTTATAGTTATTTTGATTCTCGTTGGGGTGCAGCGTTTTATTTATGCACTTGAAATTTTAGGTTTTGTTCAGGATACTTATAGCCCATTACAAAAAAACTTACGTCTTGGTTTCTATATTGTGCCTGTTTATTATTTATTTTTTAAAAGACTTATTCGAGGGTTTGACAAACTAAAAAAAGAGCTTTTACACTTTATTTTTCCTACAGTAATCATAGCCATAAATTTAGTGTTTTTTAATTCTGAAATTAATCGCTTAATCTTTCTAATCTATTCTAGTGCTTATTTTATAGTAACACTTATCATGTTGAAAGAGTTTATATATAGGAAAAACACTTCCATGTTTCAAAAAAAAAGTTATCGAGAAATAAAGACCTGGCTAATATTAATGATTATTTTAACATTTGTATTAATCATATATTCAAATTACTTTTTATTTAGTGAATCGAGTTCTCAAATTACTTTAGGTACTTTCTATAAGTACTCATCTTTACTTTGGTTAATAGTCCTTATTTATATGTTTAAAAATCCTATTGTTATATTTGGAGAAAACTATTTGTTAAAAAACATCGAATTGAATGATCAACAAGAATTTTTAATATGGAGCAGAAAACGATTAAAAACAATCGAAGAAAAAGATAAAATAGTGTACAGTACTATTTTGAATAGAATTGATTTGATTATTTCAGATATCCAAATCTTACAAAAATCGGATGAGATGTTGTCAACAACCACTTTTACAGCTGATACTTTGTCAAAACAATTAAAAATACCAAGACGCCATTTAGAGTTTGTATTCAAATATTATTGTCATTATTCAATCAATGATTTCAGTAATCTAGTAAAGGTTAACTACGCCGTTTCGCTCATTAATGATGGATATTTGGATAGTTATACGGTAGAGTCCTTAGGTGAAAAATGTTTGTTTAATTCAAGATTTACATTTTCAAAAAACTTTAAAAAATTTATAGGAGTATCTGTTAGTGATTTTGTAAACAGTACTGTTAAGTCTTAGCTGTTCTTTGTAGAGAATTTGTCTCTTTAAAAAATAAGGAGAAGTATACTGAAATATCCTTTTTATGGCGCGATATATTTAAAAATTCTCTTTTTTAGTGTTACATAAATTATTTTATTGGAGTTCATTCCTAAAACTGGACCCAGAACACAAGACCTTTGGAGTTTAACACAGGAAAATATAAAAAACAAAGGCTATCACGGACGTTAGAATTAAAGCGCAAGGCTGTAGTGCTAGGCATTACACATTGCAGTATTACAAAGGCCGCGCGTCAACTGGGTACAACCGCAGAAAAAATCTGAAGATGGAAGAACCAACTCGATGATGAAAGACTGGCCAATAGAAAAAAACAGTATACAGAAAGTAGACTTCTGCAATTAAAAAGGCTGAGAAGAAAGCTTGCAAAAGTCAAGATGGAGAGGGACATCCTGAGGAAAGCCGCCAGCATTCTCTCTAGTGAGACAAAGGTTAAATTTGAATTCATAAAACAGCACCGGTACTGCTATCCTGTCGAGAACATCTGCAAAATACTCGGCCTCAGCAAGAGCGGTTATTACTATTGGAATGACAGGAAGTCATCCAAAAGAGCACTGCATAATCTTCCCTTGACCGAACAGATAAAAATCATTAACTACCATAACAAGAAAAGATAAGGCAGTCAAATGATAGCAAGAGAGCTGAAGGTCTCGGGCTTTCATGCCTCGGAAAAACTGGTCAGATAACTGATGAAGTAGGCATCCCTGCAGCTTATCTTTAAAAGAAAATTTAAATTCGCCACCGATTCTTCCTAGAGCAATCCGGTAGCAGAAAACAGGCTTGACATGCAATTCACGGTTGTCACTTTAAATTAAAATTGGGTGGTCAATAGCACTGGAATTTGCAGCTGCCCATACACGCAACCAAAATCACAAGATTTGGTTTTTCTTTATAAATAACATTTAAAATTTTATAAAGCGTCTTATTTTTGGCTTTAACATTATTATTTATTCTACAATTAGCAATCTATTTACAACTACAAATTAAGAGCAAAAACTATGTTAAGGCAGGTGTTATTTCCGTAAAAAAGGTAGGTGTATTGATAAAAAGCAGCTGTAATAAAATTAGTACTGGAATCCATAAATTCTCGTACGTGTTTGAATTAAACTATTAAATAGAATTAAATCATCTTTTTAAATCGGAATTGGGTGATCAATATCACTGGAATTTACAGCATAAATACTAACGATATTTAATCCTAAATATTTACAGGGTAAACGTTTCAAATCCTCAACAAAAAAATTGACATTTGTTCATAAAGCACTACTAAAGTGGATAGGTCAAACCCACATTTTCCGAAATGAATAATTATTGTATATTGTTGTACAATCAGTAATAGTCAGAAATTAAAAGCCAAACTTCCCCTTTAAAAGACATCTATTATCTCCAATTTTAGTATTAAATACTTTTATAGAAGATTTAAATAACAAGTTAACATGAAGCTATTTACTTACGACCAGATACCAATAATGATGAAAAAGCTTTATGAATAATTAGGGCATTTAGAAAAACTTATTGATAGAACATCGCCTACTGGAGAAAATCAAGATGAACTACTAAACATGCAATAAACATCAAAACTTTTAAATCTATCGGTATCAACGATATGTAGTAAAGTATGTAAAAGGGAAATCCCAGGTAATAAACAAGGTAAACGCATTTATTTTTACAGACATGATTTAATAAAATGGATTAATTCCGGTCGAGTAAAAACTTATATAGAAATCCAAAATGATATTGAAAAGATGTCAAAAATCTAAAGTTAATACTAGATTTTTGACCTCTTTACTTTTTACCGCTAATCTCTAAGTATTCCCATCATAAAAGATTTAGCTTTTTTATGTTAGTGATATAATCAACATTCAAATTTTATAACTATTTTTGTACCAAACAACGCCCATAAGTCTTGTTATCTCAATAAGGATACTTTGTTTTGTTTTGCGATAATGCGTTTTAAATTGTACCATAATTGTACCATTAAAGTTTAAAACCCTATTAAAGTAAGGGCTGCTAATTTCTGCATCGGGAAGTAATTACCAAAATTTAAATAAATTCAGGAATAGTAATTTAGAAACCTTATTCGAAGCAAATGAGAAATCTTTAGAAAAAATCTTTTGACTGTAAAAAAAGATATTACAAATACTAAATATTTCTATAAAAAGGTATTAGATTGACCGAAAGAAATGAAAAATTAATATCATTCATTATTTAAATGCCATCAAATCTTTACTACTACAAGCTATTTATGCGTAAATTAGCAATCCTTATTACTTTTTTATAAACTAAACATTTACTATTATGAAAACTCCAGTTCTTTTTTGTTTGCTGTTTGCTTGTATAGGATTCCAAAGCTGTAAAAAAAATCAAAACGAAGAAGTCGTTAAGGCTAAACAAATCCTGGCTGAAAAACCGATAAGTGTCCAATGTTATAAAGCTTTGTATGAAAAGGATACTATAGATTTAAAAATGAATACTTTAAAAAACGGAAAAATAACCGGCGATATGGTGATGAAATTTTTTAACACACCCCAAAAAGTTGGCAAAATTGCAGGAGAATTCAGTGGAGATACATTATTTGCCAGCTATACCTTCATTCAGGGCGATAATAAAAAAGTAACATTTAAAAACCCAATGGCATTTCTAAAACGAGGTAACCAACTTATTTTAGGTAATGGAGAAATGCAAACCACTATGGGTGCAACTTATTTTGTCAAAGGCTCTCCTATAGATTTTGAACGTGTAAAATTTAAATTCACAACTATTGATTGTATCTCTGAATGATAAAACGGATAAGGGAATTCTATGTTTTTTCTGAAACAAATAATTAAACTAAACACATAAAAGTACTCTAGAAATAGAAAAAAGTTATAATTATACTTCTATTTAGTTTAGTATACAACTTATTATGTTTATTTTACTGTACTACCAGGCTATTCAATAAAAGGCCATACTCCTTTACGGGCTTTTCTTTACTATCCTTGACAGAGAAACTGCACACCCAAACAATCTGATTACCATAAAAATCAAATGATCAACCACGAAAAAACAGTATCTTTAGTATATGAAAAAACATCACACTATTATTATAGCCGGAGCCGGTGGAATTGCCGAAGCTGTAGGTCTATTATTGATGGAATGGAGCGAAGTAACTCCTAGTCTTTTTATTGGTGACAGAACCCATTCAAAAGCAAAAAAAGTTGCGCATTGGATTCAAGAAGGAACTACAAAATCGGGATTTATTCAAGATTTTCACCTTGCCGAAAAAGACCTTACGGATGAAATGATAGCAATCTTACGTCAAGGAGATATCATTCTAGACTGCTTACCGGGTAGCCAGGCACCACGAATAGCACAGTTTGCCAAAGATTATAAGCTTCATTACGCCAATCTGACGGAATATGTAGCAGAAACAGCAGAAATAATAGCTTTGGCAAAAGATGCCAACACCGGGTTTATACTTCAAACGGGTTTAGCTCCAGGTTATATAGATTTACTCGCAAATGGTCTTTTTCAACAGTTTTGCACTGACTTTGAAGTAGATAAAGTTGACAAATTGGAATTTAAAGTTGGCGCACTGACCAATCATGCCGTTGCACCACATTTTTACGGATTTACTTGGAGTCCTGTGGGCGTTGCTACCGAATATATGGAAGATACCATTGTACTTAGAAACTTTATTAAAACAACCTTACCTTCTTTATCCGAAAGAAAAAACATTATAATTGATGGAATCACCTACCAAGAAGACCTGACTTCAGGAGGAGCGGCAGATTTGCCAGATGCATTATCCGGAAAGGTTTGTTCACTTGATTACAAAACCTTACGACATCCGGGACATTATGCTTGGATACAAGAGCAAATTACTAATTTAGGAAATACTGCTGACGCAATTAAAGGTTTACAAGAAAAAATGGAAGCTGTAATTCCACATATTGAAGATGATAAAATTGTTTTGTATGTCGCCGTAGAAGGCAAAGATGCAACTGGAATTTTGCGCAGACGAGAAATTGCAAAATGCATACTTCCACAAAAAGTGGGAAAACATCAATTGAGAGCCATCCAAACAACAACCGCAGCACCACTAGCGCAAGCAGCACAATTATTACTCGAAACTCCTCATAGCGGAGTTATTTTGCAAAGCCAAATAGATTCAAAATCTTTTTTAAACGGGAATTATATTTTAAACGTTTACGGAAAAATATAAATGGTAAGGTATGGAAAAACAATATTCTGTTGCGATATATCCTTCGGAAGCAGTTATTGCTTTAGTTAAATCGGTGAAAGAACAATTGGCCGAGGAAGTGGGCTGGTTTAACAGTAAAAATTCTGTGGCTCATATTACGATTTGTGAATTCATAGCTACTGAAACTTCAATTGAAATTATCAAAAATAAACTAAACCTGTTATGTGATTCTTTTGAACCTTTTGAAGTTTACCTGAATGATTTTGATTCATATTCCAATGGCGCTTTTGTTATTACTCCCAATGAAGATTCCAAAATCAAGCTAAAAGTGATAATGAAAAAAGTTACTCAATCGCTTCGTTCCCTAAAAATGGAAAAAAGTAGTAATCCTCATATATCAATTGGCCGCAAACTTAAACCTGAAAATCTTGAAATAGCAAAACACTTATTTACGACAATAAACACTTCTTTTTTATGTGATACTATTGTTTTGCGAAAATTTGATGATACTATAAAACAGTTTGTAGTAACTGATTCCTTTAAATTCAACAACAATCCAAAAATCGAAGGTATACAGGGAACACTTTTTTAGGAAAATTAATCACTTTTCAACCAACCTGTAATACTCATTCTGGTATTTTGGGTTAGCAAAACTTCGTGAACCAGTTCATCACTTTTAAAGAAAACCGTTTTTCCTTGTGTAGGAGCAATTTTTTGATTGTTATCTGCTTGATGAATCAGCAATTCGCCACCGTCACTTTCTTGCCAATTGCTATTTAAATAACTAATCATAGAGTATTTTCGGCTGGGATTGTTTTTGAATTGATCCAAATGCTTTAAATAAAAATCACCCGATTCATACAACGAATAATGAAATTCATAACCCGTTATTCCGGCATAACAGCTTTGGTTCAGATAGATAATAAATGCTTCTATTTGCGCAAAAAATTCGTTTTCGAATGCGTTGTTGTGCTTTTTATCCAACCAATAAATAGAATCACTTCGTATCGCGCCATCATAAGAAACTTTCTCAGAATTACCGATTCCTGCTTCCATCAACAGACTCTTCTGATTCAAAACAATCAAATTTTGTTTTAGATTATTGGCCAAATTGGTACTCAAAAAATGTTCGGATATACCTACCTTATTTTCAATATAAGTAGCAATCAAAGCTTCAAAGCTATTTTCCATGTCTGTTTTATTGACTGCTTAGACGGCCAACGGGACAAGGTAGACTAATAAAAACCGTTAGAGACTGATTATGAAATAAATAAAATTATTTATTTCTAATTCATTCTTTTCATTGTAATAAATTATAAGAAAAAAGGGTTTAGAAATGAATCCAAACCCTTTTAAATACTTATAATTTACTGATAAAGCTTCCGTAAATATCCTTGAACTGATAGCCTTCGGAGAAACGGTCTTTGCTCAGTTTCTTGTATTCTACCAATCCCCAAAGAATAAATTCTTTCATGAAAAATTTATCTTCTTTTTCCAATTGCGGTTGGTATTTCTTGATTAAAACTTCAAGTGGCACAATACTTCCAAGGATTCTTTCATATTCCTCATCGGAACAATCATCCAATAATTCGAAACCACTTTCAGCAAAAAACCATTCAATGATATCTGTGTAAGGTGTTTTCTCGTCTTGTTTCTCTAATTTCTCAATTTTTGGAAAATAAGCAGGGAAAAAAGTATGAATGGCATCACCTAATAAATGCTGCGCCACAGCGGCCGCTCCTTCCTGCTCTCCTTCATAAACCAATTCTACTTTACCAGTAATGGCAGGAATAATTCCCATAAAATCAGACAAACGCAAAGTAGTTTTATCTGCTCCAGACTTCAAGGCTCTTCTTTCTGCTGTGCTTAATAAATTCTCAAAAGCCGTGATACTCAATCGGGCACTCACGCCACTTTTGTTATCAATATATTCGCTTTCTCTTGCTTCAAAACTGATTTGTTCCAATAAATCCCTTGCCAAAGAAGGAACGTAAACCATATCATTTTGTACTGCATCCAGTTTAGCTTCTTGCTCCGTAATAGTTCTCGCAATTTTTATTGTATCTGGATAATGCGTTAAGATTTGGGAACCTATTCTGTCTTTTAATGGTGTTACAATACTGCCACGATTGGTATAATCTTCCGGGTTTGCGGTGAAAACAAATTGCATGTCTAGTGGCATTCTTAATTTGAAACCACGAATTTGTATATCTCCTTCTTGCAGAATATTAAACAACGCTACTTGAATTCTCGCCTGTAAATCAGGTAATTCGTTGATTACAAAAATACAACGATTGGCTCTTGGAATCATCCCAAAATGAATCACACGATCATCAGCATAAGACAGTTTCAAATTGGCTGCTTTTATAGGATCTACATCTCCAATTAAATCTGCAACGGTAACATCTGGTGTGGCTAATTTTTCAAAAAAACGATCGCTTCGGTGCAACCAAGAAATTGGAGTTTCATCACCTTTGATCTCAATTATATCTTTAGCAAAACGCGAAATTGGTTGTAAAGGGTCGTCATTAATTTCTGAACCAGTCACAAACGGAATGTATTCATCCAATAATTCAATCATTTTGCGTGCTAATCTTGTTTTGGCTTGACCGCGAAGACCTAATAAATTGATATTGTGACGAGACAAAATGGCGCGTTCTAATTCAGGAATTACCGTATTCTCAAAACCGTGAACGCCTTCAAATGTTGGTTTTCCAGATTTTATTTTTTCTCTAAGGTTAGAACGCAATTCATCTTTGATCGTTTTGCTTTCGTAACCTGATTTTTTTAATTCTCCGAGTGTTTTTATAGTATTCATTTATTATTTTTTATTGATATTGATATTGCAATTGACCTTTATTTTATCCGCTTCTTTCTATTGGTTTCATAATCTTGAAAAATCATTTCGCCCAAACCTTTCAATCCGGTGTAAAACGCTTTTCCTTGATTGGCTTCGGTAAATCGATCGACAAATTGCTGTAAATACGGATCGCTGGCAATCATAAAAGTTGTTATTGGAATGTGTAATTTTCTTGCTTGTTGCGCTTGGGAATAGCATTTATCCACAATATATTCGTCGAGTCCATTACTGTTCATATAATAGGAACCGTCTTTTTCACGAACACAACTTGGCTTTCCATCAGTAATCATGAAAATTTGTTTGTTGGTATTTCGTTTTCTGCGGAGAATATCCATGGCTAATTGTAAACCGGCAACCGTATTGGTATGAAAAGGCCCGACTTTTAGATACGGCAAATCTCGGATTGCAATCGTCCAAGCATCATTTCCAAAAACCAATATATCTAAAGTATCTTTTGGATAACGTGTCGTAATCAACTCAGCAAGAGCCATCGCTACTTTTTTGGCTGGTGTAATTCTATCTTCACCATACAAAATCATACTGTGGCTGATGTCAATCATCAAAACCGTACTCATTTGGGATTTGAATTGTGTTTCTTCAACAACCAAATCATTTTCGGTCAACATAAAATCGGCAACTCCATTATTGATTTGGGCATTACGTAAACTTTCGGTCAAAGAAATTCGTTCCAGTCCGTCACCAAAATGAAATTCCCGAAATTCTCCCGTATGCTCATCTCCGTTCCCGGAATGTTTTGTTTTGTGATTCCCGCTTCCCGATCGTTTTAAGTTACCAAAGATGTTATCTAAAGCTTGTTGCCGAATGGCACGTTCGGTTTTGGCTGTAATGCCAATTCCAGAAGTTCCATCATCTTTGAGTTCATCGCGGATGTATCCTTTTTTCTTTAAATCTTCGATAAAATCATCAATAGTATAATGTTCATCGGTGAGTTTATATTCTTTGTCTAATTCACGCAACCAATCGATTGCTTCATCAAAATCTCCCGAAGTATGTGTAATTAATTCTTTGAAAATCCCAAAGAGCTTATCAAACGGAGACTGAAATGGGGCTTCGTATTGCTTGAAATAAAATCCTTTTTTATTGTAATTTTTCATAGACTTTAAAATTACATCATTTTAAAATGTTGTCTATACAAACGTTTATTAATTTTTAGTTAAAAACATAAAGACAAGATGTAAACTGGATTTTATTCGAAAAAAAACTAATCAAAAAATTTTCCGTCGACATAAAACCAACTTCCGTTTTCGAGTTTGAAAGTAGAAAATTCGTGATGAATTTGTTTTTGTAGTTTGTTGTCCAAGAAATAAGCTTTGAATTCCACCGTATTTTCTGTAGCAGCGACAATTTCTAATTGAAGCCATTGATTTGAAGTTGCCCAATTCAGAATTTCAGATTTCGAATAGTATTTTCGCTCTGAAATATGGGTTGTTGCCAATAGGTAATCGGCGGCATGGGTTGCGTAAGCCGAGTAGCGGGAACGCATTAATTCTAAAGCTGTTGGTGCTTTTTCAGTTCCATTAATAAATGGTTCACAACATTCATCAAAGTTTTTTGGAGAACCACAATAGCATTTTATTTTTGTCATTTTATATCAAAAACTATTAAGAGCTATACATTACACTTGTCCGTCAAGTGCAATTATCTTTTGCTGCAATTGATTTAATAGTACCTGATACTTACTAATTTCGATTAGATCTTCATCTTCTTCTGCAAAATCCAGCAGTTCATCTAAATCTTCACTGACATCAACTAATTTATTATTAGCCTCTCTCCCATTTCTACTGGCAATCAAATCAATTATTTCCTGAACACCTTTTTTTAGCTCCGCAAATTTATTGTTTTCCATCTTTAATTATTTTCTGAATCCTTAGTCTCGTTAAACTTTTTGGTAATTTGTTTTAGCTTTTCTTTGCGCAACATTTCGGCTTGTTTTACTTTGTCCTGCGCTTTATGCAACTTGTCATTGTGCTTTTTTATATTTCTTTCGTTATTTCTACCCATGTCATTTTTTTTTTTAATTATCAAATTAACTATCTAATCTGAGAACTCCTGCAAAGTTCGGGTTATTTATTGAAATTCAAATTGTTTTTAATTGGAGAGTTTAACATTTTGAAAATACTCGGTTTAAACCTCTTTTCTATTGACTCTGATTATTTCTGTTTTTTTTAACAAGACATTATAATTTTTCTTAAAAATATTAGTTTTTATATAATTTTTGATGTGACAATGAATATAAACAATCATATAAGACATTTTAAAAGGCTAAAAACTAAGAATTTAACTATAATACTAAAATATTATGGTGTTCTATTATTTTTATCTATATTTATTTATTAAAAAATTAAGCTTTCTCTATCCCTCCAACTAGCACAAATGGACAATAAAAAATACCCTAAATTTATCAGTTGGTTCTTAAATAAACCGAAAACTACGGGCTTCATAACTTTCTTGTTTCTCAGCTATGTTGTAGGATTTCTAGTATATCAGCAATATCAACTTATAAAAGAAGATGAGCAAAGGGAAATGAACAATATCCTTCATATTGTTAATCAAAATTTAGAGCAATCGCTAAAAAACTGTTACACAACCACCTTAACATTAGCATTAACCATCAATGATAAAGGTATTCCTGAAAACTTTGATTATGTAGGCAAAAAGCTGATGGAATCAAATAATAGTATCAGTGCCGTACAATTGGTTCCAAACGGAGTGATAAAGTATATCTATCCTATGAAGGGTAACGAAGCAGCTATTGGTTTAAATATTTTAAGAACTCCTCATCTTAAAGAGGAAGCTTTGAAATCTGTTGCCTCTCAAAAAATGTATTTTGCCGGTCCTTTAAAACTAAAACAAGGCGGAATGGGAATTGTGGGAAGATTTCCCGTTTTTCGAAACAATATTTTTTGGGGATTTTCTGCTGTAATTATTAAATTAGAAGATTTGTTGAAATCTTCAGGAATTAATACTGTTGATGATTCAAAATATTATTTTCAGTTTTCAAAGGAAAATATAGTCACCAAAAAGGAAGTTTTTTACTTGCCCAACAAAAGTGATTTTTCTAAAAAATACAATATCTCTACAATTATTCCTGATGGAGATTGGAAATTATACTTAATATCTAAACATCAGAATTATTTTTACGCTCAGATTATAATTCCTGGTATTATAGGTCTGATTTTAGCGGCGCTTTTTGGCATTTTGATTTATACTTTATTAAAAATTCCAGAAGAACTTCAGTCTCTGGTAAATATTCAAGCCACAAAACTTTTTAATTCTGAAATAAAATTTGAAGCAATTTTTGATCAAGCAGCTGTAGGAATAGCTCATATTGATTCATTTACAGGTAATTTTATTGAGATAAATAATCAATATTGTAAATTATTGGGGTATTCAGAACAAGAAATGAAAGAGAGAAATTTTCAATCGATAACACACCCAGAAGATTTAGAAGAAGATTTAATGAATTTAGAAAAACTCCGAGATGGAAAAATCAAAGAGTATTCTATGGAAAAACGATATTATACAAAAGCAGGTGCCATTATCTGGATAAATCTTACTGTATCGCCACTGTTTAAAAAAGACAAAAAAGTAACAACCCACATTTCTATAGTTGAAGATATTTCATTAAAAAAAGAAGCTCAAAAATTAATCAAAAAAAGTGAAACCCGATTCCAAAGTCTATTTGAAGATTCCCCAATCCCTTTGTGGGAAGAAGATTTTTCTAAAGTTAAAAATCATCTTCAAAAATTAAACCTTATAAATGAAACTCCTGAAACCGTTTCTCTTTATCTAAAAATGCATCCTAATGTAGTTCATGAATGTATTTCTCTGGTGAAAATCATTGATGTCAATACAATGTGTCTTCGCCTTCATAAAGTTAAAACTAAAGAAGAATTAATTTCTGATCTTACACAAATCATCGATAAAGATTCAATTCCCGATTTTACAAAACAACTGATTGCCATAACACAGGGTGAAAAACAATTAATTGTTGATACTAAAATAAAAAATAAAGATGGCGAATATCGTGACGTAAATTTACGATGGAATGTAATTCAGGGATATGAAAAATCATTGGAAAGAATCATAGTTTCCACAGAAGACATTACAGACCGAAAATTGTCCGAAAACATAATTCTTTCATCGCAACAAAGAATTGAGTCCTTAATAAATACTATTGATGGAATCGTTTGGGAATGTGATGCTAAAACATTTGCCTTTAATTTTATAAGTCAAAAAGCCGAAAAAATATTAGGCTATACCGCAGAAGAATGGCTGTCGAGTAAAACTTTTTGGTCAGACCATATTCATCCGGAAGACAGACAGTGGACAATCGATTATTGTACTTTAAAAACAAAAGAAAATTTAAATCATGATTTTGAATATCGGATGATTGCTAAAAATGGAGCTGTTGTCTGGTTAAGAGATATTGTAAATGTAATTTCCGAAAATGACCAAGCTCTAAGTTTGCGAGGTATAATGATTGATATTACAACTACAAAAGAAGCCGAGAAAGATTTAAATGACTCTTTCAATTTAGTAACCGAGCAAAACAAAAGACTGCTGAACTTTTCCTATATAGTATCTCACAATTTAAGATCGCATACCAGTAACATCGCATCTATTATGTCTCTCATAGAATCTTCGGAATCTGAAGAAGAAAAAGATGAAATGATTCAATTATTAAAATCTGTTTCGAATTCCTTAAACGAAACCATGATTCACCTAAACGAAGTCATTAATATAAGAACCAATATTGGTCTGGTGTCAGAATCATTAAACTTACAGCAATATTTAGAAACTGTTCAAAGAGTGCTTTCTGAACAAATAAGCTCAAAAGATGTTTCTATTTCTACTATTATGCCTGATGATGTCATGATAAATTATAATCCGGCATACCTTGAAAGTATCCTTTACAACATTATTTCTAACTCTATCAGATACAGTCATCCAGAACGAAAACCCACGATAATCATTAAGTGGATAACTGATGACGAAAACAAAATCCTTCAGATTTCAGACAATGGTGTTGGGATAGATCTTGTTAAGAATGCTGATAAAATTTTTGGAATGTATAAAACATTCACTAATAATGCCGATTCAAAAGGAATAGGATTATTTATTACAAAAAATCAAATTGATGCCATGGGCGGAAATATCACTGTGGAAAGTGAACCCAATATAGGAACAACATTTAAAATCTATATCCAATGACAAAAAAAGCAATCTGGGTAATCGACGATGATGCAATTTATCAAATCATCATCAATAAAATCATTCAAAGATCTGAAATGTTTTCAACCATTACTTCTTTCAAAAATGGAAAAGAAGCAATAGATGCTTTGCATGATACAGTACATAATAAACCGGATAATACTGACGTACTTCCAGACATAATCCTATTGGATATTAATATGCCAATTATGGATGGATGGGAATTCATGGAAAAAATGGGACTGCTAAAATCTAAATTCAGCAAAAACATCATCGTATATATTGTAAGTTCTTCTATTGCCACTGAGGACAAAAACAAATCAAAAACGTATTCTGATATTTTAGGTTACTTATCTAAACCGGTCACCATGAATGATTTAGAATTAATTACTTCGAATGATTAAAAGACAGCTATTTGAATAAATAATTACTCACCTTTATTTCAATTCTCTTTTTATTTCTTCCAATGATTTATTGGTAAAGATTAGTTTTTCTATGATTTTTTTTCTTAAAATATCCAAATTCTCATAATCAAAATACTTAGCCCAAGAAGTCAGCGTAAATAAATTACGAACTTGCTTAATTCTTTTTGTGGTTTCAAAACTAGTTCTAAGAATGGCTTTATTATCATAATTTGGATTCTTTTTATGCTGATAATTAACCGTTTTCTTTAGATAATTTGCCTCTAAATAATATAGTTCATCGAGAGCATTATCAGGATAAAAATTAGTCCAAGGTGCAAAACCTAATTTTATTTTAGAATCGGTTTCTGGTTCTAATGGTTCTAAACGCCATTTACTGTTAGCCAATCGTCCCCAATGATTTGACAAACGATACATTCCCTCTTTAGTATAAAAATATTTACTTCCTGATTTGCTGTCATATTGAAGTTCTAATCCTTTTATGCTGTCCAAAGACGCTTCGTGAAAGACACAAAAAGTATTTTTGAATGAATTGGGGTTGGGACGAAATATTTTTTTCATTAAACAAAGGTAATCAGAAAGTCTAAAATTGAACAAGACAAGTAATATTTGATTAACTTTGCCAACTAGAATTAGTAAAAATAAATTGATTATGACCAAAGCTTCTGAAGAAAGAATGTTACAAAAAGGTGTTTACACCGGAATTATGGAAAAAGATGAGAACAACAACTTTTTTTGTGGTGAATATCTTTTAGACTATAAAATGGCACAAAAACATACTGTTGGTGATTGGATTACAATAAAATCAATAATTGAAAACCCAAGCGATATCAGTTATAACAAATATCCAAAAAAATCGAAAAACTTCGATAAAGCCAATAATAAACCACAGCAATAGTATTTTTGCATGCTACTTTTTTAAGCAAAAAATAGAAATCAAATTCTTTTTTTTGAATATTTTTTTGTCACAAACTAAAAATTTAAAAAAAAGTGTACCTTTGCAAAAAATTTGTCGATTTTGAAATCAAATTACATTGATTTAATAGTAAAAGACAAGTAGTTACCTTATTTATGAAAAAAATAGTTGAATACCGCAAACTGCTAAATGTAGATAAAACTGCAGAGCTGAAAGATTTGAAAACGATTTATCGTAACGCTATGAAAGAAGCGCATCCTGACAAATTTCAGGGCGATGAAGATGGATTGAAAGCTGCAGAAGAAAACAGTAAAAAAATCATTGAAGCATACCATTTTTTGGTAAGCATCAATCCTGAAACCATTAAACAAAATTTACCAGAATATACGGAGACGATCTCAACTTCTACCATTACAGATTATAAATTTGTTGAAGGTAGGTTGATTATCAACTTTTCAAATGGTAGTGTTTACGAATACATTAGTGTGCCTAAAGCAACGTATGTAAAAATGGTAAATGCTGATTCTCCTGGAAGATTTGCAAAAAGACATATCCTAAATTCTTTTACTTGGAGAAAAACAATCAACCAAGACTAGTTTTTTACAAAATCAAAAAAACAACTAAGCATCCTTCATCAGGATGCTTTTTTTTATTTCACAACTTTGAGTTATTTTAATCTAACTTACTTACAAACAAATAGTTAAAATAATAAAATATACGTTTTGAATCAAAATTTAAAATTAAAGGAATCATCATTTACTTTACAAAACACCTACAAATAAAATACACGATACCTTCTAATTAAGAATGAAAAATTATAACAAAAATTTAGGTTGCAAAATAATTTGTATTTTATATTTTTTAAATACTTTTGCAACCTTAACTTAATTAACTAATTAATAATGAAAAAAATAATTTTATTACTTTCGGCTGCTGTTGTTTTAATTTCTTGTAGCAAAGTTGGCAAAGATGAATACATCATTTCGGGGACTGCAACAGGAATTGAAAATGGTAAAACAATTATCTTGGAAACACAAGATGCGAGTGGAATGATGTTACCAAAAGATACTGTAAAGGTTGAAAATGGTAAATTCGAAATGAAAGGAACCATAACAGAACCTGCTTTCTACACAATTCAATTAGAAGGAGCACAAGTAAAAATACCTTTCATATTAGAAAATGCAGAAGTAACTATCGCCATTAACAAAGACAGTATCCAAAAATCTAAAGTTTCAGGAACTTATAACAATGACGAATACGTAGCATTCAATGAAGAAATCACTAAAGTTCAAAAGAAACTTATGGATTTCCAAAACAAGAACATGAAAGCTATGGAAACTGCTCAACAAACTAAAGATACAGTTGTTATCAATAAGTTGATGCAAGAATTTTCTAAAATTCAAGAAGAAGTTGGTGTAGCTTCAAAAGCTAAATACGTAACTTATGCTGAAACACATCCTAAAGCATTCATTTCTGCTTTGATTATCCAAGGTATGTTAAATGATCCAACTGCTGATGTTGCAAAATCTGAAAAATTATACAACAGCTTAGAAGAGTCATTGAAAAAAACAAAACCAGGTATTGCTATCAAAGCTAAGCTTGCTGAATTGAAAACGCCAGCTGTAGGAGCTGCTCCAGTTGCACCAGCACCAGCTGCTGAAGCTAAATGAAGAACAGATTTTTCTGGTCCTAATCCTCAAGGGAAAACAATTTCTCTGAAAGAAAATTTAGGAAAGGTTACAATCGTTGATTTTTGGGCTTCATGGTGTGGACCTTGTAGACAAGAAAATCCAAATGTTGTAGCAATTTACAAAGAGTTACACAGCAAAGGTCTTAACATAATTGGCGTATCTTTAGATAAGGATGCAAAAGCTTGGAAAGATGCTATTGCAAAAGATAAGCTAACTTGGAATCATGTTTCAAATTTAAAATTTTGGGACGAACCAATAGCTGCTCAATATAAAGTAGAATCAATACCGGCTACTTTTATTCTGGATGCGTCCGGAAATGTAGTCGCAAAAGATTTAAGAGGTGATGCGCTTAGAGCAAAAGTTATTGAACTTCTAGCAAAATAATTGCATTTATACCTATAAAATAAAAAATCTCCCTAGTGGAGATTTTTTTATTTTATTCAATACCAATGCATTAAAAATAATAGTAAAATTAAGTGTAAAATTAGTTTGCAGAAACCAAAACTGTTTCTATATTTGCAACCGCTTACAACAAATAAGTGTTGTACTCAAAGGCTTCGGGGAGATACTCAAGCGGCCAACGAGGGCAGACTGTAAATCTGCTGTGTAAACTTCGCAGGTTCGAATCCTGCTCTCCCCACCAAAAGGGTAAAAGAAGCAAAAAGGCAACTTTTTCAATCTTTTCAAAAACCCGCAAAAAACGTGGTAAAACCTGCAAATCCAAGGATTCGCAGGTTTTTTTATTTTAAAGCACTTTTCAATATTTATAAAAACGCTCAAAGTTTCTATGGCAAAATCGTGGCACATTACCGTGTTCGCAAAATGTGCCACAGAATACCACTTAAACACTAGTAAATACAGAGGTTAACGAGGTTAACGACTTGTTTTTTTGATGCTATAATTCTACATTTATTAATCTAAAAAGTTGAATTATGTTAGAGAGCAGCTTTGGGTTGGTTTTCTTTTTGAAAATCCCCCGCAATGAAAGTAAAATTAGAACAGTTTATCTTAGAATAACTGTAGATGGAATCCCTAAGGAAACATCCACCAAACGAAAATGGGACAGCGCCCGCTGGGACCAGAAAATCGAAAGGGCTATCGGCACCAAAGAAGATGCGAGATCCCTTAACTTTTTTCTGGATTCACTGATTTTAAAAATCAATGAATACAAGACCGAGATTATGTACAGCGGAAAACCGATAACTTCCCAAAAGATCATGGATTACATATTAGGAAACGTAACTCCAAGGGTTAAAGTACTGGAAGAATTTCAAAAACATAATGATGAAATGACTGCCTTACTGGGCAAAGGATATGCTAAAGGAACTCTTGATCGTTTTACCATTACGATAAATCATTTAAGGTCATTTATTCGATTTAAATTTAATACTGATGATATTGAATTTACAGATCTAAATCTTGAATTTATTAAGGACTTTGAGTTTTACCTGAGAACAGTTCGAAATTGCAGCAATAATACCACGCTTAAATACATTGCTAATTTCAAAAAAATTGTCATTCGTGCAATCGATAAGGAAGTCATCCTAAAAGACCCTTTTAAAAACTTTAAAAGCCGAAAAACCAAAATAGTTAAGAAACCTCTTTCCACACAAGAACTGTATGAATTGGAAAGGCATTATTTTACCACAGAAAGACTTAATGTCGTCAGAGATGTATTTGTATTCCAATGTTACACGGGATTAGCTTATATCGACGCATATCAATTAAAAAAAACCGATATCAAAGATGGTATTGACGGGAATTCTTGGATAATGTCTGAAAGACAAAAAACGGGTTCTCCCACAAATGTCCCACTATTGCCGCAAGCACTAAAAATAATTAAAAAATATGAAGAACACCCTCTCTGTTTGCAGCGTGGTACCGTTTTACCAGTTTCTTCCAACCAGAAAATGAACGAGTATCTAAAAGAGATTGCGACTCTATGCGGTTTTCCCTTCACATTAAATACACATATGGCACGTCGAACCTTTGGAAGTACAGTTACATTAAACAATAATGTCCCCATTAATGTAGTCAAGGAAATGCTAGGTCATGCGTCTGTTAAACAGACGGAAGCCTATGCCATTACAGAACAGGTAACCATTGGACGCGAAATGTCACTGCTCAATAAAAGACTGTCTAAAACGTCTCTTAAGATGTCCAAAGTAGATTTGGCTGTACTTTCAAGATTAGAAAAAGATATAAAAAGAATTAAGGAAAAATATAATATATCCTCATCTTAATTCATATACTGGAAACAAAAATAAATATTAAAACAAAGAGGTTATCTCATTAGTTATGAGATAACCTCTTTTCATGTAGTTCAACTTCACTCCTATAGTCTGGATGGTATGAGGGGCTGTACTTGAAATATCCAAAATCTTGAAGCTGTTTAAAGTATTTATGGTAGGTTGGCAGTGTATTTATATGCGACAATGCCATTATTTTACTGCGACTAACTTTGATTCTCTGCCATTGTCTCTGCCTATAACCTAAATTTAGAATTGCCGCTAAAATGGCCAGATGCCAAACATTAAGCCTTGGATCGTCCATACAAATGGATAAATAGTTCATGATTTGGTCTTCACTTGGTTTATTTGTCTGGTTCATCATTGAAAAGTTTCTGAAGATCTTCTTTATTGTAATAATACGAGCCCAGAACTTTTTTAAATCGGACTTTCTGTGTCACTCTGAGATTCTGCACTGAACCTGCAGAGATATCCAACAGCTTTTTGACAGCCTTACTTTTGAGCCATTCTGGCTGTACTAATTCCGTTTGCGCATGAGTGGTCTCTTGAACTAAAATGCGCATTTTATCTAATAATTGCAGACCAAACTGCCTTAAATCTTCTTTTGTTATAATTTCTTCCATAACATTTTTTTTAAAATTTGACTGTCGCATATTTTCATTTACCAAAAAATAAATTTTGCTTTTTTGATTTCTTTTTTTAATCGGTACAACTACTAAATTATTAGAATGATACTGAAATAATCAATCTTCGGCTTTAAAAGGAGATTCTTGGCTATGATTGGCTGTTCATCAACTCTTGGCAATTAATCTATAGTAGAGGCAACTTCAAAAATGCTTTCAAAAACGAGCCTTAAGCAAACGAATCATCCTCGGGTTGAAGAAAACCTTTAGCGATAGTATTTTGTAATTTTTGCCGAGAGTTTTTTTTGCAATTCTCCTTAGTGGTAAATCTCACCCTGATAAGTATTAGTTTGATATTCTATACTTTTCCATTCTACAGTGCATCACCTTTTCTATCGGTATAGTCTCTAGTTTAGTATTTTTTTTCGGCCCATATCCCTCCTTATAAATCATGAATATCCTCCCCAGTGATTAATATGGCATGCAATCTAAAAATGATACAATCTTATTAGAGAAAATGTCTTTCTCATGGTACTATTTGTCCTTATATGGAATCCAATATCTTCAAAACAAATATTTCACGGATTAAGAATTCAATCAGTTATTCTAGCTATTTTTTTTCACCGTTTTATCTCATTTAACTTCTTTTCTTCCTATTTCATTTGGTGAGGAGCACGGATGCTTGGTTCTTTTTTTTCAGGAGCAAAGGTATTTACGTGCAAATTCCAGTGATATTGACCACCCAATTCCAATTTAAAGTGAGCACCTGATTCCAATTCAAAATGACCACCCAATTCCGGGGCAAAATGACCACCCCATTTTTCATTAAAAACTACTCTTTTTCATCTGTTAATTAGTGTTCAAATATACTTAAATATTATCCTTTGTTTATCCCTCTTTTTTTTCTCATAGATTCTCCATGTAATTCGAGTCGATGAGATTGATGTATCAGCCTATCCAAAATTGCATCAGCTATGGTTTTTTCTCCAATGATGTCATACCAGCCTTGCACTGGGATTTGTGAGGTTACAATGATAGAACCGTTATTATGCCTGTCTTCAATGATCTCTAAAAGGGTAATTCGGTTACTGCTATCCAAAGCTTGGAGTCCAAAATCGTCTAATATAATAACATCTTGCCGTTCTATTTTGGCCAATTCTCTCAGGTAAGAACCATCTGCTTTGGCCATTTTTAATTTAGCAAACAGCTTCGAAGTATTAAAATAACTTACTTTAAAACCTTGGATACAGGCTTGATAACCTAATGCTGTGCCTAAATAACTTTTGCCTACACCAGTGCTTCCCGTTATTAAAATGTTTTCATTTTTTTCGACAAATTCACATTCTGCCAGACGCAGTATGGTATTTCGATCCAGATTACGGGTTTGGTCAAAATTGATACTTTCAATATTTGATTTGTAATGGAATCGGGCGTTGGTGATACTGCGGGCAATACGCCGATTGTGCCTTTCATCCCATTCGGCATCAATAAGCATCGATACAAACTGATCGAGCGTGTAATGGTCTGTTTTTCCGCTTTCAATGGCTGTTTTAAAAGCATTGTGCATGCCGTAAAGCTTCATTTGTTTCATTTTTGTTACTGTGGATTCATTCATGATTACTGTGTTTTAATTTAATTATAATACTGTTTTCCTCTTATGTTAGCGTGAATTGGAAGTTCCTGCTCAGGTTCTTGTTCAAATTCGATATGATCTAAGTTGTTTTCTAAAATATTTTGAATGGTCTTAAAATTGTAAATTTTAAAATCAAGTGCCCGCTTACAGGCATTTATTAATCGCTCTTTCCCTACCTTTTTCTCGAAGTTTAATATTCCCAAACAACTTTTATAAGCCTGTTCAGGATGGTTTCTACTTTCAATTATTTGCATAATATATTCTGCTACTGACTCGTCAATACTACTGGCCCAATCAATGAAGCGGGCAGCACTCCACTGAGCTACAAATTGATGCGTGCTAGCCATATGTTCCGGGATTGTGGTATAGATATAAGGTTTGTAATTCCTTGGATGGATGGCTATTCGATTGTATTTGTGATAGATCTCTACCGTTGATTTGGTATACAATAGTTTCGCTTTTTTCTTGACATATTGATACGGAACGCTATAGTAATTTTTGTCCTGACTTAATTGAACATGCCCATTTTGCATTACTGTTGCAAAGGATTGGTATTTGATTTCAAAACGTTCTTGTGGTAATGGACTTAGTTTTTGTTGTTCATCTTCTAAAAATAATTCTATCCGAGAGTACGGACGTCCTGTGAGTTTTCGACTGTTATGAGCATCCAATAAATCCCATATTTGCTGGTTTAATTCTTCCAGAGAAAAGAATTTAGTTTCTTTTAGATTTACATAAATCCTTCGATACAAGATCTTAACAGCTCCTTCAACCAATGATTTGTCTCGGGGTTTATAAGCCCTGGCAGGCAAGATTGTAGTTTGGTAATGTTCGGCTAAATCAGCCAAGGTTTCATTAATGGTGGGTTCAAAACGACTGCTTTTTATCACTGCAGATTTTAAATTATCCGGAACAATTGCCGCAGGAGTACCTTCAAAAAAACGCATAGCATTTTCTACCGATGTAACAAAATCTTCCTTTTGTTGGCTCATGGAAGCTTCGGCATAGGTGTATTGACTGGCTCCTAATATGGCTACAAAAAATTGTACTTCTTTAATTTCTCCCGTGTCTTTATCAATGATGGAGAGTGTTTTTCCAGCATAATCCACATACATTTTATCACCCGCTTTGTGATTCATGTGCATCACTGGATTGACTCGTTTGCTCCATATTTTATAATGATGTCCAAATTGCGAGCTTCGGTAACCATTAGGATTTAGGACAATATATTGCTCCCACATGTGCTGTATGGTAACGCCAACTTTTTTTAGTTCGCGTTCCATTTTAGGAAAAAAATCATAAAGAAGCTGCAGTTTGGGACTGATTGATTCCACGGTAGTGTGTGAGAACAAAAGTTCTAACTCAGCATCAGTTTTTTCACTAATTACTTCAAAACTTAATCCTAGCACTTCAAATAAAGAAATATACTTCTTTACCGTATTTCTAGAAAGAGATAAGTACTTACTTATGAATAACTTACTTTTTCCGTTACAGTAGAACTTAATTGCTTTTCTAATTTTACTCATGTCTGTTATTTTGTTTGCCATAATCCGTCTTTTTTTAACGAATGTATGGTGCTAACAACATGAAAAAGTAAGTAGTTTTTGATGATCAATTGTACCCCAAAATTAGGTGGTCAATTTGAACTGGAAAGTGGTGGTCAGTTTGCTCCGAAACTGGTGGTCAATTTGCACTGGAATAGGATGGTCAATTTGACTGGTTTTTCCACTCTTGTCAGCCGTATTCCAGACTTGAACCGACGAAGGGTCTGGCATCGCTCGCTCCGTTTTTTCTTCCATTCCAAAAAACACCCGTTGTCCGTCATCTGAAATCAGCAAGGCCGTAGTATAGTTTGCCCCAATAGCGTGCGTAGGTGCGAGAGTTGGATGTCCAGAAAGATAAAGTGTAGCCAACTTTTGCGTTTGTGTATCGTAGGCATATACCGCTCCTCTAGCATTCTTTTCTATCGTGTCCGTATATGCACTCAAGAAGGCCAAGGTGGTTCCCGAGGCGTTCCATTCCAACTGCCGCAGTATAGTTGCATTTTCCAACAAGGTGGTCTTTCTCAATTTTTTATCCAGCTCAATAATAACCACAACAAAGCGGTCTTCTTTTTGCGTGATGCAGGCGACTTTGCTTAGTGTCGGATCCATTTTCCATGCGACAAGATTAGGTATTTCTTGCTCTAGCTTCCCATTTATATCGGTAATCAAAAGGGCTTCCTTGTCATTGGGCGCACTTTGCAGTACTAAATAACGGTTGTTTTTTGCTATTACATATTCGGATATCTGCTCCAGTAACACACTACTTTCTTTTGTCAAATCGAAAATAGTAAGGGTATTTCCGGGCTGTTGGTAAATTAATTTAGATTCTACCACAAAGTTTGGTTTGAATCCTTTTGCAAAGGCATGAACTTTAAAGGAAGCTGTGTTTTTTACAAAAAGCGTATCAGCGTTGGAGTTATAGTGATGGGTATAAGTCATCCAATTTCCCTGCTGGGAAATACCCATTGTAAAGAGTTGGTGCCAACGACCATAATCTTCCGTCAACAACTCTCTTTTTTGCTTCATTTGAGCATGGAGGGAGTGGAGACAGGAGAGGGTTACTATTAAGTACAGAAGGTAGTATTTATATCTTTTCATTTTAATAGCCAGTGTTTTGCGGTTTTAAATTGGGATTTAGCAGCAGTTCTGTTTCTGGTAGCGGCAGTATCTTGTCATTCGTATCCCAACCTGGTTTTGTAGGGGTTAGTATTTCATCGAGCAGGTTATTTCTTTTCAAATCAAAAAAACGATGCCCTTCCGAAAAGAGTTCACTTTTTCGCTCTTTGACAATTGCGTTAAGGATTTGCTCCGCGGTTAAGGCTGAACTGTTTCCAAGACCGGCTTTATTTCGTATTTTGTTGAGGTCTTCTAACGCAGTGGTCAGTTCTCCCTGTTGGGCTCTTGCTTCGGCCCGAATCAAATACAACTCTGCAGTTCGAAATACAATAGTATACTCTAACGAGCCCTGCGAATTATTATAGGCTTTATATTTATAGGCATGGTACCACACGGCTGTTCCATTCGTCACTTCCTTTATCCACTGTGCTCTTCTGAGGTCTCCTGCTTCAAAAGAATTTACGAAGGCCACACTTAAGGCCGAAACTGGTGGCGGACCTTGTAGAAACACATGGGTTTCAGCTTCTAAAGTATTACGTCCATCCGTGTCAGGCAATAATTGCCAGATGTTGCCCAAGTTACCTTTCAAAAAGACAGTTTCTAAGTTATGATCATCCGCATAGAGCGTGGTATTGTTGAGTACTGCAGAGGCACTATTGGCGGCCTCTGCCCATCTGCCACTGTACAAATACAAGCGTGCTAAAAGGGCTTGCACTGTTGCCTTGTTGGGGCGTATGCGCTCCGAACTAATGTAAGCTACACCCAATAGTGCTTCTGATTCGAGCAAATCCGCTTCTGCATTTTCATATACTTGTATCTTACCTACTTTGCCAATCTTGGTGTTGGCTCTATAATCGGTCGTTTTTACATAGGGTATCGCATCAAATAGATTTGTCAAATGAAAATGCAAAAGGGCTCGGATGAAGAGGGCTTCGCCTCGAAGCTGTTCTTTTTGAAAAGAAGTTAGGGATTTGGAGTTTTCAACGCCTTCTAATAGGGCATTGGTAGCATATAGTTGCTGGTAGGTTGTGTTCCACCAGTCTTTAACATCCGTATTAGTGGGCAATACAATATTATTGTAAAAGGAAGCATCGGTCTGCCCACCCGCGCCATAAAATGTCAATTCATCGGTGTATTCGCCTAATTTTACATGCATACCTTTAGGATTCCCCGTCAGCAAGCCGCTGTCTCTAATTTGCGCATAAATAGAGACTAATGCAGCCGTTGCGGTGCTGTTGTTTTCAAAAACTAGTGTAGAGGAAAGCTGGGTGGAAGGAACTTCTACTTGCACGAATTCATCACAAGAGATGGTTGTTAATGTGATTCCAAGCAAAAATATCCCCAGTGTATTTGACCAAATGGAAAACCGACTGTTTTTTTTAGTTCTATTTTTCATAATGAGTAGTATTAGAAATTAAGTTGTATTCCTGCCGTTACAATTTTTAAAGGTGGTAGTGAATTGGTAGTTAAAAATTCAGGATCAGCTCCTTTGTAGTGTGTAAAGGTGAGCAGGTTCTGTCCTTCCATGACTATTTTGCATGCAGCACATCCCAGCCAGTTCTTAGGTAAGTTGTAGCTCAAGGCAATATTTTTTAAGCGAATAAAGGAAGCGTCCGTAACGACACCATCACTACTGTAGTAATTTATTTGAGCGGTAACAGCGCCTGCATCCATGCCGGTTGTAAAACGTTGGTAGGTAGCGATGTCTCCCGGTTTTTGCCAGTGGTTTGAAAGTGCTGCGGCTTGGTTGCCCAGCATTCCGGGAAAGCCAACTGCTGCCGTGTTTAGATTTTGTTGCTTCACAAATTGAAACAAGAAATCCAACTGCCAATTTTTATACCTTATTTGGTTTTGCAAACCCCCATAAAATTTAGGATTAAGGTCTACAATAGCTGTTTTGTCAGCGTCGGCAGTAATTTTACCATCGCCGTTGACATCCTTAAATTGATAGAAGCCCGTTTGGGGGTTGACTCCTTCAAAGTGGTACATTTTACGAATGTTCAGTGGAGCTCCTATAGCGAATTGATTGCGATAAGTAGAGGCTTCTAAATCAGGGAAAGACAGTAATTTGTTCTTAAGTGCCGTGGCATTAAAGCTGGTACTCCAGCTAAAATTTTTGGTTTCTAGGTTTAGGGTTCGCAATGTTACTTCTATCCCTGAATTTTGTACGGTAGCATCCAGATTGGCTTGGATGGAAGTAAAACCTGTTGTAGAGGGTAATGGTGTACCTACTAATTGATTCGAAGATCGGTTGCTGAAAGAAGCTAGTGTCAAGAAGATTTTATCTTTCAAGAAGCCCATTTCCAGTGCGACTTCCAATTTTCGGTTGGTTTCCCAAGCAAAATTGGGATTGAATAATCGGGTAGGCACTAAGCCAATAACGCCTTGGTAGTTACCTCCCGTTGCGCTGTAGGTATCTAAAAACTGGTAATTGCCAATCTGGTCACTACCCGTAATCCCGTAACTGGTTCTCAGTTTTCCAAAACTTAGCACACTATTCGTTAAAAAGGATTCTTCGCTAAACAGCCATGCAGCTCCAACGGCTCCAAAAGCGGCAAACTGTTTTCCAGGACCAAATCGACTGGAGCCATCGCGTCTGCCGGTCAAATTGAAGATGTATTTCTTTTTCCAATTCAAATTGACACGTCCAAAAAAGGCTTGGTATTTGTAAACCGAATAGTCATCAATATCCACCGCTATATCCGAGGCAGCTGCAAGGTTGTTGATGAGACTGTTACTGGTAAAACCACTCGCGCGTTGCACCAGTTTACGAGCTGTTTGTTGCTGAAAAGTACTTCCCAACAGCACATCTAGTTCAAGATCGTCCTGCAAGTTTTGTCTGTAATTAAGTTGAGGTTCGATAATCCAAGATTGGCGTGTGGTATTTCCAATCGAAATCAATGAATATTCAGGACCCACTTCCCAAGCTGGGTCATAGACGGTAGAGGGTTGTGAACTACTTTCTTGGTGTTTTAGATCGGTGAAACCCAAGTTGGATTTGATTTCCATATTGGGAAGCAGTCGATAGGAAAGCATTAAATTAGAAACCAAATCGTAGGTTTTAGCGAGGAATTCTCCTTGTAAATTGCGCAATGGATTATTGAATGTACCGTTTTCCCAATTTAGGTTGCCTTCTTCATCGTACAATGCGGGTGCATTGGGAGCCAGCGTTCGAGACTCCACGGTGTAATCCTTTGCCGGTTGGTCGTTATCTTGAAGCGTGTATCCGGCCGCAAAGTTGGTTTTGAAACGTTTGTCCTCCGAAGTATGGTTTAAGTTGACGCGGATATTTCCTTTTTGGTAGTTGAAATCGCCGGGAAATACCGTGGTTTCTTTTCCGTAATTCCCACTGATCAGAAACTGGGTCAATGCGGAACCTCCAGAAATGGAGCTTTGCACATTGGTTATTTGTGCTGTTCCTCCTGTCAATTTCTTTTGCCAGTCGGTATACCGATTGAGATCCCAGGTACCATTCACATCGTAGGCATTGGCAGGATAGATGGTAACCCCATCGTTAGCGAAAGCCTCTCTACGCATCTCAAGATATTGTTGAGTCTTCATCAAGTCGGCAAATCGGGTGACTTGTGCCGTTCCACGGTTTAGGTTGAACGAGAAAGTTGTTTTACCGGCTTTACCTTTTTTGGTTGTCAGCAGCACTACGCCATTGGCGCCTCTTGACCCATAAATAGCCGTGGCGTCGGCATCTTTAAGAATCTCAATACTTTCAATATCTCCAGGGTTGATGTTGTTGAGAGGGCTGGTGGGTAATGGCATAACGGTAGCTGTATAGCCTACACCAATAGGATCAGAAGCATAGGGCACCCCATCGATGATGTAGAGCGGTGCATTTCCGTCGGTTCGTAAACTGTTTTGACCCCGTATTTTAATGTCGAAACCACTTCCTGCAATACCTGAACTTTGCACGATATTCACCCCCGCCATTCTGCCTTGCATGGCGGCCAATACGTTCGTTACAGGTTGCTTTTCAATATCTTTAGCCGTAATGCGGGCAATACTTCCAGTGCGTTCTTTTTCTTTGACGGAATAATAGCCTGCATTGACACGGACTTCTTGTAAAGAGGTTATGTCTTCCAGTAATTGTATGTTGACAGTTTTACGACCTTTTATGGGAACTATTGCTGTTTTGAATCCTATGAAAGAGACTATCAAAGTATCTGTAGCATTAGCCGAAAGGATGTATTGCCCGTTGAAGTCGGAGCTAACGGTATTGTTTCTTTTTCCTTTTATGGAAATTGTCACACCGGGTAAAGGGCTTGTGCCATCAGTGATGATACCGTTTATTGGGTTTTGCTGTCGCACAGACAGCATTGGCCTCAGTCTGTTGTTTGCTAGAGCTGGGGTGCAGGATAATAAGAACCCGATAATAAACGGATACCAAAGTGCTCCCAAGCCTTTGTTTAATGAAATAATTTTCATAATATTGGTTTAGTTAAATGAAATGTGAGTTTTGTTTTGCTATGGTCCTCTAGTTTAGCTTGCCGGCGAGTTAGGGGACTTTTTTTTTAGGTGCAGAGCCACTAAGGCGCAAAAGCACTAAGTTTTTGTTATATCATAGGCGTTTTTTAGTTATGAGTTGATATTGCGGCTAAATAACCTGTATCTCAACTATAAAGCCACAGGCACATCGTTGCTATAAAAAGTATAATTATTCCTATTTGTATTTGTTTGTAGTATTTCATGGGTGTGTTTTTTAGTTAAGGTTTAAGAGTTTATGTTGCGGCTAAATTACCTGCACCTTTTATTAACAAATTCAAATTAAATTAACTAGGTGTTTTTATTCAAAGGACCTTTCGGTGCAGGAGTTTTTTAGTTATGGGTTATTGGTTTTATCGCGAATTCGCGAATTATTTATTTAGTTTGGGTGATCTGTTGTCTGTTATTGGTTTAAAGTTGGCATAGGTGTTCCCGACCGGTTACGAAAAGGGTGTTTTCCTAACTGAGATTTATGAGTAATGGGTTTAGGGTTTAAAAAACTCCTTTTGCTCTCCTTTCTGAAACAAACTTTAAAATTTTAATATACCATTTGGAAAATAGAAATAAAGGCAATACCTTTAAAGTGCGAGTTTAAAGAGGAAAAGCTTAAATCTAAGTGCCAAAAGCATTTTAGGTTTGGGTTGTGGTTTGATATAGAGAGGATTGTCTTTTTATATAATTCCCTTTTTTTATATCAAGGTACAGTTAAACACATCAGGACTAAAATTCTGATGGGGGAAGTGTCTCTGATAAGAGTACTTCTCGGTGTTTGTTTCCCTATCCTAACACAATGTTTGTTTCAGTTTTGAGACAGCAAAAGGTAGCTTGCGTTTAGCAGGTAGTTAAGGTGGTTTGGTAACGGTTGTACATAAAAAAATCGTTCTCATAATTTATAGGTTTATGGTTATGGAACGATGTATTTCGGGTATGAAGAGTACTTGCAAAAAAAGCAAGGAGCGGTTTCACACTTTAGGACCGTGGGCGACCAAACCCGTCTTTTAAATCTTTCGATTGAAAAGTTACCTCCTAAAGCTAACGTGAGAACCGCTCGCATGCCGTTGCAAAAGTAATAAACTTTTTGACATGGAGCGACTTCACGATACTCTCGAGGTAAAATTGGCCGTTTCGGTTCGAGAAAACATCGTTTTAATTATGCCAAAAAAGGCTAATTGTCAATTCGCTAGAACAAATATAATAATAATATTTAATTATCCAACAAGTTGGATATTATATTTCACTTTAAATGGAAAAAATATTTGCATTTCAAACGACTCAATTCGATTTTGAGTTGATAAATCACATTAGAAATTTGAGAAAATTAAAAGGTTTTACTAAGGAAGATTTAAGTCTGGCGATGGGTGTAGCAAAAACATTTGTTGGAAATGTTGAATCATTTACTCAACGACACAAATATTCTACGCGTCATATTGCCTTATTGGCAAAGGCGTTTGGGTATAAAAATATTTCAGACCTGATGAAGTTCCCTACTCCTCAATATGATAAAATTAAAGTAACCGTAAAGCAAACTATGAATGAAAGCGGTACTAAAGCTTTGAGGTCGGAGGTGGTGAAGATTGAGCATTTAAAATAATTATACTATATTTAAATGTATTTAGGGAAAACCGTAAACAAACTTTATAAAATTTGATATAAGTAAAAAAAGAATTTTACTTATGAATAAATTAATGTTACTATTATCGTTTTGCTTAGCGATTATTATCCTTTTCTTGATCTTCCCTAAATTGGCACTTATTGTTGCAATGCCTATTAGAATTGTTATTGTCTCTGTTTCAAAGATTTTGGAGACTTATAATAACAAAAAAAGAAATAATATTTAATATAGAAAAATATTATTTACGAATTAGACTCTACAAATAGTTCAGAAAAGAAATAAATAATTGGAAAAGATGCTGTGAGGCGTCTTTTTCTGTTTTATAGCGGTATGGGATATTTGTCAATTACTGAGTATATAAATAAGTTAGGGACAAGCTGTCAAAAATAACTAAAACTATAATCAAATACTATTTAAAATCAACCGCTTATAAATATTTAATATAAGCTATCTATGTATTTATATATAAAACATATTATATTTGCACCAACACGTCCACCCCGCTTCCTTGTAATTAATAGCGCGCTCAGGGTGGATTTTCTATTTTATATTGATGGCAAAAGTTCCTTATACTAAACCAGCCCTTTCATATACAGACCAACTACAAAGACTTAAAGACAGAAATCTTACAATAGAAAATGATTCTAAAGCAATACATCTTTTAGAAAAGATAAGTTATTATAGATTAAGTGGGTATTGGTATCCAATGCTGAAAATACCTAAATCAAATCATATTTTTAAAGAAAACTCAAATTTAAAAAATGCTTTTAAACTTTATTGTTTTGATAGAGAACTTAGAAAGCTAATATCAGGAGAGCTTGAAAAAATTGAAGTTGCTGTAAGAGCTAGGATGATTTATACGTTGTCGCATACTCATGGACCATTTTGGTTTGATGATTCCACACTTTTTCAAAATAATTGGACTTTTAACAAGACTAATGCACGTTTTACAAAAGATTTTAGCGATAGTGATGAAGAATTTATCAAAAACTTTAAATTAAATTATTCTGAAAATTTACCACCAAGTTGGATGATGTTGGAGATTACATCTTTCGGTAGCCTTTCAATTGTTTTTAAAAATCTTAAAGCGAGCAGAGAAAAAAGATTTATTGCTAATTCTTTTGGCGTAAACGAAACCACATTCCAATCTTGGCTCCATAGTATGGTTTATATTCGTAATGTTTGTGCTCATCATGGAAGACTTTGGAATAGAAACATGAGTATTACACCTTCTATCCCTACATCGCCTATAAACCCATTTTTAAATATTACGACTCTTCCTAACCATGATGTTACTCAACCTCCAATTGATTTAAACAATAGGACGTACTACATTTTATCAATGATTATTTATTTGCTAAATCCGATAAATCCAAATCATACTTTCAAAGAAAAATTATTTGACTTATTGAAAAAATACCCAATGATTGATGTAAAAGCTATGGGATTTCCCGAAGGTTGGGAAAATGAAAATATATGGAAATGGAAAAATATTGTTATATCACAAAAATGGTATAATATTTTATCTAAAAAAATTATAAAAAAGTTTAATAAACTTCATTCTTAGCTAAAAAAGCAGTCGCTAAGTTTTCGTTGTGCATATAGCCGAAACAATGAAAAACTCAGGTCGCACAACCTCTGAAAAAATCCGAATCGGCAGAAAACGTATAAAAAAACAACCTCGTTTAAGTCATTTGAGGGAGGTTTGTTTTTAAATTACTGGATTTATAGACTGGAATAAGAATATATGAGAAAGGTGCTGAGACAGCATCTTTTTCTGTTTTTATAGCGCTAAGTAATTCTTATCAATTCGGGATTAAAGCTTATCAAAAAAGGATTATTTGATTTCATGCTAAAAAAAGAAATCTTATACCTTCTATATTTGAGGTATGGAATGGTATGAAATAATAGGATTTATTGTATTGTGGTTTGTGGGGCTTTGCCTTAGAGGGAAGTTTTATGAAAAATTGGGAAATAGGTATTTTAATGGGAGTTGGAGGAAAAGGAAATAGGTAGATGTGCTGAGGTCTTTTTAGAATCTTCCTATTTACGCTAATGGATTTCTTTTATCATACGTTCAATTTCTGCGTGTTGCTGCTCCATTTTTTCATCATATGTCTTTTGCCTTTTTTCGGAAGTGACTAGATTCATTTGGAATTCTTCATTTATTCGAACAAGTTCTTTTTCTAAAGCCAGAGTCTCATTGTGACTATAAATCAAGAGAACCGATAACAATGTAATACTGAAGAAATAGAAATGATATTCCAGTAGTAAATATTTTAGTACTTGAATTGTTTTTGATAGCATATTGTAAGCTTTAAAATGTTCTTTTGAAAAAATTTAAGACTAATGTAAATGTACTAGAAGGCATTTATTATCACTTCAAAAATATAAATTTATTAGAAAAATAACTCTACTATTAAAAATATATCGTAATATTGCAATATAAACATATAGCGATGGGAGCAACTAAGACAGATCATTTTACAGAACAGCAAAACGAGCTGGCAATTTTAGCTAAGGCTTTAGGGCATCCGGCACGTATTGCCATCCTGGAATATTTGATGACAGTAGATACCTGTATCTGCGGGGACATTGTAAACGAATTGCCATTGGCTCAACCTACGGTTTCACAACACCTTAAAGAACTTAAAAATGCAGGACTGATCAAAGGCAATATTGAAGGTAACTCCATTTGTTACTGCATCAATGAACCCGGATTTGAAAAAATCAAAGGTTTTTTTCAACATGTAGCCGATTACCTTCAGAAAAAGAAAACAGATTGTTGTTAAATCATTTAAATAATAAAAATCATGAAACTATCAGAAATTAAAAAACATTTAGAAACTTTGGAAGCAGTAAATTTTATGCTTCCTGACGGATCATTTGTTCCGGAATACTTCCATGTTACCGAAGTTGGTTTAATTACCAAGAATTTTATAGATTGTGGCGGAACAGTACGAAAAGAAACTGTTGTGAATTTCCAGCTGTGGGATGCCAATGATTATGATCACCGTTTGAAACCGGGAAAATTACTTAGCATAATTGCGCTGTCTGAAAAAGTATTGGGCATCGAAGATTATGAAATCGAGGTAGAATACCAAGACACCACAATTGGTAAATATGATCTGGGTTTTAACGGTCAAAATTTCCAGCTTATCAATAAACAAACTACATGTTTGGCAAAGGAACAATGTGGGATCCCATCTGAAAAACAAAAAGTTAACTTAACAGAAATCACTACTAATAATGCTAATAGCTGTACTCCTGGAGCAGGCTGTTGTTAATACAACCAAAGTATATGTCAGCTAATAACTGTGCCCCTGTGGCAGAAAGAAAAAAACTGGGATTCCTGGACAGGTTCCTCACCCTATGGATTTTCCTAGCGATGGCCGTCGGTATTGCAATAGGTTATTTTATCCCCTCAAGCAGTGGATTCATCAATTCATTTTCAAGTGGCACAACAAATATCCCGCTTGCAATTGGCCTGATCCTGATGATGTACCCTCCCTTGGCCAAAGTAAATTACAGCAAAATGGGAGAAGTATTTAAAAACACAAAAATTCTTGGTGCCTCCTTGTTTTTAAACTGGATTGTAGGCCCGATACTTATGTTTGCTTTAGCACTGCTCTTCCTTAAAGGATATCCGGAGTATATGATTGGTGTAATCCTTATCGGATTAGCTAGATGTATAGCCATGGTTGTCGTTTGGAATGATTTAGCGGATGGAAACAGGGAATATGCTGCTGGTCTAATTGCTCTAAACAGTGTATTTCAGGTATTCCTTTACAGTGTGTATGCTTACATCTTTATAACGGTTTTGCCACCCTATTTCGGTTACAATGGTTTTGATGTCAATATCAGTATAGGACAAATTGCCGAAAGTGTTGGTATCTATTTAGGAATACCGTTCGCTCTTGGGATAATCAGCCGTTATGCATTAATCAAACTTAAAGGTGAAGAATGGTTCCAGACCAAATACGTTCCAGTAATATCACCTATAACCCTGATAGCACTTCTATTTACAATAGTAATTATGTTCAGCTTAAAAGGAGAATTGATTGTTCAAATCCCTATGGATGTGATTCGAATCGCGATTCCATTGGTCATCTATTTTACCCTGATGTTTGTAGTGAGCTTTTTTACAGGAAAATATTTCGGTGCCGATTATTCAAAAAGTGCCTCCATTGCCTTCACAGCAACCGGCAATAATTTTGAGTTGGCTATCGCAGTAGCCATTGGCGTTTTTGGTATTAACAGTGGGCAGGCTTTTGCCGGGGTAATTGGCCCCCTAGTAGAAGTTCCAGCACTGATAGCCCTGGTTAATCTGGCCTTTTGGTTCAGGAAAAAATATTATGCTGTAGCAGCATAATTCTCTCTGGGACAGCAAAACAAACAAGCAAAGAAATTATAGCATTTTTAAACCACGATTAAATATAATAAATTATGAGAATAGCTTTATTTAGCGATATCCACGCAAACCTTCCTGCTCTGAAAGCTTTTTTTAAGGATATCGAAACAACAAAACCAGATGCGGTTTATTGTTTAGGAGATTTGGTTGGATACAATATCTGGCCAAACGAAGTTATCAATGAGATAAGAAAAAGAGGAATCCCCACCATTGCAGGAAACTACGATTTTGGTATAGGGAGAACAAGCGATGATTGTGGATGCGCTTATAAAACTGATGACGAGAAAGCTAATGGAGCCGTTTCAATATCGTTTACCAACTCTTTAGTAAACGAAGAAGAAAGACAATATCTTAGAACACTTCCGGCACATATCAAATTAGAATTTCAACTCAATAATGATAAACTGAATTTGTTGCTTGTTCATGGAAGCCCAAGAAAGATCAATGAATATCTTTTTGAAGACCGTGATGAAAAAAGCATGCTGCGTATTATGGAACAGGCTGATGCCGATATCATGTGTTTCGGGCATACACACAAACCCTATCACAGAATAATGAACAATGGTGCTGAAGGACAAGATCACTTCAGACATGCTATCAATATTGGTTCTGTAGGAAAACCTAAAGATGGTGATCCAAGAGGCGGTTACGTACTACTAACCATAAATGAGAACAGCTCTATTAAAGATCAGAATAGCATCACTACTGAATTTATTCGATTTGCTTATGATGTCGAAAAAGCGGCAAAAGCAGTTGAAGACAGCCCATTGCCAAATGCTTATGCTGAAAGCTTAAGAAAAGGGGTTTAATCTATGAGATTAGCTATAATATCAGATATTCATGCCAATCTTCCGGCATTGGAACAAACATTAAAAAGCATCGAAGAAAATGAGATAGATGCGATTTATTGTTTGGGAGATCTAGTAGGATACAATATCTGGCCCAATGCTGTTATTAACGAGATTAGAAAGCAAAAAATACCAACGATATGCGGAAACCATGATGAAAAAGCAGTAGCGATACATCAGTACGGCAGATTTTTAAATGACGATGCTAATTTTGCCTATAACATTATAGGAAAACCACAAGTTCAATACCTCGCAACATTGCCTGCTTTTATAAGACTTGAATTTATTTTTAATGGAAAACCATTTACTTTAATGTTAGTCCATGGCAGTCCATACAGCAACAAAGAATACCTGCACAAAGAGAAAGAAGAGTCTGAATTGGCTGCTATTTTTCTGGATAAAGGGATAGACATGCTGGTTTTCGGGCATACGCACAAACCCTACTATCGTATAATTGACAATGGATATACAGATCAAAAATTTCATGCGGTAAATGCTGGATCTGTTGGCAAGCCAAAAGATGGAGATAAGCGTGGCTGTTACACCATTATAGCATTGGAACATAACAATAAATTGACTGTCGCAGTAGAGTTTGTTCGGGTGGCATATGACGTTGAAAAAGCAGCGCAAGCCATTGAAAATAGCCCCTTGCCCCCTTCCTATGCACTTATGTTACGTAAAGCATATTAACCAAAATAATTAAGCATGAACTTCCCTGAAAATGTTAAATACCACATAGAACACACCTGGATCAATGTCGATGGCGAGATTGGTATAATTGGAATTACAGATTTTGCCCAAAAAGAATTAGGTGAAATAGTCTATATTGATCTGCCAAATGTTGGGTCAAGTTTTGACCAGGATGAAATTTTTGGTTCCGTTGAAGCAATCAAAACAGTAAGTGATCTATTTATGCCGGTATCCGGTAAAATATTGGAGATAAACAATAATTTATTAAAAAATCCTACCTTGGTAAATTCAGATCCTTTTTCACAAGGTTGGATGATTAAAATACAGCTGACCAATGTTTCTGAAATAGAAAATCTAATAAACAACCAAGACTATAAAACCAGAACATCTGCATAATGCAGTCTACTAAATTTTAGGGAGCGAAAACAAATACTTTTCTTTGTATTCACTCCCTTTATATTGCACTTATTATATACAAATGGAAAGTTTCAAAAAGTTTTTAAATCAGATTATACCTATCACAAATGAAGAGTTTGAAAACACCATTCTACATTTTAAGAATAAAACGGTACTAAAAAACAGCTATTTTATTGAGCAAGGTAAAGTATGCCATCAGGTAGCTTTTATTAAAAAGGGAACTTTAAGGACTTTTTACCTGAACGAGAATGCCGAAGAAATCACCTCTTGTTTCTGCATTGAAAATAACCTAACTACTTCGTATAAAAGTTTCATTCTGCAGGAACCCTCAACACTGATCATTCAAGCTCTGGAAGACACTGAACTTTTAGTAATTGATTATGATGATTTACAGCAATTATATAAAGAGAGTTTGGTTTGGCAAACCATTGGACGTGCAATTGCTGAAAAACAATACATTGTAATGGAACAATATGCCAGTGTACTGTGCAATGAAACCGCAAAAGAAAAATATTTACGACTTCTTAAAGAACAGCCCAGTATTCTACATAAAGCAACTATAACTGATATTGCATCCTATCTTGGGATTACCCGCAGAACACTAAGCCGAATCCGAAAGGAGATTACCCTATAAATTTGAGGACATTTGTCCTTAGTAATGATAAGGCATTATTATAATTTTGTTTTTATAAACAACTTAAAAACAAAATGGAAACTGCACTTATCATTACCTCTATCCTACTTATCCTCTTTTCTGTCTTCGCCCTTTATGATGGTTTTTATTTGCATATTTTTAAATATCAGCTTCATAATTATTCCCAGAGTAAAACAGAACATCTTACACATACCATCAGGTCCATTTTTTTTCCGGCAATCCTGTACTTCTTATTCTTAAAACAAGACTGCACTACAAGTTTTGTCATTGGGCTTGTCTTTGTAGTGCTAGATATTATTGTAATGGCTGTGGATGCCTTTGTTGAAAAGGACAGCAGGGAATTTATGGGCGGACTGCCTCGTTGGGAATATATCCTGCACCTTTTTGTCAATGGCTTTCATTTTGCATCAATTGCAGTTTTTTTGTCAATTAAGCTGACAATGCAAAATGGTGAAATATTGATTATCCCCAATATTGATCAATTCCAAAATTATAAGCTATTTATTGTATTAATTATAAATCTTTTACCAGGTGCTATTGTAATGGCGCTTCTTCATATTTTGTTATGCATTCCTGAAACAACATTTGTTTGGAATAAATTGAGAAATAAGGTAAAATGCTGTTAATCAAATTAAATACTTTATTTTAAGCAAACCTGCATCATTTTCCATTTTTTCCGTCTTTAAAGATGTAGTATAAAAAATGGAAACAAATAAATTACTGGTCGCAATTATTGGCGCAGGAGCAGTCGGATTAGCTGCAGCAGCACATCTTATAAAAAGGAATCAGCCTTTTATTTTGTTTGAAACGGGTAAAACGGTAGGTTCAAATATTTTAAGTTGGGGGCATGTAAAAGTGTTTTCTCCTTGGAAATATAATATCGACAAAGTCGCTGAAGAATTGTTATTGCAAACAAGTTGGCAATCACCTGACAAAGATAGTTCGCATACAGGCAAAGAATTTTACGATCATTACTTAAAACCATTAGCAAACCACCCTTTAGTAAAGCCATATATCCTAACTAGTAGTAAAGAAATCGCTATTAACAGAAAAAATATGGACAAGATGAAAACTAGTGGTAGAAATAACCAGGCTTTTGTTTTATATGTAGAGCAAGGTGAAAAAAACACATCTTTTGAAGCTCGGGCAGTCATTGATGCTTCAGGCACATGGCAAAATGGTAATCCACTTGGATCTGGCGGGTTATTAGCTCTGGGTGAAATAGCTGACCCCTAACAAAGTAAATTTGCAAAATAAAATCAAACTAAAACAATTGAAGATTAACTATTTTTATAATAATAATCCCGTCGGCCTTTTTTTGGACAACTCAAGATTTTAAAACAATTTTCAAAAAAAAATTAAAAATAAGTCGAAATCCCAATGTTAAACCCAGCAGTAGTTGCAGGAGGGTTTCCTAAAATATCGGTTTGTTTCTGAAAGCGATAATTTAGTCTAAAAACAGTCTGTGAGGTAGGACGGAAACTTAACGCAGGCATGATGCTCCAAATATCTTCTGCAATATTCCCACTAGTTTCGTTAAAGGTTCCAACGTTCCAATCAACATATTCCAGTCGACAAGCTAAGTTTAACACAACATTTTCCCAACCTAAAACATTTTTTGTAAGTAAAGGTTGAACGATATCGATAAATCCTCCAAATTGCTTATTGCCAAATTGTTGGCCATACGTTTCCGGAACATCTACTTTAACCCATGCCAATTCTGAAGTTATAAACGTTTTAATTTTAGGAAGCGTTGTGTTAAAGTCTAATGCATAAATATCGACACGTCGTTTTTTGTCTAAAATTATTCCTTCATCTTGAAATTTATTGTAAACGCCCCCCATATAGGAGAGTCCTAATTCACCAATTTTACTGTTTCGAATAGCGATTTTACTAGTAAATAAAGGTAATCCGCTATCTATTTCTTCAAAACGTTCTGGATTGTTTTTGGCAGCTGGCAGAAAAGTTTTGTTCTCTGTGTTTTCAATTATCGAGTTATCAAAACTTCCTGAGAAATAAGCTTCATAGCCAATCATCCAATTCTTCGAGTATTTTTTTCCAAAAAGCCCAGCCCCAGCATTACTAAAAGTACTCGGTAACATTTGTGTTGCTGAAATGGGTCTGTCGGTAAATTCCCATTTTGGACCATCATGATTCTGATTGAAAGCCCCAATAGGATTCATGATTATTCCTCCTCTAAAATTAACCAAGGGATTAAATTCAACATCCACAGAGGCGAATTCTATAGCGATTTCCTTTCCACCTTCTTCAAATTCGATCTCGCTTAAAAATTTCACACGTTTGCTGATTGCCGATGACATAAAAATGGTTAATCGTCTGGCTTGAAATTGATGTCCTTCGGAAACGCCATCGGTGGAAAGGCGTTGCCAATTAGCTTCCAGATAACCTCCAACGGCTATGGGTGTTTTTCCAATATTTAAAAAAGGACAATTATAAACAGCATCCATATTTAAAGCTTGTTTTGTACTGTCTTTAGACGTCCTTTTTAGTAAAACAGGGTCGATTTGTGAATAGAAATTTATAGAAAATAAAAATGTTATGCATAGGAGTTTTAGTCTCATTTTAATGATATTTTAAGGGTGCCGTTATCTATTATGATCGGAAAATTTCGTAAATTTCTATCAGCCGGGCCGTTTTCTAAACTTCCTTTGTTGCTAAATTCACTTCCATGTGCCGGACATTGTAATTTATCTCCAAAAACCTGCAGTTCTGCTCCTTGATGAGTGCATTGCATAAATAGTGCGCTATAATTATTCGCGTCAAAACGATAAACACAAATAGGATGGGTCAGTTTTTCGTTTTGTATGATTACGTATTTTTTATATTCTATGATTCCCTTATTTTTGATTTCAAAATCAGTCAATGGAACTAGAATATCTGAACCTTTTATCTCTTTTTCCAAAATTTTAGATGTGCTGCAGCTTTGTAATAAAGTAAGAGTTGAAATTCCTGCTAAACAACCAAAACCACATGTTTTTAAAAAATCTTTTCTGTTCATAATTACAATGATTTTATAAATTTTAGTAATGCCTCTCTGTCTGATTGTGAAAGATTTTGATAGCCTGTTTTACTGTTGTTTGCTTCGCCACCATGCATTAAAATGGCACTTTCAATACTATTTGCTCTACCATCGTGCATCAAGAAAAAGTTACCTCCCTGTGAGTTTTCAGAAAGACCAATTCCCCAAAGTGCGGGTGTTCTCCATTCGAAAGTTTTGGCACTTCCTTCCGTATAACCATCATCTAAACCTGCTCCCATATCATGTAAAAGCAAATCGGTGTACGGTGAAAATGTTTTAAAAGAAAGCGGACTTATTGATGAATATCCTGTGGTTAGTTCCGGTTTATGACAACCTGTACAATTAATTTGTTTAAAAATTCGCTTGCCTTGATTTACAACTTCATCATTTTTATTACGTTGAATTGGTGCTTTTAACACATTCAAATAAAAAACCACATCGTTTACTTTATTGGTGGCCACTTCCGGGTCAATTTCTAAATTGGAATAATGGTCTTTTGGACTGAAAAAAGACGTTATCCCCATATCTTGGTTGTAGGCATTAACGGATTGATGCAATAAATCAAATGCAGATGCTTTTTTGCCAAATTGCCCAATATGCTTTCCGCTTTTTGTAATTGAAGCCGAAGATGGTATAGAATAACTGGGAATTACAATCCAATTTACTGTTCCGGAAATTCCATCCCCATCACTGTCATTTGGATCTGCCATTGTTAATAAATCGGCGTCAGTAACATTTTGTAAAAAGCCTAAACCTGAAAACGCAGGAGGAGTAAATTTAGAAAACGTTGCTCCAACAGGGATTTGCTCTGGCAAGAAACCAGGTAACGCTCTATTTTGCAATTGTGGTCCGCCTTGATTTAAAAATTGATTTCCAGTTTCATCAACCTGACCAAAACGTGTCAATGTAGTAAACAAATGTCCCTTACCGTCCCCAGCGTGACAATTGATACAACTGGTTCCAACAAAAGTTGAACCCAACCCTGTTTCTCTGGTAAAAACCTCATTTACTGCTGCATCGCCTCGCAAAAATTGAGATAATTGTGAACTGGAAAGCCCATCAATTGTTCCGTCTAATAACTCGTCATCAGCAGGAATATCTACATAACTTGTCTCGCAGGATGTTAAACCTATCAATAACAAGATGAGAATAAGTATGTGTGAAATTTTATTTTTCATTATTATAAACTTTATTTTTAGACAAAACTAAAAAAATATTTAGAATAATATTATATTTTGAAACATTTAATTTTCAATAGCATAAAAAAAACTATTTTTGCAATCTTGAAACTTACAAACACCATATTGTCAATTATAATTCTGATTCTTTCCTGTATGCCTTGTGCAGATAAGGAACAAGATGTATCGTTTGAAAAAATGACTATAAACAATACTTCAAAGCAACATCACAATAAAGATATTTGCTCCCCTTTATGTGTTTGTAGTTGCTGTGGATGTCAAGGTTACGTTCACAACACTATTTGTTCTTATAATATCTTTTCGGTTAAAACTATAATTGATAAAAATCTTCCTGAATACAAATCAATTATTACTTCCAATTTCTTCGGGAGTATTTAGCTACCCCCACAAATTATTGCTTAATTTTTTTGATGATTAAAAGAATACAATTCTACTGGATAGAGTTAGTTACAAAGTTTTCTTTATTTAAATTAATTACAGTTATAGATATAATAATGGCAAAGCAAAAAACAAAAAGACCGAACAACCCTAAACCTAAATCCAAAAAGCCAATAACGGTATATACTGTTATTCGTACTATAATGATAATACTCGTTTTGTTGCTTTTGTTATTGGGAGTTGCTGCAAAATATTGGTACTACTACAATAAATATTACAAATAATTAATAATCATTATAAATAATTATTAATTATAAAAATAAAAATCTTATTTTTACAGCCTTGAAATTTGCAAACATCATATTGTCAATTATCATCGTAGTTCTTTCCTGTATGCCTTGCGCAGACAAGGAACAAGGTGTTTCATCTGAAAAAGTCACTATAACCAATAGCTCAAAACAGCACCAAGAAAAAGAAGCTTGTTCTCCTTTATGCGTTTGTAACTGTTGTGGTTGCCAAGGTTTCGCCTACAATAGTACAATGTTCAATTTCAATTTTATTGCCGTCAAAAACATAATTGACAAGAAACTACCAAACTACAAATCAATTCTTACTTCCAATTTCTTCGGAAGTATCTGGCAACCGCCTCAAATTAATGCTTAATTTTTTTTTTGATTAATGTTTAAATGAATAGCGATTAATGTCTTGTGCATTAATCACACTATTGTTTACCATTATTCAGCTTACTGTATTTGATTCTATCAATTACTGTAAATCAAAAATCAATTATTAAACATTAATTATTTTCAATAGTGTTAGACAAAATCATTCATTTTAGTATAAATAATAAATTCATCATTGGTTTGATGACTTTATTTCTCATCATTTGGGGAGTTTGGAGTGCATCCAAATTACCCATTGATGCCGTGCCGGATATCACAAATAATCAGGTTCAAATTATTACGCTTTGCCCCACTTTGGCAGGGCAGGAAGTCGAACAATTAGTAACTTTTCCAATTGAACAAAGCATAGCAAATCTTCCCGATTTAGTAGAAACCCGAAGTATTTCTCGCTTTGGTTTATCGGTAATCACAGTCGTTTTTGATGATGATGTCAATATTTATTTTGCCCGACAACTCATCAGTGAAAGACTTAAAGAAGCTATTAGCCAAATACCTGAAGGTATTGGAAGACCTGAGTTAGGTCCAGTAAGTACAGGACTTGGTGAAGTGTATCAATATATTTTACATCCAAAAAAAGGAAGTGAAAATAAATATTCTGCGATGGACTTGCGTTCTATGCAAGACTGGATAGTAGCAAGACAACTCAACGGAACGCCCGGTATTGCAGAAATAAATAGTTTTGGGGGTAAATTGAAACAATATGAAGTTGGCGTGAATCCAAATCGATTAAAAGCGATGGGAGTAACAATTCCTGATATTTTTAGTGCTTTGGAGAAAAACAATCAAAATACAGGAGGTGCATACATTGACAAAAAACCAAGTGCTTACTTCATTCGTGGAGTTGGTCTGGTTACTTCCTTGGAAGATGTAAAAAATATCGTTGTGAAGAGCAACCCCAACAGTGTTCCAATTTTTATAAAAGATGTTGCCGATGTAAAGTTTGGTAATGCAGTACGTTATGGAGCAATGACCTTTAACGGAAAAGTAGATGCTGTTGGTGGTATTGTGATGATGCTTAAAGGTGCGAACAGTAATGAAGTGGTACAAAGGATAAAAGACAAAATGCTAATCATACAAAAATCATTACCAAATGATGTTGTAGTTGAACCATTTATTGACCGAAGCAACTTTGTAAACCGTGCCATTTCTACCGTTGAAAAAAACCTGATTGAAGGAGCATTAATCGTGATTTTTGTATTGGTTTTATTCCTGGGGAACCTTCGTGCGGGACTTATTGTAGCATCGGCTATACCACTTTCTATGTTGTTTGCTTTAGGATTGATGAAAATTTTTGGAGTAAGTGCAAATCTAATGAGTTTAGGAGCTATAGATTTTGGTTTAATTGTAGATGGTGCCGTCATTATAGTAGAGGCTACAATACATCATTTAATGATAAAAGGAAAATTAAGAATCCAAAATCTAAATAATAATTTTGACATCTCTGATAAAATAGTAAAAACAAATAATTTAACATTTACACAATCAGAAATGGATGAAGAAGTTTTTACTTCTTCATCAAAAATTCGTCAGAGTGCTGCTTTTGGTGAAATTATAATACTGATCGTTTACATTCCAATCCTTACATTAGTAGGTATTGAGGGCAAAATGTTTAGTCCTATGGCAAAAACCGTTGGTTTTGCCATATTAGGCGCATTAGTACTTTCTATTACTTATATCCCCATGATGTGTGCTTTATTTTTACCCAAAAAGATCAGTCATAAAAAAAACATTTCAGATAAAATGATGGGTTTTTTATATAAAATCTATGAACCTCTTTTGGAAAAAGTAATACAAATAAAATATAAAGTAGTAGGAATTACTATAATATTATTTTTAGTAACAATTTTTGTTTTTAGTAAAATGGGGGGCGAATTTATTCCCACATTAGCCGAAGGAGATTATGCATTTGAATTTAAAATGCCTATCGAAACTTCTTTATCCCAAAGTATTGAAACCTCGATGCAAGGCGCAAGAATCGCCAAGCAATTTGACGAAGTAAAAATTGTAGTTGGAAAAACGGGTGCTGGTGAAGTACCTACCGACCCAATGCCTCCTGGAGCAACAGATATGATGATTATTCTAAAACCGCAAAGCGAATGGAAATCCGGGAGATCGTATGAAGAATTGGGTGATGCAATAGAAGAAAAATTAAGGGTAATACCCGGTGTTTTTATCGAAAAAAGTCAACCTATTCAAATGCGTTTTAATGAACTGATGACTGGAATCAAACAAGATGTAGCTATAAAAATATTTGGCGAAAACTTGGATAGCCTTTCCGTATATGCCAAAAAAGTGGAAAGTGTAATAACAAACGTAAAAGGCGTTTCTTCTCCACAAGTAGAGCAAGTGGATGGATTACCACAAATCAATATAGAATATGACCGTTTGCGAATTGCCAATTATGGTCTAAATGTCGAAGACATAAACAGTATCGTAAGTACTGCTTTTGCAGGAAAAGCAGCAGGTGTAGTCTACGAAAATGAGCGAAAATTTGATTTAGTGGTGCGATTAGACAGTACGTCAAGAAGAAGTATTGATGATGTGAATAATTTATTGATACCTACACCTACTGGCAATCAAATACCATTGTCTCAAGTTGCAAAAGTAGATTTTAAATTAGGTCCAGCACAAATCAGTAGAGAATCTGGAAAACGTAGAATTGTAATAGGTTTTAACATACAAGATAGAGATGTTCAGAGTGTGGTAAAAGAAATTCAAGATAAGTTAGCTACAAAAGTAAAATTGCCATCTGGCTATTACTTTACCTATGGAGGTACATTTGAGAACTTACAAAAAGCATCTAATCGATTGATGATTGCCGTTCCTATTTCCTTATTATTAATTTTTATGCTTTTGTATTTCACATTCAATTCTATGAAACAAGCCAGTTTAATATTTTCCGCAATACCAATGAGTGCAATTGGTGGCGTATTTGCATTACTACTTCGTGGAATGCCATTTAGTATTTCAGCAGGAATTGGTTTTATTGCATTGTTTGGTGTAGCAGTATTAAATGGAATTGTATTAGTAGGAACATTTAACCAACTCGAAAAAGAAGGTTGGGATGATGTTATAAAACGGGTAATTGAAGGAACAAAAATCAGACTACGCCCAGTATTAATGACAGCAACTGTTGCCTCATTAGGATTTTTACCAATGGCGTTATCGCATAGTGCGGGCGCAGAGGTTCAAAAACCACTAGCAACAGTAGTTATTGGCGGCTTACTGTCTGCTACATTTTTAACCTTATTTGTATTGCCTTTGTTGTATATCATATTCAATACAAAAATTAAATTAAAAAGAAAACCAAAAGTGAAATCAATCGTAACAATTTTAGTTATTGGATTATTTTTATCTTTTAACACCAGTCAGGCGCAATCTCGAAAAACTATTGATGAAGTTTTGAATTTAGGCTTAAAGGATAATTTGCAATACAATATCAATCAGTCCCAAATCTCAAAAAATCAACTTTTGATAAAAGGAAACAAGGAGTTTCCCAAAACTGGCATCTTTGTGGAAAATGAAGATTTGCGCCCTTCGGATAAAACAGGTATTTGGAAAATTGGTTTACAGCAGAGCTTCTATATGCCTCAAGTAAACCAAGCCAAGAAGAATTACTATCGAGAGCAAACCAAATACTATGAGTTCAACAAGGAAGTAATCAATACAGAGCTGAAAAAAAATATCCGTTCTGTTTATTACCAATTATGGTATTTACAAGATAAAACAGCTTTGTATCAGCGACTGGACAGTATCTATATTGGTTTACTAAAGACCACAATTATAAAAGTTAAAACAGGAGAAAGTGCTGGTATTGAAAAAATTTCAGCAAATGTAAAGTTGAAAGAAATTGAAACAAATATCATTCAACTTCAAAAAGAAATGATTGTACAGCAACAGGCACTAATGCAGTTATTGAATAGTTCGGAAGCCATTTTACCGCTTTCAAAATCATTAGAAAAGTTAGAATATGGTTTGCAAAATTCAACAGAAAACCATCCCAGTCTTCTGTTATTGCAACAAAATGTGTCGATTGCCAATAGTGAAATTGCAATCCAAAAAAGCAATCGCTTACCTGAATTTTCCGGTCGTGTTTTTTCACAAAAATTATATGGCGTAGCCGATCCATATACTGGTTTCTCATTTGCAACATCATTTCCAATATTTGGAAGTGGTGCCAATCGCAATAAAATAAAAGCCGCCAAAACCGAAAAAGAAGTACAAGAACAACAATTGCAATATCAAACACAAATACTTAAATCTTCTTTAGCACAACGTCAAACCGAAGTTGAAAAAAGTGTGTCAGGTTTGCAATTTTACGAAATTTCAGGCTTACAACAAGCTGACGAAATCATAAAAGCCGCGAATCAATCCTATCGAGCAGGAGAAATAAGTTATGCCGATTTTTCATTGTATTTAAGTCAAGCCATCGAAATACGAAAAAACTATTTAGACAATCTAAATGCATACAACCAAGCGATTATTGAATACAATTATTTCACAAACAAATAAATTCAAAAAAATGAAATCTTTAAAAATAAAATATAAAAATTATCTTTTACTCACCACTTTATGCGTAACGTTAATTTCTTGCGGGAGTAAAGAAACGAAACCAGAAGAAGTAGTTGAGAAACCTAAAACTGAAGAAGCACCAGCATCAATTGCATCATTAACTGCTGAACAAATTAAAACTGTGGGTATACAATACGGAAGCATAGAACAAAAAGAATTAACAGCCACATTGAAAGCCAATGGAGCATTACGGGTGCCTAATAATAACAAAGCCAATGCTACTTCGATGTACGGAGGTGTAATAAAAACAATTAATGTACAGTTAGGCGATTTTGTAAAAAAGGGACAAATAATTGCCACAATCGCCAATCCGCAATTCCTTCAATTACAGGAAGAATATTTGAGTACTTCCAGTAAAATAATCTTTGCCGAACAAGAATTAGCAAGACAGAAAGAACTCAATGAAGGAAATGCAGGCGCATTAAAAAATTATCAAAATGCTGATGCCGAATTAAAAGCAATGAGAACCCGCAGAGCATCTTTGCAACAGCAAATTCAATTGATGGGTATTAATCCAAATAGCTTAAACAACGGTAATTTACGTTCCGCATTATCAGTAACAAGCCCTATAAGCGGTACAATTAGTAATGTTTTCTCTAAAATCGGAAGTTATGTTGATGTCTCTTCACCAGTTGCCGAAATTGTTGATAACACACAACTACATTTAGATCTAAACGTATTTGAAAAAGATTTGCCTATGCTAAAAGTGGGGCAAATTATACATTTTAGAATTACTAATAATTTAGAACAAGATTACGATGCTAAAGTGTTTTCAATAGGTGCGACCTTTGAAAATGACAGTAAAAGTATTCTTGTGCACGCCACCGTTCAAGGTAATAAAACGGGGCTAATAGACGGAATGAATATAACTGCGATTGTAAGTTTAAATAATGTTACTACCAACGCAGTCCCAACGGATGCCATAGTAAGTGCTGATGGGAAAGAATATATTTTCGTGGTAACCGATAAAGAGGCAGAAGAAGAAGAAGGACCTCAAGAAGAAGAAAATAAATCCGAAGAACCAAAAGCCAAAGAATCTACAATAAATTTTGAAAAAATAGAAGTCGCAATAGGTGTTTCTAATATGGGCTACACCGCTATAACATTGGTAAAAGACATTCCTGCAAATGCAAAAGTAGTAACAAAAGGCGCATTCTTTGTAAATGCAAAATTGACGAACAAGGGAGAAGAAAAAGAGTAATCAGCTCATTGGTATAATTATTAAAAATAGCGGTTCACTAAAAATTAAAAAACTAATTACCCCTAATGGGTTAATCAATCTAAAAAATGAAACATCAACACAAATACGATGAAAATGGCAAACAGCTTTGTTGCACATCGGAAGAAGAAATAAATAACAAAACCAACAAACAAACAGAATGTTCCTGTACTGATAATGGTCCTGAAAATCATTCTGATGATGATGGTCAAGGAAATTCAGCCAAAGAAAAATCTACTTTTCAAATGTTCTTGCCTGCAATAATAAGCCTTGTGCTATTACTTATCGCTATTGGTTTTGACCACTATTTTACTCAATCTTGGTTCACAGGCTGGACACGCATTGTTTGGTATATAGTAGCTTATACGCCTGTGGGTTTTCCAGTAATAAAAGAAGCTTTTGAAAGTATTCGCAAAGGAGAAATATTTTCGGAATTTTTATTAATGGGAATTGCAACTATTGGAGCATTTGCCATTGGAGAATATCCTGAAGGAGTTGCTGTGATGTTGTTTTATGCTATTGGCGAAATATTTCAGGCATTGGCAGTTCAAAGAGCAAAAAGAAACATTAAATTATTATTAGATCAAAGACCAGATACCGCTACAGTCATCAAAGATGGAAATACTATTGATAAAAAAGCATCCGAAATCACTATTGGAGAAATCATTCAATTAAAACCCGGAGAAAAACTAGCATTAGACGGAAAATTGCTTTCAGACAGTGCTTCCTTAAATACCGCAGCTTTAACAGGTGAAAGCAAACCTGACACGAAACAAAAAGGGGAAACTGTTCTTGCGGGAATGATTAATTTAAATACTGTTGCTCAAGTTGAAGTTACAACAGCTTATACCGATAGCAAATTGTCTAAAATCCTTGAAATGGTTCAGGAAGCAACGGCAAAAAAAGCACCAACCGAATTATTTATTCGAAAATTTGCTAAAATATACACCCCTATAGTTGTGTTTTTAGCAATTGGAATTTGTCTATTACCAATGCTTTTTGTCGATAATTATGTATTTAGAGACTGGTTGTACAGAGCATTAGTTTTCTTGGTTATTTCTTGTCCTTGTGCATTGGTGATTTCTATTCCGTTAGGTTATTTTGGAGGAATTGGTGCTGCAAGCAAAAATGGGATTTTGTTTAAAGGATCTAATTTTCTGGATTTAATGGCATCTATCGAAGTAGTGGTGATGGACAAAACAGGAACGCTGACCAAAGGGGTTTTCAAAGTACAAAAAGTAGTTGCTGTGGATATTTCCGAAGCCGACTTAATAAAATATACAGCAGCACTAGAAACTAAATCGACCCATCCTGTTGGAACTGCTATTATCGAATATGCAAAAGGTTCAGAAAAAGAAGCAACAGTTACCGACGTAGAAGAAATTGCAGGTCATGGTCTTAAAGGAAAAGTAGATGGAAAAGAAATTTTGGCAGGGAATGTAAAACTGATGAAAAAATTCAATATCATTTATGATCCAGAAATCGATACTACACCTTTCACGATTATTGTTATTGCAATCAATCAAAAATATGCAGGATATTTTTTAATTGCTGATGAAATCAAAGAAGATGCCAAAGAAGCGATTCACAGTTTACATAAAATAAACGTGAAAACTGTAATGCTTTCAGGTGATAAACAAGCCGTTGTAGATGCAGTAGCAAAAGAATTAAACATTGACCAGGCTTATGGCGATTTATTACCGGAAAACAAGGTGGAAAAAGTAGAGGAATTGAAATTAAAAAACCTAAAAATTGCATTCGTTGGCGATGGTGTAAACGATGCGCCAGTAGTTGCCCTTGCCGATGCCGGCATTGCAATGGGCGGTTTAGGAAGTGATGCAACAATTGAAACTGCTGACATTGTTATTCAAAACGATCAACCGCATAAAATATTCACAGCAATAAACATAGGAAAACAGACGAAGAAAATAGTGTGGCAAAACATTACTTTGGCTTTTGTGGTAAAGGGGATTGTTTTGGTGCTAGGTGCGGGTGGTTTAGCAACCATGTGGGAAGCTGTCTTTGCCGATGTGGGTGTAGCGTTATTAGCAATTTTGAATGCAGTTAGAATACAGCGAATGAAGTTTTAAATCTGATATTAATAAGAAGCGTCCATTAATAGGGACGCTCTTTAAAATATTTATGATTTTTTTGGAGGTGTTTTTCCTCCTGCACAACAAGAACCATCTACACTACAAGATTTTTTCTCATTAGAGACTAGAACCATTACCCAATAAAATCAAAGTATTTTAAAAGTTATTATTTTTAACCCTAAAAATATTGCGTTATAAAAAAAGCTGTCCAAATCATTTTAGACAGCTTTTTTCTATTTTTGAAACTGTTTAATGCCATATTTCAGCCATTGTTCATATTCAGTAATGTCTGGCATATATCCAACTGGTTGGTTTAAACTTTTCTCTTTTGTATCCAAAATGATATAATACGGCTGAGCGTTTGCCTTATAACGAGTGATTTGGAAATCACTCCATTTGTTTCCTATTGATTTTATCTTTTTGCCAGTTTCTTTAGAGACATATTGTTCCTCGATAGGCAATTCTCTTTTGTCATCAACATATAGTGAAATAAGAACTACTTCATTATTTAAAATAGATAAAATGCGAGGATCCGACCAAACATAATCTTCCATTTTTCGGCAATTTACACAAGCAAATCCTGTAAAATCCAAGAGAATAGGTTTGTTTACACTTTTGGCATAAGCCAATCCTTTTTCATAATCGGTAAAAGCCATAATATCATGTGGTCCTTTATGTGCTCCGTCTGGTAATGCTATTGCTGATGTAGATTCTCTGTTGGAGCCGCCTACACCGTATGGAGATTCGCTATAGGTCATAGGTGGAGGAAAGCCACTTATTAATTTTAATGGAGCACCCCATAAACCTGGAATAAGATATATTGTAAATACCAATATTAATAATCCAACAGATAAACGTCCTACCGAAATAGAAGATGAAGGAGAATCATGTGGCAAAGTTATCTTTCCGAATAAGTAGAATGCCAAAGTACCGAATATCGCTATCCAAATGGCTAAAAATATTTCTCTTTCAAACCAGTGCAATTGCAATACTAAATCGGCATTAGACAAGAATTTAAATGCTAAAGCTAATTCTATAAAACCTAAAAATACTTTTACTGTATTTAACCATCCGCCAGATTTTGGTAATGTATTTAACCAACCTGGGAACATGGCAAATAACATAAAGGGTAATGCTAAAGCAAAAGAAAAACCTAACATTCCTACAATTGGTGCGATACCTCCTTTGGAAGCTGCTTCAACCAGTAAAGTTCCTATAATTGGTCCGGTACAAGAAAAGGAAACGATTGCAAGAGCCAATGCCATGAATACGATTCCTAATATTCCACCTTTATCCGCTTGACGGTCTACCTTATTTGCCCAAGAATTAGGTAACATGATTTCGAAAGCACCTAAAAATGATAACGAAAATACAACTAATAATACAAAGAAAATAACATTAAACCATACATTGGTAGATAATGCATTTAGTGCATCGGCACCAAAAATTAAGGTAATTACTGTTCCCAAAAATACATAAATCAAGATAATCGAAATACCATAAATAATCGCATTTTTGATCCCTTTGGCTTTGGTTTTACTTTGTTTTGTAAAGAAACTTACTGTCATGGGAATCATAGGAAATACGCAAGGAGTAAGCAAGGCTGCAAAACCAGATAAGAAAGCGATAAAGAAAATCATATATAAACTCGAATCAGATTCTTTCGATTCTGGTTGTTTTTCTATTGTGGAATTCGCATCAGTTTTAGTAGTTTTCTCATTTACAATATCCGCAGCTTGGATTTCTTTTGCTTCAAGCGTTTTAATATCAAACTCAAAATATTTTGTTTCGCTAATACAGTTCTCCTTGCATACTTGGTAAGAAAGCTCTACTTGTATAATTTCCTTTTCTGGATTAATCTGTTTGATTAATTGGGTAAAAGTAACTTTATCGGAAAAGAAGATTTCATCGACACCAAAGATTTCATTAAACTCTCGTTTGGTTTCACTTTCGGTTGCTTTTCCAATAAATTCATAATTGCTTTTGTTATCATGAAAAATGAATTCGGCAGGAAGAGGACCATCTTCAGGTGTAAATTGAGAATATACGTGCCAACCTGCTTCGATATTACCATTAAAAGTAAGTACATATTCTGAGGTGGATTTCTTCTCGATTCTAGGTTCCCATTTCACAGGATCTATAATCTGTGCCTGGACTTTGACAAAAACAAAGCCCAAGAGCAATAAATAAAAAATTTTCTTCATTTTATAAGTTTAATCAGAACGATTTGTTCTGGTGATAATTTGATTTTACACGTGTCATTTCCCGATAAGCCATAGGAAGTGTTTCGATGGTCTTTTGCCATCGAAACACTTATTTTATGAACTTTAGATTTAAATTAAAATCTTGGCGAAGTAATTTATTTGGTCACATTAAAAAAAGTATATTCCAGTTTTAAGAAAACACCATCAGATGTGGCACGTTGCATCGAGCTATACAATTCTTTTTTGTATGCAAGGTCAATTCTCGCCTGACTGTTAATGATAAACTGAATCGAAGGAACTACATCCAGATATGATTTTCCGTTTTCGGTTATCGTTTGTCCAGTAAATTCCAGCATCGCATTGATGTTGGTTTGTTTAAAACTTGTATAATTTTTTGGATACATTAATTTCCCTACTGAGAACGTATAATTTACTGCGCTGTTACCCAAAAAATCCGGAAAGCTATAATCACTGTTATTAAGTGCCCGCGCGTAACTTACAGAAGAACTTATGGCAACTTTATGGATTAACTGAGTAGCTACCAGACCAGCTTCGTAACCAGAGTTTCCTCCCATTAAGTCTATAGCTTCCTGATTAATAAAAGAGTTATTATAACTGTATCGTCCAAAGACAGCCATCCTAAAATGACTTTGTAAATCATCTACAGAAAAGAAACGATATTTAGCATAAAAACCACCACCTTTAAGCCCCAATCCATTTTCTTGGTTACTAAGAAAAGCTGAGGTACGAACCATGATATTTTTATTTATTCCCCAAGTAACTTCGGGCGTTAAATTATACATAGACCCACTTTCCAGTTGATTTTTCATAAGAGATTGACCAACCCGAACCCCAATAGAACCCGCCGGAACATTACTAGCGGGTTCGGTTACTACAAATAATTCCTGTGCATCTATTTTGAATGAAATAAGTAATAAGAAAACAATTGATAGATATTTCATTTTTATAGGGTCTTTAAATAATAATCATTTTCATTTTCCGTAGCATAACCAGGATATTTAGAATATGATTTAACTAGTTTTTTATACTCTTTTTGGGTTACAAAACCTTTATCCAGAACTCTGTATCTTGTTTCTGCATGAGCTACTGGGGTTTTAATATCAATGAAATTATAAGTTACATCATCAACTTTTAAGGTTGTATTATCCTCAATTGTTGGCGTATGAAACTTTGCAGTCAAAACCATAGAACCTACAAAGAAACCAGCTTTTTCAACAGCGTTTTTTAATACTTTAGGTTGTAATGAGTTATCTTTTTTAAAATAAACGGTAAACGTATTTGAATTTAAATCAGTACCAATACTATCTACTTCGGTAAAAGATTTTAATTGTTTATTTATCGCATTAGAGCACATAGAACAAGTTAATCCCGTTGCCATTATTTTGACTTTAGTGATTTGAGAATATGATTTTACACCAGTTAATAATACTAAAAGTGCAGCGGCTACGAATTTTATATGTAATGTTTTCATTTTATTTTTTGTTTTTTTTGATTTGAGCAATTATTTGTGATTCGGTTGGGTTTATGGCAATCAGTTTTCCTGATGCATCAAAAAGATAGGTTGCAGGCAGTGCTTCAACTCCAAAAGCCACAGCCGTTTTGGCATCAAAACCTTTCGGGTCGATTAATTGCTGGTGTTTCATTTTGTCTTTTTCAATGGCTTTTAACCATTTTGATTTATCGATATCAATTGAAATTCCAACAATTTCAAAATTCTGACCTTTGTATTGGTCATACATTTTTACCAATTTTTTGTTAGCCATTCGGCAAGGTGCGCACCATGATGCCCAAAAATCTACCAAAACTGTTTTTCCTTTAAAAGTATTTAGTTTAACTGTAGCGTTCTTATTGTTTTGAAGCTGAACATCTGGAAAAGAATCTCCTATTTTTATTTGTGCACTTGCTATAGAAACAGTTGCTATCAGGGAGAGTAATGTGATTATATTTTTTATTTTGAACATGAAATTTAATTTAAATGATTGATTATGATTACTCCGCTTTTTTAGGACTTGCTTCTCTATCATATTGGCAACATCCATGCAATTCATCGTAAACAGCATTTGGGGCACTAAATTTTTCATTGTCATATCCAGCATCTGCAACACGTTTTAGTATGGCATCAAGATTGGTTTTCTTAGTATCGTAGGTAACTGTAGCGGTTTTGGTGTTCGTGTCCCAATTTACTTTGGCAACTTTATCAATGTTTGCAGCCGTTTCAATAGTTTTTTTGCACATGCCACAATTACCATTGATTTTTACGGTTTCAGTTGTTTTGTTTTTTATTTGCGCGCTGGCGAAAGTGACTGATAGCAATAGAGTCATTGCCATCAATAATTTTTTTATTGAGTTCATTGTTTTTATAATTTTGAATGAATTAATCCTAGAGCATGACAGAAACCATAGTATTTAGAGCTATGAATAGCGTTGATTGGATTAATATTTAATGATTTTTTAAGCCATAAAACAGGCTTTGGATTAGACAGATTTGTAACTGTCAGGAAATGAATCTAGCTTATTTTAGGTGGAAGCCAGATAGAACGGAAATCTGAAGAAATAAAGATTTCTGAATAATAGTAATTTTGTTTCCTTTCTGAAAAACTAAAAAGAGAATTATTTTCTGTTTGGAAAGAAAGTATCGAGGAATAACCGCAGTAAGCAGTTGGGCAACCACAAGAATTACCTACACAGCTATTATCGCAATTGTGTTCTTTCTTATTAGAATCTTTTTTCTTGCAACAGTCTTTTACTGTAAATTCTTTTTTACAACATGGCATTTCTTTTTTTGTCCCATGCGCATAAGTAAGCGTTGGTCCCAAAAGAAAACCAAGCATAACGAGTAGCAATATGTAGAACTTTTTTGTCATACTGGGCACAAATCTACAATTTTATTAGCTGACTCGAATGTTAATTTTTTTGTAAATGTTCTATTATAATTGATTCTTCAATTATGTTTAGTGACACCCCGCTGAAATAAAAACAGTTTAATTAATTGATAATCAGTATTTTTGTTTTTAGGACTAAAAGATCGTTTTTAATTTACTGAACACTTGTAACATGTAGATTAGTAATTTTTACAAATTAAAAGAAATATAATTGTTGATTATGAAACCAGTTAATTGATAACGTATCCCAACTGAAGAACTGGAAATTCATCGCTTTTATTCCACAAACGGAAAGAATTGATAAAATTATCGATGGATTTGAATAGTCATATATCTTCCATGAAATCACATTAAAAGCTAGTGAATTCAAATTTCTAACTTTAGATTATGATGAGAAAACTCAAAATTTCGATATAATAGTTTTCCTGAAAAACTAAAATTTATATCAACTGGCTCAAATACCAGATTATAATGAGGAATTAATCCATTTATATGATTTAAAATTTTACATAGATGAGATTAACACTCATAACAAAGATTAAAGTAGTTTAGTCTTCATCTATTTGCTTCATCTATTTGCTTCATCTATTTGCTTCCCTAATAATACTTTTAATGAGAATATAAATCAAAACAAAATAGTAGTGATGAAATTTTTTTAACAAGTCTTTATTGAAAATTAAGATTATTTCTCTAACTTTGTTCAATATTAGATTTTCTATACAAATGAAAAAGTTTCACATTTTATTAATCGTTGTACTTGGCTTCTTCTTGATGCCAATGGTAACTTTTGCGTGTGGAAACAATTCAGAAAAACAATCTTGCAAAAAAGAAATCTCTTCTAAAACAGATAAAAAAGATTGTTGCGAAGGTGATAATCATTCGAAGAATAAAAATCATAAAGGTTGTGGAGGAAAATGCAGCCATTCTAAATGTGGTTGTGCTTCTTCTTGCAACACATCTGTTTCTATTAATGAATTGAACTTTAATAAAAATATTTTTAATTTCTTTTCAGAAAAACAAAATTTTTACAATTACGAAACCTCCATTTCTTCTGGTTTCAATTCTTTATGGCTTATACCAAAAATAGGCTAAATTTTAAATTTGATAGCCATAATTGTGTCAAATCAAAAGCAATTATTGCTTTAAATCATTTACTTTCTCAGTTAATTTCATTTTCAAAAGGCTGGCTTTGTTGTGCTGTCATTTTGTTCTTGTTTAACTAATTCAATTTAAAATTATTTTACAATGAAATCACTAAAAAAAATAGTGATGGCAATAACTCTATTGCTATCATTCACAGTGTCTAATGCGCAAATCAAAAACGCTAAAACTGAAACCGTAAAAATATTCGGGAATTGTGGAATGTGCGAAACCACCATAGAAAAAGCAGGAAGTCTCAAGAAAATTGCCAATGTTGATTGGAATAAAGACACCAAAATGGCTACGCTTACTTATGATGCTAAAAAAACCAATCAGGATGAAATCTTAAAACGTATTGCACTTGCGGGTTATGATAGCGAAAAATTCCTTGCTCCAGATGCTGCATATTCAAAACTTCCGGGATGTTGTCAATACGATCGTGAAGCAAAAGTTGCAGTAAAAACGGAAACAAAATCCGAAGAAACTAAAATGGAAATGAACGACCATTCTACAATGACTGAAAACCAAGGAACAGACCAACTAAAACCAGTTTTCGATAATTATTTTTCATTGAAAGATGCCTTGGTAAAAACAGATAGTAAAACGGCTTCTGCAAAGTCAAAAGATTTTTTAACCGCAATCACTGTCGTAAAAATGGAAACATTGAAAATGGATGTACATATGACTTGGATGAAAGTTTATAAAGATTTAACTGCTGATGCAAAAAATATTTCTGAAACACAGGATATCAAAAAGCAAAGAGAACTTTTCAAATCATTATCTAAAAATACGTATGAGTTGATAAAAGTTTCAAAATTTACTGAACCGGTTTATTATCAATATTGCCCGATGCAAGATGCCAATTGGTTAAGTAAAGAAAATACAGTTAAAAATCCTTACTACGGATCACAAATGTTGAGTTGTGGTAAAACAGTAGAAACAATAAAATAATAAAATAATAAAATTAAAACTTTAAAAAATGAAGAATATATCTTTTACCGCATCAATAATTGGAGCAATACTTTTATCATCTTGTAATAAAGATGATAATATGGATATGACAAATGCAGCATTAAACGTTAATTATCCAGCAGCGTATGTTGTCAATGGTGAAGATGCAACAATTTCAGTAATCAAATTATCAACTAATGAAGTTACAGGAACTATTCCATTGATGGGAACCGGTACAGATATGATAATGTGGCCACACCATATTTCTTCACATTCAAATCATCTTGCAATTGGAGTTCCGGGAATGGATTTAAGCGCAGGACACGCAGTGACAGGAACTATGTCGGGTAAACTTGTTGTTATTGATGCAACAACTGGTTCAATTGTTAAAAAAATGGGTTTACCTGTAATGAACCACAATACTATTTATTCTCCAAATGGTGCAGAAATTTGGGTGCCTCAAATGGATATGAACGGAAAAGTATTGGTGTATGACGCTACAACTTATGCGTTGAAAAGTACAATTACTGTAGGTATGATGCCTGCAGAATTAACTTTCTCTTCGGACGGGACAAAAGCCTATGTTGCTAATGGCGATGATGATAACGTTTCAGTAATCAATGTAGCATCAAAATCAGTAGTTGCAACGGTTACAGTTGGTAACAATCCTGTTGGAGCTTGGACTGGTACAGATGGTAAAATGTATGTTGATAACGAAGACGGACAATCTATTTCTGTTATAAATGTAGCTACAAATGCCGTTGACCAAACTATTATTTTAGGATTTATGCCCGGAATTGCCTCACACAACGGAACAAAAAGCGAATTATGGGTTTCAGATCCAATGAATGGAAAAGTACATTATTGGACTTGGGATGCTGGTATGATGATGTGGATGCACGGTGGCGCTTTTAATACGGGTGCTGGTGCTCACGCAATTTCTTTCACTATGGACGGAAACACTGCCTATGTAACCAACCAAACAGCAAATACAGTTTCTGTTGTAAATGTTACCAATCATACCGTTACTAAAACAATCAATGTTGGTAAAAAACCAAATGGGGTTGTAATAAAAATGTAAACTATTAATTTCTAAAATATCAAATGTAAATTTGATAAACGATTAAAATGGCTTGCAATTGATCAGTGTTAATATTATAAACAATTAATTAAAACTGTAAAAAATGAAAAATCTAATTATCGTACTAAGCGTATTCTTAGCAGTTAGCACAGTAGCATCAGCTCAAGAAGCTACAAAATCTTCGCAAAAGGAAGCTCAAAAAACAACTTATACTTGCCCAATGCATCCAGAAGAAGTGAGTTTAATAGAAGGAAAATGTAGCAAATGTGGAATGACAATGGTAAAAACCACTGAAAAAATAGATACTCACGCTACAAAAGGCAGTCAACCTAAAACTAAAATTGTAACAAAATATGTTTGTCCAATGGACGGCTCAACTTCTGATACCGAAGGGAAATGTTCTAAATGTGGAACTAGGATGGTAAAAATTACCGAAAAGATAGATACTCACGCTACAAAAGGCAGTCAACCTAAAACTAAAATTGTAACAAAATATGTTTGTCCAATGGACGGCTCAACTTCTGATACCGAAGGGAAATGTTCTAAATGTGGAACTGGAATGGTAAAAATTACCGAAAAGATAGATACTCACGCTACAAAAGGCAGTCAACCTAAAACTAAAATTGTAACAAAATATGTTTGTCCAATGGATGGCTCAACTTCTGACAAACCGGGGGAATGTCCTAAATGTGGAATGGAAATGACTAAAACGGAGGGTAAGAAAAAATAATCCAGTCGCATAAATTTTAAATTTCCTTTTAGTTTAATTCAATGCACATGATACCAATAATAAGGATGCAATGATTTTAATGACCCTATAAAACGAAAAAATTAATTTCTATATAAAAATGGGTTTTCAAAAAAATATTCATCAAAAAATGTTGCAAATACCAACAATATCAATTAAAAAAAATAATAAAATGAAAAATCTAATCCTTTCAGCCATAGCGATGGCATTTGTACTAGTTTCTTGTAATCAAAAAAATAAAGAAGCTGCAACAACTAATTCGGAAACAACAGAGAGTACCTCGCAATTATACGCGTGTCCTATGCACCCAGAGGTTACAGGAAAAAAAGGTGAAAAATGTTCAAAATGTGGAATGGAATTAACCGAACCAGTTGTACAAAATGAAGCAGCTCATGATCATACTGATGGTAGTCATAGTCATAATGATACAACAACAGTTGAAGTTAATACTGAAGCTACATCGGTTACCCAAACAACATTTTCAACAAGCGAAATAATCTCTGGCTATTTAAAACTCAAAAACGCACTCACAAAAGACGATACAAAAGGAGCAGCCAATGCGGGTAAAGCATTATATGCAACTTTCAATAAAGTCAATACCAATGCAATAGATCCAAAATTGAAAACAGAATATATTGATATTTCTGATGATGCTAAAGAACAGGCAGAACACATTGGTGATAATGGTGGGAAAATTGACCACCAAAGAGAACATTTTGCGATGTTGAGTAAAGATGTGAATGATTTGATAAAAATATTTGGAGCAAAACAAAAACTATATCAAGATTTTTGTCCTATGTATAATGAAGGAAAAGGGGCTATTTGGATAAGTGAAAGCAAAGAAATAAAAAATCCATACTACGGTTCGAAAATGCTTACTTGTGGTTCTATGAAAAAACAATTATAAAATGAAAAAAATCATCAAGAAAATACTCATAATCGGGTTTGTTATTTTTTTGTTGATGCAGTTATATCAACCTGCTCGTAATGAAAGTTATGAGCAGGAATTAACTGCAAATTTTACAAAAATGTACGATGTTCCTAAAAATGTTGAAACTATTTTACGGACATCTTGCTACGATTGTCACAGTAACAATACTAATTATCCATTATATTCTTACATTCAGCCAGCACGGTTTTTTATGGAAGAACACATTAAAGATGGTAAGAAGGATTTGAACTTTAATGAATTTGGAAAGTACTCCAAGCGAAAACAAGAAAACAAATTAGAAGCTATCATCAAACAAATAAAATCTGATGAAATGCCCTTAGCGTCCTACACGTTACTTCATAAAAATGCAATAGTAACACCTGCTCAAAAAGAGGAAGTAATCAATTGGATAAATAAAACAAAAGATAGTCTTTCATTAGAAAACTAAACATTATGGTAGAAAAATTAATAACATTCTCACTACGAAATCGAGCCGTTGTCTTGCTGGTTTCAGCTTGCTTATTTGCTTGGGGAGTTTACAGCGTCCAACAAAACCCCATTGACGCCATTCCTGATTTATCCGAAAATCAAGTTATTGTGTTTACGGAGTGGATGGGAAGAAGTCCACAGGTTATCGAAGCCCAAGTAACATATCCCTTGGTTTCCAACCTGCAAGGTATTCCTAAGGTTAAAAACATTCGAGGCGCATCTATGTTTGGGATGAGCTTTGTTTACATCATTTTTGAAGATGATGTCGATATTTATTGGGCAAGAACCCGTGTATTGGAAAGACTAAATTATGCCCAACGCTTGTTGCCTCAAAATGTAGTTCCAACACTTGGACCCGATGGCACAGGTGTGGGTCACGTTTTTTGGTATCATTTAGAGGCTAACGGTATGGACTTGGGAGAACAAAGAGCTTTACAAGATTGGTACGTGAAATTTGCATTACAAACTGTTCCCGGCGTGGCTGAAGTAGCATCATTTGGGGGTTTTGAAAAACAGTACCAATTAGTGTTAGATCCCTTGAAAATGCAGTACTACAATGTGAGTATGATGGAAGTGATGAATGCAGTCAAGGCTAATAATAACGATGTTGGTGGGCGAAAATTCGAAATGAGTGATATGTCATACATTATAAGAGGATTAGGATATATCAAAAACATAAAGGACGTGGAAGAGATTGCTATTAAAAATTATAATTCCGTTCCTGTAAAAGTTAAAGACATTGGTTCAATACAAATGGGTGGCGATTTGAGACTAGGTATTTTTGATGAAAATGGCACTGGTGAAGTTGTTGGCGGAATTGTGGTAATGCGTTATGGCGAAAATGCTGATAAGGTAATAACGGCAGTCAAGGAAAAAATGAAAGAAGTTGAAAAAGGATTGCCTGAAGGGGTTACTTTTAAAACCTCTTATGACCGAAGTGATTTAATAGAAAAAGCAATCGCATCAGTTAAAGGAACTTTAATCGAAATTATGATTACTGTTTCTCTTGTGGTTCTTCTTTTCCTTTTTCATTGGCGAAGTGCTTTAATTATACTCATTCAATTACCTATTTCTGTGTCTATTGGCTTTATTTTACTTGAAGCATTTGGCATTTCATCTAATATTATGTCATTAACGGGTATTGCTCTGGCAATTGGTGTTGTTGTTGATGATGGTATTGTAATGGTTGAGAATGCCTACAGGACAGTTTCGGAGAAACAAGAAGAAATGGACAATAATCAGTAATTGGAAATAAGATGAAAAATAAAATTAAAAATATATTCAAAAAAGAAAACGATCCACTATCTCCTGAAGATAAGTTGAAGCTTATAGAAAGCTCTTCCAAATTAGTAGGCCCAGGTGTTTTCTACTCAACAATAATTGTAATTACATCCTTTTTGCCTGTATTTCTTCTCACAGGAATGGAAGGCAAGTTATTTGGACCATTGGCTTGGACGAAATCTTTTATTCTGATAGTTGATGCCTTTTTAGCCATTACACTTGTACCAGTGCTAATTAGTTTTTTACTAAAAGGAAAACTTCGTCCAGAAAATAAAAATCCAATTAACAAAAAATTGGAAAGCATTTATACACCCATTTTGATTTTTTGTTTAAAATGGAGGAAAACGGTATTGGGCATCAACATCATTGCCTTGCTGATTGGTGTATTAATGTTTACTCGTTTAGGTTCAGAATTTATGCCCCCTTTAGATGAAGGATCTGTACTGTTTATGCCAGTAACCTTACCCGATGTATCCAACTCCGAAGTAAAGAGAATTCTTCAAGTTCAAGACAAATTGATTAAGTCGATTCCCGAAGTGGCTCACGTGTTGGGAAAAGCAGGCAGGGCAAATACGGCAACTGATAACAGTCCAATAAGTATGGTTGAAACCATTATTTTGCTAAAACCTCAAGCAGAATGGCGAGAAGACAAAACCAAGAATGATATTATCACGGAAATAAACAACAAACTGCAAATCCCTGGTGTGACCAATGGTTTTACGCAACCTATTATCAACCGTATCAATATGCTTTCAACAGGAATCAGAACCGATGTAGGAATCAAAATCTACGGAGCAAGTTTAGACACCATCAATGTTTTGGCTCAAAAAATTAAAAAAACATTGGAAGGAACTTCTGGAGTTAAAGATTTGTATGCGGAACCCATAACAGGCGGAAAATATATTGACATTGAAGCAAAAAGAGACGTTATTGGTAGATATGGATTGACCATAGACGACATTAATAATGTGGTTGAAGCTTCTATTGGAGGTATGAAACTAACCACGACTATCGAGGGAAGACAGCGTTTTTCTGTAAATGCAAGATATGCTCAAGAATACCGTAACAGCATTGAAGCCTTAAAAAAACTACAGGTGCAAACAATGGATTTTGGCCCAATACCATTAGAAACTGTAGCTAATGTAAAAATAAGTGATGGCCCTCCAATGATAAATAGCGAAAATGCAATGCTTCGGGGCACTGTGTTGTTCAATGTTCGGGAACGTGATTTAGGAAGTACTGTAAAAGAGGCGCAGAAAAAACTCGATGCAATGATGACTAAAATGCCAAAAGGATATTATGTGGAATGGAGCGGTCAATGGGAAAATCAAATTAGAGCCAACAAAACATTAAGTTTAATACTGCCTATTGTTGTGGTCATTATATTTCTTGTTTTATATTTTACGTACCATTCAATGAAAGAGGCATTAATCACGATGATTACAGTACCCTTTGCTTTAATTGGAGGAATATTTATGGTTTATTTTTATGGCATTAATTTATCCGTTGCTGTTGCCGTTGGATTTATTGCCTTGTTTGGAATGGCAATCGAAACGGCAATGTTAATGACCATCTATTTGAATGAAGCAATGAATAAAATGGTAGAAAAGTACGGAAACACGAAGGAAACCATAACTGAAGAAATATTGAAACAATATATTATTGATGGTTCAGCCAAAAGGTTAAGACCAAAATTGATGACGGTTTCAGTTTCCTTATTTGGATTAATCCCTATTCTTTGGGCAACAGGAACAGGATCTGATATAATGCTTCCCATTACTGTTCCACTAATTGGAGGTACAATTACTTCCACGATTTATGTATTATTAGTAACACCGATTGTTTTTGAAATGGTAAAACTTCGAGAATTAAGAACAAAAGGAAAAATAGATCTTATAGATGTTAAAGAATAAATTATATATAGCAATAAGTTGTTTGATTTTGAGCGCCACTAATTTGGCAGCACAAACACTTTCCTTGGATAATGTCTTGAGTACAATCAAGACAAACAATCCTCAACTAAAAATGTACGATGCCGACATTCAAAGTATGGATGCAGCGGCAAAAGGTGCCAGAAGTTGGATGCCACCACAAGTGGAAACGGGTTTCTTTATGACTCCTTACAATTCCAATCTTTGGAAAGCAAGCGAAATGGGACAAGGAATGGGAAATTATATGTTGGGTGTTACGCAAATGATACCCAATGCATCAAAGTTAAAAGCTGATTTTAATCTTATGAATGCAATGTCATCTGTTGAAAAAGAAAACAAAAACTATACAGTTAATCAATTGAAAGCATTGGCAAAAACAAATTATTATCAATGGTTGGTTTTAAATAAAAAAATAAAAATAGCCGATGATAATTTGTTGCTTTTAGATTATATGATTAAAAGTATGGAAATACGCTACCAGTATAATATGGATAAATTGCCTACTTATTACAAAGCAAAATCGCAATACAGCGCATTAGAGAGTATGATTCTAATGTTTCAAAATGACATTTCCCAAAAGCGAATTATGCTAAACACCTTGATGGCAAGAGATAAAAACACCAAATTTGAAATTGATGAAACTTACGAAATAAAAGATTTTAATTTGGCCATATCAGATACAACTTCTCTTTCTAAAAACCGAAGCGATGTGAAAGCCATAGAAAAAACGATGGAAATAAATCAGCTCAAAATTGCAGCCGAAAAAACAAAATTATTGCCCGAGTTTGGTATAAAATACGACCATATGTTTGCTTTTGGAACACAACCTCAACAGTTCTCCTTAATGGGAATGATTACCATTCCTATGCCTTGGTCAACCAAAATGAATAAAGCCAACATCAATAGTTATCATATTAAAAATGAAAGTCTCAATTGGCAAAAAGAAATGATATTGAATGAAGCCACAGGAATGATTTCGGGTATGAGCAATGAATTGAACGCTTTAAAAAAACAATACGAAGTTGCCCAAAAAAGTATTATCCCTGCTTTGAAGAAAAATTATGAAACAGCAATTTTGGCTTGGCAAAATAACACCGGTGATTTATTTGCCACTCTCGATGCTTGGGAAGCATTAAATATGGCTCAAATTGATGCTTTAGATAAATTGCAAAATATTTTGGCAGCACAAGTAGAAATTGAAAAACAATTAGAAACCAAATAATTATGAACAAGTATATAAAGTATGGTTTAGCTCTTATTGGAATTTCCATTATCGGAATTGCAATCTATTTCTTTGCCAAAAAATCAGATAATCATTCGGAAATGGAGCATCAAAACGAGGTTTACACTTGTTCGATGCACCCGGAAATCATTAGAGATAAACCCGGAAATTGTCCCATTTGCGGAATGACTTTAGTAAAAAAAATAACGGAGAATAATTCAGTTGAAGATAATTCAATCGACAATCTTATAAAACCTACCGACAATTTTATAGTAGGAAATTATCAAACGACAACGGCAATAGACACTACTTTGAGCAGTGAAATAAATCTACCAGGAATTGTGGGGTATGATCCCAATTCATCGGTAAATATTGCAGCTCGAATGAGCGGAAGAATTGAGCGAATGTATGTCAATTATAAATATCAAAAAGTAAATAAAGGACAAAAACTATTTGATTTATACAGCCCTGAATTACTGACGGAACAACAAAACTTCATTTATATGGTCATTAATGATGTTGAAAATCCTTCGATTATTGATGCGTCCAGACAAAAATTGTTGCTTTATGGAATGACTCAAAATCAAATAAATGCGCTGTCTAATTCCAAAAAAGTAAACCCGCTAATAACAATTTATAGTCCTGCTTCCGGGATTATTGATGGAACAGCAACGATGGATAATACAACTATTCCTGTGATGCAAAGTGCGAATAACAACACTGAAGTTTTGAATGTTAAAGAAGGGAGTTATATAAAAAAGGGAGAAGTCATTTTTAAACTATTAAATACGGATAAAGTATGGGGAATATTCAATGTTATCCAAGGATACAATAGTCTAATCAAAGCCAATCAATCCATCAGAATTACTTCCGAACTTGACAAAGATGAATTTATGGATGCAAAAATAAATTTTGTCGAAACACAATTAAACGCAGCTGATAAAACCAATAGAATTCGAGTTTATTTAAATAACAATAAATTGAAATTACCAGTTGGTTTGCGATTGCAAGGCGCAGTGAAAACAAATGCCGTAAAAGGAATTTGGATTCAAAAACAGGCAATGGTAAGTATTGGAAACAAGAAAATAGTTTTCTTAAAAATGGAGAATGGCTTTAAGGCATCGTCCATAAAAACAGGAATTGAAATAGATGATTTTATCCAAATTATGGAAGGTATTTCAGTAAAAGACACCATTGCCAAAAACGCACAATATTTAATTGACAGCGAAAGCTTTATTAAAACCGAATAATGATGAAGACAATAAAAAAAATAAGTTTACTATCAATACTATTTATGGTAATGGTGGCTTGTAATACTAAAGAAAAAGAAGACCATAGCAAACACAATAAGAGTGCAGCAACAACATTTTACACTTGCTCAATGGATCCACAAGTCAAGGAAGACAAACCCGGAAAATGCCCTATTTGCCATATGGAGTTAACCCCAATAAAACAAGATGATACAGAGGCAAACGAAATAAGTTTGAGTAAACAGCAAATACAGCTGGGAAATATCACTACCCAAACTATTTCAGAAACCCAAAGCAGTTTAGAGCAAAATTATACGGGAGTCCTGACAATTAATCAAGAGAAAATCAAAACCATTTCTTCAAGAGCAATGGGAAGAATTGAAAAGTTGTATTTCAAGACCGTTGGTGATTATGTGGCTAAAAACCAAGCCGTATATCAATTGTATAGCGAAGATATTGCTATTGCTAAACAGGATTATTTTACGGCATACAAACAACTCGCAATGCCTGGCGATTTTGGAAAGAATGCCCGAAATATGCTCAATGCAGCTAAACAAAAGCTGTTGTTCTTTGGTTTAACCAATGCCCAGATTGAAAGTATAAAAACCAGTAAGGAAGTTTCTCCTTATACCATTTTTTATAGCACTGCCAGTGGAACAATATCGGAAATAAGTACCACAGAAGGCAGTTATGCAATGGAAGGTTCCCCCATCATTAAATTGGCGGATTTAAACAGTCTTTGGTTAGAAACACAGGTAAACGTAAACTATGCCAAGAATCTAAAAATAGGACAAAAAGCCCAAATTACATTTTCCGATTTTCCTGATAAAACCATAAATGCGCAAGTTTCTTTTATCAATCCTGAAATAAATCCAGATACTCGTCTGCTTTTAATTCGAATGGAAGTGCCCAATCAAAACTTGCTGTTGAAACCCGGAATGCAGGCAATTGCAAGATTGACACAATCCAATATAAAAGGAGTATTCATACCTACTGATGCTGTAATCAGGGAAGAAAATGCTTCTTACATCTGGATTGAAAAAAGACCAGGAGTATTTGAAAGCATAATGGTGGAAACAGGAGTAGAAACCAATGGGATGATTGAAATTAAATCAGAAATGGATCCATCTAAAAAAGTAGTCATCACTGGAGCGTATGCCATAAATAGCGAATATAAATTCCGAAAAGGAAATGATCCTATGGAGGGAATGAAAATGTAGTGTTTAGAAAGAAATGACACATACCTATAGTATTATTGAGACGGCACGTGTTCAAAAATAATATTATATTCGATCTGCGTGCTTTGCAAAAATCATAGCCAAAGGTTGAAAACCATAATAAATAGAAAACGAATTGAAACTAGTATGAATGAATTATGTTCTACTTGCAATTTTAAAAGTGATGAAAATGGACAATCAAAAAGTAGATACCAATTGGTATGTTATTACAGGTGGACCTAGTACAGGTAAAACAACAGTAATTGATATGTTATCGAAAAGGGGCTACAAAACAACTATTGAACACGCCAGACATTACATTGATAGCATGAGGGAAGAAGGTAAAAGTCTAGAAGAAATAAGAGAAAATAAAAGACAATTTCAATTAGCTGTGCTAGATATGCAAATTGAACAAGAAGCGGAATTATCACCTATTGAAACTGTTTTTCTTGACAGGGCTATTCCTGATGCGATGGCCTATTATCAGTTTTTAAATCTTGATTATGACGAAAAATTACTTAATGCCATTAAGAGGGTGTCTTATAAAAAGATTTTTATTTTAGACCGATTACCTTTTACAAAAGACTATGCAAGAACAGAAGACGAAGAAGCACAAAAAACCATTCATAGATTAATTTTCGAGGTTTACAATTCATTAAGTTTTCCAGTCATTTTTGTTCCATTATTAACACCAAATGAAAGAGTAAATTTTATTTTAAAAAACATATGATACATACCTATAAAATTACCGGAATGACTTGCGATAGCTGTCGTTCTAAAGTGGAAAAAACATTGAATGCCATCGATGGAATTCAAGCAACGGTTACTTTGAATCCTCCAATTGCAACTATAACAATGGAAAAACACATTCCACTGGATCAATTTCAAGAGGCATTAACAACCGTTGGAAAGTACACTATAGAAATGAGTAGCGCTAACGATACAACTCACAAAACTGTCAATGAGCCAATAACAAAATCGTGTTGCAGTACTAAAACTAGTGATAACATGGATACAATACCTTCACTAAGTAATGCTCAAGGCAAATACTATTGTCCGATGCATTGTGAAGGAGACAAGGTTTACGATAAGCCCGGGAGTTGTCCAGTATGCGGAATGAATTTAGAAAAAGTTCATGAATTAAGTGCGGTTAAAAAATTATACACCTGTCCGATGCACCCGGAGGTAATCAAAGAAGAACCTGGCTCCTGCCCTATTTGCGGAATGGATTTAGTACCAATGGAACCTACAGATAGTGAAGACAAAAAGGTTTACAATGATTTGCTTAAGAAAATGAAAGTAGCAACAGCCTTTACAATTCCTGTTTTCGCAATAGCTACTATAGAAATGATGTCAAATAATCCGTTAGAAAAGATAATGGGCATTTCATACTGGAATTGGGTACAATTGATTTTGACGCTTCCCGTGGTTTTTTATGCGTGTTGGATGTTCTTTGTTCGCGCTTGGAAGTCAATTGTTACCTGGAATCTCAACATGTTTACGCTGATAGGAATTGGTACTGGAGTAGCTTTCTTGTTTAGTTTGGTTGGCATGTTTTTTCCTGATATTTTTCCAAATGAATTTAAAACCGAAAGCGGCACAGTGTTACTTTATTTTGAAGCAACAACGGTCATATTAACCTTGGTTTTGTTAGGCCAATTATTAGAAGCAAGAGCACACAGTCAAACTAGCGGTGCCATAAAAGAATTATTGAAATTAGCGCCCACCGAAGCGACTTTGGTTATCGAAGGAGGGGACAAAGTAATCTCGATTCACGACATCAAAAAAGGAGATTTATTACGAGTAAAACCGGGAGATAAAATTCCAGTAGATGGAAAAATTACTGATGGAGAAAGTACTATAGATGAATCTATGATTTCAGGAGAGCCTATTCCTGTTGATAAAAAGATTGATGATTCAGTTATAGCGGGAACCATAAACGGAAATAAATCCTTTGTTATGATTGCCGAGAAAGTTGGTTCGGAAACCTTGCTTTCGCAAATTGTTAAGATGGTAAATGATGCGAGCCGATCCAAAGCACCCATTCAAAAACTCGCGGATAGCATTGCAAAATATTTTGTACCGATTGTAGTTGTAGTTTCTGTCTTAACCTTTTTTGTTTGGGCAAAATTTGGACCGGAACCTGCCCTAGTCTATGGTTTTATCAATGCCATTGCAGTATTAATAATTGCCTGTCCTTGTGCTTTGGGATTAGCCACACCAATGTCGGTAATGGTCGGCGTAGGTAAAGGAGCACTATCAGGTGTTTTGATAAAAAATGCTGAAGCATTAGAGAATATGAACAAGGTAAATGTTCTGATAACTGATAAAACAGGTACCATTACCGAAGGAAAACCTTCTGTCGAAAAAGTGTTCTCCTTACAAAATGACGAAAATGGGCTATTGCAAAATATCGCTTCTTTAAATCAGTACAGCGAACACCCATTGGCGCAAGCCGTAGTCAATTTTGCAAAAGCAAAAAATATTTCATTAATCGAAGTCAACGATTTTGAAGCCATTGCTGGAAAAGGAGTTATTGGGACGGTAACCAATAAAAAAGTGGCCCTCGGAAATAAAAAACTAATGGAACAAGTGAACGCCACAGTTTCTGATGAATTGGAAAATAAAATTGTAGCCGAACAAAAACTAGGAAAAACAGTTTCTTATATTTCCATCGATGGGGTTGCTTTGGGTTTTGTAACCATTACAGACAAGATAAAAGAAACAAGCAAAGAAGCAATAAAAGAACTGATGCGTCAGGGTGTTGAAGTAATAATGATAACGGGCGACAATGAAAACACCGCAAAAGCCGTCGCTGCCGAACTCGATCTTAGTTCATTCATCGCAGGAGCCCTCCCCGAAGACAAACTAAATGAAATTAAGCGCCTCCAATCCCTCGGAAAAATTGTCGCGATGGCAGGAGACGGCATCAACGATGCCCCTGCATTAGCACAGTCAGACATCGGAATTGCCATGGGTACCGGAACTGACGTGGCGATAGAAAGTGCTAAAATAACTTTAGTAAAAGGCGATTTACAAGGTATTGTGAAAGCCAAAAAATTGAGCCACGCAGTAATGAGTAACATTAAACAAAATTTGTTTTTTGCCTTTTTCTACAATGTTTTAGGTGTGCCAATTGCAGCCGGAGTTTTATATCCATTTTTCGGGATTTTACTTTCTCCTATGATAGCAGCTTTGGCAATGAGTTTTAGTTCAGTATCCGTAATTGTAAATGCGTTAAGATTAAGACGTTTGAAACTTTAGAACATGTGAATAGAAATTTATATGGTAAATTAAAATGAATAACCTTACTCAAATAGTCCAACAATACAAAACCGATGCCGAAAGTGTTTATAATACTTGGTTTGTCGATAACGACCAAAGGCTAAAAGCATTTCGAACCATTCGTAGAGGAATTTTACAAGTCATTGACGATATCAAAGACAAGACTTTTCCAAATGATTTTAAAGGGAGTAGTTTAGAATTTGTGTTGAGTTGTATTGCAGAACAAAAACAAATTTTTGTAGGTGTGGCACATCCTTTTTATTGGAAACCAAAATTAAGAATTCCAGATATTTACGAAAATCCAAACAATAAAATTGCTTTCGGCCAATTTCTCGAAAACTGCATCAATGCCAAAACCGAAGAACAGATTATAAAAGAGATTGTTAAATTGGATGAGTTAAAAATAAAAGGTTTAGGTCCGGCGGTAGCCAGTATTTTATATTTCTTGCACCCCACTTGGTTTCCGCCATTCAATACGGCAATTCTCAACGGATTTAATTTTTTATTCAAAGACAAAAAGAAGTTAGGAAGTTGGACAGAATATTTAAAAATCCGAGAAACATTAATTGAAACTAACAGCAAACACAAAGCAGAATTATCTAACGATTTAGGAGCGATTGCCGGATTGTGTTTTGAGATTGGAACACAAAAAATGCTAATTGGTAACGATGAATATTTAAGCGAAGACGAACGCACAAAGTTCGAAAAGAATATACTAAAACGCCAAAAAGAAATTCAGGAAGAAAAATTAGCAGAAAACCTTCATAACGAAATGCAATACCATTTGTTAAAAATTGGCAGTTCATTAGGTTACGATGTTACTCCGGCCAGTAATGATAAAAGCAAAGCATTCAATGGTCAAAGTTTTTCGTTTATATCAATTAGTAAATTTCCTGAATTACCAACAGATAAGGACACCCAAAATACGATTAAACTCATTGATGTACTTTGGTTTAAAAAAGGAACAAACAAAATCATTGGAGCATTTGAAGTAGAAAAAAGCACCAGTATTTATTCAGGTATTTTACGTTTATCCGACTTGTATTTTAGTATTTCCAATGGCGAAGAGGTATTTTATATCATCATTCCAAACAGTCGCGAAAAAGATGTGATACAACAATTGAATAGACCTGTTGTTAAAAATTCAAAAATGAATATCAAATACATACTATTTTCAGAATTGCGAAGTCAATGTGATGCGATTTGCAAGTTTGGTTCAGATTATTCCATTATGGAAAAAATAGCAAAATCAACTTAAATAATAAAAAAATGAAAAATCTTGTAGTACTCAAAAAATTTCAGATTATGGTAGTATTAGTAGTGGCTGGCTTAATAATTGGCAGCTGCAATAATCCTAAAAAAACAATGCAATTAGCAAAAGTATATGTAGCCAATGAGGATGGAGGTAGCATTTCTGTTATAAACCTTCAGGACAGCACAAAAAATACAGAAATATCAATTAGTGACTCTTCAGGAATGATGTTTATGGCTCATAACGTACAAGTTGCACCTGATGGGAAATCCGTTTGGGTGACGGCGATACCTATGGATAGTACAGCAACAAATCAATTGATAGTAATCGATCCAAACACTAATTCAATAAAAAAACGTATTGAACTTGGTAAGGATTTGCATCTGGCTCATGTAGTTTTAGATAATAAATCTGAATATGCTTATGCAACTGCAAATGAAACAAATCAGATATTTCAAGTCGATGCTAAAACATATAAAATAACTCAAAAATTTGAGTTAGGAAAAGGATATTTACCACATGGTTTTAGACATCAAAACGGAAAACTTTATGTTGCAAATATGGATGCAAAAAGTATGTCGATTATTACTATTTCTGATGGCACAATAACAGACATTCCACTGGGAGGAGTGGCTGTGCAAGTTGCAACTACACAAGATGAAAAATTTATTTTTGCGAGTTTGTATGATACTAAAGAAGTAGTAAACTATGATATTAAAAATGCTCAAATAACAAGAATAAAATTACCAAATGATGCGCAAGGTCCAATTCAATTATATGCCACGCCCGACAGTAAATTGTTATATGTAGCCGATCAAGGGGAAACAATGGGTAGACCTGTTTCAAATAAAGTTTTTGTAATTGACATAACCAGTAACAAAGTTATTAAAACTATAACCGTAGGTAATAAGGCACACGGTGTAGTGGTTAGTAAAGACGGAAAAACAGTTTATGTTACCAATAGTGGTGACAATACTGTTTCAGTAATAGATGTGACAACTCAAAAAGTAATTAATACAATTGCAGTAGGCAAAAAACCGAATGGAATAAGTTATTCGTCCGAAACTGGCGGAATGGAATAGAAAATTAGGCAATGAATATTCTAATATATTCTGTTTTATATAATTGCAATTTTAATGCGATTTTCAAAGTTGGTTCAGTTTATTTAACAATTTAAAAAAAATTAAAAGGTAAATGATTAAAGGAAAAAAAGTAAAATGGATTAGAAAATCTCACCGATATTTAGGAATATTTTTAGGTCTTCAATTCTTAATGTGGACCATTAGCGGTCTGTATTTTAGTTGGTCTAATATTGATGATATTCATGGAATTCAATTTCATAAAAAAGGAATTGTTGCCGAGTCGTTTTCAGGTTTAATAAGTCCTTCCCTACTTCATCCTTCGATAGCAATTCAATCTATAGAATTAAGGGTAATAAATAATCAACCTTTTTATTGGGTTAATGACAAGATGCTTTACAATGCCAAAACAGGAGACTTAAAAAAAGGAATCACTAAAGAAGAAGCATTAGCAACTGCGGATAAAAATATTGTATCAGGTTTAAAAGTAAAAGAAATACAACTTATTAAAGAAGTAGGGAAACACCATGAATATAGAGAGCATTTACTACCTGCCTATGTTATTTCATACCAAGAACCAAATAATTTAAAGGCTTATATTTCAGCAAATGATGGAGCTTTTCAAACGATTAGACACCGCGATTGGAGATGGTTTGATTTTTTATGGATGACCCATACCATGGATTATGAGGGTAGAGACAATATGAATAATATTGTTTTGCGACTATTTTCATTATTAGGGTTAATAACCGTTTTAAGTGGTTTTTTACTTTGGTATATCTCATCGCCTACTATTAGAAAAATTTGGAGGAAAATAAAAAAATAATTTAAAATAATAAAAAACAGTAAAATCAATTTAAAATCAATTTAAAATCAATTTAAAATCAAAAACCATGAAAAAAATAATTCTAATACACTTCTTTATTTTACAAGCTTTAATAATTTCGGCACAAGAAAAAGTTCAAATAAAACTAACTTCTGCAAGTCCATCTGCATCATTTGAACAAGAATTGGGTAGCACAATAATCAAAGTTTCTTACAGCAGACCACTAGCAAGAGGCAGAAAAATATTTGGTGAATTAGTACCTTTTGAAAAACTCTGGCGAACTGGCGCTAGTGATTGTACTTCAATAACTACCAACGAAGATATTGTATTTGGAAATACTACTTTAAAAATGGGTAGTTACTCAATATTCACAATACCTTCTAAAAAGGAGTGGACAATAATTGTAAATACAGATACTACATTACATGGAGAAACCGGATACGATGCCAAAAAAGATGTTTTTCGTTTTACAGTTCCAGTAGAAAGCATACCCAATTTATATGAAACATTTACAATCGAAATAAATGATGTTAACAGTAAAGGGGAGGGATTTCTAAAAATAATATGGGAAAATTCGATGGTGAAAATTCCATTGAAAAGCAAAGCAGATGAAAATATTTTAGCAGTAATAGATAAAAACATCATTAAAGAAAAAACTCAAGATGCTAATTTATTATTTCAAGCAGCAAACTATTATTACAGTACAAACAGAGATTCCAAACAAGCAATAGCTTGGCTTATTGAAGCCGAAAAATTAGATCCACAAAATTTTTACTATCCTAATTTGAGACAAAAAATAGCAACGGAACTAAAAGACTATCCAAGTGCAATTGAAGCAGGTAAAAAAGCTTTATCAATAGCAGAATTAAAAAAAATGAAAAGTGTTGAATCACTTAAAAAACAAATTTTAGAGTTGGAGTTACTATTAAAAAAATAAATTAATTTTAAATCAAAAAATTATGGCAATGAAACACACAACAGAAGAGCATTCAAAAGAATTAAGTTTGACTATGTACAAGAAATTAGCGATTATGATAGTGTTATCATTTATAGCTATGTACATACTAATGTATGCAATGGTAGATGTTTTTGCCAATGTAATACCCAATATAAACCAATTTTACATGGCTGGACTGATGACCATGCCGATGCTCATAATTGAACTTCTAGTGATGGGTAGCATGTACGGAAATAAGAAATTAAATATTTCACTGGTTGTCACTGGATTTATTGCTTTGATTCTATTTTTTGCAGGCATTAGGCAACAGGCAGCGGTTGGAGATAAAGAATTTTTAAAATCAATGATACCACACCATGCTGCAGCAATATTAATGGGTAAAGAGTCATCGGTTACCGACCCTGAAATAAAGGAATTAATTAAAAATATCATTACCAGCCAACAGGCAGAGATTGACCAGATGAAAGCAAAGCTCAAAGAATTAGACAAATAATTCCATAAGAATTAGTAAATTAATTTTAAACTAAAAAAATGAAAAAAATTATAGTATTAATATTCATTATGTCTATTAATTCCTTTGCCCAAGCACAGGATATGAAAGGTATGGATATGTCAAAAAAAGAAAAGGCGCAAAAGGTGCAGCCCACAACATACACCTGCCCAATGCATCCCGAAATTCACGCTAACAAGCCAGGGAAATGCCCTAAATGCGGAATGACGTTGATAAAGGAAAAAGCTAAAACGGTTAAAAAAACTGTGGTGAAGAAGCATGATGAAATGCAAATGCCCATGAAAAAGACTTCTAAAAAGAAGGACGACATGGACAATATGAAAACGGATAATAATAAGGTGGCATCCGTAACATACACCTGCCCAATGCATCCCGAGATTCACGCTGACAAGCCAGGGAAATGCCCTAAATGCGGAATGACTTTGGTAAAGGAAAAACCGAAAGCAGTTAAGAAATCGGTAGTGAAGAAGCATGATGAAATGCAAATGCCCATGAAAAAGAGTTCTGAAAAGAAAGACAACATGGACAACATGGACAATATGAAAATGGATAATAATGAGGCTCCTAAAAATCATGAGATGGGCAAAATGGATATGCCAAAAGCAAACTTAGGCTCCATAAAGACAATTGTAAACAACACACCGCCAAGGACAGTTCGATACGATTTATACGTGCGGGACACCATTGTAAATTTCACGGGTAAACCTAAAAGAGCCATTGCCGTAAACGGACAAATACCAATGCCACCACTAACGTTTACAGAAGGCGACACCGCAGAAATTTATGTGCACAATGAGCTGAACGAAGAAACATCGTTGCATTGGCACGGTTTGTTTTTACCCAACAAAGAAGATGGTGTGCCAAACCTTACACAAATGCCAATCAAACCACATACTACCCATTTGTATAAATTTCCAATTATTCAACACGGTACGCATTGGTATCATAGCCATACCGGATTGCAGGAACAAATAGGAATGTACGGTTCTTTTACTATGAATAAAAGAGAAGAGCTTGACATTCCCACCGTGCCCATAGTTTTGAGTGAGTGGACGGATCTGAATCCCAATAATGTACATCGAATGTTGCATAATGCTTCGGATTGGTTTGCTATTAAAAAAGGAACAACCCAAAGTTATGCAGAAGCCATAAGAAGCGGCTATTTTAAAACCAAACTTAATAACGAATGGAAGCGAATGAACGCTATGGATGTGAGCGATGTGTACTACGATAAATTCTTAATAAACGGAAAAAGTGAAAGCCAACTTTCACATTTTAAAGCAGGCGATAAAGTCCGATTACGAATTGCAAACGGCGGAGCCTCCACTTATTTTTGGCTTACTTATGCAGGAGGTAAAATGACTGTTGTAGCAAGCGATGGTAACGATGTAGAGCCCGTTGAAGTAGATCGATTAATCATTGCGGTTTCTGAGACCTACGATGTTATCGTTACCATTCCTGCTGATAAAACTGCGTATGAATTTTTAGTTACATCCGAAGATCGCACAAAATCAGCTTCCTTATATTTAGGTGATGGTATCAAGCAATTAACGGCTCCGCTACCCAAGTTAAAATATTTTGAAGGGATGAAGATGATGAACGGCATGATGAAAATGAACGGAGATTTAGACGATATGGGAATGCAAATGTCGCTTAACCAAATGGATATGAACGTAGTTATGTATCCGGAAATAACTGGTGAACTAAAGCGAAAAGGCGACGATAAAATGCAAGGCATGGATATGGAAGGAGATAAAATGAATGGAATGGACATGAACAAAAAGGGAATGAAAGATAAGGATACAGACAAGGAGAAAAAAGATGCTATGAATATGGGTGACCATAAAATGGAAGGTATGGACCATCAATATGATTCCAATGCCCTTTCTGATATCGTTACCTTGAACTATGCCATGTTGAAAGCTCCAATCAAGACAACCCTTCCTAAAGATGCACCAGTAAAAGAATTAAAGTTTGAACTTACCGGAAATATGAATCGTTATGTTTGGAGTCTGGATAACAAAGTAGTTTCAGAAAGTGATAAAATATTAATTAAAAAAGGAGAAATCGTACGCATGATACTTCACAACAATTCTATGATGCGCCATCCCATGCACTTGCACGGACATGATTTTAGGGTAATCAACGGACAAGAAGATTACGCTCCAATGAAAAACATCATTGACATCATGCCAATGGAAACCGATACGCTCGAATTTGCAGCCACCGAAAGCGGTGATTGGTTTTTTCATTGTCATATTTTATATCACATGATGAGCGGAATGGGCAGGGTTTTTAGTTATGAAAACTCCCCTGCAAATCCATTAATCCCAAACCCTAAATTGGCACAACGCAAATTGTTTGCTGATGATAGAGCATTTCATTTTATGGCAGAAAATGATTTTGCTACAAACGGAAACGATGGAGAAGCGATGTATCAAAGTACACGTTGGAGTATCGGCACCGAATGGCGATTGGGTTACAAAGAACACCACGGTTATGAAACCGAAACTCATATTGGAAGATACATTGGAAAAATGCAATGGTTAATGCCTTTTATAGGTTTTGATTGGAGATATAGAAAAGGGGGAATAGACAATCAAGAAAGAAATCTTTTTGGGCAAACCAATACCAAAGACAACAGAGCTGTTTTTAGTGCAGGGGTTAATTACACATTACCAATGCTTATAGTCGCTCAAGCCGAAGTTTTTACCGACGGAAATGTACGTTTACAGTTTGAACGAAAAGACATTCCAGTTTCAAAAAGACTACGAATGAATTTAATGTGGAATACCGACAAAGAATATATGGCAGGTTTACGCTACATTGTCAAAAGAAACTTTGGAATCACTACACACTATGATAGTGATATGGGAATGGGATTAGGTGCTACTTTTAATTATTAAGAAACTCAAATTTCAAATTTGTATGGAGGATGCTTGTTCTAAAAGACAAGCGTCCTTTTTTTGCAATTACATTTTTTACAAACCAATATACATTCCTGATAATGTGTGAATTATATAATTTTTATTAGAATTTCACAATACTTTTTCAAGTTAAAAAGCTACCTTTAAACTGCGAAAATTAATTCGCAATTTAAATTTAAAAAAGATGAGTCATCAAAAATTTAAAGATTGTATCGATGCATGTTCAGAATGTGCAGTAGAATGTTCGCATTGCGAAAGTGAATGCTTGAATGAGCAAGACGTAAAAATGTTAGCGCGTTGCATAAAACTAGATCATGATTGTGCAGCTATTTGTTTATTTGCAATGCAGGCTATGGCAAGCGGAAGTGAGTTTACGGAAAAAATCTGCAAATTATGCGCCGAAATTTGTACAGCTTGCGCCGAAGAATGTGAAAAACATGCACACATGGAGCATTGCAAAAATTGTGCGGAATCCTGTCGAAAATGTGCTGTTGAGTGCAGTAATATGAGTAAGTTAAGCACCGTAAAATGAGTAAAATGTGAGTATTTCAATCTCTTAAATAAAGTTTCGTTTAGAGGAATTATTTAAGAGATTTTAAACAATCAAAATTATAAACTATGAAAACATTACAAAAAATCACATTAATTATTGTATCGATTGGTTTGTTTACATCGTGCCAATCCAAAACTGATGTAAATCAAATTCTTTCAAATTCAGATACAAAAAAGGCAATTATGGATACTATTGCTAACAATAGCGATATGTCTAAAGATATGATGCAAGCAATGATGAACAGTAGTAAAGGAAAAATGATGATGACAAATCACGAAAATATGATGAAAATGATGAAGGATAATCCAGCTATGATGAAAGGAATGATGACCGAAATGATGGAAGCATCTAAAACAGATACTACGATGATGTCTGAAATGTGTAAATCGATGATGGATAATCCTAAAATGATGGATATGATGAATGATAAAAAAATGCAATCACACAAAATGACTGGAATGGATAAAAATATGGATATGTCCAAATAATACAAATACAAACAACATTAAAATATAAAAAAAATGGAAACTCAAAAAACGTATACCTGCCCCATGCACCCAGAAGTTACTTCGGATAAACCCGGAAAATGTCCTAAATGCGGAATGAATTTAATGGAGAAAAAAGAATGAAAATTCTACTAGCAACCGATGGTTCAAAATATAGTAAAACAGCAATTAATGAAATTGCCAACAGGCCATTTCCGCCCAAAACCGAAGTGTGCATTCTTGCCGCATATGAAATTACCTCCATTTTAAACACTTTAGAACCAATGGGTGGAAAAACCAGTCAAATTGACCATCCTATTCCAGTGCAAATTGACCACCAGTTTCGGAGCAAACTGACCACCACTTTCCAGTTCAAATTGACCACCTAATTTTGGGGTACAATTGATCATCAAAAACTACTTACTTTTTCATGTTGTTAGCACCATACATTCGTTAAAAAAAGACGGATTATGGCAAACAAAATAACAGACATGAGTAAAATTAGAAAAGCAATTAAGTTCTACTGTAACGGAAAAAGTAAGTTATTCATAAGTAAGTACTTATCTCTTTCTAGAAATACGGTAAAGAAGTATATTTCTTTATTTGAAGTGCTAGGATTAAGTTTTGAAGTAATTAGTGAAAAAACTGATGCTGAGTTAGAACTTTTGTTCTCACACACTACCGTGGAATCAATCAGTCCCAAACTGCAGCTTCTTTATGATTTTTTTCCTAAAATGGAACGCGAACTAAAAAAAGTTGGCGTTACCATACAGCACATGTGGGAGCAATATATTGTCCTAAATCCTAATGGTTACCGAAGCTCGCAATTTGGACATCATTATAAAATATGGAGCAAACGAGTCAATCCAGTGATGCACATGAATCACAAAGCGGGTGATAAAATGTATGTGGATTATGCTGGAAAAACACTCTCCATCATTGATAAAGACACGGGAGAAATTAAAGAAGTACAATTTTTTGTAGCCATATTAGGAGCCAGTCAATACACCTATGCCGAAGCTTCCATGAGCCAACAAAAGGAAGATTTTGTTACATCGGTAGAAAATGCTATGCGTTTTTTTGAAGGTACTCCTGCGGCAATTGTTCCGGATAATTTAAAATCTGCAGTGATAAAAAGCAGTCGTTTTGAACCCACCATTAATGAAACCTTGGCTGATTTAGCCGAACATTACCAAACTACAATCTTGCCTGCCAGGGCTTATAAACCCCGAGACAAATCATTGGTTGAAGGAGCTGTTAAGATCTTGTATCGAAGGATTTATGTAAATCTAAAAGAAACTAAATTCTTTTCTCTGGAAGAATTAAACCAGCAAATATGGGATTTATTGGATGCTCATAACAGTCGAAAACTCACAGGACGTCCGTACTCTCGGATAGAATTATTTTTAGAAGATGAACAACAAAAACTAAGTCCATTACCACAAGAACGTTTTGAAATCAAATACCAATCCTTTGCAACAGTAATGCAAAATGGGCATGTTCAATTAAGTCAGGACAAAAATTACTATAGCGTTCCGTATCAATATGTCAAGAAAAAAGCGAAACTATTGTATACCAAATCAACGGTAGAGATCTATCACAAATACAATCGAATAGCCATCCATCCAAGGAATTACAAACCTTATATCTATACCACAATCCCGGAACATATGGCTAGCACGCATCAATTTGTAGCTCAGTGGAGTGCTGCCCGCTTCATTGATTGGGCCAGTAGTATTGACGAGTCAGTAGCAGAATATATTATGCAAATAATTGAAAGTAGAAACCATCCTGAACAGGCTTATAAAAGTTGTTTGGGAATATTAAACTTCGAGAAAAAGGTAGGGAAAGAGCGATTAATAAATGCCTGTAAGCGGGCACTTGATTTTAAAATTTACAATTTTAAGACCATTCAAAATATTTTAGAAAACAACTTAGATCATATCGAATTTGAACAAGAACCTGAGCAGGAACTTCCAATTCACGCTAACATAAGAGGAAAACAGTATTATAATTAAATTAAAACACAGTAATCATGAATGAATCCACAGTAACAAAAATGAAACAAATGAAGCTTTACGGCATGCACAATGCTTTTAAAACAGCCATTGAAAGCGGAAAAACAGACCATTACACGCTCGATCAGTTTGTATCGATGCTTATTGATGCCGAATGGGATGAAAGGCACAATCGGCGTATTGCCCGCAGTATCACCAACGCCCGATTCCATTACAAATCAAATATTGAAAGTATCAATTTTGACCAAACCCGTAATCTGGATCGAAATACCATACTGCGTCTGGCAGAATGTGAATTTGTCGAAAAAAATGAAAACATTTTAATAACGGGAAGCACTGGTGTAGGCAAAAGTTATTTAGGCACAGCATTAGGTTATCAAGCCTGTATCCAAGGTTTTAAAGTAAGTTATTTTAATACTTCGAAGCTGTTTGCTAAATTAAAAATGGCCAAAGCAGATGGTTCTTACCTGAGAGAATTGGCCAAAATAGAACGGCAAGATGTTATTATATTAGACGATTTTGGACTCCAAGCTTTGGATAGCAGTAACCGAATTACCCTTTTAGAGATCATTGAAGACAGGCATAATAACGGTTCTATCATTGTAACCTCACAAATCCCAGTGCAAGGCTGGTATGACATCATTGGAGAAAAAACCATAGCTGATGCAATTTTGGATAGGCTGATACATCAATCTCATCGACTCGAATTACATGGAGAATCTATGAGAAAAAAAAGAGGGATAAACAAAGGATAATATTTAAGTATATTTGAACACTAATTAACAGATGAAAAAGAGTAGTTTTTAATGAAAAATGGGGTGGTCATTTTGCCCCGGAATTGGGTGGTCATTTTGAATTGGAATCAGGTGCTCACTTTAAATTGGAATTGGGTGGTCAATATCACTGGAATTTGCACTACAGGCTGTTAGCCCCCGGCAGTTTTCGCTATAATGATATTTTTTTGCTCCTTTTGGCCCACAGATGTAAACTTTAGTTTCTACTGAATGAAAAGAAGTTAGAGAAATAAAAAGAACGATTACAATAGATTTCATTTAAATTATTTTGAAGTTAATAGTGTCAATTCACTTGTAGATGATATTCATTTCCGTCCTTGTCAACTGCCTTTAGTTTGCCATAATCAATCCATTCTGCAGTGATCTCAATTTCTCCATCAGTCGTAATTAATATACCAGCGCCGTATTTTTCTTGGATATTGATGTTTCCAGATATCGAATCTCCTAGAGCATTACATCCACTTACATCATAATTATACTCATAATGACCCGGTTTACCGGTTCGATATTCATATTGACGATGTGCATCATTATGATACGTTTTTGCTTCTTCGGGAGTAATAACTTTTCGATCATCCGGTTGGATAACCTCCTTATAAAATGTATTGGTTTTTTGAGGAGGCTTTTCTTTTTTACAACTAATGATTCCCAAAGCCATTATTATAAATACTATTCTAAAATTGCTAAGCATTTTCATTTATGGAGTTAAAATAAATATTGATATGAAATGGTTCCTTTTTATTGACAATTTGTATCTAATATAAAATCCTTAATAATTGCATTCAGATTAAAGGGTAGGTTCGCAGTTTTAATTTCAAAATGTTTTATTTCTATTTCAGCAAACCATTTACTCCAATAGACTCTGATTACTTTTTCTTCATAAGACCTGTTTATATTCGGATTTATTCAAAGATAAAACCATTAAAATTCAACTCCTTACGGTAAACCGTAATCTGACTCATTATTTTATTTGAGCCATAAAAAAAGCCCCCGAAGGAGCTAAAATGCGAAGAGTAAATCTGGGTATGTTAGGAGTGAAACTTTAAATAATTCCTAAATCCTTGGCTATAGCTACAAGATGTACAGTATTATTTGCTTTGAAATAAATTTTGAGTTTATTGATATGTTTTTCAATAGAACTTTTACTGTTAGGACTAATGCCTTCTTTTTTAAATTCCGCTTCTATATTTTCTTGAGATATCCCTATGGAGAGATACTTGATTAACTGCACGTCATAATTGTCTATTTCACTTGTAGTCTTATCTTGAAGCAGATACAACAATTCAGGAGAAATGTTTTCTGGTTCATTATTGTAGGTTTTTTGAATGGCTTTTTTAAGGTCGTATATTGTGTTTCTTCCTTTTATTACATAGCCATCTATATTAAGCTCGTCAAATAGTAATTTGACACGATGTGCTCTGTCTTCAATCGAAAAAACAATTATTTTAATGTTAGGACACTGCTTTTTAACTGCAGCTATCAATTCTTCACCCGAATTGAGTTGGTTCAATTGGTGATCTGCCTTAAAGGACAAATCAGAAATAAGCAGTTGAAAAGGAGCACCGTCTAAATGTGCTTTTTTAACCTTTAACAAAGCTTCATCACAATATTTTGCGTATTGAATTTCAAGAACATTTAGTTCATTTAGTATCTGGGCAGCACCCAAATCATTAAAATCAATATCATCCGCAATTAAAACTTTTGTAAACATATTTATATATTATTTTGGAACTAAAATTTTAGCTTTGAAACCTTTATTGGTTTGAGAATCAAAAGTAAGTATTCCATTTACCGTATGAATACGGTTTTCCGCATTCTGGAGACCATTTTTTAAAATTAGTTTTTCTGAAAAACCAATTCCATTATCTGAATAGTCAATTTTAAGAGAATTTTGTTCCATATCAAAACCAATGACCACAAAACTGGCTTGACTGTATTTTTTCATATTAACCATAAGTTCTTGTAATACTCTTTGTATAGCAATCTTTTTTTCCGTTTGAACTTTTGACCAATCTATTGGGGTACCATTTTTAATAATAACTTCGGTACTACTACTTTTATAGTTATTGAGCATTTGTTTTAAATTCTGTTCAAAACGTTCTCCTGTTTCTATTGGACTATTCGCTTTAGAAAAATTTCGGGTTCTAATATATATTTTATCAAGATTATCTAAAAGAGTTTCTTTTTTTATCGGATTCTGTAAATCTTGAGTTCCAGCAAAAGTCATGGCATAAAAAACATCATTAGCCAATTCATCATGGAGTTCTTTAGAAATTCGGGTTTCGGTACTATAACTTGCCTCTAAGCGTTCTCGTTTGGTTTTACTTTTATAGTACTGGATTATAAATACAATCCCGCCAAGTAGTATAACAAATCCAAAAAAGAACAAGTACTTTTGGTTCTTTTGCGTTGCAAGTTCCAAAAGGGTTTCCGCTCTTTGTCCCTTATATTTGATGCTTTCCAGAATGGCTTTTCTAGAATCATATCTAATTTTAGCAAATTGATTTTTAGCATTACTACGTACTTTTTTAATACTATCGTTTAGATTTACAAACAATCTGGCGTAACTATTTTCTCCTTTTTCTTGATTTTGTGACATTAAAAATGCCAAGGCTTCCAATCGTTCGTCAATACTTTGATGTTTCGTTGCTTGATCATAAGCATGTAGTGCAAATCCTTTTGATTTTTGATAATCTTTATTTTGATAGTAATCGGCTAAATGCAAATAGCTTTCAATACTTCCATAGGAATCGTTAATTCTAGTTCTGATGGCTAAAGCCTGATTCATTAATGCTAGTCCCTTTGGAATCTGATTGTCTTTGTAATAAGCAAATCCTAGATTGTCAATAATTCTAGCTTTTTTATTCTGTAGTGTATCTAAAATAGCAGACTTTAAAAATGGCTCTAAGAGTACTATTGCTTTTCTGTACTTTTTTTGTTCCATATAAACTGTAGCGATATTATTAAGAACAGCCACTCTAGCTACGGAATCTTTGACAGTTTTTAAAACTGTACTATAATAACGAACGGCGTCATCGTAATTTTTTAGTTCTTTTGCTGCGATTCCAAATAAATTATTTGCCGCCACCAGATACTGTGAATCATTATTTATGTACGGTAAAGCTTCGGTTAAAGTTTCTTCACTGCTGTAATAATCGCCATAGGTCTGTTGGATTTGTGCCATTCCAACTAGATTATAGGCGATATATGCGCTGCTGCCCTCCTCTTTAAATAATTCTGTAGATTTTAAATAATAATAGAAAGCACTATCCAGTTTATTATCCCTACTAAAGGAATCACCTAATTCTGAATATTTCTGGGCTACAATTTCTTTCTGGCTTTCTTGTTTTTTAGAAGTATCAATACCTGTTTTTACACTCTTTTGACAAGATCCGATGGAAAACAAAAGCACTACAATAAAAAACGGGGAACGCAACATATAAAGTTTCTTTCCCCGAAATTAGTATTTAATTGCAAATTAATACACCTTATTATGGTTTTTTTGGTGGTGTTATAATAATTACTTCATCGCCAGGGCCATCACTAGCCATAGGACTACTTGTATTAGACAAGGGACTAGTATCACTTTCATTGAATTTCAGACCTGTTTTTTGAACTCCAAAATCTTTTGCTTGAGAAGTTGTACTATCAAGCGCATCAGCATCACATGAAACCATAACTAAGCCCGATACTGCCATAGCAGCTGTAAAAAATATTTTTTTCATTACTTTAATTGTTAAAAATTTGACATAGGTTTGGCCGTTCGATATCTTTAATCGAATAATTAGTAAAGGCCAAACCATTAAAATGTGAACAGTTTTTTTTGGTTTCGGGAAGTAAAGTGGGCTAGTACGGAATCGATTAATTATACTTCCCGGAATAAAAATTCTCTTCTGTATAGCCTCACTTTTATAGAAGTAGTTTTGTACATTTGTCCGTATCGCGAAATAGAACAAGAACTAATTCTGAAGCAAAGTAATGATGCTTCTGCAGTAAAATTGATACGGAATTCCTATGATTCCCAGCAATACCGAGGATTCCTGAAAATTCCTAAAAATTACTTTAAGCTTATGGTGAAAAATACTTTAGAAGATTATAAAGCAGCGGTTAAATTGAAGTATGAGATTGAAAAGATTGGCATCCATTCCAGTTTTTTGCTGAACCCTTCTCGTGCCAAATTGAGGAAATTGTGTGGTGAGTTATTTAAGAATAATGCTAACGCTGATGATTTAAAAAGCTTTTCTGCTTTTTTTCAATTTGATTTTATTTTAAATTGCTCCAACAAATTGAAAGACCAAACAGATAAATTCAGGCCTATTGAGACATTTTTTAAAGGAGAGACTGATTTAACTGATATTGAGGCAGTAAATATTGCAGCAATACTAGTCGATTTTAATCCGCGACCTTACCTGAAATTCTCAAGACTGGAGGCTCTTAAAAAAGAGAATACCGCCATTGCTAGTATTGAAAGTATGGATAAAGAAGATGTTGCTGGAGCATCTACGATTTTTAAAAATAATAGCATTAGTCTCGACGAATCAATGAAACCATCATCCTTGGAAAAGAAAGATTTAAATATTTTTCAAAAAAGGCTATTTATTCCTGGACTGATAATAGTTACAATGTTGTGTGGTTTTGGTTACGTTTTTTTGCCAAAAAAAGAGTGCATGCAATGGCAAAAAGACCATTTTGAAGCAGTTGTTTGTGAGACTAAAGCAAATGGTATAGTAAACTTGTATTCAACGATGCCTCTAAATAAAAATATGCTGAATTTTAGAAAGATTGAAATTTGTGATACCACAACCTTTTTTAAACATGATAAGCCAATATTGTGGTATTGTAAAACTGGAGATCATTTGGATTTTTTTAATGGACCAGGTTTTAACCCTGAAAATGATAAACCTTTAAAACCGATTACCCAGTATATGATTGATAAATATATTAAGTAAACCCGATAGTGCGCGTTTGCTGTAGGTACAAGTTCCCCCTGCAGGCGCTGGCGTCTCGCTCGTACCCACAACGTAAACATGACTCCCCCTGCTCCCCGAGGTCTCCCGACCTCGAACCAGAGTCTTTTATCCGAAACCGAACATTACAGATCAAAACTGACAATTTAGCTACGAAACATAAGTACTGTAGTTATGCGGATGTACAATCTTCAAAAAATAATTAAAAAATTATAGTATAAACGGTTAAATAGCAATCAACTTATACGATGTACTCCTACCGCTCCCTTCTTGTTCAATAATACCTTTACCCATTAAATCTTGAATATCTCTAAGGGAGGTATCGGTAGAAACTTTAGTGATTTTGGCATATTTAGAAACAGTCAGTTTACCAAAAAAATCATCAAGAAGCAGTTGAAGTATTTTTTGTTGACGTGGGTTAAAGTTAGTACTACGTTGAGTTTCCCAAAATTGAGCACGCTTTAAGATTGCAGCAATAGTTTCATCGGTCTGTGCCATAGAACACAACAAACAATCAAGAAACCATTCCAACCAGTCAGTAATATCCAAATCACCTTTTTGTGTACTTTCCAATATAGCATAATACGTATCACGTTCAGCTTGAATTTGAGCCGACATCGAATAAAATCGTTGCTTACTTTGGTCGGCACGAGCAAGTTGCATATCAGTTATAGCTCTTGTGATACGTCCATTACCATCATCAAATGGATGTATGGTAACAAACCACAAATGGGCAAAAGCGGCCTTTAATACAGGATCAATATCTTGATTTGAATTAAACCAATCTAAAAAAACATTCATTTCTGTAGCTACTTTATCTGCGCTTGGTGCTTCAAAATGTATAGTTTCTTTTCCCATTGGACCAGAAGTAACCTGCATGGCATCTTCTCGCCAAGCTGCGGTTTTTATTTTATACATGCCACTTCGCCCAGTCGGAAAAAGAGCAGCATGCCATCCAAACAAACGATCATCACTTAAAGGTTCTTCATAGCGTTGTGTAGCATCCAATAGCATTTCTACAACACCTTCTACATGGCGCTCCGCAGGAACAGCACCGGCTATTTCAATACCTAAACGCCTTGCAATGGAAGAACGAACCTGTTCTGGATTCAATTGCTCTCCTTCAATTTCGCTCGACTTTAGTACGTCCAAAGTCAATGTTTTAAGCACTGTTTCCTCTTGCAATCGAAATCCAAGTCCTTGCATCACTCCAAGTATTTTGCCTTGTCTGTGTCTCACGGTTCCTAGCAGGGGCGTAATCACATCTGCATCCCAAGTGAATTTTGGCCAATCATTTTTTTGATGAATATACATATCTACCGCATTTTTGCGGTAAATATAGGGCTTATTTACCGCAAACAAAAAAATATGCGGTGATTACTTTCATTTATCACCGCAATTATGCGGTAAATATAAAGCTTATTCACCGCATTAGTATCAAAAAACAAAGTATGCAATTCGGGAATCGAGCATCTCAAGAGCTAGCCAATAGATTTACAACCAGAGCAGAGTGCTTAGCACGGATTGCTGATTCTCAATACGAAAATCCATTCGATGATTTTCGGTATTTAAACAGTAAGGCTTGAAATTGAAGCTCATGAATACCAAAAAACAATAATAAATCACGAATATATTTTCTTTACTTTCTTCCTCACATAAAACAACAATAGCAACTACTTATCCTCTACCCGCCCTTATATTTTTATCCCAAAAATTCACGGTAAGGATTTTAGCGTTGGTCGTTAGGGAGTGACCCCGAAGCCGAGTGTGAAACACGAGCGGCTGGGGTCGGGATAGGAAAATGCGTCCGATGTTTTTTGGGATAAAAATATTCAGACTTGATTTTTTGTTTCTTTTGTATCAAGACAAAAGAAAAACAATCTCGATCATCTCCGATGGTGGGAAATTACATTACTTGACTATTGCCATTTAACTTAAACAATTATCATAGACGCTAAAAAAAATCAAATTATTACCACTATGCAATTCGGGAATTTTACTATTCAATTCGGGAATTACACAAGTAAACATTTGCTAAAATGCAGACGCCCAGATAGATTTGCTAACCAAAAAAATAATAATGGAAAGCATTTAAAACATTAATTAGAAGTGAATCAAATGAAAAACTACTCAAATTCGGTAATGGCAGAATTAGAAAGCCAATTAAAAATAACCTACTCCAATGAGGATAACCTAGTAAACTGTTCACAGCAAGCTATTAAAGCAACAATAGCAAGCCTAGAGCAATTGAAATCGTTTTTCAAAAAACATAGTTTTATAAGCAAATCAGAGGAAATAGAATTTTTCAAGGATATTAAGCCTCAACTGGCAAGCAAATTAATTTTCTACAATGAAATCTATAATATTGAGATCAGCAAGCCATCCGGTTCTGATAAAACCATCCGGAAACATTACAATAAAGAATTAAGCAAAATAAAAATTTTCTTCGATGAAAATCTGGAATTTTATAAATACTACCGCTCAGGAAACACATGTCTGGACAAAAAATATTTTCTGCGAAGAAAGCATGACATCACGATGACTTTGGACAGTTCTTATTTTCAATCGGATTATGATTTCACTACTTCACATGATTTTAAAGTGTCCAAAATAATAGCCAATGATAATATTAAAGTGTATTTGGAAACCAAACTCAAAAAGTATAAAAACGGAAATCAAGACAAACAACACACCGAGGCGAATCATAAAGGACTCAGGTGGACAGGCTCCAAAGTAGCTCTGGTAGAACTAATGTATGCACTTCATGCTGAGGGGGCCCTAAATAATGGTAATCTAAGCTTGAATGAAATTGCTAAAAATATCGAATCAGTATTCAATTTAGACATCGGACAATTCAATAGAATCTATTTAGAAATTAGGAGTAGAAAGACAATGGAAAAAACTAATTTTCTAAATTCGCTCAAATACAACTTAAAAAAACGCATGGAAGAAGCGGATGAAAAATAAAAGGCCACTCTTTATAAAAAGAGCAGCCTTTATGGAAACAGTTTCAGGGTTTAGGTATAAAGTTCGTCAGTTTGACAATCAAGGTCGATTCAAACCTTTGAACCTTAGTTCCTCTGCAACCCTTAACCTAAAAACAAATTATTCATTCTCAGCAATACCGGTAATCAATGACATTACTATTGCTTTTTCAAGACTCTCAGTTGAACCTTCAGTTCCTCCTGCAATATTTCCAACCAACAAATCCCACTCTGGATCGGTATTTTTCTTAGGTCGTTGTATTATCTCATAAACAGTGTACCTTGCTATAGAAGTGGTAGTCAGGATAATTTTTTTATCCGATAAGGAAAAGGTACTATTCTCTGAAATTTCATTCTCATAAGTGACCACAAACTCATGGATAACTGCATAATCAGATTCCGTTTTACAAAGTAACAGCAGAGAATTTACAAAAGCATTAAAACTAATTTTGGCCTTATTGGCAACTAGTGAGTTATTAATAATTCCGGGAGTACAACTATCAATAGTAGAAAGAATATAATCAACCCTGCTATTGGACTTAAACGAATAATTTATACCGGCTAAGGCAGTAAAAGACTCGTTTTCATTTGCAAGCATAGTAACGCGATCCGCTACACTGGCAACACTACTACTCAAACCATCTACAGCATAATAAACCGCATACAATTCGGCGTGCAATTGTCCAGCAATTTCATACTGATTTGCATTATTTACAGGCAATACTATACTACCTTTCTTTGTAATTAAACGGCTGGATGATTTAGAAACGCTAGCTTTAGTGTCTGATACTGCTACATCAGGAGATTCACTACAAGAAATAAAAAATGGAATTACGATTAAACATAAATAAATAAATTTCATAAAGATTAATTTTTAAAATGGGACTGATTACTTTTTTCGTCAGTTCATTTCGCCCGGGGTAATTTGAACAATGCGGTGTTTACAACTAGCAAACGGTTATGAATTCGAAGCAAAACTACTCGTCCAATTCAAGCCCAACAAACCATTATCTATGCAATTCCCGAATTGACAATGTGTAATTCCCGAATTACACACACTATTATTTAATGCAAATAGTAAACAATCAGCTCTCTAACTTTTAGTTTCGTTTTAATCAGTTTATTTAACAATTGTTTAATATTAATATAATTTTAGCTACATTTATTTCAAAAAATCAAGCATAACTACGTGCTTTTTATATGTGGAAAAACCAGTCAAATTGACCATCCTATTCCAGTGCAAATTGACCACCAGTTTCGGAGCAAACTGACCACCACTTTCCAGTTCAAATTGACCACCTAATTTTGGGGTACAATTGATCATCAAAAACTACTTACTTTTTCATGTTGTTAGCACCATACATTCGTTAAAAAAAGACGGATTATGGCAAACAAAATAACAGACATGAGTAAAATTAGAAAAGCAATTAAGTTCTACTGTAACGGAAAAAGTAAGTTATTCATAAGTAAGTACTTATCTCTTTCTAGAAATACGGTAAAGAAGTATATTTCTTTATTTGAAGTGCTAGGATTAAGTTTTGAAGTAATTAGTGAAAAAACTGATGCTGAGTTAGAACTTTTGTTCTCACACACTACCGTGGAATCAATCAGTCCCAAACTGCAGCTTCTTTATGATTTTTTTCCTAAAATGGAACGCGAACTAAAAAAAGTTGGCGTTACCATACAGCACATGTGGGAGCAATATATTGTCCTAAATCCTAATGGTTACCGAAGCTCGCAATTTGGACATCATTATAAAATATGGAGCAAACGAGTCAATCCAGTGATGCACATGAATCACAAAGCGGGTGATAAAATGTATGTGGATTATGCTGGAAAAACACTCTCCATCATTGATAAAGACACGGGAGAAATTAAAGAAGTACAATTTTTTGTAGCCATATTAGGAGCCAGTCAATACACCTATGCCGAAGCTTCCATGAGCCAACAAAAGGAAGATTTTGTTACATCGGTAGAAAATGCTATGCGTTTTTTTGAAGGTACTCCTGCGGCAATTGTTCCGGATAATTTAAAATCTGCAGTGATAAAAAGCAGTCGTTTTGAACCCACCATTAATGAAACCTTGGCTGATTTAGCCGAACATTACCAAACTACAATCTTGCCTGCCAGGGCTTATAAACCCCGAGACAAATCATTGGTTGAAGGAGCTGTTAAGATCTTGTATCGAAGGATTTATGTAAATCTAAAAGAAACTAAATTCTTTTCTCTGGAAGAATTAAACCAGCAAATATGGGATTTATTGGATGCTCATAACAGTCGAAAACTCACAGGACGTCCGTACTCTCGGATAGAATTATTTTTAGAAGATGAACAACAAAAACTAAGTCCATTACCACAAGAACGTTTTGAAATCAAATACCAATCCTTTGCAACAGTAATGCAAAATGGGCATGTTCAATTAAGTCAGGACAAAAATTACTATAGCGTTCCGTATCAATATGTCAAGAAAAAAGCGAAACTATTGTATACCAAATCAACGGTAGAGATCTATCACAAATACAATCGAATAGCCATCCATCCAAGGAATTACAAACCTTATATCTATACCACAATCCCGGAACATATGGCTAGCACGCATCAATTTGTAGCTCAGTGGAGTGCTGCCCGCTTCATTGATTGGGCCAGTAGTATTGACGAGTCAGTAGCAGAATATATTATGCAAATAATTGAAAGTAGAAACCATCCTGAACAGGCTTATAAAAGTTGTTTGGGAATATTAAACTTCGAGAAAAAGGTAGGGAAAGAGCGATTAATAAATGCCTGTAAGCGGGCACTTGATTTTAAAATTTACAATTTTAAGACCATTCAAAATATTTTAGAAAACAACTTAGATCATATCGAATTTGAACAAGAACCTGAGCAGGAACTTCCAATTCACGCTAACATAAGAGGAAAACAGTATTATAATTAAATTAAAACACAGTAATCATGAATGAATCCACAGTAACAAAAATGAAACAAATGAAGCTTTACGGCATGCACAATGCTTTTAAAACAGCCATTGAAAGCGGAAAAACAGACCATTACACGCTCGATCAGTTTGTATCGATGCTTATTGATGCCGAATGGGATGAAAGGCACAATCGGCGTATTGCCCGCAGTATCACCAACGCCCGATTCCATTACAAATCAAATATTGAAAGTATCAATTTTGACCAAACCCGTAATCTGGATCGAAATACCATACTGCGTCTGGCAGAATGTGAATTTGTCGAAAAAAATGAAAACATTTTAATAACGGGAAGCACTGGTGTAGGCAAAAGTTATTTAGGCACAGCATTAGGTTATCAAGCCTGTATCCAAGGTTTTAAAGTAAGTTATTTTAATACTTCGAAGCTGTTTGCTAAATTAAAAATGGCCAAAGCAGATGGTTCTTACCTGAGAGAATTGGCCAAAATAGAACGGCAAGATGTTATTATATTAGACGATTTTGGACTCCAAGCTTTGGATAGCAGTAACCGAATTACCCTTTTAGAGATCATTGAAGACAGGCATAATAACGGTTCTATCATTGTAACCTCACAAATCCCAGTGCAAGGCTGGTATGACATCATTGGAGAAAAAACCATAGCTGATGCAATTTTGGATAGGCTGATACATCAATCTCATCGACTCGAATTACATGGAGAATCTATGAGAAAAAAAAGAGGGATAAACAAAGGATAATATTTAAGTATATTTGAACACTAATTAACAGATGAAAAAGAGTAGTTTTTAATGAAAAATGGGGTGGTCATTTTGCCCCGGAATTGGGTGGTCATTTTGAATTGGAATCAGGTGCTCACTTTAAATTGGAATTGGGTGGTCAATATCACTGGAATTTGCAGGTTATGACGACATCTATAAATTTTTGGAAACAAGAAGGCTGATTTGTGAACAACTGCTGTATGGTGAAATCACCGATATAAAAACAGGTGAAGTACTTGCTAATGCAAAAATCACCTTATACGATAGTCAATTTAAGGTTATCAATTCTGCTACTTCAGATGAGAAAGGAAAGTACAGCTTTACCGTTGAATGTGGAAAGACGTACAATGTAAGAGCTGAAAAACCAGAATACGCAACCAAAGAAGAAAAAATAACGATCTCCGCAACAACAGGAAAAACATATTTACCTATTGCTTTAGAAAAAGAAATATGCAAAGTAGCTGTTGGTGATGATTTGGGTAAATGTTTTGGTATCAAAATGATTTATTTTGATTTAGACAAATCCAACATCAGACCAGAAGCGGCTCTGGATTTAGAAAAAATATTAGATGTATTAAATCAGAACCCAACAATGAAAATTGATATCCGTTCGCATACTGACAGCAGACAAACCTTCAAATACAATGAAGCGCTATCTGAAAGAAGAGCTGCATCAACCATCAAATGGTTAGTTAAAAATGGTATTGATGCAAACAGATTAACTGGTAAAGGATACGGTGAAACTCAACTGGTAAACAAATGCGCTGATGATGTTATTTGTACCGAAGACGAACATCAACTCAACAGAAGAAGCGAGTTTATTATTACAGCGTTGTAATATTATTTATCATAAAAATTTAAAAGGCTGCCTTTATCAGGCAGCCTTTTTTGTACACCATCACTTTCTTAAATAATGAATTACGATACAAACTAGGTATAATTTGTTTCACTCTTAGAGCTTAATCAATCTTCCAGAGTTAACTAAAACCCAACCTATAATTACTCAAAACAAAAAAGTCCAATGAAAATTATTTCATTGGACTTTTCTATTCAAACAACCAAATTAAAATTAGCTATACGTTTATTAATTATCTTTCAAATACCTGATAAATATAAAAGGCTGTCTTTTGGGGATAAGACAGCCTTTTAGTTTAAAAAACAAACTCTAACTATATTTTTGCGAAAATATTAGTGTAATACTTTCTACCATTTGCAGGATTTTCTTTAATTGCAATTCCAAAATGAGTATGATCACCTTCGATATTAGCTTTGTGAGTAGGACTTGCTAACCAAGCACTTAAAACTGCCTCAGGAGTATTGTAATTGTAAGCTATATTTTCACTTACAGTTTTAGCTCCTAAAGTTTTGATTATATTTTCAGAACGAGCAACAAAATCATTATGATTAACTACATTATTTGCAATCATGTAATTGTCATGTTCTTCTGACTTGAATGACATATGATTGATTTTTTCCAAAGGTTTTAATCCAACACTAATTCTGTGTTTATTGATTAAATCCATTGTTTCTAACTCAATAGAATTATAAGAATAACTTACTACTTTTTGTGCAGTTGCTTCAGTAGTTTGTGTCTCAGAATCATCTGAAGAACAAGAATTCATTGTACAAATAACAATAACAAGGAATATTGCGCGAAGTAATTTTATTTTCATAATATAGTAGTTTAAGTTTAAAGTAGATTGTGGGGCAAACTTCTTTAATAAATAAATAATATGTTCTTATTTCTTATTCAAACATACTTATTTTATCGTTAAACTACCAAAAAAAATCGACGAAATACACAATAAAAATATTTAAATATGTATTTTTCTTACATTATGGTGATAAGCGGTCGATTTTCCATGAAAAATCTTCTTGACTACTATATCTAATTCTGTCATGCAATCTATTAGGTCTTCCTTGCCAAAATTCTACCTCTAAAGGAGTCACAAGAAATCCTCCCCAATGTTTTGGTCTAGGAATAACCATACCATCAAAATCCTTTTCTAACTCTTTTAGATTTTCTTCTAAAAATTCTCTGGAAGGGACAATTTCACTTTGGTTAGAAACTATTGCGCCTAACTTGCTACCGTCAGGTCTGGATTCAAAATAATTATCTGAAATCGTTTCTGTAGTTTTATGGGCAATACCTTTGATAATAACCTGGCGTTCCATAGTGTGCCAAAAAAAAGAAAGACAAATTTTAGGATTTTGGGCAATAGCCCTACCCTTTTCTGAATTATAATTGGTATAAAAAATAAATCCTTCCTCATTAAATTTTTTCAACAAAACTACTCTGGCCTTTGGAAACCCATCTAATCCTATTGTAGATACCGTCATAGCGTTAACTTCGCTATCACCGCCAAAGTCCTCTACCTCATGAAACCACCTGTTAAAAAGGTTTATTGGGTCTTCAGGAATATTTGATTCTAATAGCTCACTCTTTTCGTAAGATTTTCTATAGTTACTTAAATCGTTCATGATTTTTATTTTAAGATTATTAGATATTTGAATGATTCAGTTTAAGAATATTCAAATACTAAATGTGAATTCGGATGAAATAAATTATTTTTTATTTAAAACTCAAAGCTTTTTCCATCATCTGCCAAAAGCACTTCCGGAAAAATAGTTGCGGCTTCTTCTTTAAAAAGGTCAATATTTTCATATCGAGTAGAATAATGCCCTAAAATTAATTGCTTTGCATTAGATTTCAAAGCAATTGTAGCCGCTTCTTTTGCTGTGGAATGCAAAGTCTTTTTAGCTAAATTTTCTTCTGATTGCAAGAAAGTTGATTCATGGTATAAAACATCAATATTTTCAATGATTGGAATCATAGCTTCATTATATGCGGTATCAGAACAAAAAGCATAATTTTTTGCAGGAATTGGATCAAATGTTAATTTATCATTTTCAATAACTCGACCATCTTCTAAAGTAATGTCTTTTCCGTTTTTTATTTTTTGATAATAACAGGTATCAATTTCATAATTTTGAACAGCATCCAGGTTAAGTTTTCTCGGTGCTGCTTTTTCTTGGAACAAAAACCCATTCGTATATACACGGTGCTTTAAAGGAATGGTTTTTACCAAAACTTTTTCATCTTCAAAAATTACTTCGCTTTCGTTGGATTCTAATTCATGAAAGAACAAACCATAATTAGTCCATGAATTAGACAATCTCAATTGTAACTTGATGATTTCTTGAATTCCCTTTGGACCATAAATATGTAAATCGGTAGTTCTGTTCAGTAAAGTAAAAGTAGATACTAATCCTATTAGTCCAAAAAAATGATCTCCATGTAAATGAGAAATGAAGATATGATTAATCTTAGAAAATCGGATTTTATTTTTCCGCAATTGTACTTGGGTTCCTTCTGCGCAATCAATCAGAAAAATTCTGTTTTTTATTTCTAAAATCTGTGAGGTTGGATTCGTAAATGTTCGGGGTGTAGCTGCATAGCAACCAAGGATTGTTAGTTTCAATTTTTAATTTCAATTTAAAAGTTAGGATAGAATTAAAAATTGAAAATTCACATTTCGTTATTTATAACCAAACTATAAACTATCAATATTCTTTTCCTTGTTGTATTTTCTAATTTGCAGCGCCATAGAAATCGCTAATAATAAATTGGCTACTATTCCCCAATAGCTACCTGAATACGTATTGATGAATACATTATATAGATTAACAAACAGTAAAATTACAAAGCATACTAATAAAATAATTCTAAAAATATGTACTCTTTTTTTGTTGTTATAAAAATCCATTTACTATTTTTAAAAGCCTAAATCTCTTTCAATCTCTTCCATTTCAATAATATCATGTGCTTCTAATAAAGAAGGAACAACGGTTAATTTTTCAGGAACCGCGTTATAATCAAAATCAGAAGTAACTATAACAAATGATTTTTTAGCTTTTTTATGAACTTTTGATAAAGGCATAAATAATTTCATATTACCCGCCGGTAAATCTTTGTAAAGCAAAAGATCTATGATTAGATTATGCTTTTCAAATGTCTTGTATTGATGAGTAACCTTCATTAAAAAAGAGGTAAAATCACCTTGCGTATCTCTAATGCTAATTGTGTGTCCTTTTTGATCTACTTTCATCTTTTTAATTTCTAAGTCTACTCAAGGTAGAGAATTTATAAATAGCTAATTTACAAAGTTTTATATTAAATTACTGAATTTTTGATGCCAAAAGATAAATTACGGCCATTCTAATTGCAACACCATTTTCAACTTGGTTTAAAATCACCGATTGTTGTGAATCAGCCACCTCACTGGTAATTTCGACACCACGATTGATTGGTCCCGGATGCATAATTATGATTTCTTTATTTAGGGAGTCCAAAATCGTTTTATCAACTCCATATTGTTGAGCATACTCTCTTGTAGATGGAAAATAATTCACATCCATTCTTTCGTTTTGCACGCGTAACATATTTGCCACATCGCACCATTCGAGCGCTTTTATCAAATTAGGTTCTACTGTAACACCTAGCGATTCAATGTATCTTGGAATCAACGTTTTTGGTCCGCAAACTTTTACTTCAGCTCCTTGCATTTGCAACGCATATATATTTGACAAGGCCACTCTGGAGTGCAAAACATCACCTACAATAACTACTTTTTTTCCGGCTACTTCGCCTAGTTTTTCTCTAATCGAATAACTGTCTAGTAAGGCCTGTGTAGGATGCTCATGTGCGCCATCTCCTGCGTTTACAATGCTGGCTTTTACGTTTTTGGAAAGAAAATAAGCAGCACCTGGATTAGCATGTCGCATTACCACCATATCTACTTTCATCGAAAGTATATTATTAACAGTATCTATTAGAGTTTCCCCTTTCTTGACTGAAGATTGTGCTGCCGAAAAGCTAATAACATCGGCAGATAAACGTTTTTGTGCTAATTCAAAAGAGAGTTTTGTTCTGGTGCTATTTTCGAAAAAAATATTGGCAATGGTAATATCTCGTAAGGAAGGTACTTTCTTAATTGGTCGATTGATAACTTCTTTAAAATGATCGGCTGTTTCAAAAATTAGGTCAATATCATTCTTGTTGATGTATTTTATTCCTAATAAATGATTTACGCTTAATTCTTTCATTTCTTTTTACGATTATTAGTTTTTAATGTTAGACTTTTAAACAAATCAGTATCTAACTTGTAATTAAATATACACCATCTTCACCTTCATTTTCTGCCCAGCTCACTTTTACTTTTTCGTTATTTATGGCATCTACCTGTCTTCCTCTATAATCCGGTTGAATCGGTAAATTGCGGCTAAAACGTCTGTCAATCAAAACTAGAAGTTCAATTTCTGAAGGTCTTCCAAAAGATTGAATGGCTGTCAAAGCGGAACGAATACTTCGTCCTGTAAATAAAACATCATCAATGAAAATAACTTTTTTGTTTTCAACGATAAAATTAATCTTGGTTTTATTAGCTTCTAATGGCTTATCTGTTCTTCGAAAATCATCTCTGAAAAAAGTAATATCCAAATAGCCCAATTGAATTTCAGGTGTTTGGTATTCTTTTTCTAATATTTCTTTCAAACGTTCTGCTAAAAAAACGCCTCTTGGTTGAATACCTACTAAAATAGTGTCTGAAAAATCTAAGTGTTTTTCAATTAATTGACAGGCCAAACGATGTAATATGATAGTAACTTCTTTTGCAGTAAGTAATACTTTTTGACTCATTGTAAAGTGTGTTGTTTGGTTTTGCAAATATACGAATTCCGATTTATGATTTTATAATTATAAAGAGAGAAAATAGAGTCATTTTTTATTTACCCCATGAAATCCAGGTAGCTTTATGCCAAATAGTTTCTAAAGGTCCTTGTTTATGGGTTTTAAGCCACCAGGTGCAAAATAACAATTGGATAATAAATAACACAATACCTATCAATAAACAATATGTTGCTCCCGTATATTCAAAAAGTCCTAATCCGTATCGATAATAAATAAAGGAACCAATCATAGATTGCATGATGTAATTAGTCAAACTCATTTTTCCAAAAGGAATAAGCCTAGACAATACTTTATTAACAGAATCCTTTTGATACAACAAAACAAATCCTGAAACGAGAACTAACATAAATGCTACGTTTGACCAAGAAGCAAATATAATAGTGAGTTTATTAGATAACGTTACTCTGGCTATAACATCTACCGTATGCGTCTTTAATACAAATAATGGTATAAATAAAATACTCGAGTAAAGTAATACTTTTTTCCAAAACTGCTGGTTTGCATCGGTTGCATTAAAAAGTTGTTTTCGACCCAGTAACATTCCAAACATAAATAAAGCCGGAGCCTGAAAAAACCTTCCATTTTCCCAAGACCATAATAGAGAAGCGATTTTTCCTAATGTCAAGTTTCCAACTACATAATCTACGAAAGAACCATTTTTCATATAAAGTGCAATACTTTCATAATATCCAGTTGATACGTTAGGCGGCGCTATATAATCCGGATTCAGTATATAATAAATACACCTTCCCCATTCTAAAGGTTGCAGCATCAAGATAACAGCCGTAATAAAAATAGCTTTGTTACTCCAGTTAACAACCGGTATCAATAAAAGCCCAAGAAAAGCATATAAAGTCAGAATGTCTCCTTGATAAAATGCTGTATTTATAAGTCCAAAAACTAATAATAGCATCATGCGCCAAAAAAATCGACCACGGAAATCATTCCCTTTTTTAGCTTGATTATCATTTTGAATGTAAAAACTAAACCCAAAAAGAAGCGCAAAAATGGCATAAGACTTTCCTCCAAAAAGAAAGAATAAAGTATCCCAAATTATTTTATCCAAAGCTACAAGCCAAGCTGGAAAATTTTCCGGTAAATAATAATATTCAAAATGTTCTACATTATGAAGTAACATAATTGACATAATTGCAAAACCACGTAAGGCATCAACTACGTCTATCCGAGGAGTTTTTAAATTGAAAGTAATGTTGGTCATATCAATAGCTCGGTTTAAATAGTAATAATAAAAATCAAAAATATATTTTTTTACATAAATAGTCGTTTAAAAAATATTTTTAAAGGTGCATTTTGTGATTTTTTTTAAAACTATTAAAAAATTTTACAATAAACAGTAGAAATTATATAACAAATTAGCCTCTTGATTTAGTAATTTTATATTTCAATTTAAAGATAAAAATCATGCAAAAGAAACTAACCAGAATATTAATGCTTTTAGTAGTATTAGTATCATTTACAAGTTGTTCAATTATAGAAGGTATATTTAAAGCGGGAGTTGGTGTAGGTATTTTTATTGTCATTGCAGTACTAGCGATTATCGCATTTATTGTAAGTAAAATTTTCAACAGAAATAAATAAAAACTGAATGTCGTATCATTAATTATTTCTAGTTAATTATTGAATACTTTACATTCTACAAAATAAAGCTATCCAGAAAGTAATTTTTGGATGGCTTTTTTATTACTCTATTTTTTATTCTTAAATACTTTTTTCAAGTGGTAAACAAATATTGCAATAATAATTAGTCCTAAATATCTTATAAATTTTTAATTTCAAATGCCTTTAATCGTTTTTACGAATCCGTTCATAGAATAAGTCAACTAACATTTTTTTGTAGCACTATTTTTAATAATTTAACAAAAATTTTAACAATTTAAAAATATAAATATGAAAAAAATTGCCCTAAAATCTAAAGTCTTTTTGAAATTTTCTTACCTACTTATCTTTTTTACTGTATTGCATTCTTGCCAAACAGAAGAATTAACGACAACAACATCTGAAGCTGCAAATAACAAAAATGCAAGTAACACATTAAAAACTGCAGCTCCTGTTTCAACTAAAATATCTAACGGAAATTGTAGTATTGATTGCATTAAAGCTGACGGTCCTTACTTTAAAACTTCTGAACAACAAATTGTAACTTGGGGTGGGCCTAATAATGACAAGTTCAGTAAAACAGTAAACATTGAGTATTACAATACTACTACTGATTTTATTTTGAAAGTAAAAAGTTCTAATGGATGGAGCGATTTGGTAATCAATGGTGTTTCATCATGGACAACAGGTCCTGTTGCTGAAAATACATGGGGAACTTTAGTTATTCCGCTAAGTTCAGGTTGGAAAGCTTGTGACATTAAGAGTTTTGCATTACAAATTGCAGGAAATGGACCTCAAGCCGTTTTTAATGTAAACTATAGCCTTTTTGGTATATGTACTGATTGTGTAACTTCATTTACAGCAGAAGCTATTTCGTGTGGTCAATCTCGTGAGGCAGTTTACACGTTTAAATCGGATGCTGATTTATCCTATTTTAAAATCCAAGGTGGATTGACTAATTTCACTGGAGCTAATGCTGTTGTAACTGTTACTGGCGGTACTAATACAACAACTACACAATCTACACCTGGTGGAAGTTCAAACAGAATAATAAAAGTTGAAGGAGGTATCGCTAAATGTTCAGAAGTAACAATCAGAGTAACTTGGAATTCTACTAATACTGGTGGTACAATTACCGGAAGTTGGTCTGTATCAACAAATAATCCAAATGTTGCACCTGCGCCTATTCTTGGTTTAACTTGTAATTAGAAATAATCAATTCAACAATATTGACATAATAAAAAAGGCGATTGTTTCAAAACAATCGCCTTTTTCTATTTGAATTTATTATTTAAGAATACATCTTAACTCTCAATTCTTGTACTTTTTCATCATCAAGATAATCATCAAAGGTCATGTAACGGTCAATCGCTCCATTTGGTGTCAATTCGATAACTCTATTGGCAACCGTTTGAGAGAATTCATGATCATGAGTGGTGAAAATCACAGATCCTTTGAAGTTTTTCAATGAATTATTAAACGCTGTAATAGACTCTAAATCTAAGTGATTCGTTGGTTCATCAAGCATTAAAACATTCGCTCTTTCCATCATCATTCGAGACAACATACAACGTACTTTTTCTCCTCCTGATAATACTCTACAGGTTTTTAAAGCTTCTTCTCCTGAGAAAATCATTTTCCCAAGGAAACTACGAATATTTACTTCATCACGCTCTTCTTCAGTTTTTACCCATTGACGCAACCAATCTACAAGAGAATAGTCACTCTCAAAAAAGGAATGATTTTCTACTGGTAAATACGCTTGGTTTGTAGTAACTCCCCAATCATAAGTTCCTGAATCGGCTTTTTGGTTTCCATTTAAAATTTCATAGAAAGCTGTAGTTGCACGTGAATCTTTTGAGAAAAGAACAATTTTATCGCCTTTAGCCATATTCAAATCAACTCCTTTAAACAAAACATCACCATCAATTGAAGCACTTAGATTTTGCACATTCAAAATTTGATCTCCTGCTTCACGCTCTTGGTCAAAAATAATCGCCGGGTAACGACGACTTGATGGTTTTATCTCCGAAATATTCAACTTACTGATCATTTTTTTACGAGAAGTAGCTTGTTTTGATTTGGCCACATTCGCACTAAAACGACGAATAAATTCTTCTAATTCTTGTTTCTTTTCTTCGGCTTTCTTATTCTGTTGTGCACGTTGCTTAGCCGCTAATTGACTTGATTCATACCAGAAAGTATAATTTCCTGAATAATGATTGATTTTATTGAAATCAATATCAGAAATATGGGTACAAACTGAATCCAAAAAGTGTCTATCGTGAGAAACTACAATTACTGTATTCTCATAATTTGCCAAGAAATTCTCTAACCAAGCGATAGTTTCAAAATCCAAATCATTGGTAGGCTCATCCATAATAAGCAAATCTGGATTACCAAAAAGTGCTTGTGCCAAAAGTACTCGTACTTTTATTTTTCCTTCCAAATCTCCCATTAGAGTATAATGGTTATCTTCGGTAATTCCAAGATTCGATAACATCGATGCAGCATCAGAATCAGCATTCCAACCGTTCATTTCTTCAAATTGCACTTGCAATTCCCCTATTCTATCTGCATTCGAATCATTGTAATCTAAATACAAAGCATCCATTTCTTTTTTGATCGCATACAGGGTTTTATTCCCCATCATAACGGTTTCGAGAACGGTACTTTCGTCAAACATGTTGTGGTTTTGATTCAAAACCGACATACGTTTTCCAGGTTCCAAGTGAATATGTCCCGATGTTGGATCCATTTCACCTGCAATTATTTTAAGAAAAGTAGATTTTCCAGCGCCATTGGCTCCGATAACTCCATAGATATTACCGTGTGTGAAGGTAGTATTTACTTCGTCAAACAAAATTCGTTTGCCAAACTGAACTGATAAATTATTTACTGTTAACATGAATATTTATTTTATAAAATTTTTGCAAAAATACGAAAAAAATACGAATTTTTTTTATCCAAAAAAGCACATTTTCAGGAATTGTATTTCGCTTACGATTAAATGACTAATCAAAAAAAAACCTGACACAAAATGCCAGGTTTATAATATCATTTTCTTTAAAACAAACCTTTCTCCAAATCATTAAAGAAACTAATATTTATTCAAAATAAAATAAATCAAAATATAAATAACCAAACTCAATTTCAACAAACCTATTTTATTTTTGAACTTTCATTATTTGATTAGTTTTTTCAAACTATTATATACTGCCAATTCTACATCGGCATGTTTTTTTGAATTGCATTGTTCCAATAAATCATTCATTACCGATGAATTTAAAGATTGTTTTTTTTCAATTCCTGCTAGAAGTTGTTCTGATATAGCACTTAAGCTTTTTGACAATGGTAAAAGTGGTTGAACCAAGGGTGCATTGGCACTCAAATCAATCAATTTTGTATTCATATCCACCCATTTTTTTAAATAATTGATTACTGCTGTTTGATTTTCTGTGCTTTGATTCGCTAAATATTTATTTACTGCTGTATCAAAATCAAAAACATCTAAAGCATCAGCTGTACACGCATCCGCAAATAAAGTAAAAGGAGAATACATGCGATATTTTATTCCATGACTGTTGCGGGTATATATTTTTAAAGGTTCACAAACATTTGAAAAATCATTCAGAGCAACAGTTTCCTGATTATTACTTATGTTCCTTAAAATTACTTCCTTATTCCTTAGATGTGTAATGCCCAGCTCTTCTAACCTAAAAGAAACCGTTTTTAGTCTTTTATGAAGACTATTCATATCAGTAACATTTTCATTAGACCATAATCGTTCCGCAATAGCAGCAGTACGTGGCCAAATCCTTGAATCTATATTTAATGGTGTTGCAAGTTCGCTCCACATAGCCGCTTCACCACCCAAAATCCTTGCTTTTTCTTCAGGAGTCAGAATACTGTTTTTAGAGATTGGATCATTTTTATAATGACTTTCTACTCCTAACATTAAATCAATGTAATAACCATTTGACAAAACTGTTTGATAACCATTTTTAGCTGCTTTGATTAATGATCCTCCAGCCGAAAGCCCTTCATTAGTTCCTCTCCAGGCATGAATAATAGCATCTTTAGACATGTTCTCAGTCATTATTTCTTCCCAGCCCATTAATTTTTTGTTATGCTTTTTTAACATTGGAACCAGCTTCATGTTAAAGTAGGTTTGCAAATCATGATTATTGGCCAGTTTATTTTTCTTCTTGAATTCTTGAATTTTAGGATTTGCATCCCATTCTTTTCCATTATTTTCATCACCTCCAATATGAAAATAATCCCCTGGAAATAAAGGACAAACTTCATCAAAAATTTCACCTAACAATTGATACGTTTTGGGATTTATTGGGTCTAATGTTGCATCAAAGATTCCTGATCTTCTTTCAACTGCATAATTTGCAATTGCAATACTTTGCTTTTTACTCTCCACTGAATTCGATTGTAAATCCACCACTTTACTGCCTATTTCCGGATAAGCGGCAAGTATTGCAGATGCATGGCCTGGAACATCAATTTCAGGAACAACCATAATTCCTCTATCTCCTGCATATTTTACAACATTCTTGATTTCTTCTTGGGTGTAGAACTCTCCATCTGAAGCCATTTCTGTAAACTTTGGATGATTTTTCATTTCTATTCGCCATCCTTGATCATCTACTAAATGCCAATGAAAAACGTTCATTTTCATGGAAGCCATAGCGTCCAGATTTCTTTTGATTACTGCTACAGGTTGAAAATGTCTTGCTGCATCTATCATCAATCCTCTCCATGTAAATCGTGGAAAATCTGTAATTTCAACTGCTGGAAAATAATATGATTTACTATTATTTTGCAATAATTGCAATACTGTTTCTAATCCATGTAGGGCCCCTAAATCAGTAGTTGCAGTGATTTTTATTTTATTGGAATCAATACTCAGTTGGTAACTTTCATCTTCATACAATCCTATTTTTCCGCTGCGAACACAACTAATTTGTAATTGAGCCTCTGGATATTCGTTAATTTTTGTCGAAAAACCCTGCTCAAAAAACAAACCCGTCCTACCGTCTAATCTTCGTAAAAAATTAGTTGCACCTACAAAAATTCGAGGATTTGGATTACCGGTAATATTTACTTTAAATCCTTTGCTTAAAGCAAAAGTACCGGCAGTCAAATTTACATTTTGAGGCCAAGGCATCAGATCTAATTGTTCTTTTTGTATTTGAGCATTAGAAACAAAAGCAGAGAATAATAGGATTAGAATGAATTTCATGTTATTTATCCGTTTTATAAAGTTAATTTTTAATAGTCGAAACGCTTGAAAGCTTCGATAGCTTCATACTCCGCAAGACCTAGATTATCATATAATTTTGCTGTACTTTTATTTCGATCTTCAGCTCTTACCCAAAATTCTCTAGAATCGTTTCCTTGAAACATTACCCTGTCTTTTTGAGATTGATGGTACAAAATGGCGTGTCTTTTTAGTAAAACTTCATCTGGACTTAAAGGAACTGCCATATCAATTTCGTGAATATCCCATTCATGCCAAGCACCTCTATACAACCATAACCAACAATCATTCATGTAAGGCTCTGGTTTCAGTTGTTTCATTGCCGCAAAAATTGCATTCAAGCAAACTTCATGCGTTCCATGCGGATCAGCAAGGTCTCCAGCAGCAAAAACTTGATGGGGTTTAATTTTTGCAATTATAGCAGCAACTATGGCTACATCCTCAGTTCCTAATGGATTTTTCTTTATTTGTCCTGTTTCATAAAAAGGCAAGTCTAAAAAATGAATATTTTCATCTTTTAATCCAATATATCTTGTGGCAGCATACGATTCACGTCTTCTGATTAAACCTTTCAATTTTCGAACTTCTAATGAATCAATCTGGTTTTCTGTTTTGTTATTTAGAAAATTGATAACTGCTTTGAAATTAATTTTAGTTTCATCCGCACCAATAAAATCGTTACAAACTTCGGCAAATTTTAAAGCTTCATCATCAGTAACGGCTATATTTCCTGAAGTTTGATACACCACATGAACATCATGTCCTTGTTTGATCAATTTTGAAAAAGTTCCTCCCATAGAAATTACATCATCATCTGGATGCGGACTAAAAAGGATTACTCTTTTCTTAGCTGGATTAGCGCGTTCCGGTCTGTATGTATCATCCGTATTCGGTTTTCCACCTGGCCATCCAGTTATCGTATGTTGTAATACATTAAACATATTGATATTTAAATCGTAAGCGGAGCCTTCTAAAGCTAAAAGATCAGACATACCATTATTATTGTAATCCCTGTCGGTTAGTTTTAAAATTGATTGATCTGTTTTTTGGCACAGCCAAACAATCGCTTTACTTTTTAACTCTTGTGTCCAAATACATTCTCCCACTAACCATGGCGTTTTGAATCGGGTTAATTCAGAAGCTGCCGATTGGTCTAAAACAAAAGTTGTATTGGTATGATTTTGCAAAAAAGTAGCAGGAACTTCAGAACTAATGTCTCCTTGAACGGTTCTTTTTATAATATCGGCTTTATTTTGTCCCCAAGCCATCAATACAATTCTTTTAGACCTTAGAATCGTAGAAACACCCATCGTAATAGCTCTTTTAGGAACATTATCAATACCATTAAAGTCTGATGAAGCATCTACTCTGGTGATATGATCCAAAGTAATTATTCGAGTTCCTGAATTGATATGCGAACCCGGCTCATTGAAACCAACGTGACCTGTACGCCCAATTCCTAATAATTGAAAATCAAGTCCACCTGCATTTTTTATTTTCATTTCATAATCAATGCAATATTGATTCAGTTCTTCGATAACTACCGTTCCGTCTGGAATATTTACATTTTCCGGATTGATATCAATATGATTAAAAAGATGTTGGTGCATGAAATAATGATAGCTCTGATTGTTCTCTTTTGTCATTGGATAATATTCGTCCAAATTAAAAGTGATTACATTACTAAAACTAAGACCATCTTCTTTATGCATTCGCACCAATTCTTCATATACTTTTATTGGTGAAGATCCTGTTGCTAAACCTAGAACACAAGGTTTATTTTCTTCTTGTTTGGATCTAATTAATTGTGCAATTTCCTGAGCGACAATAACAGACGCTTCTACTGAGTTTTTAAAAATTTCATTGTGGATTTTTTCAAATCTCGTTTCTTCAAATTTACCGGCACTTTTATAGCTGATGTCAGGTTTAATTTCTAAAGCACTTTTCATTTTATTTTTATTTATTCGATTTAATTACTTCGTTGATATTAATTGTTTTAATCTAAGTATAAAATTAAATAAAACGCTTTTCCTGAGAAAATAATTTATACCAACGGTAGCTTATTTTAAACCAACGACACAATTTTGTCAACAACGCGTTTTTCAACTGCAACAATTATGAGTTTTTCTTATCAATTTGCATATTTTTGATATTTTTATTTAAAAAGATTTTTAGTGTCAAATGATTTAAGTCCCATAAAAATCACTTTCTTTAAAAATGGTTACTCCAAAAGATAATTCCAACAAAAAATGAAGCATACCAACGAGGAAAAATTCGATAGCAAACTTCAAAATCATTTTTGGTTTTGGGGATTGTTTTTTTTGATGAACTTTCTACGATGGGGAGCGTATTTCAATGATTATGAATATTCTTTTAAATCTAATGTTTTAGAATTTTCGCTACATATTCCATTAGTCTATTTCAATTTATTTATTCTTATTCCCCGCTAGATATTAACATCAAAATATTATAAGTATACAGTTGCTTTACTTTTTAGTTTAATGATCATCTACTTATTAAAAACAGGATTAACCTATTACATTATTTCTGAGGATATTTGGCCAGAAGCTAATAGAGACTACAAACCATTTGACATCAATCATATTGTAGCTGTTTGCATTGGTGAGTTATATGTAGTGGCGATTACTTCATCCATTTATCTTACCCAAATTTGGCTCAAAGAAAGAGAACGAAACAGAGCCATAATTGAGAATCAATCCAAGATGAAACTGAAGTATTTAAAGAATCAGATTCAGCCTCACTTTTTCTTCAATACCCTGAACAATTTATACGCATTGTCACTGGAATCTTCTAATAAAGTTCCCGATGTAATTATAAAGTTGTCAAAATTGATGGAATATGTATTATATGATATCGAAGACACTAAATTTGTACCATTAATAAACGAAATAGATTATATTCAAAATTATATTGAAATTGAAAAACTCCGTTTTGAAAATGTAGAGGTAAGTATAAACCTAAAATCAAACATTGATGAAGTCAAAGTACCGCCATTACTGCTGATTTCCTTTGTGGAAAATGCCTTTAAACACGGTGGAGTAAATAATAACAATATTAAAATAAAGATAAATTGTAAAATTATTGATGGATACATACTTGATTTTGAAATGCTGAATAATTTTGTACTTTCACCAGATTTTAAAGAAAAAAAAGGAATTGGATTAACGAATACTAAGAAGAGATTAAAGTTAATTTTCAAGAAAGAATATAAATTAGAACAACAGGTAAAGTTCAATTTTTATATCATCCGCTTACAAATACCGCTATCTAATGAAGATTAAATGTGTTTTGATTGACGACGAACCATTAGCCATGAAAGTATTGCAGAATTATTTTAATAATTTTGCCGACTTTGAAATTACTGGTACATTCAATAATGCACTGGAGGCTCTAGAATTTATAAACAGCAACTCTGTCGATGCTGTTTTTTTAGATATTAATATGCCAATGATGACCGGTTTTGAATTGATTCGATTGATAGAATACAAGACCAAAATTATTATCACGACCGCCTTTAGAGAATTTGCTGCCGAAAGTTACGATTTAGATGTTTTAGACTATTTAGTAAAACCAATACCCTTACCAAGATTTATAAAATGCATTCATAAGATTGAAGCCGATTTCAATTTAAAAAACAATATTAAAATTGAACCGCATAAAATTGAGCCCCATATTTTTATCAAAGTAGATAAGAAAATGGTCAAAATAACCATCGATGAAATCCTGTTTATTGAAGGAATGAAGGAATACATAAAAGTAGTTGCAACCGATAAAACTTATATTACCCACAAATCATTGACCTCTTTATCCGAAGAATTACCTGCTGATAGGTTCATGCGCATCCATAAATCGTACACTATAGCCATTGATAAAGTAAAATCAATCGAAGGCAACAGGATACAAATCCTTTCTTACACGCTACCAATTGGTAGAAATTACACCAAAGATGTAAAAAGTAAAATTTTAGAGTAAATTCCGTTTCAATATTTTTATTTGAAAAAGCAAAAACTTCGAAAAAAAAGCATCGTTTTTTAACAAAAAGTGATTATTCTATAATTCTAACAATATTTATTCTAAATAATTTTTTTTTAATTTACTTAACAAATATATTTACGGTCTTGCAGCTATAAATGTAATTAACTTAATCATTAACCAATTTAAAATTATGAATTCAGAACAAACAAAGTCTAACAATTCCGCACTTTATACGCTCATTACCGTATTTTTCTTTTGGGGATTTATTGGAGCATCAAACGGTATTTTTATCCCTTTTTGTAAAGCCAAGTTTGGCTTAGATCAATTTCAAAGTCAACTTATAGATTTTGCTTTTTACGGAGCATATTATATTGGAGCATTACTTTTATTTATTTTTAGCAGCATCGCAAAAAAGGACATTTTAAATGCTTGGGGATTCAAGAAAGGAATTATTTACGGACTATTGATTAGTACATTTGGAGCTGTATTAATGATCTTAGCTGTAACACAGGGAAGTTATTTATTTATTTTAGGAGCTTTATTTATAGTTGCATTAGGCTTTTCACTACAACAAACTTCTGCACAACCATTTGCTGCTTCTTTAGGAGAAGCACACACTGCTTCAAGCAGATTGAATCTTGCTGGAGGAATCAATTCATTAGGAACTACAATAGGGCCAATAGTTGTTTCTATTGCCTTGTTTGGTGTTGTTGCTGGAGTAAATATTGAAGAATTTGCTCAAAAAGAAAACTCATTGGATTCAATGAGAATATTATATGTATTTGTTGGAGGTTTATTTTTATTAGCTGCAGCATTATTTCATTTTTCTAAAAAATTGCCAGCCGGTAAAAGTGACTCTACTTTTGAAACAGCCAGCAAAGCAATGAAAACGCTTATTGCTATCACAGTAATTCTGGTAGCTATTTTTGCTTATATATTTTCTCGTTATGAAGATTCTGAATTTATCACTCGTTTCATCGAGAATAAAGAGAAGGATTATTTAGGTTTAGCATTAACTGTGTCTACATTGCTAGTTGTAGTTATCGGTTTGTTTTTTGCCAATACTACAGCTCAGAAAAATCCTGAAGGTTGGGGTGCTATGAAATACCCACAATTAGTTTTGGGAATGTTAGCGCTTTTCGCTTACGTTGGTGTCGAAGTAACTATTGGAAGTAATCTTGGAGAATTATTGGTAACTGCTGATTTTGGTTCTATTTCTGGACCTGCATTAGCACCTTATATGTCTATGTATTGGGGAAGTTTAATGATTGGTCGTTGGGCTGGAGCTATCACCGTTTTTAACCCATCATCTCAATTAAGAAAAATTTTACTTATCGTTGTTCCTTATGTAGCATTTGGAGTGGTATTGACTGCTAATGCAATTTCTGGACAAGATGTTACACCGTTATATGCTTACGCATTAGTAATTTTATTCCAAATTGCAGGTTTCTTTTTAGGGAAAGATCAACCATCAAGAACCTTAATGATTTTTGGTTTAATGGGAATGGTTGCCATGATAATTGGTTTATTAACTACTGGTACAACTGCTATTTTTGCTTTTATGAGCGGTGGTTTATTTTTAAGTATTATGTGGCCTTGTATTTTCTCTTTGGCAATTGCCGGATTAGGAAAATATACATCACAAGGATCTGCATTCTTGGTAATGATGATTTTAGGTGGTGGAATTATCCCACCGTTACAAGGAAAACTTGCTGATATCATTGGAATTCATCCTTCTTATTTCATTCCAGTTTTGTGTTTTGCATTCATAGCATTCTATGGTTGGAAAGTAATTGGAATTTTAGAAAAACAAGGAATAGGAAAAGAAATAGAAGTTGGTGGAGGACACTAATTTTAACACAAACTAACCAAAACCAAACCAATAAAAAATCCCATTATGCTTAGCAAAATGGGAGTTTTTATTTACCGAAATCTCAAATCAAAAATCGTTACCCGAGCCTGAAAGGCGAACAGGCGAAGCAATCTGCAATCTCAAATCTATTTATTTCCTTTCTCGAAATCAGCAACAAACTGTGCCAATCCAATATCAGTCAATGGGTGTTTCAATAAGCCGTAAATGGCAGATAATGGACCAGTCATAACATCAGCACCTATTTTTGCACAGTTTACAATATGCATCGTGTGACGAACTGAAGCAGCAAGAATTTGAGTTTCATAACCGTAATTATCATAAATCAATCTGATTTCTTCAATCAAAGCCAAACCGTCTGTAGATACATCATCTAAACGACCAATAAACGGAGAAACATAAGTAGCTCCAGCTTTTGCAGCCAATAAAGCTTGACCAGCGGAGAATACTAAAGTTACATTCGTTTTAATTCCTTTATCCGAAAAGTATTTAGCAGCCATAACTCCTTCTTTAGTCATAGGTAATTTCACCACGATTTGCTCATGTAAATCAGCTAATTCTTCTCCTTCTTTAACCATTCCTTCGTAATCCAAAGCATTTACTTCGGCACTTACATCACCATCAACTAGGTTACAAATGTCAACGTAATGTTTCAAAATGCTGTTTTTACCTGTGATTCCTTCTTTTGCCATCAATGATGGATTAGTTGTAACACCATCCAAAACGCCTAATGCTTGTGCTTCCTTAATTTGAGCTAAATTAGCCGTGTCAATAAAAAACTTCATAATATATCTATTTAATTGTGTGTTTTATAATTTGGGCATGACCCTTCGTAAAAAACTTCGGGTCGGGCTTTTCGCTGTATCTTTTTTGTTCCGCTTTTGCTTTGCACAGCGCTACAAAAAAAGGATGCCGCTACAATCCCTCATGCATACGTAAATTCAAATACTTGACAGCCACTGGCGTTCTCCTCTTAATCTCACGCTGCTAAAATTCGGTGCAAAATTACAACTTATAATGATTCATAAGCATTTTTTCATATACTTTATCTGGTAAAATTCTCTTCAAGACAATCGAGAATTTTTGCATAAAAACCCCTACTTTATAATGAATTTTAGGATTTGGAGTTTGGATAATTTTATACACCGCTTCTGCCATTTCATTAGGATTATTGCCACTATCAACATGTTCATCCATAGTTTTTAGTGAATCCCCGTACGGAATTTCGTAAGCAGAACCTTTTATAACCGGAGCATGATAACGTCCCGAAGCAATATTTGTAGCAAAATCACCCGGAGCCACATTCGTAATATGAACACCAAAGGATTTCACTTCCATACGTAACGCTTCGGTTATAAGTTCAAGGGCACCTTTGGAAGCTGAATAAACACTTCGGTATGGCAAGCCCATATACGCGGCAATTGAAGTAATATTGATAATCAATCCTGATTTTTGCGAACGCATTTGTGGTAAAACGGCTTTCATCACTTCAATTGGACCAAAAAAATTAGTCTCAAAATTGTTCTTGATTTCATGCATTGGAATTTCTTCCAATGGTCCTGTAATACCCACACCGGCATTGTTAATTACAACATCCAGTCTTCCTGAAATAGCAATTACTTTGGCTACAGCCGTATGAATAGAATCTGCATCCCGAACATCTAAAGCTACCAATGGAAAAACAGAATTTAAAACTCGTTCCGGATTTCTACTGGTTCCATAAACAACAAAACCTTTTTTATGCAAAAATTCGCCAATAGATTTCCCTATTCCCGAAGAACCTCCTGTAATTAGAACTACTTTACTCATTTATTTTGTTTAAGGTTTAAAGTCTAAAGTTTTTGACATCTTGTACAACTACAAAAAGCTAAACCCAACTTCAGTTAGAATAGTCCAAAAATAAAAAAATCCTCCCGAAGGAAGACTACTTTTGTAAGAAATAAAAAATGGCAAGCGACCTACATCGCACCGCTCAACCACGTACCCTTGCTATGTTCCCATCCTGGGGGAGTCTGCAGGAGCTGGTCGTGTAGGACTTGCCGGTGCAAATATACAACCTTTTTATATTTTTGCAAGTGCTTTGCACCTATTAAAATAACGTTGTATATTGGGGTATTCAAATTTTACATTATGAAAAATTATAACATACTATCTATCATTTTATTAGGAACCTTATTCGTTAACTGTGGTGATACAAAAAAAGGTGAAAATTCTTTATTTACCTTTGATAATTCAAAATTTAAGGAACAATACGAACCTCAAGAAGCACTTTCTTTGGAAATTTTGAACTCCAATTCAAAAACTATTGACAGTATTATTTACTATGTGAATGACAAAAAAATTGGTTCCAAAAAAGGAGTTGACAAATTAATTTTTGAATTAAAAGATCAAAAACTAGGCTATCAAAACCTAAAGGCTTTAGTTTATTATGAGGGACAAAACTCAGAAGCGACCGCAAGAGTAGAATTAGTATCTAATATTCCGCCAAAATTATTGAAGTATACCATCGTAAATACGTATCCGCACGATATTCAAGCGTACACTCAAGGATTAGAATTTTACCGTGATACGCTTTATGAAGGTACAGGAAACGGATCAGGTCCATCTGGAAAAAGAGGAATTTCCAGCTTAAGAAAAACAAATTATAAAACTGGGGAAGTTTATAAGAAAGTAGAACTAGATGCTCAATATTTTGGCGAAGGAATTACAATTCTAAACAATAAAGTTTACCAATTGACATGGAAAAATAATGAAGCGTATGTTTATAATGCAGATACTTTCAAAAAAGAAAAAACAGTTCCATATTACAAAAATATGGAAGGCTGGGGTTTAGTCAATGATGGTACAAACTTATATATGACTGATAGTTCCGAAACGATACATGTATTAAATCCTGAAACTTTCAATGCGATTGACCATATCAATGTTTACTCTTTAAAATCTAAAGTAAAGGGTGTAAACGAACTGGAATGGATTAACGGAAAAATATATGGAAATGTGTACCAAAAAGATGCAATTGCTGTCATTAATCCTAAAAATGGAGCGGTCGAGGGAATAATCAATCTTGCAGATTTGACTACAAAAATTGCTAAATTAGAAGATACTGACGTTTTAAACGGAATCGCTTACAACCCAAAAACAAAAACCATTTTTGTAACCGGTAAAAACTGGAATAAAATGTTTGAAATCAAAATTTCAGAGTAATTATCATATAAAATGACAACGTTAATTATCAATATAAAAGAGTTACTTCAGGTTCGAGAAACGGCTATAGCTAAAGTTTCCGGTGCTGAAATGGCAATCCTTCCAACTATCAAAAATGCCTTTTTAGTAATTAAAGGCCATTTAATTGCTGATTTTGGCTCTATGGATAATCTACCTCAAATACTTGCTGACAAAACGATTGATGCCACCGGAAAAATGGTTTTGCCTTCTTGGTGCGACAGTCATACCCATATTGTTTATGCCGGTAATAGGGAGCAAGAGTTCGTCGATCGAATCAATGGCATGACCTATGAAGAAATTGCCAATCGTGGCGGTGGAATCTTAAATTCTGCTAAAAAATTGAATGAAACGACCGAAGAAGAAATCTATAATCAATCCAAAGCACGACTTGAAGAAGTCATGCGTTTAGGAACTGGCGCTGTAGAAATCAAATCAGGATATGGATTAACAGTTGAAGGAGAATTAAAAATGCTTCGCGTGATTCAACGTTTAGCGCAAAACTATCCAATAACCATTAAAGCAACTTTTTTGGGTGCTCACGCTTTCCCATTAGAATTTAAAGGAAATCATCAAGGATATATAGATTTAATCATTAACGAAATACTACCTAAAATTGCCAAAAATAAACTGGCAGAATTCATCGATGTATTTTGTGAAACCGGTTATTTTACTATTGATGAAACCCAACAAATAATGGAAGCTGGGATTAAATTTGGCTTAAAGCCAAAAATACATGTCAATCAATTCAACTCTATTGGCGGAATTCAGGCTGGAATTAAATACAATGCACTTTCGGTTGACCATCTAGAAGTTATGACAACAGAAGATATTGAAGCTTTAAAAAATACAGAAACAATGCCTGTAGCGTTACCATCCTGTTCTTATTTTTTGAGTATTCCATATACGCCGGCACGAGAAATGATAACTGCCGGACTTCCTCTAGCTCTTGCAACCGATTACAATCCAGGTTCTACTCCATCAGGAAATATGAACTTTGTTGTTGCTACTGCGTGTATCAAAATGAAAATGACTCCCGAAGAAGCCATAAATGCGGCTACAATAAACGGAGCTTATGCCATGGGAATTTCAGCAACCCACGGAAGCATAACCATTGGTAAAAAAGCAAACCTCATAATTACAAAACCTATCCCTTCCTATTATCAATTGCCGTACGCTTTTGGCAGTAATCTAATTGATACTGTATTGATAGAAGGTGAAATTTTCGCATAAAAAAAGAGGAACATTACGTTCCTCTTTTTTATTATGTAAACTATTGTTTATCTTAAAACAAAACTTGTTTTAGAAACTAATATATCTCTATCGAAAATATTAATGTAGTACGTCCCTTTAGCAAAATCTTTACCTCTTAAATCTTCAGTAACATTGATTGTTTTGTTTTCATATTTCACATTAGTTAAAAAACTATATGTTAAAGTATTGTCTCCAAAAGTCTCTGTTTTTTTATCTCCTAAAACATTGTTTTTACTGTCAATTACTTGAACATAATATGTTTTATCACCAGATTTAGCAATTTGGTTTTCAGCTATTGTAAAATTAACTCTAAGAACATCAGCTCTGCTTGCTTTATCAGTTTCAATTTGTTTGCCTGAACTTCTTAATTTAAAAGCAGAACCTCTAGTGTTTAAAACCGTCAATTTTGAACCGATTTCAACCGCTTTAGCCAATTCTTCATTTTGACCTGTTAATGCTTCAACATTCTTTTTAGTTTCTCCTAATACTACAACTGTACTATCACGTTGAGTAGTAAGTGTTGTATTTGCCTTTTTTAAATTGTCATTTTCAGCAATTAAAACTTTCATATTTCCTTGCAAAGCATTGAATTGAGTTCTGTATTTCGATAATGAAGCTACATCCCCTTTCGATTTACTTAAATCAGACATTAAGTTTACCACTTTATCTCTTTCTTGAATTAACTCTTCAGACATAGATGTGTTTTCTGCAATTGCAGCATCATAGGTTGATTTTAATTCTTGTAAATCTTTCATAACTGATTCTTTCTCAGTTAATGTCGTTTTCAATTCTGTTTTAACGATTTCGGTATCTGAAGTCATTTTAAAAATATAAACTAAACTTCCCACTAATAAAATAGCTAATACTGCTATAACCGCTTTAAGACTTGAACTGCTTTTTTGATTTTCCATCTTTTAATTTAATTTAATTTATTTTACAAATTTAACAATATATAACCACGTAATAACGTAAGTTAACGTAATTATATTATTTTTGGAAAAAAAATATTTTTTTTAATGGAAAAAATTATCCCGTTTACCATCAAAGATCTTGCAAAAATTACGAACCATAGAAGTGGTGAAATAAAATTTGGAGAGAAAATGATAACTGTTCCAAAAGAGACCGATGCTATTGAGTTTTTAAAGACTTGTGACGCAAAATATGTACTGTTTGGAATTCCGGAAGATATAGGCATAAGAGCTAATTATGGCAGGCCTGGTGCAGCATCAGCATGGGATAGCGCCATTAAAAGTATCGCTAATATTCAGCACAATCGATTTTGTAAAGGAAGTCAACTTTTTGTATTAGGCCAATTGAATGTTAGTGCCGAAATGAAAGAAGTAGAGCATTTAGATTTTAATGATATTGATGATCGATCTAAATTAAGCCAACTGGTAGAAAAAATTGATAAAGATGTTTCTCATATAATTTTCAATATTATAAAACTGGGCAAAATTCCTATAATTATAGGTGGCGGACATAATAATTCCTATGGAAATATCAAAGGAACCGCTCTTGCTAAAGGAAAACCTATCAATGCTATAAACTTTGACGCTCATTCCGATTTTAGAATTTTAGAAGGACGTCACAGCGGTAATGGTTTTTCATATGCTTTTGAAGAAGGGTTTTTAAAGAAATATTTTATTTTTGGTTTACACGAAAATTACACTTCCAAAAGTGTATTGGACATCATTAAAAAAATAGAAGACCGTGTGCGCTACAATACTTATGATAGCGTAAACATTAGAAAAGAAAAAGATTTCAATCAAGAAATGGCTCTAGCATTAGAGTTTATAAATGAAGATTTTTTTGGAATTGAGATAGATCTGGATTCCATTCCTAATATAGCTTGTAGCGCAATGACTTTGAGTGGTTTCTCAGTGGAGCAACTGCGCCAATTTATATCCTATTTTGCAAAAAATAAAAATGCGACCTATTTGCATATTTGCGAAGGCGCACCAGATTTAGGAGAAGAAAAAAACAATCATCTGATAGGTAAACTTATAGGATATTTAGTAACTGATTTTATTAAATCTAATACTATTTAGTCTGTTTTATTGATGAATTTCTAAATTCAAAATCTACAAGTTGTACACCTAAATACCTTGTAATCCACCATCAAAAATAATAATACTATCTTTGTCGCACTATCTATGTACATAATACAGGATATTAAATACCAAAAATATGTTATTCGAAGATTTATCACTTTCAAAAAGTATACAAAAAGCCGTATTTGAACAAGGCTATCTTAACCCAACACCTATTCAAGAACAATCTATCCCAATTGTATTATCAGGAAGAGATTTAATAGGTTGCGCACAAACTGGAACCGGAAAAACAGCCGCATTTGCTATTCCGATTATACATCAATTGCATCGAATTGTAGGTTCTTCAAAAAAAGCCAAACAAATTCGTGCTTTAGTAGTTACTCCAACCCGTGAATTAGCTGTTCAAATAGGACAAAGCTTTGATACGTACGGAAAATACACAAATCTGACACAACTAACCATTTTTGGTGGAGTTTCACAAAATCCACAGGTAGACACTTTAAAGAACGGTGTCGATATTTTGATTGCAACACCAGGAAGACTACTAGATTTACACAAACAGGGTTTTATTGATTTAGACCATTTACACACTTTAGTTCTGGACGAAGCGGATCAAATGCTGGATATGGGCTTTGTGAATGATGTAAAGAAAATTGTAAAGCTTACGCCAAAAAACAGACAAACATTGTTTTTCTCTGCTACAATGCCAATTGCAATACGAGAATTAGCTGAAATGTTTTTGACTGATCCAGCAACAGTAACCGTTTCTCCTGTATCTTCAACTGCTGAAAATGTAGAACAACGTGTTTATTTTGTTGACAAAACAGAAAAAAGGAACTTACTATATCATTTAATTAAAAATGAAAATCTATCCGATGTTTTGGTTTTTTCAAGAACAAAGCATGGTGCTGATAATGTTGTAAAAGCATTGCGAAAAAACAATATTGCCGCAGAAGCCATTCACGGTGACAAATCACAAAATGCAAGACAACGCGTTTTGGATGCTTTCAAAAATAAAGAAGTTGGCGTTTTAGTCGCTACTGATATTGCAGCCAGAGGAATTGATATTGACCAATTGCCTTTTGTAATCAATTTTGACTTACCAAACATTCCAGAAACGTATGTTCACCGCATTGGTAGAACAGGTCGTGCCGGAAATGGCGGTATTGCAATCTCTTTTTGCAGTAAAGACGAGCATACTTATTGGAAAGACATCCAAAAACTAATAAAAGTGGATGTAAAAACCGTAAATGATCATCCTTATCCTTGGCATTCAGGAAGTCCTGAAACTGCTCCTGGATCCCAACAAAAAAATTCAAACCGAAGCGGTGGAGCTCACAAATCGAGAAAATCAGAAGTTTCTAAACAAAACAAAAAACGCTGGTATTAAAAATATTTAATACTTGTTTTCATCCGTAAGAAATACCTTTTTAAGTTTAAACTAAAAAGGTATTTTGTCGTTAATTATCTTATTTTCAACGTTTTATAAGTTAAATAATATTTGTAAATAAATAATATCATTAAATTTGATTCAAGTTATTTCAAACAATTAAAACTATAAAACTATGGAAACTTTAGTAAAAAGAAACGGTTTATTTCCCACTGTGAATACATTTTTCGATGATTTTATTTCAAGAGATCTTTTTGATTGGAATGATAAAAATTTTACTGCTATTGGCAGTAATTTACCTTCGGTGAATTTAAAAGAAACTGATGATAAATTGCAAGTGGAATTAGCTGCTCCGGGAATGAAAAAAGAAGATTTCAAAGTTGAAATTGACAACAATATGCTTATGATTTCATCCGAAAAAAAGGAAGAGAAAGAAGAAACAAGAAAAAAAGATAATTACGTCAGAAAAGAATTTAATTATCAATCATTCTGCAGAACTTTTACTTTACCTGAATATATTGATGAAAGTAAAGTTGAAGCCAGTTATAAAGATGGAATTTTGCATGTGGACATTGCCAAAAAAGAAATTGGCAAGAAAAAAGCAAATAAAACTATAGCTATCAAATAAATAGTATTCAATAATAGTTATTAGATAACGCCTTAAAAATCGTTAAATCCTTGGAATCAGTAATTGGTTTTGAAGATTTAACGATTTTATTTTTTATACAAAATCTATTAAAATTCCTCATCAAACAATTTTTAAAAAACAGGATTATATAAAAATAAATTAAGCGATACTTTTAGGTTTTGATATTAAAATACTGATGATTTCAAATAATTTAATCGAATCAAAAGGTTTAATGATGATATCATTGATTCCGGCAGAAAGTGCTTCTTCCGTTATTTCTGTTTTATCAAATGCCGTCAATGCTACAATGGGTATACCAATACCTTTAAGACGGATTTTTCTTGTTGTTTCAAAACCATTGATTAAAGGCATATTAATATCCATTAATATCACATCAAAATTCTCTTTTTCTAATATTTCTAATGCGGCGTAACCATTGTCAACAACACTACATTTATAGTTGTTCTTTTCAATCGTTTTTCTGGTAATAACCTGATTTATATGGTTATCCTCTACTACTAAAACATTAACGGTTTGGGTTGAACTCATATCTACTTGAATGTTATTAATAATTTCAGTTGTTCGCTCTGGATTAAATTCAAATGCAATTATAAATTTGAATGAAGTTCCCTCTCCTATGGCACTTTCGAGTGAAATATCGCTGTCAAACAATCCTAACATTTGTTTTACTATAGAAAGGCCTAAACCGGTTCCTTGGTAATCCGTTTCTTTCCTGCTAACCTGAACAAATTTATCAAAAATCTTTTCCTGATCTGTAGCATGAATTCCTATTCCGTTATCTTGAATTTTAAATTCTAAAAAATGGGATTTACCTTCTACTTTCACCAAGTTTACATTTATGCTAACTTCTCCTTTTTTGGTAAACTTCAATGCATTACTGACTAAATTCATAATGATTTGAGAAAGTCTTAACTTATCACCAATTAAATATTCCGGAATATTAGGATCAACATTCACATGAACTACATTATCATTCGTTTTAGCTATAAATGATAATGAACTTTTAACCATATTAATTTCATCAGAAATATTAAAAGTTAAATTTTCAAGAACAATTCTATTGTCTTCAATTTTATTAATTTGTAGAATATCATTCACTAATGATAATAAATATCGGGCAGAAAATTTAAGAGAACTTAAATGTGGACTACCGGCTAACTCTTTATGCTCATCAAGCAGCATGTTTGTAATCCCTACTACACCGTATAAAGGAGTTCTTAATTCATGACTGATTGTAGAGACAAATTGTGATTTTAATATAGACGCTTCTTCTGCTTTTTCTTTGGCAGCCAGCAATTCTATATTTGTTTGAGAAAGCTTTTCATTGGCTTTTTTCTTAAAATTATTATTCTTGAATAAAGTATAAAGCAATAATAACAGAAAGCAAAAAACTACCCCAAATAGCAATACAATGATTTTTGATTTCCTTAAACTTTGAAGCTGAGCCACTTTCTCCGTTTCAATTTTATCTATCTCTCTTTTGTATTCATCTAATTCTAAATTTATCCCGGCTAAATTAGCTTTCTTTATTTTTTCCTCGTTATATAGTTCGTCAGTAATTATGTTGTAACGGGCGAGATTTTCATAGGCATTTTTATAATCACCTTTCTTCAATAAATATTTTGAATATTCAAGATATGAAAAGGATAAATCTGATTTTTCATTTCCTTCATTTCCAAATTTTATAGCATTGATAAAAGATGATGTTGCTTTATCATGGACTCCTTTGTAACCATAATACATTCCATTTAGCATATTTACAGCTACAGCGTTTGTTTCATCACCATATTTTTTATTGTATTTGTTGATGAATTCTAAACTTGGGAAACCTTTTTCAAACAGACCAATATCAAAATAAGCCCAGGCAATATTAAGTTTAGTCATAAAAACCTGGTTGGTATCTGCTAATTTCTGACTGTATTTAAGAGAGTTTTCGTAAAAATTTATGCCTTTTTCATATTGCTTTTTCTCAAAACAATAGATATTTCCTAAATTATTATTTATCCTTTTTCTTAATGTGTCATTACTCGTCTTATCAGCATAGGATAAACTCTTGTTATAGAAGAATATTGCTTTATCAAATTCAGCCATCTCAGCATAATTTGCCGCAATTGTAATATAAGAAATGGCTGTTGAATATAAATCATTTGCATTAATGGAGGAACGAAGTGCCAATTTAGAAATATCCAGAGATTTCTCAAAATTAGACTCCTTTAAGTATCGGGAAGCTTCGTCAGTAAGGTTAGTGATTTCTTGCTTAGAATATGTTCTTGTTTGGGCAATTGAATTATCACTAAAACAATTTAATACAAACAATAGCGATAAAACAATACGTAAATGATACATAAACAATTAGAGTTTATCAAATATACATTTTATTAATAAAAAAAAGGGGAATAAGTGCATATTATCTATTAAAATAAAATTGAATAAGCACATTTTTTAAAAACAGCAATATTATCTTTAAAATAAGAAACAATTAAAATTCTGAATTTTTAAATCCAAAAAAAAACCTGCTCAACTAATTGAGCAGGTTATAGATGTTATTTATTGGAAAACGTACCGTAATAACTATTCTGAAGCTACAGTTTCATTTTCATCATTCCCTTCCCATTGTCCTACAACTGATGTAGCTAAGGCATTTCCTAAAACATTTGTTGCACTACGGAACATATCACAAAAATGATCTATTGGTAAAATTAATGCGATTCCTTCAATTGGAATATCAAACATACCGCAAGTAGCTGCAACTACAACTAAACTTGCTCTTGGAACACCTGCAATTCCTTTGCTGGTAAGCATTAAAACTAAAAGCATGGTCATTTGTGTTCCTAAATCTAAATCAATACCATAAGCTTGAGCAATAAAAATACTGGCAAAAGTCATGTACATCATACTCCCATCCAGATTAAATGAATAACCTAATGGCAACATGAAAGAAACGATTCTGTCCTTTACTCCAAAACGCTCTAATTCCTCTGTCAATTTTGGAAAAACCGCTTCACTGCTGGTTGTCCCAAAAGCAATAATTAAAGGACTTACAATTCTTTTAAGTAAAACAGTCATTCTGCTTTTTAGAAAAATGTAACCTACCACAATTAATACCAACCAAAGTGATGAAATTCCAACTAAGAATGAACCAAAAAATTTGAAATAGGTAATCGCTAATTCTTGAAAATCTCTTACTGCGAAAACTCCTGCAATGGCTCCAAAAACTCCTATTGGAGCAAATTTCATTACATAATTCACCATTTTAAGAACAATGTGAGATGTTTTATCTAAAGCATTTGTAACTGGCTTAACATAATCTCCCAATGATGCTGCGGCTAAACCAAAGAAAATAGAGAAAATCACAATTTGTAAAATTTCATTAGTCGCCATTGCTTCAAAAATACTTTTAGGCACAATATGCTCTATAAAATTTTCAAAAGATATATTTTGAGTTTTTGCAGTAACTTCAGAAACAGAAGCCAAATCAACATTTGATAAATTAAGACCAACTCCCGGTTCAAGTATGTTTACAAAAAACATTCCCAATAATAAAGAGATGAATGAAGCTGTAAAAAACCAACCCATTGCTTTTCCTCCAATTCTTCCAACAGCTTTAATATCTCCCAGTTTTGCAATTCCCACAACAAGTGTTGTAAAAACTAATGGCGAAATAATCATCTGAACTAATCGAATGAAAATTGTTGCCAAGATTTTAATTTTTGCACTGAAGCCTTGAGCTGCTTCTGGCGAAATGGAATTATGAATTACAATGCCTAAAATAGCACCTAAAACCATCGCAATTAATATTTGTCCCGTTAATCCTGAAAAAAAAGATGGTTTTTTAGTTGTTTTGGTGTTCATTAAATTGATTGTTAGGTTTTAGTCTTAACCCGTTACTTCACTCAACTTTATAAGTGTTCAGTGAATTTTCTTTACAATACTATCTTTTTCTTGTTTGCTGCCAAGCAAGGAAAAATAAATTGTAAAGCAGGAAAAGCTTCAAAAATTAATATTAATAGGTTTTGTTTATCAAATAAAAATCAGCTAATACAATGGCTGCCATTGCTTCAACTATGGGCACTGCACGCGGCACAACACAAGGATCATGTCGTCCTTTTCCAGTCATTTCAGTAATATTCCCTTTGTTATCCAATGATTCTTGTTTTTGCATAATGGTTGCCACTGGTTTGAAAGCCACACGGAAATAAATATCCATTCCGTTACTGATTCCACCTTGAATACCACCTGAAAGATTGGTTTTAGTAGTACCGTCAGGATTGTATAAATCATTGTGCTCGCTTCCTTTCATCCTAGCTCCATCAAAACCGCTTCCAAACTCAAATCCTTTTACGGCATTGATTGAAAGCATGGCTTTACCCAATTCAGCATGAAGCTTATCAAATACAGGTTCTCCTAAGCCAATAGGCACATTTTGAATCACACAGGTTACAGTTCCACCCACAGTGTCACCTTGTTTGCGAATATCACGGATATATTCCTCCATAATTACCGCTGAAGCTTCATCAGGGCACCGCACAGGATTATTTTCTGTTTTTGAAAAATCTAATTCTTGGTATGGTTTTTCTAAAAAAATTGGACCTACAGAAGATACGTAAGCATTGATTTTTATTTCTGACAGCATTTGTTTTGCTACTGCTCCAGCCACTACTCTACTGGCCGTTTCACGTGCAGAACTTCGTCCGCCCCCGCGGTAATCACGAACACCATATTTTTTTTCATACACATAATCAGCATGGCTGGGTCTGTAATTATCTTTTATATGAGAGTAATCATCTGATTTTTGATTGGTATTAGGAATAATAAAACCTATTGGTGTTCCAGTTGTTTTACCTTCAAATATTCCGGATAAAAATTGTACATCATCCGGCTCTTTACGTTGGGTAACTATAGCCGATTGTCCCGGCTTTCTTCTTGACATTTCAAATTGAATTGCATCTAAATCTATAGTTATTCCAGGAGGGCAACCATCTATTATACCACCTAATGCTTCACCATGTGATTCTCCAAAAGTTGTTATTCTAAATAGTGTTCCGTAGCTATTTCCTGCCATTATAATTAGTTTTGAACAAAAGTACCATTTTAGTTTAAAGTTTAAAAGCTTATCCCGAAATTTCGGGATAAAGTTTTAAGAAACATTTCACATTTATTGATATTAATTTAATCTTGTCTTAGATTTCTTAACCTTTAATTCCATTTCTATTGCTAATAATTCTATTAATTTGGTAAACTTCAAATTCAAATACATTGAAAAAAAGAAAAGTCGAGTTAGTGGTGATTTCTGATGTACACCTTGGAACTTTTGGTAGTCATGCTAAAGAACTTTATAATTATTTATCTTCTATAAAACCTAAAACGCTAGTATTAAATGGTGATATTATAGATGTATGGCAGTTTCGAAAATCCTATTTTCCAAAAGCACATTTAAAAGTCATACAAAAAATTATAAGTTTTGCATCCAAAGGGACAAAGGTTTACTACATCACAGGAAATCATGATGAAATGCTCCGAAAATTTAGCGATATGAATATGGGTAATTTCGCATTAGTAGACAAGTTAGTTTTAAATCTCGATGACAAAAAGGCCTGGATATTTCACGGTGATGTTTTTGATGCCTCTGTGCAACATTCAAAATGGATTGCCAAACTTGGTGGTTTAGGCTATGATTATTTAATACTTTCAAACCGATTTGTCAATTGGTGTTTATCAAAAATAGGAAGAGAGCCGTATTCTTTTTCTAAAAAAATAAAGGCAAGTGTAAAAAAAGCGGTAAAACACATTTCTGATTTTGAGAAAACGGCAACTGAATTAGCCATCGAAAAAAAATACGATTATGTTATATGCGGACATATTCATGAACCAAAAATGATTCATCAAGAAACTAAAAACGGGTCAACTTTATATTTGAATTCTGGAGATTGGGTAGAAAACTTAACAGCATTGGAATACAATAAAAAACGTTGGAAATTATATAACTATTCCGAAGCTAATTATATTGAAGAAGAGAACCTTTTTGAGATGGAAGATATTTTAAGCAATCAAATCGTGGCTTCAGCGCTTTTCTCCAAACAAAACATCCTAATGTAATACCAACATAAAAAAGCATCAAAATCCTGAAAAACGTAAATTATATAACTTTTCTATAAAATTTTATAAACTTCATACCCTACTTAATTATACATTTGTATCTATAAAAAACTTACTTATGAAAAAAATTATTTTATCGGCAATAATGTTAATTGGATTAGCATTTACCGCACAAGCACAAGACATTTCGAAAAACGCATTGGGATTACGTTTAGGTGGTAATAATGGTTTTGGTGGAGAACTTTCTTACCAAAGAGCATTAGGAAGCAACAATAGACTTGAACTTGATTTAGGTTGGAGAAACAGAAGTAACTATAACAACAATGGTTATGATGACAATGCAGTAAAATTAGCAGCTTTGTACCAATGGGTATGGAACATTGATGGTGGTTTCAACTGGTATGCAGGTGTTGGTGGTGGTGTAGGAAGCTACAGTTATGATAATAATAACGAATCATTTAATGATACTTTTGTATTTGCTGCTGGAGATATCGGTATTGAATACAACTTTGATATTCCATTGTTAATCTCTTTAGATTTCAGACCTGAGTTTGGAGGAAATGGATATTACGAAAACAATTACGGTTCTGATATTGCATTAGGTCTTAGATACCAATTCTAATATTTTAGAAAACATATTAAAAACGCCACTAGCAATAGTGGCGTTTTTTTTATTTAAAAATAATCTCTTTCTTGGAATTTATCTTGACTACACAAAAAGGATTTGTAAAAGCTTGTGTAACCATACTTCCCGGTTCAGGATTAGTTTCTTTTATGGTGATAACAATATTTTTATCGGTTTCAACAACAGTATCAATCCCTATACTGTAACCTCCAGATGTTTTTTCTCCCATATTCAAAACTATAAAATTCGCAGTCTGAACATCATTTGAGCTGATTTTATTTTTTAAATTTTCATCGTTCTGCAACATTGCAATTTCATTTGGCTCCGAAAGAATCTCAAAAAAACGAATACTTGCACCACCGTTTGTCTGTTGCGTCAAGACTTCATATAAAGAACTTTTATCAGAACTTTTTGTAACTGTTGCACCGCAGGAAACTAAAGCGACAGCAACTAGTGATACTATTATTTTTTTCATTGCAACATTTTATTGGTTAATGGATTAATTTCAAAAAGTTTTACTCTTTTTATTTTAGAAAAATGTAAAATCTATGCGTATTTTTTTATCGCTTTTTTATATAAAGCTTCATAAAGCGGCAAGATGTTTTTGATGTCAAATTGTTTTGCAACTGACAACGCATTTTCTTTAAATTTATGAAGAGTAGCGTCATCTTTTAAAATTTTCAAAGCGTTTTGTGCCATTTCATCTGTATTCCCAACATTGCTTAAATATCCGGAAATACCGTCAAAATTCACTTCTGGCAAACCTCCGGAATTACTTGAAATTACGGGAACACTCCAAGCCATTGCTTCGAGAGCCGCAAGTCCAAAACTTTCTGTTTCAGATGGTAACAAAAATAAATCAGTATAACTCAAAATTTTATCAATCTCATTACTGTTTCCAAAAAAGATGACTTTATCCTGAATTCCTAATTCCTGACATAAATATTCTGCTTTTTCTTTTTCAGGACCATCCCCTACCATCATCAATTTAGCAGGAATTTCTTTTTGAATATTATAGAAAATTTTAATTATATCCGGAATTCGTTTTACTTTTCTGAAATTACTGATGTGCGTAATGATTCTCTCATTTTTATTAGCCATTACAGAACGATGACAAGCTGTACTTGGATCATTATGGTTTTTATCTAATTCTATAAAATTAGGAATTACCTCAATTTCATTTTTTATATTAAATAATTTATGAGTATCATCTTTCAAACTTTGGGAAACCGAAGTAACAAAATCAGATTTGTTAATGCTAAAAGTTACGGCTGGTTTATAAAATGGATGGTTCCCAACTAATGTAATATCAGTTCCGTGAAGTGTAGTCACCATTGGAATATTAATTCCCTCATCTTTCAGCATTTGTTTGGCCATATAACCTGCATAAGCATGAGGAATTGCATAATGTACATGCAATAACTCGATTTTATAGAGCTTTACCATATCCACTAATTTGCTTGACAAAGCCAATTCGTATGGTTGATAATGAAATAATGGATATTCAGGAACATTCACTTCGTGGTAATGCACATTTGGATTTAAAAGCGCCAAACGTACAGGTTGACTATACGTTATAAAATGGATTTCGTGACCACGTCTTGCCAATTCAAGACCTAATTCTGTAGCGACAACACCACTTCCTCCAAAGGTAGGATAACAAACTATTGCAATTTTCATCTATGTATTTTAATGAAACGAAATTAATAAAAATAGGAATGTGTTTTATGGAAATTTAAGTTAAATCTTTAAAGTCTAAAACTTAATACGTTGGATTCTTACCGCATTTAAAATCGCTAATAAAGCGACGCCAACATCAGCAAAAACAGCTTCCCACATCGTAGCTAATCCTCCTGCTCCCATTACCAAAACTATCAATTTAACGGTAAAAGCTAAAAAAATGTTTTGCCAAACAATTTGTTTTGTCTTTTTTCCAATATTAATTGCAGTATAAATCTTAGTGGGTTGATCATTTTGAATAACAACATCAGCAGTTTCAATGGTGGCGTCACTTCCTAAACCACCCATTGCAATTCCTACATTTGCTAGAGCAATTACCGGAGCATCATTTACCCCATCACCAACAAATGCAACGCTTAAATTTTGCTTCAATACAGCCTCTAGTTTTTCAACTTTGTTTTCAGGCAATAAATTTCCAAAAGCCTGATCAATATTCAACTCTTTGGCAACAACAGAAACTATTGATTGATTATCGCCAGAAAGCATAATAGTTTCGACATTTAATTTGTGTAAGCTCTGGATTGCCTCTTTTGCATCTTCTTTAACTTCATCAGCAATAATAAAATAACCGGCATATTTTTGATTGACAGCAACAAGTATAATTGTAAATGGAATCGTATCAATTTCTGCATCATAAGTGATATTGTAATTTTTCATCAACTTAGCATTTCCTACTAAAATCTCTTTTCCATCCACAAAACCTTTTAATCCCAATCCTGGAATTTCCTTTACTTCAGTTACACTAGTAGCTTTTGTATGGTCTTTGGCAAATTCTATAATTGCCGAACCCACGGGATGTGTGGATTTAGTTTCAATTGCGGCTGTATAGCTAATCAAATCGGTCTCTGGAATTCCTACAGCTACAACTTTTTGAACTTTGAAAACCCCTTTAGTCAATGTTCCTGTTTTATCAAAAACGACTACTTTGACCGATGCTATTATATCCAGAAAAGTAGATCCTTTGAATAAAATTCCGTTTTTACTTGCTGCGCCAATTCCACCAAAATAACCTAACGGAATAGAAATCACCAATGCGCAAGGACAAGAAATCACTAAGAAAACCAATGCTCTGTACAACCAATCCTTAAAAACATAATTGTCTATAAATACCATTGGAAGCACACAAATAGCTATCGCCAGATAGACCACAATTGGTGTGTAAATTTTAGCAAATTTCCGGATAAACAATTCGGTTGGTGCTTTTTTTGCAGTAGCTTCCTGAACCATTTCCAGAATTTTCGATAATTTACTATCGGTGAAAGCTGTAGTTACTTCTACTTGAGAAACCGTATTGAGATTAATCATTCCTGCCAGGATTGTTTCTCCTTTAGATTTGGTATCAGGTTTACTTTCTCCTGTTAATGCTGCAGTATTGAAAGTGGCATGATCAGAAAGTAATTTTCCGTCTAAAGCTAATTTTTCGCCTGGTTTCAATTCTATGATTTCTCCAATGTTTACTTCCGAAGCTTTTTTGGAAACAATATTTACTCCTTCAATTACATTTGCTACATCAGGTCTTTGGTCTAACAATGATTTTATATTCGATTTTGCTCTTCTTACGGCTAACATCTGGAATAATTCACCAATGGCATAGAATAACATTACAGCCACACCTTCGGCATATTGACCAATTCCAAATGCGCCTAACGTAGCAATTCCCATCAAGAAAAATTCAGAAAAAACAGCTCCTTTACGGATGCTTTCATACGCTTCTTTCAAAACTGGAAAACCTACCGGAATATAAGCTATAATATACCAAACGATTCGAATCCAACCATTAAACCAAGATTGTGGAACGTAATTATCAAACAATAATACAATCAGCAATCCTATAAAACTAATTATGCAAGGTAAAAACATTCTGAAAGTGCTTTCATTTCCAGTAGAATGATCGTGATCTTCCTCATCATGATGTTCAGACTCACTGTGAGAAGAACAACATCCTGCATCTTGCTCTGCTTTATTGACTTTTTTTTCTTCTAAAGCACAGCAAGCTTGTTTATCATCCATATCCTGTTTGTGTGTCATTTTAGCTAATTTATTTTTAGTAAAAGAAAAATGCTAATACTAACCAAAGTGTTACTATTACTGTAAAGTTAGTTGAATTTAGTGTTTTATCTTTTGATACAGCACATAAAATTAATGCTAATAATTACCCAACAATTATTTGTTTACAATAAAATGTTTCAGACTTGAATTCTTTTCATTTTCAAACAATAATTATAGTGTTTCAAGTCTATTTGTCCTTTTTAGTACTTTTTTTATTAATCCATTTATTCACTTTATAACTAAGATAAGCCGAGCCAGTGCCGATAATTGCTCCTGCAAATACATCACTTGGATAATGAACCCCTAAATGCATTCGAGAATATCCCACTGCTCCTGCCCAAACAAATGATGGGGCAATAACATACCATTTAGGATAAGCCAAACTCAGTGATGTTGCTGTTGCAAAAACTAAAGAAGTATGCCCCGAAGGAAAGGAATTACCAACAGACGATGTTGCTTGATCGATATCCGGATAGGTTTCAAATGGTCTGTCTCTTTTTATAGTATGTTTCAATGCAGTGGTAATAAATGCATTTACTAAGAATGCTTCTCCTATAAAAATCGCCTGTTTCTTGATGGTACTGTCTTTCTTAATTAAAGCAACCGAATATAGAATAATGGGAGTTGCAACACTGATTGGAACCGCACTATTTGTTACTAATTTAAAACTAGAATCTAAATTCTTATTTCTATGAACATTGATATCCCGTAAAATATTTATATCACTATTTTGAGCATTTACAAAAGTCATGCAAAAAAGCAATACAATTAGATAGACTTTTGTAAAAACGGTATTCCTATTTTTCATCAAACAGTTTTTATCTCAAATATACTATAATACAGGCAAAATTTGTAATGAAATACTGCTAATAAAATCATTTTAACAAAAAAATAGTCCAAATGAAATTGTCTATAATTTCATTTGGACTATTTTATTATTCCGTCAAAGTAAGCTTAGTTTATAATCGCTTCATAAATCACCTTTTGGATATCTTCACGAATGTTTTCTTTGGATAATCTATTTTCACCTGCTATTGGAAAAGTTCTATTCGATAAAAACACATAGACAATTTGCGTTTCGGGATCAGCCCAAGCCATTGTTCCGGTGTAACCAGTATGACCAAAACTAGTCATCGAAGCGCAACCGCACGTAGGTCCTTCTGCACCCAATTGTGGTTTATCAAAACCGACACCTCTCCTATTTCCTGCCGCACAAAAATAACACGTATTAAAATCTTCAAATGTCTTTTCAGAAAAATACTGCTGATTGCCATAATTTCCTTTTTGCAAGTAAAGCTCCATTATTTTAGCCACATCCATGGCGTTCGAAAAAACACCAGCATGCCCGGAAACTCCGCCTTCTAAAGCCGCAGATAAATCGTTGACATATCCTTGTAAAAGCTGATGACGGAAATAGGTATCAGTTTCTGTTGGAGGAATTCTGTTTTTATCAAATTTCCCTAACGGATTGAAACTGGAATTATTCATACCGAGTGAGCGGTAGAAATTCTCCTGAATCAAAATATCTAATGTTTTGCTCGTTGTTTTTTCTAAATAATCTTTCAAAATCATAAAAGTAAGATCACTGTACTTGTACTCTTTTTTCAAGGAAAGCTTGCTCTTAACAATCATTTTCATAATGGTATCGCTAAAATCATTTCTTACAAAAAGACTATCTGTCATTCGTTTAGAAAACTGCTCTTCGAATGTTTTTCTAAAATAAACTTCCGAAGGAAATTTAGATTTATCCATTGTCGCTTTATAAAATGGAATTCCAGCGGCAAGTCCGGCGTAATGAGACAATAAATCTTTAAAATTAATATTGGCTTTATTGGAATCTTTAAAAATGGGAGACATGGTTCCTAATGTAGTTTCCAGATTTATTTTTTGCTGATCGTATTGCAACATTACATTCGGCAACGTAGCCAGAATTTTTGTCAATGAAGCAACATCATAAATATCTGAATCTTGAACTTTAATCGTTTTATCATAAGTATGGTGCCCGAATGATTTTTGATAAATAACTTTACCTTTTCTGGCTACCAAAACTTGAATTCCAGGCGTCATTTTGCCATTAATCGCTTTATTGGCAATGGCATCAATTTTGGATAAAATTTCAGCATTCATTCCTACATTTTCAGGAGTTGTGAATCCTAAACGATTTAATTTTTCAGTTGCTAAACCATCATTTACTTTAAAGCTCGTATTAATAGAAACCGGTAATTTTCCTTTGGCTTCAATCGCTCCAAAAATTAGTTCTGCAGAAACTATTTGTGCAATCGTACTGTTTTGATAGGAAACAACCAATCCTTCGAAATCTTCAAAATTTGTAATGGGTAATAACGAATACGGTTTTGCAAAAACATCCAGAATTACATTATTGTTTTTAGCTAAAAAATTGATTTTAAACAATTCATTAGATTTTAAATCATCGTTTCTAAAAGCTACATCTGATTTATGATATCCAATGATTACTGTTGTAAACCCTTGCAATTTTACTTGTAAACTATCTAAATTAGTATCTGCAACTACAGTTACGTCAGCGTATTTTTTCAAAGTCGAAACAAAAGCATCATTACTGTCATCTCCTATTTTTACATAAGCTATTTTTTGTTTGTCCAAATTTTTTATTGGTAAAACAGCAGCCGTATTTTTTAGAACAGTAACTGCGTTTTCATACAACTCATATTGTAAAGCATCATTTTCAGATGAGTTTAAATCGTTATATAAATTTTCTGTTGCAATAGGTTTATAAGAGTTTAAACCTGCTTTGTATTTAAATTTCAAAATTTTCTTTACCGAAAAAGCCAATCTTTCGTCAGAAAATAAATTAGCTGAATAGGCCAGCTTAAATTTTTCAATTGCTGAAGGAACATCTTCAGGAAATAACAACACATCATTTCCAGCCATAAAAGCTTCAAAATTAATTTCGCTTGGTAATTTAAAGTTACTTACACTTTTCATATTCAAAGCATCGGTAAAAATAAGCCCTTTGAATCCTAATTCTTTTTGAAGAATATCAGTAACCACATTATAGGAAATCGATGAAGGATAATTAGGTCTTGACTCTAAACTGGGAACGTTTAAATGCGCCACCATAACAGAAGAAAGTCCTTCATGAAACATTTTTTTATACGGATAAAACTCTACATCCATTAATCTTTCTTTCGAAAAATTAATCATTGGTAATCCTTTATGTGAATCCGTTTCAGTATCGCCATGACCAGGAAAATGCTTTCCTGTGGAGAAGATTCCTTGACTCTGAACCCCTTTCATTAAAGCAATGGCGCGTTCAGTAACTTTGAATTTATCTTCGCCAAAAGAGCGAAAACCTATTATAGGATTTCTGGGATTTGTATTGATATCAAGAACAGGAGCAAAGTTAAATTGCAAACCCAATCGTTTACTTTGTTTTCCCATCTGAAGGCCAACTTTCTCTAACAATTTCATATCCTGGATGGCTCCAAGTGTCATATTCCAAGGGTAACGATAGGTAGAATCTAATCGCATACTCAATCCCCACTCAGCATCACTACCAATAAACAAAGGGATTTTTGACTTCGATTGAAAACGATTGGATAATTTAACTTGACGAACAGGACCACCTTGAAAGAAAATCAATCCTCCAATTTTGCTTTCCTGAATCAGTTTATCAATGCCCTTGAAGTGTACGGTATCTTTATTAGAATAAGCGGCAACCATAAATAATTGCCCAAATTTCTCCTCTAAAGTCATAGCATTGTAAACACTATCAACCCATTTATTTCCTTCAGGAGATAATTCAAAAATTGTTGGGGTATTACTCGATTTGATACTGTCCAAATTTTCTACTTTGGACGGAATGTTGGCTACAATTACTTTATTCTTATTAATTTTTGTCCCAACACAACTTGAAGCAACAAAGAAAATTAAGACATAAAATAAAACAATTTTGATGCCTATTTTTCTCATTGAACTGTTTTGTTTAAAAAAAGCGACTATGCCAGCTATCGATGGCAGGAACTTCCCAAGATTCATTGTATTCTTCTATATTATTAACTAAATTATTGAAAACTATAGTGTTTTCAGTAACCGCTTTATCTTTTACCATTTTCTTGAAATCAATCAAAGGCTTGTGGGCTATATGCTCTCCAAGTTTGAAAGTAACATTCATTTTATCCAATAAATCAACCGTGTATTTTTGTTCTAAACTTTGAATAAATTCCACAGATGAATCTATAGAACAACCTGTAGCTGCTTGTACATCCTGATTTACGGCAATAATGATAAATCGGTTGTATTTTAATTGATACGATGATTCTAAACTGGTACCGTGTGCAGCCCAACCTTCAAGAAAGGATTGCAAAGCAGTTTCTATTTCAGAAAACTCGGCATCCGAAAATTTTCTGTTTGATTGATAAATCCAGATTCTGGATTCTTCGGGTAAATTTTCAAATGGAACGTACATAATATTATTTTTTTCTAGATTTTCAGAAAATTAAAAATTTACTTTTTTGCTAAATCAGTTATAACTTTAAAATATCTAAATTCTTTATTTTTTGGATCAAAGAGTTCAATTTCAGTATAACTCACTTTTATACTATCTTTTTTATTAATCTCATTATTAGTTAATAAAGAGGCTGTTTCAAAGTAATCTAATAACAGAAAACTAAAATTTCTTCCATTTTTATCTTTTACCTGAAGTGTGATAAATTGTTCTGTTTTTATTTCGGTTACTTCACCTTCAATAAAAGCAATCTCTTTTACTTCCTCTATTGAATCATCTTCATCAATAGATCTTTTGCCCATTTCCATAATAATTTCGGGACAACTAACCATCATTTTCATTGCTACTTTTTCTCCTAAGTTTTGCATTCCTTTTTCATCATCAAAACTTATTTTATCTTCCGGTTTAAATTCTGAAAGATGAGAAGAATAACTTTGTATCATACACACTCCAACTTGGGTCTGCATCTCCTTTTTATTCATCTTAAAATAATCTATCTTTTTTGCATTTAAACATTCACAAGTTTCTTTTCCAATAACATCAAAAATATCCTGAGAATATGACACTGAATTGCAAAGTACAATTAGAATAAAAAATATTTTTTTCATAATTACAAATCTTGTGCATTAGCAATTAATTCAGCAATATCCATAACTTTTACTTCGCCTTCCTTTTCTTTGTTTTTAATACCGTCAGTCATCATGGTATTACAAAAAGGACAACCCGCAGCTATAATTTCTGGTTTTGTTTCTAATGCGTCTTCGGTTCTTTCAATGTTGACTTCCTTGTTTCCAGGTTCAGCATCTTTAAACATTTGGGCACCACCGGCACCACAACATAAACCGTTTGCTTTAGAACGTTTCATTTCTACTAATTCAGCATCCAATTTAAGAATCAAATCTCTTGGCGCTTCATACACATTATTGGCTCTTCCTAAATAGCAAGGGTCATGAAACGTAATTCGTTTTCCTTTAAATTGTCCTCCTTCAATGGTTAATCTTCCGTCGTCTAACAACGATTTCAAAAACTCAGTATGATGAACAACTTCATATTTTCCGCCTAATTCTGGGTATTCATTTTTTAAAGTATTGAAACAATGCGGACAAGCAGTAACAATTTTTTTTGCTTCGTATGCATTCAAAACCTCGATATTCATCATGGCTTGCATTTGAAACAAAAACTCATTTCCGGCTCTTTTTGCAGGATCACCGGTACAACTTTCTTCAGTACCCAAAACGGCAAAAGGAACATTGGCACGATTTAAAATTCGAACAAATGCCTTCGTTATTTTCTTTGCTCTATCGTCAAAACTTCCAGCACAACCTACCCAAAATAAAACTTCTGGTTGTTTCCCTTGAGCTAACATTTCGGCCATAGTTGGCACTATTAAATTCTCTGACATACTATTTTGTTGATTCGGTTATTTGCTTATTTGGTTAATCACAAATTCTTAATTTATAAATCGGTTATTCGTTAAACAAATAACCAATTAAACGATTTAACGACTATTCGTTTTTCCAATTCAATCGGTCTTGCTGATTGTATTGCCATGGCGCACCGTTATTCTCTATATTAGTCATCATTGCATTAATTGGCATTGGTGCAGCACTCTGTTCCATTACTAAATAGCGTCTCATATCCATGATAATTGAAAGCGGACTAATATTTACAGGACATTCCTCTACACACGCATTACATGATGTACATGCCCAAAGTTCTTCAGGAGTGATATAATCGTTCAATAATGTTTTGTTATCCGGAATAAAAACACCTTTATTGGCATCAATATTTCTTCCTACTTCTTCCAATCGATCTCTTGTATCCATCATGATTTTACGTGGAGACAATTTTTTTCCTGTTATATTCGCAGGACAAGATGAAGTACAACGACCACATTCGGTACAGGTATAAGCATTCAATAACTGAACCCAATTTAAATCCTGAACGTCACTGGCTCCAAATTTACTTGGAACCGCATTTTCATCTACTGGTGCTGCTGCAAAAGGATCAGCATTTGGATCCATCATTAGTTTTACTTCCTTAGTAACAGATTCTAAATTATCAAATTGTCCTTGAGGATTTAGATTCGCAAAATACGTATTTGGAAATGCTAACAGAATATGTAAATGTTTAGAAAAATAAAGATAGTTCATGAAAATCAGAATTCCGGTAATATGCAACCACCAGAATATTTCGGAAAGAAGCATCACTAATTCATTTGACATTCCATTGAATAATGGCTCAATAAATTGGCTTATTGGAAATGAACCTGCTTTAATGAAATGAGAAAAACCTCCAGGTACATGCTGTAAATGCAAATCAGAAGCATTCATCAATAAAAACAATGTCATTAAAACTACCTCAAAATACAAGATGTAATTAGCATCGTTTTTAGGTGCTCCATTCAAATCAGGATTAGCAAATCGCTTTAGTTTGATGATATTTCTTCTTATCCAAAAAGAAGCAACTGCAACTAAAACTAAAAGAGCCAAAATTTCGAAAGAAGCAATCAGTACATCGTACATAGTTCCTAAAAAAGCAAAAACACGATGCGTCCCAAAAAGTCCGTCAATAATAATTTCTAATAATTCTATGTTTATAATTACAAAACCTACATAGACAATAATATGCAATACTCCAGCAATAGGTCTTTTCACCATTTTAGATTGACCAAGAGCAATCATGGCCATATTAGTCCATCGTGCTTTGGGATTATCTGAACGATTTACATCGGTTCCAAGATTGATATTCCTTCTAATTTTTTTAACACTGTTGAAAAAATATCCAAAACCAATTACCAATAGAATGGCAAATAAAATATTGTCTAAATAGCTCATAATTGCTAATTTTTTACATTAGGTATAGAATCGTTTACAGGAGCAACATAAGGCTTGTTTTTCTTTCCAAACAAAGAAATATTTACATATCTAGTTGGGTAAAGTCGAACATCCTGCAATAATAATTCTAATTCTTTTGTGGAACTTTTAATATTCTGGTAGAAAGCTTCATCGTTCAATAATTTGCCCATAGATCCTTTACCAGATTCTAAACCAGTCATAATACCATCGACTCTGGCTAAAGTTGCATTTAGATTTTTAACCGTTTTACCCAAATCAGCTTTATTCAGCGAATCAGATATTTTAGAAAAATTTCCGGATATTTTATTAAAATTAGTAACAACTCCATTGATTTGAGTTTTGTTAGCATCTAATAATGTATTAACGCTTAAAGAAGCTTTATGAAATTGCTCAATAGTCTTGCTCAATTCCGCTAAAGTAAGTTTTAAATCCTGCTGTCCTTTTTGGTCTAAAACATTATTCAATCCTGAAATTAATTTTTCAGTACTTCCCAATAACTTTTCTAATTTTTCCTGAAGTGGTGCTAATTGATCTCCAACTTTATCTGTTAGTCCTAATTTTACTCCGCCTTGTAATTTTTGACCATCAACAGCTAATGTTTTATCATCAAAATTAGGAATAATTGCAATTTGTTTTCCTCCGATAAATCCTGGCTCATAAATAGAAGCTGTACTCGATTTAGAAATTGGAAAATCAGTTTTTAATTGTAATTCAACTAATAATACACCTGTGTTTTCATCAATTGTGATACTGCTAACTTTACCAATAACTAATCCGTTTAGTGTAACCGGCGCAGATGTGGCTAAACCTTCTACACTTTTATATTCGACATAAAATGTTTTGTAATTGGTAAAAAGGTCTCTTCCTTTCAAAAAACTGTAGCCCCAGATAAATAATAAAATAGATGCAATTACTAAAATAGCAGTTTTAATTTCTCGTGTTATTTTCAAAATTTAAGTATTTTTTACAAATTTAATATAAAATATTTGACTTGTTGTAATTATTTAAGTGCTTCTTGAATACTAATATTCTTTCCATCTTTAATTGCAATTATATACGCTGAAGTATATCCTTTGGATTTCACAACTTTCAAATCCTGTTTTGCAGTGTTATAGTCTGATGTTAAGCCATATGCATACTTATATAAAGATCCATTGCTTGTTGTCATCGAAACATTTTTTAATCCTTTAAAATTTGAAGGATTTAATTTAATATTTTTATTTCCGGCGGCAAATTGAACTTTAAAAACTACATCAGAATTTTGTGTTTTCGACTCTTGCTTTTGCGAAACTTGTTTTTCTATAATTCGTTTTGATTTAGTACTCTTTGAAGTATCTTTTATCTCATTTTCGACTACTTTTTTAGATGGCAGCTCTTCATAATCATCATTGGATGGCGTTCCAAAATATTCTTTCTTGTAAGCAATAATCGCTGATGCAATAGCTTCAGCCATATTATTTTGTCCTTCCTCTGAATTTAAATAAAGTCCTTCTTCGCTATTGGATAAAAAACCCAATTCAATCAATACACTTGGCATATAAGCCGCATCCAAAACCCATAGCGGAGTCTGTTTTATACCTCTTGATTTTCGATGTAATTTATTTTTAAAATTACTCTCAATTTTTGAAGCCAGATTTATGCTTCTATCTAAATAATCTTCTTGCAGAATTTTTAATCCAATCAAGGTTTCAGGATTCTTAGGATCAAAACCTTTGTAGGTTTGCTTGTAATCTTTCTCCAGTAATATCACTGAATTTTCTTGTTTAGCAATTTCTAAATTACCTTTACTTCTTGCCAAACCCATTACAAAAGTCTCTGTCCCAAAGGGAATTGGGTTATCAACAGAATTACAATGGATAGAAACAAATAAATTAGCATCAATACTATTTGCTTTTTTTGGTCTATCCTTTAATTCTATAAAAACATCTGATTTTCTGGTATAAACAACTTGAATATTATTATCTTTTTTAAGGTATTTTTCTAATTTCAAAGTCGTTTTAAGAGCAATTTCTTTTTCAACAAAGCCATGATAGGAATTCCCCGGATCTTTACCTCCGTGACCCGCATCTAAAATAACCGTAAACTTTTGATTGGATTGAGAAAAAGTATTTGAGCAGAAAAATAGAAATAGCGCTAAAATTGTGGTTTTGAATCCTCTGGTTATTTTCAAAATATAAGTATTTTTTTTACAAATTTAATATAAAAAAGATAAGCTATTACTATTTAATTACGTCTTGGATATTAACTTTCTCTCCATTTTTAAATGCAATCAAAAACGCAGAATTATATCCTTTTTCTTTCGCCTCGCTTAGTTGCTTTTTTGCTTCATCATAATCTGAAGTTTCACCATACATATATTTGTAAACCCTGTTTTCATAGGCTACAGAAATATTTTTAAGTCCATTAAAATTTCTTGGAACTAAATCTAATTTTTTACTACTGGCTGAAAGTTGCACTTTGAATAAAGGCTTAACATTATCAACCGTTTTTTTTACTTGTGATGATTCTGCTGCGGCTTGTGGAATCATTTTAGGTTTAGCAGGAGAAACTGTATCTCTTATAGGTTTTTCGTTGATTTTTTGCGAAGGCAACTCTTCAAAAATTTCAGTTTCACCATTGCCAAAATATTCTTTTTTATAACTGATAATTGCATCAGCGATAGCTTTGGCAATTTCATTTTGACCGTCTTCAGAATTTAATATATTTCCTTCAATAGAATTCGAGATAAATCCCATTTCGATTAATACTCTAGGCATGTAAGCTTTATGAAGTACCATAAAAGGTGCTTGCTTTACTCCTCCTCCTCTAATTTTTTTTCCTAAATCTGCAAAAGAATCTTCTACCTTACTTGCTAATGAAATACTATTGTCTAAATATTCTTCCTGCATCAAAGTCATTCCTATCATAGTCTCCGGAGAGTTTGGATCAAATCCTTCGTATTTTTGTTTGTAATCTTTCTCTAATGTGATTACAGAGTTCTCTTTTTTAGCGGCTTCAAGATTTGACGCTACTTTACTTAAACCCATTACGTAGGTCTCAGTTCCATCGGCAGCGGTATTTCTATTGGCATTACAATGAATCGAAACAAAAATATTAGCGTTAAATCTATTGGCAATATTCGCTCTTTCAATTAAATCAATAAACACATCTGTTTTTCGGGTATAGTTGACATTAATCTGTGGTGTTGCTTCTAATATTTTTCCAACTTTCAAAACTACTGCCAAGGCAATATTTTTTTCTACACGCCCTTCATAAACAGCACCAAAATCATGTGCTCCGTGGCCTGCATCTAAAGTTACCTTGAAAATATTGGATTGACTAAAGCTCGATAAAGAAATTATCGTCAAAATAAAAGTTAATATTATTTTTATTTTATATGTAATACGCATAAATCCAAAAGTTAATTTAATTAAAACACTACCCTCATAAAATTTTTTATTTGGCTATTTTTGACAAAAAATTATATGTAAGTTTGACATGTCAAAAAACAGGCCATAATTTTACAAAAATAGCATTTAAACCTTTGCATACAAACTTATTTAATATCGTTTTATTATCATTTTTCCTGTCATTGGGGTGTGGTAAATTATATTCTCAAGATATAACAAAAAAAAAGACGGCTACATCCGCAAAAAAACAAGCAGACACTACCAATTTAGATACTAGCAAAAAAAATACTGCTCCTTTATCTGTTAAAAAAGAAGCTGACTCCATAAAAAAAGACACTGTAAAACCTCAAAAAGCATTTCTTGATGGAAAGGTGAGATACAAAGCGGATCAATATGCTAAAATTGACCAAAAGAAAAAGCTCATCACATTGTATGATAAAGCAGAACTGTATTATCAAGATGTCGAATTGAAATCTGGTATAATCGTTATGGATTATGAGAAAAACGAAGTCTACGCAGGACGTATTAAAGATTTAACTGGTGCTTACACACAATACCCAAATTTCAAGCAAGGTGCTAATGTTGTAGAACCAGATTCTATTCGTTTTAATTTTAAAACAAAAAAAGCTTTAATCTGGAATTCCAGATCAGATCAAGGAGAATTTAAAATTAAAGCTTCTATAACAAAAAAAGAAAATGACTCTGTTTATTTTTTAAAAGGAGCTCGTTTCACCACTTCAAAAGATGTTGATAATCCTGAATATTATTTCCAAACCAACAAAGTAAAATTTATTCCCGGTAAAAAAGTAGTTACCGGATTGACTAATATGGTCATTGCAAATGTTCCTACTCCTATAGCTTTACCGTTTGCTTTTTTTCCAATGAGTAAAGAAACCAGCATTTCAGGATTGATTTTACCCAGCTATAACGACTCCAACAATCGTGGATTTTCTCTTCAAAATTTAGGATATTATTTTGCGTTGAGCGACAATTATGATTTAACCGTTTTGGGAGATTATTATACCAATGGAAGTTATGGTTTGCGTTTTGAATCCAGTTATGCCAAAAGATATAATTATAGAGGAAACTTAAACATTAGATTCGAAAATTTAATCACCAGTGAAAGAGGATATCCTGATTATTTGAAACAAAATATTTATAACATTCAATGGTCTCATTCCAAAGATTCTAAATCAAATCCTAATTCCAGTTTTTCAGCTTCTGTGAATCTTGGAAGCAGTAAATACTTCAAGCAATCCATCAATCAGGTTAATATTGGTTCGAATCTTAATAATACATTAAGCTCTTCGATATCGTATTCAAAAACATTTACTTCGGTTCCACAAGTCAGAATGTCTTTGACCGCAACACACTCTCAAAATACACAAACAGAAGAAATCAATATGACTTTGCCAACACTACAATTGAGTGTTGACAGGATTTATCCTTTTGTAAGTAAAGATGGAGTCAAGAAAGGTTTTTTCAAAAACATCAATTTACAATACAATTTAAACGGTAGAAATAGTATTGTAACTACTGACTCCTTATTCTTTAAACCACAAATGTTTAGAGATGCAAAAGTTGGTTTTCAACACAGCATTCCATTAAGCACCAATTTTAAATTATTTAAGTATTTCAGTGCATCAACCTCTATGAATTATGAGGAAATTTGGTATACCAAAACAATTGAAAGAAGCTATGATGTAGACCAAAGCAAAGTTGTTGATAAAACCATAAATGGATTTGACGCTTTTAGAACGTACTCCTTTTCATCCAGTGTAGGAACAACTATATATGGAACTTTTAATTTTGGCAATGACAAAAAAATCAAATCGATAAGACACGTTATGAGACCATCTGTATCGTATGGCTATACTCCTAGTTTTGAAAAATACTACGACACCTATGCTTCAGACGCTAGCGGGACAATGAAACAATATTCCAGATTTGAAAGCGGAATTTTTGGTGCTCCGGGATTAAATAATTCCAATACTTTAGGTTTTGATTTGAGCAATACTTTTGAAGCAAAAGTTACAGACAAAGACAGTACTAAAGTAGAACCTAAAAAAATAATGCTGCTTAATAACTTGAACCTTTCCACTAGTTATAATCTTGATGCAGATGGCGTAACTACACTTGCTTTTGCTCCAATAAGAGTTAGCGGTGGTACAACATTATTAGACAACAAAATGAATGTCAATTTTGGTGCTACATTAGACCCATATGCCATTGACAATTCAGGAAACCGAATAAATGTGTTCAACATTGATAATGGCGGAAGTCTTTTTAGAATGACAAGCTCAAATATGACTTTAAATTACTCTATTTCGAGCCAGGGCAAAGACAAAACCGATAAGGACAAGAATACCCAAAGTCAACGAAATGGTGGTCGTGAAGATGATTTATTTGGGACAAATACTGATTTAGGTGACAGCCGAAGAAGTCAATTTGATGAAGAGGATGAAGACGAAGGCGAAGATAAAATCTCGGAATTTTTCAACTCAAAGTTACCTTGGGACATGACATTTGCTTATTCCCTGACGTACGGAAATAACAATAGAGAAAATAAAATCATTGGTAATTCTATAATGATTTCAGCAAATGCTGATATAACTCCAAAATGGAAAGCCGGAGTATCTACAGGTTATGATTTTGTACAAAAAGGAGTTACTTTCACACAGCTTCGTTTTGAGAGGGATTTATTGAGTTGGAGAATGGATTTTAACTGGTCTCCATTTGGAACAAATGCAAATTGGGGTTTCTTTATCGGAATAAAATCTGGTGTTCTTAGTGATATCAAATGGGATAAGCGAAGTACCATAAACCGATAATTGATTCTTAAACTTTTTACTATATAAAAAACAACTGTTTTATGAAAAAGATAATTTTTACAGAAAATGCTCCGGCACCAATCGGGCCATATAACCAAGCTGTTCTTAAAGGAAATACGCTATATACTTCTGGTCAGATTGCAATTAATCCTGCAACTGGAGAATTGACTACGGAAACTATTGAAGCGGAAACCGAGCAAGTAATGCAAAACATGAAAGCCGTACTTGAAGCAGCAGGAATGTCATTTGAAAATGTTGTAAAAACAACCATATTCATCATGGATATGAATGATTTTGGAAAAATAAATACCGTTTATGGTTCTTATTTTAACGAAAAAACCGCTCCAGCTCGTGAAACGGTTCAAGTGGCATGTTTGCCAAAAAATGTAAATGTTGAAATTTCAATGATTGCAATACTTTAGTTAGTATTGCAATCATCTAGATTTTTATTTGTTGGCAATATGATACGCAATAAGTCCATCAATTGGTCTTCTAAGTACATTACCTAATTGTAATTCATATTTATCGAAAGTCTCTTGCAATTCATCTTTCAAATAAAACGCAATAGATCCCACAAAGTGAACAGGTACTTCCTTGCAATTATCAAATTGTTTAATATAATTTTTCACAAAAGATTTCATTCCTTTTAAAATTATTTTTCTACAGAACTCAGTGTCTTTATGTTGAATTAAGAACTTTGCAAATGTTGCTAAGTAAGCATTAGGATTTGCTTCTTTGTATAATTTACTTTTAATAGCATCAGGATCTAAATCGTATTCTTTCTCAAATTCTACTGCCAATTCTTTAGGCATTTTATTGAAATAATACTTTCTGATTAATTCTTTTCCAAAAACATTACCACTACAATCATCCATAACGATATATCCTAATGATTGTACTTTTTGGTGCAATTCTTTTCCATCAAAATAACTACAGTTAGATCCGGTTCCTAATATGCTGACAATAGCTTTTTCACCTTTAGGCGTTGTAGCGTAAACTGCAGCATAAGTATCCTCTTCAACTACAATAATTGCGTTAGGAAAATAGTTTTGAAAAATTTGTGAAAGTGAAATTTTCATTCTATCAGTTCCACAGCCTGCGCCATAGAAAAATAAATGAGTGGCCTCTTTTTTATTTTGCAATATATCAAAACGATCATTTAGACGTTCAATAATTTCATCTCCATCTAGAATTTCTGGATTTAATCCTAATGTTTGTGTGGTGAACAATACTTTTCCGGCATCATCTATCGCAATCCAATCGGCTTTAGTAGAACCACTATCAACTAATAATCTCATTTTTTTTGGTTTTTTTGGTTTTTGTGTTTCGTTTTTCTAGTTTAAAATGTGTGCAGTATAAAATTTACATTCAAAAAAGTAAACAAAAAATAAAATCCCGTTAAATATAATATAACGGGATTTGTAAATATAAAGAATTATTTTAAACCTGCAATGTGTACAGATAAATCAATTAATTTGCTAGAATAACCATATTCATTATCATACCAAGAGATGATTTTGAAAAAAGTAGAGTTCAATCCAATTCCTGCATTAGCATCAATGATAGATGTTCTTGAATCAGAAACGAAATCTTGAGAAACAACTAAATCCTCAGTATATCCTAAGATACCTTTCATTGTAGTTTCAGAAGCATTTTTCAATACAGCCATAATTTCTTCGTAAGTAGTTTCTTTTTCAACTTTTACAGTTAAATCAACTACAGAAACATCAGTTGTAGGAACACGCATTGACATACCTGTTAATTTTCCGTTCAATGAAGGAATAACTTTTCCTACTGCTTTAGCAGCACCTGTAGAAGATGGGATGATGTTGCATGAAGCAGCACGTCCACCTCTCCAGTCTTTTCTAGAAGGGCCATCAGTAGTCATTTGAGTTGAAGTTGTTGCGTGAACAGTAGTCATCAACGCTTCAACAATTCCAAAGTTATCATTGATAACTTTAGCTAATGGAGCTAAACAGTTAGTAGTACAAGATGCATTAGAAACAACCATATCAGTTGCTAAAGCTTCCTCATGGTTTACTCCCATTACAAACATTGGAGCATCAGCAGAAGGAGCTGAAATAATTACTTTTTTTGCACCACCTTTGATGTGCTCGTTTGCAGTTTCAATAGTTGTAAAGAAACCAGTACATTCAGCAACTACATCAACATCAACTTCATTCCATTTTAAATCTGCAGGATTTCTTTCAGCAGTAATACGAATGTTTTTTCCGTTTACAAAAAGTTTTCCATCAGTAACTTCAACAGTTCCATTGAAACGACCGTGAACTGAATCATATTTTAACAAGTAAGCTAAGTGATCTACATCTAATAAATCATTGATTGCTACAACTTCTACATTATCTCTGTTGAAAGACTCTCTGAAAACAATTCTTCCAATTCTTCCAAATCCGTTTATTCCTAATTTTACTTTTGACATTTTACTTTAATTTTTTTGTTTATTTTTATTAACTCAACCTAAAGTCTAATTTCCTCACAATAAACTTTAACCACTTATGTAGACATAATATCTGAAACTCTCAATAATTCTCTATCAATCATTGTTTTTCCTTTAATTGCTTGTTCTAAAGGCGTTAACGCTACTTTATCATTTTGCAATCCAACCATATAATTTGACTTCCCTTCCAATAAAGATTCAACGGCTTTTACACCTAATCTACTGGCTAAGACTCTGTCAAAACAAGATGGGGAACCACCTCGTTGCATGTGACCTAAAACTGAAACTCTAACATCATATTCAGGCAAATTGGCTTCAACATAATCTTTTAATTCGAATACATTTTTCCCAATTTTATCTCCTTCAGCAATAACAACTATACTGGATGATTTTCCTGAAGCTTTACTTTTTTGCAGTGATTCTAATAATCGGTCTAAACCTAAATCTTCTTCAGGAATTAAAATTTCTTCGGCTCCTGCACCAATACCTGCATTCAAAGCGATATGCCCAGCGTCTCTTCCCATTACTTCTACAAAGAATAATCGGTTGTGAGAACTTGCAGTATCTCTAATTTTATCAATTACATCAACTACAGTATTTAAAGCAGTATCGTACCCTAAAGTATGACTCGTCCCAAAAATATCATTATCAATAGTTCCCGGGATTCCCATTACTGGAAAATTAAATTCGGTATTGAATAATAAACCTCCGGTAAAAGTTCCGTCACCTCCTATTACCACTAAAGCGTCAATTCCTGCTTTAGTAAGATTTTCGTGTGCTTTTTTTCTTCCTTCTGGAGTTTTAAATTCTAAAGATCGAGCCGATTTAAGAATCGTCCCTCCTTTATTTACAATGTTGTTTACACTTCGAGGTCCCATTTCTTTGAAGTCTCCTTCAATCATTCCTTGATATCCTCTATAAATCCCTATGCATTCTATATTATGATAAGCACATGTTCGAACAACTGATCGAATAGCTGCATTCATTCCTGGTGAGTCTCCTCCCGAAGTTAGAACGCCAACTTTTTTTATTGTTTTTGGCATTATTTAAGTATTAAAGTGTAAAATTAGCAAACATTCAGCACTTTTAAAGCTGTGTTTTTAATAAATTAGTAAACCGTTCCAAATTCAAACGTTTTCGTTGATAAGTTTTTGGAAAAACAAAATAAAAAGGATTTTATTTAACAAAATTGAAAAATAATCGATTTTTATTTGATAATTAACAATTCGCTTGTTTTTTTGATTAAAAATCAAGACAATACATTAATTATTTGTTACTAAGATACAAAAAGAGCGTTTTCTTCTGTAAACTTTAAAAAATAATTATGATTTTATACAGCGATTGACTGTTCGAAATATTAATCGCCAGCAACATTAAACTGCATTTTTATTCAGAATTCGTAGTTTTTGTATTCGAAAAGACCAACTATTAGTTTTCCTCAGGAAGCAAACCTTCTTGATTTTTCTTGATCTTTTTGGGAACGGATTTATTTGATTTAGAAAAATTAATATAATCCGGAGACATATCAGAATCTTGATCTTCGGCAACAGGAACAGTAGCTCGGTCTATTTTTAGATTTTTAAAAATTTTATTAACTAGCTCTTTAAAAGTATCAAAATCGACCTCATAAGAAACCCCTAAACCTTGTGTATAACCAATTCCTTGACCTATATAATTAATATCATTCTCTTTATTAAAAAGACGTAAATTAAGTGTTCCATCCTCATTTACTCTATACAAAACTTCAACATCTCCTACGATTGCTGATTCATTAATCCCTCCAAAAGGAACTCCGAGTTTTCCATTAATCGTAATTCTTTCATTAATTTTTGATGAAATTGTAGCTACAAATCTTCCGTCAGTTTCTTTTCCTATTCTTCTGTCCGCACCAATGAAATTAAGACCTACTTTAAATTTCTCATCATCCGATTGTATGATTCCACCAAGTATACTAGAAGCAGTCTCGAATAAACTTCCTGAAAAATCAGATTGACTCACTCCTTCCGGACTTAAAAAACCACCAGATGATAATAAATACAAAGCTTGAGTTTGTCTTACATCCTTATCGTTTAATTTATATTGAATTTCTGATTTCAAAACATTACTTACTGTTGGGAATTCAATATTAAAATCAGGTTCTGGACTCGTCAAATCGCCTCGAATACCAATCACTACTTCAACAGGAACTTTAGTGTTAAACGATGAATTATCTAGCAATACAGCAGGATTTGCTGTAGTTTTATATACCGCTTCAAGGTTTAATTGTGCTCTCATCGGATTTCCTTCCCAAGAAATAGAACCACCTTTTCTAACTGCAAATTTCTTATCAATAAGTCCTCCATATTTAAAATTATAGGTTCCCTCATACGCCTGGAAATCCCCCCACATATTGAATTTTCCTAAAGTATTTATTTTAAACAATAAAGATCCAAAACCTTTCCCTTTCATTCCATGACCAGTATTTCGATCCAAAATTACTTCTACTTCAGCATCCGGTGTAATATCCAAATCAAACTCTAATTCCAGTCCGTTGTAGTTTCTGGAATTATCCGTAATTCCGTTTTCTAGATTGTATTTTTCTTGAGCGGTCACAAAATGTAGAAAAACATTATCACTTACGCTTTCGGCATTATTAATAGGGATTTTTACAGCTGTTCCTTTTTCAGATTTTGCGTCAACTTTTATAAACAAAGAATTCGTTGGCCCTTTTATAGTGGCTATACCGTCAATAAAAGCAGTTCCATAATAAGCAGCATCTTCACTGTCTTGAGTATCTAACGCTAAAAGCCTTTTGGAGCTAATGGCTAAATCCAGCTTCCAATCTGCAAAATTATTATGCTCAATACTTCCGTTTAATTTCCCTACAGTCCCGTATTTTGTATCCGTAAGCGTATTATTTCTAAACAGAAATTTCTCATCGGTAAGGTCAATAATGGTATTGTTGCTCAATGCATAATCAACATTCAAATATGGAATCGTTATACCGGCATCATCCAAAAATAAACGCCCATTAATATTCGGTTTTTTAAGATTTCCTTCAATCGTGGCATTACCGGAAATAGAACCTCTAATATTTGATAAAACCTCCCCGCCAAGCGAGTTAAGAGTTGCAATGTTAAACTTTTCGAATTTTAGTTTTAAATCCAGAATAGTTTCTTTGTTAACTATTTCAAAGCTTCCATTGGCATTAAAAGATTCAAAATTTTTATTTTCTAAATTAGAATTTATGGTAAACTTTCTAAGGCTTTCATCCCCTTCAATTTCAAAATTCAAAGTACCTAAATCTGTTTTATTGACATTCAAATTATCGATTACTATGGAAGATGTAGGCTGATAAACATTATTATTTTGCTTAAAATTCACCTCACCATTTATATTTCCATGAGTAACAAACTTGTTGTTGGCAGGCGTAATTTGGTTTAGATCTACATCTTTAAAGCTCAATTTCAAATCCTTGACATTAGAGCCTTTAAAAGCACCCATTAACGAAATAGACTGATTTTCATGCGACAATATTATATTATCAATATCAAAATTCTTAAATGATTTATCAAAAACAATCTGATTATTTGGCGTTTCATTTTCATTCAAAAACCATAGATAATCCTTGAATTTCACTTCTGATTTACTGATTCCAACAACGTTATTATTGTCTTTATTGATGGTATGATATAAATTCAGATTATAATAATCTTCCCCTTTTGAACCGCCTTTAAATTCTGAACGAAAGAACAAAGTATCTTTCATGGTCACATTTATCACACTAAAATCACGAATTTTATAATATTTCGTTTTTATGCTATCCAATTCAATGTAAGCATTATAAAGTGGATTTTTATTATCTACCGTAACTCGGATATTATCAAATGTATTATTGGAAGCTACTATTTGAGGCGAATTAAAATTAAGTTTAAATTCTTGATTATCAGAGTTTATATTTCCTTTAACTATAGTATTAGAACCGATTGAAATATCAGGATAAAATATTTCGATGATTTTATTATAAATCGAGAAATTGAATTTAAGAAACTGCCCTTTTTTGACCTTACTTGGTTTGAAATTTGTATAAAGACTTCCCAAAGAATTTTTTACTAAATTCTCCAACTGATTGAATTCATATCTACCTACAATTTCACCTTCAACAATATCCGGAGAGTTTACTGTTATGGTTCGGATTTTGTTTTGGTCAAAACTGGAAATTATTGTAAAATCATCAAAGTTGTAAATTCCCTTTGTATTTTGATAAGACGTTTTATTAATGTAAACATTTCCTTGAAAATTCTCTATATTATTTCCCGAAGCTTCCACCACAACATCCCCTTTGAAAATAGAAACAGAATCTTTTACTAATTTCAATTTAGTTAAATCAGCGTTTTCAACATTTATATGAAAATCGTATCGGCTGTCTTTTTTACTTAAATCCAATAAACCATCAAAAGTCATGCTTAAATTAGGGTCATTAACAGATATTTGACCTTTATAATTAGGACTTTTAAGCGTTCCATTGACAACAATATTGGTATAATTATAGTTTTTATAATCGATTTGACTAATATCTCCTTTTATTGCGGTATTAAGATATTCCCGTTTAAAACCTTTTCCGTCTACATCAATATTCAAACTTACACTACCAAGCTCCTTTTGATCAAATAATGTCCCAATATCAAAATTTTCTAAAATAACATTCCCTAAATAGGAAGCCTTATCAATTACATCAATATTTTGTATTGCTAAATTAGAAGTCACTTTTCCCAATGCGGTAATCATAGAAAAATCAGCTTCAACTGCAGTAGTTGAAACATTAGAAGTTCCTACAGCGGTAAATCTTCCTAATTTTTTTAAAGAAGTAGGTAATTTATTTCCTAGAATATTGGGAAGTATTACAATTAAATCATCATAACTGGAAGTTAGCTTATCAAATTTGGCATACATAGAAAATTTTTGCCCTTTTTTGGCAAACAAATTTTTAAAATTGATATCACCATTGATTCGCGTTTTACGGTCATCAACTAATTTTAAGTTTTTAAACCTTAAATCATTTAAAGTCCCTTTTATACTTGCTTTGGTATAAAAATGTTGGTTTTTGCCTAATTCTTTATAAAAATAACGAATGTCATTTGAAGCAATTGACGCTGCATCTAATTTTATATCAAACTGAACTTTATCGGTAAAATTAGAAAAATCTTCAATTTTATATTTTAATAAAACAGTTCCTTTCAGCGTTGATTCTTTGGTCAACAAATCAAGATTTTCCAGTTTTATATTCTTTTTCGAATAACTGAATTTGGAACTTAAATTTTTAACATACAAACCACGGAAATCCAAAAACGACATTCTATTAATCATTGTGGTAACATCCGGACCGTATATTTTGAAATCAGTTACTGAAGCATTCAGTTTAGTAAAATCTAAATCCTTAGGATTCTCACGATTGTCATCAGTCAAAATAAAATGACCATCATAAATTTTTAAAGTATTTACTTTTAATAAAAATTTCTTGGTTGATGGCTTTCCAGTTTCAAAAGCTGCGATAAACTTATCGAGATTGGATTGTTTTTCGTTTTTATACGTTCTCAAATTAAAAAGCAGCCCATGTAAATCTAAATCATCAAAGATTAAATCTCCATCGAGCATTTTTTTACCTTCTAAAATAGTGGTTGAAATTCTATTGGCATAAATTAAAGTATCTTTATGATGATCACGAATCAATACTTTTTTAAACTTTACACCTCCAAAAACTGAAATGGCAACTTCATCAATATTAATATTAGTGCCAAAATCTTTATTAATGCTATTTGTAAAATATTGAGCAATTTTTGTTTGAACAAATGGCATGGTGAGAGTAATACCGAGTACCAACAAAAGTAGGATTAGTCCAAGCAGAGAACGAAATACTATTTTTTTAATTTTTTTGATACCTATATATAATTTAAATTTTCTAATATTTCATTTTGCCTTTGGAAACGGAAGCACCTTAAATAAAAATTCTTTAATTTTGGCTGCTACAAAACGATTTTTACAATCGACTTGTCAAATGTAATTCAAAATCTGTGCCTTTTTATGCAAAATTCCGAGGTTTTTATTCTTGCCATCGAAAGTTCCTGTGACGATACCGCTGCTGCTATTTTACAAAACGATAAAGTGTTGTCGAATGTTGTTGCAAATCAGCTTATACACAATCAATATGGCGGCGTGGTTCCTGAACTGGCCTCTCGCGCGCACCAACAAAACATAGTTCCGGTAATCGATGCCGCGCTTCGTAATGCAAATATACAAAAAGAACAGCTATCGGCAATTGCCTTTACACAAGGTCCCGGACTGATGGGGTCGCTTTTAGTAGGAAGCTCATTTGCAAAATCAATTGCTTTGGCCTTGAAAGTTCCATTGATTGCTGTAAACCATATGCAGGCGCACGTTTTAGCCCATTTTATAGATGAAGAAGGATATGAAAAACCTACTTTCCCTTTTTTGGCGTTGACCATAAGCGGTGGACATACTCAAATTATAAAAGTGGACAACTATTTTGAAATGACCGTAATTGGAGAAACCACTGACGATGCGGTTGGCGAAGCTTTTGATAAAAGTGCAAAAATACTGGGTCTTCCCTATCCTGGAGGTCCTTTAATTGACAAATATGCTCAATTAGGAAATCCAAAAGCTTTTGCATTTACTAAACCAAAAGTTCCAGGATTGGATTTCAGCTTTTCAGGTTTAAAAACAGCTATTCTGTATTTTATTCAAAAGAAAAAATTAGAAAACCCCAATTTTGTTGACGAAAACCTCAATGATATTTGTGCATCCATTCAACATACGATTATTGAAATTTTAATGGACAAAATAAAATTGGCAGTAAAGGAAACCGGAATAAAACAAATAGCAATTGGCGGAGGAGTTTCTGCAAATTCTGGAATTCGAAACACATTAAAAGAAACAGAGAATAAATACGGTTGGAAAACCTTTATTCCTAAATTTGAATATACTACCGATAATGCTGCAATGATTGGAATTGTAGGTTATCAAAAGTTTTTATCGCAAAAATTTGAAACTTCTTCTGTTGTTTCTAAAGCAAGAATACAATTATAAATTATGCAATTATTTTACAATCCAAATATTACAGAATCTACCGAAACTTTTTCTTTTGATAAAGAAGAAAGCAAACATATTATTAAAGTATTACGAAAGAAAGATACCGATATATTATTTGTAACCAATGGCTTGGGTTTTTTATTTAAAACAGAAATCACATTAGCTTCGGATAGCAAATGCACCGTTAAAATCCTTTCTTTCGAAAAAGCACCAGCCTCAAAATTTCATTTGCATTTAGCCGTAGCACCTACTAAAATGAATGATCGTTACGAATGGTTTCTTGAAAAAGCAACCGAAATAGGCATACACGAAATCACGCCTATCATTTGTGATCATTCCGAGCGAAAAGTCATCAATAATGAACGATTTGATAAAATTTTGTTGGCGGCCATGAAGCAATCTAATGAATTGTATTTACCAAAATTAAATAATGCCATAACCTTCAAAGAATTCATTAAACTTGAAAGAGAAGGTTTAAAACTGATTGCACATTGCGAAGAAACGGATAAAAGAACACTGAAATCAGTTTTGAAACCCAATGAAAATATAACGCTACTCATAGGTCCGGAAGGTGATTTTTCCGAAAAAGAAATTGCTTTAGCTCTTGAAAATAGCTTTATCCCAGTTTCATTAGGAAATACCAGATTAAGGACTGAAACCGCTGCAATTGTCGCCTGCCATAGCGTAGTTTTTGTCAATGAAGAAGAATAAGAACTGATTTTATGCAATTATGAAACAACTATTTTATCTCCTGTTATTGTTTTCAATACCAACATTTTCACAAGAAATCGCTTTGGTAAAATATAGCGGCGGCGGTGATTGGTATGCAAATCCTACATCATTGCCCAACTTGATAAAATATTGTAATGCCAATATCAATACCCGAATAAAAACAAAACCATCAACTGTTGAACCCAGCAGTCCTGACTTATTCTCCTATCCCTATGTTCACATGACAGGACATGGAAATGTTGTTTTTAGTGATGCTGACAGTAGTAATCTTAAAAATTATTTACTCGCTGGAGGATTTCTCCATATTGATGATAATTACGGTATGGATCAATACATACGAAAAGAAATAAAAAAAATATTTCCAAATAATAACCTGATTGAAATCCCATCCAATCATGCCATTTTTCAAAAACCGTATTCATTCCCAAACGGATTGCCAAAAATACATGAGCATGATGGAAAACGACCGCAAGCCTTCGGGATATTTGTTGAAAACAAATTAGTATTGCTTTACACCTACGAATGTGATTTAGGAGACGGTTGGGAAGATCCTGAAGTGAATAACGACCCAATTGATGTTCGTGAAAAAGCATTAAAAATGGGTGCAAATATTCTTAATTATATTTTTAATAATTAAGAATTCTGTTTTTAAGTTTCATTTAAAAACGACCTATTCAATATTTAGATTTGAATAGGCGTTTTCATTTAAAACCGTTTCAACAAAAACATATTACACACACAGGTACTGAAAAATAAGGAAAAAGAACCTCCAAAAGGCTATTTCCAGCAAAAAATAAAAACATCAATTTCATATACATTTATGAGATTATTTTATTTAATGACAAAATATCTCTTAAATGAATCCATTATCACTACAATTTTGGAATGTTGAAATCTGGTTGAAAAAAATTTGTATGAAAGTACTTGTAAATTGTAAATCTTTAAAATTAACTCAAAGCAGTAAAATCAATAGAATGATTTATTTTTTAATTTTTTTTTTCAATAAAATTTTTTTTGTGAAAAAATTGTTATAGAATTGTGAAATAATTAACCAAATCTATTAATTTATAACAAATTTTTTATGAAAAAAATTCTTTTATCTGCCGTAGCATTATTGATGCTTTTCTCTTGTCAAAATGAAACAACAGAAGTTGCACCAGAAGCCAGTGTATTGGCACGACGCGGTTGTGCGTCTCAAGAAGTTCTTGAAGCGCAATTGAAAGCTGACCCAACTTTAGCTTTAAGAATGAACGAAATTGAAGCATTTACTCAAAAAGCAATGTTATCTGGTCGTTTAGTAAACGGTAAAGTTGAAATTCCTGTTGTAGTAAACGTATTGTACAAAACTGCCGCAGAAAACATTTCTGATGCTCAAATTCAATCTCAAATTGATGTATTAAATGACGATTTTAATGCAACTAATTCAGATTTCAGCAGTACACCTGCTTTATTCTCTGGAGTTGCTGCAAATGTTGGAATCACTTTTGTTTTAGAAACAGTAAATAGAAAATCTACTACTAAAACATCTTGGGGAACTAGAGATGCTATGAAAAAAACAAAACAAGGAGGTTTAGATCCTACTTCACCTACAACAAAACTTAACATGTGGGCTTGTACTATTGGTGGTGGAATCTTAGGTTATGCTCAATTTCCTGGAGGATCAACAACTACTGATGGTGTTGTAATCGATTCAAAATATTTTGGATTATCTGGATCAGGAGCTTATCCTTATAACTTAGGAAGAACAGCTACTCACGAAGTTGGTCACTGGATGAACTTACGTCACATTTGGGGAGATGCTACTTGTGGAAGTGATTTAGTTTCTGATACACCGACACACAACACTGCTAACTACGGTGTACCAGCTTACCCACATTACAGCACTTGTACTGGAACTCCGGTAGAAATGACTATGAACTACATGGATTACACAGACGATAGAGGAATGTACATGTTCTCTAACGGTCAAAAATCAAGAATGGCTGCAATTTTTGTTTCTGGTGGATCAAGAGCAGGTTTCGGAATATAATTCCCTTTAAAACTTAATAAGAGAGGCGACTTTTTAGGTCGCCTCTTTTTTATTTAAAAGCTTATATGATTTTATTTTTCGTTTAATGCTGAAGTAGATATTAACTCCATAAATCTTATTTAATAGCATTATATGCTAAAATTGTAAGGTTGAACTATTTAAAGTTCATACCCTAAAAGCATAATTTCAACATCTTTTTGAATTATTTTTTAAATAAATGTTTAAAAAATTTGTTTTTAGGAAAAATTGTTATAAAATTGTTAAATAATTAACCAAAACCATTAATTTATAACAAATTTATTATGAAAAAAATTCTTTTATCTGCTGTAGCATTATTGATGCTTTTTTCTTGTCAAAATGACACAACAGAAATGACTCCATCTGCTGATGCGGTTACAAAACGCGGTTGTGCATCTCAAGAGGTTTTAGCGGCCCAAATGAAGGCTGATCCAACTTTAGCCTTAAGAATGAACGAAATTGAAGCATTCACACAAAAAACAATGTCTACTGCACGTTTAGTAAACGGAAAGGTTCAAATTCCTGTAGTTGTAAATGTTCTTTACAGAACTACTGCCGAAAATATTTCATTAGCACAGATCCAATCACAAATTGATGTATTAAACAAAGATTTTAACGCAGCTAATTCTGATTTCAATAGCGTTCCTGCATTATTTTCTGGAGTTAAAGCGAATGTAGGAATCTCTTTTGTTTTAGACCAAGTAATCAGAAAATCAACTACTAAAACATCTTGGGGAACAACAGACACTATGAAGAAAACTACTTATGGTGGTTTGGCTCCAACATCTCCAACAACAAAATTAAATCTTTGGATTTGTACTATTGGTGGTGGAATCTTAGGATATGCTCAGTTTCCTGGAGGATCATCTTCAACAGATGGTGTTGCAATTGATTCTAAATATTTAGGAACTACAGGAACTGCTATTTATCCTTACAACTTAGGAAGAACAGCTACTCACGAAGTTGGTCACTGGATGAACTTACGTCACATTTGGGGAGATGCAACTTGTGGAAGTGATTTAGTTTCTGATACACCTACGCACAACACTGCTAACTACGGTGTACCTGCTTACCCGCATTACAGCACTTGTTCAGGAACTCCAGTAGAAATGACTATGAATTACATGGATTACACAGACGATAGAGGAATGTATATGTTCTCTAACGGTCAAAAATCAAGAATGGCTGCTTTATTCGTTTCTGGCGGATCAAGAGCTAGTTTTGGAATATAATTTTTTAGTTTTTTTAGATTTTAAAACTCGCTACTTGTTAGCGAGTTTTTTTTATCTTTATAACCTAAAATAGCAATATGATTACATCTAAAACCATTTCAAATGGCATTATCAGAGCATTATTAACAACGGTTTTCGTTGGTTTAATTTTGTTCTTCTTCTATAAAATTCAATCGGTTCTAATTTATCTAGTGGTATCTTTTATACTTACACTGATTGGAAATCCTATTTTAGACTTTTTCAAAAAAAGATTGAAATTCAATCATCTATTTGCAACTATTACTACTTTATTTATTTTCATATTGATCATATTAGGGTTTATAATGATGTTTATACCTTTAATTTTATCACAAGGAGAAAATTTATCACTTCTTAACACTACTGAAATTGAAAAAAATATAGTTCAGTTAATCAATCAAATCACTGTGTTTTTGGACAATCACCAAATTGATTCTGCACAAGTTTTAAAAGAAGCAAACATTACCTCTAAAATAAATTTCAATATTATCCCTAATTTTTTAAATGCAATTTTAGGTACCATCAGCAGTTTCGGAATGGGATTGGGCTCGGTTCTGTTCATTACTTTTTTCTTTTTAAAAGACCGATTAATGTTTATTGTTGGCGCAAAGAAATTAATTCCAGACAGTCATGAAGATCAAATTTTGAATTCATTGGAAAAAATAAATCATTTACTGTCTCGTTATTTTATTGGTTTACTGCTTCAATTATTTATTGTATTCCTTTTATACCTTATAGTTCTAGTTATTTTTGGTGTTCCAAATGCTATTGTTATTGCTTTTTTATGCGCGGTGCTAAATATCATTCCGTATATTGGTCCATTGATTGCCTCTTTTTTAGCGGCAATTTTAACTATGATGAGTAATTTAGGAAGTGATTTTCAATCTGAAATTTTGCCTACAACAATTTATGTATTAATAGGTTTTTGGATTGTTCAAGTAATAGATAATAATCTGTCGCAACCTATAATTTTTTCCAAAAGCGTCAGCTCACATCCTTTAGAAATCTTTCTAGTAATCCTAATTGCAGGTTTCCTTTTTGGAATAGTAGGGATGATTGTGGCAGTTCCTTTATATACCATAATAAAAGTGATTGGAAAAGAATTCTTTCCTGAAAACAAAATCATTCAACTATTAACTAAAGATATTTAATTTTGGATTTAAGGATTCTAAATGCCGAAATACAGGCGTTTATCGATAATAATATTGGCAAAAGCATTTCAAAATTAGCACTGCAAAAAAATCCCTTTCAAGAAGTGGATTGGATTTCTATTTTGAACCAAATAGAAGCCAAAACAAAAGCTAAAGAAAAACTCCCAACTTGGTTTTCGACCGAAAATATTATTTACCCCAGTAAAATTTCAATAGAACAAACGTCATCCGAAAAAACCGCAGCCTATAAAGCTTCTATTGTATCCGGGGAATCTCTAATCGATTTAACGGGAGGCTTTGGAGTTGACGATTTTTATTTTGCAAAAAAAATAAAAACTGTTGCGCATTGTGAAATTAATCCAGAATTGTCAAATCTGGTAAAACATAATTTCGAGCAATTGGATGTTTCCAATATCACTTGTTATGCCGGAGACAGTTTAGCGACTTTATTCTCTTTAAATTCAAAATGGGACTGGATTTACATTGATCCTTCCAGACGAAATGACACTAAAGGCAAAGTATTCATGCTAAAGGATTGTTTACCAAATGTTCCTGAAAATATTGATTTTTATTTTACGCATTCAAATGCCGTTCTAATAAAAACAGCACCTATTCTTGATATTTCTGCAGGATTATCCGAATTAAAACATGTAAAAACGATTCATATCGTAGCTTTAGAAAATGAAGTGAAAGAATTGTTATGGGAATTACACAAAGATTATTCTGGAAATATAAACATTAAAACTGTCAATATTTTAAAAGATAAAACAGAAACATTTGATTTTGTTCTGAACGAAAATTCTAAATTCCCGAACTTAAGCTTGCCTCAAAAGTATTTATACGAACCCAATAGCGCTATCATGAAATCCGGTGGATTTGATGAAGTAAGCTCGTTTTATAATCTAAATAAATTACACAAACATTCTCATTTGTATACATCAACGGTCTTGCTATCTTTTCCGGGGCGCGTTTTTGAAATTCAAAATACATTTCCTTACAACAAAACGGAAATGAAAAGTTATTTAGAAAAAAGTCAAGCAAATATAACTACCCGCAATTTTCCTGACAGCGTAGAAACTATTCGAAAAAAATGGAAAATAAAAGACGGAGGAAATGTATATTGTTTTTTCACAACTGATGAAAATAATCATAAAATAGTTTTAATTTGCACCAAAATATCATAAAAATGAAATACGTTATTACAATAACTTTATTATTCCTCAGCTTGAATATATTTGCTCAAAAACCATGTGAATATAACGCAAATGTTACCGATTCTTTAGGTACTTACAAATCGACAAAAGAATACATGATTAGCGAGAAAAATTTTGCCGGAAATTCCAGTTATATTTTTTATTCATTAGCATTAACAGATGGAATACCAACATTGAGTGTGCAATTAATTCAAAAAAGCAAAGATTTTTTGAAAGCGAATTGTTTTGATAAAAATTCTAAATTATTTTTACAGTTAAACAATGGAAAAATAATCACATTGATACATATCGATCAAGAAAATTGCGGTACCATGTTACGCGACGATAAAGGATTTGATAATAGAGTTAATACAGGTATTTTCATGTTTATGAAAGATAGCTTTGAAGAATTAAAAAGCTCTCCGGTATCGATGATGCGAATTAAATATTTGACAGACACCGAAGATTATGTCTTTAAAAAAGAGTTTAAATCGGAATTAACGAATGAAATTTACAATCCGGAAAACTACTTCATCAATTACTTAAAATGTATTCAATAGGAACTATTTACAGTCCCATTTAGCATTAGAAACTTTATCATTCAAACCTGACTTCAAATTGTAGTGCCACCATTCTGAATCAAAAGAATTAAAACCGCTGCTAGACATAATTGTTTTTAATAGTATTCTATTTTGTTTTACCTCTTCTGAAAGATTTGGATAATTGTGGCCCGCCTCAACTCCAAAAAAATCGAAAGAAGTTCCCATGTCTAATTCTTTTCCATTTCTGTCTACCAAAGTAATATCTACGGCTCCTCCTCTATTGTGAATAGAACCTTTGGCAGGATTTGCAACATATTCAGGGTTAGATACAATTTTCCACATTTTTTTCTGAATGTCCAAAGGGCGGTAACAGTCAAAAATTTTGATTTTGTATCCTTTTTCCAAGAATTTTTTATTCACATCAACAAGTGCATTAACGGTTTTTAAACGTAAAAAACATTCCGCACAATCATACACTTTTGCTTTCAGGAAATTATCAGACGTTGCATACTTCATATCATACACAAAATCTTGACTATACTCTTTTAAATTTACAAATGTAGTATCATTGATACTTGTAGAATCCCTTTCTTGACCAGCAGAAACAATAGTTTGCGATTTACAGGAAACAATACATAAAAAAGAAAACAGAAGTACAAATGGTTTGAAGTAGGAAGTCATAAATGCTATTTTTTATAAAAATAGAATAAATAAAGGGATTTCAGGAACTATAAAAACAAAAAAAACGATACTATTTCTAGTATCGTTTTAAGTGAAGGCAGAAGGATTCGAACCTTCGACCGCCTGCTTAGAAGGCAGGTGCTCTATCCAGCTGAGCTATGCCTCCATTTATTATTTTGACCTCCTGCTTAGAAGGCAGGTGCTCTGTAGTAATAAACAGAGTAAAATTAGTCGGGGTGGCAGGATTCGAACCTGCGGCCTCCTGCTCCCAAAGCAGGCGCGATAACCGAGCTACGCTACACCCCGAAAAGCAAATTATAAAGCGGAGGGACAGGGACTCGAACCCTGGCACCGATTACTCGATGACAGTTTAGCAAACTGCTCCATTACCACTCTGGCACCCCTCCAAGCTCAAAGAAACGTGTCCTGTTTTGCGGTTGCAAATTTAAGACATCTTTACGTTTCTCACAACTATTTAAGGCCTTTTTTTTAATATTTTTTATCATTTTTACAAAAACACTTCACAATCAAATATATAGAATAGAAATTAATTTAAAAAAAGATAATGGCAAAATCAAAATTTGAAATTGTTTAAAAAAGATTAAATTTGCTACATAAACCAACATTATAAAAAAGTCATGAACAAAAGAGTTGTTATCGTTTCTGCCGTTAGGACACCTATCGGAAGTTTTATGGGGGGATTATCTACAGTTACTGCTCCAAAATTAGGAGCAATCGCTATTAAAGGTGCTTTAGATAAAATAAAGTTAGATCCAAATTTAATTGATGAAGTATTCATGGGCAATGTAGTTCAAGCCGGTGTAGGACAAGCTCCTGCAAGACAAGCTGCACTATTTGCCGGTTTACCAGATTCAGTTGCCTGCACCACAATAAATAAAGTATGTGCTTCAGGAATGAAAGCAGTTATGTTAGGCGCACAAGCTATTCAATGCGGTGATGCCGAAATTGTAGTTGCCGGTGGAATGGAAAACATGAGTTTGATTCCACATTATATGAATTTAAGAAATGGAACTAAATTTGGCCCTGCAACCATGATTGACGGAATGCAGAAAGACGGGCTTACTGATGCTTATGATAACAGCGCTATGGGAGTGTGTGCTGACTTATGTGCTTCAGAATATAATATTACAAGAGAAGATCAAGATAACTACGCAATTCAATCGTATGAGCGTAGTGCAAAAGCATGGGATTCAGGAAAATTTGACAATGAAGTTGTTCCGGTTCCGGTTCCACAAAGAAAAGGAGATCCTATCATCGTTTCTAAAGATGAAGAATTCACGAATGTGAAATTAGATAAAATACCATCATTGAATGCTGTTTTCACAAAAGATGGAACTGTAACTGCAGCTAATGCATCAACAATAAACGATGGAGCAGCAGCAGTAATATTAATGAGTGAGGAAAAAGCAATCGCTTTAGGACTAAAACCTTTGGCTTATATCAACGGATATGCTGATGCCGCTCAAGAACCTAAATGGTTTACTACAAGTCCTGCAAAAGCAATTCCTAAAGCATTGGAAAAAGCTGGAATAACGATTAATGATGTAGATTATTTTGAATTTAATGAAGCATTTGCCGTTGTAGGTTTGGCTAATTCACAAATTCTTGGATTAGAAGACAACAAAGTAAATGTAAATGGTGGTGCTGTATCTTTAGGACATCCTCTTGGTTGTTCAGGAGTTAGAATCATTGTTACGTTATTAAATGTTTTAGAACAGAACAATGCTAAAATTGGTGCTGCTGCAATTTGCAATGGCGGTGGCGGTGCTTCAGCAATTGTTATTGAAAGAGCTTAAATAATTATAGGTTAAGAGTTATAGGTTTTTCAAGTCTATAACTCTTAATTCTTAACTCATAAAAGAACCTAAATGTTCGGAATTTGTAATCTAGCCATAATCCCACTTCGCTTTGAACCCAGTGACAGAAGCGAAATCGTTTCTCAAGTTTTATTTGGTGAACATTTTGAAATTTTAGAGCAATTGAGACAATGGTCCAAAATCAGAATGCAATATGATGATTACGAAGGCTGGATAGATTCTAAACAATTACAACTGATTTCCGAAGCCAGTTTTAATCAACTATCTTCTGAAGCTATCATTTTAAATGCTGATTTAATAGAATATATTACCGTACCAAATAATTTATTGATACCCATTCCGCTTGGTTCCTCTTTATCTTTTATACATCATAATGAGATAAATATTTCGAATTTTGATTTTGAAGGAACTAAAACCAGTGGAGAAAAAAGCAAAGAGAGCTTAATAAATACTGCTTTTATGTATTTGAATGCTCCTTACCTTTGGGGAGGAAAAACTCCTTTTGGTATTGATTGCTCGGGTTTTACCCAAATGGTATACAAACTCAATGGATACAAATTATTGCGAGATGCCTCTCAACAATCGACACAAGGAGAAGCATTAAGTTTTATTGAAGAAAGCGAACCTGGAGACTTAGCATTTTTTGATAATGAAGAAGGCAACATTATTCATGTTGGAATCATAATGGCCGATAATTACATCATTCACGCCAGTGGAAAAGTACGGATTGACCGCATAGATCATTTAGGAATATTTAATGCTGAGACAAATAAGCATACTCACAAATTAAGAGTCATCAAAAAAATAGTATAAAAAAAAAGCCTGTCTAAAATTAGACAGGCTTTTTTATTTGAAAAATTATTTTACATTTTAGCTTTTAACGCTTTGTATTCTGCAGTCATTTCTAATGCACTGTAAACACCTAAAAGAGTTTTAGAAACATCTGTATTTTTAGGATCTAGTTCAACCGCTTTTTCAAGATAAGGAATTGTTCCTTTAAAAAGCTCTTCTCTTTTCTTTTTCAATTCATCATAACGCTTCATATCCTTAGTAGAAGTTCCAAGCTTGTTCATTTCGTCAATGATCGCTTTCTCATTTTCTAATTTCAAAGCAGCTAAATTAATATACCCATTAATATATTTTGGGTTAATTTCTATAACTCTCTTGTAATATTTTTCAGCATCTGCAACATTTTTAGCATTTGCACTTAATACTCCCAAGTTAAAAATCAAATCAGCGTCATTTGGATTTTTTTCCAATACTTCAGCGATTAATTTTTTGTACATATCGAAATCTTTTGTTTCCAAATAAAGATTAGCTTCCGTTAAAGTCAATGAAGTATCTTCAGGATTTGCTATTCTCGCTTCAGAAATTGCTTTTTTAGCTTCTTCAGTTTTACCTTTTTCAACTAAAATCAAAGCCATGTTTTTATATATCTCACCTCTTTTAGAAGGAATAACTTCAGTTCTTGGCTTTTCATGCGTTCCTAACTTCACCATTCTGTCTCTTTCTTGAAGTGTCGTAAAAAAGTCTTCTTGACTAGTTAATTTATTAACTGCAAAATAGCTGGTTCCTTTTCCAGAATAGTTTAAGTTTTTCAAATCATCATACAACTTAAGTGCTGCATCATAATCTTTAGCGTTTACATACGTAGAAGCTGCGTAATATAAATTGATAGTGTCTTTTTTATCTAACAAATAAGCGTCATATAATTTTTTAGCACTATCAGCATGCTTATCCACTTTTGAATCAGCAATTGCACCGTTAATCAACTTGAATTTAATATCAGTAATTGAAGCTGCAGCCTGAGTTGAAAATTTTACTTTCCCAGAAGTTTTCTCAGCAGCAATTAAATCTTGGTATGCTTTTGCAGCAAGCGAAAGATTGGTATTAGTATCAACATTCTTGTTGGCTAAATCTAATAAAGAATTCCCTTTTACAAAGAAAAATTGTGCTTTTTCAGCATCTGGAGCATTCACTACTAAATATTCAGCTTCATTCAAGATCGTTACTGCTTCTTGAGACTTACCAGCTTTCAACGCTTTTTCTGCGGCTTTAATTTGATCTTTTTGAGCAAAAGTAGCTACTGATATCAATAATGCTGATGCTAGTAATACATATTTACTTTTCATAATATTCTATTTTTGTTTAATAATTATTCTTGGTTTTCTAATTTTTATTTATGCTTCATCATCTTCGTCGTCACCTTCAGCCTCGTCTTCAACTTCTTCTTCTTCAGAATCGTCTTCATCGTCATCCTCTTCCGTACCTTCGTCTTCAAGAACTTCTAAAACTGGTTTAACTCTTTCAATAGCTTCCGTTTCGATAACATTACCTTCTTCATCTACTACCACTTCAGCGACATCGTCCTTCATAACTTTTGTAACTGCGGCAATCGAATCGTTTCCTTTGATGTTAATCAACTTCACTCCTTGCGTAGCACGTCCCATAACTCTCAAATCTTCAACGGCCATTCTGATAGTCAATCCTGATTTGTTGATAATCATTAAATCATCAGCATCAGTAACGGCGTTTATCGAAATCAGTTTTCCTGTTTTCTCGGTAATATTTAAAGTTTTAACTCCTTTACCACCACGGTTTGTGATTCTATACTCATCTAGGCTTGAACGTTTTCCATAACCATTTTCAGCAACAACTAGAATTTCGCTGTTCATATCATTTACAGTAACCATGCCAATTACTTCGTCAGTATCATCTTTAAGCGTTATTCCACGAACTCCAGAAGCTGTTCTTCCCATTGGACGGGTTTTTGTTTCTTCGAAACGAACCAATTTACCGGATTTAACAGCCAAAATAATTTGACTTTCTCCGTTAGTTAATTTCGCTTCCAATAATTCATCGCCTTCTTTAATAGTAATTGCAGCAACACCATTAACTCTAGGTTTAGAATATTTCTCTAAAGATGTTTTCTTAACCTGACCTTTTTTGGTTACCATAATAAGGTTATGGCTATTAATATATTCTTTATCTTTTAAATCTTGAGTACAGATAAACGCTTTTACTTTATCGTCGCTTTCAATATTTACCAAGTTTTGGATTGCTCTACCTTTAGCCGTTTTACTACCTTCCGGTATTTCATAAACACGCATCCAGAAACATTTTCCTTTTTGGGTAAAGAACATCATGTATTGGTGATTTGTTGCCACAAACATGTGCTCTAAGAAATCTTGATCTCTTGTTCCAGCACTTTTTTGTCCAACTCCTCCTCTATTCTGAGTTTTGTATTCCGTAAGATTAGTACGTTTAATGTAACCTGCATGAGAAATTGTAATTACTACATTTTCATCAGCAATTAAATCCTCAATACTTACATCACCACCTGAATATTCAATTACAGAACGACGCTCATCTCCGTATTTATCACGAATTTCAGTTAGTTCCTCTTTAATCAAAGCAATTCTTAAGTTTACATCCGCTAATAAAGCTTTCAAATGCTCGATTAACTTCATTATTTCTTCGTATTCAGTTCTTAACTTATCTTGTTCAAGACCTGTTAATTGTCGCAAACGCATTTCTACAATGGCACGAGATTGAATATCTGATAAATTGAACCTTTCGATTAATTTCTCTCTTGCTTCTTCCGTACTTTTTGAAGCTTTGATTAAAGCAATCACTTCATCAATATTATCCGAAGCGATAATCAGCCCTTCTAATATATGCGCTCTTGCTTCCGCTTTTTTCAATTCAAATTGCGTTCTACGAATCACTACATCATGACGGTGTTCGATAAAATAATGAATCAAATCTTTCAGATTCAACATTTGTGGACGCCCTTTTACAATTGCAATATTGTTTACACTAAAAGAAGATTGTAATTGCGTAAACTTATAAAGTGTATTTAAAACTACGTTTGGTGTCGCATCACGTTTTAAAATATAAACGATACGCATCCCGTTTCTATCCGACTCATCTCGGATATTTGCAATTCCATCAATTTTTTTATCATTAACCAAATCAGCCGTACGCTTGATCATATCAGCTTTATTGACTTGATAAGGTATTTCGGTAACGATAATACATTCTCTGCCATCCACTTCTTCAAAACCAACTTTAGCACGCATTACAATACGTCCTCTACCGGTTTTGAATGCTTCACGAACGCCTTCATATCCATATATTATACCTCCGGTAGGAAAATCCGGGGCTTTAATATGATTCATCAACTCATCAACTTCAATATCATTATTATCCATGAAAGCCAACGTACCATTGATTACCTCAGTTAAGTTGTGAGGTGGCATATTAGTAGCCATACCTACTGCGATTCCTGTTGCCCCATTTATTAATAAGGTAGGAACACGAGTTGGCATAACTGTTGGTTCTTCTAATGTATCATCAAAATTTAATTTAAAATCAACTGTTTCTTTATCGATATCTGCCAAGATTTCTTCCGAAATCTTACGCATTCTAGCCTCCGTATAACGCATCGCTGCAGGACTATCGCCATCTACAGAACCAAAGTTACCCTGACCATCAATCAATAAATAACGCATACTCCATTCTTGTGCCATACGAACCATCGCATCATAAACAGATGTATCTCCGTGTGGGTGGTATTTTCCAAGAACTTCCCCGACAATTCTTGCTGATTTTTTATGGGCAGATCTGGAGTTAACTCCTAAATCATGCATTCCAAATAATACTCTTCGATGTACTGGTTTCAAGCCATCTCTAACATCTGGAAGCGCTCTTGATACAATTACTGACATCGAATAATCGATGTAAGCTGATTTCATTTCATCTTCTATGTTAATAGGAATTAACTTTTCTCCTTCAGACATAAGTTGTTATATTAAAAAATTATATTAGTTTCAAAACGTGCCAATATACGCCTTTTTGAAATTTTTAGACCTATTTCACACTAGTTATTTCAATGATTTATTAACAAATTTTACTGCCGTTTTAGTTAATAAATTAAGTGAATTTTAACTTTAATATTATTTTTATTTTTGTCTATTAGCTGACACCACTTCTTATAGGAATGGTTTTTGTTTTTCAATTACTAATTCACTAAATTTACGATATCAAATATATATTATGGATGATAATTTTTCACCAAGAGTAAAAGACGTTATTACTTACAGCAAAGAAGAAGCTTTGCGACTAGGTCATGACTTTATAGGAACTGAGCACTTAATGCTGGGTATCTTGAGAGACGGTAACGGGAAAGCAATTCAAATATTGAACAACCTATCTGTTGATTTGGATCATTTACGCAGAAAAGTAGAGATCTTAAGTCCTGCTAGTCCAAGCCTGGAAGTAAATGTTGAAAAGAAAAACTTACACTTGACACGCCAAGCAGAACGCGCATTGAAAACCACTTTTCTTGAAGCAAAAGTTTTTCAAAGCTCGTCTATCAGCACAGCACATTTATTGTTGTGTATTTTAAGAAATGAAAACGATCCAACAACCAAGCTATTGAATAAATTAAAAATTGATTATGACATAGCTAAAGAACAATATCTAAACATGACTCCAAACGAAGAAGATTTTATAGAAAATTTGCCACGAAACGAATCATATAATGACGATTCAGGACAAGATGACAGTCTAAAAGAAGGAACTTTCAACAATCCAGCCAATAAATCAAATAAAAAATCTAAAACACCAGTTTTGGACAATTTTGGAAGGGATTTAACTGAAATGGCCGAAGAAGGAAAACTAGATCCTGTTGTGGGACGTGAGAAAGAAATTGAACGCGTTTCGCAAATTTTGAGCCGTCGTAAAAAGAACAATCCATTGCTTATAGGGGAACCTGGAGTGGGGAAATCAGCTATTGCCGAAGGTTTAGCGTTGCGAATTATTCAGAAAAAAGTATCGCGTACTTTATTCAATAAACGTGTCGTTACTTTAGATTTAGCTAGTCTTGTTGCAGGTACAAAATACCGCGGACAGTTTGAAGAGCGCATGAAAGCAGTGATGAATGAATTAGAAAAAAATGACGATATCATTCTTTTCATAGATGAAATTCACACTATTGTAGGCGCTGGTGGCGCAACAGGTTCACTGGATGCTTCTAATATGTTCAAACCTGCATTAGCTCGTGGAGAGATTCAATGTATTGGTGCAACAACATTAGACGAATACAGACAATATATAGAAAAAGACGGCGCATTAGAAAGACGTTTTCAAAAGATAATTGTGGAACCTACATCAGTTTCTGAAACAATCACCATTTTGAATAACATCAAAAACAAATATGAAGACCATCATAATGTTACCTACACACAAGAAGCAATCGAAGCGTGTGTAAAACTAACAGATAGATATATGTCTGAACGTTTTTTACCGGACAAAGCCATTGATGCATTAGATGAAGCAGGTTCTAGAGTTCACATTACCAATATTGAAGTTCCAAAACAAATTTTAGACTTGGAACGTCAATTAGAAGATGTACGTGAATTGAAGAATGTTGTAGTCAAAAAACAAAAATACGAGGAGGCTGCTAAACTTCGTGATGATGAAAAACGTATCGAAAAAGACTTAGCTATTGCCCAAGAACAATGGGAAGAAGATGCTAAGAATAACCGAATTGAAGTTACTGAAGACAATGTGGCTGATGTGGTTTCTATGATGAGTGGAATACCTGTTAACCGTATTGCACAGACTGAAAGTAACAAACTAGCTAAACTTCCAGAACTTATTGAAGGTAAGGTGATTGGACAAAGAGAAGCAGTAATGAAAATTGCTCGTTCCATCCAAAGAAATCGTGCCGGATTAAAAGATCCGAATCGTCCAATTGGTTCTTTTATTTTCTTAGGGCAAACCGGTGTTGGTAAAACTCAATTAGCAAAAGTACTAGCTAAAGAATTATTCGATTCTGAAGACGCATTGATTCGTATTGACATGAGTGAATACATGGAAAAATTTGCAATCTCCCGTTTAGTTGGAGCGCCTCCGGGATATGTAGGATACGAAGAAGGTGGTCAATTAACAGAGAAAGTAAGAAGAAAACCATATTGTGTAGTATTATTGGATGAGATAGAAAAAGCGCATCCTGATGTTTTCAATATGTTATTGCAAGTTTTGGATGATGGTTATTTGACAGACAGTTTAGGTCGAAAAATTGATTTCAAGAACACTATAATTATCATGACTTCCAATGTTGGAGCCAGACAATTAAAAGATTTTGGACAAGGTGTTGGTTTTGGAACTGCTGCCAAAGTAGCTCAGGCTGACGATAATTCAAAAAGCATCATCGAAAATGCATTGAAAAAAACTTTTGCTCCTGAATTCCTTAACAGAATTGACGATGTAATTGTTTTCAATGCTTTAGAAAAACATGATATCGATTTGATTATCGAAATTGAATTAAAAAAATTATTTGCTCGTGTTGCTGAATTAGGATACCAATTGAATCTTTCTGACAGAGCAAAAGCATTTATAGCAGAGAAAGGCTTTGATAAACAATTTGGCGCTAGACCATTAAAAAGAGCCATTCAAAAGTATGTTGAAGATGCCCTTGCAGAAGAAATCATCACTTCGAAAATTACTTCAGGAGATGAGATTTTTATGGATATTGAAGATGGCTCACAAGAGTTAACAGTGCAGATTCATAAAGCTGGGGAACCTACAAATCCTTAAATTTAGCAAACAATTATAGCAAAATAAACCCGTTACGTTTTTATAACATAACGGGTTTATTCTTTACAGTAAACATACTTTTTTTGAAAACAAATATTTACATTTGGTCTTTATAAAAAAGGTTAAACAAAATTAATTTATGTCAGATAACAAAGTTATTTTAGGTAGTGAAGAATGGTGTTCTTTTCCAGAATTAGGAATTCCTACTATTAAAGCCCGAGTAGATTCGGGAGCGAAAACATCCGCTTTACATGCTATAAACATTGCTCCATTTATCAAAAATGAAAGCAACTGGGTAAAATTTGACATCAACCCGATACAAAATAATCTAAAAACGGTGATTCATTGTGAAGCACCTTTAATTGATAAACGCATCGTTAAAAGTTCCAGTGGTTTTAGAGAACAACGCTATGTTATTCAAACAAATCTTCAAATAGGAAGCTCAAAATGGCCTATTGAAATGACATTAACCAATCGGGATTCAATGGGTTTCCGAATGCTTTTAGGTCGAGAAGCCATGAGCGGAAGAGTTCTTGTTGATCCGGAACAGAAATATCTTTTGGGACAACCTACTTCTGACATCTTAAAAGAATTATATAAAAATTCTGAGAAAGCGAGCTCTGGTTTACGAATCGGACTTTTAGCCAGTAATCCTGAATTGTACAGCAACAAGCGTATTATGGAAGCAGGAGAAATGCGTGGTCACGAAATGCACTTTCTGAATATCAAGGAATGTTACATGAAACTGGATGCAAAAACACCTGAAATTCATTATCGTGGCGGTAAAATATTAAATCAATTTGACGCTATTATACCTAGAATCAGACCAAGCATTACTTTTTACGGTTGTGCTTTGACCAGACAATTTGAAGCCTTAAAAGTATATTGCTTAAATTCATCTAACGCCATTACGCAATCGCGTGACAAATTATATTCTTTGCAATTACTGTTGAATCACGGTGTAGAAATTCCTACAACTGGTTTTGCAAATTCTCCATTGGATACCGATGATTTGATAAAAATGGTCGGAGGCTCTCCTTTAATTGTAAAATTACTGGAAGGAACACAAGGAAAAGGTGTTGTACTGGCGGAAACAAAAAAAGCCGCAGAAAGCGTTATTAATGCTTTTAAAAGCTTAAATGCAAACATATTAGTCCAAGAATTCATCAAAGAAGCCAATGGAAAAGACATTCGTTGTTTTGTAATTGACGGAAAAGTTGTTGCTGCCATTCAGCGTGAAGCGATGCCTGGTGAATTTAGAGCTAACATTCATCTTGGAGGAACTGCATCAATCATAAAAGTAACTGCAGAAGAAAAGAAAATCGCCATAAAAGCAACTAAAGCAATGGACCTGAAAGTGGCAGGTGTTGATATTATTCGTTCTTCAAAAGGGCCTTTATTATTAGAGGTAAATTCATCCCCAGGATTGGAAGGAATTGAAGGTGCTACCAACAAAGACATTGCAGGTGAAATGATAAAAGCAATTGAGAAAAATTTTAAACTGAAATAGTTTTCTGTCTGCAGATAAATTTTAAACTTTTTACTTTAAACCAAAAAAATGAACGAATATCTTGATATAATTCTTCGAAGTACAGCCGTTTATTTTTTCATGGTTATTGCCTTGCGTCTTTTTGGTAAGAAAGAATTGTCTCAACTGAACACTGCCGACGTGATATTGATATTGCTCATAAGCAACTCCGTCCAAAATGCTATGGTTGGCAGTAACACGAGCCTTTATGGCGGAATAGCTGCAGCAACTGTATTGTTTACCATCAATTTTATTTTAAAGAAATTGATGTATAAATACCCTAAATTTGGTGATTTCATGCAGGAAAAACCCGAAATTCTAATCCATAACGGAAATCTGGATTTTAAAGCATTAAGCAAATTAAATATTTCTTCTGATGAATTAAAAGAAGCCATGCGCGAACATGGTGTCGAATATTTCAAAGATGTAAAACTGGCAATGCTTGAGATTGATGGCAACATTAGCATTATATCGGGTGATAATAACCTTAGGCAAACCCATTACAAACGCAGACGAATTCATAAAAATTTAGGAGGAATAAATTAAACCTAAACACTCAAAAAATAATTAAAGGAGTTTAAAACAACCAAATTGCACCAATAAAGTCCTGAAACAATTATGCTCGATTCTTTCAAAACATACTTTCAATCTAAAACAAATTTAACGGACGAGCAGTTTCTTTCGATTACGGATACATTGCAATCCAAAAAAGTTGAAAAAGGAACCATTCTGCTCCATCAGGGTGATATTTGTCATCATTCTTTTTTTGTATCCAAAGGACTATTGCGTTCCTATACCATAGACGAAACCGGAAAAGAACATATCATTCAGTTTGCGGCTGAGAATTGGATTATTTCGGACAGAAGCAGTTCTTATTTCAACGAACCTTCTGAATTGTTTATTGATGCCATTGAGGATACTGAAATTGTGTTTATCGATAAAAACTTCATTAATGCCGCTGCAGAAATCAGCGTTTCTTTTCGGGAGCAGGACAATACTGCGTTACACAATCACATTCGACAACTTCAAAAACGAGTGAACTTATTATTGGGAGCAAATGCTGAACAACGCTATTTAGATTTCATAACCATTTACCCAAGTCTTACTTTGCGTATTCCACAATGGATGATTGCTTCCTATTTAGGCATTACACCCGAAACCCTGAGCAGAGTTCGCAAGGAATTAGCTAAAAGAAATTTTAAGCCGTATTAGTTCTTCTAAAATCATTTCTTATCCTACATCAATGCATCTGATTTTAATCCATAGTAAATTTGTACTATAATTAAAATAAGACATCGCAATGAAAACAAAAAATATTGAATTAGTATTGGCTCCACCTCCACCACACATGGTAGGTGACGGATTTAGAGTACACAATTTTATCCCGAGCGGATATCATTTAGACATGAAAAGAATGAGTCCATTTATCATGATGGATTATAATTCAAAATTTTATTTTCCGCCTACAGACCAACCCAGAGGCGTAAGTGTTCATCCACACAGAGGTTTTGAAACCGTTACGATTGCTTATAAGGGAAAAGTAGCGCATCATGACAGTTCTGGAAACAGTGGCATTATTGGAGAAGGAGATATACAATGGATGACAGCCGCTTCGGGAATTTTACACAAAGAATACCATGAAGAAGAATTTAGCAAAAATGGTGGTGATTTTCAAATGGTACAGCTTTGGGTCAACCTTCCGGCAAAAGACAAAATGTCAACACCAAAATACCAAGGGATTACAAACGACCAAATCAATAAATTGGAACTTCCTGAAAATGGTGGAGTAATTGAAGTTATTGCTGGAGAATATGAAAATTTGAAAGGTTCTGCCTCTACTTTCACACCAGTACATTTACAAAATGCCAAATTGAATAAAGGAGCAAAAGCATCTTTCCATTTTCCGGCAAATTACAACACCGGTTTATTGGTAATTGAAGGAAGCATAAAAGTGAATGACAGCGAAAATGTTCCTGCAGATCATTTTGCATTATTTGAAAATGAAGGCGAAGAATTTATCATTGAAGCAACTGAAAATGCCATCGTTTTAATTTTAAGTGGAGAACCTATCAATGAACCTATTGCAGCGCACGGACCATTTGTAATGAATACCCAAGCAGAAATCATGCAAGCATTCAATGATGTGAATATGGGTAAATTCGGTTATTTAGAAGAATAATTTCTTATTTTTATATTTTAAAACCCCTAAAATGTCAAACATAAAACTGATTATAGAAGAACGCCCAAGCAATATTGGTAACTTTATGGTTGGGCGATTGCTTCCCTTTCGAGAAAAAAGAATGGTTGGACCATTTGCATTCATCGATCATATGGGACCTACCTGCATGAGCGAATACGAAAATTTAGATGTTCCGCCACATCCACACATTGGACTTTCCACTTTGACGTATTTGTTTGAAGGAAGTATTATGCACAAAGACAGTTTGGGAACTGAAATGGAAATCAAACCCGGACAGATCAATTGGATGACCGCTGGAAAAGGAATCGTTCACTCAGAACGAACACCTGAATATTTGCGTAGTTCAAACAAAATGTTGCACGGACTTCAAATTTGGGTAGCATTGCCGAAGGAATTAGAGGAAATGGAACCTTCGTTTTTTCACGTTCCTGAAAATCAAATTCCAGAATGGAAAACGGATAACATTGCTTTTAAACTTATAGCTGGCGAAGTACTTGGCAAGAAATCACCCGTTCCAGTTTACAGTCCGCTGTATTTATTAGAACTAAAAAGCACTTCGCGTCAAACAGTGACTTTAGGCGAGCATTTATTTGGCGAAAGCGCTTTATACATTCTAGAAGGCAGTATTGAAAGTGAAGGAAATGTTTTTGGTCCAAAGCAAATTTTGATTGCCAAAGACAGTAAACTCTGCACCTTCGATATGGCAGAAAACACCACTATTTACATTTTTGGTGGTGATCCTTTTCCGGAAGAACGAATTATCTATTGGAATTTTGTTGCTTCAACCAAAGAATTGATTGAAAAAGCAAAAGAAAAATGGTTGGCACAAACCTTTGATAAAGTTCCTGGTGAAACTGAATTTGTTCCACTTCCAGAGCAAAATAAAAGACAATAATATGGGTAAAATAACAGCAAGTATCGGCACTGAACTTTATAAAACAGAAATACAATCAGAAACTAATTTCATCATTTCTGATGAACCTGAAAGTAGCGGAGGAAAAGATTTAGGCTTTGCGCCAAAAGAATTACTCGCTTCTTCATTAGCAGCTTGCACCTGCATCACTTTACGCATGTATGCCAATAGAAAAGGCTGGAATTTAACCGATGTAAAAGTTGAAGTCACTTTTGAAACTGATTCAGTAGAAAATAAATTCAAAATAAATCGTAACATTCAATTATTCGGGGATCTAGACACTGATCAAAAAGCCCGATTAGTAAACATTGCAGATAAATGTCCGATACACAAAATTTTAAGCAACCCAATCGAAATAACAACAGCATTAAATTAGAAACACATGACAATTGAACAAATAAACGAAACAAAAAACGGCTACTTTAGAGCCGTTGATAATGACATCGAAGCCGGAAAAATGACATATACTTGGGCAGGAACCGATAAATTTATTATTGACCACACCGAAGTTAATCCTGATTTTGCAGGACAAAGTGTAGGCAAAAAATTAGTGATGGAAGCTGTACAATATGCACGGGAAAATAATCTCAAAATTTTACCATTATGTCCTTTCGCGAAAAGCGTATTTGATAAAACGAAGGAAATACAAGACCTACTGTTTTAAAAAAATTAATTTTAGAGCATAAAAAAACCATTCGTTGACGAATGGTTTTTTTATGATTTTTATTTTAGCATTAAATAAAAATACTAAAGATATAGTAAATGATTGCTGCTAATATTGCTGAAATTGGAATGGTTAAAACCCAAGCCCATAATAAGCTAACAGTCATTCCCCATCGTACTGCAGAAACTCTTTTAGTAAGTCCAACTCCAATTATAGATCCAGTAATAGTATGCGTTGTACTTACAGGCACTTTAAAATGCTCTGTAAAATATAATGTCAATGCTCCTGCAGTTTCTGCAGCTACACCTTCAAAAGAAGTCACTTTTGTAATTTTCGAACCCATTGTTTTCACAATTTTCCATCCTCCACTTAACGTTCCGGCTGCAATAGCAGAATAACAAGCTAAAGGAATCCAAGCCGGCATTTTAAATGCACCTTCATCATTTGGCAACACAACATCTAGCCAAGCAGGTAACGATTCTTGAGCAACACCACTGGTGTGAATATAAACCGCAACTGCTGCTGCAATAATACCCATTACTTTTTGAGAGTCATTTCCACCATGTCCTAAACTAAAAGCTGCTGAAGACAGTAATTGCATTTTTTTCAACCATGCCGTAGCTTGATTTAAATTTAAACTACTGAATATTAAACAGAATGTGCTTATTGACAGGATTATAAATGCAACTAAAAACCATTTGATATTATGCGCTTCAAAAGCAACACTCCAAAAAGGAGAATCGAAACGAGGTTTTTCAATTTGATCATAATAAATCATTTGGCTTTCTACAAACCAAACTGTCAATATCATTAAAGAAGCTGTAAAAATCTTTGGATAAATGCTCTTTTTGGACGCATTAAGAAGCCATATCGACATCAAGTAAGAAATCAAAGCTCCTAACAATGGTGCCAATATAATAAAGGCAACAATAATTAAAACTCCTGAAGGCATACCACCATCTTTTCCTGCTTTATACCAAGAAACCACGCCAAAACCTGCATGAGCAATTGCTGCTCCGGCAAAACCACCAATTAAGGTATGAGAAGAGCTGGAAGGAATTCCTTGCCACCAAGTAAATAAATTCCAAATAATAGCCGCTATTACACCAGCAAGGATTACAACTAAGTTGATATCCATGGTATTGGCTGTTTTAGCAACAGTATCTGCTACACCAAAACCAAAAACCCAATACGCCAAAAAGTTAAAGAATGCCGCCCAAACAACTGCTTGAAAAGGAGTTAATACTTTTGTGGCAACAACAGTTGCTATAGCATTGGCAGCATCATGAAAACCGTTGATGTAATCAAATATTAAAGCCAGGACTATAATAACTATAAGTAGAGTAAATTCCATAATTATAATTTCAGAATAAAACCGATTGAATTAAGAATGTTTTACAGAAATTGATTCTAAAACACTAGCCACACTTTTACATTTATCAGCAGCAGTTTCTAAAACTGATAATACTTCTTTGTACTTGATAATGTTTTTCGCATCCGTTTCGTTTTCGAATAAATCAAGAACTGCTTTATCATAAACATTATCTGATTTATTTTCTAACTTGTTAATTCTAACACAAGCATCAGTAATATTCTTGATTTTTTTCAAATCTCTTAATTCTCTTACCGCAACATCAATGTTTTGGCAAGCTTCAAGATTGATTTCAGTCAACTTTCTGATTGATTTTGTGATTTTATCTACTTGATATAACTTCATTCTACTTGCTGCACCGTGAAGGTTATCCGCAACGTTATCTATTGAAGTAATCAATGAGTGAATGTCTTCTCTATCAAATGGAGTAATGAAGTTTCTACTCAACTCTAAATTTGTTTGACGAGTAATATCTTCTCCTTTTTGCTCTAAAGCATCAATTTTTTGAAAAAGAACTTCACGTTCCTTCAAAGGAAGATTTACAGCTTCGTGTAAGTTTGTAGCAATTTCAATTAAATTACTAGAAGCTTCCTCAAAAAGAGGAAAGAACTTTTTGTCTTTAGGAACCAAAAATTGGAAAAAATTATTTATGTTCATTTCATTAAAATTTAGTTCGGCAAAATTACTGCATTATTTAACCCTAATGTTAAGCTAATATTAACAAATCGTTTTCTATTTGAAAAGTATTTAAAAATGAAACCGTATTCTCAATATCATAATGCAAAATTCGGTCTTCTTTTATCAATGGCACTTCCTCACGATATGCACTTAAAAACATTTCAATAAAATCACTCGATAGCAACGGTCGTCTGTACTCAATAGCTTGCGAAGCATTCATTAGTTCGATTGCTAAAATTCGTTCCAGATTATCCAAAACACGTAACGCTTTTGTAGCAGCATTTGCTCCCATACTTACATGATCTTCTTGTCCGTTACTCGAAACAATACTATCAATACTGGCAGGAGTTGCCAATTGTTTGTTTTGACTGGCAATACTGGCCGCTGTATATTGTGGAATCATCAAACCAGAATTTAACCCTGGATTATCCACTAAAAATGCAGGAAGATTACGCAAACCAGAAATCAACTGATAGGTTCTTCGTTCTGAAATACTTCCTAATTCTGCCAAGGCAATTGCCATAAAATCTAATGCCAATGCTAATGGTTGTCCATGAAAATTACCTCCAGAAATGATTTGGTCACTTTCAATAAATATATTTGGATTGTCCGTTACCGAATTGATTTCTGTTTTGAAAACTTTCTTTACATAATCAAATGCATCTTTTGATGCACCATGAACTTGCGGCATACATCTAAAAGAATACGGGTCTTGAACATGTGTTTTCACTTGTTCAATTATTTCGCTTCCTTCCAAAAATCCTTTTACACGATTTGCCGTTACAATTTGTCCTTTATGAGGTCTGATAAAATGAATCAATTCATGGAAAGGTTCTATTCTTCCATCAAAAGCTTCCAATGAAATTGTTCCGATTAAATCCGCCAAATAAGAAAATTTGCTGACTTTCATCAAAATATGCGCTCCATAAGCACTCATGAATTGGGTTCCGTTCAATAAAGCCAATCCTTCTTTAGACTGTAATACAATTGGTTTCCAATCAAAATGTTTCAAAACTTCACTGGAATGCACTTTTTTCCCTTCAAAATACACATCACCTTCACCTAATAAAGGCAACGATAAATGCGCCAAAGGAGCTAAATCTCCTGAAGCTCCAAGAGAACCTTGCGTATAAATTACCGGTAGAATATCATTATTATAAAATGCAATCAATCGCTCCACTGTTTGCAATTGGATTCCGGAGTGTCCATAGCTCAACGATTGAATTTTAAGCAACAACATCAATTTCACAATTTCAGTTGGTACTTCCTCACCCGTTCCGCAAGAATGTGATTTCACTAAGTTTTCTTGTAGCTTTGATAAGTTCTCATTTGATATTTTTACATTACAAAGCGAGCCAAATCCTGTATTTATACCATAAATAGGATCTGAATGAGAAGCCATTTTTTTATCTAAATAATCCCTGCATTTTTGAATATTAACTTTGGCTTCTTCAGACAATGCCAATAATTTACCATGAGAAATAATCTCTTCTAATGTTTCAAAACTGAGTAATTGCGTACTTATATAATGTGTATTGTCCATTTTTACTTTCTAATTAAAGGGTAAAATTCAATAAATCTATATTAATAAACAACATTTATTGACGATAATTTAAAATTCAAACCTAAAACCAAACTAACCTTAAGTTTTATGCATAAAAAGTTACAAATTAATTGACTTAAAATGTGAGACATAAAGCACTAAGATTTAGTGCGAGTGCTACAATAAATTTCGGAATTAGTTCCTAAAGCTACTCAAAACGGCTTTATTGCAGGAATTAATTATTTCTATAAAGCTATAAAACGAATTCCAATTCGTTTAATTTTTTCACTAAAAATACGAATAGCTTCAACATAGACCTTGAAAACTAAACAATGTTCAATATTCCCTTGAATGAAATTGAAATATTAAAATATTCGCAAAAACGAAATTAAAGGTTTCCGTTTTTATAAAAAACTGTACTTTTGAAAAATCAAATGATAAACAACAGAACAACATATCACTCTTCGATTACAACTCAACTTTGGGTTGCTTCTTCTGTTACATTTACTACAACAACTACTACCCCTTAGGGGTATACATTTTACATATAATCCTATTATTATATTTTTTTTCTAAAGAAAGAAAGTTCTTGGGTATATAAGAAACATTTGCATTTTTTACATAAAATAAACAAAAATGAAAGTATTAAAATTTGGTGGAACTTCGGTTGCCAATGCACAAAATATAAAACTGGTTTTAGATATCATTATCAATAAAGCAAAAGAAGAGAAATTAATTGTTGTGGTTTCTGCATTTAGCAAAATTACCGATTTGCTCCAACTTGCTTCTCAAAAAGCAGCTGCCGGCGACGAAAGCTTTAAAGAAATCCTTGCCGATTTAGAGAAAAAACATTTAGACGCTTTAAAAGAACTTATTCCTGTAAGCGAGCAAAGCAGCTTGTTAAGTCATATAAAAAGAATCGTCAATCATCTTGAAACTCTGTTGGATGGTTGCTATCTTTTGGGGGAATTATCTCCTAGAACTTCAGATACTATTTTAAGTTTTGGGGAATTATTGTCTTCTTATATTATTGCCGAAGCATTAAAACAAAATCTAAAAAACAGTAGTTATAAAGACAGTCGTGAACTAATCAAAACCGACAATCATTTTGGAAAAGCCACAGTAAACTTTGAAGTTTCAAATCAATTAATTGCTGAATTTTTTGATTCGAATGAAGATCAAGTGGTTGTAATGCCCGGATTTATTGCCGCATCAATGGACGGAATCAATACTACTTTAGGTCGTGGTGGTTCTGATTATACTGCCGCTATTCTCGCTGGAGCATTAAACGCAACTGACTTGGAAATTTGGACAGACGTTAATGGAATGTATACTGCCAATCCAAAAATTGTAAAACAAGCCCAACCTATCGCCTTTATTTCCTATCAGGAAGCAATGGAATTGTCTCATTTTGGTGCCAAAGTTTTATATCCGCCAACTATTCAGCCCGTGTTGAGAAAGAATATTCCAATTCTTATCAAAAACACTTTCGAACCGGAAGCCGAGGGAACTTATATTTCAAATCAGGAAATGGATCACACTAATCCTGTAAAAGGAATTAGCCATATCGATAATATCACTTTGATTACACTTGAAGGACCCGGAATGATTGGTGTTACCGGTTCTTCCAAAAGACTTTTTGAGGTATTGTCACATGAAAATATCAATGTGATTTTTATTACGCAAGCTTCATCGGAACATTCTATTTGTATCGGAATTCTAAACTCAGATGCTGATGTGGCAGAAGATGCTATCAACCGCGCTTTTGAAGTGGAGATTTTACAAAACAAAATCGATCCTTGTATCGTTGAAAAAAACCTGTGCATCATTGCTTTGGTTGGTGAGAACATGAAAAATCATCAAGGTTTAAGCGGTCGCATGTTTAGTACTTTGGGTAAAAACAACGTAAACATAAGAGCGATTGCGCAAGGTGCTTCCGAAAGAAATATTTCGGCAGTAATCAACGAAAGAGATGTGAAAAAAGCTTTGAATTCGCTGCATGAAAACTTTTTCGAAGAAAACACTAAACAGTTAAACCTATTTGTAATGGGTGTTGGAAATGTGGGAGAGAAATTCATCGAACAGATTTACCAACAAAATAAATTCCTAAAAGACAATCTGAAAATAAATGTACGCGTTATTGCTTTATCTAATTCCAGAAAGATGCATTTTGACGAGGACGGAATCTCCTTAAAAAATTGGCAATCTGCTTTAGAAAATGGCGAAGAGGCTAATAAAGAAAAGTTTCTTTATAATGTAAAAGAGCTCAATTTACGCAACAGTATTTTTGTTGATATTACTGCAAACGAAAGCGTGTCTAAAACGTATGAGCAGTATTTAAAACGCAATATTGCCGTAGTGACTTGTAACAAAATCGCCTGTGCATCAGAATACGATAATTATAAAAAACTAAAAAAACTATCCCGACAGTTCAATGCTCCGTTTCTATTTGAAACTAATGTTGGAGCTGGGTTACCAATTATTGATACCGTAAAAAATCTGATTGCTTCAGGAGACAAAGTGAATAAAATTCAAGCCGTTTTATCAGGAAGTTTGAACTTTATTTTTAATAATTTCAATGAAAACAATACTTTTCATGACGTTGTTAAAGAAGCTGGTGTACAAGGATTTACAGAACCGGACCCAAAAATTGATTTGAGCGGAATTGACGTTGCCAGAAAGATATTGATTTTAATACGAGAAAGCGGTTATAAAATGGAAATTGACGAGATTGTCAATGAATCTTTTATGCCTGCTGAATGTTTGGACACTACAAATAACGAAGCTTTTTTCAAATCTTTAATAGAACACGCAGCTCATTTTGAAACTATTTATAAAGAAGCGTTGAGCAAAGATTCCCGATTAAAATACGTAGCGCAATTTGAAAACGGGAAAGCAAATGTTGGATTGCGTTTTATCCCGAAAGACCATCCTTTTTACAATCTGGAAGGAAAAGACAATATCGTATTGTTTTTTACGGACCGTTATGTAGACCAACCTTTATTGATAAAAGGAGCCGGTGCCGGAGCTGCTGTTACCGCTTCAGGAATATTTGCTGATGTGATTAGAATTGGAAACGTATAAGAAATAGTTTAAAGTTTTCTTTGTTTAAAGTTTCAAGTTCTACAACTAGCAACAACTTTAAACCTGAAACTTTAAACCTGAAACAAAAAATTATGAATGAAATAAAAATATTTTGCCCCGCTACAATCGCTAATCTTTCTTGTGGATTTGATGTCCTTGGACTGTGTTTAGAAACTGCGGGGGACGAAATGATTATTAGAAAATCAGATATAAAAGGGATTCGCATCACTAAAATTGTGGGTGCCGACTTGCCTTTGGAAACCGAAAAAAATGTTGCTGGAGTTGCGGCTTTGGCGATGTTGGAAGCCATTGAAACCGAATTCGGATTCGAAATCGAAATCTACAAACACATCAAAGCCGGTAGCGGAATTGGAAGCAGTGCTGCAAGTTCAGCAGGAGCTGTTTTTGGAATCAATGAATTATTAGGCCGTCCATTTACACGCAAAGAATTGGTTTTATTTGCCATGCAAGGCGAAAAATTAGCCAGTGGAAACGCTCATGCTGATAACGTTGCTCCTGCCCTTTTAGGTGGCTTTACGTTGGTGCGAAGTTCAAATCCGTTGGATATTATCAAAATTGAAAGTCCGTCGGAATTGTACGCTACTGTCGTTCATCCTCAAATTGAGTTGAAAACTTCGGATGCGCGTTCGGTATTGAAACAAACTGTTTCCTTAAAAAGTGCTATTACGCAATGGGGAAATGTGGGCGGATTAGTGGCTGGATTGTACACCAAAGATTATGAGTTAATAGGCCGTTCACTTCACGACGAAATCGTAGAACCGTTGCGCTCTGTCTTGATTCCGGGATTTGATTTAATCAAAAAGACGGCGTACGAAAACGGAGCTTTAGGTTCCGGGATTTCGGGTTCTGGTCCTTCTATTTTTGCTTTAAGCAAAGGGGAAGCAACCGCTAATAAAATCGCCAAAGCCATGAGCGCTGTGTACGACGCCATGAATTTACCCTACGAAATTCACGTTTCGAAAGTGAATGATGAAGGGATAAAAATAATTTAAGAATTATGACTAACGATTTTTGACCCGAGCGTCAGCGAACTGGCGTAGCATTTCAGATGTAACCTATGTTGCGAAAAAAAATCAAAAATCAAAAATCAAAAATCGTTAATCTTCAATCAAAAATCATAATGAAATATTACAGTTTAAACCATAACGCACCCAAAGTTTCTTTTCAAGAAGCAGTAATACAAGGATTAGCCACTGATAAAGGATTGTATTTTCCGGAAACAATTACCCCTTTAGCTCCTGCTTTTTTTGATACTATCGAAAATTTAAGCAACGAGGAAATTGCTTTTGAAGCGATTCAACAATTTGTAGGTGACGAAATCCCAGAAGCCACATTAAAACAAATCATTGCTGAAACCTTATGCTTTGATTTCCCTGTGGTCGAAGTCGAAAAAGGTATTTATTCACTTGAATTGTTTCATGGTCCAACGATGGCTTTCAAGGACGTAGGTGCGCGATTCATGTCACGTTGTTTGGGTTACTTCAATAAAGACAACAAAGACAGTAAAAATACGGTTCTTGTAGCAACTTCCGGTGATACTGGTGGTGCTGTAGCCAGTGGTTTCCTTGGTGTAACAGGTGTCGAAGTGATTATCCTGTATCCATCCGGAAAAGTGAGCGATATTCAGGAACGACAATTGACTACTTTGGGACAAAACATCAAAGCGCTTGAAGTGGATGGCGTTTTTGATGATTGCCAGGATATGGTGAAGAAAGCTTTTCTTGACGAAAGTCTAAAACATAAAAACTTGACTTCGGCGAATTCGATAAATATTGCGCGCTGGTTGCCACAAATGTTTTATTTTTTCTTTGCGTATAAAGCATTAAAGAAACAAAACAAACCGTTAGTTTTCTCTTGCCCAAGTGGAAATTTTGGGAATATTTGTGCGGGTATCATTGCCAAAAAAATGGGATTACCTGTTGAACATTTTGTGGCTTCCACGAATGTAAATGATACAGTTCCAAGGTTTTTAGAAAATGGAATTTACGATCCAAAACCTTCTATAGCGACAATTTCGAATGCGATGGATGTGGGGAATCCAAGTAATTTCATCCGAATTCAGGAAATGTACCACAATGATTTGGAGCAGTTCAAAAAAGATTTTTCTTCATTTACATTCTCAGATGCCGAGACCTTAGAAGCGATGAAAACCATTTATAATACTGACGGATATATCTCAGAACCTCACGGAGCGGTTGGTTATCTTGGTTTGAAAAAAGAATTACAAAACCACCCTAATGCGATTGGGATTTTCTTAGAAACTGCCCACCCAATAAAGTTTTTGGATACGGTTGAACCAACATTAAACGTAAAATTACCGATTCCAACACAAATTGAAAGCGTTTTAGGAAAGGAAAAAGTGAGCACAAAAATTAAAACGTACGAGGAATTGAAAGCTTTCTTGGGATAGCATTTCATTATCCAGACAAAAATACAAACCGACTGAGAAGTTATTTTCAGTCGGTTTTTTTATAGGAATTAGTTTTCTGTAAGTAAAATCATTAAGTTTGAAAAGAATAATATTAGAAAGCACTATGCAACATGAATAAAGAATTAAATGGATATGTAATTTATTGCAAAGACACTAACTCAGAAGTTGCATTCGGGGTTGTTTCTGATGACTATGAATGCATAGCCAATTCAAACTACATTCCAAATCGGCTAAAACATTATTTAGTTCAAATTGAGGACAAACGTTTTTTTGAACATAAAGGAATCGATATACGAGGAATTTCAAGGGCATTTGTTGAAAATCTAAAAGCTGGAAAAATTATCCAAGGAGGAAGTACAATTTCTCAACAAGTTGCAAGAAACATATTAAAGGATAATAGAAAAACAATTTCAAGAAAATTACGAGAGACCATTAAAGCTATACAACTTGAGTCAAATTATTCAAAAGATGAAATATTAAATCTTTATTTTAACAATGTATATTTCGGTAAAAATTTAAGAGGAATTAGAACTGCAGGATTATATTATTTCGGAAAGGAATTAGATAAATTAAATCAAGCTGAACTATTATACTTACTAACAATATTAAGAGGCCCAAATTATTATCTTAAAAGACCAGACAAAGCAAGAGAAAGATACATTTTTTTAAGTAATACTCTATTTGAAACAAAATTGATATCAAAAAATAGAAATCAAAAAAACATTAAATCGCAATTAAGCTTTAAGAATAATCAATTACAACCAATTAAGAGCGCATCAATTCCTTACATTATTGAAAAAACAGACAATGAACAACAGAAACTGACATCAACTATTGATATCAAAATTCAGAGTTTTGCCAAACAATTTGTTTCGAAATCAAAATATCCCTTATCAATTATTGCAATAAAAAACAATAAAGTAGTCGCTTTTGCTAGTAGTTATGGAACTGATTATCCTTTCATTTCCAAATCGAATGTTGGCTCTACATTAAAACCTTTTTTATATTGTCAATTACGCGATAGCGGAATTTCACAATTAGAAAATTTTGATGCAGTTAAGAATTCTTTAAATTGGGATGTTAGAGAAGCAGGTTACTACAAATCATACTTAAACTTAAGTGAAGCTCTTTATTATTCAAACAACAATGTATTTATTAATGCAGCTAGTAAAAACAATATTGATAATTCAATAGCTTTTTTAGCTGATATTTTTAAAAGAGATAAGAGTGAATTTTACCCTTCAAGTATTTTGGGAGCAACTAAAAAAGGTATTTCTCTTTTTGAGCTAGCTTCTGCGTATTCTTCATTCTTTTCCCTTAAAAATTTAACTGATAGTAGAAAAGAATGTTTAATAATTTTAAATAAAATTTTCATTGATAAACTTGGGTTTACTGTTGAAAATGCATTTCTTAAAACAGGCACTACAAACGACAACAAAGAAAGGTTTGCCATTTTAGGTAACCCTGAATTAACTTTTGCCGTTCTTAGAAATGAAAACGCAATAAATGATGAATCAAAAGAAGGAGGATTTATGAAAGAAATTTCAAGAAATTTTTCTAAATTCTTTAAAATAAATAAAAATTACTTATGGATTTAAAGACAATCTTAAATAGTGCAAATCCAGATTTAATCATTTTTCTTCTGACAACATTGATTGCATTTTTTTCTTGGCTGGTGAAAAGTTTAGTAGAAAAACCAATTACGGAATCCAAAAACACATTTAATAAATTTCTTGAAAAGAGAATTGAGATACTTACTGAAGTAAAAAATAGGCTTCATTTTATAGCATATTTTCCTCTAGGTAAAGAAAATTTAAATTATAAAAATCAACTTCAAGAAATTATTCTCAAAGATGGCAAGACTGGTTACTTAAATAAAGATACTTTTGAATCTATTTTAAAAATTGCAATAGACAAAAAAACTAATGAAAAATTGTTATTAGAAACAATAACTAAAATAGATGAAGATTTATATATACAAATTTCTAAAATTCAAGATGAGATTAGTTTTTATAGAAGATTTTCAAATTATAACCCACTTAAACGTTTCGTAGGTTTTACACTACTATCATTTCAGTACATATTTTCTCTATCTTTAGTAATTTCTATTCTGTTTTTTTTGATATATATATTTTTAGAAGCAAATAATTTCTGCAGAGTTATAACAATAATCGCTTTAGGATCTGGATTATACCTAATTGATAAATGGCTTAAAAAATGAGAGGATAAGGAATATTCCCCGCTCGTGACCACTAACAAAAGGAAATAAGAGATTACTAATTAAATTATCGAACAATCCTAAAAAACAAAATAAGCTACTGACCTAAAAGGATGTAGCTTTTTTTATACCTTGGTGCTACAATAAAAACCAAATAGAAAAACGATGAACACAACAGAGCAAGTACCAAAGCAATCAAAGTTCAGTATCAAGAACATTTTTCTTCCAGACTACGAAAACTACGAAGGCGTACGCAGAATTAATATTTATGTAATGCGGCTTTTCTTCGCGTTAATGTTTGTTTTTGTTGCCACTGATTCCTGGACCGTTATTCTTACCCATCAAGGGGAATGGGATCCTACAAGAGCTGTAGCTTGGTGCTGTTGGGCGGCTTACTCCACACTAGCGCTTTTGGGTGTATTCCATACGTTGCGCATGTTACCCATTATGCTTTTTATGATTTTCTACAAAGGACTTTGGCTTATTGTTGTTGCTTATCCTTTATGGTCAGCAGGAACGCTCAAAGGTTCACCAGCCGAAGGAATGGCGTATATGTTCTCCGGAATTATTATCCCAATACTTTTCATGCCTTGGAAATACGTATTCAAAAAATACATTTTATTTGAGACGAAAAAGAAATAATTATAGCATTTCAATATACCTACTAAAAACAAAACGGCTGAGAAATTTTCTCAGCCGTTTTGTTTTTATCACAAGTTATTAAACTTAAACTTCTGTCCGCCAATCGATGCCTCGTACATGAGTCCGCCCTTTTGCATGGTGAACACCATCACGCCATCGGTATATTTTACATTTGCCGAAGCGCCTTCAGTTACGGCAACCGCTGAAGCTTGTGCGGAAAACTCGAATCGGCTCTCTTTAAAACGGTTCATTTCGTTTTTTGTTTCAAAAAATATCACCTCGCGATACGCTTGTCCGCCAGCCTGAAATCCTATGCTCAATTGCGTTAATTTTGCCATTCCTATTCGCTTGTTTTGCTCATAGACCACACCGTTACCGGCTGCTCCTCCAACACCGATTCCTCCCTTTCCAATATTAGGAAAAATAACATAACCGTAGGCTTTATCAAAAAGTGCTTTCATCAACGGGTCACTTTTAATGAACTCCGCTTTTGCTGTTTTGCTGTCAGCAATAATTTTATTCTTTTTAGCGGTTGATTGCCCCAATACAGGCGCTATGTTTAGCACACAAGCCATCAGTATTACCCAAAAAATATTTAAATTTTTCATAATTGTATGTATTAAATTGTTGTACAGTTTCTTTGCTCAAAGGTAAAAAAAAATTCTTGCTTAATAGTTAAACATACTGATTATCAATATTATATAAATAATTTATTAAAAAAAACGAGTGATTAATCCCTTTTTTCTACCTTTGAAAAACATAAAGCAATAACCTTAGAATAGAAGTATTTTCCATGATTACAAAAGCAACAATAGAAGACGTTTCCTTATTAAATACATTAATCAATTCAGCTTATCGCGGCGAATCTTCTAAAAAAGGATGGACCACTGAAGCGAACATTTTAGAAGGACTCAGAACCACTGAACAAGAACTGATAGAAACGATTCAAAACCCAAAAAATACGATTCTGAAATTTACAGAGAATAACCAGATTATAGGTTGCGTATTGTTGATTGAAAAAGAGCAACAATTGTATTTAGGAATGCTGACGGTTTCGCCAGAATTGCAAAATAGTGGCGTTGGAAAAAAATTATTGCAACAGGCAGAAATTCATGCTTCGGCAATGGGATTACCAAAAATTGTAATGACAGTAATAGCTGTTCGGGAAGAATTAATTGCTTGGTACAAACGCAACGGTTATGTGGATACGGGAGCAAGAGAACCATTTCCGGCAAGCGATGTTCATATTCCAATTACGGAAGTGCCTTTGGAATTTATTGTATTGGAGAAAAGGGTTTAGAACTAGTATAATCAATCTTAAATCGAAATAAAATGGCAACTAATAGCAAAACACTTGTTGTAAAAGATTTAGAAGAAAAAACAATTCTGGTTTCCAGAACATTTTCTGCGCCACTTGAAAAAGTCTGGCGTGCGTATACTGAAAGTGAATTATTGGAACAATGGTGGGCACCAAAACCTTGGAAAGCAGAAACCAAATCGATGCACTTTTCTGTTGGCGGTTATTGGTTGTACGCGATGGTGGGGCCCGAAAATGAAAAGCATTGGGGACGAATGGACTATACAGCCATAACACCCCATTTAAGTTTTGAAATTAAAGATAGTTTTTGTGACGAAGAGGGAACTGTAAACACTTCGTTGCCGGTTGCTACAGGAACTATTGTTTTTACGACTACAGAATCCGGTACTTTGGTTGAATTCAAGATGTTTTATTCTAATGAAAAAGAGATTGAAACCATGATTGAAATGGGATTTGAACAAGGTATTACCGCTTGTTTGGAACAATTGGAAGCGTTATTTCAAGAAAATAAAATCTAGCGATTACCAAAGATTCTATCCGTTTTCGGGATGTTCGCGTAAGGGATTGCGGCGGCATCCTTTATTTTTTTTCTTTAAAAAAATAAAGATAGAGCCAAAAGCCCGACCCCAAAGCTGCAGTTGCGGGAATGGAAAAGGGAATTTTGTGCTTTGGGGTTACGCCCAAATAAGATTTCATGGTTTGGAAATTACTATGCTGCTTTTTGTCACTCTATTAAAAAGCAATATATTAGTGCTGTCAAAATTATATCCGAAAAACGGTATTGAAATACCCCAAACCAATCTCATTTATGAAAAAAACAGTACTATCCTTGCTCTTCGTTGGATTTTTTACCGCTTTGCATGCCCAGCCTTCAAAAACACCTACAACTCCTACCGCTCCAAAAGAAGAAAGTTCAGCCGCAAATCTTACTTTCAATCCGGATTCGCAAGTGGTGACGGAACATACTACAACTATCAAAGGTCAAAAAGTACCTTACAAAGCCACCACTGGTACAATGCCGGTTTGGGATGAAGACGGAAAAGCTATAGCCGGTTTATTTTATACGTATTACGAACGCTCCGATGTAAAGGATCGTGCCGCCCGCCCTTTGGTTATCTCCTTTAATGGAGGTCCAGGTTCGGCTTCGGTTTGGATGCAGATTGCCTATACCGGTCCAAGTTTAATCAATATTGATGATGAAGGCTATCCGTTACAGCCTTATGGAATCAAGGAAAATCCATATTCAATTTTGGATGTTGCCGATATTGTTTTTGTAAATCCGGTTAATACCGCGTATTCAAGAGCAACGAGCAAAGAAATACCAACCACTAAATTCTTTGGTGTAAATGCTGACATTAAATACCTCGCCGATTGGATTAATGGATTTGTATCCAGAACCAATCGTTGGGCTTCACCAAAATATTTGATTGGTGAAAGCTACGGTACCACACGCGTTTCGGGATTGGCGCTAGAATTGCAAAACAGCGAATGGATGTATCTGAACGGTGTTATTCTCGTATCGCCAACTGAACTGGGAATCACTCGTGGAGTCGCTTCTGAAGCGGCACTGAAACTGCCTTATTTTGCGGCTACTGCTTGGTATCACAAAATGCTGCCTGCTGATTTACAGAACAAAGATTTAACAGCCATGTTACCTGAAGTGGAAGACTTCACCATCAATGAGCTACTGCCCGCAATGAGCAAAGGAGGCGCATTAGACGACCAAAAAAGAAAAGAAATGGCCGCTAAAATAGCACGTTATTCCGGACTTTCGGAAAAAGTGGTTTTGCAAAATAATTTAGACGTACCGTATGATTATTTCTGGAAAGAATTATTGCGCGATCAAGGTTTTACGGTAGGAAGATTAGATTCCCGCTACAAAGGAATTGACCGTAAAGCGGCTGGTGACGGGCCTGATTTCAATGCCGAACTTACTTCGTGGCTCCACTCCTTTACTCCTGCCATCAATATGTACTTGCGTAATAATCTAAACTACAAAACCGATTTCAAATACAATATGTTTGGCTCCGTGAGACCTTGGGATGATTCCAATGATAAAACCGGAGAAAACCTGCGTCAAGCCATGGCACAAAATCCATATTTGCATGTTATGGTTCAGTCTGGGTATTATGACGGAGCCTGCGATTATTTTAACTCAAAATACAACATGTGGCAAATGGACCCAAGCGGAAGACTTAAAGACAGAATGTCCTGGAAAGGCTATAGAAGCGGTCACATGATGTACTTACGAAAAGTAGATTTGGAAACTGCCAACGAAGATATCAGACAATTTATAAAACAATCCTTGCCTAAAGCTGGAGAATCGGCGAAATATTAGGTTTAGCATTATTTTTATAAAAAAGGCTGTTCAAAATGATTTTGGACAGCCTTTTTTTGCTTTACAAATACAATACCGAATATAAAAATCCATATCAGCGTTAATGGGTAAAACAAACCGTATTTTTGCAGCGTGAAGAAATCAGTTTCAATTATTGGAGGAGGTCCCGCAGCACTTATACTCGCTGCATTACTCGATTGTCAAAAATTTACCGTTACCATCTACGAAAAAAATAAAACACTAGGAAGAAAATTTCTGGTGGCGGGAAAAGGAGGATTTAACCTCACCCATTCAGAACCAATTGCTGAGTTGATTGCGCGCTATACGCCACCCCATTTTCTGGAAAAAGCACTCCTTGATTTTGACAACGACGATTTTCGGAAATGGATTGATTCTATCGGTATTCCAACCTACATCGGCAGCAGCAAACGGGTGTATCCTGAAAGTGGCATCAAACCCATAACAGTGCTCAAAGCAATTCTGGATGTTCTGACTAAACAAGGTGTTGCTATTCAATACCAACATACTTGGAAAGGTTGGACCAGCGACGATGCTATTATTTTCAATACGGATACAGCAATACAATCAGATTATACCATTTTTGCCTTGGGCGGTGGGAGCTGGAAAGTAACCGGTTCAGATGGCACTTGGCTTGACTTGTTCGAAAAGCAAGATATTGCTATCGTTCCGTTTCAATCATCCAATTGTGCGTATCGTGTGAACTGGCCGGAAGATTTTATTTTGGAACATGAAGGCAGTCCGCTTAAAAATATCGCCATAAGCTGTTTGAATAAAAGACAAAAAGGCGAAGCGGTAATCACACGTTTCGGTTTAGAAGGGAATGCGATTTATGCCCTGAGTCCACAGATTAGAAAGGAATTGGAAAGCCAACAAAAGGCAACAATTTTTCTGGATATGAAACCAACGTTACGGTATGATGATTTGCTTCAAAAGATCAAAAAATCAACCTTTAAAAAGACGAGCGAAACACTACAAAAAGAAATTAAATTGAGTGCTGCACAGGTTGGACTTTTGAAAAAATACCTTTCGAAAGAAACCTACCTAAATCCGGAATTATTGGCACAAAACATTAAAAAACTGAGTATCGAAATCACCGGCTCTGCCCTATTGAACGACGCAATATCAACAACAGGCGGTGTTCAACTGCATGCTGTGGATGAAAATTTCCAATTTAAAAACAAGAAAAGTCATTATTGTATTGGCGAAATGCTGGACTGGGATGCACCCACCGGAGGCTATCTTCTTCAGGCTTGCTTTAGTATGGGCATGCATCTTGCGCGTCACCTGAATAGTATTTCTTAATTTTTAATGTTCTAATGTTGACTCCAAAAGAGTGTTTTGTTTGCGAAATGACTTTCCAACAGTTTTTCTTTTTCAATTTATTTATAATACCATTTCTTCAAACAAGCGTTGCGTTGTTTTTTCCAAATCATCACACAATCCCGGATGCGGTCTTGAGGTTTGAATGGCAGAGCTGCGAAGTGCTGTCAACCAACGGAAACGCGATGGAATATCAAATTGTCCTATTGGTCCACCTGATTTTTCGCCATGCGCCACTTTCTCAAATGCTTGTAAGTTTAAATGCAATTGTTCTAGATCTAAATCGGCTGAAAATAGTTGCAGTTTGGCTTCGTTCATCGAGCAAAGCACTTTTATAAACTTCGCTTTTTTACAAAAGAGAATAATACCCACATTGAGGAATTCTTCGCGTTCTACCCTTGGCACAACCCGGATTACGGCATACTCATATAAGTGCTTCTCTTGCATTTTGTGCTTCGTTTATAAAAATTTCGGAATGGTTCAAACGTATGGATAAAAACTGGAAATAGACTTCTCGAATGGCTTCCGGAGTTTCATCGGTATCTTCCCAATGGAGCCATACTTCCGGAATCAGATTCACGATATTTTGCAATACCTCTTTCGTCAATATTTTTTTGAATATTTCATCCGTTTCTGGCAATAAGGAAGCTTGAGGCAACAATACATGGTCTTTTATCAATGCAAAAGGGCTTTGTGCGTGCTTTTCCCAATTGGTCCACGAATGATGAAAATAAAGACTTGCTCCGTGATCGATCAGCCATAATTCTTTATGCCAAATCAACATATTGGTGTTTCTAAACGTTCTGTCCACGTTTGTGATAAAAGCATCTAACCAAACAATTTGGGATGCTAATTTTGGATCAACCAAAGTGACAACAGGGTCAAAATTTATAGCTCCCGATAAATAATGCAAAGCCAAATTGAGTCCTTGACTGCCTTGAAGTAAATCTTGAATTTCTTCATCAGCTTCTGAACGTCCAAAAGCTTCGTCGAGATTTGCGAAAACGAGTTCCGGCATTTTTAATTTTAAAACACGGGCAATTTCTCCGCCTATTAATTCGGCAATCAAGGCTTTTACACCGTGTCCGGCACCTTTGAATTTCAATACATATTTAAAATCATCATCGGCTTCAGCGAGCGCAGGCAAAGAACCGCCTTCCCGCAAAGGAGTGATGTATCGCGTAACATTTACGGTTCTAAGATGGGGTGTTTTTTCCATAATCGAATTGGATAAAGCAATTTTGCTTGGATACAAACTTACAAATAAGTAGGATAAAATTCATTTATGAGTACTATTTACTCCAATTTTTCTAAACTCAAAAAGGCTTTCCCAATATTCGCAATAACATCTGAAGCGATAAAAGATTGATATCCGGTTTCGGGTAATGCAATATCGGCAGTTAATCCGTGAAGATATACTCCAAGAATTGCGGCACTAATGGGTTCGTAAGATTGTGCCAATAAACTGGTAATCATTCCCGTTAAAACATCGCCACTTCCAGCTGTTGCCAAAGCGGCATTTCCAGTGGTGTTTTCGAAGATTGTATCACCATCAATTATGTGTGTCGGTGCGCCTTTCATTACAATTATAACATCATACTGTTTTGAAAAGGAGATTGTTTTACTCCTTTTTTCCTCTTCGGAATGCCATTTTCCAATTAATCGCTCCAGTTCTTTGGGATGTGGCGTTAAGATTGTTTTAGGCGGTACAAAAGAAAGCCATTCTTTGTTTTGGGATACAATATTTAACGCATCGGCATCGATTACCAAAGAATTTTTATTTGTTTTTAAAAACTGATGCACTGCATTTTGGGTTTCAATTTCCTGACCTAAACCGGGACCAATTCCAATGGCTTGTGGTGTAATTTCGAAAGTGATATTAGAAATTTTTTCCTCTTGAATATCTGTAAGAACCATAACTTCGGGAATGGCGGTTTGCAGAATTGTGTAGCCGCATTTTGGAATAAAAACAGTGACTAATCCGCAACCGGTTTTCAAACAAGCTTTGGCAGACAAACTTACTGCTCCTATTTTTCCATAACTTCCGCCAATGATTAAAGCGTGTCCCTGAATTCCTTTGTGAGTATGCTTATCTGGCTGTTTGTAGCGTTTCAGGATTTCTTTTTGGTTGATGTAAATGGGATTCGTCATTGAAATTTGTTTGTTTAAAATTACGAATTTAATAGGAAACAAATTCGTTAATTGGACCTAAATTCCCTAGCCCTGATAAAAGCGGCATCCTTTATTTAAAGCTTCCAACCTCTTGAAGGGTGAAAGCTTTAAATAAAGATATAGCGAATAGCAGGAATTAGCTCCTAAAAATACTTATTATAAATCCTACAGTACAGATTGTTTCGAAAACGTTTGAAACTTTAAACTTTGCTTCGCTCCGCCTTTGTCACCCGAAATAAAATCAATAAATTAGCGACTTCAAATTTTATATTAAAACACAATGAAAAATACTGCGCTTACGCACATACACGAGAGTTTGGGAGCAAAAATGCTTCCGTTTGCCGGATACAATATGCCCATTTTATATGAAGGTGTGAATGCAGAACATGAAACGGTACGTAATGCCGTGGGTGTTTTTGACGTTTCTCACATGGGTGAATTCTTGCTTACGGGTCCAAATGCATTGGCTTTGATTCAAAAAGTGACTTCGAATGATGCTTCAACTTTGACAATAGGAAGAGCACAATATTCTTGTTTACCGAACAATGACGGTGGAATTGTAGACGATTTGATTGTTTATAAAATGAAAGAGGAGCAATATTTACTAGTGGTAAATGCTTCGAATATTGATAAGGATTGGGATTGGATTTCGGCTCATAATGATTTGGGTGTAGAGATGAGAAACCTATCTGATGATTATTCTTTATTGGCGATTCAAGGACCAAAAGCGGTTGAAGCGATGCAATCATTATCGTCAAAGGATTTATCAGCGATTCCGTATTATCATTTTGAAGTGGGTGATTTTGCCGGTATCGAAAACGTAATTATTTCGGCCACAGGATATACGGGTTCTGGAGGTTTTGAGATTTATTGTAAAAATTCAGAAGTAGAACAAATTTGGAATAAAGTTTTTGAAGCGGGTGCCCCTTTTGGCATCAAGCCAATTGGTCTTGCGGCTCGTGATACATTGCGATTAGAAATGGGTTTCTGTTTGTACGGAAATGACATCAACGATACGACATCGCCACTAGAAGCTGGTTTGGGATGGATTACGAAGTTCACTAAAGAATTCACGAATTCAGAAAATCTAAAAAAACAAAAAGAAGCAGGAGTTACTAAAAAATTAGTCGCTTTTGAAATGCAAGAACGTGCAGTGCCAAGACATGATTACGAAATTGTGGATGCTTCAGGAAATGTAATCGGAATTGTAACTTCGGGAACAATGTCTCCATCAATGAACAAAGGAATTGGTTTGGGTTATGTAACTGTTGAAAACAGTGCTTTGGAAAGTGACATTTTTATCAGAATCCGTAAAAATGATGTTCCTGCAAAAGTGGTGAAATTACCTTTTTACAAGAAATAATAATAAATGAAGAAACTTTCACTTGTATTGTTGCTGACTACATTTTCACTTTTGGGTCAAAATGATGCAAAAACTTGTGAAACACTTTCTAAAATAAATGCGTTAATACAACGCGAACATTACCAACCTAAACCGGTAGACGACAGTTTATCGGTTTTTGTTTTTGATAGCTTTTTGGATGTTTTGGACTCTAACCGAAACTTGTTTACCAAGATTGAATATCAAAAACTATGTGAGCATAGACTTCAACTGGACAATTATATTTTACAGAATAATTGTTCTTTTATGAGTGATTTTGTTGCTGTTTATAAATTGGCTTTAGTTAGAAAAAAGAAAATTTTAGAAAAAATACAACAGGAGACATTTGATTACAATACGAATGACTCCGTGAAATTTTCGAAGAAAAACTTCCCTTTCGATTTGGTTTTAACGGATATCGAAAGAGTTTGGAGAAAGAGAATTAAGTATGATATTCTTGAAGACATTTCTAAATTGAGTTCGAATTTAGATTCACTGACGCAGAATTTTTCAAAGCTCGAAAAAACTTCTAAAGCAAAAATATTTGACACCAACTTATGCAAAGTAAATAGCATTCTTGGAGACACTAACAGATTAGAAAATGACCTTCAAAATAATTTTTTGAATATTTTTTGCACCTATTTTGATCCTCATTCCAATTATTTTTCAATGGATGCTAAATCCAGTTTTATGTCGGGTTTATCAACGAGCAATCTTTCATTGGGTTTAAATATTGGATTTAATGAAAAAGAGGAAATTATCATCGAAGAAATTGTCCCTGGTGGTCCAGCAGCCAAAACGGATAAGTTTGAAAAAGATGATGTAATCCTGAAAGTATCTAATACCAAAGGAGATGCATATTCTGTTTCCTGTTCTTCCATAGAAAAAATTGGAGAATTGATTTTTTCTGATTCGAATATAGAAATTGAGTTGACCATTCAGAAAAAAAATGGAACAGTACAATCTGTACGCCTGAGAAAGCAAGTAATGAAAGCCACTGAAAATGCTGTTTTCAGTTATATTGCCGAAGCAGAAACTAAAATTGGGTACATCAACATTCCTAGTTTTTATTCTAATTTCGACGGATATTCTATTCAAGGTTGCGCTGATGATGTTGCCAAAGAAATTGTGAAACTTCAAAAAGACAATGTTGAAGGTTTAGTAATCGATCTTCAAGACAATGGCGGTGGATCAATGGAAGAAGCCATTAAATTAGCCGGAATGTTTTTAGATATTGGTCCAGTATCAGTTTTGGTAAATAATAAAAATAAACAAACTATTTTAAAAGACGGGAATCGTGGCAGCGCATACAATGGCCCAATTGTGCTGTTAATCAACGGAAATTCAGCATCTGCAAGCGAATTTTTTGCGGCCTCAATGCAGGATTATAACCGGGCAATCATCATTGGCAGTACATCGTTGGGGAAAGCTTCCATGCAAACTATTCTACCATTGGACGAAAACAATCAACAGGGTTTTGTAAAACTAACTATTGAAAAATTCTACAGAATTACTGGCGACAGCCACCAGATAAAAGGTATTGTTCCAGATATTGCGGTACCGGTTTTATTTGACAGCATCATTCAGCGAGAAATTAGTTTTAAAACAGCTTTGAAATATGATATGATTACCACAAAAGCAAGATTTAATCCGTTTTCAAAAACCTATTTCCCTAAAATAGTCGAATTAAGTAATTCAAGAGTGAAAAACGCCTCTCGTTTCAATGAAATTAGTTTGGCTAACAAGCAGATAAATGCACTTTATAACAATCCAAAAAAACCGACTCGATTAGTTTTTAAAGATGTATTCAACGATATTCATGAAATTGATTCGCTTTGGAAAAAAGTCAAAAAAATTGTGGAAAGCGAAAGTAACAGTACAATCTCGAATAATTCCTTTGATTTAGAGCAATTAAAATTTGATGTTTTTCAACAGGATATTAATCGCTATAAAATCAAAGAGGTAAAAAACAATCCTTATTTAGAAGAAGCAATTGCTATAATAAACGATTATAAGAATTTAAATAAATAACCAACCAAAAAAAAATGAAACTAACCTTTACTTCGTTCCTATTTTTAATTACAATTACCTTTTCTAATGCGCAAGAATTCAAAAATCCTGTTGACTATTTGAATTACATTGGTAAAGAAACTGATGCTATTTCTCGAACAACATGGAAATACACTTCGGCAGTTGCACATAGTAAAAATGCCCGAAGAATTGATGTAACGCGTAAAACATTGGTAAAAAGTATCCAAAATGCCACTAAAAAAATAGAAGCTTTAAAAGATGGATATAAAGGTGATGTTGAATATAAAGACCAACTACTAGCTTATTTATCAATTTCTGAAAAACAAATCAATCAGGAATATGAAAAAATCATAAACATGCAGGAAGTGGCCGAACAATCCTATGATTTTATGGAAGCTTTTATTTTGGCAAGAGACTTGGTCAATACTAAAATCAATGAAGAAGTGGATAAATTGAATGCCAACCAAAAAATATTTGCAACTAAATATGGAATCCAAATTGGAGAAGATAAAAGTGAATTGGGTAAAAAAATGAAAATCTCCAATGAAGTTTTTGAAAATCATACCCAATTATTTCTGATTTTTTTCAAAGTAAATTTTACAGAATCTCTTTTGATGAATGCCATTGCTGAAAACAATTTGAATGCTATTCAACAAAACAGTAATGCATTAGAACAATATTCGAATGAGGGTTTGGATAAACTAAAAACATTTAAAGCCTACAATAATGATTTAATACTGGTAAATGCTACCAAAAAAGTATTGGAATTCAGTAAAAAAGAAGCGTTAGAATTTAGTCCTAAAGTAGTTGCTTTTATGATGCTCAATCAGAAATTTCAAGAGACTAAAAAAATAATGGATAACAAATCAGTCGCTTCCAGATCAAAGGAAGAAGTGGATAATTTCAATAAATTGGTAAACGAGTTGAATAAAGAAGTTGGTAATTATAATGCTAACAATAATAAATTCAATTCAGAGCGTGCAAATACAATCAATTTTTGGAATGTAACCGGTGATAGTTTTATTTCAAAGCACGTGCCAATTGATTAATAAAAATTTTTGAAAAAATAACTAATAACTGTATTTTTGCAGTTCAAAATAAAAAATAGAAATGGGAAGAGCGTTTGAGTTTAGAAAAGGTAGAAAAATGAAACGTTGGTCAGCAATGGCCAAAGCATTTACCAGAATTGGTAAAGATATTGTAATGGCCGTAAAGGAAGGCGGACCAAATCCTGAAGCCAATTCAAGATTAAGAGCCGTAATCCAGAATTCAAAGGCAGTAAATATGCCAAAAGAAAATGTAGAACGTGCCATTAAAAAAGCTACTGATAAAGACACCGCCAACTATAAAGAAGTTTTATTTGAAGGATATGCGCCTCATGGAATTGCAATTCTAGTTGAAACAGCTACAGATAATAATAACAGAACTGTTGCTAATGTTAGAAGTTATTTTAACAAATGCAATGGAACTATGGGAACTCAAGGTTCTGTTGAATTTATGTTTGATCACACGTGTAATTTCAGAATTCCGGCAAACGGAATCGACCCTGAAGAATTAGAATTAGAATTAATCGATTTTGGTGCTGAAGAGATTTTTGAAGATGAAGATGGTATTTTAATATATGCTCCTTTTGGCAGTTTTGGAACCATTCAAAAAGAATTAGAAAATAGAGGACTTGAAATTCTTTCTTCCGGATTTGAAAGAATCCCTCAAATTACCAAAAAACTTACAGAAGCTGAAGTCGCTGATGTAGAAAAACTAATTGAAAAATTAGAGGAGGATGATGATGTGATGAACGTATATCATACTATGGAAGAGGAATAGATTTTGATACAATTATACTTTAAACTCTAGCTTTGGCTAGAGTTTTTTTTGTTTCACAATTTATGAACTAACAATATTACCTCTGTGAGTTATTGTTTAAAGTATTCTTTGAGTTATTTTTTAAAATCAGCTGAAAACATATTTATAAAACAAACCAAGTAGTTTCTTGGAATTATATGTTTCCCTAAGGCTTTTACCTTTTTCTAAAATTTTCAAGCAATAAGTCAATAGTATATAAATAAGTTTTTAAAAGACATTTGCCTCCAAATTATTTTATAAATACCGTTTAAATTATTGACTTTATCTAAAAATAGAAGATTTAGCAAACGAGTATTATTTAATATCTTTTATACTGCTACCAAGTTTCTTATATTTGCTGACTTTTGCGAAATGCTACGCCTTAAAAACAAGCGAAACATCAAACCGTTAGGAGCACAATTATTTTTTGTTATGATCTTCTACAAAAATATAGTCCCTGATTGAATGAGTTTAGTTAGCAATGTAAATTTCCAAATACAGAGTATCGTTCTAAAGAACGTTTTAAATTACAACATCTATGACAAACAACATTCTAATTGAAAATCAATATAAAAGAACCAGTTTATTTGAAAAAGAAAATGTGAACTATTTAGTGCGCATTTTAAAAAGATTCAATACCGTACCAAAGATAAATAACATCAATATTATCACTTCAACCAGTGAGCCTACTGTTTTTAAAATTGTACCCAACAAATCAATTATAATTGGTTCCTCATTTTTAGACAAACCCATTTTAGCGTTAGTCTATTTAAGATATGGAATCGAATGGCAGCTATGGTACAAAGCATTGAACGCCGAGAAAAAAGATGTTGTTTTATGTGATATTGCAGCTCTCGAAGTGATTCGAATTTTTTATAATTTACTACCGAAAGATGATAAGGAAAAATTAGAAAATCTTGATTATATTCTAATTAACTTAATTAAAAATGATGCCTCTTTAAATACTGAATCTTCATTAATAAACGACGAGCTTCAATCTTTTCATGGTTTAAAAAATGCAAACACTGAACTCAAAGAATCTTGGAAACCAATTGTCGAAAATCTTGCAAAACCGACAGAATACATGTTGATGTCTGGTGGTGATCTTCGATTGAATATCGATGAGATTCATTTGCTAAACAAATACGGATGCCGTCCATTCCCAAGACCTGATGCATTTACCTTTGCATCGTCTACGGCGTCAAGTGTTTCTAATTTTGCTTTTGATAAAACAGATAAAGTGAGAAGTATATTGATTAGAAATAGTCTTAAGAAAGGTTTTCAAAATACTACAATCGAGTTTTCTGAATTGCTAAAAAATAATCTTAGACATATCTTTAAATTAAATGAGGAAAGTGAAATAATTTTTTCACCATCAGGTACTGATTCTTCACTCCAAATAGCAGCCATAACACAAATTATTTCTGACAAAGAAATTACACATATTTTGGTGGCCTCTGATGAAACTGGTAGCGGTGTAGCTGCGGCCTTAAAAGGGTGTCATTTTGAAAACACTACAGCTTTAAATTATCCAATTAAAAAAGACACTAAAATTGAAGGTTTTAGAGATGTTGATTTAATACAAATCCCTTTTAGAGATCAAAATGGCGCATTAAAAACGTCTAATCAATTAGATCAGGAAGTATTTGATGCCGTTGTTAAGACCAGAAATGAAGGCAGACATATAGTATTACATACTATGGACCAATCAAAATTAGGATATCAATCTCCCAGCGACGAATTTATTAAAAAACTAAATACACTTGAAGATTTATCAATTCAAATAATTGTAGATGGTTCACAGCTAAGATTAGATCCAAAAGACATACAAAATTATTTAAATAAAGGCTATATTGTCACCATAACGGGGAGTAAATTCTTTACTGGTCCTCCATATTGCGGTGCATTAATTTTACCTAAAAATGTCAATAAATTAATTCAATCTGTAAAAAACACATTACCCAAAGGATTAAACCAATATTATAATCGTTCTGATTGGCCGACTTCCTGGTTTTGTTCCAATGAATTATCTGAAGGCTATAACTATGGTTCCTATATGCGCTGGAATGCTGCGGTGGTTGAAATGGACAGGTATTACAAAACACCTATTTTATATCGAAATATGGGTATTGAGATGTTTTGTAATTTTGTGGATGATTCCATAAAAGAGGCCACTTTTTTACAGCCTATTTACGGGGATGAAACAAAAACTAAGATTTACAGCAGTAAAGAATTTGGAATAAGAAATATTCGTACCATTTTTCCTTTCTTTATTTTTAAAAACAATGAGGTCTTATCTGTTGATAAAGTAAAAAAATTATATACTTTATTAAATTCTGATTTATCTGATCAGTTTGAAGGTTCTTCTTTAGAAATCATTCGACTTGCTGCCCAAAAATGTCATATTGGTCAAGCAGTTAATGTAAAATATACTACAGAAATTGAAAGTGCTATTTTAAGAATTAGTTTAGGCGCAAGAGTTATTTCTGAAAGTTGGGTCAATAGAGATATTAGTCTCTTTTTTAGAAATATAGAATTACAAATGAGTCAGATCACAATCACTATTAAAAAAATTGAATTGATACTTAATAATTCTGAATTATTGGATTAAATAAAAAGTATTCAAATTTAATATTCAATAAAAAAGTCCCATTTACTGAGGTAAATGGGACTTTTTTATTGAATATTAAATTTATTTTATAAATTCTATTTTTTGAACTTCTTCTTCGTTGATGCTGTCAAAGAAACCTTGTTCGTTCATCCAATCATCGCTAAATACTTTACTCATATAACGAGAACCATGATCCGGGAAAATTGCTATTACATTACTATTAGCGTCAAATTCACCTTCTTCTGCATATTGTCTAATCGCTTGCATCACTGCTCCTGAAGTATATCCAACAAATAAACCTTCTTTTCTGGTAATTTCTCGTGCAGCATGAGCGCTTTCCTCATCGGTAACTTTCATGAACTTATCAATAATATCAAAATCAGTTGCAGATGGAATTAAATTTTTTCCTAGACCTTCTATTCTATATGGATAAATTTCGTCATTATCAAATTCTCTAGTTTCATGATATTTTTTCAATACAGACCCAAAAGCATCCACTCCAAGAATTCTAATAGTAGGATTTTGTTCTTTTAAATATTTTGCAGTACCTGAAATAGTTCCGCCTGTTCCACTACAAGCAATTAAGTGTGTAATTGCTCCGCTAGTTTGTTTCCAAATCTCCGGACCGGTAGACTTATAATGCGCATCAACATTCAACTCATTAAAATACTGATTAATATAAATCGAACCTTTCGTTTCTTCATGCAAACGTTTAGCGACGTTATAATAAGAACGCTCATCATCAGCAGAAACATGCGCCGGACAAACATATACTTTAGCACCCAAGCTGCGAAGCATGTCAATTTTATCTTTAGATGATTTAGAACTAACAGCAAGAATACAGTTGTAGCCTTTTATAATACTGACCATTGCTAAACTAAAACCCGTATTACCGGAAGTTGTTTCAATTATGGTATCACCAGGAGATAAAATACCTCTCCTTTCAGCTTCTTCAATTATGTATAATGCTATTCTATCTTTTGAAGAATGTCCCGGATTAAAAGCTTCTACTTTAGCGTAAAAATTTCCTTCTAAATTTTCAGTAACTTTATTTAGCTTAATAAGTGGAGTATTACCTATTAATTCTAAGACATTATTATAAGCAGTTATTTCTTTTTTCATAAAAAAATAGTTAGTCGTGGCAATCTTTCACTAAACACGAATGTTACAAATTTAACAAAAAAATCTAATTAGTTTTTAATTTCTTCTAAATCTAATAGAAAACTATATTCTTTTGCTAATTCCTTTAGGGCTTCAAAACGCCCAGAAGCACCTCCGTGACCGGCATCCATATTTGTATTAAGATATAAAACAGTGTCATTTGTTTTTTGAGTTCGTAGCTTTGCAACCCACTTTGCAGGCTCCCAATATTGCACTTGAGAGTCATGAAGTCCAGTAGAAACAAACATATTAGGATATTTTTGAGCCTTTACATTATCATAAGGTGAATAAGACAACATATAATCGTAATATTTTTTCACGTTTGGATTACCCCATTCGTCATATTCTCCAGTTGTAAGCGGAATAGTGTCATCAAGCATCGTAGTAATTACATCCACAAAAGGAACTTGAGCAATCACTCCGTTGTATAATTCAGGTGCCATATTTACTACTGCTCCCATTAATAATCCTCCTGCTGAACCGCCTTCGGCATATAAATGTTTAGGTGACGTATATTTTTCCTGAATTAAAAACTTAGAGCAATCGATAAAATCAGTGAATGTATTTTTCTTTTTCAATAATTTTCCGTCTTCATACCATTGTCTACCTAAATCTTCTCCACCGCGAATGTGTGCTATTGCAAATACAAATCCTCTGTCCAGAATAGACAAGCGTGTCGATGAAAAGTAAGTATCCATTGTAACTCCATAAGAGCCATATGCATAAAGCAATAAAGGATTGTTACCGTCTTTCTTTAATCCTTTTCGGTATACCAAAGAAATAGGCACTTTTGTACCATCGGTAGCCGTGGCCCAAACGCGTTCTTCGATGTAATTATTTTTATCGAATTTGCCTCCAAGAACTTCTTGCTCTTTCTTGATTTCTTTCTCTTTGGTTTTCATGTTAAAATCAATAACCGAAGATGGTGTTGCTAATGATTGATAGCTGTAACGCAAAATATCCGTGTCAAAATCAACATTTGTAGTTGTATAGGCATTGTACGTTTCACTCCCAAAAGGCAAGTAATACTCTCCTGCTCCACTCCATGGCATAATCCTGATATGATTCAATCCATTCGAACGTTCTTCAACAACCAAATAGTTTCTGAAAATCTCGATATCTTCCAGCAAAACGTCTTTTCTATGGGCAATTATATCTTTCCAATTTTCTTTTGCAGTAGCGTTCTCAGGCGTTTTCATCAACTTGAAATTGGTCGCCTTATCTTTATTGGTAAGAATGTAAAAAGAATCTCCAAAATGAGAAATACTGTATTCTAAACCACGAACTCTTGGTTGAAAAACTACAAACTCACCGTCTGGAGTATCAGAATTAAGTATTCTATATTCAGTAGTCAATGTACTTCCGGAACCAATGACAATGTATTTTCTTGATTTTTCTTTACTCACCGAAACGTTGAACGTATCATCCTTTTCGTTAAAAACCAAAACATCATCGGCAGCATCAGTGGATAATTTATGTTTGAAAACTTTATCTGACCGCAAAGTAACTTTGTCTTGTCTGGTATAAAAAATAGTTTTATTATCGTTTGCCCAAACTGAGTTCCCTGTAGCATTTTCGATTTTATCCGAAAGGATTTCTCCCGTTTCAAGATTTTTTATCTGTATGGTGTAAATTCTTCTTCCAACAATGTCTATTCCAAAACTTGCAAATTTATTGTCCGGACTCACACTCAAACCTCCTAATTGAAAGTACGAATGCCCTTTGGCCAAATCATTGCAGTTGAATAAAATTTCTTCATTGGCAGAAAGACTTCCTTTTTTTCTCGAATAAATGGGATAATCCTGCCCTTTTTCAAAACGGGTGATGTAGTAATAGCCGTTGTATAAATAAGGAACTGACTGATCATCTTCCTTAATTCTTCCTTTCATTTCCTCAAACAATTCTTTTTGAAAATCTTTAGTATGAGCAGTCATTGCATCATAATATGTGTTTTCCTTATTCAGGTAATCAATAACTTCGGGATTTTCTCTGTCATTTAACCAGAAGTAATTATCAATTCTTGTTTCATTATGTTTTTCTAATGATTTAGGAATTATTTTAGCTACTGGAATTGGACTTTTTTTTAACATTTGTTGTGCTTTTGTATTAGTAAATGAAGTTACAAAAATAACACAAAGAGAAGTTATGATGAGTCTATTTTTCATGAATATTTTGTTGAATATGACTATGCAATATACTAATTTTGTAATTCAATTAATTTAAAAAAATTAAAACATGGATTTAATGGGAATGATGGGCAAACTTAAAGAAACCCAACAAAAGATAGAAGACACTAAAAAACGTTTAGACACAGTCCTTATAGATGAGCAAAGTACCGATGGTTTATTGAAAGTGACACTGACTGCCAATCGCTCCATTAAATCAATTACTATTGACGATTCTTTGCTGGAAGACAAAGAACAATTAGAAGATTATATGATTTTGGTACTAAACAAAGCTATCGAAAAAGCTACTAAAGTAAATGAAGCTGAACTTGATGCTGTTGCTAAAATGGATATGCCCATGATTCCTGGAATGGATAATCTTTTTAAATAAAAAAGTTTAAAGTTTAAGGTTTACTGTTTTTTCATCGCGATAAAAACGTTAAACCTTAAACTTTAAACAAATTTTCCAAACAGAATTATACTAATTTTTGGAGTGTTTCCAAAACATAAGTATGCATCACTTCTCTATAATCAAGATGCGTTACAATTCTCAATTTTCCATGTCCCATCGAGCTGATTGAAATGTTTTTTTGTTTTAAAACTTCAATTAAATTCTTCTCGTTACAATTTGGTACCAATGAAAAAATCAAAATATTAGTCTCAACTGGTTCTACAGAAGCTACCCAACTTAACTTTTTCAATACTTCGGCAATTTCTTTAGCTCTACGATGATCTTCAGCAAGGCGTTCTATGTTGTTATCCAAAGCATAAATTCCGGCTGCTGCCAAATATCCTACTTGACGCATTCCGCCACCAAATATTTTTCGAACACGCAACGCTCTGTGAATAGTCGCTTTATCAGCCAATAAAACAGAACCAATTGGTGCTCCCAATCCTTTGGATAAACAAACCGAAATCGTATCGAATAATTTTCCAAATGCTTTTGGATCTTGCTTTTTGGCTACCAATGCATTCCAAATTCGGGCGCCATCCATGTGAAATTTCAAATTATTAGCATCGCAAACCTGTTTTATTCTTTGCAAGTCTTCTAGTTCGTAACAAGCGCCTCCACCTTTATTGGTTGTGTTTTCCACACAAACTAAACTCGTCAAAGGACTGTGATAAAATTCAGGATCATTAATTGCTCCCGCTACTTGTTCGGCAGTTATCATTCCGCGGTTTCCGTCTAATAAACAACAAGAAACTCCGCTGTTAAAAGAAACTCCACCACCTTCATAATGATAAACGTGCGCGTATTTATCCGCTATTAATTGTTCGCCGGGCTGTGTATGCAATTTTATCGCTGCTTGATTGGCCATTGTTCCTGAAGGGAAGAAAAGTCCTGCCTCCATACCAAACATCGCTGCGACTTTTGCTTCTAATTCAATAACTGTAGGATCTTGTTTGTAAACATCATCACCTACAACTGCTTTGAACATATATTGCAACATTTCGTTGGAAGGCTTTGTGATGGTATCGCTAATTAAATTTATTTCCATATTTTTTTATTATCAGTACGGGCAATTCTCGAATTGTCCCTTCGTAAAATTTTTCTATTTTTGTGCCACAAATTTACATAATACCGTTTGTTAATTCAAACTAGTTCAGTTAAAACTAAACTAAATATATTACACAACGGAATTTTTTGTAAATATTGAAAACAGACCTATCAAATTAATATAATTTTATGACAACTACCGAACAAATTAAAGGTATTGTGGAGCGCCTTGGTGCGTTGAGGAGGTATCTTTGACGTTGATGCCAAGCTAATTGAGATTTCTAATGAAGAAGAGAAAACTTTTGCTCCCGACTTTTGGAACAATGCAAAAGAAGCGGAACTCATTGTAAAAAATCTTAGAAACAAGAAAAAATGGATTGAAGATTACAATAAAGCTGTCGAAATGACGGACGAATTGCAACTCGCCTATGATTTTTACAGAGAAGGAGAACTTACCGGAGAAGAATTAGACGAACATTACAACGCCACTCAAGCTCATATTGAAGCTATCGAATTCAAAAATATGCTTTCGGATGAAGGTGATACATTGAGTGCAGTTGTGCAAATAACTGCCGGTGCCGGTGGAACGGAAAGTTGTGATTGGGCCGAAATGCTAATGCGCATGTACATGATGTGGGGCGAAAAATACGGCTATAAAATCAAAGAACTGAATTTCCAGAAAGGTGAAGCAGCTGGAATAAAAACCGTAACACTCGAATTTGAAGGCGATTATTCCTTTGGCTATTTGAAAGGCGAAAACGGCGTACACCGATTGGTTCGAATATCACCTTTTGACAGTAATGCCAAGCGTCATACTTCGTTTGCATCCGTTTATGTGTATCCGCTTGTAGATGATAGTATCGAAATTGACATTAATCCCGCTGATATCGAAATTACCACTTCGCGATCCAGTGGTGCCGGAGGACAAAATGTTAATAAAGTAGAAACTAAAGTACAATTGTTTCACAAACCAACGGGGATTCAGATACAATGTTCTGAAACACGATCACAACAAGATAACAGACAACGTGCGATGCAAATGTTACGTTCTCAATTGTACGAAATTGAGTTAAAAAAGAAACAGGCACAACGCGCTGATATTGAAGCCGGGAAAATGAAAATAGAATGGGGTTCACAAATCAGAAATTACGTGATGCAACCCTATAAATTAGTCAAAGATGTTCGAACCGGTCATGAAACCAGCAATGTTGAAGGCGTAATGAATGGAGAAATCGATGAATTCCTTAAAGCATATCTCATGATGATGGGACAAAAAGAAGAGTAAAAATATTCTACTATTAAATTTAATCCTACAGTAAGCTAAAGCTATATTGTAGGATTTTTTTGTTACTTTTGTTCCAAAATCATCACGTTACCATGAAAAAATTACTTGTATTATTCGTTTTATTATCGTCCATAACTTTTTATGCACAGAAAAAAGTATATTTTACAGAAGATTTCAAAGAATTACCATCTGCAGATAATGCCACTTATTATACTATTTATGAAGAGAGTCCAGAAGGAACATTGCGAACAACTTACTACCTCGATAATTCTCTTTTTACCAAAGATCATTTTTCAAATTACAAAAGACGAATTTTAAACGGCACATCTGAAAAGTGGTATAAAAATGGCACTAAACAAATGCTGGCAATATATATTAAAGGCAAACAAGAAGGCGTTCAAACTCGATATTTTGAAAACGGTCAAGTAAAACGTACCGAAAATTTTAAAAATGGAGAATTTGTTGATGGAAAATGTTTTGATGAAAACGGAACTGAAATAGCGTTTTTTCCTTACTACGTAAAACCTGAATTCCCTGGAGGAATGAAAGCTTTTTATGATTATGTAGCAAATAATTTTAAATCTCCAAACAGTGGTAGAGGGGAAATAAGAATTGGATTTTATGTTGAATTAGACGGAACTTTAAACCACTTCGAAGTTGTAAAAAGTATCAATAAAGAGATGGATTTGTCAGCTATACGATTATTAGTTAATGGCCCAAGATGGACTCCAGGTAAAATAGATGGTAAAGAAACACGTGTGAAATTTGGCATACCAATTACCGTTCTGTAGATATTTTTAAGAATTGCTCCTTTAAAATTTAAAGCCATTCTATCAAGGAAACCCCTACTCCAATAGTAGTTTGTAAATTATTATAATCAATCAGCGTTTCACCATATCCATGAGAGATTAGCAAGTATCCCTTAAGATTATCTTTTATGGGATACGACCAGGAAAAGGATGAATTGCCTCTTGTTTTGGAATTAAAATTTAGATTATGGCTGCCAATAAAAGAAAATATATTACCATTTTTGGTATAAATCACATTTATATCACCACGCCCAACATATTCTGAAATATCCGGATTATCATCTTTCTCTGCAGGCAGACGAAACCAAGGCCTAAGATAAACTGTCCAATTTTTTCGTTCTAATCCTGCATGAAGAATAACTCTATTCCAACTTCTTGAAAAAGGTTCGCTCTTCCCGTTAGACTGGTGATTGAAAGCCACTCCAACTATTCTGGCTTTAAAACCCAAAAAATTAAATTTAACAGGAACATTCAAAATAAGTTCCGGCTCGTAATTCACTTCTCTAAAGGGTCTTGAAAGATCATTATTATAGATTTGCCAATGTGATATTTGTGTATAAGCAACCCATAAATCGCCATGTCCCCAAAAAATTCCCTGCAAGACTTTGGTCTTGAAACTCAATTGGAATTTAGCTTCTATATTATTATAATCAACTCCATCAGGAGCAACATAATCAGGATCTACATTTCCTGAAATAGGTTGTTCATTTGGATTATTTGTCCATCGAACCGGTAAAACATACATTGGTTTATAAGGAGTCACCAAAAATGTCCCTCTAACAGAAGTGGTGTCTAATTCCCAGCGTTCAGTCAAATCCCGGAGTTGTGTTTTACTGTTAAATAAAGCCTGAATTTGTGCATTTGCAGAAAAACCAGAAAAGAAAAGTATAAAAACTGAAAATTTTATTTGAAATGATTTCATCAGGTACAAGCATACATTAGACAACAAAATTAATTTTTTAAGACTCCCTTTTGTTGTGAATTTATTTTTATTACTTATATAAATAACACTTTTTTATCTTGTTAAAGAATTTATTAAGATTAGGAATTTTAACCCTAAATTCTTTTATTTGATAATTATTAAACAACCAAATCCAATATATACTTAATGAAATCCTACACAATTCAAGAAATAAATGAGATTCTAAAAGGAGAAATAGTCGGGAATACTTTTCAAAGTATTACTGCGCCTGAACAACTTGAAGCCGCTAATGAATCTGAAATTTCATTTATTGGAAACAAAAAATACGAGAAATTTTGGTCTGCATCCAAAGCTTGTGTAGCGGTAGTCAACGAAGATATATCTATAGAACCTGGTGAAGATAGGGCTTTCATAAAAGTAAAAAATGCTGATTTAGCAATGTCTCAGGTATTGGAACTTTTTGCACCTCCAACACCAATATTTACAATTGACATTCACCCAACAGCAGTAATTGATTCAACTGCAACCATTTGTAATGGTGCCCGAATTGGTGCAGGATGTTATATAGGACCTAAAGTTATAATTGGAGACAATGCAACTATTTATCCAAATGTGACTATACTTGACGAATGTACAATAGGTAAAAACACCGTGATTTGGTCAGGAACAGTTATTAGAGAACGATGTCATATTGGGAATGATTGTATTTTGCATCCCAATGCAACAATTGGTGCCGATGGTTTTGGTTTTCGTCCTGACCCACAAAGAGGTTTAGTGAAAATTCCACAAATTGGAAATGTTATTATTGGTAACAGTGTAGAAATTGGTGCTAACTCGTGTGTTGATAGAGGAAAATTCAGTTCAACGGTTTTAGGAGATGGTTGCAAAATTGATAATTTAGTTCAAATAGGTCATAATAGTAAATTGGGCAAATTCTGTATTATGGCTGGAAACAGTGGACTTGCAGGATCAGTAACATTAGGAAATGGTGTAATCATTGGCGGAAGCGCTTCGATAAAAGACCACACCACTATTGGCGATGGTGCCATTGTTGGCGCAGGTTCCGGTGTTACAGGAGATATTCCAGCGGGGAAAACCATGTTAGGATATCCAGCTATTGAAGCTCGTGATGCATTAAAACAATGGGCAATTTTGAAAAGACTTGTCAATGAGTCAAAAAAATAAACACTTACTTTTTTATTAAATTCATAAAAAAACAGAGATAAACTTCTGTTTTTTTGTTTTAATAGTAAACATATATTCGATTTTCATCAAAATCCAATTAAAATAATAAAATTTATTTAGTTGGATTTTGTATTTTAGCACAAAATTTTTTTAACACTATTTCATCATGGATTTGAACTTCAACAAAAACGAAGACCACAATAAACTTTTACTTTCAGCATTGCGACAAAAATTAAGCGTAGTCAAATTAGGAGGTGGTGAAAAACGCATCCAAAAATTACATGGTGAAGGCAAAATGACAGCACGCGAGCGTATTGATTATTTATTGGACCCAAAAGCAAAATGCATCGAAATTGGGGCGTTTGTTGGTGAAGGAATGTATGCAGAACATGGTGGCTGTCCATCTGGTGGAGTTGTTGTGAAAATAGGATATATCAGAGGAAAACAATGTATTGTTGTGGCCAATGATGCGACTGTAAAGGCGGGCGCTTGGTTTCCTATAACCGCAAAGAAAAATCTGCGTGCGCAAGAAATTGCAATGGAAAATCGTCTCCCAATCATCTATTTAGTGGATAGCGCAGGCGTTTATTTGCCTTTGCAAGATGAAATTTTCCCGGATAAAGAACATTTTGGTCGCATTTTTAGAAATAATGCTCAAATGAGCAGCATGGGAATTACCCAAATTGCAGCTGTAATGGGAAGTTGTGTTGCTGGTGGTGCTTATTTGCCAATTATGAGCGATGAAGCGATGATTGTGGATAAAACAGGAAGTATTTTCTTAGCCGGAAGTTATTTAGTAAAAGCTGCCATTGGCGAAAGCATCGATAACGAAACGTTAGGCGGAGCAACTACACATTGTGAAATTTCGGGTGTTACAGATTACAAAGCCAAAGATGATAAAGACGCATTAGATAAAATAAAAAATATTGTTGACAAAATAGGCGATTTTGATAAAGCTGGTTATAGCCGAATTAAATCAGAAAAACCCGCATTAGACGAAAAAGAAATTTACGGTGTTTTACCAAAAGCCCGAAATGAACAGTACGATATGATGGAAATCATCAATCGTCTGGTTGATAATTCCGAGTTTGAAGCCTATAAAGACGGTTATGGTCAAACCATTATTACCGGTTATGCCAGAATTGACGGTTGGGCAGTTGGAATTGTTGCCAACCAACGAAAAGTAGTAAAAACCAAAAATGGCGAAATGCAGTTTGGAGGCGTAATTTACTCTGATAGCGCTGATAAAGCCACCCGTTTTATCGCTAATTGCAACCAAAAGAAAATTCCTTTGGTATTCGTTCAAGATGTAACCGGTTTTATGGTTGGATCCAAATCTGAACATGGCGGAATTATTAAAGACGGTGCCAAAATGGTAAATGCTGTATCCAATTCAGTTGTACCAAAATTCACGGTTATCGTAGGAAATTCATACGGTGCAGGAAATTATGCCATGTGTGGAAAAGCGTATGACCCAAGATTAATTTTTGCTTGGCCTAGTGCTGAACTAGCCGTTATGGGCGGAACGCAAGCTGCGAAAGTATTAGCACAAATTGAAGCTTCTTCGCTTAAAGCAAAAGGCGAACTGGTTGACGAAAGCAAAGAGAAAGAATTGTTTGATAAAATCAAAGCTAGATATGACGAACAGGTTTCGCCTTATTATGCAGCATCACGATTATGGACTGATGCAATCATCGATCCTTTAGACACCAGAACCTGGATTTCTATGGGTATTGAAGCGGCAAACCACTCGCCTATTGAGAAAAAATTCAACTTAGGAGTAATTCAAGTTTAACCACTCATTTACAGTAATTTAACTCTATATTTTGTATATTTATAATGCTTTTAGGAACTATATTAATGGTTCCTAAAAGCAGTTATAATGCCCTAAAAAATCTTAACCTAATTCATTTAATTATCTAAAATTAAAAGAAATGAAAAAGATTTTTGTTTTACTAACAACACTTCTATTGTTAGTGGGGCAGTTTACATATGCACAAAATAAAACTGAAAATACTATTTTTTCAAAGGATAAGAAACCTTTTTATCTCGAAACAGGAATCAACGCATCGCTGCCTGTACACATACAAATGTATCGAAGTCATAGACTTGCTCTAGGCATAAATGCCAGAGCTGGAAAAATAATTTCTAGAAAATTAGAACTCGGAATCCGATTTGATTATGATTATAGATTCATAAAGAAAGGCAGTCGAATACTGACTCCCGAAAGCACATTGACAGAAAGAGCTTTACATAGTAATTTTAGTTTATTCAGCATTAAACCAAATGTTCAGTTCAATTTAAACTCAAATTATTTTTTGGGAGTCGAAACCGGTTTAGGATATGCCCTTTCTGATGAAGATAGTAAAATTGGATTGGGTTTTGTATCTGAATATGCCAGTGACCAACAATTTGGATTGTGTTCAGGTCTGTATTTTGGAAAATCATTTGACATTGGTTCTAATAAAGACAAAATCAGTTTATCTCTTAATTTTAGTCAATTTTTAGCTCTTGGTCATGCAGAAAACAGCCTTGGTTTGCGAATAAATTACCTGTTCCTAAAGTAAATGAAAGTATTTCAAATTATTAAAAATTACTCAATCCTTTTTAAAATTTAACTTCTCTACTCTCGCTGTACTTATAAATTAAGACACCATTATTAGTAATTTATTCGCAAAAGCTACCGTACAATTCTTTTGAAGGAAGAAAACATTCAAAGTTTAGTTTTCTTTAACAATTATAAATTATTTAATTAAAAATCAGTAACTTAGTACTACATTTTTAAAACTATAGTATTATGAACAGCGTCAAAAATTTAAACAAATGGGCAAATACGCACACTTATTTAACCGTGGATTTGGTACGAATAGCACTTGGAGTATTTTTGTTTATGAAAGGAATCTCTTTTATAACGAATATCCAATATTTAAATGATCTGATATCTCCAATTGACAGAATTGGCGGTGGAATGTTTCTCGTTCATTATATTGCTCCGGCGCACATGGTTGGTGGTATAATGATTGCTTTTGGTTTATTGACAAGATGGGCAATAATAGCACAACTTCCTATATTAATAGGTGCTATTGTAGTAAATTTTATGGGAGAAATGCATTCCCAAAATTTACTTTTGGCATTACTGATATTAGGAATTTGTATCTTTTTCTTATTCTACGGAAGTGGAAAAAATTCAGCTGATTATTACTTTAAAATGGAGCAATAATTAAATAAAAAAGCTTCCAAAAGTAACGGAAGCTTTTTTATTAAAACAATTTAAATACTTTCTATAATTTCTTTGCGTTTTATCTTCCCGTTTTCGGTTTCAGAAAATTTAGAAACATAAAAAACTTCTTTTGGTTTTTCATATTTGTCCAAACCATCAAAAATACTGTCGTCCAATATTTGTTGTTCCCCTTCAATAACAATAACTAATTTTTCACCTAAAACAGCATCTTGTTTTCCGGTTACAAAAAATCTTGAGTTAATTTTATCCGATAACTTATCTTCAATTTTTTCAGGAATCAATTTGATTCCACCACTGTTTATTACATTATCAATACGACCTAAAAAAAGAAATTGATTTTCGCCTACAAGTTCCACTAAATCATTTGTGACAATAGATTCATTAGAAATTTTTAAAGCACCAATCACCAGACAATTTCTATCATCTTGGCTAATTTTAATATTTGGCAAAATTGAAAAAGTCTCCTCTCCTATTTTCTTAGCTGCAATATGAGTAATCGTTTCCGTCATACCGTAGGTTTCATACACTTCCGTTTTCAATTTAGAAAGTCCTTTTTCAAGAGTATTGTTCATTTTTGCACCACCAACAATCATCTTTTTTACATTCTTCAACTCTGATAAAGAGTTTTGAGCTTGCAAAGGAACCATCGCTACAAAATCATATTTGGTATCGTTTTGCAACATAGGATGAGAACTTGGCGCAACAAAATCAACATCAAGACCCAGAATAAAACCCCTCACAAACATCATTTTTCCTGCTATATATTTAGTCGGTAAGCAATGTAATACTTTGTCTCCAGGTTTTAAATCGAAAAAATCACCGGTAGCAATTGCTGAATTGACCATCGCTTGTTTATCGACACGAATCAATTTTGGAGTTCCGGTAGTCCCGGAAGTATTCATTTCTATATACGATTTGTTATCAAACCAATCGAGTACAAAATCTCCCACTGATTTCTCGAATTCGTCTCCTTCTTTTATAAAACTGTACGCTACTCTGCATAAATCATTTCGATTCAGATGAAACCCGTTTAACTTAAAGAGGTTGTGGACATTATGATATGTTATTGTATCAATCATGATAGGTTTATTTTAAATTATTGAACAGTTTTAATGATTAAATATTTCCAGTTAGTTTTTCTTTCCAATTGGTCCAATTGTATTTTTTACTAAAGATAAATAAAAGTATTGGGTAAATAAGAACCACCGGCACTATAACATCTAATCCGGCTGACGGTTCCGAAATATCTTTAAAAACAGAATTGGTTTGAAATGCAGACCAATCAGAAGTAACAAGTAAAGCACCTACTAAATTATTGGCAGCATGAAATCCTAAAGCCAGCTCCATTCCTTCATCCATCAATGTAATAATTCCCAGTAAAAGCCCCGTTCCTATATAATATACAAGTACTATATACCCTATTTTAGCCACTTCAGGATTAAAAATATGCATTCCTCCAAAGATAACCGAAGTCATCAATAAGGGAAACCATTTATTCTTGGCAAGATTAGCAAATCCCTGCATTAAGTATCCTCTAAAAATATATTCTTCAGAACTGGTTTGAATTGGAATTAGCACTACACCAATTACGACTAAAATTGCAAATGGTACAGGTTTAAAATTGATTACAAAATCGTTGGGATTAGAAAAATAGAATAGCAAAGTGGATACAATTGTAAAAACGGACCAAACCATAAAAGAAAATCCAACTCTTTTCCAATCTATTTTAGCTCTTGATGTTGTTACAGAAAGCATCGTTTGTCCGTGTAAATTACGAACTACCAACACAATGCCTAGCATAATAAAAACGAACGAAATCAGTATTAAAAACAAAGTCAGATTTGAGTCAAAAAAACGCATTACCGATTCATTATCTGTTGGATAAGGTTTTCCATTGAAAATTGTTTCATACAATATTCCTATTAAAAGTGGCAACTGACCAACAAATGAAGCGCAAATTATTATTATTGAACCTAAAATATATTTCCAAAAATGATTCTCTGATTTTATTCCCTGTTCTATAAACATATAATTTTCGTTTTATTTTTATACTTAATTAGTTTAGCAAATGCTATTTTTGTTACATCAATACTAATCCTTCAAATACCCATTTATAATAACCCAATAGTATTAACTATGATACAAATATACCATAATTCACGCTGTGGAAAATCCAGAAATTGCCTCGCATTTGTGGAAAACTCAAAAAAAGAGTTTGAAATCATCAATTATTTGACAAATCCACCTTCATTTGAAGAGTTGTCAGCTATTATCCAAAAATTAAACATAAAACCCATTGAATTAGTTCGCCAAAAAGAAAAAATTTGGATAGAAAATTTTAAAGATCAAAAATTGAATGACGAACAAATTATTCAAGCCATGATCTCGCATCCAATTCTAATTGAAAGACCAATTGTAATCGATGGAAACTCGGCTATTATAGGACGTGATTTAGAAAAAGTGGCCTCTTTTATTTTATAAAAACCCGGTTGTTTTAATTAACATTTTTTTGTGATTTGTAGTATTAAACCAAATCCTACTTTTGCAATCTAAAGTTTGTAACCAAAGTTTTTAAAAAATGAAAAAAATGAAATCCGTTTTAATTCTTGTTCTCTTTTTTACGACCCTGTTCAGTTTTGCTCAAGCTCAACAAGCTCAACAAGGTCCTGCAGTTCCAAAAATTAAAATAACAGGTAAGGTAATTGAGAAAATAAGTAAACAACCTCTTGAATACGCTACAATTACTTTTTTAATTCCAAACAATCCAAAACCAGTTGCTGGTGGAATTACAAATCCAAATGGGGAATTTGAAATTGAAGTTAAACCGGGTGTTTATGATATAAAAATTGAATTTATATCTTTTAAAATAAACGAAATTAAACAAAAGAACCTTCAAAAAAGTACGAGTTTAGGTTTAATCAGTTTAGATGAAGATGCGAATCAATTGAATGAAGTTGTTATTCGTTCTGAAAAAACAACTGTTGAAATAAAATTAGACAAAAAAGTATACAACGTAGGGAATGACCTTATGGTAAAAGGAGGAACTGTTAGTGATGTTTTAGACAACATCCCTTCTGTTGCTGTTGATGTTGAAGGAAATGTAAGTCTTCGTGGAAATGAAAATGTAAGAGTTCTTATTGATGGAAAGCCTTCAAATGCTATTAATATTGCTGAGGCATTGCGATTAATTCCAGCCGATGCGATTGACAAAGTAGAAGTTATTACCAATCCATCTGCACGATATGATGCCGAAGGTGGTGGAGGTTTGTTAAATATTATCTTGAAAAAAGGTAAAAATCAAGGTTTAAACGGAACTTTTATAGCTTCAACCGGATATCCTGAAACATACGGTTTAAGCGGTACCTTAAACTATAAATCAAAAAACTTTAATCTTTTTACAACTCAAGGATACAATGACCGTAGTAATCCCGGAAATGCATTTACAGATTCAAGATATTTAAATGCTGATAATTCTACTCGAAATTATGTAAATGAAACTAGAGAAAACGAAAGAGATAATAAAGGGTATAATGGGAATTTTGGAATGGAATGGTATTTAAGTGAAAGCCTTTCTTGGACCAATACCTTTAACTATAGAAAAAGTAATGGTATCAACGTTGATAACGTTTTCCAAAATAATTATGATTCAGGATTTAATTATGACTATACCCGTAATCGTATCAATTTAGAAAATAGCGATAGTGAAAACGTAGAATTTGCAACAAACTTCACTAAGAAATTTAAAAAAGACGGTCATAAATTAACCATTGACGGTTCCTTTTCTACTAATGATGACATCAACGATGCGTTAATTACAGACACTGCTACAAATACAAGTGTGATAAAATTTGATAACACTATCAACAATCAAACTCAAAGCAGAAATTTACTTCAAATGGATTATGTTTTACCTATTGGAAAAGGAAGCCAGTTTGAAGCAGGATATCGTGGTGATTTCTCAGAATTACTTACTGATTACAGAGTAGAAAATGATGGAGTAATCAATAACAACTTCACAAATACATTAGAATACAAGGAGAAAGTTAATGCGCTTTACACTCAATATGGTGTAAAAATTAATAAATTCTCAGCCCTTTTCGGATTGCGTTTTGAGGATTCAAATATTGAAATCAATCAATTAGCAACTAATGATTTCAACACTAAAAAGTACAACAACTTTTTTCCAAGTGCTTTCTTCACTTATGAAATATCAGACAAAAGCAGCGCTTCTTTAAGCTATAGCCGAAGAATTCAAAGACCTAGAGGAAGAATGTTGAATCCGTTCAGCAACTTGTCGAGTAACATCAATATTTTTGTTGGAAATCCAGATTTAGATCCTGCATTTTCAGATGCTATTGATTTTGGTTACATCAAAAGATGGGAAAAATTAACCTTCAATACTTCCTTATACGTAAATAAAACAACAGATGTTTTTCAATTTGCAAGAAGAGAATCGGGAGATTTCGTTAACGGAACACCAATCTTAATCAGTTCTCCTATCAACTTGGCAACTGAATATAGAACAGGATTTGAATTTACATTAAACTATTCTCCATACAAATGGTGGAAATTAAACAGTAACTTCAATTTCTTCAGAAACGAAACGCAAGGAGATTTTACCTATATTGATTTCAACAATAATGAAATTGTACAAAATTTTGATAACGTAGCGACATCTTGGTCAACAAGACTAACTTCAAAAATCACATTGCCATACAAAATCGACTGGCAGACTAATGCAACCTATAACGGTCCGCAAAATAATGCACAAGGAAGAAGCTTAGGAATTTTTGCAGCAAACATAGCATTCAGTAAAGATGTATTAAAAGACAAAGGAACACTTTCATTCAACGTAAGTGATGTATTCAATTCCAGAAAAAGAATCATGGAAAGTAATCTTCCGGGAATTGTAAGTTCGTACAGCGAAATGCAATGGAGAGAAAGACAGTTTAGCTTATCGTTCACGTATCGTTTTAACAAACAGAAAAACGAAAGAGAACAACAACCTAAGCGAAATCAAAATGAAAATGAAGGTGATTTTCAAGGATAAAAAAATAAGGACTCGTGAAAACGGGTCCTTTTTCTTTTTAGACAAAAAGTAAAATAGCAGAGTATAAAGCATAAAAAAAAGGGCCCATAAAATGAGTCCTTTTTTTATTTAACAAAAAGTTTAAACTGATTGTTCTTTCTTCGCTTTTCTTTCTTTATATCTTTCCCATAAAGCTCCACCAATCCAATATTGAACGAAACCTACAAGAAAAAACATCAACCAAAATCCTATAGTAAGAATGGTTAAGAAAAGTAAAAAGCCTAAGTACTGTGAAAATTCAAACATGTTTTCCGGAATTTTTGAATGTAGCCACAAATGTAAGTTTAATTCCTTTTCGTACCAATAAAAAAACATAAAAACTACCAATCAATTTTTATAAAAAAGGAATTATCCGTATTTTTGAGCTCAGAATTTGGAGCTGTTTCCCGCTGTTCACTCTAATCTTTTCTTTTTGGCAGCAAAAAGAAAAGGATTTCTCCCGAAGCTTCGGGATCATCGGGGCTAAAACGTAATAAACGACATAATTATTTTTAAATAACAAGAAATGAAATTCAGAATAGAAAAAGACACCATGGGTGAAGTGCAGGTTCCAGCTGATAAATATTGGGGCGCACAAACAGAACGTTCAAGAAACAACTTCAAAATAGGTCCATCGGCTTCCATGCCAAAAGAAATTATTGAAGGTTTTGCATATCTTAAAAAAGCTGCGGCTTACGCCAATTGTGATTTAGGTGTTTTGCCAATCGAAAAACGCGATGCCATTGGTGCTGTTTGTGATGAAATTCTAGCTGGAAAATTAGATAACGAATTCCCATTGGTGATTTGGCAAACTGGTTCAGGTACACAAAGTAACATGAACGTGAATGAAGTAGTTGCAAATCGTGCGCAAGTACTAAAAGGATTCAACATTGGCGAAGGCGAACAATTCATCAAAGCCAATGATGATGTGAATAAATCACAATCTTCAAATGACACTTTCCCTACCGGAATGCACATTGCAGCGTATAAAGCAGTTGTAGAAGTTACGATTCCCGGAGTTGAAAAATTAAGAGATACACTTCATGCCAAAGCGGTTGAATTCAATAATGTGGTTAAAATAGGTCGTACGCATTTAATGGATGCTACGCCACTTACATTAGGACAGGAAATTTCAGGATATGTAGCGCAATTGAACTACGGTTTGAAAGCGGTTAAAAATACTTTGGCACACTTATCAGAAGTGGCTTTAGGTGGAACTGCAGTAGGAACAGGATTAAATACTCCAGAAGGATATGACGTAAAAGTAGCGGAATATATTGCTGAATTTACAGGACATCCGTTCGTAACTGCCGAAAACAAATTTGAAGCGCTGGCAGCACACGATGCTATCGTAGAAACACACGGTGCGTTAAAACAACTGGCGGTTTCATTGAATAAAATTGCCAATGATGTGCGTATGTTAGCATCTGGACCTCGTTCAGGAATTGGAGAAATCCTTATTCCGGAAAATGAGCCAGGATCTTCTATTATGCCAGGAAAAGTAAACCCAACACAGTGTGAAGCATTGACTATGGTTTGCGCACAAGTTATGGGGAATGATGTTGCAATCTCTGTTGGTGGAATGCAAGGTCATTATGAATTGAATGTTTTCAAACCATTAATGGCTGCAAACTTCTTGCAATCAGCTAGATTACTTGGTGATGCTTGTATGTCTTTTGACGAACATTGCGCACAAGGTATTGAACCTAACTATAAACGTATCAAAGAATTGGTTGACAATTCGTTGATGTTAGTTACGGCTTTGAATACTAAAATTGGGTACTACAAATCAGCTGAAATTGCTCAAACTGCACACAGAAACGGGACAACGCTCAAAGAAGAAGCAGTTCGTTTAGGATATGTAACTCCTGAAGATTTTGATGCTTGGGTTAAACCGGAAGATATGGTTGGAAGCCTTAAATAATCAATGATGAATTGTTAATTATTAATGAGTTATAAATTAAAAAACCCTGCAATGTAAGTTGTAGGGTTTTTAATTTAATCTATTTTAAATAATTGAGCTTCTTAGATGAACTTACATGACTTATATGGTTTAAATTCATCAAAAAATAAGTTAATTTTAGTTTAAAAAACATCCGAAATTCTATTTCTTATTAATTGTATCCATTACTTCCTTCATGATTCGAATGCTTTTCAATTTATCTTCATGATTAAAAATCGGACTCGTAATCATCAATTCATCAATTTGCGTATATTCAATAAATTGCTTCAATTCGGTAACTAATTTTTCTTTGCTTCCTACAAATGAACAAGCAGTCATTTGGTTTACATGAAAATGTTCTTCTTCACGCATTATCCCATCAAGCGAATCAACTGGCGGTTGTAACGGCTTTCTATCATTCCGAATCAAATTCAGAAACATTTGAGTCAAACTCGTTGATAATTTTTCTGCTTCTTCATCTTTATCTGCAGCTATTGCGTTTACACAAGCCATTGTTTTGGGTTGGTCTAAATATTTTGAAGGCTCAAAGTTATCTCGGTAAAATTGAAATGCCTGATACATTTGTTTCGGCGCAAAATGTCCTGCAAAGGCATAAGGCAATCCATTGGCAGCAGCCAAAGCAGCACTATCCATACTAGAACCTAAAATCCAAATGGGAACATTAGTTCCTTCTGCAGGAAAAGCACGCACTTTTGCATTAGCATTATCCTCCGAGAAAAATTCCTGTAGCGCGGCAACATTTTGAGGAAATCGCTGCGATTGTTCGAAGAAATCTTTCCGAATCGCTTGTGCAGTTAAACCATCCGTTCCTGGTGCTCTTCCTAATCCTAAATCAATCCGATTGGGATATAGTGTTTCAAGTGTACCAAATTGTTCCGCAATAATTAACGGGGCATGATTGGGCAACATAATACCACCGGAACCTACACGGATATTCTGGGTTTGACTGGCAATATAACCAATCAAAACAACCGTAGCAGTACTCGCTACGTGCGCCATATTATGATGTTCGGCTAACCAAAAACGGTTGTAATCCAAACTGTCAGCCAGTTGTGCCAGTGCTTTTGTTTTTTGTAATGTTTCGCTTGCATTGCTATTTTCGGTAATTATCGCTAATTCAAGTAGGGAAATTGGAATATTTTTAGTCATTATAAATTTCAGATTTTGAACAAAATTAGGCAATTACACAAACTCATTAAATTTTGAGGTGTTAATTGATTTATAATATTTTAAAAAGAAGCAATTTTTTAACCAAGAAAATTTCCATAAAAAAACCTGCAACTTTAAATTGCAGGTCTATCTATTTTTAAAGAAACGGTATTTATTTCCCGTCGACATAATCTTGTAAATAACTAAATCTTGGAGTCAGTTTTCCGTTTTCAGCTATTTTGGCTCTTTGTAAGATTCCATCTTTATCTCCATTGAAAAATGCAGGAATTACATGCTCCATAAACATTTCTCCAAATCCTTCACTGGCATCTTTTGGCAATTCACAAGGTAAATTATCTACTGCCATCACCACAATTGCAGCCGGATGAAAAACATCTACTTCCTTATCTTCACTTGGTAAATATCCGTATAATGGTTCCGCAATTGTTGATGATCTCAGCGTGCAGGCTATTGGACCATTAACATCACAGGAAACATCGGCAACAATCTTAATTTTACAATCATTAGACTGAAGCATTTCACGGGTCAGAATTACTGGAGCTTCATTGGCATGAAAATGTCCTGTAATATAAATATCAGAGACTTTAGTAAATCGTTCAAAATCAGAAACGTATTCTTGTGGATTATCATAAAAATCTGTAAAATCCAACACTTGTCCGTCTTTACGTTTGTTGTATTCTAATACATCAATCTGAGTGTAAACGGGTTGTGTATAGTTTTTTGTTAAATAATTTTCAACTGAAACTTCTTTTATTTTTATGGCGTCCAAAATCTCTTTTGCCCCATTCCCTACTTTTCCTGTACCAGTAACCACAAATTTTAATGGAGGTAAAACCAATCGTTTTAAATGTGCAATTAAGGCTTCTTTACCGGAAAGCGTTTCCGCTTTTGGCAATTTAAACAATTCGAATTTTATTCCAAAAGCTCTTATACTATTGTACGCACCTACAATTCCAGCATAACGGCCAAAACCAATTAGCCTGTGATTATGAGGATTTACAATGGTTTCATGGTCGTATAAATCAATGTTTTTTTCTAAAACGGCTTGTAATAATTTTCTATTGTAAGGTTGCTTTTTTATGGTATGCGAAAAAAAGAAATATGCTTTATTAGGAATCAAATTTTCTACCGGAACTTCTTTTACCCCAAATAAAACATCACAATCACTGATATCATTGGTTACTTCAATTCCTAAATTTTTATATTGTTCATCCGTAAAAACCCGAATATCGGAACTTTCTACTTTTATAGAAGCACCTTGATACAGCTGTTTTAACCTAGCCAATTCATCAGGTGAGAAAATAACTCTTCTGTCAGGCGGGTTTTTTCTTTCTTTTAAAATTCCGAATTTCATATTTTTTTATGCTTTTGATTTGTTTTTATTATAACTTTATTTGGTTTATTTGTTACAAATATAACAATTTAAACGAAATTCAATTTATTTTTTTCATAAAAAAAACCAGCAAGAAACTACTATAAGCTGATGTACAAAATAATACAAAAATTGCTCTACTTTGTTACTGATAAAATAGTGTTAAGGTTTCAAAAAAACAACGTCTCAAAAGACATTGATTCTATATATTTGCCTTTCTAGCACTACAGAAATGAATTTTATAAAAAAAACAAATATACTACATATATTCCTCCTCTTTTTGGTTTTAAGCTCTTGCAATAAGGAGAAAAAGAAAATAGAATTAAGTGATGCTCAACTCCCAAAGAGTACATTACCTAAGATGAAGCCGTTACGCAAACCTGAGACAAAATTAACTGCCGAATACATCAATTCAAAAAAGATTTCCATTGACTCTTTTTATAAAAAAAACTGGCCCAACAATAGTGCAAACGGAAGTTTTCTGGTTGCTAAAAATGGTCAAATTATTTATGAAAAATACGAAGGCTACTCCAATTTTAGAGATAAAACATTAATTACTAAATCTACTCCGCTCCACATAGCATCTGTGAGTAAAGTAATTACGGCAACGGCTATTTTAAAACTAATAAATGCTAAAAGACTTGACTTAGATCAAAAGGTGAATACTATCTTGAAAGAGTTTCCGTATCCTGATGTTACGATACAAACCTTGTTGAATCACAGAAGTGGTATGCGTAATTATGCTTATTTTACGGATCGTGATAAAACCATCTGGGATAGACACAACATACTTACCAATCAAGATATCCTGACTATCATGGCAACAAAGGATATTGGTTTAGAATTCAAAACCGATACTCGTTTTAGTTATTGCAATACTAATTATGCCATGTTGGCATTAATAATTGAAAAAATCACAAAACTTCCTTACAAAGATGCCATGAAACAAATCATTTTTGAACCATTAGGCATGAAAAACACCTATGTTTTTGATTATGATAGAGATAAAGACACCGCTGTTACTTCCTACAAAGGCAATAAAGTCGAAATTGGAAAAGACTACTTAGATGCGATTTATGGAGATAAGAATATCTACTCTACACCTCGTGATTTATTAAAATTTGACAGAGCCAGAAACAGTTCAGCTTTCCTAACACCAAAATTGCTAAGTCTAGTATATAAAGGATACAGCAATGAACGCAAAGGCACTAAAAACTATGGTTTAGGCATTAGAATGGTCAATTGGGAGACTGGACAAAACTTTTATTTTCATAACGGTTGGTGGCATGGCAACACTTCCTCTTACATTACCTTGAGAAAAGAAAGCGTTACCATTATTGCGTTATCCAATAAATTTACCCGAAAAACATATGATGTTAGGAAGTTAGCCGTTTTATTTGGGGACTACCCGTTCAAATTAAAAGACGAATAAAAAAAGGAATGATTTTTGAAATAGAGTTGGAAGTTTAGCACTACTAATTCAAGTTTAAAAGTGTACATTTGCAAACTCAAAATTCGAATTTTGGATTTTGAAATAAAAAAGGGGTCGACTGGTTTTGACAGCGAGTCGAATTGAGAAGTAAGCACGTCGAGCATTGAGACCTTGCTCGTAAATATAAGATCTTACAATTTTACACGGCGAAAATAACTACGCTTTAGCTGCATAATCCGAATTATAGTACGATTAAGCCACGTTCCTATCAGATAGGAAAGCTGGATTCTCCTTGAAAGCCTTGGTTTGTGGCGGTCAATTTAGGGGAACCGTAAAAATAAACCTAGATTTCCATAAGCTTCGGGTGGATTTCGAAATTAAGAAGATAAGTATTGTGTGGCTGTTTCTGGCCTAGCACACTATCGAAAACCTAATCAGGAAATAAACGCGTAGAAAGCTTTTTAGTTGCTTGTTTGGACCCGGGTTCGATTCCCGGCGACTCCACAAAACCCGAAAATGGTTCATTTTCGGGTTTTTTTTATGTCTAAATTTCAGCGAAATCAAGACTTAACAATAATAGCAGAATCAAAACCAAATTTAAATCTGTTCTTATAAAACAAAAAAACAGTAGTAAACTTGTGCTCACTACTGTCTAAAAATGTTTTTTTATATCTGATTCGTAACGTACTGTTTTTTAGAAACTCAAATTAATTTATTTCCAACCGCCACCTAAATCCCTGTAAACATGAACCATAGCGTTGAGTTGCTCTTTTTTAGTCTCAATAAGTTCGAGCTTGGATTCCAAAGCATCGCGTTGGGTCATCAAAACTTCAAAATAATCTACTCTGGCAGACTTGAATAAATCACCTGCTACAGCAATCGAACGGCTCAAAGCATCTACTTGTTGTGCTTTCAGTTGGTAACTTTTTTCCAAATTATTGATTTTAGAAAGCTGGCTGGAAACCTCCAGATACGCGTTAAGAATTACACGCTCATAGTTGTACAAAGCCTGAATTTGTCTGGCATTCGCAGATTTATACTCCGCTTTTATTGCATTTCGGTTGATTAATGGTGCTGCAAAATCTCCCACAAATGAATACAATAATGATTCTGGCAATGTAAACAAGTACGATGTCTTAAAAGCATTTACACCTACCTTTGCCGTAATATCTAATGAAGGATAAAACTCAGCACGAGCTACTTTTACATCTAGTTTTGCTGCTTCCAATTCCATTTCGGCTTGTTTGATATCGGGTCTGTTCGCTAACAATTGAGAAGGAATCCCAGAATGAATTACCGGAGGCAATAAACTAATAAAATTAGATTTGTCTCTCTTTATTTCCTGCGGGTATTGCCCTAACAAGAAACTGATTTTATTCTCCGTTTCATTTATATTCTGAAGAATCTCAAACTCCATACTTTTGGAAGCCATTACCTCAGCCTGAAATTTCTGAACAGCCAATTCAGTTGATCGAGCGGCTTCTTTCTGAAATTTCACAATTTCCAAAGCGGTGCTTTGCAAGGCAATATTCTGTTTTACAATATCCAATTGGCTATCCAAAGCCAGTAATTCGTAATACAAATCGGCAACCTCAGCAATAAGATTGGTTATCACAAAATTCTTTCCTTCAACAGTTGCTAAATATCGACTTACAGCAGCTTTTTTAGAATTGCTCAATTTTTTCCAAATATCAACTTCCCAATTGGCATAAGCTGCTATTTTCAAATCGCCTAATGGTTCTGGCATTTCTAGGCCTGGTCTTATTTCAGTTGAAGCATCTCCGGCACCTTGGCTGGTATATCTACCCACTTTTTCAATTCCTGCTCCTGCTCCAATACCCACTTTTGGTAAAAGAGCCCCTTTTCGCACACGGATATCGTTTTTAGCAATTTCAATTTCCTGCAAAGTAATCTGTAATTCCTGATTGTTTTTTAAAGCAATTTCAATCAGGTTTATCAAATTGGGATCTTTAAAATAGGTTTGCCAAGGCATCGCAACTATATTGGTAGTATCCGTACTCTTGTTGAAAGATTCCGGAATAGCTTTGGCTTCAACCAAAGGTGCTAAAACTGGTGTACAACCTGCAACCGCCAAGCAAATACCTAGCGGGATAATATATTTATAATTCTTTATTTTAGACATGATTATCATCAAATTCTTCGGTTAATGGATTCTCTTTTTCATTTTTTACCAGTTTATATTTTTCAGCAATTCTGCCAAAAACATAATACAGTCCGGGGATCACAAATACCCCGCATATGGTTCCTATCAGCATTCCTCCTGCAGCTGCTGTACCAATAGTTCTATTACCAATTTTACCCGGTCCAGTAGCAAATACCAGTGGTATCAAACCTGCTATAAATGCAAAAGAGGTCATCAATATAGGACGGAATCTGGCTTTAGCACCTTCCATTGCGGCTTGAAGCACCGTTCTTCCGGAAGCGTGCCTTTGAATTGCAAATTCGACAATCAAAACTGCATTTTTACCCAATAAACCTATCAGCATCACCATGGCTACCTGAGCGTAGATATTGTTCTCCAAGCCTGTCAACTTCAATAAAAGAAAGGCTCCAAAAATTCCTGCCGGTAAAGAAAGAATTACTGACAACGGAAGAATGAAACTTTCGTACTGTGCTGCTAAAACAAGATAGACAAAACCTAAACAGATTAGAAAAATCCAAATGGCTTGATTTCCTTGTGAAACCTCATCTGCAGAAATACCCGCCCAATCAATACCAAAACCACGAGGTAATTTTGACTCTGCTACTTCCTGAACAGCTTTAATGGCAGCTCCACTACTGTAACCTGGTCCTGCTGATCCACTAATCTCAGAAGAATTATACATATTATGTCGGGTGATTTCTGATAGTCCATATACTTTTTCCAACTTCATAAAAGCGGAGAAAGGCACCATTTCGTCCCGATTGTTCTTCACATATAGTTTCAAAATATCTTCCGGTAAAGCACGGTATTCAGGAGCAGCCTGTACAATAACTTTGTAATTAAACCCGTATTTGATAAAACTGATTTCGTAATTACTACCCACCAATGTTGATAAAGTATTCATGGCGTTTTCAATGGAAACCCCTTTCTGTTGTGCCAAATCATTGTCGACTTTCATCATATACTGAGGAAAACTGGCACTGTAAAAACTAAATACAGATGCTAATTCTGGACGCTTATTCAATTCCTTAACGAAATCATTATTAACGCTTTCCATTTTCTTGTAATCCCCTGACCCAGCTTTGTCCAACAGACGAAGTTCAAAACCTCCTGCGGCTCCATATCCTGGCACAGCCGGCGGTTGGAAAAACTCAATATTGGCACCCGGAATATCTTTAGTTTTCTCTTCTAATTCGGTCATGATTTCTTGTACAGAATGCTTTCGCTCGCTCCATTCTTTAAGATTAATCAAACAAGTTCCGGCATTGGCACCCGTACCTTCCGTAAGAATTTCATATCCTGCCAAAGCAGATACCGATTGCACACCGTCGATGGTTTCGGCAATTTTCTGTAATTTTTCAGCAATATTATCCGTTCTTTCTAATGAGGAACCGGGAGGCGTTTGGATGATGGCATAAAACATCCCCTGATCTTCATTAGGAATAAATCCTGAAGGAACAGTACTGCTGATGAACCAAGTTCCTGCACAGAAACCTATAAGCGCAATAAAAGTGATGGTTCTTCTGTTTACAATGCGACTTAAAACGCTTTGATACTTCTCGGCAGTATTATTAAATTTAGTATTAAATCCATCTAAGAAGCGGTTTATTGGCGTTCTCTTTTTTGGTTTGCCGTGATTGCTTTTCAACATCATCGCACAAAGTGCCGGTGTAAGCGTTAATGCCACAATACCCGAAAGAATAATAGCAGTTGCCATTGTAATCGAGAATTGACGATAAAAAATCCCTACAGGCCCGGACATGAATGCCACCGGAATAAATACCGCAGCCATCAGGAATGTAATCGCTATAATTGCTCCTGCTATTTCATGCATCGCTTTTTTTGTAGCTTTTAGCGGTGAGAGATGGTCTTCCTCCATCTTGGCGTGCACGGCTTCGATAACCACAATGGCATCATCGACGACGACTCCAATGGCTAATACTAATGCAAATAAAGTAATAAGATTTAGTGTAATCCCGAATAATTGCATGAACATAAAGGTTCCAATAAGGGAAACAGGCACAGCAATGGCCGGTATAATAGTTGACCTCCAATTGCCCAAGAAAAGAAATACTACCAAACCCACTAAAATAAAGGCTTCGACCAAAGTATGAATTACTTTTTCGATAGAAGCATCCAGAAATTTAGATACATCATAACTGATTTCATAATCCATTCCTTTTGGGAAAGAATTTTTCTTGATTTCAGCTAATTTTAATTTTACATCTTTAATAACCTGACTGGCATTACTTCCGTAGGATTGTTTCAAAACAATTGCAGCAGAAGGTTTTCCGTTTAAGTTCGAATAAATATCATACATAGAACTTCCAAACTCAATATTGGCGACATCTTTTAATCGTAAAATTTCGCCGTCAGGATTCGACCTAAGTACTACATTTCCATATTGTTCTTTAGTAGTAAATCGGCCAGAATATTTTAGTACATATTCAAATGCTTGCGATCTTTTACCTGAACTTTCACCTGTTTTACCTGGTGACGCTTCTAGACTTTGATTGGCTAAGGCTTCCATAATTTCCTCTGCAGAAATTTTATAGGCTAACATTCTGTCTGGCTTCAGCCAAATTCTCATCGCGTATTCCCGATTACCCAAAACATCTGCAAATCCTACTCCATTTACCCTTTTTAATTCAGAGAGAATATTAATCTCGGCAAAGTTGTATAAAAACTTCTGATCCGTATTCTTATCCGTACTGTAAAGATTCACATACATCAACATACTCGATTCTTCACGCGTAATTTTCACTCCTTCTCTTACCACTAATGGCGGTAATTTATTGACTACTGAGGCTACACGGTTTTGAACATTTATCGCTGCTTGATTCGGGTCGGTACCCAAATTAAAAATTATTTGAATACTGGCTTCTCCGTCGTTACCCGCATCTGAAGTCATGTATTTCATTCCAGGAACTCCATTGAGTGCCTTTTCTAATGGTATGATTACGGACTTGATCATCAGTTCTCCATTTGATCCCGGATAATCTGCTATTACATTCACCCTTGGTGGCGAAATGGAAGGGAATTGAGTCACTGGCAAATTGGTTACCGCCAAGACTCCCAAAAAGACTATTATGAGCGATATTACTATCGACAAAACTGGTCTTTGAATAAATTTATTAAACATTATATTTATTTTTTATGGTTAAACCAAATTGAAAATTATAAACCTATTCCGTTTTTAATCGCAAATGAGCGATGACGTCTTTCGATTTTACAAAATCATACTTTATCTTTTCATCGTCTTTAACTTTCTGAATACCTTCCAGTAAAATTTTGTCATTTTCAGTAATTCCACTGGAAACAACATACAAATCGGGGATTTCACCAGTAATAATAATTTCCTTTGATTCCAGCACATTGTTTTTATTTACTAAAAAAACATATTTTTTATCCTGAATTTCATACGTAGCTTTTTGCGGAATTACAATAGCATTTTTAAGCGGAACATTCATTTGAACCAATCCTGTTTCTCCGTGTTTCAGTAATTTGTTTGAGTTTGGGAATCGTGCTCTGAAAGCTATATTTCCTGTTTCATTATTAAATTCACTTTCAATAACCTCGACATTTCCTTTAAATTGAAACACTTGGTTATTAGCCAATAGCAGACCTACTTTATTAGTTGCACGATCTTTTACATTGCTTTGATATTCTAAGTACTCCGGTTCTGAAACATTAAAATAGGCAAACATTTGACTGTTATCTGAAAGACTGGTTAACAGTTCCCCTTCATCAATCAGACTCCCTAATTTTAAGGGAATGCGATCAATAGTTCCGGCAAATGGCGCTCTGATTTCAGTAAATGATAAATGAAGTTTCGCCAAAGCCACTTCTGCTCTTGCCTGCTCTAATTTGGCTTGAGCCAAAGACTGCTCGTTTCTGGAAACTATATTTTTGTCGGCAAGGTTTTTGGCATTTTGTAATTCAATCTCAGCGCCTTTAGCTTCTGCTTGTGCCTTTAGCAATTCTGCCTGATACATTCCCGGCATAATTCTAAATAGTAGCTGACCTGCTTTTACATATTGACCTTCATCTACATAGATGTTTTGTAAATATCCTTTTTCCTGCGCTCGGATTTCAATGTTACGTACGGAACGAATTTGTGAAACATATTGTTTGGTAAACGAAGTATCAATTTTTATGGGATTGGTAACAATAAATTTTGTCTCTTCTTCTTTTTCTTCTTTTTTTGTTGTACAACTTGTTAGGCACAACAAGGCAATCAAGCCCTTGAACACGAGTATTTTATTCATGATATAAAATGGAAATTAAGCGATTAAATACTTGGAATTGGGAATTCCTTAGACATAAAAAGTCATCAGTTTCCAAAAAATATTGGAACTGCCATACCGTAAATGAAAGCCTAAAGCGTTCATAAAGTAAGCAATCTCATAAATTTAGTAACTGATTTCAGTATTAATCAAATTCTTAATACCTGCTGAATAATATAAATAGGATATGACTGGCCACAAAATGGCGCGAAGATTTTAAAATTCTTATTACAATAGTTTATGATAGACTGACAAGAAAATGTCTGATACCAAACTTTTGAAATGCCAAATTTTTCAGTAAAATTTTTGTTTAAATTTTTGTTTTTAAGAGAATCGCTGTTGGAGCATTCCTCTTCTAGATCAAAACAGTCAGCATTAATAATTATACTGCTCGAACCAGTCTTAGCAAATTTTACTTGATTCGCTTGTACAAGTTTGGAAATTAATGAGCTGTAAATATCGCTGTCATGCGAAGCAGCATGAACATAATTTCCTCCGCTTTGCAGATAGAAAAACAGGTATAAAAAAAATACAGTTACTCTCATTTGGAGGCCAAAAGTAATGAAAGTAATGAAAGAAAAAAACAATTTTAATTATGTTTAACAAGTAAAATAAAGCGAAAACGATTGAAGTTCTTTTAAAAACAGTATTAAATGAAATCCATTGATGAGTACATAATTCCTGTACCTCAATTGAGCCAAATAATATAACGAAAACTGGATTGATTTTTATACTTTTATACTTATATGAAAGCAACTGTGGAATTTCCCAATCCGGCATTAAAATCAATCCTAAAACAGAGGGGGTTTAAAATAAGCTGGAATAAAGTAAAAAAAAGCGGACCATCGGCGTTCGGGCGACGCCATTTTTACTTAATCCTGCTCAGCATAGGCAACAGTAAAATACATTATGACGACCGCGTAATTCATCTTGATGGAGTATATCTTTTTTTTGCCAATTCACGCATACCCTATGCGACTGAAATCCTTTCTGAAAAACATACAGGATATTCATGTGTTTTTACAGAAGAATTTATTAAGCCTCTTGAACGACTGGAAAACTTCCAAAAATCGCCTTTATTTCAACTAAACTCGAACCCGGCATTTAAACTCAACCCTGAACAGCAATCCAAACTTACAGAATTTTTTGATACTATGATTGCCCGTGACTCTAGTGAATATTTGTACAAAGACGATCTTATGCGTACTTATATAGAGTTAATTATTCATGAGGCGCTACAGATGCGACCTGCAGAACATTTTATACAATCAAAAAATGCTTCTTTAAGAATAGTTACCCAATTCATGGACATTTTGGAACGGCAATTCCCAATAGAAAACCTAAGTGAGCCATTAAAACTTAAAACCGCACAGGACTACGCAACCCTGCTTTCCATACATGTAAATTACCTCAATAGAGCTGTAAGGGAAATTACAGGTAAATCTACAACTGCCATTCTTGCTGAACGCATTACAGCAGAAGCAATAACATTACTGCGTCATACAGATTGGAGTATTTCAGATATCGCTTATACTTTAGGATTTGAATATGCCAACTATTTCAGTAATTTCTTTAAAAAAACAACAGGGAATATTCCTAAGTTTTATCGGGACCATTAGGTTTGAATTTTATACTTCTTGGTTTGAATCGTTTATATTTTTAGGATTATTCTTTCATAACTTTGTAATATTAAATTAATTGAATAACATAAAATTATATAGATATGAATAATATAGCTGAAAAAATGATTTTCAAACCAGCATTTGAATACATTGACAACGGAATTGAGCACGGAGTATTAAGTCCATTTGAAACCAAAGAAACCATTTTAAAGAAGGGAGAACAAATAGCACCTGGCTTTAAACCTCTTGGTTGTGATATCCGATTTCTGAAAGATGTTCCTGTAAAAATGCGTGATGGAATCATAATATATACAGATGTTTATCTGCCTGTTACTGAAGAAAAAGTTCCTACTCTGATTGCATGGAGTCCTTACGGAAAAAGTGCAGGAACAGCTCCTCGTTATGTTGGCTTATTCAATATGCTTGGAATGGGAAATGCTTGGGGTTCTGGTTTAACAAAATTTGAAGCTCCCGATCCAGCTTACTGGGTAGAACACGGTTATGCAGTTTGTAACCCAGACGCACGTGGAATTGCACATAGCGAAGGCGATATCACTATGATTGGTTCGCAGGAAGCAGAGGATGCTTATGATCTTATCGAATGGTTAGCAGCACAAGATTGGTCTAATAAGAAAACAGCATTATCAGGAACTTCGTATTTAGCTTTTTCACAATGGTTTATCGCTGCAGGTCAGCCGCCGCATCTTACTTGTATAAACCCAGTTGAAGGTTTACAGGATGCGTATCGCGATTTGGCATACATTGGCGGAATTCCTGATCCTAATTTTCTTCACCGTTTACAGGTAAATCACGTAAGCGCTACTGGTGCAAAAAGAGAAGATATGGTTGCTGAATTAGAAGCTTATCCACTGGCAAATTGCGATTTGTGGGAAGACAAAGTAGCCGATATTTCTAAAATTATGATTCCTGCCTATATTGTGGCAAGTTATTCTAATACATTGCACACAATGGGAACTTTCCGTTCCTGGCGTTCGATAGGTTCTAAAGAAAAATGGCTGCGAATTCACGATACTCAGGAATGGCCTGATTATTATGCTCAGGAATCGACTGAAGAACTTCGTAAATTCTTTGATTATTATTTGCTTGGAAAACAAAATGGATGGGAAAAAACGCCTACCGTACAATATTCAATTTTAGATTTTCATGGCGGTAATCGTACCGGAATTACTTCGGAAACTTTTCCACCAAAAGAATCAGAATTACAACGTTACTATTTGAATGGAAAAACACGAACTTTACAATTTACTGCCGATGAAAACGACTTTCCATTACGTTATTTCCCAGAGGCTATGCCTGTTCGTGTATCATTTCAGACTGTTTTTGATAAAGACACTACCTTTATTGGTTATCCAAAAGTCAAACTTTTTATGGAAGCAGAAAATGCAGATGATATGGATATATTTGTTTGGATACAAAAAATTGACAAATTAGGTAATGTATTGAGCGAATTTGTAGTACCTAATCGTAACGCTGCTTTGCAGGATTTTACACAAGACGGAGCTTCTGCATTGCGCTATAAAGGTCCGAGTGGGCGTTTGCGTGCATCACACAGAAATTTAGACCCAAAACTTTCTACAGACGAAGTACCAGCGTACAGTTTTGACCGAGTAGAAAAACTTTCTCCAAACGAAATCGTAGAATTAGATATTGTTCTTAGTCCACTTGGTTTGATTTATTATGCAGGCGAAACACTGCGAGTAATGGTAAGCAGCAAGGATGAAATTGGATCCGTCATGCCGGGAACTCCAGGCTGTACACCGAACAATAAAGGAATTCATGTTCTGCATACTGGCGGTAAATATGCAAGTTATTTACAGCTTCCTTTCAAATCGTAACGAAGTATATCGATTAGAAAATTAAGAAGTTTCAAATAGGCTGATAAATATTTTTTTTTAACCACTCTATTAATTTCATTTTTTAATAGAGTGGTTTTTATTTTAAAAGTCAACCAAGAAAAATCAAACTAATTTTAACTGTGTAGATAATAGACAAAATTAGACATGCATTCTTTACCTAAAAAACACAATTATTCTTAATCCTATTTGTAATCTACATCGCTTTTTTTTTAAATTAATTCATTTAATAATTTCCATAACTTTGCTTTAGCAGCAAAAATAAAAAGTTAAAAATCCTATAACTGCCCCTTGACTCAACATCTTCAAGATTCTTGTGGAAAATTTATAAAACAGCGAAAAATGATTATTGAATTATTAAACAGAGATAAACATATAATCCAAATTAAAAGCATTGATGAAATGCCTTCTGATTTATACGATATATGCAGCATACAAATCATTGATTACAACCAAGAGGATATTAAAAATCTTGAAAAGCTCTTTAATATAAATACCGCAATATTGAATAATAGTAAGGATATCGAAATAAGTTCTCATTATTTAGAAGAAGCGACTCAACTGGCATTTAATTTTTCATTCCCCTATTTTACTCCACAGGATAAAATTGAAGAAGTAGTAATATCTTTTATTCTAAAGGAGGAAATAATGTTTTCATTTATGGCTGTGAATTTTGAGCAATTTATACCTGAAAACAAAAAAAAGGAACATTTTGAAAACATAAAAACGTTGCCTTTTACTTTAGATTCATTCCTTTTAATGATGATTGGAATAGTTCCGGATTATTTTGCAGACTTAACAGAAGTGATGGCAAAAAACATTAAAACAATTTATTCTAATTTACAGAAGCAAAAAGATTTTTCTGAGCAGGAATTGGATGAAATTACAGCATTAAAATTCAATAATTTAATCGTTAAGGAATCTCTGGATGAATTTAGACGAATTTTACATTTGCTTAGAAAAAGCAAAAAATTAACTTCTGAAATAAAAGAAAATATTTTTTCTGAACTAAATGATTTAAATGTAATAAATGAATATGTTCAAAATAATTTTGAACGATTAAATGACCTCAAAGATTACGTGTCAAATAAGATTGACCTTGAACAAAACCGAATTTTTAAAACATTAACCATAATAACAACTTGTATTTCCCTGCCAATGCTTGTAGCTGGTTTCTATGGCATGAACTTTAAATATATGCCCGAATTGGAATGGAAATACGGGTATATTTACGTAATATTATTGCTGCTTGTATCTTTCGTTGGACCATTGATATGGTTTAAACGCAAAAAATGGCTTCGATAAATTCATCTAAATACCATTATTATTTTAATTTACTTATATGTTAAACTTTAATAAAAAAAATTAAAAAGCTTGGCATTTGTTAGGAGTCAGAAATTCGTCAAGGACAGAAATGGCAAACCTAAACAAAGTAAAAAAGAATCTTTAAATCCTTTATTTACCAATAATGAAAAGAGAGAATGCAAAAATAGAATTTTGCAAATCAAACTTATAAGTATAATCTTGAGATTAAATTTATTTCTTAAGCATTCAATTTTTAATATAAAAAAATCCATTTTACAGTTTGTAAAATGGATTTTTTTATATCTGTTTATATTAATCAAAAAATCATTTACCAAACAATATAAAGGCAATAATAAGTGTAATAATGATGTTGAACAACTGTGCAATTAAGAACGCATAAAGCGGTTTTTTACTGTTTTTGCTGAACAAATCTTTAAAATTGGTTTCTAAACCAATGCTCGTAAAAGCTAAAGCAAACCAAATTCCTTGTAAATTCTTTAATCCGTCTTTGACTGCATCCCGAGCATCAGATGTGAGTAAAAAAGAAAAAAGTAATGAAGCTGCAATAAACCCGATAACAAATTTTGGAAAACGTTCCCAAATCACTTTTAAAGTTGGTTTAGACACAGTAGCTCCATCAGATGCATTTTGAGTGTATGTCCAATAAACCGAAATAGCAAAAGCAGCTAAACCCAATAATACATTCTGAGAAAATTTAACGATAGTACTAATTTTTAAAGCTGTTTCTCCCACCAAGGAGCCCGAAGCTACTACTGCTCCAGAAGTATCAATACTGCCGCCTAACCATGCCCCGGTAACTTCTTCCGGGAAATTAAAGTATTTGGCAATTATCGGCATAAAAATCATCATTGGAATTGCAGTAACCAAAACCATCGAAATAACATATGAAAGCTTCTTTGAGTCTCCTTTTATCGCTCCTGATGTAGCAATAGCTGCCGAAACTCCACAAATGGAAACCGCGCTGGATATCATCATGGTCAACTCGTCATCTACTTTTAGTTTTTTACACAACCAAAAAGCAAAATACCAAACCGATAATACGACTATCAAAGCTTGTATCAATCCCAAAGAACCTGCTTTAAGAATATCTGAAAATATGACGCTGGTCCCTAATAATACCAATCCAATTTTTACAAAAATTTCTGTAGAAAGTGCTGTTCTAAACCATTCTGGAAGCGTAAAAAAATTACCTATAGACAAACCGATAATCAAGCTGAAAATTACAGCCTCTAAATTGAGTCCTTTTATCTCGCTGTTTCCTGCAATAATCAATGCAATAACGGTTAATAAATAAACGACAGGAAAACCCAGCAAGAAGTTTTTTACTGACTTTCCAATCAAAAAAGCACCAATACTCCCAATAGAAATAAGGTACACAAACTGCACCATAATGATTTGTAAATTCCCGTAATCAAATACATCGTTGCGTAAATCCGTACCATTTGACCACTTGAATACAGGAACCGAGGGAAGAAAAACAAAAAGGGATAACCCGATAATCAGGAAACCTAAGAGTACTACTGTCCAATCTTCATGAATTGTAAATTGCTTTGTTTTTTGTGACATTCTAATAAATAGTTATTGTTTTGGTGTCAAAATACAAATTTTTTATATGTGGATACTTAAACTTCGTTAATTTTTGTTGACTGCTCCAGGAATTACCTCATTTCCAGGTCTAATTTTGCTAAACTCTACAACTCCTGTTTTATCTGCCCAGACATAAATAGTATAATTCCAATTCAACAGGAAGGAATTTCAATATTCTTATAGTTATTACTACAAATATTAAAGCTCTTAAATAACACACTCAATATCTTACCATTAAATAAAATCAGAAATAAATATTTCATAAAACAATGTATTAAATACTTTGAAATAATATTAAACTCTACTATTTCTATAGAATTTATAAAATAAATCAATTTTTCCTTGGTGGAATAAAAATTAGTTTGCACATTTGCCTCAACAAAAGATAAAAAAAAATGAAATTAATCAATTGCAATATGTGTAAAATGATGCCGGAATTTTCCGCAGCGTTTCTATTATAATTAATTTTAAAAAGATAAATAGAACCTCTGCAAACCGCAGAGGTTTTTTTATATCCATAAACAAAACAAGAAAAAACACTAAATAACTCTAAAAATTAACGATCATGAGCACACAAAAATTTGAAACAAATGCATTACATGCAGGTCACGACGTAACAAAAAACGCAGGAACCAGAGCAGTTCCTATTTACCAAACCAGTTCTTATGTTTTCAATAATTCAGAACATGCCGCCAATTTATTTGGCTTAGCCGAAGCCGGATTTATCTACACCCGATTAAATAATCCAACCAATGATATTTTAGAGCAACGATTAGCCGCTTTGGAAGGAGGAATCGGAGCTGTGGTTACTGCCTCAGGAACAGCAGCAATTGCAACGACTTTTTTGGTTTTATTGAAAGCCGGTGATCACATAGTTGCGTCAAATAGTCTTTATGGCGGAACCTACAATTTATTAAAAGTGACCTTACCAAGATTGGGCATTACCACTACATTTGTAGATCCTACAGAGCCGTCAAATTTTACAAGTGCTGCCCAAGAAAATACCAAAGCCTTTTTTGTAGAATCATTAGGAAATCCAAAATTAGATGTGTTGGATTTAAAAGCAATTTCAACAGAGGCTAAGGCGTTTAAAGTCCCGTTTATTGTTGATAATACCGTTGCGTCTCCTTACCTACTCAATCCTATTGAATATGGAGCCGATATTGTAATTCATTCCCTGACAAAATACATTTCAGGAAACGGAACTTCACTTGGAGGCGTTATTATTGATGCCGGAAATTTTGACTGGTCAAATGGAAAATTTCCTGAATTTACAGAGCCTTCGGCGGGCTATCACGGGCTAATTTATCATGAAGCATTAGGCAATGCGGCTTTTATTGCAAAAGTGAGAATAGAAGGCTTGCGTGATTTTGGTGCCGCTTTGAGTCCTTTCAACGCCTTTCAGATCATTCAGGGATTAGAAACCTTACCGCTTCGAATACACAGACACAGCCAAAATGCATTGGCATTAGCTGAATGGTTAGCGCTTCAAGAAGAAGTCGCTTGGGTTAATTATCCAGGTTTAAAAACAAGTAAATATTATGATTTAGTTCAAAAATATTTACCAAAAGGACAAAGCGGTGTCGTTACTTTTGGATTAAAAGGGGGCTTTGAAGCCGCTAAAAAAGTAGCCGATGAGACTCATTTATTTTCACTTTTAGCCAATATTGGAGATACTAAATCACTTATTATTCATCCGGCAAGCACAACTCACCAGCAATTAACCGATGAGGAACAAATTGCAACAGGAGTTTCTAAAGATTTGATTCGACTTTCAGTTGGTTTAGAAGATATTGAAGACTTAAAAACAGATTTGAAAGTTGCTTTTGCAAGTATCAAAGAACTTCAAGAAATACAACAATACTAATTTTTGTTTTTTGGTTGAAAAGCGTGCCTTTGGTTTGTTTTTGGTTCCAAAGGCTGCTTTTCTAAAAACAAAAAACTACTTGAATTTTAAAACAGTAAAAAATGGAAAATATAGAAAAAATAGATCTTTTTAATTTTGATTTAGAAATAGGGAAACAGAAAACATATATTTCTTTATCCTATCAAGTTTTTGGTCCGCCCATTGGTCATGCACCAATAGTCGTGGTGAATCATTCTTTGACAGGAAACTCAACTGTTTCCGGAAAAAACGGCTGGTGGAATGGTGTTGTGGGAGAAAACAAATCCATTGATACTAATTATTTTACCGTAATTGTTTTTAACATTCCAGGAAACGGATACGATAACCAAGTTGGGAATTTAATAGACAACTACCGTGATTTCACCGTTCGTGACATTGCCAGAATTTTTTGGGAAGGCTTATTTTATTTAAAAATAGAAACTGTTTTTACAATCATTGGTGGAAGTTTAGGTGGTGCAATTGCATGGGAAATGGCAGCTTTACAACCCGAAAGAATTGAAAATTTAATTCCAATTGCCACTGATTGGAAAGCTACTGATTGGGTAATTGCGAATGTTTTAATACAAGATCAAATTCTCAATAACTCGGACGACCCAATTGTTGATGCACGATTGCATGCTACTTTATTGTACAGAACGCCCGAATATGTAAATCAACGATTTCAAAGAAACAAACTAGACAGTTCCTCCATTCTTCAAATCGAAAATTGGTTGCTCGGTCATGGAATTCAGTTAAAAAACAGGTATCGATTGGCGGCTTATAAGTTGATGAATCATTTGCTAAAGACGAATGATATTACCCGCAATAGACAAGATTTTTTGGCTGTAGCCAATACCATTCAATCTAACATTCATCTCATTACGATTGATACTGACTGTTTGTTCATCGCTGACGAAAGCCGAAAAACCTACCGTGGACTAAAAAATATAAAGCAAAATGTTTTTTACCATCAAATTCAATCTATTCATGGACATGATGCATTCTTGATAGAATTCAACCAATTAGCAGATATATTGAACCCTATTTTTTTAAATCATAAAACACAAAATTATGTCAGCGCTTAGAATTAACATAGTTCTTTTTGGAATTGGAAACGTAGGAGGCAGTTTAATCCAACAGGTTCTGGAAAGCCAGCATTTTTTTCAGGAAAAGTATACTATCGAATTGCGTTTCCCAATCATAACCAATTCCAGTTTAGCTTTTTTTGAAAAAGAGGGTTTGGCGAATACTTGGGAAGCAAATTTTGCACAATCAGCCATTCCTTTCAGAGTCGAAGATATTATAGAATATACCACAAATCAGGGATTAGAAAATTTGATTGCCGTTGATGCAACCAATAGTCCAGAAATTATAAAATCGTATATTTCATTGATACAAAATGGTTTTAATATAGTAGCGGCTAATAAAACGGCCAATATATTACATCATGATTTTTATACTGAAATTCGTAGAAATCTAAAAAAATTCGATAAGGACTATTTATATGAAGCAAATATTAGTGCGGGATTGCCAATTCTAAACACCATTAAAGAATTGCATTTTTCAGGGGAAAAAATCACAAAAATCAGAGGTGTATTCTCCAGTTCATTGAGTTATATCTTTAATAGATTTGGAAATGAAGACATTCCGTTTTCAAAAATAATTGAAGATGCTGAAAAATTAGGCTATACCAAAACTGATTCCCGTGAAGATCTTTCCGGAAATGCTGTAGCCGAAAAATTAGTAATTCTAGCCCGAGAAATAGAGCATAAAGCAGAATTGAAAGAGGTACAAATTATGCCTTTATTAATACCTACTCTCAATGAAACCCATACAAAGTCAGTATACAAAAACAATAAAAATTTATTAGATAAACCGTATAGAATTGCTAAACTGACTCAGAATGAGAATCATGTTTTACGATACGTTGGAGAGTTTGATATTGAAAGTGAAAAAATAGAGGTCAAATTAATTTCTGTACCTATTAATTCCGCGCTTGGTCAGTTACAAAACACTGAAAATTTAGTAGAAATTTATACTAAAACAAACAGTAAAAATCCAATTATAATCCAGGGAGCCGGATCAGGTAAAGAGATAGCCGCCAGAACTATTCTAAAAGACATTTTGAAAATTTCTAATCATATCAAACAAAAAGAAACCATCTGGTTGTAGTTTGATTATTGTTTATTGCCCAAAGACGCTATAGTGATTTGTTACATTGATTTTAATCTTTCCTGTCTTATTGATATCAATCTGTTATCGTAATCTAAATTCTAGTTCAGTATCTACTTATTATAGTTGAAAACAAAAAAACAGTAAAGAAATAATAAATTATTATTTCGGTTTCCTAAAAATCAATACATTTGCACCTTATCAAGAAAAAAATGAAACACTTAGTTAACATCATCATTGTCATTATTATAATTATCATTCGATAATTATGGCGAGGTGTTATATAAATAAGTAATCAATATACAATTTATGAAACCTCCCAAATCGGGAGGTTTTTTATTTTAAATATATATGAAAAATTTAGCAACAATTATTAGTATCGTAATTATCATTATTCGTTTCACATGACGAGTCAGGATTCTATTCTCTAATAAAGCCTTTCTCAGTTCAAATTGAGAGAGGCTTTTTTTTTAACTAAAAACAAACTATTCAGCAATGAAACAAGAATTTACAATAACACTTTTCAGTGAAAAACAGGAAGGATTAATCAATAAAGTGGTCCTTATTTTGACTCGAAGAAAAACAAATATAAATAGCTTCTCCGTATTTTTTTGCAAAACAGTAAATTTATATCGCTTTACAATTACGGTTATTGAAACAGAAGTAGCCGTTCAAAACATAGTGTATCAAATGGAAAAAGTCATTGAAGTTTTTAAATGTTATTTTCAGACTGAAGCTGAACTTTTTACTCATCAAATTCTACTATTTAAGTTTCCGAATTCCGATGAAAAAGAAAAACAAGTCGCATCAATTATCAATGCCTTTCCAATTATTCAGGAAACTGATTATTGCGTTTATACCAGTAAAACGCACAAAGAAATAATCCAACAATTAGCCCCAAAAATAGCCGAATTAGACCCCATGAATTCCTTTTAATTCCAAATTTTAAATTCCAAATACTAAAAAAATGACTTTATTTAAAACTATACAACAAGCACAAAAACAACTTCAAAACGTAGTCTCTCCTACTCCACTCATCGAAAACTTAAATTTATCAGAGGAATTTGGAACAACTGTTTTGCTAAAACGTGAAGACCTACAAGTCGTTCGATCCTATAAAATAAGAGGCGCTTATAATAAAATGTGTACACTTACCACTCCCGAAAAAGAAAACGGAATTGTCTGTGCCAGCGCTGGAAATCATGCGCAAGGCGTTGCTTTCTCCTGTCACCTTTTGAAAATAATGGGGAAAATTTATATGCCAAAAACCACGCCCAAACAAAAAGTAAAACAGGTTCAATTGTTTGGAAAAAACTATGTCGAAATTATCTTGACAGGAGACACTTTTGATGACGCTTACGCAAAAGCGGTAGCCGATGCCACACAAAATAACAAAGCGTTCATCCATCCTTTTGACGATGTAGAAGTCATTGCCGGTCAAGGAACTGTTGGGTTAGAAATTTTGGACACGTATAAAGAACCTATAGATTATGTATTTGTACCCATCGGTGGTGGCGGACTGGCTTCCGGACTTTCAACCGTATTCAAACAATTGAGTCCTAGTACTAAAATCATTGGTGTAGAACCGAAAGGAGCGCCTTCGATGAAAACTTCAATTGACAATGACAAAAACACGGCATTAGATATTATCGATAAGTTTGTTGATGGAGCTGCCGTAAAACAAGTGGGCGACCTGACTTTTGATATTTGCAAAAAAAACCTGGACGACATCATATTGGTTCCAGAAGGAAAAGTATGTACCACCATATTACGACTGTACAATGAAGAAGCCATGGTGGTCGAACCTGCCGGAGCATTAACCATCGCTGCATTAGATTTTTACAAGGACGAAATAAAAGGCAAAACAGTAGTTTGCATAGTCAGCGGCAGTAACAATGACATTGAAAGAACTGCCGAAATTAAAGAACGCTCATTACTCTACGAAGGATTAATGCATTATTTTATGATTCAGTTTCCGCAACGTCCCGGAGCATTAAAGGAATTTGTAAACGACATATTAGGCCCGGATGATGACATTACTTATTTTCAGTTTGCCAAAAAAAATAGCCGTGAAGTAGGATCAGTAGTTGTTGGGTTAGAATTGAAGAATCCAAATGACATTCAGTCCATCAAAACGAATATGAATACCAAAGGATTCGAATACCAATACCTTAATGAAAGACATGATTTATTTACTCAATTAATAGGATAACCAGCAACGCCAGCAATTTTATTCGAGATTCTTAGCGCTCACTAATTATTTTTTTATTGAAATCAAAAGTCTGTAAATACTACTATTTACAGGCTTTTTATTTCTCGTGATTATTACAAAGTGAAATCTAAATTTAATACTAAGCTAAGATTTAACTCATTGTCTAAAAAAAATTATAGTAAGTTTGTAAATGAATCCCGGTGAAATTTTTTAAAAAATACAATAATGAGTTTAAAAGATTTATTAGATAGTAGTAAAGACAAAAGCCTTTCTGGACAAAAGTGGCACATGCTAAGACAAGCAATCGTAAAACGATTATTGTCTGCCGGTAATGCTACAATAGCTGAATTAAGTTCTGAACTACAATCTAGTGTTCCAACGGTAACTAAAGCCGTTAATGAATTATTGTCAGAAGCTTACGTGATAGATCTGGGAAAAGTTACCAATAGTGGCGGAAGACGTCCTTCTTTATACAGTATCAATCCTACTTGTGCTTACTTTCTAGGCGTCGAAGTAAATATTGCCAGTATGTCCATTGGCTTACAAAACATTAAAAATGAATTTGTAAGTATTGAGTTAGGAACTTCCTTTGCATTACAAAACACTCAAGCGTCTTTATTGGAATTTTGTACTCTAATTAATTCATTCGTTGAAGACAGTTCTGTTGAAAAAAGTATGATTGTGGGAGCATGTATCAATTTTTCAGGTCGAATAAATTCAATGGAGGGATTTAGCTATAATTATTTCTTTAGTGAAAACAGACCTTTGACAGAAATCATTTCTGAGCAATTAGATTTGCCCGTTCATTTAGAAAATGATACTAGAGCAATGACTTTTGGGGAATATTCTGAAGGAGTTGTTGATGATGAACAGAATATCATATTTCTTAATTATAGTTGGGGTGTTGCTATAGGAATGATCACAGACGGAAAACTTTATTATGGTAAATCCGGTTATTCTGGAGAATTTGGACACAGTACTATCTTTGATAATGGGATTATGTGCCAGTGTGGGAAACTAGGATGTTTGGAGACTGAAATTTCAGGTTGGTCACTCGTAAATCAATTTAAGGCGGCTTTAAAGGAAGGCAAAGAATCAAAAGTAGTTCTTGATGATAATGCTTTGGCTTTACAGCATCATGCAATTATTGCGGGAGCTTTGACTTTAGAAGATACGCTATGTGTTGATTTGGTGACCAAGCAAAGTGAGAAAATGGGACGTTATTTGTCTATTCTACTCAATATCTTTAATCCTGATTTATTAGTAATTGGTGGGGATTTCGCTCAATTAGGGGATTACACACTATTACCTATTCAATCTGCATTAAAAAAATATTCACTAGGTTTAGTTAACCGTGATATGAAACTTAAAAAATCGACTTTAGGTCGTCGTGCAGGTGTCATTGGAGCTTGTTGCGTTATAAAAGAAAAGATGTTATCCCCATTAATAAATAATTAAAGATTACTTCAAAATTTTAATTATTAAAATATTTTAATAACTGTATTGCATTTATTAAATTTATTTATATATTTACGCCGTGATAATAAATAACACGGAAAAATTACATTTCAAAATTATTCTTTTACACTAATTTCTATTTACTATCCTACAAGGGATCAAGAACATAATTTAGTCCAAGAGAAAGCTCCGTGCAAAATTACTATTATAAAAAAAGAGGTTTTATATTTTAAAATTATTAATCTCAACACGCATTTTTGACTGTAATGCTCCTATTGATATGATTTTTTTTATTGGTAATGATTGTTCAAAACTAAGCCATAATTCATATTCTTAAAATATAAAGAACAGTATTTAGATTGCTAAAATAAAAAACAACAAAAATTGGGATTACCCTTTTTTATAAAATATTGATTTGTTATACCAAAAAAAAAGCCAGCATGTCCTCTAAACATTGCTGGCTGGTTCTTCACAAAAAGAACAATGGTTGGAAAAACAAATAAATAAACCAAGAAGGAAAATTATTACTAACCAAACCATTACAAAAGTATGGAATTACTACCAAAAAGCAAGCCAAAAAATCCTTGGCTTATGCCAAAATTCGGGAAAGTTATCAAATTAACGCCCCTGTTTTTAATACCTTTCACCATACAGGTATCGGCAGCAACACCTACCAGAACTGTTACTTTATTCGAAAAAAATGGACACGAGACAGTAGAAAATGAAAGAACTGCATTTAAATTATCTCTAATTGAAAAACAAATTAAGGGTAAAGTATTAGATGAATCAGGAAATCCTTTGCCGGGCGCAAATATAATTGTCAAGGGCACCAATATTTCGGCACAGACTGATTTCAATGGTAATTTTTCGTTAACTGCTCCTGATAATGCTACAAAGCTTGTTGTTTCTTATATTGGTATGGATCAACAGGAAGTAACTATTACTAGCGCTCCAATTACTGTTATATTAAAAGAATCTGGTCAGAAACTGGATGAGATTGTTATTGTGGGATATGGAACCCAAAAGAAATCAAAAATAACCGGTTCAGTATCAAAACTAGACAATAGAGTATTGGAAACGGGAGTACGCTCTAACCCTGCTTCGGCTTTGGCGGGTACTATTCCTGGTTTAAGAGTACAACAGGCTTCAGGACGTCCTGGTGCTGTACCCAATATTACATTACGTGGTGGTACAAACTATGATGGAAGTGGTTCTCCATTAGTAATGGTCGATGGTTTTTTAAGAGCCAGTTTTAGTGAAATTAACCCCGATGATATTGCTTCTATCGAAGTTTTAAAAGACGCTTCTGCAACTGCTATTTATGGTGCCAGAGCTAACAACGGAGTAATTTTGATTACAACTAAAAAAGGGAAAGCTGGTGTTTCAAACATTACCGTTAATACAAAATTAGGGATCAACACTTTAAATATTCCTTTTGAATTTTTAAATGCAAAAGACTATTTATATTGGTCCAGAAAAGCCATTCAAACTTCAGGTTCCTATGACCCTAGCCGTTTAAGCCAATTGAACTCCACTGGTCCTTTTGGTACTGGAAATCTTTACAAAGATGCAGCTGGAAACATTCTTGACGGAAACAAAAACTCGGCAGCTGTGTGGAGCCCTATGTTCAGAAATTCAGTGAATGAAGAATTATTAGGTCAAGGTTGGCAAAGTATGATTGATCCGGTTCGCACCAATGCTGCTGGAGCTTACGATCCAAACGGAACTAATAAAGAAATCATTTATAAAGATTTTAATTATAAAGACTACGCATTGAGACCCCAAGGTATAACCAAAGACCTTAATATATCCATGACTGGTGGTAACGAAAAAGGAAGTTATTATGCAGGTATTGGTTCTTATGACGAAGAAGGTTTGCCTATTAACACATTCTACAAAAGACTTACTTTTGTTTTTAATGGAGAATATAAAGTAAAACCATGGTTGACCTCTACTTCTAGTTTGAACTTTGCAACCGCTAAATGGAGAGATGCACAAACAAATGGTGAAGGAAATTATTTGACCCGTTCTTTGGGGGCACCACCTACTATGAGAGGAATAAATGCTAATGGTGAATTATTAGTAGGTCGTGATTTCGCCGATGGTAACCCTGCAGTTAATGATGCTAAATTTATTCGCAGAAACCAATCCGATAAATTTACAATGTCTCAATCTTTCAAAGCTGATTTATTAAAAAATTTAAGCTTTAGAACCAGCGCTAACTGGTTTTATAATGAAGGTTTTAATGAGTCTTTTAATAAAGATTTTTTATCGAGTCCTAACAATATTAATAAAACCCGTTCTTCATCCGCTTCATTTGGAAGATCATTGAGTCAAACCTATAATGGTACTTTAAATTTCAATACTGATTTCTTAGGGAAACACCATATTGATGCGATGGTAGGTACGGAGTATTATGACACCTATTCAAACGGATTGTCTGCTTCTGGTTCAGGAGCTCCATCTGATGATTTTATGGATTTACAATACACAAGCTCTGATAAAGACAAAAGAATTATTGACTCCTACCACACACGTCAACGTATTTTATCTTTTTTCTCTCGTGTAACTTATGACTACTACGAAAAATATTTAGTAACCTTTACTGTAAGACGTGATGGATACTCTAAATTATTAAACAATCGTTGGGGTAATTTCCCTGGAGTATCTGTGGGTTGGAATCTACATAAAGAAAATTTCTTAAGTGATTCTAAAATAGTTAACACCCTTAAATTAAGAGCAAGTTACGGCCAAAACGGAAACGTTAGTGATAACCTTATTGGACCTTATCAATTACAAGGATCTTATGGAGGAGGTAAATACGATGGAATTGTGGGTTATCAACTTAGCGGACTTCCTTTCCCTGATTTATTATGGGAACGTTCAGCAACGTATGAGTTTGGTTTAGAAACTCGTTTGTTTAATAGATTAGACCTTACCCTTGCTTACTATAACAGACAAACAAAAGACAAAATTTCAAGCTTTAGCTTACCGGCTACCTCAGGTTTAACTTCAATTACAACAAACTTAGGGAATATGCAAAACAAAGGTATAGAGGCGGAGTTAAATTATAGAGTAATTAAAACCACAGATTTCTCATTAGATTTCTCTGCAAATGCAGCCTACAATACTAACAAAATATTAAAATTACCTACAAATGGTTTGGAAAATAATAGAGTTGGCGGAAGCCAGGTTTACGATAAAAACGGTAATTTAATTTGGGTTGGCGGTTTACAAGAAGGTCAAGATCCAAACGTAGCATATGCTTATGTTGCCGAGGGTATTATTAGAACTCAAGCAGAATTAGATGCTTATGCATTAACCCTGAGAGATTTAATTGGTGCCAGAGTTTTGGTACACCCAACAGTATTTAACGCTATGACTCCCGCTGAAAAAGCATTGCATTATCCTATAGCATTAGGTGACGTGAAGTGGAAAGATGTAAACGGAGATGGCATTATTAATAGCTACGACAGGGAATACATGGGACGTACCGTACCAACAGTTACTGGTGGTTTTGGTTTCAATGCCAAATGGAAAGGGTTCTCATTTAGCTCTCGTTTTGACTACGCCTTAGGTCATGTTCAATACGACGGACCTAGAACTTGGTTCTTAAGTAACGCTCAAGGGACATTTAACACTACTAAAGAAGTACTTGATACCTGGACGCCTGAGAATCCAAATGCAAAATATCCAACCTACTACTGGGCAGATCAATTGTTTAAAAACAATACCTTCCGTACCTCAAGTATGTTCTATAATAAAGCCGATTATTTAGCATTCCGCGAAATTAGTTTAGCCTATTCATTGCCTGCTGATTTATTAACTAAGTTAAAAATTGAAGGAATTAAATTTACCTTAACCGGGCAAAATTTAGGTTATATGAGTAAATCAACTTTATTCACTCCAGAAGCAACAGATCAAGGGATAAATGTTACAGGAGGGTATCCATTACCACGTACAGTAATTTTTGGTGTTCAATTTATTTTATAAAAAACTATGAAAAAGATATTAATAGGATTTGCATTATTGACGTTATCAATTACGTTTAATGCTTGCGACAATCTGGATTTAGCTCCAGAAGATTATTACGCTAGTGAGAGCTTTTGGAAAACCCCTTCTCAAGTTGACGGGGCAATGGTTGGATTACACCAACAATTAAGAAACTATCAACTTACATTGTTTAACTTAGGGGAACTAAGAGGAGGCACATTAAGAGACGGAACCAGTTTTACAGGAACTGCGTCTTTAAACTCAGGATCTATAGTTCGTCAGGATTTAAGAGAATCTTCTCCCGGTATTTCAGGTTGGGCAGGGTTTTATGCTGCTATATTTCAGGTAAATAATTTAATTTATCAGGTAGAAAGAGCCGATTATTTAGTAGCTGCAGATAAGAGTTACTATTTAGGTCAAGCGTATGGTTTAAGAGCTTTTTACTATTTTCAATTGTATCGCACGTATGGCAGAGTACCCTTAGCAAAAGAACCAAAAGTAGCTATTAGTACTCCAACAACGGCTCAGGATGCCTATTTGCCACGTACTACAACAGAAAAAGAGACTTTAGACTTTATTAAAGAAGATATCAATAAATCTGTCGCTAATTTTTCTGGAAATTATACAACCAAAATGCAAAAAGCACAATGGTCTTTAGGTGCTTCTCAAATGTTACAGGCTGAAATCTATTTATGGTCTGCAAAGGTAAAGATTGATGGAGCTGCACCAACAAGTACAACTGCTGATTTAGCTGTCGCAAGAGCTGCCGTAGAAGCTGTTATCCCTAAATATAGCTTGCAATCGAGCTTTGCCAATGTGTTTAATTCAGCCGCTACAGCTGCAATTAAAGGGAACAACGAGATTATTTTTGCCATGAGATATGGTTTTGGAGAGGCAACAAATAGCTATGGACAATTTATTTACGCTATTACGGATCCATTAAGTGGCTATGTAGATGATAAAGGTGTAGCAATTCCTGCCGGCGACCCGCTGAAGGTAAATGGTGGTGGAACCATTATCCGTTATGAGTATAAATACGATTTATATCAAAAATACGATGCTGCAGATACCAGAGGAAATGTTACTTTCTTAAATTTTAACAAAGGAACAATTCATGCAACTAATTTGCGTAAGTTTATCGGTACTATTGTTGATGGTGCCCGAATTTTCTCGGATGACTTCCCTGTCTACCGTCTTTCTGAGGCTATCTTAATGTTGGCCGAGATTAAAAACAAACAAGGTCAAGATCCATCTGCTGAAATTAATGCAATCAGAACCCGTGCTTATGCAGGTGGTGGCGGTGTTGCCCCAGTATATGCAAATGGATCCTTCGAGCAAAACGAATTGGCTATTTTTGCTGAAAGACAAAAAGAATTTGTAGCCGAAGGAAAAATTTGGTATGACTTACGTCGTATGCAAGATGCTTCGGGAAATCCTTTAGCATTCAGAAAAGATTTACCATTAACTGGTGTATTGGACAATATTGCGGGTCAAAACCATAAATTGCTATGGCCAATAGACCTAAGTACTTTAACCAGTGATCAAACTTTAGGACTAGATGCCCAAAATCCAGGTTATAAAGGAACTTAATCCTTTTTTACTGACAAAACCGGCAAAGAAAACTTTGTCGGTTCTTTTTAAAATAATAATTCTAATAAATCGACTTCCTGCAAATTAGTTTTTAAATTAGTGCAGAAAATTTATTAGGAACCACAGTATCAACAACAATTGAAAAAAAGTAATAAAACTCAAATTTGAGATTTAAAGGTAAACCGGAAAATTCAACTGTTTCCTTACTGAAAAAAAATATAAAAACATATTCTCATGAAAATTGAACACTTACAAGGACTTATATCAGCTCCTTTTACGCCCTTTGACAGCAACGGAAAATTAGACGTTAGCCTAATTCCAGCCTACTATACTTTTCTTAAACGAAACGGAATAACGGGTGCTTTTATTAATGGCTCTACAGGAGAAGGCGTTTCTATTACCTTACAAGAGAAGAAAACGGTTGCTCAAGCTTGGGCAGATTGTTCTAACCATGATGCCGACTTTAAAGTAATGGTCTTCTTAGGCGGAACTTGTCTTACGGATTGCATTGACCTAGCAAAACATGCGTATGAAATAGGGTTGTATGCTGTTTCACTAACTGCTCCATTTTATTTCAAACCAGCTAATGTAGATATGTTGGCGCAAGCCTGTATCGAAGTTGGAAAAAGTGTTCCTAATATGCCTTTCTATTATTACCACATTCCAATATTGACAGGTGTAAACTTACCAATGTTTGATTTAGTGCAGGCCTTAGACGGGAAACTTCCGAATTTTGCCGGCATAAAATATACACACGAAGATTTCATGGATTTCCAAAGTTGTATGAGTTATGAAAATGGCAAATTTGATATGCTTTGGGGACGAGATGAGAATATGTTATCTGCATTAGTATTAGGTGCCAAAGGTGCTGTAGGAAGTACTTTCAATTATGCGGCTCCGTTATACTATGATTTAATTGCGGCTTTTAATGCAAATGATTTAGTTACAGCCCGTGCTTTACAGCAAAAATCAATCAATATGATTCGCTTATTGGGTAAATATGGAGGAATTTCAGTAGGTAAAGCCTATATGAAAGTGGTAGGATTGGATTTAGGTGCATTTAGATTGCCTGTTAAAAACATGAGTGCTGACCAATTTGAATTGTTCAAAAAAGATGTCGAAAATCTCAATTTTGAAGATTTCAAGTCAAAATAACTTCGTTCGTTTTATTTTAAAACAAATACTATGAATAACTATTTTTCTTCTTTAATCCTTTCCTTACTTATTATGTCGACAACAGATGCCCTTTCTCAAAAAAAAGCTGTAAACCATATTGAATGGAAAAAAGCAGCACAACTACAAAATGCTGATGGAAGTATATCATTGGGTTTTGCTGGTGCAATTAATGGTATTACTAACGATGTTTTAATTGTTTCGGGAGGCGCAAATTTCCAAGATAAAATGCCTTGGGAAGGTGGAAAAAAACACTATTCAAAAGAAATTCATGTATTGCAGAAATGCAAGAATAAATACAGTTGGAACAAAGATGTACAAAGTACATTGCCAGAACCTATCGCCTATTGTGGTTCAACTTCAACTGATTTAGGAGTAGTATATGTAGGTGGTGAAAATGAAAATGGACTTTCTAATAAAGCGTTTATCTTAAAGTGGAATGCATCCAAAAATGAGGTTGAAATAAAATCGCTACCTAATTTTCCGGTAGCTATTACAAATATTGGCTTAACACATATTGGCAATGTAGTTTATGCCATTGGTGGTGATGAGGCTACTAAATCTTCTAATGATTTTTTAAGCCTTGATCTAAATAGCAAAAATCCGGAATGGAAAACACTTCCGAAATTACCTATCGCTCTGGCAAATTCAGTTACGGTAGTTCAAAAAGACAAAAACGGAACCAATATTTATGTGATTGGCGGAAGAACCAAAACACCTACGGGCATCAGTGATTTACACAATACTACTTTTGTTTTTAACATTAAAAAACAAATCTGGGAAAGTCGTGCAAACATATCTGATGGAAAAAACACAACCAACTTTTCCGCAGGTGCAGGTGTTGCTGTAGGCAATCATTCAATCGTAATTGTTGGTGGTGATAATGGTGAGACTTTTCATAAAATTGAAACCTATTTGTCCCAAATTGCAAAAACTGATTCTCCAGAAGAAAAAGCAAAACTATCCGTAGAGAAGAATAAGTTGAATACAAATCATGATGGTTTTTATAAAGGAATTTTGGTATACAACACCCGTACAGATTCATGGTCTACCATTGGTGAACTGCCCTTTCTTACTCATGTAACTACAACAGCCACACTCTGGAATGACGACATTGTTTTATCAAATGGGGAAGTAAAACCAGGCATTCGTACTCCTGATGTTATGTTAGGAACAATAAAATAACGACACAAACAATTGGTTTTAAATTCTTTTGACGTTGAAAAAGAAAATTAAAACTAAAAAAAATAAAATATGAAAAATACAAAGCATTATCCTTGGATTGTAGTTGGTTTACTCTGGCTGGTAGCATTGTTAAACTATATGGACAGACAAATGTTGGCCACGATGCGTCCGTCAATGGAAGCCGACATCCCTGAATTAGTTTCCGGTGAGAATTTTGGCCGTCTAATGGCTATATTTCTTTGGATTTATGCTTTAATGAGTCCTATTTCCGGAATTATTGCTGACAAATTAAACCGAAAATGGTTGATTGTAGGCAGTTTATTTGTGTGGTCAGCGGTCACTTATGCAATGGGATATGCTACAACTTACAATCAGGTATATTGGTTAAGAGCGCTTATGGGAGTGAGTGAAGCCCTTTATATTCCAGCGGGTTTATCACTAATAGCCGATTATCATCAGCAAAAAACAAGATCGCTGGCTATTGGTATTCACATGACTGGACTTTATGTGGGTTCTGCATTAGGAGGTTTTGGAGCTACCATCGCAGCTACCTATTCTTGGCATACCACTTTTCATTATTTTGGAATCATTGGTGTTGTCTATGCATGCGTTTTGGTATTCTTATTAAAAGAGAAAAAAGCTACTGAAATAAAACCTATTGATATAGATTTGATAACAACAAGTGAAAAAAAATCGCTGTTTAAAGGTTTAGCACTTCTCTTCACGAACATCTCTTTCTGGGTTATCTTATTCTATTTTGCCATAATCAGTTTACCGGGCTGGGCTACAAAAAACTGGCTGCCTACCCTATTTTCAGAAAACTTAGCAATCCCTATGGAACAGGCAGGTCCTTTAGCAACTATCGCCATATCCTTTTCATCATTATTGGGAGTGATTTTCGGAGGTATTCTATCAGACAAATGGGTACAAAAAAATATAAAAGGCAGGGTTTATACCAGTGCGATTGGTTTGAGTTTAACGATTCCTGCATTATTGTTAATTGGTTTTGGAGATTCATTATTCAATGTTGTAGGTGCCGTACTTTGTTTCGGTATCGGTTACGGAATGTTTGATGCCAATAATATGCCCATTATATGTCAATTTGTTTCTTCAAAATACCGGGGAACGGCCTATGGTGTCCTAAATATGACCGGAGTTGGTTGTGGTGCATTAGTAACTTCATTATTAGGCAAATCATCGGATAGCGGGACTTTAGGTTACGGCTTTGCTTTGATGGCGGGAGTTGTTGCAATTGCATTAGTAGTCCAAGTCAGTTTTCTGCGTCCAAAAGTGAATGATTTTGTCGATGCCTAAAATACACTAGTATCGTTTACTAAGTTCAAAAATTTGTTTTAAGTTGGTTTTTGGTTTTTATCTGTTAAGGCGGAGCCTTGTGTTCCGCCTTGCGGATAATTTATGCCCATTTTTAATGATTTTTAAAAAAAATAAAAACATAAATACAATGAAAAGGAATCTATTTTTAGTGGTCTTTTTAATTTCAATAGTCACTCATTTTGAGTCAATTGCACAAAAAGCAATACTCAAAGTAGCTTGCATTGGGGATTCCGTTACAGCAGGTTATCTCCTGTCTGATGCTACCAATGAATCCTATCCTTCGCAGCTTCAAATCTTGATGGGCAGACAATATGAAGTGAAAAATTTTGGGCATAGTGGAGCAACACTTTTGAAAAAAGGAAGTAAGCCATATTCCAATACAACCGAATGTGCAGATGCCATTGCATACAGACCAGATATCGCTATTATTCATTTGGGTTTAAATGATACAGATCCAAGAAATTGGCCCAATTACAAAGAAGAATTTGATGCCGATTACACTTGGTTGATAGACACTTTAAAAAAACAAAATCCGGCAGTCAAAATTTACATCTGTCGATTGACACCCATATTTAATGAGCATCCTCGTTTTAAATCAGGAACCAGAGAATGGTTTTGGAAGATTCAATCACATATATCAAATATTGCAAAAGCAAATCAAGTGGGTTTAATTGACTTACATGAAAAGTTATACCATCGTCCCGATCTTTTTCCCGATGCTTTGCACCCTACAAAAGAAGGAGCAACTATTCTGGCCAAAACCGTTTATGAAAACATCACTCAAGATTTTGGTGGATTAAAATTAGCTGCTGTTTTCACGGACAATATGGTTTTGCAACGCAATCAACCCATTCCAGTTTATGGAACCGCTAATGGAGGTGATACTATAGAAGTAACTTTTAAACAACAAAAAAAGAACGTCATTGTCGACAAATATGGAAAATGGAAAATCACTTTTCCTTCTTTGAAAAAAGGCGGACCGTATGAAATGACTGTCAAATCTAAGGAAACAAACATTGTTTTGAAGAATATTCTAATTGGAGATGTTTGGTTTTGTTCCGGACAGTCGAATATGGCATTTCAACTTCAAAATTCAGAAAACGGTGCAGCAGAAGTAAAAAAAGCTATAGCAAATTCCACTATTCGATTATTCAATGCAAAAGCGATTTGTGATACTGATGAAACGGCTTGGGATGCTGCCACTTTGGTAAAAACCAATCAGCTGGAATTCTTTTCCGGAAGTTGGTCAGTATGCGATTCGATAAGTGCCAAAGATTTCTCGGCCATTGCCTATTACTTTGGTAAAAACATCGCTCACGAAGAAAATGTACCTGTAGGTTTAATTCAAGTTGCCGTTGGAGGATCACCAATAGAATCTTGGATAGACAGAAATACCTTAGAATATGACGACAAAGTAGTTGATGTATTAACCAACTGGCGCAAATCGGATTTTATCATGCCTTGGGTTAGAGAACGTGCTAATGTGAATTTGAAAAATGCAACAAATGTAAAACAACGCCATCCGTATGATCCTTCCTATAATTTTGAAGCTGGAGTGGAAACTTTTACAAAATTCCCGATAAAAGGTGTGATTTGGTACCAAGGCGAAAGCAATGCACACAACGTTGAATTATATGAACATCTCATGCCAAAATTAGTAGAAAGTTGGCGTAAAGCTTGGGACGCTAACCTACCCTTCTATTATGTTCAATTATCAGGTATTGAGCGACCAACTTGGCCAGCCTTCAGAGATATGCAAAACAGATTGCAAAATAAGATTCTAAACAGCGGAATGGCAATAAGTATGGATTATGGAGATGCTCTAAATGTCCATCCAATTAAGAAAAAAGAAGTGGCAGATCGTTTGGCGCTTTTGGCCTTGCGCTACACCTATGGAAAAGCTGTAATTGCGAATGGTCCTTCCGCTTTGAAAGCCATACAAAAAGGCGACACTATTCTAGTTTCGTTTGCATTTGCAAAACAATTAACTACGGCAGACAAAAAAGAGTTAATTGGTTTTGAATTGGTAAATGACAAAGGAATTCACTTTCAAAGTAAAGCCGAAATTGTAAAAAATCAAGTCATTATTACTATCCCTAAAGGAGAAAAAATAAAGACTGTTTTATATGCATGGAAACCTTTTAGCACAGCTAATTTAGTGAATGAAGCTGGTTTACCATGTTCCACTTTTAAACTTGAACTCCATGCAATTACCAAAAACTAAAAGAGATTCCGTAAGGCAGATAATCACATACAGTCAAATGTGTTTGACTAAATGACGTCCAAATTAACCCTAGTACAAAATAAAATATAGTAGTTACATAACATATAGTAAAGAAAATGAGTTATTCAAAAATAGATCTTCAAAACCTCAGAAACTTTTATCAGAATCAATTGTTAAATGACACCGTTCCCTTTTGGTTTCCACGCTCTATTGATACCGATTTTGGAGGTTATTTATTAATGCGTGATCAAGACGGAAGTTTAATAGATGATGATAAAGCCGTCTGGATACAAGGGCGTGCCGCTTGGTTATTGGCAACACTTTACAATACAGTTGAGCCAAAACAAGAATGGCTGGAAGGTTCAAAAACAGGAATTGATTTTTTGAACAACCATTGCTTTGATACTGATGGACAGATGTTTTTTCACGTAACACGAGATGGGCAACCCATACGCAAACGCCGTTATTTCTTTTCGGAAACCTTTGCGGTTATTGCCATGTCAGCTTACGCCAAAGCTAGCGGAGATGAAACAGTAGCTGAAAAAGCGCGATTTTTATTCGGAAAATGTATTGAATACTCTACTAATCCCGATTTATTAGAACCTAAATTCACCGCCACCCGACCGTCAAAAGGAATTGGCACACCTATGATTCTAATAAATACAGCGCAACAGTTACGAGAAAATATTGGAGATCCGCGTTGTGATGAATGGATTAGCAAATGGATTGCTGAAATTGAAACCTATTTTGTAAAAGATGATATTAAATGTGTGATGGAACAAGTGGCTCCAGATGGTTCTATTATTGATCACATTGATGGTCGTACCTTGAATCCTGGTCATGCTATTGAAGGAGCTTGGTTTATTTTGCATGAAGCAAAATACCGCAATAATGACCCGCACTTGATTGCTTTAGGTTGCAAGATGCTGGATTATATGTGGGAACGCGGATGGGATAAAGAACATGGCGGTATTCTCTATTTCCGAGATGTATATGACAAACCAGTACAGGAATACTGGCAGGATATGAAATTCTGGTGGCCACAAAACGAAGTGATTATCGCAACACTGCTCGCCTATACTATGACTGGCAATGAAAAATATGCCACATGGCACAAAATGGTGCATGATTATGGGTACACTAAATTCCATGATGCAGCAAACGGAGAATGGTTTGGCTATTTACATAAAGACGGAACCATTGCCCAAACGGCAAAAGGAAATATGTTCAAAGGACCGTTTCATTTGCCAAGACAGGAATGGTATTGTTTGCAATTACTTAATGAATATCTCAATGCTAATTACTATCATTGCTCAACGATCAATCAAATAAACAATTTCTAATTAAAACTGTATCAGTTAATAACCCAATAATATTAAAAAACATGAAAAAATCACTTCTTCTTTTATGTGCTTTTTACTTGTATGGAACCACATCGATTGGCCAAACAAATACACCCCAAATCAATAGTATTTCATTAATTCAAACTGAACTTCCAACTGGTTTGGGAGATACTGACCAGCGGATTTTGGCAGTAAAAGTTTCCGCAAACAGCGGTATTGGTTCAAATACCGTAAATGCAATGAAATTTACTATGGGAGGAACTACCAATATTGCCAATGTCACCAATATCAAAGTCTACTCAAGTGGAGCCAATGCTGTTTTTAATGCAGCAACCGCTACCTTATTTGGAACTGTAAAACCTGCAACAGGAAATCTGGTCGTAAATGGATCGCAAACATTAGCTTCAGGAGATAATTATTTTTGGATTACTTATGATGTTGCAGCTGGTGCAAAAGAAGGAAATGTATTAGATGCCACCTGTGAATCAATAGTAGTAAACAAAATCCCTAACAATATCACCATCAATAGCGTTGCCGGTAACAGAGTGATATTATTAGCAAATACACTTTTATTTTCACCTGGCGATGCCGGATCATTAAACTATCGTATTCCAGCAATCATAACTGCAGCCGATGGCTCATTAGTAACCGTAACGGATAAAAGATGGAATCATGCCGGAGATTTAGCCGCCAAAATTGATCCTGTAGTTCGTCGCAGTACTGATAAAGGAAAAACTTGGTCAGAACCACTGATTATTGCAAACTTTGGAGGACCAAATGGAGCCGGAGACGCCGCATTAGTGCTAGACCATACAAATGGAAATTTATTATGCATCCTTTCATCAGAAAGAGGATTTTTTCAATCTACAAATGCTGTCCCAGCTAAAGTTTTAATCGTTCGCAGTACCGATAATGGTATAACTTGGGGAACACCAGTTGATGTAACCAATCAAATTTATGGCCCTAACCCTAAATGGAAAGGTCTATTTGTTGCCTCGGGTAGGGCACATCAATTGCGCGATGGAAAAATTGTGGCAGCTATAGCAGTTCGTGAAGATATCGATGGAAAAGATCACATCAATAATTATATGATTAGCAGCAGTGACCACGGAATTACTTGGACAGCATCAACTGCCCGAGTTGAATTAGATGGTGATGAATCGAAAATAGTTGAATTAAACAACGGCGATTTGTTGATGAGTATTCGTAATAAAGGTTTGCGTCGCTTTAATATCTCTTCAGATAAAGGCCTCACTTGGAAAACAGCTTATAATCAATCTGATCTTCCAGACCCGAATTGTGACGGAGATATTATACGCTACACTTCAACTTTAGACGGATATAACAAAAACCGTTTGTTGCACACCATCCCATTTTCGGCAGACAGATCTAATGTTTCTGTTTTAATGAGTACTGACGAAGGAGCTACTTGGCCGATTAGAAAAACCATTTTTGCGGGAGCTTCAGCATATTCGAGCCTAACCGTATTGCCTGATGGAACTCTTGGGATTTATTATGAAAACGGAGAAAATTCTATCTACCAAATGTATTTCGTGCGTTTCAGTCTTGATTGGTTGAGTAATGGTTCAGACACTTTTGTTGAAAATAAGCCAACCAAAAAGGAAAAACAAAAAAATCGCAAGTAAAATACACTGATTGCATTTTAATGCTATACCATCAATCCTGAAACTAAATACCATTATGTCCTCTTTAAAAAAACACAGCCGACTTTATTTTCTAAGTATCCTCATTACACTGTTTGTTGCAGAAAATGTAAATGCCCAGCTGAAAAAAGTGACGCTGCCGGACAGCCTGTTCTCTACTTATTATCATCAGAGAGTTTCACATTTCAGAACTTTGCCTAAAACCAATAACGATATTATTTTTTTAGGTAACAGCATAACTGACGGGGCAGAATGGAGCGAATTATTTTCTGACAGCCGCATAAAAAACCGAGGAATCAGTGGTGACATTAGTACTGGAGTTCTTAATCGCATTGATGAAATAGCCTTCAGAAAACCGGCAAAAGTGTTTTTGATGATTGGAACAAATGACCTTTCAAGAAACACCTCAACAGACAGTATTTTTAAAAATATCACAAGAGTTGTCTCTTATTTAAAACAGGAAAGTCCATCGACAAAGTTATATGTACAAAGCGTATTACCTGTAAATAATGTATATAAAAAATTTGACGGACACACCAGCAAAGGAGAGCAAATAAAACTTTTAAATACAAAGCTGAAGCAAAATGCAACGACATTTCATTATACCTATATTGACTTGCACACTCCGTTTTCTGATACAAACGGAAAATTAGCTAAACACCTCACTAATGATGGTTTACATCTAAAAGGAGATGGTTATTTAGTATGGAAGCATTTGGTTTATCCTTATGTTTTTGACTTGGAATCCAAACCTTCTTTACTACCTAAACCTCAACAATTAAAATGGAATAACGGTTCTTTCCCTTTGTCCTCTTTAACAACAATTCTTGTAGATGATTCAGCATTGTTAAAAGAAGCTTTGGTTTTGAAAGAGACAATGGAACAGAAAGGATTGGAAGTAAAATTAGCCGATAAAGTATCGGGTAACGGAAAATACATTCAGCTTCGTTTAGGAAATGTTACTGCGCCACAAAATCAATCCGAGGCGTATCATCTGAAAACAACAACAGATAAAATAGTGCTTACCGCCAATACTCCTCAGGGAATTTATAGTGGGATTCAAACTTTATTGCAGTTAATGCATGACAATGTTTTTGTTGATACTTCTGAAATCACGGATTGGCCAGCTTTTGCGTGGCGCGGATTTATGGTCGATGCAGGAAGAAATTATCAATCCATTAAACTGTTAAAACAACAGATTGATGTGATGGCGGCTTATAAGCTAAATATTTTTCACTTCCATCCTACTGAGGATATTGCCTGGCGTTTGCAAAGCAAATTATACCCACAGTTAACAGATCCGGAATATATGCTTCGCGATAAAGGCGAATATTATACAGAGAATGATTTAAAAGAACTCATTAATTATTGCAAAGAACGTTACATAACCTTAGTTCCGGAAATTGATATGCCGGGTCATAGTGCCGCATTCAAAAGAGCTATGGGTGTGGATATGCAAAGTGATGCAGGCCTCGAAATTGTAAAAAACATAATTAAAGAGTTTTGTACCACCTATGATGTACCGTATTTGCATTTAGGTGCCGATGAAGTAAAAATCACCAATCAGAAATTTTTGCCAGAAGTTATTGCCCTAACAGAAAGTTTAGGTAAAAAAGTAATCGGATGGGAACCCGGCGGGAATTTTAGCGATGGGGTAATACGTCAACTTTGGATGGAAGGAGCAACAAAAGTCAGTAAAAGCAAAAACATAAAATATTTGGATTCAAGACATCTGTACTTAAACCATATGGATCCTTTAGAAAGTGTCGTTACCATTTTTAATCGTCAAATATGTAATTTAACCGAAGGCAATGAAAATGCTTTGGGCGGTATTGTATGCGTCTGGAATGATAGAGTTGTAGCCAATGAAGATGATGTTATGACAATGAATCCGGTGTATCCGGGCATGTTGACTTTTGCAGAACGCAGTTGGCGTGGTGGCGGTTATGCCGGTTGGACAGCAACCATTGGCGAACCGGAAACCGAAAGAGCAAATGCTTTTGCAGAGTTCGAAAACCGTTTATTGGACCAAAAAAAGCTCTATTTTAAAGGCTTAGATTTTAATTATGTGAAACAAGCTGATTTAGTTTGGGATATCTATGGACCTTTTGACAATAAAGGCGATTTAACCAAAACTTTTGCACCCGAAAAGATAAAATTTAATACATCAAAAGAAAAACCAATGTACAAAGCCACTGGAGGAACTTTGGTAATGAGACATTGGTGGGCACCGCAAATTTCGGGCATTATAGAGCAACCACAAGAAAATACGACTTGGTATGCTCAAACCCAAATTTGGAGTGATGAAGATAAGGAGCAAGAATTTTGGATTGGTTTTAATAATTTATCCCGTTCCATGAACACCGATTCGCCAAATGCAGGCACTTGGAATAATTTAAATAGTTTAGTTTGGGTAAATAATCAGTTGATTAGTCCGCCACTTTGGAAACATCCGAACCAAAAAGGAAACTTAGAAATTCCACTGATTGATGAAGGATATGAGTTTAGAGAACCAACAAAAATTAGTTTAAAAAAGGGATGGAATATGGTTAAGGTAAAATTACCAGTAGCTTCATTTAAAGGGCTTAATTGGCAAAATCCAGTAAAATGGATGTTCACTTTTGTTGAACTAAGAAAATAACACACAGGCATTTAAAACCTTTATAAATTGAAACTATAAAAAATGAAAAAAGCTATTATTAACGGAATCGTACATACTGGCGAAGAAATAATTAATGATGTCATTATTATAGAAAATGGAATAATTATTTCAGTTCAAAAAGAAATTCCTAATGATATTACCTTAATAAATTTACAGGGAAGTCATATTTCAGCAGGTTTTATAGACATACAAATAAACGGTGGAGAGCGACTTTATTTTAGTCAAAATCCAACAGAAGAAACCATTCAGGACATCTATGAAACTAGTTTAAAATATGGCACAACACATACACTTCCCTGTCTGATATCATCTTCTAAAGAAACCATTCTTCAAGGAATTGAAGCCATTCGCAATTATAAAGCAAAATATACTAACGGAGTACTGGGAATGCATCTGGAAGGTCCTTTTTTGAATTCTTTAAAACGTGGTGCCCATAGTATTAATCAGGTTCGTAAACCGACTAATTCCGAACTGGAAGAAATTATCCGCTATGGTAAAGACGTGATAAAAGTAGTTACAATTGCACCGGAATGTTTTACAGACGAGCAGCTGGATATGCTATTAGAAAGTGGTATCGTTATTTCTGCGGGACATTCGACGATGACCTACAAAGAAGCCCAATATTACTTTTCTAAAGGGATTAAACTGGTTACCCATTTATTTAATGCGATGACTCAATTTGGGCATCGGGAACCGGGTTTAGTGGGAGCAACATTCGAAAATGAGAGCGTTTATGCTCCTGTTATTTTAGATGGCGCGCATTGTGATTATGCCGCTGCTAGAGTAGCCTATAAACTAAAGCAAGATAAATTCTTTTTAATTAGTGATGCCGCTTTTTTAGGACGCAAAGTTTCCAGTTTTAAATGGGAGAATTTTGATGCACATCTGGAAAATGGTTTTTACAGAAATGAAGAAGGCAATCTTGCCGGTGCCAGCATTTCGATGGAAGAAGCAGTTCAAAATGCTTTCAATCATTTGAATGTATCGGCTGATGAAGCAATTAAAATGGCTACTTGTCGAGTGGCAAGTGCTATTAAGATGGAAAATCAATTGGGCAAAATAAAACCCGGATTTCCAGCAAGTTTTGTAACATTCAACGATAATCTGACAAGAATAGAAACCCTAAATTATAATCCGATTTAAGCAATCAACATTAAAAAACTACACAACTAACTCAAATAAAAAATGAAAATGAAAAGTGTTTTAGAAATCAAACCCGACATCAGTTATAAAAGTGCCGGCAAATTTGAAGAAACGAGATTCGAAAAAATCCACAATGAAATTTTCAAAAATTCTGTTGAAGCTTCAAAAATTGTTGCACAAGAAATAGCAGCATTAATTAGATCTAAACAAGCCAAAAATAAACCCTGTGTACTTGGATTGGCAACAGGTTCATCTCCTATAAAAGTCTATGAAGAATTGGTACGAATGTATAAAGAAGAAGAACTTAGCTTTAGTAATGTAGTGACTTTCAATTTGGATGAATACTATCCAATGACCAAAGAAAACCACCAAAGCTATCATTATTTCATGCATCAACATCTTTTTAATCATATCGACATCAAACCAGAAAACATCAATATTCCTGACGGAACGATAAGCATTGAAAACCTGAACCAGTATTGCGTTGATTATGAAATGAAAATAAAAAATGCTGGAGGGCTAGATTTCCAATTGTTGGGAATTGGTCGTACAGGTCACGTAGGATTCAATGAGCCGGGTTCCCATATCAATTCAGGAACCCGAATTATTACTTTGGACCACATTACCAGAGTAGATGCCTCTTCTGATTTCAACGGGATTGACAACGTTCCTAAAAGAGCTATTACGATGGGAGTTTCTACCATTTTGAGGTCTAAAAGAATTGTTTTAATGGCTTGGGGCCAAAATAAAGCTTCCATTATCAAGAGAACTATTCAAGGAGAAATAAGCCCTGATGTTCCGGCTACCTTTTTACAAAATCACAACAATACAACTTTCGTTTTAGACCAATCTGCCGCTTCTGAATTAACCCGATTTGATACGCCATGGTTGGTCGGAGAATGTGTTTGGACCAAGGAATTAAAACACAAGGCTATCGTTTGGCTTTGCCAAAAAACCAATCAATCCATATTAAAATTGACCGACAGGGATTACAACAACAACGGAATGTCCGATCTTTTGGCGCAAGAAGGTTCTGCTTATGATTTGAATATTAATATGTTTAATGTGTTGCAACATACCATTACCGGATGGCCGGGTGGAAAACCCAATACCGATGATTCCCACAGACCGGAAAGAGCCAATCCTGCCAAGAAAAGGGTGATTCTTTTTAGTCCGCATCCGGATGATGACGTAATTTCTATGGGAGGAACTTTTTCTAAATTGATAAAACAAGGACATGATGTTCATGTAGTATACCAAACTTCCGGAAACATTGCCGTTACAGACGATGAAGCACTAAAATTTGCCGAAGTTTGCAACGATTTTGTCGGTGAAAAAGATTTGGGAATTAACTTCCAGGAGATCATTGATTTCATCAACAACAAAACAGAAAACCAAATTGATTCTCTTGAAGTTCGAAAATTAAAAGGATTAATAAGACGTCGCGAATCGTATGCCGCAACAAGGTACATTGGATTGAAAGATGAAAATACACACTTTTTAGACCTTCCTTTTTATGAAACGGGTCGAGTAAATAAAAACCCATTGGGAGATGAGGATATAACCATTGTAAAAGATATTATTGCAAAAATAAGACCACACCAGGTTTTTGCTGCAGGAGATTTGGCAGATCCGCATGGCACACACGAAGTTTGCCTGAATGCTATTTTTGCCGCCTTAAAACAACTCAAACCGGAACCTTACATGAATGATTGTTGGTTGTGGTTGTACAGAGGTGCTTGGCATGAATGGGATATCCACGAAATAGATATGGCTGTTCCACTAAGTCCTGATGAGGTTTTACTAAAAAGACATGCTATTTTGTACCACCAATCCCAAAAAGACAGAGTGATGTTTCAAGGAAATGACTCCAGAGAATTTTGGGTACGAGCCGAAGATCGCAACAAAAATACAGCCAAACTGTACGACGATTTAGGTTTGGCCGAATATGAAGCAATTGAAGCTTTTAAACGTTTTGATTATTAAACGATTCAAAATAATATGATTGGATTAAGTGTTCGATTTTATTCTGCTCTTTACTAATTATTTTTTTATTGAAATCAAAAGTCTGTAAATACTACTATTTACAGACTTTTTTTGTTTGTACTATTCTGCAGAACATAAAAAAAATTGAATGTTTTTTCCAACAAAACAATAAGAAAACCTAAATATTCAACAACTCGTTCTCTTAAATATATCCTAAATAATTCATATTAAATTGGCATATCGGGAAAAGTCGATATATTTGCACTATGGATCATACAGAAATATTTAAAGCATTATCAAACAAGTCCAGACTACAAATACTGGAATGGCTAAAAGAACCTGAAATAAATTTTCCCGAACAAATGGCTGAATGTTATGAACACGGTGTTTGCGTAGGACAAATACAAGCCAAAGCGGGACTCACCCAATCAACAGTTTCAGAATATTTATCAATTCTTCAACGCGCAGGATTTATAGAATCTACCCGTGTTGGACAATGGACCTATTACAAACGCAACGAAAAAGCATTTACAGCACTGAGCAAAATAATCGAATCTAATCTATAAAACAATATGAATACTAATAGCTTATTTACGCCCTTCAAATTGAAGACGCTAAATCTTAAAAATAGAATTGTAATGGCGCCTATGACGCGCTCATTTTCTCCAAATGGAGTACCAACAGATGCTGTAGCAGCTTATTATCAAAAAAGAGCTGAAGGCGAAGTAGGTTTAATATTATCTGAAGGAACTGTGATTAACAGACCTTCTTCATCAAATGATGCCAATGTACCTCACTTTTACGGAGAGGAATCTTTGGCAGGATGGAAACAAGTGATTGATGGCGTGCATTCTGCAGGCGGACAGATGGGACCACAGATATGGCACATGGGAATTATGGACAATCACCATTCCGGTTGGGTTCCACCAGTACCTTTTGAAGGACCATCAGGATTAAACAGACCGGGTTTTAGCAATGGAACTACCATGACAATAAATGATATCGAAAATACCATTATTGCTTTTGGAAAAGCTGCTGCTGATGCCAAAAGATTAGGTTTTGACTGTATCGAAATTCACGGTGCTCACGATTATCTGATCGATCAATTTTTCTGGGATGCAACAAATCTGCGTACCGATAATTACGGTGGTAAAACCTTAACAGAACGTACTCGTTTTGCCGTAGAAGTGATTAAAGAAATCAGAAAACAAGTAGGTGAAGATTTTGCCATAATCATGAGACTTTCTCAGTTTAAACCTTCGGATTACAACTTTAAACTGGCAAAAACACCTCAAGAAATGGAAGCTTGGCTTAGTCCTTTGATTGATGCCGGTGTCGATGTTTTGCATTGTTCTCAACGTCGTTTTTGGGAACCGGAATTTGAAGACAATGACCTTAATTTTGCAGGATGGGCAAAAAAATTAACTGGAAAACCAACTATTACTGTAGGTTCTGTTGGGCTTTCTGGAGATTTCTTCGGAGCTTTTACAGGCGAAAGTTCACAGCCAACCTCCTTGGATGAATTAACCAGACGTTTAGACAGAGGTGATTTTGACCTTGTAGCAGTAGGAAGACCTCTTTTATCAGACCCGAATTGGGTTAGCAAAATAAAAGCGGGAGAAAATGACCAACTAAAAGGCTTTAGCAAAGAAGCTTTGGGTGAATTAGTATTGGAATAAATTAATGCAGTAAATTCCAAATGACTATTTTCTATAAACAAGTATATACGATTTTATCAATAGTCTTAATGACCACAACTAAGAGAGAAGTTTTAATCATTTCTCTCTTTTTTTATGATTACGAACAGCTTCATAAACATATTAGCTCATAATCTTTTAAAATTTGGTTATTTTATAAAATGGATAACATAATAAATTACCAATTTTATAAACGAAAATACACTCAAATAAGCCCTATAAAATTCCGTAATATTTGATTTTTCGAAAACAATATTTTTTTTATTATACTAGTAATCAAACTATTTACTAAATTTATTTAATTATAAATGACTCTGGAAAACAAAAAACTATAAATACTATTTTTTAATAAAACACTTTAAAAATGAACACAACTACAAATGTAAAAGCGTACGGTACAGTTGCCGTTGATGCCCCTTTAGAACAAATGGATGTCCAACGCAGAGATGCTACTGCAAAAGACATTGAAATCGAAATTTTGTATTGTGGTGTATGCCACTCTGATTTACACACTGCTAGAAATGATTGGGGATTTACCGCTTATCCTGCGGTTCCCGGCCATGAAATTGTGGGCAAAGTGACCAAAGTAGGAAACGAAGTTACTAAACTAAAAGTAGGTGATTTTGCTGCTGTAGGTTGTATGGTAGATTCATGCAAAACCTGCGATAATTGCAAACAAGACCTAGAACAATATTGCTCTAACGGTTTTATTGGTACTTATAATGGAGCAGACAAGCATTTAGGCGGAATGACTTTTGGAGGCTACTCGGAAAAAATTGTGGTAGACGAAGACTTCGTTTTAAAAGTGCCTGCTAATCTTGACTTGGCTGCTACAGCACCTTTATTATGTGCGGGAATAACCACTTGGTCACCGCTTCGCCACTGGAAAGTTGGAAAAGGAAGTAAAGTTGCCGTTGTAGGTTTAGGCGGATTGGGACATATGGCCATAAAATTAGCCAAAGGTTTGGGTGCCGAAGTTACCCTTTTCTCCAGAACACCAGAGAAAGAGAAAGATGCTTTCGAATTGGGTGCAGATGCTGTTGTCATTTCAACTGACGAGAATCACATGAAGGCTGTAAATGGAAAATTCGATTTAATCATTGACACCGTTCCTTATGTTCATGACGTTAATCCGTATGTAGGAACTTTAAACACTAATGGAACTTTGGTTTTGGTAGGTTATTTGGGTGGCTTGGAACCTATTTTGAATACTGTTCCGATGATTATGGGAAGGAAATCTGTAGCTGGTTCTTTAATTGGTGGAATTGCAGAAACTCAGGAAATGCTTGATTTCTGTGGAGAACATAATATTGTATCTGAAATTGAAGTAATCAAAATGCAGGATATCAACGAAGCCTACGAAAGAATGCTAAAAAGTGATGTTCGTTATCGTTTTGTAATTGATATGGCTTCGCTAAAAAGCTAAATTACGCTATACTTTTAGCCTTTTGCTATAGTCAGAATTGTAAAGAGAACGATGGTATTCAGTAGTATCATCGTTCTTTTTAATTTTAAAAAACATTATAAAACGTATCTTTTTACTCTGTTTAAAACCAATGTTTTTTTTCAAAATTTGAATTTTTTGATTTTAGTAATATATTATTTGAATTGTATAAATTTTAAATTATTAAATTCATTAACTTGCAGTAACAGATATGTTGATTTTCATTTACTTAAAAAATAATATTATATGGCAATAATTAATCTTAAAATCAATAGTAAGGATTATTCAATAGATGTAGATCCTCAAATGCCACTTCTTTGGGCAATCAGAGATTTTGTAGGGTTAAAAGGAACTAAATATGGTTGTGGTATCGCGCAATGTGGTGCTTGTACAGTTCATCTAAACGGTCAGCCGGTTCGCTCCTGCTCTTTGCCTGTAGCTGCTGTTGCAAATAAAAACATAACGACCATAGAAGGATTATCAGACGATAACTCGCATCCGGTTCAAAAAGCTTGGATAGAAGAGCAAGTCCCTCAATGTGGCTATTGTCAATCGGGTCAAATCATGGCTGCCGCAGCATTATTATCTAAAAATGCTTCTCCTAATGATGCCGATATTGATGCCGCAATGCAAGGGCATATTTGTAGATGTGGAACCTATCCGCGTATCAAACGAGCCATCAAGAAAGCATCAGAAAACAAGCCTTGAGAAGAGTACTAAAATAACCTATTCTTATATTTTATATGGACATAGATACTATATCAAGAAGAAAATTCTTAAAACTATCTGGTTTAACAGGAGTTGCTCTTACATTAGGATATTATTTACCTGCTAATGCTAAAGAACCTAAATTAATCACTGCTTTTGATGCTGAGAATCGAGGCATTGAGCTGAATTCATGGATATACATTGATGTTTTAGGCAAAGTTACGCTCTATAGTCACAGAGCCGAAATGGGACAAGGAGTCTATCAATCCATACCTCAAATAATCGCTGAAGAACTTCATGTAGATCTTGATAAAGTAAACATAGTTTTCGCTCCAGGCGATAATGTGAAGTATGGAAATCAAATTACAGGAGGTAGTTCCAGTATTAGAGGATCCTATAAAAACCTTTTGAATCTGAGCGCCACTGCCCGTGTAATGTTAATAAAAGCAGCCAGTAATAAATGGAATGTTTCTGAATTGGAATGTTATGCAGAAGATGGTCATGTAATTCACAAACCAAGTGGTAAAAAATTACACTACGGTGAATTAGTATTGGAGGCATCAAAACTTGATATTCCGAAAAATGTTGTTTTAAAGAAAACATCCGAATATAAATTAATTAGAAAACCTCTTCAAAGACAAGATACGCCTTTGAAAACAAATGGTACAGCCGTTTTTGGTATCGATAAAATGATTCCGGGAATGCTGTATGCCATGGTGGAACGAAACCCCAGACTTCGTGGTAAGGTAAAAAGTTTTGACGCTACTGAAGCGCTTAAAATTCCGGGAGTAAAACAAGTTTTTATAGTTCGTATGGGCGTTTTTAATACATTCAGAGAAGGTGTAGCAGTTGTGGCTGATTCTGTTTGGGCAGCTATGAAAGGAAAAAAAGCCTTAAAAGTGGACTGGGACGATACCGGATTTGAACATTTGAATACCGAGGATATTTATCGTCGGATGGAGGAAGCGCTTCAAAAAGATGAGGGACTTTCTTTTGTTTCAAAAGGAGATTCAAACGCCATTATAAAATCAGCAGAAAAGAAAATTGATGTCGTGTATACTACTCCATATCAATCGCACAGTTGTATGGAACCACTGAATTGTATTGCCCATTATCAAAAAGATAAAATAGAAATATGGGGGCCAATACAAGCTCCGGAATGGGTTCAAGATTACATCAGTAAAGAACTAGGAATTGCAAGGGAAAAAGTCATTGTGAATATGACTTTCCTAGGAGGTGGATTTGGCAGAAAAGCCTTTATGGATTACCCACATGAAGCCACGATGATTTCTAAAGAAATAAACGCCCCGGTTCAGGTTATCTGGTCCAGAGAAGACGATGCCACGCAAGGTCCGTACAGACCCGGCATTTCATACCGTTGTCAAGGTGTGGTTGCAAATAGTGAAATAAGTGCTTTTAAAGTATCTATTGCAGGTCAGAACAATAGTCATTGGAGAGGCGGAGCAAAAGATATTCCCAACAGAAGTGCCACGGAAGGATTTTTAAAACCATACGTAGACAACATTCAGAATTTAAGTATTGTTGATATACCTTTTGAAACACCAATACCTACTATGTGGTGGCGTTCTGTATATGCTTCTACCAATGGTTTTGCGTATGAAAGTTTTATGGATGAGCTCGCTGCTGAATCAGCGAAAGATCCAATAACTTTTAGAAGAACCTATCTTAAAGACGAGAGAAGTAGTGAGTTACTGGATAAACTGGAAGAGGTTTCCGGATGGAAAAACAGAACCAAAGGATATGGTGTCGCTATAACAGAATGTTTTGGCAGTACCGTGGGACAAATTGTGAAAGTTTCCAAAAACGCAGAAAATAAAATTCAAATCGATCAGGTTTGGGCAGTAATTGATTGTGGATGGTATGTAAATCCAGATATAATCAAAGCACAAGTAGAAGGAAGTATTGTTATGGCATTAGGTGCTGCAACGATTCATGAAATCACATTCAAAGATGGTAAAACGGTTCAAAATAATTTCAATACGTATAAAATGCCCCGTATAACAGATATTCCTCCTATTGAAGTGTATATCATGGAAAATGATGCCGATGCCGGAGGTGTTGGAGAACCTGGATTACCTCCATTTGCTCCAGCTTTAACAAATGCAATATTTGATTTGACAGGAAAACGTATTAGAAAGCTTCCTTTCGAATTAGCAAAAGTTTAATTTTAAAAATACAAAACAAATGAAAATAGTTTTTTCAATAGTAGTCGTTTTAATATTGGCAGTAACGCTGCAATCATTCAATCAGAATTTTGATTTGAAAGCAAGTATTGTACGCGGTAAATCGGTCTATAACACACAATGTGCATCCTGTCACATGGAAGAAGGTAATGGTATAGAAGGCGTTTTTCCAACATTGATAAAATCAGATTATTTTACAGATAAAAATCGATTGGTAAAAGTGGTTACAACTGGATTACGTGGACCAATAGTAGTTAATGGTGTAAACTATGATGGAGAAATGCCCGCTACTGATTTAACTGATGAACAAGTGGCTGATGTTTTAAACTATGTCAGAAATTCATGGGGAAATGAAGCTAAGGCAGTTTTACCAAGTGAAATACAACAAGCTAAAAAAGCTACTACTAAAGATTACAAAGCCTATTAATTTGTAACATTTTGAATTCGTTGCATAGAGAGAATTATAAATTCTAAATACTAACTAAATGGTATCAAGACGTCAATTTATTAAAAATACAGGTAAAGCAAGTTTTGCATTATGGTTAGGAGCTACTTCTAATGGTTTTGCAAACGCGGCTTTTATTACAGATGCACCCAGTAATTTTACTCCTTTTGTAAAAATCGAGAAAAACGGAAAAATAACAATTTTCAATACTAAGCCCGAAATGGGTCAAGGTACTTTTCAATCTGTTCCAGCTCTTATAGCCGAAGAATTAGAAGTTTCTCTTGATGCAATAACGATAGTTCAAACCAGCGGCGAGAAACAATTTGGCGGCGGCCAGGCAGCAGGAGGAAGTTCTTCAATCAGAGGAAATTATGATGCGTATAGAAAAATTGGCGCTGCCGCAAAAGAAATGCTGGTCAAGGCAGCCAGTGTTAAATGGGGAATTGGAATTGAATCTTGTTATGCCGAAAACGGAAGCGTACATTCTAAGCTATCAAAGGAACATCTTTCTTATGGCGATTTAATCGAAGAAGCTTCCAAATTAGAAGTTCCTAAAGAACCGAAACTTAAAAACAAAAGCGATTTTAAGATTATCGGAAAATCTATTCAAAGACCAGATGTACCTTTAAAAGTTTCCGGAAAAGCAGAGTATGGAATTGATGTAGAAGTTCCCAATATGGTATATGCAACTGTATTTCGTTCCCCGGTAATTGGTGGTACTTTAAAAAGTTTTGATGCTGATGCAACCTTAAAAATTCCCGGAGTCATTAAAGTTGTGGAAGCCAAAACAACTGTTGGAAAATATCAATATTCCGGAGTGGCAGTTATTGCTAAATCGTACTGGGCTGCCCTTCAAGGCAGGAAAGTATTGAAAGTGGAATGGGATACAAATGGATATGAAAATTTCAATTTATCCGACTATGAAAATAAGTTGCGAAACCTTTCTAAAGAAGCTGGTGTACTGGATAAAAATATAGGAAATGTAGAAAGCGTTAAAACGGAACCTGGAAATTCAGTGGAATCCTTTTATGAAACTCCTATGGTGGCTCACCATACACTCGAACCGATGAATTGTATCGCACATGTAAATGGTGAAATGCTAACTATATGGACCTCAACTCAGGTTCCTAGTGCTATTACCGGTTCAGGACCAAATGACCTTCATAGCCAAATTGGAATGAAACCAGAGAATATCACTTTACATTCCAAATTTATTGGAGGCGGATTTGGCAGAAGATTGTATACTGATTATGTTATAGAAGCCGTAAATATTGCAAAGCAAATAGAGCAACCCGTAAAAGTAATTTGGTCTAGGGAAGATACTACACAACATAGTGCCGTACGCCCTATGACTTTCTCACAGTTGAAAGGTGGTTTCTCAAAAGAAGGAGAATTAATTAGCTTTCAACATAAAGTGATAAGCCCTTCTTATTTTGATTCGGTAGGTCCAAATTTCGATAAAACAAAAGTAGATGCAATTATGATAGAGGGAATTGGAGAACAGGCTTATCAAATTCCAAATATTAAAACCTCATATGTGTATGCTGATTTTCATGTACCTGTAGCGGCATGGAGATCCGTAACCAGTTCAACTGTCGCTTTTGCCCATGAGTGTTTTATTGATGAATTAGCGCATAAAGTCAAAAAAGACCCTTTGGATTTTAGATTACAAATGCTAGACAAAGATTCCGATACCAAAAGAGTTTTATTGAAATTAAAAGAAGTTTCCAATTGGGACAAACCATTACCAAAAGGAAAAGGCAGAGGTGTTGCGCAATGGGAATTTTTTGCGGGATTGTGTGCCCATGTAGTCGAAGTATCAGTTACAAAAGACAATACTATAAAAATTGATAAAGTGTATGCCGTAATTGACTTGGGAGAAGTCGTAAACCCGGATAATGTAAAAAATCAAATTGAAGGATCCATCGTGATGGCTCTGACAGCGGCTATAAAAACGGGAATTACCATTGAAAACGGGAAAATAAAGCAAAGTAATTTTCACGATAATCCAATGATACGAATGCATGAAACGCCAGAAATTGAAGTACACATTCTTGCAGATGGCGGAAAAATAAAAGGCGTTGGTGAACCTGGCTTACCTCCTTTTGCACCAGCATTAGCAAATGCCATATTTTCAATTAGCGGAAAGCGCATTAAAAAGATGCCTTTTGACCTTAAATTATCCTAAATATTTATTTATAATTCCATTAATTTTCAAATGAAAGAACTTCAAGAAATTATTAAAAAATATGACGTTGCCAGTCAGAAAAATATAAAATCAGCACTAGTAACCGTAGTTCATTTAGATGGTTCCTCTTACAGAAGACCCGGTGCCAGAATGTTAGTGAATGATGACGGAAGAATTACCGGTGCCATAAGCGGCGGTTGTTTAGAAGGTGATGCCTTAAAAAAAGCCTTATTTGCCATTTCTGAGCAAAAAAATACTCTTTTTACTTATGACACTTCAAAAGAAGACGATTCAGAAATGGGAATTCATTTAGGATGTGAAGGCCTTATACAAGTATTATTCGAAAGCATCGATTCTGAAAAAGAAGAAAACCCAATACAATTGCTGAGTAAAGCATTAGCCGTTCGTCAAAAAGCAGTTTTGGTTACTTTATTTGATTTGGATAATAATCAAAATGTCCAATATGGCACTTGTTTGCTATTGGAAGAAAATGGAACTCTTTCCGGTAAAATACCACTGCAACAGTTTGAAGAAGCGGTCTTAAAAGACATAACGGATGTTATGCAGAATGGTGAATCTGTTTTCAAACAATACAAATCAGGTGACGTATCTGTAACCGCTTTTTTTGAATTCTTGCATCCACCAGTTTCCCTTGTGGTATTAGGAGCAGGAAATGATGCTATTCCGCTTATGAAGTTTGCAGATGTCTTGGGATGGGATTTTAGAATTGTAGACCGAAGAGATACACATGCCAACAAAGAAAGGTATCCTACCGCCTCACAAATTTTGGTAGCAAATCCAGATGTTGCCTTAGAACATCTTGCGTATGATAATCGTACTTTTTTTGTTTTAGTAACGCACAGTTACAAATGTGATTATTATATGTTAAAATCATTATGTGCCGCTGCTGTTCCTTACATAGGTATTTTGGGACCAAAAAAGAAGTTGCATCGCATGTTGGAAGAAATACAACATAATGAAGGCATTCATTTAAATGACGATAAAGTGGCAACAATTTATGGCCCTACAGGTTTAGATATTGGAGCAGAAACACCAGAAGAAATTGCACTCAGTATTATAGCGGAAATTCAAGCAGTATTGACTGGAAAAATGGGTGGCATGCTAAAAACGAAAAATGAAGTCATTCATTCCAGAGACTCATTAGACATTCAAATAGAAGATATCAAAATTTATAATGCATCATAAAATAAAGCAATGTGGCATAATTATTTTGGCAGCAGGTTCAAGCAGTCGCATGGGAAAACCCAAACAATTACTTGAATTTGATGGTATGACACTCTTAACACGGGTTTCAAAAATGGCTTGTCAATCAAAATTATATCCCGTGATTGCCGTTTTAGGTGCCAATGCTGATTTGATTCAAGCGCATCTCGATGTTCCAGAACTTGATATTGTACTTAATGAAAACTGGGAAGAAGGAATGGCCAGTTCTTTACGAAAAGGGCTTTTTTCCATGAATGAAATGCATCCTCATGTTGATGGCGTCATAATACTTGTTGGCGATCAACCTTACATAAATAATCAGCATATAGAACAACTGATTGATGCTCAAGACAAATCCGGATTGTCCATTTCTGCCTGTTCCTATGCCGGTATTATGGGAACTCCTGCCCTTTTTCACAAAACAATTTTTCCAGAACTGATGTTGCTTGAAGGAGATATTGGTGCCAAAAAAATCATCGAAAAAAGAAAACAGGATGTAGCTACAGTACATTTCGATAAAGGAGTTATTGATATTGACACAGTAGAAGATTATGAAAATTTACACAACGAAAAAGAATAAATATGCTTGTTGATACATCCAATAAAATCCATGATTACTTGCACATTTCGTTGATTTTATTTGCATCTTACGCCTATTAAAATTCAGCATAAATGGAAACAATGATTTCGGTACACAGCGCTTTGGAATTAATAACAAATCATGTCAAATCGCTACCAGTTGCAGTGATGCAATTAGAAAAAGCAAACGGATTGGTTTTGGCAGAAGACATTTATGCGCCTGAAAATGTGCCTGCATTTCCTCAGTCCAGCATGGATGGATATGCTTTTGCTTTTGACGATAATCGTTCAGATTATAAATTGGTGGGAGAAATTGCAGCTGGAAGCAAACAAACTTTTGAATTAAAGCAGGGCGAAGCTGTCCGAATTTTTACGGGAGCTGCCGTTCCGTTAGCTGCTGATACTGTTTTAATGCAAGAAAAAGCATTGGTCGAATCAGATAAACTAACTGTAAATGATGAAAATTTAAATAAAGGAACTAACCTCAGAAGTATTGGTTCTGAAATAAAAAAAGGAACAAAAGCACTTGAAAAAGGAACCGTTTTAAAACCGGCTACTATAGGTTTTCTGGCGAGTATGGGCATTGCTAAAGTCAAAGTATATCCTAATCCCAGCGTTGGAATTTTAGTCACCGGTAATGAATTACGATTGCCGGGAGAAGATTTAGAATATGGTCAAGTATTTGAATCCAATTCATTTACCTTGCAATCTGCATTAAATCAAATGAATATAAATAACGTAACTATTTACAGATCTGAGGATAATCTGAATCAATTACAGACTCTTTTATCACAAATATTGGAAGTAAATGATCTCGTTTTAATTTCGGGCGGTGTAAGTGTTGGAGATTATGATTTTACCATGAATGCATTAGAGAAATGTGCTGTAAATCCCATTTTTCATAAGATAAAACAGAAGCCGGGTAAACCATTATTATTTGGAATGAAAGCGGAAAAAGTTATTTTTGGTCTTCCTGGAAATCCAGCCTCGGTATTAACCTGTTTTTATGAGTATGTACTTCCCGCAATTGGAATTATGACCGAACGCAACGTAAAATTGCAAACTAAAAAAATGGTTCTTACACAAGAATATCAAAAGCAGGCAGGCATGACACATTTTTTAAAAGCGTCGCATAATAATGATTTAGTTTATCTTGAAACGGGCCAAGAATCCTATAAACTTTCTTCGTTTGCTAACGCTAATTGTCTGGCCATAATTCCAGAAAACGCATCGAAAATTGAATCAGGTCAGGAAATAGAAGTACATTTATTTCCTTTTTAAAATTACAAAATGACATTATCATTATCCTTTTTTTTATTACTGTTTATCATTGCATTTTTATATGCCTCCGTAGGTCATGGTGGAGCAAGTGGTTATTTAGCATTAATGGCTATTTTCAGTTTTGATCCAAATTTTATGAAACCAACAGCATTGGTATTAAACTTATTTGTATCGCTGGTCTCGTTTACGCTGTTTTTTCGCGAAGGACATTTCAAATGGAAACTTTTTCTCCCCTTTGCCTTAGCCTCAATTCCTTTTTCGTTTTTAGGGGGCATGATATCATTAGACGGAGATATTTATAAAAAAGTTTTGGGTTTAACTCTCTTAATACCAGTTATAAAATTTTTTGTATATCCAAATACGAATGATTCAGAGTTAAAAAAAAATACGCTTGCATTGACAATTATTATCGGTGCCAGTATCGGATTTCTTTCTGGCCTGATTGGTATTGGAGGAGGTATTCTACTTTCGCCAATACTTTTAATGTTGCATTGGTCAAACCAAAAACAAACTGCAGCTATTAGCGCATTATTTATTTTTGTCAATTCGGTATCCGGTTTAGCGGGACAATTATCTAAGGGTGTTAAATTTGAAAACGACATGCTTGCTTTTGTTGCCGTAGCCTTTATTGGCGGGATATTGGGTGCTTGGTTGGGTGCTAAGAAGTTCAATCAATCGGTCCTTAAATATATTTTAGCAACAGCATTATTAGTGGCTTCCATTAAATTATTATTTACCTGATTAATTTTATTTTATGAAAATAGAAGTGCTTTTTTTTGGACAATTAACGGACATTACCGGTAGCTCAAAATTAGTTATTGATTATGTCGACACTACTGACAACTTAAAAAAAATAATCCTAGAGAAATTCCCTGCTTTATCATCGTTGAAATTTGCAATCGCAGTAAATAAACAAATGGTAACAGACAATATTTCAATAGAAAAAAATAGTAGTATCGCCTTTATGCCTCCGTTTTCTGGTGGTTAAAAAAACAAAACATGAAACATTTACAGGAGCGATATCAACGTCAACTAATGCTAAATGAATTTGGATTAGAAGCACAAGAAAAACTTTCAAACGCTAAAGTATTAGTTATTGGAGCCGGAGGTTTAGGTTGCCCTATTCTACAATATTTAGTTGCTGCTGGTGTTGGGCATATTGGGATTGCAGATGATGATGTGGTAAGTTACTCCAATTTAAACCGACAGATTTTATTTGGACAACAAGATGTGGGACGTTTTAAAGTGGCTATTGCCAAAGAAAAACTCCTTTTGATGAATGACACAATTGATATTAAAACTTGGAAACTGCGCTTTTCGCAAAAGGATTGTATCAATCATTTCAAGGATTATGATATTATTGTTGATGCTACAGATAATTTTGCCAGCAGGTATTTGATAAATGACGCCTGTGTATTATTTGGCAAACCATTAGTATTTGGGGCAGTTTCAAAATTTGAAGGACAAGTGGCCGTATTTAATGTTCCAATAAACGAAAAGGAAAAAACAGTCAATTATAGAGATTTATTTCCTGTACCACCAAACAATAATGAAGTTTTAAACTGTTCCGAAGCAGGAGTTTTAGGAGTATTACCAGGTATGATTGGAGTTTTACAAGCAACGGAAGTAATTAAACTTATAACTGGCATTGGAAAACCATTAACAAACAGAATCCTGACATACAACGCATTAAATCAGGAGTTTTTCACTATGTATTTGACTCCAAATCCAGAAGCTTCCAACTATATCCCAGCTTCAGTTGAAGCCTTTGAAAATACAGATTATGAATGGTTATGCAACTATAGCCCAACTAATGTCAACGAGATTGAATTTGAACAATGGTTGGAAATTAGGGAAAACACTATTTTAGTTGATGTACGGGAACTTATAGAGAAGCCCCGTTTAGATTTCTATCCACATTTATCGATTCCTTTGTCCACGTTGCGTTCTAATTTAGATGATTTATTAGATAAAGAGATTGTATTTGTTTGTCAGTCTGGAAAAAGAAGTTTAAAAGCCGCATTACTATATTTGTCCGTGATGCCAAATGCAAAGGTATATTCACTAAAAGGCGGAGTTAATGAACTGGTAAAAAAGAAATTAATTTAATTTTATGGAGCATATAAAAGACAAAAATATTTTTGTTGATAGAGCAATACCCGCTTCATTTATTAGTGATAGTATTGTAAAACATGCTACAAAAAACACAATTGGTGGTGACAGTATATTTTAGGACAAGTAAGAGCTGATGAAATAAACGGTAAAAATGTAGCCGTAATTGATTGCTTTTGGTGTTTTATTGTCCAATGATTATTTACATCAATACCTACTTTAAATTATAAATTTTGTAGTTTTACCCGCCTATATTCACCCCTTCATGAAACTTAAACAGATCAACATACCTCCATTACCCGCCGTACTTTTAGCAATAATAAGCGTACAATCTGGGGCGGCTATCGCCAAAGGCCTTTTTCCTGCTATTGGTGCTGCCGGGACAGCTTCTTTAAGAATTGGCATCTCCGCATTAATATTATTGGCTGTTTACAGGCCAAACCTAAAAAAAGTAACTGCTGACCAATGGAAATTGGTTATTCCTTATGGTTTATCCTTGGGCGCAATGAATTTGATTTTTTATCTTTCCATTGAGAGAATTCCCATTGGACTTGCTGTTACACTGGAATTCATAGGTCCGTTATTAGTAGCTGTTTTTGGTTCAAAACGCATCATAGACTTTTTCTGGGTACTTCTTGCTGCGGCAGGAATCGTCTTAATTGCTCCATGGTCAAATAATGGATTAGATATTTGGGGGATGCTTTTTGCTCTTTTGGCTGGTGCACTTTGGGCGGCTTATATCGTATTAGGAGGGAAAATTTCAAAAATAATGAAAGGTGGAGACGCAGTTACCATAGGAATGCTATTTGCATCTATACTTATAGTCCCTTTTGGAATTCTAGGAAATGGCTTAAGTAATCTTACGCCTCAACTTTTAGGTTTAGGGGTAGCACTCGCGCTATTATCCAGTGCAATTCCTTTCACATTAGAAATGAAAGCTCTCGGACAACTTCCTGCACGTACTTTCAGTATTCTAATGAGTTTAGAACCTGCTGCAGCATCAATTTGTGCTTTTATATTTTTACAGGAATACCTTACTTTTAATGAAATTTTAGCGGTTGTTTTTGTGGTAATAGCTTCTGCCGGATCAACAATTACTTCAAAAACGCAAGAACATTAAAATTTTCAGTACTGTTTTAAATACTTTCGATGATTTAATTTAAAAACCTGCTGATTAAAAAAAAGGACTACTACAATATAAAAACAGCTGCTTATCACAAGCAGCTGTTTTTTTTTATAAATGATAAAAAAGCATTGCTCCTACTACTGATTTCCTTCTTATATTTTTTCCTTTTCTAATTTATTTTTTGAAAAAACTTTCCTGTGTGATAAATGTTACTGTACGTGGAATTTAAACTGACAATCTTTGCAGTATAAAATTTTACAACTTATGGAATATATCGGTTATTTTACATCAATACTCATTGGCGTTGCATTGGGATTAATAGGCGGTGGCGGCAGTATTCTTACCGTACCAGTTTTAGTCTATTTATTTGCTATTGAACCCGTTTTAGCAACTGCTTATTCCTTATTTATTGTAGGTCTTACAAGTGCTGTGGGCACTGTGGGCTATTTCAAAAAAGGGTTAGTAAATATCAAAACGGCAATTGTTTTTGGTATTCCGTCAATCATTGCGGTTTTTACCACAAGAGCTTTTATTGTTCCTGCAATCCCAAAAGAAGTGTTTTCCATTGGCGAATTTATAGTTACAAAAAACTTGTTGATGATGTTACTTTTTGCCGTAATTATGATTGCCGCATCGTATAGCATGATCAAAAAAGATAAAAAAATTATAAACGAAAAGTCCGAAGAACAAAAATTCAATTACCCACTCATACTTATCGAAGGTGCAATTGTTGGCGTTATCACCGGATTAGTGGGAGCCGGCGGCGGTTTCTTAATTATACCGGCATTAGTCGTATTAAGTAAGCTTCCTATGAAAGAAGCAGTTGGAACATCATTAGTAATTATAGCTGCAAAATCGTTGATTGGTTTCTTTGGAGAAGGAGGAGAAAATGGAATCAATTGGCAATTTCTGATTACCATTTCAACATTTGCAATTGTTGGAATTTTCATTGGCACAGCATTATCAAAAAAAATTAATGGAGACAAACTGAAACCCGCATTTGGTTGGTTTGTTTTAGTAATGGGAATTTATATTATAACCAAAGAGCTTTTTCTAAAATAAAATTTAATAAAAAATCGAAACTAAATTGAATTTTAAAAGTCACTTTAAAACAAAAAATCCTTCTCCTTTAATACTAAAATGAGAAGGATTTTTAGTTTCAATTGCATTTAAACTCAAAATTATCTATTCCAATTCAGAAGAAAAACATTGTAACAAGCCTATTTGGCAAAAAAATAATTAAAAAAAATATTTGTTTTAGTTCACTCATTCAGAGAACTATAAATGATTGAATAATCGCCAAAGCATTTTTTAACAACATGCAAAAAGCAACCTTTCATTCTCTTTGACATCCTTAGAGCAACAAATAAATTTAATAATTATGAAAAATTTCAGATTACAAGCAGCAGTCATTGTACTATTAATTTCAACAGCTTTCGTATCATGCAGCGATGATGACAACACACCAAATGCAGTGACTAAAAGTTCATTGGTAACAAAAGTAGAAGGTGCTGTAACCGGTGACATAAATGTTGAAGTTCCTTTAACTGTGACTTTTTCAGTGGACAACAATTGTGGGTCTTATAACAAGTTTATCGAAACTGCAGCTGCCAACACAAAAACGATTGAAGTGGAATCAAAGTATGAAGGAACAGGTTGTGGAACGACTCCAACAAGCAAAACTGTTGTTTACAAGTTCAAATCGACAGCTGTGGGAACTTACAATTTAAAATTCAAGAAAACGGCTACTGAGTTTGTAACACACACTATAGTTATTGATTAGTTTTTTGGGTTTGGTTAATTAATGATAGAAACACCAGTTGAATAGCTGGTGTTTTTTTATTTTTTAAAAGTAGTTATGCGTTGCAATTCCCACAAAACACAAAATTTATATTTTAAAAATTTACAATTATGGCAACTTTTTTTGTTATGTAACATTTGTCACTATCTTCCTTAAATTCATGCTATATCTTTGTATTATAATTTAATAAAGAAAAAATTTAAGAATATGAAAATAGAACAAATATATACAGGATGTTTAGCACAAGGTGCTTATTATATTACTTCAAATGGTGAAGCTGCCATTATTGATCCGCTTCGTGAAACTGAACCTTATATGGAAAGACTGGAAAAAGACGGTGTGAAATTAAAATACATTTTCGAAACCCATTTCCATGCTGATTTTGTTTCAGGACATTTAGATTTGAGCAAAAAAACCGGAGCCGAAATTGTTTATGGTCCCAATGCCAATCCTGAGTTTGAATTTATTTCTGCCAAAGACAACCAAGAATTTGCAATTGGCAACATCAAAATAAAAGTATTGCACACGCCAGGTCACACTATGGAAAGTACCACGTACTTATTAATAGATGAAAACGGAAAAGACCACGCCATTTTCTCTGGAGACACTTTATTTATTGGCGACGTTGGCCGACCAGATTTAGCTCAAAAAGCAGCACACATGACACAAGACGAACTGGCTGCCATATTATTCCATTCGTTAAGAGACAAAGTAATGACGCTGGCAGATGATGTAATCGTATATCCAGCTCACGGCGCGGGTTCTGCTTGTGGAAAAAATATGAGCAAAGAAACTGTTTCAACCATTGGTGAACAAAAAGCAACAAACTATGCTTTGCGCGCCAATATGACTGAGACCGAATTTGTACAAGAAGTTACCGAAGGTTTATTACCTCCACCAGCCTATTTTGGGATGAACGTTGCCATGAACAAAAAAGGAATTGAAAGCTTTGAAAATGTCTTTAATAACGGAATGAGAGCAATTAATGCAACTGAATTTGAAGCTGTAGCAGAAGAAACCGGTGCTTTAATCTTGGATACCAGAGACAATGGTAATTTTGCAAAAGGATATGTGCCACAGTCCATAAATATTGGTATCAATGGCGATTTTGCTCCTTGGGTTGGTGCTTTAATTGCCAATGTAAAACAACCGATTATTTTAGTGACTGAACCGGGACTCGAAGAAGAAACCGTAACGCGCTTAACACGAGTTGGGTTTGATAATTTAATAGGACATTTAGAAGGCGGCTTTGAAGCTTGGAAAAAAGCCGGTTTTGAAATCGATACTGTAAATCGCATCACTGCGGAACAATTTGCAGAAGAAGTGAAAATTGGCGAAAGCAAAATAATCGATGTCCGTAAAGAAAGCGAGTATGAGGCAGAACATGTTGATGAAGCTTACAGCCGACCATTAGCCTATATCAATGATTGGGTAAAGGACATCAATCCTGAAGAACATTTTTACATGCATTGTGCCGGAGGATACCGAAGTATGATGGCCGCATCAATTTTGCAAGCACGAGGATATCGAAACTTTACAGAAATTGAAGGTGGTTTTGGAGCGATAGCTAAAACTACAGTTCCTAAGACTGATTTCGTTTGTCAAAGCAAAGTATTAAAATCATAAAACAAATAATTATGTTCGGAATTTTTAAAAATATGTTTTCAAAAAAAGACACAACACAAATGGAAAAATTAGTAAAAGAAGGTGCGTTTCTAGTAGATGTTCGCACGCCTGCAGAATTTGCAGAAGGTCACGTAAAAGGATCCACAAATATTCCTTTGGATCAAGTACCGAATCAATTGGCTGAATTTAAAGGAAAAGAACACATTATTGTTTTCTGCCGAAGCGGGAATCGCAGCGGTCAAGCCAAAATGATTTTGGAACAAAATGGTTTTAAAAACGTAACAAATGGTGGTACTTGGATGGATGTAAATGAAGCGATAAGCAAATAAACAGAGGTGCAATTAAAGTAGTGTGCAGTTTAAAACAAGAAATATATTTGTTTTAAACTGCACACTTATTTAGAAATCGAAATTTGATGTAAATAAAGAAGTAAATTTGATAGACTTTTTAAGAGATACTAATGAATTTATTGCATTAAATGTAACAAAGACTACCGAACTGCTTTTTGAAATTAACTCGAAAAAAACTGATATGAAAGATACAAAGGCAATAAACAAAGACTTAATTTTAAGAGAACGATTAGCGCTACAACGAACAGTGCTGGCCAATCAATCTACATTTCTTGCCTTCCTGAGAACGGCAATGTACTTTTTGATTGCAGGATTGAGTTTGCGAAATTTATTAAAAGTTGAAAATAGTTTCCTGATTGAAATGGCGCTGTTTGTTATTTCATTCGTGATACTTTTACTTGGAACTCTTAACTATTTCAAGCATAAAAAATCCATTTCCGAAAACAAAAAGCACATTGGTGATTACCAATTAGAATATTACGAGTAATTCCAGTACAACTCTTTTTAATGCCTTACTTCCTATTGCTACATCAAGAATAAATGGAAAATATTGGTCCTTTTGGGAATTAAAAATAAATCATTCAACAATTGAATATGAATACTATGAAACTCGGACTAAAGGAAAATTGGAAACAATTTACCATTTTGGTAATCGTAAATGCTTTTGTTGGCGGGATGATAGGAATGGAAAGAACGATTATTCCAAAATTTGCCGAAATTGAATTTGGTATTGCTTCAAAAACAGCTATTCTTTCCTTTATAACTGCCTTTGGAATTACTAAAGCCATCACCAATTATTTTACAGGAAAATTGGCAAACCGTTTCGGGAGAAAAAATTTACTCCTGTTTGGATGGGCTCTGGCAATTCCTATTCCTTTCATTTTGATACATGCAGAATCATGGAATTGGGTGATTTTTGCCAATATACTGTTGGGTATAAGCCAAGGATTAACTTGGAGCAGTACCGTGGTGATGAAAATTGATTTGGTTGGAGAAAAAGATCGCGGACTGGCAATGGGACTCAATGAATTTGCCGGTTATTTTGCCGTTGGATTAGTTGCTTTCCTGTCAGGCTATATTGCCCAAAAATATGGCATTACACCCTACCCTTTTTACTTGGGAATTGGAATTTCGATAATTGGTTTTTTATTGACTTTGTTTTTTGTGAAAGATACCAGAGTATTTGTACACCAAGAAAACACCACCAATCAAACCAAAAAATTAGAAAACATTTTTCTGGAAACCACTTTCAAAAACAAAACTTTAAGTGCTGTTACGCAAGCTGGATTAGTCAATAATTTGAATGATGGCATGATTTGGGGACTTTTGCCTATTGTCTTACTTTCTTTGAACTACGACTCTGAAAACATTGGCGTCATAACAGCTATTTATCCCACCGTTTGGGGTTTTGGACAATTGATAACCGGAAAAATGTCGGATATATATTCGAAGAAAAAGATGCTTTTTTGGGGAATGTTGGTACAGGGAATTGCGATTCTTTTTATTCCTTTCAGTACAGAAATGTATCAATTGGCAACTATTTCAGCCTTACTGGGATTTGGAACTGCCTTAGTTTATCCTACTTTTTTATCAGCCATTGCGCAAGCCACAAATCCAACACAAAGAGCGGAAAGCATTGGTACATTTAGACTTTGGAGGGATTTAGGTTATGCGATAGGCGCGATTATTTCAGGAATAACCGCTGATTTATTTGGGGTAAATTATGCTATTATATTGATAGGTGTTATCACGATTCTATCGTCTGTAATAATCGAAGTTCGTATGCCGAAAGACCATTTGCAAAAGACAAATAACTAATACAATCAACATGAAAGAAATAGATAGCACCTCAAATGAATGTATTTCAGTTGAAGAGACAAAACAAGCGCTTCAGCAAAATGAAAAAATACAGATTATTGATGTCCGTTCCAAAGAAGAATTCGAAAACAATCATATTCCGGATGCCATAAATATTGCTTTGTCAGAAATTGAAAACCAAATACATAAAATTAAAAAAGATCATACAATTATCACCGCTTGTGGCAAAGGTGGAGGAAGGTCGATGGATGGCGCTAAAATTTTAAAAGAAATGGGATACAATGCCAACTGGCTTTGCGGTGGAACAAATGAATGGCTGAATTTAAAATAAACTATAAAGTTAAAGTCAATATTCTTTCTTTTCAGAAAGTAATGCTACAAAAACATAAAAAATGAACTGGAAAACACCTAAAAAATCTACTCTGCAAAATATTGCTTTTATCCTATTTATAGCACTGCTTCTGTTTAGTCCTTTGGGCACTTTTGTAAAAATACAATTAAACCGCTTAATTGTTTTTTCACCCAAAACTATTGCTGTAACGGATCAAAAAATGCTGTCCAGTTACCAATGGCAATTAGTTGATGCATCGGGGCAGCGTGTGACATTAGAAGACTATGAAGGGAAAATGATATTCATTAATTTCTGGGCCACTTGGTGTCCGCCTTGCATTGCCGAAATGCCAAGTATGCAAAAATTATATGCTGATTATCAGGATAAAATTGTCTTTTTGTTTGTGACAACGGATTCTTTTGAAAAAGCGAATGCGTTTATGGTCAAAGAAAATTTAACACTTCCTATCTATCAATCGGTTACAAATCCTCCTATGGAAATGGACTCGTCTACAATTCCAGCCACATATCTTATTGACAAACAAGGAAATGTAATTTTAGCCAAAATTGGTACTGCAAATTGGAATAGTGATTCGTTCCGAGAAAAGTTAGATCATTACATTAGAAAATAAAATCAATGTAATTTTTTAAAATCTTTTTTGTTGTGTGACAAAAGTAACACAACTCCTCATTTATAAGTATAATCTTTGCAGTATTAAATCAACAAATATGGAAATTTTAGAATTTATCAAACAACCTTGGCCTTGGTATATTGCAGGCCCATTAGTTGGACTTACAGTTCCGGCATTATTAATTATTGGAAACAAATCTTTTGGAATTAGTGCTTCATTACGTCACACTTGTGCGATGTGTTTACCGGCAAATATTAAATTTTTCAAATACGATTGGAAAAAAGAAATCTGGAATATGTTTTTCGTTTTCGGAATTTTAATTGGTGGTGTTATTGCTTTCAGTTTTTTATCAAATCCAGATCCAATTATTATAAACGACAATCTAAGAACAGAATTAGCGTCGTATGGAGTTACAAATATCAACGGAATGCTGCCCGAACAACTGTTCTCTTGGGAAAATTTAATCACATTCAAAGGATTTTTTATGATGGTTATAGGTGGATTTTTTATTGGTTTCGGTTCTCGTTATGCGGGAGGTTGCACCAGTGGTCACTCTATTTCAGGTTTGTCTAATTTACAATTGCCTTCTTTGATTGCAACGTGTTGCTTCTTCATAGGCGGATTGATTATGGCGAACATCATTTTACCTTTTATCCTTTCACTATAAAATTATTAGCTATGCAAAATAAAGATCAAAATACAGATTTCGAAACTCGTTCTTTAGATACCGTTTGTGTCAACGAGAGTCAATTGGAACACAAGTGGTACCATAATTTAAAATACTTAGTCATCGGTTTATTGTTTGGAATTGTTTTCATCAAAGCCGAAGTAATCAGCTGGTACCGCATTCAGGAAATGTTCCGTTTTCAATCCTTTCACATGTATGGGATTATAGGCAGTGCTGTTGTGGTGGGAATGATTTCAGTATTTCTTATTAAAAAATTCAATATTAAAACCATTTATGGTGAAAAAATTGAGTTCCACGACAAAACATTCAACAAAGGACAAATTTACGGCGGGCTTATCTTTGGATTGGGTTGGGCTGTAACAGGAGCTTGTCCTGGACCATTGTTTGCACAAATTGGAACAGGTGCTACTGTTATGATTATTACCTTACTATCCGCAGTAGTGGGAACTTGGGTATATGGTTATTTTAGAGATAAACTGCCTCATTAAAAAAATATGAATTCAGAAAAACAAAATATAGTCCAATTTAGGTCGATGATAAAAAGGGTAATTTACCTCTTCATCACTATTATTTCTTTAATAATAGGGTTGTTGCTATTCTTGTTTTTCAATTCATCAATCACCGCTTGGTTTCAAAAAAGTGATGTAAATATTGACTCTCTTTATATCGATGCCGAGAAAAAAGTGATTTTACAGAATGAAATGGCAAAATTCTGGAAACCAGCTGATATCAATTTGATTACTGATTCAACTTTAAAGCAAGAAGTGGAATATGGCAAAGATTTAATTGCACATACTGCTAAATATTTGGGTCCAAATGGTAGTGTGAAGCAAATTACTAATGGTATGAATTGTAACAATTGCCACTTAGATGCGGGTACAAAACCTTGGGGAAATAATTACGGTTCTGTATATTCTATGTATCCAAAAATGAGAGCGCGAAGCGGACAAGTAGAAGACCTTTATAAAAGAGTCAATGATTGCATGGAAAGAAGCTTAAATGGTCAGCCTCTAAAAAGAGATGAAAAAGAGATGAAAGCCATGATTGCGTATATCGAATATATTGGTAGTAATGTCCCTAAAGGAAAAGAAGCAAAAGCCTCTGGAATCTATGATTTAGAATATTTAGACAGAGCTGCAGACCCAGTTAAAGGAAAAGCTTTGTACGATACCAAATGTGCCAGTTGTCATCAAGTGAATGGTCAAGGAATTTTGGCAGAAGATAAAAAGGAGTATACGTATCCACCACTTTGGGGCAAAAATTCATATAATAATGGTGCGGGATTATTTAGAATCAGTCGTTTTGCCGGGTATATAAAATACAATATGCCGCTGGGCGCTACGTATGATAATCCTCAATTATCTGATGAAGAGTCTTGGGATATTGCCGCTTATGTTGAAAATCTTGACAGACCATCAAAAGATTTAAGTCAAGACTGGCCCAATATTTCTAAAAAACCGTTGGATCATCCTTTTGGTCCTTTTTCTGATACCTTTACGGAAGCGCAACATAAATTCGGACCTTTTAAACCCATAAAAGACGAAAAAAAGAAAAACGAAAAAAAACAATCTTAAAACTCAATTATGAAAAACGGGACCCTTTTATTTATTCTTGTATTTAGTATGATTTCAATTGGCGCATTGGCACAAAAAAAGCCGAACAACCATAAAATCGTTTTCCAGTTTACTAATGCTACTGATACTTTGCAACAGAAAGCAATTGTAAACCAGCTGAAAAATATGACTACACATTGGCCAAATGCCAAATACGAAGTCGTCATTCACAGTATGGGTTTGCCATTAGTAATGTCTGCAAAATCAAAGCAAATAGACGCCATAAAAGCGCTTCGGGCAAAAGGTGTCCGCTTTTTAGTATGTGAGAACACCATGAAAAGTCAAAAAGTAAACAAAGACCAATTGATTCCGGAAGTAGAATATGTGCCGGTTGGAATTGCTGAAATTGTTGAAAAACAAGAGCAAGGCTGGACGTACGTCAAAGGCGGATTTTAAATTAAAAATGTAAATTATATTTTACACCATCTTACACCATTAATTTAGCTGTAGTTTTTCTGTAAAAAGCTGTTAAAAACTAAACCAACAAACCTAAAACCATGAGCAATAACCGAAGAGATTTTCTAAAATCAGTGGGGACATTAGGCCTCGGTGCTGCGATTATTTCGCCTATTTCCGCTATTGCAAATGCAAATCAGACTGAAAAAATAAACTTGGATACAACAATAGATGGTTCTAAACTGCAAACAATTTCTATTCTTCAAACCACCGATGTGCATTGTCAGATTCATCCGCATGATGAGTTATTCTGGGAAAATGGCAAAGCCGTTTTTAGAAAAACGGGCGGTTATGCCTATATGGCAACCTTATTGAAACAGTTAAAAAAGAAAAACCCAAATACTTTTACTATTGATACCGGTGATATGTTTCAAGGCAGCGAATTAAGCGTAGAAACCACTGGTGAAGCTTTTGTTCCCATTTTAAATGCATTGAATTACGATTTGTACTTACCTGGAAACTGGGAAGTAATTTATGGAAAAAGAAAAATGCAAACGCTGTTAGGTTCTCTTGATGCACCAAAAATTTGTACAAATATGTACCACGATTTAGGCGAAGGAAAACGAGGTGAACTTATTTTTCAGCCGTATACGATTTGGCATATTGCCGGAGCAAAAATTGGTTTTTTAGGATACACCGATCCTTTGGTACCATTGCGCCAAAGTCCAAATTACAGCAAGGGAATCTTATATACTAATCCCGAAGAAAATCTGGCTCATTATGTGGATGTGCTAAGAAATCAGGAACAATGCAGTTATGTAATTATAATTGCACATCTGGGTTTATCGCAGCAAATAGCATTGGCAAACCGACCAGAATGTGAAGGTGTGAACTATATTTTGGGTGGCGATACGCACGAAAGAGTCCGCAAACCTATTGTTTGTAAGTATTCTAAAGTGGTGGAACCTGGAGCCTTCGGTTCTTTTATTGGGAAATTAGATTTGACTATCCTCAACGGAAAAGTCATTGAAGACAGCTATGAATTAATAGAAGTCGATTCTCCAAAAATAAAACCCGATGGTACAATTGAGAAATTATTAAAAGAGAAAGAAGCTCTTTATCAAGAACAAATCAATCAGGTTATTGGCTATAGCACGATTCCTTTGTACCGTTATTTTGTGGTAGAAAATCCTATTGACACGATGATTTTGAATGCTCTAAACTGGAAATTTCCTGAAATCGATATTAATCTTTCTAATGGATTCCGTTTCTGTCCGCCCAAAACTACTCCGGATGAAACAGGAAATATTCCCATCACAAACGGATTTATCTTTGATATGCTTCCCGTGGACAGCACCGTAAGAACCGCAAAAGTGACTGGAAAGCAATTGAAAAACTGGCTCGAAAAAGAATTAAATAATGTCTTTGCCGAAGATGCTTCGAAACGTTTTGGCGGTTGGGTCGTAAAATTCAAGGGAATGGAGGTACAATTCAATGCTTTTGCAGAAATGGACAAAAGAGTGCAAAGTATTACTGTGAAAAATATTCCGATCGATTCTGAAAAACTATATACCATCATGGCATGTGAACGTGATGGCGATCCTGTGGATATGCTTTGCAGAATGAAAGGCGTTATAGATGCCAAAAATACAACCTCAACTTTGCATACGGTAATGAGAGAATATTTAAAACAAAATTCTCCCGTTACGCCAACACCCGAAAAAAACGCGATAATTTTGGATGCTCCAGAAACATTGCTATCTCAAGTTACAGGTGTTGATTATACTTTTAGATAGTCTTTCAATCGTAAAGTCAAAAGTTATAAAGCCGAATGTATAGAACATTCGGCTTTGTTTTTTTTGGTCAATGTGATAAAAGTTACTTCCCAATTATATTGATGGAATTATTTTTGTACCAAATCTAAACGTTCAAAAATGAAAAAATTTTTCATAATAATTTATATACTTACCTCTCTCCTTTTTTCTATAAATACAATAGCGCAACATCAGGAAATTTTAGATAAACCAACCGTTTGGAAAGAAAAAAGTAACGAAAAAATTGATTCTACCTCGATTTTAAATGCTTTCAAAAATGGAAATTTCAGCGGTCATTTTCGTTATTATTTCATGAATACCAATAATAAAAAGGGCTTATCTGATTATTATGCGAATGCACTTGGCGGAGGCGTAAAGTTTGAAACCGCAAAATTTTATAATTTTCAATTTGGCGTAAGCGGGTACTATATTTTTAATATTGGTTCCTCTGATTTTACTGAAAAAAATTCCATTACCAATGCTCCCAATCGATATGAAGTAGCACTTTTTGATATTCAAAATCCATCAAACAAAGACAATTTAAGCCGATTAGAAGAATTATATTTGAAATACAACCATAAAAATTCGGATGTAACTCTTGGAAAACAACTCCTGAATACTCCCTTTATTAATCTTCAAGATGGCCGAATGCGTCCTACAGCAGTAAACGGGATTTGGGTAGATTTTAATGAAATCAAAAAGACTACAATCAATTTAGGCTACCTCTACGGAATCTCACCACGAAGCACGCTAAAATATTTTGAAGTGGGAGAATCAATAGGAATCTACCCTACAGGCGTGAATCCAGATGGAACAAAATCTGATTATGTAGGGAATTTAGACAGCAACGGAATTTATATTTTTGGTGTGCAAAATGAATCCATACAGCATCTAAAAACACTTTTATGGAATCAATATGTTGAGAATATATTTAATACTGCTTTGTTCCAAATGGACTATGCCTACCCTTTACATTCAAACTCAAAACTGCTTATTGGATTTCAAACCATTTACCAAAACGCGCTGAATTTTGGTGGAAATGAAGATCAAAGTAAAACCTATTTTCAAAAAAATAGCAACTCACAAACTTTTGGAGGAAGGCTCGGTTGGAGAAATAAAACGCTCGAATTGACTTTAAATTACAACCGAATTACAGCCAAAGGAAGGTATTTAATGCCCCGAGAATGGGGACGAGATCCTTTTTATACGTTTATGCCAAGAGAACGCAATGAAGGTTTTGGAGATGTAAATGCCCTGATGACCAAATTACAATATACACATCCTAAAAAAACATTCAAATCAAATTTCGCAGTTGGTTATTTTGATTTGCCGGATGTAAAAAACGTTGCATTAAACAAATACGGATTACCATCTTATATCCAGACTAACGCTGACATTCGATATAAATTTCAAGGATTTTTAAAAGGTTTTGATGCGCAACTATTGTATGTGCATAAATTCAATGTGGGAGAAACTTACGGCAACAAAAATTATGTTTTCAACAAAACTGACATGAGTACTATCAATTTTATTGTCAATTTCAATTTTTAAAACCCTTTAATCCAAGTGATAAAATTTCATTATCAAATAATTCAGCAGTAGATACAACAACGTTCCTACCACAGCAAATGTGATGACACAGCTAATCAGGTTAAGCACAATATTAGGAATAAACTTCAATCGGGGATGTGTAATTAAGGGTTCCCGATGCAGTCTTTCGTGAAAGTTTTCCTTTGCTATTTTGAGTTTCTTTTTGATAGCCCTTGCGTTTTAAAGACAATAGCGATGAATGGTCACTATTGATTTTTGGTTTCCTATTTTGAATACTCTAAATTACGTAATATTTTTAAGATAAAGAGGTTATAAAATAGATTTAATCTGCTTAGGTATTGACTGTATCAAAATTGCCTTTTATATCCCTTTTATATTCCCTTTGTTTTTCAAGAAAATCACTTCAATTATTTTACTGGTCATATCAGCATCAATTTTGAGTCGATTTGATAAAACTTCAATTAGGTTTTTTTCTTCTTTTTCCAATGTTCCGTCAGCCAGTAACACTTCTAATGCAAGAGCAAATACAGTTTCTTTATCTTCTTCTTTAATTAGTTCACAACAAGCAGAAATGTATTTTAATTGCCCCAGTTCCATTCTTAAATTGAATGATTTTGCATAAAGTGGTGCCATATCGATTCCGACAAATTTTTGTTTCGAATGCAATACTCTTGATAACGATGCTGTTTCCGAATCCGTAATTTGATTATCGGCAGAAATACAAGAATATAAAATTCCAACCCAAGCTTCAAACTCTGAGGTTACTGGATTTTGGTCACTATTATTTTTATTTTCAAATGAATTCATATTTTTATTTTTTTCTAAAGTTACTGTTTACCTTCCAACACATTGCTTGAGTTTGGGAATAAATTACCATTTATTTTTTAGGTATCAGTAAATTTTCAACTAGAGGACCACTTGTACAAGAAACCAATTCCCAATTTTTATAAGACAAAATACAACCGTATCAAAAATAATAAAAGTTAAGGAGAACGATTCTAACCTAATTTATGAATTTAATACTGGCTTAATAATATCCTGATGAACTGATGTTCATTTAATTAAACATTTTTAGTAAATTTATCAATCACTAACACCATTTGTAACTATAGTTTTTATCTATTAAAAATAAAATTAGGTACGGATAGTTTTTGGTAAATTCGCTTTAAGTAAATAAAAAATCAATCATACTATGGAAAATAACACAAACCCGAGCTCAACATCCTACAACGTCAACGGAGAAAGTAAATGCCCGTTTTCTGGAGGAGTTGCTCCAAAACAAGGTTCCGGTTCAGGGACTAGTAACCGTGACTGGTGGCCAAATCAATTGAAATTGAACATTCTGCGCCAAAACTCCTCTCTATCCAATCCTATGGGAGAAGCTTTTAATTACGCTGAGGAATTTAAGTCTCTGGATTTAGAAGCTTTGAAAAAAGACATTATGGATGTCATTACCACCTCTCAGGATTGGTGGCCTGCTGATTACGGCAGCTATGGTCCGTTCTTCATTAGAATGGCTTGGCACAGTGCAGGAACGTATCGTATTGCAGATGGTCGTGGTGGTGCTGGTTTCGGTACACAGCGTTTTGCACCACTAAACAGCTGGCCGGATAATGCGAATCTGGACAAAGCTCGTTTGTTATTATGGCCAATCAAACAAAAATATGGCAAGAAAATTTCTTGGGCAGATTTAATGATTCTTACAGGTAACTGCGCACTTGAGTCGGCTGGTTTTGAGACCTTTGGTTTCGCTGGTGGACGTGCCGATGTTTGGGAACCACAAGAAGATATTTACTGGGGTTCTGAAAAAGAATGGTTAGCACTTAGTAATACTCCAAATAGCCGTTACTCAGGTGATCGTGATTTAGAAAATCCTCTAGCTGCTGTGCAAATGGGGCTTATTTATGTAAACCCTGAAGGTCCTGACGGTAATCCTGATCCGCTATTAGCAGCTCGTGATATTCGCGAAACATTTGCCCGTATGGCTATGAATGACGAAGAAACTGTTGCGCTTATTGCTGGTGGACATACCTTGGGGAAAACCCATGGTGCTGCTGATCCAAATAAATACGTCGGCCCAGAACCAGCTGGAGCGTCTATTGAAGAGCAAGGCTTAGGTTGGAAAAATACCTATGGTACTGGGAATGCAGGTGATACAATTACCAGCGGTCTGGAAGGTGCTTGGACGACAACCCCAATAAAATGGAGTAATAATTACTTTGAAAACCTGTTCGGGTTTGAATGGGAATTGACAAAAAGCCCGGCCGGAGCACATCAATGGAAACCAAAAGGTGATGCAGGAGCTGGTACAGTGCCAGATGCTCACGACCCTTCAAAAACCCATCAACCTTTTATGTTGACTACTGACTTATCATTACGAGTTGACCCAATATACGAGAAAATTTCAAGACACTTTTTTGAAAATCCAGCAGAATTCAATGACGCATTTGCTAGAGCATGGTTCAAGCTAACGCATAGAGATATGGGACCAAAAGTGCGCTATTTGGGACCCGAAGTTCCTGCTGAAGAATTAATTTGGCAAGACCCGGTTCCAGCTGTTACGCATCCATTAATTGATGACCAAGACATTGCTACGCTTAAAGCTAAGATTCAGGCTTCAGGATTGTCTGTGTCTGAATTGGTAACTACTGCTTGGGCATCAGCATCTACTTTCCGTGGCTCTGATAAACGTGGTGGTGCTAACGGTGCCCGTATTCGTTTAGAACCTCAAAAAGATTGGAAAGTAAACAATCCGTCTCAACTGGAAAAAGTGCTTAACAAACTTGAAAATATCAAAAATGAGTTCAACAGCACACAATCTGGTGGAAAACAAGTTTCAATTGCTGACTTGATCGTATTAGGTGGTAGCGCAGGTATTGAAAAAGCAGCTGCAAATGCGGGACATTATGTAACCGTTCCTTTCTCTCCAGGAAGAACAGATGCTTCACAAGAACAAACAGATGTAGAGTCATTTGCAGTTCTGGAGCCTCAAGCAGATGGATTCCGTAATTATGTTAAAACAAAATATACGGTTTCAGCAGAGGAAATGCTGGTTGACAAAGCTCAATTATTGAACTTGACAACACCAGAAATGACAGTTCTTGTTGGTGGTATGCGTGTGCTAAATACTAACTTTGATCAATCACAAAACGGTGTTTTCACAAAACGTCCTGAGACTCTTACTAATGATTTCTTTGTGAATTTACTTGATTTAGGTACTACATGGAAAGCTGTTTCAGAATCTGATGATGCCTTTGTAGGAAGTGATCGTATGGCAGGCGGATTAAAGTGGATTGGAACTCGTGTGGATCTTATTTTTGGTTCTAACTCAGAGTTAAGAGCACTTGCCGAAGTGTATGGTTATCGCGATGCTCAAGAAAAGTTTGTAAAAGACTTTATCGCAGCTTGGACTAAAGTGATGAACTTAGACCGTTTCGACTTAGTTTAATATTAGAATTTATAATTTGTTTAAAAAGGTGGTCTGGCAACGGATCACCTTTTTTTATTTTGTAGTTTGATTTTCAGACTGATTATACCTAAATAAAACTTGTTCATTAATCTTAAAAAAGATTCTAGATTCTGTATTACCAGCCATAAAGTGGCACTAATCCCTCCAATTTGGATGGCTTCGTGCCATTAAATGACTTCTGCTAATGTGATAGATAACTAACCATAAATTAATCTATATAAACAAATCTAAATGATTTCATTTTCAATGTTTTACGGTTTCCCGTAAAGCATTGAAAATTTATAATTATTTAAAAAGACTTAGACGTATTACATAATTTTTTGAGAATAAAAATCTCATTTGCAAACTCAATCCCATAAAAAAAGCCGTCACGAAAAACGAGACGGCTTAAATTTTTAATTAAAAAGAGATTACAAAATATAATCGGTATTAATGAAATTAGATTCTTTACTGCTCAGTAATTCCTGTAAAATAGCATTGTTATACTCATTGTCTTTAGATGCTACAAAGGTTCTAATCGAGAACGAACGCAAGGCATCATGAATACTCAATGTTCCTACAGCTGAATCTTTTCGTCCTGTAAAAGGGAAAACGTCCGGTCCTCTTTGGCAAGAACTGTTCAAGTTTACTCTACACACTAAATTTACCAAAGCATCAATAAGCGGCGCAATAGTTTTGATGTCTTTTCCAAACAAACTTACTTGTTGCCCGTAATTTGATTCGGCCATATCATTCAAAGGCTCTTGAATGTCTTTGAAAGAAATAATAGGCACAACTGGACCAAATTGCTCTTCGTGATACACGCGCATTTCTTTATTTATAGGAAATAAAACTGCCGGGAAAATATAATTAGAAGAATGCTTCCCTCCTTTTTCATTGATTATCGCAGCTCCTTTACTGGTCGCATCATCAATCAATTCTTGAATGTAAGCCGGTTTTTCTTTTTCTGGTAAAGGCGTCAGAAACACGGATGCATCCCACGGATTTCCAAAAACCAACGCATCCACTTTGGCAGCAAAACGTTTGTTGAACTCATCTGCAATAGACTCATGCACATACAACACTTTCAAAGCCGTACAACGCTGTCCATTGAACGATAAAGAGCCCGCAATACATTCTTGGATAGCCAAATCTAAATCGGCATCCGGAAGGATTATCGCAGGATTTTTTGCCTCCAAACCTAATATCAAACGCAATCTGTTTTTATTCGGATGCTGGTCTTGTAATGCAATTGCTGATTTACTGTTTCCTATCAAAGCCAAAATATCTACTTTCCCGGATTTCATTATTGGCGAAGCCACTTCACGTCCGCGACCGTATACAATATTGATGGCTCCTTTTGGAAAACTGCTTCTGAAAGCTTCCAACAAAGGAGAAATTAATAAAACTCCATGTTTAGCAGGTTTAAAAATTACCGGATTTCCCATAATCAAGGCAGGAATGAGCAACGAAAAAGTCTCATTCAACGGATAATTGTATGGTCCTAGACATAAAACAACACCAAGCGGTCCTCTGCGAACCATGGCATTTATTCCTTGTACTTTAGAAAAATGAGCGCTACGACTATTTAATTCTTTTAAACTGTCGATTGTATCGTAGATATATTCTACGGTTCTGTCAAATTCTTTTTCAGAATCACCTAATGATTTTCCAATTTCCCACATCAATAATTTAACAACTTCTTTACGGGTTGTTTTCATTTGAGTAACAAAATTTTCCATGCATTTGATACGATCCGCCACTTTCATGGTAGGCCATAATCCTTGACCGTTATTATACGCTGCACTAGCTGCATTAACTGCTTCCAGCGCTTCAGCTTCTCCCATAAACGGGATTGAACCTAAAATAGTTGGGCCGTATTCTTCGGTGGATGAAATTGTTGAAAAAACCGGAGTGGTCTGACCGGTCCATTTTTTTAATTCTCCGTCAACTAAATACGTATCTTGATTTAATAAAGTGCTAATTTGAAATTCTTCTGGTATTACATTCATACTAAAGTATTTTATGTTTTTAATTTAAATTTTAAATAAACAAAGAGGCACTGGCCTCTTTGCGTTTTATGGAGCAACTACTTCTCCATCCCATTCTATAATGCCTCCAACTAAGTTATATGCATTTTCAAAGCCCAGCTCATTCATTATTTCACAGGCTTTTGCACTTCTCATTCCGGAGCGGCAATACACATAATAGTTTTTTGTTTTGTCTAACGCTTCAATTTCAGAGATAAAACCTTGTCCCAAATGAATATCAATATTAATGGCATTGGCTATAATTCCTTCGTTAAATTCGGCTTCGGTTCTCACGTCTAAAATTACTGCGTTTTCGTCAGTTTCAAATTGAGAAACCCAATCTTCTTGTGTTAAATTCATAGTGATGTTTTTTGTAAAAATACAAAGATTTTAGCTAACAATAAACGCACGATTTGTTAATTGGATAATATTCATAAGAAAACGTTTTCGCAAAACATTAACTATCAAGAAACTATAAAATCAACAAGTATTTTTACGAAAAATAGCCTATTAAATCCATAGGAAATGCGTAAACAATATAGCGCCAATCAAGGACCAGCCATTTTCATTAACACCAAAAATTACCATCCTTTTTTGAGTTTTTTAGATTACTTTTACAATACAAACGATAGAAAAAAAGACCAAAAATGCTTGATTCCGTAAAAAAAATTTTCCCTTCATTTTCTAATGAATTAGTGAAAGAAATAGAAGCCAATGCAACTATTCATTCCTATCAAACAGGTGATATAATTATACGAACTGGGCAGTATATCAAAAACACTGTTTTAGTAATCAGCGGGAAAATAAAGATTTACCGCGAAGATGAAAATGGCGGTGAATTTTTCATGTATTATTTGCAACCCGGACAAGCTTGTGCCATTTCTATGATTTGTGCCACCAAGAACGAAAAAAGCCAAATAATGGCTAAAGTTGTTGAGGATGTTGAATTAATCATGGTTCCGCTTCCATTAATGGATAAGTGGATGATGCAGCACCGCAGTTGGTATGAATTTGTGATTGGTTCTTATCGCAGTCGTTTTGAAGAAGTCTTGGAAGTGATTGACAGTATTGCATTCAGGGCAATGGACGAGCGTTTGGAATTTTATTTAAAACGCCATGCTGATGCTTGTGGCTGCAAGGAATTGAAACTGTCCCATCAGGAAATCGCATCTGAGCTCAATACATCAAGAGAAGTAATTTCCCGTTTGTTGAAAAAAATGGAACAACGCGGTATTGTTTCCTTACACCGCAATAACATTGAACTTTTAAAATAAAATTAGCTCAATAAAATCCATTCTTGTAAACAAAATGGATAGAAATATTATTTCAAAAAATTTTAAGATGGAATATTTAGGCTATTTTGCTTCAATTATTATTGGACTTTCATTAGGATTAATTGGAGGCGGAGGATCTATACTTACTATTCCTATTCTGGTTTATCTCTTTAAAATAGATCCTGAAACTGCTACCAGTTATTCTCTATTTATAGTGGGAATCACGGCTTTATTTGGCTGTATCAGCCACTATAAAATGGGAAATCTTAAAATTAAATCGGCATTATATTTTGCCATTCCTTCCGTTTTTTCTATCCTGATCATTCGAGAAGTCATTTTCCCAAAAATAGCGGCAACAATTTTCTCCATTGCTTCCTACCAAGTATCAAAAAATTTCCTGATAATGATTGTTTTTTCAGTACTCATGATAGCTGCGGCAATAGCTATGATACGCAAAACAAAAACGGTTATAAGTCCTCCAAAAACAAATTATACACAGCTTGGGCTAATTGGATTTTTAATTGGAATTGTAACCGGATTTTTAGGAGCCGGAGGCGGGTTTTTAATCATCCCAGCCTTATTATTTTTTTCTAATTTACCAATGAAACAAGCCGTTGGCACTTCATTATTGATTATCTTTATAAACTCAAGTATCGGTTTTGGAGGTGATTTATATATTGGTACTCCTATAGATTATTCGTTTTTACTGATGATTTCAAGTATGGCATTTATAGGAATGATAATTGGCATCAAACTTTCAAAAAAAATAGATGGAACTAAACTAAAACCAATCTTTGGTTGGTTTGTACTAGTAATGGGAATTTATATTATTATCAAAGAATTTTTCTTCAATTAAAAAATGGAATGTAACAATTATCACTGTTTATCCTAAAAAACAGAAGTACATTTGTACTGTAAAATTAAAAAACGCAATCATGCAAATAGAACAAATATATACAGGATGTTTAGCCCAAGGTGCTTACTATATAACCTCAAATGGCGAAGCGGCAATTATTGACCCGTTACGTGAAACCCAACCTTATCTGGACCGATTGGAGAGAGATGGCGTAAAATTAAAATACATTTTCGAAACCCATTTCCACGCTGATTTTGTATCCGGTCACGTTGATTTGAGCAGAGAAACCGGCGCTCCAATTGTTTATGGTCCAAATGCAACTTGTGAATTTGAATGTATTTCTGCTAAAGACGGACAGGAATTCTCCATTGGAAACATCAAAATAAAAGTATTGCACACTCCTGGACATACGATGGAAAGCTCCACTTTTTTATTGATTGACGAAAACGGAAAAGACCATGCCATTTTCTCCGGAGACACTTTATTTATTGGAGATGTTGGAAGACCGGATTTAGCACAAAAAGCGGCACACATGACACAAGAGCAATTAGCGGGTATTTTATTTCATTCCTTAAGAGATAAAGTAATGACTTTGGCAGATGATGTCATTGTGTATCCGGCTCACGGTGCAGGAAGTGCCTGCGGAAAAAATATGAGTAAGGAAACAGTATCAACCATTGGCGACCAAAAAGCTACGAATTATGCGTTGCGAGCCAGTATGACTGAAGCCGAATTTATACAAGAAGTAACTGAGGGTTTATTGCCTCCTCCAGCCTATTTTGGAATGAATGTGGCGATGAATAAAAAAGGATATGACAGTTTTGAAAACGTATTGCATTTAGGAATGCGCGCGTTATCTGTAGTTGAATTTGAAGTGGCTGCCGAAGAAACCGGAGCCTTAATTTTGGATACTCGAAAAAACGGTGAATTTGCCAAAGGATTTATTCCTCAATCGATAAACATTGGAATTGATGGGGATTTCGCTCCTTGGGTTGGTGCTTTAATTGCCGATGTAAAACAACCTATTTTAATTGTTTGTGAACTGGGACAAGAGGAAGAAACAGTAACACGTTTAAGCCGTGTAGGTTTTGATAACTTGATTGGCCATCTTGATGGTGGTTTTAATGCTTGGGCAAAAGCCGGAAAAGAAGTTGATACCGTAAATAGAATCACAGCCGAACAATTTGCTGCAGCTGTGAAAATTGGCGAAAGCAACGTAATCGATATCCGTAAAGAAAGTGAATATTGTGCCGAGCATGTTGAAGAAGCTTACAGCAAGCCTTTAGCGGCAATAAATGAATGGATAAAAGATATAAATCCAAAAGAACATTTTTATTTGCATTGCGCAGGCGGATACCGCAGTATGATTGCAGCCTCGATACTGGAAGCTCGCGGATTTAGAAATTTTACAGAAATTGAAGGTGGCTTTAATGCTATTGCAAAAACGACTGTTCCAAAAACCGATTTTGTTTGCCAAAGTAAAGTTTTGAAATAAAAGCAATTTCAATAACAATAGTAAAAGCATTTTCAAAAAAAATGAAATTATGGAAGATATAAAATGTTGTGTAGTTTCCTGCGATAAACCGCTAGACGCATCTTATTGGGAATCGCAATACGAAGCCAAAACTACCGGTTGGGATTTAGGCAAAGTATCGCCGCCCATACAAGCATATGTAGATACGATTGCCCATAAAAATTGCAGTATTTTGATTCCCGGTTGCGGAAACAGTTATGAAGCCGAATATCTTCTGGAACAAGGTTTTACAAACCTAACCGTTATAGATATTGCGCCAACACCTGTGGCAGTTTTAAAAGAAAAGTTCAAAAACAATCCTAATATTCAAATCATATTGGGTGATTTCTTTGAACATAAAGGGAACTATGATTTGGTTCTTGAGCAAACTTTTTTCTGTGCTTTGCCTCCAACAATGCGTCAAAAATACGTTTGGAAAATGCATCAACTTTTGGCTGATGAAGGAATTTTAGCGGGATTATTGTTCAATAGAATGTTTGAATCTGGTCCTCCTTTTGGCGGAAGCAAAGAAGAATATGAACTGCTTTTTACAGCTGCTTTTGACTTTTTGAAAATGGATGTTTCTGAAAATTCAATTGCACCAAGAGCAAATTCTGAATTGTTTTTCGAACTAAGAAAGAACAATCAAGTTGTTGTGAATTTATATGAATTTGATGGAATTACGTGCAGCGACTGTATGGAAACCATCACAAAAAAATTGGCAGGAATTGACTGTGTATTAAATGTAAGCATCAGCAGTAACTTTGCTGAAGTATTAATTGTCAGTAAAAATGAAATTGCAATCCAAGTATTGCAAGACGTTATTTCTTATGATGAGAAGTATAAAATCAAAAAAATAAATCCGTAAAACTAAATTCTTTTTTTCAAAAAAAATGAAAGCATTAATATTTACAAATTGGCATCTTATGCGCTGGGTTCGTCTGGTGTTTGCCTTATTTTTATTCGCTCAAGCCTATATTTTAAAAGAGTGGATGTTCATTGGTTTTGGACTATTTTTCTTCATTCAGGTCGTTTTTAATTTGGGTTGTGGTTCTAATGGTTGTACTATTCCTAACAATAAATACAATAAAGATGAATAATTTCGCTACGATTATCAATTCAGACAAACCGGTCTTAGTAGACTTTTTTGCCACATGGTGCGGACCTTGCAAAATGCTCAGTCCCATTTTGAGAGAAGTAAAAGACAGCTTAGGTGATAACGTTTCCATCATCAAAATTGATGTGGACAAAAACCAGCAAATTTCAAGTCAGTATCAGGTTCGAGGTGTTCCAACGATGATTTTGTTCCAAAACGGAAAACAATTATGGAGACAATCCGGTGTAGTATCCAAAGAGGAAATCATCAAAACTATTTTAGAAAAAAAGCAATAAATAACCCAAAGCATTTGCAGCTTAGCAGTTACTTTTGGAAGTAATTATTGAACTTTTGGCAACGAATTCTTTTTTCGAAAAAAGTGTCATCTAAGTTTTGTTTTATACTTTCAGAATTTAATTGTTATTTTTCCTAACTTAGGCTCACTATGGAAAAACCGCGCCAATATAGACTTTCAAAATCTGAATCTTTATTTGTAAGAGGACCTTTGACACGATTAAAAAATCTTTTTTTTACTTTCAAAGTCCAATACAACTTCATTAGAGCTTTTCAAAAAATGCATTTTATTGGTCCTTGTGTTACGGTTTTTGGCTCTGCCAGATTTGGTCCGGAAACAGAACATTACAAAAGTGCTGAAAAAATTGGTGCCGAAATTGCCAAATTAGGATTTACAGTAATGACAGGTGGCGGTCCAGGAGTTATGGAAGCAGCAAATAAAGGAGCGTTTGAAGCAGGAGGTTATTCTGTGGGGTCAAATATTGTGCTTCCTATTGAACAAAAGCCAAATCCTTATTTGCACAAATGGATTTACATTCCATACTTTTTTGTGAGGAAAGTTATTTTAATAAAATATTCCTATGCATTCGTTGTTATGCCAGGAGGAATAGGGACGCTCGACGAATTATTTGAAGCACTGACACTGATTCAAAATAAAATAATTAATAATTTCCCGATAGTAATTTTTGATACTGAATATCACAAAGAGTTGTACCATCACATTCAAGTTATGTCACAAAATGAGAGCATCAGTCCTGAGGATATGAGCCTTTTATTTGTAACGGACTCTGTTGAGGAATTGATTGAGCATCTTAAAAAACATGCTATCAAAAAATTTGGTTTAAAAAAACAGGAGTACAAACCTCAACGGTGGTTTGGATAAAAAGACTTTAATTTTTTAACCATTTAAAAAGCACCTTCTCTAAGTTGGATCGAATAATGGGTTTCGAAACATAATCATCCATTCCTGATTCTAAACACTTTTCCTTTTCACCCAGCATTATTCCTGCAGTTAACCCAACTTGCAGGGTTGAATGACGATAAAAGTTAATTAATTGTTAATTACATCATTTTAACAATCATTTCTGTAAGTTTTTATTTAAAAATTGGTATTTTTTGTATTCAAAACAGGTGTTTTTTAGGTAAATTCCGTTTTGTAGTCCCCAGCAAATCTTGTCTTTAATGGGGATATTTCCGATTTTTACTAAATGTATTTCAAATCTACTTTTCGTCGAAATCCTGAAACAGGCAAAATGGAATCCTACTACCGATTGGTAGAGAGTTTTCGTGATCAAAACGATATTGTTAGAAACAGAACTATTGTAACTGCTGGATTTATAGACCATTTAACGGCTGAGGAATTGAATTATATCCAGAAAAAATTGACTGAAAAACTCAATGGAAAAAACAGCTTGTTTGAAGATGATTTTCAAGAACATCTTTGGGAGTATATTGATGAATTGTATTCCAAAATACTAAAATCAAACAAAATAGATAATTCTCATTCTTCCCAAAAAGACATTCACAGTGTAGATTTGAACACACTAAAACACACTGAAGCACGTGAACTAGGAGGTGAATGGATGAGTTTGCAAACATTGAAGCAACTAAAAATAGACCAGTTTTTATTGGATAAAAATTGGCCGGAAGAACAAGTTCAATTGGCACTCACTCAAATTATAAGCAGAGCCGTTTATCCCGCGAGCGAAAACAGAACCAGTAAATGGATAAAAGAAAATTCGGCTATTTGTGAATTAACCGCTTATCCTATCAAAAAAATAACAAAGGATAAATTATATCAATCTGCCTTAAATTTGTATCAAGTTAAAGATGAGATGGAAAAATATTTGTCTCAAAAGACCAATGAATTATTTGATATTGAAGATAAATTTTATTTGTATGACCTAACCAATACCTATTTTGAAGGTCAGAAAAAGAACAGTGATTTAGCTCAGTACGGACGTAGCAAGGAAAAGCGAACCGATGCCAAACTAGTTGTTTTGGCAGCTGTTGTAAATGTAGAAGGCTTTTTGAAATATTCCAATATCTACCAAGGGAATATGGCCGATTGCAAGACCTTGTCCGATATGATTGATAGCCTTCGTGAGGCTACGAGTGAGTCCACAAAAAAGGCTTTGGTGATTATGGATGCTGGTATTGCCACTGACGAAAACTTGAAATTGGTGACAGAAAAAGGATATGATTATTTATGTGTAAGCCGTACTAAACCCAAAAAATATGCCTTAAAAAATGAAATCCCTACAATAGTTTATGACAAAAAAAATCAGAAAATAGAGCTGAATGAAATTGAAGGTGAAGAACAAAATCAGTGTGTTTTCAAGGTGAAAAGCGACATGAAAGCAATGAAAGAACGTTCAATGAATCGCAAATTTAAAACCCTTTATGAAGACACATTAACCAAACTTGCCAATGGATTAGCCAAAAAATCGGGGATAAAAAAGCAAGAAATTATAAATCAAAAAATAGGGCAATTGCAACAAAAATATCCCTCAATAGCCAAGCATTACCAAATTGATTTATTGGTTGACCAAAAAACGAGCAAGGTAACTTCTATGAAATGGGAGGTCAAAGAAAGTCAAATAAATCAGAAAAAAGAACATGGCGTTTATTTTATAAAAACGTCTCTAAAAGAAAGGGATGAGCAAACAATTTGGAGAATATACAATTGCATACGAGAAATTGAAAGTACTTTTAGAACGTTAAAAACAGACTTGGATTTACGACCTATTTATCATCAGAACGATGAGTCAACTATGGCACATTTAAACCTTGGATTGTTAGCCTATTGGATCGTAAATACGATTAGATATCAACTAAAAGTAAAAAAAATAAATCACGATTGGCAAGAAATTATGAGAATTGCAAATACTCAAAAGTTAGTTACAACAGAGATAAAAGATGTACTTGAAAACACAATCGAAATTAAGAAATGTTCAGAGCCAAGCCCTAAACTAAAGGAAATTTACTTAGCCCTAAACTATAAAAAATGTCCCTTTACCAGGAAAAAATTTGTAGTCCCCAAATCTGAAATCCTAAAACAAGATTTCCTTTTTAAACAAAGGTTTACAAGCTAAAGTCTGCAAGTTGGGTTAAGGCAATTATGGGAATATTATTGTATTTCTTTAGCTGTTTAATTTCGGCAGTAGTTTCATAACCATTTTTATGTGGCATTTGAATGTCCATTAAAATTAAATCCAGTTTCTCTTTTTTATACAATTTAATGGCTTTTTTACCATCAGAAGCTTCTAATACTGTGCTTCCCGGAAGTATTGATTTAAGTAATGTTTTTACCAAAAGCATGTTGATTTTATTATCCTCGACTACTAATATTTTCTTGTTTGATAAATTTTCGATTGAAGGAATTTCTTCACCAACCTCAACACTATCATCAAAATCTTTTGAATCATTTTTATGATTTGATTTTTCTAATTGAACCGTGAAGAAAAACTCACTTCCTTCGCCAAAATGACTATTCAGTTCTAACTTACTGTTCATTAAAGCTAAAAGCTGGTTTGTAATAGCCAATCCTAAACCTGTTCCTCCAAATTTTCGCGTAATTGTATTATCTTCCTGTATGAAGGATTGGAATATTTTTTCATGATTTTCATCTTTTATTCCAATACCAGTATCCTTAACCAAAAATTTCAAATGACATTGATTTTCATTTTCTGAAGAAACTACGCTAACATTTAACGCAACAGAACCTTCTTTTGTAAATTTCATCGCATTACCAATTAAATTCACAAGAATCTGTTTCAATCGAACAGAATCAACTAAAACATAATTGGGCACCGTAGCATCAATATTTACTATTAAATCTATGTTGTTTATTTCTGCTTGGTATTTAAAAATATCGATTACATGATGAATCAGGTCAAAAAGATTAACCTGTTCAACATTCAATTCTAATTTACCGGATTCAATTTTTGAAAAATCTAAAATATTATTGATAATCTCAATTAATATTATAGCTGATTCATGAACCGTATTCATATATTCGGTCTGATTTTTATCCAGATTTGTTTTCATCAGCAAATCCGTAAAACCAATGATTCCGTTCAATGGAGTCCTAATTTCGTGACTCATATTAGTCAAAAAACTGGATTTTGCCTTATTCGCCGCTTCGGCTTGATCTCTGGCTTTAATCAATTCAATTTCTAATTTTTTTAGCTCCGTAATTTCAATAAAACTGATCACAACTTCAGCTATTTCCCCTAAATTATTAAACACAGGAAAACCATTTATCAAAAGCCATTGAATGGAATCCTTCTCGTTTTTTTTAATTCCAATTATAAAATTCTTTATAAGTTTTTTAGTATTCAGAATTTCGTTTACCGGATAATTCTCCTGAGTCAAAGGCTTGTTATCTACTTTTATGAATTCCCACTCAGGATTAAAAATCTGTTTCCCATTCATCTGATCTATGTCTAACCCTATCAATTCAGAAGCTTTAGGATTAGAAAAAATTATCGAATTGTCTTTATCATGCAAGATAATCCCAACATCAAGATTGTTTAATAATTCTCTGTACCGTTTTTCGCTTTCTCTCAGAGCGCATTCTGTCAATTTAAGTTGTGTAATATCCACCGCAGTAATTAGAGCTTCATTTCTATTTTCAAAAAGCACTGCTGTGAGGTAAACATTTATAGTAAAATTGTTTTCTAAAAACAGTTTTACTTCACAACATTCTTTTCTATTACTATGGAAAACATTACTTAAGAATTCATTGAAGATTGGCTTTGTATCATCTGAAATGAAAAACCCAAATTGACTGTTTATTAATTTTGATCTGTCTTTTTGTAATAATTGGGAACCGGTAAGATTGAGTTGTGCTATTTTTCCTGAATTTGTTAGTGTAAAATAACCTGAAGGAGCAAAATCATACAATTCAGTATATTTTTGCATAGCCATTTCAGCTTCTTCTTTCGCAAGAATCAGTTCTTCTTTTTGCATCTCCAATTCTATCTGATGAACTTCTAATTCATGGATCAGTTTTAATGTTTCCACTTCTGAAAGTTTAGAATCAGTTATTGAATGTTTTTGTTGTTGGAAATCTTCCACCTCATCTTCAATATTTTCCATACGTACTACCTTTATAAATACTACTTTTTATACTTCTTAACAATTGAAAACTCAATACTTATTCTTTTACTTATGTAATACTATATCATTTATAAAACTAAAATTTCTAGGATTAAGACTAAAAGCCAAACTAACAAACTCCGTATCCCTTTTTTTATATTCTATTTTTCTATTACAATGAAATCTAAAAGGAAGTACTACGATTTTATTTATGTCTCGTTTACTTTTATTAAGTGTTTCAGAAACTGCATTTAACTCGATAAAATATTCGAATAAAACAATTCGTTTAATTAGGAGTTCTTTTGAAAGGGAAATAAAATAAGCTAGAACAGCTTCAATTGTATTGTATCGCATAATATTAAACTTTGCCAAGGTAGGTTCTTGGATAAGTACTAAACTATTTTCTCCTTTATCGGATTCCATTCCAGAGATAATAATTCCAATACTTTTTTTTATCCTATGCAATAGCTTAAGTCTCCATACTGGTGTTCCAATACTAATTATTGAAAAACCATTATTACAGGCAATAGACAAGATTGAATTTAGTTTCAAATCAAGAATTTCGCCTTCCCCTTGGCTAATTTGATTGTTTTTTATCATCTCGAAATTAGAATTTCTTAATCTTATTATTAGTTGAGTCGGATTGTTGTTTCAATAATTATGCTTTTAACTTTGAGTACTATTGAACGGCAGGTTTAGTACTTTTTTTAAAATTTTCACCCTTTTTACAAAAGCAAAAATGATTCAAAAACTTGTTACAAATAAGTTAGAAATCATTTAATTTTAACAATTGTTTATTTTTTTTTAAAATAAATTAAAAATTAACGTTAAACTTAATTACAAATTTTTATTATTCATGACACTAAATTAGTGTTAATTAAAATAATTAACTAAAATGAATCGTAAACCATGTTAAATGTAATAAAAATATATATTTTTCACAAACAAACACAAACCTAAATAGATAAACATTCCATAAAAAAGTGACAAGCGAGACTACTACATCTTAATTTTAAAAAATTAAATTTCATAAAAAAAGGTGAACATCAATTGAACACCTTTTATATTTATAAAAAAACAGAATTAATTCTTACTTAACCATTTGTATAATACTTTTTCTAAATCCAATTGAATAATAGGTTTAGGCAAGTAATCATTCATTCCGGCTTCAAGACATTTTTCTTTATCTCCAACCATTATTCCCGCAGTGATTGCAATTATAGGAATACTTTCAGAATCTTTTAACTGTCTAATTTCGTCTGTTGCTTCATATCCATTTTTATTTGGCATTTGAATATCCATTAGAATCACATCTGGCTGCTCTTTTTTATAAAGTTCAACAGCTTCATTACCATCCTTAGCTTCCAGAATAATACAATTAGAGATAATTCTTTTGACCAATGTTTTAGCTAAAAGCATATTAATCTTATTGTCCTCAACTATTAAAACCTTGTGACCACTCAAAGTGTTTACTGGTACAATGGAATCCGCTTGAATCGTTTTATCGAATAATGCATCTGCATTTTTTTTATTATTTGCCTTTTTGAATTTAATGACAAAGAAGAAATCACTTCCATCACCATATTTACTGATTAATTGCAACTTACTGTCCATCAATGCCAATAACTGATTTGAAATTGCCAAGCCCAATCCGGTACCGCCAAATTTTCTATTGGTAGAGTTATCTTCCTGAACGAACGAATTGAATATTTTCTCGTTATTATCTGTTTTTATTCCTACTCCGGTATCTTTTACAGAAAACTTTATGGTTGACCATTTTTTATCAGAAACCTCTATCTCATTAATATCCAATCTTATTTCTCCAAAATTGGTAAACTTTATGGCATTGCTTAATAGATTTACCAATATCTGTTTCAATCGTACTGAATCAGCAAGAATATGTTGTGGAACACTTTTACCAATATCAAGTTTTAAATCTATCTTTTTTTGGTTTGCTTGGAATTTAAATAAATCGATAACCTGATTAGTCAATTTAAAAAGATTTACCTCTTCAATATCTAACTCTAATTTCCCGGATTCAATTTTAGAAAAATCCAAAACATCATTAACAATTTCCATCAATGATGTTGCTGATTCATTTACTGTAGTCATATATTCTGCCTGATTTTTTTTCAAATCTGACTTCATCAATAAATGAGTAAAACCAATTATACCGTTTAATGGAGTTCGTATCTCATGGCTCATATTGGCTAGGAAATCCGTTTTGGCTTTATTAGCACCTTCTGCTTGTTCTTTGGCATTTATGAGTTCTGTTTCCATCAATTTTTGCTCTGTGATATCAATAAAACTGATAACAATTTCATTAATGTTACCATTAGCATCAATATCAGGAAAGCCATTGATTAAAAGCCATACAATGTCACTACTCACAGGACAATTGACTCCAAGTTTAAAATTTTTGATCGCTCGTTTGTTAGCTACAATTTGGTTTACAGGGTAATTTTCAAACTGCATTACAGAGTTATCTTCATTCAAAAAATTCCAAGTCGGATCAAAGGCCGTAATTCCCTTCATCTGATCATCAGTTAGTCCCAATAATTCTGAAGCTTTTATATTATTCACAATAATTGAAGTATCTGATGCATGAACCACAATACCTGCATCTAGATTATTTAATAAACCGCGGTATCTTTCCTCGCTTTTGAAGAGTGCAAAATCCGATTGTTTCGCATTAGTAATGTCTCGAGAAAGACATATAAAATGGATATCATGATCGATGCTTTCCTGCATAGGTGCTACAGAAAGTTCAAACCAATGCAAACCAGTTTCTAATTGTAATGAGTACTGTCTTCCTGCAGAAAATCCTTTTTCTGAAGCTTCTAGTATAGCTGACAAACATAAATTTGCGGCATCAGAAGGTAATATTTCTGTAAAGTTTTTTCCTAAAAACAGATTGGCCGGCATTGCCAATAAATCATTTCGACGAGAATGATAATTATAAATTTCACCTTTCATGTCTACTTCAAACAACAAATCTGGAATGGCGCCAAGTATAGCTTCCAGTTTTTTATGCATTTTCTTAAACTCATCATCTATTTTTTTACGTTCGCTGACATCTCTAACAATAGCAACTATTCGTCCGTCACCAATCATTTTAGCCGTAATTTCTACCGAAATAAAGGATTGATTCTTGTGAAGCATATTGCGTTCAATCAACGTTTGTTCACCGTTTATCAATTCTTTATACATAATTGGCCTAGTTACAAGTTCCTCATCTGTATATAAATCTGTTAAGTTTTTGGTACACAATTCCTCTTTTGTATATCCAAGCATAATACAGGCACTTTCGTTAACATCAAGCAAATTCCCTGAAATATCATTAATAAAAATAGCATCTGAGGCTTGTTCTATAAGACTTTTATATTTTTCTTCGCTATTAACTAATTGCTCTTTGATGTTTTTTAATTCTGTGATTTCTGTTAATGCTCCATTCAAACGAATTGCTTTTCCATATTCATCTCTGGATATAAATCCTCTATCGTAAAATATACCATAACTGCCATCACTTTTCATAAAACGAAACTCGTCAGACCATAAATTTGTGGAACCTGAATAATAATCCTCTAATTTTTTGATAACTCTATCTCTATCATCTGGATGAAGTTTAGATCGCCATAAAATCATGTTGTCAACCCCATTAGGTTCGATGCTCCCAAAACCTAAAAGGTCAATAAATGCCTTATTATTCCAACTTTCTCCGGTCAATAAATTAACTTCAAAAACAGCATCATTAGTCGCTGCAGAAATCATTTCAAATCGTTCATTAGCAATCCTGATTTTTTCTTCTGCCTTTTTTATTTCAGAAAGATCCAATCCCATTCCCAGCAAACATTTTTTCCCTTTGTACTCGATTGCATGAGAATTAACATAATATGGAATTTTATTTTTGCTTTTTGTGAATAATTCGACTTCTATTCCCGGTGATTTTTTCTCAAATACAGTCTTTATTCTTGCTCTTATTTTTTCTTTAAAATCGTCGTCATAAAAATCAACTGGTTGCATTTGAGCAATTTCTTCTGTAGTATAGCCACTAACTATCTCGAAATTTCTGTTCCATTTTACAAAACTTCCTGATTCTTCATAAAGATAAAAAACACCCGGAAGATTGTTGATTATTGTTTCCGATAGTTGTTTCTCTTTCAAAATTGCATCTTCAGCGACCTTACGTTCCGTGATATCGGTTATAGTACCAATATACCCTACAATTTCATTTCTGGTATTCTTTTCAGGAATAGCCTGACCCATAACCCAGGCAATTGAACCGTCAGGCCGAACAAATCGGTATTCTGACAATGATGTTTCTTTATTGGTTGATGCACGTTCCCATCCCGAAATCAACGTTTTTTTATCTTCTTCATGAACTGCATTAAACCAACCGTTCCCTATTGCTTCCTCAAATGATAATCCGGAAATTTGGCTCCAGTATGGATTAACATACGTAGTATAACCTGTTGCGTCCGTACGAAAGATTCCTACGGGAGAAACTTCTGTAAGTGTGTGATATCTTTGCTCACTTTCAAATATATCCTCCTCCGCTTTTTTGCGCAAAGCTTCTTTTTCAAAAATTTCTAATGCAAAAGCCACATCACCGGTAGCTTCCTCCAATAAAGCAATTTCCTCTTCGTCAAAAAAGTTTTTTTCATTTGCATAAAAAGAAAAAGCACCTATAACCTTTCCGAATTTTTTTATTGGAACTGACATTGAAGAAAAAAAGCCACGCATTAAAGCTTCTTTCCTCCAAGGCTGCATTATAGAATCGTTTTCTATATCATTACAAATGACTGATCTGCCTTCTCTCATTGCTACACCTGTCGGGCCTCTTCCTTCCGGTTTATCCTCTATTGAAATCGTTTTAATTTTAGAAAAATAACCATTATCATCTCCTGCAATCATAGCTGGTAATACATTATGAGTACTTTCGTCTATTAATCCTATCCATGCCATTCTAAACTTTCCTAAATCAACTGCAATAGTACAAGCTTCTCTAAACAAGGTTTCTTGATCAGTAGTGCGAACAATCATCTGGTTTATCTGACTGATAAATAAATAAAGTCGATTGGCTTTAATAATTTTCTGTTCTGTCAAAATTCTTTCGGTAACATCTGTAATAATTCCATGGCAAATTACTGTTCCTTCCGGCTCAATCACGGGCAAAGAATTTACTTCATGCCAAACCATTCCTTTTTTTGGATGAAAATAACGGTATTCGCTTTTGAGCGGAATTAATTTTGATTTAGTTATGATAATACTTTTCATGACAAAATCTATATCCTCCGGATGAATGAGTTTAAAAATTTTATCTGCATCATTCTCAATCTCTTCAAAAGCAAAACCAAATATTTCCTCAACAGCATTACTGGCATAAGGGTAACATAAGCTACCATCTTTATTTTGACGCATGGAATAGATTAATCCAGGCGAGGTTTCAGCGATTTTAGAAAACTTATCTCTTTCGGATTTAAGCAGTTCTTGTGCCTTTTTAGTCTCAGTAACGTCTCGCATATTTGTTACAATGCCTCCTACTTCAGGATCATGCAACAAATTATTAATAAACCCTTCCATCCAAATATAATGTCCCTTTTTATGCTTTACCTGAAGTGAAATGGGAAAAGGAACACCTGGAGTGGCAATAGCTTGCTCCATAAATCTATGTACATTTTCTATATGGTCCGGATGAACAAATTCTATGGCTGATATTATTTCAAACTCATCATAAGACCAACCGGTAATTCTCTTTGCTGATTCGCTTCGAAAAAGAACATTTAACTTTTCGTCCACTAATGACACAATATCCTGATTGTTTTCTAATAAGGCTCTAAAACGTCTTTCATTTTGTGCAATTTTTTCTTCTGAATTTTTCTTTTCAGTTATATTTTTAACAAATCCAAGAAATCTGTTTTCAGAAAGTTTTACTGCATCAACAAAACACCATATCGCTTCTCCGCTCTTATGACGAATTTTTATTTCTCCTTTAATAATTCCTGTCGTTTGGAGCAATTGGAATTTATAAATTGTTTGTTCAACTTGGTCATTTAAAGATAAATCTCCAAATTTCATTTTTAAAAGTTCCTCTTCTGAATAACCGGTTAGCTGAATTGCCGCTTCATTAACTTCTATATAGTTTCTTTGTCCATCTATCACAAAAACCCCATCAGGAGCATTTTCTATATAATTCTTAAATTTAGCATTACTTTCTTCTTCAATTAATTGTAACTTATAATCTATTACTGCGGCTTCTTGATCTTTTATAGATTCCTCAATTTGTTTTTTTAGAGTGATATCTTGTGTATTTCCTCTTAATGCAAAAACATTCCCATTATTGTCAATCAATGGAATTACTATAGCATAAATCCATTTTTTTCTATTATTTGATAAAATGACACTTTGCTCTACTTCAAATTGCTTTTTATCTGTAATGGATTCATCAATTTTATTTAGAAAAAATGCCACATCTTCTTTAGAAAAAAGATTTAAAAATTCTTGAAACAAATTTTGGTCAGGCTTCATTTCAATTTCATAAATTGAATACAATTCCTTAGACCAAATCATTTTTTTAGTTATAAAATTAAATTCCCAACTCCCCATCTTGGCAATTTTTTGGGCTTCATTTAATAATTTTTCATTTGAGATTAAATATTCTTGATTTTTTTTGATTTCTGAAATATCCCTACCTATTCCATAAACGAATTCTTGTGTAGGAGATACCGTAATTGTCCATTGTATAGTTACAATAGCATTATTTTTGCTTACATATCGGTTTTCAAAATTGACTGATGATTGCGATTGAGATAACAATACGACTTCCTGATTTGTTTTCTCAATATCATCCGGATGAATAAATGTTAAGATAGGATTAGTCAGTAACTCTTCCTCAGAATATCCTAATATTTTTATAAAAGCGGGATTAATCTCTTTAAAGAAACCATCAAAACCAGCAATACAGACTAAATCATGAGATCCTTTCAGGTAGAAATCAAAATTACTATTGGATTTTTCTTTTTTTAGTAAGCGATTTATTTCTGACTCTTGGTATTGAATTTTATTGAGTAAATCGTCATAGGAAAGTTTATCTTTATTCATACTCATTAATTTCAAATAAGTGTTAAATATAACAAATTTTAATTATAAACAAAAAGGCTTTGCTTTTAAAAAATCACTCAAATGCATTCAGTACTATTGTTTTAATATAAATTATACTTTCAATTTTATTTTTCCATGATTATTTAAAAAATCTAATTGTTTCAAAATCATTACTGAAAAAATTAAAATAAATATTACTTCTAAAAAGATTAGACACAAGTAAATTTCGGCTTAATTTTTGGTAACTCTATTATTCAAAATCCAGAATACTGGTTTTATTTTTAGACCAAAAACAGTTCTTAAACATCTCGTAAAATTTATTTAACAAAAAAATAACTCACATTTGTATATACAAATAAAAAATGTGTTACATTTGTACCAACAAATTACATATATACAAATATGAAAATTGAGGAAATAATAAAATCAACTGTACCCATGGATAATTCGAAAAAAATTATTCTTAACGTTCTGTATACGCAAAACGTGATAACAGATAATTTTAATGAATTATTAAAGCCTTATGACCTATCCGGAGAACAATATAATGTTTTGCGGATATTAAGAGGCCAGAAAGGAAACCCGGCAAACATGTGCGTAATTCAAGAACGAATGTTGGCCAAGACGAGTAACACAACTCGATTAGTAGATAAATTACTGCTGAAAGATTTTGTAACCCGAAAAGTCTGCCCAGAAAACAGACGAAAAATAGAAGTCCTGATTACACAAAAAGGACTGGATGTTTTAAAAGAATTAGATCCAAAAGTAATTGCACACGAAGAGTTTTTTTCAAAAAACTTAAATGCTGAAGAAATAGATCAATTAAATCAATTATTAGAAAAATATAGAAATCAATAAATAAAACACATTATGAGTACTTTCCTAGAAAATCAAAATTGGAGATATGCAACAAAGAAATTTGATGCAACAAAAAAAATAACTACAGAAGATTTAAATACTTTAAAAGAAGCCATTCGTTTGAGTTCTTCATCTTATGGATTACAACCGTATAAGGTTATTATCGTTGAAAATCCAGAATTAAGAGCAAATCTTCAACCAGCGGCATGGGGACAATCTCAAATTGTAGAAGCATCACACTTGATCATTTTTGCAAATGAAACTAAACTTGATGAGGTAGCTATAGATGAGTATATTAAAAACATAAGCCTTACCAGAAATACTCCAATTGAAGCTTTAGCAGGTTATGGTGACTTTATGAAGTCTAAAATCATTTCTCTTACAGAGGAAGAAAAAAATATTTGGACAGCAAAACAAACTTATTTAGCTTTGGGAAATCTATTGAACATAGCAGCAGAACTTAAGATTGATGCGACTCCAATGGAAGGTTTTGTTCCTGCTCAGGTTAATGAAATACTAGGGCTTGACAAATTAGGATTGAACGCAACTCTAATCGCAACTCTAGGGTACAGACATGATGAAGACGCAACACAACATTATAAAAAAGTCAGAAAATCAAACGAAGACTTATTCATTACATTATAAATAACTAATTCAAATATTAATCTAAATTCAAATTCAAACACATGAAAAATTTCAAAACAATCGCATTGGTATTAGTAGTAGTTTTATCTACTTTATCAGTAACAGCACAAACTAAAAAAGTTGATGCTACAAAAAGTTCTATCAACTGGACTGGAAAAAAAGTAACTGGACAACATGAAGGTACAATCAATCTTAAAGATGGTGCATTAGTTTTCAAAGGAAAAAAATTAGTTGGTGGTACATTCAATGTAGACATGAATTCAATTGTAGTTACTGACTTAAAAGCAGGTCAAGGTAAAGAAAAACTAGAAGGTCACTTGAAAGCTGATGACTTTTTTGGAACTGATAAATTTGCAACAGCAACTTTAGTTTTCAAAAAATTAGTTACTAAAGCTCCTAATGCATACACTGTAACTGGAGATTTAACAATTAAAGGGATAACTAAACCAGTTACTTTTGATTTAACTACAACTGCTAATACAGCTACAACTAATGTAAAAATTGACAGAACAAAATATGATATTAAATATGGTTCTGGAAGTTTCTTTGACAGCTTAGGAGACAAAGCGATCAATGATGATTTCAATTTAGCTGTAGACTTGAAATTCTAATTTCATCTCAGAAAAAATATCTTAAAACCCTAACAAGCAATTGTTGGGGTTTAATTAAAATCAAGCCCTTGTGTAAAACAAGGGCTTTTTTTATTTAAAAATCTAACCTAAAAAACAGAATGAATTTGGTTTAGAAATAATAGATTTTTAGATTTTAACTCTTGATTTAGCAGTGATATCAAAATTACATAATAGATTCTATAGTAACATATCGTTAATATTCAATGATTATTCAGTTAACACATACTGCCTATTTTTGAAAAATAAAGGATGCAACTTTATAATAAATACGATGTTTTTGTTAACCAAAAAACATAATGTAAATCCCAATAAACAAATATCCTTCAATATTTCATTGATAAAATTTAATTATGAAAAGAACATTACTTATTTCTATAATCTGTTTGCTAAATGGCATAACTATAAATGCCCAACAAATAAAAGGGATTATTGGGGACACCAATTGGATGGGAAACTGGACTAATTTTAGACCTACTGCCGCAGAATATCCAGAGACTACAAACATCTTGACCGGCATTATCGATAGTGACCTTACACTGTATAAAAAAAACACTTACCGATTAATTGGGGTTGTATACATAACAAACAATGCTGTATTAACCATTGAGCCCGGAACTGTTATACGTGGTGATGTAGAAACATGCGGCACACTGGTTATATCAAAAGGTTCAAAAATAATGGCCGAAGGTGAACAAACAGATCCCATTGTTTTTACTTCCAATAGAGAAATTTCAGCCAGAAAACCAGGAGATTGGGGTGGCATTATTATAATGGGGGAAGCTCCAATAAATAGAATTGGCGGAGTCGGATTTTTGGAATTTAATTTAGATCCAATGGTAAATCATTACGGTGGACAAAATCAGGACAGCAATTCCGGTATATTAAAATATGTACGCATCGAATTCTCAGGAAGAAAACTCAATGCTCTCAAAGAACTTAATGGGTTATCATTAGCAGGTGTTGGTCGAAAAACTAAATTTAATTTTATTCAAATCAGTTATTCTAATGATGATTCTTATGAATGTTATGGCGGAGATGTAAATTTTGATAATATCATTTCATTTAGGGCTACTGATGATGATTTTGATTTTACACAAGGCGCACAATGCAATATTAGCAATAGTCTCGCAATTCGTTATCCGTATTCATCCGATATTTCTGGTTCCAGATGTATTGAAATAGACTCTTTTGATAAAATTGAAAACACAGATGTAACTAAAAAACTAACCAAAATAACTGCTACAAATATTACTTTGACAAATTTAGAAGAAAACAATCAAGGCTTGGTTCGGGAAGCTATTTACATTAAAGATAAAAGTTATTTTAGTTTAAATAACAGTGTCGTTTCAGGATTTAAAAGCTGTATTTTATTAGAAGGTAAAATAGCTAATCTCTCAGCAAATTTGGCTAAAATTAATTTACAAACTGTACTCATTAATAACTGCGATGGAGGGATTCAAAGCGAAATACCTGCTTATGATGCCGAAATAAAAAATTGGTACAGCAATAAATCCTTTTCTATTGAATATTCTAAAACAAGTCATTTGGCACTATTTAAAGAGTCCAATCCTAAAAAAACGTTTGATTTTAGAACAAAAGCAGAACCCATACTAGTCAGTGATAATTAAAGTCTAACGTGCAATCAATTTTTGAATGGTCAAATTATCATAATTTCAATAATCCTGAGATGAAGCATCCCTTTTTTCAATAAGCTAAATATGATTTTTTTGGCGTTTGATTTTTCATAAATTACGACCTATAAATTTATTTAACAAAAAATCTTTAATTTTTAAGTTTTTTAACGCATTATATTTTTGAATAATCGAATTTCATTTCTACATTTGTTGCAACAAAATAAAACATGAAAACAATTTTAAACAATACTTGGTGGTGGAACAATTTACGTCAGTCGTCGTGAACAAAGCTTCCTATAGTATTATTAAACTATAAATATAAAAGGCTTGTCATCACGACAAGCCTTTTTTTTATGCTTCATTTATTCGCTATCCAATAATATTAAAAAATTATATTTTGAAACCATACTTACTAAATACAAATTACAAACAAATCCTTGCAGATACTATAACTCCTGTAAGTGTATATCTCAAAATTCGTGATAAATTTCCCAATAGTTTGTTACTGGAAAGTAGTGATTATCATGGAAATGACAACAGTTTTTCATACATCTGTTGCAACCCGATTGCTTCAATAAAAATAGAAAACGAAACCATTCATAAGACTTTTCCCGACGGCAGTTTTGAGAAAATTACAATTGATTCCACTACTGATATTCCAGCAGTAATTCAAGAATTTTCAGGTCAATTTAAATCCGAGAAAAACGATTTCAAATTCATCAATAATGGACTTTTTGGATATATTTCGTACGATGCCGTTCGTTATTTCGAAAAAGTGTCAATTGCCAAAAAAGAAAATAGCAATACCATTCCCGATGTGTATTATGCTGTGTACCAAAATATAATTGCCATCAATCATTTCAAAAATCAAGCGTATATTTTCTGTCACAGTTTGGATGGAAAAAATAACATTTCAGAAATCGAACAATTATTACAATCCCGAAATATTGCTTCTTATAAATTCTTTAAAGAAGGTGAAGGTTTCTCGAATCTAACTGACGAAGAATTCAAACATAATGTGGCTTTGGCCAAAAAGCATTGCTTTAGAGGTGATGTGTTCCAATTGGTTTTATCCAGAAGGTTTACCCAAGGCTTCAAAGGCGATGAATTTAATGTGTACAGAGCATTGAGAAGCATCAATCCATCTCCTTACCTATTCTTTTTTGATTACGGGGATTTTAAAATATTTGGTTCTTCACCCGAAGCCCAAATTATTGTCAAAAACCGTAAAGCCGAAATTCATCCTATTGCAGGGACTTTCAAACGAACAGGTGATGATGAAAAAGACGCCATTCTTGCCAAGCAATTATCTGAGGATAAGAAAGAAAATAGTGAGCATGTGATGTTAGTAGATTTAGCCAGAAATGATTTAAGCCGAAACGGTCATAATGTCAATGTAGAGAAATACAGAGAAGTGCAGTTTTTCTCGCATGTAATTCACTTGGTTTCAAAAGTTACCGGACATTTACATGAAAAAGCCTCTACGATGCAGGTTGTAGCCGATACTTTTCCAGCAGGAACATTGAGCGGTGCTCCAAAACACAGAGCGATGCAACTGATTGAAGAGTATGAAAAAACCAATAGAAATTTCTACGGAGGCGCGATTGGTTTTATGGATTTTGAAGGTAATTTTAATCACGCCATTATGATTCGGACTTTTCTGAGTAAAAATCATCAATTGCATTCCCAAGCGGGTGCCGGGATTGTTGCCAGTTCCGATGAAGAAAGCGAAATGCAGGAAGTTTACAATAAGTTGAGAGCACTGAATGCCGCTTTGGATTTAGCCGAAACAATATAAAATAATTTAAAGATTCAATAATTTAAGAATTTAAAGATTGCTGAAACACTAGAATTTTTCAATCTTTAAATCTTTCAATTTTTCAATAATAAAAATGAAAAAAATACTAGTCATAGACAATTACGATAGTTTCACTTATAATTTAGTGCATTATCTGGAAGATTTAGATTGCGAAGTAACCGTTTACAGAAACGATGAATTTGATATTGACGAGATAGCAATCTTCGACAAAATACTTCTTTCTCCTGGACCTGGAATTCCGGATGAAGCAGGATTACTGAAAGAGGTAATCCGAAAATACGGGCCTACCAAAAGTATTTTTGGAGTATGTCTGGGACAGCAAGCCATAGGAGAAGTATATGGAGGAACGCTTTCGAATTTAGACAAAGTGTATCATGGTGTTTCCACTATCGTAAAAACGGTTGTTGATGATGAACTTTTATTTGAAGGATTAGGAAACGAATTTGAAGTGGGACGCTATCATTCTTGGGTTGTAGATACTAATTTACCGGATGTTCTGGAAGCAACTTCATTCGATGAAAACGGACAAGTAATGTCATTGCGCCACAAAACATTTGATGTGCGCGGTGTACAATTTCATCCCGAAAGTGTGTTAACTCCAAACGGGAAAAAGATATTAGAAAACTGGGTAAAAAGTTAGTAATCCGCTTTTAGTATTAAATTACAGTGTTCCTTAAATCAATTAAAAAATAGAAATGACAATTATAATTTCCGAAACAAAAGATTTAAAAATTGAAGATGTAATAGCTCTTTATAAAGCAAACGAATGGAGTTCCGCTGACAAACCAGAACAATTGTTTAATGGTCTTTTGAATTCAGCTACTTTAATTACTGCTTGGGAAAATAAAAAATTAGTTGGACTGGGAAATGCTATTTCTGATGGATATTTAGTGGTTTATTACCCTCATCTGTTAGTTCATCCAGACTATCAAGGAAAAGGAATTGGCAAGATGATTTTTGATAAAATGCAAGAGAAATATAGTTGCTTTCACATGCAAATGCTAACCGCGGATGGAAAAGCGATAGATTTCTATAAAAAAAATGGTTTTGAACGCGCTGGACAAACAGAACCGATGTGGATTTACAAAGGAAATGAACATTAATTGTTGTAATTTCAAATGTCATACTGTCGAAAGACTTTAAGACCTTGAACTTTCAACTTTAAGACAAATAATAAAAATGAAAAACATATTAAACAGATTAATCAATCACGAAATGCTTTCGAAAGAAGAAGCAAAAAACGTGTTGGTTAATATCTCTAACGGAAATTATAACACCAGCCAAATTGCTTCTTTTCTGACCGTTTATATGATGCGAAGCATAAGCATCGAAGAACTTGCGGGCTTTCGTGAAGCGCTGTTGGAATTATGTATCCGTGTAGATTTATCGGCATACAATACCATCGATTTGTGCGGAACCGGCGGTGATGGAAAAGACACTTTCAATATTTCAACCTTGTCTTCTTTTGTGGCTGCAGGTGCAGGAATAAAAGTGGCGAAACATGGAAATTATGGTGTCTCATCGATTTCCGGATCTAGTAATGTCATGGAAAAAATGGGAATCAAGTTCAGTAATGATACTGATTTCTTGGAAAAATGCATGGACAAAGCCGGAATTTGTGTTTTGCACGCTCCTTTATTTCACCCTGCAATGAAAAATGTAGGACCCATTCGAAAAGAATTAGCTGTAAAAACGTTCTTCAATATGTTGGGACCAATGGTTAATCCTTCGTTTCCAAAAAATCAATTGGTAGGAGTCTTCAATTTAGAAATGGCTAGAATGTATGCGTATTTGTACCAAAACACAAATACTAATTTCACCATTTTGCATTCGCTTGACGGGTATGACGAAGTTTCCTTGACAGGACCTACAAAAACGATTACCAGTTCAATGGAAGGAATGCTAAATCCAGAAGATTTTGGTGTTCAACTTTTGCTGCAAAGCGAAATCGAAGGTGGGAAAACCATCGAAGAGTCCGCTCAAATGTTTACTGATATCATTTCCGGAAAAGGAAGCGAAGCCCAAAATAATGTGGTTTGTGCCAATGCAGCAATGGCAATTGCTACTGTTACAAAATGTTCTCCTTTAGAAGGATTTCAAATAGCAAAAGAAAGTTTATTATCTGGTAAAGGACTTGTAGCTTTGAAAACATTACAAGAATTGAGTAAATAAAATAGTTTAAAGTTTAAGGTTTAAAGTTCTGAAAATGAATAATTACAAATAATGAACAGCTTTAAACGTTAAACAAAGAAAACTTTAAACAAAGAATTAAGAATGAACATTTTAGATAAAATTATAGTTGACAAAAAAAGAGAAGTCATTCTCAAAAAATCAATCATTCCCGTTTCGCAATTGGAAGCCTCAGTTTTCTTTGGAAAAAAGACTATTTCTTTGAGTGATAATTTAAGAAATAGCACATCAGGAATTATTGCAGAACACAAACGCCGTTCGCCATCCAAAGCAGAAATAAATTATAGTTTTACGGTGGAAGAAGTGACAAAAGGCTATGAAAATGCTGGTGCTTGTGGAATTTCAGTATTGACGGATGGAAAATATTTTGGTGGTTCGTTAGACGATTTGCTTTTGGCAAGAGCCACAGTAAATATTCCATTATTGCGAAAAGAATTCATTGTTGATGAATACCAAATATTAGAAGCCAAAGCACATGGAGCCGATTTAATTTTGCTTATCGCAGCGGTTTTAACGAGAGACGAAATCAAATCATTATCTGAATTTGCTAAAAATCTTGGGTTAGAAGTTTTACTGGAAGTTCACAATCAGGAAGAATTGGAAAAATCGATTATGCCCACATTGGACATGATTGGTGTGAACAACAGAAACCTAAAAACATTCGAAGTGAGTTTGGATTTCAGCAAGCAATTGGCAGCGCAAATTCCGGATGACTTTGTAAAAGTTTCCGAAAGCGGAATTTCATCCATTGAAGCTATTAATGAATTAAAACCTTTTGGTTACAAAGGATTCTTAATTGGAGAAAACTTTATGAAAACGGATAATGCCGGTAAAGCAGCAACCGAATTTATATCAAAACTATAAAGATGAAACTCAAAATCTGTGGCATGAAATATCCCGATAATATTCTCGAAGTAGGTACGCTCCTACCCGATTATATGGGCTTTATATTCTGGGAGAAATCAGCTCGGTATTTTGACGGTGTGATTCCAGATTTACCAAAATCGATTAAAAAAGTGGGCGTTTTTGTAAATGCAACACAAGAAGAAATTCTTGAAAAAATAACAAAATACGATTTACAAGCCATTCAATTGCACGGACAAGAATCAGTTGTATTTTGTCAGGATTTGAGAGAGAATCTGAAACAAGCTCAGATTGAAATTATCAAAGTATTCTCTGTTGATGACACTTTTGATTTTGAAGTACTGAAACCGTTTGAAGCCGTTTGTGATTATTTTCTTTTTGATACCAAAGGAAAATTACCCGGCGGAAACGGAACCACATTCGACTGGAAAGTATTAGAAAAATATCCGTCGAGCAAACCGTTTTTCCTGAGTGGAGGAATCGGAATGGAGGAAATGGAAGCGGTGAAAGAAATTTTGAAAACAAATTTACCCCTTTATGCCATTGATGTAAACAGTAAATTTGAAATAGAACCAGGATTAAAAAACATAGAATTATGTAGAGACGCACTGCAGTGCGTCTCTGCATATAACAAAATAAAAAAATAAAATTATGTCATACAACGTTAACGAAAAAGGCTATTACGGAGAATTTGGAGGCGCCTACATTCCTGAAATGTTATATCCAAATGTGGAAGAATTACGTCAACAGTATTTAAAAATAACGGCCGAACCAGAATTTCAAGCTGAGTTTGGTGCATTGCTAAAAGATTATGTAGGTCGCCCAACACCTCTTTATTTTGCAAAACGCCTATCAGAACAATACAACACTAAAATCTATCTGAAAAGAGAAGATTTATGCCACACTGGTGCGCACAAAGTCAACAACACGATTGGGCAAATTTTATTAGCTAAACGTTTGGGTAAAAAACGAATCATTGCCGAAACCGGTGCCGGTCAACATGGCGTTGCTACAGCAACCGTTTGCGCGTTAATGGGACTGGAATGCATCGTGTATATGGGTGAAATCGACATCAAACGTCAGGCACCAAATGTAGCCCGTATGAAAATGTTGGGTGCCGAAGTTCGTCCGGCAATGTCAGGTTCAAAGACCTTAAAAGATGCCACAAACGAAGCCATTCGCGACTGGATCAACAATCCCGTTGATACCTATTACATCATTGGTTCTGTAGTTGGTCCACATCCTTATCCGGATATGGTGGCGCGTTTCCAAAGCGTTATTTCTAAGGAAATTAAAGAACAATTACTGGAAAAAGAAGGCCGTGAAAATCCTGATTATGTGATTGCTTGCGTGGGTGGTGGTAGCAATGCTGCTGGTGCGTATTATCATTTTTTGGATGAAAAAGACGTGAATATTATTGCCGTTGAAGCAGCCGGTTTAGGAGTCGATTCTGGCGAAAGTGCCGCAACTTCAGCATTAGGAAAAGTAGGTGTCATTCACGGCAGCAAAACCTTGTTGATGCAAACCACTGACGGTCAAATCACAGAACCTTATTCCATTTCGGCAGGATTGGATTATCCGGGTGTAGGCCCTATGCATGCTAATTTATTCGCTACTGGCAGAGCGCAATTCATTTCCATTACGGATGATCAAGCCATGCTATGGGGATTGAAATTATCTAAAATGGAAGGGCTTATTCCCGCTATCGAAAGTGCGCACGCCTTTGCCGTTCTGGACGAAATGAAATTCAAACCAGAGGATATTGTAGTCATCAATCTTTCCGGTCGCGGCGACAAAGATTTGAATACCTATATCGATTATTTTAAATTATAACAGAAGAATAATTTGGGCGTTACCCTCCCAAAAAAAGTCGGGTCGGGCTGTACACTATATCTTTTTTGTGGTAGAAAAAACCACAAAAAAGGATGCCGTTCCTATCCCTAACGCAAATAAATAACGAGAAAAAATAATATTATGGAAAATATATTCTCTTACGGAACATTACAGTCTAAAGAAATTCAAATGCAGGTTTTTAACAAGCTATTGACTGGAACACTAGACCAACTCAAAGGCTATAAACTAAAAGATCTAAAAATAGAAGAAGAATTTGGAATGGCAGATTATTTTGTAGCAACACCAAGCGAAAATCCTTCGGATGAAATAAATGGTATTGTTTTTACTGTTTCCAGTGAAGATCTGACTAAAGCAGATCAATTCGAATCTAATGCGTATAAAAGAGTTCAAATAACATTGAAATCTGGAATAGTTGCATGGATTTATCTGGAAAATTAATAATTGTAAATATAAATACATACACCTACAAGGTTTTGAAAACATTGCAGGACAAAAAATAAAACAATGAACAGAATAAATCAAAAATTACAAGAAGACAAAAAGATACTTTCCATCTATTTCTCTGCGGGATATCCTAACTTAAATGATACCGTACAAATCATTCAGGATTTAGAAAAAAGCGGTATTGATATGATAGAAATCGGATTGCCGTTCAGCGATCCATTGGCAGATGGACCAACGATACAAGCGAGTTCCACACAAGCGTTGCATAACGGAATGACCACACAAGTTTTGTTTGACCAATTAAAAGATATCCGCAAAACAGTTTCTATTCCTTTAGTGATTATGGGGTATTTCAACCCAATGTTGCAATACGGAATAGAGAATTTCTGCCAGAAATGTGCGGAGATTGGCATCGATGGATTAATCATTCCTGATCTTCCAGTTGATGTGTATGCCGATGAATACAAAGCTACTTTCGAAAAATATGGCTTGAAAAATATATTCTTGATTACGCCACAAACTTCTGACGAGCGCATCCGTTTTATTGACAGCGTATCTGATGGATTTATTTATATGGTAAGTTCCGCGAGTGTTACAGGTTCCCAAACTGGTTTTGGAAACGTTCAAGAAGAGTATTTCAAACGCATTACAGCAATGAATCTAAAAAATCCTCAAGTAATTGGTTTTGGAATCAACAATGCGGAAACCTTCAATCAAGCCACGCAATTTGCCAAAGGCGCGATTATAGGTAGTGCTTTCATCGCACATTTAACCGAAAACGGGACTGGAAAAATTGAAGAGTTTGTACAAGCGATTCGATAAATAACTTCTTTTTTATAATATTAAACGGCGTTTAAAGTTGATTTAAACGCCGTTTTTTTATGCCTCTATTTTATAAAATACTAAAATTATTTGTAAGTTTTTATTCCTACATTAGCAAAAGCAAAAAAGATGACGTTTATCAGACAAAGCCACCAAAATTTGGGGTGATAGGTCTGATTCTATCAGACTTATATACAAGTTACCTGATATGCTCCCAAAAAATGGAGAATAATAGAAACCAAAATCAAATATGGATAATAGAATACCTAAAGTAATTAAAGATTTTGTAACTCCTAAAAAAGTCGAAAATGATGAAATAGATGGATATTCATATTTATCTTTTGAAGACTGGATTAATGAAAAAGATTATTTAAAAAGTGATTGGATATTAATTGCAAAAATTGACGATTCTAAAAAAAATGAAGATTTAACTACCATTAGTTGTTTTGTATCTCCACCAGATGAAAAATCAAAAAAGATTTTATTTAAAAGAAATGATTGGGAAATAAATAGTGAATTTGGTATTCCATATATTGATGGAAACTTGAATAATGAATGGGATTTTGAGAAAAGCTTAAAATATAAAATAAAAGGTATTACTCTAAAACCATTTGTTATACGAAGAGATTTTCATTCATATATTCCAAGTAGGTTTGAATTAATTCAACATTTTTTACTCTATTATAAAGCTTTTTGGGTTGAAGAAAAACAAGAATTTCAAACTATTGAAGCAAATGGAGATGTTAATGCAATAGTAAAACATAATACCAAAAATGAAGATTTTGAAGAGATTTATGTTAACACAATATATTTAAGAAACTATTTAGCACTTACTAAATCTTATTTAATAAGATTTCACGACCACAGAAGAAAATTTGAAAAACAAATGCCCTTTGAAAGTAAAGATGCGTCTTTCAAAAACGATGACTGTTCATATAATATTGAAGTTTATAATGAAAGTTTTATGGAGGGGTTTAAAAGTTATTCAAGACTTTTGGGTAAAGACATCATAAAACCATTTGAAAAACCAACTTTGAACTTTACGTTTGAAAAACTTGAAACTGACTATGAGAATTTCATATATGATATAAGTGAAAATGGAAAGAATATTGAATTTTCTTGTAATAAAAAACTCTTGAGTAGTTATTTTAAAGATACAGGTGCTCCAAATTTTTTAACTCCAATATATTTTAATAAATCGGTATTATTGAAATATTATTCGGAACCAAAAAAATATACAGTGTCTTCACATCGTTTTACTTGTCTAAATCTTTGGGGGATCGATTTAGACATAACAGCGGAAAATTTAGTACAAGTTTGGCTAGGAGATTTGTCCAGTTTACCAAAAAACGAACAATTACATTGGAAGCAATATAATGTTCCCCCTAGAGGAAAAATATCAAATCATAGATTTGAAAGGGATTTTGAGGCGAAGTTTTCCTCTCCAACAGTCGAACAATCTCCAATTGCTTATCTTATGTTGGTTTATGATGAATTAAACTCTTCAATTAATTCAGAATTTTCAGCAAATTTATTTTTAGAACTTACAAAAAATGACTTACATTATTTAAAAATATTGAGAATTCCATTAACAGAAGAATGGAAAGAATTTGATGAGCAAATTCAAGTTCTAGCAAAAATATTTTGTGATTCACTAAACGTAAAATTATTAGAAAAAATATCTGATAAAAAAATAGACAATAAAGAAATTAAAGGTTCTATTTCATTACTTTATGTTACACTCGAAAAAATTGGAATTGAAAAAGAAGAAATAAATTTAACAATTGAAGCATTACAAGCAATTCAATCAATACGTTCAACAGGTTCTGCTCACAGAAAAGGAGAAAAGTTTGAACAGAGTTTAGAAAAATATAAACTCAATAATTTAAGTAACGAAAATAAAATAAAAGAACTTACTGTAAAATTGTATAATGGATTAAATGCAATAAATAAAAAACTAAATAGTAAACAAATAGATTAATAAATATAAGCACATCAGGTAACAGCCGTTTGGCGAGATTGGGGTTTTAGGCTGAATTTAAAGATGGTTTTGTATTTGGAAAATTGTGTTTAACCGAAAAATCTCGCATCTTTATTCCCCAACCACGCCAAGCGCCAGAACGTCAGGCTGTGAAAAAACCTCTTTTTTGCGTTAAAATCTTCAATTTTTCCTTTTCTACAATCCAAAAGAAAGCCTTTTAAGAAAGGTCTTTTTTAGGCTGCTAATTTTAAACTGGAAAAAAAGAACTCTAAATTCAGCTTTAAATAACTCGTTTTTAGCAAAAACAAGACTTTTGCCTTGTAGGGTGAGTTCCATTTTTTGAGTTTGGCAATCAAATCGGGAACGCCTAGGATATTGATACTGCGTTTGATGTTATACACCAGCATAATCAGGCTGTGTTCTCCGTTTACTTTTTCTAATCCCGTTAAGTTGGTATGGTTATAGCCCCATTGTCGTTTGATGGTGCCAAAAATATGTTCATTAATTTCTTGCCTCATGCGGTACAACTGCGCATTTGCATGGTAACGCTTGTTGTTTTCTTCTACGGCATCGGCATATTGGCTTCGGTCGATTTCTCTGCCTGCAGCTCTACTTGTACATAAATGCTTTACGGGACATTCTTTGCATTTTGGGGTTCGGTATTTTTTAAAATTATAACTGTCTTTATCTGTAGTTTTCTTATGCCAACTGCCTGTAGTTTTTAGTGTTTCGCCTTGTGGGCAAGTATAAGTATCGGTGTCGTGATCGTATTGAAATTGGGCTACCAAATAAGCCTTGGTCGTACCGTTTTCGTTACTTTTTCCTTGTTCAGGCTGTGCTACAATGGTAGTTATGTTGGCTTGTTTGCAGATTTCTATTTGTTTGCCATTATGGTAACCTTTATCGACCAATGCAGTATAGGTTTCGATACCCAGATTCTCTTTGGCTTCTATGGCAATAGCTGACAAAGCACTGCGATCATTCTTATTGATGGTGTGCGTGGCTACAACAAGATTATTTTTAGCATCGACTGCGGCTTGAACATTAAACGAAATTTCAACTACTTGTCCTTGAACTAGTAATGCTCTGGCATCACTGTCAGTTGTGCTTATTTGAGGCTCGCCACTTGCTTTTAGTTTTTCTTCCAGTTGCTCATAACGCAATTTGTTCCCTTTCAATCGGTCTAACTTTTGTTGGATATTTTGGATTATAGCTGGATTATCTTTGCCGTCATTTTCTTCCAAGGTATCCAAGTATTCTTGGGTCTTAGCTTCAATATAAGCTAAGTGTTTGTCTATTTTCTTTTGGTTAAAATTGGCTTTCTTACTATTGTGCGCGCGACTTTTGGTGCCATCAATAGCTATAGTTTCACCGCCTATTAAGTCAGAATCTTTTAAAAAGAGAACATAGAGTTTGAATAATTTTTTCAAAGCAATAGGATTGTCTTTTCTAAAATCTGAGATGCTGTGGTAATTGGGACGAATATCCTCTAAAAGCCATTGCATTTCGATGTTTCTCAAACATTCCTTTTCTAGATCACGGCCACTTCTGATTCCGTTGAGATAACCGTATAAATACATCTTTAGAAATACTTTACTATTGAAACTTGGGCGACCTTCGGTCTTGAGCGTTTTTACAGCAAAATCGAGTTTAGAGAGGTCAATATATTCGACAAAGGCATCTATAAATCGCACCTGATTATCGGGACTTATAGTGTCTTCTAAACTTGAAAAACGCATTTGTTGACGGGAAATACCTGTGATATGTTGCATTCTTAAAAATACGAAAAATCTTCTTTTTATACTAGTATTTTGTTATATTTGATGATAATACAACGGAGGTTTTTTCACAGACTGACGTTAGCCGAAATTACATGAAAATCGTCGTAAACATGAGGAAATACCTCTTTGCAATCTTACTAACATATTACTATAGCAGTTTCTCGCAAGTCAAGAAAGTGGTATACTACAATGAAAATCAAAAAGAAATTTCTGAAACCGATTTCTTCAAACAAAAAAACAATCAGCGAAATCTCGACATCTATTTCGAAAATGACAGCTTAGTTTCCAGCTTTTTAGTTACCAGAAAAAACCATGGACAACTTAACGATATCGAATTAAAAAGCCTGAACGACTATCTTTATCATAATTCAGAAGCAACTAATGAATTAACTATTCTAGTGTATTACCCAGGAAAAGATAGATGCAACGGAATGGAAAGAATTTCAACGTGGAATATTTTTGATGGCGATTATTTACGTAAACTCAAAAAAATCAATTCTTATGATCATTTTTGGATTTATAAAAGTGATGAGAATTTAAAATATTATCACCCGAAACAAGTTAAATGGCAAAGCGATCAAAATCAATTAGTAGAAAAAATGTTCTTTAAGTTCCACTATCCATGTTTTAGTTTTGTGATTTTAAATAAGAAGGGCAAATATCTTTCTTATTTTGGAGAGTTTAGCAAAAATACTGTGTGGGAATTATCAAAAGAATTTACGGAAATGAACCCGTAACTTCTGCTAACAGCAGCTAAGCCTAATTGCTTCATTTTCGTAGCCGGAACTTTTTCATCACGAAAAAATTCTATCTTAGCCGAAACGACTCAGTTCGTTTTGATCGCAACGCAGGCCTAACCGCAACCGTTAGCAACAAGCAAAAGAAACAGCGTGTATAATCGAGAATATAAGAATTTTAACGAACGTTAGGTAATTAATAAATTTTACTTATATTTGCACTATGAGACCACAGAAAATTTTAGATACAGATATGATAGCCGGACTTACCAAAGTTTTTAGAGATAAAGGCTATGAAGGAACGAGTTTAAATGATTTAGCAAAAGTAACTGGATTAAAAAAAGCAAGCCTCTATCATCGATTTCCAAATGGAAAACAAGAGATGGCAGAATCTGTATTAAGAGATATAGATCAGTGGGTTGATGATAATATTTTCTTTCCTCTATTGGACGAAAATAAATCAATAAAATTGAGATTAAAAGATGCTCTAAAAAATATTGAAATTCTTTATGATAGCGGAAAAGAAACGTGTGTTTTAAGAGCCTTTTCTATGCATAGCGGTTTATCGCTATTTGAGCAACAGGTGAAATCTGGTATGGATAAATGGATTACCGCTTTTAATGCATTAGGTATTGCCTTAAAATTAACTTCCACAGAATCTCAACAAAACGCTATTCAGACCTTAATAGAATTGCAAGGCAGTCTAATTGTAACAAAAGGGTTAGCTGATACAAGTATTTTTAAAAATACTTTAAAAAATATTGAAAAGCGATATTCAATAGAGTAAAAAAATTTGAATTAATAAATTAACAAACGTTCGGTAAATTATGATACAATTACATCCAATACCTCCTTTTAACAAAGAAACAGCGATACAAAAAATTCAAAAGGCAGAAGATGCTTGGAACAGCAAAGACCCAATTAAAATTTCAAAAGCATATACACTTGATACAGAATGGCGTAATCGAAATCAATTCATTAACGGAAGAAAAGAAGTACAAGATTTTCTTGCTAACAAATGGAAAAATGAATTGGATTATAAACTAAAAAAACAACTTTGGACATTTAACGACAATCGTATTGCTGTACGATTTGAGTACGAATATCGAGATAAAAATGGTCAATGGTATAGAGCTTATGGAAACGAAAATTGGGAATTTGATGAAAATGGATTAATGAAAAAAAGGTTCGCAAGCATAAATGACTTAAAAATTAAAGAAACAGAAAGAAGGTTGTAAACAATTTAGAATATGAAAAAAATTATCCTATTACAACTAATTATCCTATTCACATTATTTGGATGTAAAAGCAAAACAAGTAGTAAAACTATCGATAAATCAAAAAGTATGACACACAAACACCCCACATTATTTAAAACCATCGAAATTGATGGAATTAATATTGCTTACAGAGAGGCAGGAAACCTCAAAAATCCTACAATAGTGCTATTACACGGTTTTCCTTCATCTTCACATCAATACCGAAAAGTTTTATCACAGTTATCTGATGACTTTCATTTGATTGCACCAGATTATCCCTCATTTGGAAATAGCGATTTTCCATTGGCAAGTGAATATGAATACACTTTTGATAATATTGCAAAAACTATAGACGCCTTTCTAGAAAAGAAAAAAATTGAGTCTTATGCATTAATGATACAAGATTATGGAGCACCTATTGGCTTCAGAATAGCGACAACTCACCCAGAAAGGGTTACGGCAATAATAAATCAAAACGGAAACGCATATTTAGAAGGTTTGGGTGATGCTTGGGCTGGAATTAGAGCGCTTTGGAAAGACCGAAATCCTGAAACCGAAAAAGCAATACTACCAGCCTTTTCATTAGACGGTTTGAAATGGCAATACACACACGGAACAAGAAATGTTGAAACAATAAATCCCGACACTTGGCATTTAGATTATTTAAGAATTTCAAGACCAAATGCACATAAAGTCAATATGGATTTATTTTACGATTATCAAAACAACTTAAAACTTTATCCAAAATGGCAACAGTATTTAAGAGATAATCAGCCACCTTTATTAATAGTTTGGGGAAAAAATGATGAGTTTTTTCCTGAAAGCGGAGCAGTTGCTTTCAAAAAAGATGTAAAGGAAATCGACTATAATATTTATGATACTGGCCATTTTGCATTAGAAGAAGATGGAGAAGAAATAATAGAAAAAATTAGAATATTTATGACGAAAGTTGGGCAGTAATTGCCAGCTCCGCAAAGTGTTCCCCCCGCTCCGCAAAGTGTTCTTCTGAAAAATAAATTTCTCGTTAATGCTGCGCAAATGTCTCTGACTTTGCGCAATTTTAGGAACTTGCCATTAAAACAAAACGCCATAAAGTCTCTGACTTTCATCGTCTTAAATTAAAAAAACACAAACAAGTCATTAAAATCGTTATTTTTATAGTAAAAATACGTCAAAATGAAAGAAGGCTATATAATTCGGGACCAAACTTTACCATATTATATTACGGCAACTGTTGTCGATTGGATCGATATTTTTACCAGGCAAACTTACAGAGATAGTATAATAGAATCTTTGGATTACTGCATAAAAAACAAAGGAATGATTTTGTATGGTTATGTTATTATGAGCAATCACATTCATTTAATTATTCAATCGGAGGACGGGAAATTATCAGATTTGATAAGAGATTTTAAAAAATTTACCGCAAAAAATATTTTAGATAAAATCCAAGCCGTACCAGAAAGCCGAAAAGAATGGATGCTAGAACACTTCAAATTAGCAGCAGAAAAGCATACAAGAAACAAAAATTATCAATTTTGGCAATACGGAAATCATGCAGAAGAGATTTATAGCAATAAATTTATGTGGTCTAAATTAGATTACATTCATCTGAATCCAGTAAGAGCCGGTTTAGTTGAAAAGACTTCACACTATATTTATTCCAGCGCAAGCAATTACATAAACGATTCAGGATTATTAAAAATAGAAAAAGCAGATAATCCTATAATTAATGTTTTAGATTCGAATGCTTTTGTAAAATACAATCAGCAATGAAATAGTACAAAAGTCAGAGACTTTTATGACACTACCTAATTTAAACAGATGCTGAAAATTACGCAAAGTCAGAGACATTTGCGCAGCATACATAACAAACACTTCTGCTCTACAACATGTTCTTTTAAAAAAAGTATTCAAAAGTCAGAGACTTTTATGACGCTACTAATTTAAACAGATGCTGAAAATTGCGCAAAGTCAGAGACATTTGCGCAGCATACACAACAAACACTTCTGCTCACAAAATAATCTTCTAAAAAATAAATACATTCTACAATGTGGATTGTGCAAAATTTAAAGTTTGTTTTGTACTTTTAAAACATACTCATTAACCGAAAAAACTTAAATTACAATAATGAATTATCACTTTAGAAAAGCAGAACTATCTGAAATAGCTCCAATATGGGAAATTTTACAACAAGCTATACTGCGAAGAAAAGAAGACGGGAGCAATCAATGGCAAGACGGTTATCCAAATCCGGAAGTCATACAAAAAGATATTGAAAAAGGAGAAGCATTTGTTTTGGTTGATGGAGAAACAATCATCGGTTATAGTGCCGTACTTATCAATGACGAACCCGCCTATGAGAAAATTGAAGGAAACTGGCTAACGAATGGTGATTTTGTAGTACTGCACCGCGTTGCTATTTCGGAGAAGTACTTGGGTAAAGGCTTGGCTAAAATGATTCTCAAATACATAGAAGAATTTGCGGTAAGCAACAACATTTACAGCATAAAAGCAGACACCAATTTTGACAACATCGCCATGATGAAAATTTTTGAAAGTTCGGGTTATACGTATTGTGGCGAAGTATATTTTAGAGGAAGTCCTAGAAAAGCTTACGAAAAAGTCTTAGCGAAACTGGACTAATTGAAATTTTGAAAACTTAAGGTGACAATTAAAAAAACCGCAAATTCGCAGATAAAAATAGTTAGCAACTGTTTCTATACTATGCGAATTTGCGGTGTTTTTTTTGAGAACAACTTATCTTAAACTGCAGCTTCTTCTTCTGGAACCATTTCAAATTCCATGTGATCCACAATTTCTACTGCTGCTTCCGGTTTAGAACCTTTAAGCGCATTGAATCGTTCTAATTGTTCCAGTTCCCCTTCTTCCCCACTGAAATAAGGAAAAACATCCATAATAGGTGATTCTGAAATGGCTGGTATGGTATAATCGCCCATCGTACCTTTCATCACACTAGTGGTGTTATCATAAGCTTCTTTTACATCATTAGCCTGCACTAATAAATACATATTGGTCTTGCGTTCTTTACCGCTTTCTTCGTCATACGCTAGTAATGAAACTTTAGATCTAAACCAACGATCCGCATTTTCGAAAGGGTGAATCTCTGCATAATTGGCCACTTTTATATTCGTGATTTTGAATTCTTCACTGATATACGCCGACATTTCTTCATTGATTCTGCTTTCGGCTTCTGTGTAGGATAACGCGTCTACCAAATACGGTTCTGTCGTAATCTTTTGTCCTCCAGTTTCATCCGTTTTTCTATATTTTACCTTGCATTCGTACCAATTTGTGCTCATCTCTTTTTTTTTTAAGGATGTCAAAGATAGATTTTAGAGGTTAAAAAAAGCAGCATTCCTAAAATAGATATTCACAATTTCGGAAGAAGATTAGTGTTGTTATGAACTTTATTCTGGCCCTATTTAAAATGTTAAAACAATGTTAAATAAAAACTAAACAGTTGTTTAAATTAAACACTTGTTTAGTTTTGTTTTTTGAAAAAATTAGATTCCATTGAAAAGTAATTTTAACGACAAACAAATTCAAATTCTCGAGGTTGCAGAAACACTTTTTGCAGAGAAAGGATTTGACGGTACTTCCATCCGAAACATAGCAAAAGTGGCAAAAATCAACATTGCCATGGTTTCGTACTACTTTGGTTCCAAAGAGCGATTATTGGAATCGCTTATTGTTTACAGAACTTCAGATCTTAAAAACCAATTAGAAAATTTATTGCAAGAAGATCTGGAACCTATTGAAAAAATCAATAAGCTGATTGAACTGTACATCAATAGAATCAATAGTAATCGAGGAATATACAGAATTTTACACTTCGAATTTACCTCCAAAAAGAGAGAACAAAATCTCCAGGCTTTTTCTGAATTAAAAAAAGGAAATTTAAAATCCCTTGAAACCATTATCGAGGAAGGCCAGAAAAAAGGCATTTTCAGAAAAGACGTTATTATTCCGCTTATCACACCTACAATTTTGGGTACTTTCTTTCATTTTCACATGAATAAACCTTTCTTCGAAAATTTATTAAACTTGAAAACCGAAGATCTATACAACAATTACATCAAAACCAATTTGACAAAGCACATTCAACAAACTATAAAAGCACTTCTGATATATGAAAGTTAGTCAACTCATGCTCTTTGGGATTTTCTTTATTGGAATTTCATCCGTAGCAGCACAAGAAAAAACAAGTTTAACATTGAACGAAGCCATTAATTTGGCTTGGACCAAGAGCAATGAAGTTACTCTGGCCAATACAAAAGTGAAAACTAAAAAGTACGAGCTGCAATCCACAAAAAACAATCAATATCCTGATTTGAAACTTTCAGGTCAATACCAAAGATTGGCAAATGCATCGGTAGATTTTAAAATAAATCAAAATAATTCCGGTTCACAAGAACCGCTTCCTATAGTAAATCAATTGATGATTGGACAGTTGAACGCCAGTGTTCCTGTATTTTCTGGTTTTAAAATCCAAAACAGTATCAAGGTTTATGAGAATCTTTATGAAGCTGAAATGGCAACAGCATCACAAACCAAAGAAGAAATCGCTTTGCGCGTAATTGATTATTATGCTGGTTTGTACAAAGCGCAAAAAACAATTGAACTGCTGAAAGAAAATCAAAAAAGTGCACAACAACGTGTAAACGATTTTATTGAGCTCGAAAAAAATGGAATTATTCCTAAAAACGACCTTTTAAAATCACAATTACAAGCCTCTAAAATTCAATTGTCATTAGACGAGACGAATAATAATTTAAAAATTATCAACTTTTATTTGGTTACGCTTTTAAAATTAAATCCAGATACCAAACTGGAGATTCGTGAAAGTGATTTTGCTGATTTCCAAATGACGAATGTCCCAACAAATGAGTTGCCAGCATTAGAAAATCGTAAAGATTTAGAAGCAATTCGGTTTCAAGGAAAAGCAAGTGAAGCCAATATCAAAATAGCTAAAGGTTCCTATTATCCTGCAATTGCAATCATTGGCGGTTATACTACATTAGACTTAAGTAATGTTATCACTGTACAAAATGCGATGAATATTGGTGTGGGTATTTCCTATGATTTGAGTGCCATTCTTAAAAACGGAACGCTGGTAAAACTGGCTGAAAATAAATTCCTTGAAGTACAAAACTCCGAAGCTATATTAACGGATTATATTAAAGTTCAGGTTCAAAAAGCAATTGAAGATTATGATTTGGCTTTGAAACAAAATGTAGTTTACGGACAAGCAGTAGAACAATCTTCGGAAAATTACCGAATCATAAAAGACAAATATGACAACGGACTTTCAGATACGAATGATTTACTGGAAGCTGATGTAGAGCAACTAAGTTCAAAAATCAATAAAGCATTGGCGCAAGCAAATACCATTCAAAAATACTACGAGTTACTGTCGGTAACTGGACAATTATCTCAAACCTTTACTATTTCAAAAAACTAATCATACCTACCATGGAAAAGAAAAAAACAAATACAAAATTTATTATTATCCTAGTGGCTTTGGTAGTTTTAGGTGGAACTTACGGAACTTATAAATACATGCATTCCTTAGCTCACGAAGAAACAGACGATGCGCAAATTGAAAAAAATATGAATCCTATTATTCCAAGAGTTTCCGGATATGTGGACAAAGTGTACATCAAAGATAATGATTTTGTAAAGAAAGGCGATACGCTTTTTACTATCGATAAAAGAGATTACCAACTGAAAATTGAAGAAGCTAATGCTGCAATGGTTGGCGCTGAAGGTAGTTTTGAAGTTTCTAAAGCGGATATTGGAAGTGCTTTGGCTAACATTTCAGTTTCTGATGCTAATGTGCAATCAGCGGGTGGAAATATCGAATCGGCAAAAATCAGATTGGATCGAATTACCAGTGATTACAACAGATATAACAATTTGTACAAAAGTCATTCGATTACAAAACAACAATACGAGCAAGCTCTGGCTGCAAAATTGGAAGCAGAAAGCCAAGTGCGCGTTTTACAACAACAACAAAGAGCGAGTGCTTTTCAAAAATCGGTTATTGTAGCTAAATCTAAAGTTTCAGACAAACAAACGGAAGTGGCTGCTGCCAATATCAAAAGAGCTAAAGCGTTGCTTGATGCGGCAAAATTAAATTTGACTTACACCGCTGTAACTGCTGCGATTGATGGTCAGGTTTCTAAAATTGACATTCAGCCAGGACAATTAGTGCAACCGGGACAATCGTTATTTTATATTATCAACAACAAAGAAGCTTGGGTAATTGCTAATTTCAAAGAAACGCAATTGAACAAAATGGTAATTGGTCAAAAAGTTACCGTAAAAGTGGATGCGTATCCCGGTTATGATTTTCAAGGTTCCATCACTTCGTTCTCACCTGCTACAGGCTCTCGTTTTTCATTGCTTCCTCCTGATAATGCTACAGGAAACTTTGTGAAAACAATCCAAAGATTGCCCGTTAAAATAAGTTTGAACACATCCAATGATCCTGAGAAAATAAAATTACTTCGCCCGGGAATGAACGTGGATGTAGATGTACATTTAAAATAAATTCACCCTTTTGGTGATTTCCAAAATGGTAAAAATGGCAATACTTTTAAGAAAATGATAGTTTACACTTTAGTATAAAATGGTACAAACAGGAGAAGACGATTTAGTAGAATATGGCTTTAGAAGAGTCATAATTACCATTACAGCCGTTCTTTGTGCTATGCTTGAAATTGTAGATACTACAATTGTAAATGTAGCTTTAAACAATATGCGAGGCAGCCTTGGTGCATCACTTACTGATGTGGCTTGGGTAATCACAGCTTATGCTATTGCAAATGTGATTGTGATTCCTATGACGAGCTGGTTGTCACAACAATTTGGGCGTCGGAATTATTTTGCGGTTTCCATCATTATTTTCACAGTCGCTTCCTTTTTATGTGGTAATGCCAATAATATTTGGGAATTAGTTGCTTTTAGATTCATTCAAGGATTAGGTGGTGGCGCTTTATTAGTAACTGCGCAAACCATAATTACCGAAAGTTATCCTGTTGCCAAAAGAGGAATGGCGCAAGCTATTTACGGAATGGGAGTTATTGTAGGACCTACTCTTGGACCGCCTTTGGGAGGTTATATTGTAGATCATTTTTCATGGCCGTATATCTTTTACATCAACATTCCTATCGGAATTATTGCCACTTTATTGACGCTTTCTTTTGTAAAAAGCCCTAAATATGGTGACAAACTAAAAGCAAGTCAGGTCGATTGGTGGGGAATTTTTCTCTTAACGGCTTTTATTGGGTCGTTACAATATGTTTTGGAACACGGTCAGCAAGACGATTGGTTCAATAATAGTACGATTGTATTGTTATCTGTCATTTCTGTTTTTGGTTTATTGCTCTTTATTTGGAGAGAACTCACTTATAAACATCCCATCGTAAACTTAAGGGTTTTAAAAGATACCAACTTGAGAATAGGAACCATTATGTGTTTTATTCTAGGTTTCGGATTGTACGGTTCTACCTTTATCATTCCTATTTACACCCAATCCGTTTTAGGTTGGAGTGCTTTGGATGCCGGTTTGTTGTTAATTCCAAGTTCCATTACGACCGGGATTATGATGCCATTCATTGGTAAAATGATTCAGCGTGGTGTACCGCAAGCGTATATGGTAGCTGCTGGGTTTTTGTTGTTTTTCTTTTTTACGTATTGGATGCAACAAGTTATCACACCAGATTCTGGAGAAGAACATTTATATTGGCCGTTGATATTAAGAGGAATTGGATTGGGATTGTTATTTGTTCCTATTTCTACACTTTCATTGTCCACTTTAAAAGGAAAAAGTATTGGTGAAGGAGCTGCTTTTACGGGAATGATGCGACAATTGGGTGGTTCTTTTGGTATTGCCATTATCACCACTTTTATTGCCCGATTCAATCAGGAACACCGTGTAAATCTTATTTCGCATCTTAATGTGACTTCTTATGAAGTACAAAAAACGGTGCAACAACTGAAAATGGGATTCATGTCCAAAGGCTATTCTGAGAATGAAGCTTTGGCAAAAGCCTACAAAGCCATTGAATACAAAGTAATGGTACAAAGCTCTGTACTCTCTTATATGGACATCTTTTTATACTTAGGCGCGTTATTTTTATTTTGTATTCCTTTTATACTTTTGATAAAAAAAGGGAAAAACAAAATCAATCCTGCCGATGCAATGCATTAAAATCCAAACATAAAAAAACGCCGTTATCATTATGAGAACGGCGTTTTTTTTATTTGTTAAAATATATTAGCGGGTAAAAACCAAATGATTTCCTTCCGATAAATTAGCGTCAAATTGATAGCCATCGTAATTGAAACCTTTTAAATCATCTATCGTTTGAGCGTTGGTATCAATAATATAACGCACCATCATACCCCTCGCCTTTTTGGCAAAAAAACTGATTATTTTAAGTTTTCCATTTTTATAATCTTTGAACTCCGGAGTAATTACAGGAACTTTCAACGCCTTAACATCAATTGCCGAAAAATATTCATTACTCGCCAAATTGACAAATAACTCGCCCTTTTCAAGCTCTTTATTTAATGCTTTAGTAACAATTGGTTTCCAAAACTCATATAAGTTTTTGCTTTCGCCAATGGGTAATTTGGTTCCCATTTCCAGTCGATATGCTTGAATCAAGTCCAATGGTTTTAGCAAGCCATACAAACCGGATAATATTTTCAAACGATCTTGTAAAGCTTCTATCTTTTTTTCAGGAATCGAATACGCGTCTAATCCAATGTAGACATCACCATCAAAAGCATACACTGCCGGACGTGCATTTGAAGTTGTAAAAGGTGTTTTCCAATCTTGATTTCGCTTCCAGTTCAAATCAGCCAGTTTATCTGAAATACTCATTAAATCCGATAAATCAGTAGGCTTTTTTTCTTTTAAAACTTTGTGAACTTGTCGCGATTCTTTTAAAAATAAAGGTTCGGTGTGCAATTGAGTGGGTAACTCTTTTTCAAAATTTAAAGACTTGGCTGGCGATATTACAATTTTCATACACAATGCTCTTTCGAGCTCTTTTTATTAATTCTTTCAAAAGTACTAATTGAAATCAAGAAATCAAGAATCTTTAAATTGATTTGTTTAATAGTGCCATAGATAATGAAAATTGTTCCCTAATTTAATTATTTTTGAGTTGTAAATAAACCAAACAACCTTTCTTTAGCTATGAACCCAATTGAAATTAAAAAAGCAACATTATCCGATTTGGAAACAATTCAAAAGATAAGTATCCAAACTTTTATAGAGACTTTTGCTGCTGTAAATACACCCGAAAATATTGCCAATTATATAAAAGACAGCTTAAATACGGAACAATTAACGGCTGAATTGAACAATGCTAATTCTCAGTTTTATGTAGCGTATTCGAATACAGAAGCTGTTGGATATTTAAAAATAAACTTTGGTGATGCTCAAACTGAAACCATTAACAAAAATGCTTTAGAAGTACAACGGATTTATGTTTTGCAAACTTTTCATGGAAAAAACATTGGTCAGCTGTTGCTTGACGAAGTAAAAAATATTGCACAAAGTACTAACGTTGAATATATTTGGCTGGGTGTCTGGGAAGAAAATCACAGAGCACTTCGATTTTATGCTAAAAATGGATTTGTTGTATTTGACAAACACGTTTTTACATTAGGAAATGACGAACAAACCGACTTGTTGATGCAACTTTTAATCAAATAATGATGAGTACAACTTTATCCCCTGAAACTGAAAAGCCAGTCCGAATCCTGAATGCTGCAGTAATCGTGGCCGCACTGGGTTATTTTGTTGATATCTATGACTTATTGCTTTTTGGAATCGTTCGTACCGACAGTCTAAAAGATTTAGGGATAACCGGTGATGCCATCAGGAATCAGGGAGAATTTTTGATTAGTATGCAAATGTTCGGGATGCTTTTTGGCGGTATTCTTTGGGGAATTTTAGGTGATAAAAAAGGACGGATTTCTGTTTTATTTGGATCTATCTTGATTTATTCTGTGGCCAATATTGCTAACGGAATGGTGACCACCGTTGATGGATATGCGTTCTGGAGATTGATAGCGGGAATTGGTCTTGCAGGAGAATTAGGCGCCGGAATTACTTTGGTAACAGAATCTTTGCCCAAAGAAAAACGAGGTTACGGAACTATGATTGTAGCATCTGTAGGTGTTTCGGGTGCGGTGGTTGCTTATTTAGTGTATCAGATTTTTCAAGATTGGCGTTTGTGTTATTATGCTGGAGGTGTTTTAGGACTTCTTTTATTGTTTTTACGAATCAGTATTTCTGAATCGGGTATGTTCAAAAAAGTACAGGAAAGCGATGAGAAAAAAGGCGACTTTATTTCTTTATTTACCGATAAAAAACGTTTTTCAAAATACATCCAATGCATTCTTATCGGAATTCCGTTGTGGTTTTTGGTTGGCGTGTTGATTACTTTCTCCCCAGAATTTGCCAAAGCATTAGGTGTTCAAGGCTTCGAAACGATTGCCGCAGGAAAAGCAATCGCTTGGTGTTACGGAGGATTGGTTTTTGGAGACATTGCCAGCGGATTATTAAGTCAGTGGCTGAAAAGTCGAAAAAAAGTGATGTACTTATTTCTGACTTTTAATCTGATTATGGTTTTTATGTTCCTCAATGCTTTTGGAATTTCAGCATCCACTTTTTATCTCCTTTGTTTTATAATGGGCTTCTCCGTAGGATATTGGGTCTTGTTTGTCACTATTGCAGCAGAGCAGTTTGGAACAAATATTCGTGCAACAGTAACTACAACGGTTCCTAATTTTGTTCGGGGTTCGTTGCCACTGATTATTATCATTTATGGCTTTTTCAGAGACACTGTTTTTGAAGGTGACATTTTAAAATCGGCAATGATTGTTGGAACACTATTATCGGTAATTTCAATTTTGGCACTTTGGAAATTAAAAGAAACCTTCCATACGGATTTAAATTATTCCGAAAATGAAACGCAATCTTTCGTGTAGCTTTCTTATTTTAAATCTAAAATGAAATGGAATATATCATCATTTGTCTTGCTGCAGTAATAGGTTCCGGTTTGACATTATTTTCCGGATTTGGACTTGGAACACTGCTTGTTCCGGTCTTTGGATTGTTTTTTCCTATCGAAATGGCTATTTTACTTACTGCAATAGTACATTTTCTAAACAATCTTTTTAAATTGTTTTTATTGGGTAAAAGCGCTAATCTAAATGTTGTTTTACGCTTTGGGATTCCTGCTATTATTTTTGCATTTCTTGGTGCTTATGTGCTTTCCTTATTGACAGATATGCAACCGCTAACGGATTATCAAATAGGAAATCACACTTTTGAAATTATGCCAATCAAACTAATTATTGGAATTTTGCTGCTGTTTTTCTCTTTATTTGAAGTCGTTCCTAGTTTGACCAACTTACAGTTTGACAAGAAATACCTTCCTATAGGAGGAATTTTGAGTGGTTTTTTTGGTGGACTTTCCGGGAATCAAGGTGCTTTAAGAGCTGCTTTTTTAATAAGAGCCAATTTATCCAAACAATCCTTCATTGCAACCGGCGTAGTAATCGCTTGTTTAGTGGACATTTCCAGACTAACCGTTTATTCCAAACAAATACTGAACAATCAAAGTCAATTTGATTACACTTTACTGATTCTAGCAACACTTTCGGCATTTATTGGAGCATATTTTGGCAATAAATTACTAAAAAAAGTTACCCTAACAACCATTCAGAATATAGTGACTTTCATGCTTGTCCTATTTGCCGTTTTGTTGATTATGGGAATTATCTAATCCTAAAAAATGATTTTTGCCAATCAATCCGTTCACTAATTTAAGAATGAAAATAAAATAGCTATGACTAATTTCACTGACAATAATAAAGGTAATGCTGTTGACAACTATTTAATTAACCTACCTGAAGAACAAAGAGTTACTTTGGAAAAATTACGAAAAATCATTAAAACAACAGCGCCAGAAGCAGAAGAATTCATTAGTTATAAAATGCCTGCTTATAAATTTCATGGCATGTTATGCAGCTTTGCGGCATTCAAAAATCATTGCAGTTTTTATCCTTGGAATGCAACCACTGTTGAACAATTTAAAGATGAATTAAAAGATTTCAGTTTAGCCAGCGGTACCATCCGTTTTACTACTGAAAAACCAATTCCTGAAGCACTTTTAAAAAAAATCATTCAAGCAAGAATGAAGGATAATTTAAACAAGTCTAAAAAATAATGGAATAACAACAAATCTTAAAGACTAATTGGCAACAATTTTATAAGTAGGATCTTCCAGAATATTTACGTCTATCACGGTATCAGCATTTTTTAATAACGTTCTGCAATCAGCACTTAAATGTCGTACATGAACTGTTTTATTGAGCTTGGCATACCGTTCCGTAATTTTATTCACGGCATCAATCGCACTCATATCGGTAATTTTACTTTCTTTAAAATCAATAATAACTTCATTTGGGTCATTTGCAACATCAAATTTTTCTAAAAAAGCAGTTGTCGATCCAAAAAATAAAGGACCATATATTTCATAATGCTTCACTCCTTTTTCATCCATATATTTCTTGGCTCGAATTCTTTTGGCACTTTCCCAAGCAAAAACCAAAGCAGAAATAATTACTCCAATTAAAACGGCTAAAGCCAAATTATGCAAGACAATAGTTATCAATGCCACAAATACTCCAACAAAAATATCGTGCTTTGGCATTTTATTGATGATTCTAAAACTCGCCCATTCAAAAGTCCCAATCGCCACCATGATCATAACGCCAACCAAAGCCGCCATAGGTAATTGCTCAATTATTGGAGCACCAAATAAAACAATTCCAAGTATCGTCAACGCAGCAATAATTCCCGACAATCGCGCTCTGGAACCAGCCGAAAGATTCACTAAAGTTTGAGCAATCATAGGACATCCTCCCATCCCGAAGAAAAAACCATTCAAAATATTTGCACTTCCTTGCGCAATGCATTCTCGATTTCCGTTTCCTTTTGTCTCCGTAATTTCGTCCACAAGATTCAACGTTAATAAGCCTTCCGTTAATCCAACGGAAGCCATGATTAAAGCATACGGAAATATAATTTGCAGCGTTTCAAGATTTATTGGAATATTCGGAATATGAAATGGCGGAAAACCACCACTTACTGAAGCAATATCACGTACGGTTTTGGTCTCGATTCCAAAGAAAAAAACCAATGCAAAAACCACAATAATTGCTACTAATGACGCTGGAACTGCTTTGGTTACTTTTGGAAAAAAGAATACAATTCCTATTGTCAACGCAACTAAACCTAACATAATCAACATGGGACTTCCAGAAAGCCACTCGCTTTTTCCGTTGACAATGGTTTTGAATTGTTCTAATTGTGACATGAAAATAACAACCGCTAATCCATTCACAAATCCAAACATTACGGGTTGCGGCACTAAACGGATGAATTTTCCGAGTTTAAAAACGCCCACTAAAATTTGTAAAATCCCCGCTAAAGCAACTGCTGCAAAAACATATTCTACCCCATTTGATTTCATTAAAGCGATTAAAACAATCACGGTTGCTCCCGCTCCTCCAGAAACCATTCCGGGTCTGCCTCCCAATATTGCGGTAACCAACCCCATTATAAAAGCGGCATATAAACCTACTAATGGCGGGAATCCAGCCAATATCGCAAAAGAAAGCGACTCTGGAATCATAGTCATAGCGACTGTTAATCCTGCTAAGATTTCTGTTTTATAATCAACAACTTGCTTAAAATCAAATAATTTAAAATATTTTTTCATGCTTTAGATAACTGGATATGTCAATAGTGGTATTGGAATTTCTAAAATAAAAATCCCGATAGAAGTCAATAAAAATAATACAAAACTGTATTAATAAATTGGTGCAAATAGGATTAAATCCAAGTAGTATGACTGAGAAAAAAAATCAAACTCCTTTTTCAGAGAGTGGCAAAAATAAAACTTTTTATTCGATGTGTAAAATAGAAATCGGAATTGCGTAAATTTGGCGAAAATTTACCTTTACTTGAAATGTCACTTAAAATTTATGATTTTGTACCCTAAATAAGTAATATAAATTATAATAAATTGATTTTGAAACTCATACGTTGGTTAAAAAATACTCACTTATTAATTGAAAGATTTAGCAAACCACCCTTTCGATAAAAATTTAAAACATGAAATTAATATATACTTTCCTTTTTATAACGGTATTGAATAGTGCTTATTCTCAAGCTCCAGATGACTATTTTGAAAAGATTAGAAACAACGAAGCGGAACTAACCGCTTTCTTTTCCCAAATGCCAAAAGGAGGCGATTTGCACCACCATTATTCTGGTTCTATTTATGCTGAACCCTTATTACAACGCGCTATTGCAGATAATTTTTATCTCAATACCGAAACGATGGATGTTCAAAAAGAAAGACCTTCAAACGGAAACTGGGAACAATTTTCGACATTAAAAAGCAACGGAACATTAGACGCTTACAAACAAAAAATAATGCAAAAATGGTCTGTAAAAGACTATAATTATGTGGATTACCCATCAGATAAATTGTTTTTTGAATCCTTTATGAAGTTTGAACCGGCCATCAAAGGGAATTTTGGACAAGGTTTATTGGAACTAAAAAACAGAGCAATTTCAGAAAATGTAAGTTATATTGAAACGCAATTATCTACGATTCCAACCACAATGATTACCGATGATTTGACGCAATTCAATTCCAGATTGCGAAAATTGGCTTTGGCAAAAGATGAAAAAGCCATTACTAAGTCGCTTGATTCGTTATACAATTCATTCCTGAAAAAAGATGTTGAGTCCTATGCCACAGCGTTCAACACAAATTTTGTAGCTAAGCTTCACAAAGACCTTAAAATTGATGATAAACAATTTACGATGCGGTATCAAAATTTTGTATTGCGATTCATGGAACCCGTAGATTTATTTAAAAATCTGGTAATCGCATTCATTTCAGCAGATGGAAGTCCGCTGATGGCGGGAGTTAACATTGTTTCTCCGGAAGATGGTGAAACCTCGATGAAAGATTATTGGTTGCACATGATGATGTTTAAATACTGTCATTCCCGTTATCCAAATGTGAAATACACGATGCATGCTGGCGAGCTGACTCTTGGATTGGTGCAACCGGAAGAGCTGACTTGGCACATTGGCGCAGCCGTTTATACCGCAGGAGCAAATCGTATTGGTCACGGAGTAGCTATGGCGTACGAGAAAGATTCCTATAATTTATTGCGCTACATGGCGAAGAAAAGCATTCCTATCGAAATCAACTTAGTGAGTAACGAGTTCATTTTGAAAGTGAAAGAAAGCCGTCACCCGTTGACCTTGTATAAAGAATTTGGCGTTCCCATAGTAATAAGCACTGATGATGCGGGGATTTTACGCACCAATATGACCGAACAATATGTTTTGTTAGCCAAAAGATACAAAGACGTTTCGTATACGGATATCAAGCAATTTGTTTACAACAGTATTAATTACAGTTTTATAAAAGAGACTTCCGTAAAAAAGCAATTGCTTAAAGATTTAGACAGCAGATTTAAGGCTTTCGAAGCTAATTTTCCAATGAAATAAGTCATTTACAATGAACTGATTGAAATTTTTTCTTTCAAAAAAATAAAGTCCCATACTGGGGCTTTTTTTTATGCTTTTGAATTATTTTTTTTCTTATATTTGACAATACCTACTTGATTTACAAACTATTAAATACAAACTGTTTGTAAATGGCATTTCTTTATTTTAATTGTTTACTAACATGATAAATTATTGAAAAATGAGTAGATCTTTAATCTGGTATTTCCGAAGACATCCCTTATTGTACAAAATACGGTTTAGTTTACTTTCCAAAAAAGTCACTTTTGATAGGATTGAAAGTTTTTGTTACAATAACTTAAACAAGACTACTGAAATTCCCGAAATTTATTTTGAACTAAATCCATTAATTTTCGCGAAGAATGAAGCGGCAATAAGTGATCTTGATAAAGCAAAACAAATAGCCGTTTGGTTGAGAAACTATATAAAAGGAGGTCCCGGATTAGGTAAATCCTCCGATTCAACCTTAAGAAAAATGATAAATGGCGAAGGTGGTGTTTGCAGTGATTTTTCTCAAGTCTATAATAACTTCTGTGTCATAAACGATTTAAAAGTAAAAGAATGGGGATTAAAAATAGCGTCAGACGACCCATGTATTAAAGGCGGACATGCTTTTAATGAAATCTATTCCAAGGAATTAAAAAAATGGATTTTAATTGATGTTTCTAAATCAATACTTTTTTATTCCACAAATAAAACCGTTCCGCTCTCCGTTTTTGATCTTATCCATTTAAAAAATGAAAACCAAGAAATTTACTTTTCCAGTTTTAACGAAAAAAATATGATGGACAATAAAAGGATAACCAATTTATATCTTACATCTAATTCTTCTCCTTTTGTGATTACAAATTATCACAATAAAACCTATGATTCTTATCTAAATACACTAAAATTCATGCCAGGTCCTTTCATTCATGGCTTGCTGTTTCTTATTGGGAAAAGTTATTTTTTTGAGTTTCCTGTCCATTAATAAATATATTGCATCACTTATCTCTAGTTATAGCAATAAAAAAATCCGCTCGAAAGCGGATTCTTCATTATAATAGGATACTAAATCGTATTATTTTGGATTTAATATCAAGTCGATTCTTTTAATCGCATCTTCATAATGGTATTTTGTTTCTGCATTTACAGCTTTAGTTTTAGCAACTGATAAAGTAGCTTTTAAAGTTGTCAATTCGCCTCTAACCAATCCTCTCACATCTGATTGCGCCACATTATAATAGTCAGAAGGACGACCTGATTTAATTTCTTCTTTCATCAGGTAACTCATTCTTTCTATATAAGCACGCTGTAAATTTCTTCTGTAAATAGTCACATTCGAACCTAAACCGGCTTCTTTCCAAATTCCTCTTCGCATATCACCCAATAAATCCAACGCTTTATAATTAGCAGTACCCATTATTTCGGCATCCATCAATCGGCCAATGCGCTCAAAACTCATTACACTATTCAAATGTCTGGCTTGTAAATTTCTAAAACGCTCTGTGTAACCGGAGTAATCAATATTTTTCAATGTGCTCACATTTACCAACCATGTTGGAGATGCAAAAGCATTGGCCTGCAACCATTGCATTGCTTCTTGTTGCTTTGCTTTTGGTACAATATCGTAAATACTTCCTTTTTGGTTTGGCTTTTTAGTAGCTTCATAAACACCTCCAACATTGGTCACCACATGCCCTACATACCTGCTCCATACATCCATCATCTCTTTGTACAACTCATCTAAATCCTCGTAATTGTTAGTCACATCACTCGTCCATTCTGGTAAATGTGCCGCTACATATTGCAAGTTTTTAAGTCCGTAAGTACCCGCTTTCATTGAATTATTCCCAATATCTTCCGTTTGTGAAGACGGGTCAAAACTACTGCTTTGTTTCCCGAATTTGTAAATAGGATTTCCAGCTTTTTCCATAATCCATTTGTCTAATGTAGGCACTTCAACTTCTGGTGAAGTCGCATTTGGAATAACTCTGTATCCCCAATTAGTAGCATAATGATCGTAAGGTCCCATTTGGCGTATAAAACGAACGTTTTTATCTCCAGGTTGTGCGATGTAATTAAAACGGGCATAATCCATCAAACTGGCTGCGATTCCGTTTTTCTGTGTAAAATCACCATTTCTATAATTTTCAGTGTCATAAGCGCAACTTGCACCCATATTATGAGGAAAACCAAGAGCATGACCTAATTCGTGAGCGATAACCATACGCATCATTTCACCCATTTCTTCATCACTTGTATTTAATGTTCTTGCTGTAGGATTTGCAGCTCCAGTTTCTAACAAATAGCGATTTCTGTACGAACGCAAATGGTTGTGGTACCAAATTACATCACTCTCGATAATTTCTCCCGTTCTGGGATCAGAAACGCTGGGCCCAACGGCATTACGAGTCGTACTCGCCACATAACGAATTACGGAATAACGGATGTCTTCCGGGCTAAAATCAGGATCTTGTTCTTTCGTTGGTGCGTCTTTGGCGATAATTGCATTTTTAAAACCAGCAGTTTCAAAAGGCTTTTGCCAATCTTCAATTCCTTGTTTGATGTACTTGCGCAATTTTTCAGGCGTAGCAGGATCTAAATAATACACAATAGGTTTTATTGGTTCTACCAGTTCGCCTTTTGCGTAAGCGACAGGATCTTTAGGCTCCAATTTCCAACGACGGATATAAGTTTTGCTGTCTGATTTCAATTCGTTGCTTCCGTAATCGATTTGATTCATCGTAAACCATCCCACACGTGGATCAGCTAATCGAGGTTGCATTGGTTTTTCAGGCAATAAAATCATCGACTGATTCATTTGGATGCTTATCGTTTCTGAATCTTCCTGAACGGGTGGTTTAGAAGCGTTATAGGTGAAATCCTGAATCACTTCAATGTTCATGGGGAAACTTTTCATCGTATTGATAAAACTGCGGGAATCATCCATTCCTTTGACTTTGTAGGTTTCTCTCATTTCTGCCGATAAACCGCTGATGGCTCTCACATCAGTACCATAAAATTTAGTCACATCAATTACCGTATTTGCAGAATCTTTGCTGAATGCCACGATATCAAAAGCAAATAATGTAGGCTCATAATTATTGGATTTCACCGAAATGCTGATAGGCAAACTGTCATTGGCAACCGCACTGAATGATTTTAACTTGATAAGGATTTTATCCTGAAAACGCTGCCAAACTATCAATTGCTCGTTGGTTTCGGAGCCAGCATTTACATATCCGCCACCTAAATTAGAAGGCAGTTTAGATAAACGGCTCACCAAAAGCATGTCTTTATCCAAGTATTTATTAGGGATTTCGAAGAAATATTTTTTATCTACTTTATGTACCGTAAACAATCCTTGGTCAGAAACGGCGTCTTTAGTAATTACCTTGCTGTATTCCTTGATAGTGGTTTCCGGTTTCTTTTCCGGAGGAGGAACGACAGCGGCATTTTTATCTTTTTTCTTTTTGGACTGTGCAAATTGCGTGGTGGGCACAAGCATCGCTGCAGCGATTGCGGTTAAAATGAAAAGTTTCTTCATTTAGTGGTTTTTTAATGGTTAATCAATATCAAAAATAAATTTTAGTGCCAGTAAATTGAATAGTATTCATTGGTTTAACTTTTAATTAACAACCGTTCTATTTCTTGTTGTACATTTCATACTGGAATTAGTAGTAATGTTTTCCCTGAAATGATTTTACAGGACGGATTTAGTTTTAAGAAACAAATATATTTGTGAGAATAATTTGATTATATTTGAGAAATGAATACTGACGGTTATCAGATATAGTTACCAAATTTTGGGTGTATATGTCTAACAGTGTCAGACATATGAAAATTTAGCAGCAACCGCTTTATAACCCCACAAATTGAAAAACATGAACAACTTCCTCAAAATACTAAAATGGGTGAATTACATTTCGATTCCGTTAGGGATATTGAGCTTTTTATACGTGGCAAATTACAAAATCTATATGGGAATGTTGATTCCTGCATATTTTTTTGTGTTTACATTTTTAAATTTGATTGTTATAACCATTGTTAATCGGATTTGTAATAATTCGTCTGTAGATGTTTTTAAAGACTGGAAATGTTTTTTTGCATTGGTGCTTTCGTATTTTCTTATTACACTTACGCTAGCTATTTGGAGTTACTGAAAATACTCAACACGGCAGCTTCTATAACGTATTTTGGTAATAGGCTTAATTTAATCCCAAACTGCTTGTAGCGAGAGAACGTTAGGCGATATTTTAAAAAAAATAACATAATAAAAATGATGAAAAAATTAAATTTTTTGGTTTTAGTATTTGTAACAAATATTAGTTTTAGTCAGAATGTTTTCAAAAATGAAAGTATTGGATTTAGTATTGAACAACCAAGCAAATGGATAAAAGCAAAAGAAGGGCAAACTATTGAAAATTTAAAAAGCAACGTAAAATTAGATGATAAAGTTCTCATTAAATTATTAGAGCAAAATAAAGGAACAATTGAAGTTGTTAGTTTTTTCAAATATCCAATCGAAACAACAGTTGGAATTATACCAACTATTAAAGTTAACTTAAGAAGTAATCCTCATAAAAATTTTGCAGATTTTAGAAAAAGTATTGAAGAAAGTTTAATTGGAATAAAAAAAGTATTCCCTGATTTTAAATATACAAGTGAACCTAATGAGAGCGTAGTCGATGGTAAAAAATGTTTAACTGCCTCTTGTATTTACACACTAACTGGTAAAGGAGGAAGTGCGAAAGTCAAAATTATAGTATATGCCATTCCAGTAAAGGATCAATTTTATCAAGTTACATTAATGGATACCGAAGAAGACAATAACACAGAATTGTTTAAAAAAATTGTCAATACAATAATAATTCAATAAAAAAATCTCGCCCTAATCCGCAAAGTATTTCCTTCTATACGCTAGCAAATGTCTCTGACTTTACGCCCACAACAATAAGCAAAACAAACATAAACCCACAAAAAAAGCCCCAATCCGGGGCTTTTCATATTTTTATTCTTCTTCTTGATCAGTGCCATGGGATTTTGAATAGCCTCTCCATTTCTCAATACAATCCTGAAAATCCTGTGGAAGTTCCGTATCAAAACGCATCATCTCTTTGGTCGTAGGATGCACAAAACCTAATGTTTTGGCATGCAAAGCCTGTCTTGGCAAAGCTTTGAAACAGTTGTCAATAAACTGTTTGTATTTCGTAAATGTAGTTCCTTTCAAAATCAAATGACCGCCATAACGCTCGTCATTAAAAAGCGGATGACCTATGTGTTTCAAGTGCGCACGAATCTGGTGCGTTCTTCCAGTTTCCAATTGGCACGAAATCAACGTTACGTATCCAAAACGCTCCAAAACTTTATAATGCGTCACGGCAGGTTTCCCTATTTCCGGATCAGCAAAAACCGCCATTTGCATGCGATCTTTCAAGTGTCTTGCTAAGTTTCCTTCAATGGTCCCTTTCTCTTCGGCTACATTTCCCCAAACCAAAGCCACATACTCTCTTTCAGAAGTTTTGGCTTCAAATTGCTTGGCAAGATGCGTCATAGCCGCTTCGGTTTTGGCAATTACCAATAAACCCGAAGTGTCTTTATCAATTCGATGCACTAATCCGGGACGTTCACTGCTGTTCATGGGTAAATTCTCAAAATGAAAAGCCAACGCATTCACTAATGTTCCCGTATAATTCCCGTGACCGGGATGCACCACCAATCCTGGCGGTTTATTAATCAATAAAAGCGTAGCATCTTCATAGACAATATCTAACGGAATATCTTCGGGATCTACCCTATTTTCAAAAGGAGGATGAGATAACATAACCCGAACCACATCATTGGCTTTGACCTTGTAATTCGACTTTACCGTAGCGTCGTTTACAAAAATATTCCCTTCGGTAGCAGCGGTTTGTATTTTATTGCGAGTTGCATTTTGAATCAGGCTCATCAAGTATTTATCAATTCGCAAAGGCGTTTGGCCTTTAGGAACTTCAAACCTGAAATGTTCAAATAACTCGTCTTCTAAATCTATTGTATCTATATTATTGTTCATCAACTGGTGTTTCTTCTATTGGTGCAACCAGAGTATCCGCAGCACTTTCTTCTTCTTCATAACTCATTTTTCCGTCTCCTAAAACCAAATCAATTTTGGATGATTTCAAGACTCTGTCCCCTACTTTCAGGTTTCTTCCTTTAAAACGCATTTCCAACACCATATCTTTTCCAAGATTTGGAACATACGTAACCGTTCCTTCCTCAAGACCTAACGCTTTCAAGGTTGGCACCGCTTCACGATATGTTTTTTCTATCAAATCAGGAATTCGCACAGATGAAAATCCTGAAGTATTTATTTTGATATATATTTTTCTACCAACTTTTACCTTCGTACCTGGCGTCGGATCTTGCTCAACCACGCTAAATTGCGGAAAATCACTTCTATAATCCACACTATCCAAAAGCACATAATCTAAATCCAACTCATCCAGCTTTTCTTCTACTTGCTCTTCAGTCAATTTACTCAAATTTGGAACTGCAATTTCATGACCATGATCTGTTGTAAAAGTCAACCAATGCATAAACAAATAGCCCAAAGCGGCAATAATGGCAAGAGCAATTAATACTTGTACTAAAAAGACGCGGCTTGTAAGATACTTACGTAAACTCATAAATTTATTTTTATATGTGGCAAAGATAAAGCTATTTCGTTTCAAAAAAAATGATAATTTTGTTTAATGCTTTTTGAAGCTATTTCCCGCTATTCGTTATAACTTTTTATCCGCCAAAAAGGCTGATAAAAAGGATTTCTCCCGAAGATTCGGGACTATCGGGGCTAGAATCTAGTGCTAAAAACACCTTATTATTTATTCAAACAACTAAGATTAAAACGATACAAAATGAAAAACATTGCCATCATCATGGGCGGATATTCCAGCGAGTATAAAATCTCACTTATCAGCGGAAACGTCGTATATCAATTTCTGGACAAAACGAAATACAAAGGATTCCGAATCCATATTTTCAAAGAAAAATGGGTCTATGTTGATGCTAATGACACTGAATTTCCTATCGATAAAAATGATTTTTCAGTAACTGTTGATGGTAATAAAATCACTTTTGATTGCGTTTTCAATGCCATTCACGGAACTCCCGGCGAAGACGGATTGATGCAGGCGTATTTCGAATTATTACATATTCCGCAAACTTCCTGCGATTATTACCAAGCGGCATTAACGTTCAACAAACGTGATTTATTATCTGTTTTAAAACCATACGGAATAAAAACCGCCACTTCCTATTACTTAAACAAAGGCGATGCTATCAATACTGACGAGATTGTCGCTAAAGTTGGTTTGCCTTGTTTTGTAAAACCAAATAAAGCAGGTTCCAGTTTTGGAATTTCCAAAGTAAAAACCATCGATGAATTGCCAATAGCCATAGAAGTTGCTTACAAAGAAGACAACGAAATCATCATCGAAAGTTTCCTTGACGGCACCGAAGTTTCTGTAGGAGTTATCAATTACAAAGGAAAAGTAATCGTTTTGCCAATTACTGAAATCGTTTCTGACAATGATTTCTTCGATTATGAAGCCAAATATCTGGGTAAATCACAAGAAATTACACCGGCAAGAATTTCGGATGAAATGACCCAAAAAGTGAGCGAAATAGCCAAACGTGCTTACGAGGTACTCAAAATGAAAGGTTTCTCGAGAAGCGAATTTATATTGGTAAACGGAGAACCACACATGTTGGAAATGAACACTATTCCGGGATTAACAACTGAAAGTTTGATTCCGCAACAAGCCAACGCTGCCGGAATTTCATTGGAAGATTTATTTACAAATGCGATAGAATTGGCTTTAAATAACTAACTTCCCATTATGACCGAAATCTTTGAATGGAACCGATTATTATACAATGATTTACCAGAATCCTTTCTATTAGAGGTCATTTTCCGTTCTACCATAATGTTTACAGTTTTATTATTGACATTAAAAGTAGCTGGAAAACGTGGCGTGAAGCAATTATCTGTTTTTGAAACAGTCATCATTATTGCTTTAGGATCTGCAGCGGGAGATCCCATGTTTTATGAAGAAGTTGGAATAATCCCTCCTATAACAGTATTTCTTGTCATTATACTTTTATACCGATTAGTAACGTGGCTGACAGGAAAAAGTAAACGGTTTGAAGAATTTATAGAAGGCAAAACCGAATGTATTATCAGCGAAGGGAAATTTTCAATTGCTACTTTCAAAAAGGAAAGTTTGGCACAAGATGAATTTTTTTCGGAACTCCGATTGAAATCGGTAGAGCATTTAGGACAGGTAAAAAATGCCTTTATGGAAACCAGTGGTGAAATCAGTGTTTTCTATTATGAAGACCATGAAGTTCAACCAGGATTGCCAATTCTGCCTTTTTTATTTAAACAAAAAAGTAAAACGATCCCAACAGAAGGTATTTATTCCTGCACCTTTTGCGGAAATACTGAAAGCCACAAACCAGGAAATGCGGAGTGTAGAGTTTGTGAGAAATCTGAATGGGTCGAAGCAATACAAACACTACGAAAAACCTAATTTAGTCTATTTATGATGGTACTTATAGGAACAAGGGATTCAAAAATAAAAAACGGAAAAATTATAGCTGTTGAATGCCCAAAATGCGAATCAAAAACTTCAATTACTTATAACGTATATTCACGGTATACACATATTACTTTGATTCCAATATTTCCAGTTAGTAAAATTATAGATGTAGAATGTAATAATTGTAAAGAAATATTTGGATCTGAAAATTTATCTGAAGAGATTAAAATAAAACTTCAAAGTGAAAAGGAAATCAATATACTAAAAATACCTATTTGGATGTTTTCTGGACTTATCATTCTTGTGGGTTATATTACTTTTTGGATGTATACTAATATTCAAACAAACGATAAAACAAATGTCTTTATTCAAAATCCAATATTGGGAGATGTTTATAATTTAAAATTTACAAATGGCTATTATTCTACAATGCGTATTGATCAAGTAACTAAAGATAGTGTTTATGCGACCCAAAATGATTACGATGCTTATTTGCCATATGAAGTTGATGAAATAGACAAACCTGAAAATTATACCAATCGAAAAGTAAAATATTCAAAAAAAGATTTAATAATTCTTCATCTAGAAGACGAAATATTTTCAATAACAAGAAACTAAATGAGAAAAGCTATATTTCCGGGTTCTTTTGACCCAATAACATTAGGACATGAAGACATCATCAAAAGAAGCATTTCGTTGTTTGATGAAATCGTAATCGCTATTGGTGTCAATGCCGAAAAAAAGTACATGTTTTCTCTGGAAGACAGAAAACGTTTTATCGAAGAAACATTCAAAAACGAACCTAAAGTTTCGGTGATTACCTATGAAGGTTTGACTATTGATTTGTGTCATAAAATAAAAGCCGATTTTATCCTGCGTGGTTTGCGTAATCCTGCCGATTTCGAATTTGAAAAAGCAATTGCACACACCAATCGCCGTTTATCAAAAATAGAAACTGTCTTTTTATTGACTGCCGCAAGGACTTCATATATCAGTTCCAGCATTGTGAGAGATGTAATCCGCAATGGAGGGCAATATGAAATGCTGGTTCCAGATGCAGTGCGAGTAAAATAATACTTGCCATCAACCAAATATAAATTTGTGAAACGAGGCAATAAGCCATAATTTCGCCTAAAAATAAAAGCCATCAAACAATGAGTATAGAAAGAGAATTAAGCAAGCGTAGCGGATCGAAATGTGAACTTTGTGGTGCAACCGAAAACTTAAAAGTATATCAAGTTTTACCAACCAAAAAAGGTGGACTTGATGAAAGTATTATGGCTTGCAGCACGTGTATCGACCAAATCGAAAATCCGGATAACGTAGATTTAAATCATTGGAGATGTTTGAATGACAGCATGTGGAGCGAACATACCGCGGTGCAAGTGGTTGCGTGGAGAATGTTAAGCCGCATGCGTGCTGCGGGATGGCCTCAAGAATTATTGGACCAAATGTATTTAGACGAGGATACTTTAGCTTGGGCGCAAGCAACAGGCGAAGGTGAAGACGATGAAAATAAAGTAATTCACCGCGATAGCAACGGCGTAATTTTGGAACACGGAGATTCAGTCGTTTTAATCAAAGATTTAAAAGTAAAAGGTTCCAGTATGGTGGCTAAACAAGGAACCGCAGTGCGTAACATTAGACTTGACCATGAAAATGCCGAATACATTGAAGGAAAAGTAGATGGTCAACAGATTGTTATCATTACACAATACGTTAAGAAAATATAGTGGTCAGTGTTCAGTTTTTAGTGGTCAGCGCCAGAAGTTTAAAAAAAGTGTTCAGATTTTAGTGACTTCATTATAACAAAAAATCGTTAACAGTAAATCAAATTTACTGTTAACGATTTTTTATTGTTATACTGTTTTTTTTCTGCTCACTAAAAGCTGAACACTGAATACTGATTACTCCTCTTCCTTCTTAATCACTTTTCGGGCCACTTCAATTTTAAACTTCTTGCCTTTCATTTTTTCGTCTTTAATAGCATGCAGCAAATCTTTCACTTTGTTGAATTTCACGGCTGCAAAAGAGATAAAATCTTTCACTTCGATTAATCCTAAATCGCCTTTTTCCAGTTTTCCTTTTTGGGAAAAGAAACCTACGATATCAATTTTATTCAATTTATTTTTCTTTCCGCCACTGATGTAAATAGTTTGAAATTCAGGTGGTTTTGGCAATGAATTAGCATTTTCTACTTTCAAAACAGTCATACCATAATCGATATAATCCATTTTTTTCTCACTTTCATGAGCAATAATATACGCCGTTCCAGAAGCCAACATACGTGCTGTACGTCCGTTTCTATGAGTGAATTCGTCTTCTTTGGATGGTAAATGATAATGGATTACATGGTTCATTTCAGGGATATCAAGACCACGAGCAGCTAAATCTGTAGTGATAAGATAACTTACACTTCCGTTTCTGAACTGGATTAAAGCGCGTTCTCTTTCGTCCTGATCCATTCCGCCATGATAATACGTGGCGTAAATACCTTTTTCGTTCAAGGTATCGCTGATGCGTTCTGCAGCATCACGATGGTTACAAAAAACAATTGCCGACTGTGATTTCAACGAACAAATCAAGTTGAACAAACTTCCTATTTTGTCTTTTTCTTTTGAAACGACCATTTTCATGGAAAGATTCGTTTCGTCCACGTTTTCTGGAATGAAATCCAAAATAGTCGGGTTTACGACTCTTGTATATCTTGGAATCTCAATATCCGAAGTGGCCGAAACCAAAACACGTTTGTTCAGTTTCGTTAATTTTCCAATGATAAATGACATTTGCTCATGAAAACCCAATTGCAATGATTTGTCAAATTCATCCAAAATCAAGGTTTGAATTTTATCCACACGAAAAGTTCCTCTGTCAATATGATCTGCAATTCTTCCCGGAGTCCCTACTAAAACTGCTGGAGGATTGCTTAAATTCTTTATTTCAGTATCGATGGAATGTCCGCCGTAGCACACATTTACTTTGTAATCAGTTCCCATTTTTTTCCAAACTTGCTCAATCTGTAATCCTAATTCGCGTGATGGAACTAAAATTAAACATTGAACCGATTGGATTTCAGGTTGTAACATTTCTAAAATAGGCAACAAAAAAGCCAAAGTTTTTCCGGAACCTGTTGGCGAAAGCAATAAAACATTATTGTCATTCAGGATCGTATCTTGTGCTACTTCCTGCATTTCATTCAGGCTTTCGATACCTAAATTCAAAAGTATATTGTTGGAATGGTGTTTCTTATTCATTTTGCAAAGGTAATTTTTAATTCTGAGTTATGAATTTTGAATTCTAAATTTTCATTTTTTTAAATCGGGAGCTTCCTTTTCTTACGATCATTTCTATTCCTATCGAAAAAAAGCTACATTTGAAATTCAATTTAAAAACCGAAATATGAGATTTTTCACATTCCTTTTTTTACTATTCTCCATCAACTCATTTGCACAAAAAACGAATAAATACGATACTTTTTTCGAAAAAGGAAATGGAAATCAATCCGCATCCTACCAGGAAACAATCGCTTATTATAAACTCCTGGCAGATGATTTCCCGACTATCGAAATGCAAAAAATGGGCTTGACAGACAGCGGCGAACCATTGCATATGGTTGTTTTTAATCCTGAAAAGCAATTTAATTTTGAAATCATCAAAAAAAACAAAGCGGTAATTCTGCTTAATAACGGTATCCATGCGGGAGAACCGGACGGAATTGATGCCAGTATGCAATTGTTTAGAGATTTGGCTTTAGGCAAAATAAAAGTACCAAAAAATACCGTTATCGTTTGTATTCCTGTGTATAATATTGGAGGTGCTTTAAACAGAAACTCCACTTCAAGAGCTAATCAGGACGGACCGGAAATCTATGGTTTTAGGGGTAATGCCAGAAACTACGATTTGAATCGCGATTTCATCAAGTCAGATACCCGAAACACCAAAAGTTTTGTGGACATTTTCCATAAAATAAATGCCGATGTTTTTATCGATAATCACGTTAGCAATGGCGCAGATTACCAATATAAACTTACCTACATTATGACCCAGCACAACAAATTAGGAACCGTTTTAGGTAATTTTTTAAATACCGAAATGATGCCTGCTTTGGTCAAAGATTTACAAGAAAAAGACATTGAGACCACACCTTATGTCAATGCTTTTCAGGATACTCCGGATAAAGGTTTTGGTCAATTTTTTGAAAGCCCACGATTTGCTACGGGCTATACTTCATTGTTCAATACCATTGGGTTTGTGGTGGAAACACATATGCTGAAAAAATACGCTGATCGTGTGAAAGTAACATACGAATACATGCGTTCCGCAATTGATTTTACGGATGCAAATTATCAAAAAATCAAACAACTACGATTGAAAAATGAAGAGCAGTATAAACCAAAAAAATCGTACCCTATAAAATGGGAAATTGACAGTACAAAAACGATTCCTTTTTCGTTTTTAGGCTATGAAGCCAGTTATAAGAAAAGTGATGTGACATCCGGAAATCGCTTGTTTTATGACCGTACAAAACCATACAAAAAAGACATTCAGTACAGCAAGGAATTCAAATCCGTAAAAGAGATAATCATTCCGGAAGCGTATATTATTCCAAGAGGATTTTGGCCGGTAATTGAATTATTAAAGAGCAATACTATCTCCTATCGCCAACTAAAAAATGATACTATAATTGAAGTGGAAAGCTATAAAATCGCCGACTTTAAAACAACAAGTTCAGCGTATGAAGGGCATTATTTACACCGAAACACTTCGGTAACCGCTAAAATGGAGAAAGTGGCTTTCGTCAAAGGAGATTACGTTATTCCTACTCAGCAAAAAGGAATCAAATATTTATTAGAAACACTGGAACCCGAAGCAATAGATTCTTTTTTCAACTGGAACTTTTTTGACACGATGTTACAGCAAAAAGAAGGTTATTCTGACTATGTATTTGAAGATTCAGCTACGCAGATTTTAAAAGAAAATCCAAAACTAAAAGCCGAATTTGATTTGAAAAAACAAAGTGACGTAAACTTTATCAATAATCCGGAAGCGCAACTGGACTGGATTTACAAACATTCTGTTTATTATGAAAAGGCACATTTACAATATCCGGTATATCGTATTTTAAAATAAAAAAAAGCTCCTATTTCAGGAGCTTTTCTTCTTCAAATAATAATTTTATGTTCTCGTAAGAGTTTTTCAATGCCTCTTTTATTTGTTCCGGATTCATCCAAGCTACCTTTTCGATTCCTTCTTCTAATTGCCCTTGTGGGGTTCCTTCAAAATCAGATTGCATTTCGAACCAATGCGTTATTTTTAATTTATATTTTCCATTACGTCTAAAAACGTGATATGTTTTTTGAAGTTTATGAGATATTGTCAATCCATTTACACCAGTTTCTTCCTCTACTTCACGCATGGCAGTGGCATCAATTTCCTCCCCTTTTTCGATTCCGCCCTTTGGTAAATCCCATTTTCCATTTCTGAAAATGAACAAAACCTCGCCTTTTTTATTGTAAACTAAACCGCCACCAGCTTTGGCAACAGGGATTTTTGCTTTCAAAGTCTTCAAAATAACGCTTTCATCAGGATGATATAGGTAGGCTTTTTGAATTTTATTTTGAAAGATTTTTACTATAAGTTGCTCTATGTCAATACTTTCTAATAAAAACAATTGAAAATCCGTCTCCTTAGAGATGTGATTTGTCAAAAAAAGTGGTTTGTCGTTAACAAAAACTTTATACATTTGTACTATGATTTTTAATAAAGATACAGCCGAAAAAACAGCCGAATTTCTTTTGCAAATAAATGCAATTAAATTGAATCCAAGAAATCCTTTTACATGGGCTTCTGGATGGAAATCGCCTATTTATTGTGATAACCGATTAATCCTCTCATTTCCAGCCGTAAGGAATTACGTCCGGGATGAATTTTCCAAAAATATTGAGAAACAATTTGGTAAACCAGATGTTATTGCTGGTGTTGCCACTGGAGCAATAGGAATTGGAATGCTAGTAGCGGAAAGTTTGGGATTGCCATTTGTGTATGTTCGCCCAGAACCAAAGAAACACGGAAGACAAAACCAAGTGGAAGGTTTTTTACAAAAAGGACAAAATGTAGTTGTTGTAGAAGATTTAATCAGCACCGGAAGCAGCAGTTTACTTGCTGTAGAAGCTTTGCGTGAAGCTGGAGCTAATGTAAAAGGTATGGCCGCCATATTCACGTATGGTTTTGAAGTTGCTGAAGAAAACTTTAAAAACGCACATATCGATTTGTTTACATTGAGTAACTATCAAAATTTATTAAATTTAGCTGTTGCCAAAAGGTATATTACTGAGGAAGAAGAGCAAACTTTAAGAGAATGGAATGTGAGTCCGTCCACTTGGACTATTGAAGTTTAAAACAACCTAATAAATAAATACCACAAAGATGAACTTAGAAAGTCCAAAAGTCAGTGTTCAAAAATCAGCTCAAGAATTATTTGACTTGTTGAGTGATGTCAAAAATTTTGAAAAATTAATGCCTGAAAACATTGCTAAATTTGAAGTTATAGGTGACGATGCTTTTATTTTTGGATTGAAAGGAATGCCAGAAATTAAGCTTAAAATGAAAGAAAAAATAGCTCCAAACAAAATTGTTCTAGGAGCGGCAAGTGATAAACTTCCATTTACATTGATTGCGAACATAGATTCGGTTTCGGACAATTCCAGTGATGTAAAACTTGATTTTGAAGGTGATTTTAATCCTATGATGGCAATGATGATAAAAGGACCAATTGGAAAATTTATCGAAACTTTAGCCGGAAATATGACTAAATTGTAAACAACACATTAAATAAATATAAGAAACCCTTTCAGTTTAAACCTGAAAGGGTTTTTTATTGAATTGTAACAATCAGCCACTAATATAACATTTGAATTTCTTTGATATCAAATTCAGCAACAGTGTCATCTTCAAGAAGAACCTGAAGTTTCCCAACTGAAGAAACTCCTTGAATAATTCCCATAAAATTTTGTTTCATTTGATTTGAAAAAGGCATTGGCAAACCTTTTTTATACAATTTATCACTATAAGCTGACCACAAAACGGCAGCATTGTGTTTACATACCTTCACATTTTTTTCTATTGCGTCACAAATGGAAAAAAGAAGTTCGTCTTTATCAAATTTTGCATTACAAATAACCGCCAAAGAAGAGGCTTTTGGTAAATTTTCGAAATTGGTTTGGTTCACATTTAGTCCTAAACCTACAATAGAAATAATGGTTCCGTCACTTTTGATACTGTTTTCAATCAAAATGCCACCTATTTTTTTGTTGTATGACATTATGTCGTTAGGCCATTTTATACTAAGATTAGGAATCTTAAACGATTCCAAAACTTCAATTACAGCAAGTGAAACCGCAATATTCAGGTTGAAAATCTGACAAATATCCTCCAAAAAATCCTTAACCAAAATACTCATTATTAAGTTTTTACTCGTCTCAGAGGCCCAAACAGCACCCATTTGGCCTTTCCCCTTAGTTTGATTCTCAGCAGTTACAACAGTAAAGTTTTCTAACTCTTGTTTATTCGATAACCCTTTAAGGAATTCGTTTGTAGAATCTATGGCATCGAGTTTGATTAGTTTCATATACAGTTTTTTGTGAAACAGAATTTAATATTGTGTTAAGGTTCAAAAATAATCACAAAAAATGGTAACTTTACAAACTTATATATAAAAATAATTCATGGCGAAAAAGACTATAAATAATGACGTTCTATTGGCGAACATCATTAAGGGGATAGAAGAGGTAAAAGGAAATGATATTGATATTCTTGATTTAAGAGAGATAGACACCGCAGTTTGCGACTATTTCATCATCTGCAATGGTAATTCAAATACACAAGTTAACGCTATAGTCAACTCCATTCAAAAAACAGTATCCAAAGAATTAAAAGACAAGCCTTGGCATGTTGAAGGAACTGATAATGCAGAATGGGTACTAATGGATTATGTAAATATTGTAGTTCATGTATTTCAAAAACACATCCGTGAATACTACAACATCGAAAGTTTATGGGGCAATGCAAAAATAACTACCATTGAAAACAAATACTAAAGAAACATAACTCCTAGTAATGGCTAAAGATAATAATCCAAATTCGAATAAGTTTAAAATAAGCCCTTGGTTAATTTACACTGCAATATTATTAATTTTCTTGTTTATAAGTTTTATAACTGGCGGTTCTAGTTTAAACGAACCAGGTCAATTAACTTCTTCTAAATTTAACGATTATTTAGAAAAAGGCCAGATCGAGAAAGTTATAGTTTACAATAAAACAGAAGCCGAAGTTTTTCTTAATGCTACAGCATTGAAAGATGCAGCACACAAAAAAGTTTCTAAAGACGTTTTTGACAGACCTAACAAAGGTCCTCATTATACTTTTGACATTGGTAACGATCAGATTTTCCAAAACAAACTGGAAAAAGCTGTTGCTGAAGGTAAATTGAAAGATTTTAACTTCTTACCAAAAAATAACTGGTCGGATATTTTAATCAGTTTATTGCCAATCATCATTATTATTGCTGTTTGGATATTCATCATGCGAAAAATGTCTGGTGGTGGCGCTGGTGGCGGTGGCGGACAGATTTTTAATATTGGGAAATCAAAAGCTAAACTTTTTGACGAAAAAACAGATATCAAAACTACTTTTAAAGATGTAGCTGGTTTAGAAGGGGCAAAAGAAGAGATACAAGAAATTGTTGAATTCTTAAAAAATCCTGAAAAATACACTAATCTGGGTGGTAAAATACCAAAAGGAGCTTTACTTGTAGGGCCTCCAGGAACCGGAAAAACCTTATTGGCAAAAGCCGTAGCTGGTGAAGCGCAAGTACCGTTTTTCTCTTTATCAGGATCTGATTTTGTTGAAATGTTCGTAGGTGTGGGAGCTTCCCGTGTACGTGATTTATTCAAACAAGCCAAAGAAAAATCTCCAGCGATTATATTTATTGATGAAATTGACGCAGTAGGTAGAGCTAGAGGGAAAAGCAATATGTCCGGTGGAAATGACGAACGTGAGAATACGTTGAACCAATTACTGACAGAGATGGACGGTTTTGGTACTAATTCTAATGTAATTGTTTTAGCTGCGACAAACAGAGCTGATGTATTAGACAAAGCCTTAATGCGTGCAGGTCGTTTTGACAGACAAATTTTTGTAGACTTACCAGACATTCGTGAACGTGCTGAAATTTTCAAAGTACACCTTGCACCTTTGAAAAAAATTGAAGGATTGGATACTGACTTTTTAGCCAAACAAACTCCTGGTTTCTCAGGTGCTGATATTGCAAACGTATGTAATGAAGCTGCTTTGATTGCCGCAAGAAACAACAAAACTGCAGTTGACAAACAAGATTTCCTTGATGCTGTAGATAGAATTGTAGGTGGTCTTGAAAAGAAAAATAAAATTGTAACTCCTGATGAGAAGAAAGCAATCGCTATCCATGAAGCAGGACACGCAACCGTTAGTTGGATGCTGGAACATGCAGCTCCATTAATTAAAGTAACCATTGTTCCTAGAGGACAGAGTTTAGGAGCCGCTTGGTACTTACCAGAAGAACGTTTAATTGTTCGTCCTGATCAAATGCTAGACGAAATGTGTGCAACTATGGGTGGAAGAGCTGCTGAAAAAGTAACTTTTAACAGAATTTCTACCGGTGCTTTAAGTGACTTAGAAAAAGTTACAAAACAAGCCCGAGCTATGGTAACTGTTTATGGTTTGAATGAAAAAATTGGTAATGTAACCTATTACGATTCAACAGGACAAAGCGAATACAATTTCTCTAAGCCTTATTCAGAAGAAACAGCCAGAGTTATTGATGAAGAAATTTCATTACTAATTGAAGGTCAATACCAAAGAGCGATTCAAATATTAGAAGAGAATAAAGATAAACTAGATCAACTGGCAAATATCTTAATCGAGAAAGAAGTCATTTTTAAAGATGACTTAGAAGCTATTTTCGGAAAAAGAACATTTGATAAAAATCTTGAGGAAGTAGTATCTTAGAAAACATATAAAATATTTAATTATTTTTAAAATCTTAATTCAAAAACTACTTTTGAATTAAGATTTTTTTATCTTTGGACGTTTTCAAATAACAAATTATAGTATTTTACAAAAATATGAGTCTTTTTAGAAAAATTTTTGGTTCTAGCAATCCGGCTTCTGATGAAGATCAAGAAAGTGAATTTAGTAAATCCCATACTGATAATACAACCTCTATAGATGAAAAATTTATCTACAATTTTAAAAAAAATGGTGGTAAATTTTTGTATTGCGAAAACTCTGAAGAAGTAAAAGAACAATTTGAAAACATATTAGAAGAAAATGATTGGTTTGAAAGCGAAGTTTTATGCTATGAACCAAATCTTTTTGGAATGCTTGATGATAACAAACTTACCTACGATAAACCTGTAAATCCTAAGTTTCTTCTTGCAAGTTGTGAAAATTTGATTGCTGAGGAAGGTTCTATCCTTTTTTCATCAAAACAAATTAAACAAAACAAACCTAACGAATTACCTACCAATATTATCATTATAGCGAATACTAGTCAAATTCTTGCTGCAAAAAGCGATGGACTTAGTGCTATAAAAAAGAAATACGAAAGAGATTATCCTACCAATATTACTACAGTAAAATATTTCGAGAAAGCTAAAGAAGAAGATTTCACACAATACGGAAGTTCAGCAAAAAATCTATATTTATTGCTTTTAGAAGATCTTTAAGATGAATGAAACTCTAAAACGAGGTATATCAGGAGCTATTTATATTATACTATTACTCGCTTCTATTTTATATTCTACTGAAAGCTTTTTTATCCTTTTTGGTATATTTCTCATTATTGCAGTTTATGAATTTTGTAATTTAATCCAAATACATAAAGTATTTCCAATACTTTTTGCAACGGCTCTATATTCCATAGTAACTTTAGTAAGCCATTACAATAAAATCACTACTGATACTATTAATCAGGTCTTCAATACCGATTTAGAAATAGCAATCAATATTCAACAACTAGATGTCGTTTTATTGGTTATTGCATTAGTAGTCTCTATAAAATGTATCCTTTTTTTATTTTATGATAACATTCAAAAAATAAGTACTTCATCAAAATACCTTTATTTACTGGGATATATTATACTCCCATTTGTATTTATCACAAAAATTTCATTTGGTATAAATGATTACAATCCAAAAATTATAATTGGATTATTTATCTTAATCTGGACAAATGACACCTTTGCCTATATTGTAGGTAAATCTATAGGTCGAACTAAATTATTTGAAAAGATATCTCCTAAAAAAACAATTGAAGGGTTCTTAGGCGGAATCGTTTTTGCAATTTTGGCAGGTTATTTAATATCTAAATACTACATAAAGGCCAATCCTGAATTCAGCGACAGATCCATACTGATTTGGACTTCTATAGCCGTTATTGTTGGAATCGCAGGTACTATTGGAGACTTAATTGAATCCAAATTTAAGCGTATAGCGGGCGTAAAAGACAGCGGAAGTATAATGCCTGGTCATGGAGGTATACTAGATCGACTAGATAGTGTTATATTTGTAGCACCAATAATATTTTTATTTTATCAAATTTTAAACTATGTTTCATAAAGAAGGAACCCAATCTATTTTATTAGGCACTATTTTCACGGCTGTTGTCCTTTTATTGTCTGATAATTTCATTGACACCAACTGGATCAAAATGGCTATACAAATAGCTACTTTGTTACTTTTGATTATCATTCTGCAATTTTTTAGAAATCCAAAAAGAACAGTGGTAATCAATGAAAATCATATTCTTGCTCCTGTAGATGGGAAAGTTGTAGTTATTGAAGAAGTGTTTGAAAGCGAATATTTCAAAGATAAACGTTTACAAATCTCCATTTTTATGTCTCCAATAAACGTACATGTTACGCGTTATGGATTAAGTGGAATTGTAAAGTTCAGTAAATATCATCCCGGAAAATTCTTGGTGGCATGGCATCCTAAGGCCAGTGAAGAAAATGAAAGAACTACGGTTGTCATCGAAAACAAAACATTTGGTGAAATTCTATACCGTCAAATTGCTGGAGCTTTGGCACGAAGAATCGTCAATTACGCCGAAGAAGGAATGCAAGTAATTCAGGGAACTGATGCTGGTTTCATAAAATTTGGTTCAAGAGTAGATATCTTTTTACCTTTAGGAACACCAGTAAATGTTGTACTGAATCAAAAAGCAATCGGAGGAAAAACTATTATTGCTACAAAATAAGCATGATTGAAAAAGATTTAGATACTCGGTTTTTAGAAGCAGTAGAAATAGCTTCTGAAATGACGCAGGCATCTTTACCTCAAGATGTCCAATTGCGGCTTTATGCTTTTTATAAACAAGCAACTTTTGGAACTTTAGATTTAAAACAAACATCATCATACCATTTGAGAGATGCTTTTAAAACCAATGCCTGGATGCAAATTAGTCATCTAACTCCTGATCAAGCCAAAGAACAATACATTGAAATAATCAACACACTGATCAAAAAATAATACAAATTATGAAATCGCCTTGATTCCAAATCACAAACAGGGATGAAGAATGGCGATACCATATTATGCTAAAAAAATATTGTCTTCATATGAAAAAGCTAAATTTTTTAATTTCTGTTTTATTTTTATTTATCACTTTACTTTCTTGCAACAATAAGAAATTAACTGAAGTTGTTGAAGTCCCTTTACCTACAACCGAACAAACAGTTGCCATCATGGGATCTCCCGATGATGTAAAAGCAGATGAAGGCTCTTTTCAGCTTGAAAAATTGCCTTACGCTTACAATGCTTTGGCACCAAGTATATCAGCTACGACTTTAGAAATGCATTATTCCAAGCATTACCTTACCTATACCAATAATTTGAATAAAGCAGTGTTAGGAACGCCTTTAGAAAATTTGACAATCGAAGAAGTATTGTCAAAATTAGATCCTAACGATGCTGTGCTTCGTAACAATGCCGGTGGATTTTACAATCATTCCTTATATTGGAGATGTATGGCTCCAAAAGCAGGAGGCGAACCAACAAATGCACTAGCTGAAGCAATTAGTAAAGATTTTGGTTCATTTGAAAACTTTGTTACCTTATTCAAAGAGGAAGCTACAAAACAATTTGGTTCCGGTTGGGCTTGGCTTATTGTAGACAGATCTGGAAAACTTCAGGTGACCGGTACTTCAAATCAGGACAATCCTTTGATGCGAAATGCACTTATTCCGGGAACTCCAATATTAGCTTTAGATGTATGGGAACATGCTTATTATTTGGATTATCAGTACCGCAGAAAAAATTATATCGATGCATTTTTCAATGTAATCAATTGGAAAAAAGTAGAAGAAAATTACGATGCTACTTTGATCAAATAACTCACTAAATTCAAACTAAAAAAAATGCTGATATAATTTATATCAGCATTTTTTTATACAATAAACTATTCTTTTAGACTTCCTATTTTAACTGAGTCTTACTAAATATTTCAGACAATTAACGAATACTATTGCTCAGCACAACAATATCCATAGGTTTTATAGTCAACTTTTTGATTCCTTTTTTAGTAAAAACATCTTTGTATTTACCTTTATTCAAAATAGGATTCGTGAAGTTAACATTTTTATCACTTCGATTAATGATTACAATTACTTCTTCATCACCCAGTTTACGACTAAATGCATATATTTTTTCGGCATCATTTGTTGCAATCGTTGTGTAATTCCCACTTTAATAGCTTTGTACTGATTGTGTAAACTAATGATTTTTTTATACCAATTAAACAAATCCGTATCGAAGTTTACTACATCTGCTTCGTGTTTACTTTGGTCGGGATTGAATATTTCCGGGTTATACTTTTTGTCATTCCATACCATCGGTTTACGACAATCAGGGTCATTACCACCCCACATACCTGCTTCATCACCATAATAAATCATTGGCGAACCTAAATATAATATTTGAAATGCAGCTATAAGTTTTTGCTTTTTCAATTGTTGTACAGTGGGTTTTCGAGCAATATAATTAGTATTATTACTTTTCTGGCTCCAATTAAAATACGCTCCCCAGTCACTAAATTTCTTCCCATCTGGGTTTGCAACCGCACTACCTATTCTAGTAGCATCATGGCTTCCAACCAGATTTTGCATATTCATTGCAACTCCTTCTCCAAATCCTTCACGCAATTCCTTCAATTGAGTATCAAATTGGGTAACAGAAATCCCTTTTGCATCTTGCACAAAAAAATCATGTACTAGGAAAGAAAAATTATAATTCATCGTAGCGTCAAATTCGTCACCGCTTAAATAAGGTTTTGTTTTTTCAATAGGATCAACTAATTCCGCCGTCAAATAAGCTTCGCTGTTAATTGATTTTACCAATTTTCGCCAATCTTTCCAAAAAGGATGTGCAATACAATACGCTACATCTAATCGCCAACCGTCAATTCCGTATTGAGCTCCTTTGTTCATAGGATTCATCCATCGTTTTGTAGCGTCAAAAATATATTGTTTTGGCCCCGAAACAATTCCTGTGTTATCCTCTTTAAACTCTGGTAACGTTTTTATACCAAACCATCCTTGGTATTCAAACTTGGTACCTTTTACAGCATCTTTCCAACTGTCAACCATGAACCAATCTTTGTAGGCTGATTTTTCTTGTTTTTCCTCCACATCACGAAAAGCAAAACTGTTTACTCCCAAATGATTGAAAACGCCATCAAAAATGATAAACATTTTACGTTTATGCACTTCATCAATAAGTTTTAGCGCCAGTAAATCTGCTTTTGTCCAAACCCATTTTTCTGGATTTAAAGGGTCTTCATTTGCAATTAATTTTTTATCACCTTCAGGATCTGGTCCAAATGATGGATCAATATGATGGTAGCACAATGCATCATACTTATGAGAAGAAGGCGCCCAAAAAACAGGATTCATATAAATAGCATTAATGCCTAATGATTGCAGGTAGTCCAACTTATCAATAACTCCTTGCAAATCTCCACCATAGCGTCTGCGTTGAAGATTGTAATAAATATCTTTACCATTTTTCTTTTCGTAAGGCTGCAATTCATACCAATCGCTTGTCCAGGGATGAATTTGAAAATCAGAAGTTATATCAAAAGGATATGCACCATCTTGATCATTCACTTTTGGATCGTTTGAAGGATCTCCATTATGAAACCGATCCGGGAATATTTGATACCAAACTACTCCTTTACTCCAATTAGGCGTAAAATCTTTTTGTGCAAAGGTTACCAAGGAAATTAAAAACAGTAAACAAATTGTGAATATTTTTGTCATTAAAAATGAGTTTAAAGATTTAAAAATTAATTTTAAAGAATGTCTTACAATTGATAAATAAACGATTCCGAAGGTGCGATTGTAATTTGTACTTTTCCTTCACCATTCAAAACTTTCAGTTGAACGGAACTTTTATTGTATAACTGATCTGTTAATGTGTAATTTCCATCTTTCAAATTCCATTTTTGAATGATATCTGAAGGAATTTTCAATTCGAAATTGCTAGTGGTAAGCCAAGAAAAATTAGTAACAACGATTAGTTTTTGAGTATCAGACCAACGTGTGAAAGCATAAATTCCAGGATCGTAGCCTTGAGTAGTTTGGCGATTTAATGTTTGAATTTCTTGGTATTTCCCCATCAAAGCCGGGCTGTTCAAAGAAAAATTCAATACTCTTTTGTAAAAATCACGCAACTCTTTTTCATCCTGCGATAATTGACCGCCATCAAATTTCCCTCCATTCATCCAACGCTGATGATTCGGAACTCCAATATAATCAAAGATTGATGTTCTGGAATGAGTTCCAAATCCTGCATTCTCATTTCCGGCCTCTCCTACTTCCTGACCAAAATAAACCATCGTAGGCGAAGTGCTTATGGTTGTTGAAACCACCATCAGAGGTTTTCCTTTTTGCGGTGTTCCCGCAAATTCCGGGCTAGCCAAACGCTGTTCATCATGATTGTCCAAAAAATGCAACATATGATGCTCAATATCTGCCATTCCGTTTTGTATGTCTGATAATCCATCAGGTAAAGATCTTCCTTGAATAATATCTTTTAATTTATCATAGGTTTCTACTTTATCATATAAATAATCCATTTTACCTAAATGAATGTAATTTCTATATTCCTTAGGATTGTAGACTTCGGCTAATAAAAAAGCATCCGGATTATTTACTTTAATGGCTGAATTCATATAACTCCAAAATTCATACGGAACCATTTCGGCCATATCAAATCTAAAACCGTCAACCCCTTTTGCGGTCCAATACAAAGCAATGTCTTTGAATTTATCCCAAGAATCCGGAACATCTTTTCCTTTCCAAAAATCGAAATGTTCCTGATACGATTTGGTATCAAAACCAGCCGGAAGTTCCGGGAAATCTTTAGAGCCATCCGGACGAATTCCGTAATTTACTTTTATGGTTTCGTACCAGTCATTCTTATCAGGTTTGGCTAAACGAGAACCGTTTCCAGTCCATTTTGCGGGACTTTCTTCAAATTTACCATCAATTAAAGGATTCTTTTCTCCATTTAACGGTTTATCCGTATCGGGAATTTCAAAGTGCGTATTTGGAATATAATAAAAGTTATTATCTCTTTTGTATTCAACAGTTGTATCATCATCAGCTCCAAAATCTCTAACACCTGCCGGATTACTTTTTCCTTCGTACTTACGTGCAATGTGATTCGGAACAATATCAATAATCACTTTTAATCCCGCTTTATGAGTTCGCGCAATCAAAGCTTCAAATTCTTGCAAACGATTCGCAGGATTTACGGCTAAATCTGGATTTACATTGTAGTAATCTTTTACGGCATAAGGAGAACCTGCACGCCCTTTTACCACTTCCGGGTCATCATTGGAAATCCCAATATCCGAATAATCGCGTATCAAAGCATGATGCGGAACTCCGGTATACCAAACATAAGTAACACCAAAATCCTTTATTTCCCGTAACGCTGTATCCGTAAAATCGTTGAACTTCCCTACTCCATTTTCTTCAATGGTTCCCCAAGGTTTATTGGTAGTATTTTTATTTCCGAATAATCGGGTAAAAACCTGATATACAACTTCTTTCTTATTAGAGACTGACTCTTTCTGTTCTGCGTTCATTTTTAAATCTTTTGTTTTACAAGCTGTTGCCAAAAGCACCACGCTTATCCCTGCAACAATAGTTATTTTTTTCATCATATAAAATTATATATACCGATTTCAATTCTTTTGATAATAAAATGAGTATCAATTTTTAAATTTAATATTTTTTAAATAAAAGAAGTCTATATCGTTTGAAATTAAATAATTCTGTACACATAAGCAGAAACTACATCGAAGGAGTAAGGTCATTTGTTAATAACTTTAAAGAGAGACAACAATAGCTTTTACCGCCTTTTTGACTAATTATAAATAAATCCTAATATAGATTAGGATTGTTTCCTTTTTCATAAATTTGACAAAAATTAAATCCATTGAAGAAATCAATATTTTTCCTTCCTTATTGTTTGATACTGCTTGTTACTAATTTAGTTTTGGCGCAAGCCCCAAAAAAAATTATTGTAGAAAACTCTGATTTTGCTGATGTAAACCAGGTAGAAATTCCGGATGCATTATTACTTATCGGAAACGTACGTGTCAATCATGATGGCGTAGTGATGACCTGTAATAAAGCGTATTATTTCCAAAAGGAGAACTACATCAAGGCTTTTGGAAATGTACAGATGGTGCAAGGAGACACTTTATTTCTAAACAGTAAATACGCGGAATACAATGGAAATGTAAAAAAAGCATATGCTTCCGGTGATGCTGTAATGAGTTCTCCAGATGCGACTTTAACCACAGAAATAATTAATTTTGACCGAAATACCCAAGAAGTATTTTACGATACGCCAGGGACAATTACCAATAAAGACAACACGCTAAAAAGTAATTCAGGAAGATATTATGTAAAACAAAAGAAATTCCAATTCCTGACTGCGGTTACCATCACAAATCCAACGTATGTAATCAAATCAAATCACTTGGATTATTTTAGTAATTCCGGACATTCCTATCTTTTTGGGCCATCAACAATTACCAGTAAAGCCAATTATATTTATACCGAAAAAGGGTTTTATGACACCAAAAAAAATCTCGCACATTTCCTGAACAAATCCTACATCCGATACGATGATCGGGTGATTAAAGGCGATAGTTTATATTATGACCGCAACCGTGAATTTGCATCGGCAACACGCAATGTAAAAATAACGGATTCCATCAATCGCGGAATCGTAAAAGGACATTATGCCGAAGTGTATAAAAAACTGGATTCGATGTTTGTGACCAAAAGAGCTGTTGCCGTGAATTTTGTCGAAAATGACTCGGTTTACATCCACGGAAAAAAATTAATGGTTACCGGAAAAGAAGGAAACAGAATTATCAGAGCGTTCAATAATGTCCGATTTTTTAAAACTGATATGAGTGGCAAATGTGATTCGATTCATTCGAGTTCCAAAACAGCTTTGACAAAAATGATTGGAAATCCGATACTTTGGAACGCAGAAAACCAAATCACAGGTGATGTAATGCATCTTATAGGCAATAATACCACTCAAAAACTAGATTCACTCAAAGTGCTCAACAATACGTTTATAGTCTCCAAAGACACCCTGGGAACCGGCTATAATCAGGTCAAGGGACAAAATCTCTATGGCAAATTTGAGGAAGGAAAACTCCATGATGTTGATATTGTAAAAAATGCGGAAGTCATCTATTATATGCGGAATGAAGCACAAGAACTCATTGGCATCAACAAAAATGTGAGTAGTAAAATCAATCTTATTTTAGAAAAAAATGAGATCGAAACCATTACCTTTTTTCAGCAAGTAGATGGCGAAATCTATCCTGAAAAAGAGTTGCCGGAGAACGCAAGAAAACTGCGCGGATTAGTCTGGCGAGGCGATGAACGAATAAAATCCAAAGACGATATTTTTCCGCCTGAAGAAAATGAAGACAATGATAAAATAGCGAAAGCAACCGAGGCCGCTGAAGCCAAAGAAGATATTCCTATGAAAATCAGGAAAGAAACCCTGAATTACGATAAGAAGAAAGGGAAAAAATAGTGTTCAGTCGCAGTATTCAGTTTTTATGAAAACGACTAAACCAATAAACGATTAAACAAATAAATTTTGAATACCGATTTCTTAAAATACCAAGCGCAAACCTCACCGTATCCATTGGGTATGGAAGTTTCACACGCTGTAGGTTCTTATATTTACGATACTAATTCTAAAAAATACTTGGATTTTGTGGCTGGAGTTTCCGCTTGTGCATTGGGACACCAACATCCAAGAGTCAATCAAGCCATCAAAGATCAGCTGGACAAATATTCTCATGTCATGGTGTATGGGGAATATTCCCAAAGTCCGGCGGTTCAATATTGCAAATTATTAGCCTCGCTCCTGCCTGCAACTTTAGACAAAACCTATTTGGTCAATTCAGGAACAGAAGCCATTGAAGGCGCGTTAAAACTCGCCAGACGTACCACAGGAAGAAGCCAATTGATTTCATGTCACAATGCATATCACGGTAATACTATGGGGTCTATGAGCGTCATGGGATTTGAAGAACGCAAACAAATTTTTCGTCCGTTGATTCCTGATGTTGATTTTATCACGTTCAATAACGAAGATGATTTACAAAAAATAACGACTAAAACCGCAGGAATTATCCTGGAAACCATTCAAGGTGGTGCCGGATTTATTCAACCACACAATGATTTCCTTAAAAAAGTGCGCGAGCGCTGTACCGAAGTGGGTGCGATGATGATTCTTGACGAAATCCAACCGGGTTTTGGGAGAACCGGAAAACTTTTCGGATTTCAAAATTATGATGTCGTTCCTGATATCGTGGTAATGGGAAAAGGAATGGGCGGCGGAATGCCTGTAGGTGCTTTTACGGCTTCATCAACAATAATGGATTTGCTAAGTCATGATCCAAAACTAGGTCATATCACCACTTTTGGAGGTCACCCTGTCATTGCGTCAGCCTGTTTGGCGACTTTGCAGGAAATAACTGAGACCAACCTTATGGCCGAAGCCATGGAGAAAGAAAAGCTATTCAGAACACTTTTGGTACATCCTTTGATAGAAGAAATAAGAGGAAAAGGATTGATGCTGGCAGCAATGACAAAAAGTGCCGATATAACAAACGAAGTGATTCTCAAATGTCAAGACAAAGGACTTATTTTATTCTGGTTACTGTTTGAAGGATGCGCCATTAGAATAACACCTCCTCTAACCATTTCTGAAGAAGAAATACGAGAAGGTTGCAGCATCATACTTGAAGTAATGGATGAAATGATGATTGAAGAATGATGATTAACGTCCCGAAGCGTCGGGATTGATTTCAGAAGTAACAACACTGATTACATATCAAATAGATATTCAAAACAATTATTAAAATTGGGAGCTATTTACTTCGTCAGTTCGCTTCGCTCGTGTCCTGCTATCCGTTATAATCTTTTATTTATTGGCAGCAAAAAGTAAAAGGATTTCCACTCTTATCAGGGCTAGGCATCCGTTTAAACCAAAGCTTTTTTGTTAATTAAATTGTTCACAACAATTCTAACTTTCCCTCACAGTACACGCACGATTACCTAAATTTATTTAGGCCAAATTAAAAACACACAGTATGCAATTAAGCAACGAAGAAGAAGACTATAACTTATCCCTGTCTAAATTTGAGTCCATGTTGAAAACCAACAAAGTACTCTTTTTTGACTCCGAAGAATTTGAAGAAATTATTCTTCATTATCTCGATATGGGTAAGGCCGCTTTGGCAAAAAAAGCTCTGAAACTGGCATTGGAACAACACCCAAAATCTACCGGACTAAAATTAGTTCAAGTGGAAATGCTAGTCTATGATGACAAACTCGAATTAGCCGAAAAGCTATTGAATGAGTTGTATGCCATTGAACCAACCAATGAAGAAATTTACATTCAAAAAGCCAATATCTGCTCTAAAAGAGACCAACACGAAAAGGCCGTTGAATTATTAAAAATAGCTTTAAAATATACAGATGATTATGCCGATGTCTATAATTTAATAGGCATGGAATATCTTTTTATGGACAATCTTGAAATGGCAAAAGAAAGCTTTATCAAGTGTTTAGAAGAAGATTTGGAAGACCAATCAGCGTTGTACAACGTTGTATATTGTTTTGAGTTTTTAGATCAAAACCAAGAAGCGATTACCTATTTGAAAAAATACATTGACAAGAACCCCTACAGTGAAATCGCCTGGCATCAACTGGGTCGTTTGCATTATGGAGTTAAAGAATATGAAAATGCGATTCGTGCCTTTGATTATGCCACTTTAATTGATGATGAATTCCTTGGTGCTTTCATGGAAAAAGCAAAAGCTTTTGAGCGATTAAAAAAATACGATGAAGCCATTGAAAGCTACAGCAGAACCATCGAATTAGATGATGCGACTTCGTATGCTTTACTTCGAATGGGAAAATGTTATGAAAAACTGGGCAATAAAGCATTAGCATTAAAATATTTCAATCAAACCGTGCATGAAGATCCACTTTTAGACAAAGGTTGGATTGCCATTACTGATTTTTACGTTCGTCAAAAAAATTACCAAAAAGCGTTATTTTATGTCAACAAAGCATTAGCTATTGACAACCAAAATCGTTTGTATTGGAAGCGTTTTGCGACTATCAATAAACAAATGAACTTCTTTGAAGAAGCTGAATTTGGATACCGAAAAGCGGTTGAGTTTGGTGATTATGGCTTAGACACTTGGTTATTCTGGGTGGATATTCTTCAGTTTTTAGGAGAATTTGAAAGCGCTATACAAACGTTATTACAAGCTTCAGAGTATTTTCCGGAAGAGAATGAAATCGAATACCGTTTGGCTGGATTGTATTTTATGTTAACTGATAATACAAAAGCAAAATTCCATTTGAGCAATGCCTTACGATTGAATTTTGATAATTACATTCTTTTAGAAGATTTATTTCCAGTAGTTTGGGCAAAAAAAATGGTGCAGAATTATATTGCAAAACATAAAAAACAATAATGGTTGACATAGTTAGAAAACGCTTTGGATTATTAGGACGCAACATTAGTTATTCATTTTCTAAAGGATATTTTACAGATAAATTCAATAGTGAGAACTTTGCAGGTTGTACCTATGAAAATTTTGATATTCCCGAGATAAGTGCTTTCCCGGAGGTAATTAAAAACACTTCGGATTTAAAAGGATTGAATGTTACCATACCGTACAAGGAAACTGTAATTCCATTTTTGGACAAATTATCTAAAAAAGCAGAGCTAATTGGTGCTGTAAATACTATCAAAATTACTAAAAAAGGCAAGTTGAAAGGCTACAACACGGATTATTATGGTTTCAAAAAATCATTAGAACCGTTATTGGAACCGCACCATAAAAAAGCCTTGATTTTAGGAACAGGAGGCGCTTCTAAAGGAGTCGCTTTTGCTTTGGACGAGCTTGATATTCCGTATACTTTTGTTTCAAGAGAAGCCAAAGAAAATGCAATCGACTATAACCGAATCAACGCAACGACATTTGACAATTACCAAATCATAATTAACTCGACTCCGGTAGGAACAAGTCCTAATGTGGAAGCGTTCCCATTAATCCCGTATGAGTATTTCACGGAGAAGCACATTGCTTATGATTTGATTTATAATCCTGCTGAAACGCAATTCCTTAAAAAAGCAAAACAACATGGAGCACAAATCAAAAATGGTTTGGATATGCTCATTTTTCAAGCAGAGAAAGCTTGGAAAATTTGGAATAAATAATCTAAATTCGGAGTTAACTTCTTACACGTATTCAAGTACGTAAAAAACCACTCTTTTGGAGTGGTTTTTTGTTTGCAATAACATATCGAACTCGAGAAAAAAATTTATAATTAAAACCCCAGAACCCTAGCCCTGATGGCAGCGGCATCCTTTTTTGTTCGTCTTTTCGGCGAACAAAAAAGATACAGCGAACAGCTGGAAATTGCTTCAAAAAGAGCTGATTCCTAACCTAAAACGACTATAAATAGAAGGATTTATTTTGAAATTTCATGCTCCTTTACTATCTTTCGTGTTCGATAAAAAAATAGAAACCTTACACATTGAAAAAATGTTAGAAGAAAAGAATGATAACCTGCTTGAGGCAGATGGAAATTTAGAACACAATTCTGTTGAATCTACTCCAATAGAACCAGAAGTTTTGGAAACGGAAACTAGTGACACTGTTACTAGTATTCCTGCAGAAGATAATGCTGTAACTCTAAATGATGAAGAGTTGCTAGCTAATGAACCTATTACAGAGACTGAAAACCAGACTGTGCTAGATGCTATTGCCGAGACAAATGCTGCCGAAAGTGAGGACGAAACGTTGAAGGAACGTCATGAAATTCCAATGCAGGATTATGATACCTTATCACTTGAAGAACTGGTAGACGAGCTGAAAAGTTTAGTTTCCAATGAAAAAGTAATGTCGTTTAAGGAGCATATTGAAGAAATCAAAAAAGCATTTTTGGCTAAATACAACCACCTTCTTGAAGAGAAAAAAGAGAAGTTTTTAGCAGAAAATCAAGATCCAAATGAAGAATTTCAATATCATTCTCCACTAAAAACAAATTTTGATAAATATTATTCTCTTTTTAGAGATACTAAAAATACCCATTTCAAGAGTTTACAAACGAATCTAAAAACAAATTTAGAAAACCGTTTGGCTATTGTTGAGGAATTGAAAGAGTTGATTAACCCACAGGAAAACATCAAAGACACTTTAAAACATTTTAATGATTTAAGAGAACGATGGAAAACTGCCGGACCAATTCCGAAAGATAAATACAACCACGTTTGGAACAATTTTCATTTTCATGTTGAAAATTTCTATGATTACCTGCATTTAGACAGAGAAGCCAGAGATTTAGATTTCAAACATAATTTAGAGCAAAAACAAAAAATTGTAGCGCGTGTTGAAGAATTGGTGAATGAAGCCGATATCAACAAAGCATTCAGAGAACTGCAGGATTTACATAGAATTTGGAAAGAAGACATTGGTCCTGTTTCCAGAGAACATCGTGATGCCATTTGGAACAAGTTTAGCGATTTGACCAAACAAATGCATGATAAACGTGAAGTTTTGTTCGAAAATCAAAGAGGAACAGAACTTGAGAATTTAGAAAAGAAAAAAGAAATTATTGCCAAGATTGAAGTTTTGGCTACTGAAAAAGTAAATGCACACACTCAATGGCTTGCTCAAATAGAAAAAGTGGAAGCGTTGCGTACTGCTTTCTTCTCTGCAGGAAAAGTGCCATCGGATGTGAATGAGGAAACTTGGGCTGGTTTTAAAACTGCTGTAAGAAATTTTAATTCTTTCAAAAATTCGTTTTACAAAGACATTAAAAAAGATCAAAACGACAATTTAAGCAAGAAAACGGCTCTTGTGGCCAAAGCTAAAGAATTGCAAGAAAGTCTTGATTTTGCTGCGACTACTCCTATCATGAAACAAATTCAGGATGAATGGAAACAGATAGGACATGTGCCAAGAAAATATTCGGATAAAATCTGGAAAGAATTTAAAGATGCGTGCAATCATTATTTTGATAAGTTAAAAGAGCAAAAGAATGAGGAAAACGGTGAAGAAGTAGAAGCCTTTGATAATAAAAAAGCCTACTTAGAAACTTTGAGAGAATTTCAATTGACAGGAGATCACAAAACAGATTTGGATGCAATCAAATTGCACATCGAAACCTGGAAAAACTTTGGAAAAGTGCCTTTCCCAAGAAGACATATTGAAGGGAAATTCAATAAAATCCTAGATGCTCTTTTTGAAAAATTGAGTTTGAGCAAAAAAGATACTGATATGATGCGTTTTGCTAATAGAATGGATCATTTATCAGAAAGCAATGACACTCGAAAACTGGACAACGAAAAGATTTTCTTAATGCGTAAAATTGATGAAGTGCAGAATGAAATTTTCCAATTGGAAAACAACATTCAATTCTTTACCAATACCAGAAATGCAAAAAAAGAAAACTCTATAGTATTAGAAGTTCGTAAAAACATCGCTATTCACAAAGAGAGCCTTGATGTTTGGAAAGAAAAACTAAAACAACTGAGAAATCTTAACCAAGAGTAAATCTTAGTTAACGTTAAAATAGAAACCTCGATCTTAAACAGTTCGAGGTTTTTTTATGGAAAAAACCATCTGATTCTAAACTTTAACTTTCATTTATTAGAAAAAGTTATATAAATCGGGTGACAAATTTTAAATTTGTAAAATGAATTGTTTCCGAAAAACACTTGTTTTTATTGGGCTTTTAATAGCTTTTTTATTTGCTTTTAGTGCAAGTGAAGCTCCTGTTCATATAACTCAATTGGAAAAATCCAGTTCTTCCGTTTCTGTTGACAGCATCCATTCTTTAGATTTTATACAACCTCAAGTAAGCAATCCGTTTACTTCCTATCATAAAACTCCGGATTATGCGATTGCAAAATATCTGGAAAATTTTCTGATTGCAATTCCGGATTTTAAAATTAGCACATTCTTTATTCGTTTTGCGAAACAAGACATCAATCGATGTGAGATGGTTTCGCTCCTACTCTTTCCTTTCCATTTTTTTTGGTGATTTGAAGCACTGATTACACAACTTATATTTCCTTTTGAATTGATTCCTTTGTGGGTTTTCGGTTCAGATTATCATGCTTTACAAATAACTAAAAAATAAAAAAATGGATACATCCGTAACAATAATTGGTCTGGCACTAACTTTTATAATTGCCATTCCTCTTTTCTATGTGATTCGCTCAAACTCTATTAACAAAACAAAAATCAAAAATATAAAAACCAAATTCAGCCAAAACAATCGCTTTAATTTTGAATTGACAGAAACACAAAACAAAAAAGTTTTGGCGTTAGACGAAAAAAACAAAGGATTTCTTTTGATTGATTTTAATGCAAAAGAAGAAGTTGTTTCTTTTGTTGATTTAAATACAATTCAATCTTGCAAACTAGTTCCAACTACGGAAAATAATAGTGATACGATTCTAAAAATTGAATTTGAATTTCAATACAAAGAAGCTAAAAAAACAGAGTATATTTCATTTTACAAAATTGAAAATGATCAAATAGGTCAAGTTTGTTTGTATGAAGATCATCAACTAGCCAAAAAATGGGCAAAAATGATTCAGGATTGTATAACCGTTTAAGAAACTGATTTGTTCTGTAAAAGAGGCTTTTGAAGCCTCTTTTTTTTGGAAAGGTTCTCTCGATATGATAATTATCATTTTAATATTTGAGTGGTCGTTCTACTTTTGATTAACGTTAAATGACTCTGCCATGAAAAATTCTTTAATTCAAAAATACAATGTTCCAGGTCCCAGATACACCAGTTATCCAACGGTTCCCTATTGGGATGAAACTGATTTTTCAGATGAAATTTGGGCTGAAACGCTAAAAAAATCATTTATAGAAAGTAATACTTCAGAAGGAATCAGTTTATACATTCATTTGCCTTTTTGCGAAAGCTTGTGTACTTTTTGTGGTTGTAACAAGCGTATTACCAAAAATCATGGGGTTGAAAATCCGTATATAGAGGCCGTTTTAAAAGAATGGACATTATATTGTAAAATCCTGGGAGAGAAACCAATCATAAAAGAGATTCATTTGGGCGGAGGAACTCCCACATTTTTTTCTACCAAAAATTTAGAGGATTTAATAAACGGTATTTTTTCTCATGCGAATAAAGCCAAAGACTATGAATTTAGTTTTGAAGGTCATCCGAATAACACTTCACACGAACATTTACAAAAGCTTTACGATTTAGGTTTTAGAAGAGTAAGTTTTGGTGTTCAGGATTACTCCGAAAAAGTCCAAAAAGCAATTCATCGCTTGCAGCCTTTTCATAATGTGGCAAAAGTTACATTTTGGGCCAGAGAAATTGGGTATACTTCCATAGGTCATGATATCATTTTTGGATTGCCTTTTCAGGAAATAGAGCATGTTATTGATACGATTGAGAAAACAAAATCATTACAGCCCGACCGTTTGGCATTTTATAGTTACGCGCATGTTCCTTGGATTAAAGGAAATGGACAACGCGGTTTCAACGATGAAGACATTCCAAAAGATGATAAAAAGAGAATGCTGTATGAAACCGGTAAAAAACTATTGTACGAAAACGGGTATCAAGAAATAGGAATGGATCATTTTGCTTTGGAAACAGATAGTTTGTATAAAGCTTTTAAAGATGGAACATTGCACCGTAATTTCATGGGCTACAGCTCATCAAAAACACAATTGATGATTGGATTGGGAGTTTCTTCCATCAGTGACAGTTGGTACAGTTTTGCACAGAATGTAAAAAATTTAGAAGATTATTATCAAATATTAGAATGGAATAAATTACCGATTTTCAGAGGACATTTATTGACTGATGAAGACCTCATCATCCGAAAACACATTCTGAATTTGATGTGCCAATTTGAAACTTCGTGGAAAAACAAAGAAGGTTATTTCAACGAAATTCCAGACGTATTAATTCAATTGAAAGAAATGGAAAATGATGGTTTAGTAATCATTAAAAACAATAGCATTGTCGTTACAGAAAAAGGGAAACCTTATGTTCGAAATATTTGTATGGCATTTGATTTACGTTTGAAAAGAAAAGCTCCAGAAACCGAATTATTTTCGATGACAATCTAATATTTCACAATCTTACAAAATAAAAAAGCACGCTGAATGGCGTGCTTTTTTATACAAAACTATTAGAATATTAATGACAATTAGGATCAGCTTGAATAAATAAACTCATATTTGACGGGGAAATATAAGGAATTCCCAATCCCAATCCCCTTAAAATAAATAAGCAACCAATACATACCGCTACATAAGGAATCGCTTTCTGAATTCGGTTTCGAATGGGCACTGTTAAAAACGAATTTATATACACGACGCTGCTCATCATAGGAACGGTTCCTAATCCGAATAAAATCATATACAAAACGCCCAAACTCTCACTTTGCATGGCGATAGCACCAAACAAAGCTACATAAACCATTCCGCAGGGTAAAAAACCATTCAGTAAACCAATCGTGAACAGGGATTTGTAACTCTTATTTCTAAACTGACTTCCTAACGCCGTTTTGATTTTAGAAATTAATTTAAAAACTGGTTTTGAAAAATTATATTTCGCAAAAAGTTTGTCTGGAATTATAACTATCAGAATCATGGCAACACCAATGAATATGGATAAATTCTGTTGCAAACCGGCCATAAAAAAACCTTTTCCAAGCAGTCCAAAAACAAAACCTATTGTAGCATAAGCCGTTAATCTTCCTAAATGATAGGTAATGATTTGAGTCGCTTTTTTGGTCTGATTCGTTCTGTCTACGGGCAACATCATAGCAATAGGACCGCACATACCAATGCAGTGAAAACTACTTATTAAACCGAAAATGAAGGCAGTATAAAGCATTTTTTTAGTCTAATGTCATAAAGCCTAAAGTCATAAAGCCAATTGATGGACTTTCTGACTTTTGACTTTAAGACTAATTGATATATATCGTTTCTTTAGACAAATACGATTTTCCATCATATTGCCATTCCATATTAATGTCCCATCGACCGCCTGCCAAACTTTTTTTAGGTATGAGCAAAGTAGTAGCATCAGATAGTGAAATTGGAATTTCAAAATCTAATTTTTTGTTAGACGGTCTGTAAAGGGACACTTTACCTTTGATGTTTTTTGGAACAAATACTTTTGGGAATACTATTTCAACTCCATTTGAAACACTATTTATTGTTGGCTTTTGAGCCAAATCTGCAACATTTTGAACACGAGTCATTTCATCTCCAAAATGTGCATCATGTTTATAATATTCATCTACAACTAACTCGTTGTCATATTTTGAATCGGATTGTACCGTAAAAACAAAATACAAAATGAAGGTTATAAACAACCCAAAAGCGATTACGATTCCTGTTCCCCAGCTAATTTTCATGATCTATTTTTTTATAAATTCTATTCCCAACTTAAAAGGATATTAATCAAAACTACGCGGACTCAAAAAGTTAGTGGTAGCAGTTTCAATTTTTTCATCCCCATTATAAACCTCAATTTTCAGTTTTGTTTTATCACTGTCCAATAAATTTTGGTTGATTTCAACAAACAGCGTTCCACCATTCATACCTTGTTTAGGCACTTTTAAATCTTGCTTCCCAACCACTTTTAAAGTTCCTTTTATACCCACCAACTTGAAATGAATATCATTAAAATCAGTATTGGTTTTATTGATGATTTTAAAAGTATAAATGTTACTGATATTTTCGCCTTTGTGTTCGAATAACTGACCCGGAAGCCTCAAAATACTGGCTTCAACATCAGAACGTAAAAACAATAATCCAATCAAAATACCTGTCAAAATAAATAATACGGCTGAATAGCCTTTCATTCTAGGCGTAAACTTGAATGTTACTTTTTTCTCAATTTCATCTTCAGATGCATATCGAATGAGTCCTTTGGGTAAACCTACGCTATCCATAATCGTGTCACATTCATCAATACAAGCTGTACAATTGATACATTCCATCTGAGTCCCGTTACGGATATCAATTCCGGTTGGACAAACATTTACACATTGCTTGCAATCGATACAATCGCCTTTTCCCGTTACGCCTCTATCTTCTTTTTTATTAAATTTTGCCCTACCCACTTCTTTTTCGCCACGAACAAAATCGTACGCCACGTTTATCGATTTATCGTCTAATAAAACACCTTGCAATCTTCCGTAAGGACAAGCTATAATACAAACTTGTTCTCTAAACCACGCAAAAATAAAATAGAAAACTCCGGTAAAAATCAATAATGAAATCAAAGTGCTTAAATGATTTTCTGGTCCTTCTTCAATCATTAAAAGCAACTTGTCGCTACTGATAAGATACGCCAGAAAAACATTGGCAATAAAAAAAGAAATGATTAAGAAAATTGTCCATTTAAAGGCTTTTTTTCTGATTTTCTCTGCATTCCATTCCTGTTTTTCCAAACGAATCTGAGCACCACGATCACCTTCAATCCAGTATTCTATTCTGCGGAAGACCATTTCTAAAAAGATGGTCTGCGGACAAATCCATCCGCAAAATATTCGTCCATAAATCACCGTAAAAAGGATGACGAAAACGACACCAATAATCATAAAAAGGACAAACAGATAAATATCCTGAGGCCAAAATGGAAATCCGAAAATATTAAATCGTCGCTCCAATATATTGAACATCATGAACTGGTTCCCATTTATCTTCATAAAAGGATTTGCAACAAGTACAATCAGTAAAAAATAACTAACCCATTTCCTGTAATCATAAAACTTTCCTGAAGGCTTTTTAGGGAAAATAAATTTTCTGTTTCCTTCTTCATCAATCGTCCCGATGGTATCTCTAAAAGCTTCGTCTGGTAATTTTGACATTTCTTTTTATTTAAAACACAAGTTCAAAATAATTATTAAAATTCTTAAGCTAAATAAAAACGTGTGTTTCTAATTGTTATTTAACTGCAACAGTAACATTTTCTTCTACCCAAACTTCGCCTTCCGCAGCTTTAGCATCTGGTGGATTGCTTCCTTTCAAGGATAAAATGTAGCTGGCAACTTTTTGCATTTCTTTAGGTTTCAATGTTCCTTTCCAGGAAATCATTCCTTTTCCGTCACGTCCTCCATTTACCAGCGTATGAAATACATTTTTTATTCCGCCACCTAAAATCCATTTCTCATCCGTTAGATTTGGTCCAATTTGTCCTCCACCGTCAGCTCTGTGACAAGCAGCACAATTGGCAGTAAAAATTTCTTTTCCAGCAGCTAAATCCGCAGGATCTGTCAACAAGGTCACCGTTTTTTCATCCATTAAATCCGGAGCAGTTTTCATATATTCCGCAATATCTATTTTGGCTTGAGCAACTTCTTTTTTAAGTTCCATTTCTTGATTATCAGCTCCTAAAACTTCATATCGCACCATATAAACAACGCCAAAAAGAATACAAGCGTAGAATAAATATACCCACCAAGGCGGCAAATTGTTATCTAATTCTTTGATGCCATCGTAATCGTGTTCTAATAATAACTGATTTTCATTTGCTAAAGGTTCGGTTTTAGTCAATTTTTCCATCAGCTTTTGGTACCATTCACTATCCTTGAAACTCAAATCATTTGCTTCATTTAATTGGTTTTTTTGTTCCTCGGTCAATAAATGATAGGTAATATTGTCAACTGCCTTCATCGTGATTTCTATCGCTATCAAAAGGAAAAGGAACACGAATAAGAATACAGAAACCATTGGAAATTTTATAAAAGCAGGTCTGTCTCCTGAGTCTATGAAATATTCCATTGCCATCATGACAGCAAAGAAAATAACAGGTACTCTAACGTATACTGGAATTAATTTTTTCATTTTCTAAATTTTAAAAAATTATACTATTTGATTGTCTCTCAATGGAATTTGACTCAATTCATTTATCGTTTCTTTCTTATAAGAGAACACCCATAGACCGAGGCCCACGAAAAAGACGAAAAAAATTAATAATGATAAGATGGGATATATTGCCACACCTTCTATCGTTTCCATATTGTGTTTTATTTGTTCGAACATAACTTTTATTTTTTAGCAATATCTTTTACTTTAATATCTGTTCCAAGTCTTTGCATATAAGCAATCAAGGCAATGATTTCCCTTTCATTCATTGGAACAAATTTTTCTCCTCTGGCTTCGGCTTTTTTCTTGCTTTCGTCATAACTTTTCACAAAGTCAGGGTCATTTTTCAAGTTTTCTTCAATTGCAATCGCTTGTTTTCTTAAATCATCTAAACCACTAGCAATCTGAGCTTCAGTGTAAGGAACTCCAAGCGTAACCATGACCTGCATTTTCTTTTGAGTCAAAGAAACATCCATCGGTTTATTATCAAACAGCCATTTGTATCCTGGCATAATGGAGCCTGCGGATATACTTTGCGGATTCCAAAAGTGGTTAAAATGCCAATTGTCATTATACTTAGCACCCACTCTTAATAAATCCGGACCAGTACGTTTTGAACCCCAAAGAAATGGATGATCGTATACAAATTCCCCAGCTTTAGATTGCGGTCCATAACGTTCCACTTCACTACGGAAAGGACAAACAGACTGTGAGTGACAACCTACACAACCTTCACGAATGTATAAATCACGTCCTTCTAATTCTAATGGAGAATACGGTTTTACACTTGCAATGGTTGGAATATTGGATTTAACCATAATCGTAGGAACAATTTGGATAACACCACCAATTAAAATAGCAACAGTTGCCAAAATGGTTAACTGAATCGGTTTTCTTTCTAACCAAGGATGAAATTTCTCTCCTTTTACTCTTCCTGCACTAATTTTCAATAATTCAGGAGCTTCAGCCAATTCATCTTCAATTTTAGAACCTGCTCTAACCGTTTGGATAATATTATACACCAAAGTAAACATTCCAATTAAATAAAGGGTTCCACCAATAGCTCTCATCCAATACATCGGCATGATTTGAGTTACTGTCTCAAGGAAGTTCCCGTAGGTTAAAGTTCCGTCCGGATTGAATTGTTTCCACATAGATGCTTGTAAAAAACCGGCAACATACATTGGAATCGTATATAATATAATACCTAAAGTACCAATCCAGAAGTGAAAATTAGCCAACTTAACTGAGTACAAATTGCTTTTGGTCATTCTAGGAACCAACCAATAAATCATACCAAAAGCCATAAATCCATTCCAAGCCAATGCGCCAACGTGAACGTGAGCAATAATCCAATCCGTGTAATGCGCGATAGCATTTACATTTTTTAAGGATAACATCGGACCTTCAAAAGTCGCCATTCCGTAACCTGTAATCGCTACCACAAAGAATTTCAAAACGGGCTCTACACGCACTTTATCCCAAACCCCTCTCAAGGTTAAAAGTCCGTTTATCATTCCACCCCAAGATGGCGCAATCAACATAATAGAGAAAGCCACTCCTAAATTTTGAGCCCAGTTAGGCAAAGCAGAATATAATAAATGGTGAGGTCCAGCCCAGATATAAATAAAGATTAATGACCAAAAGTGAACAATTGACAGTCTGTAAGAATACACGGGACGATTCGCCGCTTTTGGAATAAAATAATACATTAATCCTAAAAAAGGTGTAGTCAAGAAAAATGCAACCGCATTATGACCGTACCACCATTGTACTAAAGCATCTTGAACTCCTGCATATACCGAATAACTTTTCATTCCAGAAACCGGCAATGATAAACTATTAAAAATATGCAAAACTGCCACAGTAACGAATGTTGCCAAGTAAAACCAAATCGCAACATATAAATGGCGCTCTCTACGTTTTATAATAGTTCCAATCATATTGATACCAAAAACAACCCAAATTAATGCAATCGCAATATCTATTGGCCATTCTAATTCGGCATATTCTTTAGAAGAACTATAGCCTAATGGTAATGATATAGCTGCAGCAACAATGATTAATTGCCAACCCCAGAAATTAAGATTACTCAAAAAATCACTGTACATTCTGGCTTTTAACAATCGTTGCAACGAGTAATAAATACCCGCAAACATTGCATTTCCTACGAAAGCAAAAATAACTGCATTAGTATGTAAAGGTCTTAATCGACCATAACTCAACCACGAAATACCATCAGTAATATTTGGAAAAAGGAACATAAAGGCCAATGTAAGCCCTACTAACATTCCTACCACTCCAAAGACAATGGTTGCGTAAATGAATTTTTTTACAATTTTGTTGTCATAATAAAACTGCTGCATTTCCATATTTATAATTATTTTTAAAGTTGTTTATTATTTGTTTTGTTGAAAGTCATAAAATTGAATATTACAAAGTCGTTGAACTTTTGGTTTTCGGTTTTTTAGCTTTCGACTGAATTAGCTCATCGTCAAATAACATTCTGACTGATGGTGTATAATCGTCGTCATACTGACCTGTTTTTACTGCTCGTATAAAAGCAATAAAGAAACCAATGGCGACTATTATACTGATGGAGATTAATAAATAAATGACACTCATACCTTAATTTGTGTTAACAAAGTTACTTTGACGTTTTGGAGTAAAATATGACATTTGTCATACTTATCGATATCTGTTAAATTTATGTGAAAGCGCAACTCAAAACGTATACAATTCTATTTTTTATTTGCATAATAACTACTCATCACAGTTACAAAACTCACAATCGTTATTGTGCTCAACGGCATGATAATAGCTGCAACTAAAGGCAATAAATTACCTGTAATGGCAAACGATAATCCTACCACATTGTACAGTAACGACAGTGCAAAACTCATTTTGATTGTCGTTATGGAATTCTTGGATAATTTCAAGAAATAATTCAATTTTTGAAACTCGCTGGCATCTAAAATAGCATCACAAGCCGGTGAAAAAACATTCACATTCTCAGAAATTGAGATTCCAACATTGCTTTGCGCCAAAGCTCCGGCATCATTCAATCCATCGCCAACCATCATTACATTTTTACCTTTGTCCTGCAAATTTTTAATGAATTCTAATTTTTGTTCTGGTTTCTGATTAAAAATCAATTCCGTGCCTTTCGGCAAAAGTTGTTCAAGAGTGTCGCGTTCACCTTCATTGTCACCAGATAAAACCTTGATTTGATAGGTCGTGTTTAAGTTCTTGAAAAGCTCCTCAAGTCCTTCTCTATATTGATTATTAAAAATAAATTTCCCGTAATAAAGATCATTTATCTTGATATGAACCGACGTTTGCTGAATGTTATTACCTTCTGTTTTATCTACAAAAGCTGCAGAACCTATTTTAATTTGGTGACCAAAAATCTGAGCTTGGATTCCTTTTCCCGTAATTTCTTCAAAAGCATCTATCTTCAACTTTTTGGTGTCATTTTCTGATTTATTTTGTAAAATTGGAATAGGCAAATAATCATACAACATCCTGCTCAAGGGATGATTTGAAGCGCGCAATACATTTTTTATCAGCAACAAATTCTCGTCGGAAAGAACGGCTCCTTCATAGAAAATATTCGATTTTTTATTGGTGGTAATCGTTCCTGTTTTATCAAAAACAATCGTATCAACTTTTGCTAATTGCTCAATAACCAAAGCATTTTTGAGATAGAATTTCTGTTTTCCTAAAATACGCAATACATTCCCAAAAGTGAATGGTGCCGTCAATGCCAAAGCACAAGGACAAGCCACAATTAGTACAGCTGTAAACACATTGAAAGCGGTGTTGGCATCAATAAAAATCCAATAGCCGAAGCCTGCAAAAGCAATCAATAATAAAATAGGTGTAAAATAACGGCTGATGCGATCGGTAATCGTTTTGTGCTTTTGCATCACATTTTTTTGGAACACATCATTACTCCATAATTGCGTCAAGTAACTTTGGGAAACAGAATGTAAAACTTCCATCTCGATTACTTTCCCTATTTGTTTTCCTCCAGCAAATACTTTATCACCAGAATGTTTCGTAATAGGAATTGCTTCTCCCGTGACAAAACTATAATCGATTTCGGCTTTTTCCGAAATTAGAATCCCATCAACCGGTATGAGTTCTTGGTTTCTGATGAGTAGTCTGTCACCTTTTTCCACTTCGTAAATAGCCACACTTTCTTCAGACAAATCAGAATTAATTTTAGTGATTGCGATTGGAAAATAGGATTTAAAATCCCTTTCGAAACTCAAAAAACTATAGGTTTTGATTTGGAACATTTTCCCCAAAAGCATAAAGAAAATCAATCCGGTTAAGCTGTCGAAAAAACCGGAACCGTAATCCATGACGATATCAAACGTACTTCGCACAAACATCACAACTATTCCTAAAGCAATAGGAATATCGATGTTCGCTCCCGAAACTTCGGGATTGGTTTTGATACTTTTATACGCCGAAACATAATAACCACTCGCCGAGTAAAAGAAACTGGGTAACGCTAAAGCAAAAATCAACCAGCGAAAAAAGCCACGGTATTGGTCTAACCAATATTCTTTCACTTCAAAATATTCCGGAAACGAAAGCAACATGATATTTCCGAAACAAAAGAAAGCAACACCCAGTTTATACGTTAAACTTCTATCGACATTATTGCTTCCCGTTTCATAGTTTTCTAAACTGATGTAGGGTTCATAACCGATGGAGCTCAACAAATAAACAATCGTTTTAATAGAAACCACTTCTGGATTGAAAGTGATTCGGACTCTTTTTTCAGGGAAATTAACCTGAGAAGTGCTTATTCCTTTTTGAAGACGCTGTAGATTTTCCAAAATCCAAATACACGAGCTACAATGAATATGAGGAATGTTAAGTGAAATAATTGCGGTTGAATTTTCTTGAAATTCCAAAAGTTTGGATACAATACTTTCATTGTCTAAAAAATCATATTTACCATTAATGTCTTGCGGGGTTGCTCCAGGGGATTTTTCAAAATCATAATAACAAGTCAAATCATTCAGCCTAAAAATTTCGTAAACGGTTTTACAACCATTGCAACAAAAATTTTTTGTGTCAAAAATAATTTTTTCTTCTACTATAATATCTAACCCACAATGGAAACAGTTTTGTGTGTCCATAACTTTGCTCATTTTACCTTGAACAAAGGTCATTAATCGAATGAGTTAAAAATATGATATTTGTCATATTAAATAGTTAGTTTTGTAATACAAATAAATCACAAACAATATGAGCAAATGCGAACAATGTATCGTCAGAGAATTTAGCTCTTTAAAAGCACTTACTAAAGAAGAATTACTAAAACTTTCTGACTGTAAAACATCCCATATCATTAAAAAAGGGGAGGTTATATTTGAAGAAGGAGAAAATGTAAATGGTATTTATTGTATAAAAGATGGTGTTTGTAAACTGACTAAACTCAGTGCAAATGGTAAAGATCACATTGTAAAACTGGTTACAAAAGGTGAATTACTGGGACAACGTTCTATGATTAGTGATGAACCGGTAAATCTAAGCGCCGTAGCTCTTGAAGACATGCAGGTTTGTTTTATTCCAAAGTCAGAAGTGATGGGATACTTTGATAAAAACAATCAGTTTTCAATGAATGTGATGAAAAGTATTTGCGGCGATCTAAAAGATGCCGATGATCACATGGTAAATTTAGCTCAAAAAACAGTCAAAGAAAGATTAGCCGAAACGCTTCTTTATCTAAATGATACTTTTGGAAAAAACGAGGATAACTCTTTAAAAGTACAACTTTCAAGAGACGAATTAGCCAGTATAATTGGCACTGCCACTGAAAGTTGCATCCGTTTACTATCTGATTTTAAAAAATTAGGACTTATTGAATTGAATGGCAAAAAAATCATTTTAAAAGACATCAACAAACTAAAAAAATTAGCAGAGTAACTAAGTTTGCGTTACTCTTTCTTTTTCATTACAAAATAATACACCGGAATTCCCAACGCCACAATACACAAGCCTAAGCCCGTATTGAACGTGTCATAAATCAATAAAGTGAGACAAATTGCCACTGTAACCACAATATAAAGTGCTGGTACAAATGGATACCCAAAAGCTTTATAAGGTCTATCTGCATTAGGTTCTTTTTTTCTAAGGATAAATACGCCCAGAATTGTCAAGATGTAAAACAATAATGACGCAAAAGTAGCATACGTCAATAAATCCCCAAATTTTCCTGAGATACAAAGCACACAAGCCCAAATACATTGCACCCACAGCGCTTTGGCTGGAACCTGATTTTTATTGAGTTCTGTAGCTTGTTTAAAAAATAATCCGTCTTTTGCCATGGCAAAAAACAATCTTCCTCCGGAAAGAATCAAACCGCTATTGCAACCAAAAGTGGAAACCATGATAAGCCCAGCCATTACAAAAACACCTAAATTTCCCATAATCATACTTGCAGCCGCCGCTCCTACCCTGTCGTTACCAGCAAACATGATTCCGTTACTGGCAATATCAGCAGCGTTTGGAGTTCCCTGCATTGGCAACAAAGCCAAATAAGCAACATTTGCTAAAACATAAATGATAGTTACAATTAAGGTTCCAAGAAACAAACTTCGGGGAATATTCTTTTTGGGTTCTTTAATTTCCCCTGCAATGAAAGTGACATTATTCCAGGCATCACTAGAAAATAAGGAGTTAATAATGGTTGCTCCGGCAGCACCCAAAATAGCCATTCCTGCTAATTTTGTAACAGTAATTGTCCCATCAGGATTCACAACCGTTTTACTGGCTTCCCACATATTTGCAAAATTATTGGACAAAACATCCGTTTGTAAACCAACATACAATCCTAAAACAATCAATGCAAAAAGCGCAATTAATTTAGCCGAGGTAAAAATCAACTGAACGGTTTTTCCGCTTTCGACACCTTTAGTATTAATATACGTGAGCAGTATTATACTAAAAATAGCCAACACTTTTTGATACGAAAAAACAAAACCAGTACCAACCGTAAAAAGAGTTTGGTCTAAAACAGGAAAGAAGATAGCGGCATAATTAGCGAAAGTAACCGCAATCGCAGCGATAACTCCCGTTTGAATTACCGTGAAAACAGTCCAGCCATACAGAAAAGAAACTAATCTTCCGTACGCACGTTGTATATAAACGAACTGTCCGCCCGCATTGGGCATCATTCCTGCCAATTCTCCATAACTTAATGCGGCTGCAACCGTGATTAATCCCGTTACTAACCAAATCACCAATAACCAAGCAGCAGAACCAATATCTCTTGCCATGGCAGATGTTACAATGAAAATTCCAGATCCTATCATGGAACCAGCGACTAAACTGGTGGCATCTATTAATCCTAAAGAACGTTTTAACTCGGTTTTATTTTCTGACATTGGATAATTTTATAAATGATGGTAATTTAATTATTTAATACTGAATACTGAACACTATAATTTCTTCGCTTCTTCCCAAAATTGAGTTATTTGGAAATCATAGATTTCCAATTCCTATTTATTAGGAAGACGCTTCGCTTCTTCCCAAAATTGAGTTATTTGGAAATCATAGATTTCCAATTCCTATTTATTAGGAAGACGCTTCGCTTCTTCCCAAAAAACATCCATTTCAGCTAAAGTCATATCCATTAAAGGTTTTCCTAATTCTCCGGCTTTACTTTCCAAATATTGAAAGCGTTTTATGAATTTTTTATTGGTGCGTTCCAAAGCATCTTCGGGATTTACGTTAAGAAATCGGGCGTAATTTATCATCGAAAATAAAACATCCCCAAATTCAGCTTCAATTTTATCTTGATCACCTGCTTTAACCTCAACTTGCAATTCTTCCAATTCTTCTTGAACCTTATCCCAAACCTGATGCGATTCCTCCCAATCAAAACCCACTCCTTTTACTTTATCCTGAATTCGGCTTGCTTTTACTAATGCAGGTAAACTTCTTGGAACACCTTCCAGAACAGATTTTTTACCTTCTTTGAGCTTTAGTTTTTCCCAATTCTGCTTTACTTCTTCCTCGTCTTTTACCACAACATCACTATAAATATGGGGATGACGGTGAATTAGCTTTTCACAGATTTCATTACAGACATCGGCCATATCAAAATCGTCCGTCTCGCTTCCTATTTTGGCATAAAAAACAATATGCAATAACAAATCCCCAAGTTCTTTTTTGACTTCGTTTAAATCATTGTCTAAAATAGCATCACCTAATTCGTAGGTTTCTTCAATAGTAAGATGACGCAAGGTTTGCATGGTTTGCTTTTTGTCCCAAGGACATTTTTCTCGCAAATCATCCATAATGTCTAATAATCTTTCGAAAGCTTGCAGTTGGTTTTGTCTTGAATTCATCAGAAATGGTTTTTGGTAAAAATAAAAAAATCCTGTTCAGAAAAATAGCTGAACAGGATTAAATATTATTTTAAAGTAAAATTACTCTTTTTTAGCTTTTGCTTTTTTAGCAGGAGTTTTAGTTTCTGTTGCAGGAACTTCTTCAGCAACAAGTTCTTCAGCAGCTGGTGTTTCTTCAGTAGCAGCAGGTACTTCATCAGTAACTAATCCTTTTGCTTGCAACATATTATACCAGTTTAAAACTTTTTTGATATCCGAAGGATACACTCTTTCTTCATCATAATCAGGTAAAATTTCTTTGAAATAAGCTGTCAATGTAGCATTGTCTTCTTTATGTGAAATTGCTTGACCTTTGTTTTCCTTATCAGCAATTTTTTGCATGATTTCAGCTAATGGTTTTTCGCCTTCATACGTATAAATTGAAATTTCCGATAATAAACTCACATTACTTTTTAAGTTTACTGTGATTTTTTTTCCATCCAATAATGATTCAGCAACAAACCCAGTACGTGTTTGCACTCTTAATACATATAAACCTGGTTTCCCAGAAATGGCTAATATTTTTTCTAAATTCATGTTTTGTGTAATTATTATTAAGAATTTGACTTATTTATTTTTTCATTTAAAACCAAAAATCATACCAAGATAAAGCTGTAAAAGCTGTTTTATCTTCCTTTTTTAGCAAAAAATTTCATTCGGTAATCTTGGAATGTTTTTCCTTCCAAAATGTTTTTCAATTTCTTTTGAATCAATCGTTTTTTTAATGACGAAATTTTATCTGTGAATAATACTCCTTCAATATGGTCGTATTCATGTTGGATTACTCTGGCGATTAATCCATCAAAAACTTCGGTTTTCATTACAAAATCCTCTTCGCAATATTCAATTGTTATGGTTGGATTTCTATATACATCTTCTCTAACGTCTGGAATGCTCAAGCAACCTTCATTAAAACTCCACTCTTCACCTTCTTCTTTTATCATTTTTGCATTGATAAAAGTTCTTTTGAATCCTTTTAATTCTTTTTGTTCTGTGTCTCCTAATTCTTCATCATCGCTAAAAGGCGTCGTATCGATTACAAATAAACGAAGTGCCATTCCTACTTGAGGTGCGGCAAGTCCAACACCATAGGCATTATACATCGTTTCGTACATATTAGCAATCGTTTCTTTCAAATTAGGATGCTCTGGTGAAAGAACCTCGCCTACTTTTCTTAAAACTGGATCACCGTATCCTATAATTGGTAAAATCATTGTTTTTATATTAAGTATTATCTACTATAAACTGAAATAAGTTTCCCTTTAATTCAGTGTGCAAAAATAGTAAAAAAATAGACAATGAATAATCCTGTATTGATAATTCGCGTTTTTTTACCATTTAGGCAAAAACAGGGCAAATTATTCTTTGAATCAGTCACTCAATTCTTACCTTTGCTTGTAATCCAATTGTATGATTTACAAAATCCGAAAATTTACCGACAGCACTTATTTCACTAATGCTCTAAAAGTAACAATAGCAGCAGTTATTCCGGTTGTAGTACTTTCTTTTTTAGGCAAATTTGAAATAGGTTTTACCATCGCTTTAGGTGCTTTTTTCACTTATCCAAGCGATATTCCCAGCAATCTAAAACATAAAATAAACGGTATTCTGGTTACGGCTTTACTTGTTGCAGGTGTCAATTTGTTAGTGAATATTGTCTATCCTTATTCCTTGATTTTCTATCCTTTTTTGGCAATATTAATTTTTCTGATTTCGATGATTTCCGTCTATGGACAACGGGCAACAATGGTCTCTTTCTCTGCGCTAATTTCAGTTTCATTGGCGTTTGCAAGTATCAATACCGGTTGGGCAATGGTCCAACACTCCCTTTTAATATTATTCGGAGGATTATTTTATCTAATGATTTCCCTCATTTTTCATTATGTAAGACCTCATCGCTATGTTGAATTACAAATTGCAGAATGCATTAAACTTACGGCTAAATATTTAAAATTAAGAGGCGATTTATGGACAATTGATGCTGATAGAAAAGCAATTATTGAAAAACAATTACACCTTCAGGTAGAACTGAATACCATTCGACAAAACATAAGAGAAGTATTGATTAGCAGTCATACGACTTCTGGATCTTCCAATCAAAACCGAAAAATGTTAATCGTTTTTATTTCATTGATGGAAATTCTGGAGCTTGCATTAGCTACTTCATTCGACCATGATAAATTGCATCAAAAATTTGACGACCATCCAAAGGTCTTGTTAACCTATCAAAAACTAGCCTACAATCTTGCCGCAAGTTTAAAAAAATTGTCCAAAAGCGTACAAAACCGAACTAAATACATCTCTAAACATACTTTACGAGGTGACTTGAATGCTTTGCAACTTGCTATCACTGATTATGAAAATGATTTAGGAAAAGTTCCCGCTTCCGAAGGTGTTTTTATGCTGACCACTATGCTACAGTATGCTGAAAAACAAGTGGAGAAAATAAAAATTGTAGAACGTGCTTTTACGTTAGCCTTCAATTCACAGGATTTTAAAGAACAGGACAAAGACTTAGAAAAATTCCTGACGCCTCAATATTATCCTTTGAGCACTTTGATTGAAAATCTCAGTTTCTCTTCCACAATTTTTAGACATTCGTTACGACTAACCATAACATTATTGCTTGGTTTTATCATTGGAAACATACTGCCTTTTCACAACGTCTATTGGATTTTGTTGACTATTATAGTTATTATGCGCCCTGGATATGGCTTGACGAAACAGCGTTCTTTTCATCGAATTTTTGGTACCATTATAGGAGGATTAATCGCTTTTGGGATTCTTTCATTAGTACATGACAACATCACAATCAGTATACTTTCTATTTTAAGCATGCTTTTAGGATTTTCATTTACCCAAATAAATTATAAAGTCAGCGCCACATTCGTAACTATGTATGTTGTTTTTATTTACGGGATATTAACTCCTAATATTGGCGATGTAGTTCAATATAGAATACTTGACACCATTGTAGGCTGCACATTGGCTTTCCTTGCCAATCACTTTTTATGGCCATCCTGGGAGTTTTTAAATATTCCATCACACATAGAAAAATCGATTGTTGCAAATCAGAATTACTTAAAAGAAATTTCCGTTTTTTATAATAAAAAAGGAACGATTTCTACTTCGTATCGGTTAGCCCGAAAAAATGCTTTTATCGAAATAGGAAATTTGATGGCTTCTTTCCAAAGAATGGTCCAGGAACCAAAATCGAAACAAAAGCAATTACCACAGGTATATAAATTAGCGGTGCTGAATCATTCCTTGCTATCATCATCAGCTTCGTTAGGAACGTACATCCAATCGCACAAAACTACATCAGCTTCTGAAGCTTTTAATATTGTAGTCGATACTGTCATTAGAAACCTGGATAATGCGATTGCAATTTTGAAAGAAAAAGATTTACATCTAAAAGAAAATCTCCCAAAAGAAGATTTAGCGATGCGATTTACAGAATTAAAAAATATTCGAGCCAAAGAATTAAAAGAAGGAAGTCCTATTGATGAGGAGGGATTTCAATTGAAAATGCAAGAGGCGCAATTGGTTATAGAACAATTAATTTGGTTGACTAATCTCTCTGAAAATATTTTAAAAACCACAAAAGAATTAATGGAATTTTAAAAAAGCGAACAGTAATCAGTGTTCAGTAGCTTACTGAACACCGATTACTGATCACTGTATAACTAATTAGTCAGATTTAAAACAGAAGCAGTATCTTTTCTTATTTCGGCTAATAAAGCTGGATTATCATTTAAAGTCTGACCATAAGAAGGAATCATCACTTTCAATTTTTCCTGCCATTCCGGCGTTTCAATTTCATCTTTGAAACATCTTCCTATTAAATCAACCATAATAGAAACTGCGGTTGAAGCACCAGGAGAAGCACCCAATAAAACAGCTAAAGTTCCATCAGCAGTTGTGATTACTTCAGTACCAAACTCAAGTATTCCGCCTTCTTTTTCGTCTTTTTTTATTACTTGAACACGTTGTCCTGCACGTTCTAATTTCCAATCCTTAGATCTTGCACCAGGAACATATTCTCTCAACGCATTGATTCGGTCTTTAGGAGACTGACGCACTTGCTCAATCAAATATTTAGTAAGTGGTATATTTTTAATACCGGCAGCAATCATCGGAATGATATTATCCGGTTTTATGGATAATGGCAAATCAGAATACGAACCGTTTTTTAAAAATCGAGTTGAAAAACCTGCAAAAGGTCCAAAAAGGAGTTGTCTTTCTCCATTTATCATTCGGGAATCAATATGTGGTACAGACATTGGTGGTGCACCCACACTCGCTTTTCCATATACTTTTGCCTGATGTTTTGCAATCACTTCAGGGTTGGTGCATTTTAACCACTGTCCACTCACAGGGAAACCGCCATAGCCTTTTCCTTCGGGAACGTTTGCTTTTTCTAATAACGGTAATGAACCGCCTCCGGCACCAATAAAAACAAATTTGGTATATGTTTTTCTTTTTTGGCCTGTAGCCAAATCAGTAATTTTTATTCTCCACGATTTATCTTCACGTTGTCTCATTTTTTGGACTTCGTGATTGAAATACATCGTAACTCCATCCAATTTAGTCAAATAACTAAAAATATTTCGGGTTAATTCTCCAAAATTCACATCGGTACCAATAGCCATTGAGGTTGCTGCAACTTTCTCAGATTCATTTCTACCTTCCATAACTAAAGGCATCCATTCTTTTAATTGCTCAAAATCAGTGCTGAAAACCATTTGTTTAAAAAGAGGATTCGAATGTAAAGCCTCAAATCTTGTTTTAAGGTATTCTACATTTTTTTCTCCCCAAACAAAACTCAAGTGAGGAATACTTTTAATGAAATTTTCAGGTGATGAAACTTTATTCTGTTGCACTAAATAGGCCCAAAATTGTCTGGAAACCTCAAAAGATTCCGCAATACCGATTGCTTTTTTAGGGTTGATGCTTCCATCTTCACTTTCTGGAGTATAATTAAGCTCACAAAAAGCAGAATGTCCAGTTCCGGCATTATTCCATGCATCAGAACTTTCGGCAGCAGCCATATCTAATCTTTCGTATATTTCAATCTTTATATCTGGTTGTAACTCTTTTAGGATTAAGCCAAGAGTGGCGCTCATTATTCCAGCTCCTATAAGAACTACATCACTTTGCGAACGAATGGTTGTATCGGGCATAACAAAATTTTAAAGTGCAAAGATACTTTATATATGCAAAAAAAATGTAACAAATTATTGTTAAAAAGTAAGGAATTTCAAATCTATTTTGGTCAGTTGACCAGCTTTGCAGTTGGATTTTTAAAACATCTTTCGAGTCAAATAATCTTGAAGCATTATCGTTGCCGAAATCTCATCGATAAGTGCTTTATTTTGACGCTGTTTCTTACTAAGACCGCTGTCAATCATGGTTTGAAAAGCCATTTTTGAAGTAAACCGTTCATCAACCCGAATGACTTTCATATCCGGAAAATGATTGGTAAAATGCGTTACGAAACCTTTTATGATGGAAGCACTTTCTGAAGGTTCTCCATTCATTTGTTTAGGCTCACCAATGAGAACAGCCTCTACTTTCTCTTTGGAAAAATAGTCCTTCAAAAAAGCGATTGCAGTTGGGGAAGGAATGGTTGTTAATCCCGAAGCTATAATTTGCATTTCATCGGTAACGGCTATTCCTGTTCGTTTTTGTCCGTAATCTATGGCGAGAATTCTTGGCATTTGTATATTTTTTTCAAAGGTAACTATTTTAATTTTCCAATTCTTAGCAACAACGGAAAAGTCACTTTCTTATCGCTTTTTAACCAAGAAGTTTTCAAATCATCGTAAATCAAATCAATAGGATTTTGATTATTTTTCGAAATATAATGCTGCGTCGCTGACCATGTTTCCAAATATCCTATAAGTTCCTCAAAAGTCCATGTTAACTTATTTTCGAAAGTTTCCGTAACAATTTCATTAAATGGAAATGGTATTGTTTTGTAATTTTCATCCAAGTATTTTCGCTCGGCATCCCAATATGGTCCTATAATATTGCGATAATAATCTTGCACTATCTTATCCGAATCCGCATTGGTTGAAAACAAACCATACCCCAGAACGGCAAAGATTCCATCTGGTTTTAAGATTCGATAAATTTCTTTGTAAAACAAATCAAAATCAAACCAATGAACTGCTTGGGCAACTGTGATTAAATCAAACTCCTGATTTTTGAAAAAGGTGTTTTCTGCAGCGGCTACTTTGTAAATTATGTTTTCCGTTGGAATCGCATTGTTAAGTTGGTTCTGGCTAATATCAATTCCATAAACCGTTTCAAAAAAACTCGAAAGTTTTTGTGCGACTTGTCCATTTCCGGTAGCAATATCTAGCGCAACTCCTTTGTTGTTGGCAAATGAAACCAAATAATCAATCATTGCATCTGGATATTGTGGTCGAAATTTAGAATACTCAGCAGCTTGTTTGGAGAAATTATCTTTCATGTTTGAATGATTTTCATTTATTCCTCAAATTTACAACATTTGAAAAACATTAAATATACTATAAGTTAAATCTGTAACATTTTTCAAATCAATTTGCGTTTTTGATTTTAGTTAAAAAACATATCTTTGTCAAAAATCTAACTAAAATGAATCCATTACAAACAATTATAGAACAAGCTTGGGAAAACCGTGCCTTGTTGCAAGAAACGACAACAACTGATGCTATCAGAGAAGTTATTGAATTATTAGACACTGGAAAATTACGTGTTGCTGAACCGGTAGGTGAAGGATGGCAGGTAAACGAATGGGTAAAGAAAGCGGTTGTGATGTATTTCCCTATTCAAAAAATGGAAACTTTAGAATCTGGAATTTTCGAATACCATGACAAAATGTTGCTAAAAAGAGGCTATGCCGAAAAAGGAATTCGTGTAGTTCCTAATGCTGTAGCGCGTTACGGTGCTTATATTTCTAGTGGTGTTATTTTGATGCCAAGTTATGTAAACATTGGTGCTTATGTTGATGAAGGAACTATGGTGGACACATGGGCAACCGTAGGAAGTTGTGCTCAAATTGGTAAAAACGTACACTTAAGTGGTGGTGTAGGTATTGGTGGTGTTCTTGAACCTTTACAAGCTGCTCCAGTAATTATTGAAGACGGTGCTTTTGTTGGTTCTCGTTGTATTGTTGTAGAAGGTGTTCATGTTGGGAAAGAAGCCGTTCTTGGTGCCAATGTTTGCTTGACTGCCTCTACTAAAATTATTGATGTTACAGGAGAAACTCCAGTTGAAATGAAAGGTTTTGTTCCTGCTCGTTCTGTTGTAATACCTGGAAGTTACACTAAGAAATTCGCTGCCGGTGAGTTTCAAGTTCCTTGTGCGTTAATCATTGGAACACGTAAGCCTTCGACAGATTTGAAAACATCATTGAATAATGCTTTACGTGAATATGACGTAGCGGTTTAATACCTCTTAAAATAAAAAATTATTGTATATTCCTCCCTTAAACGGGAGGTTTTTTATATTATGAAAATGATGAAAATATTGGTAATTCAACAAAAGATGATTGGTGATGTATTGGCTAGCAGTATTATTTGTAATAATTTAAAGTTGATTTATCCCGATTCTCAAGTAGATTATCTAGTTAATCCTTTTACTGTTCCAGTTTTAGAAAACAATCCAAATATTGATAACCTTATATTATTTGAAGATAGGTACCGCAAAAGTAAACTAGCATTGTTTAAATTTTTAATTGCCATCAGGAAACGAAAATACGACCTGGTTATAGATGCATACGGAAAACTGGAAAGTAATTTGGTAGTCGCTTTTTCTGGTGCTAAAACAAGAATCGGGTTCTACAAACCATATACAAATTATCTCTATTCTATAACAGTAAAAGAAATCATAAATCCAATTACTGAAGCAGGAACGGCTTTAGAAAACAGATTGAATTTGTTAATGCCATTAGCGCCAAATGCAAAATTAAAAAACAAGCCAAGTATCTTTTTAACCGAAAAAGAAATTGAGAATGGAAAAGCTATTTTAGTGAAAAACAAAATTGATTTTTCTAAAAAGTTATACATGATCAGTGTTCTTGGAAGCGGTAAAAACAAGACCTATCCTTTTCTGTATATGGCAAAAATACTTGATCGAATAGTTGAAAAAAATCAAGCAGTTTTACTTTTCAATTATATGCCATCGCAGGAGAAAGAAGCCAAAGCAATTTTTGATTTATGTCAGCCTAAAACTCAAGAAAACATAAAAATTAATGTTGTCTCTGGAAGTATTCGAGAGTTTTTATCCATAACCTACCATTGTGATGCTTTAATTGGTAATGAAGGAGGCGCAGTAAATATGGCCAAAGCGATAAACAAACCTACATTTACTATATTTTCTACATGGATAATCAAAGAAGCTTGGAATTCTTTTGAAAATGAAAAATCAAATGTATCGGTGCATTTAAAAGATTTCAGACCGGAATTATATGGTACGAAATCTGCAAAAGAAATGAAGAATGAAGCTTTAAATTTATATGAATCTTTTGCCCCTGAACTTCTTTTTCCAAAATTAGAAAGTTTTTTAGAAAATAATTAAAAGCGCTTATAAATTAGAATCTATACCATTGGAAGTTCTTACTATCTTATTCAGATTAGTAAATTTTCTAATGGCTTTATTTTTTTTTAATGCTGCTTCATTGACATAGCCGCGACTATGATCCAAGTGAATACATATTGCGCTATATCTAATTTGTTTAGATTTCAATCCCATATTGAATAATCGCTCTCCTAATTCTCTGTCTTCGCCTCCGTATTGCATTTCTTGATTAAAACCATTCACGGCTATTAAATCATTTTTCCAACCAGAAGCATTATGCCCATTCCAACTTGCATTAGTAGGCGTTATGGCATTTAAAATTTTAGATTTAAATTTAGACGAACTAATTTTAATGTTTTTGTAGGATTTTTTTAAACCATGCTGTAATAACCACTTTACATCAAAACATCTTTGAGAAACTATATCTTCCTCTGATATCGCTTTAGAAATAGACATGGGTAATTTAAAATATCCTCCCGAAAGAAAATATCCTTTCTCTCTATTATCAAGATGAACAGCAACAAAATCATTTCTTGGAATACAATCGCCATCCGTAAAAATTAAATAATCCGAATTAGTACTAACAATCGCTTTATTTAAAATTTGAGTTTTTTGAAAACCATTATCCTCATGCCAAACATGAATAATAGGATTTGAAATCTTATTCCTCATTTGATCAATTAATTCTTTTGTTTTTGGACCAGAGCCATCATCTGCGATAATAATTTCAAAATCCTTTTCAGTTTGAATATTAAACCCAAAAAGAACTTTCTCTAACCATGCCTCTGCATTGTATGTACTTATTATTACAGATGCTTTCATAAATATTTTTGAAGTTAAGTAGTGCAAAAGTAGTTAATAAATTATATTTGTGAAATACTACCCTTTCATGAATCTAAATTTAGCGCCAAAAATATCTGTCTTAGTAATTACTCTAAACGAAGAAGCAAACATGCAAGCGCTTTTGGTTGATTTGGGTTTTGCTGACGAAATTATTATTGTAGATTCTTATAGTACCGACAAAACAAAGTCAATCGCCCAATCATTTTCTAACGTAAGATTTATTGAAAATAGATTCGAAAATTATTCTTCTCAAAGAAATTTTGCGATTTCACAAGCAAAAAATGATTGGATTTTATTTCTGGATGCTGACGAAAGAATTACTCCAGCACTAAAAGAAGAAATTATAGAAACCTTACGAACAAACAATACTTATTCTGCTTTTTTATTTTACAGAAAATTTATGTTTGAAAATACCGTTTTACATTTTAGCGGATTACAAACCGATAAAATACTCCGACTATTTGATAAAAACTTTGCAAAATACAGTAGCGATCAATTGGTACATGAAAAATTAACAGTGAATGGGAAAATAGGTGTTTTTAAAAATAAGCTTCTTCATTATTCCTATTCAGGTTATAAATGCTACAAATCAAAAGCTACTCGGTACGGAAAGCTAAAAGCTCAAGAAAAGTTTATCAAGAAACAAAAACCTTCCTTTACACTTCACATTCTTCATCCTTCCTATAATTTTTTATATAATTATTTTATTCGCTTGGGTTTTCTTGATGGCAAAAAAGGAATTACTATATGCTATTTAAATGCCTATAGTGTGTTTGTAAGATATCAGGAATTAAAGCTTCTTTGGAATAAAAAAGACCTTATTTCCAGAAAAAATATTTAGCTTTCAATCTGCGTTTTCTATGATATTTTTCTTGAAATTCACAAGTATAGTACCACATTATATCAAAAACCTCCTTGAATGATTTATTGTATAATTTTGCATATTCATCGCTCATTATTTCAATCATTTCTTTTTTTGGAGTTAATCTCGAAAGGTTTTTCATTCGCATGTTGACATCCATTTGAGCATGAAAATTCATTCTGTTTAAATCAACTAAGAAAAATTCATATTGTTTTTCAGAAACTTTTTTTATCAAAGTATTACCCGGAGAATGATCTAAAAACTCGATACCTTTTTCATGCAAATTGAAAGAAAAACGGGTAAACTGACGCAAAATAGTTGAGTGATCTGGATAATCTGGAATTTCTACGAGTTCTCTAAAAGTCAGTTCTGTCTGAAGATGCTCGCTAGCATAATAGCTTTCTTTCAATCCCAACCAACTGTAATTTTCAAAAAAAGCGATAGGTTGCGGTGTTCCAATTCCTTTTTCTAACAAATTTGTTGCATATTCGTAGGAACGTCTGGCTTTAGACTTTCTAAAATACTTGTAAGCAATTTTATTAATTAGATTTGGGATTTTAAACGATTTGATATTAATCGTTAAAGAGTCTAAATCAAATAATTTTATTTTGTTTCGTTTTCCATCACCAAAAAGGATTCCTGTCATATCAAAATTTTCAATACAACTCAATAATTTTGATTTATGTTTAAGAAAATGAGAATGAATATTTATTTGCATCAATAGAATAATAAGAATAAACAAAAGTAGGTATTGCTTTTTATTTATCCAATTTAAGGTTTACCATATATCCAATAATAATTTTATTAAAAAAAATCTCCAAATAAAAATAGCTAGTATACCGAATAACTAAAAAATCTATTTCAAATACTTATCTATTCCATTTAAAACTCTTACCGTTCTATTTGCTATAGTATCCTTTTGTATTTTATCATTTAATTCAAAATAATCTTTTGAACTTATTTTATGAAAAATATGATAAACAATTCCAGCATAACGAAGTCTTTTAGCTTTTATATGATTGTTTCCAAGTCGAATGGCTAAATCCGAATCTTCCCTCCCCCAACCTTCAAAGTCTTCATTATAGCCATTGACCGCTATAAAATCATCACGCCAAAACGAAACATTACAACCTCTAAATTTTTTAGAAATTCCTTCATGTGATTTATATAGTCTTGACAAGAATGGAATATGCAAGGTTCTAGTTCTATTTTTAATTTCACTAGAAAGAAAATTAAAATAGATTTTCTTGGTTTTAAAAATTTTCCCAACAGCAGTAGGAAGTATATTAACACGAGAGCCATATAAATACATGCCTTTTTCTGCAAAGCTTAAATGATCCTTCACAAAATTAGGATGCAAAATACAATCTCCATCAACTTGAATAATATAATCAACATTAGTTCCCGCTATAGCTTTATTTAAAATTTTTGCTTTCCTAAAACCTTTATCTGTTTGATGAAAATGAAGAATCGGAACACTACTTTTAAGTTGAAGTTCCCTTATAAGCTCTTCTGTCTCTTTGCCAGAACCGTCATCAGCGATAAGAATCTTATTAGGTAAATCCGTTTGCGATAAAGCACTAATCATAACTAAACGAAGTGCTTCTGGCCAATTATATGTAGAAATTAAAAGTGCTGATGTCATTTTCTATTGTTTGAATAAATTAATTTAAATTTTGATTTTTTAATTAATTAGACACTAAATTTTAGTCTTCTAAATTTCAAAATTATGCCAAAATAACACTAAATATTAATTTAAATAGCTTGAATTATCAAATGTTCTAAAATTAAAGTAAAAAAACAGGAAAGGGATTAATCACGCTTCGAAATATATTTGGATTGCAAAGCCCAAATGAAGTATTTTTACACTCTGGAAATTACACTAGTTTTATTGAACTAAAACTTAAAATCTCCACAAAAATAAAAATATGGAAAATATAAACGAAGAAGTTCACAAAGCTTACGAAGTAATCAAGGAAGGCGGAATTATCCTGTACCCTACCGATACCGTTTGGGGAATTGGTTGTGACGCAACAAATCCTGAGGCTGTTGCCAAAATATACAAACTCAAGCAAAGAGCCGAAACCCAAAGTATGATTGTTTTGATGAATGGTGAAAAAATGATGTACAATGTATTCAAAGACATTCCTGAAGTTGCCTGGCAAATCATTGACTTATCCGAAAAACCAACTACTTTAATACTGGACAAACCCAGAAATGTAGCTCCCAATATAATCTCTACTGATAACTCACTAGGAATTCGCGTTGTGAAAGAACCATTTTGCTTCAAATTAATGGAAAAGATGAAAAAACCATTGGTTTCGACATCTGCAAATATTTCAGGTCAACCCACTCCTATAGCCTTCAAAGATATTAGCCCGGAAATTATAAAAGGTGTGGACTATGTTGTAAATTTGCACCGTGAAAAAATCGGTGGAAAACCGTCAACAATAATAAAATTAACGAATGATTCTCAGGTGAAAGTGATTCGGAAATAGATTGCAGTATTCAGTTTTAAGTTTAGCAACTTTAAACTTTAGACTTTAAACATTTTAAAAATGAGTATCAAAACTTCATATAAAGAAGCCTTAAATAATAAAATTTTCGAAGTAATTTCTCAAGCTTCCCAAGAACTTAACATCGAAAGTTATGTTATTGGCGGATTCGTGAGAGATTTACTTTTAAATAGAGACTTTAAAAAAGATATTGATATTGTTGCTGTTGGCAGCGGAATCGAATTAGCTTTGAAAGTTTCCCAATTACTTCCAAAAAAACCAAAAGTTCAAGTTTTCAAAACATACGGAACAGCGATGTTGCGTTTTGAAGATACTGAAATTGAGTTTGTAGGTGCCCGAAAAGAATCCTATCATTTTGAGAGTCGCAATCCTGTTGTAGAGAATGGAACATTGGAAGACGACCAAAATCGTCGTGATTTTACCATAAATGCGCTGGCTTTATCTTTAAACGCTGCTAATTTTGGAGAACTTTCGGATCCTTTTAACGGATTGGAAGATTTAAAAAATAAAATAATTAGAACACCTTTGGATCCAGATATTACTTTTTCTGATGATCCATTGCGCATGTTGAGAGGCATTCGTTTTGCAAACCAATTGGGATTTGATATCGAAGAAAATTCGTTGAACTCCATAACCAAAAACGCAAACCGAATCAAAATCATTTCCGGAGAACGCATCGTTGATGAGTTGAATAAAATACTTTCGACAGATAAACCTTCCGTAGGATTCTTGCTATTATTCAAAACTGGGCTTTTAGATATTATCCTTCCGGAATTGACCGCTTTGAATCAAGTGGAAGAAATTGAAGGTCATACGCATAAAAATAATTTCTATCACACCTTAGAGGTTGTTGACAATATTTGTCCGCATACAGATGATGTTTGGTTGCGCTGGTCAGCATTATTGCACGACATTGGAAAAGCACCAACAAAACGCTTTAACAAAAAACAAGGTTGGACCTTTCATGGACATGAATTTCTTGGTGGAAAAATGGCAAAAAAAATATTTGAACGCTTACACATGCCACTAAATCACAAAATGAAATTTGTACAAAAAATGGTCATGATGAGTTCTCGCCCGATTGTGTTATCACAAGACACGGTCACGGATTCAGCGGTGCGTCGTTTGGTTTTTGACGCCGGTGAAGATGTAGAGAATTTAATGACGTTGTGTGAAGCCGATATTACTACCAAAAATCCTAATAAATTCAAGAAATACCACAACAATTTTGTAATTGTACGCAAGAAAATTGTAGAAGTCGAAGAACGTGATCAGGTTCGTAATTTTCAACCACCAATATCAGGTGAAGAGATTATGGAAAAATTCAATTTAAAGCCTTCAAAAGAAATTGGAATGCTGAAAGAAGCCATAAAAGAGGCGATTCTGGAAGGAGAAATTCCAAATGAATATGAGGCAGCGTATCAATTTATGCTAAAAAGAGCCGCAAAAATTGGATTAAAGATTAACGCTTGTTGAATTAACAATTAATTACATTTCAAATATCTTTGCATAAATTAATTTCAAACAATGAAAAAAGAGAATAATTACGTTATCATTTGGTTGTTATCAGGATGCTTATTATTGTTTATGATGGTTGTAGTGGGAGGAATTACCCGATTGACCAATTCAGGTTTATCAATGACCGATTGGCATTTAGTAACCGATACTTTTCCGCCTTTAACAGAAGAAAAATGGTCTCATGCTTTTGAAGAATATAAAAAATTTCCAGAATATCAAAAAATCAATATACATAATGATTTTACCCTAAGTGATTATAAATTCATTTATTTCTGGGAATGGTTCCACCGTTTTATAGGGAGAATAATAGGTTTAGTATTTATCGTTCCTTTTGTCTATTTCTTGTTCAAGAAACGTCTTTCGAGCGAAACCATCAAAAAATGTGTGGTTTTATTATTCATGGGCGGTTTTCAAGGATTTTTGGGCTGGTTCATGGTTAGAAGCGGATTAATCGACAATCCTGATGTAAGTCATTTTAGATTAGCATTACACCTCACATTTGCTTTTATTACCTTTGCGTATACACTTTGGGTAGCTTTGGATTTAATTTATCCAAACAAAGCGACAGTTATACTTCCATTGCGAAAACTAGCACGCGTTGCGTTAGTATTTTTGTTGTTGCAAATTATCTATGGTGGGTTTGTTGCAGGCTTAAATGCAGGTTTAATACACAATCACTGGCCATTAATGAGTGATGGACAATTCATTCACGACAGTGTTTTTATAGAAAAAAGCACCTTGTTTTTGAATCTTATCGAAGGAAAAAGCGGCGTTCAATTTGTACACCGAACCATGGCATATGTTGTAGTAGGATTGATTCTTGCGCTTTATTTCTCCAGTAAAAAACACATCCTTTCTTCGTTACAGAAAAAAGGAATCAATATCTTGGTATTAATCGTATTTTTGCAATTCACATTAGGCGTTTTTACGTTGCTTTACAGTGTACCGCTTTGGTTGGGATTATTACACCAAGTAATGGCTTTCTTTTTACTGACGGCAATGACATTCACTTTACATCGATTATCAAAATAAAAATATACCAACCATAATACCTGACTATATTGTCGCATTTCTTTGTTTATAAACATAAATGTCTAAACTTGCTGCTCAAGATAAATTTTTAGATTTATCAGATTATGGAAGACCATTTGGAAAATTTCTTGCCAATCAATTAAAAAACACTCGGTTCACTCCTATACATGTCACCTTACTTTTTGGTGTTTCAGGCTTGATTGCCATTTACTGTATTCTTCAAGGAAGTTACTATTTAGCCAGTTTTTTCATCATTCTAAAATCAATGATTGATGCTGCCGATGGCGAACTGGCACGATTGAAAAACACGCCTTCCTATACAGGAAGATACTTAGACAGTGTCTTTGATATCATCTTAAATTTTCTCTTTTTAATGACCATTTGTTATGTTTCAAAGACATCATTTTGGCTTACTGTTTTGGCCTTTATTGGCATCCAATTACAGGGGACTTTATACAATTATTACTATGTGATTTTAAGAAATAAATCAGTAGGCGGAGATACCACCAGTAAAATTTTCGAATATAAATCGCCAAAAGCTTTACCCGGAGAAACCCAAAAATCAGTGGATATTTTATTCCGGATTTATACTATCGTTTATGGCACATTTGACAAGATAATTCACTTTCTGGACAAAGAGGCGTACAAAGTAAAAACCTTTCCTAACTGGTTTATGACAGTACTTTCTATTTACGGATTAGGCTTTCAACTATTGATAATTGCGGTAATGCTACCCATGGATTTAATTGAATATATCATTCCGTTTTTTATAATTTACACCGCTCTGATTTTTGTCATAATTGGTATTCGAAAAGTTGTTTTTAAAGGTTTAAAATCGTCATAAGAATAATCTATACCAAATATATAACCTTCAATTTATCAGTATTTTAAAAAACAACATCTTTAGTTATGATTTAACATAAATGTCATTCCTAATCGACGATATAAGATAAAATACAATTGCAAAATTTACTAGAATTATACAATAGTTTCCTAGAATTGTATAACATATTTACTGTTCAAAATCACCAAATTTGTAAAGAACAAATAGTAATTTAAAACTTAAATATTATGCCAAATTCAAAAGAGATTGAAGGAAACTGGAATGAATTGAAAGGAAAACTTAAACAAAAATTTGCTGATTTAACAGATGATGATTTGTTGTACGATGAAGGTAAAGAAGATGAAATGTGGGGTAAGCTACAACAAAAATTAGGCAAGACGCAAAAAGAAATTAAATCATTATTTGATTAATTTTTAAATCCTAAACATACTTGAACTGTTTCAATTGCAAGAGTCAAAATCTTTCTTTTTTAGAATTTTTTGAACCTGCTTTTGAAACAGTTTTTTTACACTAAAACTACCCAATCCAATTTTTAAAATCAGAAACTTTTTCTCTGCTTACAATCACTTCGTCTTCTTTATAAGAAGGCAAAATAACTTTTAATCGAGAGTTACTATAGACAACAATTTCCTTAATCGCTTTTAGAGGAACTATGAATTTTCTACTTACACGATAGAAATCTTTTGGATCTACTTCTTGCTCTAAAAGCTCCAAAGTCGTTTCAATTAAATAATTCCTGTTGTCAAAAGTATGAAGATAGGTTCCTTTATTTTCACTAAAAAAACACTCAATTTCATCAGTAGTAATCACTTTCAAATGTTGTCCAATTTTTACTGTAAACCGTTTTTTATGATTTTTTTCAAATGGATTAGAAAGCATTTTTTTAATCTGCTCAAAATCCATCCCGAAGTCTCGGGAGCCGGTTTCTTGTTTTGGTAAACGCGCTTTAAATTTAGAAACGGCAACCTCTAAATCATCCTCATCAATAGGCTTCAAAAGATAATCGATACTATTCAATTTAAAAGCACGTAAAGCATACTCATCATACGCCGTTGTGAAAATCACGGCGCTCTTAATTTCAATTTTTTCAAATATTTCAAATGACAATCCATCTGACAACTGAATGTCCAAAAAAATCAATTCCGGATGTTCATTATTAGAAAACCAATTAATTGCTTCTTCTACAGAATGCAACATCACTCCTACTTGAATATTTAGTCTTTCTAATTTTCGCTGTAGTAATCTTGCAGCTGGTTTTTCGTCTTCGATTATTATTGTCATCATTTAATACTGAATCGTTTATTAGGTTATTTTGGTTTACTGAAAATTGCTCCCGAAGCTTCGGGATGATCACTTATTTCACTCCCATTTTTCACTTTTCTCTTTCTCCATCAACTCCTTGATTTTTTTCTCTTCCCAGTTTCTTCCAAAAATCCAATTGGGCAAGAAAACAGAAAATCCGTGTACCACTATTCCTATTCCCCAAAAGAATGCAGTAAAGAAATTCTCTATTTTGAAATAGCTTTCTCCTGGATCCAAATCTCTAACATTGAGGAATACAATCACTATATTTACGGCTATATATACTATTAAATGCGTATAAAACCCTTTCAATCGCTTAACTTCCCGTTGGGCGGCAGCGTATTTGTCTTCTGGCTGAAATCCTTCAAACCCAGAATTAAAATTTCTTTTCATTTTGATGATATTAAGTGTCATTTACTATTTAAAAAAGCAATTCAATTGTAATAGAAGAATTATGACTTTACGTCCAAGTATCTTTTCTCTCATTTTCTTTATCCATAAACTCTTTGATTTTTTTCTCTTCCCAATCTTTACCAAAAAATGGCATATAATTAAAGACTTTCATGCCATGAAAAATTACTCCAATTCCCCACCCTAACATAGGCCAAAAAAACCATAAATGCTCGGGAGATGTCACTAAATTTATAATTAAGAGAGCAATATTAAAGACTATATAGGCTGTTAAGTTCCCATAGAAACCTTTAATTTCTTCCACTTGTTTTTTCGCTTTAAAATAGCGCTCTTCGTTTTGATATGTATTTTCCATAATTTCTTATTTAATTTTTTTTACGTTTATAACAGCTCTGATTCTTATTTCCAAGTTTGTTTCTGCTCCTCTTTGCGCAAAATTTCTTGAATTTTTCTTTGTTCCCAATTAGAACTGTAACCAAAAACCTTTAAAGCATGCATCGTCAATCCAAATCCCCATCCGGCTGCAGAAAACCAAAACCATTGAAAATGTGGCGAAAAAGTTAAATTGATATAAATTAAAAACGGAATAACACAACAGTAAGAGATCAAGTTTCCGTAAAAACCTTTAAGCTCATCCACTCGTTTTTTAGCTCTGTAATAAGCCGTATCTTCATTGTAATTTGTAGTTGTTTCCATAACTGTAATTTGTTTTGTCAAAAGAGGTATTTTGACCGTAAATGTTTTCTCGTTTTGAATAATCAATACTTTTCTGTTGGTTATAATTCCATATCTGTTGACGATATTTTGTAAACCAACACCTTGACGTTCTTGCAATACTTCTTTCTTTTGATAATCGTTTTGAACGGCTAAATAATCGCCCTCAATATAAATCCGAATATGTAATGGCCTTTGTTCACTAACCACATTATGCTTCACCGTATTCTCTAATAAAAGTTGTAAAGAGAGCGGCACTACTTTGGCATCTGGATTTATAGCTATGGTTGGTAATTCATAAAACAAACTGTTTTCAAAACGCATTTTCAATAAATTCATGTACGTTTTGGCGAAAGCCAATTCTTCTTCAACCGAAACCAGCTCTTTATCTTTTTGTTCTAATACGTAGCGATAAATCTTTGATAATGAAATCGTAAACCGCTGCGCATTATCTGGATTTTCTTCAATCAAAGAGCTCAATACATTTAAACTGTTAAATAGAAAATGAGGATCAATTTGATTTTTTAAACTCTCGAATTTTGCGTTAGCTGTTCCTGCAATAATTTTCTGTTCCTTGACTTTGTTCTCATTATACGCTTTGTAAAATGAAATCGTGTAAATGGATAAGGTGACGAAAAAAGTGATTATTATTGATGCTAAATAACTTGAAGGTTTTTCGTTTGCCAAGAAATAATCAAAAGAATTCTTGTTATACACCACTTCTTCAAATAAGTGCATTAAAAAAATAACTGCTAATGAAACTAAAAACGAACCTATAAAACCAAGTGTTAATCTTTTTACAGAAAATTTATCTTCAAAATAAGAGTCTAATTTCCAAAAAAGGAACATATTGGATGCGTATAAAGAAAAAGTATACATCATTGTGAATAAAAAATTGACTAGCAACCTTTTACCAAAATAAACTTCACTTCCCATTATCACATTGACTAATTGAATCACAGCAAAAATAATAAGTGTCAATTTTATCGCTCTTTGAAGTTCTTTATATATTCTATTCATTTTATTTTGATATTTATTCTGATTGTAGCATCAATAAAAGACTTGAAAATCACTTCTATTCTTTCTTGTTTCTACTTCCTATTTACAATTTTTCTGTGCTTCTAAAGCTCTTTCTAAACCCCATTTTGGAGAGAAAGGTGTTTCAGGTTTAAAAGTAGCAAAAAGTCCAATAGCTTTTTCAATTTGCACACACATTGGTTTAGTGTCTGTTCCCCAAAATTTAGCACCACCTATTTCAAATTCGGCTTTACCAAAAACAACTCTTGGATTTTCCGGTGCAATTGCCTGTGCTTTTCCGTACAATTCCATAACCGTTCCAGATAATTTTTGTCCGTTCGTCATTGGATCAAAAGCAATCCAAGCGGTGTGAATCATTGCTTGCATTACCAATAATTCAGCATTATTGGGATTTTTATCCATTTCTATATCCAATGATTTTTGTGCTTTCGAAAGTAATAAATTCATTTGATCTTTATCTTTTGTTCTAAAAGCGGTCGTTGTATTCACTAATGCAACGTAATAATTAGGCAGCCAACTTGTTTTCTCTGCACCAGCTATTCTTTCGAATAAATCAGAAGCTTCCGTGTTTTTTCCTTCGCCCCAAAGCTGGAATGCTTTTCCCATTCCTTGTTCGAATTGCCCTTGAGCCGATACTAAACTACATACTAATAATACGATTGTGGTGATAACTTTTGTCATGATTTCTTGTTTTAAAATGGTTATTTTTTTGATGATTGAAACGTTGCAATAATTTATACTTCAAAAGTATCTCAGTTTTTATTGGTTTAAAATTTATAGATACTGAACTGTAGAATTTGATGGATGAATTGTGATTTAGTTGAAAGTTATACAGTTGAAAGAGTTTACAAAGACAGTAGACTTTATGACTTTGTGACTCGTTTTAAAGGTTCTTCAACTGATTGTCTTTTTTATCGTTGCTGATTGTCCAAAAGAATCCTATGAAGAAAAAGCGATCGGCCGTAGGAACAATTTCTTTTCTATTGTAAAAGCCTGTATTATCGGGATTGTTGGCATATTCGTATCCAAATACATTCTGAGAACCTAAAACATTAGAAACCGAGAAGTATAAAATCTTTTGCTGTGACACTAAATACGCCCAATTGAAACTTAAACTGTTGTAGGATTTTGTTTTTCCGTTCATAAATTTAGCTTCGTTTGGATTGTTATAAGGACGTCCAGAACTGTATGAATTCGTAAAACCTATTTGTGATTTCCAGTCGTTTATCCAGTATTTAGTAACGATTGACAAGCTGTGATCTGCAACAAAACTTGGTGTCACTTGAGAACTAAAATTTTTATAATTTCTCTCTGTGTCGATGTACGAATAGGAAACCCAATATTCTAAGTTTTTGATTGATTTTCCGTCTCTCCAAAACAAATCCAATCCTTTCGCATAACCAGAACCGGAATTATCATAAACCGAATTATACGCCGCCATTTGGGTGTCAAATTTTACTAAATTGCTGTAGTCTTTAAAATAAGTTTCTGCACGAAAGGTTTTTCCGTTCTTATTGTATTGAAAATTCAAGATGTAATGCGAAGCCTTTTCACTTTCAAACTGATGATTGTTGGAATACTTGATGTATTCCGCGTTTGGAGTTTGGGTAAAATCGCCATAAGCAAATGAAAACTGACTGTTTTTAGCCATTTTATAGGCAAATGAAATTCGGGGTGAAATGGCGGTTTCATTCAGTAAATCGTTATTTGAAGCCCTAACTCCTACTTTGGCTGCCCATTTTTTAGAGAAGAAAATATCGGCTTCCGTATAAACTGCCGCAATGTTAGCATCGTATCCATTGGTGAAAACCGAACCTGTATTTTCCTTAAAATCTTCATTGAATTGAGTAACAAAATAATCCGCTCCAAAAGACAGTTTCAATCTTTCAGAAAAGCTCTTTTTCAATTTTAATTTCAAATGAGCCGCATTTTCATCATTCGCCACTTTATCTGAATCCAAATTTATTTTATTATTGCTGTAGCCATAACTTAACCCGGAAGTAATTTGCCAATTGTTCCCAAAAACGCCTTTGTAAGACGAGTTCAAATAGAAATTATTGTTATTCAAGTCAACTCTGATTTTCTCTGGCGAATTGATATTTTCCTGATTAATATCGAATTTAGAACTATCAAAAGCAGCGTATACTTTCAAAATTCCATTATTGAAATTATAACGATAAACGGTTTCTCCTGACAACGATTGAAAAGGACTGTTCCAATCCACATTTTGAGGAATAACCGCTTGATACGGCGCTAAATTGATATAATTCGCATTTACGCTCAACGAACTTTTTTTCCACTTTTGGGTATTTCCAATTCCTAAACCTACAGTCATCAAAGCGATTTCGGTTTTGTTTTGGTCTGGATCATCTTGTGTATTCAATAACAAAACACTGGATAACGCTTCGCCATATTCCGCTGAATAACCACCCGTAGAAAATGATATTCCGCTGAATAAAAAGGGAGAAAACCTACCTCGTGTTGGTAAATTATTCGTGGTTGCGCCATACGGCTGTGCCACCCGAATCCCGTCTACAAAAGTTTGTGTTTCATTGGCTTCGCCACCACGAACAAACAATCGGCCGTCCTCGCCTACCGTTTGTGTTCCTGGCAACGTTTGCAAAGCCGCAATAATATTTCCAGCCGAACCCGCTGTAGTTACGATGTCTAACGGTTTTAAAACAGAAACTCTTGCTTTATCGCCCGCTTCTAATGTACCTGCTGTAATCACAACCGCGTCAAGCGATGTAACACTTTCTCGTAATTTGATGGTTTTATTTTGGAAATTAGCCACATCAATTACTGTTTTTGAAGTTTCATAAATCAGGAAACTCACAACCAAAGTTTGATTTCCGGTTGTTGTAGTTGTAAAACTAAAATTCCCCGTTTCACTACTGGAAGCACCGTCATAAGTTCCTTCAATAAAAATATTAGCACCTGAAACCGGTTTTCCTTTCTCATCTACCACTTTTCCTGAAATTGTATTTTGTGAAAAAATAGTTAAGCTGAATACTAAAAAGGCAAACGTAAAAATAAATTTAAACCTTGTGTTCGAATGATTTGATTGTTGCGTAAATGTTGGTTTCATGATATTTGATTTTGATGAAGCAAATATCTATTGCAAAAATCAGAACCAGAAAAAGTTATTACTGAACTGTTGAAATTACTGGATGAGTTGTTTTGCCTAATCCATTTCGAATTTAAAATCATGCATTTTTTATTTTATAATGAAAACCTTAAATTTGTGTACAACCAAATTCTGTAAAAATGAAAAAATCAATCTTATTCCTTTTATTGTTCTCTTTTAGTACCGTACTATTTTCTCAGGAAGCGGAATCAGCATTTGATGAAAAACTGGCAAAATCTCTTAAAGCAGATGATTACGGAATGAAGCAATATGTTTTTTGTTTGTTAAAAACTGGAAGCAACACAACGGCAACGAAAGAAGAAACTAAAAAACTATTTGAGGGTCACATGGCTAATATCAATCAATTAGCAAAAGAAGGAAAACTGGTTGTGGCGGGTCCTTTCATAAAAAACGAACGAAATTATAGAGGTATTTATATTTTTAACGCCAGTAGTATAGAAGAAGCTAAAACATTTGTGGCGACAGATCCAGCGGTACAATCTAAACTTCTGGAAGCTGAACTGACGCTTTGGTATGGAAGTGCAGCATTGCAGGAAACGCTAAAAATCCATGATAAAATAGCCAAAACTAAAATCTAATTTCATGAATATTGAAGAATTACAGGTTATTTGTAAATCAAATGAAGCGGTGACTGAAAGTATTAAGTGGGGAAATGATTTGTGTTTTTGCATAGGCGAAAAAATGTTTTTGGTTGTTGGTTTGGACAAATCCCCCACTTCGGCAGCTTTTAAAGTTTTGGAGGAACAGTTTGAAGAAATCAGCACTCGAGAAGGTTTTAAGCCTGCGCCTTACATTGCACGTTACAAATGGGTTATGATTAACGACATTAATGAAATGACCAAAAAAGAATGGCAGTTTTACATTGAACAATCCTATACTTTAGTCAAGGACAAACTTTCTGTCAAAATAAAAAAACAACTTGGTTTTACATAAAAGCAAAAAATTAAACTATGATAACTGAAAAAGAAAAAATGATTGCCGGAGAATATTATTTGGCAGGAGATCCTGTTTTAGTAAAAGACAGACGAAAATCTAAAAATTTACTCCACCGATTAAATGTTACAGAATACCGAGTGACAAAAAAAGCGAGAGAAATACTAAAAGAACTCATTCCTAATGCAGGACCAAATCTTTATATTGAACCTCCATTTTTTTGTGACTATGGATACAATATCAGTTGTGGCGAAAATGTTTATTTCAATGTAAACTGCGTTGTTTTGGATTGTGCCAAAGTCACTATTGGTTCCAATGTGTTTTTTGCACCTGGAGTTCAATTGTTCACCGCCACACATCCACTGGATGCTGAACTGAGAAAAACCTTGGAAAATGCATTGCCAATAAACATTGGTGATGATTGCTGGATTGGCGGAAATTCAGTTATTTGCCCAGGTATAACCATTGGAAATGGCTGTGTAATTGGTGCAGGCTCAGTGGTTACAAAAGATATTCCTGATAATTCTTTGGCGGTAGGAAATCCGGCAAAAGTAATCCGAAAGTTAAATATTTAATGTATATCCTAACCCTAATTACAACTCCTTAAGACTAAAATTTCTTATCTTTGTTATAAACATTTAAACTTTATAAAATCATCATGAAACATCTCAAAGCATTTCTAGTCTTGGCACTTATTGTAGTCGCAAACTCAGTTTCGGCACAATCCACTTTCGAAAAATGGCCTGCCATAAAAGAATTTCACGAAGTAATGTCACAAACATTTCATCCTGCTGAAGAAGGAAATCTTGCGCCAATCAAAGCACGTTCAGAAGAAATGATGAACAAAGCCGCCATGTTATTAAAGTCTGATATTCCTGCAGAATTTAGAACAAACGCTATATTGGCTTCAGCTGAAAGATTACAGTTAAAAAGTAAAGCACTGCATAAATTAGTTACTTCAAATGGATCTGATTCAGCAATTTTGAAATCAATCACTGATTTACATGACACTTTCCATGAGATTGTGGGACTTTGTGCCGATGCAAAAAAATAAAAAGCTAAAGCCTAATCAACTGATTAGGCTTTCTTCCTTTTACACCTTATCAATTCAATAAAAATGCCACATTTATTAGCAAAACTTAAAAATGTTCCTATTGCGGTCATTAGCGAGATTTTAGAGAAAGACAAAGCCTTTCATGCCGAAAATAATATGTTTCTGGAGCATCTTTGGCAAAATGCCGATGATGAAAATGAAGTGTTTTTTCTTTTTCGAATAAATGATATTGATGAAACCAAAGCGCTGATACATCAACTTCATGCTGATGCTTTGACCCAAGATGCCAATGCAAATCTTCCAATAATGACTTATTTAAAATAACATGCTACAACTTAATAAAGTTCACCACATCGCCATTATTTGTTCTGATTATCAGAAATCAAAAACGTTCTACACAAATGTTTTAGGACTTACAATTGTTCAAGAAATTTACCGTGAAGAAAGACAATCGTATAAACTGGATTTGGCTTTAAACGGAAATTACATCATTGAGATTTTTTCGTTTCCAAATCCTCCACAGCGTCCTTCAAAACCTGAAGCGGCAGGATTACGCCATTTAGCCTTTGAAGTTGATGACATTCAATTAACCCGCGATTTTTTAGTCAATCAAAATATCCGTTCAGAAGAAATTCGTGTTGATGAACACACTAAAAAACGCTTTTTCTTTATTGCAGATCCAGATGATTTACCGATAGAGTTTTATGAAAAATAAGTCATTTTTGTTTATGAAAAAGTAAAAACAATGTATTAATCGCAAAAGAAAATAGTCCAATCCTTTTTTCAATTCAAATCTGATTTTTTTTCTTTAATTTTGTAATACTCAGACACATTACTTTTTCAAATGAACAATACCACACAAATTAAAAAGAACTATCAATTCATTAAACTTCAAAAACTTGTTGTTGTATCCATTTTAATTGGTTTTCTTTCTGCTTTTTTAGGTGTTATTTTGAAAAACACAACTGAATATTATGAAGAAATCTTTTTTCATCAAACGATTGTAAACCCAATATTTTTTGTTGTTTTCCCCGTTTTTGGATTGTCAATTATTTATTTTCTTAGGGAGTATTTATTTAAGAAAAAGGAAAACAAAGGCATAAAAGAAGTTTTTGAAAGCACTAATTCCAATTCGAAGAATTTACCAAGCTATAAAATTCCTTCCCATTTCATTAACGGTTTATTGACCGTGGTTTTTGGTGGCTCTACAGGAATAGAAGTTTCAACAGTTGTCGCTTCGGCTACTATTGGTTCTGTTGCACAAAGGAAACAAAATGTATTCCGACAATACAAAACCGAGTTAATCTGTGCGGGAGTTGCGGCCGGAATTACGGCATTATTCAGCAGCCCAATAGCCGGAATTTTATTTTCTCTTGAAGTGATTTCAAAAAAAGTAACTCGAGCGTTTGTACTAACAAACCTGATAGCTGTTTCAATCGCTTTTGGACTCATTTATTTGCTTGACGAAAAACCATTGTTTGCAGTGCACATAACTACTTGGCATTTAAGAGCTATTCCCTACTTTATACTATTGGGAATTATTGCAGGAATAAATTCGGTTTATTTAACCCGTTGTGTGTTGTTTTTTAAAGAACAATTTTCGAAAATAAAAGTGCCCTATTTCAAAATTATCTTCGGGTCTGTGATTTTAAGTATTTCCCTTTTTGTATTTCCACAACTGTATGGCGAAGGATATCATGCTATCAAGACTATTTTTATTAATCCGAATGGAATCGTGCTTTCACTTTCATTGGTACTCACTTTCATCGGGATTTTAGTATTGAAGCCTATTGTTACTTCAGTTACTCTAGCTTCAGGAGGAGATGGTGGTGTTTTTGCCCCAAGCCTGTTTATTGGCGCATTTTTAGGACTATTAGTTGCTTTAGTTTTAAACACGTATTTCAATGCAAATGTAATCCCAGTAAACTTTATGATAATAGGAATGGCAGCCGTTTTGAGTGCCAGTATTCATGCACCATTTACCTCCATATTTTTAGTTTGCGGATTAACCAATGATTATACGTTGTTTCTTCCAATTCTAGTGGTTTGTTTGATTTCAAAATATACAGCTAAAATGATTTATCCGTTCACTGTTTACTCCTATTCCCAAAGTTTAGTAAAATAATTACCTATGCCTGTTCAAAAAATAAAAAGGAGTTATCGCAAAACCAAATACATTCTTTACAAAGAAACTTTAATTGATTTTAAGGAACATTTTTGGGCTTTTCTGGGTTCATTTATCGGCATCGGATTAATCGCTTACATGCAATCTAAAACTTTATTGCATGTAGATGTAGTCTATTTAATTGGGTCTTTTGGAGCTTCAAGCGTACTGGTTTATGGGATTATTCAAAGTCCATTGGCACAACCCCGAAATCTTGTGGGAGGACATATCGTGTCTGCACTTGTTGGCGTTACTGTCGCTAAATTCATACCTGATATTTTATGGATAGCTGCTCCGCTTGCCGTTTCTTTATCTATCGTTTTAATGCAAATGACAAAAACGCTTCATCCTCCAGGTGGAGCCACTGCTTTGATTGCCATTATTGGAACACCAAAGATTAAAAATCTTGGCTATTGGTATGTACTTTATCCAGTACTGAGCGGTGTACTAATTTTATTGGTAGTGGCTTTGATTTTTAATAATATGACACCAAACAGGTCATATCCAAACCATAAAAAGTATCACATTATTAGAAAGAGGCTTGTTGGTAAGATTAAAAAAAGTCTTTCTTAACTTACCTATCAAATAAAGTATAATTAGCGTATTTATTTTGTACTAAAACCTAAATACTTTTAGAATAAATGACAATCAATCACTTATTCCCTTTGAAAGTCATACACAAAAATCTTATCAACAAATCTAAAATCTAAAATCTAAATCTAAAAATTAAATTTTACCTTTGAGCTTTCAATAAAAACAAAGATTATGGTTTATAAATTTAGAGTGATTCTAGACGCGGAAGAAGATGTTTTTAGAGACATTGCAATACTTGAAGACGATACTTTAGAAGATTTGCACAATGCTATTTTCAATTCTTTCGGATTTGATGGAATGGAAGTGGCTTCGTTTTATACTTGCGATGAAACTTGGAATCAAGAAGAGGAGATTTCACTTTTTGATACCGGCGATGTTCCCGGTGAGCAAAAAATAATGAGCGATTACCAATTATCAGATATTTTAGATAAGGAAAACACTAAAATTCTCTATGTTTATGATTTCATCAATATGTGGACGTTCCTTGTAGAACTGGCTGCAATAGAAGATCAACTTGCAGGAAATACATATCCGGAAACCATTTTTTCTCACGGTGAAATGCCAGATGAAGCGATGGAAAAAAACTTTGAATCAGATAATGCCGATGACTATAATGATGAATTTGAAGACGGATTAGACGAAGACGATTTAGACATGTTTGAAGGCGATGATAGTTTTGAAGACTTTGGATTTGAGGAGAACTGGAATTAAAGCATTATACAATTAAGAATCAAGAGCCAAGATAAAAGACCTTTTTGCTGTCTTTCATCTTGGTTCTTTTATCTAAAAAAATAAAAATATGATCAATTTATATAATACACACATCGAAAACTTATCAATTCATAGAGTTGGTAATAAAAGTAGAAATGAAGCGATTTTTTTATCAGAGCAACCTTTTAATCTGAACGATGAAATTGTGCCTTTGATGAAAGAATTTTTCTTTAAACCCTTTAGAGAGAAAGAAGAAAACTATTTTCAGTTTGCCCATGAAATTGATTTGGATTACAATGACATGTTCAAATTTGCAACTGAGATTTTTGAGAATCCAAATACGATTCATGAAGTTTCTCAAAAAATCACAAAACACTTATTTGAGCAATCTAATCATCCTCACATCAAGAATGGCGAAGTTTACGTTACTTATTTAACGAACGTGAGCATTGATAATAATGTTGTGGATGCAATAGGAATTTTTAAAAGCGAAATACAAGCTGACTTTTTACAATTTGAAGAGAAAGAAACTCACTTAGAAATGATTTTGCAACAAGGTGTAAGTTTGAATAAATTAGACAAAGGATGTTTAATCTTTAACTATAAAAAAGAAGAAGGTTACAAAATCCTAACAGTAGACAGCAACCGCTATGATGCGAGATATTGGTTAGAACATTTCTTATCTGTTGATGCCTTTGAGGATGAAAACTTTATCACTAAAAAGTATTTAAAATTCTGTCAGAACTTTGCTAAAGATGTTGTTTTCCCTGCTGAGGATAAGAAAGAAGAAGTGATGTTCATGAACCGTTCTGTGAACTATTTTGCAAAAAACGATCAGTTCGAAGAAACTAATTTCTTAAACGAAGTTTTAGACAATCCAGACTTAATTCCTGAGTTTAAAAACTACAAAGTTGACAAAGGGGAAAAATACAGTATTGAAGATGTTACATCATTCCCTATTGCAAATGCAGCGGTTTCTGATGCCAGAAAATCAATCAAAAACGTAATTAATTTGGATACACACATCCAAATTAAAATGGACTTCATCAATCCTGAAAGTGCCGAAAAATTTGTAGAAAAAGGCTGGGACGAAGAAAAACAAATGTATTACTACTTAGTTTATTTCAATAAAGAAGAAAAAAGCTAGCTTATAGTTTTTATACCTCTAAATTTTCAATCCTCAATTACTGATGTAGTTGGGGATTTTTTTTCATTCCTATAATACTTTATTCCAAAGGTTTACAAAAAACATATAATTTTTATAAGAATTTTATTGTTTTTATTAACTTAAAATGTATTTCATCGATTTTATTTGATATTTAAACGGTTATTAATTAAGTTTAATCCCCTTTAATCCCCAAATCTAAATAACCGAATAGTATGAATACAAACGAAATCAAAGAAAAATTTCTCAGTAAAAAAATTCTGTGTACACTATTTGGTCATAAAATAATTACAACCCGAAATGTTACAAATCATTTCAAAGAATTTAAATGCACTGTTTGTGAACTCGAATTAACTAACGATGAGAAAGGTCGAAAAACGTTTCTTACACCAGAACTAAAAGAAATAAATGAAACCCTAATAGGTTTCTACAATAAAAGAATTCATTCCGTGTAAAAATAATTCCAGAATTTATTACAATTCATTTGATTACCAAAACAACCAATTATTACTTTTTATTCTTGAAAAAAATATACCTATAAGTGTTTCAAGAATAAAAATTCAATTATTTCTAACATTGCAAAAAAACAAAATCATGCTAATCCTGATATTAATAAAATCAATCCTGATATTGAAACAGAAAAACAATCAAAAAAAACTGCTAAGCTACAATAGCATTTCTATTCGATAATTTTCCAAAAAATACATCTCCATTTTACAACACAAAACATTTGATTTTTTAAATTAAAATCATAGTAATTCTTTAGAAAAAAGAACCGGAAATTTGTCAATCCAATTTCGTTTATTAGTAATTTTGTATTCTAAATAAACTATCAGATGGATTATCATTTGTTTAAAGAAAGCCCGTTCAAAACTCTAATTTCATTCCATAAACTCATTGAAGCTTTAGAGAAAATCGCTGACACTAATGTCGATTACCGCTCAAATTATGCCAAAGCTTTATTGAAAGAAATAGAACCTTTCCCTGAATTCAGAACTGGAATCGAGAATTTGAATTTAATTCCTGAAAACGAAACTCTGATAAACTATTTATTAGCTGATCTTTTCCCCACTGCGCTGACTCAAAACGAAATTAAAGCGGTTACTATCCCTTTTCAGAACTTTACGTTCAATTACTCTGAAAGATTCAAAAAAATACTTGAAAATGCCGGAAGAACATTTGATATGACTATCAGGGATTTTGATCAAAATCAATTCTACATTATGAATTGTATTTTAATTTTGAATAGCTTTTATAATCAACATTTTGATTTCAACAGACCTTTATTTTACGATATCCCGGATGCAAATGGCATCATGAAGCATTATAGAATTCTATATAATGCTGATTTTATGGAAATAATTCCTACTGATAAATCAATACCATTATCTGCTGAAGATATTGATCTATTGATGGATAATTATGACAATATTGATTTGTGGAAAGAAAAATTCCCTTCTGAAAGCTGGATTTTAAAAGGCTTTGGTATCGTATCGCTATTTGATGCGTCCATTGAAAGTGCGATTTCAAATTTGAAAAGCAGTCTTTTAAAATCCGAAAAACATCAGACGGATAATAGCAATAATTTTGAAACTATTTTTCGTTCTATTTTTAAAATTTCAGATTTAAAAGTTGGTTTTATCATTTACAATGAAGAAGATGAAAAGTTTGTAAAGCCTCCTTATGATGATAAAAAAATAGACAGTTTTATTCTACACGACATGCAAGAAGTCGATTGCAAAAATGCGCTTTTTGGTTGCTCATTGGAAAATATTTTGGAACAAAATAAACCATTTGTAATTTCAAATGTTGAAAAATTTGCCAAGACATCAGAAAATGAAAAACTGGGAGAACATTTTTTAAAACTCAATATTAAAAGCTGTATTCTTGCTCCGGTGATCAAAAACGGCAAACTTTTGGGCATTATAGAATTAGTTTCGGGAAAACCAAGAGAACTTAACAGCATTAATGTAAACAATCTGGATTTGATTCTACCATACGTGGTAGACACATTGGAGCGCTACAAAAATGATATGCGATACCAAGTAGAAGCTATTATCCAAAGAGAATATACATCGATTCACCCAAGTGTTTATTGGAAATTTAGAAGAGAAGCGCTTAAATATTTTCAGACTAATAACCCAAATAAAGACTATATATTTAAGGAAATTGTATTCAAGGAAGTCTACCCTTTATATGGACAAATAGACATTAAAGGTTCGTCTAATCATAGAAATGAAACGGTAAAAGAAGATTTAAAAAATCAACTCGAATCGCTTATTCAAATTTTTGAAAATCAAAATTCAAATACCAATCTGGTTTTATTGGAACAACGAAAATTTGAATTACAATCATTTTACAATCAACTGGAATTCCCTTTAAAAGCGGATACCGAACAACAAATTCAACTTTACATAGAAAAAGAAATTCATCCTATTTTAAGGAATACAAAAACAAACGAGCTAGGTGAAACACTTGAGCATAATTACTTTGAAAGTTTAGATGAAAAAACAGGAATGTTTTATCATTCGAGAAAGAAATTTGATAATGCCATGTCTATTGTTAATAAAAAACTAGCTTCTATTCTTGATAAAAAACAAGTTGAAGCACAAAATATTTTTCCACATTATTATGAGCGTTTCAAAACCGATGGTGTGGAACACAATCTTTATATAGGTGCTTCAATAACGCCAAACAAAGATTTTGATAGTATGTATCTTCATAATTTGAGATTATGGCAATTGCAAACGTTGTGCGAAATGGAACTGGAACACCACCAACTAAAATCTAGTTTGCCTTATGAGCTTGATGTTACTTCGTTAATTTTAGTATTTAGTTCTGCTATTTCTATTCGATTTAGAATGGATGAAAAACGTTTTGATGTTGACGGCACCTACAATGCCCGTTACGAAGTAGTAAAAAAACGTATCGACAAAGCCAATATCAAAGGAACAAAAGATAGAATTACCGAAAAAGAAAGAATCACAATCGTCTATTCCCATAATAATGAGGAAACAGAATATTTGAATTATATCAAATTTCTACAATTTAAAAAAATATTGGAACCAACCATCGAACAATTTGAAGTCGAAGAATTACAAGGAGTTTCAGGCCTTAGAGCAATCAGGGTAAAAGTGATTAATGATACTAAAGAACAAACTCCAAAGAACTTTTCATACCAAGATTTACTGGATGAATTGAATTAAGAACCAACCATTTTAAAAGCAATTACAAAAGCAATTACCGAGATTATAATTCCTATCATGAAAAAATTATAGGCAACTCTTAATAAACGGTATTTTTTCTCGAGAACTAATCCCAGAAAATATAAATCCTTAATCATGGAGTTATAAAGGTATTCCCTGTCTTTCATCATTTCGTTCATAGCCCATTGGTATTCATCCAAAGGCATTTTATAGAAATTTCCAAAGAATAGTAAATTCACTTTTTTATTTTCAATATCTTGTCGTGTAAAAACTCCTTTCGTCACTTTTGGTCGTGTGGAAAGTATGGCAAAAATAATAGTAATAACACTGGACATCAGCATGATAAAAGTAGGAACCATCAGATGAACATTTTTTGGGCTGTCTAATTTTGGAATCAACGTAGAAAGCGCTATCGAAATAATGATTGCATTTACAGAGAGTAAAATATTAGCTTTACTGTCAGCAATTCCGCTTAAACTGGTATGATTATTCAATGTTACTCTAAATAAAGTATCAACCGCTCGTTCCGGTTTTTCTTCTTTTTCTCTTTTTTTATACTCTTTATCTGGTTCGTTATTCGTTTTCAAGTTCATTTTTTTTATTTTTTTCTGAAGACGTTTTATGTTTTTCTCTTTTAAAGGTTGCCAATTTTGAATGGCATAATCCGTATAAAACCGATGAATATTAGCTAAAAAATTGAAGTTCTCTACAGCCCAATCTTTATCAGTAAAAGATTTTCCTTCTATATTTCTCCATTCGTTTCTTAACCCTTCACAGCTAAAAATATAATCATCACTCAAAATATGGAAATAATCGGCATCTTTTATTATTTTTTCAAAAAGGGTTTTGGGAACATACTCCTTTTCGGTGGCTTTGATTAATCCTGCCACTTTCTCAATATAATCAGCAGATTTTTCATTTTTTGTTAAAAAATCAGAGGCAATTACAATACTTGAATCTTCATGATTACTGCAACCCGTTATATATCCTGTGTCATGAAACCAAGCGGCAATGAGCAACATTTCTTTATCAGAAGAACTTATATTTTCGCTGTCAGCAAGTGTTTCAACAGCTGCTACTACGTCAAGAGTGTGTTGAAAATTATGATAGGTATATGAATTAGAAAGTTTATCTTTGAGTAATTTACTAACAAAATTTTCGGCTTGTTCTATAAGATTCATAAAGAAATTTTTATACTACTAAATTATGAAATTGTTTTCGGATAATCGTTTTATAACTTCAAATAAAGCAGTTTTTATATTATTTGCTTCGGGATTCATTTTTCAATCGTGTGCAACACATCACGCACAATTTGGTAAAAAAATCAAAAATCCGGTACTACAAAACGGAACAGATAGCTCAAAAATTGCACATACTTTTTATTTAATTGGTGATGCAGGAAATGCCAATGAAGAAAAAGCACAACAAACAATTGGTTTACTGGAAGATCGATTAAAAAAAGCAAACAATAATACAACTCTTTTATTTCTTGGCGATAATATTTATCCAAAAGGATTACCCAATACGGATCATACAAATGAGCGAATTATTGCTGAAACCAAATTAAAAAATCAACTTCAATTATCTAAAGACTTTAAGGGTAAAACTATTTTTATTCCCGGAAATCACGATTGGTACAGCGGAATAAAAGGTCTGGAACGCCAAGCAAAATTTGTAACGGAATATTTAAACGATAAAAAATCATTTTTACCCAGAAAAGGCTGTGGGATTGATGATGTAGAAATCAATAAAAACCTGACTTTGATCACTATCGACAGTCAATGGTTTCTGGAAGACTGGGATAACAGCCCCACTATAAACGATGATTGCACGATAAAATCAAGAGAAGCTTTTTTTAATGAGTTAGAAGATATTCTGAATAAAAATCAGGAGAAAACAATAATTCTGGCGTTGCATCATCCATTAATGAGTAATGGAACACACGGTGGCCAGTTTTCATTGGAAAAACAACTATTCCCATTAGAGCAAAAAATTCCGCTTCCTGTGTTAGGTTCCGTTATCAACCTTGTCCGAAAAACATCGGGAATAAGCCCGCAAGACATTCAAAATAAAGACTATACTGTTTTCATAAAACGCATAAAAACACTATTGCAGAGTCAGGATAATGTTATTGTAGTTTCTGGTCACGACCATAATTTACAATACATTGAAAAAGACAATATCAAGCAAATTATAAGTGGTGCCGGATCAAAATCAGAAGCTGCAAAAGCCGTTTACCCAAATGATTTTTCTTATGGTGGAAATGGGTATGCCGCATTAAGCATTTATGAAAATGGAGCTGCAAAAGTTTCTTTTTACGGGAAGGAAAACAACAAAGAAAAACTGATTTTCGAACAATTTATAGTGGCAAAAAAAGATGATTTCAGTACCAAAAATTTTCCGACTTCATTTGCTAAAACTACCTCTGCGACCATCTATTCAGAAAAACAAACAGATAAAAATGCATTTTATAGATTCCTTTTCGGAAAGCATTATCGAAAGTATTATAGCTTACCGATAGAAGTAAAAACAACAACGATTGACACTCTTTTTGGTGGTTTAAAACCAAAACGTGCCGGTGGCGGACATCAATCCAGATCATTGCAAATTGTTGACAAAAACGGAAAAGAATATGTAATGCGCGCCTTGAAAAAAAGCGCTTCTCGTTTTCTGCAATCAGTAGCATTTAAAGACCAATTTATCGAAAATGAATTTGAAGATACGTATGCCGAGAATTTTTTACTTGATTTCTACACCACTTCACATCCTTACCTACATTTTGCTGTTGGGAATTTAGCCGAAAAAATTGGTGTAGCACATTCAAACCCTGTTTTGTATTATATTCCTAAACATAAAGCTCTAAAAGATTTCAATGCAAATTTTGGTGATGAATTGTATATGGTGGAAGAGCGTCCTACTGACAGTCAAATAGACGTAAAAAGCTTTGGGAATTCTACAGCAATAATCAGTACAGAAGATGTATTGAAGAACCTTCATAAAGATGAAAAATATGTCATTGATGAAGAGGAATATATCAAAGCACGATTATTTGATATGCTCATTGGAGATTGGGACAGACATGAAGATCAATGGCGTTGGGGAGAATATAAAGTGGGCAAAAAAATAATTTATAAACCCATTCCTAGAGATCGTGATCAGGCATTTACAAAATATGATGGAGCATTGCTTACTCTTTTGATGAATATGCCGTCATTGCGCCACATGCAAACCTTTAATGAGAAAATTAAAAATGTAAAATGGCTGAATCGTGAACCTTATCCATTGGATCTTGCTTTTCTAAAAACTACCAATGAAAACGATTGGTTACAACAAGCCAAATACATTCAGGAAAACCTTTCGGATAGTGCTATAGAAAATGCCTTTGATAATCTGCCAAAAGAAGTTCAGGACGAAACTATAGCAGACATAAAACGTAAATTAAAAATACGAAAAACAGAATTACAGCGCTATGCATCTGACTATTATAGAGTGCTGCAAAAAACAGTTTTAATTGTTGGTACCGATAAAAAAGACAAATTTATAATTCGTCAGACAGCAAAAAATAAAATTGATATTGAAGTGTATCGTTTAAAAAATGAAGGAGATGAATTACTGTACACAAAAGATTTTGTTGCTGCAAACACAAAAAATATTTGGATTTATGGATTGGATGATGATGATATTTTTGAAGTAAAAGGAAACGCGAAATCAGATATAAACATTCGATTAATTGGAGGACAAAACGAAGATTCCTATACTGTAGAAAATGGAAAAAAGGTAAAAATTCATGATTTTAAATCAAAAACGAATACCTACGTTTTAGATTCAAAAACCAGAGTTCTTTTGTCAGATGATTATGAAGCCAGTCTTTATGATTATGAAAAGCCCAAATACAATGCTTTTTCAGGATTACCAAATATTGGTTTTAATCCTGATGATGGTGTCAAAATAGGTTTTATTACCAACTACAACATCAATAAATTCAATCAAAATCCGTACACGCAAAAACACATTTTGAAAGCAAATTACTTTTTTGCCACAGACGGATATGAACTGGTTTACAATGCCCATTTCCCGAAGTCTATTGGCAAATGGGATTTAGATTTGGAAAGCCAATTCACGAGTCCGAATTTCACAATTAATTATTTTGGCACTGGAAATGAAACCGTAAACAATGATGAAACTTTCGGAATGGATTACAACCGCGTGCGCATCCGAATGCTGAAAGTTCTGCCATCAATCAAAAAAGTGGGTAAATATGGAAGTACAATCCATTTCCAAACTTCCTTTGAGCAAATCAGTGTGGAGGAAACCAATAATCGATTTATAAACATTCCCGGAATCGTAAATTCTGCTATTTTTGACAGTCAACAATTTGCAGGAGCAACACTTAAATACAGTTTCGAAAATTATGACATCCCTTCATTTCCTTCTATGGGAATGGGATTTTCTATAGCTGGAACATGGAAAATGAATTTGAATGATACAAAAAGAAATTTTCCTTCATTAGAAAGTAAACTGAATTTCAACCATAAAATTGATGCCAATGGCAAAGTAGTTTTGGCGACTATTTTGAAAGGGAAAATGTTGCTAAATAATAATTTCGAATTTTATCAAGCTGCGGTTTTGGGAGGTGATTATGACTTAAGAGGTTTTAGAAACGAACGCTTTTTAGGCAATCAATCCTTCTATCAAAGCAGTGATATCCGATGGAATTTAGGAAAAATCAGAAGAAGCGTTTTGCCTATGACTTATGGAATTCTGGGTGGTTTTGATTATGGAAGAGTTTGGCAAAAAGGCGAGGATTCAGATAAATGGCATCAATCTTTTGGAGGTGGATTATGGCTCAACGGTCTGAATGTAGTTACAGCCCGAATCACCTATTTTAAAACTGCCAATGAGGAAGCCCGAATTGCTTTTGGTTTAGGATTTGGGTTTTAGTTTTTTGATACTTACCTCATAAACATTCCCTCCTATGCTTTTAGATCTTTCATCGGCAATAAAAAGTCTGTCATTATCAATAAAAGAAGCTGCTTCTTTTTGGGAAAAATGATCTAATTCTAGGATAGTTTTTGTTCCTTTCAGAAAATTATCACCTTCGAAACTTTCGAATAAAAAAACTTTATCATGAGTCAAAACAGCAACTTTGGACTCATCAGGACTTATCGTTGCAGCCGTAATTGCACAATGATTGTAGTTGTCACAAGTTTTGAATTCCCCCATTAAAACCGCCTGATGAAAACCTGCCGTATTGGGGATTTTGTATAAAAAAGCGGTTCCGTCAAAACCTTTGCTTCGATTTTTAGTGAAGAGATAGAAATTATTTTTAAACTCAAAAAAACCTTCTACATCATAGAACATTTCTGTTTTTTTAGGAGGAAAATCTTTTTGTTCCGGATACGCAAATGAAACTTTGTAAGCCGGAATTGCACTTTCAGTAGCTAAAGAATTTTTATCGATTTTATAAATACTCAAATCCTTTCTTTCATTGTCATTGTTTCCAAAATCTCCAATATATAGATTTCCACCTTTGTCTTTTGTAATATCTTCCCAATCGATATTCTCTGTGTTTTCGATGGTTATCGTCTTTTCAATTTTGCCGTTTTTAAAATTCAGTCCATAAATTTCATTCGCATTGCCGCTGTCTTCCAGTGACCAAAGCAAATTACTTGATGTCGAATAAGTAATTCCCGAAACTTCTTTTAGCTTTTTAGGCAGCGAATAAACTGTTGTCAAAGCACCTGAATCTTGTTGACAAGACAAAAAAGTAAAAACAGATAAGATGAAAATATAGTTTCTCATAGTTGAATTAATGTAAATTATAAATTTATAAAAAGACTAAAATTCCGTTTTAAATAAATTTGTGTTTTTAAAGTTTCTCGTAATAAATTCAAAAGCAGCACTCATGATATTACCCATAGATTTTGCTTTTTTAAAATTCAAATCATTCGTGTAACGGTACAATTCTAACTGCAATTGCTTCAAATGTTCCTCTGGAGCAATAACATCATTTCCCATAATTTGCAATAATCTTTTGATACGATTCTCGGCAGAATGAATTCTTTTGGCAAGAACCGCTCTTTCTTCGTCTTTGTATTGCTCGATTGAACTGTTTTGAAGTTTGTCTTTAACTAATTTCACCATTGGATAATTTTCTTTGAAAAATTGAGGTCGGTAGACTTTAAAATTCCCTTCGTAACATTGCTGGTCAAAATCGATGGCACGTATTTTATAAACAACGTGGTCAAAATCATGTGTAGGAACAATTACATAATTATAGGAACGCATATCTCCCAATAATCGTATCATGCAACGCTCGTTGAATTTTACAAACTCTTTTGCAATTTGCGATTTTTCAGTTTCGGTACAATCTGCCAAAAGTGTTTTTATAAAAACATCACCAGGAATTCCCATGATATGTTCCTCTATCAAAGTGTCATTGTACACTAAAAAATTTATTTTATCCGGAGATAAAATATGTTCTAATTCAAGTCCGTAAATACGGGAAGCATCTGCTTTCTTGATATAAAAATGAGTGTAATTGTCATTCAGAATATTTCTGACTTTTATTCGAAAAGGTTTCGAATTTCCAAAAGTGCAGTAGTCAATGGAATCCACATTCAAAAATTTAAGAATCCCCAGATTACCATCAGAATGTAACAGCGAATAGATTTTTTTTAGATTCAAATCAATTTCTTGTCTTTCAAATTCATTATAGTACACTCGAATCCATAAAGTATCCTCCTCGTTTTTATCATAAACGTTCACAGATCCTGAAAAACGCAATAAATCATCGTAAAAAATAGAAACTTTTGACAAACGGTCAAAACGCTCCAAGTATTCCAAAAGTGATTTATTTATGGGATACGATGGTTTTTTAAAAAGCATTACTGGCTCACTACTCATTTGAAAAATAATTTATTACAAAATTACAATAAATTAAGCCGTTGAAGGGTATTCCTTTTTAAATATATGTTTTCAAACTACTTAGTAATCAGAAATGAAAAAGGATTTAGAATACCATTTTGGTTTCCTATTTTAAATCTAAAATATTTTTATCCGATAAGAACTAAAAAAGAGTGAAAATTCAAAAATAAATCGCAACTACTTAATTATTAGATAAAAACTGACTTTTTATATTTTTACTGAAATTTAGCATAAAAACCTAAAGCACTAAAAACAAACACATTACTCTTATTTAATAAAAATAAAATTACAAGGAAGCAGTTTTTTATGTTAAAAATAGCTAGCTCCAAGATTTAAATTTTATATTTGGTTGTCCCCAAGACTATTAAAATATTTAAACCCTACTAATGATAGATAAGCTTGAACTCTATTTCAAGGCTGCACAATCAGCTAAAATTGGAATATGGAAAATGAACCTGCAAACAAATTCCGTATTTTGGGATGCTGTTACGAAATGTATACTTGAAGTTCCTGAAGATTTTGAACCTGTAAATGGAAACGGCATAAGTTTTTATACAGAAGGCGAAAATAGAGATCGAATTAAAGTACTTATCGAAAGAGCAATCAATGAAGGAATTTCATTTGATGATAAATTTCAGATTACCACAGCTAAAAACAACATCAAGTATATTGAATGTATTTGTCAAGTAGAAATTATTGACGGAAAACCCATGAATTTATTGGGTACATTTCAAGACATCACAAATGAGCAGAATCTAATCAATGAACTACAATTAAATGTAGAAAAATTTTCTTCGATTTTTTCCAGTGCCAATGATGCAATTTTTATTATTGACACGTCAAATGGGGTAATCACTGACTGTAATCCCCGATCATCTGAACTTACTGGATACAATAATTCTGAATTGAAGGGTTTACATAATTCAAAATTATTTCCGGTTGAGTTAAGGACAGAGCTTCGGTTATTCTTGAAATATAATCTAACCCGAAATGAATATACCGTCAATGAAACGTATATCAAAACAAAATTAGGAGAAACAATTCCTGTTGAAATAGCTTCCGGAAAAATATTTCAAGTCGACAACATAATGTATTTAGTTTGTTTCATTAGAGACATTAGCGAAAGAAAGAACGTTGAAGCTAAATTGAGTTTGCTATCGCTTGCTGCTTCAGAAACTACAGATACCATTGTAATTGCAAATGAAAAAGGAGAAGCAGTTTGGGCAAATCAAGCCTATTTAGATCTTACCGGTTTGAATATGGAGGAAATAATAGGCAAAAAACCAGGTTATTTATCCAAAGGTCCTGAAACTGATTTAAGTGCTTCATCATTAATGAGAAAAGCAATTAAAAACAAAGAAAGCATCAAAATCACAATACTAAATTATAATAAAAATAAAGAGAAGTATTGGTTTGAATTAAATATAACTACCGTATTTGACAGTAATAACAATTTCGTTAATTTTGTTGGTGTTGGTCGAAACGTAACCCAACGAATTGAAAAAGAGTTTGAACTTAAACGATTATTGGACGTAACCAGTAGTCAAAACAATAAATTATATAATTTTACCCATATTGTTTCCCACAACATACGCTCCCACACGAGTAATTTATCAATGGTAGTGGATGTAATTGAAAATACTGATGATATTGATGAGAAGCTTTCCTATTTTGATTTATTTAAAGAAGGAACTGAAAAATTATCAGAATCAATTGAATATTTGAATGAAATTATTACCATTCAACAAAAAACAAATATTGAAAAGACTAAGATTCAGTTAAAAAGTGAAATTGAAAAAACAAGAATGGCTTTGAGTTTAGCCATAAAGGATAGTCAAATAACGATTACGCATACAATTCCAGAAAATCTGATTGTTAATGCAATCCCAGCTTACTTAGATAGTATTTTGCTAAATTTATTTACAAATGCCATTAAATATAAATCTCCCGAACGGAAGGCTACTTTAGAAATTGGTTACAAAATCATAGATGACTATACCGTTATCAACTTTAGAGACAATGGCTTAGGTTTGGATTTGAAAAAGAATAAGCATAAACTTTTTGGAATGTATAAAACCTTTCACGGCAACGAAGATGCAAAAGGAATTGGATTATTTATAACCAAAAACCAACTCGAAGCTATGGATGGAAAAATTGAAGTTGAAAGCGAAGTAGGTCATGGTTCTAATTTTAAAATTTATTTAAATGAAAAATAAATTAACATACATTATCGATGATGACAAACTAACCGTGAAATTGATGAGTATTCTCATCTCTAAAAGTAAGTTTTGCGAAGAAATCCATTCCTTTAATAATGCTCAATTTGCCATTGATAAATTAAAAGAAAACTGGGATGATAGTGAAATTCTACCTGATGCTATTTTACTTGATTTAAATATGCCGGTGATGGATGGATGGCAGTTTTTGGATGAATTTATTCATTTACCTATAAAAAAAGAAATTTCAATTTTTATCATGACCTCGTCAATCGACCCTGCTGATATAGAAATGGCAAAAAAATATGATGTGATAAAAGATTATATCATGAAACCTATCACTGCAAACAAATTAGATATGCTGTGCAAACTAATTTCTAAAATAAACTAATTTAAGTTTAGCGGTAACAATTTCCTATCTTGTTCGTCCTATTATTAAATCAAAAAGATGAACCCATTGGAAACTATACTTTCTATCAAAAATCTCAACAAACGTTATGGCTCACTTCAAGCCTTAAAAAACGTTTCTTTCGACATACATAAAGGCAATGTATACGGAATTCTAGGTCCTAACGGAAGCGGAAAATCAACAACTTTAGGCATAGTTTTAAACGTAGTTAACAAAACCTCCGGAGAATACAGCTGGTTTAGTGGTTCAATGGAAACACATGAAGCTCTAAAAAAAGTAGGTGCCATTATAGAAAGACCAAATTTCTATCCTTATATGACTGCTAAGGAAAACTTAGAACTGGTTTGTAAAATTAAAGGAATCAACTATGCAAAAGTCAATGAAAAACTTGAATTAGTAGGTTTAGTTGATAGACAAAACAGTAAATTCAGTACTTTTTCTTTGGGAATGAAACAGCGGTTAGCCATCGCTTCTGCCCTACTGAATGATCCTGAGATTTTAATTCTTGATGAACCCACAAACGGTTTAGACCCTCAAGGGATTCATCAAATAAGAGATATCATAAAACAAATTGCCTCAAAAGGAACTACTATTTTACTCGCCTCTCATTTATTGGACGAAGTAGAAAAAGTATGTACCCATGTTTTGGTTTTAAGAAAAGGCGAAATTCTATACACTGGTTTAGTGGATGGTATGTCAGCAAATGAAGGCTTTTTTGAGTTACAAGCAGATGATACTGAAAATTTAATCCTAGCGGTTACAACTCATCCTGCAGTTAAAAATGTAGTAAATGAGGAAGGGAAAGTTTTAGTTTATTTAAAAAATGATTTGGAAGCTAAGGAATTGAATCGATTTCTTTTTGAAAAAAATATCGTACTAAATCATTTGGTAAAACGTAAAAACAGCTTAGAGGAACAATTTTTAGAACTGACTAAAAATCAATAACAATTTCAATTAGAATTTCAATACAAATAAATTCTAAAAATCCAATAGTCTAACAATCTAATAATCTAAAATGAAAAGATTACTCTCAATAGAATTACAAAAAATTTGGAAAAACAAAGCCAGTCGTGTTTTAACATTGGCTTATTTTATTCTCTTAACTTTCATAGCTTTAATAGCTTCCATAAAATTTGATCTTGGTATTTTTAAATTTCACCTTGCTGAAATGGGAATCTTTAATTTCCCTTTTATATGGCATTTCAATACCTATATCGCGGCCATATTAAAATTGTTTTTAGCGATAGTAATTGTCTCCATGATGGCAAATGAGTATAGTTATGGAACACTAAAACAAAACTTAATTGATGGAATGAGTAAAAAAGAATTTATTCAATCTAAGTTTCTAACGGTCGTTTTGTTTGCTACAGTATCCACTATTTTTGTTTTTATAATGTCACTCATTTTAGGGCTTAGCTATTCCTCCTACACTGAATTTAGTATCGTTTTCTCTGATTTAGAATACCTTTTAGCTTATTTTGTGAAACTGGTTGGTTTTTTCTCATTCTGTTTATTTTTAGGAATATTAGTAAAACGTTCTGCTTTTGCACTTGGATTTCTTTTGGTTTGGAATATCATCGAAGGAATTATCAATGGAGTTTTGACTTTTAAAGTATTCCCAAATAGTACTACGGCGGCATCCATTACTCAGTTTTTGCCTTTGCAATCCATGTCGAATTTAATAGTAGAACCTTTTAGCAGATTATCAGTCGTAAAAAATCTGGGGACACAAATTGGTTTGGATAATATTAAAGAATACGATGTGAGTATATCGTCTATTATTATTGTATTATTTTGGACTGCGATTTTTATTTTCCTTTCCCATCGATTATTAAAAAATAGAGATTTGTAGTATCTTTACACATGATGAAATGTGTAAAAATAATATTATTTTATATTTTTATTAGTTGCGCTGTATGTGATGCAACCGCACAATCTATTTCAGTAAATGACTCTTTTACAGCGCAACAACTTGTTGAAAATATTTTAGTTAATAGTTCTTGCGCCAATGTTTCTAATATTAATGTAAAAGGAGATACATTTTCCGGCAGTCAAAACAGCTACGGGTATTTTAATTCCGGAGCAAGTAGTTTTCCTTTTACACAAGGAGTCCTTTTGAGTACTTGGAGCAGCAAGAATTCTGAAGGGCCTTATGTTTCCACTCGAGGAGGAGGAAATAAATCGTGGTTAGGTGATTCGGATTTAGAGCAAGCATTAGGAATAACAAATACAATAAATGCCACAATTTTAGAATTTGATTTCGTTCCATTAACTAATTTTATAAGTTTTAATTACATCTTTGCATCTAATGAGTATCAATCTTATTTTCCTTGTGAATTTTCTGATGGATTTGCCTTTTTAATCAAAGAAATTGGCACAAGCACTTATCAAAATTTAGCCGTGCTACCCAATACTACAACTCCTGTTTCATCCGTAAATGTTCACCCCTTAATAAATCCAATTACTGATACTCAAGGAAACGTTAGACCTGGTTGTCCATCAATAAACGAAACTTACTTTAACGGATTTAACAATCTCTCCAGTCCTATAAATTACAGTGGGCAAACTAAGGTATTAACAGCGCAAACAAATGTTGTAGCAGGAAAAACATACCATATAAAACTAGTAATTGCTGATGATGAAAATGAAGATTATGACTCGGCAGTTTTTCTTGAAGCAGGTAGTTTTTTACCAAAAATTGATTTGGGACCAGACCGATTATTAGCGACAAGCAATCCTATTTGTTTTGGCGAAAGCTATATTATAAACCCTAATTTACCGTCTGGCTATACTTATAAATGGTTTAAAGATAATGTTGAATTAACAGATACTTCTCCTACTTACACCGTTACAAGTCCCGGTATTTATAGAGTTGAAGTACTATTGACACCCAGCTGTATTGCTACCGAAGAAATAAAAATTGAATTTACTCCAGAAATTGATTTGAATGACACCTCGCTTTCGCAATGTGACATCGATAATGACGGAATATCTATTTTTAACTTAACTAAAGTCGATGCCATTGTAAAAAATAATAATAGCAATTTAAGTCCTGTTGTTTACTATGAGACTTTGGTTGATGCTCAAGGACAAATTAATCCAATTGCAAATCCCACAACATATAGCAACAAATTCGTTAACCAGTCTGTATTTGCAAGAGTGAGCAATTCATTTAACTGCGCAAATTATGCCGAAGTAAGGCTGATTATTTCAAATAACGCTATTGCAGTTCAAAATCCAATTTCAACTTGTGACACCGATGGTACAAATGATGGTTTATCACAATTTGATTTAAACACTCAAGTAACACCACAAGTAGTTGCGGGTTTACCAGCTGGCTTAATCGTAGAATATTATTTAAACCCAACAGATGCCATAGCCCAACAAAATCAGTTATCAAATATTTTTAAAAACACTGTGGCAACCCAACAAATTATTCATGCCCGAATCGTAAATGGTCCTGACTGTTATGCAATTACTCCTATTACACTTGTAGTAAACACCTTTGACCCTCCAAATTTTCAAGATGAAACTTTTGTTTTGTGCGAGACAAGCTCGATTAACTTAACCGTAAATTCAGGATATTCAAGCTATTTATGGAGTACTGGAGCGAGTTCAAACACCATAACAGTTAATACTCCAGGAGATTATTCAGTAACCGTTACGAGTTTTGATGGTTGCCAAAAAACAAAAAAATACCTTGTAGCTGTTTCTGGAATTGCTACAATTACCGGAGTAACAGTGAATGATTTTGAAAGAAATGAAAATTCAATATCAATTGAATATACTGGAATTGGAGATTATGAATTTTCTATAGATGGATCTTATTTTCAGGATAGTCCAATGTTTAACGGAGTTGCACCCGGAGAATATTTAGTTTATGCCAGAGATAAAAATGGCTGTGGTTTATCAATTCCGTTTGTGGTATATGTTTTAGATTATCCTCGTTATTTTACGCCTAACAATGATGGTTATAATGATATTTGGCAAATTAAAAATCTGGATAATTTACCCCAATCAACTTTATTTATTTTTGACCGTTACGGGAAATTATTAAAACAATTAGTCTCTTCAGATATGGGATGGAATGGTACTTTTAATGGATTTGCATTACCAACAGATGATTATTGGTTTCATTTGAATTTAGAAAACGGCAGAATAATAAAAGGTCATTTTTCATTAAAAAGATAATCTAAATTTTGCTATTTTTAGCAAATGAAAAAAACATTACTCATACTCTTTACCCTTTTTTCCATAAGTTGTTTCTCGCAGTTTAGCAAGACACACTATATCCCGCCGTTAACCTGCTCAACAAATTTAGCAGGGGACCATTATTTATACATATCTACACCTAGCACTACCGATGTTAATTTCAAAATTATAGAAAACGGAGGCAACATAATAACTGGTGTAGTCAAAAATACTACTCCATATATTTATTCTATTGGTCAAGGACAAAATACGCAGTTGTTCACTCCAAAAACCAGTATTGGAATTGTAACTAACAAAGGATATATAGTTGAGGCCGAAGATTTAATTTATGTAAGTGTGAGGGTTAATGCCGGTTTTAGTTCTCAGAACAATTCCTATAATCATGCTGGTGGACTCGTTTCAAAAGGAAATAGCGCTTTGGGTAAAGAATTTAGATTAGGAGCAATGTTAAATCCGGTTTACGATCAAAGTGTATTAAATTTTGCTTCAATACTATCAACCGAGAACAATACCAAAATCACTATTTCAAACATTCCAGTAGGATCTGTACTATCAAATGGAACTATTATTACTGGACCTATAACTGTTACTTTAGGCAAAAATGAAAGTTATGTTTTGGCTTTGGAAAATTACAATAATACCGTTTCCAATAGTTCAACAATCATTGGTGCGTTAGTGGAATCTGATAAGCCAGTAGTTGTCAATTCGGGTTCCTTTGCGGGAAGCAATAGTAGTAGTACAAATGGACGAGATGTAGGTTTTGACCAAATCGTTCCAACAGAAAAAACCGGTAAGGAATATATATTTGTAAAAGGATATGGAACGGATGAAATAGAACGTGTTTTATTGGTTGCTCACAAACCTCAAACCAGTATCTATTTAAATGGCAATCCAACTGCTTTTGCTACCCTAATTAATGCTGGCGATTATGTGGCAATAGACGGATCTCAATTTAGCAATGGAAATTTATATGTTACTACGTCCGAAAATGTTTTTGCCTATCAAAGTATTGGAGGATCAAGTACTACCGGTAATCCTCCTGCCAATCAAAATTTATTTTTTGTACCACCTTTAAATTGTGCCACTCCAAACATTGTTGATAATATTCCTTTCATTGAATCGATAGGAAATACACTTTATAATGGTGGATTAAATATTGTGACCGAAGCTGGTGCAACTGTAACCATAAACAACATTCCTATCTCGAGCCCTCCTGAAGCAGTAACAGGAAACACAAATTATGTGAGATATACTGTTTTTAATCAAATGGGGAATGTTGCTGTAAAATCTACGAGGCAAGTTTATGTTTCTTACTTTGGAACAAATGGAGCAGCTACCTATGGCGGTTATTATTCAGGTTTTGATACGAAACCTGAAATTGTAACTGATAAAATTACAGTATCTAACTCAGCCTGTATACCAAATGTTGTTTTAAAAATCAGCACTTTATCATCATACGACACTTTCCAATGGTATTTTAATGACAATCCAATAATTGGTGCAAATTCAAATTCATACACCCCTACTCAGCCCGGTTATTATCAAGTAAAAGGAAGTATTGTAGGTTGTCCAAATACAGTTCCTATTTTCTCAGACAAGATTCCCGTGAGCGACTGCCCATTAGATTCAGATAATGATGGAACTAATAATAATATTGATATCGACTTAGATAATGATGGTATCATAAACAATCTTGAAGCTAATATTTCTCTATTAAACCAGTCAAATACTACCTCAAGCTCTGATTATACTGCTACAATTACGGGAAGTGGAACCATTACTGGAAAACCATTTTACGGATTTGTTTCAGAAGTTCCAGCTGGTATAACAAATAGTGTTGCTTACACTCTGAATCTCACAAAAAATGAAACTATCAACATTAGTTATATAGCACAAGACAGTCCAACGCAAACAACAGATATTACGGAATATACAAACGCAGAAGGTGATTTTATTTTACAAGTACCGACAGATAAAACCATTACTTTGACTAATCCGCAAAATCAATTGCTTGTAGATACTAATTATGATGGGATTTTTGAAAGTGGCGTAACTGAATTTTCTTCCTTCGAAATAAGATTTCGATTAAATAGTACAACACCATTAACACCTGGTTTGGGGAGTTTTCAGTTTTCATCTTATCTCACTAATTCAGTAAAATTAACTCATAATAATTTATCCGAAACAGCTGTTAATAAAGCTATTTTCATGATAACCCGTACAGAAACTTTTGATTCTGATTCTGATACAATTCCAGATTTATTAGACATAGACAGTGATAATGATGGAATTCCTGATACTATTGAAGCACAAGGAAAAGGTTTTAAAATCTTTTCTGGAATTGATTCCAATAAAGATGGTCTTGACAATGCTTTTGAACCCGGACTAATACGAATTAATACTGACAATGATATTTTCAATACTTTTCCTGTTATTTATGATTTATTGGACTTAGACAGTGATAACGATGGAATTTTTGACTTAGTTGAATCTGGCAGTACTGCAATTGATCTTAATAACGATGGAATTATAGATGGCCCAGCTACTGTTTTTGGTACAAATGGTTTATTTGACGGACTTGAAACGAGTCTGGATAGTGGCAAACTAAATTATACCGTTACTGACACCGATTCAGATGGAACTTTTAATTACATCGATTTGGATAGTGATAATGATGTTTGTTTTGATGTTATCGAGGCAGGTTTTAATGACCCTGAAAATGATGGAATATTAGGAAGCAATCCCGTTACTGTTAGCGCTAAAGGAATAGTTACGAGCGGTGTGGGTTATACAACTCCAAATAACAATTATGTAATTGCGGCGCCAATAGACATCACATCTCAACCTCAGGCAAAACCAACTTGTGAGCGAGAAAACACAACAATTACAGTTCTTGACAATGGAGGAAATACCTATCAATGGCAATTGTCAACTGACGGAATAACTTGGAATAACATTCTAAATAATGCTACTTATCAGGATGCTACAGCACAAACCTTAACACTGATAAAAGTGACTAACGCAATGAATGGTTATAAATACAGAGTGAAATTGGATAAAATTGGAAATTCTTGTGGTTTGATTTCAACCGAAACTACTTTGACAATTTATGCTTTACCTGTTGTCAATACCGTCACGATAGTTCAATGTGATGACGATACAGATGGTTTCTCTGATTTTAATTTAACGGTAAAAAACAATGAGATATCGACTAATTATACTTCTGAAACATTTACCTACTATACTTCACTTTCGGGAGCTGAAACAGCTGATGCAGGAAAATTAATATCTAATCCTTTAGCTTTTACAAATACAATCTCAGGTGGTATGCCGGTTTGGGCAAGAGTAAAAAACACTAATGAATGTAATAGTATAGTTCAAATTAACTTAATAGTTTCTACTACTCAAATTCCAGATTCATTCAGTCGTACTTTTTCTACTTGTGATGACCTAGGAGCTGCTAATGACGATACTGATGGAATTGCAACTTTCGATTTCAGTAGTGTAACCACTGATATTTTAGCTATTCTTCCTTCATCGAGTTCTTCTTATTCAATAAAATTTTATAAAAATGAAGCCGATGCCTTGTCAGAGAATGATGAAATAACAAATACATCAAATTATAGCAATACTGGATATCCAAACGAACAAAAAATTTGGGTTCGTGTGGAAAGCACATCAGACAATGCGTGTTATGGTTTGAGTCCAAGAGTAACTTTAACAGTAAATCCAAAACCTAATATTGATACAAACGCTGATTTTGAAGAAAATGAATTAGTTTGTTCTAACCTTCCTACTTTCTTTGTGAGATTAGATTCCGGAATTCAAGATGGCACTTCCAGTAATGACTATACCTATGTCTGGTCAAAAGACAATGTAGTTTTAACGAATGAGACTGGAGCAACATTGAATGTAAACGCAGAAGGTAATTATACCGTAGAAGTTAGTTCACTAGCCGGCTGTAGTAGAATCCGAACAATAAAAGTGACTGCCTCTGATATAGCAGCAATAACAAGTATTTCAATTATTGATTTATCAGATGTAAACTCAGTTACAGTAAATGTAACCGGACAAGGACAATATGAATATAGTCAGGACGCTCCATATGGACCTTTTCAAGATTCTAATTTCTTTGATAATGTAACTGCCGGAATTCATGAAATATACATTAATGATAAAAATGGTTGTGGAACTGTGAGCCAAACAATTGCAGTAATTGGTGTTCCAAAATTTTTCACACCAAATGGAGATGGCTACAATGACTATTGGAATGTAAAAGGAGTGAATGAAAATTTCAATGAAAATTCAATCATTTATATTTTTGATCGTTACGGTAAGCTATTAAAACAAATTCTTGCTTCTAGTCAAGGTTGGGATGGTACTTTTTTAGGTTTGCCTTTATCTTCAGACGATTATTGGTACTCCATCAAATTAGATGATGGTAGAGAGGCGAAGGGACATTTTAGTTTGAAAAGATAATATACAAATAATATTCATGATCCGAAATATTACTTTTTTGTAGATATTGACTATATTTGATAGTTATGAAATACTATTATTTATTGTTTATTTTCCTTTTTCTAACTATTCCCTCTTTTGGACAAAAAGAAGCGGCTATATGGTATTTTGGTAATAATGCCGGTCTCGATTTTAATTCAGGAAGTCCGGTTGCTTTAACCAATGGTAAATTAGTTACCAAAGAAGGATGTACCACTATTTCTGATAAAAATGGTAATTTACTTTTTTACACAGATGGTAGAGTAGTTTACAATAAAAATCATCAAATTATGCCTAATGGGTTCGGTTTATTAGGACATAACTCAAGTACACAGTCGGCGATTATTGTTCCAAAACCAAATAATCCTAATATATATTACATTTTTACCGTTGACCAACCGCTTCCTGCAAATGCGGATGACAATCCATTAAATGACTTGGATCCTCCCAATAATGGATTGAATTATTCCCAAGTTGACATGACGCTAAATAATAATCTAGGAGACGTCGTAATCACTGAAAAAAATATTCCTCTTATAACTTATAATCCAAATGATAGTGAAGAGACCAAATACAAATGTTCTGAAAAAGTAACAGCTGTTCAACACGGAGATGGTATCTCTTTTTGGGTAATTACACATTTTATAAATAATTTTTATTCCTTCAAAATAAGTACACAAGGAGTCAATAAGATCCCTGTCAAGACAATAACTCCACTTAACATCCCAATAGGTGGCTATATTCCAAATGCAATGGGATATTTAAAAGTATCTCCAAACGGAAAAAAAATAGCTATAGCAAACAATGCATCAAGACGAACAAATGAAAAAGGACCAAAAGGTCAAGAAATCAGAGATACTGGTAATGTTTTACTTTACGATTTTGATTCAAGTACAGGAAAAATAAGTAATGAAATTAAACTGTTGAGTAATTCAAATCCTTATGGAGTAGAATTTTCATCAAAAACAAAAAAATTATATGTTACAACAAATCAATTTAATGCAGATGGCGACATAATTTTAGAAAGTTCATTAATCCAATATGATTTAAAAAGTACAAATATCCCATCCTCAAAGGCCATAATAAATACATCACCTCTTATAGCTGGAGCCCTACAATTGGCTATTGATGAGAAGATATACCGCGCAGGATATGTCACAACTGATAACCTACGTAATAAATTGTCGGTAATCAACAGTCCCGAATTAGATGGAACTAGTTGTAATTATATGCCAAATGCAATTAATTTGAAAACAGGTAGCGTAGAACAAGGCTTACCTCCATTCATCACCTCTTTATTCTTATATGCCTTTAGTTATGAATTCAATTGTTTAGGGGATGCTACTCATTTTTACAGTAATTCTGTCGAGACAATTGACTCCGTAGTTTGGGATTTTGGGGATGGATTTACTTCCACTGATATTGATGCCTATCATACATACGCACAAGCTGGTGATTATAAAGTAACACTTATAAAAACTGTAAATGGTGAAGACAGAGAGCCTCTTGAAAAAACAATTACTATTTATGAAGTTCCAAAAATACTTTCAACTTCTTACAAACTAACACAATGTGACACACAAGATAGTGCTCCTACTGATGGATTAGCTTTATTTAATTTAGCTCTTGCTAATGAGCCAATTAGTTTAGGTGAAAAAGATTTTGAAGTTTATTATTACCATAGTGCTAACGATGCTGAAAATGATTTAACTAACACTCAATCCATTCCCGTAAACTATCGAAATAGTGTTCCAGATGAGCTTTTATACGCAAAAGTAACCCAGCCAAATTCAAGTTGCTACAGTATAGGAACAGTTATTTTGCATGCTAATAAAAACATATCATTATTACCCGAAGCAATGCATGAATGTGATCTTGGTGATGGAAAAGGATCATTTGACTTAGAACCGAAAAAAGATTTAATAAAAACCGAATTGAATTTACCTTCAGATGTGCGTTTGTTTTTTTATTCAAATGAAGAGGATGCCTCTATGGGAATTAATGAGATCAAAGAGCCATTACTTTCTGGTTCTAAAACAGTATTCATTCGAGCAGAAAATACCGAAGGTTGTTATGGAACTGGGAATTTTGAAATTATAGTCGAGTCATCTCCAAAAATTAATATTTTAGAAAATATAATTTTATGTGAAGGACTTGTAAATCCTTCTATACTATTAAATGCAGGAATTTTAGCCCCGGCTAGAACCAGTGATTTCACTTATTTATGGTCAACAGGCGAAACAACGCCTAACATATCCATAAATAAAGAAGGTGAATATAGCGTAACTGTAAAAAACAAATCAGGCTGTACCACTACTCGAAAATGTATTGTGACACTATCTCATTTAGCAAAAATAAATACTATAATTGTACATGATTTACAGCAAACAAATCAAGTCATAATTGAACTCGATAATCCAAGTGATTATAATTATATGATTCACTATGAAGATGGAACAGAAACTTCTTTTCAAAATTCAACTCTTTTTGAAAACGTACCAGGCGGTTTCCACGAATTAATAGTGGCGAACAATAATGGATGTGGTCAAACAACAAAAAGTTTTGCTGTACTAAATGCTCCCAAATTCTTTACTCCTAATGGTGATGGATACAATGATTATTGGAATTTGAAAGGAATAAATAGTAGTCTTTATGAAAATGCAATAATATACATTTTTGATCGATATGGAAAATTATTGAAACAATTATCTCCTTCAAGTCTTGGTTGGGATGGTACTTTCTTAAAGGAACCATTACCTGCAGCTGATTATTGGTTCACTATAAAACTTGAAGACGGAAGAGAAGCTGAAAGCCATTTTAGTTTGAAAAGATAATAAGAATTTGATTTATTACCTTAACCCAACTTGCAGACTTTAGCTTGTAAACCTTTGTTTAAAAAGGAAATCTTGTTTTAGGATTTCAGATTTGGGGACTACAAATTTTTTCCTGGTAAAGGGACATTTTTTATAGTTTAGGGCTAAGTAAATTTCCTTTAGTTTAGGGCTTGGCTCTGAACATTTCTTAATTTCGATTGTGTTTTCAAGTACATCTTTTATCTCTGTTGTAACTAACTTTTGAGTATTTGCAATTCTCATAATTTCTTGCCAATCGTGATTTATTTTTTTTACTTTTAGTTGATATCTAATCGTATTTACGATCCAATAGGCTAACAATCCAAGGTTTAAATGTGCCATAGTTGACTCATCGTTCTGATGATAAATAGGTCGTAAATCCAAGTCTGTTTTTAACGTTCTAAAAGTACTTTCAATTTCTCGTATGCAATTGTATATTCTCCAAATTGTTTGCTCATCCCTTTCTTTTAGAGACGTTTTTATAAAATAAACGCCATGTTCTTTTTTCTGATTTATTTGACTTTCTTTGACCTCCCATTTCATAGAAGTTACCTTGCTCGTTTTTTGGTCAACCAATAAATCAATTTGGTAATGCTTGGCTATTGAGGGATATTTTTGTTGCAATCGCCCTATTTTTTGATTTATAATTTCTTGCTTTTTTATCCCCGATTTTTTGGCTAATCCATTGGCAAGTTTGGTTAATGTGTCTTCATAAAGGGTTTTAAATTTGCGATTCATTGAACGTTCTTTCATTGCTTTCATGTCGCTTTTCACCTTGAAAACACACTGATTTTGTTCTTCACCTTCAATTTCATTCAGCTCTATTTTCTGATTTTTTTTGTCATAAACTATTGTAGGGATTTCATTTTTTAAGGCATATTTTTTGGGTTTAGTACGGCTTACACATAAATAATCATATCCTTTTTCTGTCACCAATTTCAAGTTTTCGTCAGTGGCAATACCAGCATCCATAATCACCAAAGCCTTTTTTGTGGACTCACTCGTAGCCTCACGAAGGCTATCAATCATATCGGACAAGGTCTTGCAATCGGCCATATTCCCTTGGTAGATATTGGAATATTTCAAAAAGCCTTCTACATTTACAACAGCTGCCAAAACAACTAGTTTGGCATCGGTTCGCTTTTCCTTGCTACGTCCGTACTGAGCTAAATCACTGTTCTTTTTCTGACCTTCAAAATAGGTATTGGTTAGGTCATACAAATAAAATTTATCTTCAATATCAAATAATTCATTGGTCTTTTGAGACAAATATTTTTCCATCTCATCTTTAACTTGATACAAATTTAAGGCAGATTGATATAATTTATCCTTTGTTATTTTTTTGATAGGATAAGCGGTTAATTCACAAATAGCCGAATTTTCTTTTATCCATTTACTGGTTCTGTTTTCGCTCGCGGGATAAACGGCTCTGCTTATAATTTGAGTGAGTGCCAATTGAACTTGTTCTTCCGGCCAATTTTTATCCAATAAAAACTGGTCTATTTTTAGTTGCTTCAATGTTTGCAAACTCATCCATTCACCTCCTAGTTCACGTGCTTCAGTGTGTTTTAGTGTGTTCAAATCTACACTGTGAATGTCTTTTTGGGAAGAATGAGAATTATCTATTTTGTTTGATTTTAGTATTTTGGAATACAATTCATCAATATACTCCCAAAGATGTTCTTGAAAATCATCTTCAAACAAGCTGTTTTTTCCATTGAGTTTTTCAGTCAATTTTTTCTGGATATAATTCAATTCCTCAGCCGTTAAATGGTCTATAAATCCAGCAGTTACAATAGTTCTGTTTCTAACAATATCGTTTTGATCACGAAAACTCTCTACCAATCGGTAGTAGGATTCCATTTTGCCTGTTTCAGGATTTCGACGAAAAGTAGATTTGAAATACATTTAGTAAAAATCGGAAATATCCCCATTAAAGACAAGATTTGCTGGGGACTACAAAACGGAATTTACCTAAAAAACACCTGTTTTGAATACAAAAAATACCAATTTTTAAATAAAAACTTACAGAAATGATTGTTAAAATGATGTAATTAACAATTAATTAACTTTTATCGTCATTCAACCCTGCAAGTTGGGTTAACTACTTTTTTAATCACATTTCTAATAATAAATTCGACAGAAGAAGTTACTAAACAAACATAAAAAAAGCCATTCAAATAAATGAATGGCTTTTTCAATCTTATAAAGATAAAATTAGATTTTAAATCTTTTTCTATCTGTTTCTGTCAAATATATTTTTCTCAAACGAATAGATTTTGGTGTAACCTCTACATATTCATCTTTTTGAATGTATTCTAATGCTTCTTCAAGAGAGAAAATAATCGGAGGGATAATTCTAGCTTTTTCATCATTCCCAGAAGAACGAACGTTAGATTGTTTTTTCTCTTTAGTTACGTTTACACACATGTCATCGCCACGAGAGTTTTCACCAATAACCTGACCTTCATAGATTTCAGCATTTGGCTCAACGAAAAATTTACCACGATCTTGCAATTTATCAATCGAATAAGGAATAGCTTTTCCTTTTTCCATAGAGATTAATGAACCTTTGTTACGTCCAGCAATTTCTCCTTTGAAAGGCTCATATCCAATAAAACGATGTGCCATAATAGCCTCACCAGCAGTAGCAGTCAACAATTGGTTACGCAATCCAATAATTCCACGAGATGGAATATTAAATTTGATAATCATACGCTCCCCTTTAGTTTCCATAGAAAGCATTTCTCCTTTACGCAAAGTAACAAATTCCACTGCTCTTCCAGAAAGATTCTCAGGTAAGTCGATTGTTAACTCTTCAATTGGTTCACATTTTTTACCATCAATTTCTTTGATGATAACCTGTGGTTGACCGATTTGTAATTCATATCCTTCTCTTCTCATTGTTTCAATAAGAACAGATAAGTGAAGTACTCCACGACCAAAAACCATAAACTTATCAGCAGAATCAGTTTCACCCAATTTCATTGCTAAATTTTTCTCTAATTCTTTTGTCAAACGGTCTCTAATATGACGAGAAGTTACAAATTTACCCTCTTTACCAAAGAAAGGAGAGTCATTAATTGTAAACAACATACTCATCGTAGGCTCGTCAATATCAATTGTTTTCAACGCTTCTGGGTTTTCAAAATCAGCGATAGTATCTCCAATTTCAAATCCTTCAACACCAATAATTGCACAAATATCTCCAGCAATTACTTGTTGTACTTTTTTACGACCAAGTCCTTCAAAAGTATGAAGTTCTTTAATTCTAGATTTCATTACAGTACCATCTCTTTTTACTAATGAGATTGGCATACCTTCATTCAAAACACCTCTTTCAAGACGACCAATAGCGATACGACCTGTAAATGCAGAGAAATCTAATGATGTAATCAACATTTGTGGTGTTCCTTCAGAAACTTTAGGAGCTGGTACATTTTCAATAACCATATCCAACAATGCTTCAACATTATCAGTTACGTTTTCCCAATGGTCAGACATCCAGTTATTTTTAGCAGAACCGTAAACAGTTGGAAAATCCAATTGCCACTCTTCAGCACCTAATTCAAACATTAAGTCAAAAACTTTTTCATGAACTTCTTCAGGAGTACAGTTTTCTTTATCAACTTTATTGATTACTACGCAAGGTTTAAGACCTAAGTCAATAGCTTTTTGTAGTACAAAACGAGTTTGAGGCATTGGACCTTCAAAAGCATCTACAAGTAGACAAACTCCATCAGCCATGTTCAATACACGCTCTACTTCTCCTCCAAAATCGGCGTGACCAGGAGTGTCAATAATGTTGATTTTTGTTCCTTTGTATACTACAGAAACATTCTTTGAAGTAATGGTAATACCTCTTTCACGCTCTAAGTCGTTGTTATCAAGGATTAAGTCACCTGTGTTTTCGTTATCACGAAATAACTGACAGTGATACATAATTTTATCAACCAAAGTTGTTTTACCGTGATCGACGTGGGCAATAATTGCAATGTTTCTAATAGATTCCATCTGTGATTTTTAATGGGTGCAAAGGTACACTTTATTTTGATATAAAAAATATTTATGCAATAGTTTACATATTCTTAACCCATTAGACCCAAAAATAGGCCTTTAAAAAAAACTCGAAAAATAAGTTACAGATGTTCTTTAATAATTCAGCAATAATTAATTATATTTGAGTAATGAAAAGCAAAACCAATCAAGTAATCATCATCTACATTCTAATCTCAATGTTTGTAGCCATTGTTAGTCATAAATTATTAGCTCAATATATTTCTGATTCAAACCATCAATTTTACAATTTTACCAAAGACATCTTATTTATATTTTTGACTGGAATAATTTTCAAACTTATTTTATCAAAAAACGACAACCGAAATATATCCATTTTTGAAAAACTTAAGAATACAAATGACGAAATCAAGGAGTCAAATGAAAAATACGACATTGTAGCCAAAGCAACCAGCGATACTATCTGGGACTGGAAAATACAAGAAGACAGCTTTTCTTGGAATAAAGGAATTGAAAATGTTTTTGGTTATACTGAAGATGAAGTTGGCAATAGTTCAAAATGGTGGTTTGATAAAATTCACCCCGAAGACAGCATTAAAATGTCCATCAGACTCTACTCCTTTATAGAACAAAAAACCGAAAACTGGCAAGATCAGTACCGCTTTAAATGTGCCAATAACTCCTATAAATACGTTTTAGACAGAGGTTTTCTATTGAAAGATGAAAATGGAAAAGCCATCAGAATGATTGGAGCCATACAAGACATCACTAAACAAAAAGAGGAAGAACAAAGGCTAAAATTACTGGAAACCGTATTTACACAGTCGAAAGATTCAATTATCATTACCGAAGCCAGTTCCTTTGACGGAAAAATCCCTAACGTCATTTATGCTAACCCAGCTTTTTCCGCTATGTCAGGATATGAGTTTGTAGAAATTTCCGGAAAATCAGCAGATCCTTTCAATAGTCCAAATTCCGATATCACCGAACTTGAAAAACTTTTAAGCTCCATTAAAAACAAACAGGAATGCCTAATAGAAACAATCAGCCTAAACAAAAACAGAGAAGAATACTGGGTTCGCTTCTCTATGATACCAATTTATAATTCTGAAAATGAACTTTCTCACTGGATCTCCATTCAAAGAGATATAACCGATGAAAAAAAGCAAGAAAAGGAAAAAGAGCAGCTTATTAGAGAATTAACCCAAAACAATAAAGACTTAAAGCAATTTTCTTATATAACCTCCCACAACCTTAGAGCCCCATTATCAAACTTAACTGGACTACTGAATCTACTGGAGGACATTCCTGTTGAAAACCAAGAATTAAAAGAAATCTTGAATGGTTTTAATAAATCCACTCATTTATTAAATGACACTATCAATGATTTAGTAAAAGTTATTATCATTAAAGACAATCCTTCAATTCAAAAAGAAGCTGTTTTAATAAAAGAAATCTTTGAAAATGTTTTTAGCCAACTTAATTTTCAAATCGAATTATACAAACCAATCATAAAGCTTAATTTCGAAAAAGTCTCTATTATAAACATTAACAAAGCGTATATAGAAAGCATATTATTGAATCTTTTGACAAATGCAATAAAATACAAATCCGAAAACAGAAAGCTTAAAATAACTATTACTTCCAAAGAAATTGATGACACTGTTGTATTAATATTTACAGACAACGGAATAGGTATCGATTTAGAAAGAAATAGAGATAAAGTATTTGGGCTTTATCAACGTTTCCATAATTACCCTGACAGCAAAGGACTAGGCCTCTATTTAGTAAAATCACAAGTTGAAACGATGGGAGGAACAATTGAAATTGAAAGCGAGGTAAATAAAGGTACTGCATTTACATTAACATTTAAAAACAAAGAATAATGTTAGATCAAATTTTATGTATTGATGACGACCCGATAACACTTATGTTATGCAAAAAAGTAATAATCAAATCATCATTTTCTAATGAAATAATAACGGCTCAAAATGGAGAAGAAGCACTAAGCTATTTCAACACTATGAGATATGCCAAAAATAAACCAGACGAACAACCACAATTAATTTTTTTAGATTTAAATATGCCCGTAATGGGTGGATGGGAATTTTTAGACCATTTCAATAGCCCGGAATTTTCAGAATTTAACACTATAAAAGTTGTTGTCCTTTCCTCAACTATTGACCCCGAAGACTTAGAAAAAGCAAAACAATACCCAATGGTTATTGACTTCCTATCTAAACCAATTACCCGTTCAATGCTTGAATACTTAAAGAACAAGATGGAATAGGAAAATATAAGATATAAAAAAAGCTCTCATTTTATGAGAGCTTTTTTTATATCTTAAAATTGTATTAATTACAATTTAGCAACGTGCTTAGTTAATTTAGATTTTAAATTAGAAGCTTTGTTATCATGAATGATATTCTTTTTAGCTAATTTATCAATCATAGATATCACGCTTGATAATTTAGAAGTAGCATCTGTTTTATCAGTAGCTATTCTCAAGGCTTTGATAGCGTTACGAGTAGTTTTATGTTGGTATCTGTTTAATACTCTTCTCTTTTCGTTACTTCTAATTCTCTTTAAAGCTGATTTATGATTTGCCATTTTATTATTTTTTTATCTTTTACTAATTTTTGTAGTCCGTAAGGGAATCGAACCCCTGTTACCAAGACGAAATCTTGGCGTCCTAACCCCTAGACGAACGGACCATTATCCCCTAAGTTTTTATCAATCTAAAATATTGAAATTGTAGCCCGTAGCGGAATCGAACCGCTCTTACATGGATGAAAACCATGCGTCCTAACCGATAGACGAACGGGCCATACTTCCCTCTAAGTTCAGGAAAACTTTAATCTGCAATAAAAATTGTAGCCCGTAGCGGAATCGAACCGCTCTTACATGGATGAAAACCATGCGTCCTAACCGATAGACGAACGGGCCCTGCTTCTCTAATGCGGATGCAAAAATACAACTATTTTTGAAACGTACAATAGTCCATGCAAAAAAATTTATTTTTTTTTAATACGCCTTTGCAAACAACACTCTTCCTACTGAGTTTTCTCCAGTAAAAACACAGCTTCCCGCCTCTTCTACTCTATCCAAAGGAATACATCTGATAGTAGCTTTAGTCAAATCTTTAATCTTCTCTTCCGTTGCTGCAGTTCCATCCCAATGTGCTGATACAAAACCTCCTTTAGTATCTAAAACCTCTTTAAACTCTTCAAAACTGTTTACCTCAGTAATATGCGTATTTCTGTAATTTAATGCTTTTTCGAACAATTCTTTTTGAATTTGCTCTAATAAATCACCGATGTAAGCTGTAATTCCATCTTTAGAAACTACTTCTTTAGTCAATGTATCTCTTCTTGCCACCTCAAAAGTTCCATTTTCTAAATCTTTTGGACCAACTGCAATCCTAACAGGTACTCCTTTTAATTCCCATTCAGCAAATTTAAAACCAGGCTTCTGAGTCGTTCTATCATCAAATTTCACAGAGATGTGTAATTTTCGTAAAGCTGCTGTCAAAACATTTACTTCGGCTGTTATAGCGGCCAATTGCTCGTCTGTTTTGTAAATAGGAACAATCACTACCTGAATAGGTGCTAAACTAGGAGGCAATACCAATCCTTGATCATCTGAATGTGTCATTACTAATGCACCCATCAAACGAGTAGAAACCCCCCAAGAAGTTCCCCAAACATATTCTTGCTTCCCTTCGGCATTTGCAAATTTAACGTCAAAGGCTTTCGCAAAATTCTGACCTAAAAAATGTGATGTTCCAGCTTGTAAAGCTTTTCCATCCTGCATCAAAGCTTCGATACAATAGGTCTCTTCAGCTCCTGCAAAACGTTCGGTTTCAGTTTTCATCCCTTTTATAACTGGAATTGCCATAAAATTCTCGGCAAAATCAGCATACACATTCATCATTTTTTCTGATTCTTCAACTGCTTCTGCTTTTGTAGCATGAGCTGTATGCCCTTCTTGCCATAAAAACTCTGCAGTTCGCAAAAATAACCTGGTTCTCATTTCCCAACGCACTACATTCGCCCATTGATTAATTAATAAAGGTAAATCTCTGTAAGACTGAACCCATCCTTTGTAAGTAGACCAAATAATAGCCTCACTTGTAGGACGAACGATTAATTCCTCTTCTAATTTCGCATTAGGATCAACCATAAGTTTCCCCGGTTTGTCTGGATCGTTTTTTAATCTATAATGAGTCACAATTGCACATTCTTTTGCAAATCCTTCTGCATTTTTCTCTTCAGCCTCAAACATGCTTTTGGGAACAAATAGTGGGAAATAGGCGTTTTGATGACCTGTTTCTTTAAACATTCGATCCAATTCAGCTTGCATTTTTTCCCATATTGCATATCCGTATGGTTTGATAACCATACAACCTCTAACTCCTGAATTTTCGGCTAAATCGGCTTTAACAACCAATTCGTTATACCATTTTGAATAATCTTCTGATCTTGTAGTTAAGTTCTTACTCATATTGAATAATTTGGCACAAATTTTGCATTAATAATTTTAAGTAAATAGTTCAGCAAAACTAACTATTTTTGTAATGTGCAACAATAAAAACTCCATATATATGAAAACTAGTACTCTTTCCTTCCGAAACCCAACAATATATTACTTTGTTGGATTTTTGAGCGTCCTGTTGACATCCTGTGGCTCCTACCAAAACAGTTCTTACTATGATTCTGACGGAATATATGGTAACGCTCCAAGAAGAGCTGTAGAAGTAGAGACGCAAAATGCTCCAAATAATCAATACAAAGACTACTTTGGGTCTTTGCAAAACAACAACCAACCTGTAGAAATTTTTACAGATGTAGACAATTACAATGATTATAATATAGAAAACGACAGTATAGACTACAACAACTATCCTGGATGGGGCAGTAATCCTCAAACTGTAAGCATAAACGTTTATGACAATGGATGGGGAATGAATAATTGGTATGGAAATAACTGGGGTTGGAATACTGGTTATGGATGGGGATGGAACGTTGGTTTTGGATGGAATAATTGGTACGGAAACAATTGGTACGGAAATAATTGGGGTTGGAATAGTTGGTATGGAAACAACTGGGGCTGGAATAACTGGTATGGTAATAATTGGGGATATCCAAATTACTACAATAACAGAGCCTATTCCTACAACGCAAGCAGAAGAGGTTCTTCTTATACTACCAATACAAGTAGCAATAGAAATTACAGTACCCGAAGTTCAGCAAATTACTCTAGAAACCAGAGCAATACCGTTAGTCGCAGAACTAATTCAAATTACAGAGGAAATACGAATACTGATTTCAGAAGAAGTACTACAAACGGATTCAATAGAACTAGTCCAACATTTTCAAGAAATCAAAACAATTCCAACAGTACACCTAGCAGAAGATCAAATACAAGTAGCACACGTAGTGAAAACAACTCTCCTGCAAGATCATATACTCCAAGTTCAAGAAACGATAACAATTCCAGATCATACACTCCTAGCTCAAATAGTTCGGGAAATTCTGGTGGTGGCGGTAGATCATCTGGCGGTGGCGGAAGAGGTGGCAGAGGATAATAATTCTTTCTACACCTTCCTATTTTGATATTAAATTAAAACCTACGAATTAAAAATGAAAAAATATATATTTTTATTAGCTTTAGGCTTCACTGCAAGCGTTGCACAATCACAAGAAATATCAGATGCCATGCATTACGCACAGGACAACCTGAACGGAACAGCTCGTTTTAGAGCAATGGGTGGTGCTTTTGGAGCTCTTGGCGGGGATTTATCCTCTCTAAATGTAAATCCTGCAGGTTCTGCAGTGTTTACAAACAACCAAATGACTCTTACCTTAAGTAATTTTGATACAAAAAATAAATCCAATTATTTTGGCAGCACAACAAGCGAGAAAAACAATTCCTTTGATTTGAATCAAGCGGGTGCTGTTTTTGTTTTTAATAACAAAAACCCAAACAGCAATTGGAAAAAGATTTCATTGGGTGTTAATTACGAAAACATTAAAAATTTTGACAATGGCTTTTTCTCTGCCGGAACCAACCCAAACAATTCTATAGGCGATTATTTTTTAAGTTATGCCAACAATTCTAATAATGGAGCTCCAGTACCTCAAGAATTTGTAAATACAAATCCCGGAGAATCTATATCTGATTTATATTCGTTTTTAGGAAGCAATCTCCCTAATAATCAGTATCCAAATTTAAATGGATTTGCAGCGCAACAAGCATTTTTAGGCTACCAAGGTTTTATTATTGATGCAGTTGACGAAACTAATAATAATTCCCCTTACATATCAAATGTTCCTAATGGAGGTGATTATTACCAAGAAAACTCTATTTACAGCACTGGATATAACGGAAAATTATCTTTTAATGCTGCGACATCATATAATGACAAACTGTATATTGGACTTAATTTGAACTCTCATTTTACAGACTTTCACAAGTCATCTACTTTTTTCGAAGAGAATAATGCCCCATTAACAAATGATTATACAGTAACTCGATTGAGTTTTGAGAATGACTTATACACTTACGGAACAGGATTCTCTTTTCAATTGGGTGCAATCGCAAAGGTTTCTGATGAAATTCGTTTAGGTCTGGCTTACGAATCATCAACCTGGTATAAATTAAATGATGAGTTATCGCAAAGACTATTTGCAGTAAGCAGCGCAACAAATGCTGACGACACCAATGATGTTGTAAATCCACAAATCGTTAATATTTACGAGCCTTATAAACTACAAACTCCAAGCAAACTAACCGGAAGTTTTGCTTATGTTTTTGGAAAATCTGGTTTAATAAGTGTTGATTACGCTATTAAGGATTATAGTAATACTAAATTCAAACCTGAAAATGATCCTTATTTTAATGATTTAAACAACGATATGAATTCAATCTTAGATACAACAGGCGAACTACGAATAGGTGCTGAATATAAAATTGATGCTTTGAGTCTAAGAGCAGGATATCGTTACGAACAAAGTCCTTACAAAAACTCCGTAACAATAGGAGATTTAACTGGATATTCAGCAGGTTTAGGATACAGTTTTGGTTCTACCAAAGTAGATTTAGCCTATTCATACGCCAAAAGAAACTCACAACAAGCATTTTTCAATCAAGGATTTACAGATGGTGCCAGTATTGAGGCGATAAACAACAATGTTTCAGTAACATTATTATTTGAATTGTAATCAATCTGAAAAATAAAATTTAAAATCCGTTTCGTTATCATGGAACGGATTTTTTTTTAGCCCTGATGGTCCCGAAGCGTCGGGAGAAATCCTCCCGTTTTTTCGGGACCAGCAGGAATAGCTCCATAAAAAACACAAAGATTTATGGTCCTAAAAATAAAAATTGTAATTTTGCAAAATTCCCAAATTATCGGGATTCTAATGTTATGAGAACTAAGTCGTTAAAAAAGAATAAAATCAACGTAATCACTCTTGGGTGTTCGAAAAATGTGTATGACAGTGAAGTGCTAATGGGACAACTTCGCGCAAGCGGAAAGGACGTTACGCACGAAGCTCCGGAAGCTGAAGAGGGAAATATTATTGTAATAAATACTTGTGGATTTATTGATAATGCTAAAGCAGAATCAGTAAATATGATTTTGGAATATGCTGACAAGAAAGAAAGAGGATTGGTCGATAAAGTATTCGTTACAGGATGTTTATCTGAACGTTACAGACCCGATTTAGAAAAAGAGATACCAAATGTAGATCAGTTTTTTGGCACTACAGAATTACCACAATTATTGAAAGCTTTAGGAGCGGATTATAAGCATGAATTATTAGGGGAACGATTGACTACGACTCCAAAAAATTATGCCTATTTAAAAATTTCAGAAGGTTGCGACAGACCGTGCAGTTTTTGTGCGATTCCGTTAATGCGAGGAAAAAACGTTTCACAAACTATTGAAAAACTAGTTAAAGAAGCGGAAGGATTAGCTAAAAACGGCGTAAAAGAATTGATCTTGATTGCTCAGGATTTAACGTATTACGGTTTAGACCTTTACAAAAAAAGAGCACTGGGAGAATTATTAGAAGCATTAGTAAAAGTAGAAGGAATTGAGTGGATTCGTCTGCATTACGCCTTCCCTACCGGTTTCCCAATGGATGTTCTGGAAATCATGAAGCGCGAGCCTAAAATTTGTAATTATATTGATATTCCGTTGCAACACATTTCAGATTCTATCTTGAAATCAATGCGTCGTGGAACAACTCAAGCAAAAACAACAAAATTATTGAAAGATTTCCGCGCTGCAGTTCCCGGAATGGCTATTCGTACTACTTTGATTGTAGGATATCCTGGAGAAACACAAGAGGATTTCAATATATTAAAAGATTTTGTTCAAGAAATGAAGTTTGACAGAATGGGTTGTTTTGCTTATTCTCACGAAGAAAATACGCATGCTTACGCACTGGAGGATGATGTTCCAGATACCGTAAAACAAGAACGCGCAAACGAAATCATGGAATTACAATCGCAAATTTCCTGGGATTTAAACCAAGAGAAAGTAGGACAAACATTCAAATGTATCATTGACAGAAAAGAAGGTGGACATTTTGTAGGAAGAACTGAATTTGACAGCCCTGATGTAGATAATGAAGTCTTGATTGACGCATCAAAACATTATGTAAAAACGGGTGAGTTTGTAATGATAAAAATTATTGAAGCAACAGAATTTGATTTATACGGAGAACCAGCATAATTTTCTTAAGACGATTTTAATCCATTTTAAAAACTAAATATGAAATCATTTCAATCACTATTAATCATCGCATTTGTATTATTATCGACAAATATAATTTCTGCGCAATACGGTAATGGCGGATATGGAAACGGTTACGGTAATGGTTATGGAAGTAATCGTAGAATGAACAGTGCAATGGATCAATCCAGAACTCAAGACAAACCAAAAGAAATTCCTGTTGAAGTAACGGTTGGAAAAATCATGAAGCGAATACAACCGGAACTTATTCTGGACGAACTTCAGGTAATTGCAATCTCAAATATTTTGACCGAAAGCATAAAAACTCAAGGCATGCTTATAAAAGCAGAAGTTAGCCAAGATGAAAAAATAAAAAACATAACAGTTCTTTCAGAAACTACTGATAGAAAAATAATGGAATTATTAAACAAAGACCAAAAGGAGAAATATACAGCTATGAATGAAGAAGCTAAAAATCCTAAAAAATCGAAATCTAAAAAGAAATCTAATTAATCGATTTTTAGTCTGTTGCTAAATGAAAACCTACATGAGAAAAATTTTTTATTACCTTATTTTGGCAGTTATTGCTGCATCCTGCTCAACAAATCCTTATAAAAAGAGTGAAAAAATTTATGACTCTAAACTCAAAACATTAAAAGAGACTATTTCTAATAAAGATCCGCAGCCATTACCTGTTATTCCTCATGTAGAAATAAACATTGACACACTATACACAAAACAGTTGCACACCTATAAGGATACTCTTTTCAAAATGGGATCAACTCCTTTGCAAAACGGTGTCAATACAGAATGGATAGGAACCGTAAATTTTAATTTAAGAAAGCCGAATTTCATTATTATTCATCATACCGCACAGGATTCATTACAACAAACACTAAAAACATTCACCAAAATAGAATCTCAAGTGAGTTCGCATTATCTAATTTCGGATGACGGTAAAGTGGTTCAAATGTTGAATGATTATTTAAGAGCCTGGCATGCAGGTGCTGGTACTTGGGGAAAAAATACAGATATTAATTCTACATCAATAGGAATTGAACTAGACAATAATGGATCTGAAGTTTTTTCTGAATTACAAATCAACAGCTTACTGGCGCTTTTGACGAAGCTAAAAAAAGATTACAATATTCCTGCTCAAAACATTATTGGTCACGCAGATATTGCACCAACCAGAAAAAAAGATCCCAGCCAATTGTTTCCTTGGAAAATATTAGCAGACAAAGGTTTTGGTATTTGGTCAGATGAGTTTTTAGAAACCGCTCCTATTAATTTCAATATAGAACAAGGATTGCGAATTATAGGATATGACACAAAAAATTTACCCGCCGCAATAACTGCTTTTAAACTACATTATATTCAAACAGAAGTCAATGAAATATTAGATGAAAAAACAATAAACACTATTTATTCCATTTACAAAAAACAGTAAATAGTTTATATTATGCAAACACCTATAAAAACGGTTTTTTGAATCATTCAAAGAACCGTTTTTTATTTAAATACATTTTCAAATCTTCTCGTAGTTTATCCTAATGTAGACTTCTTTTACTTTAAAAAGCTAAACAAACAGGCTGTCAAACACCCGAAAGCATCTTGGAACAAAAAATAGCAACTCAATACAAGATGAACAAGTTGTTGCAAGTAATACATAAACCCTTAAAGTTTTTATGACTGCATAACAAATCCAACTGTAATATCTAAACAAAAAAAAAGCTGCCAAAATACTTAAAAGCATCTTGACAGCTAAAAAAAAAATATTATTTCAATACTAGAATGAGTATGTTGTTGCAAGTAATGCATAAGCTGTTAAACCTTTTGGCGCAGCATCACTGTTTGTAAAGATATCTTCTGAAGCTGTGTCAACACGGAATTCAGGAATAATAGTCAAGTTTCCTACTTTATAGTTTAGTGATAAAGTATTACCTACAACACTAGTTCCAGCAAGTGAACCAAGTCCAGCAGTTGCATCTTTAGCATCCAAATACTCTAATCTGTAAGCTAAACTTAATGATTCTTTCAATGCGAAATTTGCATATCCTACTAAAGCAAACCACTCACCATCTAATGTACTATCAAAGTCATTGTTAGTCATTGCATAAGTACCGTTGAATCCTAAAGAGAATGAATCACTCACTTTCTTTGAACCTACAAAATCAAATTGTGTTTTGTTCTCATCAGAAGAAGGATTACTACTTCCAGAAGTAACATTGAAATATGCACTTCCAGTATCACCAACATAGCCTAATTGACCTATGAACGTTTTTTGGCTTGAACCTGCTTCAATTGTTGTTTTAAAATCTGTTGGATTTGAAACTCCAGCCATGAAGCTGAATTTTCCAGAAGTATATTGTGCTTTTACCCCAGTATTAAAGAATGGACCGTAAGTAAATGCATAAGACATACTGTAGTTTTTATTATCTACTGCATCTAGAAGTTCATATCCTACATGGGTTCCAAAACTACCTGCAGTAACTTTAAATTTATCTGAAAATTCATAAGTGAAATTCAATTGTTTGATCATGAAAGTTGAAGCGGCATCATTATAAGTAAATTGAGCAGCTCTGTTTCCAAACCCCAAATCAACAAAAACAGATGCTTTCCCCATTTTATGAGATGCTTCGATGGAAGCCATCCCTAATTCAAATGAATTGTGAGAATTTGTAAAACTGGTCAAACTGTTGTCTACACCAGAAAAATCATATTTATAATATGCATCAGCAGATCCTGCAAAAGTAGTTGAAGGTGCAACTGGAGCGTCTTGTGCGAAAGTTAAACTTGTTGTTAGCATTAATGCTAAAATAGCTAGGTTTTTTTTCATCTTTAATTGGTTTTAATTAGTAATCTAGTTTGGTTATTATTTTGGTCTTAGTTTATACGGTTTAAAAAATTCTAGTACTTATAATCCAGAAAACTGCTTTGAAATGCACTTTTTTTAATGTGAAATTTTCTTGTTTCTGAAGCGAATTTATTAACTTTTATTTCACTTGAATTACTATTTGGCACTTTTTTGCCTTGTTTTGAGAAGAATTATTAATAACGAAAAATCAACAAAAAACAATAGATATTCCGTATTTTAAAGCATCAATTTTAAAAATTTAATAATCAGTTTTTAAGCACATACCCCTATTTTTTTGAATTATAAACCATATATAAATCTTAAAAATCATTTTTTACAGACATTTTTGCGTGAAATAAAATCAAACCCCTATAAAAAAACACACATTAAAATAAATAATCAATTTTAAGGATAGAGACTTGATGTGCTGATTTTTTTATACAAAGACATCTATATATAAAATTTTCATCGTTAGAAACACAATTTAGACTACATTGAAAAAGCGGCTAAATCAAAAGTGATAAAAAACTAAATCACCCTATTATTAACACTAATTTTATGAAAATTTTAATTGTGAACAGATTCCTTTTTTAGTACTTTTAAACCATGTTTCGTTTAGCACTTAAAATTTCCGTTTTACTTGTATTCCTCACTTTTTCCCTTATTTGGGTAAGTGATAAACTTTCAATACTTATTCATGAGAAGCAATATGATTTTTATGAACTAGCCGAAAATAACACCGAAGAAAACAATTTTGAGAGTAAGCTAAAACTACTGTTCATGGATTCAATTGAACTTTTTAATTGTTTCGAATATTACTCTTTTAATAAAGCCCGAATTAACTCTTTCGATTTATTTGTAGTCAAAGAGTTTGCTTTAAAAAATTTCACTCCTCCGCCAGAGATAGTTTAATCCCTATTTTTTACTAAAAAAACATTATTAATATATGTCCCAATTTAAAAATGGGAACATACACCTTTACTATTATCTAAACACATGAAAAATTTATTTATAGCGTTCACTATTTTATTTACAACTTCATTAATTGCACAAACCCATCAAATTATCAAACATGATGGCGAAACGATGGATATAAACTTTATTAAAACAGCAAATAATTTAGTTTACTATACGTTACCTCAAAGCGTCGAAGAAAAGACAATAAGTCAATACGCGGTAGCACAATTGAATGAAAAGTCAAAAAGTGATTCTAAAATCATATCTGAAAAAATTCAACTAAATGGAAAATCAGATTATAAAAAAGTTGTTGTATTAAAAAAACATCAAACCATCGGATTGAAAGAATCTGGGATAATTACAAGTTTTTACGGAGGAACGAAAGGAGAATCTCCTTTATCGTTTTCTGATAACGGTGAAAAACGATTAAAACAAAATGCCGCGCTTAAAGGGTCTGCATTTATTGTGATTCTTTCCAATAAACCAAAAGATTTAAAAGCAGCTATTTACACCTATTAGTAAGTTTAAATCAAGTAATGAATTGACAACTTGATACTTTTATAAATAGGAATCGAGTGAATAAAAAAATCGAGAACAGATTTGTTATAAATACAATTCCTGTTCTCGATTCTTTACTTATAATATGCACTAAATACTATTATTCTATAATCAATGACTTCATATTCATAAATTCTTTGATTCCTATTGCACCTAATTCTCTGCCATAACCTGATTTTTTTATGCCTCCAAAAGGAACCCTGGAATCAGATCGCACTAATGAATTCACAAACACATTTCCCGCTTCAATTCTCCTTGCCAGTCTATATGCATTTTCTCGATCTTCTGTCCAAATTGCAGAAGCCAATCCATATCTATGATTATTGGCAATAGTTATAGCATCATTCTCATCTTTAGCTCTAATAACAGTTGCTAATGGTCCAAAAGTTTCTTCCTTAAATGCAATATTATTTGAATCAACAAAATCTATTAGCGTAGGTTGAAAATTACAATCTTCGCGCTCCCCGCCTACTATTAATTTAGCACCTTGCTGCAATGATTTTTCCAATTGATTTGCTAATTTCTCCGCTAAATCAAGCCGAGCCAGCGGCCCCATATTAATTCCTTGCTGTAATGGATTTCCTTGTTGCAATGATTTTATTTTTTGGGTGAAAAGCGCTGTAAATTGATCCGCTACTTTCTCTGTAACAATAAATCGTTTGGCACAAATGCAAGCCTGACCTGCATTTAGCATTCTTGATTGTGTGGCAACCGTAGCTGCCTTTTCAAGATTTGCATCATTCAAAACTATAAATGCATCTGAACCTCCCAATTCCATGACTGATTTTTTGATATGTTTTCCTGCCAATGAAGCCACAGATGATCCCGCCATTTCACTTCCGGTCAAAGTAACTCCATGCACAATATCCGCCGCAATTACACTTTCGACCTGAGGAATATCAATCGTAATTTGTTGAAAAACACCTTCAGGAAAACCAGCTTCTAAAAAAGTATTTTCAATAGCTTTGGCACAACCAATAACGTTTGGCGCATGTTTCAAAAGTGTCACATTGCCCGCCATAATTGCCGGAGCAGCATAACGTAACACTTGCCAAAAAGGATAATTCCAAGGCATTATTGCAAAAACAGCTCCCATTGGATCATAAACCGACATGCTTTTGAAAGGAGTATCATAATATTCATCTTTCAGCATTTTTTCAGCATTTTCGGCATAGAAGTCACAGTTACCAGCTGATTTTTCTACTTCAGATATACTTTCTGATAGTACTTTACCCATCTCATTGGTAATCAATAAACCGAGCTCCTCTTTCTTTTCTCTAAGAATGTTAGCTAGCTTTTTCATCCTATCTGCTCTTTGCTCAAATGTGGTTTGCTTCCAATTTTTAAATGCGCGTTCTGATAATTGCAATTTTTGATTCAATTGCGCATTTGTCAATACTTCGTGTTCGGCTATAATTAGTTGTGAAAACGGATTTATCGATTTAAAAACCATGTGTTTGTAATTTAAATTCTTTGAAATATAAGTTTTGGAAAATTAAGCAGCAGTTTAAAATCATTTCAAACATTGATTAACGATTCATGCATGCTTAGTCATGTTTTAAATCTAGTAAAATTACAGCTATAAATGGGTGGAAAAGTTTAAAAATTGCAAGAATGAAAGAAGTCAGATTCTAAAAATTTCAAGAAACTTTAGAAATCAGTAAAGAGAGCACAATCAAAAGTATTCAATTAAATACCCTAAACTTTATTTATTGATTCCCATAAAAACAGTATCCAGCAGCTCGAATACTTTTTCTTTATCCAATGGTTTTGTGATACAGTCCGTAAAACCAAATTGCATCATTTTTTCTCTATCTTCAAATGAGGAATAAGCGGTTTGGGCTACGACAGGAAGTTCTGGTTTTATTACTTTTATTTTTTCGAAAGCTTGATAGCCATCCAAAATAGGCATTTTTATATCCATAAACACCAAAGTAATGTTTGGATTCTCTGTACAAACATCTACTGCTTCTTGTCCGTTTTTAGCTCTTAGAACTGTATGATTTTTTGATTCAATAATTTTTCTCAACAGCAGGAAATTAATGGTATCATCTTCTGCAACTAAAATAATTTCATTGTCATAATTCCTGTAAAAAGATTTTACTTTTTTTGGTTTTATAGCTTTTATCGTTCGATCAAATTTTAATGGTATCGAAAATGAAAAAACGGAACCCTGTCCAATTGTGGATTTTACCTTTATTTCTCCACCTAACATTTCTACATAAGCTTTTGTAATTGACAAACCCAATCCTAGTCCAGATAATTCAACCGATCCATCGCCCTCAATTCTTCTAAATCTATCAAAAATTACTTTTAAATAACTTTCGCTGATTCCCATTCCTGAATCTTCAATCTTAAATTCTAAAACTTCTTTTTCTTTGTTTATTGAATATCCAAAAGCCACAAAACCTCTATCGGTAAACTTTAACGCATTAGTAATTAAATTAACTATAATCTGTTTCAGTTTTGTTTCATCCGTTAGAATATCCCCCTGAAGTTTCTCCGGATTTTCAAGAATATAAAATTGAATTTCTTTGTCTTTAGGAATCGTGACTTTTATGGAATCATACAATTCTGTAATGCACTTTTCTATATCTAATCCCTTATAATTAGGCATGATTTGCCTTGCATCAATTTTAGACATTTCGATAAGGTCTTCGATAATTGAAACCAGGTTACCACCACTATTTTTTATAATTTTCAAATATTCTAATCTCTCCTCTTCTTCTAATTTTGCATCATGAAGTAAATCACTGAATCCCATTATGGCATTCATGGGTGTTCTGATTTCATGCGATAAATTTGCCAAAAAAGATGATTTTAACGTATCGCTTTCTTCTGCTTTTTGCTTGGAAATTTCTAATTGTTTCCGCTGGTTGCTGTTTTCTTCAAATAGGTTTCCAATGTATCCAAATTCTCCATCAGATCTTTTTAAGCTATTTATGGAACTTATATTTCCCGTTTCAAGAATGCTTTTAATTAGCTTTAATGGATTATAAACCCATCGTTTCGTGTAATAAACATAAACAAAAATGTTAATCAAGGAAACCAGAACAACAATAAAAAGAATCTCTTTTGTGTTCGTATAATTTAAATTGAAAGGTCTTTTAAAAAGCAATCTGGCTACAACTTCTTTTTTCCAATCTTTTAAATCTAAACCTACAATAACAAAATCATCTTCATTTGCAATTACATAATCGCTTGAAACTAAATTAACTTTTGAGCTACTTATGTTCCCTAAAGCACTCATAAATGATTCGTCTAAAAGTCTGGCCATAAAAAAATAACCGGAAGGCTTCGTTTTATTCTTTTTAGGATCATTTGAAGGGTGAATTGTAGCTCCAAAAACCTCAACAATACCTTCTGGAATTTTTATATAAAATCTTTTAAGTTTAGATTTATAAAGCACTGACATCATCTCTTTTGGGATAAAATCAAAGTTTTTAATCTTAGAAGAAACTGTCTTATTGATTAGTTTTTGATCTAAACCATAAATACCAATGTAATCAGCTTCATACGATTCAAATTCCCTTAAAATATATTTATTATACCACTTTTCGTCTTTTGTATTTGTAAAATGGACTAACTCGTCCCAGTAGGTAACATCAATAATAGTGGCTGTAGGCGTTTTGGAATTAAGTCTAAACAAAGACTTCACTTCTTTATCGTATTGATTATAAGTGATTTTGTAAAAATGACTTTCTTCTTGAACAGTATAAAGATAAAGCGAGATGTAAATTAGAAAAAAGAAAATACTTGTCGAAATTATCAACAATAGTAGTTTAGAATACGTATTTAAATTAATCAATCTCTTCATGGAATACACTCAAATATAAAAGAAAAACCAAAACACAGTTTCCGTTTTTGTAAGATATATCACTTTTTTTCTTTGGCGCAAGTTAATCTTTTTTATCATAAAAAAAAACTCCATCGATTTAAGCCAATGGAGTCCATTGCAATAAAGGTTTATTTATCAACGATATACTTTTACAAAAACCATCAAACCTTGATTTCTGGCTCTACAAAATATTTATTTTCACTTTTCGTTCAAACTTTTCTAACTATCTCAAAATATTCTCAATCTCCAATAATTCGGCTGTAGAGAAAACCAGATTTTGTAAACTGTCAATATTATTTTTTAATTGACCAACAGAACTTGCACCTATCAAAACAGAAGTAATTCGGTTATCTTTTAACAGCCAAGCTAAAGCCATTTGTGCCAATGATTGATTTCTTTGTTGTGCAATAGCATTCAGTTGAATGATTTTTTGGATTCTTTCCTCTGAAACTTCATCTGTTTTTAAATGACCATTTGGATTAAAAGCTCTTGAATTTTCTGGAATCCCTTTCAAGTATTTATCCGTTAAAAGTCCTTGAGCCAAAGGTGAGAAAGCAATACAACCCACTCCCTTTTCTTCGAGAACATCTAGTAATCCCGCTTCAGGCTCTCGCACAAACATCGAATATTTTACTTGATGAATCAAGCAAGGCGTTCCCAATCGTTTCAAGATTTCAGTAGCCTCCTTAGTTTGTTCTGCATTATAATTCGAAATCCCTGCATACAATGCTTTTCCGCTTCGCACGGCATAATCCAAAGCCATCATGGTTTCCTCCAAAGGTGTTTCAGGATCAAAACGATGCGAATAAAAAATATCTACATATTCCAGATTCATGCGCTTCAAACTCTGGTCTAAACTCGACAACAAATATTTACGGGAACCCCAGTCGCCATATGGACCATCCCACATAGTGTAACCGGCTTTCGTCGTAATCACGATTTCATCACGTAGGTTTCCTTGAAAATTATTCTTTAGGATTTTTCCAAAATTAGTTTCTGCTGAACCCGGAACCGGACCGTAATTATTAGCCAAATCAAAATGGGTAATTCCTTCATCAAAAGCTGCTTTGACAATGTTCTCTCCATTTTCAAAACTATCCACTGAACCGAAGTTATGCCATAATCCCAAAGAAATTTGTGGCAGTAACAAACCACTTTTTCCACATCTGTTGTATTTCATTTAGTTGTTTTTTAATCTAGTTCTAGTTTAATTTTTTTAGTCAGCTGCGAAAGATACAAAATGTCAAATTATACTAAAAAAAACACCTACCGGTTTTTTAAACTTTAAATACAAACTACAATAAATCAAAAAACCACCTTCATCAGGTGGTTTTTTGATTCTTATAAAATACTATAAAGGAATATTTCCGTGTTTTCTATTCGGAGTCACACTAACTTTATTTTCGAGCATACTAAATGCTTTTATCAGTTTGCGTCTGGTGTCTTGCGGTAAGATTACCTCATCTACAAAACCACGTTGTGCTGCTGTGTACGGATTCGCAAACAAATCGGCATATTCCGCTTCTTTTTCCAAGAGTTTTGCTTCATGGTCTTCGGCTTCGTTGATTTCTTTCTTGAAGATAATTTCAGAGGCTCCTTTGGCTCCCATCACCGCAATTTCGGCAGTTGGCCAAGCAAAATTCATGTCGGCACCAATGTGTTTCGAGTTCATTACATCATACGCACCTCCATAAGCTTTACGTGTAATTACGGTTACTCTCGGCACAGTTGCTTCGCTTAAAGCATACAATAATTTCGCACCGTGAACAATGATTCCGTTCCACTCTTGATCGGTTCCCGGTAAAAATCCCGGTACATCTACCAAAACCAATAACGGAATATTAAAACAATCGCAAAAACGAGTAAATCGCGCCGCTTTTTTCGAACTGTTTACATCCAGACAACCCGCTAAAATCATCGGTTGATTCGCTATAATCCCAATGCTTTTTCCTCCCAATCGGGCAAAGCCTACAAGGATATTTTCGGCATAATTTTTATGAATTTCAAAAAACGAATCTTCGTCAATAATTCCACCAATCACCTCGTGCATGTCATACGGTTTATTGGGATTATCGGGAATTATCGTTGCTAATTTGGTTCGAACTTCATCATTTAGTTCGTAAGGTAAATTGTGTGCTTTTTCTTTATTGCTTTGTGGCAAATAACTCAACAAGCGTTTCAAATCTTCCAGACATTCCACATCATTGGTCGAGGTACAATGCGCCACACCAGATTTAGTAGAATGCGTGCTCGCACCACCCAATTCCTCCGAAGTTACCGTTTCATTGGTTACGGTTTTTACCACATTCGGACCAGTAACGAACATATAACTGGTATCTTCAACCATCATCGTAAAATCAGTCATGGCTGGAGAATACACGGCTCCACCAGCACAAGGCCCCATGATAGCAGAGATTTGTGGAATTACTCCCGAAGCTTGTACGTTTCTATAAAAAATATCGGCATAACCGCCCAAAGAACGAACACCTTCCTGAATACGTGCTCCACCAGAATCATTCAATCCAATCATTGGCGCACCCATTTTGACTGCCATATCCATAATTTTACAGATTTTCTCAGCATGGGTTTCGGATAATGAACCACCAAAAACCGTAAAATCCTGTGCAAAAATATAAACCAATCGCCCGTTTATGGTTCCGTATCCTGTAATAACTCCATCGCCATAATACATTTCAGTTTCCATTCCAAAATCAGTTGTACGGTGGGTTACCAGCATCCCAATTTCTTCAAATGAACCTTCATCCATCAAATAATTAACACGCTCTCTTGCCGTTAGCTTTTTATTCGAATGTTGTTTTGCTATTCTATTTTTACCTCCACCTAAATGAGCTTCGGCAATTTTATCGTTTAATGTACTTATTTTGTCTTTCATACTATTCTTTTTTTAACCGCTAATTCGCTGATTTTATTTAAAACCATTATTTTAATGTAGTAAGCGTACGATTTTTTGATCTTCAAAATACTGTTTCAACGCTACCAAAGCAGCGATTTCAGCTTCTTGCTCCATTTGTTTTTTCAACACATCGGCATTGTAATAGTTTTTTACAAAATGTGTGTCAAATTTTCCGGAACGAAACGCCTCGTGTTCAAAAACAAATTTTCCGAAAGGCAACGTTGTCTGCACACCTTCCACACGATAGTCTTCAATAGCCTTTATCATAATTTGAATAGCCTCTTCACGGGTTTCGCCATAAGTGATTAATTTGGCTAACATTGGATCATAATAAATGGGAATATCCATCCCTTGCTCAAAACCATTATCCACACGAATTCCTTCACCAACAGGTAATTGATATACGTCCAAATGCCCTACACTCGGCAAGAAATCATTCATCGGATCTTCAGCATACACACGCAATTCCATCGCGTGTCCTTTTATTCTCAAATCTTCTTGTTTGATTGTCAATGCTTCACCTCTTGCCACTCTTATTTGCAGTTCGACCAAATCGGTTCCAGTAATCAATTCTGTAACGGGATGTTCAACCTGCAAACGCGTGTTCATTTCCAAGAAGTAGAAATTATTATTTTCATCCAATAAAAACTCAACGGTTCCAGCCCCTAAATAATCACAGGATTTAGCCACCAAAACAGCAGCTTCACCCATTTTTTTGCGTAATTCCGGTGTTAAAACGGAAGAAGGTGCTTCTTCAATTACTTTTTGGTGACGACGCTGGATGCTGCATTCTCTTTCGAATAAATACAACACATTACCATGACTGTCAGCCATCACCTGAATTTCGATATGCCTTGGCGAGCCCACATATTTTTCGATAAAAACAGAACCGTCTCCAAAAGCAGCAATTGCTTCACTGATGGCTCGATCCATTTGAGATTCGAAATCAGCTTCACTTTCTACCACACGCATTCCTTTTCCACCACCTCCAGCAGAAGCTTTAATCAGTATAGGAAAACCAACTTCCTTGGCAATGACTTTTGCTTTTTCGACATCAGTAATGGCTTCATCAAAACCGGGAACCATTGGAATATTGTATTGCTTAACGGCATCTTTGGCCGCTAGTTTACTTCCCATGATTTTTATCGCTTTCGACTTTGGACCAATAAAAATAATGTTGTTTTTCTCTGCTTCTTCAGCAAAATCAGCATTCTCACTCAGGAAACCATAACCGGGATGAATGGCGTCTACGTTTAAAGATTTCGCAACCTCTATGATTTTACTTCCCAATAAATAGGATTGACTTGAAGGGGCGTCTCCAATCCAAACGGCTTCATCAGCAAATTTTACGTGCGGTGCATTTCTATCGGCAGTAGAATAAACTGCTACAGTTTTAATGCCCATTTTTTGTGCGGTTTTCATCACCCTGATGGCGATTTCCCCTCTATTGGCAACTAATATTTTTTTCATATTTAATAAGACTAAAAGAATAAAGACCGCTTCGCTGCAAGAGCAAAGAAATATAAATTCTTGGTTCTTTTTATCTTGTATCTTTTATCTCTACTCGAATTCAATTAACAACTGTCCTTTATCCACGGCATCTCCCATCACTACCGAAATAGTTTTGATAACGCCATCTCGCGGGGAAAGAAAACTGTTTTCCATTTTCATGGCACCCAAAATAATCAGGTTGTCATTCTCTTTTACAGTTTGACCTACCACAACACTGATTTCTAAAATCAATCCAGGCATAGGTGCTTTGATAAAATTGACTTGTTTGGTAAGTCCCGTTTCGAATCCCATTTCCTTAATCAAAATATCCAAAGGATTAGAAATGGCAACGGTATACGTGTTGTTGTTTACCTTGACGGTGTAGTTTTTTTGAAGAAAATCAGAAGTGATGATTTCCGCTTGATAAGGAGTGTTTTCGTGTAAGATATGGAACTTATTCGTTTCCACACGAACTGCATCCAGTTGTGAAACACTTTCCTTTTCCAAATCAAAATGAAAAGTGTCGTTTACATTAACTTTATAACCAATACTCATTTGTTTCTATTTTAGAATCGTAAAAATAAGTAAAAGAAAACGTTTTCGTAAAGCTAAAATTAAGTTTTATGCTAAATAGGTATAGTTTAGGTAGAAAAATTTATAACACTAATAATCCAAATTCTCTAAGAGTTTTAATTGGTTTGGAGTACCAAAACAATTCGAAGTCCTCCAGATGTGATTCGAAATCAGCTTTAACTTCTTGATAATTATAAATTTTAGCATTCGAAACAGAGATTTTCTGTAACATTTCTACCAACCATTCCCCTTCCTTTTTATTCGTTTGAATACTGAAACTTTCTTTTTTATCATGGAAAGTCAAAGTCATCATTTCCCAAGAATTCCCTTTTTTGGATTTGGTAAAATGTTCTGTAAATGGCTTCCCGCCTAACCAAACGATTTTTGCTGTAGGCTTGATGTTGAAATCATCGTCTTCTTGCAAAGCGTCAAAAATAAAATCAGGGGAAATTTTAGTTTTTGGAATTTTAAACTCAAACCAATCCTGCAACTCATAATCAAAACAGATTCCGTGCATAAAATTGAATAAGGATTTCTTGAGTCCAAAACTGAACTTATCATGATCGATTCCTGTGGAATCGGTATAATTAATATCGTTATTGGCGAAAGCTCCAATCGCTTCGGTTTCTTTTATCACACCGAATTTCTCTGGATACAAGCCAACAGGACTATGCGCGGTCATCGCAAACTGATGCCAAAATCCGGATTGTAATACACCTACTTCAAATAATTGACGAACCATTTCCAGACTGTCCACGGTTTCCTGAATGGTTTGCGTAGGGTAACCATACATCAAATAGGCATGAACCATAACGCCAGCTTCGGTGAAATTTCGGGTGACTTTCGCCACTTGTTCGACAGTTACGCCTTTGTCAATCAGTTTTAATAATCTATCGGAAGCCACTTCGAGTCCGCCAGAAACTGCTATACAACCAGATGCTTTTAGAAGTAAACATAAATCTTTAGTAAAACTTTTTTCGAATCGAATGTTCGTCCACCAAGTCACTGCTAATTTTCTGCGAAGGATTTCGAGTGCGAGTGCGCGCATCAAAGCTGGAGGCGCCGCTTCATCAACAAAATGAAATCCGTTCTCGCCCGTTTGAGCAATCATTTCCTCCATTCGGTCGCACAATAAATTGGCCGCAACGGGCTCATATACTTTTATATAATCCAAAGAAATATCACAAAACGTACATTTCCCCCAGTAGCAACCGTGCGCCATAGTGAGTTTATTCCAGCGTCCGTCACTCCACATTCGGTGCATTGGATTCACAATTTCGATAACCGAAATGTATTTATCCAAAAGCAAATCAGAATAATCGGGAGTTCCCACTTGCGATTGTTTGTAATCGTGTTTTAGAGAATTATTTTTATAAACTACTTTCCCCTCTTCCAACAGAAAAGTTCTTTTATAGGAATTGTAATCTTTATTTTCAATATTGGAAATTAACTCTTCAATTGGCATTTCACCGTCATCCAATGTAATGAAATCGAAAAACTCAAACACTCGAGCATCCGAAAGCGAACGCAATTCGGTATTCGGGAAACCACCGCCCATTGAAATTTTAATATTAGGATAATTTTTTTTCACCCATTGGGCGGAACGAAAAGCCGAATATAAATTCCCTGGAAACGGAACCGAAATCAAGAATAATGTAGGTTGAATAGTTTCTATTCTCTCTTTTAGAATCGAAAGAAGTAAATTATCAATGTAGGTTGGTTCTTGTTGCAAGGCTTCATACAATTCGTCAAAAGAATTCGCAGATCGTCCCAAACGTTCTGCATAGCGGCTGAAACCAAAATTAGCATCAACACATTCAACTATAAAATCAGAGATGTCTTCAAGGTACAATGTAGCTAAATGCTTTGCTTTGTCCTGTGTTCCCATAGTTCCAAAAGCCCAATCGAGTTCTTCCAATTGCGCAAATCGGGATGCTTCCGGCAAAAAATCCTCCTGACAAATTTGAAGTGCCAATGTTGGATTTTTTCCTTGAAGGAAAGCAATAACTGGATTGATCGTTTTTAGATATTCATCTTGTAAAGCGAGAATACGTTTAGAATTGTCTGAGATTTCTCCAACTTTAAACTCTAAACTTCCAACGGTAAATAAACTTTGCAAACCTTCTTTCGAAAACAATTTCAAAATCACTTCGATACCCAAATCCGCTTGAACAGACGCAATATTTTTGGTATTCAGAAACCCTTTGATATAAGCAGTTGCCGGATACGGGGTATTCAGTTGGGTAAAAGGAGGCGTAATTAAGAATAATTTGGTTTTCAAAAGAAATAAGTTTTGTGCAAAAATAAGGGATAATTATTGTTTTTCAACAAAAGAAACAACTTGCAGTTATTCGAGTAAAATTGCGTAATTAATCACGTAATTAATTGAATTAAATCTCTCGAAAAACAATGTCATTTCTACATTTTGACACTTACCATTTCAAATATAAAATTCATACAAAAATTAATATCTTTCAAGCTAAAACCCTGATTTTTTATTTACTTTTGTGTACAAAATTCCCACAATGAAGCTTAACCCAACTTGCAGGGTTGAATGACGATAAAAGTTAATTAATTGTTAATTACATCATTTTAACAATCATTTCTGTAAGTTTTTATTTAAAAATTGGTATTTTTTGTATTCAAAACAGGTGTTTTTTAGGTAAATTCCGTTTTGTAGTCCCCAGCAAATCTTGTCTTTAATGGGGATATTTCCGATTTTTACTAAATGTATTTCAAATCTACTTTTCGTCGAAATCCTGAAACAGGCAAAATGGAATCCTACTACCGATTGGTAGAGAGTTTTCGTGATCAAAACGATATTGTTAGAAACAGAACTATTGTAACTGCTGGATTTATAGACCATTTAACGGCTGAGGAATTGAATTATATCCAGAAAAAATTGACTGAAAAACTCAATGGAAAAAACAGCTTGTTTGAAGATGATTTTCAAGAACATCTTTGGGAGTATATTGATGAATTGTATTCCAAAATACTAAAATCAAACAAAATAGATAATTCTCATTCTTCCCAAAAAGACATTCACAGTGTAGATTTGAACACACTAAAACACACTGAAGCACGTGAACTAGGAGGTGAATGGATGAGTTTGCAAACATTGAAGCAACTAAAAATAGACCAGTTTTTATTGGATAAAAATTGGCCGGAAGAACAAGTTCAATTGGCACTCACTCAAATTATAAGCAGAGCCGTTTATCCCGCGAGCGAAAACAGAACCAGTAAATGGATAAAAGAAAATTCGGCTATTTGTGAATTAACCGCTTATCCTATCAAAAAAATAACAAAGGATAAATTATATCAATCTGCCTTAAATTTGTATCAAGTTAAAGATGAGATGGAAAAATATTTGTCTCAAAAGACCAATGAATTATTTGATATTGAAGATAAATTTTATTTGTATGACCTAACCAATACCTATTTTGAAGGTCAGAAAAAGAACAGTGATTTAGCTCAGTACGGACGTAGCAAGGAAAAGCGAACCGATGCCAAACTAGTTGTTTTGGCAGCTGTTGTAAATGTAGAAGGCTTTTTGAAATATTCCAATATCTACCAAGGGAATATGGCCGATTGCAAGACCTTGTCCGATATGATTGATAGCCTTCGTGAGGCTACGAGTGAGTCCACAAAAAAGGCTTTGGTGATTATGGATGCTGGTATTGCCACTGACGAAAACTTGAAATTGGTGACAGAAAAAGGATATGATTATTTATGTGTAAGCCGTACTAAACCCAAAAAATATGCCTTAAAAAATGAAATCCCTACAATAGTTTATGACAAAAAAAATCAGAAAATAGAGCTGAATGAAATTGAAGGTGAAGAACAAAATCAGTGTGTTTTCAAGGTGAAAAGCGACATGAAAGCAATGAAAGAACGTTCAATGAATCGCAAATTTAAAACCCTTTATGAAGACACATTAACCAAACTTGCCAATGGATTAGCCAAAAAATCGGGGATAAAAAAGCAAGAAATTATAAATCAAAAAATAGGGCGATTGCAACAAAAATATCCCTCAATAGCCAAGCATTACCAAATTGATTTATTGGTTGACCAAAAAACGAGCAAGGTAACTTCTATGAAATGGGAGGTCAAAGAAAGTCAAATAAATCAGAAAAAAGAACATGGCGTTTATTTTATAAAAACGTCTCTAAAAGAAAGGGATGAGCAAACAATTTGGAGAATATACAATTGCATACGAGAAATTGAAAGTACTTTTAGAACGTTAAAAACAGACTTGGATTTACGACCTATTTATCATCAGAACGATGAGTCAACTATGGCACATTTAAACCTTGGATTGTTAGCCTATTGGATCGTAAATACGATTAGATATCAACTAAAAGTAAAAAAAATAAATCACGATTGGCAAGAAATTATGAGAATTGCAAATACTCAAAAGTTAGTTACAACAGAGATAAAAGATGTACTTGAAAACACAATCGAAATTAAGAAATGTTCAGAGCCAAGCCCTAAACTAAAGGAAATTTACTTAGCCCTAAACTATAAAAAATGTCCCTTTACCAGGAAAAAATTTGTAGTCCCCAAATCTGAAATCCTAAAACAAGATTTCCTTTTTAAACAAAGGTTTACAAGCTAAAGTCTGCAAGTTGGGTTAAAATCCTACTGCTGTTTATTTTATTTCACCAATGTGTTGTTGTTTTTTCTCAAGAAACAAATCCAAACTCATCCAATAAAATTTTATTGGAAGATAAAAATGGTCATTTAATTCAAACTTTGGATGAGCAAAACGAGTTTTTGAAAATTAGGGAAGAAAAAAGGAAAAAAGAAATCCTGAATTTAAAAAAAGTAAATCTGAATTTAAAAACAACAGCTACACAACAAGCTGTAGAAATGTGCACTAATGGAAGTTTCGAACAATATGAAACTATCAGTGGGAGTAGTTCCCTCAAGAATTTTCTTTATACCATAGGTGATCCTCCTGGACCAACGCAATGCCAATCTATTTCCAATACCGCCAATTCATACATCAATCGGTATGACCCTAATAATATGAATATTATGGCGACTGGTGTATCTTCAAATTTAGTTGATCCTTATATGGGAGATATAAAAGCATTCGATCAATACGCCCTTAAAATTAATCATGAGAACTCATCTACTTATGGCTCTATTGTTCAAGGTAAAAGGTTTAAAACTAATAATGAAAATTATCTAAAATTCAACTACAAAGCAGTATTACAAAGTGTATATGACAATAGTCACACTGACAATCAGGCATTTGTAAAAGCAAGGATTTTAGATAAAAACGGGGTTGTCGTAAATGAATTTTGTTTGGTCGGTGACGAAAAAAATTGCATTTTCACCAAAGTTCCGAGTCAAACTTCTTCTTATGTCACTTTGTATACTGCCAATTGGCAATCTGGAATACTGGATATTTCATCTATACCTAACAATGAAGAATTTACCGTGGAATTTATGGCTTCAAGATGTGGATTGGGTGGACATTTCGGATATATGTATGTAGATGATATTTGCTTACTGCATTCTACAGAAAATTTACAAGGATCTGTAGAACTAGATCCTTTGGATAAAGTTTGCCCTAGTTTACCGATTTCCGTGTGTGGAAATTATACCATTCCTAATTCTGGCGGAATTTCTTCATCAGTAAAAAAAATCACTTTAAATGTTTATAACAGTAATAACGTATCCGTTTATAGTACATCTACAACCTCAAGCTTAGACACAACAAATAAAAAGTTTTGTTTTACACTGAATGCCACTGATTTTCCAAATAGTACCAATGCCAATTATAATGTTGGAGTACAAGTAGATTATGATATTTCTGGAACTTCTTGTGCCGGAACTACATTTAATTCGGCCACAGATCCTGATGCGAATTCTGGTTGGGATATTTCTTTTTTAAATTGTACTTCAAGTTGCAACATTAATGTAACAACAGCAAAGATATCTCAATGTGATGCAAGTCATGACGGGAGTGAAAATTTTGATTTATCTAAATTAAATTCTTTGGTGGTAACGTCTACTACAGGTTTAAGTTTTAGTTATTACAAAAATTACAATGATGCGGAAGCCAACTTGAATGCAATTGCCAATTTTACAAGTTATCCAAGTTCTAGCACTTCTATTTTTGTTAGAGTGAGTAAAGATGCCACTTGCTACAAAATAATTTCTGCAAGTTTAGAGGTAAGAAATCCAACGGCAAATATTACTGGTATTTTAAATGTTTGTTCAGGAAGCACTGTATTAACAGCTTCTTCAGGATCATCCTATCTATGGAGTACAGGGGGCACTTCGCAAAGCATTACAGTAACTTCGACAGGAAATTATTCTGTTACTGTTACTGATTCTTTTGGATGTAGTAGCGATGCTATTGTTTCTATAGAACCTAGCCAAACTGCTGTTTCACCAATTTTGCAAATCACTCAACCCTCGTGTTTTTCTACCACAGGAAGTATAAAAGTAACTTCAACTGCATCACAATATAGTTTTGACGATGGTTCAACTTGGAGTACAAACGACACAAAGAGTAATTTAAATCCTGGAACGTATTTGGTGAAAATAAAAACCATAAATGGATGTACTTCTTATGCTCAAAGTGTAACCATTACAGCTGTCTCAACTTCATATCCAAATTATAACTATACTAATCCTTTATTTTGTGGGGATGTAGGTAGTATTACTATTACGACGCCATCTGCATATTATAGTTTTGATGATGGTGTAACTTGGGTAAATTATGCTACTGCCACCAATCTTTCACCAGGGAATTACAAAATTCGTACAAAAGATTTACAAGGTTGTATTTCTTCGGCCAACAATGTACTTATTAGTAGCAATACACTAGAAACTCCAACTTATACTACCATACAGCCTGCTTGTAATGTAACAGGAAGCATTACCATTAATACTATTTCAGATTTTTATACTTTTGATGGAGGTACAACTTGGGTTACAAGCAACACCATTAGCAATTTAAGCTCTGGAAGCTATTCTTTAGGAATCAAAAATGCTTTAGGTTGTACTTCCTATTATACCTATGTTTATTTAAATGATTTTCAATATTCCTATCCTGAATACACTACAGAACAACCCGTTTGCGGAAGCAATGGAAGCATTACTATTACTACAGTTGCAGATTCCTATAGTTTTGATAATGGTGTAACTTGGACTAGCAATAACGTAGCAAATTTACCCTATGGAAACTATCCCGTAAAAGTAAAAAATAGTGCAGGATGTATTAGCGCTGCTAATTATGCTTATTTATATCAACCTTACTTATATCCACCAATTATTAGCATAGAACAACCAACCTGTGGTGCAAACGGAAAAATCACTGTTAATTCATTATCAGATTTTTACAGCTTTGACAATGGAGTAACTTGGACAACCCTCAATAATAAATCATTGCCTCCAGGGTATTACAACATAATTATAAAAAATAGTATTGGTTGTACTTCCTATCCAACTGGTGTTTATTTAAACAATCCAGATGTAGCGGCACCTACTTTTACTGTCATTCAGCCAACTTGTACTACCGCAGGAAGTATTGCAATAAATACAATTGCAGATTTTTACAGCTTTGACGGGGGGTATACTTGGGGAACCACACCTACATTATCAAATATTAATTCTTATGGATATTACAACATTTCTATAAAAAATAGTTTAGGATGCGTATCACAGAATATAGGTATTCCGATTAATAACCCTAGTCTTCCAGACCCAGATTATACAGTTACTAATCCAAGTTGCGGAAATATTGGTAATATTACATTCAACAGCGCTGCAGATTACTATAGTACAGATTATGGCGCAACCTGGAGTACCAATACTATTTTTAATAATTTAACCCCAGGATATTACTATCTATTGGTAAAAAAAGCGGATTGTACATCCAAATATATTTCTGTTTATTTAGATTCAGCTCATTTAGCACCACCAAAATACACAATCGTTCAACCAGTTTGTGGTACAAAAGGCTCCATCACCATCACCACTACTGCAGATTTATACAGTATAGATGGACAAACTTGGGTTACAAGTCCTGTTTTTACCAATCTTTCTTCTGGCTATTATTACCCTTCAATAAAAAATGCCCAAGGTTGTATTTCTAACTCGAATTCTGCAAATCTTCAAACTTTTTACCTTCCTAATCCTACTTTTACAACAACACAACCCACTTGTGGAAACGGAGGAAGCATAACTTTTACTACTACTGCAACACAATACAGCATAGATGGAGGTAATACATGGAATACCAATCCTGTCTTCACTAATCTTAATTCTAGTTCTTATTATTTAGTGGTAAAAAATGCTGCTGGATGTACTTCTTATCCTTATAATACTTACACAAATTTAAATCCATATTATTTGCCAAATCCCGATTTCACATTCGTCCAACCAACTTGCGGTACCAATGGAAGCATTACTATTGCAACAGTTGCAGATTCATATAGTTTTGATGGCGGTAGTACTTGGACAACAAACCCCACCCTTTCTGGACTAACGTCGGGATATTACAATATTGTTATAAAAAATGCAACTGGCTGCAAATCTTATGGAATACCAATATACATTAACCCTTTTTATCTTCCGAATCCAAATGTAAAAGTGATACAACCAAGTTGTGGAAATGGAGGAAGTATTACCATCACTACTCCTGCTGATCAGTATAGTTTTGATGGAGGCACAACTTGGACTACCAATCCTATTTTACTTAATCCTACATCATCATCCTATACTATTGTTATTAAAAATACGACTGGTTGCAAATCACAGTCGCAATACTACTACATTAATAAATATTATTTACCCACGCCAAATGTAACTTCCATTCAGCCAACTTGTAGTTCTCCTTCTGGAACTATAATAATAAATACTATTGCAGATCAATACAGTTTTGATAATGGTGTAACTTGGACTACAAATCCCATAAAGAAAAATCTAGCTGGCGGTTCCTATAATATAGTAATAAAAAACACATTAGGTTGTATCTCTTACGGCAGTTATGCCTATATTAATACACCGCCTGCCATTCCTCCAGCACCCGCTGTACAGATTGTTCAGCCCTCTTCATGCGGAGCAACTGACGGTAGCATAACTATAACTACAACTGCACTAAGTTATAGTTTCAATGATGGAAACAGCTGGACAACAAATCCAACAAAAATAAATGTAGGAGCTGGTACGTACATTATTAAAATCAAAACAAATTCTTATAGTTGCGAATCATCAACAACAGTTGTAAATTTAAGTTCAGGCACTACAATTGCTGCTCCTGCTCATACTTCAACCCAGCCGAATTGTAGCTCAGCAAAAGGTTCTATTACTATTACTACAACTGCTGCAACATATAGTTATGACAATGGATTAACCTACGTTTTTTCGAATACAAAAACGGATCTTTCTCCAGGAATTTATTTTATAAAAATTAAAAATTTAGCTGGTTGCGTTTCGGATGCTGCCACAGTCACTATTTCAACATTATCTGCACTTCCAGCCCCTACCTACAAAGCAAGTCAACCAGATTGTACCAACTTTTCAGGATTACTATCCATCGATACCGTTGCCGATTTATATAGTTTTGATAACGGAATCACGTTTGGAACTTCAAACACAAAATCCAATGTAGCACCAGGAACATATAATTTAATGATTAAATATAATTCTGGTTGTATTTCTCTTAGCGCACCCGTTACCATAGATGCTGCTCCCACAATTCCAGCAGCACCACAAGTTGTGGTTACAAATCCTATTGGTTGCACATCATCAACAGGTAGCATTATGGTTTCTACTGTTGCAAATCTATATAGTTTTGATGATGGTGTAACTTGGAATACGAGCAATACTGCTAGTTTATCTCCAGGAAATTATTTAATCCGAATAAAATATACAAATGGTTGCCCTTCGATTGCCTATGCTGCAACCATCAATACACCTCCAAACGCACCTTCAACTCCAACTTTAAACGTTTCTCAACCTGTGAGTTGTAGTAATCCGTTTGGTTCTATTTCCATTACAAGTGCCGCTTACCACTATAGTTTTGACAATGGCGCAAATTATTCGACCAATCCAATTTCAGGAAATTTAGCAGCTGGAACCTATTTAGTTCGGGTTAAAAATAGTAGCGGTTGCGAGTCTGTAGCATTATCTGTAAAAATTAATGCTCCAACTGATTATCCAGTAAATCCTGCATTTACAACTATTCAGCCAGACTGTAATAATCTTAAAGGAACTATTACAATTACCGATATTGCCGCAGAATATAGTTTTGACAATGGAGTTACTTGGAAAACAAATACAATGCAATCAAATCTTGATCCTGGAACATATTATGTAAAAGTAAAAAACAGCATTGGCTGTATTTCAAATGCTACAACAGTTATACTAATTCCTTTTACAAATTTTACTCCAAAACCTACATTAACAAATCCTCAAACCTTCTGTATCCAACAAAATGCAACTTTAAATGAGATTTCAATTACAGGACAAAACATAAAATGGTATGATACTTTGACCAATGGAAGTTTATTAACGAACACAACTTTATTACAAAATAACACAACTTATTATGCTTCGCAAACCATTAATGGCTGCGAAAGCGAAAGAATTCCTGTCTTAATTAACATTAAAAATACTTCTGCTCCAACAGGAAATACAAGTCAGACTTTTTGTTCCAGTCAAAATCCAACTCTAGAAATTATCGAAATTTCTGGAACTACAATAAAATGGTATAATGGTATTGGAGTTCTTTTGTCTAGTTCAACTCCTTTACAAGATGGTGAGACATATTATGCTTCGCAAACAGAAAACAGCTGCGAAAGTCCTAATAAACTAGCTGTAACTATTTCTCTAATAAACACTTTGCCCGCAAATAATTATGAAGAATTATTTTGTGATGATTTGAATGACGGTTCTGAAAAAGTAAATTTATCAGACTATAATTCGAAGCTAATTTCAAATACTTCAGGATATACATTTTTTTATTATTCAACTATTTCAGGAGCAGAAAATCAATTTGCTGCCAATCAAATCACTAATTTTTCAAATTACAACTTAGTCGTAGGTGATAACAAAATCTACGTTCGAATCAATTCGAATACGCCTTGTTATGCTCTTGTTGAATTGAAATTAACTCTTTTATCAAAACCAATTATTTCAATTCAGGACATTGTACCCATTTGCGAAAACAATACTATTATAATACATGCAGATGCCGGTTATGACAGCTATTTATGGTCAACTGGAGAAACAACACCATCGATAATGGTATCTAATCCTGGTAATTTTTCAGTAACAGTAACCAATAATTACAGTACAATTTCTTGTTCCAATACAAAGAATTTTGAGGTAAAAAAATCAAATATTGCAACAATTACAGCTATTGAAACTAAAGACTGGACTGATAATGAGAATATAATCACCGTTTTTGCATCAGGTGAAGGTGATTTCGAATATTCAATTGACGGTATTCTTTTTCAGGATAGCAATCAATTTTCGGCATTGTATAGTGGTGAATATACTGTACATGTCAGAGATAAAAATGGTTGTGGAACAGCTACTGATGCAGTCTTTTTATTAATGTATCCAAAATATTTCACACCAAACGGAGATGGTTTTAATGACACTTGGAATATTAAATTTTCAGATCTGGAAACCAACTTGACTGTCAAAATATTTGACCGTTATGGAAAATTGTTAAAAGTACTAATCCAAAATGGGGCTTGGAACGGAACTATGAATGGACACGAACTGCCATCAGATGATTATTGGTTTGTGGTGACTAGAGCAGATGGAAAAGAATATAAAGGTCATTTTACTTTAAAGCGATAATTACTATTTTCCTAAACATATCTTAAACCAAAAAAACATAACTTTACTTTTTCTTACTTTAGCGACAAATTTAGAAACTCAAAACATGCCAACCGACTGTATCAGCTATCAGAATTCAGGATATTTTTCTACTTTAATGAATGATTATTTAGAGGAAAAAAGCAATCTTCAATCTTTATACCATCATTTTCCAAATCTTCAAAACTTTGGATCACAAATTCAGGAGAAAAAAGCGAATTTTAATGATACATCCAGAGCTACTTTAGTTTCTGTTTTACAAAAACAATATGCTACAGTTGAAACTTCGGCTTTAACAAATCAAAATATTGCCGCTTTAGCTAATTCCAATACATTTACCATTACCACTGGTCATCAATTGAATTTATTCAGCGGACCATTGTATTTTTTATACAAAATTATTTCGACCATTAATTTAACAACCGAATTAAAATCGAAATACCCTGATTCAAATTTTGTCCCAATTTATTGGATGGCAACGGAAGATCATGATTTTGAAGAAATCAATTATTTTAATTTTAAAGGCAAAAAATTCCGTTGGAACAAAGAAAGTACAGGTCCCGTTGGCCGATTGTCTACTGAAGGTTTAGCTGATTTCCTTGAAGTATATGCACTGGAATTAGGTTCAAGTACAAATGCAAATACGCTCAAAAAACTGTTTGAAGATTCTTATCTTAATCATGATAATTTAGCCGATGCTACTAGATTTTTGGCTAATGCGCTTTTTAGTGCGTATGGTTTAGTTATTTTGGACGCAGATGATCAGGATTTGAAACGCAACTTCATTCCTTTTGTAGAAGAAGAATTGCTTCATCAATCCTCCCATAAATTGGTATTGGAAACCGCCGAAAAACTAAAAGACTATACGATTCAAGTAAATCCTCGTGAAATCAATTTGTTTTATATTGAAGATAATTTACGCGAACGCATCATCTTTGAAAACAACACCTACAAAGTAAATCATACAAAAATTGAGTTTTCTGAAAGTAAAATTTTATCACTTTTAGAAAATCATCCTGAAAAATTCAGTCCTAACGTGATAATGCGTCCGTTGTATCAAGAAGTGATTCTCCCTAATTTATGCTACATCGGCGGAGGTGGAGAAATCGCGTATTGGTTAGAACTAAAATCCTTTTTTGCTGCAGCAAAAATAACTTTCCCAATGCTGTTACTTAGAAACTCTGTACTATTGGCTACCGAAAAACAAGCTAAAAAAGCAGATAAACTAAATTTGAGTTGGAAAGATTTATTTTCAAAACAAGCCGATTTAGTAAATACTAAAACCACAGAATTCTCGGATTTCCCAATCGATTTAACGCATTTGAAAGAACAATTGCAAAAACAATTTATCGCCCTTTATGAAGTAGCAAATAAAACCGATGAATCCTTCATTGGAGCTGTAAAAGCGCAGGAAGTAAAACAAATTAAAGGATTAGAAAATCTGGAGAAACGCTTGCTGAAAGCACAAAAAAGAAAGTTAAGCGATATTTTACAACGCATTACCGACTTGCAAAACGAATTATTTCCTAACCAGAGTTTACAGGAACGTCAAACTAATTTTTCAGAATTTTACCTAGAAAACGGCGACAATATTATTCCAACATTGATCGAACAGCTCAAACCACTGGACAACAAATTCGATATTATTGTACTTTAATCAGATTACGGTTATTTGAATGCCGAATTTGTAAAAATAATCAATAAAAAAATACTATTTTTGCACAAAATTTAAAAAACAAAAAAATGGCTACTAATAGAACATTTACAATGATCAAGCCTGATGCTGTTGCTAACGGACACATCGGAAACATACTTGCAATGATTACTAATGCAGGTTTCAAAATCGTTTCTTTGAAATTAACGCAATTAACTATTGCTGATGCTCAAGCATTTTATGAAGTTCACGCTGCAAGACCTTTCTACGGTGAATTAGTAGAATTCATGTCAAGAGGACCAATTGTTGCTGCTATTTTAGAAAAAGATAACGCTGTTGAAGATTTCAGAACTTTAATTGGTGCTACAAACCCAGCTGAAGCTGCTGAAGGAACTATCCGTAAAGCATACGCAACTTCTATTGGAGAAAATGCAGTTCACGGTTCTGATAGCGATGAAAATGCAGCTATCGAAGGTGCATTCCATTTTGCTGGAAGAGAGCAATTTTAATTTATGATTGAAGATTAACGATTTTTGAATTAAGATTTAGAAATCCTATAAATAGAAAATCCCGTTTCAAAATTGAAACGGGATTTTTTTATATCAAAAATCTGAAATCTGAAATCTAAAATCGTTAATCAACAATCTAAAATCATTACCTCAAAACCACATCTTTCACCACATCACGTCTTAATTCCTCATTAATCATAGCTACAATTTTAGATCTGCCGTGACTTAATTCTTCTCTTAATACTGAAGAGCTCAACTCCACATACAAAGTGCTTCCTTTCAAAACTACATTTTTAGTGTAATTATTCACGCCATTCCCCATAAGATTTTTCCACGCATCTTTAACATCAATTTGATCCATTCCGGGTTGAAGTTTATTCACTTGGATAATTTGTTTCAAAACATCCCCTATCGTACTTTGATTATTCAGCCTTTTTGCCATCGCCCAGTAAATTTATTGGTGTTGCTTTCTTATAATGATATTCCATTTTGTCCTTGTTCAGCAATACTAATTCTTCCTCTGACAAAGCAATTAACTCCTCACTCCATTTCATATAAGATGTGGAATAATCCAAAAATACTTTATCATCGGCAAATCGCACCGCAACGTTTTCATATACATCATTCACCAAAAAAGTTCCGTCCAATTGTGGCATCACTTTCTTCCGAATCCCTTTATTGTCGCTTATTTTAAAAAAATCATAACTTTCATTCATGCCATAATCCTTGTCTTTCCCAGCATCAAAAACAACTTTTTCAATTTCCCAATATCCGTTTATTTTAGAAATGTCTGCAGGCTTAATCTTTTGCTGACACCCCACAAAAAGGAATGCTATAAAAAAAATGCTAAGTGTGTTTTTCATATAATTATTATTCTTAGGAGCTAATTCCTGCTGTACGCTATATCTTTTTCTTGCCATTCTTCCTTTCGTCAGAATAGCAAGAAAAAGGATGCCGCTTCCATCAGGGCTAGTCAATTCGGGTTAAATCTCGTTTGTTCTAAATACAAAGTTACTCTTATTAAATTCAAAGAAAACAAAAATAGTAGAAACCCATTAAACTATTTTCTATATTTTTGGTCTTAAAGGAATTAGAAACAAATCAGTAGCAAGATGTCAAAAATAATCTACAGTCTCCTCATCCTAATATTTTGCAGTAGCTGCAGTTCCGAAACTACGGAACCAACTCCCACTCCTACACCTGCAGAGACAATCTATTTTCCACCTTTAACAGGCACAACTTGGGAAACAAAATCTATTGCGAGTTTAGGTTGGAAGCAATCCGCCGTGCAGCCGTTATTGGATTATTTGGCACTCAAAAATTCAAAATCTTTCATAATTCTTGTCAACGGAAGAATCGTAATGGAAAATTATTTCAACGGTCATGATGCCAATGCTTTTTGGTATTGGGCAAGTGCCGGTAAAACACTAACATCAACTGTAACGGGAATTGCACAACAAGAAAACCTGATTAACATCAACAATAAAGTTTCACAATACATAGGAACTGGCTGGACTAGCCTGCCTTTAGCAAAAGAAAATTTGATTACAAACAAACATCTACTCAATATGACTTCCGGATTAGATGACAGTACGGATGATGTTGATCCAGTGAACCTAAAATACAAAGCTGACGCAGGAACGCGTTGGGCGTACCATAATGTCTATGTGAAATTGCAGGATGTGATTGCGCAAGCCAGCGGTCAAACTTGGAATTCCTATTTCAATACCAAATTGAAAGATAAAATAGGAATGGATGGAGCATGGTTTCAGTTAGGTAATAATTCTGTTTATGGAAGTAATACTCGTTCTATGGCACGCTTTGGTTTGTTAATCTACAACAAAGGAAAATGGGAAAGCAATGCCATAGTGAATGAAAACTATTTAAATGAAGCTACAAATACTTCACAAACCATAAATATGGGATACGGTTATTTATGGTGGCTGAATGGAAAATCAAGTTACCATTTACCACAAAGTCAACTGCAGTTCAATGGTAGTTTAATACCAACAGCTCCAGCCGATATGTATATGGCATTAGGCAAAAATGACCAAAAAATCTATGTCATTCCCAGCAAGAAAATGGTCGTTATCAGAATGGGAGATGTTGCAAATCCAGATAATCCAACTTTTGCTTTATCCGATTTTGATGAAACATTATGGCAAAAAATTAGTGCTTTATACCAATAGATTTACTTGGTTTTCAAACGTCTCATAAAACCTAAAACAAAAAAAACCAACCCTATTATCAACAAAAAATAATAAAAACCAAGACTTTTATCTCGAACAATATTTGCCAATATAAAAGAAATGATGCTCACTAAATAAAGATACATTGGAGGTGTATTTTTTAAAGAAGAAAAATCCATTCTAATTATTATTTAAAAAAACTATCTACAAACTCATACTTATTAAAAACCTGAAGATCTTCAATCCCTTCACCAACACCAATATATTTCACCGGAATTTTAAATTGATCTGAGATTCCTATTACAACGCCACCTTTTGCAGTTCCGTCTAGTTTTGTAACTGCTAAACAAGTAACCTCAGTAGCTGCTGTAAATTGTTTTGCTTGTTCAAAAGCGTTTTGACCGGTTGAACCATCCAAAACTAATAATACATCATGTGGTGCATCACCAACAACTTTTTGCATCACTCGTTTTACTTTGGTCAATTCGTTCATTAAATTAATTTTATTATGCAAACGACCTGCGGTATCAATTATAACAATATCGGCATTTTGCGCCACTGCTGACTGCAAGGTATCAAAAGCTACCGAAGCCGGGTCACTTCCCATATCCTGACGAACAATAGGAACTCCTACTCTATCCGCCCATATTTGCAACTGATCGATGGCTGCGGCACGAAAAGTATCGGCTGCACCAAGAACCACATTATAACCTGCTTTTTTAAACTGATAGGCTAACTTACCAATGGTAGTCGTTTTCCCAACTCCATTAACTCCTACCACCATTAAAACATAAGGCTTAGTCTGAACTGGAATTACAAATTCAGTAGCTTCACCAGTATTTGTCTCTGATAATAAAGCCGCAATTTCTTCTCTAAGAATTTGATTGAGTTCCTCTATACCAAGGTATTTATCTGAAGCAACACGATTCTCGATTCTGGTAATTATTTTTAATGTCGTATTTACACCAACATCTGAGGCAACAAGGATTTCCTCTAAATTATCTAAAACTTCATCATCAACTTTTGACTTTCCGGCAACAGCTTTGGTTAACTTCGAAAAGAAATTTGTTTTTGATTTTTCAAGACCTTTGTCTAATGTTTCTTTTTTCTCTGATGAAAATATTCTTTTGAAAAAACTCATTGTATAAATAGTATTAAGAATGAAGTATTTAAGTCCATAGAACCAATACGTTTTTCTAACGGTAAATATAGAAAATAAAAAAGCTACTTCCGAATGAAAGTAGCTTTTCTATATAATGTGATTGCTAATTATTTCTTTTTCAAGAATTCATCAACAGCTTCAGGAGCCATAATAGATTCTACGAATGTATATGCACCTGTTTTTGGAGATTTCACCATTTTGATGGCTTTTGATAATCTCTTAGAAGATGTTTGTAACGATGCTACGGTTTTCTTTGCCATGATTCAAATGTTATTTAAATTTAAATAAAATCTTCAAATGTTACCATTTAAGATTTTATCAAAATCTCTAATTATTACTTAATTTCTTTGTGAACAGTTACACGTTTCAAGATTGGATTAAATTTTTTAATCTCTAATCTATCTGGTGTATTTTTTTTGTTCTTTGTTGTTATGTATCTTGAAGTTCCTGCAACACCCGAAGTCTTGTGCTCAGTACATTCTAAAATTACCTGGATTCTATTACCTTTCTTTGCCATCTTGCTATTTTTTTATTTTGGAATGGATTATTTAATAAATCCTTCTGACTGCGCTTTTTTCAAAACTGCAGCGATTCCATTTTTATTAATTGTTTTTATCGTAGATGCAGCTACTCTTAGAGTAATCCATCTATCTTCTTCTGGAAGATAAAAACGCTTTTTAACTAAGTTTACAGAAAATTTTCTCTTAGTTTTGTTCATAGCGTGAGAAACGTTATTTCCTACCATCGCTCTTTTACCTGTAAGGTCACAAACTCTTGACATTATACTTATCTTTTATCGTTATTCAAAATCAGGGTGCAAAGAAAAGAAAAATAAACCTATTAAGCAACAAATTTACTGCACATTTTTTAAAATTTCTTTCTGTAATAGTTCTAAACTTTTAATTACAGCTCTATCTATCACTTTTTCACGGGGTTGACCAAAATTAAATTCTTCAACAATTACTTCACTTGGCGTTGCCAATGCAATAAAAACTGCTCCAACTTCTGCATTTGAGTCTCCTTTTGATGGTCCAGCGTTTCCGGTTGTCGCAATTGCATAGTCCGTTTTCATCATGTTTTTTATATTCAAAGCCATCTCCGAAACTACCGCTCTACTCACAACAGAATGTTCTTTTATGAGACTTTCCGAAACACCCAAAACATCAATTTTAGCAGCAGTCGCATATGAAACAACACCTCCTTTAAAATACTTTGAAGCCCCGGAAACTGATGTCAATACTGCTGCAATTTTACCTCCGGTACAACTCTCAGCGGTGGAAATCGTTTTATTTTGCTTTGTAAGCATTTTTCCTACTACAACTTCCAAGGTTTCATCATCATCAAAACCCACGATAATATCATGGATTATCACATCCAGCGAATTTACATTTTCTTCGAGAGCGGCTTCTAATTTTTCTTTGTCAGTGCCACGGGCAGAAAGACGCAAACGAACTCTTCCCGGTGCAGGCAAATAAGCCAACTTAATAAATTCAGGAAGGTTATTTTCCCAATCCTCTATTCGTTCGGCAACCATGCTTTCACCTTGTCCGTAAGTGAGAATTGTTTTATGGATAATATAAGGGCGTTTATATTCCCGAACTACTTTTGGGATAATTTCATGCTCCACTAAATACTTCATTTCATAAGGAACTCCGGGAAGCGAAATAAAAACTGTGTTTTCCTTTTTCATCCACATTCCTGGCGCAGTACCTACTTGATTGTGAAGCACCGTACATTTTGAAGGAACCAGTGCCTGATCTTTATTGATCTGCGTAATTGTTCGCTTGTAGAAACCTTCTATAAGTTGCGTAACATGGGCCAGCACTTTTTGGTCTACAATCAATTCATCTTCAAAATAATCACAAAATGTTTTTTTGGTAATATCATCTTTTGTTGGCCCTAAACCTCCAGTTATAATCACCAAATCGACTTTGTTTTGAAGTACTGCAAACGTATCTAAAATGTGTTTTTTATTATCACTAATCGAAATCATTTCGTTTATTTCAACACCAATCTTATCTAATGATTTGGCTATAAAACCAGAATTCGTATCGACAATTTGACCTATTAAAATTTCGTCACCAATGGTAACTATGGTTGCTTTCATTTTTCTGATTTAGGAATTTAGAAGTTTCTAAAATTTAAAAGTATTACAATTTAGATGATTATTTAATTATCAACCTAGGCCCTAATGGCTTACCAGTATTACAATTTTCAGGAATAATGAGGTATTTATTGATTTTTACAAATTGTATCAATTTATAAACAAACAAATATTTCTTACTATTATAACTCATCGTATAACTTTCTTTTACAATCCCATTGGGGATATTTTTACCGTTTTCTCTGCTATCAAAGGATCCTGAAAATACAAGTAGGGGAAGATGGAATTCTGTATTGTTTTCTATAATATAATTCGAAATTCCACGATTATACTTCCTCGAATTTGCAGTTTTATGATACTTCATTGTATAATTTTGATGATAAATACCATTAATCAGCGTATCCCTTTTATTGATAATATCAAACATACTTCCGTCATACTTTTCTTTAACCATTAAATAATGTATACTCTCACACAATAATGATATGGTTTCTGCTTTAAAAAAATCATTTTTATCAATTATCGAAACACTATGAGTACCATTCCTATCTCTAAAATTCATAGCAAAATTCAACTTATCTTCTTCGTAAACTAAACAATCATAAGTATCGTCTTTAGAATTAGTTAAAAGATATCGTTTCTCTACTTTTGAAGTTTGATTTGCCTGAAACTTATACTCAATAATATAGTCAAAAAAATATTTTTTTTGACTATATATATTGATAGAAGACAATAAAAATAGCAGGAGTATTATTTTGTATTTCATATTTGCCTTTTAGACCAAAAAACAATTCTATGGTAGTTTTTAAAAATACGCTATAGTTAAATGAAAGTATTCATTTGTAGTTTGCGTGAGGGATAATAGTGAAAATCCTCTCTCGTTTTTTAACGAGAGAGATCACTTTACCTAATAATTATTTTCATAGGAGTTCAGTGAACTTAGTTTGTAACGGATAGCCCGACCCGCTTTTTCAGCGGGTCACGCCCCAATATTACAAATCGAAATCTTTTTTGATTTCTTTGATAGCGTCATTAACTTGGTTTTTTACGCTCTTAAAAGTTTCTTTGATGTCTTTCTTTTTACCTTCGGCTTTGGTCCAGGCTTCGATTTGAAGAATCTCCTCAAAAGCCACGTTTAACCCCATTAAATCAAGCGTAGGTTTTATCTTGTGCGCATAAGCATAAGCGTGCTTATGGTCTTTCTTTTTTATTCCTTCTTTGATTTGCACTAAATCATCTGGAACTTCGGTAACAAACAATGTCAAAATTTCATTTACAAATTCTGCATCGTTGTCTGAAAGTGCGTACACTTTTGAAAGGTTGTAGTTTATAGCCATTATTTTACTTGTATTCTAAAGAGTTGTTGTCCTTCTAAAAATCCTTCCAAAACGTCATCTGGCTTTACAGCAGCTACTCCTTCTGGAGTTCCTGTAAAAATAATATCTCCAATTTTTAGGGTAAAAAACTGAGAAACGTATGAAATTAGCTCGTCAATTTTCCACAACATATGACTGGAATTACCCTTTTGTACCGTTTTATTGTTGTTGGTTAATTCAAAAGTAATATTTTCTAATGAACTAAATTGATTTTTTGGTAAAAATTCACCTATAACTGCCGAGCCGTCAAATGCTTTTGCTTTTTCCCAAGGCAAGCCTTTTGCTTTTAATTTCGCCTGTAAATCACGTGCCGTAAAGTCAATTCCAACACTAATTTCGTCATAATATTTATGCGCAAACTTAGGCTCGATGTATTTACCAACTTTATTTATTTTGACAATAATCTCAATCTCGTGATGAATATCCTCCGAAAATTCCGGAATCACAAATGGATGCTGCTTTAATAAAACGGCCGAATCCGGCTTCATAAAAACAACAGGTTCTGTTGGTCTTTCGTTCTGTAATTCTTCTATATGATTGGTGTAATTTCTACCAATGCAGATTATTTTCATTTCTTATTGATTCAAAAATTAGCTTAATTTATTATTCAGTTTTCGAAGTTTTATTGCCGTTAAAACTTTCTTGGTATACAACGGAAAATCTGCATTTTGTATCCAACTGAAATAACCGGGTTCTGTTTCCAGAATTTTATCCACTTTCACTCCTTTGTGTTTTCCAAAAGTAAAAATCTCTTCATCGTCCTTATCAAAAGCAATCATACCAGCAAAATCAGCGATTTTCTTTCTTGTCGTAAACTCCGATAATGATTTCATATCGTTTTCCAGTTCCGGATAACGATCCAGTTGCGCTTTTAATATTTCATAAGTCGCCATGGTATCCGCTTCTGCAGAATGTGCATTTTCAAGCGTTTTCCCACAATAAAACTTATGCGCCGCGCTTAAAGTTCGCTCTTCCATTTTATGAAAAACGGTCTGTACATCAACTGAAACCCTGTTTTTCATGTCAAAATCTACTCCGGCACGAAGCATTTCCTCTGCCAATAACGGAATATCAAATCGATCCGAGTTAAATCCAGCCAAATCACTGTCTTTAATCATATTATAAACTTGCGCAGCCAGTTCATTAAAAGTAGGCTCATTTGCCACTTTTTCATCGGTAATTCCATGAACAGCTGTTGTTTGTGGCGGAATTGGAATCGTTGGATTAACCAGCCAAGTTTTGCTTTCTTTATTTCCGTTTGGGAAAACTTTGAATATTGAGATTTCTACAATTCTATCTTTTCCGATATCAATTCCTGTAGTTTCAAGATCGAAAAAGCAAATTGGTTTATTGAGTTTGAGTTCCATTTTTAAATTTTGTGTGGATACAAATATATAGGTTAAACACGAATTTGACGAATTATCCCCAAATAATTTCTTCAAGAATTCTTGTCTTTTTGTGCAATTAAAACGGTGTACTAAAATAAAAACCCGACTGATTTTTGAAAATCGGTCGGGTCTACTATTCTAATTATATTTATTTAAACATCTCTGTTTACATCAAAAGCTTCTAAGTACTCAGCAACTCTTTTTACAAAGCTACCTCCTAATGCTCCGTCAACTACTCTGTGGTCATAGCTATGCGACAAGAACATTTTTTGACGAATTCCGATAAAATCTCCTTCTGGAGTTTCGATTACTGCCGGCATTTTACGAATTGCTCCAAGAGCTAAAATCCCAACTTGTGGCTGATTGATAATTGGCGTTCCAAAAACACTTCCAAAAGTCCCCACATTTGTAACCGTATAAGTTCCGCCTTGCGTATCGTCTGGTTTCAGTTTCCCCATTTTAGCACGGTTTCCTAAATCGTTTACCGCTTTTGCCATTCCTACTAAATTCAGTTGGTCAGCGTTTTTAATAACAGGAACAATTAAATTTCCGTTTGGTAACGCAGCAGCCATTCCTAGGTTGATGTTTTTCTTTTTAATGATATAATCACCATCTACAGAAATATTCATTCCAGGGAAATCTTTCAGCGCTTTAGCAACTGCTTCCATAAAAATTGGAGTGTACGTCAATTTCTCCCCTTCTCTTTTTTCGAAAGTAACTTTATTTTTCTCTCTCCATTTTACAATATTCGTCACATCTACTTCAATAAATGATTGTACGTGAGCCGAAGTTTGCACAGAAGCCACCATATAACCAGAAATCAGCTTGCGCATTCTGTCCATTTCTATGATTTCATCACCACCGCTTACTGATACTGGAGCTGCTTTTTGAGCCACTGGAGTTGCAACCGGTTTTTGAACTGCTGCAACCGGAGCCGAAACTGCTGGCTGGCTTGTTCTATTTTTTACGTAGTCTAAAATATCATTTTTAGTAACTCTTCCTTCTTTTCCTGTTCCGGAAATTGATGCTAATTCTGCTACAGAAACCCCTTCTTCTTTGGCAATATTTTTCACTAAAGGCGATAAGAATTTTTCAGAATCAGAGAAATCAGCAGGAACCGCAACCGCTTCTTTGGCTACTTCAACTGTTTTTTCAATAATTGCAACTTCAGCAGGAGCAGCAACTTCTTGAACAGTTTCAGCAACAGCTGCACTATCCGTTTCAATAATGGCAATCGTTTGCCCTACTTGAACCAAATCATCTTTACCGAACAGTTGTTCGACTAAAATACCCGAAACTTCGCTCGGCACTTCACTGTCCACTTTATCAGTAGCAATTTCGAGTACCGCTTCATCGGCTTCAATTTTGTCTCCAACTTGTTTCAACCAATTTGTAATGGTCGCTTCTGCAACGCTTTCTCCCATTTTCGGAAGCTTTAATTCAAATCTTGCCATATTGTTAACCTAAAAGGTGATTTTGATTTTCAGTTTGCGAAATTACTAAATATTTCAAATATAAATTACATTAAATGTAATTTTTTACTCTATTTCTATAATCTCACCTCTCTCGTTACTATTGTTACTTCCTATTAAAAAATTAGCGTTTTTTGGTATAATTTTAAAGGTAAACCTTTTATTTCTTGAAGATTCGAGAATTGCAATACACTCTTTAAAAGAAATGAATTCGTTATCTAAAATAACTTCTGTGCTTATTTTACTCTTAACAGAAGACGAAATTACCATTTTTTCTGTTTTCAAATCGTGAAACAGGACTTTTTTTTGCAAAACTAAACGGAGTTTATCTACTAATTTTTCATTAGCCGAATACAACAGATATAATTTTGGAGTCATTTTTATCCCGAAGTTTCGCGAGGATTTTCCTTGAAACATTTTTGCCAAAGAGAAAAAGACAATTCCTATTTTCATAAAAAGTGAGAATAACACGGATACACGAAAATGCTTTTTATAAAAAAAATTCATCGCTTCCTGAAAACGTTTCATATACGTTTCGTCTTTAATGGTACTTTCTCCTTTATAATGGATTACGGTGGTTTCATGAAAATAAAAATTAGATTTTCCTTCTTTCAGGACTCGATACGACAAATCGATATCGTCAGAATACATGAAACAATCTTCATCAAATCCACCCATTTCAAGATATAAATCTCTTTTCATAAACATAAAAGCCCCAACGAGAATATCCACTTTTCCGGTTTGGTTTTCGTTTAAATGCGCAGCATAATATTTTCCGAAAGTCCTTGATTTAGGAAATAATTTATACAAACCCGTAATTTTTGTAAATGCAACAAAAGGCGTTGGAACACCGCGCTTGCTTTCGGGAAGAAAATTCCCGGTTCCATCAATGAGTTTACAACCCAAGATTCCTAAATCTGATTGTTTTTGGGCGAAAGCCAATACTTTTACAAATGTATCTTCAGCGACAACAGTATCAGGATTCAGAATACAAATGTATTCGCCTTGAGCTTGAGCAACTCCTATATTATTGCCTTTTGGGAAACCTATATTTTCGTTGTTTTGAATCAGTTTTACCTTTGGAAAACGCTGTTTCATCATTGCAAAACTGTCATCCGAAGAATTATTATCTATTACAATAATTTCTCCATCAATGGTTTCTAATGCATTTTGAACACTTAGGACACATTGCTCCAAAAAGAAACGAACATTATAATTAAGGATGATGACGGATAGTTGCATTCTTCAAAGATATATTTTAAGATGTAAAGACACAAAGGTTCAAAATTTAAAAACACAAAAACATATTTCTCCTTAGCCCCGATAAAGCCGATATCCTTTGAGAGGAACGAACAAAGATAAAGGCGTAAGCGGGAACGATATCAGCAAATAAATCCAAATCATTCGCTCCAGATTAAGATTTTAATCTTTAGAATCCATTACTTTTGGAGAACACTAACGACTCTATACCTTTTAAACATTGAAAAAGATATTCTCATTATTATTCTTGATTTTTTTTAACCCTGCACAGTCTCAAATTTCAGGTTGCACGGATCCACTTTCTAAAAACTACAATCCAGCTGCTACTATTAATGACGGAAGTTGTGTCTATACTTCGGTAAAAATTAAACCCAAATACTCCGTAAAATTAGATGCGGTTCTGAAAGAAACTTCAAGTTTGACACAAAGTGATTCGCTGTTATGGACCAGTAATGACAACACTGACAAAGCACTTTATGCGATTAATAACAAAGGTGTTATTCAAAATAAAATCCAGCTCAAGAACACTACCAATACCGACTGGGAAGAAATTGCACAAGACAACGACTACTTTTACATTGGCGATTTTGGAAATAATGTCTCCGGAAACAGGAAAGACCTGCATATATTGCGAGTCGAAAAACAATCGTTTTCACAGAACAATCCAAAAATTGATACGCTTTCGTTTTCGTATTCCAATCAAACCAATTTCACCAAAACCAAGTCCAATGCGACCAATTTTGATTGTGAAGCTTTTATTGTTTCCGGAGAGAATATTTTCTTATTTACCAAACAATGGAAAGACAAAAAAACCAGTATCTATGTGATTCCGAAGATTCCCGGTAAGCACGTTGCTCAACTGAAAGAATCCTATGATGTAAAAGGATTGATTACCTCAGCAACTTATTTACCTAAAAAAAAGCTACTCGTTCTTGCGGGCTACAGCAGGTTTTTATCGCCTTTCATTTATCTGCTTTACGATTATAATGATTCCGGTTTCTTTTCCGGAAATAAGAGAAAAATCAATATTGCACTTCCGTTTTATCAGATGGAAGGCATCAGCACCCAAGATGGACTTCATTATTATTTGACCAATGAAAATTTCATCAGAAAACCAATTATAAATGTCCCACAAAAGTTACATCAATTCGATTTAAGTGCATTTCTAACCAATTATCTGAAACAATAATTGTTAATGAAAACTTAGATTCGACTAAACAATTGGCAAATCGTTATTTAATAGCTTACTTTTGCAAAAAATTTAGCCTTGTGAATTACCTTTCTGTAGAAAATATCTCGAAATCTTTTGGTGAACGTACGTTGTTTAAAGACATCTCGTTTGGAATTAATAAAGATCAAAAAATTGCTTTCATAGCCAAAAACGGTTCTGGAAAAACGACTATTATGAGTATCATTAATGGTCTAGAAGAATCTGATACTGGACAAGTCGTATTGAGAAAAGGCATCAAAATGGCTTTCCTTTCGCAAAATAATAACTTGCAGGACGAATTAACCATTGAAGAAAGCATTTTTGCATCGGATAACGAGACTTTGAAAGTGATTGAAGCCTATGAAAAAGCGTTAGAAAATCCAGAAGACGAAGAAGCCTACCAAAAAGCTTTTGACGGAATGGATCAGCACAATGCGTGGGATTTTGAAACGCAGTACAAGCAAATTTTGTTCAAACTGAAATTGGAAAATTTCAAACTGAAAGTAAAAAATCTTTCCGGTGGACAGAAAAAACGTTTATCACTGGCTATCATTTTAATTAATTGTCCCGACTTGTTAATTCTGGATGAGCCTACAAATCACTTGGATTTAGAAATGATTGAATGGCTGGAAAGCTATTTTGCCAAAGAAAACATAACGTTGTTTATGGTGACGCACGACCGTTTCTTTTTGGAGCGTGTTTGTAATGAAATCATCGAACTGGACAACGGAAAACTATACCAATACAAAGGAAATTACTCCTATTATTTAGAGAAAAAAGAAGAACGTATCGCATCCGAAAATTCGAGTGTGGATAAAGCACAGAATCTTTTTGTAAAAGAATTGGAATGGATGCGCCGTCAGCCAAAAGCGAGAACGACAAAATCGAAATCGCGTCAGGATGATTTTTATGAAATCAAGGAAAAAGCACAAAGTCGCCGTCGCGAAAATAAAGTAGAGCTTGAAATTAATATGGAACGTATGGGAAGCAAGATTATTGAGCTTCACAAAATCTCCAAAAAATTCAAGGATCACGTCATCATGGATAATTTCAGTTTTGATTTTCAACGTGGCGAACGCATTGGAATAATTGGAAAAAACGGAACCGGGAAATCGACTTTCTTGAATTTATTGACTGGAACTTTACCGCTTGATGGTGGAAAAGTAGTGATTGGTGAAACCATAAAAGTGGGTTACTACACACAAAGCGGTATTAATCCAAAACCGGGTCAGCGCGTGATTGATGTGATTAAGGAATACGGAGAATTCATTCCGTTGATGAAAGGGAAATTGATTTCAGCTTCGCAATTGTTAGAACGTTTCCTGTTTGATGCTAAAAAACAATATGACTTTGTGGACCGATTGAGCGGTGGCGAATTGAAACGTTTGTACTTGTGTACAGTTTTAATTCAGAATCCGAATTTTTTGATTCTGGATGAGCCAACGAATGATTTGGATATTGTGACGCTGAATGTTTTGGAAAGCTTCCTTTTGGATTATCCAGGTTGCCTTTTAGTGGTTTCTCACGATAGGTATTTCATGGATAAAATTGTGGATCACTTATTTATTTTTAGAGGTGATGGTGTAGTAGAAGATTTCCCTGGAAACTATTCTGATTTTAGAGCCTACGAAGACAGCACTGATGTAGCGCAAAAAGAAGAAAACAAAGCCGAAAAGAAAGACTGGAAACAAAATAATCCAACTGGAAACCTAACGTTCAACGAGCAAAAAGAATTTCAGAAAATCGAACGAGAAATCAAAGATTTAGAGATTCAAAAAGTAGCTATCGAGCAATTATTCTCGGATGGAAAAGTGCAAGAAAGTGATGTAATGACCAAAGCCAAAGAATTAGAAAACATCAACAATAAGATTGAAGATAAAGAGGAAAGATGGTTTGAGCTTTCTGCGAAGATAGAAGGATAAAAATAGTATTCAGTGTTCAGTCATAGTTTGCATTACAGAACATTAATCCTATTAGTTTACACCCACAACAGAATCTAATTCTGTTGTGGGTTTGTTTTTTTAGTAAAAAACTAATTTTAAATTAGGTAAGAAATATTAGAATAATTAAAAGTTCATCTAATTATTTATAGTTTATTTTATATATTTTTGAGAAAAATAAAGCTTGATGTTTATATAGAATAATAACCTAATCGACCTTAAAAAATCCTACTTCAGAATGAAATTTCAATTATTAATAATTTTCACCTTCTGTATACCTAATATTTATAGTCAAAATAAAACAATAATTACGTACGACATAACTGAAAATAAGGCTATAGAAAATGTAAATTTTATATTTAATGGAGGCACCAACTATAGTTCAAACAAAAATGGCAGGGTAATATTAAAATCAATTCCTTCTGAAAATGTAGTGATTACACATATTGCCTACGATACAATAAACACTAAGATTTCATCCCTACGAGATACACTTTTCTTAAATAAGAGAATTACAAAACTGAATGAGATTGTTATCCACAAAAAGAGAATAAAGATAATTTATCCTAAAAAATCTGTTGGCAACTTAAATCCTAGAAACTATGGAACGTCAGCTCCATTAGATGAAAAGAACATATATGCTGTTCATATTCCGAACAATTTAAATGTTAATTTTTTTATCAACAGTATTACATTAGAACCCACAGATTTTTCGATTGCATATCTTAATGAGAAAGATAAAATCAAATCTGAACGTTATAAAAATCAGAAATATGCTCCTTTTAAACTAAATTTATATACAGTGGATTCTATATACGACATTCCGGATCAGCGCATTTTTGAGAAAGATTTTATTTTAAAATTAGAGGAAGGTAAAAAATACGTAACTCTTAAATTAGACAACCAAATAGAAATAAATAATACAGGTTTTTTTATAGCACTTTCACCTTTTTCAAAAGAAGAATATGAAAGCTTAGCTTTTGAAAGATCTCCTGCTTTTAAACATATTCAAGCGAATAAAGATATTGAATATAGAGTCTTAACAAAAAATGAGAAAGTTGATTCCAGTATTTGGAAACAAACACAAAGAAGCAAAGATTACAATCAAGTTTTATATTTTGAATTAGAAATAGAATATTAATTACTATTACTAAATAAGCTTGCAAGTCCAGCTCTTAGAAGTATACAATAGTTCTTGATTACGCTGCACAAATGCCTCGGACTTTGCGCCTATAACGGTGAACCACTTAATAGGTCAAACAGGAATTTGAATAGTCAAAATTCCAGTAAATGAATTATTTTGCGTATTTTTGAATTATACTATTTAAACCATGAATCCAATAGAAAGCCATACTACTGATATCACTAAATTATGCAAAACACATAATGTCAAGTCATTGTATGCATTTGGTTCTGTTTTAACTGATAAATTCAATACGGAAAGTGACATTGACTTAATCGTTGAATTTCAACCATTAGATGTCTTGGATTATGTAGATAATTATTATGATTTAAAATTTTCATTAGAAACGATATTAAAAAGAGAAATTGATTTGCTTGAAGAAAAAGCAATTAAAAATCCTTATTTCAGAAAAACTATAAATCAAAATAAACAACTGATTTATGGACAATAATATTAAAACTTGGCTTTATGATATTTTAAGTTCCATCAATGAAATAGAAAGTTATTTTATTGATAGACCAAAAGAATTTAAAGTCTATGAAAATGATGTAAGAACAAAAAGAGCTGTCGAAAGGAATATTGAAATCATTGGTGAAGCAATGAACCGAATTTTAAAAGAAGATAGTGAAATAATTATTTCAAACTCCAGAAAAATAGTTGATGTTAGAAATAGAATAATTCACGGTTATGATTCCGTTTCTGACGACGTGATTTGGGGAATTGTAATTCGACATTTACCCATTCTACAAAAAGAGGTCGAAAAAATGCTGAGAGAACAATAAACAATACTGACATTAACACATAAAAAAACCACAACAGAATTAGATTCTGTTGTGGTTTTTTATTTTATAAATCTGAAGTTTCTACCAAGGAATCGGATTGTAATCTTTCAAAAACTTACCGCACCAATGCTTTCCGGTATTGATACCGTCAAACAATGGATCCATAACTCGTGCAGCTCCATCTACAATATCCAATGGCGGTTGAAAATCTTCTTCTTCTTGCTTTCTTTTGGCTAATTCTGCCGGATCTTCGTCGGTTACCCAACCAGTGTCTACCGCATTCATAAAAATACCATCTTTTGCCAAAGTTCCCGAAGAAGTATGTGTCAACATATTCAAAGCGGCTTTAGCCATATTAGTATGCGGATGGCGGTCTTCCTTGAAAAAGCGATGAAACTTCCCTTCCATTGCCGACACATTGATGATGTGTTTTTTTCCGGTGTTGTCTTTCTTCATTACTTCCGAAAGGCGGTTGCACAATACAAAAGGTGCCACCGAATTCACCAATTGTACTTCTATCATCTCCGTGGTTTCTATTTGTCCCAATCGCAAGCGCCAACTGTTGGTTTTTCTTAAATCTACTTGCTGCAAATCGGCATCAAGTTCTCCTTCCGGAAAAACTTCGTTTGCCACGAGCGCATTATCAAACGAATACGGAATCTGTGATAATTTGGCAGAAGCCCGCAACCCAATTCCAGGTTCTGGTCCGTGCCAAGTAACTGGCATATTCTGATTTGGAGAAGCTCCAGATGTCAATACTTTCAATTCATCCAAACAATTGGTATGATCCAATAATAATTCTTGCGCTTGTTTGGGCAAAGAAGCTATGGAACGCTCTTCATTTTCCATTAAATGGGTATAGAATCCGGCAGGACGTCTCACCGTTTGCGCTGCATTATTGATTAAAATATCCAAACGTTCGTATTTCTGCTCTATGAAATTGCAAAAAATCTCCACACTGGGAATGTGTCTCAAATCCAATCCGTGAATTTTCAAACGATGTCCCCAATCCATAAAATCGTCTTCCTTAGAAAAACGCAATGCTGAATCCACAGGAAAACGGGTCGTTGCAATAACTGTTGCTCCACCTCGTAAAAGCATCAACGTAATATGATACCCAATTTTTAAGCGAGAACCTGTAATGACTGCCACTTGTCCTTGTACATCTGCCGTTTGAAAACGTTTGGCATAATTAAAATCACCACAATCGGCACACATCGTATCATAAAAGTGGTGCATTTTAGTAAACTCAGTTTTACAAACGTAACAATTTCGTGGAGTTTCCAGTTCCAATTGCTCTTTGTGGGCAAGATCATGTGAAGCCAATAATTTTGGCGCTACAAAAATACTCGCTTCACGCGCATGACGGATTCCAGTTTCCTTTCGGGCGGTACGGTCGCGTTTTTCCATTTTGCGTTTGGCAGCCACTTTTCCGTCTTTTTTTCTACGGGAAAGCTCATCACGATCGGGTCTGGAAAACATTCCAGCCGCTTTGATTAAAGCTGTACGTTGTTCTTTTGGAATATCAAATATTTGGTCGGTATCGGTATTCAATTGAGCCAAAATAGCGATGCATCGGTCAATTTCCTCCGAGCTTATGGCACTTTTATTTTCTATTTGTTCAATCATTATCGTAAAAAATAGGTATTATTCTTGGTGTAAATTCCAAGCGAGCAAAGATAGGCTTTTAAAGTATTAAAGTTTCAAGGTCATAAAGTCCAAAGTCCAAGTGCGAAGATGAAGTCATTCTATCTTTTGACTTTCGACTATAATCTTACTATCTTCGCACCTACCTTCTAACAATCGCTATGTTATTCCAAATAAAATCGTACTTACATTTCCTTTGGCACTCAAAAAATGAGCATGCTGTACATTCACCTTTTGTGTTTAATTTGTTGACGAAATGTTTTTATGATAAAAAATCAAAACCGGAATATGCTATTTTAAAAAAATACCGAAACTCGCTTTTAGCTAATAACAATACGATTGAAGTCACTGATTTTGGTGCAGGTTCGAAAGTTTTTAAATCGAATACAAGAGTTATTTCCAAGATTGCAAAAACAGCGGGGATTTCTCCAAAACGAGCCGAATTATTATTTAGAATCACAAATTATTTACAGCCCGATACGATATTAGAAATTGGAACATCATTAGGATTAGCAACTTCGGCGCTTTCTTTAGGGTCCCGAAGCGTCGGGATAAAAGCAAAAATAATCACTTTAGAAGGTTGTCCCGAAACTGCAAAACAAGCTCAATTGCAATTTCAAAAATTCAATTTCAATACTATACGTTCCGAAATAACAGAGTTCAGTACTTATCTCCAAAACTGTACACTGAACACTGAACACTTTTCCTTAATTTACTTCGACGGCAATCACTCCAAGAAAGCAACACTGGACTATTTCGAATTATTACTTCCTACAATAACTAACGAAACCGTTTGGATATTCGATGACATTCATTGGTCGCCAGAAATGGAAGAGGCTTGGGAAATCATAAAAAACCATCCAAAAGTAACGGTGACTATTGATACGTTTCAGTGGGGATTGGTCTTTTTTAGAAGAGAACAACCCAAAGAGCATTTTGTGATTCGTACCTAAAAAAAAATGACAGCCATTGCTGACTGTCATTTCTAACATTGAATTAATTATTCCTTATTCTTTAGCTTTTTTCATTTCACCTGATTTTGCTCCCATTCTGTTAACAGTATACATTGGTGCAAATTTCAATTTTAAACTAGCAATTTTTCTGTTATCATCACCTGAAAGTCCTTCTTTTTCAACAGTATTTTTTCTGCTGTCCAATGCTTCATACATCAATTTAATTTCATCCCAGTCTTCACGAGAATAAGCATCTTTATTTGTTTCAACAGTACTTACAAATTGTTGATAAACACCAAGAATATTGTCTTTGTTTACCCATGTAAAGCTCATGTCATCCCCTATTTTTCCTTCACCAAACAAAGCATTTCTTAGTTGTTGTTTTGGGTTTGCAGCTACAGCAGCTTGAGCATTCTCTTGCATTTCAGCTTCATATTTAGCTTTTAACGCTTCATATTTAGCAGTTGCAGCATCAAGACGTTCTTGCGCTTCTGCATTATCTTTCATATTTGCCAAGGCTGCTTGAGCATCTCCGCTTCTTAATTGATACGTAGCTTCAATTCCTTGCCAGTTTGCTTTAGCATCCTCTGAAGCAACATTTCCTAATGAATCAACATACATTACATACGTATCTACCGTTTTTTCTGCTTGTTGAGCTTTCTCATCTTTACATGAAGTAAATCCTAAAGCGATTACCGCTATTCCTAACACCATTTTTGTACTTTTCATAACTACTTGATTTGATTAATATTATTTATGTAAATTTAAGTAACATTATTCGATTCATAATTATAATCCAAAAATCTTATAAATATTACATATAATTATGAAATAAAGAGAAATAAAGTGTGAATTATATAAACTAACCCTAAAATAGTATAAATAATTACGGCTGATTCTATGTATTAAAAATTGCCTTTTAAAAGAAATCGGCAAAAAACGCAATTGTTTGATTTTAAAAAAGTTAGTTCTTATTTAAAATTAAGGCGTAAAATGTAACAAATTTTAAAAAACAACTACTTATTAATAATTCAAAAGTCTTTTGTACTTTTAAAATCTAATTTAATAGCAGCCTACGCTCGATCGCAGGTCAAAATCATATATTCTAATGGCAAACCCGCTAATCAAAATAACCAATATCAAACGAGATTTTGTACTTGGAAATGAAATCGTTTATGTTCTTAAAGGCATTGATTTAGAAATAAATAAAGGTGAATATGTAGCATTAATGGGACCTTCAGGATCTGGAAAATCAACTTTAATGAATTTATTAGGTTGTTTAGACACACCAACTTCCGGGAGTTACATCCTCAACGGAAAAGATGTCAGCCAGATGAAAGACGATGAATTAGCCGAAATTCGAAACAAAGAAATAGGATTTGTTTTCCAGACTTTCAACCTTTTACCCAGGACCACCGCATTAGATAACGTGGCTTTACCCATGATTTATGCCGGATTTTCAAAATCAGAAAGAAAAGCAAGAGCTACCGAAGTTTTAGAACAAGTAAATCTTGCAGACAGAATGGACCACCAACCCAATCAGCTTTCAGGTGGACAACGTCAGCGTGTGGCAATCGCCCGTGCTTTGGTCAACAAACCGTCCATCATTCTTGCCGATGAACCTACCGGAAATCTGGACAGTAAAACATCATTAGAAATCATGAAGCTTTTTGGAGACATCCACGCCAATGGAAATACCGTAATTCTGGTAACCCACGAGGAAGAAATCGCCGCTTACGCCAATCGCGTAATTCGTTTGCGTGACGGACTTATAGAAAGCGATACTTCTAAATAGTTTTTTTTCAGGAGCTGCTTCCGGCTATCCGCTTGTATCTCTTTCTTGCCATTCTTCCTTCGTCTGAATGACAAGAAAGAGGATATCGCTTTTATCCGGGCTAGGAAATCCAAATTACGATTGCGTTTAAAATTCCAAGTAACACCCACCAAAAAATGAAAATCGCTATACTAACCTGCGAAAAACTTCCAGACCTAAATCCCGAAGATCAAAAAATAATTCCGGCATTAGCTAAACATACTATAGAAGCCAGTGCCGCTATCTGGAGCGACAAAAGCATCAATTGGACTGATTTTGATTATCTAATTTTTCGCAATACTTGGGATTATTTCGAGAAAGAAACCGAGTTTAAAATTTGGCTCGACCAAATAGAAAAACTGGGAATCAAAACACTAAATCCCATTGAAGTAATCAAGCAAAACATCCATAAGTTTTACTTGCGTGAAATGGAACAGCAAGGAATCACAATTTTGCCAACCGTTTTCATTGATAAAACAGATCATCTTAATCTTGCTGAATTGATACCTACACATTGGAAAAAAGCGGTTATAAAACCTGCATTTTCTGCTGGTTCCTATCTCACCGAAGTTTTTGACGTATCCGAAATTCAGGAAATAAGCACGAAATATAAAAGTATAGCAGCGGAGAAAGAGTTGCTTTTACAGGAATTCATGCCCGAAATTCAAACATTGGGCGAAACTTCTTTTATCTTTTTCAATAAAAAATTCTCACATGCGGTGAATAAAAAACCCGTGGATGGCGATTTTAGAGTACAATCCCTTTTTGGAGGAAAATACAATTTGGTTCAACCCAGTCAGGAACTAATTGAAAAAGCGCAAAAAATTGCCAATACATTTCCAGAGAATTTACTCTATGCGCGAGTAGACGGAATCCTTATTGAGAACGAACTGTATTTAATGGAAATTGAATGCATTGAACCTGATTTATATTTCAATCTCAGTGAAAATTCACTGGAACGATTTGTTGCAGCAATAGTGGAATTAATACGCTAAATTTGTTTTTTTAAATCAAATAATACGGTAGATGAAAGTATATACAAAGACTGGAGATAAAGGAACAACAGCACTTTTTGGCGGAACTAGAGTCCCAAAAGACCATGCCCGAATTGAAAGTTACGGAACTGTTGACGAATTGAATTCTCATATTGGTCTGATTCGTGATCAGGAAATGAATGCGCATTACAAAGAAATCCTTATCGAAATCCAAGATCGTCTGTTTACTGTTGGTGCAATATTAGCAACGCCACCGGAAAAAGAAGTGATGAAAAACGGGGAACTCCGTTTGAAAAATTTGGGGATTATAGAATCTGACATTGAATTATTGGAAAATGAAATTGACGCTATGGAAGAAGCATTGCCGCCAATGACTCATTTTGTACTTCCAGGCGGACATACTACTGTGTCATATTGTCATATTGCACGTTGTGTTTGTCGCAGAGCAGAGCGTTTATCCGTTCATTTAAGCCACAATGAACCCGTTCCTGAAATAGCAATCAAGTACTTAAACCGACTTTCTGACTACCTTTTTGTGTTGGCACGAAAGTTGTCTCATGATTTGAACGCTGCCGAAGTTCAATGGATTCCGAGGAAGTAGGATTTCAGATTGAAGATTAACGATTTTTGATTTCAGATGTATTTAAAAAATCAAAAATCGTTAATCTGAAATCAAAAATCAGCAATCAACAAAACGTTCTTAACTTTAACTAAAAATAAATGATTTTTTACTTGTCTTTTTCAGTAAAAAATTTATTTTTGCACAAAACTAAATCGACAACACATGTATTGGACATTAGAATTAGCATCTTATTTAAGCGATGCACCGTGGCCTGCTAACAAAGACGAACTTATTGACTACGCTATTAGAGCAGGAGCTCCATTAGAAGTAGTAGAAAACCTTCAATCTATAGAGGATGAAGGCGAGATATATGAATCAATGGAAGAAATTTGGCCAGATTATCCAACTGACGAAGATTATCTTTGGAATGAGGATGAATATTAAAAAGTAAACCAAGAAAAAGTCTCAAAAGAGGCTTTTTTTTTGTTTAAATTTACAGAATTACACAAACAGAAATAAAAACATATTATGAGTTTTATAAATAGTATTATTAAAGTCTTTGTTGGGGATAAATCCCAAAAAGATGTCAAAGCTTTACAACCGTATCTTACCAAAATTAAAGCTTTTGAAACTCCTCTGATGGCATTATCTAATGATGATCTTAGAGGACGCACTGCTTTTTTCAAAGATAGAATCAAACAGGCACGTGCTGAAAAAGATGCAAAAATTGCGGCGCTGAAACTAGAAGTGGAAAGCATTGAAGATATTGACAAGAGAGAAGATATTTATGTTGCTATTGACGCATTAGAAAAAGAAGCTTACGAGATTTCCGAAAAAACATTAATGGAAATTCTTCCGGAAGCATTTGCCGTTGTAAAAGAAACAGCTAGACGTTTCAAAGACAACACTCAAATAGTGGTAACTGCTACACCAAAAGATCGTGAACTTTCTGCTACTAAAACCTACATTACCTTAGATGGTGACAATGCAGTTTGGGCAAATTCATGGAGTGCTGCAGGGAAAGAAATTACTTGGGACATGATTCACTATGACGTACAATTAATTGGCGGAATGGTTTTGCATGAAGGAAAAGTAGCTGAAATGCAAACAGGTGAAGGAAAAACATTAGTGGCAACTTTACCGCTTTACTTAAATGCTTTAACTGGAAATGGTGTGCATTTGGTAACTGTGAATGATTATTTGGCAAAAAGAGATAGTACTTGGAAAGCGCCATTATTCGAATTTCACGGTATGACTGTAGAATGTATTGACAATTACCAACCAAGTTCTGAAGGAAGAAAAAAAGCATATGATGCTGATATCACTTACGGAACCAATAATGAGTTTGGTTTTGACTACTTAAGAGATAACATGGCGCATTCGCCAGAAGATTTAGTGCAACGAAAACACAATTACGCGATTGTCGATGAGGTCGATTCAGTTTTAATTGATGATGCAAGAACACCATTGATTATTTCAGGTCCGGTTCCACAAGGAGATCGTCATGAGTTTAATGAATTGAAACCAAAAATTGAAAACTTAGTTAGCATACAAAGACAATTGGCTAACGGTTTCTTATCTGAAGCAAAAAAATTAATTAAAGAGGGAAATACTAAAGAAGGTGGATTCCAATTATTAAGAGCTTACAGAGCATTGCCAAAAAACAAAGCATTAATTAAATTTTTGAGTGAAGAAGGAATTAAACAATTACTTCAGAAAACCGAAAATCAATACATGCAGGATAACAAAAGAGAAATGCACAAGATTGATGAGGCATTGTATTTTGTTATTGAAGAAAAAAACAATCAGGTTGAATTGACCGATAACGGAATTAAATACCTTTCTGGAGATACTGATGCTGACTTTTTTGTACTTCCGGACATTGGAACTGAAATTGCCGCTATCGAAAAGAAAAAATTAGATAAAGACACTGAAGCCGAAGAAAAAGAACAATTGTTTCAAGATTTTGGAGTGAAAAGTGAGCGTATTCATACTTTGACACAACTTTTGAAAGCCTACGCTTTATTCGAAAAAGATGTTGAATATGTAATCATGGACAACAAAATCATGATTGTAGATGAGCAAACAGGTCGTATCATGGACGGTCGTCGTTATTCTGACGGATTGCACCAAGCGATTGAAGCCAAAGAAAATGTAAAAATCGAAGCTGCAACTCAAACATTTGCAACCGTTACGTTACAGAATTATTTCAGAATGTACAACAAACTGGGAGGAATGACTGGAACTGCAGTAACTGAAGCGGGTGAGTTATGGCAAATATATAAACTTGACGTTGTAGAAATTCCTACGAACAGAGGAATGGCCAGAAAAGATAAAGAGGATTTTATTTATAAAACTACTCGTGAAAAATTCAATGCCGTTATCGAAGACGTAACTGAATTATCTAATGCAGGAAGACCGGTTCTTATTGGTACAACTTCTGTAGAGATTTCAGAATTATTAAGCCGAATGTTGAAAATGAGAGGCGTTGCACACAATGTCTTGAATGCAAAAATGCACAAACAAGAAGCGCAAATTGTTGAAGAAGCCGGAAAACCTGGTGTAGTAACGATTGCAACCAACATGGCTGGTCGTGGTACCGATATTAAATTATCTGCCGAAGTAAAAGCTGCTGGTGGATTAGCAATTGTAGGAACAGAGCGTCATGATTCCCGTCGTGTTGACCGTCAGTTACGTGGTCGTGCAGGACGTCAAGGTGATCCTGGAAGTTCTCAGTTTTATGTTTCTCTTGAAGACAACCTAATGCGTTTGTTTGGTTCTGAAAGAGTGGCTAAAGTGATGGACAGAATGGGATTGCAGGAAGGTGAAGTGATTCAGCATTCTATGATGACTAAATCTATCGAACGTGCTCAGAAAAAAGTAGAAGAAAACAACTTTGGTGTTCGTAAACGTTTATTGGAATATGATGATGTAATGAACGCACAACGTGAAGTGGTTTACAAACGTCGTCGTCATGCATTGTTTGGAGAGCGTTTAAAATTAGATATTGCAAACATGCTTTACGATACTTGTGAATTGATCGTTGACCAAAACAAAGCATCAAATAATTTCAAAAACTTTGAATTCGAATTAATTCGCTATTTCTCAATCACATCGCCAGTTACTGAAAGTGAATTCAGTAAATTGAGTGAAATGGAATTAACCGGTAAAATATACAAAGCTACGCTGGAATATTATACAGAGAAAACCGAAAGAAGTGCCAGAGAAGCATTCCCAATCATAAAAAGTGTTTACGAAGATAAAAACAACCAATTTGAACGTATTGTAGTTCCTTTTACAGATGGAATTAAATCATTGAATGTGGTTACTGATTTGAAAAAAGCCTACGAAACTGAGGGAGCTCAACTTGTTGCTGATTTCGAAAAAAATATCACTTTATCTATTGTAGATGAAGCTTGGAAGAAACACTTACGTAAAATGGATGAGTTGAAACAATCGGTTCAACTTGCGGTTCACGAACAAAAAGATCCATTACTTATTTACAAACTGGAAGCATTCAATTTGTTTAGAGCAATGATTGACAATGTAAACAAGGAGGTGATTTCATTCTTGTTCAAAGGTGATTTACCGGCTCAAGAGAATCAACAAATTCAAGAAGCGAAAGAAGTTCGTCAACAAGAAGACTATAAATTAAGTAAAGACGAAATTCCAAATAGTGAAAGTGCTAATCGTGAAGCGGGAGAAACGCAACAACGACAAGTTACGGAAACTATCGTAAGAGATATGCCAAAAATTAATCGTAATGATAACGTAACGATTCAAAACGTGGCAAACGGACAAATACAAGAAATGAAATACAAAAAAGCCGAAAGCTTAATCGCTTCAGGACAATGGGTTATTGTTAACTAATAACCGTTTCAATTCCTTAAAATTAAATTCCCCAATTACAAAAGTAAGTTGGGGAATTTTTTTTATCCTGAATTTAATCCTGAATTTATTTCAGGATCTTTTTCAGGATCTTTTTAAGGAGCAATTCCCGCCCTACGCTGCAAGCTATTTGGTTTCAAACCCTTTTTCTAGCCGCTGTCAGGAGCTTCTCCCGAAGTGTCGGGATTCGCTCTGCCATCAGCAGAAAAAAGTGATTTTCAACCGGCATAGGCTTTCCGCTGCTGTCGGGGCTAGGGATTTTGTGATAAATAACTCTGTTTACGGTTTCCCGTAATGATCCTGTAATCAAAGAATACATCTTTGAGAATAAATAATCACTAATTCTTATTTATAAGATTTTTCAGCGATTTTATTTATATATTTGAAAATAAAATATTGTGTGATGTAACACACGCATATACAAGTTGTATCCATTTATGAAAAACATATTCTACACATTCATTTTAACATTCATTTCATATAACAATTATGCTCAAAATGAAATTGTCAATAATGATGATATCCCTAAACTAAATACAATTATTAAATCTTTGGAAAAAGAATACAGAGAAAGTAAAACTCAATCCTTTAAATCACTGCCACAAACATCGGCGAACTATTTTAAAATTATTACAAACAATCCTACTGATTTCCTAAAGTCCTTAAACAGTGCTGTAAATTTCGAACAGTTGGTTAAGGAAAATCCAAGCCTTCAAATTGATAGAGATGTACTAATTATTAAAAATGTATATTCCAATTACAACAAAGAAAAAAAAATTGAAGTCAAATCTTTTGAAATAGGTCAAAGTCGAAGTCATTTAATTGAAATAAAGTATAGTGATTCTATAAATAATAGTAATATTAAATTTCTATATTCAATACATAAAGAAACTTGGAGCAAGTACAAAGAAGCTTCAATCATTCAAGGATTTTATTTAATTAATGAATTTAAGTCGATTGACATTCCAGAAAAATATGTAGACTGGATAAACTATACAGATATTATCGTAAAACCAGAAACATCAATTTTTTATGACATCAAAGAAAAATCAAATGAATTATTAAGCTATAAAAAAACTATTATTGACTCTTTGATTAATTACTACGAAACTAAAACTAACAAACCACCTTATCAAAAAGAACAAGACTATATTACTCGCAGAAAGGAACAAGATGAATGGCAATCAAAAAAACAAACGTTTTCCGATAGTTTATATAAAACGGATAAACATTTTAAAAAGCTTTTAATTGAAGCCTTATCATATGCAGAAGTAAATAAAGTTTCAAATGGCGATTTGGAAGATTTTACATCTCAATTAATTTCTAAAAATAGAGCTTTAGAGTTAATGCGACAAAATCAACAAGTTGGTTCTTGCAGTTTTGATAATGGTCCAAATATCCAACAAAAAAGAATCGCTTCAATGGCAGCTCAAACTCAGAATTGGGATGTTTTTATAAAATCCTTCTTAAATGTTATGAATGATAACGTTTCAAGAATTGCAAATAGCAATATTGCATCTGAAGCAAGGGAAACCTACATAAATGAACTTGCAATATTAAATTTAGATATAGACAAAATTTTATTGGGTTCAAATTTAAGAGTTCACGATACTGTCAAAAAACACTATTTTTCTGACGGTAGTAAAATAGCAAAAGCTTATGCAAATTTAGACTCAAAAAACCAGCTATATTTTGAAAAAACAATCCTGAATATTATTCGTGACAAATCAATGGATCCTTTTAATAAACTTCACTTTTATAACACTTATAAATATTATCAATATTTTATAGAAGACAGCCTCAAAAAAAAGGATATAGATAAAAATATTGAAAAATTGATTCCTTTACTACCAATTGAAATAAAGTCAAGAATTGAAAACCCTAATAAGCAGCTTTGTGATTTACTCTATAAAGAAAAAAGTGAATTAGACAAATTTGAAATTAAATCTTCAATAATAGGCAGTATATACTCATACAGCTATGATGGTGATTGTTGGCAAGCGGAATTATCAGACAAAGGTTCAAATGGAAAAATAATTTATGATTTAACTATGGCACTTGGAGAAGAAGTGACACCTCTACAAAAATTTCTCGACAAAAAAGATGAATTGAAATCTCGTGTTAATAACCATTATTTTTTACAAGAAATCATTAATAAAAATAGTGAAAACAAATTGTATGTAAATTTTACAAACGACAAGTCATTTGCAAATTTCAAAAATAAGGTAACTAAAGAAATGCCAGAAGAATTAACTTCAAAGTTGGATTTCGATAATGCAATTTCTTTGTACGTATCATTCCCAAATCGAATGTATGTGCGCTTCATTTTGTTAAGCAATAATAACTTATTGACTTTAGATATCCCACAGGGTTTTGAATTACCAGGTTATAAATTTGAAGAATTAATGACTAAAAAGGAAAAAACTTTCTTAGAAACTTCATATAAAAGTTTTAAATTATTTGATGAAAAAGGAAAAATGTTGAATTAAAAAACTGCCCTCGCTCCGCAAAGTATCCCTGAAATCAAATGAATTTTTCGTAAATGCTGCGCAAATGTCTCTGACTTTACGCAATTTTTATAATTTGAGAGTATATTAAAACGTCATAAAGTAGTTGACCTTCATGAATCTCATAGAAAATCTAACGAAAAGAAAATGAGTATGGTAATAAGTCCAGAAAATAAAAAGATTATACTTTTATTAATTCTTCTATTTGGAGGAGTAATTCTTAAATGGTTGTGGTTCGAAATGAAACGTCGGCATAGACGTGATTATTACAGAAATACATATCTAAAATCAGATGTATGGCAACGAAAACGAGCAGTTGTTTTTAAAAGAGATGATTGGCGTTGTGTGTATTGTGGTGGAAAAGCTACTCAAGTTCATCACAAAAGATACGCAAAAAGGAATATCGGAAAAGAGCCAATAGAATGGTTAGTTTCAATTTGTAACTCTTGTCATGAAAAGCAACACAGATGAAAGAAAATACTAGATGTGATTGCTTTCGCCACGGCGAACAGGTCGTTCCTCGCAATGACTCAGCAAACCGTTACAATCTAATTTATGCGTTCGGTTACACTATCTTGGATTTTCTTCAAAATAGCGTGCTTCAATACGCTTGATGTCTTTAATGGAACTCTTCGCCCAAGCCAAACGTTTCTCCAAGATTTCATTTTCGGATAAATGCCAGTCAATTTCGGAATCGCGCAATCGATTCGTCAAGTTTTGAATGATGATTGCCGCCGAAACCGATATATTCAAACTCTCGGTAAAACCAACCATCGGGATTTTTAGAAAACCATCGGCGCGTTGTAAAATTTCTTCGGATAATCCGTCTCTTTCGGTTCCAAAAAATAAAGCACTCGGTTTAGAAATATCAAAATCTTCCATCAGACAATCATTCTCATGTGGCGTCGTGGCAATGATTTGGTAGCCTTTACTTTTTAATGTATCCACACAATTAGAAATACTGTCGAAGGTATTGATGTCAACCCATTTTTGAGCACCCATCGCAATTTCCTTATCGATACTTTTTCCGTAACGCTGCTCGATAACATTCAATTCCTGAATTCCAAAAATCTCACAACTGCGCATCACTGCGCTTGTATTGTGCATTTGAAAAATATCCTCAACAGCAATCGTAAAATGCTTGGTTCTGTTTTCCAATACTTTCAGGAATTTTTCTTTGCGGTTATCCGTTAAGATATTTTCAAGAAAATTAAGGTAATCGATATCAATCATTGTGGGTTATTTTTTTGGCAAAAATACTAAAAAAGAGTAGTTTTATTTTTTAATAAAAGCTAAAATAAAATAGAACACAGATTTAACGGATTTAACGGATTTTCACAAATCACTTTAAATAAATTTTAAAAAATCCGTTTTAATTTGTTTAATCCGTGTCATCTGTGTTCCTTAATATTTAAAAATAATGAAAAAGAAATTAGTGGTTTTGACTGGTGCCGGAATCAGTGCCGAAAGTGGTATAAAAACTTTCCGTGACAGTGACGGACTTTGGGAAGGCCATAACGTTATGGATGTTGCAACTCCCGAGGGCTGGCATAAAAACCCGGCTTTGGTGCTGGATTTTTACAATCAAAGACGAAAACAACTCAAGGAAGTAGCACCCAATTTGGGTCATCAAATTCTGGCTGAATTAGAAAATCATTTTGAGGTTTTTGTAATCACGCAAAATGTGGATGATTTACACGAACGCGCCGGAAGTACTAATGTGTTGCATTTGCACGGCGAATTATTAAAAGTGAGAAGTACCAAAAATCCAAATTACATTCTGGACTGGCAGGAGGATTTGAATTTTGGCGATTTCGATGAAAACAAAAATCAATTGCGTCCACATATTGTTTGGTTTGGTGAAGAAGTTCCTGCGCTTGATGAAGCAATAAAATTAACTCAAAGTGCGGATTATTTTGCCGTAATTGGAACTTCGTTACAAGTCTATCCTGCGGCAGGATTAATCGATTTTACAGCGCGAGAAACCCCTATTTTTTATATTGATCCAAAACCCATAAAAATCCCAAATCTTAGAAATCCATTGGAAGTAATTCCTGAAGTGGCTTCTGAAGGAATGAAAATACTAAAAAAGAAGCTTACAGCGTTTATTTAAAAACCATTCGTTTTCTAATTTGTCTCGAAAGGTTTATATTTGTGCCTTTCGAACAAACAACAAAACAATGACTACTTTAAACGAATTGAATGCTATATCGCCAATCGACGGAAGATATAGAAACAAGACTATTTCTCTGGCTCCATTTTTCTCTGAAGAAGCCTTAATCAAATACCGCGTATTGGTTGAAATTGAATATTTTATTGCTTTGTGCGAAGTGCCTTTGCCACAATTAAAAAACGTAAACCCAAATTTATTCGAAAGCTTACGTAACATCTATAAAAACTTCTCTACTGAAGATGCACTTTGGATAAAAGAAACAGAAAAAGTAACCAACCACGATGTAAAAGCGGTGGAATACTTTATAAAAGATGCTTTTGAAAAATTAGGTTTGTCAGAATACAAAGAGTTCATTCATTTTGGATTAACTTCCCAAGATATTAATAATACGGCGATTCCGCTATCTACAAAAGAAGCTTTCGAGAAAATATACATGCCTTCTTTGATTACTTTAACTTCAAAATTGAAAGATTTAAGTGTAGAGTGGAAAGACGTTCCAATGCTTGCCCGTACACATGGACAACCGGCTTCTCCAACGCGTTTGGGTAAAGAAATTGGGGTTTTTGTAGAACGTTTAGAAGAGCAAATGCGTTTGTTGTTTAATGTTCCTTTTGCGGCTAAATTTGGTGGCGCAACAGGAAATTATAATGCACATCACGTGGCGTATCCTCAAATTGACTGGAGAAAATTTGGAGGGAAATTTGTAGAGGAAAACCTTGGTTTACACCACTCCTTCCCTACTACGCAAATTGAACATTACGATCATTTCGCAGCCTTTTTTGATGCGTTGAAAAGAATAAATACGATCATCATTGATTTAGACCGAGATATTTGGACGTACGTTTCGATGGAATATTTCAAACAAAAAATCAAAGCTGGAGAAATAGGTTCTTCGGCAATGCCACACAAAGTAAACCCAATTGATTTTGAAAATTCAGAAGGAAATTTAGGAATTGCCAATGCGATTTTCGAACATTTATCTGCTAAATTACCATTGTCAAGATTACAACGTGATTTGACTGACAGTACGGTTTTGAGAAATATTGGCGTACCAATGGGACATACTTTAATCGCTTTTGAAGCTACTTTGAAAGGATTAAACAAATTGTTATTGAACGAACCAAAATTCCACGAAGATTTAGAGAAAAACTGGGCTGTAGTTGCGGAAGCGATTCAAACAATTTTACGTCGTGAAGGATATCCAAATCCGTATGAAGCGTTAAAAGGATTGACCAGAACCAATGAAGCGATTGATAAAAATGCAATTCACGGTTTTATTGCAACCTTAGAAGTTTCGGATGAAATTAAGGCTGAATTGATGCAAATCACACCAAGTAATTTCTTAGGAATATAAATTTTAAAAGATTATTCCATTTTATAAAATCCCGTTGAAAAGAATTCTTATTTCTTTTCAACGGGATTTTTATTGCTAAAAAAATCATAAAAAGCTGTATTCAGCTGCAATTATACTTCAAAAATTAAAGTTTTTTTATATCTTACCAATATACACAAAAACCTTAAAAATCAGTAAACGCCTATGAATACCGCAGAAACAGTAGCAAATGTATCACACCACTTACAACCTCTAATTAGTGATTTAGGATTAATCCTGATGACAGCTGCAGTGGCAGTTTTGTTATTTAAAAAAATAAAACAACCGCTGGTTCTGGGGTATTTAATTGCCGGATTTTTGGCAGGAAATCATTTTGATTTTTTCCCTTCCGTAAAAGATATTAAAAGTGTAGAAGTTTGGGCAGAGATTGGTGTAATCTTTTTATTATTTAGTTTGGGACTGGAATTCAGTTTTAAGAAACTGATGAAAGTGGGTGGAACCGCATCGATTACTGCTGTAACACAAATTATTGCGATGGTTTCCATCGGATATTTAGTGGGACAATGGATTGGCTGGAAACCGATGGACAGTATCTTTTTAGGAGTTATACTTTCGATTTCATCCACTACCATTATCTTAAAAACATTTGATGAATTGGGCGTAAAAACCCAAAAATTTGCGGGAATCGTTATTGGTTCACTTATCGTTCAAGATATAGTTGCCATTTTGATGATGGTATTGCTTTCTACAATTGCAGTAAGTCAACAATTTTCAGGAAGTGAATTGTTATTATCCGTTCTTAAACTAATCTTTTTCTTGACCATTTGGTTTGTTGGCGGTATCTTTTTTATTCCGACTTTACTTAAAAAAGCCAAAAATATATTAACGGACGAAATGCTGTTAATCATCTCACTTGCATTGTGTTTAATGATGGTTATTCTGGCTGCCAATGTTGGTTTTTCTCCTGCATTGGGCGCTTTCATAATGGGCTCCATCATTGCCGAAACAACTCAGGCGGAACACATAGAACATTTGGTAAAACCTGTTAAAGACCTTTTTGGTGCCGTTTTCTTTGTATCCGTTGGAATGTTGATCAATCCGGGAACTTTATATGAATATGCCTTGCCTGTTGCTATTCTGACGTTCGTAGTGATTATAGGACAATCTGTAAGTTCAACAATTGGAGCTTTACTTTCGGGACAACCACTAAAACAATCCGTACAAACTGGAATGAGTTTATCGCAAATTGGGGAATTTTCTTTTATTATTGCAACATTAGGAATGACACTCAATGTAACCAGTAATTTTCTATATCCAATTGTGGTGGCAGTGTCAGCAGTGACCACTTTTACGACTCCTTTTATGGTGAAATTTGCCACTCCTTTTTCAGAATATCTGGAGAAAAAACTACCTAGAAAATGGATTAAAAAAATTGAACGCTACAGTGCCAATGCACAATCCATAAAATTAGTAAGCAACTGGCAAATCGTTGTTCGCGCATTTCTGACTCAAGTAATTATCCATTCCGTGATTATAGTGGCCGTCATTTTACTTTCATCAAAATTCATTTTACCTTTAGTTCAAGGATCACAATTTGGAAACATATTCGCCGCATTAATTACATTAGTGATACTATCCCCTTTCTTATGGGCACTTTCTTTGCGTCGCATTGCAGTTAAACAAGTGGCTATTTTAAGGGAAGAGCGCAAATATCGAGGGCCAATACTAATGATGATTTTACTGCGAATGATATTGACCCTCATTTATATTGGATTTTTATTGAATATCTTTTTCTCTCCTGTAATCGCTTTTTTAGTACTGATTGCAGCTGTAGTAGTCTATTTTGTTTTTCCAAAAAAATTAAATGCACAGTACCACAAAATTGAAAATCACTTTTTGCAAAATTTAAACGCCCGAGAAATTAAAAAAGCGGTAAGAAGTCGTAGTGATTTGACACCTTGGGACGGACACATGACCACTTTTGAAATTGCTCCAACCTCAAATATTGCTGGAAAAACATTAGAAGAATTAAGTATTCGCGAGCAATTAGGAATTAATATCGCATTTGTTAAGCGAGGAGAAATCACGATTAATATTCCTAGTAGAAACGAAAGACTTTTTCCAGGCGATGAAATTTGTGTCATTGGTACTGATACCCAGGTGGCAGCATTTAAAAAATACTTGGACCAAAATGAGATTGATGTTTCACCATTGGAAACTGAATCTGATATTGTATTACAACAGTTAGAGCTCATCAACGAAGCATTTATTGGAAAAAGCATCCGTGATTCTGAATTACGTGAAAAAACTCGCGGCTTGATTGTTGGCTTGGAAAGAGGAGGAAAGAGAATACTCAACCCAGAATCAAAATTGATTTTAGAAAAAAATGATATTCTTTGGATTGTGGGCAGCAAAAAATTATTAGCCAATCTTTCCAAAAATTAAATAAGAGCATTTTTTTCACAATCCATTTTGATTGAATTAATACAATCCTGAATTATAGATTCTAAATACATCCCGTCTGAACGAAACTTTAGATTTTGTTTAGCGGGATTTTTTGTTTATCGTTAAAAAAAATATTTGAATGATAGTAAATTATTAAGATTAAGCAATATTTTATACCTTAGAGCAGTTTTATTTTCATAAAAACAGTGTAAATCAACACAATAATTCTTTTAAATAGTTAAAATAAATTTATGCCAAAAAATAAAATCTTAATCCTATTTTCACATCCGCTATTCGAGAAATCTCATGCGAATAAAGCTTTGGTGGAAAACATTCCCGATTCAGAAAACATCACTTTTCATGATTTGTATGAACATTATCCTGATTTTGATATTGATGTAAAATTCGAGCAAGATTTATTAAGTCAGCATGACATAATCATTTGGCACCATCCCATGTATTGGTATAGTTGTCCGCCATTAATGAAACAATGGATTGATATGGTACTGGAACATAACTGGGCTTATGGAAAAAAGGGAAAAGCATTACAGGATAAAATTATTTTTCAGGTGATAACTACTGGTGGCGACAAGGAAAATTATTGCGAAACGGGTAGTGATCGTTATAGTATTCTTGAATTATTGGAACCTTTTAATCAAACTGCAAAAGTGTGTAATATGATCTACTTACCTCCTTTTGTAGTACATGGAACACATAATATGACCGATGAAGATTATGAAAAAAATGGTTTGATTTATGGCTATTTTCTGGACTATTTAGAGAATCATGATATAGATACGGATGAAATTTTGCAACACCATTACTTGAATGAATGGTTTGCAACAATACTGACATAATATGGATACTAATTTTTTGCTTCAGGCAATCATTTATTTAACTGCTGCCGTAATTTGCGTACCAATTGCTAAAAAATTAGGCTTGAGTTCTATTTTAGGCTATTTATTGGCGGGCATAATCATTGGTCCTTTTGTACTTGGTTTTATTGGTCAGGAAGGTCAGGATATAATGCATTTTGCAGAATTTGGTGTGGTAATGATGCTTTTTTTAATTGGTCTTGAATTAGAACCAAGCAAGTTTTGGAAAATGCGGAAATTCATTCTTGGAATGGGCTCCATGCAATTAATTGGAACGACAATTATACTATTTCTAGGATGTCTCTTTTTTATGGACTGGAGATGGGAAACTACATTAGCGATTTCACTGGCGCTGGCATTATCTTCTACTGCTATTGTATTGCAAACCTTAAAAGAAAAAGGATTATCAAATACTTCAGTAGGGCGCTCCTCATTTGCAGTTTTACTTTTTCAAGATATTGCCGTAATCCCAATTTTAGCCTTTTTACCTCTTTTGTCAACCGTAAATCTTGAGGCTACAAATGATGCGCCACAATCATTAATTACAGGTTATGCGAGCTGGTTGCAAACGGTAATCGTAATCGGAATTATCTCGACAATTTATTTTGCAGGCCGTTTTTTGTTTGTTCCTTTATTGCATATAATCGCAAAAACCAGATTACAAGAATTGTTTACTGCTTCTGCATTACTCCTCGTCGTTGGTGTTTCGTATATGATGCAATTAATTGGATTAAGTCCTGCGTTAGGTGCTTTTATGGCTGGTGTCGTATTAGCCAACTCTGAATTTCGCCATGAATTAGAAGGCGATATTGCACCATTTAAAGGATTGCTTTTGGGATTGTTTTTTCTGGGCGTAGGTGCCTCAATAAACTTTCAATTAATTATTGACAATCCATTATTTATTTTTGCTTTTGGAGCGATTCTAACATTAGTGAAATTCATCGTTCTATTTTTTACCAGTCGGTATTATAAAAAGAAACTAGACCAAAATTTACTGTTTGCATTTGGTTTGAGTCAGGCTGGAGAATTTGGTTTTGTAATCATGAGTTTCTGCATGCAATTGAATATTATACCCAATATTTTAGCCAATCAAATTATGGCAGTCATAGCCATGAGTATGGTTGCAACTCCTTTTCTGTTACTAATAAATGAGCGAATAATATATCCAAACACCCGAATTCAGGAAAAAGAAATAAAAAAAGACAATGATTATATTGACGAGGATAACCCTGTTATTATAGCTGGTTTTGGGCATTTTGGAAGCACAGTCGGTCGATTATTGAGAGCTAATCAAATAAAATCAACTATTCTTGATTATGATTCAGACCGAATCGATTTATTACGAAAAATGGGTTTTAAAGTCTATTATGGAGATGCAACCCGATTGGAATTACTGAAAGCTGCCGGTTGTGAAAATGCTAAAGTTTTCATCGCTGCTATAGATAATCCAACCGTAAATCTTCAAGTCATAGAAACCTTAAAGAAGCACTTTCCAAATTTAAAAATTTTAACACGTGCCCGAAACCGAAATGACGCCTATGAATTAATCGATCATAAAGTGGAACATATTTACAGAGAAACTTTATACAGTGCTGTGAATATGGGTGTTGATGCATTAGTAGAATTAGGACTTAGAAAATATACGGCAACCAGACAAGGGCAACAATTTATAAAATACGATGAAATTACCACACGTAAATTAGCCGAAAAACGCCATGATAAAATGGCGTACCTGATTACAATTAAAGAAGAAATTGAATTACAGGAACAGTTATTAAAGAGTGATATTTATTCCCAAGTTGCAGCAACCAATCACAGTTGGGACAGCCAACATTTAAAAAACAATCTGGCTGACTTGTCTGACTCCTCTGAATTGCAGGACTAAAGTTTAAAGCAATAAAAAAGCATAATTAAAACCCTAAAACGGAATTAATTATGCTTTTTTTTTATGATTTTAAAACTATAAATTATCTAGAATAATTAGGAGCTTCTTTTGTAATAGTTACATTATGAGGATGACTTTCGTTGATTCCGCTTGCGGTAATACGAACAAAACGACCTGTATCTTGTAAAGTAGGAATATCTTTTGAGCCACAATATCCCATTCCGGCACGAAGACCACCAATGAATTGTTGCATGCTTTCGTTCAATTCTCCTTTATAAGGCACACGTCCTACAATTCCTTCCGGTACTAATTTCTTAACATCATCTTCCACATCTTGGAAATAACGGTCTTTTGAACCTTCTTGCATCGCTTCAACAGAACCCATTCCACGGTATGACTTGAATTTTCTTCCTTCGAAAATAATAGTTTCACCAGGAGATTCCATAGTACCAGCCAGTAATGAACCTAACATCACACAATCAGCACCTGCAGCAATCGCTTTAGGAATATCACCTGTGTAACGAATTCCACCATCAGCAATTACTGGAACGCCAGTACCTTTAATCGCTGCAGCAACTTCAAGTACTGCAGAAAATTGAGGAAAACCAACACCCGCAACAATACGAGTTGTACAGATAGAACCAGGTCCAATCCCTACTTTTACTCCATCTGCGCCATTTTCAACTAAATATTTAGCTGCTTCTGCAGTGGCAATGTTACCAACAATAACGTCTAAGTCAGGAAATTTAGCTTTCACTAATTTCAGTACATCTACCACTCCTTTTGTATGACCGTGAGCGGTATCGATTATAACTGCATCTACTCCGGCATTAACCAAAGCTGTAGCTCTTTCAACAGCATCTGCAGTAACACCTAATGCAGCAGCAACACGTAAACGTCCGTATTTGTCTTTGTTTGCATTTGGTTTTTGAGTCAATTTAGTGATGTCTCTGAACGTAATCAAACCCACTAATTTATAATCAGCATTTACTACTGGAAGTTTTTCAATTTTATGACCTTGCAAAACTACTTCTGCTTGTTCCAGAGAAGTACCTTCGGCAACAGTTACTAAGTTTTCACTGGTCATTACCTCAACAATAGGTCTTGAACTATTTTTTTCGAAACGCAAATCTCTATTGGTAACGATTCCTTTTAATATTTGGTTTTCGTCTACAATTGGAATACCTCCAATACCAAATTCTTTCATTGCACTTTTAGCATCTGCAACAGTAGAAGTCAGTGGCAAAGTAACCGGATCGATAATCATTCCAGACTCCGCACGTTTTACTTTTCTAACTTTCGCAGCTTGTTGCTCGATAGTCATATTTTTATGCAAAACACCAATTCCGCCTTCTTGCGCCATAGCAATTGCCATTGCACTTTCGGTAACTGTATCCATAGCAGCAGATACAATAGGAACATTAAGTGTAATATTTCTTGAAAATTTTGATTGAATACTCACTTCGCGAGGAAGCACATTTGAGTAGTTGGGAACTAATAGAACATCATCGTAAGTTAATCCTTCACCGATAATCTTAGAGTTGTGTGCGATCATTGCAATTGTAGTTGGAGTTTAATTGCGTGCAAATATAGACAATCTTATGCAAAAAAACGAGTAAATTTTATAATAAATGATTAAATTGCACTATGGAGTTTTCTCTAATCCAACTTCTTCCGTTTTTATAATCTGTGAAATTTGATTCATTTATTTTTTGCTATGAAAGAACCGCAACAACAAATAAAAGGACTTTCAAATGATGAAGTCTTGCAATCAAGAGCAAAACATGGAGCAAATTCCATAGCGCATCAGGACAAAAACAACTTCTTCACTTCTTTAATCGAAATGGTTAAAGAACCTATGTTTTTATTGCTTTTGACCGCTACCAGCATTTATTTTATCACAGGCGATTTTGGCAACGGAATTTTTATGGCTGTTGCTATTGTAATGGTTTCTACGATATCACTTTATCAGGAATCAAAAAGCAGAAATGCAATCGAAGCTTTAAAAAAACTATCTCAACCCAAAAGTAAAGTCATTCGCAATAGCGAAATTATAGAAATCCCAAGTGAGGAAATTGTCTTGGGTGATCTCATTCAAACCGAAGAAGGAACCTTTATCCCCGCAGATGGTATCATTATCAAGTCTAATGATTTTTCCATAAATGAATCCATTCTTACCGGTGAATCGCTGGCTGTCTTTAAAAATGAAACGTCTGAAAATAATCAGGTATATCTTGGAACAATTGTCACCAGCGGCTTAGCCATTTGTGAAGTAACAGCCATTGGGAACCAAACCCAATTAGGCAAAATAGGCAAAAGTCTGGAAACGATTATCGAAGAAAAAACGCCTTTGCAAATACAAATTGGGAACTTTGTAAAAAAGATGTCTTTTGTGGGACTGGCAATTTTTGGTATCGTCTGGATTATTAATTATTATAATTCCAAAGATGTTCTAGACAGTTTATTAAAAGCCTTGACCTTGGCAATGAGCATCATCCCTGAAGAAATTCCAGTAGCTTTTACCACTTTTATGGCACTTGGTGCTTGGCGCTTGATGAATATGGGAATTATTGTCAAACAAACGAAAACGGTAGAAACCTTGGGCAGTGCCACCGTAATTTGCACCGATAAAACAGGAACTATCACCGAAAACAAAATGAGTTTGGCGCAATGGTACACTTTTTCATCGAATGAAATATCTAATCCAAAGAAACAGCTAAGTAATGACGAACTCGAATTATTAACGCTTTCCATGTGGGCCAGTGAACCTATTCCGTTTGACGCCATGGAAATTGCATTACATGAAGCGTATTCAAAATTAGAAATTCCAGATGAACGAGCCCAATTCAAATTGACACATGAATATCCATTATGCGGAAAACCTCCCATGATGACCCATATTTTTGAAAACCAAAATGGAACCAAAATTATTGCTGCCAAAGGTGCGCCCGAAGCCTTAATTGCATGCTCTAATCTATCCGGAAAAGAAACGCAACAAGTACTTGCCGCAATGACAACTATGGCTCTGAAAGGGTTTCGCGTTTTGGGTGTTGGCGTTGCTGAATTTTCAGGAACAAATTATCCCGAAACGCAACAGGAATTTTCTTTTGATTTCAAAGGACTGGTCGCTTTTTATGACCCACCAAAAGAGAATATAAAAGCCGTTTTTGAAACATTTTATAAGGCAGGCATTCAAGTAAAAATAGTTACTGGTGACAATGCAGCGACAACAGCCACTATAGCCAAACAAATTGGTTTTCGAAACGTAGAAAAAACACTCAATGGAGATGAATTAATGGCGATGGACGATGCCACTTTGAAAGAAAAAGTAATGGAAACTGCCATTTTCACAAGAATGTTTCCTGAAGCCAAACTCAAAATCATAAAAGCGCTGAAAGATAACAATCAAATTGTAGCCATGACTGGTGATGGCGTAAACGACGGACCCGCATTAAAATCAGCGCACATAGGAATTGCTATGGGCAAAAAGGGAACCGAAATTGCCAAACAAGCCGCCAATCTTATCCTTATTGAGGATGATTTTTCAAAAATGATTGACGCTATTGCCATGGGCCGAAAAATATATAACAATCTAAAAAAAGCGATTCAATACATCATTTCGATTCACATTCCAATTATCATGATTGTCTTCATTCCTTTGGCTTTAGGATGGATTTATCCCAATATTTTCTCTCCGGTTCATGTCATTTTTCTGGAAATAATTATGGGACCTACCTGTTCTATAATTTATGAAAATGAACCTATGGAACGCAATTTGATGCTCCTAGAACCAAGACCATTTACCACGACCTTTTTTAAACTGAAAGAAATAACGATAAGTATTATTCAAGGGTTTGTCATCACTTTGGGACTTTTATTTGTCTACCAATATTGTGTTGCTGACAATTGCTCCGAAAGCGCCACAAGAACTGTTGTATTCCTCACTTTGATTGCCTCCAATATTTTCTTGACACTCACCAACCGCTCTTTTTACTATTCAATATTTACAACTTTACGTTATAAAAATAATTTAGTTCTAATGATTATTGGCGCAACCATTCTAATTACTGTTTTATTGCTATTTGTCCCCTTATTTGCTCATTTTTTCGAGTTCGAAAGGGTTTCTGGGTTACAAATTTGTCTGAGTATTTTAGTGGGATTTGTCTCGGTACTTTGGATAGAAATTTACAAAGGATTTAAACGACAAAGACTCAAATAAAAACCAATATTATTTTTTACTATCCTTAAAAATAACATTAAGACCTAGCTGAAAAGACAGACTATTGGCTTTAGTGACATCCCTATATTCCAAAAGATTATCGGCAAGAACATAGAAATTAACCGGTCCAAACATACTGGACAAACCCAATCCTATATTTTTATAGGAATAAGAATCTATGGTATAAGTTGCTTTCATTTGCAACGAATTGAAAATTTTTCTTCTGTAATAGGTCGTAAAAGCTACTAAAGGTGTTCTCGGGGTAGACATTACAAATAATTGAGCACCTACAGCACTTTTATAAATAGTTTCAGGATCATAATTAAGACAATTACAATCTTCGGAGACTTCTTCTTCGAATGAAAACTGAATGGAAGTATTGAGTTTTGTAGGTCGCCAAGTTGTATAATCAGCATACAAGGTGTCTAAAGGAACGGCATCCTTAAATTCTTGATAGCCATCTTCTGCTGAATTTCCAGAACTGAATTTGGGAATAACTCCTTCGTATTTATAAGTTCCTTTGAAAGTCAAACTTTCTACTTCATTAGTATGTTTTATAAAACCAAAATCTATCACACTTGCAGTAAATTGAATATTTTTCTTTGGATAATAAGTTAAACCGGCATCAAATCCCAAACCTAAATTACCGCCTAGAAGGGCTCTTTTAGTAATATCTTTTACCACATTTGGATCATAATCTTCATCATCATATTTAGCAACCCCTGATGTATTGAATTGCAAATCCGAATAAATCATTTGCTCATAAATACCTTGTGTGGAGGGAATTGTATAAATATATCCTGAATTATTAGTGGAGTTAACATTATAAATACTGGAATAAATCTTTCCTCGCGCTCCTAGAATTAATTTTTCATTTATCTTTTTATGAAATCCCAGATGAAAAACCGATAGCATTTCTGCTTTTAGATTCAAATCGCCTAAATTGAATACTTTTCCCAAATAATCTCTATTCCCGTCCAAAACCAAAATTGCAATATCTTTAGGAACATAGCTCATAAAATCAAATTCTTGGTACATACCAAAAGAAACATAGGAATCTCCTTGTTCTCCAGCTATTTTAAAACCGCCATTAAATAATTCTATTTGTTCGTTTATGGCCATTCTGTCTTTTCTTGTAGTGGAGAATACTACATTTCTCAGTTTCACATTAAAGTCGACTCCGTTATCTGCAAATAAATCATACGCCGAAAATCCACTGGAACCTACATTTATGGAAATACCAGACAACAAAGGAATCCCAAAATACCAATTGTACTTGACATCAGACCCAGGATTAGTCAGCAAAGACTGAGGCACTGAAGTGAAATTATATAGAATTTGTTTGTTCTGTGAAAAGCAACCTATTGTTAGAAATAGAGCAAAAATTAAAATTATTTTTCTCATTCTACTACAAAATAAGCGGTTACTCCTGAACGTAATTTTAAATTTCCTACACTGCTTTCGCTTAATGGAGGACCTGCTAACATGGTGAGCCTAAAAGTAATTTTAATTGTTCTTTTTAATAAATCCAGTGAAGCATTTTGAAATGTTTCATTTTTAGTAACTATATTTTCTGCACCGGAGTAAGCAGGTACGAAAAAATTTGAGGAATGAACTGGCTGATTATTTCTATCCAGAAACACTAAGTCTATTCTGTAACTTCTATTTATGGTATTGTTAATTTCAAAAAAAAGATCGATTCTATTTAACTTTTCCGTGAAAAATTTTTCGCTGAACACATCGACAGTTGGGGCATCAAAAATTACGTTTTGTTCTACTCCGCCAGTTACAAACTGATTTGCCTCAACATCAAAATAAGCTAAATTTGATATAATTACAGGTTCTAACTTTATATCATTTACTTGATTGTAATCTAAATCACTTGCGCATGAAGACGAAAATAAGATTAGAATTAGTACACTTAGGATTCTATGAATGGTCCGTAGTTGCATCATATTAGTCTATTAAAAGTAAATTGGGGAACTGTATAACTAACGTATCATTCATAAACTTATTATTTTCAAGATTAGAGTTCAAGTACAATTATCATTTTTTAATTTTAATGAAACTCACCAAATAACTTAGAAGCCTCATTGTAAGCACTTTCAAAACTCATAGGACTCATGTCTGTTTTTTCTTTTTGCGAAGTAAAATAAGATAATAACTTCTCCGTAGGCATATTACCCGTTAAATCATCTGTTGCCATCGGACATCCGCCAAAACCTTGAATAGCACCATCAAAACGACGGCAACCCGCTTTATAAGCCGCTTCAATTTTCTCAAACCATTTATCAGGCGTAGTATGAAGATGCGCACCAAATTCTATTTTGGGATATTTCGGAATTAGATTCGAAAACAAATACGAAATCACATCTGGTGTTGAACTTCCTACCGTATCCGAAAGTGACAAGATTTTAACTCCCATTAATGCTAATTTCTCAGTCCATTCGCCTACAATTTCAACGCTCCAAGGATCACCGTAAGGATTACCAAATCCCATAGAAAGATAGGCTACTACTTCCTTATTTGTCCTATCGGCAATTTCAAGGATTTCATTTAATGTAATTAACGATTCGGCAATCGTTTTATGGGTATTCCGCATTTGGAAATTCTCAGAAATCGAAAAAGGAAATCCTAAATACTGTATTTCGGGATGATTTGAAGCCAGAGTTGCTCCTTGCGTATTGGCAATAATTGCCAATAATTTGCTTTTGGTTTGAGATAAATCCAGTTGTGCCAATACCTCTGCTGTATCTTGCATTTGCGGAATCGCTTTAGGCGAAACAAAGCTTCCAAAATCTATGGTATCAAAACCTACACGTAACAAAGACTGGATGTAAGTCACTTTTCTTGCCGTAGGAATAAAAGGCTTTATGCCTTGCATGGCATCACGTGGACATTCTATAATTTTTATTGGCTCCATAGAAAGCCAAAGATAGAAAAACAATTAAGAATTTTTAAATGATGCGTTTCAAATTTTCTAAAATTGACATTATTACATATTTCGGTAATAAATTAAAATATTAGGCAATTTGGTAACAATTTGATATTAAACTTTTAGAATTAAACTTGATTTTTAAATTATAATTGAATTATCATACGTTTAATCAAAGGAGACATTATTAAATCTTGAAAAGTACCTTCAAAAATAAAATATTACAATCTTTCTAAAATCTTTTTGTTTATGGCTTTCACCAAAGCCGGACCTTCATAAATAAAACCAGTGTACAACTGAACTAAACTTGCTCCTGCATCTAATTTTTCTATTGCATCTTCCGCAGAATGAATTCCTCCTACTCCAATAATTGGGAAGGCTTTATTGCTTTTTTGAGATAAAAAACGGATGACTTCAGTAGAACGATGCGTTAATGGTTTACCAGACAAACCGCCCATTTCTGTTTTATTCTCGGATTGTAATCCTTCACGAGAAATGGTAGTATTTGTGGCAATAACGCCCGCAATTTTAGTTTCTTTGATAATATCAATAATATCAAGCAACTGTTCATCTGTCAAATCCGGAGCGATTTTTAAGAGGATTGGTTTTTGCTTTGGCTTAGCCAAATTCTTATTTTGTAAGGTTTGCAACAATTGTGTCAACGGTTCCTTGTCTTGTAACGCTCGAAGATTTGGCGTGTTTGGGGAACTTACATTCACCACAAAATAGTCCACATAATCATATAATGCATCAAAACAGATTTCATAATCCAAAGTGGCTTCTTCGTTTGGTGTCAACTTATTTTTACCAATATTCCCCCCTATTAAAACGCCTTTATTTTGTTTCAAACGTTCCACCGCTTCTTGAACACCGCCGTTATTGAACCCCATTCTATTAATGATTGCGCTATCTTCTTTCAGACGAAACAATCGTTTTTTAGGATTTCCTTCCTGACCTTTTGGAGTTAACGTTCCTATTTCAATAAAACCAAAACCAAAATTGGACAATTCTTTATACAGCCTGGCATCTTTATCAAACCCAGCAGCAAGTCCAACTGGATTTCTAAATTTTAAACCAAAAACTTCAGTTTCTAATCTTGAATCTTTTACTTCGTAAAGCAATCTAAAAAGGCTAGTAAAACCTGGAATTTTGGACAAAAATCGAATCAATGAAAAAGTAAAATAATGAACTTTTTCCGGATCAAACAAAAATAGAAATGGACGAATGAGTAATTTATACATGGTTGTAGTGTTGTTGGTGCAAAAATAGAACTATCTAATCGATAATTAAATATTTCGAAAAAAAATTATACAGCAACATTTGATTTGGCTTCAGCCAAAGAAGAAATAGTTAAAATAAACAGTAGTTAAATAAAGCACAAAAACTTTACACCAATAAAAAACAAACGATTGACTACTAGTGATTTAAAATTAAAAAATATTGACTCAACATCCTCAACACAAAATAAGAAATGATTTTTTCAATGATTTTTCTTATCTTGTAATAAATAAATTAGTGTTGAACATCAATTTTCATCAACTTAAAAACACATAGCCATGAATATAAAATTATTTCTCACTGTAGTATTGCTTTCTAGTTTTCAACTTTTCTTTGCTCAAGAAACTAAATCAGACACGATAAAGTTAGCCACAAAAACTACGATTACTACGGTTACAACAATCAAAGACACCATAAAAGTTGCTCCAGAAGTAGCAGCAAAATTAGCAACGACTGCCGAAAAAGAAGCATTAAAAAAAGAAGCTAAAGTACTCAAGGACAAAATGAAATTGGAGAAAAAAGCGCTAAGAGAAGCTAATAAAATTGAAAAAGAGCAGAAAGATTTTGAAAAAAAACAAAAAGCTTTTGATAAACGACAAGACAAAATTCTTTCGAGTGAGAAATCGATTAGTAAGATAAAAACAAAAATCTCAGATGAGGAAAGATATTTAATAAAACTCAAAGAAAAATTTGAACAGAGAAAATCAAAAGGTAAACTTAGTTCTACTGAAATTGAAAAAGAAAATATCAAAATCAGTAAGCGACAAATAAAAATAAATAAGCTGGAAGGCGATCTAGATAAAGCAGAAGAAAAACTGCATAAAATGAGAGATTAATTTGAACCACCTTCGGGTGGTTTTTTTATGTAAAAAAGTTGATTTTGACCCAAAAACAGCATTGTTTATTGCTGTTTATACAATGCAATTATTATTTTTAATTTGCAAGATTTAGTTGCTGATTAACTTCAAAAAGCTCCTGAAAAAATGTTTATATTTGCATTAAAACAAATTTAAAATGCAACATATAATTGACCGTTTCATCAGTTACGTAACTATTGATACTGAATCTGACCACAAATCAGAAAGTACGCCAAGTACAGCAAAACAATGGGATTTAGCCAATAAACTGGTTGAAGAACTTAAAACAATTGGATTGCAGGACGTAACAATTGATGAAAAAGCATATATCATGGCTACTTTGCCAAGTAATGTAAATCATGAAGTTCCTGTAATTGGATTTATTTCTCATTTTGACACTTCCCCTGATTTTACTGGAGCCAATGTAAAACCTCAAATTGTATCGAACTATGATGGTAAAGACATTGTATTAAATGCAGAAAAAAATATTGTGTTATCACCAAGTTATTTCAAAGATTTATTGCTTTACAAAGGGCAAACTTTAATAACTACTGACGGAACAACACTCTTGGGCGCTGATGACAAAGCCGGAATTACCGAGATTGTTACTGCAATGGAATTCCTTGTTAACAATCCTGAAATCAAACACGGAAAAATCAGAATTGGTTTTACACCTGATGAAGAAATTGGCCGTGGTGCGCATCATTTTGATGTAGAGAAATTTGGAGCGGATTGGGCGTATACAATGGACGGAAGTCAAATAGGCGAATTAGAATATGAAAATTTTAATGCGGCTGGCGCTAAAATCACTTTCAAAGGAAAAAGCGTGCATCCTGGCTATGCAAAAGGAAAAATGATCAATTCTATGTTGATTGCCAATGCTTTTATTAATGAACTTCCAGCAGGAGAAACTCCTGAAGAAACTAAAGGTTATGAAGGTTTCTTTCACGTACATCATCTGAATGGAAGTATTGAAGAAACCGTATTGGAATTAATCATCCGCGACCACAACAAGAAAAAATTTGAAAAGCGCAAAGAACTAATCGAGAAAATCGCTCGAAAAATCAATAAGAAATTTGCAAAACAATTTGGTGAAGACATCGTTATCACTGAGATTAAAGATCAATATTACAATATGAAAGAAAAGGTTTTACCTGTGAAACATATTGTGGATATTGCTGAAAAAGCAATGAAAGAAATAGGAATTAAACCGCTTATAAAACCTATTCGTGGTGGAACTGACGGTTCTCAATTATCCTATAAAGGGTTGCCTTGCCCAAATATTTTTGCCGGCGGACACAATTTTCATGGAAAATATGAATATGTTCCTGTAGAAAGTATGCAAAAAGCAGTTGAAGTAATTGTAAAAATTGCTGAATTGACAGCTACAGAAGATTCTTCTAAAAAATAATCTATTTGGAACCTTCAAAAACGACTCATATCTGGGATAGAAATAACAGTTGGTCAGAAGAATTAGAACTTCTAAAATCAGTTATTGTCAAAACGGAACTTGTGGAAACAACCAAATGGGGCGGTATTGTTTATGTCTTGAATGGTAAAAACGTACTCGGAATTGGAGGATTCAAAAATTACTTTGCGATTTGGTTTTTCAATGGTGTTTTATTGCATGATAAAAAAAAGGTTTTGGTTAATGCGCAAGAAGGCGTTACCAAATCATTGCGACAATGGCGATTTTCATCAAAAGAAGAAGTCAATGAAGCAGCAGTTTTAGATTACATTCATGAAGCGATTGCCAATGAAAAACAAGGAAAGAATAGTAAACCACAGAAAAAAGAACCTATCGTTTCTGAACTTCTTCAAAAGGAATTAGATGCAGATGCCAATTTAGCAGATGCTTTTCTAAAATTCTCTCCTTACAAACAATATGAATTTTTAGAATATATTGAAACTGCAAAACGAGAAGAAACCAAACGTTCCAGGATTGAAAAAATCAAACCGATGATAAAAGAAAATATTGGTTTGAATGATAAATACCGATAAAATTAAGTCCCAATTCTGAAACTCAGAGTTGGGACTTTTTTTTGTTCAAAATCATATTAGAATAGCTCTTTGTTCTCCCATAATCTTTTACACAATCTCTTTCTTTAAAAAAAGAAAACACTTCCTCCCTAGGTTACTATTTGTTGTAAAACAGAATAAATTAGCTAAATCGTTCTGAAAAACTTAACATTGACCAGTCTATTAAATCACTATATTTACTTACAACCACGTAACAATTTAGTAACACCAGAATAACTATTCGTTTAATTGCATAAAAACTAATACTATAAATTATGATACCAAAGAAAGAAGCGGAAACTGATCCAGTATCTCCGGCAAAACCTGAAATTGTTAAGCCAGTTAGAGCTCGAAGAACAAAAGTTGTTAAACCTGAAGTGGAACCCGCTGAAATTATAGTTCCTGTAATTGAAGAAATCATAACAGAAACTATAGAAATTTCGACTATTGATCTAGAAGACAATGATGATAGTGACGTTTCAAATCAGAAAAAAAGTAAAAACAAGATTAAAACCAAAGTAAAGATGAAAGATAAAGACAAGAAAAAGGCTAAAAAAGCCGACGCAAAAGAGAAAGCTAAGCAAAAAGCGAAAGCAAAAGTCAAAAAGGCAAAAAAAGCCAAAAAGGATAAAGCTAAGAAAGCAAAAGTTAAAGCCAAGATAAAAGCTAAAAAAGCCAAAGCAAAATCAAAAAAAGCGAAGAAGAATAAAAAGAATAAAAAATAAGGATATTTTTTATCCAAAAAAAAGTCCCAATCCGAATAATCGGTTGGGACTTTTTTAATTCATTAAAATGAGAATTATTTTTTGTTCAATACTGCACTCATTTCCATAGAAATAGCAGAACGCTCCATTTTCAATTTTCCTGACATCGTTTCAACAACAACAGTTGTATCCGCTAACTCAGAAACTTTTCCGTGAAGACCACTTTTTGTGATGATTTTATCACCTACTTTTAAGCTGCTTTCAAATTCTTTTTCATTTTTCGCTCTTTTCTGTTGTGGTCTGATCATGAAGAAATAGATTACCACAAACATTAATAAAAACGGTGCAAATTGAGTTAATTGTTCCATAATTTAAATTCTTTTTTTATTAGTTAATTATTACATTAAACCACGACCAGCTTTAATGATTCTTTTGCTGGCTTCCAGTTCTTTTACTAAATTGTCTAAAATTCCGTTGATAAAAATACTACTTTTTGGCGTAGAATATTCTTTGGCAACTTCTAAATATTCGTTAAGAGTTACTTTTACTGGTATAGATGGGAATTTCAAAAATTCACAGATTGCCATTTTAAGAATAATGGTGTCAATTTCGGCAATTCTTTCAGTATCCCAGTTTGGTGTTTTATCAAGGTATTCTTTGGCTAATTCCGTTTCGTTTAAGACCGTTTTTCTGAACAAATCTTTAACAAAATCCTTATCCTCATTGTCTTTATACAATTTTGGAACTCTGAAATTATCATCTTCACCAGACTTAATGGCTTTCAATTGCTTGATAATATGCGTATTCACTAATGGAATATCATCAACCCAAGTTAACTTATCATCCTCTAAATATTCGTATAATTTTTCATTTGGAACAATTACATCCATGAATAAATCAACGATAAATTGTCTGTCTTCTTCAAATGTACTCACTGAATTACTCATGTAATCCGCATACAATTTACTTGCTTTTACGTCATTCAAAAGCAGTAAAATATAATCGTCGTTTAAAGACCAATTATTGATTTTACGGTTTTCCAGCGCAATACTTAATGAATTGTTTTCGGCAAGGATTTGAAAGATTCTGTTTTTGATGAACTTTTCGTTGGGTTTACGTTCCTCAGGAGTTGCAAGATGTTTCAAACTAGATTTATGTAAAAAGACAGTCTCTGTTTTACAAATTTCAATCAGGGAAGAAAGCATTATAAGGTATAAATCTTGAATATTGTCGATACTGTAAAAAAGGAATTTTTCTTCTTTTTCCAGATTATCTGAACCGCTTTGATGCATCGCATAAATGGATTGCATTACTTTAACGCGAATGTGTCTTCTATTTACCACCTTGTAAGAACTTTTATTAATTAGTCTGCAAAAATAAGTATTTCATTTTTTAAAATAAAATATATAATCGCTTATTTTAAAGTTTTCAATCAGCAGCATTCAGTGAACGGCAATAAATTGCTCACTGAATACTGATAACTGAGTACTATTTTTTACTTTTTACTGTTTTCTATTTTTCTTTGATTGATGCGATTTTGAGCAATAGTCAAAGCAGCATGATGTGTTGTCATCTTGTTAGCAATGGCAAAATCAAATATTTCTAATGTAGTGTTATAGATATTTTCTGTTTTACGCATAATCTCCGCTTTGTCATAATGCGCTAATTCAGCATACACATTGATAATTCCACCTGCATTAATCAAGAAATCCGGAGCATAAAGAATGCCTCTTTCCTGTAGAATTGCACCATGAACATTCTCATCAGCCAATTGATTATTAGCAGCACCAGCAATTACTTTTGCTTTGATTTTATAAACTGTATTGTCATTTAATGTTGCTCCCATCGCACAAGGCGCATAAATATCAACATCTGCACTGTACAAATCTTCTCCTCTGAAAATTTCTGCATTGTACTTCGCTCCCACTTCATACAATCTATCTTCATTGATATCCGAAATGGTTACTATCGCTCCCTCTTTTGTCAAATAATCAACTAAAGTTTCGCCAACGTGACCAATTCCTTGAACCAAAACTTTCTTGCCACTCAAAACATCAGAACCAAATTGTTGTTTTGCAGCCGCTTTCATACCTAAATACACACCGTAAGCTGTAACAGGTGATGGATTCCCAGAACCACCTCTTGATTCAGAAATTCCGGTAACATAAGGCGTTACATCTCTAACGATATCCATATCTGCGGTTTCCATTCCTACATCTTCAGCCGTAATATATCTTCCGCTTAAAGAATGTACAAATTCACCAAACTTACGCATCAACTCAGGAGTTTTTTGCGTTTTAGCATCTCCAATAATCACTGCTTTTCCTCCACCAATATTCAATCCTGTAATCGCTGCCTTATAAGTCATACCGCGAGAAAGACGCAATACATCGTTCAATGCTTCCCATTCATTTGCATAATTATACATTCGAGTACCACCTAAAGCTGGTCCCATAACCGAATTATGAATACCAATAATTGCTTTTAAACCTGTATCTTTGTCGTTGCAAAATACAATTTGTTCGTGATCATCAAATGATAATTGACCAAAAACGGGATCCATTTTTTGAAGTTCCTTTCCAGTTGTGAAAGCTGCATTCATAGTGTAAGTTTTTATAGTGATAAATTACGAATTCGTCAAAAAGACAATCCAAATTTAAACAAAAAATGAATATGTATTGATTTTTTGTTTAAAAATTATCAAATCAATAATTTAGCTCGCTAGCAATTCAACATTAAAATTATTAAAAAATACAATTATTTTAAAAAATAAAATCATTTCAACATAGAATATCTTAAAAAATGAAAGAATTACGTTATTTAAATAAATATTTCGTCAAATACAAATACAGCTTCTTACTGGGAATTATTTTTACCATTATCGCACAAATATTCATGCTTTTCACACCCAAGTTGATTAGCAAATCATTCAAGGTCATTGAGGCTTTCGCCAAAGATAAAACCGTAGCCAAATCAGTTATTCACGAAGAATTAATTTCGAATATCCTATTGATTATTGCTACTACAATTATTGCCGGGTTTCTTACTTTCTTAATGAGACAAACTTTAATTGTGATGTCACGCCACATAGAATTTGATTTAAAAAACGAAGTATTCCGTCAATATGAGAATCTTTCGCAGAACTTCTACAAGCAAAATCGAACTGGAGATTTAATGAACCGAATCAGTGAGGACGTTTCTAAGGTAAGAATGTACGTTGGACCAGCCGTAATGTATACCATAAATACCGTCATTCGTTTTGCAATAGTAATTGTCTATATGTATAATGTATCGCCAATATTGACTTTATACACATTACTTCCTTTACCAATTTTATCATACGCTATTTTCAAACTGAGTTCCGAAATCAATGTAAGAAGCACCATTTTTCAACAATATTTATCTAAAGTTTCCAGTTTTTCACAAGAAATATTTTCAGGAATCCGAGTGATAAAAGCCTATTCATTAGAAAACCAACATCAAAATAATATGGTGAATTTAGCCAATGAAAGCAAAAGTAAAAGCTTGAATTTGGCCAAAGTGCAATCCTTATTTGGACCGTTAATGTTGGCACTGATAGGAATCAGTAACTTAGTTGTAATTTATTTTGGTGGTTTAATGTACATCAACGGCTCTATAAAAAGCATTGGAACAATTGCCGAATTTATTTTGTACGTCAATATGCTTACTTGGCCTGTAGCATCTTTAGGTTGGGTTTCTTCAATGGTTCAAGAGGCCGAAGCTTCTCAAAAAAGGTTGAATGAATTCCTTAAAATCGAACCGGAGATAAAAAATAAAAATCTGAATAAATCAGTGATTGAAGGTTCTATTTCTTTCGAAAATGTAAGCTATACTTACGAAGATACTAATATCAAAGCGTTGCAAAACATTTCTTTCACCGTAAAAAAAGGAGAAACTTTAGCTATTCTAGGAAAAACAGGCTCCGGAAAATCTACTATTTTATCCCTAATTTCCAGAATGTATGATGTAACAGATGGAAAAATAACCATTGACGGAAGCGAAATAAGCACCGTTAATCTTTTTGATTTGCGAAACAGCATTGGTATCGTTCCGCAAGATGCGTTCTTATTTTCAGACAGCATCAAGAATAATATCATGTTTGGCAAAGAGAATGCGACTATGCAAGAAGTGGAATCAGCCTCTAAAAGTGCCGTTGTCCATGACAATATTATGGGCTTTAATAAACAATACGAAACCATTCTTGGCGAAAGAGGAATTACACTTTCCGGAGGTCAAAAACAAAGGGTCTCTATTGCAAGAGCAATTATTAAGAATCCTCCTATTTTACTTTTTGACGATTGTTTATCTGCAGTAGATACAGAAACCGAAGAAACTATATTAAACAACTTGTATGAAATTTGCAAAGACAAAACAACTATAATTGTAAGCCATCGTGTCTCATCTGCTAAAAATGCCGATAGAATAATCATCATCGAAAAGGGTGAAATTATACAACAAGGTTCTCATAATCAATTGATAAATCAAGAAGGCTATTATGCCGCTTTGTATTTGAAACAACTTTCAGAAAAAGAAATGCTATAATTGTTGGATAATACATATATTTTTTAGATTTTTGGATACTACTTAACAACCATAAATTGATAGAAAGGATTATGAGAGAACATGACATGTTAGAAAAAGAAGAGATATTTTCTAAAGTTTTAAGAGCTGGAAGAAGAACTTATTTCTTTGATGTGAGAGCGACAAAAGCAGATGATTATTACATTACCATTACCGAAAGCAAAAAATTCACTGAAGAAGATGGATCATTCCATTTCAAAAAACATAAAATCTATTTATACAAAGAAGATTTTGCTGCTTTTGCAGAGATTCTTGGCGAAATGACTTCTTATGTTTTGAACCACAAAGGCGAAGAAGTAATTTCAGAAAGACACCAAAAAGATTTCAAAAAAGAATATGCATCTGAGAAATCAGATGATGAAATTATACCACAAACATCAACGTTCACTGATATTGAATTTGATGATATTTAATTTTTAGTTCCCTACTTACAAAAGTAAAAAGTCCAAAAGTCATTTGATTTTTGGACTTTTTTTGTACATTTAAAAAATAAATGATGCCAAATGAAAAACGTTTCTCTTTTTGTATTGCTGTTCTTTTTCGGGTTTACTATATCAGCTCAAAAACTAGAATATACAACACAAACCAATCTTCCTTATTACACAGAAGCCATCAATAAATCAGATGCATACATAAAAGAACGATGTGTACTAGACGTATATTACCCAAAAAATAGTCCGGGATTTGCAACCGTGATTTGGTTTCATGGCGGTGGATTAACTGGTGGAAACAAAGAACTTCCTGAAGGACTAAAAAACCAGGGAATAGCAGTTATTTCAGTCAATTATCGCTTGGGTCCAAAAGTAAGTGCCCCAAAATATATTGAGGATGCGGCAGCTGCTGTAGCTTGGGTTTTTAAAAATATCCCTGCATTTGGTGGAGATGAATCTTTGATTTTTGTATCCGGTCATTCTGCAGGTGGATATCTGGCAAGCATGATAGGTTTAGATAAAAAATGGCTGAACACTCAGGGAATCGATGCCAATAAAATAGCGGGTCTTATTCCTCTTAGCGGACAGGCAATTACTCATTTTTTAGTTCGAAAAGAACGCGGTATTGCAGATACGCAGCCGGTAATAGATGATTTAGCACCACTTTTTCACGTTCGCGCAGATGCTCCTCCTTTATTACTAATAACCGGAGATCGTGAATTAGAAATGTTAGGCCGTTATGAAGAAAACGCTTATTTAATGCGCATGATGAAAATTGCTGGACACAAAAACACGAAACTATATGAATTAGACGGATTTGGTCACAACATGACAGAACCCGCTTTTCCTTTATTGCTTAATGAAGTCCGAAGAATTACTAAGGAAAAGAAACACTAAAACAAATGACAGAACCAATCATAAGTGTCGCATGGCTTCAAGCTAATCTTAAAAATCCAAATGTAATAATCCTCGATGCCAGTTTAAAAGAGAATCAATCCAATTTAAAAACTGGCTTAGAAAATATCCAAATTAAAGGTGCCCGATTTTTTGACATAAAGAACACCTTCAGTGATACTGCCAACCCATTACCCAATACACTTCCGAGTCCCAAGCAGTTTGAAACAGAAGCTAAAAAACTAGGAATTAATAAGAACAGTACTATTGTAGTCTATGACAACTTGGGTATTTATTCGAGTCCAAGAGCTTGGTGGCTGTTTAAAATAATGGGACATCAAAATGTTGCTGTTTTAGATGGCGGGTTACCCGAATGGGTAAAAGAAAGTTATTCTGTTGAAGAAATACCGAAAAATCCAATCTATGCCCTTGGAGATTTTGAAGCCAAATTTATCCCAGAATTAGTAAAAAGTAAAGAACAAATTCTAGAAAACATACAAACCAAAGATGCGATTTTGATTGATGCACGTGCAGAAAACCGATTCAAAGGAATTGGCGATGAGCCCAGACCTGGATTACGAAGCGGTCATATTCCCGGTTCTATAAATATTCCGTACACACAGCTTTTACAAAACGGAAAATTTTTACCAAAAGAAGAATTAGTTACTATCCTAAAAACTGACGATAAACCGCTAATATTCACTTGCGGTTCCGGAGTTACAGCCTGTATTGATTTAATTGCCTACGAATTGATTGGTAAAAATCCGAAATCAGTCTATGATGGTTCTTGGACAGAATGGGGACAACTGGAGAATCTTCCAATAGAGAAATAGCCTAACTTTTTTAAAATATGGAACCAAAATTATTGATCCTAACAGGACTTGGAGATTCAGGAGAGAATCATTGGCAAAGTTATTGGCTGCGAAAATTTGACAACTCAACTAAGCTTATTCAGGATAATTGGGAAGAACCTCAACTTAATAACTGGCTTACTAATCTCAATAAAACAATCCAAAAATTAGACACTCCAACTGTTTTAGTAGCGCATAGTCTAGCGGTTTCAATGGTTGTACATTGGGCTTCCGCCAATAGTAATCAGAATATTATAGGCGCTTTGCTCGTTGCTCCTGCCGATGTTGATTCGGCTGAACATACACCTGAGGTAACTTGGAACTTTTCTCCTATACCAAAATCAAAACTTAATTTCCCTTCGATAGTCATCAGCAGCGAAAACGACCCTTATATTTCAATCGAAAGAGCCGGATATTTAGCCCAAAAATGGGGCAGTGATTTTATCAACGTAGGCCAAAAAGGACACATCAATTCTGAATCTAATTTAGAATATTGGGAAGAAGGACAGTTGATTTTGCAACAGTTACTAAATAAAACGAATTCCTAGTTTACCCAATTCGCAATCCATTTTCTATTTTAAAATCAGGAGCCAGCAAAATCACATCCCCTTCATCTCCTACTGCTCCCAACACCAAGCACTCGCTCATAAATTTTCCGATTTGTTTTTTAGGAAAATTGACTACGGCAACCATTTGTCTGTTGAGTAAATCTTCTTTTTGGTAACGTTTCGTTATTTGTGCAGATGTTTTTCGGATTCCGATTTCAGAACCAAAATCAATCGTCAATTGATACGCTGGCTTTCGGGCTTCAGGAAAATCATTAACTTCCAAAATAGTTCCTACACGCATTTCTACTCTTTCAAATTCAGACCAAGTTAGTTCCATAGATTTTATTTAGTGTTACATTTAACAATTTTAAAAAACTAAATTAAGGTTTTTAAAAATAATAAAACAGCCTTAACTTAAAAAACAAAGATTTTAAGGACACAAAACCGCATTAAATAAATTCACGGAAGAAAGTGTCATTCCTGAATTTTATTTAAAATTTGAACTTTTAGGAGTGATTGTAAATAATTTTAATACTTCAAGAGTCAAAAAAAACCTTAAAAACAACACGCCAATTTATTCGTAAAAAGACATCGAAAACTCTATTTTACACGGCAAAAAAAATCCCAAAACTTTCGTTTCAGGATTTTTTAATTTTATATGAATCGTTTAAACTATTTAACGTCCATTAACTCTACGTCAAAAATCAAAGTAGCATTTGGTGGAATTGCTCCTCCAGCACCACGAGATCCGTAACCCAAATGAGCCGGAATCACAAAACGTGCTTTGTCACCTACGCGTAACAAGGCAATCCCTTCGTCCCAACCTTCAATAACGTTACCTCTTCCTAATGGAAATTCAATTGGTTTTTTACGAGGATATGAACTGTCAAAAACTTTTCCGTCAGGAAGTTGCCCTGTATAATGTACAGAAACTGTTTTTCCGTTCTCTGCTTTTTTACCTTCACCTCTTTGGATGAATTGGTAACGCAAACCGCTTTCAGTTTTTTCAAAACCAGCAGCCAATTTTTCCATAGCCGCTTCAGCATCTGCTCTTAAAGCTGCATCACGCTTGTTACGAGCTCCTTTGAAAGTGATAAAAGCTTCGATTGCATTCCAATTTTTAGCTTCTTCTCCTACTCTAACAATCTCTAAAGACTCTAAAACATCCCCTTGAGCAACAGCATCAACAATATCTTGACCTTCTACCACGTGTCCAAAAACAGTATGTTTGTTATCCAACCATTCTGTTGGGATGTGTGTAATGTAGAATTGAGAACCGTTTGTTCCAGGCCCTGAATTAGCCATTGCCAAAACTCCCGGACGATCGTGTTTCAAACTTGGATGAAACTCATCATCAAATTTATACCCTGGATCTCCAGTTCCTGTTCCTTGTGGACAACCACCTTGAATCATGAAATCAGGAATTACTCTGTGGAATTTTAATCCGTCATAAAATTTAACCCCTTGTGGTTTTACTTTATTTTCTAAATTTCCTTCTGCCAATCCTACGAAATTCCCCACTGTACCAGGAGTCAAATCGTGTGTTAGTTTTACTAAAATAGCACCTTTAGAGGTGTTGAATTTAGCATATATTCCGTTTTCCATGTTTTTTAATTTTTATTGAAGGGCAAATTTACGAAATTAATTTTAAAAAGGGAATTGGGAGATTCGTTGATTTGACTATTTGAAAGTTTGCAAATTATTTAGACTTTTTTAGATAATTATAATCTTTTCCGCTACGCAAATTAGGTTCTTTAAATCTCCTAATTCCACTACATCCTAGCCCAGATTGAAACAACATCCTTTTCTTGCTTTCTTTAAGCAAGGAAAGATAGCGTGTAAAGCTGGAAATAGCTCCTGAACTAAATTCAGAATAAATCCTAAAAAAAAATGACATCCTTACGAATGTCATTTTAATTATTTATACCAAAATTTTATTATTTCACTAATAAACCCGCGTTTCTCAAATACGGTTCTATTTGCATGTCATGCCCAATAAAATCCTTGAAGGCTTTGTTTAAATCGACACTATTACCCACTGATAAAATGTATTTCCTGAAACGCTCACAATTGGCTCTTGTCATACCACCATTGGCCTGCATCCAATCGAAAGCATTATAATCTAATGTTTTTGACCAAGTATACGCATAATATCCTGCTGAATATCCTCCGCCCCAAATGTGGGCAAAATAAAGCGTGTGGTATCTTGTTGGAACTTCATTTACCAACAAACCGTATTTTTGCAACGCTTCTTTTTCGAAAACTAAAGTCGGTTTGAAATCCGATTCTTTTTCGACACTATGCCAAGCCATATCTAGCGTTGCCGCTGCTAAAAGCTCCGTTACTACGTATCCTTTATTAAAGGTATCGGCTTTTTTAATTTTATCAATTAACTCCTGAGGAATGGCTTGTTTGGTTTGATAATGTATTGCATAGTTTTTTAAAACCAAAGGATCCAATGCCGCATGCTCATTGATTTGGGAAGGAAACTCCACATAATCACGCGGTACAGATGTCCCTGAAAGCGTTACATACTGCTGGTTTGCAAACAATCCGTGTAAAGTATGTCCGAACTCATGAAACAGTGTAGTTACATCATCAAAACTAATCAAGGATGGATTTCCTCCGGCTGGTTTTGAGAAATTATAGACATTGACAATAACTGGTTTTTGCTTTAAATAATGCGACTGATTCACAAAATTACTCATCCAAGCACCACCGTTTTTATTGTCTCGGGTGTAAAAATCTAAATAATATATCGCAATTGATTTTCCGTCATTATCATATACTTCATACACTTTTACATCCGGATGATAGACCGGCAAATCATTCCTTTCTTTAAACGTGATGCCATACATTTGTTGTGCTGCGAAAAACACGCCTTTTTCTAAAACAGTACTAATTTCGAAATACGGTTTTATTTGGCTTTCATCTAAATCATATTTTGCTTTACGCACTTGCTCTGAATAAAAGTTCCAATCCCAAGGCTCTAATTTAAATCCTCCGTTTTGTGAATCAATCAAATCTTGAATTTCCTTGGCTTCTACTTTTGCTTTTACAACTGCCGGACCTGCAATTTTCGCCAATAAATCCATCGCTGGTGCTGGTGATTGCGCCATTTGATCTTGTAATTTCCATTCGGCGAAACTTTTCTTACCCATTAAATTTGCTTTTTGCAAACGCAATCTTGCCATTCGTTCTATTACTTCACGAGTATCACCATCATCATTTTTTTCGGCACGATTCCATGATGCCTTGAATATCTTTTCTCTTGTGGCTCTATTAGTAAGACTTTGCAATAATGGTTGCTGTGTCGTGTTTAACAATCCTATTAAATATTTTCCGTCTTGCCCCGCTTCTGTAGCTTTTGCTTTTGCAGCAGCGATTTCATCAGCACTTAAACCCGCTAAATCATTTACATTGTCAAATAAAACGGCTCCGTTTTTTCGGGCAATCAATAATTTATTACCAAAGAGCGTGCTCAAACTCGCTAACTCTTCATTGATTTTTTTCATTTTATCTTTATCCGTAGCTGATAAATTTGCTCCGGCTAATTCAAATTGTTGCAAATAATACTGTGTCAATTTTTTATCCTCTCCTTTTAAAGCTGCAATATTCAATGCCTTAAAACGATTGTACAGCTTACTGTTCAAATAAATTTTATCATTATGAGCCGAAAAAATTGGAGCGTATTCCTCATCAATCGCTTGTAATGTCGGGTTAGTATTAGACCCCGTTAAATTATAAAAAACACCTGTTGCTCTCCCTAAATCCACACCACTGGTTTCTAATGCCAATACTGTATTTTGAAAAGTTGGTTTCGCCGGATTGTTTGCAATCTTTTCAATTTCTTGATCATGAATTTTTAAACCATATTCAAAAGCAGGTTTAAAATGTTCGTCTTTGATTAAATCAAAAGTCGGTGCTTGATACTGCAACGTACTTTTTTGTAAAAGAGGATTTGTCATCTTAACAGATTTGTTTTGTGCATAGAGTGTTTCAGTTTGTATAGAAGCGACTAAAAACAAGGAACTAGCAACAATTATTTTCGAAAAAATTTGCATAATTAAGTGGTTTATTTTTAAGACATAAAAGTAGTTGAAAAAAGCATAGTATGAAATAGTGCACTAAAGAATTAATCCCTGTTAAAAGTATCATTAGCTCAGCAAAAAACTAAAATAGTGTCTAAAAAAGTTTAATCATTGATTTGGTTATTTGAAAACCTCTGCAACTTTGTACCTTTGCACCTTTCAATCTAAGATTCAAAATTATGCGCATCGATATTGTTACCGTCCTCCCAGAATTATTGCGAAGTCCGTTTGAGGCTTCAATCATGAAACGCGCTATTGACAAAGGTTTAGTAGAGGTTCATTTTCATAACTTACGGGATTACACCACAAACAGACAAAAAAGTGTAGATGATTATCCCTATGGCGGTGGTGCTGGAATGGTCATGACGGTGCAACCTATTGATGCTTGTATTACCCATTTGAAAAGTGAAAGAACCTACGACGAGATCATTTATATGTCGCCGGACGGGGAAACCCTGAACCAGAAAATGGCGAATACGATGTCAATGTATGAAAATATCATTATCCTTTGCGGACATTATAAAGGTGTGGACCAACGCGTACGCGATCATTTTATCACCAAAGAAATATCAATTGGTGATTATGTATTGAGCGGAGGTGAATTAGGAGCTTTGGTATTATCGGATGCATTAATCCGATTGATTCCTGGTGTTTTAAGCGATGAAACCTCAGCATTGACCGATAGTTTTCAGGATGGATTATTGTCAGGACCTATATATACAAGACCAGCTGATTACAATGGATGGAAAGTTCCGGAGGTTTTGACCAGTGGGAATTTTGCCAAAATTGATAAATGGCGTGAAGATATGGCGTACGAACATACAAAGAACAGACGACCTGATTTACTGGAGGAGTAAAAATTTGTTTAAAGTTTTAGGTTTAAAGTTGGTATTCAAGAACTTCTAAACTTTAAACTAGAAAAACTTTAAACTTTAAACTTTTTTATTTACTTTTGCGCCCACATTAGTTCAACCTCTGGCGAGATCCGTGAATGTTGATTTAATACAAACCATAATTAAAAAAATTATCATGGCAGATTTAATGAAATTCGTTCAAGACGAATTCGTAACAAGAAAAGAATTCCCAGTTTTTGCAGCTGGAGACACTATTACCGTTTACTACGAAATTAGAGAGGGTGAAAAAACTAGAACTCAGTTTTTCAAAGGAGTTGTTATTCAAAGAAGAGGTTCTGCTAATACAGAAACTTTTACTATCCGTAAAATGTCAGGAGCTATTGGAGTTGAGCGTATCTTCCCAGTAAATCTTCCTGCTTTACAAAAAATTGAAATCAATAAGAAAGGTGCTGTACGTAGAGCTAGAATTTTCTACTTCAGAGAACTTACTGGTAAAAAAGCTAAAATTAAAGATAAAAGAAGATAGTTTACTGTCTCTTTATTATAAAAGTCCCAACATTGTTGGGACTTTTTTTGTTTAATATTTTCCTTATAAATTCCTAATTTAGGATTATTGAACCCATAAAACTAACAATATAAGAATAACAAGTTAGTAATCTTAAAATTCGTATTTTTCTACATAAAATCCACCTTCTATTACATCTGATTTTCATATATTTGTCCGCCTTATTTTAAGTGAAATACCTTATATAAGCTACATTTAACCGTGATTCGATTATAAAAATAAAAAAATGACACAGAAATCAAAAATTTTTTACACACTTACTGATGAAGCGCCTTTATTGGCAACTTATTCATTTTTACCTATTGTACAAGCATTTACATCAACTTCTGACATTGAAATTGAAACTAGAGACATTTCTTTAGCCGGAAGAATTTTAGCAAATTTCCCTGAATTTTTGACAGACGATCAAAAAACAGGAGATGCTTTATTAGAACTTGGACAATTAGCTACAACCCCAGAAGCTAATATCATAAAATTACCAAATGTATCGGCATCTGTTCCTCAATTAAAAGCGGCTATTGCTGAATTACAATCTCATGGTTATAATTTACCAAACTTCCCTGAAGAACCGCAAAACGAAGCAGAGACAACCATCAAAGCTAAATACTCAAAAATATTAGGTTCAGCTGTAAACCCTGTTTTACGCGAAGGAAACTCTGATCGTAGAGCTCCAAAAGCAGTAAAAAACTACGCTAAAGCAAACCCACATTCTATGGGAGCTTGGTCTGCTGACTCAAAAACACACGTAGCCTCTATGGAAAGCGGTGATTTTTACGGAAGTGAAAAATCAATAACTCTTGCAGATGCAACTGATGTAAAAATCGAATTCGTTGCTAAAGATGGCTCAACAACCGTCTTAAAAGCGAGTACTCCACTAAAATCAGGTGAAATAATCGATAGTTCAGTAATGAACTTGAACGCTTTAAAAACGTTTATTACCAAAACAATTGCAGAAGCAAAAAAATTAAACGTTTTACTTTCGGTTCACCTGAAAGCTACTATGATGAAAGTTTCTGATCCTATTATTTTTGGAGCAATCGTAGAAGTATATTTCGCCGCTGTTTTCGAAAAATACGCTGCCTTATTTAATGAATTGAATATTGATACCAGAAACGGTTTGGGTGATGTATATGCAAAAATTGCAGGACAACCAATGCAGGCTGAAGTAGAAGCTGCATTAAACCAAGCAATAGCAAACGGACCAGCATTGGCCATGGTAAATTCAGAAAAAGGAATTACTAATCTTCATGTTCCTTCGGATGTGATTGTGGATGCTTCTATGCCTGCCATGATTCGTACTTCAGGACAGATGTTCAATAAAGACGGAAAACAACAAGATACCGTAGCTATTATACCAGACAGAAGTTATGCTGGTGTTTATACTGCAACTATTGATTTTTGTAAAAAACACGGCGCTTTTGACCCAACTACCATGGGAAGTGTACCAAACGTAGGTTTGATGGCACAAAAAGCAGAAGAATATGGTTCTCATGACAAAACTTTCCAAATGACTGCTGACGGAGTGGTGCGTGTTGTAGACACGAATGGAAACGTTTTAATGGAACAAGCTGTTGAAGCTAAAGATATTTTCAGAATGTGTCAGGCAAAAGATGCTCCAATTCAAGACTGGGTTAAATTGGCTGTAAACAGAGCGCGTTTATCTAATACTCCCGCTATTTTTTGGTTGGATAATAATAGAGCACACGATAGAGAACTTATTGAAAAAGTTACAAAATATTTAAAAGATCACGATACTACCGGTTTAGACATTCAAATCCTGAATCCTATTGAAGCAACAAACTTCACATTGGAAAGAATCGTAAAAGGACTGGATACTATTTCTGTAACAGGAAACGTATTACGTGATTATTTAACAGACTTATTCCCAATTTTAGAAGTGGGAACATCAGCAAAAATGCTATCAATTGTTCCATTAATGAATGGTGGTGGTTTGTTTGAAACTGGTGCAGGTGGATCAGCTCCAAAACACGTTGAGCAATTTACTGCTGAAGGATATTTACGTTGGGATTCTCTTGGTGAGTTTTTGGCTTTAGGTGCTTCATTAGAGCATTTAGGACAAACTTTAAACAATTCTAAAGCAATTGTTTTAGCGGAAACTCTTGATGTTGCAACGGAGAAATTCTTAGCAACTGATAAATCCCCAGCACGTAAACTAGGAGGAATTGACAACCGTGGTTCTCATTTTTACTTAGCAATGTATTGGGCAGAGGCTTTGGCAGCACAAGATAAAGAGGCTGGATTAAAAGCGATCTTTACTCCTATTGCAGCAGAATTTACTGCAAATGAAGCCAAAATTAACGCCGAGTTAATTGCAGCACAAGGGAAACCACAAGACATTGGTGGTCATTACCAACCAAATCCTGAATTAACAAGCAAAGCAATGCGTCCAAGCGAAACGTTCAATACAATATTGGCAAAAATCGCTTAATAATTGCTTTATAAGTAATACTATTGAAAAGACGACTGGAAACGGTCGTCTTTTTTTTATATTAGCAATACCTTAACATCTGTTATAATGCAATTGAATTTCTATTTAATGTAATTTGCATTTCTTCCTTTCGATAAAATTTAAACAATGACTCCAAAGAAAATTATTACCTTTTTAGTTGTATTATTATCCTCGTTCTTTTCTTTGCCCAAGAGAAATTTACGCTAAGCGGAACTATTATTGATGCCAACAGCAATGAAACTTTAATAGGTGTCAATGTTGTAATTCCAGAACTAAAAACAGGCGTAACCACCAATGAATATGGATTTTACTCCATCACTGTTCCTCAAGGAAAATATACTGTACAAATAAGCTATTTGGGATATCAGACCATCGAGGAATCAATAAATCTGAACCAAAACATAAAAAACAATTTCAATTTATACAGTAATGAAACAGCATTGAAAGAAGTTATCATTACCGATAATAAAACAAAAATAGACATCAAGAAACCCGAAATGAGCGTTAATAAACTTTCTATTTCAACCATCAAGAAAATGCCTGTTGTTTTGGGTGAAGTCGATGTTTTAAAATCTATTTTATTACTTCCCGGAGTTACTAATGCTGGCGAAGGTGCCTCTGGTTTCAATGTTCGTGGTGGTGGAGCCGACCAGAATTTGATTCTATTGGACGAAGCAACTATATTCAACTCTTCGCATGTTTTTGGTTTTTTCTCTGTTTTTAATCCAGATGCCATCAAAGATTTAAAATTATACAAAGGAGGAATTCCAGCGCGTTATGGAGGAAGAGCTTCATCTGTTTTGGATATTTATCAAAAAGACGGCAACAGCAAAGGATTTCATGTCAATGGCGGAATCGGATTGATTTCCAGCAGGATTTTGGCCGAAGGACCATTGGTAAAAGACAAAGGTTCATTCCTTATTGGCGGTAGAAGTTCCTATGCGCATTTATTCCTGAAATTATCCGAAGAACAAAAAAACAACTCGGCATATTTTTATGATTTGAATACCAAGTTGAGTTATAAATTGGATGCTAACAACAGCCTGTATTTATCCGGTTATTTTGGACGGGACGTTTTCAGCCTGAATAAAAGCTTCACCAACATTTACGGAAATGCGACTTTAAACCTTCGTTGGAACCACTTGTTTTCTGAAAGATTATTTTCGAATTTATCTTTAATTTACAGCGATTATTATTACGGCCTGGATTTGGATTTTGTAGGTTTCAAATGGGATTCTGGCATTAAAAACTACAATATCAAATACGATTTCAAGAATTATATTTCGGATAAATTCAAATTGAATTACGGGATAAACGGAATTTATTACGAGTTCAACCCGGGAACTATTCAGCCATCTGATGCTGACTCTGGAATAAATTTTGATCAATTGGATAAAAAATATGCTTTTGAACCGGCACTTTATATCAATGCCGATCACGAAATATCCAGTAAAATAACACTTTCCTACGGACTTCGCTATAGTATGTTTTATCGCTTAGGACAATCTACCGTGAATATTTATGAAAATGACAATCCGGTAATCTTCAATTCAGAATTACAGATTTATGAAAAAGCAACTCCAATTAGCACCAAGTTCTACAATAGAAATAAAGTTATTCAAAGCTATAATTACTTGGAACCGCGATTTTCATTGGCGTATCAAATCAATGAAGACCAATCTGTAAAAGCAAGCTACAACAGAATGGTACAGTATTTACAACTAATTTCGAATACCTCATCACCTACTCCGCTTGATGTCTGGACGCCAAGCGATAGTTTTATCAAACCACAAATTGCCGATCAAGTGGCTTTGGGCTACTTTAAAAATTTCGAAAATGATATGTATTCACTTGAAGTAGAAACGTATTATAAAGAAGTGCAAAACCGATTGGATTATATTGATGGTGCTGATTTGATTGCCAATAAAGCCATTGAACAAATAATCCTGAACGGTCAATTAAGATCCTATGGTTTAGAAATTATGTTCCGAAAAAATGAAGGGAAATTTAACGGCTGGATTTCGTATACGCTATCCAAATCAGAGCAACAAACTCCCGGAAGAACGTCAATAGAAACCGGAATCAACAACGGTCAATGGTACAATTCAGTATATGACAAACTGCATAATATTGCCATAACCACTTCTTACAATTGGAATGAAAAATGGTCTTTTGGAGCTAATTTCGCCCTGCAAACCGGACAACCGGTAACGTATCCCGTTGGGCAATATGAATACTTAGGAATCAATGTACCCAGTTACGGACTGAGAAACGAGAATCGTCTTCCGGCATACCATCATCTGGATATTGCCGCTACTCTGACTCCAAGAAAAAACAAAAACAGAGAATGGAAAGGAGAATGGGTTTTTAGCATTTACAATTTGTACAATCGGAAAAATGCAGCCTCTATCAATTTTAGACAAAACTCAGATACCGGAAGCAATGAAGCTGTAAAAACTTCGATTTTTGGTATTGTTCCTGCGGTGAGTTATAATTTCAAATTTTAAGCTTCGAATTCAATAAAGCAAAGAAATAAAAAATAAAATCATGAAAAAAATAACACTATATCTGGTACTTTTCATTGCTGTTTTTTCGGCGAGTTGTGAAGATGTTGTCGAAGTAGATTTAGACAATGCACCACCAAAACTGGTTATTGAAGCAGCAATCAATTGGAGAAAAGGAACTTCAGGAAGCCAACAGAAAATAAAACTAACCACTACCACCGGATTTTACAGCACTGAAATTCCAAAAGTTTCCGGAGCAACAGTTTCCATTAAAAACAGCGCTAATGTAGTTTTCAATTTTTCCGAAATCCAAAAAACAGGCGAATATACTTGTGCTACTTTTGTACCGGTAATCAACGAAACCTATACACTGACAGTGATCAGCAATGGCAATACCTACACTGCTACCGAAACGTTGAAACCCGTTACGCCCATAACAAAAATTGTTCAAAACAACCAAGGTGGTTTTACTGGCACAGATATAGAAATTAAAACATTTTATCAAGATCCAGCAGGTGAATCGAATTATTACCTCTACAAATATGTGTATTCAAACCAAGTAAAATCAAACTATTATGTAGACCAAGATGAGTTTTTTAACGGAAACGAATTCTTCAGTATCTCGCAAAATGATGATTTAAAAAAAGACGATAAAATCGAAATAAGCCATTTTGGGATTTCTAAAGCATATTACAATTACATGAGTGTTTTAGTAAGTATTGCCGGTAATAATGGCGGCGGACCGTTTCAATCTCCGCCAGCAACCGTTAGAGGAAACATCATCAACACCACTGATGCGGCTAATTATCCATTAGGCTATTTTTCCCTTAGTGAAGTCGATATTAGAAATTACACTATCGAATAAGTATATTTGCATGTAATTTTCAATTCATAATTCATAATTAACCATTCATGTCTTCACATCATATCGTTCGCGACGACCAAGAACCTGCTTTAATCATTGCCAACGGCGCTTCCTGCAACCCGGAACTATTGGGTCAATTACTGGAATGGTCGCCACTTGTGGTAGTATTAGATTCGGCTATGGTGCGTGTTATGGAATTAGACATAAAAGTCGATGTGCTTTTAGGCGATTTTGACAGAGGATTTGATCCTGAAATTTACAGAACATCTCAATTTCCAATCGAAATCATTCATACACCGGACCAAAATAAAACCGATTTAGAAAAAGCTTTTGACTATTTAATCGAAAGAAAAATTCCCGCAGTAAATGTGGTTTGGGCAACTGGACGAAGAGCCGATCATACCATTACCAATCTTACCAACATCACACGATACAGAAATCTATTGAAAATTGTGATTCTGGACGATCACTCGAAAGTGTTTTTATTGCCTAAGAAATTCGAAAAATGGTACACGGCAAACACTCCTATTTCTTTAATTCCCATCGGTCACGTTACTGGAATTCATTCGGATAATTTATTTTATCCTTTGAAAGATGATAGTCTGACCATTGGTTACAGAACCGGAAGCAGCAATCATGTCATCAAGGACGGCATCGTAACAATAGAACATGACGAAGGCGATTTATTGATGATGGAATGTCTGGATTAGGACTTATTGAATAGTCAACAAAGCATTTCTCACAATTTCATAATGACTCCACGGGATAAAATGATTCGCTTTTTCGATCGTTATTGTATCCATTGATTTTGCATTGACAAACTTTTTTTGAATAAAGGCAACATTACTGTACGGTACCAAAACATCTTTAGTTCCATGAATAACGGTAACATCGCTAGTAATGTTTTTCAGTTCTGGCTCTAAGCCTACTAAATCTTGTTTCAGCCACCACAACTCATCATTAGACGGGCGCAATGCTCCGGGAATCAAATACCGCAAAGGCGAAACCTTGATAACGGTTCTCCATTTTTCTGGGTTTTCAGCTTTTGGGTCCAATGATCCAGCCAGAATTACTAATCGTTTGTACCAAGTTGGATTATCTACAGCTAATTTAGCCACAACTGGTCCGCCAACGGAATGTCCTACCAAAATTAGCGGCTTTTTATTATCGATTTTTTTTATAAACTCCGAAATTCTTTTAGATTGTACACTTAAATTTTGAGCATCCCCAAAATCACTGTACCCAAAACCAGGTCGATCAATAGCAATCATTCGGTATTTTTTCAACAATAAAGTGTCTTTAAGATATTCTTTAAAGGCATTCCAACTTCCTGGCGAACCGTGTACAAAAAACAATGTCGGATTTTGCGCATTACCCGTTTCTACATAATGAATTTTATAGCCTTCAAAAGCAATTGTTTTATCCTGAAATTCTATTTTTGATGGCGTAAAAAAAGTGATGGTTTCTTTATTCGAAAATCGCATCATCATACAAGACTGACACATTATGATATAGAAAAACATAAAACTGTAAGCTATGTATCTCTTTTTGAATTTAAATGAAGCGGGCATAAAAGTCATACTATTTGTATTTTTTATAAAAGTAACCGTTTTTATGTCTCAAAAAAGCGGCAATATTCTAATTTTATGATTTATTTTTTATTCGTTTAATAGGTCAAAGTCGTCTTTATGCGTTTACAAAATAGTTATGCCTATCTTTGCATCGAAATATAGAAAATGAAACCGAAAACGATTACCGAAAAGACTAATTTACATCCCAGAAATCTTGACAGATTTGGATATAATTTTGAGCAATTAATAGAAAAATCTCCTGAACTGCAGCATTTTGTTTCTATCAACGAGCATAATATCGAGACTATTGATTTTAGTAATCCTGATGCTGTAAAATCACTCAACAAAGCGTTATTATTATCGCATTATGACATTCAAAACTGGGATATTCCTAAAAATTATCTTTGCCCTCCCATTCCCGGAAGAGCGGATTATATTCATTATATCGCCGATTTATTAGCTTCTGGCAACAACGGAATCATTCCTGAAGGAGAAACTGTTCAAGGTTTAGACATTGGTGTTGGTGCGAATTGCATTTATCCTATAATTGGTAATTCAGCGTATGGATGGAGTTTTGTAGGAACTGATATCGATTTACAAGCAATTGAAAATTGCAGCGCCATCATTGAAAACAATCCAAAATTGATTGATGCCATCAGTTTACAACAACAAACGGAATCTCGTTTTATTTTTAAAAACATAATCACTCCCGAAGACAAGTTTACATTCACCATTTGCAATCCTCCTTTTCATGCTTCACAAGATGAAGCCACAAAAAGCACCGTTCGCAAAATAAATAATTTAGAAAATACCAAAACTACAACCCGAGGCGCAGCCGAAAGAAGCGAAACTAAACCTGTTTTAAATTTTGGTGGTCATAATGCTGAATTGTGGTGTGAAGGCGGCGAATTAGGTTTCGTTACCCAAATGATTTACGAAAGTGCAAAATATCCGATGCAGTGTTTATGGTTCACGACTTTAGTGTCTAAAAAAGAAAATCTTTCCAGTCTTTACAAAACATTAAACAAGGTTAGTGCTGTCGAAGTTAAAACGATTGATATGGCTCAAGGCCAAAAAACAAGCCGAATTGTAGCTTGGACTTTCCTGAGTGAAGCACAACAAAAAGCCTGGAAGTTCGAATAAAACTCCTATTCCGTTTTAGTATTCTATCCCACAATCATTCTTGATAGTCGGGATAATCCATATATTCCAATACTTTTTCACATTATTTACCTTAAATTATTTATTTAAAATCAAGGCATTAAAAAAAACCTCCATTATTAAATCTATAATTAAACTTCTAAAAATTTATTTTCTCGAAAAAAAAATACGTCTATCTATAAATAGTTGTATTTCTTCCTATTTTAAAGAACAAAAATGAATTTTAACATAAATTTGCGTAAATTTGGTAAAGAAATCTTTAAATAATTAAAAAGAAATTTCTTTTACGATGCATCAAAAAGCTAACTGAAAATCGTAATTCTCAAACCAAAAAAGCGCTTAAAATAAGATACTAACACCCCATTATTATTCTTTTTTATTTTATTTTTTTGGCATTTAATATCAAAAATACGTGTATCAAAATTTCGCATAAAACCAATGAACTAATTCAAAACAAATTGTGAAAAAGCAACTCTTACATACCGAAATACTTGAGGACTCCACACTTTGGAACAGCCTGAAGGAAGGGAATGAAAATGCTTTTTCAATACTTTTTAAAAGACATTATTCTCATTTAGTGCGTTATGGAAATTCATTTCTTCCTTTTCCTGAAAAAGTACAAGACTGTGTTCAAGATGTTTTTACAGATATTTGGATTTACAGAGACAAACTGAGTGATAAAGTGGTTGTAAAAGCCTATTTACTGGCGTGCGTTCGCAAGCGAATTATAAGATCACAAGAACGAGATCGTATTTTTCGCCTCAGTACTTCTATAGATACTGTTGAATTTTTATTTGATTTCTCCATTGAACACAACCTTATCTCAGATGAAACGACAGCTTCTAAAGTTTCGCATCTCAATCATCTGATAAATGATTTACCTTCTCGACAAAAAGAAGCCTTATATCTTCGTTATTCCCAAGAACTTACCGTAGACCAAATTGCCGATACACTTGACATTAATTATCAATCAGCAAACAACCTTTTACACCGCGCTTTGTTGAGCTTACGCAAAGAATGGAAAGGAAATATCTTCCTTATTTTAGTGCTGTTTTCATTTGCATTTTAAGCTACAAAAAATAAATTCAAAAAAATTTACGTTTTAGTGAGTATCAATTAAAGAAATGGTCCTCTATATAATTGTAACCCCTTTTTTTGATGCAACACCGTAATAATTATACCGAGATAGAACACTTTTTAGCTGATGAATCATTCCGATTATGGGTGTGTTTCAAAGACGACCAACAAGAATGGGAAGAATGGACTTTAGAGAATTCTAGTCGTGCTAAATTGGTTGAAGAAGCCAGATTATGGTTGTTAGCAATGAAAGTCCCTGCTGATAATTTAGCTGCGGATGACGTTCAACATGCTTTGGAAGCTACTTGGGAAAAAATTGAAAGAGCAGAAGAAAATAAAAAAGACACCGAAAAACCAGTTCTTAAACTTTTGAGAAAAAAATGGTTTAACGGAGTTGCCGCAGTTTTGGTTTTAAGTCTTTTATCCGGCTGGTTGTACAATCAAAGTACCAGTTCTGAAAACTCCGCTTTAAGTTATAGTGAATTGATCAATGAAAATGAAGAAGGTCTGGTTGAGCAAACTAATAATTCAGACAAACCACAAATTATAACCCTATCCGATGGTAGTTCTGTTTTATTACAACCCAACAGTAAATTAAGTTATCCAAAAATATTTGTGGGCAATGAAAGAAAAGTATACCTCTCCGGTGAAGGCTTTTTCGAAATCAGTAAAGACCCTAAAAAACCGTTTTTTGTATTTGCAAATGAAATCGTTACTAAGGTAGTTGGAACCAGTTTTAAAATAAAAGCATACGCTAATCAACCAAATGTAGAAGTGGTAGTTCGAACTGGAAAAGTAAAAGTAAGATCTAATGAATTAATCTCAAATACAAAAGACGAATTGATTGTTTTATTACCGAATCAAGCCTTACGATTCGTTCGAAAAAACTTAAGTTTCAATAAAATTACGGATATAACGCAGGACGAATCATTGAGTCGTTCGACCAGCAATATAGAGCAATTGGGATTCGAATTCACCGATATTCCTGTGGCGCAAATTTTCAAAACTATTGAGCAGGCGTATTTAGTAAAAATTGATTTCCCTCAAACAAAATTAAAAGACTGCTATCTCACCACGTCTTTAAGCGATCAGCCTTTGCCTGAGAAACTAAAAATTATTTGTAAAAGTCTTGGAAACAATACGAGTTATGAAATGAATGGCAACCAAATTATTATTATATCAGATGGATGTAACTAACAGTAACTCGCCTATGAATTAAAGTATACCATAAAAAAGCGCCGAAAATGCTGTAACATTCCCGACGCCTTGAATAAAATCAATTCACTCTCTGTAAAGAGTAATTGCTGTGTTCTACCAATACCCTAACTAACGAATATTAATAAAAACAGACCAAAACTATGAAAAAAACCGTCCTTAAACAACGACTACTAATTCGAATTATGAAAATAACCTTATTTCAATTTGTTTTAGCCCTTGTCTTTTCAAGTGTAACAATAGCGAACAATATCAGAGGTCAAAAAAAGCTGGACACAAAGGTAACTATTACCGTGACCGACTTGAACTTAGATACTGCGCTGACTAAACTTGAAAAATTGGCACATGTGAAATTTTCGTATAATTCGAGAATGTCACAATTGAATCAAAAAGTGAGTGTCTATGCTAATAATGAAGCATTATCAAGCGTACTTACCCGCATTTTAAAACCACTAAAAATTAATTACACTGAAGTAAGCAATCAAATTATTTTACAAAAGGAAGGAATTGCCAAAACAGGAATTAATGGAGAAGTTTTCTCGACTTTAAATCAAAACGCAATGGCTGAAATTATTAAAGGCCGCGTAGTTGATGAAAAAGGAGAATCTTTACCTGGTGTAACGATTCTTGTAAAAGGAACTACAAAAGGTACAACAACTGATATCGATGGAAACTATACCATTAGTGCCGAGATTGGGGATGTTTTACAATTTTCTTATGTGGGACTTGAAACTAAATCGGTAACTGTAACTGGGACTACATTAAACGTTACTTTAACGGGAAGTGGAGAAACATTACAAGATGTTGTCGTGATTGGTTCCCGTAATCCTGCACGAACTGTAACAGAATCTGCTGTGCCTATTGATGTGATTTCTATGAAAGAAATTGCTTCACAAGGAGCTCAAGTAAACTTAAACCAAATTTTGAACATGGTTGCACCATCGTTTACATCAAACACTCAAACGGTTGCTGATGGAACGGATCACATTGACCCTGCACAATTAAGAGGTTTAGGACCGGATCAAGTATTGGTTTTAATAAATGGAAAAAGAAGACACACTTCTTCATTAGTAAATATTAACGGATCTCCAGGTAGAGGATCTGTAGGAACAGATTTAAATGCTATTCCTGCTTTTGCCATAGAAAAAATTGAAGTATTAAGAGACGGAGCTTCTGCTCAATATGGATCTGATGCTATTGCTGGTGTAATCAACATTAATGTTAAGAAAAACACGAACAAATTAGAAGTAAACCTTTTTGGAGGTGGAAATCTTTCTAAAGGTGCTAATGATCATGATGGTGGTTTCGATGGTGGTAACTATCAATTAGACTTAAACTACGGAACAAGTCTTGGTAAAGAAAAAAGTTTCATTAATGCTACTGGTAGTTTCCAATTGCGTGATGCTACAAGTAGAGCAAAAGATGTAACCGGAACTTTATTCAATGGGTACAATGCTGTTGAACAAAGAGCTGCTGAAGCTGGAACAAATATTAATGCATTGTTTGGAAACATAACAAATACTCCAAATACAGCTCAAATTCTTACTACAATAAAACAGTATGCTCCAGGCGTATCTTATTTTACAGGTGCACAGCAAACTGCAATACTTGGTGCAACTAGTATTTCTCAAATGCAAACAGCATTAAATTTTGATGCTACTGCAGGTGAATTAGCTTACAGAGGTCTTGAAAGAAAAGATTTTAATATGAGAGTGGGACAATCTTCCTTGCAAAGTGCCCAGTTCTTTTTGAATGCTGCTTATCCTATAAATGACAAATTAGAAGCATATGCTTTTGGTGGAACTAGTTACAGAAATGGTGAAGCCGCAGGTTTTTACAGAAGACCGAATCAAGCAAGATCATACACAGGATTATATTTAAACGGTTTTTTACCGGAAATTCATTCTACAATCAATGACGTCTCAGTTGCTGCTGGACTTAGAGGTATGCTATTCGAAAATTGGAATTTTGATTTAAGCAATACTTTTGGGAAAAATGCTTTTGATTACAATATTGAAAATACAGTAAACGCTTCTTTAAGAGAAAATTCAGCAACTGAATTTGATGCAGGTGGATTGGCTTTCGCCCAAAACACTACTAATTTTGACATGAATAGAAAATTTGATGTTCTGAAAGGATTGAACGTTGCTTTTGGTGCTGAATACCGTCATGAAAATTTCCAAATCAATGCAGGTGAGCCTGATTCTTACAATCAATACGACATTAATGGAGGTGTAGTAACAGGAACTACCGCTGCAAATATCAGAGTTACTGACTTTTTTGGAGCAGCAAGACCAGGAGGAGCTCAAGTCTTTCCAGGTTTCAGACCAGCAAATGCTATTGATAAAGACCGTAACAGTGTGGCTCTTTATACTGATTTAGAATTAGACGTTACTGACAAATGGTTATTAAACGGAGCAGTTCGTTTTGAGAATTATTCTGATTTCGGAAATACAACTAATTTCAAGTTGGCGACTCGTTATAAACTAACAGATAATATCAATTTACGTGGTGCAGTTTCAACTGGATTTAGAGCGCCATCATTACACCAAATCTATTTTAATTCAACCGCTACACAATTCGTAGGTGGTGTGCCATTTGAGGTAGGAACTTTCAGTAATGATTCACAAGCTGCACAATTATTAGGAATTCCTAAATTGAAACAAGAAGAATCTCAAAGTGCCAGTGTTGGTTTTACAGCTAAAATACCAGACGCCAATTTAACCTTGACTGCTGATGCTTACATTGTAAAAATAGACGACAGAGTGGTTCTTACTGATCAATTTTCTAGACCGGGTGGAACTCCTGCAGCTGGATCTCCAAATGCAGTTTTGAATGGATTATTTGATACAGCCGGAGCAACAGCAGCAACTTTCTTTGCTAATGCAATTGACACAGAATCAAAAGGAATTGATGTTGTAATAAGCCATAAAACAAGTTTTGGAAATAATATTTCTCTAAAAACAGATTTATCAGGAACTTTTTCTAAAACCTACAGAGTGGGCGAAATTCACGCTTCACCAGTATTAGAAGCTGCCGGTCAAATCAACAGATACTATTCTGAAGCAAGTAGAGTGTACTTACAAGAAGCAATTCCAAGAGTTAAAGCTAATTTAACCAACTCAGTTACTTACAAAAAATTCGATTTCTTCTTGAGAAACGTTTATTTCGGTAAAGTTACTGATCCAAATACTGCTGACGTAAATGGAGATGGAAGAGTTGAAGGTGTTATTGTAAATGGTCAAGCAGTAGAAATTGAGCACCCAATCTGGGGAGCTAAAATTATTACTGATTTGTCTGTTGGTTTCAAAATTACTAGTGCTGCAAAAATTGTTATTGGAGCTAATAATATTTTTGATATTTATCCAGATATGAATCTTGGAACGCAAACTGCAATCAGACCTAGATTAGTATCAGGAGCTATTGATTATACAGCTGCTCCAGCTACAATCGATTTATCAAATGCAAATCAATTTGTATATTCAAGAAACGTGTCACAATTTGGTCAAAACGGTCGTTTTGTTTTTGCCCGATTGAACTTCAGTTTCTAGAAAAACATTTTTATATTATGGAAAGCCATCAACAAAAAGTTGATGGCTTTTTTTTGGCTTAAACTTTGGTAAAAAAAGAATTCAAACTTTGTACCTTTGCAGTTCTAAAACTTTGCCCCTTAATTAAATGAATTTCCAAGTAGTATCCGATTACCAGCCCAAAGGCGACCAACCGCAAGCGATTGAAAAATTAGCTCAAGGAATTATTGATGGTGATAAATTCCAAACACTTTTAGGAGTTACCGGATCTGGAAAAACATTTACAGTGGCCAATGTGATTCAGGAAGTACAAAGACCAACTTTGGTTTTGGCACACAATAAGACTTTGGCAGCACAACTGTATTCGGAATTCAAGCAATTTTTTCCGAATAATGCCGTGGAATATTTCGTTTCGTACTACGATTATTATCAGCCTGAAGCGTTTATGCCCGTAACAGGCGTTTTTATCGAAAAGGATTTATCCATAAATGAAGAACTGGAAAAAATGCGAATGTCAACCACTGCTTCGTTGCTTTCCGGACGAAGAGATATTTTGGTTGTGGCATCGGTTTCCTGTTTGTACGGTATTGGAAATCCGATAGAATTTCAGAAAAACTTGATTCCGATTGAGAAAGGACAAATCATTTCCCGAACCAAATTATTGCATCAACTGGTGCAAAGTTTATATTCCAGAACTGAAGCCGATTTTAATCCCGGAAGTTTCAGAATAAAAGGCGATACAGTAGATGTTTATCCAAGTTATGCAGATGAAGCGTATAGAGTCCATTTTTTTGGTGATGAAATCGAGGAAATAGAAAGTTTTGATACGAAGAATTCTCAGGTCATCGAAAAATTTGACAGACTGACGATTTATCCTGCTAATATGTTCGTGACTTCTCCGGATGTTTTGCAAAATGCCATTTGGGAAATACAACAGGATTTAGTGAAACAAGTCGATTATTTCAAAGAAATTGGAAAACATTTAGAAGCAAAACGATTAGAAGAACGAACCAATTTTGATTTAGAAATGATTCGTGAACTTGGTTATTGCTCCGGTATTGAAAATTATTCCCGTTATCTAGATGGGCGTTTAGCTGGAACAAGGCCTTTTTGCTTGCTGGATTATTTCCCGAAAGATTATTTAATGGTGGTCGATGAAAGTCACGTGACACTTTCCCAAGTCAGCGCTATGTATGGCGGAGACAGAAGCCGAAAAGAAAACTTAGTGGAATATGGTTTTAGACTTCCGGCAGCAATGGACAATCGCCCTTTGAAGTTTGAAGAGTTTGAAGCCATGCAAAATCAAGTCATTTATGTTTCAGCAACACCCGCTGATTATGAATTACAAAAAACCGAAGGAGTTGTTGTGGAGCAAGTGATTCGTCCGACAGGATTATTGGATCCAATTATTGAAATCCGTCCAAGCTTAAATCAAATTGATGATTTAATTGAAGAAATTCAGGTTCGAGCCGAAATTGATGAACGTGTTTTGGTAACGACTTTAACCAAAAGAATGGCGGAAGAATTAGCCAAATATTTAACAAAAGTTAATATTCGTTGTCGCTATATTCACTCTGAAGTAGATACTTTGGAACGAATAGAAATCATGCAAGATTTACGAAAAGGAATTTTTGATGTGTTAATTGGTGTAAATTTACTTCGTGAAGGTTTGGATTTACCCGAAGTTTCATTGGTAGCAATTTTAGATGCAGACAAAGAAGGTTTTCTACGTAGTCACCGTTCGCTTACGCAAACAATTGGTCGTGCAGCGAGAAACCTTAACGGTAAAGCAATTATGTATGCGGATAAAATTACGGCAAGCATGCAAAAAACCATTGACGAGACGAATTACCGCAGAACCAAACAAATTAATTACAATACAGCCAATAATCTAGTTCCTCAAGCATTAAACAAAAAAATAGAAAGCGCCTTTACCAAAAATCCTTTAGCAGATTATGAATTAGGCTACACGCTATCAACTGCCGCCGAACCTATTACTGAATATTTATCAAAACCAGATATTGAGAAACGCATTCGAGAGAAACGAAAAAACATGGAAAAAGCGGCAAAAGAATTAGACTTTATGCAAGCTGCAAAATTACGTGATGAAATAAAAGCGTTGCAAGAGCAACTGTCATAAAAATTAACTACTATTCCTAATTCTTTCTTTAATATAGTTCCAACTCCTTAAGAAATAAGTGCTTTTAGAAATTTTGTATAAAGTATACTTCGTGCTAATCTAAAATCTATATAAAAGAAAAAGAGCTGCAAGATGTTTTTTGCAGCTCTTTTTAATGTTATTTTCCCTAATAAACGTTTACATTTATAAGGCAAAACAAAAATTTTATTCTACAATCAAAGGTTGAACTCTCCAAATATCAGTATAAGGATAAGAGTATGCTGATTGTTCTTGAGTTATGTTGTTTGAAGAAATTCTAGCAAAAACATTTCCTATTTTACTAGCCGCTTTGTCTGGTTGACGTGCACCAGCAGTAGAAGAAAAATATATGTTACCATCAACACCCCAAAATGGTTGAGTTTCATTAGAATCCCCACTTGTAATTTGAGTTAAAGAAGTACCATTTATTTTCATTACAAAAAGATGGCTAAATTTATCTTTTGTACCAATGTATACAATATGTTTACCGTTAGGAGAGTAAGCACCATTAGTAGAGTTTTGTTCGCCGGTAGTTATTTGAGTACTTTGAAATGATTTCAAGTCTAATTCAAATAACTGGAAAAAATCTCCAGAAAGTTTTGTGTAAAGTAACTTATCTCCTTTTGGGCTCCATTTTGGATTTATCCCTTCAGAAAGTACTGTAAAACTGCTTCCATCTTTATTCACAAGACAAATATTTCTTGTATCTTGAAGAGTAGTTGTCAATACAATTTTTTTATTATCAGGAGATAGACTAGCATCAGCATCGAAATCACCATAAGCATTTTGACCGATATAAGTTAACCCAAGTTTGTTTACACTTGTCACTGCAATAGTTGGTTTAGAAGCATAATAAGTAAAAATAAAATTCTCATTATCAGTCCATGACGGTCTATCTGTTTTATTACCAATTAATGGAGTAAAACCTGGTAACATTACATCGTTCTTTAATCTAATACTCCATTTACTGAATCCAGTATTTGCATCATCTCTAATTACGTATAATAATTTTTTACCATCAGGAGATAAACATGGCTGAAATTCAGGCACTACATCATCCGTTATTCTAACTAATTCTTTAGCACTTGCGGTAACTTGTGGCCCAGATAACTTTACTACTGGAGCTTTAGAAGCACACGAATAAAGTAAAAATAAACAACCTAAACCTGATAAAAGAGTAATTTTTTTCATAAGCATTTTATTTGTTGATTTACAAATATAAATGTTTTATTAAAAAAAAAAATGATAATGTTAAATTTTTGCAAAAATTTGAAATAAATAAGATTTTTATTTCAAATTATTTTTTAGAGAAATCCTAATTAATTAGTTCTTAATAAAAAAATTCAAATAACTAATAATCAGTGTAGTATATTTAATAAAAATTTAATTATGTTGTTCCTGAAAAACATTCAATAAAATCTCACCATCAATAATAGCATTTGGTGCTTCATTCATCAATTTAAGAATTCGTTTTGTCGCTATAGGATTAAGTCCCATATCAATTGCAATTTGCTGAATCGTAATCATTTCTTTTTCATGCAAAATCCCATCACAATACATTAACAACGCCAGTCTATAAAATTGTTGAATACGCAAAAACTCTGTTTTAATAGGCAATTGTGGTAATTCCTGATGAAACAAATCTTTAAAAACTGCTACATCAAAACTCAATTCCCTGGCAATAATTGCTAAAAAATCATATTCCCTCTTATGCAAATGTCCATCAACAGTGGAAAAAGCAATCATCTCTAAAAGTAAACTCCTCTTTTCTTCGAATGTATTCATCAAATTATTATTTTTAGCTAAAATATTGTTTTTAAATCAAAACACAAAAACTAATAATGATTCGACCACAGTTCCTACTACTAGTTTTCTTTTTTACAATAGCAAAAATTGCTGCTCAAGACTCTAACGAGTCAAAAAAAAGCACTGCTTCAAAACAAGTTTCCACTTTTACTATTGAAGCGCCACAACTGCAAATGACAAAGAAAATTTGGGTGTATTTGCCAGAAAATTATGCAACCTCCAAAAAGAAATTCTCAGTAATTTATATGCATGATGCTCAGAATTTATTTGATGCTAAAACTTCCTATTCGGGTGAATGGAATGTGGATGAAAAACTGGACAGCCTAAAAGCGCCTGTTATTGTAGTAGGAATCGAACATGGAAATGATAAACGAATCGATGAATTAACACCTTTCAAAAATGAGAAATATGGTGGTGGAAAAGCAGACAATTATTTAGAATTTATCGTAAAAACATTAAAACCACAAATCGACAAAACGTATCGAACAAAAGCTAAAAAGAAAAACACTATAATCATGGGAAGTTCCCTCGGTGGACTTACTTCTTATTATGCCATTTTAAAATACCCTGAAATATTTGGAAAAGCGGGTGTGTTTTCTCCTTCGTTTTGGTACAGTAAAGACATTTATGATTTGACTGAAAAATCTAAAAAGATAAAATCTAAAATCTATTTCCTATGTGGAGATCATGAAAGTGACGATATGGTTTCGGATTTGAATAAAATGGAATATTTATTAAATTCAAATCGATGTTATTGTCTTAATTTGAATGAAAAAAAAATTATAAAAGGCGGACAACACAATGAAAAACTCTGGCGTGATAATTTTGTAAAAGCAGTGTTATGGCTTGGTTATTAAATTTCCCGTTTAAAGAAACGTATTAATTTTAAGTGCAAAATCAGATTCAAATGAAACTAATATTAAGAGAATACAACCTCAAATTAAAACATACTTTCACGATCTCGAGAGAATCGATAGACTTTCAACCTTCTTTGATTGTAGAGTTGCAGCTTGACGGCTTTTCAGGTTTTGGCGAAGCAACTTCTAATCCGTATTACAAAACAACTGTTCCGATGATGATGCAGGATTTAGAAAAAATTAGAAGCATAATCGAAAACACTACAGATGAAACACCTGAAGAATTTTGGGCAAAAATTCATCCTTATTTAAAAGACGATATGTTTGCATTGTGCGCTTTGGATATGGCATATAATGATTTATACGCACGCAAAAAAGGAAAGAAATTGTACGAATTGTGGAATTATACTATCGATAAAAATCCATTGACCGATTATACAATTGGAATTGCATCCATTGAAAAAATGGTTGCAAAAATGAAGGAATTGCCTTGGCCGATTTATAAAATAAAATTGGGAACCAAAGAAGATATTGCCATTGTTACTGAACTTAGGAAACATACGAATGCCATTTTTCGAATTGATGCCAATTGTGGTTGGGGCGTAGAAGAAACCATAAATAATGCCGTTGAACTAAAAAAACTAGGAGTAGAATTCTTGGAACAACCCATGAAAGCAGATAATTGGGAAGGACACAAGGAAGTTTTCAAACACTCGGTTTTACCAATAATTGCTGATGAAAGTTGTATCATTGAAGAAGATGTCGCCAAATGTCACAACCATTTTCATGGTGTCAATGTAAAATTGGTAAAATGTGGCGGACTAACTCCTGGAAGACGAATGATTCAGGAAGCCAAAAAATTAGGTTTGAAAACCATGGTGGGTTGCATGACCGAATCAACTGTAGGGATTTCTGCGATTGCCCATTTATTGCCGCAACTGGATTATGTAGATATGGACGGCGCATTACTTTTGGCACAAGATATTGCAACTGGTGTAACCATAGATTTTGGAAAAATAAACTATTCTGACTTAAATGGAACCGGTGTAACTTTAATGTAGTTTTAAATGAAAGTCAGCCAATTTCCAGATCGAATAATTGAAATAGACAACGAAGAATACCTCTATTTTGGAGGGACGGCTTATTTGGGTTTACCAACGCATCCCGAATTTCAAAAACTGCTTATTAAAAATATTTTGCAATGGGGCACGGCTTATGGAAGTTCGAGAAGTGCCAATATTCAGCTAACCGCCTACGAAAAAGGTGAACAATTTTTAGCCAATTACATCAAAGCAGATGCTACACTTACCCTTTCTTCTGGTATGCTGGCGGGAAAATTAGTTATTGAAGCATTAACACCTGAAACCGATTGCTTTTTTCATTTTCCGGATACGCATACTGCCATCAAAGCACAAAACAGTCTTCCTTTTTTTATTGGAGAAAAATTAAATCCTCGTTTGCTGGATAACGCAACTGAAAAAATCACGATTCTTACAGATTCAGTTCCTTCATTTCATATTAAACCAATCGATCTTACTATAATAAATTCGATTCCGTACAATAAAGAAATTACTTTGGTTATTGATGAATCACATTCGCTTGGAATTTTGGGTATGAATGGTTGCGGAATTTTTTCGACTATCAATCTTCCCAATATTAAAAGAAAAATCATGGTATCCTCTTTAGGAAAAGCCTTTGGATTGACAGGAGGTGTAATTGCCAGTGATGCGGAATTTATTAATCAAATGACAACTCACGATACTTTTGTTTCCAGTGCCGGAATGAATGCTGCATTTGTACAGACAATCGCTGATGCGGACAATATTTATTTGCAACAGCATCAAAAACTAAAAGACAATCTTCAATATATAGATGTAAATTTGATTAAAAACAAAGCGATTCATTTTGATTCAAATTATCCTTTAATTTATCCCGAAATAGAAGGCTTAAATGAAATTTTTACAGCGAATAAAATTATCGTAACCAATTTTAAATACCCGACCGACAGTAAAAATCTAAATCGAATTGTAATTACTGCGAATCACCAAAAAGAAGATTTGGATACAATAATTCACATTCTGAACCAAAATCAATTCTAAATCTAAAATTGTGGTCCAATTGCTTTTAAACCGTACCTTTGTAAAAAATTAGAATATGATGACAAATAACGATATCTTTAAAAAACTTCGTGTGGCTTTAATGCTACGTGACGATCAAATAGTTGAAATATTAGAATTGGTGGATTTCAGAATCACCAAATCAGAATTGGGTGCTTTTTTCCGTGATGAAAAACATGAAAATTATATGGAATGTGGCGACCAAGTGTTGCGTAATTTCCTAAACGGATTAGTAATTCACTTGCGTGGAACAAAAGAAAATCCAAAAAACCCAAATGATGTTTTAGCCAAACACAAAGCTCAAATTCCTGTAAAAGAAGGCGCTTCTGAAAGAACTGAATTTAAAGCAAAGCCAAGAGACGAAGAGAAATCAAGAGGTGACGAAAGTCCTTCAAAATCGAAACCTGCTGCTAAGAAACCGTTCAAAAAGCAATTTACAAAAGGAACTCCAAAAGTTCAAGTTGTAGAGAAAGTGAAATTTAATTTCGGTAAGAATAAAAAATCGTAAATAGTAGCGAATCACTGCAGTGCATTGCTAAATAAGTCAAAAAAACCTGTTCGCCGTGGCAAACAGGTTTTTTTTTGTATATTTAATTCATCATTACTACTTTATCCCTTGAAAAATGAAATTTATTCTCACCTTCTCTCTATTATTTTTTACTACACTCTTTTTTGGACAAAACAATAAAACTGAAGAACCAGCCATGTTTTTTGATTCAACCTTACTTTCAATAAATACAATGGAATATATTGAGCCAAATGAAATTGAATCTATAAATGTTGTCAAAAAAGACACCATAATAAATGGTGTTTTGTATCGTGGCCAAATTAACATTACTTCCAAAAACCCTAAGAAATATGATTTTATAAGTTTGGAACAAATTAAATCTGAATTTACCAAAATCAAAAGTAACGATGTCATTTATATGGTAAATGGAGCATTTATAAAAGACAATATTGAAACTTTCAAATTAGATCGAAACTATATTTTAGAAGTTGAAATCACTAATTCAGAAGAATTTTATAACTTAAGAAAGAGCGATACCAAATTTGACATCATCAACATCTTAGGGAAAACCAAAGAAAATTTAGAAAATAAAAACAAGGTTTTATTAAGAGGTCATGAAGCAATAGGTGTTAAATAGATTCTGTTTTCAATAGTGTTTAAATCTAATTTAAGAACTACAGCTTAACATAGAACATCCCACTTTATCTCTCGCCCAATCGGGTCTTTTGGCAAACCATTTTTGCAAATTCGGTTGTTCGTCATAAGGATTTTTAAGCATTTCAAATAATTCGTTCAGCAACGAATAATCTCCCTTATCCGCGTCATCAATACACAACTGCGCCATGTAATTTCGCAATACATATTTTGGATTCACTGTATTCATTTGCTCTTTTCTTTCAGAATCAGAAAGTGTTTCTTCATTGATTCGAATAGTGTATTTCTCAAACCAATCGTGCCAATCTTTCAATATTGCTTCATTCAAATCCTTTTCATTATAGAAGGCGTCTTTTATGGTATTGAAAGCATTTATTACAATATCCGCTTTGGTAACAGTACTCAGGTTCCTAAAGAAAATAGTCATATCTGTTTCTACTCGTTCCAACAATTGAGTCAAACTCTGAATCAAAACTACATCTTGTTCTTTTTTGATTTGGAAACCAAGCTTATTTTGCATCATATTCAAATACTCCTTTTCGTACTCTACACTAAAAGCATCTAAAATAGTTTCCAGCGGTTTCGCTTCCTTTATCAAAGGATACAATGCATTTGCCAATTGATACAGATTCCAAAGCGCAATTTCAGGTTGATTGCCAAAACGGTATCTTTTATGCTGTATATCGGTTGTATTGGGCGTCCAGCTGGAGTTGTAATCGTCTAACCAACCGTAAGGACCGTAATCAATGGTGATGCCGTGAATAGACATATTATCGGTATTCATAACTCCATGAACAAAACCTACGCGTTGCCAATGAACAATCATCTTGAGTGTAGTTTGGGTAACTTCTTGAAAAAAAGCCAGGTATTTTTCGACACCTTCTTGTTGAATATGAGGAAAATGATGTTTAATGGTAAAATCCGCCAATAATTTGAGATTAATATGATCTTCCCGAGCTGCAAATAATTCAAAACTTCCAAAACGAATAAAAGAAGGAGCCACTCTACAAACAATAGCGCCTTTTTCATAGGCAGGATTTCCATTATACAAAACATCACGCAATACTTGATCTCCAGAAAGCATTAGCGAAAGCGAACGCGTTGTTGGAACTCCCAAATAATGCATTGCTTCGGCACACAAATATTCTCGAATGGAAGAACGCAATACGGCAAAACCATCTGCAGTTCGGGAATATGGTGTTGGCCCTGCTCCTTTTAGTTGCAAAGTGTATGTTTTATTATCATGAACTACTTCGGTAAGATTGATAGCACGACCATCTCCTAATTGTCCAGCCCAATTCCCAAATTGATGTCCGGCATAACACAAGGCAAAAGGTTTTGTTTCCGGAAAAACAGTACTTCCTGAAAAAGTATTTAAAAAATCAGCGGAAACAATATCTTCCTGAGAAAGACCAATAGCATTAGCCACTTCAATCGAAGCGTGAATCAGCGATGGATTTGAAGGCTTTTTTGGCAAAACAAACGAATAACAAGCTTGTTGCACTTGCCTTGGCATATTGATATCACTCGTATCAGCAGGTAACTCGGCTATAAAATTATTTTGCAAATGAAGTTTCATAATATTTAAAAAAGAATTTTTTACAATAGTAAAGGTAACGGTTGTAAGTCAGTATTATTTATACTTTTATTTATTTTTATGATTTTTAGGTCCTAAAAATTCTAGCTATAAAAAAACATGTCCCATAAAAATAGATTTCAAAAAACAAAAAATCTACAGGTAAAAACAAAAAAATCCTGAGCTTTCACTCAGGATTTTTTAAATATATATAACAATTTTCTAATTAAGAAAGTGCTGCTTTTACTTGGTCAGCTGCTTCTTGAAATTCAACAGCAGATAAAATTGGCATTCCCGAATTATCAATTAATTCTTTTGCGATAGCTGCATTTGTACCTTGTAAACGAACAATGATTGGTACTTTAATTGCGTCACCCATATTTTTGTAAGCATCAACAACTCCTTGCGCCACACGGTCACAACGAACGATTCCACCAAAAATATTAATCAAAATTGCTTTTACGTTTTGATCTTTTAAGATAATACGGAAAGCAGTTTCAACACGTTTTGCATCAGCAGTTCCACCTACGTCAAGGAAGTTAGCAGGCTCAAAACCAGCATACTTAATTAAATCCATAGTTGCCATAGCTAAACCAGCTCCGTTTACCATACATCCTACTGTACCGTCAAGATCTACATAGTTTAAACCTACTTCTTTTGCTTCAACTTCGATTGGGTTTTCCTCACGAACGTCACGCATGTCAGCATATTTCTTTTGTCTGTATAAAGCATTATCATCGATATTTACTTTAGCATCTACAGCCATAATTTTATTGTCAGATGTTTTTAAAACCGGGTTGATTTCAAACATCGAAGCATCAGATCCAATATAAGCATTGTATAAAGAATCGATGAATTTCACCATTTCTTTGAAAGCATTTCCAGAAAGACCTAAGTTAAAAGCAATTCTTCTTGCTTGAAAACCTTGTAATCCAACAGAAGGATCAACCTCTTCAGTAAAAATTAAATGTGGAGTGTGCTCCGCAACTTCTTCAATATCCATTCCACCTTCAGTAGAATACATAATCATGTTACGACCTGTAGCTCTATTCAATAAAACAGAAACATAAAACTCAGAAGTTTCACTTTCACCAGGATAATAAACATCTTCAGCGATTAAAACTTTGTGTACTTTTTTACCCTCAGCAGAAGTTTGAGGAGTTATCAATTGCATTCCGATGATTTGCTCTGAAATCTCTTCTACTTGTTGTAAATTTTTGGCAAGTTTAACTCCACCACCTTTTCCACGTCCACCTGCATGAACTTGGGCTTTTACAACATACCAACTTGTACCAGTTTCGGTAGTTAATTGTTTTGCAGCAGCAACCGCTTCTACTGGGCTATTAGCAACGATTCCGCGTTGAATGCGAACTCCGTAGCTAGCTAAAATCTCTTTTCCTTGATATTCGTGTATGTTCATAATATAGAATTTGTCTGGATTCTGAATTTATTTCAGAATAAAAGTGGCACAAAAATAGCAAAATTAAACTTAACTGTTATTTTTTTTTCAATTTAAATGGAGTCTAAATTTAGATATTTTAAACCTGGCAATAACAGGCATCAAATTATAAAAAATATAAAAATTAATTACTAATTTGTTATAAATATTGAAGAAAAACCATCAGTAAAATATTTCTCTCAAAATTCTGGGCTTTATGGCTCAAATTTCATTTTGTTTTTGTCGAAAAATCAAATCAGATGTCCTTAAATCTTATTATTGTGATTTATTTAACCTTTTTCTATTAGAACTGTAAAAACAAGGCGTTTTTAACTTTTAAGCCTGTTATATGTTACTAAATCTTTAATTTTGTAAAAAAAAATATTAAGCATGAAAGTTAAAGAACAAGGCCTTTATTTGCCCGAATTTGAACACGACAATTGCGGAGCAGGATTCATTTGTAATTTGAATGGAATTAAATCAAATGATATTATACACAAAGCACTGGACATTCTAATCAAATTAGAACATCGTGGTGCTGTGAGTTCAGATGGCAGAACTGGAGATGGAGCTGGAATATTATTTGATATCCCTCATGATTTTTTTAAGAAAGTATGTGATTTTGAAATCCCAGAAGCTAGACAATATGCAGTAGGAATGGTTTTTATGCCAAAAAGTCCCAACCAAGTAGCGTTTTGTAAAACAACTTTTGAAGCATCAATACGTGATCAAAATTTAGAAGTTTTAGGATGGAGAGATGTCCCTGTAGATGTTTCTAATTTGGGTCAAATTGCTGCCGAAAAGGAACCAACCGTTAAACAAGTATTTGTTGGTAAAAATGGATTAGACCTTACAGAACAACAATTTAACGCCAAAATGTTTGCGGGAAGAAAAATTGCTGAACATACAATCAGGAATTCACGAATTTCAGAAAGTTACAGATTCTATTTTTCAAGTTTCTCCACTACAACCATTATATACAAAGGTTTGTTGATGCCGGAAGACATCAGTAGATACTATACTGATTTGTTAGACGATGACTTGGTAACCAGATTAGCTTTGGTTCACCAACGTTTCTCTACCAATACATTTCCATCTTGGGAATTGGCACAACCTTTCCGTTACATGTGCCACAATGGTGAAATCAATACACTTCGCGGGAATATTAGCCGTATGCGTGCTCGTGAAGAACTTATGAAAAGTGATGTTTTTGGTGATGACATCAAAAAATTATTCCCAATTATTTTAGAAGGAAAATCAGATTCGGCTTCTATGGATATGGTAATTGAACTGTTATTGATGACAGGTCGTTCTCTACCGGAAGCAATGATGATGGTTGTTCCTGAAGCTTGGGAAAAACACCAAACCATGTCGGAAGACAAAAAAGCGTTTTACGAATACAATGCATGCATCATGGAACCATGGGACGGACCAGCTTCTATTCCTTTTACAGATGGTAACGTTATTGGTGCTTTATTGGATAGAAATGGATTACGTCCATCTCGTTATACATTGACTAAAAGTGGTTTTGTAATTATGTCTTCAGAGATTGGTGTTCTTGACATCAAACCCGAAGATGTGATTCAACACGGTCGTTTAGAACCCGGAAAAATGTTTTTGGTTGACATGAACGAAGGTCGTATCATTGAAGATGATGAGATTAAAAATGCGATTGTAACCAAACGTCCTTACAAACAATGGTTGGATGAAAATTTATTGCAATTAGCAAAAATCCCTTATACTGACAATCCAATCCCTACGGAAAATATTGATTTCGAAACAAGACAACGTTTGTTTGGTTACACAATAGAGGATTTAAAAACAATCATAAACCCAATGGGAGCTGAAGGTGCAGAAGCATTAAGTTCTATGGGTAATGATACTCCGCTAGCTGTTTTATCTGATCAGCCACAACTGTTATACAACTATTTCAAACAATTATTTGCTCAGGTTACCAATCCACCTTTGGATGGTATTCGTGAAGAAATCATTACTGATATTAGTTTAGCGATTGGTGGAGATTTTAATATTTTTGATATTGAGCCTAAGCATTGTAAAAAATTAAAAATACAAAATCCTGTAATTTCAAACGAGGATTTAGATAAAATAAGAAATATTGATCATGCTGATTTCAAATCAGTCACTATTTCTACATTATACGATATAAAAAAAGGAGTAAACGGGCTAGAACGCGCTTTGGAAAGAGCGGTTCAGGCGACTTTCAAAGCAGTTTCAGAAGGTTGCAACATTGTGATTCTTTCGGATAGAGGAGTAAGCGAAAAAATGGCTCCAATACCAATGTTATTGGCGTGTTCTTACATTCATCATTCGCTTAACATTCTGAAAGTTCGTTCTAAATTTGGAATTATAATCGAATCCGCAGAACCTCGCGAACCACATCATTTTGCCTTACTATTTGGTTATGGTGCCAGCGCAATCAATCCTTACATGGTAAATGAAATTATTCATGACCAAGTTAACCAAGGTTTTATCACTGGTGTAAAAGCAGATTATGCTATTAAAAACTATAATAAAGCTATTGCAAAAGGGATTCTGAAAATCATGAACAAAATTGGTATCTCTACTTTACATTCGTACAGAGCGGCACAAATTTTTGAAATTTTAGGATTAAACAAAACATTCACTTCTAAATATTTCCCCTACACTCCTTCCAGAATTGAAGGAATTGGGCTAATGGAAGTGGAAAAAGAAATCAAGAAAAGATACCAAAAAGCATTTCCAAATTCAAAAGTCAGCAATTTATTGCCTTTAGAAATTGGAGGTATTTACAGATGGAGAAGATCAGGAGAAAAACACATGTTTAATCCAACGACGATTTCAAAATTGCAACAAGCAGTACGTTTAAACAGTCCTGAAAGTTATAAAGAATACTCTAAAATGGTCAATGATCAAAGTGAAAACTTGATGACCATCAGAGGTTTATTTGAATTCAATAACTTAGATCCTATTTCAATTGAGGAAGTGGAGCCTTGGACAGAAATTGTAAAAAAATTCAAAACTGGCGCCATGTCTTATGGATCTATCAGCCAAGAAGCTCATGAAAATCTAGCGATTGCAATGAACAGAATTGGTGGAAAAAGTAATTCTGGAGAAGGTGGAGAAGATTCTAAACGTTTCCAAAAAGACTTAAATGGTGATTCTAGAAATAGTGCCATTAAACAAGTTGCTTCTGGAAGATTTGGGGTTTCTATCAACTATTTGACAAATGCCAAAGAGATTCAAATAAAAATGGCTCAGGGTGCAAAACCTGGAGAAGGTGGACAATTACCTGGCGAAAAAGTAGTGCCTTGGATTGCTGAAGTAAGAAATTCTACACCTTATGTTGGATTAATTTCACCTCCGCCACACCATGATATTTATTCTATTGAAGATTTATCACAGTTAATTTTTGATTTAAAAAATGCTAATCGTGAAGCTCGAATTAATGTAAAATTAGTTTCTGAAGTGGGTGTTGGAACAATCGCTGCCGGTGTTGCTAAAGCAAAAGCCGACGTGATTTTGATTTCAGGATACGACGGAGGAACTGGAGCTGCACCATTAACATCACTTCAACATACGGGTATTCCTTGGGAACTTGGATTAGCAGAAGCACAACAAACATTAATTCTAAATGATTTAAGAAGTCGTGTAGTTTTAGAATGTGACGGGCAATTGAAAACAGGACGTGATGTTGCTATCGCTGCATTACTTGGAGCTGAGGAATTTGGTTTTGCAACCGCTCCTTTAGTAGCATCTGGTTGTATTATGATGAGAGCGTGTCACTTGAATACGTGTCCTGTAGGTATTGCAACTCAAGATCCTGAATTGAGAAAAAATTTCAAAGGAACACCGGAACACATCATCAACTTCATGTATTTTATTGCTGAGGAGTTGAGAGAAATCATGGCACAACTTGGATTTAGAACATTAAAAGAAATGGTGGGACAATCTCAAAAATTGAATGTCAATAAAGCCATCAAGCATTATAAAGCAAGTGGATTAGATTTATCTACTATTCTATATAAACCAGAAAAAGCTAAAGAAGTTCCAAACCACAATACGACTACACAAGACCATGCTTTAGACCATGTACTTGATTTTGAAATTATAAAAGCGGCTATTCCTTCTATTTATAGAAAAGAAAAAACAAGAGTTACTTTTGATATCAAAAACACAGACCGTTCCGTTGGAGCTATATTGAGTAATGAAATTTCAAAAATATATGGTGCACAAGGTTTACCTGAGGACACAATATTAGTTGATTTTACAGGTTCTGCCGGACAAAGTTTTGGTGCTTTTGCAACAAATGGTCTTTCTTTTAAAATACATGGAAACTGTAATGATTATTTAGGAAAAGGACTTTCTGGAGGTAAATTAATTATAAAAGTCCCTCCTACTGCCACTTTCAAACCAGAAGAAAATATCATTATTGGTAACGTGGCACTTTATGGAGCAATCACTGGTGAAGCTTATATAAATGGTATGGCTGGAGAACGTTTTTGTGTGAGAAATTCTGGTGCAACAGCTGTTGTAGAAGGGATTGGAGATCATGGATGCGAATACATGACTGGAGGAACTGTAGTGGTTTTAGGAAAAACAGGAAGAAATTTTGCTGCAGGAATGAGCGGTGGTATTGCTTATGTTTTTGATCCAAATAAAAAATTCGATGCTACATTATGTAATATGGAAATGGTCGCTTTTGAAACATTGGAAGATGATGACTTTACCAAACTGAGACGTTTGATAAAAAATCATTCTATGTATACCAATAGTCCTTTGGCAAAAAGGATTTTAGAAGATTGGGAAAACCAACGCAACCATTTTATCAAAGTAATGCCTACTGATTACAAAAAAGCATTACAGAGATTGGCAGAAGAAAAAAAAATTGAAGAACTAATAGCACTATAGTCATGGGAAAGATAGGAGGATTTAAAGAATATACTAGAACCGACGAAAGTAATGTTGCTGTTCCAGAAAGAGTATCGAATTATGATGAATTTACAATTCCGTTAACCAAAGATAAAATCAAAGAACAAGGATCCAGATGTATGGATTGTGGGATTCCATTTTGCCACAGTGCCTGTCCATTAGGAAATTTGATACCAGATTTTAATGACATGGTACATCAGGAAGAATGGGAAAGTGCATTGAAAATATTGCAATCAACCAATAACTTTCCAGAATTCACAGGCCGTTTATGCCCTGCTCCATGTGAAAAATCATGTGTATTAGGAATTATAAGCGAGCCAGTAGCTATCGAGAATATTGAAAAAAATATTATCGAAAGAGGTTTCGCTGAAGGTTGGATTAAACCACAACCACCAGAAGTTAGAACAGGAAAAACAGTAGCTGTAATAGGCTCTGGCCCTGCTGGCTTAGCGGCTGCACAACAATTAAATCGTGCAGGACATACTGTTACGGTTTTTGAAAGAGACAATGCCATTGGTGGATTACTACGTTATGGGATTCCAAATTTCAAATTAGAAAAAGGAATTATCGACAGACGTGTTGCTGTTTTAGAAGCTGAAGGAATTACTTTTAAAACTAATGTAAATGTTGGCGTAAACTATAGTGTTGAAGAATTAAATTCTTTTGATTCTATCGTATTATGTGGTGGTGCAACCGAAAGACGAAGCTTGCCTACCAAAGGAATAGAAAGTAAAGGAGTTGTACAGGCAATGGACTTTTTAACGCAACAAACTAAAGTATTGTACGGAGAATCCATTCCAGATCAAATTAAAGCAACTGGTAAAGATGTTATCGTTATTGGTGGTGGAGATACAGGTTCAGATTGTATTGGAACTTCAAACAGACACGGTGCAAAATCAGTTACTAATTTTGAGATTTTACCAAAACCACCAGTTGGAAGAAGTGAAACTACTCCTTGGCCATTTTGGCCATTGCAATTAAAAACATCTTCTTCACATGAAGAAGGTTGTAATAGAAACTGGCTAATCAATACCAAAGAATTTATTTCTAATGAAAAAGGAGAACTTGTTGGTTTAAAAACCGTTGAAGTTGCTTGGAAAATGACACCTGGACAAAGACCTGAACTGATAGAAAAAGAAGGTTCTGAAAAAATTTGGCCTTGTGATTTAGCTTTATTGGCACTTGGATTTACAGGTCCGGAGAAAACTTTAAGCGATCAATTAGGATTAGAAATTGATATGAGAAGCAATTTTAAAGCGACTAATTATCAAACTAATGTTCCTCATATATTTACTGCTGGTGACATGCGAAGAGGACAATCTTTAATTGTATGGGCAATATCTGAAGGTCGTGAAGCTGCCAGAGAAGTTGATAAATACTTGATGGGTTATACCAATTTACCTACCAAAGGAAATGGTGATTTACCCAACTTATAGGTTTGAATAACATTTTATAACCCTTGATAGAAAAATTTGTCAAGGGTTATTTTTTTATAAAATTTCAAATAAATGTTTAATTTATAACTTTTTGTTAGAATTTGTTAGAATTCATCTATTAGCTTGTGGGACTAAATAAAGAATAATAAATTTGCTCAAAATTAATAATCATGCAATCAAAAGACTTACTACAATTAGCAGAACAATTTGGCAGTCCATTATACGTTTATGATGCCGAAAAAATACAATCTCAATACAACAGATTAACGAAAGCTTTTTCAAAGGTAGATAAGTTGCGCATCAATTATGCAATGAAGGCTTTGTCTAATGTTGCTATACTTCAATTATTGAAAGAAATGGGGTCAGGATTAGATACTGTTTCAATTCAAGAAGTATTATTAGGACTTCATGCCGGCTACGACCCAGACAAAATATTTTATACTCCAAATGGTGTTTCTCTTGAAGAAATTGAAGAAGTATCGGCGATGGGAGTTCAAATAAATATTGACAACTTATCCATATTAGAGCAATTTGGTACAAAATACCCAAATGTACCTGTATGTATCAGAATAAATCCGCACGTAATGGCTGGTGGAAATGCTAATATATCTGTTGGTCATATCGATAGTAAATTTGGTATTTCTGTTCACCAATTACCTCATTTAGTTCGTATTGTTGAAAATACTAAAATGAACATTGTCGGAATTCATATGCATACCGGCTCTGATATTTTAGATATCGAAGTATTTTTATATGCTGCCGAAATATTATTTGATGCCGCTAGAAACTTTAAAAACCTTGAATTCTTAGACTTTGGAAGTGGATTTAAAGTACCTTATAAAAAAGACGATATCGAAACTGACATTGAAGAATTAGGTAAAAAATTATCCAAAAGATTCAATGCCTTTTGTACTGAATACGGGAAAGAATTAACATTAATATTTGAACCTGGGAAATTTTTAGTAAGTGAAGCAGGTTTCTTTTTAGCTAAAGTAAATGTAGTTAAACAAACTACTTCGACTGTTTTTGCAGGAATAGATAGTGGTTTTAACCATTTGATCAGACCAATGTTTTATGGTTCACAACATCATATCGAAAACATATCACATCCAAAAGGGAAAGAACGTTTCTACTCTGTGGTAGGATATATTTGCGAAACCGATACTTTTGCTAATAACAGAAAAATTGCTGAAATAAAAGAAGGTGATATTTTATCTTTTAGAAATGCAGGAGCTTATTGTTTCTCTATGGCATCCAACTACAACTCTAGATACAAGCCAGCCGAAGTATTATGGATGAACGGTGAAGGTCATTTGATAAGAGCGCATGAAACCTTTGAGGATTTATTAAAAAATCAAATTCCGCTGCCAGTTGCAGCAACAACAGCATAAATAAAAAAATCCCATTCGCTAATGCAAATGGGATTTTTTGATAATACGCAATACTATTATTTCTTATCTAACAGCGTATCTAAAACTTCAGATTCAGTTCCATTAGGAAATGGAATTTTCAACATTTGTGAAAGGGTTGGTGCTATTTGAGTAATGAATTTTTTAGTGTGCAATTCTCCTTTTGGAACTTGCCATCCATAAAAAAGCAAAGGCACGTGTGTATCATAACTATTTGGTGAACCATGAGTAGTTCCTGTGGCTTGATATTGCATATAGCCTGTTTTATCAAGTATAACAATATCACCATTTTGTTTAGGATCATAGCCTTTAGAAATAAAACTTAAAAAATAGTCATCTCCTGACGAAGCTAAAATTTCTTCTTCAGTATACACTCTTTTAACTTGTTCTTGCGTCATCAAAAAATCTTTAAAACTTTGCTTCACTTTTGCTAATTCTAAACCTTTCTGTTTAATAATTTCTTTATTGAAAAAAAGATTAAAGTTAGAATAATCTAATATTAAATCAGCGCCGAAAGTTTCGTTAGAATGTTTTTTTAATGCCTCTACAATGTCTTTAGAAGGAATATTTTTCACATTATATTTATTATCTTTTAGATAATTTGGATTTTCAGCACCAGCGTGATCAGCAGTCAAAAAAAGCAAGTAATTATCCTTTCCAACCGTTTTATCTAAATAGTTTAAAAACTGAGCCATCGTCTGATCTAAACGCAAATAAGTATCCTGCAACTCCATTGAACGTGGTCCAAAAGTATGTCCAACATAATCCGTTGAAGAAAAACTAACCGTCAAAAAATCCGTAATTTCATCTTTGCCTAACTCTTCTTTTTCTATAGCTTTCATGGCCAATTCCGCCAAAATATCATTCCCAAAAGGGGTAGTTCTCAAAACATCTGCTCCTTTTTCTTTATACATTTTACTTAAATCGTAAGGAAAAACTGGCGCATTAGCTTTATCTAACTTTCCTTCATAAGGATTATCATCAGGAAGACTTTCATTATAAGTTGCTATGGGATTCAATAAATTCCATCCTTTATTAATGTAATTCATGTATCGTTTTTCTTGATTAAATTCAGTTACCCAATTCGGTAATGCTGAACCATAAAAAGTGCTTGAGATAAAAGCTCCAGTTTTACTGTACCAAAATGCCCAATTAGCAAAATGTCCCGCAGGCAAAATTGCTCCACGATCTTTGACACTCATCCCAATTACTTTCCCTTTAAAATTTGTCGCCATTCGCAACTCATCTGTAATGGTGGTGCTTAACAAATTTTTTGGAGACATTGCTCCCTCTTTTTCTGTTCCGTCACCTACTGTTTTAACTGAAGCATCATCAGTACAATACATATCTTTTCCAGTAGCTTTATTAAACCAATCATTCCCTACGATACCATGAGTAGACGGAGTAGTTCCAGTATAAATACTCGCGTGACCCGGTGCAGTATAAGTAGGTACATAATTATAATGCATATTGTGAAAAGTATAGCCATTATTCATTAATCTTTTAAAACCATTCGCAGAAAAGTCATCTGAAAAACGATATAGATATTCCATTTTCATTTGGTCTACCACTATACCTACCACTAATTTTGGGCGTTGTTGAGCTTGTGAGTTTAAAGACATAATAAATGTCAAAAACAAAATAATTCTTTTCATATTATATTTTTATATAGTTTAGCAAAAATACAATTTAATGTTTAAAAATTGTACGGAACAAAACTTAAAACCTATAAATTAATCTTCTCTTAACTCGGTTAAAACCAAATCTAAAAAAATATGAGCACTTAAAATATAAAGGCTCTTCAGATTAAATTATGACAGATTAAATTTTAAATTTGAATTAGTTTAAAATAAAGTAGTTATGGAAATGTATGACAATGAAAATACTGCACACAAATCATTTGATGAAAATTATTTATCCGAAGAGTTGTTGCAGGCTCAATGGGCTGAATTCATAGAACTAAAGAAAGTAATTACCGAAATATTCCTTAAAAAAGGAAGTCCAATAACCATCTTAGACATAGGAATTGGAAATGCAAGAATAGTAAAACATTTATATGCAATACCAGAAATGTGGGATATGATTGAATTCTATGACGGCACTGATAATGCCGAAACATGTGTTATTTTATCCCGCAACACAATAAAAGAATTAAATATTGAAGACAAAGTAAGTGTTTATTTTTTAGATGCAGTAAATTTAAATCAATTACAAAAGCATTATGATTTGATTATTACAACTTGGTTTACAGCAGGTAATTTTTATCCTGAAAACTTCCCTTTTGAAAATTATAATTTATTATCCAAAAAACTTGATTTATCAAAAAATGAAAAATTTGATACTATTTTCACCTTTGCCTATAAAATGCTGAATGTAAATGGAGAAATTTTAATTGGAGCCTGCTATATTGACAACGAGAATACAAGAAAAAAGCAAGAACTATCGTATCAGAAAATGGGAATGACAGTAATAACTGATGCAAAAGATAGTTTTACGGCTACTAAAGAAAGATTTTGGTCACAACGATTTACAAAAGGAAAAATACACAGCTATTTTCAATTTGTGAAACAGGAGAAAATATCATTTACACCACTTGATCCTTATAATTATGCCATGCAAATAAGGATAAAAAAATGATAACAATCCTCTAAATTCGAACATTACAATAATAAAATATTGATTTATAACAAAAAAATCCTCATCAAATAAATGATGAGGATTCTTCAAAGAAAGGCGACGACATACTCTCCCACATAACTGCAGTACCATCTGCGCAGGCGGGCTTAACTACTCTGTTCGGGATGGGAAGAGGTGAGCCCCGCCGCAATAACCACCTTAAGAGGTTATAATTGCTTTGGGCAATTATTGTAACAATTAAAAATTTATCATTGATAATTAATTACATAATATCTTAACATACTGAGATAAAGAAAATAAAAAGTATTAGAAAGTTTCTTCTCCCGTCCCGAAAGACGGGAGAAAAGCGTACATAAGCTTACGGGTTATTAGTACTACTCGACTATGACATTACTGCCTTTACATCTATAGCCTATCAACGTGGTCATCTCCCACGACCCTTAAAAGAAATCTCATCTTGTGGTGGGTTTCGCGCTTATATGCTTTCAGCGCTTATCCCTTCCAAACGTAGCTACTCTGCGATGCCACTGGCGTGACAACAGATACACTAGAGGTTTGTCCAATTCGGTCCTCTCGTACTAGAATCAGATCCACTCAAATTTCTTGCGCCCACAGTAGATAGAGACCGAACTGTCTCACGACGTTCTGAACCCAGCTCGCGTGCCACTTTAATGGGCGAACAGCCCAACCCTTGGGACCTTCTCCAGCCCCAGGATGTGACGAGCCGACATCGAGGTGCCAAACCCCCCCGTCGATATGAGCTCTTGGGGGAGATCAGCCTGTTATCCCCGGCGTACCTTTTATCCTTTGAGCGATGGCCCTTCCATGCGGAACCACCGGATCACTATGCTCTACTTTCGTACCTGATCGACCTGTATGTCTCTCAGTCAAGCTCCCTTATGCCATTGCACTCTACGCACGGTTACCAAGCGTACTGAGGGAACCTTTAGAAGCCTCCGTTACTCTTTTGGAGGCGACCACCCCAGTCAAACTACCCACCAAGCAATGTCCCCCGCATAACGGGGTTAGGCCTCAGATAAACAAAGGGTTGTATTTCAACAATGACTCCACAACGCCTAGCGACGCCACTTCACAGTCTCCAACCTATCCTACACATCATTTATCCAAGGTCAATACTAAGCTATAGTAAAGGTGCACAGGGTCTTTTCGTCCCACTGCGGGTAAGCGGCATCTTCACCGCTACTACAATTTCACCGAGCTCATGGCTGAGACAGTGTCCAGATCGTTACACCATTCGTGCAGGTCGGAACTTACCCGACAAGGAATTTCGCTACCTTAGGACCGTTATAGTTACGGCCGCCGTTTACTGGGGCTTCAATTCAATGCTTCTCCGAAGATAACATCTCCTCTTAACCTTCCAGCACCGGGCAGGTGTCAGGCCCTATACTTCATCTTACGATTTTGCAGAGCCCTGTGTTTTTGATAAACAGTCGCCTGGACCTCTTCACTGCGGCCAGCATTGCTGCTGGCGACCCTTCTCCCGAAGTTACGGGTCTATTTTGCCTAATTCCTTAGCCATGAATCTCTCGAGCACCTTAGGATTCTCTCCTCGACTACCTGTGTCGGTTTGCGGTACGGGTACTTATTACCTGAAGTTTAGAGGTTTTTCTTGGAAGCCCTTAGGCGCACTATCTCTTTGTCCGAAGACTCCGAGTACTATCGTATTTCCCCAAGCCGCGTGGATTTGCCTGCGCAGCTTATAGGTAGGTACTTCAACGAACTATTCCGTCAGTTCGCGGCGCTTTCATCACTCCGTCACCCCATCACAGTAATAACTAGTACGGGAATATTAACCCGTTGTCCATCGACTGTCCCTTTCGGGTTCGCCTTAGGTCCCGACTAACCCACAGCTGATTAGCATAGCTGTGGAAACCTTAGTCTTTCGGTGTGCGGGTTTCTTGCCCGCATTATCGTTACTTATGCCTACATTTTCTTTTCTAACCAGTCCAGCATGCCTTACGACACACCTTCTACCCTGTTAGAATGCTCCCCTACCACTTGTAATAAATTACAAATCCATAGCTTCGGTAATATGTTTATGCCCGATTATTATCCATGCTCGTCCGCTCGACTAGTGAGCTGTTACGCACTCTTTAAATGAATGGCTGCTTCCAAGCCAACATCCTAGCTGTCTGGGCAGACAAACCTCGTTCTTTCAACTTAACATATATTTGGGGACCTTAGCTGATGGTCTGGGTTCTTTCCCTCTCGGACTTGGACCTTAGCACCCAAGCCCTCACTGTTATGAAACATTATATAGCATTCGGAGTTTGTCAGGAATTGGTAGGCGGTGAAGCCCCCGCATCCAATCAGTAGCTCTACCTCTATATAACTTTACGCATAACGCTGCACCTAAATGCATTTCGGGGAGTACGAGCTATTTCCGAGTTTGATTGGCCTTTCACCCCTACCCACAGGTCATCCGAAGACTTTTCAACGTCAACCGGTTCGGACCTCCACACTGTGTTACCAGCGCTTCATCCTGCCCATGGGTAGATCACACGGTTTCGCGTCTAACACTACTGACTAAAGCGCCCTATTCAGACTCGCTTTCGCTACGGATCCGTGGCTTAACCACTTATCCTTGCCAGCAACGTTAACTCGTAGGCTCATTATGCAAAAGGCACGCCGTCACCCCACTAAAGGGCTCCGACCGCTTGTAAGCGTATGGTTTCAGGATCTATTTCACTCCGTTATTCACGGTTCTTTTCACCTTTCCCTCACGGTACTGGTTCACTATCGGTCTCTCAGGAGTATTTAGCCTTAGCGGATGGTCCCGCCAAATTCAGACAGGGTTTCACGTGCCCCGCCCTACTCAGGATACCACTATCGTTATCTTCTATTACTTATACAGGGCTATCACCTTCTTTGGCTCTACTTTCCAGTAGATTCTAATTCTATCCGCAACAAATAACGTGGTCCTACAACCCCAACATTGCCGTAACAACATTGGTTTGGGCTAATCCGCGTTCGCTCGCCACTACTTACGGAATCACTTTTGTTTTCTTCTCCTCCGCCTACTTAGATGTTTCAGTTCAGCGGGTTTGCCCACCTATCGGTGTACTATGTCTTCAACATAGTGGGTTGCCCCATTCAGGTATTTACGGATCGTATCGTGTGTGCCAATCCCCGTAACTTTTCGCAGCTTATCACGCCTTTCATCGCCTCTGAGAGCCAAGGCATCCCCCATACGCCCTTATTTTGCTTATTGTACCAATCTCGTTAATTAAAACGAGACCGTTTCTTTACTTGTCTAATGATAAACAAGTAAAAATGCTTTCTACTTTTTATTATTTTCTTATCTCAATATGTCAATGAACTTTTTTCTAGTGATTAGCCCTTAGTAATTAGTGATTAGTTTTTGACTAATTACTTTTTACTCTTTACTATTCACTCGAATAGTGGAGAATAACGGAGTCGAACCGTTGACCTCCTGCGTGCAAGGCAGGCGCTCTAGCCAGCTGAGCTAATCCCCCAATCTAATTATGAATTGTGAATTATGAATTATGAATTTATATTTCATAACTCCTCAACTCTAGAATTTCTTCTTTTATTTAAGTCTAAAATAGTTGTCTCGGACAGACTCGAACTGTCGACCCCTACATTATCAGTGTAGTACTCTAACCAGCTGAGCTACGAGACACTCTTATTCTTAAATGGTATTATTTGAACTAACAGCAAGAGTAATAAAACGTTGGGGTTTGCTTCCAACTTGAACTTTCGTCTTCTTTCTTTAGCGTGCATATAGCTAACACTAAAGCTCTAGAAAGGAGGTGTTCCAGCCGCACCTTCCGGTACGGCTACCTTGTTACGACTTAGCCCTAGTTACCAGTTTTACCCTAGGCAGCTCCTTGCGGTCACCGACTTCAGGCACCCCCAGCTTCCATGGCTTGACGGGCGGTGTGTACAAGGCCCGGGAACGTATTCACCGGATCATGGCTGATATCCGATTACTAGCGATTCCAGCTTCACGGAGTCGAGTTGCAGACTCCGATCCGAACTGTGACCGGCTTTGTAGATTCGCTCCTGGTCACCCAGTGGCTGCTCTCTGTACCGGCCATTGTAGCACGTGTGTAGCCCAAGGCGTAAGGGCCGTGATGATTTGACGTCATCCCCACCTTCCTCTCAGTTTGCACTGGCAGTCTCGTTAGAGTTCCCGACATGACTCGCTGGCAACTAACAACAGGGGTTGCGCTCGTTATAGGACTTAACCTGACACCTCACGGCACGAGCTGACGACAACCATGCAGCACCTTGTAAATTGTCTTGCGAAGGGTCTGTTTCCAAACCGGTCAATCTACATTTAAGCCTTGGTAAGGTTCCTCGCGTATCATCGAATTAAACCACATGCTCCACCGCTTGTGCGGGCCCCCGTCAATTCCTTTGAGTTTCATTCTTGCGAACGTACTCCCCAGGTGGGATACTTATCACTTTCGCTTAGCCACTGAGATTGCTCCCAACAGCTAGTATCCATCGTTTACGGCGTGGACTACCAGGGTATCTAATCCTGTTCGCTACCCACGCTTTCGTCCATCAGCGTCAATCCATTAGTAGTAACCTGCCTTCGCAATTGGTATTCCATGTAATCTCTAAGCATTTCACCGCTACACTACATATTCTAGTTACTTCCTAATAATTCAAGTCCTACAGTATCAATGGCCGTTTCCCCGTTGAGCGGGGAGATTTCACCACTGACTTATAAGACCGCCTACGGACCCTTTAAACCCAATGATTCCGGATAACGCTTGGATCCTCCGTATTACCGCGGCTGCTGGCACGGAGTTAGCCGATCCTTATTCTCACAGTACCGTCAAGACATTACACGTAATGTTGTTTCTTCCTGTGCAAAAGCAGTTTACAATCCATAGGACCGTCATCCTGCACGCGGCATGGCTGGATCAGGCTTGCGCCCATTGTCCAATATTCCTCACTGCTGCCTCCCGTAGGAGTCTGGTCCGTGTCTCAGTACCAGTGTGGGGGATCTCCCTCTCAGGACCCCTACCCATCGTTGCCTTGGTAAGCCGTTACCTTACCAACTAGCTAATGGGACGCATGCTCATCTTTCACCGTTGTGACTTTAATTATAAAGTGATGCCACTCTATAATACTATGAGGTATTAATCCAAATTTCTCTGGGCTATCCCTCTGTGAAAGGTAGATTGCATACGCGTTACGCACCCGTGCGCCGGTCTCTAGTTCCGAAGAACTATACCCCTCGACTTGCATGTGTTAAGCCTGCCGCTAGCGTTCATCCTGAGCCAGGATCAAACTCTTCATCGTATATTGTGTGAGATCAGATAAATCTTCTCTCTTTGTTTATTCGACTAAATTCTAGTGGTTTTTTCAAATCTCTCGATTCTATTACTCTCATTCTTTTGTTTTGAAATCTCTTTCAAAACGGCTGTCAATTCAATATGTCTAGGAACGTGTTCTTCTTTGTTTTTCCCTTCGTCAACACTACTTAAAGTGTTTCTCGAAGCGGGTGCAAAAGTACAACTTCTTTTTTAACTGGCAAGAAAATTTTGAAGTTTTTTTTGGAAATTTTTATCTCCGTTTTACTACCGTTTTCTTATCAGTTTGTCAAGGAACTTTGCGCGTTTTGCGGGGTGCAAATGTAATAAGCTCTTTCTAATCTCACAAGCTTTTCTGAATCTTTTTTTGAAAATAAATTTCCTCTCTCAATCCAGTTTACTTGTCAGTCTTCTAAAGAACGTCTGCGTCATTGCGGGTGCAAAAGTAGCACCTTTATTCGCTTTTACAAGCTTTTTTAAACCTTTTTTTTCATGTTTTCTTAACCCAATCTTTAACTCGCTGAAAACATGATTCTTGAATAGTAAAGTTTTTTATACTATTCAAAAGAAAAATCAAAAAACACACCAGATTCTCCTTTTATCAAGACTATACAATATATACGTACCCATAATCTTTATTCACTTTTTTAATTAACACCCCTAATTACTCCCTATTTCGGATGATTTAAGCAGGATACGACTAACCAAAACCACTCTCCTAGCCCCGATAGCAGTGAAAATCCTTTTCTCTCGTTTCTTTACGAGAGAAAAGATTACAACGAATAGCGGGAAACAGCTCCTAATTATAACACTCCTACTAAACTCATATGCTATAATAACTCTTCTTTTAGTTTTTAGACCTATTTATGATAACAAACCTTATATATATATTGTATGTATTTTTGTAATGGTCTATATTTGCATTCTTAAAATAATAAATGATGATTAAGATTACTTTGCCCGATGGGTCAGTTAAAGAGTTTGCTCCTGGGATTACTCCTATGGATGTAGCCAAGAGCATTAGTGAAGGATTTGCCAGAAATGTTATTTCGGCTTCTTTTGATGGTACAACTGTGGAAACAACAACTCCTTTGACGACGGACGGCAGTCTTATATTATATACTTGGAATGACGAAGGCGGAAAAAAAGCTTTTTGGCATTCTACTTCACACGTAATGGCACAAGTTCTTGAGGAAATGTTTCCTGGTATAAAATTAACTCTTGGACCAGCAATCTCTAATGGCTTTTATTACGATGTAGATTTTGAAGACCAAAAAATCACTGATGCTGACTTTAAAAAAATTGAAGATCGTGTTCTTGAAATTTCTAGAGGTAAGCATGAATTCAAACTACGTCCCGTTTCTAAAGCTGAAGCTTTAGAACTATATAAGGACAACGTTTACAAAACAGAGCTTATTAGCAATCTTGAGGACGGAACAATTACGTTTTGTGATCACGATACGTTTACTGATTTATGTCGTGGTGGGCATATTCCAAATACTGGAATAATCAAAGCGATGAAAATAATGAGCGTTGCAGGAGCATACTGGCGTGGTGACGAGAAAAACAAACAACTGACTCGTGTTTATGGAACTTCATTCCCTAAACAAAAGGATTTAACGGAATACTTAGAATTACTGGAAGAAGCAAAACGTCGTGACCATAGAAAACTAGGAAAAGAACTTGAACTTTTTGCTTTTTCTCAAAAGGTAGGCGCAGGTTTACCATTATGGTTGCCTAAAGGAGCCGCTTTAAGAGACAGACTAGAACAGTTTTTGAAAAAAGCACAGAAAAAAGGTGGATACGAGCAAGTGGTTACACCACATATTGGTCAAAAAGAATTGTATGTAACTTCAGGACATTATGCAAAATATGGCGCCGATAGTTTCCAACCTATAAGCACTCCAGCTGAAGGCGAAGAGTTTTTATTAAAACCTATGAACTGTCCTCATCACTGCGAAATATACAATGTACGTCCTTGGTCATACAAAGATTTACCAAAGCGTTATGCTGAATTTGGTACTGTTTACAGATACGAACAAAGTGGAGAATTACACGGTTTAACTCGTGTAAGAGGGTTTACTCAGGATGACGCGCACATTTTTTGCACTCCTGAACAACTAGACGAAGAGTTTAAGAAAGTAATTGACTTGGTACTTTATGTATTTGGTTCATTAGGATTCGAAAACTTTACCGCTCAGATTTCACTGAGAGATAAAGAAAACAGAGATAAGTATATAGGTACTGATGAAAACTGGGAAAAAGCGGAAAATGCAATTATTAACGCTGCAGCCGACAAAGGTCTAAATACTGTAGTAGAATATGGCGAAGCAGCTTTCTATGGTCCAAAATTGGATTTCATGGTAAAAGATGCCTTGGGAAGACAATGGCAATTAGGAACGATTCAGGTTGATTACAACCTTCCAGAACGTTTTGATTTAACCTACAAAGGATCTGATAACGAATTGCATAGACCAGTAATGATTCACAGAGCACCTTTTGGTTCAATGGAACGATTTATCGCTATTTTATTAGAACATACAGCAGGAAATTTCCCTCTTTGGCTGATGCCTGAACAAGCTATAATATTGTCTTTGAGCGAGAAATATGAAATATATGCGAAAAAAGTTTTAGATTTGCTAGAAAATCACGAAATTCGCGCCCTCATTGACAATAGAAACGAGACAATCGGGAAGAAAATTAGGGATGCAGAAATGCAAAAAACCCCATTTATGTTGATTGTAGGTGAGGAAGAAGAGAAAAATGGGACTATTTCTATCCGTCGTCATGGACAGGAAGGAAAAGGAAATATCAGCGTTACAATAGAAGAATTTGCTGCTATTGTAAACGAAGAGATCAATAAAACATTAAAAGTATTTACAGTTTAACTTAAATTATAAAGTCATAGCAATAAGAAGCAACAGAGGTTACCAACCTCGCGTAGAAAAAAAAGATGCCCACAGAATAAACAGCCTTATTCGTGGTGTACAAGAAGTAAGACTTGTAGGTGAAAATATTGAACCTGGAGTTTTTAAACTTTCGGAAGCTTTAAGATTAGCTGACCAATTTGAATTGGATTTAGTTGAGATTTCACCAAATGCAGATCCACCGGTTTGTAAAATCATGGATTATAAGAAATTTGTTTACGAGCAAAAGAAACGTGATAAAATCCTAAAAGCGAAATCTACACAAGTAGTCGTTAAGGAAATTCGTTTTGGACCTCAAACAGATGAGCATGATTACGAATTTAAGAGAAAGAATGCTGAGAAGTTCTTGAAAGAAGGTGCGAAATTGAAAGCATTTGTTTTCTTTAAAGGACGTTCGATTATCTATAAAGATCAAGGGCAAATCTTATTATTAAGATTAGCTACAGATCTTGAAGAATTTGGTAAAGTGGAAGCGATGCCAGTTCTAGAAGGAAAGAGAATGATAATGTTCATTGCCCCTAAGAAAAAGAAATAAGTCTTAAAGTCAAAAGTCTTAAAGTCAAAAGTTGAATACTTTTGACTTTAAGACTTTAAAAACTTTCTGACTAAAGAAGATAAGTAAGTAAGAATAAATTAAAACACTAGGAAAAAATGCCTAAAATGAAAACCAAATCTAGCGCCAAGAAACGTTTCAAAGTTACTGGTTCTGGAAAGATTAAAAGAAAGCATGCTTTTAAAAGTCACATCTTGACTAAAAAGTCTAAAAAACGTAAATTAGCTTTGACACATTCAGCGCTAGTTCACAAAACAGATATGAAAAGCATCAAACAACAATTAAGAATTATTTAATTAAGTCTTAAAGTTTCAAAGTCAAAGGTCTTAAAGACTTTCGACATTAGACTTTAAAAACTTTTGACTAAATAATCTTTAGGTTAAAACAATTTCAAATAACCTTGGAGTATGGCCATTAAGTGCTTTTGATTAAATTCAAGCCGCCTGCTACAAAAAAACAGTAAAATTATGCCAAGATCGGTAAATTCAGTTGCTAAAAGAGCAAGAAGAAAAAAAATAATGAAGCAAGCCAAAGGTTTCTTTGGTAGACGTAAAAACGTTTGGACAGTTGCTAAGAATGCGGTAGAGAAAGCAATGTGCTACGCTTACCGTGACAGAAAAGTGAATAAAAGAAATTTCCGTGCTTTATGGATTCAACGTATCAACGCTGGAGCTAGATTGGAAGGAATGTCTTATTCTCAATTCATCGGGAAATTAAAAGCTAACAATATCGAATTGAACCGTAAAGTTCTTGCCGATTTAGCAATGAATCACCCAGATGCTTTCAAAGCAATACTTAACAAAGTAAAATAAACGTTTTATAAACTCAATTTAGATTACTTACTTATATAGAAACCTCAATCGAAAGATTGGGGTTTTTTTGTTTTTAAAATTTATTCTAATTAAAAAACATGCAACTAATATCAAAATTTTATTCTATTTTCGTAAGGATTTTCAAAAAATCAGACGTGATTCCTATCATTTTTCATTAAACTCAAATACTATGACTAAATTGAAATCCACACTGCTTCTTTCTTTAGTGCTTTTATTTATTACAAGTTCTACATTCGCTCAAGAAAAAAACAATCGTAAGAAGAGAAACAAAAAAGAGATTGCAGCTGCAAAATCTGATAGTATTAAGAAGAAAAAAACTGCTACCGTTTCTATAAATGATAAAATAAAAAGCGCTAAAAAAATTGAAGGCTTGTTTACCATGTATCAGGATACCGTTACTGGAAACATGCAACTTTACATTAAGAAAAACCAACTGGATAAGGAATTTATTTATCAAAGCTATTCCATGAATGGACCAACGGCTTTGTTTTTAAATCAAAGTATGCATCGTGCAACAAGTGTTTTCAACATAAAGAAAGCCAATGACAAAATTGAATTTGGATTAGTAAACACCGCTTTTTATTACGACAAAACAAATGCTGTTAGTAAAACTGCGGGTACTGATATTTCGGAAGCAATTTTTCTGGCTGAGAAAATTGTAGCACAAGACAGTACTGGTTTCTTAATTGTTGCTGATGGACTTTTCTTGAGTGAAAAATTAGATCCAGTAAAACCTACGATGCCACCAGGAATACCTCCTGGAGCAATTTTCAACCTGGGTAATTTCAATTCAGCTAAGTCAAAATACCACAGCATCCGATCTTTTCCTAATAATACTGATGTAGTTGTAGATTTGGCTTATGATAATCCAGCACCTTTAAATGGCGGTGGAAATGACATTACTGATGCACGATATGTTCGTGTACGTATGCAACATACGTTTTTAGAAATTCCTGAAAATAATTTCAAATCCAGACAGGATGACCCTCGTATTGGATATTTTGGACAAACTATTAACGACCAAACCAGTATAAAACCAACACCTTATAAAGACATTATCAATCGATGGTATTTGACAAAAAAGGATCCTACGGCAGCTATCAGTGAACCTGTAGAACCCATTGTTTGGTGGGTTGAGAACACAACTCCCGTTGAATATCGTCAAACTATTGTTGAGGCAGGTAATCGTTGGAATCAAGCTTTTGAAAAAGCAGGTTTCAAAAATGCTGTTGTAATGAAAATACAACCAGACTCTGTTGATTGGGATGCAGGAGATGTGCGTTATAACGTTATCCGTTGGGTTGCTTCTGCTAATCCAAATTATGGTGCAATTGGCCCAAGTTTTGCCAATCCACGAACAGGACAAATTTTAGGTTCTGATATTACAGTGGAATGGAGTTCAGGAAGCAGATCTCCAATATATGATGAATTATTTTCGGCGAAAAGCATTCAAAATCAAAATAATCTCAACACCTATTTCCATTCAGATGGGCACCTTTGTACCATGGCAAGCGAACTAAAAAGTCAGTTTTTGACTGGTGCAACTATAGCAGAAGCTTATGATGAAGATCCAAAAACTATTTTAAAAGTTCATAAAGAATTTTTATATTATTTGATCTTACATGAAATGGGTCATACTTTGGGACTAAATCACAATATGAAAGCGAGTCAAATGTTAAGTCCTTCTGAACTTAATGATACATCTATTACAGAAAAAATTGGTTTAATTGGTTCAGTAATGGATTATCCTACTATTAATCTTTCATTGGATAGAACAAAACAAGGAAACTATTTTACAACAAAACCTGGACCATACGATCTTTGGGCCATTGAATATGGATACAAAGAATTCGATGAAAAACTGGAAGACAATGAGTTAAATAAAATTCTTAGCAGAAGTACTGAACCGGGTCTTGCTTTTGGTAATGATGCCGATGATATGAGAGCATCTGGAAAGGCGATTGATCCACATGTAATGGTTGAAGACTTAAGTAGTGATGCAATAGGATATGCCGAAGGCCGATTTAAATTAGTCAACACTGTAATGCCTAAACTTAAAGTAAAATATAGTAAAACTGGACAGAATTATGCAGAAATGCGTTCACGATATAGTATGCTAAATGGGCAAAGAAGAAACATGATTGCTGTGGTAAGCCGCTATGTTGGCGGAGTGTATGTTGACCGAAGTTATGTAGGCCAAAATACAACTGAAAAACCATTCACCCCTGTATCTGAAGCTGAGCAAAAAAGAGCTATTGAAGTATTGAATAAATATGCATTTGCACCAAATGCATTTGACGCTGATGCTTCTTTATATCCGTATTTACAATTGCAAAGACGTGGATTTGGATTTTTCTCTTCTACAGAAGATCCAAAATTGGGTGGTATCTATCTATCAATGCAAACTGATGGAGCGCTTTCACACATTCTCCACCCTACAACATTGCAACGAATTTCTAATACAAGTCTGTACGGCAATACGTATTCAGTAGCAGAGGTTATGAATGATTTAGTTAGCGGAATATTCAAAGCTGATTTAGTTGGAAAAGTGAATATGCAAAGACAATACCTTCAAACTTATTTTGTTAAACAAGCTGTAGAAATTTCGGATATAAATTCTTCCAGAAACTCTTATGATGATATTTCGAAAGCTGCCGCAAGACAAACATTGAAAAAAATTAAATCAATGCTGCTTACAGCAACTTCCATAGACGAAAGTACACGGGCACATCGAGGCAACCTCATTTTCTTAATCGATAATGCTCTTGCCATAAAATAATTTTTTTGAACCATAAAAAACTCTCATTTAGATTCTAAAAAATCGGAATGGGAGTTTTTTTTATGGGATAATTTAGCTTTAAATAATACTGTATAATTGGTTTTAATGGTTTCCCATATAAAGGATGGAATCCGGGATATGAAAATACTCCTAAAAATTAATCAAAATAATAAAACTAGAGTTTATAAACTATAAATTATTACTTTCGGGGAAAGTTATCTTTATGATGCGTTCCCCGATTTTTATATTCCTATTCTCGATATTTATCTATTCTTGTCAAAATGATTTAAAAAACGAATCAGCCTCCAATAAAGGAAATAATATCAGTAAAAATGCTATTCAGGCACGCGAACTATTAGATACAGGCGATAAGTTCTTAGCACTTCAAAAATTTGACAGTGCTTTTCATTACCATAACCGTTCAAAAATACTATATGAATTAGAAAAAGATAGTGCGTCAGTAACCTACAATTTAATTCAAATGGCGCATAGCCAACAAACCTCTGGTGATTATGTTGGAAGTGAAAAAAATTTAATTGAAGCTTTATCCTTTACAGAGCTAAACTCGACTTATAAATCAGCAGCATACAACCTTCTTGGCATTTCTTCAAAAGAACTGTTCAATTATGAAGATGCTTTGTATTATTACAATAAAGCCAAAACTGAAACTAATGATTCGATAGGAAGAATTACTTTTGAAAATAATATTGCTACGGTTTACATCAAAATGAAAAAATACGACTCTTCTATTAAGATATTAGAATCCATTTTGAAATCATCTTATTTAAACACGAACAATAAAAGAAAAGCCAGAGTTCTAGACAATCTAGGCTATTGTTACTTTAAAACAAAACGTAATTCAGAAGGATTACAATTGATGACAAAATCACTATTCATCAGAAAAAGCAATACAGATTTCTATGGAAGTATTGAAAGTAATTTACATTTAGCCGAGTACTATCAAGGAATAAATCCGCAATATGCTAAAACATACGCCAAAGAAGCCTATATAACTGCTACAAAACTCAACAGTATTGATGAAAGATTGAGATCATTGTCTTTTTTAATATCAAATAATTCTGAAAAAAGCACTACTAACTATGCTTTAGACTACATCAGACTTAATGATAGTATTATAAAAGTTCGTAATAATGCCAGAGATCAGTTTATAAAAATCAAATACGATAGTGATCAAAACAGAGAAGAAAATCTAAATCTAAAAACACAAAAGGCAGAAAATGCACTTCTGTTAGAACAACAAAAAAACAGAAATTTATTATTATACTTAGCCGTTGGAATTATAATAATGATAAGTGTTTTTGTCTATAATTATCTGGTAGCAAAAAATAAAAGAGAAAAAATAAAAACCTCTTACAATACTGAAACTCGTATTGCTAAGAAACTTCATGATGAATTAGCTAATGATGTATATCATACAATGGCATTTGCTGAAACTCAAGATTTATCTACCACCCAGAATAAAGAAATATTACTGACCAATCTGGATACTATTTATTCCCGAACACGCAATATATCCCGAGAAAACAGCACCATAGAAACAGGAACATTATTTGTATCTCATTTAAAAGAAATGATGTCCGGATTCATTACGGATAAGGTGAATGTTTTAACCAATGGAATGGATTCAATTGATTGGTTGGTAGTAGAAAGTAATAAAAAAATCATCATTTACCGTGTTATACAAGAATTGCTTGTCAACATGAAAAAGCATAGTCAATGTAGTTTAGTAGTACTGACTTTGAAACAAAATGGAAACAAATTACAGATAGACTACACAGATAACGGAGTTGGGGCAACATTAGAACAATTAAATTCAAAAAATGGACTTCAAAATATTAAAAACCGTATTGAGGCTATAAAAGGAATAATAACTTTTGACACTAAATCAAGTAAAGGATTTAAAGTGCAATTTATCATTCCAATATAGTATTCGGTTCTATGTTTCGTAAAGTTTTAACTAAATTAAAACAATGCAACCATTTAAAACACTGAGGATAATTTAATTGACACATCGAAACTGAAAACTCTAACTCTTCCTGTAAAACTATACTCTAAATTGCTTAGGAGATATATTCAGTATTTTAATTAATTTCTGTATTTTCGGGAAATGATAACAAAAAATCTATGCAAATATATTTCAGTACTAACTATCTTGATCTTCTTGCAATCTTGTGAGAAGAAACAAAATTCTTGGAAAAGATCAAAAGCAGATCGAGTCGAAACGGACAGATATATAGATGCAGGAGATAGCCTTTTAAAAAAATGGGATTACGATAAAGCCTATTACTATTATTCTAAAGCTAAATTATCTGCTGAATCAAAAAAAGACACTTCTCGAATGATTCTTTCATTAATAAATTTAGCAACAATCCATTATACCCAAACTGATTATAGTGGAGCTGAAACTGTAGTGATTGAAACTATTCCATTACTTGAAACAAAAAAAGATCACTCTTACAACTTTGACTTAAACCTAACTTTAGGAAATATTTATTCAAACACTTTCGATTATGAGAATGCTATATATTGTTATAATAAAGCATCACTTATCAAAACAACAACTCCTATTGAAAAATTAGTTTCTTTAAATAATATTGCAGTTGTATATCTACAAATGAAAGAATTTAAAAAAGCGATTACTATACTAGAGCCTTTAATTACTAAAAAAGAAATCTTGAATGACTCCTCTAACTATTCAAGAATTTTGACAAACTTAGGGTATTGTTATTTTAAAACAGGTAATGCTAAAGCGTTAAATTATTTAAACAAATCACTTCAAATAAGACTTAAAAGAAATGATATTGGTAAAATATCAAGCTACGCTTATCTATCCGAATATTACCAAAAAACGAATAAAAATTTAGCAAATGAATATGCATTATTAGCGTATGATGCTGCTACAAAATTAAAATGCCCAGATGACCGTCTTTACAGCTTAAAATTATTAATACAAAACAGTTCAGCAAATAAATCAAAAGAATATTCTCTAAAATACCTACATATTAATGACAGTATCACTAAAGTAAGACAAAAGGCTAAAAATCAATTTGCTAAAATCAAATACGATTCAAAAAAAGAAAAAGATGAAAATCTGAAATTAAAAGCCCAAAAAACACTTCAATTAGAACATCAAAAAAAGAGAAATCTAGTGTTATATACAGTTGTGGGAATCATTATTGCAATAAGTATTTTTATAACTAATCTCCTTTTAGCCAGAAATAAAAGAGAAAAAATTAAAGCTTCCTATACTACTGAAATTCGAATTGCTAAAAAACTTCACGATGAATTAGCAAATGATGTATATCATACCATGGCATTTGCTGAAACTCAAGATTTATCAACAACACATAATAAAGAAATATTAATTTCCAATCTAGACACCATTTATTCAAGAACTCGAAATATCTCCAGAGAAAACAATGCTATGGAAACTGGACCGTTATTTATATCTGATTTGAAAGAAATGATGTCCGGTTTTAATACTCAAGAAGTAAATGTGATAACTAATGGAATGGATTCTATCAATTGGATGAAAATAGAAAGTAACAAAAAAATCATCATTTATCGTGTTATCCAAGAATTGCTAGTCAACATGAAAAAACATAGTCAATGCAGTTTAGTTGTTCTAACTTTTAAAAAAATAGGAGACAAATTACAAATAGACTACACTGATAACGGGGTCGGAGCAACTATAAAACAATTAAATTCAAAAAATGGACTTCAAAATGTGGAAAACCGTATTCAGGCCATAAAAGGATTAATTAATTTTGACACTAAATCAAATAAAGGATTTAAAGTGCAATTTATTATTCCAATATAATACTCGATTCTATGTTCCATAAAGTTTTAATAGCCGAAGATTTAGACAGTATTAGTATAGCAGTTGTTCAAGCTCTGGAAGAAATTTCTATCTTAGAAATTAATCATGCCAAATACTGTGATGATGCTTTTTTAAAAATAAAAAAAGCACTTCATGACAATCAGCCCTATGACTTATTAATTAGTGATTTATCATTTAAACCTGACCATCGAGAAAACAGACTAAACTCAGGCGAAGAACTAATTGAGGCAGTAAAAAAAGCACAACCGGATATCAAGACTATAGTATTCTCCATAGAAGACAAATCTTTCAGAATAAAATCACTATTCAATAACTTGGGAATTAATGCCTATGTATCTAAAGGGAGAGACAGTATTCCTGAGCTAAAGAAAGCGATACAACGCATTTATAATAATGAAGAAATTAAACCTTCAGCTGAAATATCTCATGCATTAAGAGACAAATCGCTATTTGAAATTGAATCCTATGACATTTCACTATTAAAATCATTATCTAAAGGTTTGACTCTTGAAGATATTTCATCAGAATTTAAACATTCAGGAATCATCCCAAATGGTAGCAGCAGTCTCGAAAAACGAATCAACAGATTAAAAATATACTTCAAAGCCAGTAATAATGTGCATCTTATTGCTATTACCAAAGATTTAGGCTTAGTTTAAGCTAATTTTTCTCCAATAAAAACGGTGCAACAATCAATAAAATTCGTTAAAGAAAATCGCAATTTCAAATCTTAGAAATTGGATATCATTTAATTTTTTAAAATAATTACCTCTTTTACGGTTTCCCGTAAAGAAATGGTTTTTAAAGATATTAGGTTTGGCTAATAAAACTTTAAATCATATAAAATGGCAGATTTCACGAGAGAAGACTTAGCATTTACTGGATATTCACAAACTATAAATGCTGACGATTATCCTAAAACTATCGAAGTTCTTGATAGGATTTATGTTGATAAAACAGAAGAATTTGAAGTAATTCATTTCTGTAATCAGTTTCTAAAGAAATATAAAGTTCCTCAAACCAAAGCAAGTTTTCAAAAAGCAGAAAGCTTTTTACAACATCCCTCTTTGGAAAATGAAATCTACCGATCTCAATTATTAGACTGGATTGCAAGCAATTGGATAAAAATATAATAGCCGTTTATTTCAATGCACTAAATTCAGAATTTCAGAATATTTTATAAGCACGAGAGCTTATAAAGTATTGTGGTGTTTTTTTCAATGGTTTACGGGTTCCCGTAAGGTAATCTCTTTTATCAAACTTACTTTTGAGAAGATAAAAAATCCAAATCATTTTCAAAAAAATAATTTTTAGGTCATGACGAGAAACGAAACTATATCCATTCTGAACGTATCAGAAAAAAATAAAGAGGAATTAATTCTAGATAAATGGGATGAAAAACTAAATGACTATGATAATTATGTCAAAGAATATCTCATACATTATAAAAAATCTCTTAAAGGGAATATGGCTTCATTATCAAAATACCCTTATTTAAAAGTAAAATCTGAAAGTTTAAGCAAAAAATTGAATAAAGGAATCAAGAAAGAGTTATTGACGAAAAAGCAACTCACAAAGGTTTTTAAAATTCGAGAAAAAATCGTGAATGCATGTTGTAATTAATATAGTCTTTAAAAACAAATGAAAAAAATTATAATTCTAGGACTCTTGTTATTCATAGCATTATTCTCTTATACTTCAAAAAAACAACCCGAAAAACAAAGGAATACACAAAATAAATATGATGCTAATGAAAGGCAACTGATAATCAATAGAAGGGATTATCCATTAAATAAATTTGATGAGTCAATAAAAAGCACCATAGACATTTCTGCTAAAAAACATCCTGTAAAACATTTTTCCAGACATCGAAAAGGAAAAATTATCTACATAAAAAACCAAACAAAAACTCATACTATTGATATTAAATAAAGCGGTTTTTGTTTTTTATCTCAAATGAGGAAAACCGTAAAATAATATTTTTTTAAGCATGTAGTTTTAAACTAATAAAAATTAAATCAATGAAGTCATTACTTATTTTGAAATCTAATCTATTATACGCTGCACATATTGCAATAATTCTTTTTGGCTCTATATGCATCATCTATTTAGTCTACAAAATTTGGAAAAGGAGATAAGAATAAAAGAAATTTTATTTTTATCGTTAAGGTTTATAAAAGGAAGATTCATTAAATTGTAAATTTAAAAGCTTAAAATTACATAACAAAAATTTCAAAGTTATTTCACTATTTTTGCTATTAAATCAGTTTAGTCAGAAAGGTAATAAAGAGAAAAATCAAAGCAAAATATACTCTATTCATAATTTAATATGAGCTCCAACAATTGCTGACAGTTAATTTCGTTATTGTTTAACTAAATAACTTAAAAATACAATCCCCTAAAATTGAAATCCCTCTTTTCTCTACTACTATTTCTTATTTCAACCTTTTGTTTCTCACAAACCAAACTCCTTTCTTGGAACATAGAAAACCTTGGTAAATCTAAATCAGATGAAACGATAAACTATATCGCCAATACACTTCGTGATTACGATATCATTGCAATCCAAGAGGTTGTAGCGGGTTATGGCGGTGCTCAAGCAGTAGCGCGATTAGCAGATGAACTCAACCGCAAAGGAGCCAAATGGGATTATGTAATCAGCGACCCAACCAGTAGTAGTGCATACAAAACGGAACGCTATGCTTTTATATGGAAAACGAGCAAATTGAAAAAGATAGGTAGCGCTTGGCTCGAAAAAAAATACCATTTAGAGATTGATAGAGAACCGTATTTTTGCACCTTTCAATATGAAAACAAACAATTTACTGTCGTTAATTTTCATGCTATCACTAAAAATAGGCAACCTGAAACCGAAATAAGATACTTTAAGTTTTTACCCGATGAATATCCTAACTTGAATTTAATATTTGCAGGAGATTTCAATTGTCCGCAATCGCACACGGTTTTTAATCCTTTGAAAAAAATGGGGTATCAATCGATTTTAGTCAACCAGAAAACCTCTTTGAAACAAGAATGTAAAAATGGTAAATGTCTAGCATCTGAATTTGACAATATGTACTACAGAACTTCAAAAATTAATACTATAAATTCAGGAATTATCCCTTTTCATAAAAACTTTAATTCATTAAAAGAAGCTAGAATAATATCAGATCATATTCCTATTTGGTTTGAATTTTCTTTGAATTAAATTAATCGAAAACTTCAAAATTATCTCCGTCAAAACTGGCAAAAACCATACTAGGATGTGAATCCTGATGAAACATATTTCCCTTATTATCGATAGCAATTGCACCAGCAAAACCATCATAAGGCTTTAATTCATTGAATGTTTTAGTAAAGGCATCTTGCAATGTAAAACCATCAGTAACACGAGTCACGATTTTGGTAGCGGTGGCATTACTCACAATATCCTCTCCTACTCCTGTCAAGCTCACTCCACAAAATGCATTGGCATAATTTCCCGCTACTGTAGCCGAATCTGAAATGCGTCCCGGAATTTCAAAACCTTTACCTCCTGTGGAAGTAGCAACAGCAATTTTTCCATTAGTATCCAAAGCTACACAACCCACAGTCCCGGTTCCTAGAGATTTTAGCTTTGCTTCATATTCAGCTCGACGTTGTGGAATCTCAGTTGAAAAAGCTTTGAAACCATTCTCCCTTGCAAAATTCGTTGCTCCGCTTCCACCTAAAACCCTATCGTCATAATTCATCAATATTTGAGCAACCTGAACTGGATTTTTAACTTCTTCAATATTGATAACACCGCTCATTTTCTGAGTTACTCCATCCATAACAGCAGCGCTCATCCTGATTTTTCCGTCACTTTGAATTTGGGAACCAATTCCCGCATTAAACAATTCATCGTCTTCCAAAAGTGACACTGCATAAACAACCGTTTCCAATGCCGAATGTGTTTTTAAAAAATCGTACGAATCTTTTACAATTCGCTCTAATGCATTTTGTTTGGCAACTTTTGTTTCGTGATTGGTAGATGATTCCGAAAAAAAACCTCCGTGTATAATTAGTTTCATAATGTATCGGGTGCAGCTTCCAGATTTCGACAGTTATCTAAATACAGAAAGGCTTTCTTATTTATACGTAGTGTGAAGATTGAATGTGCATTTTATGCGTTTCGAGATTGTAAGTGTCAAATTTACTCATAACGTGCGTTACCAAATGTGAGATTGATATGGGCTGACCTAATTCAACTTTTGTCAAATTAGTGTCTTTTATTTCACGACCATCCACCAAAATAACTAATCCGGAACCTATAGCTTCCATTTGGGTATTATTGGTAATTAACAAACCAGTATCTTCTCCAAGTCCTATTCCCAATACTCTTGGATTACCAACAACAGCTTGAAAAAGCCTGCCAATTCTACCACGCTGTACAAAATGGGTATCGATAATAACACCATCAATTAAGCCTAATCCACTTGAAATTTTCACTTCGCCTTTCAATAAAGCTTCAGAACTGCTGCCTTGATAAATCATATTATTAGATGCCGCAGCTGCTCCTGCTGAAGTTCCTGCATAGATAAACTCTTCATTATGGTATTTATCCAGTAAAATATCATGAAATGGTGTTCCGCCAAGAATGGATGTCAATCGCAATTGATCGCCTCCGGTAAACATAACAATATCTGCAGCTTTTAATCGGGCTAAAACTTCCTCATCAGCTGCTTGTTCCCGTCTTTCTATAGTAAGTATATCTACATTTTTAGCATTCAAATATTCAAATGCCTTAACATATTCTGGACCTATTTCGCGCGGAATAATTGAAGCGGTTGTAATGACTTCTATTCGTGAATTCTCTTTGTGTTTTGACTCGTTTAATATCCTTTTTAAAATGCCTGCTTCAAAAAAGTTTAAATTGCTAGTTGCATTTTTATCTAAATCAGTTTCAGTAAAACTTCCTTTATCTACCGCACCTCCTATTATTATTAGTTTTCCTAGTATATTCATTTTGTAAAAATAACCAAAAAGATAAAAGAAGCTATTGAACTAAGCTTTTTTTTTAAATTATCACAAACTCAATATTTATTGTTTATTTTTAAGGTAATAAATTTTGATTCCTATTTTTAAAAAACTACTTTAGTTGGATTCTATACTTTTTTTTAAAAAAAATACCGTCTCAAATCAGCTCTTTTCCTAAGTTAGAATCTATTTCATTTAAAATTAAGTCATTACATATCCATTTTTTAGTTCAAAAATAATCTTTCCGTTTTATGAAAATAATTAAAGTACAAGCACTTCGTGGCCCCAATATTTGGAGTATCCAAAGAAAAAAATTAATCCAAATGCGATTGGATTTGGAAGAAATGGAACAGTTTCCTACTAATAAAATAGAAGGATTTAGAGAACGCATCGAAGCTATGTTTCCTACGATGATTGAGCACCGTTGTTCCGAAGGGTGTCGTGGCGGATTTTTTTCCAGAGTAGAACGAGGTACTTGGATGGGACATGTTATTGAGCATATTGCCCTTGAAATTCAGTCTTTAGCTGGCATGGAAACTGGTTTTGGAAGGACTCGTGAAACCAAAACTCCCGGAACCTATAATGTAGTCTTTAGTTATACCGAAGAAAATGTGGGGCTTTTTGCTGCAGAATCTTCTGTTGCTATTGCTGAAGCATTAATTGCCGGAACTGATTATGATTTGAATGCCGACTTACAGAAAATGCGTGAAATACGTGAACGCGTTAGACTAGGACCAAGTACAGGAAGTATTGTAGAAGAAGCCGTTTCCAGAAATATTCCTTGGATACGATTAGGAACAAATTCTTTGGTTCAATTAGGATATGGAATTAACCAAATGCGTTTTCAGGCAACAATCACCTGTAAAACAAGTAGTATTGCGGTTGATATTGCCTGCAATAAAGAACTTACCAAAAAAATGTTGGACATGGCATCCATTCCTGTTGCCAGCGGAAGTATATGTGTTGACGAAGACGACTTGGCTGAGACCATAAAAAAAATTGGTTACCCAATCGTGTTAAAACCATTGGATGGAAACCACGGAAAAGGTGCCTCAATCAATGTTACGAATTGGGAAGATGCCGTTTCAGGCTTGGCTTTCGCCAAAGAATACAGCAAACGAATCATTGTTGAGAAATTCATCACTGGCTTCGACTTTAGAATATTGGTAATTGATAATAAATTAGTTGCTGCTGCAAAACGAGTTCCTGCTCATGTAATTGGAAACGGAACGGATACTATTCAGCAATTAATTGAAACTACGAATCTGGATCCAAGAAGAGGTTACGGTCATGAAAATGTACTAACACAAATTGATGTCGATAGAGATACCGAAGATTTATTGGAAAAACTAGGCTACACATTAGAAACCATTCCTAGAATTGGTGAAATTGTATTCTTAAAATCTACAGCAAATTTAAGCACTGGCGGAACTTCTGTGGATGTTACCGATATGATGCACCCTGAAAATATATTTCTTGCCGAAAGAATTTCAAGAGTAATTGGACTCGATGTGTGTGGTGTCGATATTATGGCAGAAAATTTAACCCAACCATTAAAAGAAAATGGCGGTGTAATTCTGGAAGTCAATGCAGCTCCTGGATTTAGAATGCACCTTGCTCCTTCTGAAGGATTACCAAGAAACGTTGCCTTGCCCGTAATTGATATGTTATACCCACCGGGAAAATCCTGTCGCATTCCTATAATTGCTGTTACAGGAACCAATGGAAAAACGACCACTACCCGACTTTTGGCTCATATTGTAAAAAATAATGGATTCAAAGTAGGATTCACCACATCCGATGGGATTTATATTCAAAACCATATGATGGAAAAAGGTGATACTACCGGGCCTATCAGTGCTGAATATGTTTTGAGAGATCCAACTGTAGAATTTGCCGTTTTAGAAACCGCTCGAGGAGGAATCCTTCGTTCCGGTTTGGGTTTTAGCAGTTGTGATATTGGAATTATTACTAACATTCAAGAAGATCATTTGGGTTTAAGTGACATTCACACGTTAGATGATTTGGCAAGGGTAAAAGCTACGGTTGTCAAAAGCATCAAGAAAAATGGTTGGGCAGTTTTGAATGGAGACGATGAACATTGTGTGAAAATAGGTCAAGATTTAAATTGCAATGTCGCTTATTTTAGTTTGAGCGAAGACAGTGATTTTATCAAAAAACTTTCTGCCGAAGGTAAAACAGTTGCCGTATATGAAAATGGATACATTACCATCAAAAAAGGAGAATGGAAAATCCGAATTGAACGCGCCACTCATGTTCCATTAACATTAGGCGGAAAAGCAAAATTCATGATAGCCAATGTCCTTGCTGCCACTTTAGCGAGTTATTTGTGGGGATTTAAAACCGAAGATATCAGCCTGTCACTACAAACTTTTATTCCAAGTGCTGCACAAACTCCGGGTCGTATGAATATATTTGAGTTCAAAAAATTCAAAGTATTGATTGACTTTGCCCACAATGCTTCCGGTTATAAAGGTGTTGAAGAATATTTACAAAGTGTTGAAGCTACCAAAAAAATTGGAATTATTGCCGGTGTTGGAGACCGTCGCGACGAAGATATCAAAGAATGTGCTTCGATTGCCGCCCGAATGTTTGACCATATTATCATTCGACAAGAAAAATATCTGAGAGGAAGAACCGAAGATGAAATCATTAATTTAATCCTTGACGGAATTAAAAAATCAGGCAAAACTGTTACCTATGAAATTATCCCTAAAGAAACTGAAGCGATAAAACACGCCATAAATTGTGCCGAAGAAGGAAGTTTCATCACCGCATTAAGCGATGTTGTTACTAATGCCATCGACATTGTACAAGAATATTTAGACAAAGAAAACGAAAACGGAATCGTGTAGTTTTTTCAGGAGCTAATCCTGCTGTCCGTTATATCTTTCTCAGCCTAAAAAGGCAAAGAAAGGATGTCACTGCCATCAGGGCCTAAAAACACAAAAGCCAATCGATTACGATTGGCTTTTGTATTATACTACGTTTTCAATTTTTTCTTTCTCGCTGCAGGAAACAATACATTATTCAGAATCAAACGATATCCCGGCGAATTAGGATGCAAATCCAAAACCGTTGGTGGATCGCCCACTTGGTGCTGAAAATCTTCTGGGTCGTGACCACCATAAAAAGTGAACATTCCCTTCCCTTTTTGACCATGAATGTAACGTGCTTCACCATTAACCTCGCAAGTACCCATCACCAGAATATTCGATTTAATTAAAGGAATATCAAATGCGGTGGTTTGCCCCATGAACCCTTTTACGAGTTGGGTATGATTTTGACAAAGCATACTAGGAATTGGATCCCATTTTGCCGAAAATTCCATTAAAGTAAAATAATCTTTCTCCATAGGAACTCTTCGTTTCGAAGTCATATCAATATCTGAAAATTCATATTGTTCCGGTCTTCTTTCTAAAGTAAAATCTTTGAAAGCAAATGAATTACTGTAATTCATTTTTGATTGGTAATTTCCTTCACTCGGGTCTCCATCAAACATGGTTTCACAAATATCAACACCATCCGCTGCCAAAGCAATATCAAAACTATCCGTTGCAGAACACATGGCAAACATAAACCCACCACCTATGACAAAATCCCTGATTTTTTTAGCAACAGCTCCTTTTTCTTGAGACACTTTAGGAAATCCTAATTTACTTGCCAGTGTTTCTGAATCTTTCTTTTGCTCGATATACCAAGGTGCATTTTTATAAGCGCCATAAAACTTACCATATTGTCCCGTAAAATCCTCATGATGCAAGTGTAGCCAATCATATAGCAACAATTGATCACTCAAAACTTCTTCATCATAAATTGGAGTAAAAGGAATTTCGGCATAAGTCAGTACCATCGTAACTGCATCGTCCCAAGGTTGTTTTCCTTTTGGGGTATAAACAGCAATTTTAGGTGCTTTTTCCAGTACAACAGATTCCATATTTTGGGAAGGACTGGATATTTCATTCAGGATTGCCAATTCATCACCATCGGAAATAACCTCAAAACTCACTCCCCTAATTTGACATTCTTTGCGAATTTCCTCCGCATCAGGTAATAAAAAAGAGCCACCTCGATAGTTAAGCAACCAACTGGCTTTATAATTTTTATCCAAACACCAGTATGTAATTCCGTATGCTTTTAGATGATTCTGTTGACTCGTTTCATCCATTGGCAACAAAATAAAAGAGGCTTTTGCTGTTATACTCAGCAAAAAAATAAGAATATATAGAAATGGTTTCGACATCGATTTTTAATTTTTATACCTCAAAGATAGAAAGTAAGCTATTCAAATTCATGAAATTTAACGATTAAATCTATTCTAAAAATAAGTTTATAGACAAAACACGTAAAAATACGCATAGCCAAACAATTTCCTATTCCTAAATTCGCAGATATCCTATAATCAATGAAGATGAAAAATTTAACAATGAATTCTACCGAAAAAAATAGACCTGTCAATATTAAGAATCTTATAAAAAATGTCGCAATAGTATTTTTAATAATACTTATCATTACTTTCTATGTTTTGTGTTATCAGCTTATTTTCAATTAATATTTCTTTTAAGTTATAAATACAATACCCCATTATTGTGAAAAATTATTACACAACTTTATCAGAAGAAATTCTTTCTCTTGCAAAATCAGGGAAAGATACTGTCACCTTGCGGAGACAACTTTTTTACATCAGACAAGCAAAACTTGAAAAAAGTTTAAATACAGATGATTTAAAAAAGACTTTTTGGATAAATATCTATAATGCTTTTTACCTCATCAACTTAAAAGAAACAAAACAAGGAAAAGAAATTTTCAATCTGAAAAGAATCAAAATTGCACGCGCCATATTTTCATTAAATGATATTGAACACGGTATTTTAAGAAAATACAAATTTAGAATTGGTTTTGGATATATTACAAATCCATTCTACTCTGATTTTATAAAAACCTTAGCTGTAAACAAAGTCGATTACAGAATCCATTTTGCATTGAGAAGTATTAATTTGGAGAAAAAAACTATTGATTATTTCGATTGTGAAGAAATTGAGAAACAACTTACTATCGTTACCAAAGATTTTATTCGTCTGGAAACTGAATTTGATAATGAGTCTAAAACAATTAGAGCTTCCGATTTTTTATTGTCTTATTTGAGAGATTTTGGTGGAAAAAAATCTGTAAAAAAATTATTGGAAACAGTTTTCGAAAGGGATTTAAACGAATACAAACTACGATTTAAAACCTACAAAAGAACAGAAAAATTACAGAGGGTTTCTTGATACAAACATTGAAAAAAAGAAATTAACTTCACGATCCCTTTATAGAATTAATCGTTCAGCAACATCAATTCGTTCTGAACAGCATAAACCACTAAACCGGCAATGTTTCTGGATTCGGTTTTCAGCAACAAATTATTTCTATGTCCTTCTACTGTTCTCGGACTTATAAAAAGTTGTTCAGCAATTTCCACCGTACTTTTTTGAATACAAATAAGTTTAAGCACTTCAATCTCTCGTGGACTAAGAAAGTTGCTGTCAAAATTACTCTTGGTCTTCTTATTAGTCAATACATCAGCCTGAATTATTTTCATGACATAATCCGTGTAATAAAATCCCTTTGAGGTGACTTCTTTAATTGTAGTCAGCAATTCTTGTGGCGTTGCATTTTTTATCAAATACGAAACAGCTCCTACATCAATCATATTAGCCACAAAAGATTTAGAATCATAACTGGTCAGTGCGATGATTTTTAGTTCCGGAAATTCCTTTCGAATAATCTTAGTTGCCTCAACTCCATTTATTATTGGCATTTTTAAATCCATGATAATAATATCAGGATGATTATTTTTATTGTTTTGGAGAAAAGAAATCAATTCATCTCCATTAGAAGCTTCAAAAATAATCTCAATATTTGTTTCGCGTCCCAATAAAAAAGAGATTCCTTTTCTAAAAAGAATCTCGTCATCCACTAATATTATTTTTATAGTTTTGTTCATTCTTTAAAAATTAAAAACTACTGAAATACCTTTATTTATTGATGATTCCAAGGTCATTTTACCGTTTAAAAAAGCGATTCTGCTTTCTATATTTTTCATTCCCAGACCTTTCTGATTTTCATTGTTTTTCATTTCAAAACCAATTCCGTCATCCGTGTAAAAACACCAATTCTTTTCATTCTTATTTTCAAAAACAATCGAAATAAAGGATGCTTTTCCATGACGCAACGAATTGTTCATCAGCTCTTGTAAAATTCTAAATACATGTAAATGTTTATCATTGTCAGTAATATCAAAAGCAGTTTTATTTTCATAATTTACTTTTACAGCTTTGGAACTGCTAAATTCCAAACACAATTCTTCAACACCCGCATGCAATCCAAATTTTTCCAATACTGGAGGCAACAAACCGTGTGCAATTTTCCTTGAATTATCTAATGCTTTGGTCGTAAGATTAATAATATTGGTGGTGATTTCAGCTACCTCATTTTCGGTTAAATTAGGTGTGGTAAGCAAATGACTGTTCAAAGAAACTATATTCAGTTTAGAACTAATATCGTCATGCAAATCCTGGGCAATACGCTTGCGTTCCTCTTCCTGAGTAATAATTACAGCGCTCAAAAGTTCTTTTTGATACTGAATTTCTAAATCTTTTTTTTCTAATTCCTTTTGAATAATTTTCTTTCTTGAAAAATAGAAAAACAATATCAAAACAAATCCCATTAAAAGAAAAGCGACACAACTATAAATTACGATTTCAATTATTTCACTTTCTTGTAGTGTGTTTACTTTCATAAAGCGGTATTAATTTCCTTTTTATAAAAACTTTTTTTCCATTCTATTAAAATAAAAAATTGATTTATAATAATAAGCAAAGCATTCAATATCCAGGTGAACAAACTCATTTTTGGGCTTAAAATAGCTGTCAAATTGCCAACAAGAAATAAAATCGTGCTTCCTAATAAATATATCAGAAGTCCAACATTAACATAATAAAATTCCTTTTTTTCATTCAACATATTATAAAAATGAATGGTGGCATAAATGATTAGCAAAAAAGAGGTGATGAATATTTCGAATAAATTGAATTTAAAAAACAGGCTGGTATCATACGCATATTGTATAGATAAAGCCAATAATCCTATAACCAAACCCGCTTTCACCAGCTTCTTTTGAAACTCTTCTTTTAGAACCGTTATATAAAAAAAGCTCAATAAAATAAATTGGCCAATAAAATAGAAATGAGACAAGAATAAGTTGTTAGTATTCATTCTCATAAAGATATTCGATATGATTTGTATAGTAAAAACCACTCCCAAATACCAAGTGAAGATTTTATAAGCTTTACCTTGATTGGCAAAACCTTTTATAAATAGTATCAGATTAAAAAATAAAATTAAATAACCAATATTTACAAGTACATAATACATTTTAATTATACATTTAAAGGACTTTCAGGATCCCCCGCTGGTGGGCAAGGCGTTGAAAAATCATAAATATTATCTTCCTCGGCAGTCGCATTCCCTACCCCAACGGTAATCATGTCTACATAAATTTTTGTTACAGGATCGTATTTAGTACCTACGATCATCAATTTCTCTACATTATTATCATCTATCCCAATGTAAGCTCTAACGGCATCAACGCCTTCAGCCAATACTTCCAGTAAATCTACTTTTGGAATCAAAAAAGCATTAACATGATGGTGTTTGTTGTAATCTCCTTCTTTTTTAGTCCAACGTTTGGCCCATTTTTGTGCAGTTTTTAAAGGAATTGCATTTACAGTTTTTGTTTGTTTATGGTTTTCAGAAGTAGTTTCTTGTGACATAGGTTTTAGGTTTTGGTCAACACTATATTTAAAATAAAAATCGATAGCTAAACTACTACTTTTTATTGTTTTAACAAAATACATCCTATGTATTGCAAATTAAAAAGCCTAAATCATTCATTTGATTCAGGCTTTTTAATTTTATATTCTAAAAACAATATCTGACTTGTTTAATTTTCTAAAACGGAACGTCACTGTCATCATCCAAATCATTCAAATTACTTCCAAAAGCTTCATTAGCCGAAGGGAGATTTTTAGTGATAAAAGGATTATCTTCTTGGTTCATACTAGACGGTAAATCATCATAACCACCGCTGAAATCTTCCAGATTATCAAACTTACCTAAATGTCCAATAAACTTTAAACGAACGTTTTCAATACTACCATTACGGTGTTTAGCAATCATTATTTCTGCCTGTCCAGTTGTAGGGGAAGCTTCATCATCATCCCATTCATCAATTTTATAATATTCAGGACGGTATAAAAACGATACAATATCGGCATCCTGCTCAATCGCGCCCGATTCACGAAGGTCAGAAAGCAAAGGTCTTTTACTAGAACCACGGGTTTCCACCGCACGCGACAATTGAGAAAGAGCAATAACCGGAACATTTAATTCCTTTGCCAATGCTTTTAAGTTTCGGGAAATCGTGGAAATCTCCTGCTCTCTATTTCCCCCTCCTTTTCCGTTTCCTCCGGCAGTCATCAATTGCAAGTAATCGACAATGATAATTCGGATACCATGCTGTGAAACCAAACGTCGCGCTTTAGCCCTTAAATCGAAAATAGACAAGGAAGGCGTATCATCAATAAACAAAGGTGCTTTTTCTAAATTCTTAACTTTGGTACTCAATTGTTCCCATTCGTGTTTTTCCAGTTTTCCAGTACGCAATTTCTCAGAAGACAAACCAGTTTCAGAAGAAATCAAACGGGTAATCAACTGAACCGATGCCATCTCAAGAGAAAACAAAGCAACTGGCATTCCAAAATCAATTGCCATATTTCGTGCCATCGATAATACAAATGCGGTCTTACCCATCGCTGGCCTCGCTGCAATAATAATTAAATCACTTGGTTGCCAACCTGAGGTAATCTTATCTAATTTATCAAACCCTGTTGCAACACCACTCAGTCCTTCCTGACCTGCAATTTCCTCGATTCTTTTCTTGGCTTGCAATACTAAACTTTGGGCAGTTTCAGAACTACGCTTAATGTTTCCTTGCGTTACTTCGTATAATTTGGATTCAGCTCTATCCAATAAATCAAAAACATCTGTTGTTTCATCATAGGATTCTTCGATGATTTCTGAAGATATTCGAATCAAACTACGCTGAATAAATTTTTGTAAAATGATTCTGGAGTGAAATTCAATGTGTGCCGAAGAAGAAATCTTCTGCGTTAGTTGAATTAAGTAAAAATCACCACCTGCCAACTCTAATTTTGCATTTTTCTTAAGCTGGGCTGAAACGGTTAATAAGTCAATAGGCTGTGTTTCTGTAAACAGTTGAACGATAGCCTCAAAAATATGTTTGTGTGCATCTTTGTAAAAAGCATCAGGTTGTAAAATGTCAATCACATCATCAACCCCTTTTTTATCAATCATCATGGCACCCAGCACCGCCTCTTCTAAATCGAGAACCTGAGGAGGTAATTTCCCTTTTTCTAAGCTTATAATTGTTGTTTTATCCACCTTTACAGGGTTTATATTTCTGAAGTTTTCCATAGAGCGAAAGTAGCAAAAATTAAAAAATTATTATCAATGAGTTGTTACAAATAATTGTTCATAAGTAACTATTTTTTGTTTATAACCAAAAAAAAATCCGAAACGGTAAGGCTTCGGATTAAAGATTAATTTGTAAGATTTTACTCTTTATATTCGCCCATTTTACAGTATTTATCCATTCTTTGGGCTATTAATTCTTCTGTTGATAAGTCTTTCAATTCATTAAATCCTTTCATGATATACTGCTCCACTGTTTTGAAAGCAGTCTCTCTATCATAGTGTGCTCCACCTAAAGGTTCCGGAATGATATCATCCACTAATTTTTGTTTTTTCATGTCAGCAGAAGTCAATTTTAATGCTTCGGCAGCTTGTTCTTTGTATTCCCAGCTTTTCCATAAAATAGACGAACAAGATTCTGGTGAAATAACAGAATACCACGTGTTTTCCATCATGTATACTTTGTCACCCACACCTATTCCTAATGCTCCTCCAGAAGCTCCTTCACCAACAATTACTGTGATAATAGGCACTTTTAAACGAATCATTTCAAATATGTTTCTGGCAATCGCTTCACCTTGTCCACGTTCTTCTGCTTCCAATCCCGGATAAGCTCCCGGAGTGTCAATCAAAGTCAAAACAGGAATACCGAATTTCTCTGCCATTTTCATCAATCGCAATGCTTTTCTATATCCTTCAGGATTTGCCATTCCGAAATTACGGAACTGACGTGTCTTAGTGTTAAATCCTTTTTGTTGACCAACAATCATAAATGACTGTCCGTCAATTTTACCTAAACCGCCAATCATGGCTTTGTCATCTTTAAAACCTCTGTCACCGAAAAGCTCCAAGAAAGTATCACCGCATAAAGCACGCACATGATCCATTGTATAGGGACGGCTTGGATGCCTTGATAGCTGGACACGTTGCCAAGCTGTCAAGTTTTTATAAATATGTCTTTTAGTCTCTTCTAACTTTTTGTTGATTTGTTTGCAAGTATTCGTTACATCAACATCCGATTCTTGACCAATAATAAGACATTTGTCTAACTGTTCTTCTAGTTCTTTTATTGGAAGCTCAAAATCTAAATATTCCATAGGATTTTTGCGTTTTTGTTTTTATTTGGAACCGCAAATATAAAATTTTAAATCGTTCAAAAAGGTAAATTTTATATTTATGTGTAAAAGTTTGCTTCTCAAAACGTTGAGAAAGTTATTCTTATTTGTCCTTTTGATAGTGTTTTATAACTCCGTTCAGGATTACAGTGATTACAATTATTAGTGCTCCGATATAAAACTCAAAGCTCATTTTCTCTTTTCCGCCAAGGATAAAATAGGCCAAAACAATCCCGTAAACCGGCTCTAAATTTGTAGTCAGCATTACAGTGTAGGGCGTTAGTTTTCGCATTACTTTTACAGAAGCGGTAAACGCATAAGCCGTACAAATAGAAGCCAAAATAAGTATTAAAACCCAATTATTAGCTGCCAGTATAAAGAAGTCCGCAGTGAATTTTTGTTGGAACAAAAAGTAAATCGTAATAAAGAAAACGCCTGCCAGAAATTCGTAAAAAGCAATTACTGGAGGTTCGTGCTTTTCTATCAATTTTCCATTCATCAGCGTAAACAAAACACCTAATATAATCGATGCCAAGGCATATAGCATTCCGTCCAAATAGTTAATTTCGACTTTCATAATCAATGCCAGACCAGCAATAATAATAAGACCAAAAAATACTTCGTACCACAATACTTTTCGACCATAAAAAACAGGCTCTAAAATGGAAGCAAAAAACGCTCCCAGCGAAAAAACGGATAGAGTAATGGATACATTAGAAACATGAATGGCTTTGAAGAAGAAGATCCAATGCAAAGCAATCAGCAATCCCACAAAAATCAATTTCAAGAAGGATTTTAAAGGGATTTTAAATGATATCTTCTTGAATGCAATAAACAAAGCTAAAAACAGCCCTGCAAAAAACATGCGATACCAAACTAAAGCATCGGCGGTAATGGTGATTAAAGCTCCTAAAATGGCGGTAAAACCCCATATAAAAACTATCAAATGAAGATTTAAGTAACTCTTTAATTTATCGTTTTGCATTACGTAACAAATAAATGGCTAAAATTCCAAAAGCAATATTAGGCAACCAAACGGCTAACATGGGTGGAATACTCGATTTTTCGGCCAATACGCCAAAGATTTTATCAAAAAATACAAAGGCAAAAGCCAATGCAATTCCTATGGCTAAATTAGTTCCCATTCCTCCTCTTCGCTTCATGGCGGAAACGGCAACAGCAATAATGGTAAGAATAAATGCCGATACCGGAACACTATATTTTTTATACAAAACCACCAAATACACATTGATATTAGAGGAACCTCTTTCTCTTTCTTTTTTAATAAAGGCATTTAATTTCCCTAAACTCAAGGTTTCTGCAATGTAAACCACCGGTGTTAAATCCTCCAAATCAAAAGTGAAAACAGCGTCTTTTTGAGGTGCTTTTTCAATCTTATCATTCAGTTCACCCACCGTTCTTTTGGTATAATCATACATGGTGTAAGTGCTGTCCTTTTGATTCCATTTGATTCTGGTAGCGGTAATTTTATGGACTAACTTTTCGTTTTTAAACTTTTCAAGTGAAAAACTAAAAGCAGTTTTAGACTCCGCGTTAAAACTGTTTACATAGATAAACTCATCATCACTAATTTGTCTGTAAACGTCCGTATTATCGCCACGCATCGCTTCTTTTCCGCCACCTTTCAAGTACGTATATCTAAAATTATTGAATCCTTCACTGGCTGCAGGAACCACAAAGAAACCCATCAGCAATACAAAAACGGAAACAATGGAAGCGCCTATTATATAAGGCCTTAGAAAGCGCGTAAATGAAATCCCAGAACTTAAAATCGCGATAATCTCCGTGTCATTTGCCAGTTTTGAAGTAAACCAAATCACCGATAAAAACAAAAATATCGGGAAAAGGGAATTTGCAAAATAAATCGTAAAATTGTAATAGTAAAGTGCAATCTCTAAAAACGCAACTTTATTTTCGAGCATTTTATTGATCTTCTCCGATACATCAACAACAATTCCTATGGGGATAAACAACAACAGCATCACCGCAAATGTGGCTAAATATCTTTTTAGGATGTATTTGTCTATTATTGTAAGCATAGTAAAGTTTAATCGGTTATTTGTTTAATCGTTTAACCGAATTAACGATTAAACGATTAAACATTTTTAAAGTCTTTGGCTCATATTTTTCACCATCATTTCTTTCCAAGGTCTGAAATCGCCCGCTAAGATATGTTTTCTCGCTTCACGAACCAACCACATATAAAAACCAAGATTGTGTATCGTGGCAATTTGTTTTCCAAGATATTCATTGGCAGCAAAAAGGTGACGCAAATACGCTTTTGTATATTCGGTGTCCACGTAAGTGATTCCCATTTCGTCAATTGGCGAAAAATCATCTTCCCACTTTTTATTTTTTATATTTATTGTACCATTTGCTGTAAATAACATTCCGTTTCTGGCGTTACGCGTTGGCATCACACAATCAAACATATCGATTCCAAGAGCTATATTTTCTAGAATATTTATCGGAGTTCCCACGCCCATCAGGTAACGCGGTTTGTCTTCCGGTAAAATTTCACAAACCACTTCGGTCATGGCATACATTTCCTCCGCAGGTTCCCCTACTGAAAGTCCGCCAATCGCATTTCCTTGTTGGTTTGAATTCGCAATATATTCCGCTGATTGTTGGCGTAAATCTTTATAACAACTTCCCTGAACAATTGGGAAAAACGTTTGTTCGTATCCGTATTTAAAAGGCTGCGTGTCTAAATGATTGATGCAACGGTCTAACCAGCGATGCGTCATTTTCATCGAACGTTTTGCGTAGTTGTAATCACATGGATATGGCGTACACTCATCAAAAGCCATGATAATATCAGCACCAATAGTACGTTGAATTTCCATCACATTCTCTGGCGTAAAAAAGTGGTACGAACCGTCAATGTGCGATTTGAACTTTACTCCTTCTTCCTTAATTTTTCGGTTTGCCGAAAGGGAATACACTTGGTAACCTCCGGAATCCGTCAAAATATTACGATCCCAGTTCATGAATTTATGCAAACCACCCGCTTTCTCCAGGATTTCGGTTTGTGGTCTCAAGTATAAATGGTAAGTATTTCCCAAGATAATATCAGGGTTTATATCGTCTTTCAATTCGCGTTGATGCACCCCTTTTACAGAACCTACGGTTCCTACAGGCATAAAAATTGGGGTTTCAATCACACCGTGATCAGTGGTAACAGTTCCCGCTCTGGCTTTGGACTGCGGATCTTTTTTTAATAAATCAAACTTCATAGTAACGTATTTCACCCGATTGTTCGGCTGGCAAAGATAGGTTAATTTGAAAATTAGATAATTACATAATTTAAAAATTTATTTAAGATTTGGGAAAAACGTTTTTCAAGTTTCAAAAACAGCATTTAGAACCTAATTCCAATGTTTTTTTGGGGCGTGCCCAAGCCTTCACTAGCGTTACGACCTGGTCGGGCTATTCGTTATAATCTCCCGAAGAAAAATCGGGAGGATTTTCACTACTATCCCTCACGCAAATCAACTACAATGCAATTCCAAAAATCAATTTCAACTTCAAACCAAAGTCCGAATTTGTACTATTATTTTTATATATTTGAGAAATATAAATATGATATAAATCATACATATCTACCCAAATTGAGGATGCTTTATATGATTTTGTCATACATATATACAAGTTATGCACAACTTTAAAAGACAACCTGAGTAAATTCAACAACTTAATGGAAGAAATTATTTATAAAATTGACAATTGGACAATTGTGAAATTACTCGGTGGAACAGCCGTCATACTTACGAGTTGCTTTCTGTTTTTATCAAAGGGAATCTCTGCAAAAATTGAAAAAGCTATAACTCATAGTTATGATAAAAAAGTACTAAATATTAAAGGTGAAATTGATAAAAATAATAGCATCTTAAATTCTACGATTGAAAATTATTTTTCTTCATCACAAAAAATATTAGATAAGAGAATTTTAGCTTATGAATTAGTTTGGAATTCGATTTTAGAAATACGGAAAAAAATCCCTAGCGGTGTATTATTAATTCACCAAATAATGCTTGATAGTGAACTTGAAGATGTGAATGCTTTTGATAAATTAGATAAAAATTTAAAAATTGGGCCTTTACTTAGATCTTATGACAGCGGAGTAGAAGTTTTAAAAATGGTTAGTGATGATGAATTTTTAAAATACAAACCATATCTAAGTGATTTCACATATAAATTATTTTTCACTTACCGTTCTCTTCTTGGTAGAGTTACACATAGCTTTCTTTACAGTTACAGTAAAGGTGAAATATATCAATGGAAAAAAGATAAAAATTTAAAGCAAATATTGAATATAACTTTAACAAATGAAGAACTCGATTACATTTTTAAAATTAAAGTTGATTCACTTACAAATATTATTGATTTGATAGAATATAAGATTTTACAAGATTTCAGAAATAGTCTTAATATAAAAGAATCAACAAATGATTCAATTGATTATTTAAAAGATATAGAAAGAATTTTAAATATTCCAAAATAAACACAAAAAGCTGTGCATAACAGCCACTACAACGGATTTGGGCAATTGGCTTAATGGAAAAATGGTTTTGTATTTGGGATGATTTGGCAAATCCGAATAATGGGATTAATTCATTACCAAACTCGCTGTAGTATCAGAACGTTGGCGGTAATGCACAAGCAGAAATAAGAATGATGAATAAATTTTCAATTTTCAAAAAAACGAAAAAATTCTATTGGAGCGTCAATAAAATATATTATTGCAGTTTATTCTCTATTTTAGGTTTGGGCTACATTTCACAACAAATATTCAAACCAGTTGAATCTTTTTTCCAATGGCTTGCAATTATTGGAATGATAGTCGGGCTTATCTTCAAATTTAAAGGGATTACTCAAATCGAACCTTCAAGAGGTAAATTACAAGGATATTTAGTTTTTGAAAAAGAATCGATAAATATAGAAGGGAAATTATATTCGCTAGACGAAATTAACAAAGTTAAAATATCAAATGATGATTATATTGGAAAACTAATTAATACATCTAAAGGGAATATTGGCCCTGCTTTATCAAATGGGACTAATAATTCGATAATCATTTTTTTAAAGTCAAAAGAAACTATTCACGTTCAATTTGAATTAATAAATTCTAATGATTTTCAAAACATTAGACCAATTTTAATAAAATATTATTTGAAGGGGAAAATTGATTTTGACGAAATAAAGAATTTATTAGGAGCAAAAAGCTATTCTGAAATTAGAGAATTAAAAGACGAAATAGCAGAAATAAGCACTACCGCCAACAGCTAATACAATGAATTTGGGAAATTGGCTTAAAGGGAAATTGCTTTTGTATTTGGGATAATTTGCTTCGCCTGTTCGCTATCGCATTCTATGATGAAAAACAAGTAAAAATTGTTAAAACTACGATGCAAATTTATACGTGTTTATATATGAAGTTTCTCTGTTAATGACAGCAAAAACCCTGCTTATAAGTTTGCATCTAATATTGTTTAAAACAAGCATAGAATTTTTTCCTTCAGCCTTTTTCTTATTGTAATATTCTTTTAATTGAGGATCATACTTCAATGTGGTCATAGCGCACATTTGCAGCAAGGATTTTATTTTTTTATCAGCCATATGATTTACTTTAGTCCTGCCTTTTATACTAGAGCCGGAGCTGCATTCAAATGGGGCAACTCCAGAATAACAGGCAAATTGTCTCCAATTTTTAAAAGCCGTAAATCCTTTTGTGGCAATGATTAAATATATGCTGGTTTGTTCCCCTATTCCAGGAATGGTTCTGATGAGTTGAGTCTGTTTGTTCAACTGAGCATTTGCTTTGATGATTTCTTTCATCTTGGTTTCTATTTTGCGGATAGCATTTCTAATGGTTTTGGTTAAACTTTGATTGATTGATGATACTTCCTTGAAAACTTCTTTACTTGCAAAACCCTTATTTTCCTTAGTTGTTTCTAAAAGCAATAATGATTTAAGCATTTTTTCTCTTTCGGTATACAGAATTTTTAGTTTTTGAATGTCTATAGCTGTCAAAGTAAAAAGTTTGAGTTTGTCAATATTTCTATAGCTGTAATAGGCAATATCTTTAGCGTCTGATTTATCGGTTTTTCCTCTTGAAATCCCCTTTGATCTTTTTATTTCAACGGCTGGGACAATCCATAAATCTAACTTTAAATCCATTGAAGCAGACGAAAGATGATTGGTATAAACCCCTGTGTTTTCACAACAAAAAAGAGTTTGATTTATGTCAATCTTCTTGCTTAGATTTTTGACAAACAGACTAATGCTTTTTATGTTGTTTTCAACAACAAAATGTTCCGATTTCAAAGAAGAAACATCAAGAATAGTGATATCTAATTTTAGTTTTGAAATATCAATACCCACATAAAATAAATAGTTTTTCATAACTTTGGATTTAGGATAAACAAAAATGTTGAACTTCTTTAGAGCCTTTATTAGACCTTGATGTCTATCATTCTATTTGAAGCAATTCAACGGGTTCAAGGAGAAGGCAGAGGACTAATGCGATAGTTAAGTCTTAAGCTTAGCTCGGGTGAAAGTTCACCTCTGCTTTCCTTTGAATAAATTTAATGTTTTTTACTCTAACACAAAGTAAAGGCTCGGGTGGTAAATCCGAATAATGGGCTTGATTTATTACCAAACTAACGGTTGCAAGGAAAAGTTAGACAACATATTAACCGAAAAAAATCAAAATGAAAAAAATGAAAAAATTAACATTAGTACTTTTAATTTTTATTTCAGCGAAAGGTTTTTCACAAACAAAAAATTTCATTGACTTGCCATATATTGAAACTTCTGCAACAGCAGATACTTTGTTGTTGCCTAATAGGATTCATCTAAACATAATAGTATCTGAAAAAGATACAAAAGACAAATATTCCGTTGAAGAATTAGAAAATTTAATGGAACAAAAATTAAAAGGATTAGGAATTGACACATACAAAAATTTAAGTTTAAATGATATAGTGGAAAAACCAGTCAAATTGACCATCCTATTCCAGTGCAAATTGACCACCAGTTTCGGAGCAAACTGACCACCACTTTCCAGTTCAAATTGACCACCTAATTTTGGGGTACAATTGATCATCAAAAACTACTTACTTTTTCATGTTGTTAGCACCATACATTCGTTAAAAAAAGACGGATTATGGCAAACAAAATAACAGACATGAGTAAAATTAGAAAAGCAATTAAGTTCTACTGTAACGGAAAAAGTAAGTTATTCATAAGTAAGTACTTATCTCTTTCTAGAAATACGGTAAAGAAGTATATTTCTTTATTTGAAGTGCTAGGATTAAGTTTTGAAGTAATTAGTGAAAAAACTGATGCTGAGTTAGAACTTTTGTTCTCACACACTACCGTGGAATCAATCAGTCCCAAACTGCAGCTTCTTTATGATTTTTTTCCTAAAATGGAACGCGAACTAAAAAAAGTTGGCGTTACCATACAGCACATGTGGGAGCAATATATTGTCCTAAATCCTAATGGTTACCGAAGCTCGCAATTTGGACATCATTATAAAATATGGAGCAAACGAGTCAATCCAGTGATGCACATGAATCACAAAGCGGGTGATAAAATGTATGTGGATTATGCTGGAAAAACACTCTCCATCATTGATAAAGACACGGGAGAAATTAAAGAAGTACAATTTTTTGTAGCCATATTAGGAGCCAGTCAATACACCTATGCCGAAGCTTCCATGAGCCAACAAAAGGAAGATTTTGTTACATCGGTAGAAAATGCTATGCGTTTTTTTGAAGGTACTCCTGCGGCAATTGTTCCGGATAATTTAAAATCTGCAGTGATAAAAAGCAGTCGTTTTGAACCCACCATTAATGAAACCTTGGCTGATTTAGCCGAACATTACCAAACTACAATCTTGCCTGCCAGGGCTTATAAACCCCGAGACAAATCATTGGTTGAAGGAGCTGTTAAGATCTTGTATCGAAGGATTTATGTAAATCTAAAAGAAACTAAATTCTTTTCTCTGGAAGAATTAAACCAGCAAATATGGGATTTATTGGATGCTCATAACAGTCGAAAACTCACAGGACGTCCGTACTCTCGGATAGAATTATTTTTAGAAGATGAACAACAAAAACTAAGTCCATTACCACAAGAACGTTTTGAAATCAAATACCAATCCTTTGCAACAGTAATGCAAAATGGGCATGTTCAATTAAGTCAGGACAAAAATTACTATAGCGTTCCGTATCAATATGTCAAGAAAAAAGCGAAACTATTGTATACCAAATCAACGGTAGAGATCTATCACAAATACAATCGAATAGCCATCCATCCAAGGAATTACAAACCTTATATCTATACCACAATCCCGGAACATATGGCTAGCACGCATCAATTTGTAGCTCAGTGGAGTGCTGCCCGCTTCATTGATTGGGCCAGTAGTATTGACGAGTCAGTAGCAGAATATATTATGCAAATAATTGAAAGTAGAAACCATCCTGAACAGGCTTATAAAAGTTGTTTGGGAATATTAAACTTCGAGAAAAAGGTAGGGAAAGAGCGATTAATAAATGCCTGTAAGCGGGCACTTGATTTTAAAATTTACAATTTTAAGACCATTCAAAATATTTTAGAAAACAACTTAGATCATATCGAATTTGAACAAGAACCTGAGCAGGAACTTCCAATTCACGCTAACATAAGAGGAAAACAGTATTATAATTAAATTAAAACACAGTAATCATGAATGAATCCACAGTAACAAAAATGAAACAAATGAAGCTTTACGGCATGCACAATGCTTTTAAAACAGCCATTGAAAGCGGAAAAACAGACCATTACACGCTCGATCAGTTTGTATCGATGCTTATTGATGCCGAATGGGATGAAAGGCACAATCGGCGTATTGCCCGCAGTATCACCAACGCCCGATTCCATTACAAATCAAATATTGAAAGTATCAATTTTGACCAAACCCGTAATCTGGATCGAAATACCATACTGCGTCTGGCAGAATGTGAATTTGTCGAAAAAAATGAAAACATTTTAATAACGGGAAGCACTGGTGTAGGCAAAAGTTATTTAGGCACAGCATTAGGTTATCAAGCCTGTATCCAAGGTTTTAAAGTAAGTTATTTTAATACTTCGAAGCTGTTTGCTAAATTAAAAATGGCCAAAGCAGATGGTTCTTACCTGAGAGAATTGGCCAAAATAGAACGGCAAGATGTTATTATATTAGACGATTTTGGACTCCAAGCTTTGGATAGCAGTAACCGAATTACCCTTTTAGAGATCATTGAAGACAGGCATAATAACGGTTCTATCATTGTAACCTCACAAATCCCAGTGCAAGGCTGGTATGACATCATTGGAGAAAAAACCATAGCTGATGCAATTTTGGATAGGCTGATACATCAATCTCATCGACTCGAATTACATGGAGAATCTATGAGAAAAAAAAGAGGGATAAACAAAGGATAATATTTAAGTATATTTGAACACTAATTAACAGATGAAAAAGAGTAGTTTTTAATGAAAAATGGGGTGGTCATTTTGCCCCGGAATTGGGTGGTCATTTTGAATTGGAATCAGGTGCTCACTTTAAATTGGAATTGGGTGGTCAATATCACTGGAATTTGCAGTACAATACCGAACCCAAATCCGAAGAGCAAATGGTAGCAATTATTGCAAAAGGAAAAAGTGATTTTGAACCAAACAGCAAAGCAGATTATAGCAATTCAAATTATGTTTTGTTGAGTTATATTCTTCAAAAAGCATACAAAAAACCATACGCAGCTATTTTAAAAGATAAAATTACAAAGCCATTAGGCTTAAAAAATACTTACGTAGGAGATAAAATAAGCCTTCAAAACAACGAATCTAATTCTTATAAATTTTCAGAAAAATGGATAAAACAAACAGAAACGGATATGTCAATCCCAATGGGTGCTGGTTCAATTGTTTCTAATCCGACTGATTTGACCATTTTTATTGACCTTTTATTCTCGAATAAAATAATCAACGAAAGCAGTTTAAAACAAATGATCACTTTGCAAGACAACTACGGCATGGGGATTTTCCAAATTCCGTTTTATGATAAAAAAGGATTTGGCCATAATGGAGGAATTGATGAATTCAGATCTGTGTTGTATTATTTTACAGAGGACAAGATTTCCGTTGCATTAACATCAAACGGAAAAACATACGACAATAATGATATCATTATCGCTGCTTTAAGTAGTTACTTCAACAAGCCGTTTGTAATTCCTACTTTTAAAAATTTCGAACTCAAAACCGAAGACTTGGATCCTTATTTAGGAGAATATTCAGATGCTGGATTTCCCATGAAAATTACAATTACAAAAGATAATTTAAAACTTTTTGCACAAGCAACCGGACAATCAGCATTTCCGCTAGAAGCAACTGAGAAAGATAAATTTGAGTTTTTAGCCGCTGGAATACAACTAGAATTTAAGCCAAATGAAAAACAAATGATTATAAAACAAGGTGGTGGAGCATTTAAATTGACAAAAAAATAAAAAATGGAAAATTTAAAACCCAACGGCCAAAGAGCAAAAATTGCTATTATGCTATTATGGACTGTACTAACTGTCGAAATAATTTCACTCCTTTCTGATTATTTGCAATATGACTTATTAGAAACTGTTGCAAATGGTGGACAAATAACAACTGAAGCAGCCACTGATAATGATTTAAGACAAAAAATCATAGGCCTAATTTATTTGACAGTATATGTGATTTCGGGAATTACTTTTATACGATGGTTCAGGAGAGCCTACTACAATCTTCATATAAAAGCCGAAAGTTTATCCTTCACCGAAGGATGGGCCGCTGGTTGCTGGTTTGTACCAATCATTTCTCTTTATAGACCCAACCAAATCATGAAAGAGTTGTATCTGGAAACACAAAGTTTACTATCTAAAAAGGATGAAAATTATGCTCAAAATCTAACGACCCATTTCATTGGATGGTGGTGGGCATTATGGATTATTTCTTCATTTTTAGGGCAATTCATTTTTAGATATTCCATGAAGGCGGAGACACTTGAAGAGCTTACTACGACTACAATTGCCAGTATTGTTGCTTCAATAATTGGTATTCCTCTAGCCATAATTACTGTAAAAGTAATTAAGGATTATTCTGAAGTAGAACACTTACTTTATGAATTGAAGGATGAGGAAGAAGAAGTTAAACTTATACCTGATACTGACTTACAACCATTAGAAAATTAGTTTCCCATTAAAAGCCCAAATAACAACGCGAATGATTCCCGAAAACCTAATTGAGACTAAAGAGCTTGTATTTGACAAATGTGGTTTTGACCTCCGAAATCTTGAAATAGAAAAAGAAAGTGCCGAATATTGCGCCTGTAAATTTGACCTTGACACCATTAAAATACTCTTTCGTCTTGCAAAAATTACCCCTACAAAGATTGGGCAATTTGTCACTTTTTGGAAGAGAAGCGAAAATGGACCTATCGAGCCTTATGCGGTTTCAGACGATATTGATTTTTTTGTTATAAATACTAAAAGCAACGATAAATTTGGTCAATTTATATTTCCAAAGTCGGTACTTTGCCAACAAGGAATTATCAGTACCAACTTAAAAGAAGGAAAACGAGGAATTCGGGTGTATCCGCCGTGGGACTTGACAGAAAGCAAACAAGCGCAAAAAACCCAAAAATGGCAACTGGAATATTTCTTAGAAATTCCGTTGAATAAATCCGTAAATTTAGATAGAGCAAAACAGCTTTATGCTATCATAGATTAATAATCTTTAAAGAACAACAAAATGGAAGTAGCAAAAATAATTAAAGAAAAACTGGGAACCATAGTCGATGTACGTTCCTATGATGAGTTTATGGGCGGTCATGTTGCTGGTTCCATAAACATTCCTTTGAATGAGATACCACATAGAATGCAGGAAATACAAGAACTTAAAGCCCCATTAATTCTTTGTTGTGCATCGGGAAATAGAAGTGGACAGGCACAAGTGTTTCTAACGGCACATGGAATTGAATCTTATAATGGCGGTTCATGGCTGGATGTGAATTATCATCAGTCACAAACCACTTAAAAAGACAATCCAACGGCTATTCAAAACTAAAATCAGAACATTAATTTCTTTAAAAAATCATACATTTCGTATTTACAATTAGTTAATTAACAATTGATTACATTTTAATATGTTTAATTTTACCCTACTTGAAAATTAAATAATGAGTTTGTTTAAGAGAATATCATATTTAATATTTTTCATAAAAAATTAATCTTAAAAAACTAGTGTTATGAGAACTGAAATGGGTAAAAGCGAAAATAGTAAAGGAGCTGTACAAGCAAATGCAGCACATGGATTGAGAGATTTATTTGAAGTTGGATTGAAAGATATTTATTGGGCAGAGAAAGTGTTAACTAAAACATTGCCAAAAATGATGAAAAACGCATCATCACCAGAATTAGTTAACTCTTTAAAAAACCAATTGAATGAGACGCAAGAACACGTTTCACGTTTGGAAAAAATATTTGAAGCAACTGGTGTTGAAGCGACTGCCAAAAAATGCGAAGCAATGGGAGGCATATTGAAAGAAACAAATAGCTTGATCAGACAAACTGATATTGGCGTTGTTCGAGATGCCGGAATTATTGCAGCAGATCAAAAGGTAAAACATTATGAAATTGCAACTTATGGAACCCTCCATGCTTTTGCAAAAACTTTAGGAGAAGATAAAGCGGCAAATCTATTGGCGATGAGTCTTGATGAGGAGAAAAAAACAGATGCGGTATTAACTGGAATCGCATTAACTGCTATCAATAATCAAGCGCACAGAGCTGATGCAATTACGAACACTTAACTATAATTGTAATTGGAGAATATACAAATATTATATGTTTCTCCATTCACAAAAAAGCCCGCCAAATGCGGGCTTTTTTGTGAATTATGCAAACTTATGCCGGTAATTTTATTCAACTTAAATTCTAACGGAATCTTACATTAAATATTCCTAAAAACTTTTGCGGTAACCCTAAATAAAAATTACATTTGCAGCAGTTTAACTTTTACACACAAAATGAAGCCTAACACACAACAATTAAACGATTTAACAATCCAAGTCAGAAGAGATATTCTTCGAATGGTACACGCTGTCAATTCAGGTCACCCAGGTGGTTCTCTAGGTTGTACTGAATTTCTGGTAACCTTATACCAAAACATAATGGAACGCAAAGAAGGTTTTGATATGGACGGTATTGGAGAAGATCTTTTCTTCCTTTCAAACGGACATATTTCTCCTGTTTTCTACAGCGTTTTAGCGAGAAGCGGTTATTTCCCGGTATCGGAATTAGCAACTTTCCGTTTGATCAATTCAAGATTGCAAGGTCACCCAACTACTCATGATGGTTTACCTGGAGTGAGAATTGCGTCAGGTTCTCTTGGACAAGGATTATCAGTAGGAATTGGTGCTGCTCAAGCTAAAAAATTAAATGGTGACAATCATATAATTTACACGCTTCACGGAGATGGTGAATTACAAGAAGGTCAAAACTGGGAAGCAATCATGTATGCTTCTGCAAAAAAAGTAGACAATCTTATCGCTACAATCGATTTAAACGGAAAACAAATTGACGGAACAACTGATGAAGTTTTAGCAATGGGAAGTATCCGCGCTAAATTTGAAGCTTTTGATTGGGATGTTTTAGAAATTGAAAAAGGAAATGATATTGAAGCTATTATTGCTGGAATGAATGATGCAAAATCAAGAACTGGAAAAGGAAAACCAGTTTGTGTGTTGTTGCATACTGAAATGGGTAATGGTGTAGATTTTATGATGTACAGTCATGCTTGGCACGGTAAAGCGCCAAATGATACGCAACTTGAAATTGCTTTAGGTCAAAATTATACTGAAGGCGAAAGCGACTACTAGAAAGTGTTCAGAGCTCAGTAATTAGTGTTCTGTAGAATACTGCTAAAAATCTAAATTGAAAAATGAAAAAATATACAAATACAGGAAGTAAAGACACTCGTTCGGGTTTTGGAGCGGGAATGACTGAATTAGGTCAAAAGAATGAAAATGTGGTTGCACTTTGTGCGGATTTAATAGGTTCTTTAAAATTTGACGATTTCAAGAAAAATCACCCGGAACGTTTTTTCCAAATTGGGATTGCAGAAGCAAACATGATTGGAATAGCAGCTGGTTTAACTGTTGGTGGTAAAATTCCTTTTACAGGAACTTTCGCTAACTTTTCCACAGGAAGAGTGTATGATCAAATCCGTCAATCAGTGGCGTATTCTGAGAAAAACGTAAAAATTTGTGCTTCACACGCTGGATTGACATTAGGTGAAGACGGTGCTACACACCAAATTCTTGAAGATATTGGATTAATGAAAATGTTACCGGGAATGACTGTAATCAATACTTGTGATTACAATCAAACTAAAGCGGCTACTTTAGCATTAGCAGATCACCATGGCCCAGCTTACTTGCGTTTTGGTCGTCCGGTTGTGCCTAATTTCATGCCTGCTGATGAGCCTTTCGTAATAGGAAAAGCGATTGTTTTAAGCGAAGGTTCTGACGTAACAATTATTGCTACTGGACATTTAGTTTGGGAAGCGCTAATTGCTGCTGAAGCTTTGGAAGCAAAAGGTATTTCTGCTGAAGTAATCAATATCCATACGATCAAACCATTGGATGAAGAAGCGATTTTGAAATCATTGGCAAAAACAAAATGTATCGTTACTGCTGAAGAGCATAATATTCTTGGTGGTCTTGGCGAAAGCGTTTCCAGAGTCCTAGCATTGAACAGTCCAGCTCCACAAGAGTTTGTCGCGGTTAATGACAGTTTTGGAGAATCTGGAACACCAGAACAACTAATGGAAAAATACAAATTGAACAATCAAGCGATTGTTGAAGCTGTAGAAAGAGTAATGAAAAGAAAATAATATTTTCATTTTACACCAAAAAAAATCCAGTTCAATTGAACTGGATTTTTTTTTGAATTTATTTTTTAATTACACTTTACTAAGTGTCTTTTTACTCTAGCCGGATCAGTAGTATTACCATCACAACTCGGTATATCTGCAAAAGGAATTAAAACACCATTAGCTCCTGTAATTTCTGTTTTTGTACTAACTCCATCTCCATCATCGTCAGCATCTAAAAAGTTAGGAATACCATCTCCATCAGTATCATCAGGATTCACAACGCCTGTTGCCAAAATACGCATGTAACCGTCTCCGTTTACATCCTCTTGAAAGTTCATAATTCCATCATTATCAGAATCTAATCTGCTAATTGCAAATAATTTAAAACTAAAAACTAAAGGAGCATAAGCTGGAATACTGGCACTTCCTGAATTGTAATATCCAAGTCCTGAAGGAATAAACATAATTCCTGCTCCAAAATCATTATAAGAAACTGTACCGTCAGCATTAGAAGAATACGTTCCCACCTTAAACTCAGGAAAAGTTTCACCCCATCCTGTTATTGTACTAAATAAACTTAAAAATTGTTGTGGATTCTTAGCTTCTTCAAATTGGGTTGCCGTTAATGCCGTAACTTCAGATACCGTTTGACGATCTAAATAATCTCCTTTGTAAGCGGCTAACACACCATCAACATTAGAAGGTTTCTCTCCTACTCCTTCTCTTAACACTAAATAATACAACTTGTAAGTTATATCATGAAGTTTCACCTCTTTACTCAAAAGTTTAGGAAAAGTGGCACTATTCAAATAGGAATAAATAGAGGGTGCTGTTCCTCCTGTTGGAATTTTTGTAAAAGTAACATCTTGATCATCAGCAAAACCAGGATGATTAAGAACAGTTATAGAATAGGTTTTTAAATATTCTTCAATATCAGTTAAATCAGTAGCAAGTTGTGCTGCATAATCTCTAGGTGGTTCAATTTCAGCAGCATCATCCTTTGAACATGAAAATAAAGAGACGGTTGTAATTAATAGAATAAAATAATACTTAAATTTGTTCATTATAGCTAAATTTTTAAGTGCGCAAGATACAATATTGATTGATTTTTGTAAACTATTTAACTCCGATTTTAGAAAATTTATGAGAATAGATAAATATTTATGGTGCATGCGGTATTACAAAACCAGAAATATGGTTACCGAGGCCTGTAAAAAGAATCATGTGACTGTAAATGGTCTTGTTGCCAAGCCATCAAAAGAGGTTTTTCCTACTGACAAAATTACGTTCAGGAAAGACCAAATTACCCAAATCATCACCGTTCTGGATGTACCAGAGAATCGTGTTGGCGCTAAATTAGTTGATATCTACCGAAGAAATGATACTCCAGCAGAAGCCTACCAGCATTTAGAATTACTGAAATTATCAAAGGAGCATTACCGAAAAAATGGCACCGGAAGACCTACCAAAAAAGACCGAAGAGATATTGATGAATTTGGGAATGAAACAACCACCGATGAAGATGATGAGTAAGCCTAAAACGTTACTTGTTTAAGTTACCAAAATGATCCTTTGAATTTTAAACTGTAAATGGTTAAATAACAAACTAAAAATAATGAGCAAAAATATTATCTTAACGAATCAAGAAATCGAGCATAAAATAAAAAGAATTGCTTACCAAATCTATGAAACATTTGTAGATGAAGAAGAAATTGTAATTGCAGGAATTGCCTCTAACGGTTTTACATTTGCAAAAAAAATAGCTTCAATCTTAGAAACCATTTCTCCTCTCAAAGTTTCGCTTTGCGAAGTACAAATCAATAAGCAAAATCCCGAATTACCAATTCACACTTCCTTATCAAAAGAACAGTACGCTAATAAAGGCTTAGTTCTTGTTGATGATGTATTAAATTCAGGCACCACATTAATCTATGCAGTTAGGCATTTTATAGACGTTCCTTTGAAAAAGTTTAAAACCGCAGTACTTGTGGACCGAAACCACAAAAAATACCCTGTAAAAGCTGATTTCAAAGGCATCTCACTTTCTACATCATTATTAGAACACGTACAAGTCGTTTTTGATGAAAACAATGACAATTATGCTTATTTAAGCTAGAATTGCAACGATATCGAGTACCGTCTGATCGATTGTCTTATCATCAACATTCACTTTATATTGTGCTTGATTGTAATAAAAACTTCTATCAAAAAGATGTTTCGCAATAAACTCTTTCATCTCAGCGTCACTTTTATTTGCAATAAGAGGGCGCTTGCTTTTATTATGGCTCAATCTATTGAACAAAGTATCTATAGAAGCTTTAAGATAAACTGACACCACATTATCGCCTTTTAGCAACTCATGATTATTGGCATAACATGGAGTTCCTCCACCTAAACCGATGATTAATTGTTCAGGCGAATGCAATAATTCGATAAAAACTTCATGTTCTAACTTTCTAAAATAAATTTCTCCGTGCTTTTCAAAAATAGCATTTATAGATAAATTTACCTTCTCTTCAATCTTTTTATCTAAATCCACAAAAGGAATTCCGATAAGTTTTGACAATTTATTTGCAATTGTGGACTTACCACAGCCCATATAACCTAATAATATAATTTTTTTCATCTGAATAAAACCTTACAAATTAAGGTGTTGAGTGATTTTGTTAAAAAAAGACAAATTTATAATAAAATTGCTTGGAAAACTCCAAAATAAGTCCTTATATTTGCACCCGCATTCAAGGAAAGAATATGACTCGATAGCTCAGTTGGTAGAGCACATCACTTTTAATGATGGGGTCCTGGGTTCGAGCCCCAGTCGGGTCACAATTTTAGTGATCAACACATAATTTCCTTGAAGCATTGACTCGATAGCTCAGTTGGTAGAGCACATCACTTTTAATGATGGGGTCCTGGGTTCGAGCCCCAGTCGGGTCACAAAAGGTCGAGTAATTTATTACTTGACCTTTTCTTTTTTTAGGCCACGTGGAGAAACGGTAGACTTGCCAGCTTGAGGGGCTGGTGCTCGCAAGGGCGTGCGGGTTCAAATCCCGCCGTGGTCACGAATAAATAAAAATGCTTCAAAAATAATCAAGCTTACTTGGAATTATTTTTGAAGCATTTTTGTTTTCAAAGCTGGGCTTTGTTGGGAAAGGCAAAGTAAATCCGCTTTAGTTCCTTTTATTTTTCATCCTAACTCTTATTCATTATTTATATATCTAAAATCATAATTTAACAAGAACGATTCAGTGGCAATAAAAAGATGTTTTGCAAACAATAACACATTTACATTTAATCGAAAATTATACATCATAAAAAAAGCGCCTTGACATATTATCAAGGCGCTTTTTATTGTTTTAGAATACGTTTATTTCATTAACTGCTGCAAAGGCTTCAATTGCTCTAAATCAATATTAGATTGCTGTAAAACGCTCATCATAGTCATAACACTAGTAGGATTCATATCCTTGCCTAAAATTCGAACAACAGCAAAACCATTTTCCTTTTTATTCGCAAAAAAAACAAACTCTTCAATATGCTCATCAGTTCCTACGAAGCTCACCGAAGCACCTTCTTTACCAGAACCAAACTTCATAAGCTGTTGGTACTTTTTGTCTTTTAAAATCAAATTAACCTTAGCACGTTCAATTTCAAATTCCGCTTTATTCTTATCGTTTAATTTGAAAGCCAAAACATTCATCTTGTCAAAAGACTTTAAAGCATCACTCTGTGCAATTGACAATTTTGTTTTATCAACGTTCAGAATATTAGGTGACACATCAAGAGCGATAAAATTTTTGTTTTCGGTATTTTCCACAAAATACTTTTGCAAGGTCGGTTCCGAGTTACAGCTCACGAGAAACAAACTCAATAGCAGCGCTAATCCAAAAACTGTTTTCATCTTACTTTTTTCCTTTAGTTGCTTTCTTCAAATCTTCTCCACCAGGAATTTTCATCTTATTGGTAAGAACTGAAATTTCATTCAAATCGAAATTACCTTTCAAAGACATTAAAACCGTATCGTCATTTTTGGCACCTTCAATGAACATAAACAACTCTCTTATTTGAGAATCACTCGCTCCTGATTTTACTAGAATTTTAATGCTTCTGCCATCTTCATTCACACGCATCAGTTCTTCTAATCCTGCCGTTTTTATGTATTTATCAGCCACAACTTTCATTTCGCCTTCTATTCTGGCGCTTTTAGTGGTAAACACTTTCAAATCATCCAGTTTCTTTATCAAACTCAAGTACTGTTGTGTTTCTTTATCTGAAGCATCCATTTTTACTTTGCTCATCAAATCAAACATTTTTTTATTGACAATGATTGATTTTACGCCTTCTTGCCCGTCGAATTTATCAAAAATCGCTTGTGCAAAAAATGTGCTTGAAACTAATGTAAATACTAATGTTAGTATAAACTTTTTACTCTTATTAAAATTACTGTTCATTTTGTTATTATTGATTGTTGATTTCATTTTTTTAAATTGTTATGGTTTAAAATTATTTTTTTGTTTTTTACTGTTTACTCAAGGCAATTAAGAACCACCAGACTGTTTTTTAGTACTAATGAATATTTTGTCTTTTGTGGTTTGATATTCTTGAATATACAGTACACTTTCTATGCCAACATTTACATTATCTGATAATAATGATAATGCTTTTTGAGTTGCTCTGAAAGCCTCTTCAGGATCATCATACGTTCCTAAATCTTGGTTTTTGTTAACAACATCTGCACTATAATAAGCATAGGTTCCTATTCCCAGCAAAACAACAACCGAAGCCGCAATTGATATCCACGCAACATTACGTTTTTTATCCCGAGGCCTCGGGAGTATTGGAATTTCTGGCGTAAACTGATGCTCTTTTGCAAGAGAGAAATACCCAAATAAAGGTTTGTATTGTTCTAAATGCTGCGCAACATTCGATGAAGAAAAATAATTACGTAATTCATTTTCTTCTGCAATACTGGTTTCTCCCTGAAAGTATTTTTCTAATAAATCTTCTATTTTAACTAATTCCATAATTGTGTGTTTCTGTCATATAATCCCGTATCGTTTTCCTTGCTCTTGAAAGCGCCACCCGAATCGCACTCTCATTCATGTCGAGTATTTTTGCGATTTCTTCAAATTCGTATTGTTCAACATCCCGCATTTGAATAATTAATCTTTGTTGAACGGGCAATTTATCCATTATTTTCTCCACCCAATCCAAACTGTCTAAGTCTTCCATTTTCTTATCGAGACCCGGTTCTTTATCTACATAATTTGTATGAACGATTTTGAGGTTTCCTGTTCTTTTTGATTTTAGCTGATCCAAACAATAATTTTTGGTCATTGTCATTGCAAATGCTTCTACACTGCTGTACGCTGCTAAATTTCCATTTTTACTCCATAATTTGACCAAAATTTCCTGAGTTGCGTCTTCGGCTTCTTCAGTACTTACGAGCAATCGCTTAGCCAACCTAAAGACTTTGTCTTTAAAAGGAGTGACGAGTTGCACAAACTCATTTTGGTTCATAAAAAATTTGGTTTTTAAACTGGTTATATAATCTAGACGACTCATTTTTATTTTTGTAACAAAAAACATAAAATAAAACTAAAGTTACTATTTTTACGTTAATTATATTAAAACCTACATATGAGAACAAGTTTCAAAATTACGCTTTTATTATTTATAGCAGTTTTCACTTTCCAAAGCTGTCAAGATAATGATGATGTTGCCCCACCAGCCAGTTTAGACATACAAGATTTTATTTGGAAAGGGATGAACCAATATTACTTATGGCAGGCAGATGTTCCAAATTTATCAGATGATAAATTTGCAGACCAAACTGCATTAAATACGTTTCTAAGAGGATACCCTGTTCCTGAAGAGTTGTTTGACGCGCTTAGAGTTGACAAAACCATAGACCGTTTCAGTTGGATTGTGGATGATTATTTAGAGCTGGAAGGAACGCTTCAAGGAACAACTAAAAACAATGGTGTTGATTTTGGTTTAAGCAGAAAGCCCGGAAGCACTACTGAAATATTTGGTTATGTACGTTACATCATTGCAAATTCAGATGCGTCGAACAAGAACATCAAGCGTGGTGATTTTTTTACTGCCGTAAATGGAACTCAGCTTACTTTGAGTAATTATGAATCTCTATTATTTGGTTCAAACGAAACTTACACATTAAATCTGGCAGATTATAACGGAACTACTATTGTTGCCAACGGAAAATCAGTAGAGTTAACAAAAACCGTTTTATCCGAAAATCCAATTTTAATCAACAAAGTAATCACTTCCGGTTCACATAAAATAGGGTATTTGATGTACAATGGTTTTTATGCTAATTATGACACGCAATTGAATGAAGCTTTTGCTTCTTTAAAATCACAAGGAGTTACGGACTTAGTTTTGGATTTACGTTATAACGGAGGTGGTTCTGTGCAAACGGCTACACGTTTAGCGAGTATGATTACCGGACAATTTACTGGACAGGTATTTGCTAAACAACAATGGAATGCTAAAATCAACGCGTATTTCGAAACTAACAATCCCGGAGCTTTAATAAATAATTTTACTGACAAAATTGGGACTACCGCAATAAACAGTTTAAACTTGACTAAAGTCTATATATTGACTACTCAAAGCACAGCATCGGCAAGTGAATTAGTAATCAACGGATTAGAACCTCATATCAATGTAATACAAATTGGTGATGTAACTGTAGGGAAAAATGTTGGGTCAGTTACACTATATGACTCTGCTACTTTTGGTTCCGAAAACAGAAACCCAAATCACAGATACGCCATGCAGCCGATTGTATTGAAAATTGTGAATTCAACCGGTTTTGGAGATTATTTCAATGGACTACAACCTGATTATTTATTAAAAGAAACTATTAGCACTTATGGAGTTCTTGGAGACACTTCAGAACCTTTATTAAGTACCGCTATTGGAAAAATAACAGGAACAACCAGAATGTTGAAACAAAATACAGGAGTAGATTTTGAGTTTTTCAAAGATGCAAAATCAATCAAAGGAATCCAAAATCAAATGTATATTGACAAAGCTCCAGAAGGACTTTTGAAAGCATTGGAATAATATTAATTTCAAAAATTAAACTAAAAAGAGGCTTTCATTACTGATAGCCTCTTTTTTTTATCATTATAAATCAAAGAATCCGATTTTCTCCAACAAAAAACCCGCTCCAAATTAGGAACGGGAATTAAGACTAAAAACTAAAACATACTCTTTTAGAATAAGAAATTTAAACCTAATTTAAAGTTTCTTCCTCTTGTACTGTATCCGCGACTTTCAACAAAATCTTTATCCAAAATATTATCAACTGCACCAAAAACATTCAATCTGTTTTTGATCAATTCATAACGAGCATTGGCATTTACTAATTGATAGTCTTTCAAAATTTCTGAATTTAAAACAGGATCATAAGTTGGCTCCGGATAAGTCGTGTATTCTAAATATCTGTCTGATACAAACTGATACGCCAGATTAAAAGCAAGGCGTTCTGTTGCTTGCACATCCACAGAAGCATTAGCTTTATGTTTCGGGTTTAGAATGCGAGATTGTTTTTCTAACTCCGTAAAAGTATAATTGGCATTGAATTTTACTTTATCATTAAAAGCATAAGAAATCATTGTTTCAAGACCTTTGGCTTTGTTTTTACCATCTACATTAAAGTATTTATAAGTCATCAAATCAAACCCTATTGCATCTTCTTCTTCTCTTTGAAAAACAACAGCATTTAAAACCACTTTCTTATCTGCCAAACTTACTTCAAAACCAACTTCGGCAGTTGCATCTTTCTCTGGAGATAAATCCAAATCACCATACGGAGAGTACAATTGGTACAAACTTGGAGTAACAAATGCTGTGCTATAAGAAGCCAATACTTTCAATGATTCTGAAAAGCTATACGATGGATTAACATTATAAACTAAATTATTCCCGTATTTACTATGAATGTTATAACGTGCTCCTGCATTTAAGTTTAATCCAAAACTAGAATTATAAACTGCCGTTACATAAGGATCAATCATATTGAATTTTGCCATATCAGTTGTAATTGCATCATACTCGCTTAAGTTTGACATTTCGTGAAACTGAAATTGTGCTCCTGTAACCACAAATAGCTCAGATGAAATTTCATATTTATTAAAAGCATCAACATCAACACTTCTTGACTTTGCCTGGAATAAAGAGCCATAACTAAAGATGTCGCGATTGATTACATTTGCACCGGTATTGATTACCAATTCTCCTTTATTGTATTTGTATTTTGGAGAAAAACCAACTCTAAATTGCTCCGAAAGACTGAAATTTGTAAGATCATCTGAAAATGAACCTGCATCAAAACCGTTTTTCATTCGATCATAATTTGCAAAGAAATCAAATGATAATTTTTTAGTTGGCGTAAAGCCAATTTTTACCACCGAATTTAATCTTGAAAAATCATCGTTCTCAAATTTAGTATTTGAATTTAATGGTCTTGCCTCAGAAATCCCTGTAGTTTCAGTACTATTCAAAGAAGCAAAATAATTTACTTTTTCAAAACCACCGTTTACAGCAATTCCTTGACTGTAATCTTGTATGCTATAATTTGCATTTTTGGCAGCTGTTTGTGTACCAATATTCACGTATGCATTTCCAGCAATAGCTTTTTTACCTGCTTTTTTAAGTGTAATATTAATAACACCTGTAGCTGCTCCAGAACCGTACAAAGTACTTGAAGCACCTTTCATAATCTCAATACTTTCAATTTGCTCCACAGGAATCAATCTCAAATCATACGATAAGCTAATCCCGGAAGCATCCGTAACAGGAACCCCGTCAATCAAAATTAAAACCTGATGATTTCTTCCTCCACGAATGTAAAGTCCCAAATCCTTACCATTACGACTCTGATTCCCATTGATTTCAACACCAGCTACCGTACTTAAAATTGAAGCTACTGATTGTCCTGCTTTTTTCTTCAAATCTGCAGCAGTAATTTTCACGATAACTTTTCCTGATTTTTCTTTTGGCAAAGCAAATTTCGAATCGGAAACAACAACTTCATCAAGTTGTTTTGGTTCTTGTTCTTGTGCATACGTGTTCATTGCAAATAACAATGCAATCGCACTAAAGCGAATGAATTTTTTGTTCATTTTAAAAATGTAAAATTTAATAAATGGGGAGAAAAGCATAGAATGACCCATACCCAAACCTTTTTTCCCGAAAGTTTGATACTCGATGTAATAGGCAGGTCTCCTGGCTTGCGTCTTGTTGTTTACCTTCTCATTCGCTGCGGCGAACAATGGTTTTGTAGATAACAACAAGCTTGATAGCTTACAGTTGCGGGTACAGCTCAGGATTTTTGATTTAAGATTTAGGATTCTTGATTTAGGATTTAAATCCTGAAATCTGAAATCTAAAACTTGAAATCTATCACCTGATTCCCTTTTAATGTGGTTTGAAAAAAACAAACCTCAACCTCAATACGGCAGCAAAGATAAAATTATATTAAGTTAATAACCTAAATAATTGCGGATTTTATAATTCAATTTTAATTACAGCTCCAAAATCTACTTTATTCTGAAAAGCGTCTTTCAGCGGTAAATCCGAAATTTTACATAAAAAACTTCGTATCACTCCAGCATGGGCCACAATAATTACTGGTTTTGAATTCGTTCTTTGAAGTTCATTATGCATAAAATCAATTACTCGATTATGCAAATCCGTAAATGATTCACCGTTCGGCACACGAACATTTACAAAATCAGTCATCCAAGGTGTAAAATCATCAGGTGGAATTACATCCCAATTTTTCATTTCCCAATCGCCAAAATTCATTTCCATTAAACGGAAATCTTCGTTTACAGCAGTAATCTCTGAATTGTATTTGATATAATTTGCCAAAAGCACACAGCGAAGTAAAGGACTGGAATACAATATTGCATCTTGAGGCAATTGACCCAAAACAGACTGAAAAACAGCGTCATAAGGCTCCATGATTTTCACATCGGATTGTCCATAACAAATTCCTTTTTCGCAAACCGTTTCCGTGTGACGTACTAAATAAACTTCCATAATGCAATAACTGATATGTAAAAAACCACTTCGCAAACCTGTTGGGTTGCGCCCAAACAATCCCCTGTATATCCGTCAATCCATTTCTGAAAATAACGCGCCAAAAAGAATCGTGTCAGGAAAACAGGGATTAAAACCAACAGCATTTGCCACTGAAAATAAGACAAAATAACTAATGGAAGCAATCCAAAAAAGAACGCTCCTGCCACTTCTTTCCAAGAATAACTTTGTGCGATTGGTTTGCTTTTACTTGTAGCATCTTCTCGTGAATATTGATGGGTAAAAACAATTGAAATCGCTGCTAATCGACTGATGGAATGCGCAGAAACAAGAAGTAATAGAATTATAAATTGTGAATTATAAATTATAAATTTAGGATTATCCGAGACATCAATTAATTGAGTCAGCCCTTGAAATTTAAGCACTAACAACAGCACTAAACCAATCGCGCCATACGCACCAATGGCGCTGTCTTTCATAATCATTAGTATTTTTTCTTTGGTCCAACCGCCGCCAAAACCATCGCAAACATCAGCAAAACCATCTTCATGAAAAGCTCCGGTAACTAAAACGGAGGCAATCATAGAGAAGATTACCGCAATTTCAGGAGCAACTAAATAATTAAAAACACAATATACTCCAAAAGCCACACTGCCGACAATCCAACCAATCAATGGAAAATAACGGGACGCTTTATTCAAATAATCCGGATTATGATCGATGGTTGCAGGACACGGAATCCTGGTGTAAAACATTAATGCTGTAAAAAATATGTGTAGTTCTTTTTTCATTTTTGGAATTATTTTTTGTTTTATTTTCCTGTAGAGACGCACTGCAGTGCGTCTCTACAGGCGTCTCTACCGACCGCTAACCCCCGCAGATTCAAAACTCGCCATGTCATTCAAGAATGCTACAGCCGACTCAATTATAGGAAAAGCAATGGCGCAACCCGTGCCTTCACCCAACCGTAAATCGAGTCGCAACAGGGAACGAACTCCGAGGTAATCTAATATTTTTTGGTGCCCTTGCTCAGCGGAAGAATGGCAAAAAATAGCATTTTCAGTAATAGATGGATTCTTTTTAAAGGCAATTAAAAAAGCAACACTACAGATAAAGCCATCCACTAGAATCAACATATTTACTTCCTTAGCTTGAAGCATTCCACCTACCATTTGCATGATTTCAAATCCTCCGAAATAAGCTAATTTGCTCTCTAAATCATCTGAACCATTATAATTGGCAATGCATTTTTTAAGGATATTAATTTTTTGAATCAACTGTTCATCATTTACACCAGTGCCTTTTCCTACGCAATCTTCAATTTGCAATTCTAAAATAATGCTCATTAAAACCGAAGCTGTAGCCGTGTTACCAATGCCCATTTCGCCAAAACCAATACAATTACTGCCCGATTTTGCAATAGTGGTAACAATTTCGCTTCCTTTCATAAAACACAATTCAACTTCTGTTTTACTCATCGCAGGTCCTTGTAAAAAGGAGTTGGTTCCCTTCCCTACTTTAGCCGAAATCAAATCCGTATTCATAGGGAAATCATAATTCACACCTGCATCCACAATAGCTAATTGAATCTTATTTTGTTTACAAAACACATTGATAGCTGCGCCACCTATCAAAAAATTACTCACCATTTGTCTCGTTACATCCTGCGGATAAGCACTTACACCATGATTTGCAATTCCGTGATCCGCGGCAAAAACAACCAGATTAGGTTTTGTGATTTTTGGTTCCAAAGTTTGAAATACCATCCCGATTTGTTTGGCGAGTACTTCTAAAATTCCTAATGAACCCGTTGGTTTTGTTTTTTGGTCGATTTTATGTTGTAACGCATTTGCAAAAGCAGCAGCATCTATTTCTTTTTTAGCATCAAAAAATACTTTCTCCACCTTATTTTCATGCAAAACAGTGATTTCCTCAACTAGTGGAATTTCTTGCTTTTGTTTCCAATTCAGTTGTTGCAACATGGGTTGATTATCATAGTCAGTAGCTGGTTTTCCCACGCAAAAATACCCCAACGGCTCCATATTTTCAGGTAAACCTAATAATTGCTTGAACTGATAGTAATTCAAGATAGAAACCCATCCCATGGAATAGCCTTGCTCCGTTAAGGATAGCCAAATATTTTGCGCAGCACAAACAGAGCTGAACTTTACCGCTTCATTACTCCCGACAGTTCCAATCGTAAAATTATTTAAAACCGAGCGGTCATAACAAATGACCAATCCCAGCGGAGCTTCTTCTATAGCTTCTAACTTAAGGTCTTTGTACGCTTGTTTTTGTTGTTCATTATCAGTTAGCGAAATTGCTTTTTTATCATAATCTAAAAACAAATCTTTAATGGCTTTCTTCATTTCAGGCGACTTGATCAGATAATATTTTGTAGCATCAGTCAAACCCACTGAAGGCGCCCAATGTCCAGCTTGCAGTGCTTTTTCAAGAACAGCATCTGGTACTTGATCCTCCGTAAAATGACGGGTGTCACGACGGGATTTTAAAATTTCATCTAAATAAGTCATCTTAAAATAATTTTGTTTTTATACTTCTTCCCAAACGATGAAACAATAATTCTCATAGGTAATTCTGGTGAATTCAGGCAATTCAATCGCTCCAGAAAATAACGGACAGTTAATTACCAAAGTATGAAACTCCCCATTTTCACCACAAGGATCTATTCCTTTTTCATGTAATTCTTGTGCTAATTCTTTGGTCAAAATTTTACCCAGATAACGTTCTCCCATAATTGTATTGCAAGAAACAATCATCGTTACAATTCCGTTTTCAAGCATTTGATTTACCAAAGCAATTCGGTCTTGTTGCCACAAAGGTAAAATTGCTTTTAGCGATGCTGCGGCACATACTTTGTCTTCCCAATCTTTGTGCGGTTGCAAGTCAATGTCACCAAAAACGGCTGCTTCCAAATCATATTCAGCTTTTAGCATTTTCAAAACTGCTATAAACTTGGTTTCATAATCGCCCCAAGTTGCGGGAATACCTTGCAGAGGCAATCCCATTTTTTGAGCTTGTTGATTCAATATAGACAATGGCAAGCCATGAGAACGAGACACTTTCCCGTTTTCATTCATCATATTGAGTAACACTTTTGGAATAAATCCTTGCTGAATTGCTTGCATCATTGCATAACAACTGTCCTTTCCGCCACTCCAAGAAGTTACAAAATTCATATGTAGTTATTTATTGATTTTTAATTGAATATGTAATACGCTATGAGGCAATATTTCTTTGAATTTAATATTGTAAGATCATAGCCATTTCATTTTTTTTCTTTTATCGTTACAGGAATTCCAGAAACCATAAGCACAACGGTATCGGCAGTTGCAGCTATATATTGATTCATCCAACCTTGAAGTTCGGTAAATTTTCTACCAATATGAGTTTCGGCATGAATACCCATCCCTATTTCATTGGTTACAATAATAATTGTCGCATTTTCTTGATTGGCAATAGCATCAAATTCGGCTTTAGCTTCTTCTAAGCACAAGGGAACATCGTTTTTAGTATCCACGAAAAAGTTCGTTAACCAAAGCGTAACACAATCGACGATAGCTACTTTTCCCGAAAAATCAATTTCGCTCAAGTGTTTTTCTTTTTCAATATTAATCCATCGTTCGTCCCGATCTTTTTGATGGCGATCGATTCTCTTTTGGAAATCATCATCCCATTTTCGGGCTGTAGCCACATACATTGGTTTATCCGATAATTCTTTTGCTAAATTTTCGGCATAACTACTTTTACCGGAGCGTTCCCCGCCAGTTATTAAATATATCATTCTAATTGTAAATTATTAATTGTAAATTGTAGTAACATCTTTTATGCTAATTGAATAACTTATTTCTTGGTATCAACTTTTGCTTTAGTCGTTTTAATAATACTTGTTATAAGTTTTAATATTGATATTGCATCGTTATTTATATTTTCATATTCTTTCTCATTTAAATAATCCGTAGCTTTTAATAATTCTAACCAATAAACAACCTCATTAGCTTCTTTTTGTGCAATTGCAAACTTGTGAATAAAATCGTGCTTGCTCTCGGCATGTTCTGCTTCGCGAATCATAGCACCAATACTTGTCCCAGATCTTAATAGCTGCTTTGAAAGCACAAACTCTTTTTTATCACAACATAGATATTGATATAATCTAACTATTCGTACAGCAAAATCAAAACTCTTGGTTTTAACAATATTATCTTTCATCATTGATAATTTACAATTTATAATTATTTATACGGACAATGTCTACATCCATTGCCACAACAATTACCTCTTTTTAGATGAAACCAAGCTTTAAAAACATAGTTCCCATTTTCTAAATAATAGTCAATTCCTTCTATGAGATTCGTCGTTTTGGGTAAATCTTTGGCTTTATTATCCGTTGCAGTTTCAGAAGATAGTGTTGCAACATATTCGTCAATTTTAGTAGAGCAGGCAGTTGTAAAACAACTGGAACACAAGCAATCCACCACTTCTGACGGAGTAAAAATGGGTGGAAAATTGTTGCACCAGCATTTACTTCCTTCAGGTGTGTCCCCACAATTAAAAGGAGTTCCGCAAGTAGAACAGTTTTTGACTTTAATGCTATTCATTTCGTAAAGATAGTATTTGTTCAATTTTTTACTGCTAAAAATAAACAAGAAATTTTATAAATTTGGTATACCTTTGTCGCTATCGAAAAATTAAATCATGAAATTCACCTTTAAATTAATCCTTTTTGTTCTCTCTTTTTCAACTTTCGTTGGATGTAAAAAAAGCGAAAACCTAACCGTAAAAGAAAGTACTGATTCAAAAAATGCAATAGAATATGCCTCGGGACTTTCTATTAATAAATACGAAGGATATTCAGTAGTGACAGTTTCAAATCCTTGGCCTGAAGCCAATAAAAACTTCACTTATATATTAAAAGAAAAAAACGGCAGCATTCCTGATAGCCTGCAAAAATACACCACAATTTCAGTTCCTTTAGAATCAATCGTCGTTACCTCAACGACCAATATTCCTTTTTTGGAAATGCTGGGAGTTGAAAAATCACTGGTGGGTTTCCCTCATACCGATTATGTTTCTTCTGAAAAAACCAGAAAACTAATTGATGGTGGCGCTGTAAAAAACATAGGACAAAACGAAAAATTAAACATGGAGCAACTCATTGATTTGGTGCCTAATTTAATAGTAACTTTTGGCGTTGACAACAACAATCCGATGATTGATAATTTACAAAAAAGTGGTCTTAATGTACTCGTACAAGCGGACTGGATGGAACAAACTCCATTGGGTAAAGCAGAATGGATTAAGCTTTACGGTGCTTTATTTGGAAAAGAAAAAGAAGCCAAAACGCTTTTTGATGAAATCGTTAAAAATTACAATGACGCGATACAATTGGTTGCAACCCAAAAACCAACAGCAACCGTTTTGTATGGATCAATGTATCAAGAGCAATGGTATGTAGCAAGAGGAAATAGCTGGGTAGCCCAATTCATGAAAGATGCCAAAGCAAATTATTTGTGGGCAAATGTTAAAGGAACAGGAAGTCTTAGTTTGCCTTTTGAAAAAATATTAGAGAAAGCAAAAACGGCGCAATATTGGATTGCAACAGGTTCTTTTAAAAGTATTGCTGAATTCGAAAACAGTAATCCACATTACAGTCAGTTTGACGCTTCTAAATCTAAAAATGTGTATACTTTTGAAAGTAAATTAGGTGCAACAAGAGGAACTATTTATTATGAATTAGCACCAAGCAGACCCGATTTAGTCTTGAAAGATTACATTAAAATCTTCCATCCTGAACTGCTTCCAAATTATACTTTTACTTTTGCACAAAAACTAAATTAAATTGGCGAATCAAAAACGAAATACGATTCTATTTTTCTTGCTTACTTTAGGGCTTGTTCTATTGTTTTTTGTAAACATTAGTTTTGGTTCCATCACGATACCTTTTAAAGAAATTTATACTAGTTTAACTGGAGGTCAAGCGAGTAAATCCACCTGGGAATATATCATCATCAATTATCGTTTACCCAAAGCCATTACTGCAATTCTTGTTGGAATGGGATTATCTATAAGTGGTTTGCTGATGCAAACTCTGTTTCGAAATCCATTAGCAGGACCTTATGTTTTAGGGCTGAGTTCCGGTGCCAGTTTAGGCGTTGCTTTTGTACTATTAGGAGCGAGCTTACTTCCACCTTTTTTAAGTACCATTTTATTATCCTCTTATGGAGTGGTTTTAGCTTCAACTATAGGAAGTTCAGTTGTATTACTCGCTGTTTTGATGGTTTCCCAAAGGCTTCGCGATACAATGGCCATCTTAATTGTGGGATTGATGTTTGGTAGTTTTACCAGCGCAATAGTAGGCGTTCTTACGTATTTTAGTTCCGCTGAACAATTGCAGAAATTCACGTTTTGGTCTATGGGAAACTTAGGCAATTTGTCTTGGTCTTCTATATTAATTCTAACAATTTGTGTCGGGATTGGCTTATTATTAAGTCTATTTAGCATCAAGCCACTTAATGCATTGCTTTTGGGTGAAAATTATGCGCGTAGTTTAGGTTTGAATTTCAAAAAAACACGATTAATTATTATTTTTGCAACAAGCATTTTAGCAGGAAGCATCACGGCGTATGCAGGTCCAATTGCCTTTGTAGGACTGGCAGTTCCGCACATAGCAAAATTAGTGTTTCAAACCAGTAACCATTCGGTTTTGTATTGGAGTACCTTACTTTTAGGCGCTTCAATTATGCTTATTTGTGATGTAATTTCAGAATTGCCCGGATTGGAGATCACTTTACCAATCAATGCTGTAACTTCTATAATTGGAGCTCCAGTTGTGATTTGGCTATTGGTTAGTAAACGAAAAATGATTGCCTAATGGAAAACAAAATCATCTTACAAGCGTCTCAAATTAGCATTGGTTATTCTCATAAAAAAGAGAAAATCGTAGTGGCTTCGGATATTTCTATTGCTTTAAAAAAAGGAAAACTGATTGCTTTAATTGGTGCGAATGGCATTGGAAAATCAACGCTTTTAAAAACGATAACTGGAATCCAGAAACCACTTTCCGGTGCAGTTTTCTTGAATGAAAAGAAAATTACTGATTACGAACCTTTGAACTTGGCCCAAAACCTAAGTATCGTTTTAACCGAAAAATTGCCTCCCAGTAATTTAACCGTTTTTGAACTCATTGCTTTAGGAAGACAGCCCTACACCAATTGGATGGGAACTTTATCTGATATTGATATTGTTAAAGTTAACGAGGCCATGGCATTGACACAAATCAGTCATTTAGCCACAAAAAAACATTATGAAATTAGTGATGGGCAATTGCAAAAAGTATTAATTGCACGAGCTTTGGCACAGGATACTCCATTAATAATTTTGGACGAACCCACTACCCATTTGGATTTATTACATAAGGTGGCTTTATTCAAACTTTTGAAAAAGCTTACTCATGAAACCGGAAAATGCATTTTATTTTCTACTCATGATATTGATATGGCGATACAATTGAGTGACGAAATGATCATTATGACTCCAGAAACAGTGCTTCAAGACGAGCCTTGTAATTTTATTGCAAAAGGAAGTTTCAATACCTTATTCAAAGACGAACATATTGTTTTTGACGCTGAAAAAGGAAAATTCATGATTGTTTAGTTCCAACATTTTATTCCGTCCAAAATCGTACTAACCATTCCCTTTCAATAAATTTATACTCACTGTTGCAAGATTTGAGTCTGGGAATCTCCTAAAGAAATTAGCATCCGGATACAATCCCGCTTCAGCAGCGATTTTGTGCAAAACGGGAATTTCAACGATGTATTGATCCGAAAAACCATGCGTGGCATCATAAGCCGTAGCAGCCGTTTTGCCTAAATTAGCAGCAGTCAAATTTGGAGCAATCGTATGCAATTCAATCATTAATAACCCGAATTTCCGAACGTAAGGCGACCATTTGTTCAAATGTTCCAATAGATTATCTTCGACAAGACCATTACTGATTCGCTCTCCTCTATGCGCAAATGCTCCTGTTGAATGACTTACTCTGTCTTTGGTAACATGTTTTGGCATTTCCCAAATTCGGTTATGATCCAAGAAGGTTCTCACATTCAGTAAATCTTTCAAATCAATGTTATAATTTTCCAATAAGTCATTGGCTAACAAATCGGGTTGACCAATATCGCCCCAAATTACTTTGGCCCAAATATCGGCTTTGATTAAATTGGCTCGGGTTACTTTCAAGGCCGCCTGATTATAATCGGCACCAACCAAGAATAAAGGATAATCATCCAGCATTTTTCCGCGAAGGGTTTGTCGTTCGATTACATTATAAATATGTTCAATAAATGCTCCATTGCCACAACCCATATCGAGAATTCCTTTCGGCTGATCTTCTATTGGTAAATTGAATAATTTGATGATAATCTCATCTACGACTTTAAAATAAGTATCGTGCGCACCTCCGCTTCCCCAAACATTCATTTCTCGGTCCACATGAATTTCATCTTCGCCTTCAGCCACCGTTCGGAGTATATTTGGGTTACCAAAAATCAAATCCTCCATTTTACTAAATGTAGGCAAATAGGAAACCGTAACTCCATAAGCAGAAGCCCTTTTGGCAAAAAACAACCCCTTTTCCGTAAACTGGTAATTGCCTTTTTTTTGGGTAAACCAACCTAAATCTGCAAAGAAATCTAATATAATTTTGAAATTCTCGGGAGATTTATGAAATTCTTCAGGACGGAAGGAAATCTCCATAAAATACTTATGAAACATACCGCTCATACCCAGTCTTACTAATATTGGTCCAACCAAAGAACCTTCAATGTGCGTTAGAATCTGATGCTGAATTTCATTGGTCAGCGCATCATTCGAAAATGAAATTCCATAATTTTTTTTGTACAAATCGAAAATTAAACCCAATCGAACGAATGGAATATCGTCTAATAATCGCGTGCGAAATTGCATCGTGAAATGCAGTAAATCAAGCACGTCTTCATACAAATAGAACATAGGAAAAGCAATCGCGCTTTTTTCGTTTATGGCAAACGTAATTTGGTCTGTGGAAGTATTGATGTGATAATTCAGGAATCCTTGCGAACACAAAACACGCAAACCCACATTGAGATAACCTTCATTGGCTTTAAAGTGTTCCGAAAGTTCCGAAAGCGTGACTTCTTTTTTGTCAAGAATATAGGACAGTACCCCTTTTTCATACAAAACATGCGCAACGGGAGCGGTAACCAAACCGTCTAAATGTTTGAAAATGGTGCTTCTAAGAGTAATTTTATCAATCATAAAAAGTACGTTTTAAGGGAGAAAAAACACAATTAGATCCAGAATGACCTATTCAAATATATGAAATTTCAACCACAAAATAGCCTTACTTTTTTACAACTTTTAATTTACAATTCACAGTCTACTAGCTATTTGTCTTTTTGCTTCGCCAATGACAAACGCAACAGAATTTGCTATATTAAAACTTCTGATTAACGATGACATAGGAATTGTCAGATGGTTGGGGAATTCATTTAAAACAGCTTCACTCAAACCCTTACTTTCTTTTCCAAAAACCAACCAGTCTCCATCCTGAAAATCAGTCTCCAGATATGATTTTTTGGCATGGGAACTCATCAGGAAAACTCGGGATAAATCAGGAATTTGTGCTTTCCATTCGGCTACATTTTGATATTCAGTAACATCAAGATGCACCCAATAATCCAATCCGGAACGTTTCAGGTTTTTATCATTAATGACAAATCCAAAAGGATGAATTAAGTGCAAACGGCTTTCGGTGCCTACGCACAATCGGCCTATATTTCCGGTATTATTTGGGATTTCAGGTTCTACTAAAACGATGTTTAACATTGCAATTATTGTTATTTTTTATTGTTATTTTTCATTCGAATCGACTGCAAAATCAGATACTTCCAAAACTTCTCCTGCCTGTAAATCATTGAGATGTACGTTTCCTATTCGAACACGAACCAATCGTAACGTAGGGAAACCAACAGCGGCAGTCATTTTTCGGACTTGGCGAAACTTCCCTTCATTTACCGTTATCGAAGCCCAAGAAGTGGGACCGTGACGTTCATCGCGTATCTTTTTTCCTCTTGCGCCAAAAGCGGGAATTTCGTTTATCAAAAAAGCTTTACACCGTTTCGTGATGTATTTCGTGCCATTGAAACCTATTTCGACTCCTTTTTGCAATTGCTCAATGGCTTCCTGATTGATAATGCCATCGACTTGGACATAATATTCCTTGTCGACTTTTTTGCTTCGAATGATTTCGCTCATCATCCCGTCTGTGGTCAACAGCAACAATCCTTCGGAATCTTCGTCAAGACGCCCTATTGCCATCGTTCCTTTTGGGAAATCGTGCAATTCACCCAGCAGTTTCTTTTTTCTTTTTAATTCGTAAATAAACTGACTCAGATACCCGTAAGGCTTATGAATGATGAAATGAGAATGAGACATTTTAGTGTATTAGTTGTGCGTGCAAAGATAGTTTTGTTTTCTCTGGATTTAAAATAGTGTCGCCATACATTTATTGGTGTAAACCAAAAGCTATGTTAAATGATTGAATTCCTTCGTTTAAAAGGCGTAATCTTATATAAGCTAACAGTATTAGCTTTAAAATTAAAGAGTATGGAAAGCAATGATTTAGGTTCAAAAAAAACAAATAATAAGCAAAATATAAATGAAGGATTTAGCGGTCAGAATCTAGCCCAAAATACGAATCCTGAAGTATCACATTTAAAATCAGAAGTAGAAACTGATGCACATGGAAATCAAAAAATTGTCCAAAGAGCACGGAATATAGACGGAACTTTAGAACAAAATGAGGATAGTACTCCTATAAATTTAAGTTCTGATATTGCAAATGTCTCTGAAGAACAAGCTAAAAAAATGGTCGAAAATAAAGATCATAATTCTGATATCATTCCAAACCGTTATCCAAATTCCCATCCTGATAATAAGGAAGACCGAGGAAATATAAAACTGGATGAATAAAAGTTGATTATGTTGAAAAAGGCCAATACGAATCTAATTCCTATTGGCCTTTTTTATTTTCCCAATCCCTATGAATAAAGTTCCAAAAAAAAGAAAAGCCAGCAGCATAAAAAAACTGTTAATCAATACTTTGTCATAACCCAAAAGTATCACATCTATAAATGGATAGGGATAAAAACTAAAAAAAGCGCCCCGAATTAATGTGTAAACCAAATACACCGCAGGGAAAATTAACCACGGAAAAATGTCTTTGAATTCCAATGTTTTCTTAGGTACAAATAGAATCCAATAGAGTAAAACCAAAATTGGAATAACCAAATGCAACAACTCATCCACTACTTTTTGAGAACCCGTTGGCGCCCATAAAAATCTAAGAATTGCATTGTAAACAAGTCCTACAATGGTGATGTATAACGTAATTGCTGTTGTGTTTTTAGGTTTCGAAAAAAACAACCCCCATTTGGATTTTGGCTTCAGCCAAAGAAAAGTAAAACAAACTGCCACCAAAATATTCGTTTGAATGGTGAAAAAACTAAAAAACCGAACAATCGTTTCCGAAAGTGACACCACCCGATTGATAATGATAAGGTACAATTGTAATACAACCGCAAACCAACCGACAATAGCAATAATTGCAAAAAAACGAGAATTCAATTTTAAAGATTTATCCTGCATATTTTTTAAAGTATAAAAATTAATTGGCAACTAATTTTACAAATCCATGAATACTAAAACTTGAGATACTATTTTGATTTCCGAAAGGAAAGAAGGAAACTTTTGTTTATTTTTACAAACTTACAAAAAGAAATTTTATGTCAAATATGCTTCCGTTTTTATTGATTTTCATCGTTGCTCTCGCTATTGGTATTTTTATTGGCAAACTCATTTTCTCCGCCCGATTCCAATCGGAAAAAATCAGTTTAGAAGAAAAACTAATTGCTTTTACTTCCCAATTCAACCAACTAAAAGAGCAGATTGTCATTGATAAAACAACTTTTGAAAAGCAATTAGAAAATGCAAATGTCGAGAAAGAAAGCATTCGAAGTGAAAAAGACAGTTTGGCGATTCAGCTTTCTAAGAAAGAAGTTGATTTTGAGAATCTTTGGGAACGCAACAAAGAACAAAAAGAAGAAGTCGAGAAACTACAAGAAAAATTCACTAAAGAATTTGAGAATCTCGCCAACAAAATATTAGACGAAAAATCTAATAAATTTACGGAACAGAACAAGGAAAACATGAAAAATATCTTGTCACCTTTACAGGATAAAATTCAATTGTTCGAAAAGAAAGTCGAAGACACGCACAAAGAAAGCATTGATTATCATGCGGCTTTGCGCCAACAGATTCTGGGCTTACGAGAAATGAATATACAAATGAGCAAGGAAACCCTCAACTTGACCAAGGCTTTGAAAGGCGACAGCAAGATGCAAGGAAATTGGGGCGAATTGGTTTTGGAACGTGTTCTTGAAAAATCAGGATTAGAAAAAGGACGTGAATATGAAGTGCAACAAGCGTTCACTACCGAAGATGGAAATCGTGTTTTTCCTGACGTTGTCATCAATCTGCCGGACGGTAAAAAGATGATTGTCGATTCTAAAGTTTCTTTGACCGCTTATGAAAAATACATCAATGAAGAAGATGACGATGTAAAAGTTGGATTTTTAAAAGAACACGTTAACTCCATCAAACGCCACGTAGAGCAATTGGGCAATAAGAACTACCAAGATTTATATCAAATAGAAAGTCCTGACTTTGTCTTGTTATTTATTCCTATCGAACCGGCTTTTGCGATGGCTCTGAACGAGGATACGACTTTATACAACAAAGCATTCGAGAAAAACATAGTAATTGTTACTCCGGCGACATTATTAGCTACTTTGCGAACGATTGACAGCATGTGGACCAACCAAAAGCAGCAGGAAAACGCACTTGAAATTGCACGTCAAGCTGGTGCTTTGTATGACAAATTTGAAGGTTTTGTTGGGGATTTAATCCGAATTGGAAAGAAAATAGACGAAAGCAAAACTGAATACAGCGGCGCTATGAATAAACTCGTAGAAGGAAAAGGAAACTTAATCGTAAGTGTAGAGAAATTGAAAAAAATGGGAGCCAAAGCGAAAAAAGCACTTCCAGAAAGTATATTAAATAGAGCAGAAAAAGACGAAAATCAACTTTTAAACTAAACAAAAATGAGAAAATTTTTAATGGTTATAACTTTAATACTTATTGTATCAGTTGCCGGTTATTTCGCTTTTTTATACACTGCCACGTATAGCGAAGGAGTACGTTCAGGCGAATTAATAAAAGTGAGCCGCAAAGGAGTTGCATTCAAAACTTGGGAAGGTGAAATAAGTCAAGGGATTTCCGGGGCACAAATTTTCTCTTTTTCGGTATTGGACAGTGAGGAAAAAGTAATTACTGACTTACAAGAATTCGAAGGACAATATGTTCAGGTAGCTTATGTAGAACGCTACAGGACATTTCCTTGGTGGGGCGATACACGCTATTTTATAACAGAAGTCAAAAAAGTAAATTCTCCTTTTAAAATAAAATAAATGAACCGTACTTTTAAAACCGTTGCATCCTCAAATATTCGAATATCAGAATTGATGTTGCCGTCACACACTAATTTTAGCGGGAAAATTCATGGTGGTTATATTTTATCCTTATTAGATCAGATTGCATTTGCCTGTGCATCAAAATTTTCAGGAAATTATTGCGTAACAGCATCCGTGGATACGGTCAATTTCCTCAAACCAATAGAAGTAGGTGAACTCGTTACAATGAAAGCCTGCGTGAATTACGTAGGCAATAGTTCCATGATTATTGGCATTCGTGTAGAAGCAGAGAATATTCAAACGGGAAAAATTAAACATTGCAATTCTTCTTATTTTACGATGGTTGCCAAAGACAAAGAAGGCAATAGCATGCTTGTTCCCGGATTAATTTTATCTAATATGAGTGAAGTACGTCGTTTTTGCAATTGCATCAAACAAATCGCCTTGAAAAAGGAAAAAGACCTTCATGAAGAAAAGTTTGATTACACTTCAGAAGAATCATTAGAAAGCTTAAAAAAATACAACATAAAGTTAGAATTATAATTAAGTCAATCGATAACTAACACTTTTGTAAAAAATACTTTTCTACGAATATTACATTCCCAATTATACTTTAATTTCTGATTAAAAAAACCGAGAAAAATTAACTCATTTGGTGATTTTTTCAACCGTTCAATACTTTTATTTCATCGGTAAATTTCGTAACTTTAAGTAATTTAATTCATAAATCATTATGAAAAAAATTACTCTAATAGTACTACTCATTATTGCAATTAAATCTTTTGCACAAGATAAAATGGTGACTTATGGAGCAATCATACATTTTGAGGCTTCAATTCCCTTATTTGAAGAAGTAAAAGCAAGTAATGAAAAAACAACCTGTATTTTGATAACTAAAACAGGACAGATAGCCTGTTGGATGAACATTAAAGACTTCAAATTTCAAAGAAGCCTGATGGAAGAACATTTTAATGAAAACTACATGGAAAGCAAACGCTTTCCAAGAGCAGTTTTTAAAGGCAAAATTGAAAAATTTGATTTAAAAAACATCAATTCAGTTCCTAAACAATATCAAATCAACGGGAAAATCACCATTCATGGCAAAACAAAAAAAATAGGTATTAGTGGCATCCTAAAAAAAGTGGATAAGCGAATTGAACTTATCTCTGAGTTCCCCTTAAACACGGATGATTTTATGATTGAAATTCCTTTTATAGTTCGCAGCAAAATATCCAAAAGCGTCAACACACAACTCATTTGTGTCTTACAATAAATCTATTTTGTTAAACAATCCTTTAAAGCCTCTTCCAGATTTTTAAATTTAAATTGAAAACCCGTTTCTTCAATCTTATCAGAGGACACCCTTCTACCGGTCAAGACAATTACGGCCATTTCACCCATTACCAATTTTAATACCAAAGCAGGAACATTGGGCAACCAAATAGCATAGCCAAAAATACGAGCCAACGTTTTAGAAAAAATAGTATTGGTCGTATTATCATTTACTGCTGCGTTATATGCACCTTCCATATTAGGATTTAAAACCGCTTGAAGATAGATGTTACACAAATCATCTACATGAATCCATGGCATATATTGCTTACCAGAACCCAATGCAGAACCCAATCTAAACTTGAACAAGGGAATAAGTTTTTTTAAGAAACCATCATTTTTCCCTAATACTAATCCAGTACGGATTTTTACGGTACGAATGTTTAGGTTTTCTATAAAATCCAAAGCTCCTTCCCATTTCTGACAGGTATAACCCAAGAAATCATTTGCTGGTGGCGTGTTTTCTGAACAAATCTCTTCGCCATTTACGGCTCCATAAATACCTACAGCTGATGCTGAAATAAAAGCGTCCAGTTTTTTGTTGTTTTTTTTTATAACAGAATACAACAATTGAGTAGATTTTTCCCGGCTATCGATAATAGCTGCTTTACGTTTAACGGTCCATCTTTTTTCAGCGATATTTTCTCCTGCTAAGTGAATAATATAATCCGCGTTTAAAACGGCGCTTTCGTCAATAGTCTGATTTGCGACATCCCATTTGTAATAGAAAATGTCTCCTTTATTTTGTTTCTCACTTCTACTCAGGATAGATACTGAATACCCTTTCGCGATCAATAAACCTGTTAAATGGCTACCGATAAATCCCGAACCTCCGCTTATTAAAACATTTTTTTTCATGATAGTGTAAAGCTAATGATTTATAACGATATAAAATTATATTAAATTTTGTTTAACTTTATTAATATATAGTTAAACATTTCATACCTTTATACTTTAATTTGAAATATACTAAAAATGGCTGCTAAAAAAACAATACTAACAAAGGACAAAATAGTTTCACTTTATATGAACTATGTTCTCGATCATAGTGAAAAACCGAAATCCGTATATCATTTTGCAAAAATGAATGACTTTACGGAAGCGGAATTCTATTCATTTTTTGGAACAATAGAAAGCATCGAAAAAGAGATTTTTAAAATGTTTTTAGAAAAAACGGTAGAATTGCTCAACAAAAACAAGGAATATGAGATGTATGATATGAAAAGTAAAATGCTCAGCTTCTACTTTACTTTTTTTGAAATTCTAACTGCGAACAGAAGTTATGTCGTGCTCGTTTTAAAAGAACACAACAATCAATTAAAAAAACTGATGCAGCTTTCTGAACTTAGAAATAGTTTTAAAAATTATCTTATCGAAATAATCTCAGACGACTTTAGAACGCAACAAGAAAAAATTCAAAAATTCCAGGAGAAAGCGTTTCAGGAAACGTCATGGATTCAACTTTTATTGACGCTAAAATTCTGGTTGGATGATTCTTCACCAGCTTTTGAAAAAACTGATATCTATATTGAGAAGTCTGTAAAAGCCTCTTTTGAATTAATGAATATTGCACCGCTGGATAGCTTAATAGACTTTGGAAAATTTATTTTCAAAGAAAAAATATACAACAAGTAATGAAAACGATAGACTACATTCCTACCTCAAAAATTGAAAGGGCCACAAAACTGGTGCAAACCGGTGCAAAAGTTGGCGTCAATTATCTAAAATACTACGGAGAAAAAATGGTTAATTCTGATTTGACTCGTGATAAACTCAACGAAGATAATGCCGAAGATATTTATGACGGACTAAAAAGTTTGAAAGGAAGTGCGCTCAAAGTCGCACAAATGCTAAGTATGGACAAAAGTTTTTTGCCACAGGCTTATGTAGAAAAATTTTCATTGTCACAGTTTTCTGTTCCGCCACTTTCGGCTCCATTAGTATTGAAAACGTTCAAGACAAATTTTGGCAAAACACCGTATGAGATTTTTGATGAGTTCAACGCAAATTCCGTTAACGCCGCAAGTATCGGACAAGTTCATCTCGCAGTAAAAGACGGAAAAAAACTGGCTGTGAAAATTCAATATCCTGGCGTAGCCAATAGTATTTCATCTGATTTGGCTTTGGTAAAACCCATTGCAATCAGAATGTTTAACCTTCAAGGAAAAGATTCTGACAAGTATTTCAAGGAAGTGGAGGACAAATTGATTGAGGAAACCAATTATTTATTGGAATTAAAACAAAGCCAAGAAGTGGTTGAAGCCTGTAAAAAGATTGAGAATCTGGTTTTCCCAAATTACTATTCTGAATTTTCATCTGAGAAGATTATCACGATGGATTGGATGACAGGAATTCATCTATCGGAATTTACTAATAAAAATGACAATCAAGAAATCGCGGACAAAATTGGTCAGGCTTTATGGGATTTCTATATGTATCAGATTCATATTTTAAGAAAAGTACACGCTGATCCGCATCCTGGAAATTTCTTGGTAAACGATAAAAACCAATTAGTAGCATTGGATTTTGGTTGTATGAAACAAATTCCCAATGACTTTTATATTCCTTATTTCGAATTAATAAACAAAGAAGTGATTGACAACAAGAAACTTTTTAGTCAAAAATTATTCGAATTGGAAATCCTTAGAGCGGATGATTCCAAAGAGGAAGTGGAATATTTTACTCAAATGTTTTACGATTTGTTATCGCTGTTCACGAAACCTTTTCAAACCGAAACGTTTGATTTCTCGGACGCAGCATTCTTTGAAAGCATCGCACAATTGGGCGAACGATTTTCAAAAGATACCAATCTTAGAAAAATGAATGGCAATCGAGGTTCCAAACATTTCATTTATATGAACAGAACGTTCTTTGGGTTATACAATTTAATGTTTGATTTGAAAGCGACAATTGTTGTCAATGAATATCAAAAATACAACTAGTGAAAAAGGAAAATCTGCCTTCAAAAATGTGTTTGGTTTGTAACCGACCTTTTAGCTGGCGGAAAAAATGGGAAAAAGTTTGGAAGGAAGTCAAATATTGTAGCGAAAAATGCAAGAGAAACAAAAAGGGTTAGTTTGGTTTAGAAATGATCTCAGAGTCCATGATAATGAATCTTTGACAAATGCGATACAAGAAAATGACACAGTAATTGCCGTCTATTGTTTTGATCCAAGACACTTTGAACAAACAAGATTTGGTTTTAAAAAAACAGAAAAATTTCGAGCCAAATTTCTAATTGAGTCTGTGACAGTATTGAGACAAAATCTGGAAAAATTGAATATTCCTCTTTTGGTGTATCATCAAAAACCCGAAGATTCTATTCCGGAAATTGTAACTCAAAATGAAATCAATTCTGTTTACTTCCAAGAAGAATGGACGAGTGAAGAAATGGAAGTTTTATATAATATCAAATCGAAAATATCGGGTTCAGTATCGTTTAAAGCAACTTACAATCAGTTCTTATTTCATCCTGAAGACATTCCGTTTGAAATTCAATCGATTCCAAATGTTTTTACACAATTCAGAAATCAGTGTGAAAAATCGACAAAAGTCAGACCTGAATTTGCAGTTCAACAGATGTCTGAAGAAAATTGGATCGCAAATAAAACTGTAATTCCTACGATGGAAACATTAGGATTTACTGACTTTCAAATGGATTCCAGAACAGCTTTTCCTTTTCGTGGTGGTGAAAATGAAGCGTTACAAAGGTTGGAGCAATATTTTTGGGAAACCAAAAAACTAAGTGTTTATAAATTGACTCGCAACGGATTAATTGGCACTGATTTTAGTTCGAAATTTTCTCCTTGGTTGGCAAACGGTTCAATTTCGGCGAAAACCATTTATTGGGAGATTGTCAAATACGAGCAACAAATCGAGAAAAATGATTCTACGTATTGGTTGATTTTTGAACTGATTTGGAGAGATTATTTTAAATACGTTTCGATGAAAAACGGGAATTCGATTTTTAAAATTGGAGGGATTTTAGACAAAAAATACGATTGGAAAAACAATCCATTAGCGATAAAAAATTGGATTAACGGCACAACTGAAGAGCCTTTTGTAAATGCCAATATGATTGAATTGCAACAAACAGGCTGGATGAGCAATCGTGGCAGACAAAATGTAGGTTCCTATTTTGCAAAAAATCTCTTGTTAGATTGGCGCATAGGAGCGGCTTATTTTGAAGCGATGCTTATTGATTACGATGTACACAGCAATTACGGGAATTGGATGTATGTTTCAGGAGTTGGCAACGACCCAAGAGATAGAAAATTCAATATTAAGTTACAGGCCGAGAATTATGACGGGCAATCAAAATTCCAGAAATTATGGTTGCAACAACAATTATTTTAAAAATTAAATGAATACAAACAAGAAACATATCAATGTGGTTTGGTTTAAAAGAGACCTTCGTTTACAGGATAACGAAGCGATTTTTAATGCCCTAAAAACTAACACTCCTACTTTGTTGCTTTACGTATTCGAAAAATCTTTAGAAAATGATTCGCATTACAGCCCGAGACATTGGAATTTCATCAAACAATCGCTTGTAGATATCAACAAACAACTGGAACAATCGAATACACATGTTTTAGCGGTGTCTTCTGAAGTGCTTCCGGTTTTCAATACCCTACAAGAAATCTATAAAATAGACACGGTTTTTTCGCATCAGGAAACGGGACTAAAAATCACTTATGAAAGAGACAAAACCTTCAAACGTTTTTGTAAAAACAATCAAATAAATTGGGTTGAAAACACCAATAACGGAATTTTTAGAGCGTTAATAAACAGAACAAACTGGGTTTCAAAGTGGGAAAAATACATGAATGAACCACAATTCATTTTTGATTCGAAAGCAGAAAATTTCCTCGATACAGAAGCAATAACCGAACTCGAAAAAGCATTAGAAAAGACAAATTTAGAAACTGTTCCGGATACTATTTTTCAAAAGGGAGGTAGCACAATGGCTGGCAAATATTTACAAAACTTCTTTGACGAGCGCTATCATAATTATAGTTCGCATATTTCGAAACCTTTATTGGCTCGAAAAAGTTGCAGCAGATTATCCCCATACATTGCTTGGGGAAATCTATCATCCAGACAAGTTTTGCAAAAAGCAGCTACGTTCCGATTGACGTGCAGCCATAAAAAACAAATTGATTCTTTTATCTCCAGACTTACTTGGCAGGCACATTTCATTCAAAAATTTAAAATGGAAGAAATCATGGAGTTTGAAAGTGTCAATAAAGGTTTTCATTCGATGAAAAAGAAAGTCAATGAAAATTATATTGAAGCTTGGAAAACAGGAAAAACAGGATTTCCGTTAATCGATGCTTCCATGCGCTGCTTGAATGAAACCGGTTATTTGAACTTTAGAATGCGTGCCATGTTAGTATCGTTTTTTACACATAATCTATGGCAGCCTTGGCAAGAAGCCACACAACATTTATCACAAATGTTTTTGGATTTTGAACCTGGAATTCATTTTCCGCAGTTGCAAATGCAGGCTGGTGAAACCGGAATCAATATGTTACGTATATATAATCCAATAAAGAACAGTTACGAACACGATCCTGATGGTGAATTTATAAAAAAATGGGTGCCGGAATTACGCAATTTGCCACGAGGTTTTATACATGAACCATATAAAATGACCTATTTAGACCAGAAATTTAATGATTTCGAAATAGGCATCAGCTATCCGAAACCAATTGTAAATATGGAACGAACGAGGAAATTTGCCAGTGATTTTTTATGGAAAATGAAGAAAAATCCATTGGTAAAAGAGGAAAGTTCACGCATATTAAAATTACACACCATGGCCGATATTGGCGACAGTGAATAATTTTTCAAAAGCAATCTCAAAAACAAAAGCAATTTCAAATAAATAAAATATCGTGACTGTAAAAAAAGAACTTACCGATTTAGACAAAGACCGAATCATAGAAATGGCTTGGGAAGACCGAACCACTTTTGATGCGATTTTAATGCAATTTGGATTAAAAGAACAAGAAGTAATCGACCTGATGCGTACCGAAATGAAACCTTCGAGTTTTAGAATGTGGCGCGAAAGAGTGCAAGGCCGCAAAACAAAACATGAAAAATTGAGGGATTTTCGAGAAGGGCGTTTTAAATGTACGATGCAAAGACAAATTAACAACAACAAGATTTCTAAGCGATAAAAATTAGGGTTTAGCGAACCGTAATCTATTAAAACAACAACATATAAAAAATGAAAAACATAGTAATCATAGGTGGTAGTAAGGGAATTGGCAGTGCCATTTTGTTGCAACAATTAGAGACAAACATGGTGTACAACATCAGCCGAAACGCTCCAGATATCACACATCCCAATCTGAAACACTTTTCTGCAGATGTTTTGCAGGATGCACTTCCGGAAATTGAAACTATTGATACCTTGATTTACTGTCCGGGTTCTATCAATTTGAAACCCATCGGAAGTCTTAGTATCGATGATTTTAGAAATGATTTTGAAATTAATGTCATTGGCGCAGTAAAAGCCATTCAGAAATATTTACCTGTTTTAAAAAAGGGAACTAATCCATCGATTGTTTTGTTTAGCACCGTAGCCGCAAAATTAGGAATGCCGTTTCATGCTAGTATTGCTACCGCAAAAGCAGGAATTGAAGGATTAGTGAAATCGCTGGGAGCAGAATTGGCTTCGGTAGTACGCATCAATGCCATTGCTCCCACGATTACCGAAACATCACTTTCGGCAGGTATTTTAAGAAATGATCGAATGAAAGAAAATATGGTGGAACGCCACCCGATGAAAGGTTATTTGAAACCGGAAGAAGTAGCGAATATGGCAAACTTCCTGATTTCGGAAAATGCGAAATCAATCTCAGGTCAGATATTCGAGATGGATTACGGAATAGTGACTTTTAAAATCTAAAGAAGTTGTTATTTATCATCTAGAAAATAAGTTTTTAAACCATTAAGGAATTAAGTTTATTTAGAAAGTGTACTTAACTTTTCTTAATCTCTTAATGGTTTATAAAAAAAATTAAAAACATCCAATAAAATAATTAGCCAAACTTAATATTGAAAGACAGAACACCATGATAAAAGAAATGAAAAGTTACGAAAAAATCGAACAATACGATACTGAAATAACGGAAGCTTTAGCTGATAATTATAGAGTAATAATTGAAAATTTAGGAGAAGATGTAACTAGAGAAGGTCTTGAAAAAACACCGGAACGTGTTGCCAAAGCCATGCAATATTTAACTCATGGTTACGGATTAGATCCATTAGAGATATTAAAATCGGCAATGTTTACCGAAGACCATCAACAAATGATTGTGGTAAAGGACATCGAAGTTTACTCTATGTGTGAACACCATATGTTGCCGTTTTTTGGAAAAGCACATGTCGCTTATATTCCAAATGGAAAAATTGTAGGTTTAAGTAAAATACCAAGAGTCGTAGATGCTTTTGCCAGAAGAATGCAAGTACAAGAACGATTGACAGACCAGATTAAAAACTGTATTCAGGACGCTTTGAATCCACTTGGTGTAGCGGTTGTGATTGAAGCCCAACACATGTGTATGCAAATGCGAGGGATTCAAAAACAAAACTCAGTTACCACAACATCATCTTTCACCGGTGCTTTCGAAAAAGACAAAACCAGAAAAGAATTTATCAGTTTGGTTTCTAATAAACTGAGTTAATTTTTATCATTTAAACACAAAATCATGAAAATTCTCTTAACAGGCGCAACAGGTTATATCGGGAAGCGACTTTTGCCTTTGTTGGTGGCACAAGGACATGAAATAATCTGTTGTGTAAGAGATAAAAACAGGTTTTATTGTCCCATAGAATTTCAAAAAAGTGTTACCGTAATTGAAGTCGATTTTCTCAAACAAGAAACATTGACAGCCATTCCAGATGCAATTGATGCCGCTTATTATCTGATTCATTCCATGTCAGGATCCGCTAATAATTTTGATGAATTAGAAAGTGTATCAGCATTGAATTTTGTGCAACGATTGAATGAAACCAAAGCAAAACAAGTTATTTATTTGAGCGGCATTGTCAATGATAAATCGCTGTCCAAACATTTATCATCGAGAAAAAAAGTAGAAGAAATTTTAAATATTGGAACGTTTGCCACGACAACTTTACGAGCTGGAATTATTGTAGGTTCCGGAAGTGCATCGTTCGAAATCATTCGGGATTTAGTGAATAAATTACCCATTATGATTACTCCAAAGTGGCTCAATACAAAATGCCAGCCGATTGCAATTCCGGATGTTCTTGATTTTTTATCCAAATCTTTATTAAATCCGCTTACCTACAATCAGAGTTTTGACATTGGCGGACCGGATATTTTAACGTACAAAGAAATGCTTTTGGGTTTTGCAGAAGCAAAAAAACTAAAGCGATGGATTTTTACTGTCCCAATAATGACTCCAAAATTATCCTCTTATTGGTTGTATTTTGTAACCTCAACATCGTATAGACTCGCATCAGCACTGGTTAGCAGTATGAAAGTCGAAGTGGTTTGCAGTGATAACCGAATCAATGCTTTATTGAATGTTACACCTATGACTTACAAACAAGCGCTTTCCCGTGCTTTGATAAAAGTAGACGAAGACAAAGTAGCTTCAAGTTGGAAAGATTCCTTAATCAGCGGGCGTTTTAGCAGCAATATGTCGGAATATTTAAAAGTTCCAAAAAAAGATTGCTACATCGACCGCCGTAAAATGGAAATCATTGACCGCGATTTTACCATCAGCAGAATCTGGTCCATCGGTGGCGATTCGGGTTGGTATTATGGGGATTGGCTTTGGGATTTACGAGGTTTTATAGACAAATTATACGGTGGCGTGGGTTCCCGAAGAGGAAGAACGAATCGTCATGATATACATTCTGGTGATGCCTTAGATTTTTGGCGCGTTTTGTATGCCAATAAAGAAGAGGGAAAACTAATCTTATTTGCCGAAATGAAATTACCAGGTGAAGCTTGGTTAGAATTTAAAATTATCGGAAATACTTTGTATCAAGCGGCGACTTTCAGACCAAAAGGAATTTGGGGAAAATTATACTGGTATTCTGTTTTACCGTTTCATGGATTTATTTTCGAGGGAATGCTGAAGAAATTAATTCAATAGTAAACAAATATCCTTTTCTGTACCTACTGGAAAAAGGAAATACAAATTGAACAGGTTATCAATCTGTTCAATTTGTATCTTTTATTTTAAAATTCCGGCCTTGTAAGTTGCAATCGCTCTGTCTCTAGCCATGGCGTGTTCTACCATTGGTTTTCCATATCCTAAATCAAATTCTGGAATCCATTTTCGGATGTAGATTCCTTTTTCGTCGAATTTTTTTTGTTGAATTTCCGGATTAAAAACACGGAAATAAGGCGCAGCATCACAACCGGTTCCTGCTGCCCATTGCCAGTTTCCTACATTGGCAGACAATTCGTAATCCAATAGTTTTTGAGCAAAATAAGCCTCACCCCATTGCCACTGAATCAATAAATGCTTGCAGAGAAAACTCGCCACGACCATTCGGACTCTGTTGTGCATGTATCCTGTTTCATTGAGCTGACGCATTCCGGCATCAACCATAGGATATCCAGTTGTTCCCGAACACCATCGCTTGAAATCCTCTTCATCATTGCGCCACTGAATCCCATCATACGCTGATTTGAAGTTTTGCGTAACAACTTTTGGGAAACTGAATAAGATTTGCATGAAGAATTCTCTCCAAATCAATTCACTCAAAAAAACATCATTTTTATGAAATGCCCAATTGACTAATTTTCTGACGCTTACGGTTCCAAAACGCAGATGTGGCGAAAGATATGAGGTTTTGTCCAAGGCTGGAAAGTCCCTTATATCGTGATAATTTACAATGAATTTTAAATTGTGCGGCTTTACTTTTATTGGACTTTCTTCGAAACCTATTTGTTCCAATGTTGAAAAAGTAAAACTATTTTTATGAAAATTAGAAAACATATCCGTGGCATCGTATTCTGGAACCGGAGCCATTGATTTGTATTTTTCTAACCATTTATTTTTAAAAGGAGTATAAACCGTGTACGGCAATCCATCAGCTTTTGTGATTTCTTTCTCTTCGAAAATTACTTGGTCTTTAAAAGAATAAGTGATGGTATTGTTAGCTTCCAAAATCTCACAAATAACAATGTCTCGTTGTATTGCGTATGGCTCGTAATCTTTGTTGAAAAAGACTTCCTTAACATCAAATTCTTGAATCAGCGATTGCCAAACTTCCAGAGTTTTTCCCTTTTTTACCAAAAGAGAACTTCCTATTTCTTGTAATTGCGTGTTTATTTTCGAAAGTGATTCGTGGATGAAACCTACTCGAGCATCGTTTTTTGGTAAACTGTCTAAAATGGAATCATCAAAAATAAACAATGGAATAACCGGGCATTTGGATTTTAAAGCATGGAATAATCCAATATTATCTTCTAAACGCAAATCGCGTCTGAACCAAAAAAAAGATACTTCTTGTTTCACCATTATTTTGAGTTAAACATTTGATCTACCATAACACGTCTGTGATCAAAGATGGCTTTCAATTTATTCTTTACGATAAGTGTGTTCATAATGCGACCGATGAAACCCAAAGGCAACGCATAATGAACCAAATCAGTCATTTTCACTCCGTTTTCAGTAGCTTCAAAAAAATGTTTGTGATGCCACAGTGCGTAAGGTCCAAAACGTTGTTCGTCTATAAAATAACTATTCTCTTTTACGAATGTAATTTCAGTAACCCAAGGCAATTTCAATCCCAAAAGTGGTGACACTTTGTATTGTATTATTTGCCCTGCGTACATGGATTTATTATCGAAATCAGTGATTTCGAAACCCATCGTTTCTGGTGTGATTTTTTGAAGATTACGTGGACTGGAGAAAAAAGCCCAACATTCTTCTAAAGTTGCATTTACATGCTGAACGGTTTCTTTTTTATAGAGTTTCATCTAAAAATATTTAAGATTTTTGATTAACGATTCTTGATTTAAGATTTTCAAACGTGCTTTTAAGGATTTTCAGAAATCTGCTCCCGAAGCTTCAGGACAAAAATCATTAATCTTCATCCAAAAATCTCTTTAACTTTACGGAATTGTGCGTGAGGGATGGCAGTGGAGCTCTTTTTATAGGTGGTCTCGTTTTTTTGAACGAGACTACCTATAAAAAAGCGGGAACGTACAGCCCGACCAGCTTTTTCAGCGGGTCACGCCCAAATGGAATTGTTACATTTTATAATACTTGAAAGGCACAAATAACATTCCGAAACACTCGCCGTGTTCCTTACCCAAATGTTTGTGATGTACTTTGTGTGCTTTTCGCAAGCCTATTAAATACTTGTTATTGGTGTTTTTGAACCACTTAAATCGTTGGTGAATTAAGACGTCGTGAATCATGAAATAACAAAATCCATAAAATGTGATTCCGAGTCCAATGAAAAACAAATAATTCATTCCGCCTTGCACGCCAAAGTAGAAAAGAACGATGCTGGGAATGGCAAAAATCACAAAAAAAATGTCATTTCGTTCGAAAACATTGGCGTATTTAGGTTGGTGATGATCGGCATGAAAATACCACATCAAACCGTGCATAATGTACTTATGCGTAAGCCAGGTCACACATTCCATGAAAAGGAAAACACCCAAAAAGATTAAAAAGGAAATCATTGTTTTTTTATTTAATTAAAAATATACTTTTCAAAATTGGTATTATTTTATACCAATTTTAATTTATACGTCACAAAAGATTGCGCCAAAAGACCCGCTTTAGTATAATTAGAAACTCGAATTCTTGCATTTCCAATTTCATGACAAGGCGTGTTTTCTAATTTTTTCAATAGTTTTTTGTAATACACAAATGCGGTGTAAACGCCAAACTTAGCTTCAATTGGCAATTTCACAATTCCTTGATAGGCGACTTTAAAATCTTCTTCAATTTCATTGATGATTGCTGTTTTAGCTTTTTCATCGAATGAATTCAAGTCTACACCTGGAAAATAGTTTCGGTTCAAAACCAAATTATCATCTTTCAAATCTCTCAAAAAATTAACTTTCTGGAAAGCAGAACCCAATCGCATGGCTTCGTCTTTTAGTTGCTCATATCGATTATTATCACCGGCAACAAAAACCTTAAGACACATCAATCCAACCACATCAGCGGAACCATAAATATATTCATCATATTCGGCTTTGCTGTTGTAATCGGATTTGATTAAATCTAATTTCATACTTCTCAAGAAAGCTTGAATTAAATCATCCGAGATATTGTATTGTTTTACCGTTTGCTGAAAAGAATTCAAAATTGGATTCAGACTGATTCCTCTATCCATTGATTTGTAATACTCATCCTCAAACTCCGTGATTAAACTTTCTTTATCGAAACCGTGAAATGAATCTACAATTTCATCTGCAAAACGAACAAATCCATAAATACTATAAATGGCATCTCTTATACTTGGCGACAACATGTAAACCGCCATAGAGAAAGAGGTGCTATAGTTTTTTGTAACTAGCTTGCTACATTTAAAAGATACATCATCAAATAATTGCTTCATATTATTGCTCTGAAAATTGCTTATTAATTAATTCTGACACTAATTTTCCAGAAATTAATGCTGGCGGAACACCTGGTCCCGGAACGGTCAATTGACCTGTGAAATATAAATTCTTTACTTTTTTACTTTTTAATTTAGGCCTCAAAAAAGCGGTTTGCAATAATGTATTCGCCATTCCATATGCATTTCCTTTATAAGAATTGTACTCTGAAACAAAGTCGTTTTTGCAAAATGATTTTTTAAATATAATATTATTTTTCACGCTTTGCTGTGTTAACGTTTCAAAACGATCTATTATTTTTTCAAAATATTCTTCTCGTAATGCATCAGTATCATTGATTCCTGGAGCCAGAGGCACTAAGAAAAAGCCAGATTCCATTCCTTCGGGAGCAGCAGTTTTATCTGTCACTGATGGAAAATTGGCATAAAACAACGGTTCACTTGGCCATTGTGGTTCATCATAAATATCCTTGGCATGCTGATAAAAATCGACATCAAAAAACAACGCGTGATGCGAAATATTATCTATTTTTTTATTGAAACCAACATAAAACAATAATGACGAAGGTGCAAAAACTCTGCTGTTCCAATATTTCTCAGAATACGCACGATGTTCCTGATCCAATAATCTTTCAGTATGATGGTAATCGGCACCGCTCAAAATCAAATCAGATGCAATTGTTTTGCCATTTACCACTAAAGCCTTAGCTGTTTTATTCTCAACAATTATCTTTTCAATATTTGAATTCGTGTGAAACGTAACTCCTAATTCTCTTGCTAAACTTTCCATGGCACGAACCACATCAAACATTCCAGTTTTAGGATGCCAGGTTCCAAGACCAAAATCGGCATAATTCATAAAACTATAAAACGAAGGCGTATCGGATGGTTTTGCACCAAGAAACAAAACTGGGAATTCCAGAATTTGAATCAATCGTTCATTTTTAAATTTCTTTCGAACATCTTTACTGATGTTGCTGAAAAACTGTCCTACTTTTTTAGCCGTTTCAACGGTTATTAACTCCAGTGGAGAAACTCCCGGACGGTATACTAAATCCTTTATGGCAATGTCATAATTGCTTTTGGCCTCAGCCATAAAATCATTTAATATTTTTCCGCTACCTTTTTCAATCGCTTCAAAAGCAAATATTATATCGGTTAAATTATCCGCAATGGTAATGAAATCATCGATTCCGTAATACACACGATACGCCGGTGATAACTTTATTAACTCGTAATAATCAGAAGTTTTTTTATCAAAATCAGCAAAAAAACGATCGAACACATCTGGCATCCAGTACCAACTAGGCCCCATGTCAAACGTGAAACCCTCCATTTTTAATTGTCGTGCTCTTCCGCCAATTGTTGCATTTTTTTCATAAACGGTAACATCGTGACCGCTTTGCGCTAAATAACAGGAAGCAGCAAGCGAAGAAAACCCAGAACCTATAATTGTAATTTTTTTTATTTCTCTCATTTGTTTAGCAAATATACAAAAAGTTTAAACAAAAAATCAAATTTCATTCACTAATTCAGAAATGGAATTGAAAATTGATATTTTATCTGAAAGCCCTTCTTTGTTGATAAACTCCACCAAACGTCCAGTATACCATAACTCTGTATTCTCATCTAATAATTCATCTGCCATTTTTTGGATGTATTCATCCAAAATATCTCTTTCAGGTTGCACCGTGAAATACGAAATAAAAATAATTGAGTCAAAATGCTTTTTCAAATCTTTCAAATTACTGATAGGCATACTTTCACCCAGATAAATGGTTTTGTAACCCAGTAACAGAATTTCATAATTTAAATACATCAACCCAAGTTCATGAATTTCATTCATTGGCAGCGAAAGCACAAAAACTTTATCGTTTTTAGTTTGCTTCAAAACTTGAAGTTTCTCCGTATTAATGAGTAGTTTTTGCTTGATTAAATAGCTGATAAAATGCTCGTGGGCTGGTGTTATCGTATCAGATTGCCATAACAATCCCAGTTCATTCATCAAAGGGATGAAGACTTGAAGAAATACTTCTTTGAATGATTTTTCAGCAATCAACCAATTGTATGTATTGAAAAATAACTCTTGGTCAAAATTCATCATTGCCATCTTAAACTCACTGATAGCATGACTTTTGGCCGTTTTGTTCGAAATTATTTCTCGTACAAGAGAGGGTATTTTTTCTTGTGGATAAGTCGCTATTTTTGAAATTTTATAGCCATAGTCATGTAGCAAAGTAATGTTTAATAGTTTCTGCAAACTAGCCAAATCGTACAATCGGATGTTAGTATCAGTACGCATCGGTTGAAGAATATCGTATCTTTTCTCCCAGATTCGTATAGTGTGTGCTTTAATTCCTGAAAGATTTTCAAGATCTTTTATACTAAACACACTTTTTATATTGTTTATCATTTGTCTAAATTTAATAAACAAATGTAAAATAAATTTTATTATAAATTTGAAATAATTTGAAAACTATTGCATTAGTCTAAAGTGACGCTGTAAAAAGCATTTAATTTGTCTAAATCAAGAACTGTTTTTGAATTATCAGTACTTCGAGTGTACATAGGTTCAAATTTTGCTCCGTAGATAACTTCCTCAAAAGTATACGAAGTACGAATGGCAACCGTATTACTAAACATATCATCAAAGGTTTTTATAAAAACAAGGATTTCTCCATGGATACTATCAAAATCTTCTTTGGTTAAGTTATATAGCGGACTATTTTCGGTTATGGGATGAACCAAAGTCCAGCTTAAGGTTAATGCATTTATTCTTTCCAATTCTAAATCTAAAGAATAGAATTTATTTGTTTTTGCACCATTTTCTTCCACACTCATACCGAGTGTCATTTTGGCTTCAGCATCAGTAAAATTAGTGTTTTTAAAAGGTGTAATTCTTATCATTAAACCCTTTATTTCCCCATAAGGAGCAATCAGGGCATTGTGAGAAAATTTCAAAAAAGCGGTGGGCTTGCTAAAACGTCCAAAAAATAAACCGGTAGCAATGGCAAAACTCAGCAATCCTATCAAAGCCTCGGCAGCTGCTAATAAACTGGTCAAAAAACCGGAAGGACTAATGTGTCCGTATCCCACGGTTGTAAAAGTTTGCGCACTAAAAAAATAAGCCTGACCAAATTGAACCCAATTTGAACCTGAAGCATCAATCCCATTCAGATTTTCGATTCCAATGGCATAATACAGTAGCGCAAATAGAAAATTCATACCCACGTAGAACAACAAAAGAATCAACATGAATTTCCATCTTGGTAAATCAATCATGGTATGATACCAACTAATGCGATGCAAGAGATGCATGCCTCGTTTCTCTACATTAGCCGTTCCATTTTTATTCACAAAACGCCCACCATAGTTATTGGCATTTACTCCAAAACCAGTATTGGTATCTGCCTTAGCTTTTGAATTTATTTTCTTCATTGCAGTTATTGCTATTCATTTGTTGTGAGGTAAAAATAGCAAAAAAAACGCTTTGTAAATAAGAAGTAATTTTACCTTTCGTATATGTCATTCCTTAATCCAACTTGTTTTTATAACGCTATTCGTTCATTTGTACCCTCCTTTTTTTATTTATCACTAATGTTTCTTTTTAAGAACATTTTTTTGCATAACTGCTGTTTTTAATGCTAAAATATTTTTAAAACACAATTATAATTAATTGAAAATCAATACCTTTATGTGTGATTTATTCTTTCACACAAAACTTTAAGCTATGTTTGACGAGATCTTAAAAGATAGAATTGAGGCGGGTTTATTGCTTTCGGAAAAACTAAAAAAGTACCAGAATAGCAACACTATAGTACTTGCCGTTCCCAGAGGCGGAGTACCTGTGGGATATGTAATTGCTAAAAATTTGCACCTCCCTTTAGATATCGTTCTTTCAAAAAAAATAGGACATCCCAATAATAAAGAATTTGCGATTGGTGCCGTCTCTTCAGAATCTATGATTCTTGATGAACATCCAAATATCCCTAGAAAGTATATCGACAGTGAAATTATTCGGCTGCGGCAATTAATGAAACATAAATACGAGCTCTATATGGGCAATAGAAAACCGCTGGATGTAAAAGGTAAAAATATAATTTTAGTAGATGACGGCATCGCTACAGGAAATACTTTGCTTGCCAGCATAAATATGCTTCGAAAAAAAAATCCGGAAAAAATAATCGTGGCTACACCCGTAATACCCTATGAGAACGTGCCTGTATTTGAGAAAAATACCGATGAATTTATCTACCTGATAGCTTCGAAATATTTTACGGGTGTAGGCGGATTTTATGAAGTATTCAATCAAGTGGAAGATGCCGAAGTGATAGAATTGTTGCGACTTCCTATTAGCACAGAATAATGTCATTTTTAAAATACAGTTTCATATTTAAAACTTGAAATGATGGAAAAATTAGATTTAGACATTCCTTTATCATCTGTCACATTGAAGGGAGATTTGATAATTCCTGAAAACGCAAGAGGAATCGTTATTTTTTCTCATGGAAGTGGCAGCAGCAGATTCAGTTCCCGAAACAGAATGGTAGCTGAGTTGATACAAAAACAAAACATCGGCACATTCCTTTTTGACTTACTCACCGAGGAAGAAGATGAACTGTATGAGAACCGATTCAATATTGATTTATTAAGCGACCGATTAATCGAAACTACGCAATGGTTGATGGACTATAAAAGCACTACGGATTTACCAATTGGTTATTTTGGAGCCAGCACGGGAGCTGCATCGGCGTTGCGAGCAGCGGCTTATTTCAAGACAAAAATTAAAGCTGTCGTTTCCCGTGGCGGACGACCCGATTTAGCCATTATCGAATTGCCACAAGTAACCGCTCCCACTCTACTGATTGTAGGCGGTCTTGATGTTGCAGTTATCGGGATGAATAAAATAGCCTACGATCAATTAGAAACCGTAAAAGAAATGAAAATAATTCCCGGAGCCACCCATCTTTTTGAAGAACCCGGAAAATTACTTGAAGTAGCTGAATTAGCAATGGTTTGGTACAAAAGGTATTTAACAACAAAAGACGATTAATACCGATTATAAATTTGGAAAAAAATAAAGAAGCAAACAATCCTTTAAATAAAAAATATCATGGTAACAGTTAATACGTATATCACTTATAATGGGAATTGCGAAGAAGCATTCCTGTTTTACAAATCAGTTTTTGGTGGTGAATTTTCTTATTTTGGAAGATTCAAAGAAATGCCAATGTCAGAAGGCAAAACCTGCCCTCCCGGAGATGCTGAAAAAATAATGCATGTTTCTCTGCCTATTAGTGACGAAACAGCAATAATGGGAAGTGACAGCTTCGAATCTTTTGGGGCAAAAACTATTTACGGAAATAATTTTTCACTTTCCATCAATGCCGAAAGCAAAGACGAAGCCGATAAAATGTTCCAAGCCCTTTCAGCCGATGGAAAAGTCATCATGCCTATGGAAGATGCTTTTTGGGGTGGCTATTTTGGGACATTCACGGATAAATTTGGGGTAAACTGGATGATAAATTTTGAGAAAAATCAAGGGGAGTAAATCAATTCGTATACTGCAAGTAAAATTCCTTCATTGGGACTTTACTTGCTTTTTTTTCCTAAATTAGTTGAATCAAAATAAATGCTATGAAAAAACTAACCAAAGAAGATATCAGTCAGGAAGTATTTGACTTATACGATGATTACGCCCATAACAAAATTGAAAGAAGACAATTCGTCGAGAAACTATCCTTGTTTGCGGTAGGAACACTTACGCTACCGTCACTTCTGAGTTTTATGACACCCAATTATATCGATTCTATTTTGATAAAACCTGGTGACCCAAGGTTGAAATCAGAATTTATCACCTACGATTCTCCAAAAGGGGGAGGAAAAATAAAAGGACTTTTATCCCAACCCACAGGAACCAAAAAGAAATTACCGGGAATCATCGTCGTACATGAAAACCGTGGACTGAATCCGTATATTGAAGATGTAGGACGAAGAGCCGCTGTGGAAGGATTTATTACTTTGGCTCCTGATGCTTTATCGCCTTTGGGCGGTTATCCCGGAAATGATGATGCGGGAAGGGAATTACAAAAAAAACGTACTCGTGAGGAAATGCTCGAAGACTTTATTGCAGCATACGAATACCTAAAATCCCACAAAGATTGTAATGGCCGTATTGGCGTAGTAGGATTTTGTTTTGGCGGTTGGATTGCCAATATGATGGCGGTAAAAATCCCAGATTTATGTGCCGCAGTTCCCTATTACGGAGGACAACCCACTGCTGCCGAAGCCGAAAAAATAAAAACACCTATCCTAGCGCAGTATGCCAGTTTAGACACGCGCGTAAATGAAGGCTGGCCCGCTTTTGAAGCCATCCTTAAAAAGAACAAAGTAGAACATACCGCTTATTTCTATGAAGGAGTGAATCATGGTTTTCATAACAATACCACTCCCAGATATGATGAAAAAGCTGCTACTTTATCTTGGACAAGAACCATAGATTTTTTTAAGGAGAAATTGAAGAAGAAATAATTTCAGAATACTGCTATTTAAAAGTCCCGTGATTGGGGCTTTTTTTAGGTCTGGTGTTGAGTATTTTTTATATTGGTAATAAACCCGTTGGGGTTAATTAATAAATTGTTTAAAATATAACTTTTCAAGTTAAAATTACATCAAAATAGAAATAAAAATGTCAGTCTGAGCCTGTCGAAGACCAAAAAAGATACACTTCGACAAGCTCAGTGAGACAATCTTTATCAAATTGATCTTTAAAAAATAATTACACCCAACGGGTTTGGTAATAATTTTAAATTCAATAAAAATCCAATATCTTATTTGATTAAAAAATGTATATTTACATCTGATCAGTAAATAAAGCCCTATTTTAAAGGGTTTCTTATTTGACACTTATTTGACAATATGGAAGAAATCGAATTAAAATCATTAATAAAAGAGCTTGTAACCTTTTCTCAAGAAACCGAATGGGTTGAATTCAAGTTGAACTTTCATTCTAATGAAGAAATAGGAGAAAGAATTTCAGCCTTAGCAAATGGTGCTTGTTTAAATAATAAACAAAATGGGTTTTTAATTTTTGGAGTCGAAGACAAAACCCATACAATTAAGGGAACAACATTTAAAGTAAAATCGGCAACTCAAGGAAAAGAGGAACTTGAAAATTGGCTAATTCAACGTTTAGATCCCCGTATCGATTTTAAAACTTATGAATTTTTTTATTCGGAGAATATCCGAATTAGTATGTTTGTTATTCCTGCGTCTATTAATTGTCCCGTCAAGTTCCTTAATCAAGCTTACATTAGAATTGGTAGTTATACGAGATTACTTAAAGATTTTCCAGAAAAAGAAGCAAAAATTTGGAATAGAAAAACCAAAGATAAATTCGAGTTGCAATTAGCTAAAGAAAATATTGATGACGACACAATCATTTATTTACTTGATACTCAAACTTATTTTGATTTACTGAAACTTCCTTATCCATCTAATAGACAAGGAGTAATCGATAAATTCATTTCAGAAAACTTAATCATTAAGAAAACTACAAAATACTCAATTACAAATTTAGGTGCCATTTTATTCGCTAAAAACTTAGAAGACTTCCCGAATTTAAAAAGAAAAGCAATTAGAGTTATAGTTTACAAAAACAATAATAAGATTGAAACAATTCGTGAGCAAATTGGAGGAAAAGGATATGTATCAGGCTATCAAGGATTAATTGATTGGGTAAATAGTCAACTACCAGCAAATGAAGAAATAGGTAAAGCATTTCGAGATGATAAAAGAATGTATCCAGAAATTGCTGTGAGAGAATTATTAGCTAATGCAATAATCCACCAAGATTTTGAGGAAAAAGGATTTCCTATGGTTGAAATTTTCTCGGATAGGATAGAAATTACAAATCCCGGAATTCCCTTAATTACTCCAGAGAGATTTATTGATGAATACCAATCTAGAAATGATACCCTTGCAGATTTAATGAGACGATTAGGAATATGTGAGGAAAAAGGAAGTGGAATTGATAAAGTAATATCCTATAATGAAATTTATCAACTTCCGGCTCCAGAAATACTTATTCAAGAGAAGCATACCAAAGTAATTATGTATTCTTATAAAACTCTAAATCAAATGGATAAAAAAGATAAAGTAAGAGCTTGTTATCAGCATTGTTGTTTGAGATATGTTTCAAATGACAAAATGACTAACCAATCACTAAGAGATAGATTTAAAATTGAAGATAAAAATGCTGCAATAGCTTCTAGAATTATCAAAGAAGCTTTACTTGCAAAAGTTATCAAAGAAGATGATCCCGAAAGCAATTCAAGAAAATATAAAAAATACGTCCCTTTTTGGGCATAATTCTTATTTGATGGTTATTTGATAATTGATGACTTTAAAAATACAAACAACTGAAATTCAACAATTTTTTATTTGACATTTAACCCAACTTGCAGGGTTGAATGACGATAAAAGTTAATTAATTGTTAATTACATCATTTTAACAATCATTTCTGTAAGTTTTTATTTAAAAATTGGTATTTTTTGTATTCAAAACAGGTGTTTTTTAGGTAAATTCCGTTTTGTAGTCCCCAGCAAATCTTGTCTTTAATGGGGATATTTCCGATTTTTACTAAATGTATTTCAAATCTACTTTTCGTCGAAATCCTGAAACAGGCAAAATGGAATCCTACTACCGATTGGTAGAGAGTTTTCGTGATCAAAACGATATTGTTAGAAACAGAACTATTGTAACTGCTGGATTTATAGACCATTTAACGGCTGAGGAATTGAATTATATCCAGAAAAAATTGACTGAAAAACTCAATGGAAAAAACAGCTTGTTTGAAGATGATTTTCAAGAACATCTTTGGGAGTATATTGATGAATTGTATTCCAAAATACTAAAATCAAACAAAATAGATAATTCTCATTCTTCCCAAAAAGACATTCACAGTGTAGATTTGAACACACTAAAACACACTGAAGCACGTGAACTAGGAGGTGAATGGATGAGTTTGCAAACATTGAAGCAACTAAAAATAGACCAGTTTTTATTGGATAAAAATTGGCCGGAAGAACAAGTTCAATTGGCACTCACTCAAATTATAAGCAGAGCCGTTTATCCCGCGAGCGAAAACAGAACCAGTAAATGGATAAAAGAAAATTCGGCTATTTGTGAATTAACCGCTTATCCTATCAAAAAAATAACAAAGGATAAATTATATCAATCTGCCTTAAATTTGTATCAAGTTAAAGATGAGATGGAAAAATATTTGTCTCAAAAGACCAATGAATTATTTGATATTGAAGATAAATTTTATTTGTATGACCTAACCAATACCTATTTTGAAGGTCAGAAAAAGAACAGTGATTTAGCTCAGTACGGACGTAGCAAGGAAAAGCGAACCGATGCCAAACTAGTTGTTTTGGCAGCTGTTGTAAATGTAGAAGGCTTTTTGAAATATTCCAATATCTACCAAGGGAATATGGCCGATTGCAAGACCTTGTCCGATATGATTGATAGCCTTCGTGAGGCTACGAGTGAGTCCACAAAAAAGGCTTTGGTGATTATGGATGCTGGTATTGCCACTGACGAAAACTTGAAATTGGTGACAGAAAAAGGATATGATTATTTATGTGTAAGCCGTACTAAACCCAAAAAATATGCCTTAAAAAATGAAATCCCTACAATAGTTTATGACAAAAAAAATCAGAAAATAGAGCTGAATGAAATTGAAGGTGAAGAACAAAATCAGTGTGTTTTCAAGGTGAAAAGCGACATGAAAGCAATGAAAGAACGTTCAATGAATCGCAAATTTAAAACCCTTTATGAAGACACATTAACCAAACTTGCCAATGGATTAGCCAAAAAATCGGGGATAAAAAAGCAAGAAATTATAAATCAAAAAATAGGGCGATTGCAACAAAAATATCCCTCAATAGCCAAGCATTACCAAATTGATTTATTGGTTGACCAAAAAACGAGCAAGGTAACTTCTATGAAATGGGAGGTCAAAGAAAGTCAAATAAATCAGAAAAAAGAACATGGCGTTTATTTTATAAAAACGTCTCTAAAAGAAAGGGATGAGCAAACAATTTGGAGAATATACAATTGCATACGAGAAATTGAAAGTACTTTTAGAACGTTAAAAACAGACTTGGATTTACGACCTATTTATCATCAGAACGATGAGTCAACTATGGCACATTTAAACCTTGGATTGTTAGCCTATTGGATCGTAAATACGATTAGATATCAACTAAAAGTAAAAAAAATAAATCACGATTGGCAAGAAATTATGAGAATTGCAAATACTCAAAAGTTAGTTACAACAGAGATAAAAGATGTACTTGAAAACACAATCGAAATTAAGAAATGTTCAGAGCCAAGCCCTAAACTAAAGGAAATTTACTTAGCCCTAAACTATAAAAAATGTCCCTTTACCAGGAAAAAATTTGTAGTCCCCAAATCTGAAATCCTAAAACAAGATTTCCTTTTTAAACAAAGGTTTACAAGCTAAAGTCTGCAAGTTGGGTTAAAACTATTGACAAAATATAGAATTCGTTGGGATAAATGTCTCCGACTTTGACCCCGTAATTATTATCAAACAAGAAACACTATTCAACAAAAAAAGCCCCAAACGGGGCTTTTTCAATATATACATTCAAGTTTTATTTACTCAAATACATTTTTCTTCTGGAGTACAATTCGTAGAATTGATCGTCTTTCAAGTCATCAATAAACAAGATGCTTTCTCCTGTTGATTTCATTTCTGGTCCTAATGCTTTGTTTACATTTTGGAACTTGCTGAAAGAGAAAACTGGTTGCTTGATCGCATATCCTTTCAACTGTGGATTGAATTTGAAATCGGTTACTTTATTGTGACCTAACATTACTTTAGTAGCATAGTTTACATAAGGTTCTCCGTATGCTTTTGCAATAAATGGAACAGTTCTAGAAGCTCTAGGATTTGCCTCGATAATGTAAACCGTATCATCTTTTATAGCAAACTGAATATTGATTAGACCTACAGTTTTTAACGCTTTAGCAATTTTAACGGTATGATCTTTTATTTGTTGCATCACAAATTCTCCTAAGTTAAAAGGAGGCAAAGTAGCATTACTATCTCCAGAGTGTACTCCGCAAGGTTCGATGTGCTCCATAATTCCTATGATGTACACATTACCATCCGCATCACAAATTGCATCGGCTTCCGCTTCGATTGCTCCGGCCAAATAATGATCTAACAGCAATTTATTCCCTGGAATTGTTTTCAATAAATTGATAACATGCTCTTCCAACTCTTTCTTGTTGATTACGATTTTCATTCCCTGACCACCTAACACATACGAAGGACGAATCAATAATGGAAAGTCTAAAGTATCTGCTAAGGCAGAAGCTTCATCAGCTGTTTCAGCAATCCCGAATTGTGGGAAAGGAATATTCAGATCAGTTAACAATTCAGAGAAACGTCCTCTGTCTTCGGCTAAATCAAGTGCATCAAAGCTGGTTCCTATAATCTTTACTCCGTATTTAGAAAGCTTTTCAGCCAATTTCAAGGCTGTTTGTCCACCTAATTGAACGATTACACCTTCTGGTTTTTCATGCTGAATGATGTCGTAAATATGTTCCCAGAAAACGGGTTCGAAGTATAATTTATCAGCTGTATCAAAATCAGTCGAAACTGTTTCCGGATTACAGTTAATCATAATCGTCTCATAACCACATTCTTTTGCTGCCAAAACTCCGTGAACACAAGAATAATCAAACTCGATTCCTTGTCCAATTCTGTTTGGTCCTGAACCTAAAACAATGATTTTCTTTTTATCAGTTACAACACTTTCGTTATCTACATAACGTTCGCCGTTTGCTTTTTCGATTTCAGCCTCAAAAGTAGAGTAGTAATATGGTGTTTTAGCTTTGAATTCTGCGGCACAAGTATCAACCAATTTAAAGACGCGGTTGATGTTCTTATCCATACGCAACGTATGCACTTCACTTTCCAGACAGTTCATCATGTGAGCAATTTGTCTGTCAGCAAAACCTTTTTGTTTCGCTTCAAGCAACAATTCTTTTGGAAGATTCGAAACTTTATAGTTCGAAATTTCTTTCTCTAAAGTATAAAGTTCTTCGTATTGTTTCAAGAACCACATATCGATTTTAGTGATTTCATGAATACGGCTCAATGGAATTCCCATCGCGATAGCATCATAAATCACGAAAACACGGTCCCAACTTGCAAAAGTCAGTTTCTCGATAATTTGTTCGTAGTTAGTGTATCCTTTCCCGTCGGCACCCAAACCATTTCTTTTGATTTCCAATGATTGAGTCGCTTTGTGCAAGGCTTCTTGGAACGAACGTCCAATACCCATTACTTCACCTACGGATTTCATTTGAAGTCCTAACGTTCTGTCAGCTCCTTCAAATTTATCAAAGTTCCAACGTGGAATTTTAACAATCACATAATCCAAAGTCGGTTCGAATAAAGCCGAAGTCGATTTGGTAATTTGGTTTTGTAATTCATCTAAATTGTAACCTAAAGCCAGTTTAGAAGCAATTTTTGCAATAGGATAACCCGTTGCTTTTGATGCCAAAGCTGAGGAACGAGATACACGAGGATTGATTTCAATCGCTACGATATCTTCTTTATCATCTGGTGAAACGGCAAACTGCACGTTACAACCTCCTGCAAAATTTCCGATACTGCGCATCATCAAGATTGCCATATCACGCAACTTTTGAAAAGTCGTATCTGATAATGTCATTGCTGGTGCAACCGTGATGGAATCTCCGGTATGAATTCCCATTGGATCCATATTTTCGATAGAACAGATAATAACAACATTGTCATTTTTATCTCTCAATAATTCCAATTCGTATTCTTTCCAACCTATTAAAGCTTTATCAATTAAAACTTCATGAATGGGTGACATTTCTAATCCGTAGGTTAGTTTTTCGTCAAATTCTTCTTTGGTATGTACAAAAGCTGCTCCAGTTCCCCCAAGTGTAAACGAAGGACAAATTACTAACGGGAAACCAAATTCCTGTGCAATTTCTTTTCCTTCCAAGAAAGAAGTAGCCGTTTTTGCAGGTGCAGTTGGTACATTTATTTTTTGAAGCAATTGCTTAAATTGCTCTCTGTCTTCGGTAATATTAATGGCGTTTACATCAACCCCGATTAATCGTACTCCGAAATCTTCCCAAATTCCTTTTTCATCTGCCTCCAGACACAAGTTCAAAGCGGTTTGTCCACCCATTGTAGGTAAAACGGCATCGATTTGAGGATGTGCTTTAAGGATTTCAATAATTGACTTGGTCGTTAATGGCTTCAAATAAATATGATCGGCCATACTTGGGTCGGTCATAATCGTTGCCGGATTGGAGTTTATCAAAATAACTTCAATTCCTTCTTCACGAATAGAACGGGCAGATTGCGATCCCGCATAATCAAATTCGCACGCTTGACCAATAACAATAGGACCTGAACCTATTATTAAAACTGATTTTATAGATGTATCTTTTGGCATTGTATGGTATTATTGTGTTGTGTAGTTGTTGTCTTCAAAAGATTAAAGTTACTGAACTCAAACCCTTTAACTGTAAATCTTAAACTTTTTTTAACGAATAGGTATAAAAAAAGGCGATACTAAAAAAAGTAACGCCTTATTTATGTTTATAGAAACATTATTTTTTGTGTCTTGGTTCGCAAGAAACAGTCAATTTATGTCTTCCTTTAGCTCTTCTACGCGCAAGAACTTTTCTTCCATTTGCAGAAGCCATTCTGTCCATAAATCCGTGCTTATTTCTTCTTTTTCTTTTCGATGGTTGAAACGTTCTTTTGCTCATTGCTTTGTATCTTTAAAATCTTATTTATATGTCTTCCTATTTTTGAATAACTGTTATTCTAAAACCGAGTGCAAATATACAAAGACTTTTTTTTCTCACAAGCAGTTTTGTAAAAATATTTTCAATTCATTTTACTATATTTGTCATCTTAAAATAATCACACTATGTTTCACAGAAATATTAAACTTATTATCGCCGGACTAATTATCATTACTGGCATTTGGCAATTCACGGAAAGCAATATCGGTAATGGAATTTTCCTTATATTATTGAGTGCAATTCCTATTTTCCTTTACTTTAAAAACGAATTCATCTTATTAGCCTTCTTAAAATTAAGAAAACAAGATTTTGAAGGAGCCAAAAAATGGTTGGCTTACATCAAAAACCCGGAAACAGCTTTGGTAAGAAAACAACAAGGATACTTTAATTACCTACACGGAATCATGCTTTCGCAAACCAATATCAATCAAGCAGAGAAATTTTTCAAAAAAGCAATTGAACTGGGATTATCAATGGATATGGATTTGGCTGTAGCCAAATTAAACTTAGCCGGAGTTGCCATGACACGCAGAAGAAAATTAGAAGCTACTACGTTATTGAATGAAGCCAAAAAATTAGACAAACAAAACATGTTGAAAGATCAGATTGTCATGATGAAAGAACAAATGAAAAAAATATAATTTTTTTTATAATTATCGAAAAAGGGTCAAATGATACACATTTGACCCTTTTTTATTTGGTTATATCCTAAATTTTTGGAGAACAAAGCTACTCCCCATTTTTTATTAACCATATAAGAAATATAAGTTTTTACGTGGGTTATATTTCCTTAAATGCTTTATATAGTTTAAGAATAGTTAATATCCTTTTAACGGAATTTCGATTTGGTATTTTTTACCGGTATCATTTATTAGTTTCGTTTCTCTGAGCCAAGGGTTGTGAATTTTTAAAATCTTATAGTTAATCCCTTGCCCTTTTGCAAAATCAGCCAAATCTGTAATCGTACTGTCTATTTCGATTTTCTTGGTTGGTAACGTTGCATATAAATCTTCGGAAGCAATTGTAAATCCATATTTTACGGGATTCTCCATGATTTCTTTCAAGGCTAAAATCCTAAAAACATAGCGAGACGTTTCTTCGGTAAGCAACAAATCGTAATAATTCGTCACTTTTTGAATGTCAATTTGTTTATTGACACCCGTCATTCCTCCGTTATAAGAGGCTGCCGCCAAAGTCCAGCTTCCAAATTTTCCTTTGGCACTCAAAAAATAACTGCAAGCTGCTTGCGTTGATTTTTCTAAATCATAGCGCTGATCCACATTTTCATTGACTTCCATTCCGCGTTCTTTAGCCGTATCCGGCATGAACTGCCAAATTCCTCTTGCTCCTGCTGGGGAAACCACATTGACCAAGCCACTTTCTATAACTGCCAAATACTTAAAATCATCCGGAATTCCGTTCTTTTTTAAAATAGGCTCAATTACAGGAAAAGCACGATTCGCTCTTTTTATAGCCAAAATAGTAGAAGCATGCAGATTTACATTTACCAGCAATTCCCTATCCAAACGTTCTTTTACATCTGATATTTTTAAAGGTGTTTCCTCGCCTGCAAAATCTAATTTCACAGGAAAATCACCCGCTATTTCTTTTGCAACCTCTTTTTCCTCTGTCGGATTTTTAGCGGCAAAAATAAATACACTACTCGCAAAAATCACGGTAAGGATTATGGCAGCTTTATTAATCAATTTCATCTTTTCTTTTTTAGACCTTTCATATAGCTATAAAAGTGCGTTTACTTCTTTTCTGTTCCCAATATAATGGAAGGCAAATTTTCATTCAACCATTTGTACTTATTCAAAATCATAATGTGCGTCCCTCCTTTTACAACGACACAATTCTTGATATATTTTATAGGAAATACATCATCCATATCTCCATGGATGTGGATTACATTCTCGTCAACAACCGTTCTATCCCATAAAATCACCTGTTCCACTGCCCAATTCAAATAACGAATATCCCTAACCGAGAGAAATTTCTCGTATAGCTTGAGCCTTTGGTTTACTTTTTCGCCAAAGGAAAACTTAGCAAGACTTTCAATATTTGCTATCAGATTCATGGGAATTAATTTATAAGCTTTGGTAGTTTTAGCAATTTTCATTCTTCTGGGAAATTCCACATTACTTTTGACACTCGAAATAATAATTATTTTTCTGGCTTCGACATATTTAGCCATTTCCTGTACCAAAATACCTCCGAACGAAACCCCAATCAAAACCGGATTCGGATGCGTAATTTTATCTGCAATTCTCTTGGCATAATCCGTCAAAGACTCATTATTAAGAGGGATTTCCCACTCCAACAAGACTATTTCAAACATTTCTTCGGGAAGTGCAATTCGCTCAAAAATGGTTGTACTTGCCGCTAATCCCGGCATTAAATAAACTGCGATTTTACTCATAATTGTTTTAACTATTTTATAACAAAATTCAGTCTTTTTATGGCGAATTTTGTATAAAAATAATTTTTTTATTCAAACCCTATTCACTTTTCACTTTATATTATCAATAATTTATGACTACACAACTATTTAAATCAAATACAAGAGGCAAGGCCGATTTTGGATGGCTTAAAGCCAATTTTTCTTTTTCTTTCGGAAATTATTTCAATCCAGAACGCGTACAATTCGGAATGTTACGCGTTTTAAATGACGATACTATTGCGGGCGGATCAGGTTTTGGTACTCATGGCCATGCCAATATGGAAATCATCACTATTCCGCTCGAAGGCGGGCTGCAACATCGCGACAGTATGGGAAATGAAGGTGTAATTGGTTTTGGAGAAGTGCAGGTAATGAGTGCCGGATCTGGAGTAGAACATTCTGAAATGAATGCCAGCCAGAAAAACGAAGCAAAAACACTGCAATTATGGGTTTTTCCTGACACCGAAAACGTGGCTCCAAGATATGACCAAAAATCATTTGATATTGAAAATCAAATCAATACCTTTGTAAACATCGTTTCGCCAAAGGATAAAAATGACGGAAATGCACTTTGGGTTTACCAAAAAACCTTTTTCCATTTAGGCATTTTCGATAGCAATACCACCACTAAATATGAGGTTAAAATCCCTAAAAATGGTGTCTATTTATTTTTGATTGAGGGCGAAATAGAAGTGAATAATCAAACTTTGAAGGCAAGAGATGCCATGGGAATAACCGATTTTGATCAATTCGAAATTAAAATCAGTACCAAATCAAAAATACTATTGGTAGAAGTGCCAATGAATTAGCGTTAATTAGTATGGATACAGCAATCACTATGGAAATCAAAGACAATACTTTTTCAAGACAATTTGAAACTATAGTTGAAAAAGAATTAATCTCAGTTGAGTATTCTTTTCAGGAGAAAAAAATATTTCTGACAAAATTAAATGTACCGGAAACATTCAAAAACGAGGAATTCGTTTCTAATTTTCTAAAAAATATCATGGAAATTGCGATTGAACGAAAATTAAAAGTTGTTCCTATCCAGCCTAAAATAGTGGCGTTTTTCAAAAAAAATCCTGTCTACAAAGAGCTGTTGCCTCCTGGAATACGATTATAAAAAAAGGCTGTGTCATATAAAAACACAGCCTTTTTTATTTAATGAAAATTCAAAACCCGTATTAATTTCTATCCTTACCACGAGAAGGATTATTCGTTCTTTCCGGAGCCGATTTCTCCATAGGTCTTCTAGATGGAGCAGAACGAGCTCCTTCGTTTTGTTGACGACTTGACGGCGCATTGGATCGAGATGGACGTGCAGTTGCAGGATTATCTTGTCGGCTTCTTGGAGCCGGTTGGCGATTTGTTGGCGATGCAGGCCGAACAGGACGCGCTGATGAAGGGTTTTGTTGACGATTTTCTTCTATATTTTGACGTCTTGTAGGTCTCATGGGCTGATCCGAACGGGAGGTTCGAGGATTTACAGAACGGTCGCCTCTCATTTGTTCTCGAGTTCTAGGAAGAACTGTTCCTTGCGGTCTTGTAAAACTTCTTCCTTGATAGGTATCTCTATAAACATTATTGACTCTGTTTCTCCTTACCATCGGAGAACTGTTCCTTCTGGAATAATAATAGGAATACGCAAGCGGATATCGTACATATCCCACTCTGCGATAAAAATCATTTCTATAATAATGACGGTGGTAATCCCAATAATTATAGTAGTAAATGGGAGTCCATGCACGCCAATAAGACGGATAATAACCCCAACGCCACGGAGATATATAAACTACAAATGACGGAGAAAATAAATTGATTATTATTGGCCAATTGTTAACATATAAAACTCCATTCCAATAATTACCCGTGTACGTTCTTTCATAACCTAAATAGCCTGGATTTGGCGCATACCCATCCCCTGCTGAAGGTTCCAGAATATAATCTTCACCATACAATTCTTCATCGCCTATAATTTGAATAACAACCTTCCCGTATCTATTTTTATTGGCTTCTATAACGGCCACATCCTGATATTCAATTCTATTTACCGCTACGCGAAGGACTATTGAATAAGAATCGCCTTCTCTATAACTAACTACCTGAATATAATCGACATAGCCATCATTATTCAAATCAAGATTATTAACATTGGTATCTTTATCATTAATTGCTCTTTCAAATTCTTCTAAAGTTTTTGATTTTTGAAAAATATCTAATACAGCATAAAGATTAAGGTTATCACCCGGCATACCCAAAGCTACCGGTCTGTTGTCTATTTGTGAAAACAGAGGCACACTAAACAGCGTAGTAGCTAAAAAGACTAAGGATAAAATTAATTTTTTCATGACTAAAAATTTTATACATTGAAATTCAATTACTACACAAGGTACGAAAAATTTAAAATTAAATACTTAATAACAAGCACTTTAACCTTTTATATATAAAAAATTACATTCAAAAATCACTATCGTTTTACTGCAGAAAAACTACTCAAAAATTGACTTAAATAAAAACGGCATGCGTTATCCGCATGCCGTTTTAGTATTTATAAACTGTTCTTACCAAAGACTATTTTTCTATCTCTCGCATACTGTCCATTTTTTTATTTGCCAAGAAACCGGTAATATCTTCAAAATGCTCTACTACTCTTTTGTTTCCGAATTCGAAAACTTTAGTTGCCAATCCATCCAAGAAATCCCTGTCGTGAGAAACCAAAATTAATGTTCCGTCAAAATCACGCAACGCATCTTTGATAATATCTTTGGTTTTCATGTCCAAGTGATTCGAAGGCTCATCGAGAATCAATAAATTCACTGGTTCCAACAATAATTTAATCATTGCCAAACGCGTTTTCTCACCACCGGAAAGCACTTTCACTTTTTTGGTCACATCATCACCCTGAAACATGAAAGCCCCTAAAATATCTTTAATTTTAGTTCGAACATCCCCCACGGCAATATCATCAATAGTTTCAAAAATAGTAGCATTTTCGTCTAATAAAGAGGCTTGATTTTGGGCAAAATAACCAATTTGTGCATTATGACCAATCTCTAAACTTCCACCATTTATTTCGATTTCTTTCATAATGGCTTTGATCATCGTCGATTTTCCTTCCCCATTTTTCCCTACGAAAGCTACTTTTTCTCCTCTTTCGATAACCATATTTGCATTCGAAAAAACCACATGATCGCCATATGATTTTGACAAATCCTTTACAATTACCGGATATTGTCCGGAACGTGCAGCAGGCGGAAATTTTAGTTTCAAAGCCGAAGTATCCACCTCGTCAACCTGAACAATAACCAGCTTCTCTAACATCTTAACACGAGACTGAACGGCATCCGTTTTAGAAAATGTCCCTTTAAAACGATCAATAAAAGTCCTGTTATCAGCAATCATGCGTTGTTGCTCGTCATATGCTTTTTGTTGATGCACACGTCTGTCTTTTCTGAGTTCCAAATAATGAGAATATTTGGCTTTATAATCATAAATACGTCCCATTGTAACTTCGATGGTACGATTCGTAATATTATCTACAAAAGCCCTGTCGTGAGAAATTACCACAACAGCTTTGGCTGAATTAATCAAGAAATCCTCTAACCATTGAATACTTTCAATATCCATGTGGTTGGTAGGCTCATCCAGTAAAATTAAGTCTGGTTTTTGCAAAAGGATTTTGGCAAGTTCGATTCGCATTCTCCATCCTCCGGAAAACTCTGAAGTCTGACGGCTAAAATCTTCACGAACAAATCCCAAACCGATTAGAATTTTCTCTACTTCGGCTTCATAATTTATTTCTTCAATAGCATAAAATTTCTCGCTCAAGTCCGAAACTCTTTCGATCAATTTCATGTACGCATCACTTTCGTAATCAGTACGAATGGTTAGTTGCTCATTGATTTCATCGATTTCTGCTTTCATTGCAAAAACTTCTCCAAACGCTTTCGAAGTTTCTTCCATCACCGTCGCACCATCTGTAGTCAATAAATGCTGAGGCAAATAGGCCACAACAGCATCTTTTGGTGCCGAAATATTACCGGTTGAAGGCTTACTTTGACCCGCAATAATTTTTAGAAGCGTCGATTTTCCTGCTCCATTTTTACCCATAAGGGCAATTTTATCATTTTCATTTATAGCAAAAGAAACATCACTAAAAAGTGTCGTGCCACCAAACTGCACAGAAATATCGTTAACTGTAATCATTTAGATTTTTAGATTTTTAGACTGCTTAGATTATTAGACTTCTCAGCAAGTGTTTTTTAAAAGTGCAAAGATAGATTAATTCAGGAATTGGACAATTGAATAATTTATAACAATTTAAAATTTGAATAAAAGAAATATAAAATTTAAACAGCGCACAATAATAGTATTTTTTTATAGTTTTGCATTTGATAATTAGACGTTTAACTACAAAAAATATTTTCATTTGAAACAACATTAAATCTTAAAAACAACAAATCCCTAAATCATTATGAAAATAGTAATCCCTGTTTAAACAATGTAAAAACAGGAGAATGGTGTAGAAAATAAAACCGATGCGTAAACCGAAAACCTAACTTTTATAGGTTGAATGAAAATTTAAAAACTAGATCATGACAAAAACATTAACAATTATTCTCTTGTGCGCTTTCCAGTTTATTGCAGCCCAAAGCAATGAAGAAATTGTACAAAAAGCTTGCGAAGTACAAACAAAATGGGGCTTTAAAGCCAAAAATAAAAATATTATTACACTCATTGATTTTTCAAAATCAATCAACGAAGCAAGGCTCTACGTTATTGATTTAAAAAACAACAAAATACTTCTAACCAGTAATGTTGATCATGGTTCCGGCTCAGGAACAGGATTAACTCCCAGTTCTTTTAGCAATATTGAAGGAAGCAAAGCCACTTCATTAGGATGCTATCTTACATTACAGACCTATCAAGGGATGTGGGGATATTCTTTACGATTAGATGGGTTGGAAAATGATAAAAATTCGAATGCTTTGAAAAGAAATATCGTAGTCCATTCGTCAAAAAAGATGTTTAGTAAATTCAGTTGGGGATGTTTTTCAGTTCCGGACAATAATGCCAACACCTTGATTAACTTGATAAAAAATGGTTCGCTTATTTATGCCTATCAATAAAGGTTAACTTAAAATAAAAAGCCTCTATCAAGAGGCTTTTTTTATATCTAAAATGAGAAATTATTCTTTTCTCCACTTTTTTGATTCCTCAAAAACATGTTCAAGAATAGCGGCTTCTCTTTCGTCAAAATCTACGTTTCTACGACTCATCACTAATCGAGCCGTTTCAAAAGCTTTCTTGGTCACATAAGTGGTAAAACCAGAAGCGCCACCCCAAGAAAAGCTAGGCACAAAGTTGCGAGGAAATCCGCTGCCAAAGATATTAGCGCTTACGCCTACTACCGTTCCCGTATTGAACATGGTGTTAATGCCACATTTACTGTGGTCTCCCATCATCAATCCGCAAAACTGAAGTCCAGTTTTAGCAAAACCTTCCGTTTCATAACTCCACAATTTCACTTCTTCGTAATTATTCTTTAGATTAGAATTATTACTGTCGGCTCCAATATTACACCATTCGCCAAGAACAGAATCTCCTAAAAACCCATCATGCCCTTTATTTGAATATGCAAAAAGCACCACATTTTTTACTTCACCACCAATTCTGGAATAAGGTCCTACGGTTGTAGCACCATATACTTTTGAAGCCATTTTCACTTGTGCATTTTCGCACAAGGCAAAAGGTCCTCTGATTACGGAACCTTCCATGATTTCTGAATCTTTACCAATATAAATAGGACCTGCAGAAGCATTTAAAGTCACAAATTCTAACTTTGCCCCTTCTTCTATAAATATATTTTCAGGTGCAATGACATTGACACTTTTTGGTATTGGTTGTGATTTTCTATCCTCTGTCAGGTATTCAAAATCTTCTCGTATCGCAGCATCATTTTTAGAAAAAATATCCCAAGTATGCTCAACAGTCAAGCAATCATCAGTATATTCAATAATTTCATAGGTATCAAAATTTACTTCTTCCTGCTCATCATTGGTATAAAAAGCAATTACTTCGTCTCCTTTGAAAATAGCCTGATTGGGTTCCAGATTACTAACCATCTCTGCTAAAACATCATTAGGAAGAAAGGAAGCATTTATCATTACATTCTCTTCTAATTCTACCATTGGGAATTTCTCAGACAAATATTCCTCTGTCAATGTAGTTGTGGTAGAACCCAAACGCATTTCCCATTTTTGACGAATGGTCATGATTCCAATAAGAATATCCGCAACCGGACGCGTGAAAGTAAAAGGCAATAAAGCGTTTCTGGAAGGTCCGTCAAAAAGTATGTAATTCATAAAATTGTTTATTTGTTGATTCGGTTATTTGTTGATTCGAAAATTAATTTCATCAACCTGCCGTTTTAATAATATTGACACCAAAGTTACAAAGTTTTCAAATAGATAAAAATAAAAAAGCCTCCCAAAAAGGAAGGCTTAATTGTATTTGAAAACGAGTTAAAATTATTTAACGTGTTTAGCGTATTTAGTTTTGAATTTATCAATACGTCCTGCAGTATCAATAAGTTTAGATTTACCTGTGTAAAAAGGGTGAGAAGTTCTAGAGATCTCCATTTTCACAACTGGATATTCAACTCCGTCAACTGTTAATGTTTCTTTTGTATCTGCAGTAGATTTAGTGATAAAAACTTCGTCATTTGACATGTCTTTAAATGCAACTAATCTGTAATTTTCTGGGTGAATTCCTTTTTTCATCTTGTTAATCTTTTTTATTTGTTAATTATAATTAGTCTTGAAGCTTTTCTTCTAACAGAAAAGGTATAAACTCCTTATAACTTTTTGTTTTACAATATTATTTTGAGTTTGCAAATTTACAATTATTTTCCAATAAACAAATCTTTGTATCACTTTTTTTATATAATCGTAAAAAACGATTTTTAGCTACGAATATATTGGGAATTGTTATATTTGTGGATTAATTCTAAAACAACAACAATGATAAATGAAATTATTAAAAAGAATGGAATAACCTTTGGAGTAACAATTGGAATTGTTTCTGCATTAATTACTTCAACAATTTACGCTATTGATTTAAATTTGTTTACTTCTTGGTGGATTGGAGTTTTAAGTATTTTGGTTTATCTTACATTGGGAATTATTTTACTTTCGAAAACAAAAAAAGAGCTCAACAATGTTTTCTCTTTCAAAGATGCGTTTACAACTTACTTCATTGCTACACTAATAGGTATTTTAATTTCAACACTTTTTAATGTTCTTTTATTCAATTTTATTGATCCTTCTGCTAAAGAGACTTTAAGTGAATTAATGATTAAATATACTGTCAACATGATGCAAAAATTTGGTACACCAGCATCAGCCATTAACGACGCTATAGCAAAAATGAAAGAAAACAATCCTTATTCTACATTGGAATTACTAAAAGGATCTATTTTTAGTATTGTTTTTAGTTCAATTTTCGGATTAATTTTGGCAGCATTCTTTAAAAGTAAATCTACACAAGAATAAAAATTAATGAATTTATCTATACTCATACCGCTTCTTAATGAAGAGGAATCACTTAATGAACTATACACCTGGATCATCAAAGTGATGCAATCTCATAATTATACGTACGAAATCATTTTTCTGGATGATGGAAGTACTGATAATTCATGGACTATTATTGAAGGATTTGCACAAGAAAACCCTCATGTAAAAGGGGTTCGTTTCATGAAAAATTTTGGAAAATCACAAGCATTGCATGCTGGTTTTGCAAAAGCGCAAGGCGATGTAATTATTACTATGGATGCTGATTTGCAGGACAGTCCAGAGGAAATTCCGGGATTGTATGATATGATTACCAACGGTAAATATGATTTGGTTTCCGGATGGAAAAAGAAACGCTACGACTCCGTAGTGGCAAAAAACTTGCCTTCTAAATTATTCAACTGGGCTGCGAGAAAAACTTCGGGAGTTGAATTGAATGATTTCAATTGCGGACTGAAAGCGTACAAAAATGTTGTTGTAAAAAACATTGAAGTTTCGGGCGAAATGCACCGATACATTCCGGTTTTGGCAAAAAATGCCGGTTTTGGAAAAATTGGCGAAAAAGTAGTACAGCATCAAGCCAGAAAATACGGTGAGACCAAGTTTGGTATGGAACGTTTCATCAATGGTTTCTTGGATTTAATTACCATTTGGTTTCTTTCTCGTTTTGGAAAAAGACCGATGCATTTATTTGGTGCCATGGGATCGTTAATGTTTATTATCGGGTTTATGCTTGCCGGATATATTGGTATTTCAAAACTATATCATATGTATAATGACATGCGCTATAGTCTGGTAACAAATAATCCTTGGTTTTACATCGCACTTACGACAATGATTTTGGGAACACAATTATTTTTGGCCGGATTTCTTGGCGAAATAATTTTGCGAACAAAAAATAATGAAGAGCGTTATAAAGTGTCGAGTGAAGTTAATTTTTTATAAATTTAACTAAAACTAAATTTAAAGATAATAGTTATCGTTTACACTATAACTAGCCCTGATAACAGCGGCATCCTTTTTCTTTTTTTTCTTTAAAAAAAGAAAAAGATACAGCGAATAGCAGGATATAGCTCCTAAAACAAAACAACTGTATTTAAATTTTAATTACGAATTTAGAAACTAAAAACATATCGAATGGATATCAAACAAAACATTTTGGACGCAGTAAATGAGTGGCTTACGCCAACATTTGACACCGCTACGCAGGAAGCGATTAAAGAATTGATGACTACATCGCCTAAAGAACTGGAAGAGAGTTTTTATAAAAATCTTGAATTTGGAACTGGCGGAATGCGCGGAGTTATGGGTGTGGGAAACAATCGCATCAATAAATACACACTTGGAAAAAGCACGCAAGGACTTTCGGATTACTTGCATACTGCATTTCCTAACCAGCCTTTGAAAGCGGTTATTGCTTACGATTGTCGTCATAATAGTGATACGTTGGCCAAATTAGTTGCGGATGTTTTCTCGGCTAACGGAATTGAAGTGTATTTGTTTTCGGAATTGAGACCTACTCCAGAATTGTCATTTGCAGTGAAACATTTAGGCTGTCAGTGCGGAATTGTTCTTACGGCATCTCACAATCCACCGGAATATAACGGATACAAAGTGTACTGGCAAGATGGTGGACAAATTGTGCCGCCGGAAGATGAGGGAATCATCAATGTTATTGAAAATTTAAATTACAATCAAATCAAGTTTACTGCCAATGAAGATTTGATACACTATATTGATACAGAAGTTGATGAAGCTTTTATAAAATCGACTATCGAGAATGCGAGTTTTGGAACTTCGGCTGAAGCCAAAAAAAATCTGAATATTGTTTTCACTTCTTTGCACGGAACATCTATAAAATTAGTTCCTGATACTTTATCGCAAGCGGGTTATCCTAATGTGAATATTGTTGAAGAACAAAGAGTACCAAATGGTGATTTCCCAACCGTAAAATCTCCAAATCCTGAAGAGCCGGAAGCATTGACAATGGCATTGGCATTGGCAGACAAGACAAATTCGGATATCGTTATTGGGACTGATCCTGACTGTGACCGTTTAGGAATTGCCGTTAGAAATAACGATGGCAAAATGACGTTGCTTAACGGAAATCAAACCATGATTTTGATGACTGCATTTTTATTGGAACAATGGAAAAAAGCAGGTAAAATCAATGGCAAACAATTTGTGGGTTCTACAATCGTTTCTACTCCTATGATGATGGAATTAGCAACAAACTACGGTGTAGAATGCAAAGTTGGTTTGACTGGTTTCAAATGGATTGCCAAAATGATTAAGGATTTTCCTGAGTTGGAATTCATTGGTGGTGGCGAAGAAAGTTTTGGTTATATGGTAGGCGATGCCGTACGTGATAAAGATGCTGTTGCAGCTACTTTATTGATTTGCGAAGTTGCGGCTCAAGCCAAAGCAAAAGGAAGCACGGTTTACAAAGAATTACTGCAACTGTATGTTGATAACGGTTTTTACAAAGAATATTTAGTTTCATTGACCAAAAAAGGAATGGATGGCTTACAGGAAATTAATCAGATGATGATTGATTTGCGTGAAAATCCATTGAAAGAAATCAACGGACAAAGAGTTGTGATGGTAGAGGATTACCAATCTTCAATAGCTAAAAACTTGCTTACTGATGAGGAAACCAAAATGGAAATTCCAAAATCGAACGTATTGATTTATTATACCGAAGACGGTTCAAAAATTTGCGCCAGACCAAGTGGAACGGAGCCTAAAATAAAATTCTATATCAGTGTAAATACGGAATTGGATTCAGTTGAAGATTTCAACGAAGTAGAAAGCATTTTGGACAATAAAATAAAAAACATTATTACTTCAATGCAATTGAATTAATAAAAAAAAACAAAATTGATTTTTCAGACAGACCCGATAAGTTCTCCACTTATCGGGTCTTGATGATAAAAAAACAACTTAAATGGATTCAAATTTCAAAAAAATTATTCCTTTCACAAACCCGTACCGTTCTCATGTGGTTTGGAACGTAATATTCAATATTTTTTACGCACTCTTTAGCACCTTGTCTTTTATTGCATTAATCCCAATGATGGATGTCCTTTTTGGCACTACTGAAAAAGTCAATGAAAAACCTGTTTTAGAGTCAATTTTTGACATCATCAAATTTTCTAAAGAGTACTTATATTACAACATCACACTACTAACCGAAAAGAATGGTCCTGAATTTGCCTTACTGTTAGTTATTGCCATAGTGAGTATAACTTTCCTATTCAAAAATCTATTTAATTACTTAGCATCTAATCATTTGATGCATCTTAAAAATGGTGTATTGAAGGATTTAAGAAATTCAATGTATCACAAAATCATCAACTTACCTGTTTCCTACTATTCCGAAAAAAGAAAAGGTGATATTATGGCTCGAATGCTAGGTGATGTAAATGAGGTTCAAAATTCTTTTTTTTCTGTCTTAGAATTAATTGTTAAGGAGCCAATGACCATCATATTCACCCTCGTTGGTATGATTGCAATCAGTTTCAAGTTAACCTTGTTTGTCTTTATTTTCATCCCTCTTTCAGGACTATTAATATCAAAAATTGGTAAATCACTGCGCAGCAAATCCGAAAGAGTACAATATGAAAACGGTTATCTAATATCGATTGTAGAAGAATCGTTATCTGGACTAAAAGTTGTTAAAAGCTATAATGCCGAATCAAATTTTAAACAAAAATTTAATGATTCAGTTACCCGAGTTTTAAAATTGTCTAACAGTATAGGTAAAAAAAACAACTTGGCTACACCTTTAAGTGAGTTCTTAGGGATCATTACTATTTGCATATTACTTTGGTTTGGTGGAAAAATGGTACTTGTTGACAAATTACCTAATGGAAAAGCATTACTTGATGGAGCTAAATTCCTAGCTTACATGGGTCTTGCCTATAACATCTTAACTCCTGCCAAAGCCATTTCTAAAGCCTCTTATTCGGTAAAAAATGGACTAGCAGCAGCCCAACGTGTTTTTGAAGTTTTAGAAGTAAAAAATGAGATAACAGACAGCGAAAATGCAATTAAAAAATTAACTTTTGAAGACAGTATCGCAATTACGAATATTAATTTCAGATACGAGGACGAAAATGTTTTAAAAGACTTTTCGCTTCAAGTTAAGAAAGGACAAACTGTTGCTCTTGTAGGACAATCCGGTAGTGGAAAAAGTACGATTGCCAATTTATTGACTCGTTTTTATGATGTAAATGAAGGTACAATCGCTATTGATGGAATTGACATCAAAGACATGAACCTGCATTCCCTTCGTGATTTAATGGGATTAGTAACGCAAGACAGTATTTTGTTTAATGATACTATAAAAGCAAATATTGCTTTGGGAAAACATGATGCCACTGATACAGAAATCATTGAAGCCCTAAAAATTGCAAATGCTTACGAATTTGTGAAAGACTTGCCATTGGGAATTCATACAAATATTGGCGACAGCGGAAACAAACTTTCCGGTGGACAAAAACAACGATTATCCATTGCCAGAGCAGTTTTGAAAAATCCTCCAATTATGATTTTGGATGAAGCAACTTCAGCATTGGACACGGAAAGCGAAAAATTCGTTCAAGTAGCACTGGAAAACATGATGCAAAACAGAACTTCAATTGTTATTGCACACCGTCTTTCTACCATTCAAAAAGCCGATTTGATTGTGGTAATGCAAAAAGGAAAAATAGTGGAGCAAGGAAAACACGAGGAACTTATTGCAATGAATGGGACATATAATAAATTAGTTACCATGCAGTCTTTCGAGTAAGTTGCCATAAAATACACTTCAGACTGTTAAAATTACAGTTCAGTAAGAAATTTAAAAAAGGTTGAGTAACATCTAATATATTTACTCAACCTTTTTAATTTAATACTGAAAAATATGATTTTCAAAATTATCTTAACCATTCATATCATTTCCGGATTCACCGGATTACTGTTAGGAACGCTGCTTTTAATTCGCAAAAAAGGAGATGTCATTCATAAAAAACTTGGCAAAGTATTTACTTTAGCCATGGTTTCAACTGGTTTGTGCGCATTCTACCTTTCGTATGTACATCCTAACTTATTCCTTTTTATAGTAGGCGTGTTTACAATTTACCTGTCTATTTCAGGCTATCGAATGATTCATTTAAAAAAGGCTCATCTGGGTCAAAAACCTAAAATAGGCGATGCTTTTTTAACTATTCTAATGCTTATTTCCAGTATTATCTTCTTTTATATTGGGTTTAAATATATGTTAGCAAAACAAATTTTCGGGATAGTTTATATTCTGTTTGGAAGTATTAGTTTGCGATTATGTTCCGTTGAATACAAAGCTTACACCGGAAAAGTAACTGATAAATTATACGGATTAAAGAATCATATCGGTAGAATGACTGGAGCTTATATTGCAGCTTTTACAGCATTTCTTGTTATTAATAACACTTTTTTACCCGCAGTTTTAGCGTGGAGTTTACCAGGAATTATTGGTGGTATCTTCATCGGTCGAACATTACGAAAACTAAAATCTCAAAAATCAAATCAATACCAATGAGAAAAAATCTACTACTCTCAGTGCTCTTTTTAATATCTTTTTTAAGTAAAGCTCAATCTGTCAAAATTGATACAATTCCCTTTACTACTTCATCATCATTATTAGTTTTCAAGGGACAAATAAATGGTGTCGAAACTGATTTTGTGTTAGATACAGGTGCAGCTATTGGAGTTATTACATCTGCGAAAGCAAGTGATACTAAAATACGAATTGCTGGGAAAAAGAATATCACTGACAGCAATGAGAATGTAAACTCAATGTCAGAAGCCATGATTGAAACAGTAACAATTGGCTCTTTCGAAATTAAAAATATAAAAAGTGTCGTTTATGACATGCCGTTTTTGACTTGTAATAATTATTATTTATTAGGTGCAAATGCAATCAACAAGCTGAACTGGAAAATTGATTTTGAAAAAAAACTTTTATACGTCTCAAAATCAACTTTTGAATATTCAGACGAAATGCTCGAAATGCCCATTAATTATAAAAACAACCGACATTTCACTACTTTTAGCATCAATGAAACAGTATTCAAAAATTGCTTAGTAGACTTAGGATATAACGACTTTTTTGAAGTTTCTGAGAAAGAACCCTTTTTTAAAAAACTAAAACAAGAAAATCAAGATGCAATAATTTCTGGTTCGCGATTGACAATGAGTCTTTCAAATATGGAAATCAACAAGTACGAGACTTTAAGCTTTGATAATTTGATGATAGGCAACACAAGATTTGATGATTTAAAAATTGAAATCAGGGCCAATATTGAAAATAAAATCGGGCTCAAATTCTTTTCTCAATTATCCTCAATTATGATACTAAACAATGACAATTCTAAATATTATTTGAAACTTTCAAACAAACCTATTTCTTTACAAATGAGTTTTGATGCCGATTGTTTTTTGAAAAATGGCAAGTTAATAATAGTCGGTAAAAACAACAATTCTGAAAGTTCAGCAAAAGAATTAGCTACAGAAGAAGAAATAAAATCAATAAATGGTTTAACGGCAATTGATTTTAAAGACGAGTGTGATTTTTTATTGTGGAGAATTGAAAATCTTAAAAAAGACAGCTATGAAATAGAAAAGCTGAATGGACAAAAAATCATTATAAAAAAACAAGTCCTTAAATCATAATTCTAAAATAAATTGGTGAACTTTACGTGTCTTATTTACTTGTTGCCCCGACAATTTTTTAAATAATTTAAATGTACATCAATAATCAAAACATAAAACTACCTGAAGACCCAAATACTATTGTTTGGAAATATCTTGACTTATCTAAATTCTTAGATTTATTAATGTCTGAGAAGTTATTCATGTCGCGATCTGATAAATTTGAAGATCAATATGAAGGCACTTTTAGCGAACCCACTTTTGAGGAAATAAAAAAACTTTCCATTGACAATCCTGACTTTTTAAACTATTACAAAACACATCGGGAAAAAGTCGCGATTAGCAGCTGGCATATCAATGAATATGAATCGTTTGCTATGTGGCAGATTTTCACCCAAAATAGTGAAGGTTTGGCGATACAATCAACCATTGGCAGATTACAGGAATCTCTTATTCCGGAAACTAATTTCAATCAATATATTGGGGAAGTAAATTACATCGATTACAAAAAGGAACACATTCCGTTTGATGATATGTTTTTTCCTTTTTTATTCAAGCGAAAAAGTTTTCAATATGAAGGCGAAGTACGAATCATCACTGACATTGGTAAAAATGACATCAAAATCAATGAGGGACTTAAAATCAATGTAGATATCAATCAATTGATTGAAAAAATATACATTCATCCCAAATCTGAAAACTGGTATAAAAACCTGGTTATTCAATTAGTAAAGCAACTGGGATTTGATTTCACCATTGAAAAATCAGACTTGGAAAGTGATATTTTGATTTAGAATTAGTGTTACTAAACTGGCTCGTAACCAATAATTTTCCATTCCTTTTTTGACAAATCGATATAGTAGTAATTCACCACATCTTTCTTGTCAAACTCTCCGTTTTTATTAGTATCCTCAACGGTTCTGTAGTACAAACGATTTTTCGACCCTATCAATTTCCAATCTATTAATTCCTGAAAATCGGAAGATATTTTAGTGAATTTCTCCCCGCTGATTTCGCTTAAATACAATGCTTTTATATCACTTGTATCTAATTTTCCGTCTTTATTCGTATCCATGTCAACCATAGTATACACCATAATCTGGTTATTGGTTTTATCAGCAACCGATTTTAAATACGTAGCAGTTTGAATCAAAACAGGTTTGTCTGTCAATTTTCTGATGGAATCCGAATCAACTTTTTGAAATTTTAAATTCTGCAAAAAACCTGTGATTTCATATTCGCCATAATTAGATATAGTAAAACTCAAATCGTTCACACTGGAAGAACCATATCTCGATTTTATCCCTTTCTCGCGAATGCTTAAATCAGCTACGGGATGAATCAAATAATCCGTTCCTTCCATTTGAAGTGGCAAATCGGCAATTTGTATTTGGGTAGAATCCGCTTTGGCTAGTTCTTTAGCCCTACTCGCTCCATCGTAAGTAACTTTTGGTTTTTCAACCTCTTCTTTACAACTGGTTAAAAGCAGAATTGCGATTCCTAATATTGTGATATGTAGTTTTTTCATGTTGTTGTACTATTAAAATTCAAATGTAATCATTTTTAAAAATGGTAACGCCATTCAATACTTGATTTAACGAATTAAAATTGGGTTAAACTTTACCGCTTCTTAACGTTTATAACTTCGCAGTCAATTTTACATTAAAAACTCTGGTGGTCATATAATTAGGAATTGCATATTGATTTTTCGAATATACATCCCGAACCCAAGTATTCGTTATGGCATTTTGATTGTCAAAAAGATTAAAAATTTCTAATCCTATCGTCAACTCTTTAAAGTTTTTAAACCAACCCGTATTATTCTCTTTTTTTGTAGTATTATCTATAAAAACTTTGGAGAAACCAACATCTACACGGCGGTAATCATTCAATCGATTTTGGTATAAGTAAGGATCAGCATACGATGGCGAACCTCCCGGCAATCCAGTATTGTAAACCAAATTCAAGTACAATTTTATACTTGGAATATTAGGCATATAATCTTGAAACAAAAGCCCAAATTTCAATCTTTGATCCGTAGGTCTGGCAATATATCCTTTATCACTATTTTCTTCAGTTTTTAAATAACCAAAGCTAAACCAAGATTCTGTTCCGGGAACAAATTCCCCGTTCAAGCGAACATCTAATCCTTGAGCATAGGCTGTTGCATTATTATTGGCTGCGTAACGAATGCGAACATTGTCAATCGTGTACGTATTTACATCTGTCAGCGATTTATAATACAACTCCGAGACCAATTTAAAAGGACAATCCCACATCTTAAAACTATAATCATTCCCAAAAACAACATGCACCGATTGTTGCGCCTTAGTATTGGGTTGCACCATTCCATCCTCACCTCTCAATTCCCTGTAAAATGGCGGCTGATGGTATAATCCTCCTGAAAGTCTAAAAACCATATCTTTCTCCCAATCTGGTTTTATGGCAAACTGTGCTCTGGGACTAAAAGTAATTTGGGACTTTCCAGTTATAGCAGTACCTATAACTTCCCAATTGTGCATGCGCACGCCAGCATTATACCAAACTTCACTCGAACCAATATTCGATTTTAAACTCCATTGACCATAACCCGAAAATCTATTGATGGAGTTAAAATTAGTCGCTCGAATATTTTGATACGGAACAAGCGGTCCGGTGTAAGGCGAATACGGCTGATCATTTTTAGGCAAATCAATAATTGGTGGATTCAATGAAAAACCAGCCGAATCAATTACCTCCCACTCTATTATTCTGTCACGAATGGATTCCCGTGTATATTTAATTCCCCATTCAAATTGATTTTCTTTCCAATCGTGGAATCCTTTTATCTCGGTATTTACAATTAGTGCATCCAAATCATTTCTGGCATGACTCAGCTGCGAACCAATTCCTCTTGTAAAAGCGACTTCTCCAAAAGTTTCTGACCCAATACTGGAATCCACTTCGCCTAAACGGTATTGGGCGAAAATATCAAAATATTCTTGTTCTAAAGTATGAAAAACAGAACCGATGAATTTCAACGTAAAATTATCCGAAACATTGAATGTTGTTTTTAAAGCTCCAAAATAAGTATCGTATTTATCCTTTTCCTGACCTTCATAAAAAACAGTAAGTGCCATAGGATTATCTATGGTTCCAAAAGTAGTCTGTCTCGTCAATGGCTGATATTGGTATTTATTTTGAGAAATATTCCCCAAAAAACTCCACTGCCATTTAGCCGAAGCCTGATAATTTATATTGGTTTGAATATCTGCAAATGACGGCGTAAAATTCGTCTGCGTCTCTTGGCTTTTTACCAAAAGGCTGTTGTTTCGATATCGAACTCCCGTTACCGCAGACCATTTTTTATCTTTAGAAACCGCATCAACAGAAAGACTTCCACCAAGAAAACTCGCTTCAAGGCTTGCGCCAAATTTAACCGGTTTTCGATACGTAATATCTAAAACAGACGATAGTTTATCTCCAAATTTAGCTTGAAAACCTCCCGCCGAGAAATCCACATTTTGCACCAAATCCGTATTAGTGAAACTCAAACCTTCTTGCTGTCCCGAACGAATCAGGAACGGGCGATAAACTTCAATTTCGTTTACATAAACCAAATTCTCATCATAATTCCCACCGCGCACGGCATATTGTGTACTCAATTCGTTATTAGAGTTTACTCCCGGCAAGGTTTTTAAAATATTTTCGATACCGGCATTAGCTCCTGGAATTTTTCGGATAACCTCAGGCTCAATTGTAGAAATTCCTTGAATCAGCTTTCTATTATTGGACGTCACAATCACTTCCCCCATTTGTTCTTCCTGATCACTCATTACTGGGTTGAACTCCTTTTGCTCATTGGAATCCAAAGAAAAAGTTATTGTTATTTTTTTTAACGAAACATGCGTAAAAACAAGCGTTACTTTTTGGTTCGCAGGAACTTTTAGATCGTAAAATCCATTTTTATTGGATTGAGTGCCAATACTGGAATAAGAAACATTTACGTTACCTACGGGTTGATTGTTTTTGTCTAAAATAACTCCTTTTATTCTAGCCGTTTGAGCCAATAAAGATAGGCTTACGAAGAAGAAAAAGAAAACAAAAATTAATTTATTAGTACTCAAATGATTTGGTTTTTATTTTTTTTGGCTTCTAAAAAAACGAGTTTCAAAGGTAGTTGAATTTCCTACATTATCAATCACAACAACTTTTAAATCATTGGCACCTTCAGCAACAATTCCATCAGTAAAATAATGGGTTAGTTTTCTGGTTTTATTATCATATTCGAATAACACCCATTTTCCGTTTAAATAGCCATTGTATGATTTTATGCCAGACACGTCATCGTATATAGAAAGCTGAATTGTTTTTTGCTCGCTAATCCATTTCCCTTCAACAGGAACCGCCATAGTTATTTTTGGTGCAATAGTATCTGCAACCAAAGCATATTTACCTAAAATTTTAACCTTTGTGTTGAATATGCTGTCTTTTCTATAGGTTGGATTGTAATTTATTTTCTTTCCTTCTATTCTGCCAATGAACATTTTCTCTCTCTGCGCTTCAGTCGATTTTGTATCTTCAATTGAAACCGTAAAATTAGTGTGGGCAGGAACTGTATCGTCGTGTAAAAACAAAGTGTCATTTTTTACATCAAAATTCAAATCAAAATCTTCATAAAAAGTTCCCGCAGGAAAGAAAACCGACATATTTGCTAAAGCAAAATTGCTGTCTTTATTCGCTTTGACAAAATAGTTCGATTGAACTGGCTCAGGACTGATAGTTGTAGACAATAAATCATATTGAATAGGAATAGCTATTGTTTTTTTATTTCCAAAAAAATCCGAAACTTCAATACGATATAAAGATGCTAAATTTGGAGTTACCTGTAAAACTCCTTTATTTTCATCGGCTTGTATAATGCTCAGATTATACGGGTTTTTCATGAATAATTTCTGAACCCGTTGCTGCATTTTCTTATATCTCGAATAATCAATCAGCGCATTGATATAGCGCATTTCGTCAAATGAATAGGTATTGAATTCATAACCGAAATTTGGTTTTCCATTATAAAAAGACTGCACTTTATATACTCCGTTATTATTAAACGAAACATCATCAGTATCATAAGCCGATATACCAAAACCTATTGTACCGTTTGCAACTACTTTATCAGAAAGGTAAGTTCCATCTTTTTGCAAAGAAACATTTAGCAACAAAGGTCGTTTCGAGTGATTAACCGTAGTTTTCGAATCCAAAGGATACACATAAACTCCGGAAACGACAGGTTTCTTTGTATCTTTTAAAAATTTATCGTACCCAAAAAGCATCGGATTGATTATAAACTCTGTTTTAGTATCCCGAAATTCAAAATGTAAATGTGGCCCTTCTGAAGCTCCTGTATTACCGGAAAAAGCAATGATTTCTCCTTTTTTCACCACCATTTCATCAGGTTTAAAAAACATTTCGATTTCAAATGACGCTTCTTTATAATGCGTTTTCTTGATGTAGTTTTCTATTTCGCCATTGGCCATTTTTAAATGCCCATAAACTGATGTGTATCCATTGGGATGGTTGATGTAAATAGTTTTTCCGTTTCCAAAAGTTGAAATCTTTATTCTTGACACATAACCATCGGCCACTGCGTATACTTTTAATCCTTCTTTTTGTAGCGTTCTTAAATCAAAACCTGCATGAAAATGGTTGGGTCTCAATTCTCCAAAATTTCCTGATAATTGCATCGGAATATCTAAAGGAGATCTAAAATAATCTTTTGGATAGTCAACTTGTGCAAAAACAGAAGTACAAAAAAATAAAAAAAATACAGAAAATCTCATCGTTTACATTTTTGCTAAGATAAAAAAAGTATTCAAAACAGCGATAAAAAAAATGGTTAGTAACCATTTGTACAACTGATATTTAATTAATTTAATGCAAAAAAAATAATAAAATATTGCAAAATTAAAAAGGAATACTAACTTTGTATGATTATGTAATGAATAAGATATATAATGAGTGCAATTGCAGAAATTATTGATACTCTTGAAAGTAAGATTGAAAAACTTTTCACAAAAATGAAAGGTTTGGAGAAAAATAATCAAGATTTGAAAAACGAATTAACAAAAACTGCATCCATAATACAAACTCAGTCACAAGAGATTGAAGCGCTAAAAACGCAGTATGAAACACTCAAAGTAGCAAATACATTACTAGGCAGTGACGATAATAAAAGAGATACAAAGCTTAAAATAAATTCATTAATTCGCGAAATTGATTACTGTATAGCACAGCTATCAGATTAATAAAAGATATGGACGAAAAGCTTAAAATTAAAATATCAATCGCAGACAGAGTCTACCCGTTAACGGTTGATTTCTCTCAGGAAGAAGGCCTTAGAAGCGCTTCTAAAAAAATTGATACGATGATCAAGCAATTTGAAGAAAATTATGCTGTTCGTGACAAGCAAGATGTATTAGCCATGTGTGCTTTACAATTTGCCTCACAAACGGAACAAAAACAAATTGATAATGCGATAGATGGAGAAGCAACCATCGAAAGAATTAAAAAAATCAATGCGATTTTAGATCAATATCTCGACAAATAAACGTTCTTTACAAAAACTAAGATACTGCCTACATTAGTTCATATTTGGTAAACTCAACACTAACAATTTAGAATGAGCAAATCATCGTTACTATAGCAAGCCAATTCAGTTTGGAAGCTTGAACAACGAGTTAGCTCAAAACTTGTCTTTTCGAGTTTATACAAGCAATCTAATGTAGGCTTTTTTATATATAAATTTTAACAAACATGGACAACATATTAACGATTATTATTTCAGGAATTATAGGTATTGCGGGAGGTTTTGGGATCGCCAAATTGATTGAAAAAAGCAATATTTCAAACTTAATTAAAAACGCAAAAAAAGAAGCAGCATCCATATTAAAAGATGCAAATCTGGAAGCTGAAAACATAAAAAAAGATAAAATTCTTCAAGCAAAAGAAAAGTTTATTGAATTAAAATCAGAGCACGAACAAGTTATTTTATCCCGTGATAAAAAAGTTGCAGAAATAGAAAAAAGAGTTCGTGACAAAGAATCTCAAGTTTCTAATGAATTATCAAAAGCTAAAAAAGTAAATGATGATTTCGAATCTAAAACTTTAGAATACACCACTAAAATTGAAAACCTAGATAAGAAACAATCTGAAGTTGACAAATTGCATAAAAGTCAATTGCAACAATTGGAAGTTATCTCCGGTTTATCTGCTGAAGAAGCTAAAGATCAATTAGTAGAAGGATTGAAAGCTGAAGCAAAAAGCAAAGCGATGTCTCATATTCAAGATACTATTGAAGAGGCAAAATTGACAGCACAACAAGAAGCTAAAAAAATCATCATCAATACCATTCAAAGAGTTGGTACAGAAGAAGCAGTAGAAAACTGTGTTTCGGTATTTAACATTGAATCTGACGACGTAAAAGGTAGAATCATTGGTCGTGAAGGTAGAAACATACGGGCACTGGAAGCTGCGACTGGAGTAGAAATCATTGTAGATGATACACCAGAAGCAATTATCCTTTCTTGTTTTGACCCTGTACGTAGAGAAATTGCACGTTTGGCTTTACATAAATTAGTAACTGACGGAAGAATTCACCCAGCTCGTATTGAAGAAGTAGTTGCAAAAACTGCTAAACAAATTGACGATGAAATTATAGAAGTTGGTAAACGTACCGTTATTGATCTAGGAATTCACGGCTTACATCCTGAATTGATTAAAGTGGTAGGACGTATGAAATACCGTTCTTCTTATGGACAAAATTTATTGCAACACTCTCGTGAAGTTTCTAAACTTTGTGGAATCATGGCAGCTGAACTTGGCTTAAACGTAAAACTGGCTAAAAGAGCTGGTTTATTACACGATATTGGTAAGGTACCTGATGCTGAAAGTGATTTACCTCACGCATTATTAGGAATGCAATGGGCGGAGAAATATGGTGAAAAAGAAGAGGTTTGTAACGCTATTGGAGCACACCACGATGAGATTGAAATGAAATCATTATTATCTCCAATCATCCAGGTTTGTGATGCAATCTCAGGAGCAAGACCGGGAGCGAGAAGACAAGTATTGGATTCTTATATTCAACGTCTAAAAGATCTTGAAGAAGTAGCTTACGGATTCAGCGGTGTAAAAAACGCTTATGCAATTCAAGCTGGTAGAGAACTTCGTGTAATTGTGGAAAGCGAAAAAGTTTCTGATGAAAACGCAGCTAACTTATCTTTTGATATCTCTCAAAAAATCCAAACGGAGATGACGTATCCTGGACAAGTTAAAGTAACTGTAATTCGTGAAACAAGAGCGGTGAATATTGCTAAATAATTTATTTAAATTTACATATAAAAAAACTTCTCATCACTGAGAAGTTTTTTTTTGCATACTATATAGTTACTTTAAAAGATACTTTGTTATTTATCAACCCCAATTAACTAATCATTCAAACTGTCGTGAAAAACGATTTTAAAAGTAGTCCCTACTCCTACTTCACTTTCAACCGAAACAGTCCCTTTCATCGATTCTATTTGATTCTTCGTGATATGCAATCCTAATCCCCTAGCCTCTTCATGCTTGTGAAATGTTTTGTACATACCAAAAAGAGAATCTCCATATTTCTTCAAATCGATGCCTAATCCATTATCTGAAATCGATAAGGTCTTTTTACCATTTTCCAATGAGAACGAGTATTTTATCTCCACTGGTTTATTAGAATTCGAATATTTTATGGCATTTGTTGTAAAATTCAACAAAACACTTTCTAAGTATGCCGGATTAAAATCGACAGAAATACCTTCAGGAATCTCATTAATGATGGTAACTTGATTGTAATTTTTTAAATTCTTGATTAAGTCTAAAGTCTTATTTAAATAAAAATTCAAGTCTAATGATTTAATCGGAATGTTCGAATTACTTTGTATTAGCACCAATTGAGTCAAATTAGCAATTGTTTCGTTTAAATCATTCGAAACAGTGCGCAAATGAGCCAACATTTCTTTGTTACTCTCTAAATTATCATCCTCATCTATAATGTCTAATAGTGATTTAATATTTCCTGCTTGTGTATTTAAATTATGGGATACAATATGTGAAAAATTCAATAGTCGGCTATTTTGCTGACTAAACAATTCCATTGTTCGCACTAATTCTAGCTCTTTTTCTTTTTGCGAAGAAATATCAGTATGCGTGCCAATAACTCGCAATGGCTTCCCATCTTCATCACGCTCAATTACTTTTCCTCTGTCTAAAATCCATTTGTATTTCCCGCTGGAAGTTAAAACACGGTGGTAATTTTCATAAAAAGGTATTTTATTATCAAAATGATCATGGATTTCAGAGTAATATTTTTCTAAATCATCCGGATGCACAATTTCGTCCCAACGTTCCGGATTATCAAAAATATCCAAAGACTCTTGCTCCAGGATTTTCATCGATTGTGAGGAATAAAAAACTTTATTGGTCGTTAAATCCCAATCCCATACTCCTGCTGTAGAAGCTTCAAGAGCAAATTTAAATCGTTCTTCAGAAATTTTAAGCTTGATTTCCTGTTCTTTTAAGTCAGTTACATCTGAAATTCTTCCATAAAAAGCAATATTACCATCAGGATATAATTCTGGTTTTGATGAAACTTTAAGCCATCTCAATCCCTTTTCAGGTAATAAAACCCGAAACTCAAAATCCCATCTTGTAATATTCCTTTTTGCATTTACCAATGACTGAAAAAATGACAATCGGTCAGCTTCAAATATCCTGTTATAGATCACATATTTGTCACTGTCAACAAAATGATTTGAAGACAGCTCAAAAAAATCGTTTACCGATTTACTCACTAAAGGAAACAAATAGGTATTGTCAGGAGCAATCACAAATTCAAAAATTAAATCTGGAATCTCATTAAATAATTTACTGTAAAAATCATTTACCTCTTGGCAATTTCCGTTTTGGGGAAAATCAAAAACCATATTCTTTTATAACATTTAATACGTGAACAATTTAGATTATATTTTTTTATTTAACAGGCAAATTAACAATAAAATCCCACCAATTTGATGAGATTATAAACTGAATTTTCAGAAATTTAATTTTAGGCTTAATCCGTAAACCTTTTCTTTCTTAAATAATTCTAAATTTTAAATTATTAACAAAATGTTATTTTCTGGGATGAAATGAATTTAGAACTTGAGTCAGAAACGTTCTGTCAAGATGCACATATATTTCTGTCGTTGTTATCGATTCATGCCCAAGCATCAATTGTATAGAGCGCAAATCAGCCCCGTTTTCTAAAAGATGAGTAGCAAAAGAATGTCGTAAAGTATGCGGACTTATCGTTTTATTCAAATCTATTTTGACCGCTAAGTTTTTAATGATAGTAAAAATCATAGCTCTGGTTAACTGTTTCCCTCTTCTGTTTAAAAAGAGCGTATCCTCAAAACCTTTTTGAATAGTGATATGAGTTCTAATGGTATTCCTGTAAATTTGAATGTACTTCTGCGTTAAATCACTTATGGGTACAAAACGCTGTTTATTTCCTTTACCCGTTATTTTAACAAAACCTTCCTCAAAAAATAAATCCGAAATTTTCAAAGAAACTAATTCGGAAACCCGCAATCCACATCCATAAAGTGTTTCGAGCATGGCGCGATTGCGTTCGCCTTCGTTAGTGGTTAAGTCAATCGCAAAAATAAGACTATCAATCTCATCCACGGATAAAGTGTCCGGGAGTTTCCTGCCAGTTTTAGGAGTTTCAATAAGTTCTAATGGATTATCTACCCGATAATCTTCAAATATCAAATAACTAAAAAAACTTTTAAGCCCTGAAATGATTCTGGCTTGTGAACGTGGATTGACTTCCTTAGCTACACTATAAATAAATTGCTGAACTGTTTCTTCTCCAATTTTAATCGGTGAAACAACAATTTCATTTTTAGTCAAAAAAAGACACAACCGTTCAATATCGAAAGAATAATTATCTATAGTATTCTTAGACAAACCGCGTTCGATTTTCAAGTATGACTGATAGCTTTTGATACAGGAAATCCAATTCATAGTTACAAAGTAAAGCTTTTTTGAGCATAAAAAAAGCCTCCCAAATTGAGAGGCCTAAAATTATATATTTTTTAAAATATTAAAATTTGTATCCTAATGAAATTGACAACACACTGTTATTCAGCTTAGAATCATCACCAGAATCTGTTTTTGCGATATTAGATAAACCTAAATTATATCTTAAGCCAGCTGAGATATTATTTGTAAAGTCATATCCTGTACCAAAATTAAGTCCAAAATCTACCGATTCGAAACTATCTTTAACATCTTCTTCTCCCTCATTTCCATTTACCTCAGCTACTGTTTTTGCAGCTACTAAAAACCCAACTTGTGGTCCGATTTCTAGATTAAATTTTTCAGCAGCATAATATTTTAACATCAAAGGCACATTTATATAAGACAAATTAATCTTGGCTTCAGCTAAATAAACAGCATTATCAAATTCAAATTCAAACTCATCAATTTTTGTTCCTTGCATCGAATACAAAGCTTCTGGTTGAAATGTAAGTTTATCTGATAATTTAACCGCTACAAAAGCTCCAACATTAAATCCTGGCTTTAATTTTAGATCCAGACCATCAGTATCGCCCGTAAATGTAGAAAGATTTAATCCTCCTTTAAGCCCAAATTTTGCTTCTTGTGCATTTGCGAATCCAAATGCAAATACTGCTACTGCAGTTAAAATAATTTTTTTCATTTGATTGTTTTTTTTTTACAAACATAAGAAAAACCTCAAAATAAGTACTTTTTTCTTTAATAAAAAGTAAAAACTCATTGTAAGTTTATTTTGAAATATTTAATCAATTTTAATTAAATATATGAATTTCAATAATTTAATATCACTTCTCTCACGGAATTTAGTGAGTTTATTTTTTAAAACAATCCAATTAAATTTAACAATATAAAACTTATAAAAAAATAGATTGAAAGTTCATTTCAAGAAAATATCAATTTAATTACATAAAAAAACCTCCCAAATTGGGAGGCTTAGAATATAACTTTTTTAAAAATATTAAAATTTGTAACCTACTGAAATTTGAAAAACAGAATTTTTAGATTCATCTTCTCCAGGAAAAATTTCATCTTGCAAACGTGTCAAGCCTAAACTATAACGCACACCAATCATAAAGTTTGGCGTAATATCATATCCTGCACCAAAATTCAAACTTACATCGGTTGATTTAAGATCGTCCTTAACGTCCTCAGATTCTCCACCGGATTTAGCCTTGGCTGATACTAAAAATCCTATTTGAGGACCTAATTCAAGACTAAAAGCATCCGCTACATAATATTTAGCCATAACCGGAATAGTAATGTAATCTAATTTCAAATCTCCACTTATCCCCTCAAACTCTAATTCAGTTCCTTGCGCAGAGTACAAAACTTCAGGTTGAATCGCGAATTTATTACTAATCATAAATTCTCCAAAAAAACCAACATGAAATCCTACTAAAGATTTAGTATTTACTCCATCTACATCAGCATTAGTAATTGTGGAGATATTCAAACCTCCTTTAACCCCAAATGCCATATCTGCTTTTTCTTGAGCATTCACAAAACCAAAAGTGAACACCATAACTACCATTAAAATAATTTTTTTCATGATTCATCATTTAAAATTAATACTACCAAAGTTAAAAAAATCAAATAGGAGAAGGCTTATTTGAAAGAAAAACTCGTTGAGTATCAAATAAATCAGATTAAAAACAGTAAAAAATATATTTTATAACTATCTGACTATCATTATTTTATATTTTTAATAAATTTAAAAACATAAAAAACAAGTAAAAACAGAGCACTTAAAATTGCTTTTGTAATTTATTGGACTAATTTTTGCAAGAATTGGTTTTAAGAAAAATTAGACAATAATACTTAAACAAAATAGTTTTAAGTAAAAGTCCCAATTCAATTATTAATATAAAAAAACAAATTATGAAGAGAATAATTTTAGTAGCAGTAGTACTTCTTGCCGCGTCTGTAGACATGCAAGCTCAATTGGTCAAGTTTGGAATTAAAGCTGGTTTAAACTATGCCAATCAAACTGGAAGCGAAGTGACAATCAATTCGACAAATTACAATTCAACAGATGCTATCACCAGTTATCATGCTGGACTAGTAGCCGAGATTAAGTTAACCGATGGTTTTTCTGTTCAGCCCGAATTATTGTACTCTACTCAGGGTGCAACCTATAAGAATGCTGCTGAAGAATTCAAAAATGAATTAGGTTACCTGTCTATTCCTGTTTTAGCAAAATTTCATTTGAATAAAACAGTCAGTCTTGATCTTGGCCCACAAGCATCGTTTTTATTGAGCGAAAGAAATGATTTTGATATAGAAAACGCAGAAACTTTTGAGTTTGGTGTAGCAGGAGGATTAGGATTTAATATCACTAAAAACTTCTTTTTACAAGGTCGTTATGTACTAGGATTAACTGAAGCGTCAAAAGAGGCTGAAGTTAAAAACTCTGTGGTACAAATATCAGCTGGATTTACGTTCTAATTCCAATAAAAAAATTAAATTTATCAAAACCGTTCTTTAAATTAGAACGGTTTTTTTATTTTTACCAAAACTGGAATTATGAAAATTAGTATCATCAACGGACCAAATCTCAATCTTTTAGGAAAACGCGAACCAGAAGTTTATGGCAGCTTAACTTTTGAAGAATATTTTACGACTTTACAAATAAAATTTCCAACAATAGAATTCTCTTATTTTCAGAGTAATATTGAAGGAGAATTAATTGATAAAATTCAGGAATTTGGTTTCACCAACGATGGTATTATTCTAAATGCTGGCGCTTATACCCACACTTCCATTGGCATTGGTGACGCCATTAAAGCCATCACAACTCCAGTTGTTGAAGTCCATATTTCGAATACCTTTTCACGTGAAAGTTTCAGACATCAGTCCTACATTTCTGGAAATGCAAAAGGAGTAATCTTAGGTTTTGGTTTAAAAAGTTATGAATTGGCTATCCAATCTTTCGTGTAAGTCACATTTTAGAATAAAAATATTCTTATAAATGTTTAACAAATAATTAATAGCCTCTTTTTAAACTTCTTATATTTTTGTGAAAGAAAAAACTTTCATGAGAAAATACTACCTACTTCTAATTTCATTGGTATCGCTTACGAACCATGCACAAATAAAAGGAACCGTTTCTGACGAAAAAGGGAATCCCCTGCCTTTTGTGACTATTTTTCAAGAAGAAACCTATAATGGGACTACCTCAAATGAAGTTGGAAAATATGAGCTGAATTTGAAGAAAGCGGAAAAGCAAACAGTAGTATTCCAATTTTTAGGTTTTAAAACGCAAAGAATAACAATTCAAACGGATAAATTACCTTATTCATTTGACGTTAAAATGATTGAAGAAAGTTATTCTTTGAACGAAGTGGTTATTAACACTAAAATCAATCCTGCAATTGCTATCATAAAAAATGCGATTGCCAGTAAAAAAGAAAATACTGAAAAAACAGCACGTTTCAATGCTGATTTTTACTCCAGAGGAATTTTCAAACTAAAAAATGCCCCTAAAAAAATATTTGGTCAAAAAATTGGCGATCTGAATGGTTCTTTGGATTCTACAGGAACGGGAATTATTTCATTGTCTGAAACTTTTTCTAAAATTACTTTTGAGAAACCCAATAATTTAAGAGAAGTCGTAACTGCCTCCAAAGTAAGCGGAAGAGATAACGGCTACAGTTACAATACGGCCAGATCTTCGTTTTATGACTTCTATGATAATACAATTGACTTTGGGGTTAATATGATTTCTCCAATCGCAAATAATGCCTTCAATTATTATAAATATAAACTGGAGAGCACTTTTTATGATGCCAATAATCAAATGATTAATAAAATAAAAGTTACTGCAAAACGTGACAGCGAACCTGTTTTTGAAGGTTACATTTATATTGTTGAAGATTCTTGGGCCATATATGCCGTTGACTTGGATATTAAAGGTTATCGAATGAAAGAAGAATTTGTAGATGTAATGACCCTAAAACAAAACTTCAGTTACAACAAAAGCAACAAAATATGGGCAAAAAACACCCAAAGTCTCGATATTACAGCCGGAGCCTTTGGAATAAAATTCGATGGAAAATATACCTATGTCTATAGTAATTATGAATTTGTAAACTCATTTGCAAAAAAAACGTTTACAAATCAAATTACAAGTGTCGAAATAAATTCAAATAAAAAAGATTCTATTTTTTGGAATAGCAACAGACCCATTCCTTTAACCATTGAGGAAAGCAATGATTACATTCGAAAAGACAGTATTTATAAGGTTCGAAATTCTAAAAAATATTTAGATTCTATTGATGCAAAAGGGAATAAATTCAAACTGCTGAAAATCTTAACGGGTTATACTTATAGAAACAGTTCAGAGAAAAATTCCTTTAGTTATGAAGGATTACTAAATCTGGGTTCTCTAAGTTTCAATACTGTACAAGGATATAATTTTGATTCTGGATTTAGATACAACAATTGGAAAAATCAGGAAAACAAAGGAATATACACTTCTATAAGTACTAAACTCAACTACGGTTTCGCTGAAGATCGTTTGCGTATAACAGGACAATTTATCCATCGGTTCAACAACCAGAATTATGCCACTTTATACTTGACCGGAGGAAATACAGTGAAACAATTTAATGCAGAACAACCCATTAGTGCTACAATAAATTCGATAAGTTCATTGGCATTTAAGAACAATTATATGAAGCTGTATAACCTTGAATTTGCAACAATTGGCTATAGCCAAGATATTGCAAATGGCGTGAACCTAAATGGAAAAATAGAATACCAACAACGCAAACCATTATTCAACAATACTGATTTTTCTTTGTTCAGCAAGGACGATTTATATACTTCGAATAATCCTTTGGCACCGGATGATTTCACAACTCCAGCTTTTGAAAAACATCATTTGATGAAAGCGAATCTAAATGCAAGAATAAATTTTGGAAATAAATATTCTTCCCGTCCAGACGGAAAATATAATATTAGAAATGAAAAATATCCTACACTATTTTTAGGGTATGAAAAAGGCTTTGCTGCCAATGAAAAAAAATATGAATTTGACCACATAAATGCACGATTAACGTATGATTTAAAATTAGAAAATAAAGGAACTCTAGGAATGAATTTAAAAGCCGGGAAATTCCTGAATGCAGAAAATATCTCTTTTGTAGATTACAAACATTTCAATGGAAATCAAACACACATAGGTCAGACAGAACGCTACTTGAATGTTTTTAACTTATTGCCTTATTATTCTAACAGTACAAATGACCGTTATTTTGAAGCACACGCAGAATACAATGACGAAGGATATTTTATGAATAAAATTCCCTTGTTGAATAAATTAAAATCAACATTAATTCTAGGTGCTCATACACTTTCTACACCAAATGTTAAGCCATACACTGAGTTCACGGTAGGCTTAGACAATTTAGGATTTGGAAAATTTAAGATGCTAAGAATTGACTATGTACGTTCCTACCAAAATGGATTTCAAGGTGACGGAGTAGTTTTTGGACTTAAATTTTTAAATATTTTAGAGTAAAACTTCCACAAGAAAAAAAGGCACAAGAAGATTATTTCTTGTGCCTTTTTTAGCTTTTATAAATTTCAAAAATGAATTAAATTATAAAATTAATTCGGTTCTACATGAATTAAAACATGACCTAATTCAGGTATTTCCTCCCGCAACGTATCTTTCAATTTATGTGCTAAGTCATGCCCTTCTTTTACCGTAATATTCGAATCTACAATTGCATGCAAATCTACGTGATATTGCATTCCTGCTTTTCGAATAAAACACTTTTCGGTATCTATGATTCCGTCTACTTGAAGTGAAACTATTCTAATTTGCTCTATCAAATCATCGTATAAATGTTCATCCATGATTTCGCCCAAAGCGGGTCTAAAAATAAGATAACTGTTATAAAGAATGAATCCTGAAGCAAAAAGTGCTGCCCAATCATCGGCTGATTCGTATCCATTTCCTAAAATCAAAGCAATTGAAATCCCAAGAAATGCCGCTACAGATGTTATAGCATCGCTACGATGGTGCCAAGCATCAGCTCTCAAAGAGGAACTATTGGTTTGAATACTTCTTTTCATCACTACTCGAAAGGAATACTCTTTCCAAATAATTATTGCCCCTAGAACGATTAATGTCCATGGTTTTGGCAATTCATGTGGCGTACCAATATTGAGGATACTTTCATAAGCGATGATGGTAGCTGAAGTGATTAAGAAACCAACAACTAAAAAAGTGATTAAAGGCTCTGCCCTTCCATGTCCGTAAGGATGATTTTTATCTGCAGGTTTATTCGAATATTTTATTCCAAATAAAACTAAAAATGAAGCAAAAATATCCGTGGTAGATTCAATTGCGTCCGCTATTAAAGCATACGAATTTCCAAAAAAACCTGCCAGACCTTTAATAATGGCCAAAGATGTATTTCCAATAATACTAAAATAAGTGGCCTTTATCGCTGTTTGTTCCGTTGACATGCTCTTTTTCTAAAGATGAATTAAAATTAAAAACGTTTAAGTAAACCGTATTGAATGCTTAGATTCAAATCCTATTTGGTTTACTTAAACGATATTTTGTAATTATTTATTTGATTTATGCACGTACAATATTAGCTCCAATAGCTCTCAATCGTTCGTCAATGCGCTCGTACCCTCTGTCAATTTGTTCAATATTCTGAATGGTACTCGTTCCTTTTGCTGAAAGCGCTGCAATCAACAATGAGATTCCCGCACGAATATCTGGTGAAGACATTGTAGTGGCTTTCAATTGTGATTTGAAATCGTGCCCCATAACAACGGCACGATGTGGATCACACAACATGATTTTAGCCCCCATATCGATTAATTTATCCACAAAGAACAATCTGCTTTCAAACATTTTTTGATGAATCAATACATCACCTCTCGCTTGAGTGGCAACTACAAGAACAATACTCAATAAATCCGGAGTAAATCCAGGCCAAGGAGCATCTGCAATTGTTAAAATAGAACCGTCAATATCTGTTTTTACTTCATACCCATCTACGTGAGCAGGAATGTAAATATCATCTCCTTTACGCTCCAGGGTAATTCCAAGTTTTCTAAAAGTATTAGGAATTACTCCTAAGTTATCCCAACTTACATCTTTTATCGTAATTTCTGATTTTGTCATTGCAGCAAGACCAATCCAACTTCCTATTTCAATCATATCAGGAAGAATTCTATGCTCACAACCACCTAAACTTTCAACACCTTCAATAGTCAATAAGTTAGACCCAACACCTGTAATTTTAGCTCCCATGGAGTTTAACATCTTGCACAATTGTTGTAAATAAGGTTCACAAGCAGCATTATAAACTGTTGTTTTTCCTTTGGCCAAAACGGCAGCCATAACAATATTTGCTGTTCCGGTAACTGAAGCTTCGTCCAGTAACATATCGGCACCTTTCAATCCTTTAGGCGCTTCTACACCATAAAAATGATCTTCTCTGTTGTAACGGAATTTCGCTCCAAGATTTATAAATCCTTCAAAGTGAGTATCTAATCTTCTACGTCCAATTTTATCACCACCTGGTTTTGGAATATATCCTTTTCCAAATCGTGCCAAAAGTGGTCCAACAATCATAATAGAGCCACGAAGAGAACCGCCTTCTTTCTTGAATGCTTCAGTTTCTAAATACTGAATATTCACTTCATCAGCCTGAAAAGTATATGAGCCAGATCCTGTTTTTTGGATTTTAACTCCTAAGTTTCCTAAAAGTGTAATTAGTTTATTGATGTCAATAATATCAGGAATATTATTAATAATCACTTTTTCAGGGGTTAAAAGAACAGCACATAAAATTTGTAATGCTTCATTTTTGGCTCCTTGTGGCGTGATTTCTCCTTTAAGACTAATGCCGCCTTCTATTTTAAAAATTCCCATATTTTTTTACAATTATGAATTATGAATGAATAAACTATGAATTGATAAACTACGGTTTTTTAAACTCATAACTTATAATTGATACCTTATAACTAAATTTTACAACGGTTTTCTATTTTGATTTTTGTGAATCGGATTTGGTTTTCCAGTTTTTGTATTCTTATTACTTTGAATTTTTGGCGGACCAGCCGGTGAGATTTTATTAGAAACTCGCTTATTGGTTCGCAATAAATCAGTGGTATTAAGAAGCTCTTCGGTACTTTGAAGCAAATTCAATTTACCGCCTGACAATTCATATAAATGTTCGAAAATAACATCATCCTTAACAGTGTCTTTGTTCCAACTTAAATAGGATTTTTTCATGTGATTAGCAATAACTTTCACTAAAGCACTTTTCATTTCACCATCTTCCCATTTATTGGCTACATCAATCATGTATTTTATGTTGTTGCCATAATATCTGTATTTTGGAAAATTCTGAGGATAACTTAACACATCCGGTTTCAATTGTAATACTTCACGGGATGGAATTGGATATGGAGAATCAGCCACTAATTTAAAATCAGACATAATAAAAATCTGATCCCACAACTTGTGCTGAAAATCAGGAACATCACGCAAATGTGGATTCAAACTTCCCATAACCTGAATAATGTATTTTGCCGCTTTATTGCGTTCTACATCATCTTCAATTTTGGTCGCTTGATCAATTAGTTTTTGCAAATGGCGTCCATATTCTGGAATAATCAAATGCGATCTTTCCGCATTATATTCCAAATGATGCACCACATCGTTCGAGTTTTCTTTAATATATTTTGAATTCATATTCGAATGTATATTTTTTAATCTTACATGCTCTTTTTCGAAGATTTGCAATCATTCGATTGTATATGCATCAAAATTTAGTTTTATATCTAAAGAGAAATAATTCCCTTAATGGTAGAAACTTCTAGGTATTTATCTACTATTTCTTGTGAATCTTTCATGGTTACGTCAACAGATATACTGGTAAACTTACCCGTCTTAGATTTTGTCGTTTTTATGACCGCTCCCATACAATCAAAAGCCAGTTGAACACGTTCGATATTGTCCTCTTCAGTTGGCACAATAAACTTAAACAAGTATTCTGCAGGCCATGTATTGCTCATGTCCAACTCTACTTTTAATCTATCATAAAATTCTTGAGTGTTCTTATCCATTTTTCATTTAAAAATAAAGGCAAATATACTGTTTCAAACGTAAATTATGAATTTTGAATTATGATTTTTTACCTAATATTATTTTAACCGCAATCATTTTTTCAAATCCCAATAAGTTTAAGTAAATTTGCCCCTTATTTTTTAAAGGTGCAGAAAGAAATCATAGTTATCATTGGCGGTCCAGGAACAGGTAAAACAACTATCATCGATGGATTGATAGCCAAAGGACATTGTTGTTATCCCGAAATTTCACGGGAAGTAACTTTGGAAGCAAAAAAACAAGGAATTGAGCAATTATTCCTCGAAAAACCACTCTTATTCAGTGAATTACTCCTTGAAGGAAGAAAAAAACAATTTCATAATGCTTCCAAAGAGCCACATGAAATCGTTTTTATTGACCGAGGAATTCCAGATGTTTTGGCTTACATGCATTACATTGGCGATAGCTATCCTGCGTCTTTTGACATCGCTTGTCGCGAACATACGTACTCAAAAATCTTCATTCTTCCGCCTTGGGAAGAAATTTACATTAGCGATCATGAACGTTATGAAAACTTCGAACAAGCTAAACTTATTTATAATCACCTTACTGAAACATATCAAAGTTACGGTTACGAACTCATAGAAGTTCCTAAAAATACTCTGGATAACAGAATTCTTTTTATCTTAGATGAAATTTCTAAATAATTTTCGAGTTTAGAAGTTACAATTTGGGATTTTTTCTACGAATTGAAATCTGTAATCTATGCAAGAAGCGTTAGCTATTCTTCAAAAATATTGGAAACACGACAAATTCAGGTCGCTGCAAAAGGAAATTATTGATTCCGTTTTAAGTGGTCAAGACACCTTTGCATTGATGCCAACCGGAGGAGGAAAATCTATATGTTTCCAGATTCCGGCAATGATGAACGAGGGAATTTGCCTGGTAATTTCGCCATTAGTAGCGCTGATGAAAGATCAAGTTGCTAATTTGCAAAAGCGAAATATCAAAGCCATTGCATTAACTGGTGGCATCAGATCCGAAGAAATGATTGATTTGCTGGACAATTGCCAATTCGGTAATTATAAATTCCTCTATTTATCCCCGGAACGCTTACAGTCCGATTGGATTTTGGACCGAATAAAAAGCCTTCCCATAAACTTAATTACCATTGATGAAGCGCATTGCGTATCACAATGGGGACATGATTTCCGACCTGCTTATTTGAAGATTTCGGCATTAAAAAAACATTTCCCAAAAGTACCTTTCCTTGCATTAACGGCTACTGCAACTCCAAAAGTCAAAGAAGATATCATCACTGAACTTGGATTGCATGATGTACACGTTTTTGAGAAATCATTTGCAAGAGAAAATATTGCCTACATGGTTTTTGAAGTAGAAGACAAACTTTTCAGAATAGAACAAATCCTGAAGAAAAATCCAGAATCATCTATCATTTATGTTCGAAACAGAAAATCGTGTCTGGACATTTCGGCACAACTGAATTCGTTAGGATTTAAAGCAACGTATTATCACGGCGGACTTTCGTCCAAAGAAAAAGATAAAAACATGCAATCATGGATGAATGAAGACGTTCAGGTTATTGTGGCCACCAACGCCTTCGGGATGGGAATTGACAAAGCCAATGTAAAAACCGTAATCCACATTCAATTACCCGAAAATTTAGAAAATTATTACCAAGAAGCGGGACGCGCCGGAAGAAATGGAGAAAAAGCCTATGCCGTTTTACTAACAAGCCCTTCGGATATAATTCAGGCTGAAAACCAATTTATAAATATTCTTCCAGATAAAAAGTTCTTGAATCTCATGTATGTCAAACTCTGCAATTATTTTCAGATAGCTTACGGAGAAGGAATCAACGAGCAGTTTACATTCAATTTGAATCATTTTTGTTTAAAATATGAATTCCCCACATTGAAAACATACAATGCAATGCAATTTCTGGACAGACAAGGAATTATCAATTTGTCTCAAGAGTTTTCTGAAAAAATTACATTACAATTTCTTATTCCTTCCAAAGAAGTGATTCGGTATATGAGTTTGAATCCGAATGACGAAGAAATTATTTTGGCAATATTGCGAACCTATCCCGGGATTTATGAAATGCAAACCGCTTTCAACTTACAATTGATTGCCAAAAAATCAAATCATAAGGAAGCTGAAATACAAGCGGTCTTAAATAAATTGAAAGGAAAAGAAATTATTGAGTACCATTCGAAAAATAATGATTCCACATTAATTTTTAATGAAGTTAGGGAAGATGAAAGAACTATCAGCCGGGTTTCAAAATATTTAGAAAATCAAAATCAACTAAAGAAAGAACAACTTCAATCCGTTCTGAATTATATTACCGAAAAAAAGGTTTGTAAGAACAAGCTAATCTTGAATTATTTTGGAGAAAAAACGGATGTTGATTGTGGAATTTGTTCCTTTTGCATTACCAAGAAAAACAAGAAAAAAGACAACACGTCACTTTCTGCAGCAATCATAGCTTTATTACAGTCCGAAGATTTAAATTCGAGAGACATACAAAACAGAACTAAAAATAACCCTGACGAAGTTATCTTTGCACTTCAGAATTTATTAGAAAATAACACAATTTTGGTTAAACCAAATAATAAATATACTTTAAAATCATAATGGAAAAATTACGAATTGTTTTTATGGGAACGCCCGAATTTGCAGTGGGAATATTAGATACCATACTCAAAAACAACTACGAAGTTGTGGGTGTCATAACTGCCGCAGACAAACCTGCCGGTCGTGGACAAAAATTAAAATATTCAGCAGTAAAAGAATATGCGCTGGCTAATAATCTTATTTTATTACAGCCAGTAAATCTTAAAGACGAAACTTTTTTATCGGAATTGAAATCGTTGAATGCTAATTTACAAATCGTAGTTGCCTTTAGAATGTTACCAAAAGTAGTTTGGGAAATGCCAGCGTTAGGCACTTTCAATCTTCATGCCTCACTCCTACCGAATTATCGCGGAGCAGCGCCAATAAACTGGGCAATAATAAATGGAGAGACAAAAACGGGTGTGACTACTTTTTTTATTGATGACAAAATTGATACCGGTGCAATGATTTTAAGTGCCGAAACACCTATCAATGAAACCGAAAATGCAGGTCAATTGCATGACCGATTAATGGATCTTGGAAGCAAGACTGTTATTGATACTTTGGAGATGATTGAAAAAGGCAATGTATCCACAATTATTCAAAAAGACACTGCCGATATTAAAACGGCTTACAAACTTAATAAAGAGAATTGCAAAATTGACTGGACAAAACCAGCTTTAGAAATCAACAATTTAATTCGAGGTTTGAGTCCATATCCAGCAGCTTGGTGTTTCATTCAGGACAAAAATGAAGAATGGAATGTAAAAATATACGAAGCTAAAATTGTTTTAGAAGATCATAATTACAGCATTGGAAGTTTGATTTGTACCAAAAAAGAAATGAAGATTGCGGTAGAAAATGGATTTATTCAAGTGCTAAGTTTGCAGTTTCCAGGCAAAAAGAAGATGAATACGGCAGAATTACTTAATGGAATTGCATTTTCAGCTGAAGCAAAGGCTCATTAACATCAATAAAAACGGGCGTTTAATTGGTTTTAGTAAGAAATAACTTTCCAATTATTAACAAAAGAAATAAGTTATTAACAAAATAAACTAAAATCAAGCAAAACACTTGCAAGGAACGTATTTCCTACTAAATTTGTGTATTAACAATTTTTTTAACCAACAATTAATAACTAATTATTATGAACAAATCAGAATTAATCGATGCTATCGCTGCTGATGCAGGAATTACTAAAGCTGCAGCAAAATTGGCTTTAGAGTCGTTTTTAGGTAATGTAGGCGGAACTTTGAAAAAAGGTGGAAGAGTATCTTTAGTAGGTTTCGGATCATGGTCTGTTTCTGCTAGAGCTGCAAGAGACGGTAGAAATCCTCAAACAGGAAAAACTATTCAAATCGCTGCTAAAAATGTAGTAAAATTTAAAGCAGGTGCAGAATTAGAAGGTGCGGTAAACTAATTTTAGTTCCCCCAATATAATCAAAACCTTCCATCTGGAAGGTTTTTTTATGCGTTTCAACGATTTTATTTTGCATTATTATAATAAAAAACTTAAATTTAATAAAAAAACACATTCCGATGATTACAGATAAACTAAAGAAAGGATATTTGCTTATAGCAGAGCCTACGATAATTGGGGATCTATCATTCAACAGATCGGTGATTTTATTAGCTGATTACAACGAAGAAGGATCAGTTGGTTTTATAATTAACAAACCCTTGAAATATACTATACATGATTTAATTCCGGATATAGACGCGCGATTTAAGATTTATAATGGCGGTCCGGTAGAACAAGACAACCTCTATTTTATACATAACATTCCAGAATTGATTCCCAATAGCATCGAAATCTCTAATGGAATATACTGGGGAGGTGATTTTGAATCGACAAAGGAATTAATCAACAAAGGAGCCATTAACAACGATAACATCCGATTCTTTCTAGGTTATACAGGTTGGAATGAAAACCAACTAGAAAATGAAATGGAAAGTCATTCCTGGATTATTACCGCGAATAGCTACGAGAATAAAATAATTGGAAAATCAGCTACTCATTTCTGGAAAGAGCAAATCATGGAATTGGGAGGAGAATATATTATCTGGTCCAATACCCCTGAAAATCCATACTTAAATTAAATTGTACTGATCATTTCATTAAGTTTCGCTAACAATTCAACAGATACATTCGTACTGAATGCTTTTTTTCGGTATTGTGTTATCGGTTGAATTCCTTTTATGACATTTGTAATAAATAATTCATCTGCTTTTTGAAGGTCAAATGGTGAGATTACTTCCTCTACAACTTCTAAATTTCCTAGTTTTTTAGCCAAACTTAGAATTTGTTTTCTCATAACACCATTTAAGCATCCTTCAGAAACCGGAGGTGTAACTAATTTGCTACCCAATAGCATGAAGATATTACCCTGTAAAGCTTCTACAACATTTTTACTATCGTTCAACAGCAAACAATTATCTAGACCATTTTCATTTGCAAAAATGCTTCCTGTTATGTTTATAATTTTATTGGTTGTTTTAATAGACGAAAGCAATTGTTTTGTAATGTAAAAATCCTTGTATAAATCAACTTCATATTGCTTTTTTTCAATTGAATACAACGTATTTTCAAGCGCTATTGAATGAATAAGAAAAGATACCGAATTATTTTGCGGCAAATAATATCCACCGTCATTTCTATAAACGGTAATTCGAGCACGAGAAGAATTTAGCACTTGATTTTTTGCGACTAAAGAAAGTATTTGTTCTTCAAGGTATTCCATGGTGAAATTCATCGGAATTTCCATCCTAACAACACGCATTGAAGACATTAACCTAAAATAATGATCCTCGAGAAAAAGGATTTTATTGTTTACTATTTTAACCGTTTCAAAAACGGCATCGCCATATAAAAAAGCTCGGTTTTGTGTCAATATATTAGCATCCTCAGATACAATAGTTCCATTAAAATTAATCATAAAAAAAGCCCTAAATTTTATTCAGGGCAAATATAAGTTATAAAATACTATTTTACTATACGGAACCTATTAGATGTTTAAGGTCTGAGATTTGATTTTCCCACAATAATGTAGCCTCGTCAACCTCATCTTTCTCTGCAAAATCGACTACCATCAAAGAAACGTCTTTGGTAAGTTCATCCACTAAAATATGCAACTCAAAAAAGTATTCCGTGTCTTTACTATTCTCATCAACCCATTTGAATTTTACTTTTTCACCTGTTTTCTTTGAAGCAAGTCTAGCTTTCTCTTGGGAATCATTCCAAATGAAGGTAAAAAACTCACCACGAGAATTCACATTATCAGCAAACCATTCAGATAAACCTGACGGAGTCGATATATATTGATACAATAATTGAGGCGAAGAATTTATGGGAAACTCGATTTCGTAACGTACTTTTTGATCCATGAGCTACATTTATTTTTTTCGAAATATATAGAATATAACTCCGAAAAAAAAGCGTTTTTAAAAATATTTTTTTTTATTAAAAATATGCTTGCAAGCATTAATTTTATTTTTATATTTGCACCCGCATTCAGGGATGGTTATCCACCCGGAATCATGGCGAGATAGCTCAGTCGGTTAGAGCGCAGGATTCATAACCCTGAGGTCCCGAGTTCAAATCTCGGTCTCGCTACAGTCTTAAAGTCAAGGAAATCACGGATTAGTGTCAACTAATCCGTTTTTTTATGTCTAAACTTTTGTTACTTTTACTGGCAGTACACGATACAGTACACGATTTGCCAATGAAAACCAACTATTCTGAACCTAAAATCTTTACTGGAAAAGTCGATGTTTCCAAATGGAACAAACTTTCAAAACAAGAACAAAACGAGGCTATTTCGAAAGAATGGTACGTGTATTACTCATTCCGAAATCCTCAAACAGGAAAGTTGGAACGTCAAACTAATGTAAAATTAGAAGCCAACAGAATAAAAACTGCAAAAGAAAGGTTTGAGTATTTGAAAACGGTTCAAACTTATCTATCCGTTCTTTTGAAAAAAGGCTACAACCCTTTTCATGACAACTCTGAATTAACCAACAAATATTTCGGCAAAGTCAATCCAGTCAATACTGCTACTGAAGTCATTACAGAAAAAGAAATTATTCTCGAACAAGTATCAGTTGCTGTAAAAAAAGAACAAACCATCAGAGAAGCTTTTGAATTCGGTTTAAAAAACAAGATTAATGTTTTAGGAAAAGCTTCTTATAGCAATTATCAGGGAAGAATAAAACGATTTTTAGCTTGGTTAGACAATTATGAAATTACATCTAATAGTGGAATTTCAACATTGAATAAAAAGATACTGAATGAATATTTGAATTTTATCTTGGAGACTTCAAGAGCAACCAATCGGAATAACACTAGAGCCGATTTAAGTTCATTGATACAAGTTTTAGTTGATAATGAATTAATGAGTACTAATTTTGTAAAAAGTATTAGTATACTTAAAGCTACACCTGAGAGAAACAAAACTTATTCGGTAAAACAAGAAAGCGATATTCTAAATTATTTAAAATTAAACGATCCTATTCTACTTCTTTATACACAATTTATTATATATAATTTATTAAGGCCAATTGAAGTAAACAGGCTTAAAATCGATGATCTTGATATAGAAGGAAAAAAATTATTTGTGAGAGCAAAAAATAAAGCCGTTAAAGTTAAAATCATTCCACAAAAAATCATTGATTTATTGCCCGATTTTTCACAGATGAATAAAAACCATTATTTATTTACACCTACAAGAATTGGAGGAGAATGGGAAGCTGAAGAAAATAATCGAAGAGATTATTTTTCAAAAAGATTTAAAGTTGTTAAAGATCATTTTGGTTTAAATGATGATTACGGACTGTATAGTTTCAGACACACATCCATAACTAATTTGTACAAAGAATTCATCAAAACATTAACTCCTAATGAAACTAAAAGTAAATTAATGGAAATCACTGGGCATCAAACGATGCAAGCTCTAGAAAAATACCTCCGGGATATTGATGCAGCATTGCCAGAGGATTACTCCCATTTATTGAAATAAGAAGCCTTTTTAAAAGCCATTCTTTTATTTCCAAAATGAGGAAAGCCGTAAAGAAGTGTGTCAACAGATAACTACATTTGAAAACAGCAACAAATAGTCAGATAAATAGTATTGTCCTGATTGTAGTTGTCCTTTTTATATAGTAAGTTTGATAACTAAGAATTCTGAAATAAACTCATGAATACAATACTTCTAGAACCTCGTAAAGCACTGAACAAAGCTTTTCTTAAAATCAAACCAAACCGTACTCACATCGAGAGTTTTAAAACGAATTTGATACAGATTTTAGATTCAATCAATGAAAAGGAAAGCGAAGAGTTCCATAAAAACTTAGTGATTGATTTCTTGAAGAAAACTTATTACGATCCCAGCTATTCTGTGAATACAAAAGGACGTAATGATTTAGTGATTCACAACGGGAAAGATGCCAAAACGAATGTTGGAGTAATCATTGAAGCCAAAAGTCCTGTCAACAAAACAGAGATGATAACTGTTGCAAACCTAAACGGAAAAGCCTTACAAGAGCTGGTTTTGTATTACATGCGGGAACGCATCACACATAAAAACACGGAATTAAAACATCTGGTGGTCACTAATATTCACGAATGGTTTGTTTTTGACGCCCAACTCTTCAACAAATTATTTGCAGAAAACAAAGCTTTTACAAAACAATTTGTTGATTTTGAAGAAGGGCGATTATCTGGTAAAACAACGGATTATTTTTATAAAGAAATCGCAAAGCCTTTTATTGAAAACGTACAAAACACGATAGAATTTGCTCATTTTGACATTCGGAAATATGATAAACCGTTGCGAAATGTAGACAAGGAAGATGATAAACTCTTAGTAGCTCTTTTCAAATTACTTTCTCCGGAGCATTTATTGAAGTTATCTTTTGCGAATGACAGCAATTCACTGGACAAGAACTTTTATAGTGAGTTACTGCATATCATTGGTTTAACCGAAGTAAAAGAAGGAGGCAAAAAACTAATTGAACGCCACAAACAAGGAAAAAGAAACTCCGGTTCCTTACTTGAAAATGCTATTGAGCAACTGGATAGTCTGGATAAAATATCCAGATTACAAAACCCAAAACAATACGGAGATAATAATGAAGAACGGCTTTTTACCGTGGCATTGGAACTAACTATTACATGGGTGAATCGGATTTTGTTTTTAAAATTATTGGAAGCGCAACTGATTACCTACCACAAAGGAGACAAAAGTTATTCTTTTTTGAATTCCCATTTAATAAAAGACTACGACAACCTTAATAGTTTATTCTTTCAAGTTTTGGCAAAAAAACCAAAAGACCGAAACGAAAGAGTATTCACTGATTTTGCAAAAGTACCATACTTAAACAGTTCTCTGTTTGAACCAACAGATTTAGAGCATGAAACCTTGTTTATTTCACAACTGGAAGACAACAACACCTTGCCTCTACTCCCAGCAACAGTCATAAAAGACAATCAGGGTAAAAAAAATACAGGCACTAAAAGGGCTTTAGATTATTTTTTCTCCTTCCTTGATGCTTATGACTTTGCCAGTGAAGGAAGTGAGGACATACAGGAAGACAATAAAACCCTGATTAATGCCTCAGTCTTAGGATTGATTTTTGAAAAAATCAACGGCTACAAAGACGGTTCGTTCTTCACTCCTAGTTTCATTACGATGTATATGTGTAAAGAAACGATTCGTAGAGCCGTGGTACAAAAGTTCAATGAAACCAAAAATTGGGATTGCAACGATTTTGATTCCCTTTATGATAAAATTGAGGACAGAAGAGAAGCTAACAAAATTATTAACACCATCAAAATATGTGATCCTGCAGTAGGGTCCGGACACTTCTTAGTTTCAGCTTTGAATGAAATCATTGCTATTAAAAATGATTTACGGGTTTTGCAAGACCATAATGGCAACCGACTGAAAGAATACCATTTTGAAGTAGTCAATGATGAATTGATTGTTACTGACGAAGATGCCATTCCTTTCTCCTACAATCCTAAGAATAAAGAAAGCCAACGCATACAGGAAACTTTGTTTCACGAGAAGCAAACCATTATTGAAAACTGTTTGTTTGGCGTGGATATTAACCCAAACTCGGTAAAAATTTGCCGTTTGCGATTGTGGATTGAGTTATTGAAAAATGCATATTATAAAACCAATTCCAATGAACTGGAGACATTACCTAACATTGACATTAATATTAAATGTGGGAACTCTTTAATTTCTCGTTTTGGATTGGATGCTGATTTGAAGGAAGCTTTAAAAAAGAGTAAATTCTCTATTGATGTTTATAAAAATGCAGTAAACACATATCGCAATGCTGATAGTAAGGAACAAAAGCGAGAAATGGTAGAATTAATTGGCGAAATAAAAACCAATTTTAGAAGTGAGATTAATGCCAATGACCCAAAACTAATTAAACTTTATAAACTTAAGGGAGAATATCTTGTTCTTACCTCTCAAACAGGACTGTTTGAACTTAGTAAAAAAGAAGAGACAGAACGAAATAAAAAAGTAAAGGTTACAATAGAGGAAATAAAAAAAATTGAAATTGAAATTGAAGAAATAAAATCTAATAAAATTTATGATTACGCTTTTGAATGGCGTTTTGAGTTTCCAGATGTGCTCGATGATGATGGTGAGTTTGTAGGTTTTGATGTTATTATTGGAAACCCTCCTTATGTACAGCTACAAAAAATGGGAGAACACAGTAATAACTTAGAAAAAATGGGATATTCTACCTATGCAAAAACGGGGGATATCTATAGTTTATTCTATGAACTAGGGTTTAATATACTTCGAAAAGATGGAATTTTGACTTTTATTACTTCAAATAAATGGATGCGTGCTGCTTATGGTGAAAGTCTAAGGAAATATTTAGTAGAAAAGACCAATCCTATTATATTAATTGATTTTGGTGGAGTACAGGTTTTCGATACTGCCACAGTAGATACAAATATTTTAATGGGATTAAAATCTAATTATATTAATGAAACTCAAGCTTGTGTCTTTAATAAAGATTTTAATTCAACTTCCATAAATGATTTTATAAATGAGAATTCAACACAAACATTTTTTAAGAATGATAGTTGGGTAGTTTTATCTGCTATTGAAAAACAAATAAAAGATAAGATTGAAAAAATAGGAACTCCATTAAAAAACTGGGATGTTCAAATAAATTATGGTATCAAAACAGGTTACAATGAAGCTTTTATTATTGATGGAAAGAAAAAAGAGGAGTTAATAAAGGAAGATGCAAAAAGTGCTGAGATTATTAGACCGATTTTACGTGGCAGGGACATAAAAAAATATAGTTATGAATTTGCAGATTTATGGTTAATAAATACGCATAATGGTGTTAAAGAAAAAGATATAAAACCAGTCAAACATAAACGAATATCCTTCTATAAAGAAACATTTAGATTTATACTTGTCTCAATTAGAAAAAAGACAAGATAAGGGAGATACAATGGCTACAATTTAAGAAACTGTGCCTATACCGAGGATTTTTCTAAACAGAAAATTAATATATCCGGATATTACTCGAGAATGCCAAGTCAAGTTAACTTGCTTCAAAATTATCCCTACTTCTATTTAGATGCAGAAAATTTTTATGCTGAAGCCACAAATTTTATAATGACTGGAGCGAATATTGATTTAATATATTTATTTCTTTCTTCTGAATTAGGTTTTTTTGCATTCTCTAAATTTTATACTGGACCACAATTTGATGCTACTGGTTTTCGTTATAAAAAAGCATATTTAGATGAGACATATGTTCCGAAACTCAATAATCTACAAACATTAGCATTAAGAAACGTTCTTAATAATTTGAATAAAAAAGATATTGATCAAGAAATAAGTAAGGTATGGGCAAAAATAATTGGCTTGGATGATGAGGAAATCGCATTTATTAATTCCTATAAAAAAAACCTACTAATATCTTCCCGTTAAAAAGCATATATTAGTCTATTAGATTTAACGCAAGTTATTTAGAAACATAATTTCTTGTTCTGTAAAACCATAAATATTGTTTACAAATTCATTAATTTTAGATTGACCTAATAATGATGTTGCGGTCAATTCATTGTTGATTTCACTGCTTATAATTTTTGATTTATATCCATCTAATTTTGGAATTGGTAATAATTCCACATACTGCCTTAGCCATCTCCAACCGGTCTCGTCTAGACGTGTTGAAATCATATCTAGGTAAAATAAAACAGCTTTGCTATTCAAGAAAGCTAATAGATTATTGTACTCGGCGCTGGCTTCCGTGTTTCCATTCACCGTTAAAGCATATCCTGTATTACTTAACATATACCCTTTTTTGTCCAATGTGAAAGCATTTCCACTTCGAGCAATTTCTGCCCAAACAATTTTCGGTTTAGAAAAATCCTCGGTATAGGCACAGTTTCTTAAATTGTAGATTGTATCTCCCTTATCTTGTCTTTTTTCTAATTGAGACAAGTATAAATCTAAATGTTTCTTTATAGAAGGATATTCGTTTATGTTTACTGGTTTTATATCTTTTTCTTTAACACCATTATGCGTATTTATTAACCATAAATCTGCAAATTCATAACTATATTTTTTTATGTCCCTGCCACGTAAAATCGGTCATATAAAATACCCTATTTTTACCAATAAAATGATATACGGATACATTAGAGTAAGTACTGACAAACAGACTGTCGAAAACCAAAGATTTGAAATAAATCAATTTGCAATAAAAAACAATTTAGTTATAGAAAAATGGATTGAAGAGACTATTTCAGGAACAAAAGAAGTAGATAAAAGAACGCTTGGAAAGCTTTTGAAAAAAACAAAAAAAGATGATATTTTAATTTGTTCAGAATTATCAAGATTAGGACGTTCTCTCTTTATGATAATGGAAGTTTTAAACTTCTGCATGAAAAGAGAAGTTAAAATCTGGACAATAAAGGATAATTATAGATTGGGTGAAGACATTCAATCCAAAGTTTTAGCTTTTGCTTTTGGTCTTTCGGCTGAAATTGAACGAAATCTAATCTCCCAAAGAACAAAAGAAGCATTAGCTAGAAAAAAAGCCGAAGGAGTTATTTTAGGAAGACCTATTGGCAGTAAATCTACAAAAGTTAAATTGTCAGGCAAAGAATTACAAGTTCAGAAACTATTAAATAAAAATGTTTCTTATAGTGCAATTGGTAGGATTTTAGGAGTTAATAGAATTACAGTTACTAAATTTGCAAAAGAAAGAGTGTTAATAAATTGAACTAAAAAATTTATATATTTTTTTAAAAATTCTATTCTTCAATCAATAATATAATCCAAATTACCGCACCATGAAAAACCATTATCAAAGATTTTGCAATAATCAATCAATTCTTGTTTTCCCGCTATTTACATTATTCCTTCTCATTTCATCAAAATAGATTGCTCAAGAGAGTTTTCTACATGTTTATACTTTAACAGTTTTCAACTCCAAATTTTTTGATACAAACATTTTCCATTTTTCTTATTAACATTATTATCAGTAAAAAAGAAACCTGATAGTTACCGCTATCAGGTTATTATTTTATTTTGACGTATATAAATTAAATAATGCAAATATGATTTTTGATGAAAATTAAATGATGTCATATTCAAATTATTCTACTCTATATTCAATTAAGTAGTCAAGAAATAATTCATTAATATTTATAAGATGCTTTAAAAACGGTGTATTATCGAACAAGGTTTTATTAAAATCATTTAATTTTTTATTGAATAATTTTCCATTATCAAATTCTGAAAACATTAAATTCATTTGGAATCTAATATCGTTCAATTCATTTGTTTGACTTGCAAAGTTTGGTTCATTTGAGGCATCATCATTAGTTGCTTCTGCAAATTCAAAAGAAGCTAGTTTTATTGGTCGAAGTTCTTCTAGAAATGACTCAGCTTTTTCGATAAAAAATCCAGTTAGTTTCATAAATCTTTTAATTTGGTTGTTGTTTGACTGACTTAATTCTCCATATTAAGTTTTCATAAAAGTAATCTCTTTCTGCTATTTGCGAAAAACAAGTTACTAACATTTTTCCGTACGTTGTCTTTATTGTATTAATAATCTTAAATTGCATGAGTTAATATAAATTAACTGTAAAATGAAACCTGAACTAAAATATATTGGTAAACAGATTACGATAAAAACTCTGAAAGATTATATAGTTGATTGTAAATTAGAAGATAAGGTTATATTATTGAACAGTCAAAATTTTGACACCATCGTTTTGGAATATCGTGATTTTTATAATGAAAGCATGGAAATACCATATTCTATCATAGGAATCTTAATTACTGAAGATAACACCAAAAAAGTTCCACTTGATAGAATAGGATTAATAAATGATGATAATTTTGACCCTCAAAATCATATTCATGAAGAAACGTATGACTTATATGATGGTGAAGAAGCGCATCGTTGCGGATTTTGCGGTAATATCGTTGATGAAAACGGAAATGAATTGTATGACGAAGAACGAGCACGAATTATTAGATCCATTGAAAATTTTGAAAATCCAATTGTCAGCAAATCGCATGGAAAATGTTGTAGAGACGAGTGGTAATATTCTTTAATTAACTATTGGTACATTCAAGTATATAGGTATCTAAAATTATATAAATTGATTGGAGTGATATGAAATGACAATACTAATTTATTTTAATCAGAGAAAGAAAATCTACCGCTAAAAAAAATAGTAATATAATGGATACTAAACTAATATCAAGAATAGCTTACAGTGATATATTTAACAAATCTGAAAATATAAAATCCGTAATAAATAAAATAAACCCGGAAAAAGCAATAGTTTTATTAGCAATTATAAATAAATACCATCATGAAATACATAAAGGATTTAACTCTGAGTTAAAATTTATTTTAAATGAATGGCTTGTAAATTCCGATAAAGATTTAAAGTCAAAAGTGATTAATAGTTACTCAAAACTTGTTGAAAAAAGAGATATTAAAAATTATAACGAGATAGACCTATCATCTATTAACATTATTAATAGAATTGCTACTTTAAGAACTATTGAGCTATTAGTTTCTCAATCAGATTTAAATAGCGATGGTAATGATTATGAATCAATCACTTTAGAAAACGTATTTAAATTATACTTACTTGTTAATGATGAACTATCAGACAGACAGGAGAAGTTATTTCAAAAATGGTTACCCAACATTCACGAAAAAACAAAAGAAATTAGATTTCATTTATACTTGGGTTTATCACATGTTGATTTAACTTCAGAATCAATATCTAAAAAATTAATGTCAGAGGTATTAAAATTTGTTCAGTTTGAAAAATGGCTCAAAAGACAAAACGTACATCAAGATATTGTTAATACATACCTTAAAAATTTAGAGTCAAATGATTGGTATGATTTGTTTTCTAAAGTATTCCAATTAAACAAAATTGCAATAAATAATCATATAGTTTCTAAAGAAATGTATCCAGAATTATGGATAATATTAGAATATTTTTCATCTCATGAAGAAACTAGTAAAGAATGGAATGAATTGACAAATATTAGAAAAAAGCCACTATATAAATTAAAAAATCAGGACTATATAATTATAGATTTTAGTTTTTTACTAGATAAATTTTTCTCAGGAATTTATCATGATTTAATTGAGCTTTCAAAAAAAACTTATATAAACAATTTTCATCTGGATTACAGTAAAAACTTCGTAGAAGGTGTTCTATTAGTAAACTCTTTAAAATCAGTATTTGGAAAATCTTATATACAATATTCAGAGAATAGGATAAAATTAAATATTAAAAAAGGTATTGAAAATCTTGCCCTCCCAGATTATTATATTAGAAATGGTAGTAAAATATTTATATTTGAATGTAAAAACTCATTTCTATCAAATATCAATAAAATAAATCTTGATTGTGATCTTATTGAAAATGAAATAAAAGATAAATTTTTTGAAAGTTTAGGTAAAAAAAAAGCTATCAAACAATTATTAAATTTCATCAATCTTTCTGAAGATAAACAATATACTTTTTTTGACAATCTTAAAAAACACTCAAATCTCAAATATTATCCTGTTTTAGTTGTAACAGATAACACATTAACTTCAATCGGATTTAATAAACTTTTTCATGAATACTTTCAAAATGCATCATCTAATGTGAAATCAGATTTAGTCTCTAGAATAAAACCGTTAACAATAATCCATATTAATGATTTTTTATACTACAATGAATCTTTGAAAAAATTAGATGTAATAATTCAAGAATTCCATAAATATACCTCCAATAAAAATGCAATAGATGGAATGTTATCATTCAGTAATTTTATTGATTTTTTCAAATTTCCTGGCAAAAGAAAAATAAAAAGAGAAAGTATTGATCATATTTTAAAAGATTCATTACTACCATCTGAACACAAAAAATCGCTCTAAAAAGTTACATATCTGAAAGTTTGACAGAGAATTACAGATACTATTGAAAATGCAGGACGGTAAAATTTATTAGATGAATCTTAAGGACTGAGTAATCGAGTCGATTACAAAAGAAATGATAAAAGAGTTATTATTTTAAAAATAAATTTATGTTAGAAAAATCATATTTCACTAATGTTTTTTGTAAAATTTTCCAATGATTTCTAATCTGTTTTTTAATTTCAGGAGCGTTCATTTCCTCAGATGCACGGTAAACATATCGAATGTAATTACCTCTATATTTTTTTTCAAATTTTGAAACTACTAATTCCTGATTTTTAAATTCTGATTTTTTGGAAGATAATAATCTACTCTTACAACCTTTAAAGCTATATAAACGATAAATTTTTCTTTTAAATAAAGGAGATTTATCTAAAAGTAAATTTTCATTAATCTTACCTACTCTTTTATGCTTTCTTTTAATTGTATTTTTCATACGTCTATAAAATCCAGCAAGATTTTTTGATTTTATCAAAGTCTTATTTCCATAAAATTCAAAACCCAAATAATTCAAAGGCATATTTTTAATTAAATTATCGCCATCAATTTTGAATGATTGAAGTACATTATTATCTGTTTTAAATAGTGTTTTTTCAGTTTTCTCAAAAGAAATTACTAATTTAATTTTTTCAATTTGTTCCTTAACAAAATTTTCAATTTTTTCAACCTTATTTTCCTCACAAATAACAATTATATCATCGGAATACCTTCTATAAAAAACATTTTCCTTTTCAGTCAATTCTTCAATAATAGCCTCGTCAAATGGTAACATATAAATATTAGCCAATAATGCACTTATAGGAAGTCCCTGAGGTATACCAACCAACTTTCCTTTCTTATGTTTTTGATTTTTATGAATTACAATATTAGCTTCTAAAAGTTCTGTAATACTTTCAAAAAAGGTGTTTCTTCCAGTTTTTCGATATTTTGATAATTTTTTTTCATCAAAATGATTTTTTATAGTTTTCAAATCATTAAGTTTTACATATGAAAAATGAGTTGTTGTTTTAAAGATATTGTAATGATCTTTAGGTAATGACTTAAATCCCATCACTCTTGCCCAAATCATTTTTAATAGTCTATGATTTAAGCTAGGAAAGAAATTTTCAATATCATACGCAAGTACCACACAATCCCCCCTTCTTTTTACTTCATCAAATATATCCTTAGCAAAATGAACGTTATTTTTAAATTTCAAATTATCATCGGTCGATATTTGCCTGTAAGCAGAAACTGAATTAGATAGATTTGAATTACTATTTAATAATTTTTCATATTCAGGAGTGATTATTTTTTGAGAATAGTAAGAAAAAATATGCGCGTCCAAATGCGTTGCATAAAGTATTTCTCTAATTTTAGTATTAGAAACAATCTTAGTAGATTTTTTTTGTTTTTTATGAGAATGTCTTATTATACCATTTATTAAACTAGACTTATATCTTCGTTGCTTAATCTCTTTAAAAATTAATGGTAAGAATGAATGTTTAGCTACTTTAAACTTATTAGACACATAAATCTCACAATCTTTTCTGACTGATAAAGGAGTTTTATTAGAAAAATGAGGATAACCTCGGTCTTTAAACCAATCTTTTTGCTTCATAAGAAAATAAGAGTAAGAGAAGTCCTAGCGCGGATTTATAACGAAATAAAACTTACATCTCAATCTGAGATCAAACCATTAGCCGAGTTCTCGACTCCCGCTGTAATTGTACGTAGATTTGCCACTGGACAAAGAACTAATAATATATATAATCAACACCGTAATTATGGTCTTAAACACACACACTAGCCTTAGAAGGAAGCATGAAATATCTAAATGGTACGATACTATACTTAAATTTCTGAAATTAACAATAATTAAATCGATTTCTTTATTGTTAATGAAGAAATTGTTCAAATTTACTAATCCACATATTTTATTTATTCCCCGAAGGTCTGGACTAATTGAAACAAAATGTTCACAATAGTTTAACAAATGTTCTATTTCTTTAACTAAAACTTTCTTACTCTTGACAAATGTAGTAATTATTTTATACTTTTATTGAAATTTAAAAATATGCCGCAATTAATTAATGAATTCAAAGTAGGAGATATTGTCACACTTAAAACACATCCTCTTTTGAGCGATTTTTACATAAAGGGGGATGGGAAATATGTTCCGCCTTTAATGATGATTAAAGAAGTTTTCTTTGAAAACAAGCAGAAAAAGACATTTGACGAAACTTGTGGTAAAGAAATAGCTGAAAGAATAAAATATATTTGTGTATATTTTGACGACAATAAAAGTGAATTTGTAGAAGCTCATTTATATGAAAAAATGCTTCAAAATTTTTCGAATCTTAAAATTGCAAGTTTAAGTAGTAAAACCATTGACAATAATATTGATGTTATTACTGAGGTAACTAACTACCCTTTAAAACCACAATGTAACTATGGAGAAATTTTATATTTTAAAACAAAAAAATTAGAAATTTTAAAGAAAAGATCCTCTGTAAAAATCACAAAAGACAAGAAAAAAGAGACACTGGATGATATAAAGGAAATAATTCAATACGTTGTCAATTATGCGACACCAGACTTTATAGCTTGTGGCTTTAAAATAGAAGACCATAAGGATTTATTTTATAGTGACGGGGAAAACAAAAGACTCGTTTCAACTGAATCCATTAAGATTAAATGGTTTAATCCAATACAACAGAAATTCAGTGAACATTACTTACCTTCAGAATTCCTCACAGATATAGGACCGTTTAATTAACGTTTAATTTAAATAATAATTTAGAAAATCAATTTTTTATTTTTTGAAAAATGGCCGAATTTATTACCGATAAACAATTAGATGACAAACTAACTGACATCATCTGGAATGCAAAAAAAGAACTTATTATTCTTTCACCTTTTATAAGACTAGACGATTATTGCAAAAATGTAGTTTTCAAAAACCTTAAAAATAATCCTGAACTTGAAATCATAATCGTTTTTGGTAAAAATGAAGGAGAAACTCAGAGAAGTTTAACCCCTGCCGATTTAGAAATATTTAAAGAATTTAGTAATATATCAATAATTTATTGCAAAAATTTACACGCAAAATATTATGCTAATGAAAACGAAGCATTACTAACATCATTGAACCTTCTTGGAAAATCAATGACCGAAAATGTAGAGTATGGAATTTATTTTCAGAACTCAAAACTTAATTTAGAAAAATTATACACCGATTCCATTAGCTATACAAATCAAGTTATTACTGATAATCCTTGTGTTTATATTAAACGTTCTGTTTTTAAGAAAACAAACTTTGGTTTGACAAAAAAATACATCGAGTCTAAAGTTTTATATGACGTAACGGATTCACTTTATAAAAATAGAGATTTCGATAAAAAATACTATAATGATTTTGAATATGACATTCTAGAAACAGATATCAAACCAACAAGAGAGGAATACGTTCCTGAAATCAAAAATATAACACAACCACAGCACTATATAGCCAGTAGATATAAAGAAACCGAATTTGTTAGGGAAGAAACTGAAAATAAAAAATATTCAAATTCTAGATATAACCGGAATCAAAATGAAGAATATGGATATTGCATAAGAACAGGGATAAAAATACCATTTGACCCACAAAAACTATTTTCTTATGAAGCATATCAAACTTGGGCAATATTCGAAAACTGGAATTATAGAGAAAATTATTGTCATAAAACGGGCAGAGAATCTAATGGAAGAACTTCTATGGCAAAACCAGTACTTTAATGAAAATAGTAAAATGAAATATTTAAATTATTATAAAAATGAAATATTTTGGAATATTTGATCCTAAAATACTAGAATTATCAGATATAGAGATTGAAAATTTGATGTTAGAAAAAGGATTGCTTGTAAAAAATTTAGTTGGAACAGCAATAAGTATTGAGAATAATGTTTTGAACATGACTGTTCCTGACACTATTCATATCAATCCTAGTAAGGAACTAATAGATGAATACTATAAATTTATTATTGATTTATATCAGTCAGAAATTTTAGAAATAAAACTCCCCTTTTTTAAAATATTTAATGACGAGATTTATGGATTAGAACTAAAGGAGCAAAAAGAAAAAGCTCTGAAATATTACAAGGAAATTTATAATACCATTTATAAAGATGTTATGACAATTTATGACAAAAAAGTAAGTGATGACGGAATTATTCATACCCATAATTTTAACAAATTAAAAATGCTTTATTATCAATTGGAAGCAAATAAAAGCAATCTTTCCGATACAAGAACAAGTTTACATTATTTAATTGGGGACAGAAAATCTTATATAGATAGCAATTTTGTTGAAAATGAACTTGTTTCAGAAGTTTTGGAATTTGAGGCCTCGAAACAAATTGTTGTAGAACTCAATAGTCGTTTTGGTTTTGAAGAAGATTATTACTTTACCAATAAATTTCAAGATGATGTAAATTTTCAAAAATATAATAAAATTTTTAAAAAATTAAAATCGTATCAGTTCACAAACATTAAAATAAAAAATTTTAAGGATGATGAAAAAGCAAAAAGTGTTAGCTTATATCAGGTTCTAGTAGATAAGGATTTAATAACAAATAATAAAGACCAATTTAAGCGATTTATGAAAGTGGAATATGGTTATTCCCCATCGGAAATTGTTACTTATCAAAAAAATACTAATAGAACTCACGACGAAAGAGTTGCTAAATTTACTGAGGATTGGGAAAAATTTGACACGGAAAATTAGTCAAAATTGAAATTCGACATATCTGATCAATTTTCCGACATACATTTAATGATTTCCGACATACATCCGACATGTATTTAACTTGCTGTTAATTAGTTTATTACGTTTATTACTAACGTAATATTAAACAAAATTAATTATGACACAGCCACAATTTTTACAATCATTTGAGAATCTCAAAACAGAGGTTCAAGAACTCAAAACACTTCAACAAAGAGTTCTACTTTATTTAGAAAATCATAATGGTAGCCAAACAGAAATTCCTTTATTAATAGAGGAACGAATTTCTATAAAGGAAACTTGTCAAATTCTAGGCTGTTCCGAAGTCACACTCTGGAAACTCCGGAAAGATGGAACCTTACCCTACTCTCAACATAAAAGAACCATCCGTTTCAAAAAAATTGACATTCTTAATTATCTAAACCAAAAACGATAATTATGAAATCATATATTTTAAACGTGCGTATTCCTGAAAAATTGAGGAATATGCTAATCGATGACTCAGATCAAAAAGGTGTATCGTTATCCGACAATGTAAGAGACATCTTAACGACATATAGTGAGGAACTCCAAAGTGAAGAAATTGATAATCAAACTTTATTCGATAACAACTATCCAAATTCAAATGAATTCATATATCTAATCTCTTGGATATATGAAAAAAGTAGAGATCCTTACAACTGGGGATTAAAAAATGATTTGGAAGATCTAAAAAAAATTGTACTAGAGGTCATTAAGAATGATTGCTTTCCAAATGATCTAAAGCGAGAATTCGAAAAAGTACTTCTGGATATCCTACGATTGATAAGTGAATTTGGTACCGGAAACAATCAGTTTCGATTTTGCGAATTGTGTTCTAACGATGCTTTTGACTATGTAATCTTAAGGGACTACATCAATAACAGGGCATTTGAAAATAGAATTTACGTGTAATACACTTTGTGTTACAGATTGTATGACAAAACGTATTACACTTTGTCATACAATCTTTAACACAATAAAATAACCAACCAAAATGAGCACAAAAATCATAAATACATCAGATCATACAGCAGTATTGAAGTCAGAACTTGAAGCCGATTTAAAAATTAATTCTAACAATGTAAAGGTTAACAATTCTTCTGCCAGCAACTGCTTCAACATAAAACCAATGAATGAATGGATCGATGATGCTAAAAATCGTCCTATACCTAAAATGCTCTTTAGCGAGTTTTGGTATGAAAACGAAATCTGTATTTTATTTGCTGACACCAACCTAGGAAAATCAATATTGGCTCTTCAAATGTCTAATGCATTAAGTAAAGGAATTAGCATTGAAGGTTTCAAAATGGAGATATTGGCTCAAAAAGTATTGTATTTTGATTTTGAGCTATCAGATAAACAAGTAGAAAACAGATATTCTAATCAATTTTCTGAACATTATGTGTTCAGCCCAAATTTATTGCGAGTTGAAATAAATCCTGAACAAGAAATTCCTGCGGAATTTAAAGATTTTGATTCTTTTTTATGCCATTCCTTAGAACTAGCTGCAATAGAAAATGATATCAAAATTATTGTTATAGACAATTTAACGTATTTAAAAACAGACACCGAAAAAGCGAAAGATGCTTTGCCTTTAATGAAATTTTTAAATAGTATAAAGAAAAAATACAATTTATCAATATTAGTCTTAGCACATACTCCGAAACGGGATGCCTCCAAACCTTTAACTAAAAATGACTTATCTGGAAGTAAGATGCTAATGAACTTTTGCGACAGCTGCTTTGCTATAGGCGAAAGCGCACAAGGAACAGGATTGCGCTATATCAAGCAAATTAAACAACGAAATACAGAATTGATATACGATACACAAAATGTAATTGTATGCAAAATCGAAAAAAAAAGTAACTTTTTAGAATTTGTTTTTATTGGATACGAAAATGAACTTGACCATTTGAAGCCTAGAAACAATGAAGATCGGTTAAATGAAATTTTAGAACTTAAAAAACAAAATATTCCAAATACACAGATTGCTGAAAGACTTAGAATCAGTGAGGGAACTGTTAGAAATATTTTAAAAAAAGGAGAAAATAATTAATGACGGCAAATCTAGCATATCAAATAATAATGTCGCTCCCTGAAAACGAGCGTGAATTGCTATTTGAGATGATAGATCCCCACATGAAGAAATTTGACTTAGAGGAATTGCTTTCAGATGAGATCCCAAAAAAAATTTCAGAAAAAGAAATGATGTTGCGACTGATTGAAACTTGTTTTAGTAAAGTTAAAAACTCGTAACACTCGTAATATTCGTAACCTCTACGAAAATTACGAGTGTTACGAATTAAAAAATAAAATAAAAAAATGTATAAATATTCTCTTGATAAATCCAGTAAAAAATTTATCTGCCCAAATTGTAGTAAAAAAAAATTTGTGAAATATGTCGACAATGAAAGCAATGCGTATTTAGAAGACGGATCCGGTAGATGTGACAATGATAGCAGCTGTAAGCATCATCAATACCCTAATAAAAATTGTGTGATTTCAGAATTTATAAAACCAATAATCACAAGACAAGCCTCTACTTTACAATCTGATTTATTGGTTTTATGCGGCAGGAATTTTAATGAAAATAATTTGGTTCAATTTTTGAAAATTTATTTTTCAGAAGAAGAGGTTCAGTCAGTCATTTTACAATACAGACTTGGAACATCAAAGCACTGGCTTGGTTCAACAATTTTTTGGCAAATCAATCCTCACAATAAAATAATGACAGGGAAAGTGATGCTTTTTAATATTAAAACAGGCAAAAGAATAAAAACACCTTTCAACCATATTCACTGGGTTCATAGTCTTTTAAAGTTAAATGATTATGTCTTACAGCAGTGTCTATTTGGTTTGCATTTAATCAACGAATCGACGAAAAATAAAATTGCCATAGTAGAGTCAGAAAAGACGGCTTTGATCATGAGCTTATTTTTGCCAGATTATATTTGGATGGCAACAGGCAGTAAAAGTAATTTTAAAAAAGAATTATTAGAGCCTATTAAGAATTTCAAAATCATAGTCTACCCCGATAAATCGGAATATAATGATTGGAATAAAAAAGCTACACAACTAAATAAAGAAGGTTACCAGATAAGATGTAGTGATTATGTTGAAAAAAAGGACGTACCAGAAGGAACAGACCTTGCAGATATTTATTTTGAATCTAAAACTTCAGAAATAGTTGAAATTAAATATACAAAAACAGAAATTGAAGTAAATAGACTAGCGAAAATTAACCCTGCAATTATTAATCTTATTAGAACTTTTGACTTGCTAGATGTTGATCATAATGGGATTAGGAATATTGATTGAATAATTTCTGTAAAATTATTCCTTTTTAGTTTTGTAAGTCAACTGCAGTCAACGGTTTCTATGATCCTATTACTACAAGCGAATTATAACCTGCATTCTTTAATGAATAATCAGTAGAAGCAAGTAAATAGCTAAGTTTTGATGAAAATGTACTTTCAGAGAGACCTTGGTTGAACAATTGTAAAGGCAAAATCAGCCTTTTTGGCTTTATCACTTGAAGCAATAAATTTTGATTAATCAACTTTTGTGCGACTTATTATATTCGTTTTAAATAAGTGTTTGTTTGTATTCCAAACTTGGAATTTGACGGCATGTATTCAAACTTCATAAACTTCACTAACTGAAACCCCATGACTAGCTCCTCCTGAACTTATATGACACCCTTTTTTATTCAATAATAAGGGGTTCCACCTGTTCAATTTTTAAACTGGTCTATTCGCAGAACTCCCCCTATCCTTACAAACTTATTTTCGAGCTGGTTCCGTTCTGATTGTTAGCACCAATCGAATTCTATATCGATAAATGTTTTGTGTGTCCATCGCCATCGGGTCGAGTTTAAGCTCTTAGTAACTTTTTAGATTTAATAGCTTTTATTAAAATATAAATTCCCAAACGATTCCTTATTTCCGCTAAAACCGCACTAGTAACAATTCATTAACAATATCGTGTCTATTTGATAGTATTGAAAACTAGGGGTATTTCTCTTATTTTGACTCTTATTAGTAAAGGGAAATATTTATGTTGAAATTGAATAGAAAAGAGAAAAAATGTGTGAAATATCTCGTCAACGAAATGTCAAAAGCAGAGCGATCTGTATTTGAAATTGAAATGACTATAGATGATGAACTTCGTGCTGTTTTTGAAAATTATAAAATGATTTGGGTAAGTTATCCCGAATCCAAATTACCAATCCAAGGTAATTCTTTTAATCAAATTAAAAACCAGTATAGAAAACTGAATCACTCCACAAAGTCCACTTCATTTCTTTTCAGAAAACAGGCGGTTTTTTCTGTTGTAATCATTTTACTGATTGGTCTCGGTTTTTATTTTACCAAATCTACAAGCCAGGGATATGTTAATCATAAAATTGCTAAAGTTGGAGAACGTCTTACCGTTTTATTGCCAGATAGCAGTACAGTTGTTTTAAATTCAGGTAGTAATGTCAAGTTTTTCAGTGATTTCGGAAATACAAGGGAAGTTTGGTTGGTTGGAGAAGCCTTTTTTAAAGTAACACCAAATGAAAATTCTCCTTTTATAGTTCATACAGATGCTTATGATGTTAAAGTATTGGGAACGGAATTTAATGTCAATAATAATTCCATTAATAAAATTGTTTCCCTGGAAAAAGGGAAAGTAAAGGTATTGCTTAAAGAGAGTAACGACGAAATCAATCTATTACCAAGTGAAGAGTTGGTCTGGAATTCAAAGACTAAAGTAGTTACCAAAAGAAATTTTGACGTTAGTGAAATTTCAGCCTGGAAAGACAATATTCTGCTTTTAGATGATATAAAGCTTGAAGATGCTCTACCTAAAATAAATCAATTCTACGGGGTGAATTTTGTTATCAATGATAATGACATTGCAAATCAGCATATTAAAGGTGCTTTTAAAGATCAAAAAATTGATGAATTCATAACTTCATTAGAGTTTATATCTAATGTGAATATAGTCAAAACCAAGGTAAACACCTTTGAAATAACAAAGTATCATGAAAATTAACCAAATAAAAATCGGTTTTAGCGACAATGTTTCAGATGACTATTTATTTCAGCAAATACGAAATGGTCAGCAAGAGGCGATGGAACTATTCTTCAATAGATATTACACCCGATTGTGTCGTTTTGGACTAGGCTATGAATCGGATTCATGCCTTGTGGAGGAAAAAGTAGCTGATGCTTTTATTGAATTGTGGAATAACAGAAATACTCTTGATAAAATTAGAAACCCTAAATCATATATATATGTAGTAGTAAAAAATAGTTTGAAAAAAGTACAGAGATTTGAGTTATTTCATCAACAAATTGATGAAATAAAAGTAATTGATAGTGTAAGTATACCAAGTATAGAGGAAGAGATTATTGACGATGAGCAAAAGGAATTTATTAAGAATATGATTCGCGAAATATTAGATGTTATTCCAAAAAAGTCACGTCAAGTCTTCGAACTCAGTAGGATCGACGGGTTAAAGTACAAAGAGATTTCGGAAATTCTAAACGTCACTCCCAAAACGGTTGAAAATCATATTGGACTTGCTCTTAAATACATTAGTAAGGCTTTGATATCTTATAAAAAAAGAGGACTGCTTAACTCTATCTAATAATTAGTAGAAAAACTATCTTTTTTAAGGTCAGTTTTGGATGTTAAAAATTTTAAAAAAAATAATCACAGATAAAATGAGAAACAAAATTATAGTAACCTTATCCTTGTTACTTCAGTTCGGAATTGGTACTACTTATTCCAATACTCCAAAAGAACCTGAAGCGGTAGAAAATATAGCTAAAAATGAGAAGATCCGTTTAAATCTTAAAGACGTTTCGATACAGAAAATATTTACACTTATAGAACAACAAATAAACAACAAGTTTATTTACATGTCAGACCAAAAATTTCTTCAAAATAAAATATCCATTACCATTAATAATCAAGATTTAAATCAAGTATTAACTGTTTTAAAAACGAAAGTTAATCTTGATTTTAAGATAACTAATAATGGTATTCTAGTAAAAGAACTTATTAAAACTGTTCAAAAAACTACTCAAATAAAGGCTCAAGATACGAGAAAAATTGTAGGCGTCGTTTTAGATGAATCCAATTTACCTATTCCCGGAGCTTCTGTTTTTGTAGCAAGAACAGCCGTAGCAACCACTACTGATTTTAATGGAAAATTTACTATTAATGTTCCTGCAAATACAACGATTTTATCTGTTAGTTATGTAGGATTTGGGACGAAAGAAATCAATATTGAAAACAAGACGGAAATTAAAGTAGTACTTGTTCAAGACGAAACAGCTCTTAAAGAGGTGGTCGTGACAGCTTTGGGTATAAAACGTGAAGAAAAGTCACTAGGATACTCAGCTCAATCTCTTGGTGAAAATGCCGTAAAAGATGCCAAATCAAATAACTGGGTAAATTCTCTTTCTGGTAAAGTTGCAGGTTTAAATGTGCAGGGAACTGGATCGGGTCCAATGGGTTCTTCCAGAATAACTCTTCGCGGAGAATCATCACTTAACCTTGATAACAATCAAGCTTTGATTGTTTTGGATGGAGTGCCTGTAAGCAGTAAGATCACCGGTACCGGATTTTCCTCTCACCTTTCTCAGGATAGTCCAGTTGACTTCGGCTCAACATTATCTGATATTAATCCGGAAGATATTGAAAAAGTTACTGTATTAAAAGGTGCTGGTGCAACTGCTTTATATGGAGCTAGAGCAGCTGGTGGTGCAATTATTATTACTACCAAGTCGGGCAAAACTAAAGATAAAGGAATTGGTGTGACAATAAGCAGTAATTTTAGTTTTGATCAAGTGAATCGTTGGCCAGATTACCAATTTGAATATGGAGAGGGACGAACAGATAAATATTATTCGTACCTAGATAGTGCTGATGGACCAAATACAAGTACAAATGTAGCTGCAGGAAGGGCATGGGGGCCAAAATTTGATGGACAGTCTTATTTTCAATATAATCCTAACGCTGTAGATGGTAAACCTACTGAACGTACGCCATGGGTTTCTAATAAAAATTATATTTCTGGATTTTTTAGAACAGGTACTACACAATCAAATAGTATAGCTTTGGAAGGGGGAAATGAACAGGGGTCTACCCGCTTATCGATTACTCATCTTAAAAATGATTGGATTCTTCCTAATACTGGTTTTGAAAGATTAAATGCTTCCTTATCCGTAAATCAAAAAATCTCTGAGAAGCTTAAGATAAATGGTAAGGTGAATTATACTAATAAGAAAAGTGATAATCTTCCAGCAGCAGGATACAACAATCAATCTATCATGTATTTTCTTATGATAGGTACAGCTCCAAATATTAAACCGGAATGGTTTAAACCATATTGGCAGCCTGGACTTATTGGTGTCAAACAAAAAAACCCTTTCAACACGGGACCTGACAATCCTTATCTTGACCTGTATGAAATGCTCAACAAAATGAATAAACATGGGGTGATAGGAAACTTGTCAGCAACATATCAGTTTAATGACAAACTTGAATTTATGGTGCGTTCTGGTCTGGACATGTCAAATGAGTTCAGATCACAACAACGTCCTTTTAGTATGACTAAATATGCTCGCGGAATGTATAGAGAACAAAATGTATTTAGTTATGAAATAAATACGGATGCATTGCTAACCTATAAAAATGCACTAAATAATAATATCAATTATAACATTACTGCAGGTGCAAATTCAATGAGGCAAAACTATGATTTTGCAGGACTTTATGCGGATCAGTTATCTCAGCCAGGAATTTACCAAATATCAAATAGCTTAGATCAAGCAGTTGCAGATCCTCTAAAAACAAAGAAAGCGATTAATAGCTTTTATGGTTTAGCACAATTGTCTTATCAAGAAAAAATATTTTTAGATTTTACTGGACGTAATGACTGGTCAAGCACTTTGCCTTACGGTAACAATTCATTTTTCTATCCTTCGATTAGTACTAGTTTCCTAATCCACGAAATAACGAGCTTACCGACTGTTTTTTCTTTTGCTAAATTTAGATTATCGTGGGCACAGGTTGGTAACGACACAAGACCTTACCAAACAGATAAATATTATGACAGGATATATAGTAATAGCTTTACCAATACTTCAATATTATTCAATGCTAATTTAAAACCCGAGATAACTTCTAGTATAGAAACGGGTATTGATCTTAGAATGTTTAAAAACCGCTTATCAATTGATATCGCTTATTACAATAATAATAGTCGCAATCAGATTCTAGCAATTCCTCTAGATCCCGTTTCAGGATACTCAAATGCAATGGTAAATGCAGGTTTAATAAACAGTAAAGGAATGGAACTTGCTTTATCAGGAAAATTAATAGCAAAAAATAAATTCAAATGGAATAGCACCCTCACCTGGAGCAGAAATAGAAGTTATGTTAAAGAATTGGCTCCAGGCATAACAAACCAGGTTATTTACAGTCATGGAAGTAATGTTAGCATTGAAGCAAGAGTTGGTGGCAGAATGGGAGATATGTATAGTAGAGGTTTTCAGAGATCTCCTGACGGACAGATCATTTATACTTCAGCTGGTTTACCTGCTACATTGGATCCTGAGATGAAAAAAAGAGGAAATGCATTTGCTGACTGGAAAGCAGGACTGATGAATGAGTTTACAATCGGAAAAGTAAGACTGAGTGTACTTCTTGACGGACAAAAAGGAGGAAGTATATATTCACAAACTAATCATAAGAATAATACATTAGGAAAAACCAAAGTAACACTTCCAGGTCGTGATGGTGGGATTATAGGGCAAGGAGTCGTTTTACAATCAGACGGAACTTATCTCCCCAATACTGTTAAAGTAGCAGCAAGCTCCTACTATGATAATTATTACACAATCGGAAATGGGGAAACTAATATTTTTGACGCTTCTTATATTAAACTTAGAGAAGTTCGAATTGAATTTAATTTACCGAACAGCCTCTTGAAAAAGATAGGAATGAAATCTGCAAGTCTTGCTTTATATGGAAGAGACTTATTTAATTTTACTAAGTTCCCTGGTTTTGATCCTGAAGGAGGAAATCTAGATAATGGTACACTAACTCCTGGAGTAGAATTAGCTCAATTTCCTTCTACAAGAACTATAGGAACCAATCTTACTCTAAAATTTTAAATTTAAATTAATAGATCATGATAAAAATGAATAAAAAATATAGTTTTCTCCTTTTGGTTGTATTTCTTATATCCTCTTGTACAAAAGATTTTGAAGAGATTAATACGGATCCAAACCGTCCAAAACAAATAACTCCAGGAGTTATGTTGGGTCAGTTGCAGTATAGAATTGTAAATTCAAGTATAACTGCTTCTCGAAATTTCACACATCAGCTAATGCAGGTTGATGCGCCACGTTCAAGTCCTTCAGGAGAGGGACTACATAGATATGTAGTTAATCCAGGTTCGGCAGTTTGGTCTAACTTCTACGGTTACATGGCTGACATTGAAGATATATACAAAACCTCCGAAACTTTAGGGGAAGATAACTACAAAGCAATCTCTTTAATATATAAATGTTGGGCCTATTCTATTCTTACTGATTTGTATGGAGACGTTCCGTATTCAGAAGCAATTAAAGCATCTGAAGGCAACTTTAAACCTGCATTCGATAAACAAAAGGATATTTATATTAAAATTCTCAGTGATTTAGAAGAGGCAAATGCATTGCTTAATCCATCCAAAGCCTTGACTTATGGAGGAGATCTTTTATACAATTCCAATAGCCTTTCGGGAGGTACAAATCCTGGAATTGTTAAATGGAAAAAATTTTCCAATTCATTAAGACTTAGGTTACTGCTCAGATTGTCAAAACGGAATGGAGAAATCAATATCAATGAACAAATTACGGCGATTCTGGCTAATCCTGTAAAATACCCTGTATTTACAAGTAATGCTGATGATGCTATTTTTAAATATACGGGAACATTCCCCTATTACAACCCTTATTATAATCAAAGACAGCTGGAATGGAGAGATGGCACCTATGTTACCAAATTCTTTATTAACAAAATGAATACAGATAATGATCCTAGGCGAAACTTATGGTTTACTCCAATAAGTGTAGGGGGAGTAAATGTTTATCAGGGAATTGAAAGCGGATATCCAGTTACTACAGAATATCAAGTTGGGAAAAATACCAGTTATAATGATGGTTTGAAAACCCTACCACAATTGGGTATTATGATGACCTGGTCAGAGCTAGAGTTTATTAAAGCAGAACTTGCTTTAAAAGGTTTTAATACAGGTAAAAACCCAAAACAGCATTATGATACGGCAATTTCAGCTTCTATGGTACAATGGGGTGTAACAATGCCTACAAATTATCTAGCTCAGGAAGGTGTATTTTATGATCCCAACACCTCAACAGAAACTCAATTAGAAAGAATAATTACACAGAAATATTATGCTTCATTTTTTGTTGACTATCAATCGTGGTTTGAAAAAAGAAGAACTGGATATCCAATTTTACCAAGAGGATCTGGAATACCTGCTGAAAATGCATTTCCAAATCGTGTACCTTACCCAACATATCTACAATCGCTTAATCCTGAAAATCTTGCATTAGCTACAGCTTCAATTGGAGGGGATAACAGTAATACCAAAGTATGGTGGGATAAATAATCAATTCTAAAGTAAAAAAAATTAGACCCAATAAGGATAAAACTCAAAAACAGGAACGAGAAAATGCATGTTCAAGCCTGTCAGATTTTCAAATATTCAAGTTGGGTTAAATTAAAATTAAAACACAATCATTCTATTATGAAAATATCAAATAAAAGCTTCTTTATTTTATTATTGACTTTGCTTTTTGCAAATGCCATTTCAGCACAAACGGTCAGTAATAAATCTAATATTCGAACATTAATAGTATTCTTTGATGGCCTAAGACCGGATTATATAACTCCTGAATTAATGCCGAATTTATATTTATTCAGTAAAAAAGGAAGCTATGGTAAACAACATCACAGTATTTTTCCAACTGTAACCAGGGTAAATGCATCCTCATTATCTACAGGATGTTATCCAGGAAGTCATGGACTAATGGGAAACACGGTCTATTTTCCTCAAATAAAAGAGACAGCTGGTCTAAACACAGGTGATGCCGAGGAATTAAATAAAATCGCTGAAGCCACAGACAATCATTTATTGACTGCAGTTTCGCTAGGAGAGGTTTTAGAACAAAATGGTTCAAGATTATTCGTTTTTAGTTCAGGATCAACTGGACAAGCTTTAATGCAAAATCATAAAGTCAGTGGAGGAGCAATCATTAATACCACAATGATTCTTCCAGAGTCTATGAAAACTAAAATACTTGGTGAAATTGGCGCAGTTCCAGCCGGACTTGGAAAGCATAGATGGTTGACGGATGCAGTAATAAAATATGGTTTGACATTAGATGGTCCATTAGTAAGTACACTATGGTATGGTGACCCAGATGGAGCTGCTCATAAAAATGGAATAGGATCACCTGAAGCAGTTGAGTCTATAAAATATGTTGATGAACAGTTCGGAAGGATAATTAAATCACTGCAATTAAAGGGACTTGATAAAAATTTTAACATCGTTATTTCTTCTGATCATGGTTTTGTGACTCATGTTGGAAAACAAGGACTTGCAGATTTTTTAATTAGCAAAGGATTTAAAAAAGACAAGGAATCGACTGATGTAGTTGTAGCAGAAGGGGCCATATATGTGAAGAATCATGATTCACAGATTATAAAAAATATTGTTGCTGCATTGCAAGGACAGGACTGGGTAGGCGGAATTTACACAAAAAACCAAGATAATACAAATATCAAAGGTTCTGTTGAAGGTACCTTGTCATTTGAAACAATACGTTGGGATCATCCAGGACGATCAGGAGATATACTAGTTGATATGAACTGGAATGATAATAAAAATGGAGCTGGGTATGCAGGCACGAGTTTTGCAAGAGGTGTTGCAGGTCACGGTGGTTTTAGTCCGTATGAAATTCATATTGCATTACTAGCTTCTGGTCCAAGTTTCAAGAAAAAATTTAATGGTAACTTACCCACATCTAATATAGATATAATTCCTACTGTTTTACACCTCCATAATTTGACCATTCCCCAGCAAATGGATGGTCGGGTGATGTACGAATTGCTTAAAGGAAAAGCTCCAAAGGGCACCCCGAATAAGGCCAAATTAGAACTACTAAAAACAGAAGTAAATTTACCTTGGGGAGTTTACAAACTAGAATTAGAAAGATCTGTTTTAGGAAAATATAACTATCCAAATTATACAAAAGTAGTTCGGGACGGAAAAAAATAATAGCCACTACGATACAAAAGTAAAGATGGTGTCCTGGATTTAAGGACACCATCTTTTTTTTTCAAGTAAACAGCTTTAAAAAATAGGTGATATTTGTTTCGGATATCTCAAATTAAGTTTCTTACCGATGATCAAGGATTCAACTTGTAAATATTTCAAGTCACTGCAATGTCAGATTCCTTTTCCACTTGCTAAGTCGTTAGGCATTTTACTCCAGTATCTTCTTACGATTTTTAACTATCTAGTGATTTGACAGCAAATCTTTCCAATAATACCTCACATGTCTTTTGGGTAAATAAACAGCTTTATATTTTCTTCATAATTAGATTATAAATATTAATTAATTTTCATTAATTTAGCTTCAAATTTTAATATTAACCGTGCACGAATCCGTACACGATTACTTAATTTTCAAGTCCTGTAACAGCACATAAATAGGAATTTATTTGGTAAAAAATAAAATTCATAACCCTGAGGTCCCGAGTTCAAATCTCGGTCTCGCTACCAAAGCAAAAACCCTAACATCAATATGTTAGGGTTTTTTTATGCTTAAAATTTGAAATATTCTTCAGACCTCAACCCTAGGAGTGACGAAAAGGAGTGACGCTTATGTTCCTAAAACAGAAATTTTCAATGCCCCTTCTTCAATTACAGTTAAAATAGCTGGGTCAATATAATACCTTTCGAGTATCTCATAAGTTGAATGTGATGACAAAATACCCGTGTCTTTGTTCATTACTGCATTCACCCAAGATAAATAAGTCCTCCTTAAATTCTTAAAACTTACTTTTTATTAATATTTGCCATATTTTTATAATTAGTAAAGCCTTCAGACAAGTCGTTCATTATAATGTTTATCAATACCTCCCTCTCTGGAAAAAGTATAAAATCATTCGTTTGTTTTTTATCATTAAGGCACATCGTTTTTGGTTAAAATTAATTATCTTAAAAAATGCTACTTCAATTATAAAGAAACAATTGAACAGAGTGTAGTAAATTATTATGGAAAGGTAAAAAGCCAAACAATTTATTGTTAAATACTAACAACGAATTTTATTCTGAAGTAATTTTGCAAAATGAAATCAAGAAATTAGGTGCGCAAAGATTCATCAGCTTAGTAACAAGAATTAATCTAGCTGCCGTTTGTTTGTTTTTCAAGAGCATTGCCTCTTACGAATCATTATATCAATAAAATATTTGTTTGCATTATATCATCTACATAAACTAAATTCATGGATTCAGATACATTTATTTTCTGCCTCGAAGCCGTTCCCGATATAGAAACTGACACCGTTACTGAAGTAGTCAAAAACCTGGAGCAATTAGCCTTTGAACAAGGCATTACAAGTATTTATAAAACCTGTGATACTATTGAAGGACTAGAAGAAAGCTTAAATACATTGCTTTATGACGACCATAATTTTACCAATTATGAAATAATCTACTTAGTGATGCAAGGTGAAGGAAACAATATTTGCCTCAATGAATATTACTACAGTTTAGAAGAAATAGCCGAGCTTTTTGAAGGAAAAATGAAAGGAAAAATTTTACATTTTGCCAATGCAAAAGTATTGGACTTGAGCCAGGAAGAAGCACAATATTTTTTAGATATTACAGGAGCACGTGCTGTTTCCGGTTATGGGGCAAAATTCAATGCATTAACCAGCAGTAATCTTGACAAAGCTTTCTTTAGTTTATTTGAAGAACTAGATGATGTTGTTGAAATTGTAGAAGAATTATATCAAAAACATTATGCGCTGTGCAAACTACTTGATTTCAGGTTGTATTATTAAAATGAATCGTTTCTAAAATATATACTTTCCTATACTATCTACTGTAGTTAAAACAAATTCAATACAATAGCTTATATTGCAATACTTATAAATTCTGTCGCGATGAAAGATTTAAAAAAATACAGTAATAAAACAAAAGCCGCTTTTGTTTTACTGATTGTTATGTTTATCATCTTATTGAGTAATTTCAATACACTTCAAAACTCTAAAAAAACGAATGAGGATATCAATACGATCTATAATGACCGATTAGTTGTGGCTCGTTATATTTTTCAGTATGCAAATGAGCTTTATTTCATAAAAGCTAACGCAGTAGAAGCAAAACTAAATGATACTCAAAAAAAGAAACAAATCACGGCCGCTTTAAAAAACATTCAAAACATAGATAAATTATACCTGAAAACTGTTTTAACTCCCAAAGAAAAAACATCTTTAGTTGCATTTCTGGCTTCTTGTTCTGCGATTAATAAAGAGGCTCAAAATAAAAACTGGAATCAAGTAAATTACTCCAGTAATCAAGCTTTACAAACACTGGAACTGTTGTCGCAAATTCAAAGTAAAGAGGGTAAGTCTAAATTGACACACTCAAATACCTTGCACAACGACAATAATCTTCTTGGTCAACTTCAAATTGCTTTATTGGTTATTTTAGGCGGAATCACCTTATATTTATTGATGGCCAAGAAAAATAAGATAAATATCAAAATACCCGAACCACAAAGCATGAATTAACTATTGGCAAAAGTATTTTGATGCTAATCTAAAAACTATAAGATGAGAAGTATCATCCAGTCCTACTTCATCTTTATTACTATGACACCATTAGCACCTTGAGCTCCATAAATAGAAGCCGCAGCATCTTTTAATACACTTACACTTTTTACATTATTAGGAGAGATATAGTCTATACTTGATACAATAACGCCATCAACTACAAATAATGGATCTTCAATATTCCGAATGGAACTCACTCCTCTAATCGTAATTCTATTATCCCTTGTTACAGTAACTCCAGCTAAACGCCCTCTTATAAGGTCATATATAGTATTATAAATACTTGAATTTTTATCGTTTTGAGCATCTAAACTTTGTGCTGTATTAACTTTGTACTGTTTATCCACATCAGAATATCCGATAGAAATCTTATCTCCATTTTTAGCTCGATCTTTTATCGATTTTTGCGATTCCAAAAACATGAAATTCATTACATTTTCATTATTGAATTTAGAGGACAACAAACCATATTTATATGAGTACACGTTAATAACAGTAACTTTTTCAGGAAGTAAAACTTCAAAACCCCCTTTACTATTCGTAGTAACATTTGAATAAATGGAATCTAAATATATCCTGGCATTTGCCACTGGTTTATTCTTGTAATCCATAACCTTTCCGGTCAACTTATTTTGTGCATGACCAAAACCAACAAATACTAAGAATACAACTACCAATGTCCTGGAAATTTTCATAATGTCATAATTTATAAATTTTATTAAATATACTAAAAAAGTAATCTCAAAAATTTTTTTTCTAAAATAACTATTTAAATGAGTCGGTAAGTAATCATTAAATAACAGATTAAAACAATAAAGAATAAAAACTCAACTTATTTACTTTTGTTAAAATAATAAAACACACCAATAAAAAACAACTAATTCATTCTCAATAATCAGAGAATTTATTTTTCAGAAGGATAGAATATAATTTTATTTACAGCCATTTTAACTTATCACAAATCTATCAACAATAAATTAAATCTAAATTAAAGAAGACTATGTAACTATTTGTTAAGATTATCCTGAATAAAAAACTAAAAAAATGCATAATAATCTATTATAAAAAAGAAATTTTAATAATATAAATACCGCTTATATTCATTTTCATGATATTTTCATAATCGGTAAATGAAACAGAAAATCCGATAAACTACAGAAAATTATAACATTTCACCAACAAAATGTTGTTTCATAAAAAACAAACTAGTAGTTTTATTCCCTAAATATATTACTAGAAAATTTATGTCCCAAAATTACTTTTCAAGAAACACCGATTCTCTTAAATTTACAACAAATTCTCATCCTCTTTCCTTCCTTACTAATACAAAAGAAAAACAGCATAAAACCAAAACTTTATTTACTTTTTTAAGTCTGTTCCTTGTGCTATTCTTGGAAGGAAATTTGTCTGCACAAACCACTCTTTTTAGTTCAGGTTTTGAGACAACAGATACTGCATTTACATCAAGCATAACTACAGGTACAATTACACAACCATTTACAGGAAATGCATACACGGGTACAAAATCTGGGCAGATTACAAGTCCTTCAGGAGATACATATAGCGGTTCCATTATAACTCCAACTATAAATTTTGTTAACGGGAGATGGTATACAATTACTGTATGGGCTAATGTTATCCAATGGCAAGGAATATTGAGAATTGTTAAATCAACAAGTAATACAAATACATCAATGACAAGTGCTACTGGGGGAGACCAATTGCTTTGGCCAATTTCAAACAATGTTACCTCTGGCACATATAATCAGTATTCTGTTACTTTTCAAGCTACAGCTACAGAAACTAAATATATTGGCTTTTATATGAGTACAACATCTTCTGGTAATAATAAATTTGGAAAAATGAACATCGATGACATTAGTATTATTGAGAACACTACCCTCCCTATAACTTATTGCGCCCCCTCTGTAAGTAGCGGTCTCGAAACAACCAAATATATTTCAAAAATAAGCTTTATTGGCACGCTGAATGATGTAACAAATCAATCAACCTTCTCATCCATTACTCCAGGTTATCAAGATTTTACTAATCTATCCAACAAAGCTATACAAGCCCAAGGTGAGGGAATCAATGTGTTTTTTCAAAGTCCTAACTCTCAAAATATTGTTGCCTGGGTAGACTGGAACAAAGACGGAGACTTCTATGATACAGGAGAAAAAGTATATTCTTGTGATGCTTCCGGCTCAACTATTTATACTGCCTCTACAACTTTTGGGTTCGTTATCCCACAAACAACTGCTTCTGGTGATTATAGAATTAGAATAAGATGCGTTGCATACAATTCAACACTAACTGTCACTCCTTGTGGCAACATCAATACTAACGGGGAAACAGAAGATTATTTATTTACTGTAATTCCAAGTTGTTCCGCAACAATTACAAGTATAACAAATGGATTTAATTGCGGGACAGGGTCAGTTACATTAGGCGCAACAGCAACTACTGGTAGTACACAATACCGTTGGTATGATGCCCAAACAGGAGGAACATTAGTAGAAACTACAGCGTCAACCACATGGTCAACGCCTACTATTGCTGCCACAACAACTTATTATGTAACGGCATTTAATGGGAGTTGCGAATCTTTATTCAGAACCCCAGTCGTCGCAACTATAAAACCGGTACCAGCTTTAACTTTTGCAAATGCCAACCCTGAAGTTTGCGGCGAAAATAGCATTATATCACTACAAGCAACCGGAAGTAGTGAACAAGTTTACCTAATTGACGAAAATTTTGAAAGCGGTTCTTTAGGATCATTTTCAAACAACAATATTATATCAAACAGCGCATCTATTAACAATAGCTCAGCTTGGCAAATTAAATCCAGTACATTTGTTCCTGGGTATCCACCTTTTTATGTTTGGTTTCCTGCAATATCCTCTGGCTTTGGAACAAATAAGTTTGCAATGGCTGCTTCGGATGTTGGAGGTTCTCCAATACACAATGAACTACGTTCTACAACTATCAATGCTAGCAACTTTTTAAATTTAACACTTTCTTTACGAATTTATTTCTCAAGATACACCCCAGACAACACAAGCACAGCTTCTGAATATGTTGGCTTAGAAATTTCAGATGATAATGGTGCTTCTTGGGCTGCCATTAATCCTAATTACACTACCGACTTAGGAATCGGAACACGTTTTGACACCAAAACATATGTCTTAAACAGTTATGCTGGAAAATCAAATTTAAGAGTTAGGATTATATATTATGCTAATGGATGGTTTGATGGAGTAGCGATTGATGATATCAAATTATTTGGTGACAGACCATTATCCCCTTCATTCGAGTGGACAAGTGCTCTTCCTATCGATGCTTATACTAATGCCGCTTGTACTTTGCCTTATACTACCGGCACACCAGCATCAATTGTTTATGTAAAACCAACATTAGCACAACTGGAACAAAGTACCTATTCATTTACTGCAAAAGCAAATTTAGCAAATGGCTGTTCTACAAGTGCAATCATAAACGTAACTAACAAATCTAAAGTTTGGCAAAACTTAACCACCGACTGGAATAATGCAAACAACTGGAAACCAGTTGGAATTCCTACGGCAGATAATTGTGTTATTATTCCAAGTACGTCAATCATCCCAATTATTCCTAATCCTGGCGCTTTAGCAAAAAATTTAACAGTTAAATCAACCGGTAACCTAGAACTCTCAATTGGCAGTAATCTTACCGTTACGGATTTTGTAAAAGTGGAAACTAACGGCATTTTCAACATAAAAAACAAAGCCAGCTTGATTCAAAAAAATGAAACTAATACCAATACGGGAACCATTAACGTAGAAAAAACAACTTCACCTTTTGAAAAATATGATTATACCTATTGGTCAACACCGGTAACTTCTACAACTATCAGCACAACATTTCCTACATGGAGAACCGATTATGCTTTTGAATTTAAACCATCAAATTTTCTTGATGAATATGATTCTGAAACGGGTGCTAAAACACCTGACGGTTTTGATGATGATGAAAATGATTGGTTATATGCAGCCACAATGACTAGCGGTAAAGGATATATAATTATGGGACCAACTACAGGAACTTTTCCAAAAAGCGAATCTGTAGTTTTCAATGGAGTTGTGAATAATGGCGTTGTAAACACAAAAATTTTTAATACCCCTGGTACACCTACAGATGACGACTGGAATTTGGTAGGAAATCCGTATCCTTCAGCTATTTCTGCCGATGCTTTTATAAATGCCAATTCAAATAGTATTGATGCGACCTTATATTTTTGGACGCACAAGCAAGATATTTCCATAAGTAATCCAGGACCTGATTTATTAAATTTTTCATCAGATGATTATGCAATGTATAATTTGTCTGGAGGAATAGGAACATCGGGAAGTTTCATAGGTACTACAGAACAGTTAAATAAGCCATCAGGCAACATTGCATCTTGCCAAAGTTTTTTTGTAGAATCTAAAGTAGACAATGTTGATTTAATTTTTAACAACACAATGAGGTTAGGAACAACCAACACACAATTTTACAAAACATTACCAATCAATATCAAAGACGAGGAAAGAGACCGCTTATGGTTGAATATGGAAAACAGCGATGGGATATTTAGTCAACAATTGATTGGGTATTTTACAAATACGACAAATGACTATGACAATGGTTATGATGGATTGTTAAATGACGGAGGGAATTATGTTAATTTTTATTCGTTCATCAATGAAGACTCATATAAAATACAAGGACGAGAAACTTTCAATAATAATGATCAAGTCCGTTTGGGTTATTTTAGTGCTGTTGCTGGCAGTTTTAATATCAATATCGACTCCAAAGAAGGTGTTTTTAAGGATTCAAAAACAAATATCTATTTAGAAGATAAAGAACTGAACATAATTCATGATTTAAAAAAAGCACCTTATGTATTCAATACAGAAATAGGGGAATTCAAGGATCGTTTCTCCTTACGCTATACGGATAAAACTCTTGGTGTAAAAGATGTAATTTATGAGAATAGTATTCAAGTAGTCTTTACTCGTTCTAATAATGTTTTGAATATTACAAATGGATCAAATGAGAATACAGTAGTTAACGTGTCACTTTTCAACATTCAAGGAAAATTAATGTCTAAATGGGATGTTTCTGAAAAGGAGCAAACCAGCATTAAAATCCCAATTCAAAACAAAACATCAGGAGTTTATATTGTAAAATTAAAAACTACTAAAGGAAATATCAATAAAAAAATTATTATCAAATAATTTAAAATAATCCAACTTAAAAAAAGACTTCCCACAAACGGGAAGTCTTTTTTTTTATACTAAAATCAGTAAAAATAAATTTAACTAAAATTATAAATATGGAATTAAGAAATGTTCTTATTCAGGATTGAATTTTTTGGAAAAGTAAATACTATTCAAAAAACAAACCTATTTTTCCTTCATAATATTTTCATGAAATTTTTATAAAAAAATAACAATTAAATACTAATAAACTTACAATATTTAAATAAATACGTATTTTATCGGTTTTATTTGTCCTTAAGCTGACTAATCGCAATAATAAATTTAAATTTACGGAAACAATAAAAAAACTATCAAATACATTTCTACAAAAGATAAAAAACTGAACCATAATTAAATACAGTAATTAAAATATGAAAAAAATTACTTTAGCGAATAAAAAATTAGTTTTTACCATTAGCCTTTTTTTTATAACATTCTTTGGAATTTCACAAACTACGCAAACCTATAGCACTTCAGGCACTTTTACTGTTCCTGCAGGAGTGACCTCGCTACAAGTCGAAGCTTGGGGAGGGGGCGGAAAAGGTGGTAAAAAAACTAGTGGTAATAGCGCCTATGGTGGCGGTGGTGGCGGTGCTTATGCAAAAAAATTAATAACTGTTACACCAGGAACAACTTATACAGTTTCAGTTGGTATAGGAAGCATTACTCAAACCACTACTGCTGCTAGTGATTCATGGTTTGATAACAATACATTAATTCTAGCCAAAGGGGGTAATAGTGTATTAGATAATTCCACTTCAGGAGCTTCTGGTGGTTTATCTTCAAGCTGTATTGGAGATGTTCGCTTTAGCGGTGGTAATGGTGCAAATGGCGCAACTAACGGTGGTGGTGGTGGATCTTCTGCTGGAACTGCTTTAAATGGAACAGCAGCTACAAATTCAAACGGAGCAATTGCACCAAGTGGCGGTGGAAATGGTTCTTCTGGTTCTTCTGGTTCAGCTACTATTAGTGGTTCTTCTCCTGGAGGAGGTGGAGGAGGTGGTAAAAACACTGACGATGGAGCTTTTGGCGGAGCTGGTAAAATAAACATCACATGGACATGCCCAGTTTATAGCATAAGCACAACAACTGTTGCAACACCAATATGCTCAACCAACAGCGCAACAGTATTCGTTACTTCGTCAGCTACAGATTTACCAGTAGGAACTTATATTGTAACTTATAATTTATCTACTCCCAATACCGCAACAGGAAATACCTCAACTATGACAGTAACAAGTGCTGGAAACGGAAGTTTTACCACAAGCACATTAGCAAATTCCGGATCAACTACAATAACAATTACAAATCTGGCAAGTGGCGGAACTTCTCCAAATAATTGTAGTTCTTCAATCAGCATCAATAATTCAACAAACGTAACTGTAAATGCAACTCCAACAATTACGAGTACGGCTCCTGGTTCTAGAATTGGTTCTGGAACAGTTGTGTTGGGAGCTACAGCCTCTGCGGGAACAATTTCTTGGTTTGCATCATCAACTGGTGGAAGCGCCTTAGCTACAGGGACAAGTTTTACGACTCCCACTATTTCAACAACTACAACGTATTATGTTGAAACCACTAATGCTTCTTGTACTTCTTCAAGAACTGCGGTAACAGCTACCGTAAATACGCCAGAAATAAACATGCTTGGAAATGCGATTTCTATCATTGATGGTGATACCACGCCAAGTACCACCGATTGGACAAATTTTGGCTCAATGGAAACCAGTACGGGAATCATCACAAAAACGTTCACGATTCAAAATACTGGAAATGCACCATTAACTATAGGAGCGATAACTATTTCTGGCACTAACGCTGTCGATTTCATAGTTGCCACTAGCCCTAGTGCATCAATTGCTACGGGAGGCAGCTCTACATTTTCTGTTAGCTTTAATCCTAGCACCTTAGGTGTAAAAAACGCTTCAATTTCAATTGTAAACAATGACTCCAATGAAAATCCTTATGATTTTTCCATTCAGGGAACAGGAATCCAAACCTTTTTTGATAGCGATGGAGACGGAGTTTATGACAACTTTGACATTGATGATGATAACGACGGTATCTTAGATGCCACTGAGGAATTAAATTGTAACAACGCAAATGGCCGTAAAGTAGATTATAAATTTTTAAATGAAACCTTTGGAACAGGAGGAAAAACGTCCAGTTTTACTGCTGCCTATAATGCAACAACAACCTATTGTTATGAAGACGGAATTGTAGGTACTAATACAACCGAATGTCCTAGTCAATCAACTTGGATACTAGACGATGGTGAATACACGGTAGTCTCTAAAATAACAGGAACAGTTGCTAGCGATCCTGAAAATATTCATGGGGATTTAGCATGGTATAATGGCGAAGATCATACAACTGGGGATACTAATGGCAGGATGGCCGTTTTTAATGCCAGTTTTACTCCCGGCACATTTTATGAAACTACCATTACTGGAATCCTTTCAAATCTACCCATAACCTATAGTTTCTGGGTATTAAATATTATGGCACCCTCTACTTTCCCCGGTTCAATTTTACCAAATGTGACAGTAGAGTTTTATGATTTATCAAACAATCTTCTTACGACTTTCAACACGGGTGATATTGGCAGATGTTCTGGAAGCACCACTGATAATACATGCACTCAAGGAGTTTGGAAACAATTCACCACAAGTGTCAACTTAGGAAATGTAAATGCGTTTACCATTCGTTTTAAGAATAATGCTCCTGGTGGTGGTGGTAATGACCTTGCATTGGATGATATCCTAATTTCACAAACTTTATGCGATTTAGACAATGATGGTGTTGCTGATATGTTTGATTTAGATGCCGATAATGATGGTATTGAAGACGTTATTGAAGCTGGTTTAGGAAGTTTGAGTAATGCCAAAGGAAAAATTGATGTAAGTTGGGTCGATACTAACGGAAATGGGCTTCATGACAGTGGTGAATCAGTAGCAGCATTACCAGCATTAGATTCTGATGGTGATGGTGTTCCGAATTATATTGATTTAGATAGCGATAATGACAGTCTTTTTGATGTTGATGAGTCTGGAGCCGGAAATACAAATGCAGTTTCAGGATATCAAAATGGCGATGGGGATATCAATGGCGATGGTGTTGGTGATGGACCGGAATCAGAAACATTTAGAAGTAAAGACATCAATGGAGACGGAATAACGGAAGGTTTTGGAGACGGAATATTAGATCTTTATGATTATGGTATCGGAGCAACATTTAATACTCAATATGGAAATTCAGGACAAGGAATTGCAACTGCAAATCCTGCCACAACTTATTTAAAAGACACAGATGCAGATGGAATCCCTGATTATTTAGATCTCATGTCCAATGGAAGTACATTTGATATTGCTAACACATTATTAATCTATGATTACAAAACTTTAGACACTAATAATAATGGAATTATTGACGGTACAACGGACATTGATAAAGACGGAATACTAGACATTTTTGATACTAATACGGCTTCTTTTGGTTCACCAAGAGACATCCGCACAAAATTATTTCTAGATTTTGACGGACGAAATGATTATGGTCAAAGTACAGCAATTCTTGGTGGTTTAGCCAATGCATCACTCATGGCATGGATTAATTTAAACCCTGCATTTTCATCGGAAGGAGTAATAGTGGGACAAAATAATTTCCAACTACGAATTACTGCCAGCAAGAAATTAGAAGCTGTTGTTAATGGAACATCAGTTCTTTTTAACACCACTTTAAATGTATCACAGTGGTACAATGTTGGCGTAATCTATGATGGATCAAATATTAAACTCTATTTAAATGGTGCTTTGGTGACAAGTCAAGCTAAAACAGGAAGTATTCCAGCTGATGCATCACTCTTTACTTTAGGAAAAGATCCTAGCAGTAATACAAAATATTTTAAAGGAAAAATAGATGAAGTAAGAGTATTTAATTTGGCTTTGACCGAATCTCAATTACAAAGAATGGTCTACCAAGAAATTCAAGATGTTAGTTCACAAATTAGAGGTATGATAGTTCCAAAAAACGTAGCCTCCTCTCCTATTTCTTTGCCTTTTACTAATTTGCTTCGTTATTACAGAATGGATAATTACAAGGATGATATCATTGATGACCTAACAACTCCTGCAATTGATATCATTGGAACAAAAATATACAACCATAAAAACATTCATGTTCAGCAAGCCCCAATGCCATTTTTAACGGAACGAAATGGAAGTTTTGCAACAGCGGTAAACAGCCCTACAAAAGAAATAAGAGGTGAAGATATCATGGAACAAGACTGGTCGATTGTTCATGTAAAACACGACATAACAGAAACGGCTAACAATATTGATTTAGGAATGCTGGTAGATGCAGGGAAAAATATCATAATGAACAATGATACCAAAATACAAAATGATTGGTACTTAAAATTAGATGGAAAAATTGATCTAGTTGGGATGTCACAATTGGTGCAAACTGTAGAAAGTGATTTAGACGTTACAAGCTCTGGACATATCGAAAGAGATCAAAAAGGGCAATCTAATATATACAATTATAATTATTGGAGCTCTCCGGTAAGTCCAATAAATACGACAACAAATAACACTAACTATACCGTTTCAGGCAGCTTGAAAGACGGAACAAATCCTCTGGCACCAATAGCAATAAACTGGATTGGTGGCTATGACGGAGCTCCTACATTTCCTGTAAGCTTAGCCAGATATTGGCTTTATAAATTTGATGATTATACCAATGCTTATGCTAATTGGGTACAAATAACTGAAAATGATCCGATACGAGTAGGGCAAGGATTCACTTTAAAAGGAAGTGGTGGTGCATTAGGAACTCAAAACTATACTTTCATTGGAAAACCAAATAATGGATCAATAACAACAAATACTGTAGGTGATGATCAACTGTTATTAACCGGTAACCCTTATCCATCGGCACTGGATGCCGAAGCTTTCATAACAGCCAATATAAATTCAAATCCCTCCACAGATGGAACATTATATTTTTGGGAACATTATGACAGCAACAACACCCATACTTTACGTGATTACCAAGGAGGTTATGCCGTTAGAAATTTAACAGGAGGATTAGCCCCATCAGCGGCTGGTGTTGATTTTATCAGCCAGTCAGGAACTCCGTCAAGAGGTATTCCTAACCGCTATATTCCGGTTGGGCAAGGCTTTTTTGTAAATGGAAAAATTGGTTCTGGAGGAACGGTTATTTTCAACAATAGTCAAAGGGGTTTTCATAAAGAAAATGACGCTTTGAACTCAAATGTGATGTACAAAACTACATCCAGTAAAGAGAAAGCCTGGAATAACAATGATAATGATGTAGTAATAAATGATACTTATAAAAAAATTCGATTGGGATTCAATTCCCATAATGACCATCACAGACAGGTATTGTTAGGATTTATGGATGAAAAAGCGACCAGTGAAATGGATCACGGTTATGACGGTTTAAATATCGATGACTTTCCAAATGATATGTATTTTTTGAATGGGGAAAATCAACTGGTAATTCAAGGTGAAGGATTTTTTGACCTAGATGCTTCCTACCCTATCGGTGTAAAAACAGATGCTGCAGGGAAAGTAAAATTCATGATTGATGCTTTAGAAAACTTTGATGCAAACCAGCCTATTTTTCTATACGATGATGAGACTAAAATATACCATAATATCCGAAATGAAGCTTTTGAAATCAACCTTGCAAATGGCGAGCACCATTCTCGTTTTTCATTACGATTCAAAGACAAAACATTAGGTCTTAATGATGGAACTAGTATTGATGATGAAATAAAAATAGCCCATTCACAAAGTAAAAATACCATAATAATCAGTAATAAAGCAATAGACACAACTGTTGAAGAAGTGACTTTATTCAATATTATTGGACAATCAATCACCACTTGGAAAATTGAAAATCAAGGGCAGTATGACATACAGCTTCCAATCAAAAAAATAAGCTCAGGAGTGTATATTGTAAAACTAAAAACTTCCAAAGGAACGCTTAACAAAAAAATAATTATCAAATAATTTCTAGTTTAATAAACTTCAAAAAGAGAAAACTGTCTGCAAAGGCAGTTTTTTTTATATCTAAATCAATCCTGAAATAAGAAAAAAAGTAAACCTCGGAAATTATTTTTTTAAAACAAGTAGTTTATCGGGAGATAAAATCCTTTTATCGAAAAAAGGATTCTTTTCGACAAAAGACCATTATAAATACTTAATTTTAAGATTATTAAGTATCGGAAACCAAAAAAAACAATATATCTAATCCGAATAAAATCATAGCTGTTGTCATTTTTGAATATCAATTCTAAAATAAAACATAAAGAATAACAACAGCTTGATTCATTTTTTCATTGCAAATAATACCACTACAATAAACTTTATTTAACTTCTGTAAACGTCATAGATAATTTTCTAAATCCGGTTTACAAAATCATTAATTGTTTGATTAAAAAGTGTGCCTATTATGAAAAAAAACTACTCTAGATTCAATATAAATTCATTTTTTGTATTAATAAATTCGAAAACTTCTCTTTTGTTTTTTCTGATTGCTTTTCTGTTCTGTATTGATAGTTCTGCCCAATCCATATCGAGTTTTAATCCAATTAACGCCTGTAATAATTCTGGCGATTCAGTTATCATAACTGGAAATAATTTTACCGGAGCGACTTCGGTCACCTTTAATGGTGTGACTGCGACTTCTTTTACTATCGATAATGACTCCCAAATAACTGCAATACTGAGCGCAAGTGCCTCAACTGGATTTATTTCAGTAGTTACCCTTTTAGGAACCGCTACGAGTACTGGTGTTTTTACAGTAGATTCACCACCAACTGCAACTGCTGGTGGAACACAAACTATTTGTTCGAATGCAACGGCAACCGTAAGTGGTGCTTCTGCTACAAACGGAACAATCCTATGGACTGAAAACGGAGCAGGAACTATTACCGCAGGCGCTACAACACTAACGCCAACTTATACACCAACTGCTGCCGATGCGGGAACCTCTGTTACTTTGACAATGACTGTAACCAGCAACAATGCCTGCGCGCCACAAACTCAAACGGCAACATACACAATACTTGTAAATCCGTTACCAATAGCAATTGCCGGAGGATCACAAACCATTTGTTCGAATGCAACGGCAACCATAAGTGGTGCTTCAGCTACAAACGGAACAATCCTATGGACTGAAAACGGGGCAGGAACTATAACTGCAGGAGCTACAACACTAACGCCAACTTATACACCAACTGCTGCCGATGCAGGAAATTCTGTTACTTTGACAATGACTGTAACCAGCAACAATACCTGCTCACCACAAACTCAAACGGCAACATATACAGTAATTGTAAATCCGTTACCAACTGCAACTGCTGGTGGAACACAAACTATTTGTTCGAATGCAACGGCAACCGTAAGTGGTGCTTCTGCTACAAACGGAACAATCCTATGGACTGAAAACGGGGCAGGAACAATTACCGCAGGAGCTACAACACTAACGCCCACTTATACACCAACTGCTACCGATGCAGGAACTTCTGTTACTTTGACAATGACGGTAACTAGTAATAATGCCTGCGCACCACAAACTCAAACGGCAACATACACCGTAATTGTGAATCCGTTACCAACTGCAACTGCTGGTGGAACACAAACTATTTGTTCGAATGCAACGGCAACCGTAAGCGGTGCTTCTGCTACAAACGGAACAATCCTATGGACTGAAAACGGAGCAGGAACTATAACCGCAGGAGCTACAACACTAACGCCAACTTATACCCCAACTGCTGCCGATGCGGGAACCTCTGTTACTTTGACAATGACGGTAACCAGCAACAATGCCTGCGCACCACAAACTCAAACGGCAACATACACAGTAATTGTGAATCCGTTACCAACTGCAACTGCTGGTGGAACACAAACCATTTGTTCGAATGCAACGGCAACCGTAAGTGGTGCTTCTGCTACAAACGGAACAATAGCATGGACTGAAAACGGAGCAGGAACAATTACCGCAGGCGCTACAACACTAACTCCTACTTATACACCAACTGCTGCCGATGCGGGAACTTCTGTTACTTTGACAATGACGGTAACCAGCAACAATGCCTGCGCACCACAAACTCAAACGGCAACATACACAGTAATTGTGAATCCGTTACCAACTGCAATTGCCGGTGGAACACAAACTATTTGTTCGAATGCAACTGCAACGGTAAGTGGTGCTTCCGCAACAAACGGAACAATTGCATGGACTGAAAACGGAGCAGGAACTATTACCGCAGGCGCTACAACACTAACTCCTACTTATACCCCAACTGCTGCCGATGCAGGAACTTCTGTTACTTTGACAATGACGGTAACCAGCAACAATGCCTGCGCACCACAAACTCAAACGGTAACATATACAGTAATTGTGAATCCTTTACCAACTGTATCAATTGCAGTAAATCCGGGAAATAACATTTGCGCAGGTACCTCAGTTACTTTTACAGCTACTCCAGTTAATGGTGGAGCTACTCCTTCTTATCAATGGAAAGTAAATGGTATAAACGTTGGAACCAATATTCCAACATTTACTTCTACATCCCTTATGAATACCGATAAAGTAACCGTCGTGCTAACTTCAAGTACTGCTTGCACTTCTCCAGTTACCAGTAATTTAATTACAATGACTGTAAATGATGTTGTTGTACCATCTGTTAGCATATCAGCTTCCGCTACAACAATTTGCCCAGGCAACTCGGTAACTTTTTCTGCTTTGGCAACAAATGGAGGTACAACTCCTTCTTATCAATGGATGATTAATGGTATTAATACTGGCACAAATAGTCCTAGTTTTTCTACTTCATTACTTGCTGATGGTGATATAGTAACTGTTAGACTAACATCAAATGCTATTTGCGTATCGCCAATAACTGATATAAGCAACAGTATTCCAATTACAGTTAATCCCGCTACACCAGCAACTCCTGGAGTAATCTCAGGAACATCAACGGTGTGTCCTGGCATTTCAGGATTAACGTATAGCGTTGTTGCAGTAACCAACGCAACAAGTTATACTTGGTCAATTCCGACTGGATGGTCAATAACTGCAGGCGCAGGAACAAATTCTGTTACTGTGACATCTGGAAGCGCAGGACAGAATGGAAACATAAGTGTTACCGCTGGAAATAGTTGCGGTACAAGTGCTTCTGCCTCTTTAGCAGTTACTGTAAGTCCAGCAACACCCGCAACGCCAGGAGCAATAACGGGAACTGTTACACAATGTCCCGCATTAACAGGACAAATATATAGTATAACAGCAGTTCCTAATACTACAACTTATACTTGGACAGTTCCAACAGGATGGTCAATTACAGCAGGTGCAGGGACAAATTCAATAACAGTAACATCCGGTAATACAGGTCAAAACGGAAACATTAGCGTCACTGCAACAAATAGCTGTGGAACAAGTTCAGCAAGAACTTTGGCTGTAACTGTAAGTCCGGCAGCACCTGCAGCACCAGGAGTAATAACCGGAACTGGAACACAATGTCCGGCATTAACAGGGCAAACTTATAGTATTATTGCAGTAGCAAATGCTACAACGTATAACTGGACAGTACCAACTGGATGGTCTATAACTGCAGGTACAGGAACAAATTCTATTACTGTAACATCTGGTAGTACAGGCCAAAATGGAACTATTAGTGTTACTGCAACAAATAGTTGTGGAACGAGTTCAGCTAGTTCTCTTGGAGTAACCGTAAGTCCGGCAACACCAGTAACACCGGGATTAATTGCTGGAACACCGACTGTATGTCCGGCAATTATTGGATTAACATATAGTATAACAGCAGTTACTAATGCTACAAGTTATACTTGGACAGTTCCAACTGGATGGTCAATTACTGCAGGCACAGGAACAAATTCAATAACTGTAACATCAGGTAATACGGGCCAGAATGGAACTATCAGCGTTACTGCAACAAATAGCTGTGGAACAAGTTCAGCAAGAACTTTGGCTGTAACCGTAAGTCCAGCAACACCGGCAACACCAGGAGCAATATCAGGAACTGTTACACAATGTCCTGCATTAACAGGACAAACATATAGTATTGCTACTGTTGCAAATGCTTCATCGTATACTTGGACAGTACCAACTGGATGGACAATAACTGGAGGTGCAGCAACAAATACTATTACTGTAACATCTGGTACTGCGGGTCAAAATGGAACTATTAGTGTCACAGCAACAAATAGCTGCGGAACAAGTTTAGCTAATACTCTTGGAGTAACCGTAAGTCCGGCAACACCAGTAACACCAGGATTAATTGCTGGAACACCGACTGTATGTCCGGCAATTATGGGATTAACGTATAGTATAACAGCCGTTCCTAATGCGACGACTTATACTTGGACAGTTCCAACTGGATGGTCAATAACTGCAGGTGCTGGAACAAATTCAATAACTGTAACATCAGGTAGTACAGGCCAAAATGGAACTATTAGTGTTACTGCAACAAATAGCTGCGGAACGAGTTTAGCAAGAACTCTGGCTGTAACCGTAAGTCCAGCAGCACCAGCAATGCCGGGAGCAATAAGTGGCTCTATAGAACAATGTATAAGCAGAACAGGGCTTGTTTATAGTATATCCGCTGTTGCAAATGCTTCATCGTATACATGGACTTTACCGTCAGGTTGGAATATTACATCAGGTACAAATACAAATACAATTACTGTTTCAACATCAGGATCTGCGGTTGCTGGAAATATTACTGTGACTGCTAATAATTCATGCGGAACAAGTGGTGCTCAAACTTTTGCAGTTTCTGTAAATACTGCAATCCCAGCTACACCTGGACTTATTAATGGAGTAACCGTAATCTGTCCAACTAAAACACTAACATACTCAATAGCTGCCGTTTCTAATGCCAACAGTTATGTTTGGACTGTACCAACAAACTGGAGCATAACAAGTGGTCAAGGAACGACTTCAATAATAGTACAAGTACCTAATAATGCATCAAGTGGTTTTGTCTCAGTAATTGCTACCAATGTTTGCGGAAATAGCTCTCCAAGTATCTTGCAAGTAGATGTCAATACTAATGGAGGAGTATCTGCAGGAATTGACCGAATAGTTTGTTCAGGAACACCTCCAATAACTTTAGAAGGTTTAATTAGTGGTGTAATTAATAACCAAAATGAATGGGATTGGGTAGTTACTACCGGTACTATTAATTCGCCTAACTCATTGTCAAGTACTTACACGCTACCTCCAGGTTTCACCTCTGGAAACATTACAATAAGAATTGTTAGTAATCAAACAACTGTTGATTGCCCGGTAGTATCAGATGAAATGATTATCACAGTTCTTCCTAATCCTACAGCCAACATTAGTGTAACTGGAGCAAATCCAATTTGTAATGGATCTACATCTAATATAACATTCAATGCAACTCCTAATACAACTCTAACTTATACCGTTTCGGGTGTTGCCGGTTCATCAACAATAAATATTGGAGCAAGTGGAACAGCTACATTGACAACAGCGGCATTGACTTCAAACACAATATATACATTAACAAGTGTTTCCTATTCTTCAACTCCAACATGTATCCAAACTGTTTCAGGAACTGCAACTGTCACTGTAAATACAGCTCCAACCGTAAATGCTGGTGGGACTAATGTGGTTTGTCAATCACCTTCTCCTTCACCTATTACATTATCCGGAGCAACTCTTGGCGGAGGGGCCACAACTGGAGCATGGTCTATAACCTCAGGTGGCGGATTATTAAGTAGTACAGCACAAACCGCAACTCCCGCAACCGTTACCTATACTCCTGCTGCAAATTTCAGCGGAACAGTTATCTTGACTCTTACTACAAATGCACCAACAGCATGTTCTCCAGTAAGCGCAACAAGAACTATTACCGTGAATGCAACTCCAACGGTAAATGCTGGAGGAGCTGATATTGTTTGTCAATCAGCTACACCATCAGCCATTACATTAACTGGAGCAACTATTGGTGGCGGAGCTACAACTGGGGCATGGTCTATTACTTCAGGAGGTGGATCATTAAGCAGTACCCTCCAAACTGCAACTCCTGCAACAGTTACCTATACACCTGCCTCGAATTTCAGTGGGGTGGTAACATTGACCCTTACCACAAATGCACCAACTGCATGTTCTCCAGTAAGTACAACTAGAACCATCACTATAAATGCTGCTCCAACGGTAAATGCTGGAAGTCCTGATATTGTTTGTCAATCTCCAACACCATCTGCAATTACATTAACTGGTGCAACTGTTGGCGGAGGTGCCACAACTGGAGCATGGTCTATTACTTCTGGTGGAGGAACTTTAAGCAGTACCCTTCAAACTGCGACTCCTGCAACTGTTACCTATACTCCTGCAGCAAATTTTAGCGGAACCGTTACCTTGACTCTTACCACAAATGCACTTACTGCATGTTCTGCTATAAGTACAACTAGAACTATAACTGTCAATGCTACGCCAACTGTGAACGCTGGAGGCCCTAATACTGTTTGCCAATCGGGAACACCATCAGCAATTACACTAATTGGTGCAACCGTTGGTGGTGGAGCTACAACCGGAGCATGGTCTATCACTTCGGGAGGTGGATTATTAACCCAACTTGCAGGGTTGAATGACGATAAAAGTTAATTAATTGTTAATTACATCATTTTAACAATCATTTCTGTAAGTTTTTATTTAAAAATTGGTATTTTTTGTATTCAAAACAGGTGTTTTTTAGGTAAATTCCGTTTTGTAGTCCCCAGCAAATCTTGTCTTTAATGGGGATATTTCCGATTTTTACTAAATGTATTTCAAATCTACTTTTCGTCGAAATCCTGAAACAGGCAAAATGGAATCCTACTACCGATTGGTAGAGAGTTTTCGTGATCAAAACGATATTGTTAGAAACAGAACTATTGTAACTGCTGGATTTATAGACCATTTAACGGCTGAGGAATTGAATTATATCCAGAAAAAATTGACTGAAAAACTCAATGGAAAAAACAGCTTGTTTGAAGATGATTTTCAAGAACATCTTTGGGAGTATATTGATGAATTGTATTCCAAAATACTAAAATCAAACAAAATAGATAATTCTCATTCTTCCCAAAAAGACATTCACAGTGTAGATTTGAACACACTAAAACACACTGAAGCACGTGAACTAGGAGGTGAATGGATGAGTTTGCAAACATTGAAGCAACTAAAAATAGACCAGTTTTTATTGGATAAAAATTGGCCGGAAGAACAAGTTCAATTGGCACTCACTCAAATTATAAGCAGAGCCGTTTATCCCGCGAGCGAAAACAGAACCAGTAAATGGATAAAAGAAAATTCGGCTATTTGTGAATTAACCGCTTATCCTATCAAAAAAATAACAAAGGATAAATTATATCAATCTGCCTTAAATTTGTATCAAGTTAAAGATGAGATGGAAAAATATTTGTCTCAAAAGACCAATGAATTATTTGATATTGAAGATAAATTTTATTTGTATGACCTAACCAATACCTATTTTGAAGGTCAGAAAAAGAACAGTGATTTAGCTCAGTACGGACGTAGCAAGGAAAAGCGAACCGATGCCAAACTAGTTGTTTTGGCAGCTGTTGTAAATGTAGAAGGCTTTTTGAAATATTCCAATATCTACCAAGGGAATATGGCCGATTGCAAGACCTTGTCCGATATGATTGATAGCCTTCGTGAGGCTACGAGTGAGTCCACAAAAAAGGCTTTGGTGATTATGGATGCTGGTATTGCCACTGACGAAAACTTGAAATTGGTGACAGAAAAAGGATATGATTATTTATGTGTAAGCCGTACTAAACCCAAAAAATATGCCTTAAAAAATGAAATCCCTACAATAGTTTATGACAAAAAAAATCAGAAAATAGAGCTGAATGAAATTGAAGGTGAAGAACAAAATCAGTGTGTTTTCAAGGTGAAAAGCGACATGAAAGCAATGAAAGAACGTTCAATGAATCGCAAATTTAAAACCCTTTATGAAGACACATTAACCAAACTTGCCAATGGATTAGCCAAAAAATCGGGGATAAAAAAGCAAGAAATTATAAATCAAAAAATAGGGCGATTGCAACAAAAATATCCCTCAATAGCCAAGCATTACCAAATTGATTTATTGGTTGACCAAAAAACGAGCAAGGTAACTTCTATGAAATGGGAGGTCAAAGAAAGTCAAATAAATCAGAAAAAAGAACATGGCGTTTATTTTATAAAAACGTCTCTAAAAGAAAGGGATGAGCAAACAATTTGGAGAATATACAATTGCATACGAGAAATTGAAAGTACTTTTAGAACGTTAAAAACAGACTTGGATTTACGACCTATTTATCATCAGAACGATGAGTCAACTATGGCACATTTAAACCTTGGATTGTTAGCCTATTGGATCGTAAATACGATTAGATATCAACTAAAAGTAAAAAAAATAAATCACGATTGGCAAGAAATTATGAGAATTGCAAATACTCAAAAGTTAGTTACAACAGAGATAAAAGATGTACTTGAAAACACAATCGAAATTAAGAAATGTTCAGAGCCAAGCCCTAAACTAAAGGAAATTTACTTAGCCCTAAACTATAAAAAATGTCCCTTTACCAGGAAAAAATTTGTAGTCCCCAAATCTGAAATCCTAAAACAAGATTTCCTTTTTAAACAAAGGTTTACAAGCTAAAGTCTGCAAGTTGGGTTAAGTAGTACAGCCCAAACTGCGACTCCTGCGACTGTTACTTACACTCCTGCTGCAAATTTCAGCGGTACAGTCACGTTGACTCTTACTACAAATGCTCCAACTGGGTGTTCTGTAATAAGTGCAACCAGAACCATCACTATAAATACCGCTCCAACGGTAAATGCTGGAAGTCCTGATATTGTTTGTCAATCTCCAACACCGTCTGCGATTACATTATCGGGTGCAAGTATTGGTGGCGGAGCTACAACTGGAGCATGGTCTATTACTTCGGGAGGTGGGTCATTGAGCGATACAGCCCAAACTACTACTCCTTCGACTGTTACTTATACTCCCGCGGCAAATTTCAGTGGAACTGTCACTCTAACTCTTACTACAAATGCTCTAAGTGGCTGTTCAGTCATAAGTGCTATAAAAACCATTACTATAAATGCTGCTCCAACTGTAAATGCTGGAGGAACTGTAACTGTTTGTCAATCAACAATACCGTCTGCGATTACACTTTCTGGTGCAAGTATCGGTGGTGGAGCTACAACCGGAGCATGGTCAATCACTTCCGGAGGAGGGACTTTAAGCAGTACAGCTCAAACGGTAAATCCTGCGGCCATTACTTATACTCCTGCTGCTAATTTCAGTGGAACTGTTACGTTGACACTTACCACAAATGCATTAACTGCCTGTACAATCGTAAGTGCTACTAGAACCATTACTGTGAATGAAGCTTCAACCGTAAGTGCTGGAATAAATCAAACTATCTGCTCAAATACTACAGCTACAATGGCGGGTTCATTTGGAGGTGGTGCTTCTTCGGCTACTTGGAGTACAAGCGGAAGTGGTACATTTAATAACAATACACCAACTGCAATTTATAGCCCAAGTGCAACTGATATTAATTCAGGCACAGTTACTTTAACGTATTCTACTAATGACCCGGCTGGTCCATGTACAGCAATAACCGCAAATATCATTTTAACTATTAAAAAAGCAGTTGCAATTACAAATCAACCTTCGAATACAAGTATATGTGCCAGTTTTCCTGCAAGTCTAAGTGTAGTTGCCATTGGTGATGGCTTAACGTATCAATGGTATAAAGGCGCTGCTCCTACTGGTACAGCAATAGTTAATTCAGCTAATATCTCGGGTGCGCAATCTGCTAATCTTAATTTCAACCAAGCAAGTTTAAGCGATGATGGTAGTTATTATGTAGTTATTAACGGAGCATCTCCTTGTGCTGCAGTTACTTCAGCACAAAGAACATTGAATGTAGATCAAGCGATTATAGTATCTTCTCAACCTGTTTCACAATCACTATGCAATGGTTCTAATGTTACATTTACCGTAGTTGCTGATGCAAACGGAGATCCTTTATCGTATCAATGGAGAAAAAATGGTTCAAATATTATTGGACAAACAGCTTCAACTTTAACAATCAATTCTATTGCATCAGGAGATGCTGCAAACTACGATGTAGTAATTTCAGGGCCAGCTGGTTATACATGCTCCTCTGTACAATCAGCAATAGCAACATTAATGGTAACACAAATTCCGACAGTATCAATTAGTTATACAGGAAATCCATTTTGTAAAAATAATACCGTTGCTCAACCTGTAACAAGAACAGGAACAAATGCCTTCACTGGAGGTACTTACTCCTACTCAGCTGTTTCTGGGGGACCAACATTAAGTTTAGATACCTCAACTGGAGCAATAACTCCTAGTACAAGTAGCGCAGGTACTTATACTATAACATATACAACCCCTGTTACTGGAATTTGTGCGCCTGTAACGGCGACTACAACAGTTACCATAACTCCAATTCCGACGGCAACTATCAGTTATACCGGAACTCCTTTTTGTAATTCATCAAGTAGTGCTCAAGCGGTAAATTTAAGTGGCACAAATGCCTATACCGGAGGAACCTATTCTGCTCCAAGTGGATTATCAATTAACGCAACTACTGGAGCAATTATTCCTAGTACAAGCACAGCAGGGACATATACAATAACGTACACTGGTCCTGCCACTGGAGGTTGTACGCCAGCTTCAGCAACTACAAGTGTGACGATAACTCCAATTCCAACGGCAACTATCAGTTATACAGGAACACCTTTTTGTAATTCATTAAGTAGTGCTCAAGCAGTAAATTTAACTGGAACAAATGCCTATACTGGGGGAACTTATTCTGCTCCAAGTGGATTATCCATTAATACAACTACTGGAGCAATAACTCCTAGTACAAGTACGGCTGGAACTTATACTGTAACTTACACCGGCCCTACTATTGGAGGTTGTGCTCCAGTTTCAACAACTACAAGTGTTACAATAACTCCAATTCCAACGACATCTATCAGCTATACAGGAACTCCTTTTTGCAATTCGATAAATAGCGCACAAGCAGTAAATTTAACGGGAACAAATGCCTATACCGGAGGAACCTATTCTGCTCCAAGTGGACTAACAATTAATGCGACTACAGGAGCAATAACACCTAGTACTAGTACTCCAGGTACTTATACTGTAACCTATCGAATTCCAGCTTCTGGAGGTTGCGCTATCATAGCAGTTACAACATCGGTTACTATTAATCCGCTTCCTGTTGCTACGTTCAATTATGGTTCTGCAACTTTTTGCAAGAGTGCTACGAATCCATTGCTAACTTATACGGGAGGTGGAGTTGCAGGAGTATTTAGCGCGACACCTGCAGGATTGTCTATTAATTCCTCAACAGGAGCAATCAATTTGGCGGCAAGTACAGCAGGAACATATACAGTTACCAATACCATTGCAGCATCTGGTGGTTGTGTAGCGGTAACACATTCTCAAGTAATAACAATTCATCCGGTAACGATTGGTGGTTCAATAACTGGTTATTTTAGTGCTACTCCCACAATAATAAGCAATTTAATTACTGCCTGCCACTTAGGTAGTGGTACACTTACTTTAAGTGGTTTTGTTGGGAATATAGTACGATGGGAATACACTACTAATGGAGGCGTAACATGGGTGCCTATTGCAAACATAAGTGCTACAAATAATTTTACGAATATCAGCCAAACAACATTGTACAGAGCAGTACTTGATAGTGGAGCTTGTGGCTTGGCATATTCAGCTATAGCATATGTAAATGTCATTCCGCCAAATATCAAACCAGATCCTGTATCGGCATCACCTTCAACTTTATGCTTAGGAAGTTCCTCTTTATTTACATCCCAAAGTAGTTATGGTACAGGCCAATTTTTGCAAGGCGGAGATTTTCAAACAGGGCAATTGAATACGCAAGATCCTAGAGGATGGTTAGTAGATGGTTCTCCTGGAGGTTATACTGCATCTGCCAATAATACAAGTTCTAACCATTGGGCTGGTACAAACCCACATCCTTTTCCAGGCGGAATAATTTATGATTCTGGTGATCCAAAATTTGCAATTGCGAATGGTCCATTAACCACAACCTTACAAACACCTATATTTAATTCATTAGGTTTAACAACCTTTTCATTTGGATTTGACCAGGCCTATAAATTATTGGCTGGAGACCGCATACTCATTGAACTATCACTGAACGGTGGTGCAAGTTACACTGTTACATTACAAGATATTACCGGACCGGCTCAATCGGCCCTCTTTAATACCTTTGCGAATGACAATACTTCTTTCGATTTACAAAATTATATAGGTCAAACACAATTGAGAGTAAAATTCACTTTTATAGGTGCCAATACAAATAGTGCTTGGGCTTTAGATAATTTTAAATTTCCGGATGCACCACCAAATCAAACCATTGAATGGACTGATGAAGACGGAAATATAATTTCAACAATAAATACGGTGAATATAACACCTGTTTCACCAGGAGTTCAAGTTTATGGTGTTACAACTTTAATTAATGGATGTAGAAGTTCAGGAATAGACGGAACTGAATTTGTAACAGTTAATGTAAACTTTGCTTATGCTGGGAAAGATCTTGCAATTCCAGCTACAGATTGTGGAAATAATACGGTCACTCTTAATGCTTATGACAATAGACTTACCGCTGCACAAAATATAGCAAAAGGAGCTTGGGACAATAATTATGTAACCGATACTGCTATAGGTACTGGTGCCACTGGAAAATGGACCATTAAATCCAGTACTGCAATAAGCCCTTGTAATATAGCAACCTTTTTTCCAAATGATACTGATCCTAATGCTACGTTTACCGGTGATGCTGGAACTTATGTATTAACTTGGACTGCTGCCGGGTGTTCAGATGATGTTACTGTTGTTTTAACTGATTGCTCTACAATTAATTTCGATGGTACAAATGACAATATAACCTTCAAAGATAATTATGATTTTACTGCTCCATTTAGTATCGAAGTTTGGGTAAAACCCAATTCAGTAACTGGAACACAAACCATCTTTTCTAAACGCGATTCTAATAATCTGGCTACAGGTTATGATTTGAAATTGATAGGAGACAAAATTTCATTTAATTGGAATGGAACAGGAACAGTTGCCTCTAATTATGGCATTAGTACAAGCAGATGGTATCATATTGCAGTTACTTTGAGTGGTACAACGTATCGATTATATATTGATGGTGTTGAAGTGAAAAATGCATCAGGATCATTACCAGCAACTAATGACTTTGATTGTATTTTAGGAGCGATGAATAAATCTGGAAGCCAACCTATAAGCTATTTTAATGGATGGATGGATGAACTCCGAATTTGGAATAAAGCATTAACTCCAGAACAATTGCACCAAATTATGAATCAGGAAATTAAAAGCAACGGAGCTACCGTTGCAGGAGTAATCGTTCCTGTAGATGTAAACGGATTATCATGGACAGCCGATTTATTAGGCTATTACCAAATGAGCTCCATTAGTTGTGGTTATCTCAATCCAACAAAAGGAACTGCCATAGGTAAGTTAAGAAATATTACCAGCATACAAGATCAAACCGCTCCAATACCATATACTTCAAGAGTTAGTGGTCAAGATTGGAGTACTGATACTACTTGGACACACTTTAATGTTTGGGATGCACCAAATAGCTTAGGAGTTGATAATAGTACTCCAATTGATTGGAATATTGTACAAATATCACATAACATTAATTCTGGAAATAAAGACATTACAGTATTAGGTTTACTTTCAACTGCCGGAAAATTAACAATGGCTGATCCTGTTGTAACTAATCCAATTGAAAATAATGACGGTCAAGGTTTATGGATTACCCTTTATTTATTATTGAACGGTAATATTGATCTTGTAGGTCAATCACAACTGGTACAAAAGAGATATTCAGCATCCCAATACGATGACAGTATTTTAGATGAAGCTAGTTCAGGATATATTGAACGAGATCAACAAGGTCAAAAAAATAGTTTCAATTACAACTATTGGTCATCACCGGTAAGTATTCAAGGAGGTTTAAATAATTCACCATATGCAATTGCAAATATTCTAAAAGATGGAACGGATTCTTTAATTCCGAATAGTATCAATTTTGATGACGGTGCATTTTTTGCAGATGTAGTTTCAAGTCCTATAAAAATTAGTAACCGCTGGTTATGGTCTTACAACTCACAAACACTAAATTCGAATACAGATTTAAATGATTATCATCAATGGAAATATGTTGGCAGTACCGGTCTGATAAAAACTGGAGAAGCGTATACTATGAAAGGAACCGGTGGTATTGCTCCAATCACAGCACTACAAAACTATGTCTTTGTAGGAAAACCTAATTCAGGGACTATTACATTATCTTTACCTTATGACCAAACGTACTTAGTAGGAAATCCTTACCCATCAGCGCTTGACGCCGACGAATTCATAAGAGACAACTTAGCTGCTAGAAATGCACTAGGCAAAAATGTTTTTAATGGCGCACTTTATTTTTGGGATCATTTTGGTTTGTCAAACAATCACTATTTAGCTGAATATGAAGGTGGTTATGCTACCTATACATTAATGGGAGGAGTTGCCGGTATTGCTGACAGTTCTTTGACTGGAACTGGAGCTGGTACAAAAGTACCGGAACGATACATCCCCGTAGCACAAGGATTTTTTGTTGATGCCTATTTAGACTCTGACCTTTCAGGGACGATGATTCCAACAACAGTTGATGGTGGCAATTTAATTTTTAAAAATAGTCAACGAGTATTTGTCAAAGAAAGTGCAGGAAACTCGCTCTTTATGAAAACGATTGGAACAACAAAATCAAGTGCAAAAGATTCAGATGTTGAAACTGAAACGAGATCAAAAATCAGACTCGGTTTTGACTCTTCAATTGGTGCGCATCGACAACTATTACTTGGAGCCGATAGTAACACAACCGCAATGTTCGACATCGGTTATGATGCTCCAATGTTTGATTTGAGTGTAAATGATATGTTTTGGGAAATTAATAATATTGAATATGTGATTCAAGCCGTTACTGATTTTAATGAAAATCAAGTAATCCCTTTAGGACTTACTGTAGGAACCGAAGGCAAAATCAAAATAAAAATTGATGCTCTTGAAAACATATCTGGTACAACTCAAATTTACATCCATGATAACATAACGGGCATTTATCATGACATTCGTACTAGTGATTTTACAATTTCATTAGCCGTTGGCGACTACAGAAACCGTTTCTCACTTCGATTTACAAACAAAACACTTGATGTTGATGAGAATAATTTAAATGACGGACTTATAGTTTTATATTCCAATAATTATAAAGTCTTAATTATTCAAAATAAAGCTCTTGATTCAACCGTGAACGAGGTGCGTCTCTTCAATATATTAGGACAAGCTGTGGCAAATTGGGATGTGAAAAATGAAATTCAAACCAGAATTCAAATTCCAATCAAAAGTTTAAGTTCAGGAGTATACATCGTAAAACTGAAAACTTCAAAAGGAGATTACAGTAAAAAAATCATAATCAAATAAAATGTATGTTCCCAGTATTAGAATACTATTCAATTAAGTGAATATTAATCTGAATTTTAATAAATTGGTTTAAATTATTATTTATATTTGAATTATAATTTTGGATTTATATCCAAATAAAAAATGAAAACCATTTAAATTTATACAAATGAAAAAGATAATAGCATGTATAGCAATCGCATTTCTAACTGTGAATCTTAGTGCGCAAGAAAGTAAAACCGCTACAAAAGAAAAAGCAAAAAAAGAATCCTGTTGTGCTAAAAAAGATTCTAAATCAAAAGCGATGAGTGCTGATGAAATAGAAAAATGCCAAGCAAAATGTAAGGCTGAAGGAAAAAAGTGTGATGCATCAGCAAAAGCAAGTGGCAAAAAATGCTAGTCTAAACAATATAAATTTTAATTTCCTATAAAAAAACGCCTCTAGATTTAGAGGCGTTTTTCTATTTTTAGAAACAAACTACGTGTTTTTATTTGGCTCTTACACTCCATTCAAAATCCATTTCAGACACTTGAACTCCTTTTTCATCTGTTCCAATAGACTTCATCCAGAAGGTTTGTCCTTCTCCGGTAGCAATTGTTTTTTCAATTGCTTCTTCAATTAAATGACCATCTATACAGGTAAAAGTGATTCTACCAGTTGCCTTTTTGGTAAAATTTCCTTTATTGTTTGCAACAAGCATTGATATTTTTCTGCCGCTTTTTTGGATTTGAAACATCACCAAAGCTCCTGTAGAAAGCTCAGCAGCCATTGCTTGCACTGCAAAATACATGGAATTAAACGGATTTTGATTAATCCAGCGGTGTTTTACTGATACCACACATTTGTTTTCATCAATCTCTTTTACACGTACACCACAGATAAATGCCGACGGTAATTTAAAGAAGAGAAATTTATTAAGTTTTGACGCTGTAAGTTTCATATATAGCTAGGTTTTTTGCTAAAATACAAAAAAATACTATGCGTACATATTAAATTAATTTGTTAATTTTATGTTAATATTTGGTACTATGCGAAACAAGATACTGTCTTTTAGACATATATTTGCATAAGAAATTACTATATACTTTTAATCATGGAAACAACTACCGAAAAAAACACCGCAACATTTACTCATTTGAGTGCATTGACTCAATATTTTATTCCTTTTGGAAATTATATTTTTCCAATAATACTTTGGACTTCAAAAAAGGAAAGTTCAGAATTTGTGGATCACCACGGAAAACAAGTACTTAATTTTCAGTTAAGTTTACTATTGTATTCTTTAGTGTTGATACTAATTGCAGTTCCAACATTTTTAATTACACTGTTTAAAAATGTTCCTTTCGAAGCTGTAGTAAATGACCACGATTTTGTTTTTAGAAATTTTAACTTTGAAGGAAACATCGGAATGTTAACAGTAGGTTTAGTTGCTGTTTTAATTTTTGGACTTTTAAAAGTGGCTGAATTCTTTTTAATCATTTATGCTTCCATCAAAACATCAAATGGTGAAAAATACAAATATCCAATAACGATTCCGTTTATTAAGTAGGAGAAATAAAATGGATTAAAAGCGAACAAACGTAATAAATAAAGCGAACCAAACAGCAAGAAACAATTGCTTCATTCCTCGCAAAAACAAATCAATCATCAATCAAAAAATGAACCGTTTAATCAACACAAAATCAAAAAAAAGAAATTATGAACATTGAAAACACAAAAGCCCAGATGCGTAAAGGTGTTCTCGAGTTTTGCATCTTATCCGTATTAAAAGAAAAAGATGCATACACATCGGAAATATTGGACACATTAAAAAACGCAAAATTATTAGTTGTAGAGGGAACTATTTACCCGCTGCTAACCCGATTGAAAAATGATGGATTGCTCAACTATCGTTGGGAAGAATCCACATCAGGACCACCAAGAAAATATTATGGTCTAACAGAAATAGGACAAACATTTTTAAAAGAACTTAGTGGCACATGGACTGAATTATCCGATGCCGTAAACCTTATAACCAACCAAAAACAATAGTCATGAACAAAACTGTAAATATAAATCTAGGCGGAATGTTCTTTCATATAGATGAAGATGCATACCAAAAATTAACTCGATATTTTGATGCCATAAAACGATCTTTATCTAATTCATCTGGACATGATGAAATCATAAAAGATATCGAAATGCGTGTTTCAGAATTATTGAATGAAAAACAAATAAGCGACAAACATGTTGTGGGTTTAAAAGATGTAGATGAGGTTATTGCCGTAATGGGACAACCGGAAGATTACATTATTGAAGATGAGTTGAAAGGTTCTCAAACCTTTAGTGACAGTTCAAACAGAAGAACAAAAAAATTATACCGTGATAAAGAAAAAGGTATGATTGGCGGTGTTGCAGCTGGATTGGGTCATTATTTTGGAATTGATGCCGTATGGATCAGAATCGTTCTAATCCTATTAGTTTTTGCTGGATTTGGAACTGGAATCTTGGCTTATATCATTCTTTGGATTGTAACGCCTGAAGCCGTAACCACATCAGAAAAACTTGAAATGACCGGGGAACCGGTAAATATTTCGAATATCGAAAAAAAAGTACGTGAAGAGTTTGAAAGCGTTTCTGGCAAAATAAAAAATGTGGATTACGACAAATATGGCAATCAAATAAAAACGGGTGCCGGGAAAATAGGAAGCTCTTTTGGTGATTTTATCATGACTGTTTTCAAGATTTTCGCAAAGTTTTTAGGAGTAATTTTAATCATCACAGGAATTGCAACATTAGTTTCATTACTAATTGCTGTTTTCACTTTAGGCTCTTCAGATTTTATTGATGTGCCATGGCAGAGTTTCATTGAAGCAGGAAATTTCACGGATTACCCAATATGGTCTTTTGGATTGTTAATGTTCTTTGCAGTTGGAATTCCGTTCTTTTTCTTGACACTTTTAGGTTTCAAATTATTGTCACCAAGCATGAAATCAATTGGAAATATTGCTAAATACACATTATTGGCACTTTGGATTATTGCCATAACGATATTAATTTCAATAGGAATAAAACAAGCGTCAGAAGTGGCTTACGAAGGAAAAACAGTTCAGAAAGAAACGATTAATGTATTGCCAAATGACACTTTGTTTGTAAAATTCAGATACAATGAGTATTACACTAAAGACATTGATGACAGAGAAAGCTTCAAGTTTGTTCAGGATTCAGCTAACACTCAATTGATTTATTCCAATAATGTAAGTTTAGAAATTTTACGTACAGATGAGAAATTACCTTTCATCCAAATTGAAAAAATAGCAAGAGGTAAATCATTTCAAGATGCAAAACAAAGAGCTGAAAAAATAAAATACGCTATCAAAATTGAAGGAAATCAGTTAATTCTAGACAACTATTTATTGACAGAAGTAGCTAATAAATTCCGTGACCAGGAAGTGGAAATATTTTTATACGTACCAGAAGGAATTCTATTGAAACCTGATACTTCAGTACAAAATTTCGACAGATCTGACGATTCATTCTTCAACTTGCACTACAGTTCAGACAATTACATTTACAAAGTAGAAAATTCTCAAATAAAATGTTTAAATTGTCCTGCTGATGAAAATGAATATAATGATGTTGATGTAAATGAAAATGGTGATAATGTAGAAGTAAATATTACTGGAAAAGTAACAGAAAATGACAGTATTACAACTACTACTGTAAAAGTAAACGGAGAAACGGTTACAGTAAATGAAGCTGGAACCAAAAAAGGCTTATCAGTAAGCAAAAACGGTGTAATCATTAAAAATTAAAGCTATGTTAAAAATCATCACATTAATTACAAAATTTATTCTGGTTGCCTTAACTGCATTACTATTCGCATCGTGTAACCATTCCATTAATTTGAATTCAATTGAAGGAAGCGGAAATGTCACCACCGAAAGAAGAAATGTGGAAGGTGATTTCAAAAGCATAGAAGTTAGTAATGCCATCGATCTTGTCATTGAACAATCAGACGTAACCGAAATAGTAGTTGAGGCTGATGATAATTTGCAGAAGCACATCTTTACCAAAGTTGAAAATGGCACACTCGTTATTTATTGCGATAAAAATTCTTTTATCAATACGAAATCTAAAAAAGTAACCGTAAAAATGCCAGTTATTGAGCAATTAGAAGCAAATAGCAGCGCATCCATCACAAGCACAAACACTATAAAAGGAGAAAATATTACACTAAACACATCTAGTGCCGGAACTATTGACCTGAATATAGAAGCAGATGATATTACTTGTGATTCAAGCAGCGGAAGCAGCATCACCATTAATGGAATGGGATTAAAAATGAAAGCAAATGCATCAAGTGGAAGCGGAATTGACGCCAAAAACTTATTAGCAAATGAAGTTAATGCCGAAGCTTCCAGTGGAGCTACCATCAACATTCATCCAATTGTCAGTTTAGACGCCGAAGCCTCTAGCGGAGGAAGTATAAGCTATAGTAAAGTTCCGAAATCAATTCGAAAAGAAACCAATTCCGGAGGAAGTGTTCATCAAGAACAATAAATCATTGTACTAAAATCAAAAAATCATCCATCACAAGTGGATGATTTTTTTATATTTGTGTAGACTCTAATCCAAATGACTATGAAAAAACATACTGCTATACTCCTGCTCCTTTTATCAACTACATTGTTATTTGCACAGAAAAAAGAAAAAATAAAAGGCTCAAAAACAGTAACTGTGGAACAAAGGAAAGTTGGGGCTTTTGAGTCGCTTACTGTTGAAGACAATCTCGAAGTATACTTGGAAAGAGGCGAGCGAACAGAACTGAAAATTGAAGCCGACGAAAACTTACACGATATTATTTCTTTGGATTTAAGTGATAATCTATTGCGCATTTATACCACAAAACAAGCCACCAATTATAAGAAACTGATTGTTAGAGTAACCTATACAAATGATTTAAATATGGTTACGTCAAAAAATGAAACGACTGTAAATGCAATTCAGGAAATTTTAGTGAATGACCTCACACTTAAAGCACACGATGCATCCAAACTATTTTTGAATGTGAATGCCAAAAACTTCGTATTACAATCTGATGATAAATCAAAAACAGAACTCAATTTAAAATCAGAAAATACTACGATTGAATTAAGTAAAAACGCCTCTCTAAAAGCCTTAGTCACCACTACAGATTTAAAAGTGGATATGTATCAAAAATCAGATGCTACTATCGAAGGGGACGCAGCTAATGCCATCATTCGGTTGGATAATAACTCGAGCTTGACAGGAAATAAATTAACTGTAAAAAATGTTGACGTAACCACAGAAAGTTATTCCAATTGTAGTGTAAATGCGGTAACAACCGTTATTATAGACGCTGCTAATAAATCAGAAATCCAACTTGTGGGTGCTCCAAAAATTGAAATCAGAAAATTTGCTGATGAGGCTAAATTGATAAAAAAGTTGAAATAGAAATCCTCTAACCAACAAAAAGTCCCACTTGCTAAGGCAAATGGGACTTTTTTTATATTGAAATTTTATTACTGGTATTATTCTTTAGAAGCCAAATATCTTTCGGCATCAAGAGCGGCCATACAACCTGTTCCAGCTGCAGTTATCGCTTGACGATACACATGATCCGCTGCATCACCCGCTACAAAAACGCCTTCAACATTTGTTTTTGAGGTTCCAGGAGTATTGATAATATATCCCGTTTCGTCTAATGTGATATAATCTTTGAAAATATCAGTATTTGGTTTGTGACCAATAGCCACGAAGAAACCAGTTGCAGGAATATCAAAAACGTCATTTGTTTTTTTATTCAAAGCCTTTACCCCAGTAACCACTTGCTCATCTCCTAATACTTCAACAGTATCGTGATTCATTAATATGGTAATGTTCTCTGTTTTGCGAACGCGTTCTTCCATGATTTTAGAAGCTCTGAATTTTTCGCTACGCACTAACATGGTTACTTTTTTACAAAGTTTTGACAAATAGTGTGCTTCTTCACAAGCTGAATCTCCTGCTCCTACAATTACTACTTCTTGATTTCTATAGAAAAAACCGTCACAAACAGCACAAGCCGAAACTCCACCACCCATTTTCAAATAGTGTTGTTCTGATGGCATCCCTAAATATTTAGCTGATGCTCCAGTAGAAATAATTACTGTTTCGCAATGCAATTCTATGGTATCATTGATCCAAACTTTATGAACATCTCCTGAGAAATCAACTTTAGTTGCCCAACCATCACGTACATCAGTACCAAAACGTTGTGCTTGTGCTTGCAATCCTACCATCATTTCGGGACCAGTAATTCCTTCAGGATTACCAGGCCAATTTTCTACTTCATTAGTAGTTGTCAGTTGACCACCAGGTTGCATTCCTTGGTATAAAACAGGGTTCATATTTGCTCTGGCGGCATATATTGCTGCAGTATAACCTGCTGGACCAGAACCTATAATAAGACATTTAATTTTTTCGATTGTATCAGACATAGTAAGGTATATTATAATTTTTTAACAGCACAAAAATAAGTCATAATTACTGTATTATAGAACCTGAATAATCAGTTTTTGTTATTATACAATAAAAAAATCCCTTCTGTAGAGACAGAAAGGATTTTTAGTCGGGGTGGCAGGATTCGAACCTGCGGCCTCCTGCTCCCAAAGCAGGCGCGATAACCGAGCTACGCTACACCCCGAAAGCGGGTGCAAATATAGTACTATTTTTGGCTTATGCAAAACTATTTCAGAAATAAGGACTAAATTTATTTGGTTCGAAAATTAGTGTGGAAATCTAAAATAAATTTGTTTTTCCACAGCATTATTCAACCACTACTGCCCTAGCCCAGATGGTAGTGAAAAGCTTCGACGAGCTGCTCTTGATTTTTTCTTGACAGAAAAGAGCGACCAAAGGAAGCTCCTTTTATGGCTTTAGAAAAAACCGAGAGTAGCTCAAGTCCCGAACTATCGGGATTGAAGCGCACAGCTGGAATAGCTCTTGTAAAATGAAATCTGTTTTGAAAATGGGAATTGTCAAATAGCGACTAATCAAGCTTTAACAAATGTTAACAAAATAGATTTTTAGAAACCATAAATAATTGTATTTTTACGGTTCAAAATTTAGAAAAATAAATGGGCAAAATCATCGCGATTGCTAATCAAAAAGGTGGAGTTGGAAAGACGACAACGTCAGTTAATCTTGCTGCTTCACTGGGTGTTTTAGAAAAAAAAGTATTACTTATTGATGCTGATCCACAGGCAAATGCCTCTTCAGGATTGGGAATTGATGTTGAATCTGTTGAGATAGGTACGTATCAAATTCTGGAACATAGTCATACGCCAAAAGAGGCCATTATAAAATGTTCTGCTCCAAATGTGGACGTAATCCCATCTCATATTGACCTTGTTGCTATTGAAATCGAATTAGTCGATAAAGAAAACAGGGAATATATGCTTAAAAAAGCATTGGAAAGCATCAAGGACGAGTACGATTATATCATCATCGATTGTGCGCCATCTCTTGGTTTGCTTACGTTGAATGCTTTGACTGCTGCTGACTCTGTGATTATTCCTATTCAATGTGAGTATTTTGCACTAGAAGGTTTAGGAAAATTATTGAATACGATAAAAAGCATCCAAAAAATTCACAATCCGGATTTAGACATCGAAGGGTTATTATTGACCATGTTTGACTCGAGATTGCGTTTATCAAACCAAGTGGTTGAAGAGGTTCAAAAACATTTCAACGACATGGTTTTTGATACCATTATTCAAAGAAATGTAAAACTGAGCGAAGCGCCAAGCTTTGGAGAAAGTATAATAAACTACGATGCAACAAGCAAAGGAGCTACCAATTACTTACATCTTGCTCAAGAAGTTATAAAGAAAAACAGTAAATAGTTTTATGGCAAAAGCAATAAAAAAACAAGCCTTAGGAAGAGGATTATCTGCGTTATTGAAAGATCCGGAAAACGATATAAAATCCGTTGACGATAAAAATGCCGATAAAGTTGTAGGAAATATTATTGAGCTTGAAATTGAAGCAATTGAAATAAATCCGTTTCAGCCCAGAAGTAATTTCAATGAGGAATCATTGAGAGAATTAGCGACTTCTATTAAAGAATTAGGTGTTATTCAACCTATTACCGTACGTAAATTAGACTTCAATAAATACCAATTGATTTCGGGTGAGCGTCGTCTTCGTGCGTCAACTCTTGTGGGATTGAAAACAGTTCCTGCTTACATTCGTATTGCAAATGACAATGAATCATTGGTTATGGCATTGGTTGAAAATATCCAGCGTCATGATTTAGATCCAATTGAGATTGCACTTTCGTACCAACGTTTGATTGATGAAATTCAATTGACTCAGGAACAAATGAGTGAGCGTGTAGGAAAAAAACGTTCTACTATCGCTAATTATTTGAGACTTTTAAAACTGGATCCGATTATCCAAACCGGAATTCGTGATGGTTTTATCAGTATGGGTCATGGTCGTGCAATAATCAATATTGAAGACCAAGACATTCAAGCCGATATTTATCAAAAAATCGTGAGCCAAAATTTATCGGTTCGTGATACGGAAACTTTGGTGAAAAACTATCAGGAAAGTTTAAAACCAAAACCTGCCGGTAAACCAAAAGCAGCCTCATTTGAAATTGCAGATGCCCATAAAAGCGCTTTTACAAATTATTTCGGAACTAAAGTCGATGTGAAAGTAGCTGGAAACGGTAAAGGAAAAATCACTATTCCATTTCATTCTGAAGAAGACTTCAACAGAATCATTAAACTAATAAACGAGTAGTGCATAAAATCATTTTCATAGGTCTATTCCTTTTTATTGCAGGAAACACTACTGTTTTTGCCCAAACGAAAACAGAAGCGGTGCTTGTAGCTAAAGATACTTTGAAATCAAATGACATTGATCCGTTGACTCCTGCAAAAGCAGCTTTTTTTTCAGCAATTTTGCCGGGTTTAGGTCAGGCTTACAACAAGAAATACTGGAAAATACCACTCGTTTACGGAGCACTGGGAACCAGCGTTTACTTCTATATTGACAACAACAGGAAATACCATCAATACAGAGATGCTTACAAAAGCAGATTAGAAGGATACACTACCGATGATTTGGCTTTCTTAGATAACAATCGATTGATTGCCGGACAAAAATTTTATCAACGAAATCGAGATTTATCAGCTTTGGTAACTTTGGCATTCTATGCATTAAACATCATAGATGCTAATGTCGATGCCGCTTTAATACAATTCAATGTGGATGAAAACTTATCAGTAAGACCAGTTCTTTATCCAAATGATGTAACATTAAAGACTAATGTAGGACTAACATTTAATTATAATTTTTAGATCGAAAACAGATTGCTCGATTCATCTTTAAATTTTAATTTATAAATATAAAAAACAAATGAAAATTGCGCTTTTAGGATACGGGAAAATGGGTCAGGTAATTGAAAGAATTGCACTGGAAAGAGGACATGAAATCGTTTTGAAAAAAGATGAAAACAATACTTTTGATGGTCTTTCAAATGCTGATGTGGCTATTGATTTCAGTGTTCCAACAGCAGCAGTCAGTAATATCTCCAGTTGCTTCAATGCTAATGTCCCTGTAATTTCAGGAACAACAGGCTGGTTAGAACATTATGATGAAATGGCAGCACTTTGCACAGCAAAAAACGGTGGTTTTATCTCCAGTTCTAACTTTAGTTTAGGTGTAAATATTTTCTTCGAACTCAATGAATATTTGGCAAAAATCATGTCAAAATTTGACAGTTACTCAGTTGACATGGAAGAAATTCATCATACCCAGAAACTAGATGCGCCAAGTGGCACAGCAATTTCATTAGCCAAAGGAGTAATTGAAAACAGTTCATATACCAATTGGACATTGGAAAAACCAGAAACCAATCAAATTCATATCGAAGCAAAAAGAATAGGAACTGTTCCGGGAACACACACGGTGACTTACAATTCTGTTGTTGATGCTATCGAAATAAAACACACGGCACACAATCGTGAAGGTTTTGCTCTAGGTGCTGTAATTGCTGCAGAATGGATTGTAGGGAAACAAGGAATTTTCACAATGAAGGATGTTTTAAATTTAAAATAAATGTTATCCAGTTTATGATTACTCATTTGGCAATCATAAGCTCTAAACCTTAAACAAAAAATTATGTCAGTATATCAATGGTTTATATTTTTTCTGCTTGTACAAATAGTTCACTTTTTAGGAACCTGGAAACTATATGAAAGTGCAGGAAGGAAACGTTGGGAAGCCGCTATTCCAGTATACAATGCTATTGTCTTGATGAAAATAATAGGACGACCTACCTGGTGGACCATTTTACTTTTCATTCCAATTATCAATTTGATTATGTTTCCAGTAATCTGGGTAGAAACATTGAGAAGTTTTGGAAAACGATCTGGATTAGATACTTTTTTAGGAATTGTAACTCTTGGTTTTTACATCTATTATGTCAATTATACCCAAAAATTAAATTACATAGCTGACAGAAGTTTAAGTCCCGAAAACAAAGCTGCTGATACCGTTAGCTCATTGCTTTTTGCAGTTATAGTAGCTACTTTGGTTCACACCTATTTAATCCAACCGTACACGATTCCTACCTCTTCATTGGAAAAATCCTTATTGGTAGGTGACTTTTTATTTGTGAGTAAAATGAATTATGGTGCAAGAATCCCAATGACAACAGTAGCGTTGCCAATGGTTCACGATTCGATACCTTTACTTCAAAAAAAATCATACTTAACTTGGCCACAATTACCTTATTTAAGATTGCCGGGAATTCAGAATATAAACAGAACAGACATCGTTGTATTTAACTGGCCTGTTGATACCGTTTACAGGTTTTTTGACACTTCAAACAGACGTGCTTTAAAACCGATAGACAAGAAATCGAATTACGTAAAAAGATGTGTTGGAATCCCTGGAGATCACTTGTCTATAAAAGACGGTATGGTTTACATTGATGGCAAACTATTGGAATTACCAGAAAGAGCAAAACCACAATTCTCCTATAAAGTAGCATTAGACGGAAAAACGCCAATCGATTTTGAGCATTTACTTAAAGAGATGGACGTAACTGACCCTGTAATGGTTACTGATGAAACTCGAAGAGACACATTAATCTTTAGTGCTTTGACAGCTGCGGGAGCAGAAAGATTGAAAAACGTACCTGGTGTAACTGCTGTAATCAGACAAATATCTAGAGATGTAGATCAAGCAAATAATGGAAAAGGTGTTTTTCCGCACATTAATAAATGGAACAGTGATAATTACGGTCCAATCTATGTTCCAGAAAAAGGAAAAACTGTCGCTTTAACAACCGAATCATTGCCATTTTATAAAACCATAATTACTGATTATGAAACAAATGAAAATGGAGATAAAAACGACCTTAAAGTAACAGGAAACGAAATAAGAATAAACGGAAAAGTAGTTAAAGATTACACTTTCCAACAAAATTATTACTGGATGATGGGTGACAACCGTCACAACTCTGAAGACAGCCGTTACTGGGGATTTGTTCCTGAAAATCATATTGTAGGGAAACCTATTTTTATTTGGTTAAGTTGGGATACTAACGGTAAAGGTTTGAATAAAATACGTTGGGACAGGGTTTTCACAACTGTTAGCGGTGAAGGTCAACCTCAATCTTATTTTAAATATTTCCTAATTGCTTTAGCCGCATTTTTTATTGGAGATTATTTTTGGAAGAAAAGAAAAGAGGCAAAAAATTAGTCAAAAGTTTCAAGGTCTAAAGTCATAAAGTTGCTATTTAATCCAGCTTTATGACTTTCGACTTTATGACTTTAAAAACTTTAGACAATATGAACATTCTCATCCATCCTACCTATTTTCCATCGATTAGCCATTTTGCAGCGATTGTACAATCGGAAAATATTACCTTTGAAGTAGAAGATAATTTTCAGAAACAAACCAATCGCAACCGCGCTTATATTTATAGTCCAAACGGAATTCAGCTATTGAATATTCCTGTAAAACATTCTAAAGAAAATCATCAAAAAACAAAAGATATCAAAATTGAAACCGATTTTGATTGGCAAAAACAACATTTCAAATCATTAGAAGCTGGATACCGAAGTTCTCCTTTTTTTGAATTTTTCGAAGATGATATCAGACCCATTTTCGAGAAAAAATACACCTTTTTATTGGATCTAAATTTTGAGGTTTTTACCATTCTATCAAAATGTTTTCGTCTGAAACTGGATTACACGACCACAACAGAATACTTTCACGAAGTGAATACAAATACAATTACAGATTTCAGGGGTTTGGTAAACGGAAAAAAAGACCTTTCTGTATTCGAAAGTTACACGCAGGTTTTTGATGATAAACATGGTTTTATCAACAATCTTAGCGTTCTGGATTTGCTTTTTAATGAGGGGAAATATGCCATGGATTATTTAAAAAAACAAGAACTGATTTTAAAATAAAATTCCAAATTAGATTTTATTCCAAAGACAATCTTGCCATAATAGGAAAATGATCTGAGTTAATAAATTTTGGAAAATTCTCAAATTTCTTTACTTTCATTTTTTCGTCAGCAAAAATATAATCAATTCTGGCGGGATAATACCTGAATTTATAGGTCTCTCCAAAACCTTTTCCTACTTCTTCAAAGCTATCTTTCAATTTTCCTTTAATGCTACGGTACACATAAGAAAAAGCGCTATTATTCATGTCTCCGCAAATGATAATTGGATACGTACATTTCATTTTATGCTCCTTAAAAATCTCCGCTTGCTGTTGTTGTTGTTTGAATGCTTTACTGATCCTGATGAATAACATTTGTGATTTCTGCTGATTAATCGCATCGATATTTTCATCAATTTCATTGACATCAGGAGAAATTTTGATGGACTGTATGTGCATATTGTAAACCCTGATGATGTCTTTTCCCTTTTTTACATCCGCAAAAACAACATTATTACTGGAATTTGGAAAAACAATATTTCCTTGGTCAATAATCGGGAATTTAGAAAAAATCGCCTGGCCGGTTTTAATTTGGTTTCCATCAGTGAAAATATATCGGTGCGGATACACTTTCAAATCTATGTTAGCAGAAGATGAGTATTCCTGAAGACACAATATATCTGGGTTTTTATCATTAATGAAGGTAAGAATATCCGAAGGAACATCGTCTCTGTCAATCCATTTAAAAACATTAAACAGACGAACATTATAACTCATTACGGTAAAATCTTTTTCTTCTATTGGAAATTCAGGAGAAGAGAATTTATAAAATTTATTTATAAAAGTAATCCCTATCAATAAAACCAAACCCGAAACTATCAATTGCTTTTTGAATTGTATGGCCCAATACACAAAAAACAAGCCATTCAAGATAAAAAAAAGCGGCATAAAAAGTGTCAAAACAGACAAAAGAGGGAAAGATTTTGGCGCCAAAAAGGGCAAAACATAGGCTATAAAAGTCACAATAGTAAGGACTATATTCAAAAAAAACATTCCTTTATTAAACCATGAAAGATTTTTCATTTTCTATATTTTTTATTAAAACAATAGCTAAAATCTCATTGAAACTTATTTCCCTACTTTGAATAAGAATTCTTTTTCTTCTTTTGTCAAGCTATCATAACCTGACTGACTGATTTTATCTAAAATTTCATCTATCTGCTGCTGCGATTTATCTTTAGTAACTATTTTTGAAACACTTTTTTCCAAAGGCTTACTGTAATTTTTATGCACTTTCTTGAATGGTGTTGATGTATTTTTTTTGAACAAATTTGCAAAAAAATCTATAATACGAGTAACAACAGTACTTAAATCGGTTCCATTTTGAAGCAATTTAATAAAAATAAAACCAAAAAAAGCTCCAGAAAGATGAGAAATATGTCCACCCATATTTTCTGAACGCAATTGCATTAAATCAACTATTACAATTACGGCGGTTATATGCCACAACTTGACATTCCCAATAATCAACAAACGAAGATCCATCAAAGGATGATACGTAGTTGTAGCAACCAAAATAGCCATAATAGCGGCAGAGGCACCTACAATTGGAGCATTAATATTTAAAACGTAAAATACCAAAATATAACTAATTCCAGCAAAAATGGCACTCAATACATACAAACCCAATAATTGCTTAGACGTAAAATACGTCATAAATAGTCTGCCAGCAAAGTTCAAAACAATCATATTAAAAATAATATGCATGATTCCGCTGTGAAAAAAAGCATACGAAAGCAACGACCAAGGTTTCCAAAGCAAATGTGCCGGATTAGAAGATAAACTCACATAATGAATATAATCAATATTGACACCCAACAAAGATAAAAGTGCAAAAAGCAACCACGGAAGAACAAACAAAGCGGCATTCCAAAAAATTAGTCTGGTGACTATTCCTCCTATCTTGTATTGTAATTTCAGGTCGTCAATGATATTCATAATTTAATTGGGATTTAAGATCTGATATTTAGGTCGTACCACTTAAAAGTATTGCGTTTTTAATTCCAACGGTTTTTATTGAACTGATTTTTCTTCCAATACCACATAATAATAAAACCGAACAAAGCACCACCAACGTGTGCAAAATGGGCAATTCCACCACCACCAAAAATTGATTTTCCAGAAATACCTAAATACAAGTCAACCAAAACTAAACCTGGTACAAAATATTTTGCTTTTATGGGCACAGGAATAAACATCAAAGCCAATTCAGCATTAGGAAACATAAAAGCAAACGCCACTATCGTTCCGTAAATAGCCCCAGAAGCTCCAACTGCAGTACCAATATAAGCACCTGTGAAATTTTGAAAATCAGAAACAGATATAAATTGTTGCCATCTAGTATCTATTTTGCCTTCATTTAAAAGTTGTAAAATCTCTTGTTTAGGAAATCCATTAGCAATCAAAGTATTTAAACTATCTTGGAAATAGTAATAATTAACTCCAGTATGCAATAACGCAGCGCCTAAGCCACAGGAAATATAGAAAAATAAGAATTTCTTGCTTCCCCACATTTGCTCTAAAGCAGATCCAAAAGAATACAAAGCAAACATATTGAAAAAAATATGCATAAAGCCTCCATGCATAAACATGTGCGTCAACGGTTGCCACAATTGAAAATCAGGATTTTCCGGAAAATATAAGGCTAATATTCTATACGCTGGATTTGTGGGATTAAAATCCCCTAAAGCAAGTGTACCTACAAAAAACAATATATTTATAATAATTAATTGTTTTACTGTCTCAGTTACGTTTCTCATAATGCAAATTTTTTATCTAAATCTTCCACACGCATCGTGATGAAAGTGGGTTTATGAAATGGGGAAACATTGGGGTCTTTACAGGCAAAAAGTCCGTTGACCAAATTTTCCTGCTCTTTTTCTGTAAGGTGCGTTCCTGTTTTCACCGCTAAACTTTTGGCCATTGATTTGGCAATCGTATCATTCTGACTGAAACTGCTTTCAGGAATTCCGTCCTGCAAATCACTCAATAATTGTTCTAAAACCAATGAAACTTCGCTCTCCGTTACATTTACCGGTATTCCCGAAATAACAATATGATCGGTGTTATTTTCTTCAAAAACAAATCCGGTATTCATCAACGAAAGTTGTAGCTCAGCGATAAGATTCATTTCGCTTGACGAAAAAAACAAGTTCAAAGGAAATAATAACTGCTGGCTTGATGCCTGGTTCACTGTCATATTTACTAAAAACTGCTCATACAAAACACGTTGATGTGCGCGTTGCTGATCGACAATCACCATTCCTGATTTGATTGACGAAACAATGTATTTTTTATGAATTTGATAGGTTTTATGAACAGAATGCTCTACTTCTTCATCATTAAATAAAGAGGAAGTCACTTCTTCATTTTCGAAAGTCATCTGCCCTATTTCATCCGTATCTTGTTTTAAACCTACGTATAAACTTTCCCAATTAGCTGTTGCTTCCGGTTTTCTATAACTGGAAAATTGCTTGCTGGGTTTTTCTTCAGAGAAAGGATTAAAGTTGCCATCGACTTGAATGGTGGGCGTAGCGCCTTCTAAATCTTTATAATGATACGGCGTATCTAAATTAGAATCCCGATCAAAATCTAAAACTGGGGCTACATTAAATTGTCCCAAACTATGTTTTATGGAAGCTCTTAAAATAGCATATAAAGCATGTTCATCATCAAACTTAATCTCCGTTTTAGTGGGATGAATATTGATGTCAATAGTATTTGGCGGCACCGATAAATATAAAAAATAACTCGGTTGCGCACCATCTTTCAAGATCCCGTCATAGGCGGCCATAACCGCATGATGCAAATAACCACTTTTTATAAAACGATCATTGACAAAGAAAAACTGTTCTCCACGATTTTTTTTGGCAAACTCAGGTTTGCTCACAAATCCTTGAATCGTCACTATTTCTGTTTCTTCCTGAACAGGAACTAATTTTTCATTGGTTTTACCTGAGAAAATATTGACAATTCGTTGTCGCAAAGTAGATGGCGGCAAATTAAACATTTCGCTGCCATTGTGATAAAAGGTAAAATGTATTTTTGGATGAGCCAAAGCAACACGTTGAAATTCATCAATAATATGGCGGTATTCCACCGTATCCGATTTCAGGAAATTACGTCGCGCCGGAATATTAAAAAATAAATTTTTGACAGCAAATGAAGTTCCTTTTGGCAAAACAGCAACATCTTGTGACATAAACTTACTGCCTTCAATGACAATGTGCGTTCCTAGTTCTTCTTGATCTTGCCTGGTTTTCATTTCCATATGGGCAATCGCCGCAATAGATGCTAGTGCTTCCCCACGAAATCCTTTGGTATGCAAAGAAAATAAATCTTCGGCCTGACGAATTTTGGAAGTGGCGTGACGTTCAAAACACAAACGTGCATCGGTAACGCTCATTCCCAAACCATTATCAATCACTTGTACTAATGCCTTCCCTGCATCTTTAAGAATTAATTTTATATCTGTTGCTCTGGCATCAACTGCGTTTTCAAGCAACTCTTTGACAACTGAAGCTGGTCTTTGAACGACTTCTCCAGCAGCAATTTGATTGGCAACATGATCAGGAAGTAATTGAATTATACTCGACATTAAAAAAATGTTGTTTAAAGTTTAAGGTTTAAATTTTTTAAAACCAAGATGTACAAATTTAATGAATTTCTATTGGGAATGGTAGCTTATTTAATCATAAAAAAAACAAAAAACCTATACTATTTATGAGACAGTATAGGTTTAATAATTAGTGTTTTTATTATTTATTCCTTCAACTCTAAAGGTGTCCCTTCTTCTAATTGAATAGCTCCGGCAGACAATAAATGTTGGTTATCGATTTGATGTGACAACGAAGCCTGTTGACGAATATAGGCCATTTTGATAGCCGCAATAGCTGCTTCAGTACCTTTGTTACCGTGAATTCCTCCACTTCTATCAATAGATTGTTGCATGGTATTATCAGTCAAAACACAAAAAATAACCGGAATATCCGTTTGAACATTCAGGTCTTTAATTCCTTGAGTTACTCCTTCACACACAAAATCAAAATGTTTAGTTTGCCCTTGAATTACACATCCAATAGCAATGACAGCATCAACATTTTGTGTTTGCAACATTTTCTTTGAACCATATATAAGTTCAAAGCTTCCAGGAACATTCCAGCGAATAATATGCTGAGCTGGAACTTGGTTTTCTAAAAGGGCTTCAATAGCACCTCTATAAAGTCCTTCAGTTATAGCATCATTCCATTCTGAAACAACAATCCCAAAGCGAAAATCTTTCGCGTTTGGGATTGAATTTTTATCGTACTCGGATAAGTTTTTATTTACGGTAGCCATTTGATTTTAGAATTTTGATTTTAAAATTTTGATTTCAGATATTAAAGATAGCATTTTGAAATCAAAATTCCACAATCTTAAATCACCAATCTTATATCATTTTTTACTATTGTGCTAATCCTATCAAAACGTCAACTGAAGCAGCCTCTGGAGTTCCTTCAAAATTGTCTTTAATATCTGTAAAATATTTCAAAGCATCTGCTTTATTTCCTAAAGCCAAAGCTGTTTTTCCGGCTTTCAATAAGAAACGTGGCGTAGTGAAATCATTTTTATTTGATTCAGCAGCTTTTATGTAATTTTCTAAAGCTTCTTTCGGTTGGTTCTTTTGAGAATAAGCATCTCCAATTGCTCCTTTTGCCAAAGCTCCTAAAACAATATCATCTGATTTAAATTTACTTAAATAATCAATCGCCTCAGTATATTTTCCTGTGTTCAAATACGCAATTCCAGCATAATAATTAGCTAAATTTCCTGCATCAGTTCCAGAATATTCATCAGCAATTTTCAAGAATCCAAATTTACCTTCAGAACCATTCAAAGACAATTTATATAATGAGTCACTTGCTACTCCATCAGTTGCTTTTTGAAAATTTTGTTGTGCTACAAACATTTCATTTGCTGCTTCCTCTTGTTGTGGTGCAGCAACGAATCTTTGGTATCCTAAATAACCAATTGTAAAAATAGCGGCAGCGGCAACTAAACCAATAATAACTTTTTGGTTTTTAGCTACCCAATCCTCAGTTTTTGAAGCTGTTTCGTCTAATGTTGAAAAAACACCAGCTGTTGTGCTGTCTTTTTCATCAATTTGTACTGCTTCAACCGCGTCATTTACTTCTTTTTCTTTTGGTGCTTTATATCCTCTTTTACTGTAAGTAGCCATTTATTTTTAATTTAGTGAGTCGCAAAAATAAAATTTTTATTCAAATCTAAAAGCCATTTTTATCGATATTTTTCAATAATTTGCACCCACTTTGAAAAACCCGTTTAAAAACATCAAAGTTCTCAATACCAGCAAGCCTTACAGATGTATTTAAAAAAGATTTCATTATTCAATTATAAGAATTTTTCGGAAGCAAATTTCGATTTTGACAGCAAAATAAATTGTTTTGTAGGCAAGAATGGTATTGGAAAGACAAATGTGCTTGATGCAATCTACCATTTATCGTACGGAAAAAGCTATTTCAATCCATTAGCGGTTCAGAATATTAAACACGGAGAAGAATTCTTTGTGATTGATGCTGAATTTGAAAAAAACGAAAGAAATGAACAAATTCTTTGCAGCCTAAAAAAAGGGCAAAAAAAGATATTGAAACGCAACGGAAAAGCCTACGACAAATTCTCAGATCACATTGGTTTTATTCCTTTGGTAATCATTTCTCCTGCCGACAGGGACTTAATTGTAGAAGGCAGCGAAACCAGAAGAAAATTTATGGACAGCGTGATTTCGCAACTGGATTCCCATTATTTACAACAACTCATTCAATATCAAAAAGTAATGAGTCAGCGTAATGCTTTGTTAAAATATTTTGCATTGAACCATGTTTTTGACAATGATACACTCTCTATATATAATGAGCAACTTAATGGTTTTGGAGATTATATTTTTAAAAAAAGAAAAGAATTTATAAGTGAGTTCATTCCTATTTTCAACACACATCATCAAGCCATAACCGGTTCACAAGAAACGGTTCAACTGGTATATGAAAGTCATTTATTCGAAAAAGACTTATTGACTTTGTTACAGGAAAACATCAACAAAGACAGAGCTTTACATTATACAAGTGTAGGAATTCACAAAGACGATTTAGCATTTGAAATAGACCAACATCCAATTAAGAAATTTGGCTCTCAAGGACAGCAAAAATCATTTCTAATCGCTTTAAAACTAGCTCAATTTGAGTTTCTAAAAAAGCAAAGCGGTGTGAAACCCATTTTACTTTTTGATGATATCTTTGATAAATTAGACGAAAGTCGCGTTTCCAAAATCATAGAAATGGTAAACAGTGATACTTTTGGTCAACTTTTTATTTCAGATACACATCCGGAACGTACTGAAGCTATTGTAAAATCGACACATCAGACGTATAAAATTTTCAACTTATAACTTTTATTTAGTAATTTATACGGTTCGAAAATTGAAAAATTACCTATTTTAGCGTATTCAATTTTAAACTCGATTACAATGAAATTTCATTCAATATTCTTGGCAATAATATGCTTTGTTGTTTTATCCTGCAACGGGCAAAATTCTAAAGAAATCAAAACTATTGGTTCAAAAGCTTTTGCCGAAAAGATAGCTACAACTCAAAATCCACAAATTTTGGATGTACGAACTCCTGAAGAATTCACTTCTGACCATATTGACAATGCTAAAAATATAAATTGGCTTGGAACTACTTTTGTTGCCAATGTAGAAAAACTGGACAAATCACAACCCGTTTTTGTGTATTGCAAAAGTGGCGGGAGAAGTCAGAAAGCGGCTGAAAAACTAAATGAATTAGGTTTTAAAACTATTTATCAACTAGACGGAGGAATGTTAAAATGGGATGCTGCCGGTCTTTCAAAACCAAGTGCTACAATTATAGGTCTATCCGTTCCGGAATACAACAAATTATTAAATTCAGATAAAAAAGTATTGATTAATTTTTATGCTGAATGGTGTGCTCCCTGCAAAAAAATGACTCCTTATGTTTTGCAAATGCAAAAAGATTTAGCAGACAAAGTGACTATCATTCGATTGGATGCCGATAAAAATAAAACCTTAATTTCTCAAATGAAAATCAGCGAACTTCCTACTTTATTATTGTATGACAAGGCAGCAGTAAAATGGAAACATTCTGGTTTTATAAGTGAGGACGATTTAAAAAAACAACTACAATAGCTACAAGATGCTTTCAAAAGATACACTACAATTTCTGGATGATTTAAAAGCCAACAATAATAGAGATTGGTTTTTGGAAAATAAAAAACGCTACGAAGCAGTCAAGAAAGATTACCAACAATTAGTTGGGGATTTTCTAGATACCATGAAACCGCTCGATCCATCGCTGGAAATGTTGGAAGTAAAAAATTGCACTTTTAGAATCAATCGTGACATTCGATTTTCTAAGGATAAAACTCCTTATAAATCGCATTTAGGCGTTTGGCTTTCTTCGGGAGCAAAAGGCATGAATCGCTCTGGTTATTACCTTCATTTAGAAAAAGGAGCCAGTTTTATTGCCGGTGGATTGTATTGCCCCGAAGCGCCAGATTTGAAAAAAATGCGTAAAGAAATTGCCTATTTCCATGATGATTTAGAAGCTATTCTTAACGAAAAAGATTTCAAAAGGGAATTTAAAGATTTTGATAGAAATGAAAAGGATACGCTAAAGAATCCGCCACGAGGATACGAAAAAGAACATCCTGCTATTGAATTTTTAAAATTGAAAAGTTTCGAATGTTCTCAAAGAATTGATATCTCCGAAGTAACAAAAAAGGATTTTGTTGCTACAATGAGTAAAAAATTGATTGCGCTTAAACCATTGAACGATTTTATAAATCGAGCTTTAACTTCTGAGTAATTATAATTTTCACTGATGAAAAAAAAGAAAATACTTTTTCTGGGAGAATCCTACAGAGCCGATGCCATCACTTGGATGAACGGTCTGAAGGAATTTGGTAATTTTGAAATCATTACTTGGGAATTAAAAACACCCAGCAATTGTATTCATAACCGAATTTTAAGGATTTTCGAATTCGAATTGGCTATTTTTAAAATCAAGAAAATAATAAAAACCCAACAACCGGATATGGTAATTGCGGAAAGAACCACCAGTTATGGTTTTCTTGCTGCATTATCCGGTGTAAAACCTGTTGCAATTGCACAACAAGGCAAAACCGATTTATGGCCTGAAAAATCAATTTCATTACCCTTAAAAAGACTCATTCAGAATTACGCTTTCAAAAAAGCAGATTTAATTCATGCTTGGGGACCCGTGATGACTATTTCTATGCTGGAAGCCAATGTAGATATGAATAAAGTTTTGGTTTTACCAAAAGGAATTGATCTGACTAAATTTGGGAATCAAAACAAGGCCAATCCAGAAAAAATTTGTGCCATAGTCACTCGTTCTTTATTACCGGAATACCGTCATGCTATTATTTTAAAATCGTTTGCAATTTTAAACCAAAAGGGAATAGATTTCGTACTTACCATTATAGGGGACGGATCCCAACTTTCGAAATTAAAAGATTTAGCAAAAGATTTAGGTATTGAAGACAAAGTCAACTTTACCGGAAGAATCCCAAATACTGAATTACCAAAATTATTGCAACAATCTAATATTTACATTAGTATGCCAATAACTGAAGGTGTTTCGGCGTCATTATTTGAAGCTATGGCTACGAATTGTTATCCAATTGTAACAGATATTGCAGGAAATCAGAGTTGGATTAAGCACCGCGAAAACGGACAATTAGTTACCGTTGATGATTACAAAATGCTGGCAGATGAATTAATCTGGGCATTTGAAAACAATAAACATCGAAACGAAGCCGTTTTAAAAAATAGAATATTTTTAGAAAAGAATGCAGATTACAACATAAATATGAAAATTATTGCCAATAAATACCACGAATTAATTAACACAAATAGCCCCAATTAACTATGTGTGGAATTAATGGAATGTTGCACTTACAATCACAAAAAAAAATTGACGAACGCGTTCTTGTAAAAATGCGTGATTCGCTGGAACATCGAGGCCCTGATGATAAAGGATTGTTTATAGAAAATAATATTGGCTTAGGACACCGAAGACTTTCAATTCTAGATGTTTCACTTGCCGGACACCAACCTTTCCTATCAGAAGACGGAAGATATGTACTAGTTTATAATGGCGAAATCTACAATTTCAGAGAATTTTATCCCGAGTTAAAAAGCAATGGATTTGACATCAGAACCACTTCGGACACTGAGGTTTTGATGAAATTATTTCAATTACATGGTTTAAAAATGCTCAACCGCCTCAACGGTATGTTTGCGTTTGCTATTTGGGATAAATTAGAGAAAAAACTAACTGTTGTTCGTGACAGAATGGGTGTTAAACCGTTATATTATTCTTTTTATAACGAAACTTTTTATTTCGCATCCGAGCAAAAAGCACTTTTCACAGCTGGAGTTCCTCTCAAAATGGCACAAGACGGGCTGGAAGAATATATTTTTAACCGATTTGTTGCTGGTGAAAACACCTTGTATCAAAACGTAAAAAAAGTTTTACCCGGACACATCATGACCATTCATGAAGGCGGAAAAACCACTAACAATAACTGGTGGAGTTTAAAAACCGAAATTCAAAACCAACCCGAAATAAAAAATCCGGTAGAATGGTTTCGAGAAACGTTTGATGATTCTATAAAAATGCGAATGGTAAGTGACGTTCCTGTGGGCGTTATGCTAAGTGGCGGCCTGGATTCTTCCTCAATTTTGGCTTCGTTACACCACCAAAATTACAAAGACATACAAACTTTTAATATTGGTTTTAAAGAGAAAGAACATAACGAAGCACATCTAGCTAAAATGATGGCAGAGAAGTTCGATTATGGGTTTCAAACCATGCAATTAGAGGATAAAAATCTTTATGACCAATTAATAAATGCTACTTATTTTCAGGATGAACCAATCATGCATTTAAGCGAACCGCACCTTTTAGCGGTTTCACAAATGGCAAAACCTTCCGTCAAAGTGTTACTTTCCGGTGAAGGCGCCGATGAGTTGATGGGTGGTTATGTGCGCTACAAAGCCTTACAATATCCATCTTTATTGAATTCCATCGCTTCCATTGGGAATCTGGATGTTTTTACAAAACAACCACGGTACGAAAAATTAACACGTTACGCCCAAATCAATAAAAAATCTGATTTAGTAATCTATAATGGCTCCAATATTTTTCCAAATGATATTGCGGAGACTTTTGGAATTAACACACCTCCAAACAACGAATACAGAAAAAAAATCTATAAAGAAGCAAAGTCATTGTATCCTGATAATTTACGCCGACAAGCACTTTATTTTGACCAACACACCTATTTATGTTCGCTTCTGGACAGGAATGACCGCTGTACAATGGGCGCATCCATAGAATGCAGGGAACCCTTTTTGGACCCGAGATTAATTGTTGGATTAGGATCATTAGAAGACAAATGGCTTTTTACAGGAAAAAAATGGAAATTCATTCTAAAAAAAGCAATGGAAGAACGTTTGCCAGATGAAATTCTAAAATTCAGAAAAGTAGGTTTAAGCGCACCTTGGGGAGATTACATTACAAAAAGTCCCGCTTTTAAAGACGAATTAGAATCTTTCTCGAAAAGTGATTTATTTCAAATACCTTATTTTGAACACATAAACATTCAAAAACTTGTTCAGAATTTACAAAAAGGGGAAGCTACGATGACTCCATACATTATGCCATTGTTTATGATGCATATCTGGATGAAAACGTATGCAACTAAATTTTAATCGTTACTTTTGGTGCGGAATAAAACAATTCAAAAAGCACTTTCTTTTATGGAAATAGTACCTAATTTCTCTTTAAAAAAATACAATACTTTTGGCATTGAAGCCAAAGCAAAACAGTTTGTTGCCGTTCATTCTGTGCCGGATTTAAAAACTATTTTACAAGAAAATAAATCACAGAAAAAATTTATTTTAGGCGGCGGAAGCAATATGCTTTTGACAAAAGATATTGATGCCCTTGTTATTCACATCGATTTGAAAGGCAAAAAAATCATTGAAGAAAATGATGATTTTGTCTGGGTCGAAAGTCAGGCTGGTGAAAGCTGGCATGAATTTGTGCTTTGGACCATCGACCAAAATTTTGGTGGCTTGGAAAACATGTCACTGATTCCTGGAAACGTTGGAACTACGCCAGTCCAAAACATTGGAGCTTATGGTACGGAAATTAAAGACACTTTTGTTTCCTGTGAAGCAATGACGATAGAAAATCAGGAAATGAAAACGTTCACAAAGGATGAATGTCATTTTGGATACCGAGAAAGCGTTTTTAAAAATGAAGTTAAAAATCAATATATTATTACATCCGTTGTTTTTAAACTGACAAAAACGAATCATAAAATCAATACTTCTTACGGAGATATTTCATCAGAATTAGCCAAAAACAACATCACAAATCCTACTTTGAAGGACGTAAGCAATGCTGTAATTGCCATTCGACAAAGCAAGTTACCCGACCCAAAAGAATTGGGAAATAGCGGTAGCTTCTTTAAAAATCCAATTTTATTGAAATCGGATTTTGAGAAAATTCATCAGCAATTTCCTGAAATGAAATATTTCGATATTTCAGAAACCGAAGTAAAAGTTCCTGCAGGTTGGCTAATTGAACAAGCCGGTTTCAAAGGAAAACGTTTTGGTGATGCCGGAATCCATAAAAATCAAGCTTTGGTTTTAGTGAATTATGGCAATGCTACAGGACAGGAAATTTTGAATGTTTCTAAGGATATTCAGGAGACTATTTTTAAAAGGTTTGGCATTCATATTGAAGCCGAAGTGAATGTGATTTAGATTTTAGCTGACAGTGTTCAGTCGCAGTTTTCAGTTTAAAAAAAATCGGAATTACATATTAATTTCAGATTGTCAACAACAAAATAGTATTTCAAAACTCCTAAATCCTAATTTTTAAATTAAAGATGTACACTCCAGAAATCTACAAAAACGAAAATCAAGAAGAGATCAAAAAATTTCTTCAAGAGAATAGCTTTGGTATTTTAATCAATCAAACCAATGGGAAATTATGCGCCACACATATTCCTTTGGAACTGGACACTAATAAAGAAGGCAAGGATGTTTTATACGGGCACATTTCCAAAGAAAACCCACAATGGAATGGCTTCATAGACAATGACCAAATTTTAGCAGTATTTTCAGGACCTCACAATTATATTTCTTCCTCTTGGTACGATCATGAAAATGTACCAACATGGAACTACATTGCCGTTCATGTGTATGGAAAAATCAAAACTATCGAAGGAGAAGCCGTCATCGAATCCTTAAAAAAGCTAGTTGATAAGTACGAACAAAATTCTGAAAACCCAGCTCGCGTAGAAGATTTATCTAAGAAAACCATGATGCAAACTCGTGGCATTGTAGCATTTGAAATTGAAATCACTGAAATCCAAGCTACGAAAAAATTATCTCAAAACAGGGACGGAAAAAATTATCAAAACATCATTTCTGAGTTAGAAAAAGCGAACACAAATCAGTCCGTCGCTATTGCGAATGAGATGAAGAAATGTCCAATATAAATTCTTTCGAAATTCACAGATTGTATTTAACAATTCACAATTCTATTCATACCTTTGCACTCGATTTAAAAACTCATTAAACTCAGATGCTTATACTAATTCTTTACTTTTTTATTTTTATTGTTGTTGTTCAAATTTCGTACTATCTAGGTGTTTTTGGAAAATTTGCTTTCGCCAAAGCGCAGAAAACAACCCCAAAAAGAATCCCGATTTCGGTGATTGTCTGCGCCAAAAATGAAGAAGAAAATGTAGCTAATTTTATTCCTCTGCTTGCGGAACAAAACTATCCTGATTTCGAAATTGTTCTGATTGACGATGCTTCAAGTGACGCTACTTTGGATGTTTTTGAAGGTTTTGAAAAGCAATATCCTAATGTTCGTCTGGTAAAAGTGGAGAACAACGAAGCCTTTTGGGGAAACAAAAAATACGCATTGACTCTAGGAATAAAAGCCGCCAAAAAAGAGTATTTATTATTCACAGATGCTGATTGTTATCCAACTTCAAAAGAATGGATAACAGCAATGAGCTCTCAATTTACCATGCAAAAGACAATTGTTTTGGGTTATGGTAAGTATGAAAAAATTCCTAATTCATTGCTGAATAAAATAATTCGTTTTGAAACTTTATTGACGGCTATTCAATATTTTTCATGGGCAAAAATTGGACATCCTTATATGGGCGTGGGTAGAAATTTAGCCTATAAAAAAGAGGAATTTTTCAATGTAAATGGATTCATCGAACACATGCAGATTCGTTCTGGTGATGATGATTTATTTATAAACCAAGCCGCAAAAGCTAAAAACACAACTATTGCCTACACAGCGGAAAGTTTTACACTTTCTAAACCAAAAACCACCTACAAAGACTGGTTGACCCAAAAAAGAAGGCATATTGCTACGGCAAATTATTACAAACCTCTTGACAAATTACAGTTAGGAGCATTCTATTGTTCACAATTACTATTTATTATATTACCAATCATATTGTTAGCCTTCCAGTTTCAATGGATATTAGTTTTAAGCTTAATCGCGTTACGTTATCTTGTGGCATGGATTGTGGTAGGATTTTCGGCAGGTAAACTTAAAGAAAATGATATTAAATTCTGGTTTCCTATCGTTGAAATAGTACTTATCTTAACACAAATCAATATCTTTATAACTAATATATTCTCAAAACCGGTACATTGGAAATAAACAAACAAATAGAAAAAGCAAAACAAGGTGATCAGGTTGCCTTCACTTTTCTATTGGATTATTATTGGAATGAAGTGTATGGTTTTATGCTCAAACGCACCGAAAATGAAACTAATGCCGAGGACATTACCATTGAAACATTCTCTAAAGCGTTCGATAAAATAGCCACATACAACTCGGAATTCCAGTTTAATACTTGGCTTATTGCTATTGCAAAAAACGTACACATCGATTTATTACGAAAAAAAAAATCAAGTCTTTTTGTCGAAATTACCGATGAACAAGATCAGCAAGCCTACAATATTGCTGACACTACTCCATCAGCAGAAGATGAATTGATTACCGAGCAAAATCTTTCTCAGTTATTGCAATTCATCAAAGAATTGAAACCACATTATCAAGAAGTGATTCAGTTGCGCTATTTTCAGGAAATGAGTTACCAGGAAATTGCCAATAAAATTGATGAACCTTTGAGCAATGTTAAGATTAAATTGCTTCGCGCCAAAAAACTTCTGGCAGAAATCATTCAGAATAAAAGGTAGCTTTATTTTAAACTACATAACAAATCCCTTAGAAGTCAATCATTATATGTTTTATGCACACCAGCATAAGGAAATCCATTTCAAATACAAATTGGATTTAAATATGCTTTTTAAATCCTACTAACAGAATTATTTAATACAAGAACAAAGCGCATTCATTGATTTGGATGCGCTTTTTTTATGAATTAACCCAATTTTAAGGATTAACCAGATAAATCAATCAACGTTCTCGTTAAATAAATAAACATAAAACTAAATAAATCAAAAATAATTATTAAATTTATATACTAAAATTCTTATTTTACACGTTATAAAAATAAAACACCTATGCTTATGATTTAATTACTACTTAACCACTAAATCCATAAATTATGTCAAAACTAAGCATTTACGAGACCGGTTGGATTAACCTTGTTTTCCAAGACCGAAACAAAGAATATGGAGCGTATCAATTACGTCAGGAAAGTACTAAAACATCATTAACGGCACTTTTTATGGGTGTATTATTTTTATCGGGGGCTTTAAGTATTCCCGTAATCATTTCCTATCTGAATCCCAATAAAGGAATCACGATGGGTATTCCTGAACTTACGAATACTGTTGTCCAACTTACTGACATAATTCCGAATCAGCTTGAAGAAAAAAAGACTCTTCCTGAGATAAAAACTAAAGCTGTTGAAGTCCCAGTTACAAGCGAAAAACTTGTTAATCCTGTAATTGTTCAGGCTTCACAAGCAAATCAGGACATTGCAAAAAACACCGACAATACTAGCGTAACAAATACAAGCACTGAAGGAACTGGAACTATTGGTATAAACCCAACTTCTTCCTCGGGAACTGGAACTGAAAGCGTAACGCCCGTTGATTTGGGAAATACTATTGTAAACAGCGTTGCTTTGGATAAACTTCCTGAGTTCCCAGGTGGAATTAATAAGTTCTATACTTATGTGGGTAATAATTTTGAAAAACAAGAAATAGACGGTAGCGGTTCGATTCGGGTATATGTTTCTTTTGTAATTGAAAGAGACGGAAGCATGACTGACATTCAGGTAAAAAGAGATCCTGGTTATGGCTTGGGAAAAGAAGCCGTTCGTGTGTTGAAATCCTTGAAAACAAAATGGTCACCTGGAATGATTGATGGAAAAGCAGTACGAACTGCCTATAACCTTCCCATTACGGTACAGATGAATTAAATATAAAAAGAAAAGCTTCAATTAATTTTGAAGCTTTTCTTTTTAATACCTTTTTATTTTTTTTTACATTTTTTCCAAAACAACAAAAATTCTAATGTAGCCCTGATTACTTCACAAAACCTTTATTTAATTTAGGAGTTTAGTGAATTACACTTGCAGCGGTATCACATGCTCATTGCGAGAAACGCAGCGATTAGTGTGAATATAACGAAAAGCAGGAAGACTATTTCCTAAAAACAAGCAAATAGTATACTCCTAAAACATCCATTTCTCTTTCTTCAAATAAACAAATAAAGGAATCCACAAATAAACTACATTCCTTATCTTTGTGCTCTGAAAATTGATATATGGAAACTGTTTTAGAAAATACTTTACCTGTGGGGAAACCGAAATGGTTGAAGGTAAAACTCCCAATAGGCCAAAAATATACAGAGCTTCGCGGCTTAGTTGATAAATATAGTTTGAACACGATTTGTACTTCGGGAAGCTGCCCAAATATGGGTGAATGCTGGGGCGAAGGAACGGCTACATTTATGATTTTAGGAAATGTATGTACGCGTTCTTGTGGTTTTTGTGGTGTAAAAACCGGAAGACCAGAAACGGTGGACTGGGATGAACCTGAAAAAGTGGCGCGTTCTATCAAAATCATGAATATTAAACATGCCGTAATCACCAGCGTTGACAGAGATGACTTGAAAGATGGAGGCTCCATTATTTGGATTGAAACCGTGAAAGCTATCCGAAGAATGAACCCAAACACAACACTGGAAACTCTGATTCCTGATTTTCAAGGTATCGAAAGAAATATTGATAGAATCGTAGAAGCGAATCCTGAAGTGGTTTCTCATAATGTGGAAACGGTTCGCAGATTGACACGTGAAGTGCGCATTCAGGCCAAATACGACCGAAGTCTGGAAGTGTTGCGCTACTTGAAAGAAAAAGGAATCAACAGAACAAAGTCTGGAATTATGTTGGGCCTTGGCGAACAAGAAGAGGAAGTTTATCAAACGATGCGAGATTTGCGTGAAGCCAATGTTGATATTGTAACGATAGGCCAATACTTGCAACCGAGTAAAAAACACTTACCGGTAAAAGAATTTATAACACCAGAACAATTTGCAAAATACGAGCAATTTGGTTTGGAATTAGGTTTCCGCCATGTAGAAAGCGGGCCGTTAGTTCGTTCATCTTACAAAGCACAAAAACATATTTTATAAATAGTTTATTCGTTTATTTGTTTAATCGGTTAACCAAATAAACGAATAAACGAATAAACGAATCCATTTGAAAACAAGAATTGCCATAAATGGTTTTGGAAGAATCGGCAGGAATTTATTCCGATTACTTTTAAACCATACTTCTATAGAAGTTGTTGCCATAAATGATATTGCCGATAAAAAGACAATGGCGCATTTAGTAAAATACGACAGTATTCACGGTGTGTTACCATTCGCAGTCAGCGATGATGAAAAAGGAATTCTGGTCGATGGAAATCATTTTTTGTTTTTCCATGAAAAAAGCATTTCAAACCTGGATTGGAAAAGTTTAGATATTGATTACGTAGTTGAATCTACCGGTAAATACAAAACTTTTGAAGAACTGAATTCCCATATTATTTCTGGCGCCAAAAAAGTGATTCTTTCTGCACCTTCGGAAGTAGACACTATAAAAACGGTAGTGCTCGGTGTAAATGATTTTATTCTTGACGGCACTGAAACTATCATTTCGAATGCCAGTTGTACCACGAATAATGCAGCACCGATGATTAAAGTGATCAATGAGCTTTGCGGTATAGAACAAGCGTACATCACTACCATACATTCCTACACGACAGACCAAAGTTTGCACGATCAACCTCATAAAGATTTACGTCGCGCTCGCGGGGCAAGTCAGTCCATCGTACCCACAACAACTGGAGCGGCAAAAGCATTGACAAAAATTTTTCCTGAGTTTGAAGGTAAAATTGGCGGTTGCGGTATACGAGTACCCGTTCCTGATGGTTCTTTGACTGATATTACTTTCAATGTAAAACGAGCGGTGACTATAAATGAGATTAACAACGCGTTCAAAATTGCGGCACAAACAAATTTAAAAGGGATATTGGATTATACTGAAGACCCAATTGTTTCTGTTGATGTGATTGGCAATAAAAATTCATGTATATTTGATGCACAACTAACTTCTGTTATTGATAAAATGGTAAAAGTTGTTGGGTGGTATGATAATGAAATAGGTTATTTGTCCAGGATTATTGATTTAATTCTTTTAACAAAAAAATAAAATAACCCCAAGAAAAAATTCAGTTGTAAATGAAGTATTTTTTTGCTTTTATTGTTTTTTTTTACTCTTCATTGTATTCTCAACCCAATGAGGAAACAGACAGCACAGCATATTACAGCAGTTTAAGCAATTCCAATATTCAGACAAATAATTATAAAGAGGCGTTATTGCATACTCAAAAAGCAATAGATTACGCTGAAAAAAACAAGAATATTAAAGACCAAGCGCAGCAAACTTTTAATCTTGGAAAAATTTATTTTGATTTAAAAAAATACGATGATGCAATAGAAACGTTACTGAAAAGTGCTGCATTATTTTCGAATTTTGAACCCAGTTTAGAGCGTTCTGCAACCTACTATCATATTGGTTTGTGCTACATGCAAAAGCAAAATTATGACAGAGCTTCAATATATTTTGAGAGAGCAAAATCTATCAATGATAAATTACGAGTTCCTGATACTGCTGAATTATTTAACCTTCAAAAAGGGCTCATTTACAAATCAAAGAATAAAATAGATTTAGCATTATCTTCTTTTAAATTTATAATTGCAAAGCCTGACAATGCAGCTTTGACAAACACTAAAGCAGAAGCCACTTATCAAATAGGAAAAATTGAAGCCATTAGAAATAGGAACAACTTAGCTTTAAACTATCTGAATAAAGCATTAGAATTAAACAGTAAATCTGAAAATCTAGAACAGAAATCAAATATTTTGCTTGCCTTGAGTGATGTTTATGAAAAAACGTTAGATAAAAATAACGCCTATTTCTATTTAAAACAACATCTCAATTTAAAAGAAAATATAACAATTCTGAACAACGAAAGACTTGGTATAGATGATTACCAAAAGTTCAAAGAAACAGAAAAATTAAAAGAAATTGCACAAGCCAATTATGAAAATAAGGAGCAGGAAAAGGCCAATAAATTTTCTAAACTAATCAGTATTTTCGCCATTGCCTTAATTTCAATTTTATCTTTATTAAGTCTATCCTTGTACAAAAATAACATCATTAGAAATCAGTCTAATTTATTGTTGCAAGAAAAAAATAAAGAATTAGAAATTGCTAAAGACAAAGCAGAAAAAGCATCCAAAGCGAGATCTGAATTTCTATCAACTGTAAGCCATGAACTTCGAACTCCATTGAATGCCATCAACGGTATCACTCACTTATTATTGGAAGAAAACCCAAAGAAAAATCAATTGGACTACTTATCTTCCTTAAAATTTTCAGGAGATTATTTGACAAAATTCATCAATGAAATTTTAGAAATTAATAAAATTGATTCTCACAAATCAGAAATTGAATACACCAGTTTTAATCTGAAAAAATTATTGGAAGACATCAAACATTCTTTGAAAGAATTGGCTGTGGTGAACAACAACGATTTTAAACTTGAAGTTGATGCTGCTATTCCGGATTATTTAATTGGTGATCCAACAAAATTATCACAGATAATAATGAACTTGATCAACAATGCCCTAAAGTTCACAAAAAATGGAAACGTTACCGTTATCACCCATCTTGAAACATTAGAGGATAAAAAAGCTACTTTGTATTTTGAAATAACCGACACAGGAATAGGAATACCAGAAGACAAATTAAGTAGTGTTTTTGATAGTTTTTCGCAAGGCTCCATAGAAGTGAATCGCAAATATGGTGGCACCGGTTTAGGATTGACTATCGTAAAAAAATTAATCAAAATCCTTGGTGGACATATCAAACTTAAAAGTGTGGTAGGCGAAGGTTCTACATTTTCATTTAACTTAGAATTCCAAATAAGTCCGCAACAGGAATCTCAAATTGAGAAAAAACCAATGATAAAATACGATGCCGCTAAATTAGTAAATAAGAAAATCCTATTGGTTGAAGATAATAAAATCAACCAAATGATTACCCAGAAAATGTTGGATAATAAAGGAATTATCTGCGAAATAATTGACAACGGTGAGGAAGCAATCGATTTATTAAAAACTAATACATTCGATTTAGTTCTTATGGATGTTCACTTACCTGGCATAAACGGAACAATTGCAACGGAAACAATACGAACATTTGACAAGGTTACTCCTATCATTGCGCTTACTGCAATCTCATTACATGAAAACCGCGAAATGCTTTTATCGTTCGGAATGAATGAAGTAATCACTAAACCATTTGTGCCTGAGGAATTTTACAGTGTAATCGCTGAATATATTTAGATTTCTAATAGTTTAAAATCAATTCTTTAATAAGACTTCTTACTTTTGGCTCTGCATTTTTCGCTGCTTCCAATACTTCGTCATGTGAAATAGTCCCAATACTTTCTTCATTTCCCATATCAGTAATTACTGAAATACCAAATGTTTCCAAATCCATATGTCGCGCCACAATCACTTCGGGAACAGTTGACATTCCTACACAATCTGCACCAAGAATTTTTACCATTTTATATTCAGCCAAGGTTTCAAAAGTTGGTCCTTGTAAACCCAGATAAATTCCTTCATGAACTTCGATGTTCAATACTTTAGCCAGTTCAGTAGCTTTGGTAATCATTTTTCTCGAATACGGTTCACACATATTTACAAAACGAGGTCCAAAACGTTCGTCATTTTTTCCACGCAAAGGATGTTCAGGTGTCATATTGATATGATCTGTAATCATGACAATAGAACCCACTTTGTAACTTGGATTTACACCACCCGAAGCATTTGAAACTATTAATTTCTCAACTCCTAAAAATTTCATCACTCGCACCGGAAAAGTAACTTCAGTCATAGAATATCCTTCATAGAAATGAAATTGTCCTTGCATAGCAACAACTTTTTTATCTCCTATTGTTCCAAAAACCAATGCCCCTTTATGACCTTGCACTGTCGAAACAGGAAAGTTTAGAATTTCATGATAAGGCAACGTATACTCTACTTTCATTTCATCTGTAAAACTCCCCAAACCTGAACCTAAAATCACACCATATTCTGGTGTAAAATTGATTTTTCCTTTAATCTGACTTACCGTTTCTTGTACTTGTTCCCACATAATCTATAATTGTTTTATCAAAATTTTCACTTCCCGAAACGAAAGAACTTTGTATTGGTAAATAAAAAAGTTGTTCGCTTGGCAAACTTCCTTTTAATCGTACATAATCTTTTTCGGTAGTGATAATAATGTTATTTTGAGCTAAATTTTTAATTTCTAAAATGTCTTTATCGGTAAAATTATGATGGTCCGGAAAAGACAAACAGACATCATTGGTATCTTGCAAATAGGCAAAAAACGGTTCCGGTTTTGCAATTCCTGCCACCAGTAATTTAGCCGCCGATTGAATTTCATTTACATTTATCTTCCTATTCTCTGCGTAAATAAAATCTTCGTATGCAATAAAAGTAAAGTACAATTCCTGATCTTCAGAAACTTTTAATCTGTTCTTAATATCATACTGTTGTTCGAGCGAAAGATTAAAAGGACATTTGGTTACAATAATAACGTTCGCTCTTTTTGCTCCGCTTCGGCTTTCGCGCAAATTTCCGGTTGGCAACATAAAATCATCCGAATACAAATCACCGTAAGAAGTGAGTAAAATATAAAAACCCGCTTTTACTTTTCGATGTTGAAAAGCGTCATCAAGCAGAATCACTTCTGGTTTTTCTTGTTGCGAAAGCAATTGTTCAATTCCATTTTTCCTATCGGCATCAACTGCAACTTGGATAGTTGCAAATTTTTTATAGAACTGAAAAGGTTCATCGCCAAGAATGGCTGCATTTGAACTGGCTTCCGCCAAAATAAAACCTTTAGATTGCCTTTTATACCCGCGACTTAACGTAGCAATTTTATATTTATCCGTAAGCAAGCGAATCAAATATTCAATTTGTGGTGTTTTTCCGGTTCCGCCAACACTAAGATTTCCAACAGCAATAATGGGTAAATCAAAAGAATAGGATTTTAAAATCCCTTTATCGAAAAGAAAATTCCGAATACTCGTTATCAAACCATACAAAATGGCAAACGGAAACAGTAATTTTCGCAGTAAATTCATTATACGAAAGTAGAATATTTTATTTTAAAGTTGATTTGTTTATTCGTTAATTTGTTTATTCGAAATTCCAGAATTAAACAATCAAGAATCTGATGTTATGAAATCGAAGATTATTGCATCCGTTAGCCTTTTAGGCTAGGGTCACAAATACTAAAAAACTAAACGATGAGTAAAATCAAAGAAATAATTTCCGTACTCGAAGAAATGGCACCACTCGCCTATGCTGAAGATTTTGACAATGTGGGATTATTGGTAGGAGACCAAGAATCTGAAGCAACTGGAATTCTGGTTTGCCATGATGCTTTAGAAAATATAATTGAAGAAGCGATTGCAAAAAATTGCAATATGGTGGTTTGTTTTCATCCCATATTATTTTCAGGTTTAAAAAAAATAACGGGAAAAAATTATGTGGAGCGAGCCGTAATTAAAGCCATAAAAAATGATATTGCCATTTATGCCGTTCACACCGCTCTAGACAATCATCAAGAAGGCGTGAATAAAATATTCAGTGACGCATTAGGATTGATAAATACTAAAATCCTGATTCCGAAGGAAAATTTCATTCGGAAATTAGTGACATATACAATTCCTGAAAATGCAGAAGAGGTGCGAAATGCATTATTTGATGCTGGAGCGGGAACTATTGGAAATTATGAAAATTGCAGTTTTAATTCGAAAGGAATTGGAACCTACATGGGAAACGAACATAGCAATCCACAAGTTGGAGAACGATTTGAGTTTGTACAAGGCGACGAAATTAAAATCGAAGTCACTTTCGAAAAACATTTGGAAAACAAAATCCTAAAAGCATTATTCAAAAGTCACGCGTATGAAGAAGTGGCGTATGAAGTTTATGAGTTGCAAAACAAGCATCAAAATATTGGTTTGGGAATGATTGGCGAATTAAAAAATCCCATGAGTGAAAAAGAGTTTCTCCTTTTTACAAAAGAAAAAATGGAATGCGGTGGCATTCGACATTCTAACTTCACAGGAAAAGAAATAAAAAAAGTAGCCGTTCTTGGCGGAGCAGGAAGTTTTGCAATAAAAAATGCGATTCAGGCTGGAGCAGATGCGTATTTGACTGCTGATTTAAAATATCATCAGTTTTATGAAGCCGAAAATCAACTACTATTAGCTGATATTGGACATTTTGAAAGCGAACGCTATACAAAAAATTATATTGTTGAGTATCTTCGGAAAAAAATCCTTAATTTTGCAGTTATTTTATCAGAAGAAAATTCAAATCCAGTTAAGTACTTATAGAATATGGCGAATACGAAAGAATTAAGTGTTGAGGACAAGTTAAGAGCAATTTACGATTTACAACTTATTGACTCTAGAATTGACGAAATCAGAAACGTAAGAGGAGAACTTCCTTTAGAAGTGGAAGATTTAGAAGATGAAGTGGCTGGTTTAAGCACACGTTCAGAAAAATTGAAAAGTGAACTTGAAGTTATCGAAGATCTTATCAAGGTAAAAAAGAATGCAATTGATGAGCACAAAGAGGCTATCAAAAAATATACGAAACAACAAGAAACGGTTCGTAACAACAGAGAATTTAATTCGTTGACTAAAGAAGTTGAGTTTCAAGAATTAGAAATTCAATTGTCTGAAAAACAAATTAAAGAAATGAAAGCTTCTATCGAACACAAGAAAGAAGTAATTTCAAATTCAAAAGAAAGATTAGAAGCAAAATCTAATCACTTGAAGCATAAAAAATCAGAATTAGACGCTATCATGGCAGAAACTGCTAAAGAAGAAGCATTCTTATCTGAAAAATCAGCTGAATACCAAGGACTAATCGAAGAAAGATTATTAGCTGCTTACACTAGAATCAGAACTAGCGTTCGTAATGGTTTAGCAGTAGTTTCTATTGAAAGAGGTGCATCTGCAGGATCATTCTTTACTATTCCCCCTCAGACACAAGTAGAAATTGCTTCAAGAAAAAAAATCATTACTGATGAACATTCAGGAAGAATATTAGTAGACAGCGTATTAGCTGACGAAGAAAAAGAGAAAATGGAACAGTTGTTTTCTAAATTCTAATTACATTTAAGTCCCGATACACATCGGGACTTTTTTTTATGAAAAAAATATTATTTTTTATATTCACTAAATCTATTGGGATATACATTAACCTTTTGAGTTTTGTATTTCCAAAAAAAGCTTCGCAACTTGCGTATGCCTTTTTTAGTGAACCTCGAGATGGCAAATTATCAAAAACCAGTCTTCCGGAAATTCTACAAGAAGCACAATCTGAAACGTTTCACAATGGAGAACATTCCTTTCACACTTATACTTGGAAAGGGAATGACACCGTAATACTTTTAGTTCACGGCTGGGAAAGCAATGCTTCTCGATGGGGAAACTTGCTTCCGTATCTAAAAAAATCAGGAAGTACCATTATTGCAATTGACGGTCCTGCTCATGGATTATCCAGCGGAAAAGAATTTAGCATTCCTAAATATGCGGAATTTATTCATATTGCTGTCGAAAAATTCAAACCTCAATATCTTATCGGTCATTCTATTGGCGGAAAAACCTGTTTGTATTACCAATCTGTTTATCAAAATGACTCCCTAAAAAAAATGGTGATTCTAGGATCTCCTAGTGATTTCAATATCATATTAAACAATTACATTACGTTATTGAGTTTAAATGCTAAAATTTCAAAATCTTTAGAAGATCATTATCTAAATAATTTCAAACTCAGTCTGGAACAATTTTCAGGTAAATTATTTGCTTCTAAAATAAGTATAAAAGGACTAATTGCCCATGATATTGACGACACGGTAGTTTTATTCGAAGAAGGAAAAAAAATTGCCGGAGCATGGGAAAATGCAGTTTTTATTGAAACCAAAGGCTTAGGACACAGTATGCATGACGCCGAATTGTATCAAAAAGTATCTGATTTTTTATTTGAATCGGATAACTAAATAAAACATCTGCGAAATTTTTTACATATTTCCTGTTTTTACAAATAAACAAATAACCGCATAAACGATTAAACAATTTAGTACTACTTTTGCAGTATGGAAGAAAATTTAAAACGCCTCAATAAATTCATAGGAGAAACTGGGTATTGTTCCCGTCGCGAAGCTGATAAAATCATTGAAGAAGGTCGTGTGACCATCAATGGTGTCGTTCCCGAATTAGGCACAAAAGTTTCCCCAAATGACGAAGTGCGTATTGACGGTAAACTAATCCGTGAGAAAAATGAGAAACCAGTTTATCTTGCTTTCTATAAACCTGTAGGAATCGAGTGTACCACAAACCTTGATGTTCGTAATAATATTGTGGATTACATCAATTATCCCAAACGTATTTTCCCTATCGGAAGATTGGATAAAGCCAGTGAAGGCTTGATTTTCATGACTAATGACGGTGATATCGTCAATAAAATATTACGCGCGAGAAACAATCACGAAAAAGAATATACGGTAACTGTAAACAAACCTATCACCGATCGTTTTATCGAGAGAATGGGAAATGGAGTTCCTATTTTGGACACCGTTACCAGAAAATGTAAAGTGGAACAAATTAGTAAATTCACTTTCAAAATTATCTTGACACAAGGTTTAAACCGTCAAATTCGTAGAATGACAGAATATTTAGGATATGATGTTACGGCTCTAAAACGCATCCGAATTATAAATATTTCACTTGATGTTCCTGTGGGACGTTACCGTGATTTGACCGATGCTGAAATCAAAGAATTAAACGAATTGATTGAACCTTCAAGCAAAACTGAAGAAGCGAGTTTACCCAAAACGGAAGCGCCAAAAAGAAGGACTGAATTCATAAAAAGAGATGATCCCAGATTTAAAAAAAGAGGCGATTATTAAAAATATAAAAATCCCATCCGCCGCAGCTGATGGGATTTTTTTTTATTTATTAGTTTCCAAAAACTCAAAATAGAGCGATCTCGACAAAATTGTCTCATTTTGAACACGCGCTACTTGCCCTTCTTTATAATCATATTTATCTTCCACATTTTCCGGATGGAGTTTAAAATAATCATAATAGGCTTTATGATTAAAATTCAAACTTCTCAGAAAACGTTGTTCAACACCTTTGTTTACCGAAATATTATAATTGGTAATCAGATTTCCCCAGTTGACAAAACTGCATAGTAAGATTGTTCCGTAGAAATACCAAATCATTTGATTGAAAAGAAAAGCATTTGTTTTTTGCTTGGTGATTTTTATAAAAGAAATAACCAATCCAATTATGGCTAGAATCAAGAATGCATAAACACCCAATCTTTTATAAGTCAATCCGAAAAACGAAACGTATTCTGAATTTTTGATGATGGCACATAGTATTAAAATTCCGTTTAAAAGAATCCAAATCTTAGCTAATTTTTTAAGATTTTTTGCTTTTTCATCAAAATTAAATCCTCCTTTAAAATAGAATAAAATAACACCAACTGCCATTATAATTGAAAGAATAACGGCAGTAACTCTTTCATGTGTATCAGAACTTAATTTAGATTTTTTGACCACTTCAAAAAACTGTTCGTAATTATAAGTTGCAATGAAAATCAAAAGCAACGCATTTAAAAGAAACAACGTAATCTCACCACTTCTTCTTTCAAAATCAATATCCAGAAATGAAAATGAATTTTGATTTTGTGTTTTGGCTTCTTCCTTAAAATCATTGTCCAGTAAATCATTCTTTTCATAACAAACCTCAGGAATCCAATAATTCCAGAAAGTGAACGAAATAAAAAATCCTAAAGCGGTAAGTACAAATGCTTGCCACGCATCAAGATCTAAATAATAACCAGTAAACAAAGACGAAAAATGATCGCTTCCAAAAGAATATACGATTAAAAACAACCCAAGAAATAGGATTGGAATAACAAAATAAGCAATCAGTTTTTTAGCAAAACCGTTATTGACTTTTCGCTTAGGAAGATATTGACTGAACATCAATATGCGACCTAACGAAGCGATTCCGTTGATAAACACCAAAGGAAAAGCCTGTAACAATTTAAGTTTTGGCTCCTGGGTTTTGAATTGTAAAAAGATAATCGACAAAGCCATAGCTAAAAAGGATGGAAAATCAGCATACCAGGCAAACGCAAAACAAGACAGAACCGATGTAACCACTAAAACCAAATGCAACCTACTGGTAAATTTCTCTTGGAAGAAATAACATATTAAGGCGGTTTGCAACATCCCGAAAATGGCCCAATTAAGACCCAAATCTTCGTTGTAAAAAAGCAGTGTAAAAACCAAACTGCTGGCTAAAATAAAGTGTAGTTTTTTCATAATAAAAAATTTAAAAGTACTTTGCATTTCAAAGTATAAAGTTAAAAAAAAGGGTTATTTCGATTTGATTAATTTTTCTAGACTATTTAAGTGGGAAACAAAAGCTGCTCTACCCATATTGGTAACACGATACGAGGTTTTTGGTTTTTTACCTACAAACTCCTTTTTTACTTCTATATATCCTGATTTTTCCAATGCAGAAGAATGACTTGCTAAATTACCATCGGTAATATTCAATAAAGATTTCATTTCAGTAAAATCAATCCAATCGTTAACCATCAAAACAGACATAATGCCTAATCTGACTCGACTTTCGAAATCTTTATTTAATTTATCAATGATACTCATTTCTATTTGTATTTTTTGAACACAATTATTCCGTAAAGGATATGCAAAATTCCAAATCCTATTGCCCAAAAAACAAGTCCAAACCCAAGATAAAAAAGGGAAATACAACCTAAAATAATCTCACATGCACCTAAATATCTAATATCCGAAAAAGTATATTTACCAGCATTAATAAGTGCTAAACCATAAAACAATAAAGTGACAGGAGCAATAAGAGCAAATAACTGGTGGTACAAAAGTGCCATGCAAAACACGCCTCCAACCAATAAAGGAATCGCTAGATTCAGTAACATTTTTTTAGTAGTGTTAGTCCAAACCGGTAAATCAAACTTTTTACTTTTTCTCAAAGTAAAAAATATACCCGATCCTAATGCTAAGACCAAAATTGCCAAAGCAATGAATGCCAGTTCGATTATTAAATCATAACTGTAGCTTTTTTGCTTACCATCAAAATATTCAATGCCATTATACTTAAACAGCTGATAGGCATAAATTGACCCAGCCAATGCAAATAACCCGGCAAATACTCCTGAAAGGCCACTTAACGAAATAAATCTTGAAGAGCGCTCCATCATGGAACGAATATGTGATAAATCTTCTTGAAGCTTTTGACTCATAAATAAAGTACTTTGAATTACAAAGTTATTTATTATTTTTAGATTTCAAAATAGAAAGGGAATTATTTTTAATAAATATTTATTAAAAATAATTCCCTTTCTATTTAAAAGAAAAGATTGGTGTAAAAGATTCGTTTGCTCAGAATCTATTTTGAGCCTGCTTCCCAACCTCTTTGAATCTCACCAATAGTAGAATCCCAGTCGTAAATTGTCAGTATGATAAAAAGCGTAGCAAATCCTAAGAAAAACATTAGTACGTCTCTGTTTGAAATTTTCATTTTTATACTATTTAATTATTTGTTTAAATATAAAATTAATTAAAACAAAAACCGAAAAAAGTAAGATTATTATTAATTAAAAATCAAAACCATCTTTTTCTTTTGAACAAAAACACACCAAAAGCAGATAACAAAACGGATACAGAAATGACAATCCATATTCCATAGCGGTTATCTTCTAAATCATTAGGGACATTCATTCCATACAAACTGGCAATCAATGTTGGAATCATCAGAATTATCGAGATTGAAGTCATCTGCTTCATAATCGTATTCATATTATTAGAAATCACAGAAGCATACGCATCCATAGTTCCCGTCAAGATGTCGCTGTAAATATTAGTAGTTTCTTGTGCCTGACGCAATTCAATTTCAACATCTTCCAATAAATCCAGATCAAAATGTTCTTTTTGAGATTTTATATTCTTGATTCGATGCAACAAAATATCATTTCCTTTCAAGGAAGTCATGAAGAATACCAAACATTTTTCTATTTGTAGTAAAGCCTGCAATTCTTCATTCTTAATTGACTTTTCTAGATTGTCCTCGGCTAATTTTATTTTTTGGTTGACTTGCTTTAAATATTTCAGAAACCAAACACTGGAAGAAAGCAATAACTTCAACACTAAATCGAAGTTATCTTTAATGTTGATATTCTTGCGTTTTGTATATGTAACGAAATCCGTAAGCATTTCCGTTTTATGAAAACTGATAGTCATACAAACTTCTCCTTTAAAAACAACTCCGACAGGAATTGTATGAAAAGGTAATTTTACATCATTACTTTTCACAGGAATTCGCATGATTATCAAAGTCCAACCATTTTCAATTTCTATCCTTGGTCTTTCGTCAATATCTTCAATATCATTATAAAATGCTTCGGGAATTTGTAAGTCTTCGAGTAAATATTTTTTTTCTGCTTCGGTAGGACATTCAATATTTATCCAGCAGTTTGGAGTCCATTCTGTAGTGGCAATTAATCCGTTATTGTTTTTGTAAAAAGTTCTCATTTCAAAATTCTATAGGTTTATTTACAGCATCTTGAAAATAGTTCAAGAGCTATATTAGTTCAACATTTCCGAATAATAATCGTCCATTTTAAAGGTCTTTTTTTTAAGTGGTGCAAAAGTATTCTTTAAATTCCGTTTTAACATCAATTATCAGAATTTTATACATTTTAAAATAAAAAAAGCCTTAAACGTATGTTTAAGGCTATCAATTAAAAACTATTTTTTTATTTATTTCTTTTCATTTCCCTTGCCAAAAGCGTGTTTTTCAACAACATTGCAATGGTCATAGGCCCTACTCCACCTGGAACTGGAGTGATAAAAGATGATTTTTTACTTACATTTTCAAAATCAACATCACCCGTGATTACATATCCTTTTGGGTGTGAGGCATCTTCTACTCTGGTAATACCAACGTCAATTACTACCACTCCCTCTTTTACCATATCGGCTTTCAAATAATTCGGAACACCAAGAGCGGTGATAATAATATCAGCATTTTTGGTGTATTCTTCAATATTTTTGGTTCTACTATGCGTAAGTGTTACCGTTGAATCACCAGGATATCCTTTGCGACTCATCAAGATACTCATGGGACAACCCACAATATGACTTCGTCCAATAACTACGGTATGTTTGCCAGCAGTTTCTACTTTGTAACGCTCTAACAATTCCATTATTCCATAAGGAGTTGCGGGCAAAAAGGTTTCCATTTCCAAAGCCATTTTTCCGAAATTGGCAGGATGAAAACCATCAACATCTTTATCAGGATCAATAGCCATCAGGATTTTCTGCTCGTCAATGTGTTTGGGCAACGGCAATTGAACGATATAACCATCTAAATCACTATCTTCATTTAGTTCTTTTATTTTTGAAAGCAACTCTGTTTCAGTAATCGTTTCTGGCAATGCCACTAAAGTAGATTCAAAACCAATTTGCTGACAAGACCGCACTTTACTGCCAACATAAGTTAAGCTGGCTCCATTAGTACCAACAATAACGGCTGCTAAATGAGGTACTTTATCCCCATTGTCTTTCATTTTTTGTACTTCTGCAGCGATTTCAGTCTTAATATCTTCCGCTGTTTTTTTTCCGTCTAGTAGTTGCATTTTAATTTAGTTTATAGTTTTAAAGCCGAAAGTCTTAAAGTCATTACAACCTTAAGACTTTCGACTTTTGACTCATTTTTATCTCATTCCCGGCATTCCGCCTTTCATGCCGCCCATCATCTTCATGAGGTTTTTTCCTCCTGGGCCTTGCATCATTTTCATCATCTTGCTCATTTGTTCGAACTGCTTCATCAATTGATTTACCTGCTCAATTTTGGTTCCTGAACCTTTGGCAATTCGAGCTTTTCTTTTTACATCAATCAAAGCCGGCTTGCTTCTTTCTATTGGAGTCATCGAATGAATGATAGCTTCAATATGTTTGAAAGCATCGTCTTCAATCTCAACATCTTTCATGGCTTTTGAAGCACCTGGTATCATTCCAACCAAGTCTTTCATATTACCCATTTTCTTTACTTGTTGAATTTGAGAAAGGAAATCATCAAAACCGAATTCGTTTTTAGCAATTTTCTTTTGGATTTTTCTTGCTTCTTCTTCGTCAAATTGCTCTTGGGCTCTTTCTACCAAAGACACAACGTCTCCCATCCCCAATATTCTTTCGGCCATACGAATTGGATAGAACACATCAATTGCATCCATCTTTTCCCCAGTACCTACAAACTTGATTGGTTTATTAACAACCGATTTAATCGAAATTGCTGCTCCACCGCGCGTATCACCATCTAATTTGGTTAAAATAACACCATCAAAATTTAATCTTTCATTGAAGGCTTTTGCCGTATTTACTGCATCTTGACCTGTCATTGCATCAACAACAAACAAAGTTTCATTAGGTTGAATCGCTTTATGAACGCGTTCAATTTCGTTCATCATTTCCTCATCAACTGCTAAACGACCCGCAGTATCAACAATCACTACATTGAATCCATTTGCTTTAGCATGCTTGATTGCATTTTGAGCAATTTCTACTGGATTTTTATTTTCTGGTTCTGAATAAACCTCTACTCCTATTGAATCTCCAACAACATATAATTGTTGAATCGCCGCAGGACGGTAAATATCACACGCAACCAATAATGGTTTTTTATTCTTTTTTGTTAAAAGATAATTTGCCAATTTTCCTGAGAAAGTAGTTTTCCCAGAACCTTGCAAACCTGACATCAAAATAATCGATGGATTCCCTGAAAGATTGATTCCGGCAACATCACCACCCATTAATTCTGTCAATTCATCTTTCACTAACTTCACCAATAATTGTCCTGGTTGAAGGGTAGTCAATACATCCTGACCTATTGCTTTTTCTTTTACTTTAGTGGTAAAATCTTTGGCAATTTTAAAATTGACATCGGCGTCAAGCAAGGCACGACGAACTTCTTTTAGCGTTTCGGCTACATTTACTTCGGTGATTTTTCCATGACCTTTAAGTATATGAAAGGCTTTATCTAGTTTATCGCTTAAATTATCGAACATAGTATTGATTTATTTTGAGATGCAAATTTAAGCATTTGATTTTGAAGTTGTATTCATAATATTATAAAAAAAACAGCCTTTTTTGAGACTGTTTCTAAAGTTTTAGTAAATCGTTAAACGATATAAATTTATTTTTTTTCGAAAGTCAAATAATTGATTCCATCAACATTGCCAGATTTACTTTTTAACCGAACCTTAGTTTCCGTAATTTCAGTAACATCCCAATGCTGCGTTAACTCAATTAATTTATCCGGACTTGAAAACGAAATGGCAAAATCCAAATCATTATCTGGATTATCATCAATACTATTCGATTTTACAACGGACCAATTTCCAGTAAAAATATTTTCACCATTGCTGGAAGTCAAAATTTCATTCGTTCCAAAAGTAAAATTATATCCTAAATATTCACTGGTCATATTGCTATTTTTATCAAGAAAATAGCTCACTTTCCAATTTCCTTGACTTAGTATACTGTTTACCTGTGCCAGATTATTCTTTTCAACAGATACTACTTCGGGATCATCAGCACAGCATGTTCCGGCTACATTCAGCAAAAACAGACCAAACAAAAGCGGGTAAAAAAATATCTTTTTCATGATCAAAATATTTATTTGATACTAAATGTACCAAAAAAATATTATTTTCACAATGAATGCCTTAAAAAAATATTACATTCTCTCCGGAACGTTAATTCCTAACAATCTAAATGAGGCTGCAATAGTATCTGCTACTTTTTTAGACAATTGAACTCTGAAAATTTTCTTCTCTAAATCCTCTTCTCCAAGAATAGGAACAGCTTGATAGAACGAATTGTATTCACGAACTAAATCATAAGTGAAATTTGCAAGCAAAGCAGGACTGTGATGCTGCGCTGCATTTTGAATAACTTCAGGGAACAATTCTAACTGTTTTACTAGTTCTTTTTCTTTTTCATGAAGCACAGTCATTTTTGATTTATTCGAAAAGTCAAAATTTGCTTTACGAATAATCGATTGAATTCTGGCGTACGTATATTGAATAAACGGCCCAGTATTTCCAGCAAAATCTACCGATTCTTCCGGATTAAAAAGGATTCGTTTTTTAGGATCCACTTTTAAAATATAATACTTCAAAGCGCCTAAACCAATCGTGTTGTATAATTTTGCTTTTTCTTCTGGAGAATAGGAGTCTAATTTCCCTAAATCTTCTGCAATTTTTTGTGCTGTATCTGCCATTTCCTGCATCAAATCATCGGCATCAACAACAGTTCCTTCACGACTTTTCATTTTCCCCGAAGGCAAATCTACCATTCCGTAAGACAAATGGAATAAATTTTTAGACCAGTCAAAACCTAATTTTTTCAAGATAAGAAACAACACTTTAAAGTGATAATCCTGCTCATTTCCTACCGTATACACCATTCCGCCAACATCTGGATAATCTTTCACACGCTGAATCGCCGTTCCAATATCCTGCGTCATGTAAACCGCAGTACCATCTGAACGCAATACAATTTTACGATCTAAACCTTCTTCCGTCAAATCTATCCAAACCGAACCGTCAGGATCTTTTTCGAAAACGCCTCTGTCCAAACCAATCTGAACGACATCTTTCCCTAATAAATAGGTGTTACTTTCGTAATAAAAACAATCGAAATCAACACCAAGATTTTTATAGGTTTTAGCAAAACCATCATAAACCCATTGATTCATGGTTTTCCACAGTGAAATAACGGCTTCATCCCCAGCTTCCCATTTCAACAACATTTCCTGTGCTTCCAGAATGATTGGCGCTTGTTTCTTGGCTTCTTCTTCCGTTTTGCCTGCGCTCATTAATTGCGCTATTTCTTCTTTGTATGCTTTATCAAAAGCTACGTAATAATTTCCAACTAATTTATCTCCTTTTAAACCTGTACTTTCCGGCGTTTGTCCGTTTCCGAATTTTTGCCAAGCCAACATCGATTTACAAATATGGATTCCTCTATCATTAATGATTTGAGTTTTATACACTTTTTTACCCGAAGCTTTGATAATTTCCGCTACTGAATATCCCAAAAGATTATTACGTACGTGACCTAAATGCAAGGGTTTATTAGTGTTTGGCGAAGAATATTCCACCATTACCGCTTTGTCTTCTGTCCCGAAGCTTCGGGATGGAGTAACGAAACCAAATTTAAAATCATCTTTTATTTCTCCGAAGAAATCCAAATAGTAGTCATCTGAAATAACAATATTCAAAAATCCGGAAACCACATTAAAACGACTTACCTCAGCTACATTTTCAACTAAATAGTTTCCTATTTTATTTCCCAATTCTACTGGATTACTTTTAACAACTTTCAACAATGGAAAAATAACCATTGTAATATCCCCTTCAAATTCCTTGCGTGTAGTTTGAAATTCAACTTTATCAATAGTAACGTCGAACAAGACTTTTACAGCTTTTTCAATAGAGGGCGTAAGAATTTGTGGTAATGTCATTTCGTGTATTGGTTTTAAGGCTGCAAAGATAGTCATATTGCAGTAATTTGAAAATTGGAAAACAAGATAATTTACACCTAAAAATGAAGTCTTTAACCTTGTTCAAGGTAGAAATCCATATTTTTTTCAAAAATCGATGTAACAAAATCCATGTTCAGAAGTCTATTAAGTAAATTTTAATATTTCGTATTTGTTAAAAAATGTTAAATATTATTAAAAAAGGTATTATGTTTAACATAGTATTATATAAAAGAATATATTTGCATCATCAATCAATTAAATCAAACTCAATCATGAAACTTAAATTACTTTTAATCTGCTTTTTCGGAACGTTGTTTTCGATGCAGGCCCAAACTTCGGTCAAACCGACAATTCTGGAAAACTCTGGAATTATCTCTGGAAAAATCACTGACAAAAAGACTAACGAACCATTACCATATGTAAATATTGTGGTAAAGGAAAATGATAAAGTCATCACTGGCGGCATTACATCTGACAAGGGAACTTTTCAAATAAAAAATTTAGCTTTAAAAGATTACACCGTTGAAATCCAATTTATAGGTTACAAAACAATCTCAAAATCGGCAAAATTATCAGAAGATAATAGCATCAATTTTAATACAATTGCACTAGAAGAAGATGCCGTACAACTAAAAGGTGTAGAAATTGTAGCTGAACGTTCTACTATTGAACAAAAAATTGACAGAAAAGTAATCAATGTTGGAAAAGACTTGACTACTGCTGGTGCAACTGCATCCGAAATCATGAATAACATCCCTTCTGTAAATGTAGATCAGGACGGAAAATTATCCTTACGCGGCAACGAAAACGTACGTGTTTTAGTAGATGGACGTCCTAGCAATATTGAAGCTTCACAATTATTGAAACAAATTCCATCCACTTCTATTAAAAAAATTGAATTAATCACTAATCCAAGTGCCAAATACAATCCTGAAGGAATGTCTGGAATTATCAATATCGTTTTACATAAAAATGCAAATGACGGATTTAATGCCAGTGTTAATACGGGTCTAACATTTGCACAAACACCAAAGATTAGCAACTCGATTAACATGAATTATAGAACCGGTAAAGTGAACTTTTTCTCCACTTATGGGAATAATTTTGGTAAACGATTCAATGAAGGACAAATCTCAAGACTTGACGACAAATCTAATCAAATGTTTGATATTGTGAATGATAACAAATCTCATTTATTCAAAATTGGTATGGATTATTACATCAATGACAAAAACACTATTTCTGCCTATACTAATCAAAACATATTTGTTGGAGATGGTATTGTGGATGTGAACATTGTAAATCCTGATGCCTCACAAAATTTGCTACTGAATTCTAAATACTTTTCAGATAATACGGACGGTACTTATAATTTAGTTTACAAACATTTAACCAAAAAAGAGGGAGAAACGCTGGATTTAGAAATAAACCACAGTATCTATTCTGAAAATCAAAATGCTGACTTTAGAACTACTTTTAATAATCCAAGTATTCCTACTAGCTCTTATACCGATAATCTTGACGAAAAAAGAAGAAATTCTACTATCAATTTAGATTATGTAAATCCGCTAAATGACAAGACTAAGCTAGAATTGGGTGCCGAAAGCAGAATTGTAAGAACCGAAAATAATTACATCACCAACAACAGTTCTTTATCCAATTCTGATTACACCTATGATTTAGATATTTATTCGGCTTATGCTACCTTTGGACAGAAATTCAAAAAAATAGGATACCAATTGGGTGCTCGTTTTGAAAGTTACAAGGTAAGTGCAATGTTAAACGGCGCTACTGCTTACAAGGACGATTACTTCACTGTATATCCTTCGGCTTCGATGACTTATTCTCCAACCGACAAAAATCAGTTTCAAATCAGTTTCAGCCGCCGTGTAGACAGACCTAGCTTAGACCAAACTAAACCCATCAGAGAATTCAGCACACCAAGAGTAACCTCAATAGGAAATCCTGAATTAGATCCACAATTTACCAATTCGATTGAATTAAATTATACTAAGACAATTACTAAAGGATCATTCACCACAGGTCTTTTTGTACGAAGCATCAATAACGAAATCAACAGAATTCTCTATCCAGATCCACAAAATCAGGACCAACAAATTATGAGTTTTGATAACTTCGACAACAACACAGCCTATGGTTTTGAAGTTTCTTTAAACTACAAAATCAATAGTTGGTGGGACATCCAACCGGCAATAGATTTTTCTAGTATCAACCAAAAAGGATTGGTTTCAGTATTTAATTCAACAAGCAATTCATTTGATTTGGTTTCCAAAGAAGTTACTGCGTCAGCTTTCAATGCCCGTTTCAACAGTAATTTCAAAGCAACTAAAAGCCTTCGTTTTCTTTTATTCGGATTCTACAGATCTGGGGTTGACGGTGTGCAATTTAACGGTAAAGAAATGTATAAAATTGATGCTGGCGGACGTTATTCATTCCTAAAAGACAAAGCCACGTTAAGTTTTCGTTTCAATGATGTTTTCGACACTATGAAAGCTGGTTTTGATGGACAAAACCCTTATCCGCAAGTAGGTCAATTTACTTGGGAAAGCCAATCGGTTTATGTTGGTTTCAACTACATCTTTGGTGCAGGAAAAAACAAAAGTTTACAACGTAAACAAAGAGACAACAATACCAAACAAGACGGTGGAGGATTGTTTTAAACGAGAAATATAATGCTTATAAAAATTAGTTTTAATATTTTGTTGTAGCAAGAAAAACCCGGAGTATGCCAACTCCGGGTTTTTCGATTTAAAGAATTACTCTTTTACAATTATTGCAAATTAGCTTTCAACGCTTTTACTTCATTATCATTTGCTATTTCACTTGAGTCCGTTATAGCAGAGGAATGATAAAAAACAGCTTTCGTTTTTTCTTTTAATACTCCAATATTCGTGGAACGCAAACCCCCACCCGGCATGATGGTAATCCTATCATTTGCCTTTTCTTTTAATGTTGCCAATACATCAATTCCTTCAGTCACATTTGTTTCTACTCCAGAAGTCAAAATGGTTTTAAAATCACATTCAATTAGAGATTCTAGAGCTTGAAATTTATTTTTAATTCCATCAAAAGCACGATGAAACGTACACGGAAGTGGATTTGCCAACGCTACTAATTCTGCATTTTGTTCTTTATTAAGTCTACCGTCTTCTTTTAAAATTCCAAAAACAAAACCATCAACTTTTAGTTTTTTAAACTGCTGAATTTCAGTTTTCATTTGTTCAAATTCAAAATCAGAATAAACAAAATTTCCACCACGAGGCCGAATCATCACATTCAAATCGATAGACAGAATATCACGGACAGCTTTAGTTATTTCAAAATCTGGCGTTGTTCCTCCTTCTTTCATATTGGCACACAATTCTACTCTATCGGCACCATTTTCTTGAGCTATCCTAGCCGATTCAAGATTAAAACACGCTATCTCCAGTCTCCCTTTTTTCATTTATTTCAAAAAATAATCGGCATCAATTAATCGGTTTCCCGTTGCATCATTAACGGCGTAGTTAAAACCTCCTTGAATGCAATAGGAACCATATTCCCCTTTTTTATTCAAGGCGATGAAACCAACTTGAATGTCTTTTAGTTCTTTATTTCTATTCTTTGTTAATTTTACAATTCTGGCAACCGCTTCTTCACAAGCTTTTTGTGGCGATTTCCCCTGACGCATCAATTCGACAACCAAGTGGCAACCCGAAATACGTATCACTTCTTCTCCGTGACCAGTGGCAGTGGCAGCGCCAATTTCATTATCAACATACAAACCAGCTCCTATAATTGGTGAATCTCCTAAACGTCCATGCATCTTAAAAGCCATTCCACTTGTAGTACACGCACCGGAAAGATTTCCTTCAGCATCCAAAGCAATCATCCCGATAGTATCGTGATTTTCTATATTGGCAATCGGTTTATATTGACTGGTTTTCAACCATTCTTTCCATTCTTTTTCAGAATCTTCGACCAATAAATTTTCTTTTACAAAACCTTGGGATAATGCAAACTGTAACGCTCCATCACCCACTAACATTACGTGTGGCGTCTTTTCCATCACCGCTCGAGCCACAGCAATAGGATGTTTTATAAATTCTAAACACCCAACTGATCCAATATTTGCATTTTCATCCATAATACATGCATCAAGTGTAACACGACCATCTCTATCCGGTCTTCCGCCATATCCTACACTTCGTTCTTTTGGATCACCTTCGGGAACTTTAACTCCTGCTTCTACAGCATCTAAAGCTCTTCCATTATTTTTTAAAACTTCCCAAGCGGCTGCATTGGCTTGTATTCCAAAATTCCATGTAGAAAGTACAATGGGTTTACTCCCCTTTTTTGATGAAAAATCATTTTCTTCTTCTGGTTTCCCTTTAAATGAATTTAATGCTACAGCTGCAGAAGCAATCGCCGCTGTTCGTATAAAATTTCTACGGTTTGTCATATTTTAGATTTTATATTAGTTCTTTCTACTTTAATTTGGTTCCTCAAATCTAAAACATCATATTCAAATAAAAAAGTCTGCACAATGGATTGTGCAGACTTTGAATATTTTTATAAGAACAGTACTATTGAAATACTATTTTGTCACCGTTATTTACCATTTAATAATAGCACTTCCCCATGTAAAACCACTTCCAAATGCTGCCAGAACAACAGTATCACCTGATTTTATTTTTCCTTTTTCCCAAGCTTCAGTTAAAGCAATTGGAATAGAAGCTGCAGTCGTATTTCCATATTTTTGAATATTATTATACACCTGGTCGTCTGTCAAGTTAAATTTCTTTTGGATAAACTGTGAAATTCTCAAATTTGCCTGATGCGGAATTAACATATCAATATCCGAAACCTGTAAATTATTCGCTTGCAGTCCCTCATTAATAACTTCACTGAAACGAACTACTGCATTTTTAAATACAAATTGTCCATTCATATATGGAAAATAACTTTCGTCATCCGGATTATTGTCTGCCAAAATATCAGTCACCCAACGCCCTCCCATTCCTGGAGCTTTTACAATTAATTCTTCGGCATGTTGCCCTTCAGAATGTAAATGCGTAGATAAAATTCCCTTTGTCAAATCTTCTTCTCTACTCAAAACAGCTGCTCCTGCCCCATCTCCAAAAATTACCGAAACACCACGTCCACGAGTTGTCATATCCAATCCTGTAGAATGAACCTCAGACCCAATAACCAATATGTTTTTATACATTCCGGTCTTGATATATTGATCCGCAACAGATAAAGCATAAATAAATCCAGAACATTGATTTCTTACATCTAATGCGCCAACGGTTCTTAAACCTAAATCACGTTGTACTAAAACTCCTGGCCCAGGGAAATAAAAATCAGGACTTAATGTTGCAAAAACTACAAAATCAATATCCGCCGCAGCAACACCTGAACGTTCAATCGCAATTTTAGCCGCTTTCACGCCCATAGAAGTTGTTGTATCTTCTCCTTTTATAATGTGTCTACGTTCTTGAATTCCTGTTCGTTCCTGAATCCATTCGTCATTGGTGTCAATGATTTTCGATAAATCATCATTAGTCACCACGTTTTCGGGAACATAATAACCTAATCCTGCTATTTTTGAATGATACATACTATTGTTATTTTATTAAAATAAAGTTGCAAATTTAAACATACTAAAAAATATGAGCCCACAAATTACTACTTTTTTGTCAATTTACAAGTTTTACAATGTTAACAGCTGTTTCAAGCTATTCATTAGAAATAAAACTAATCATAAAGTACCCTTTTCAACATTATAAGCAAGCAGAAAAGAATTTTTGTGAAAATTTTGGCCAGCCAGAAACGTTAAAAAGTAATTTTTGTTTTCAATTGTAACAACATTCAATTAATTTAGACCAACAATTAAACATATTTAAACTAACCCAAAATATTTCTATCCATGAAATTAAAAGTCACACTATTTGTGTTTCTATGTATCGGTTTCAATGCCTTTGCCCAAGAAAATTTAAACTATCAAAAACCTTCCAAATCAATCGCTGATTTAGCTGATTATGAAAGAGCGCCTTCGGTATCAATGGACACCAAAAAAGAGTACATGCTGCTTACGTATAGAAACACGTATAAATCACTGGACGATTTAAACCAAGATGAATTGCGTTTAGGAGGATTGAGAATTAATCCAGTCACTAATATTTCGAGTACCGTTACGTATATCAACAACCTTAAATTACGTAAAATAAAAGAAAAAGAAGAAGTACAGGTTGCAGGTTTGCCAACAAATCCTCGTATCAGTAATATCTCTTGGTCGCCAAATGATAAAAAAATCTTGTTCTCACACACTACAGCTACTGGAGTTGAGCTTTGGTTTATCGACGTAGTTTCAGCGAAAGCTACCAAATTAACAGCCGCTACAGTAAATGCTAATCTTGGCAATCCATTCAGTTGGATGAATGACAACGAAACTATTTTGGTAAAAATGTTACCAAAAAACAGAGCAGCACTTTTGGATGCCAAAAAAGATTTGCCAACCGGTCCGATAATTTCGAATGCCGATGGTGCTAAATCTCAAAACAGAACGTATCCTGATATGTTGAAAAACAAGAATGACGAAATCAATTTTGAGAATATCATCACGTCTGAATTGTATAAAATAAACTTGAACGGAACGGCAACTTTGTTCAAAAATGCAGATATGTATGCCGGAGAAAGTTTCTCTCCTGATGGAAATTACATCATGCTGACAACCATTCAAAAACCATTTTCATACATCGTTCCATTGAACCGTTTTCCTTCAAAATCAGTAGTCTATGACAAAGCTGGAAACGAAGTAAAAGTTGTGAATGAAGTGCCACTGACTGAAATTATTCCTAAAGGTTTCATGGCTGTTCGCAAAGGAAAAAGAAACATGAGCTGGAGAGCAGACAAACCTGCAACATTAGTTTTTGCTGAAGCTTTAGACGCTGGAGACCCAGCAAATAAAGTAGAATTCAGAGACGAAGTTTTTCTTTGGAACGCTCCATTTGATGCAGCAGCAACTTCATTGGTGAAAACTCCGCAACGCTACAGCCGAATGATTTGGGGGAACGACAACGTTGCGATTGTTTCAGATGAATGGTATGATACACGTAATACTAAAACGTATTTAATCAATCCATCGAATCCTGGTCAGGCTCCAAAAGTAATTTCCGACAGAAACTCCCAGGATGTATATTCCGATCCAGGAAATTTTGAAACCAGAAAAAACCAATACAACAGATATGTTTTGGCTATCGAAAATGACAATGCGTATCTTATTGGGGATGGATTTACTAAAAACGGACAATTTCCTTTTATCAGTGAATTTAATTTGAAAACTTTACAGTCAAATCGTCTGTACACATCGACTTACACCGATAAAAAAGAAGATTTATTAGAGATTGAAGACTTCAAAAAAGGAACTGTTTTAGTACAAATCCAGTCTAAAAATGAGTACCCAAATTATTACCTTAGAAACATCAAACAAAAAAACAAGCTGACGCCAATCACAGCATTCAAAAATCCATTTGAAAGTATCAAAAACGTGAGTAAAGAAGTGATTAAATACAAACGTAAAGATGGTGTTGAATTATCTGGAACGTTGTATTTACCGGTTGGTTACGACAAGGCTAAAAAAGAAAAAATGCCATTGTTGATTTGGGCGTATCCAGCAGAATACAAAGACAAAAATTCAGCGGGACAAAGCACACAAAACCCGAATGAATTCACATTTCCTAGTTATGGTTCTTTCGTATATTGGGTAACCAAAGGATATGTAGTTCTTGATGACGCTGCTTTTCCTATTATTGGTGAAGGAACAACAGAACCTAATGATAATTTCATGACGCAATTAGTTGACAATGCAGAAGCTGCAATTAATGCGGTAGATGCTTTGGGATACATCAACAGAAAAAAAGTAGCCGTTGGTGGTCACTCGTATGGTGCTTTTATGACGGCAAATTTATTGACACATTCTAATCTTTTTGCTTGCGGAATTGCTCGAAGCGGTGCATACAACAGAACATTGACTCCGTTTGGTTTCCAAACTGAACAACGCAACTACTGGGAAACTCCTGAAGTGTACAATACAATGTCGCCATTCATGAATGCTGATAAAATGAAAACACCAATGCTTTTAGTGCACGGTGAAGCCGATAATAATCCAGGAACATTTACTTTGCAAACGGAACGTTATTTTCAAGCTCTGAAAGGTTTAGGTGCTCCGGCAAGAATGGTGATTCTTCCAAAAGAAGCACACAGTTATGTAGCCAAAGAAAATATTCTGCATTTGCTTTGGGAACAAGATCAGTTCTTAGAAAAGTATTTGAAGAATTAACTTCGAAAGTAGTGATCCGTGATCAGCTATAAGTGATCAGAAAGCAGAACATAGCACAAAACCCCGAAACCATATTGATTTCGGGGTTTTGTTTTTTTACGACAATACTGTTATAAAAGTTGAAAACGGCTTCGAATTCAGATAATTATCAGAAGTGGAAATCACTGATTACTGAACACTTGTTCTCAGGACAACATCAAGTACACTTCCTGATTGAATTCTAATTCCGAATCGTGTTCAAAGAAAATAGCTCGTCTCTCAAAAGCTGCTTTGACTAAATAATGGCTTCCTTTGAAATAGCATTGTTTCACAACTGCTTTCATTATAGCGTTGTCCACCACTTTCAATTGATGCGGATACAATAAAAGTGCTGCGTCTTCGTCATTCTCAAGGTCTATTAATTGAGATAATTTCAACTCATTCACTTCTCCAAAAAGAGAAGCAATGTATTTATTAGCCGGATTTTCATACAAGGCTTTTGAGTCGCCTTTTGCAACTACTTTTCCGTTTTGAACCACAATCGTTTCGTCAGAGAAAGACAAAGCATCCGTACTGTCATGCGTGGCAATAATACAGGTAACACCTTTGTCTTTTAAGTAACGGAATAAATTGCGACGCAAAGAATTCTTTCTGAAAGAATCAATTTGACTGAACGGTTCATCCAGCAAGATAATTTCAGGTTCCAAAGCCAAAACCCTTGCCAAAGCCACTCGTTGTTGCTGTCCGCCACTTAGGAATTTCGCTTTTACTTTTGCGAAAGCGGTCATTTCGACCATGTCCAATAACTCTTGAACACGGGCTTTCTTCTCCTCAGGATACATATTCGACAGGAACTTGCCTACATTTTCTTCGACAGTTATGTAGGGCATCAAATCGAAATCCTGTGCTAAATATTTAATGTAATCTTCTCCTGGAACGAGATTGTACTTGGGACCTAAAATAGGGTTTTCATTATAGGTAATTGCTCCGCTATCTAAATCATATAATCCGTATATGAGTTTTAGCAACGTACTTTTACCGCAACCGCTTTCGCCAATAATAGCGGTGTTTTGACCTTTGGCAATAGTAAAACTTACATTTTCAATAATGGGTTTGTCAATGTAAGTGAAGGAAATATCTTTTATCTCGAGCATCATCTGTATTTAAGAGTGCAAATTTACAATGTTTAATTCAAATTTAGGCACAAAAAAAGGCTGCTTCTTGACGAAACAGCCTTTGTTTATATAGTATTTTTTGCTTAGTTTTTCACTTCAGCTTCGGCATCTTTAATCATTTTCTCATTTGCTGTAATAGCAAATTCAACACGACGGTTTTGGCTTCTACCCTCAACTGTTTCATTTGAAGCAATTGGATCAGCAATTCCTAAACCAGTAACTTGAAATCTACTAGAAGACACCCCTTTACTAGCTAAATAATTTCTAACTGACGCTGCTCTTTCTCCTGAAAGTTTTAAGTTATAATCCGCTGGACCAGTACTGTCTGTATATCCGTAAATTGTGATATTAGTATCTGGATATTCTCCAAAAACAGGAACCAATTTATCTAAATTTGCTTTTGCAGTAGCAGTCAAAGATGATTTATTAGTATCAAAACGCACAGCATTTTCATTCAAAACTAATTTAATACCTTCTCCTACACGAACTACTTCGGCTCCTGGAAGTGCAGCATCGATTTCTCTTGCTTGTTTGTCCATTTTGTTACCAATAACTCCACCGGCAACTCCACCTACAACTCCACCTAATACAGCTCCTAGTGCGCCGTTACCACCTTTACCAAGATTGTTCCCAAGAACACCTCCAAGAACGGCTCCTGCAACAGCACCTATTCCTGCTCCTCTTTGTGTTTTATTCGTGTTTTTTACTGCTTCACAGCTCGTAAACATTGAACCTATAATCATTATTGTTGCCATTGCAACTATTGAAATCTTTTTCATATCTAAATTTTTTATTAATTAACTTTTTGAAATTGGTACACTACATTCGTCATTTTCCCTCCAACATCGATTTTATCAATCAATTGAAAAGAAGATTCTGTTTGATTCGCTACATATAAAATATAACCATCTCTCACTTTTCTTGCTTTTTCACCTGCATCAAGAATTTTTAAGATAAACTGACCATCATTATTAACAAACCAAGTAATTGGTGAGCTAAATGATACACAATTTGCTTTTGTCAAAGCCATATTTCCTTTATTGTTATTAGAAACAAATTTCCATGTACTTCCTACAAAACATTCCGAATCTGCAAGTTGAAAACTATTCACTTTAATATATTGTGAACCTGGATATGTTACAGAGCTGATTGTCCAATTTCCTTTCATAGCAACTTGAGCCTTTCTATCTGTATTCGTACTTGTCACTGATGTTGACTTACATGCGAACATCAAAACAGCTAACGTGCATACTAAAATTATTTTTCTCATTTTTTTAAAATTTAATGAATTAATACTTACACAAAGATACGATGCAAGAAAAAGAAAATTGTTTCAAAATTAAATTATTTTGTATCATAATTAACGCCTACGACAATTTGTCACTTCAATTGTAATTGGTATTCTATTTGAAAGAATCATATCCATTAAAATAAACTTAAAATTCAAAATATGACAACAGGTAAAATTAATGTTTCGGTAGAGAACATCTTTCCCTTAATCAAGAAATTCCTATACAGTGATCACGAAATTTTCTTGCGTGAATTAATTTCTAATGGAACGGATGCAACACTTAAATTAAAACATTTAACAAGCATTGGCGAAGCCAAAGTAGAATACGGAAACCCAATTATCGAAGTAAAAATTGATAAGGATGGTAAAAAATTACACATCATTGACCAAGGTCTTGGAATGACTGCCGATGAAGTGGAGAAATACATCAACCAAGTGGCATTTTCTGGAGCTGAGGAGTTTTTGGACAAATACAAAGATTCAGCTAAAGATTCAGGAATTATTGGACATTTTGGTCTTGGATTTTATTCTGCTTTTATGGTTGCCGAAAAAGTGGAAATCATCACTAAATCTTTCAAAGATGAACCAGCTGCACACTGGACTTGCGACGGAAGCCCGGAATTCACATTAGAACCAGCTGACAAAACTTCTCGTGGAACAGAAATCATTTTGCATATCGCCGAAGATTCTTTGGAATTCTTGGAAGAATACAAAATCAAGGAACTGTTGAACAAGTACAATAAGTTCATGCCTATTCCAATTAAATTTGGAACCAAAACAGAAAAAATAGAGCAAAAAAAGGGTGAAGAAGTTGCTGAAGAAGATAAAGACAAAACTTTCACTGAAGTTGAAGTAGACAACATCATCAACAACCCAAATCCGGCTTGGACGAAACAACCAACTGAATTATCAGCGGAGGATTACAAGAATTTCTACCATGAATTGTATCCAATGCAGTTTGAAGAACCGTTATTCCACATTCATTTAAATGTAGATTATCCGTTTAACTTGACCGGTATTTTGTATTTTCCAAAATTAGGTTCCGATTTACAGATTCAGAAAGATAAAATCCAATTGTACCAAAATCAAGTGTACGTAACGGATAATGTAGAAGGGATTGTTCCTGAATTTTTAATGATGCTGAAAGGTGTTGTTGATTCTCCGGACATTCCATTGAATGTATCGCGTTCTGGATTGCAAGCGGATGCTGCAGTGAAGAAAATCTCCAATTATATCACGCGTAAAGTAGCCGATAAATTAAAATCGTTATTTACTGAAAACCGTGAAGATTTTGAACAAAAATGGAACGACATCAAAATCGTTTTGGAGTACGGAATGCTTTCTGAAGATAAATTCTACGAAAAAGCAGGCGCGTTTGTTTTGTATCCAACAGTTGACGGTAAATTTTTCACATTAGAAGAATTAAAAGAAAATCTTGCTGCGAACCAAACCGATAAAGACGGAAAATTAGTGGTTTTATATGCTGGAAATAAAGAAGCACAACACTCTTATATCGAAATTGCAAAAGATAAAGGATATGAAGTATTATTGCTTGATTCTCCAATTATCTCGCATTTAATTCAAAAAATTGAAGGCGATAACAGTAACATGACTTTTGTACGTGTCGATTCAGATCATATTGATAATTTAATCAAGAAAGAGGAAACTACCATTTCTAAATTATCAGAAGAAGAACAAACCAACTTAAAAACCGTTCTGGAAGCTATTGTTCCTAAACAAACGTATTCTGTACAACTAGAAGCTTTAGACAGTAACGCTTCGCCATTTATCATCACGCAACCGGAATTTATGCGTAGAATGAAAGAAATGAGTCAGTCAGGCGGCGGTGGAATGTTCGGGATGGGAAATATGCCGGAAATGTACAATTTAGTGGTAAACACTAATTCTGAATTGGCGACAAGCATTCTAAATAACAAAGATAAATCAGCTCAGGAAAGTTTGGTAAAACAAGCCTTAGACTTAGCTAAATTATCACAAAACCTATTAAAAGGAGAAGCCTTAACGGCTTTCGTGAAAAGAAGTTTTGAGATGATTAAATAAGATTTTTTAGACTTTTAGATCGTTAGATTATTAGACTAAACCTGCAAGCATCAACTTGCAGGTTTTTTTTGTTGTAAATAAATGAATGTTGTAAAAAGATAACGACCTTTGAAACTCAATTGAATCCTACTTTTATGATTTTACAAATAGAAACTCCGGCATTACTTTTTGGCGCAACTTCGTTGATTTTATTGGCATATACGAATCGATTTTTGACTATTGCCACTATAGTAAGAGGATTAAAAAAAACCTACAAGGAAAAGCAAAACGATATGATTTTATTGGAAATCAAAAACCTGAACTTGCGTTTAACACTGATTCGCAATATGCAAATGGCAGGCGTAATGAGTCTGTTTTTATCCGTTTTCGCCATGCTTTTATTATTCTTAGAACAGCAAACCGCCGGAATTTATCTTTTTGGGCTGAGTTTATTAGGATTATTGATTTCATTGGGATTGTCATTTTGGGAAATCAGTATTTCAGTAAATGCGTTGCGATTGCATTTGAGCGATTTAGTCGATAAAGAAGTGAAATAAAATTAACTTTCAATTGAACGATTCTTTAGATTTATCTATAATTCCCTCATTGCGAAGCAAAATCAAACCAGAATAACAGCCTCAAATATTAAGTCCTATTTTATACCTCATAACTAGGAACTAAACCCTATCTTTGCCCGCTTTTTAAAATTGAAAAAATGATAAAGAATAGTGTATTAAAAGGAGTTTTCTTGGTAGGTCTTGGTGCAACAAGTTATGGAATGCTGGCTACTTTTGTAAAAATAGCCTATGGCGAAGGGTTCACCACACCTGAAGTTACCATTGCACAATTTGTATATGGAATCACGGGAATGCTGCTGATTAATCTGTTTCAAAAAGCTAAAAAAGGAAATGACGTTGTAAAAGCATCCAAGAAAAACATAACTCAATTAATGCTTGCCGGAACTTCTCTGGGAATGACGAGTATTTTTTATTACTTGGCAGTAAAATATATTCCTGTTTCTATTGCTATCGTTTTATTGATGCAAACCGTTTGGATGGGCGTTTTATTCGAAATGATTTTAGAAAAGAAAAGACCTTCTGATCAAAAAATAGTTTCGGTAGTTATTGTACTAATTGGTACGGCACTTGCCACAAATCTTATTCAAAGCAAAGTAGAATTAGACTGGCGCGGTATCGTTTTAGGGCTTTTATCTGCTGCTTCCTTTACCACAACTATGTTTACCGCTAATCGTGTGGCAACACATGTTTCTTCGGCGCAACGAAGTCTGTTTATGTTACTTGGTGGCGCAATAATCGTATTTGGATTTGCAATTGCGACACAAACAACTCCTTTCAATTTTGAGATTTTCATGAAATGGGGAATCATACTGGCTCTTTTTGGAACTATAATTCCACCTTTATTGTTCAATGCTGGGTTTCCACTTACAGGAATCGGGTTAGGAAGTATTGTATCTGCGCTGGAACTTCCCGTATCCGTACTGATGGCGTACTTTCTTTTGAATGAAAACGTGACTCTAATACAATGGATTGGAATTATTTTAATCATTCTGGCAATTGTGATTATGAATGTCAACTTCAAGAAAAGGACTTAATTTCTATTTAAAGACATTTGTACTCATTTCATTAAAATTTTTATAAATTCGTGATAAATAACTTTATTATGAATTTACCTTGGCATTTATATGTGATGGCTTTTGTTTACTTTATCGCAGGATTAAACCATTTCAGAAACCCGAGACTGTACCTAAAAATCATTCCTCCTTATTTTCCGAATCCAAAATTATTAAACCACATCAGCGGTTTAGCAGAAATATTTCTGGGAATTGCACTCTGTATTCCGCTACTTTCAAACTATGCTGCTTGGGGAGTTATTGCCCTATTGATGGCTATTTTCCCAACGCATCTCTATATGTATTTCGATGAAAAAGCAAGAATGGGTTTGCCAAAATGGGTTTTGCTTTTGCGAATGCCATTACAATTAGTTCTCATTTTCTGGGCTTACCAATACACATAATCCATTGAAATCACTGTTTCAATCTACATCCGACCCCATATTCCTTGACTTGCCAGACGCTGAAATCATCTATTATCCTCAGTTCTTTGACAAAGAGCAAGCCGATATTATTTTTGCAGAATTGGTAAAAGAAATTCCTTGGCAACAAGATGATATTCGGGTGTACGGAAAAACTCATCCGCAACCTCGCCTGACCGCTTTATTTGGAAACGAAGGAAAACCCTATTCGTATTCGAATATAACCATGCAACCACATCCTTGGAATTTGCTTTTGCAAAAGCTAAAAACGGAAATCGAAAATATTGCTGATGTAAATTTCACAACCGTTTTACTCAATCAGTATCGTGATGGAAAAGACAGCAACGGCTGGCACGCCGATAACGAAAAAGAATTAGGAATAAATCCTGTAATTGCTTCGTTGAGTTTTGGTGCGGAGCGTACGTTTCAACTGAAACATAATTTAGACAAAGACCTAAAAAAAAGTATCGTTCTGCAACACGGAAGTTTATTAATAATGAAAGGAACAACGCAGCACTATTGGAAACATCAAATTCCAAAAACGGCAAAACCCATTGGTCCAAGAATAAATGGTACCTTTCGGGTAATCAAATAATTATTTTCAATAAAAATTATTAAATTTGAAATAAATACTCCAATTATGAATGATATTATTGCCTATTTTTCTACCATTCCATCATCACACCGAAGCTTAATTCTTGTGGGTGGAATCACTTTTTTTTGGTTAATAGAAAATGCTTTTCCACTTTTTAACTTCACGTATAAAAAATGGCATCATGCGGGTATTAATATCTTTATGACGTTTACCACAATAGTAGTCAACTTTTGTTTGGCATTTATTTTATTAAAATCAGCCGATTGGACAATTGCCAATAATTTTGGAATTTTACAATGGCTACCAGAAATGCCTTTATGGCTTTACGCATTAGTTGGATTGCTTTTATTGGATTTAATTGGTGCTTATCTGGTACATTTAGTGGAACATAAAACTAAATTTTTATGGCGTTTTCATTTGATACATCACACCGATACTTGGATTGACACCACAACTGCAAACAGGCATCATCCGGGTGAAAGTGTAATCCGTTTTACGTTTACAGCAATGGGTGTTTTAATTATTGGAAGTCCCATGTGGATGGTTTTCCTGTACCAAACGTTATCCGTTGTGGCTACGCAATTCAATCATGCTAATATTTCGCTTCCAAAAAGAGTAGACACTATATTGAGTTATTTTATCGTTTCTCCAGATATGCATAAAGTACACCATCACTATGTTTTGCCGTATACGGATAGTAATTATGGAAATATATTTTCAATTTGGGACAGGCTTTTCGGAACCTTCATGACGCTTCCAAAAGAAGAAATCATTTATGGAATCGACACGCATCCGAAGCCTGAAGAGCACAATGAATTAAAAAATTTATTAAAAATACCCTTTCAAAAACAACCTTTGAAGGAAAATAGTTAAAAAGTATAAAAAAAATGGCCTTTTGAGAAAAAGTAATTATTTTTTTTCTTAATATTGGATGTAATTAAAAATGCAATTTATTAATCATTAACAACTTATTTGAATTAATTTTCACGTGATGAAAAAGAGTAACCGTAAAGAATTGAACTGGGAGCAAACAGAAAAACTTGTTACATTGGCTTTAGAAGAAAAAAATCCTTTTGAAATCATCAAAAAAGAATTTGGTTTAGCCGAAAAAGAGGTTCTTGAAATCATGAAAAAGAAAATGCCCGCAGAAAAATTTGAAATGTGGAAAAAGAAAGCGACTGCAAATAAACCAAAACCAAAACCCGTTAAGATTGATGATTTTGATGAAGATTTGGATGGAAAATATTATATAAAAAATAAATTAGACTAAAAACAAAACTCCTGATATTCGGGAGTTTTTGTTTTTATATCAATTAACTTTCACAAACTCAGCAATGGTTTCAGTAACATCAAACGAAAACGAATTTATTTTTGACATTCTCCGAAGTCATAAATTTTGGGCTTTTGAAAATAAAATTAAAGTACCGAAAGATAAAATAATCCGAGCGTATCAAAGCAACGATGAATTTACCTTTTGGATTGGTTGGAAAATGCCAGGCACCCAATTGCCATGGGTTATCACTGCTGGAACTTATATAAAAAAAGGGAAACGCAATTTTTGGGATGTTTGCAATAAAAAAAATGCAATTATTGTCGAACTCAAAGATTCCTATTACAATAAACTAATTATCGAAGTTGAAAATCCGGAAGTAGTAATGAAAGAATTAAACGCAAAATAAAATTTCTTTTATTCTCAAATCAGTTTTAAAAAATAAAAAATTTAAAAGTAGTTTCTAGTCCTTATAAATTGTAACAATTCTACAATTTGAAAGACTAACACTTAAAATAAAATAACACAATAATGAAAAGAATATTTTTTACACTAGCATTTGCATCGGTTCTTTTGAGCTGTAAAACTGCCAGTACTGCTACAAATGACTCAAAATCCGTTACTGATATAGTAAAAGTTGCAATTAATTTGAATGATGTAAAAGAGGACAAAGTGCTTGTCACGATTACTTCCCCAAAAATCAGTATAGATGAAGTAACCTACAGCATTCCTAAAATTGTTCCCGGAACCTATTCTGTAGATGATTATGGAAAATATATTGAGGATTTTAAAGCATTTGACAGTAAAGGAAGTGTATTGCCTGTTACTAAAACAGATGACAACACTTGGAATATTAAAAATGCAAAAACGTTAGTAAAAATAACTTATTTGGTAAACGACACATTTGACACCGAAAAAGGCGGTGGTTTTGGTCAAAATGATATTTTTTCTCCAGCAGGAACAAACATTGATGCAGGGAAAAACTTTATGCTGAACATGCACGGTTTTGCAGGTTATTTTCAAGATAAAAAAGATCTTCCGTACACTGTAAGCATTTCGCATCCGGAAATGCTTTGGGGAGCAACCTCAATGACAGATCAAGATGCAAGCACAACTAATGATGTATTTACAACTCCTCGTTATGCTGAATTAGTTGAAAATCCTATCATGTATGCTAAACCGGACTATACTACTTTTACGGTTGACGGAATGGAAATACTGATTGGCGTATATTCCCCTACAGGAAAAGTGACTGCAGAAAGCATCACTCCGGAGATGAAAACGATGATGACTGCTCAAAAAACATTTTTAGGAAAAATCAATGCTACAAAAAAATACAGCGTTTTATTATATTTATCAAGCATGACACCTACTGATGCTAAAGGATTTGGAGCATTAGAACACCCTACCGCAACAACTGTTGTTTTACCAGAAATGATGCCAAAAGAAGAATTAGTTAAATCAATGAAAGATGTGGTTTCGCATGAATTCTTTCATATTGTAACACCGCTTACGATTCATTCTAAAGAGATTCACTATTTTGATTACAACACGCCTAAAATGTCAGAACATTTATGGATGTACGAAGGGGTGACGGAATATTTCGCCAATCTTTTTCAGATCAATCAAGGGTTAATTTCAGAAGAAGAGTTTTACACGCGTATGTCAGAAAAAATTGAACATGCAAATGCCATGAATGACACAATGCCTTTCACTACCATGAGTGCTAATGTATTGACAGAACCATACAAAGCTCAATACTTGAACGTATATGAAAAAGGAGCGCTTATTGGAATGTGTTTGGATATTATAATAAGAGAAAAAAGTAATGGCGAAAGAGGAATTCTTGATTTGATGCAAAAATTATCCAATGAATATGGTGCATCAAAACCATTTAATGACAATGAACTTTTTGCAAAAATAACTTCGTTTACCTATCCTGAAGTTGGCGCTTTCTTGACTACTTATGTATCTGGCGCAACTCCAATTCCTTACGAAACTTATTTGGCTAAAGTTGGCGTTACTAAATCCATAGAGAAAGTACCCGGAAATGTGTTCATTAAAGGGCAATCACCATACATCACCGTGAATCAGCAAACTAAAGAAATCATTGTGATTCCAAACATGGAATTGAATGTTTTTTATACAAATTTAGGGCTTAAAGGAGGAGATATTTTGGTGTCTATCAATGAAAAACCATATTCATTGGATAACATTTATGACATGATCACGGAGAGCCAAAACTGGAAAGAAAACGATGCTATTACCGTAAAAATAAAACGTGACGGTAAGGAACAAATAATAAAAGGAAAGGTGAAATTCCCTTATGAAGACAAAGAAGGTCTTAAGGCTACAGATGCAACCAAAACTGCTTTGAAAGAAGCTTGGTTGAAATCATAATTTCAAAAATAATTCAGAAAATCCCAATTTAGAAATAGATTGGGATTTTTTTTGTGAAATTTGAATGCGTTAACAAAATCATTCCAACAATTTTCTTTATTTTGCGCCAAAATATAAACAGTAAAGAAATCGTCACGATTCAATCCTCATCCCGAAGTTTCGAGACGGGAGAAATCATAAAAATGACGATACCATGGTCCAAAAAAACAAATTTTAACTTCACATGAAAAAATCAATTATTGCATTCGTTACGCTTATCCTATTGGCATCTTGTAACAAGAATGAGTCAAAAACTAATTTACACATTACCGGAAATATCAAAGGATTAAAAAAAGGAACTTTGTATATCCAAAGAGTTGTTGACACTACACTAGTAGCTATTGACACTATCAACATCGATGGAAGCTCTTCATTTGAAAGTAATTTGGACCTAAAGTCTCCTGAAATGCTTTATTTATTCTTAGACAGAGGCGTGAGCAATTCTTTAGACAATAATTTACCATTCTTTGCTGAGCCAGGAAACATAACTATTGAAACTAGTTTAGATCGTTATTTGTCTGACGCCAAAATTAAAGGATCAAAAAATCAGGAAATATTTGAAGAATATAAAAAAATCAACACCCGTTTCACAGATGAAAATCTTTCTTTGATTGAGCAAAAATTTAATGCTATCAAAAGTCAAAACACACAAAAAGTAGATAGTTTAAGTGCTAGACAGGATTCTAACATTAAAAGAAAATATTTGTTTGCTACTAATTTTGCACTAAACAACAGAAAATTTGAGGTGGCGCCTTACATAGCGTTATCTGAAATCTATGATATTAATATCAAATATTTAGATACGATTCAAAAATCAATGTCTCCTAAAGTCGCACAATCGCTTTACGGCAAAAAATTAACGGAATACATTACCAGCATCAAGAACCAAAAATAAACAGTTCTAAAAGCTACATGCTGTTCCATAATTAAAATAAAAAAAATCATCTTGTTGTACAGCAAGATGATTTTTTTTTGTTCTATGAAGAAGTAAAATAACGATGAGCCTAACTGAACGAAACATCATCGTTATCAGATATAAAAGCTATTTAAGCATTATTAAAAGCCATTCCGCCAACAATCATTCCTACAAACATTAAAAGATACAGAGAGAAAATAACCAGAGTCATAATCCCAATAAATTTGTAATGTGATTTCAGATATCTTAAAGAAGTAGTTAAAGTTTCAGAATCGTTGTTATTAAACGCTGCTTTGGCATTAGATGCAAATTTATTCAAGTAATACACCGGAAAGAAATAAAGTGCCGCAATAAGCAAATAAACGACTGCCATCACTATTCCAAAAGATGAACCCATCATTCCCATTGCTGGATTCATTTTCCCCATAGTAGAAAATAATGTACCAGCAAATAAAGCTGCAAAAACTATAAAACCAATTCCTATGTAACCAAGAATTGATAAAAAATAAGCCCATTTTGCCGCTTCTTTCAAAAAGTCTTTTGCAGACTCATTTAATTTCATTTCAAAATTTTCAATAACTGAATGCTCTTCCATAATTTAATGTTTAGGTTAGATACCAAATTTAACAAAAAAATTATTACGTACCATTAAAACGGAATTCAATTCACATTTTTACCAAAAACAAAAAACCACTTAACAAAAGTTAAGTGGTTTTATTAAAGAGCCGGCGGAGGGACTCGAACCCACGACCTGCTGATTACAAATCAGCTGCTCTAGCCAACTGAGCTACGCTGGCGACTCATTACGGGTGCAAATATAAGTCTGAATTTCTATTTTCCAAAACAAATTCAAACTTTTTTCGCTTTTTTTTTGACTACAATTCGTTGATTTTAGCAATCAATTGATTTGCAGTTTGTTCCAATTCAACATTGATTTGTTTGAAGTGTGCTTTTTTATTTTCTACTTTTTTTGCATTCACTTTAGTGATTAAAGCGTCAAAAGCAGCGATAGCTTCATCAATTAAATCATTAGTTTCAGTTGTTGGTTTTCCTGTTGTAGAAATTTCGAACAAGTAAACTGCTTCAATAATATCTCCTAAAACGTAGTTGATGTCTTTTTTTAAATTCTTAACGTTTGCCATTTTTATTTTTTTAAAATTTGAATTTTAATTTGCGTCTGCAAAAGTACACATAATCTTTCTATTACCGACTATGAAATGTAAATTTCTAAAATTGAAGCTTTTCCGCTGAGAATGAATGCATTCAAAGCGGCAGGAATCAAAACAGTATCTCCTTTTTTATATTGCAATTTTGAATTATTGTATTCCAGTTCAAATGTTCCCTCTGTACACATATATACAGTAAATGTTTTTCCTGATTTAGAAACCGAAATTTCTCCGTCTAACGGAATAAAATTAGTCGTAAAATAAGGACAGTCAACAATTTCGTTTGAATCGTTTATGTTCTTTGTGTACTCTTTTTTAGTTTCTACTTTGTTATAATTAATGGCGTCCAAAGCCAAATCAACATGTAATTCTCTTGTGTTACCATTAGCATCTACCCTATCAAAATCATAGAGACGATACGTAATATCCGAAGTTTGTTGAATCTCAGCAACTACCAATCCGGCACCAATTGCGTGAACCGTTCCAGTTTCTAAAAAGAAAACATCTCCTGATTTTACTTTTACATCATCCAGAATAGAAAGCAAGGTTTTGTTTTTTAGATTTTTCAAATAGTCATTGGCATTCGATTTTTCCTTGAAACCCACAATAATTCTGGCATCATCATCTGCTTGCATGATGTACCACATTTCGGTTTTACCAAAAGAATTATGGCGTTTTTTAGCCAACTCATCATTAGGATGTACTTGTATGGACAAGTCTTCACGAGCATCTAAATACTTGAAAAGCAACGGAAATTGTTTTCCAAATCTGGCATGAACTTCCGTTCCTAATATTTCATCTGGAGAATCATTGATAATTTCAGTCAATGATTTCCCTTTCCATTCTCCGTTCGCAACAACACTTATATCTCCTTCAACTGTAGACAATTCCCAACTTTCCCCTGTAATTGTTGACGTAATTGGTTTGTTAAGTAATGTTTTAAGTTTTTCACCTCCCCAAATTCTTTCTTTTAAAATGGGTTCAAATTGTAATGGATAAAATTTCATTTAAGTGTGTGTTTTTGAATTACAGATGTATAAAATCAATATTTTTTTGCCAAACTACGCTACTGTTTAATCCTTTGAGAAGATTTATGACCGTGAAATAGCAACTGAATGCAAATTAAGATAAAACAAATGTATAATACAAAATCTATGATACTAATTTCTTGATGGATTGAAGGGCTTTCGGAATGTGTTTGGTAGCTAACACACTATCAAATATCATTTGAATGACTCCATTTTTATCCGTTACATACGTAACTCGTCCAGGAAGTAATCCAAACAATCCAGAAGGAACTCCAAAAAGAGCTTTGATTTTTTTATCATTGTCTGACAAAAGAATAAAAGGCAGTTTATACAGTTCACTGAACTGTTGATGTGAACTGACGCTATCACTACTGATTCCTATTACCTCAGCGCCTAAATCTTTGAAATCTTCATATTGATCTCTAAAACTGCATGCCTCAGCAGTGCATCCCGGAGTATTATCTTTTGGATAAAAATAAATAACGAGAGGTTTTTTCCCCACAATGTTCTGACTATCAAAATCATTGCCGTTTGCATCTTTTGCTTTGAAATTGGGGATGACATCACCTACTTTTAGTCCCATTATTGACCTTTATACGTTACAAAATTTCGTGGTGTTTCATAAAGAACAACTTCCAATTCAAATTCTGGCTTGATTCTTTTTCTGATTTTATTCCAAATTACTACAACAATATTTTCGGCTGTTGGATTCAAATCCTGAAATTCAGGCACGTCAATATTTAGGTTTTTATGATCAAATTGATCCTCAACATCCTCTTTAATAATATCACTCAAGAATTTCACATCCATCACATAACCCGTTTCCGGATCAATTTCGCCGGTTACACTCACTATCAATTCATAGTTATGGCCGTGAAAATTAGGATTATTGCACTTTCCAAAAATAGCATCGTTTTGCTCGAAAGTCCAATCTTTCCTGTATAATCTGTGTGCCGCATTAAAATGGGCTTTTCGTGAAATGGTAACTTTCATAATTTCAGATTTTAGTCCCGAAGCTTCGGGATCAGATTTCTCAAAGTGACGAAATCTAAAGTCTTTTAATGTTACTATATTTTTGAACTATTTTTTACAATTCTATATTTTGTGTTCCTCAAGAAAATGATAAAACTCGTCGAAAATAATCTTGAACCAAACGGTATATAACTCTGGATGCACTTCCATATCTTCTTTAACAGCGTCAATTTTCATCCACTTCCAGTCTTCTACTTCTTCCAAGTTGATTTTCGGCGCATCATTATAATAACCAATCATGACATGATCCAGCTCGTGCTCAGTCAAACCATTATCAAAAGGAGCCTTGTATATAAAATGAAAAAGTTCTTTGAGCTCTGTTTTGAAACCCATTTCTTCAAATAACCTGCGGCTTCCTGCTTGAATATTTGTTTCGCCCTCGCGCTGATGACTACAACAGGTATTGGTCCAAAGCAAAGGAGAATGGTATTTTTGATGCGCCCGCTGCTGCAACATGATTTCATTTTTACTGTTTAAAACAAAAACTGAAAAAGCACGGTGCAAAACCGCTTTTTCATGTGCTTCAAGCTTAGGCATCAATCCTATTTGCTCATCATTTTGGTTAACTAATATTACATTTTCTTCTAACATATAAATCTATTACTTGTCAAAAATACAAAAAAGATAATTAGGGACGGGGGCTTTAACGTTCTGTTTCGATTTGTTGAAGCGGAATTATTTTAAGGCTGTCCAAATAAAATTGACGCCCTCCTTTTAAAGATTCTTTTGTATTTTTATGACAAATTATAAATAACAAAATGCAAACTATAACCATCCGAAAAGCTCATCCAAACGATTTAGAAAAACTCCTTGAATTCGAACAGGGAATTATTACTGCCGAACGTCCATTTGACCCTACTTTAAAAGCAGAAAAAACACATTATTATGATATTGAAAAAATGATTTCAGCACCACATATAGAAGTATTGGTTGCCGAAATTGATTCGGAGCTTATAGGTTCCGGATATGCGCGAATAGAGACTGCAAAGCCTTATTTGAATCACCTGAACTACGCCTATTTAGGTTTCATGTACACTGATGCTAATCACAGAGGAAAAGGAGTAAATGCTAAAATTATTGAAGGGCTCAAAAACTGGTGTAATCTTCAGGACGTATTCGAAATCAGGCTGGATGTATACAATGACAATGCTTCCGCGATTAAGGCGTATGAGAAAGCAGGCTTCAAAAAACACCTTATCAACATGCGAATGATTTCATAATAATAAGGTTTTGTTAATTCTAAATCCAGAACTGTCTTTTACCCGTAAATAACGATAGTTAAATAACTATTAATTTGCAATGTAGACGACATTTTTTGATTCAAAAGCGCTTTACATTTGTACTATAAAAAGAAAATTATGAGAACAACAAGCCGTATTTTAAGCATATTATTTTTGCTCCCTTTATTTATGTTCACTGCCTGTGGACAAACGACAAACAAAAAAGACAGCACAAAAAAATCTATAGCAATGGGCAATTTTATCAACAAACCCGGAAATCCGTATTATTCCAATACAGACACGACAAAACTTAATGTTAGTGATGCCGAATGGAAAAAGGTTTTACCGGAAGACGTCTATGAAGTAACCCGTAATGCTGACACGGAGAGACCTTTTACAGGGAAGTATTGGGACACAGATGAAAAAGGAACCTATTATTGTGCCGCCTGTGGCAATAAATTATTTCGTTCTGGCGCCAAATTTTCAAGCAACTGTGGTTGGCCAAGCTTTTTTGAACAAGACAACAAGAGCAGTGTTATTTATAAAACCGACAATTCTCTTGGAATGGAAAGAATTGAAGCCCTTTGCGGAAGATGCAATGGTCATTTAGGGCATCTTTTTGACGATGGACCTGCTCCAACGGGAAAAAGATATTGTATGAATTCTATCGCACTTGACTTTATTCCTGATACTAAATAAAAATAAATCTAATCTACATATGAAAAATATATTTTTAATAGTGCTATTGACTTCATTTGGCATGTTTGGACAAAACAACACAATTGATAAAACCAAAAAACAATCCAATTTTGAAACTATTACATTAGCCGGCGGTTGTTACTGGTGTGTTGAAGCCGTTTATGAAAATCTAATTGGAGTAAAATCGGCGGTATCAGGATACGCAGGCGGCAAAATCGCAAATCCTACTTATGAGGATGTTTCTACCGGAAGATCCGGTTATGCCGAAGTAGTTCAGGTTACCTACGATAAAAAAGTAACAAATCTGGATGAGATTTTCAAAGTTTTCTTTACAGTTCATGACCCAACCACATTAAACCGACAAGGAGCCGATGTAGGAACCCAGTATCGTTCGGCGATTTTTTATAAAAATGAAGCACAGAAAAAAGCAGCGCAAACAATCATCGCTGCAATGAAAAAAGCTGGAATTTATGACAGTCCGATAGTTACAACATTGGAACCGTTGACTAAATTTTACAAAGCCGAAGACTACCATCAGAATTATTACGTCAACAATAAAAGCCAACCGTATTGTCAAATGGTAATTCAACCCAAAATGGAAAAATTTGAAAAGCTTTTTAAAAGCCGATTAAAGAAGAAAAAATAAATTATCAAACTATCGCCTTGTTACTGCAAACAAGGCGATTTTTTTTTAACATCTTACTTAAAGCAAGATACTTTGCACACTATTTTAAAATTACTGCAAGGCAAAATATTTTTGCTATATTTGTTTTGACTGACCGTATTTACCTCTAAAATAGCTTGAATTTCATTTGAAATAATTGCTATTATGAAACCAAACCTTACAACACAACTAATGAAAAAAAATATTCTTTTTACAGGATTACTTACTTTTTCCATTTTTGCTTCTGCGCAAAATGCAGCACTAAAAGCTAAGATTGCTCAAAAGGCAGCTTCTTTAGAATCCAAAGTTATTACTTGGCGAAGAGACTTTCACCAAAATCCAGAATTAGGAAACAGAGAATTTAAAACTGCCGAAAAAATAGCGGTACACCTGCGTTCTCTTGGGATTGAGGTACAAACCGGAGTAGGAAAAACTGGAGTTGTTGGTATTCTAAAAGGAGGAAAACCAGGTCCGGTTGTTGCCCTAAGAGCTGATATTGATGCACTACCTGTAAAAGAACGAGTAGACATTCCTTTTGCTTCCAAAGCAGAAGGGGAATACAATGGCAAAGTAGTTCCTATCATGCATGCTTGTGGGCACGATACACATATTGCAATTTTAATGGGAACAGCCGAAATTTTAGCATCTATAAAAAGCGACTTAAAAGGAACCGTTAAATTCATTTTTCAACCTGCCGAAGAGGGACCTCCAGAAGGCGAAGAAGGAGGAGCAGAATTGATGATAAAAGAAGGCGTTCTTACTAATCCCAAAGTAGATGTTATTTTCGGATTACATATTAATGCCCAGACAGAAGTTGGCACAATAAAGTACCGTCCAAAAGGTACAATGGCAGCATCCGATTGGTTTAAAATAAAAATAATGGGTAAACAAACGCATGGTGCTTATCCGTGGCTTGGTATTGACCCAATTGTTACCGCTTCTCAGATTATAATGGGATTACAAACCATTGTTAGCCGAAATGTAAACATAACAGAATCAGCTGCAGTTGTAAGCGTTGGACAAATAAATGCAGGGGTACGAAGCAATGTCATTCCGGAGGAACTTACAATGAATGGTACCATTCGTTCTCTGGACAGCAAAGTACAGCAAATGGTTCATTCCAGAATAAAACAAATTGCAACGGCAATAGCCGAAAGTGCCGGGGCCACTGCCGATGTGAGTATAACCAACAAAACTGCTATTACCTACAACGACCCATCATTGACCGAAAAAATGGTCCCAACATTAGAAGCTCTTGCTGGCAAAGAGAATGTTCTACTGACTCCTGCGGTTACAGGTGCCGAAGATTTTTCATTTTATCAGGAAAAAATACCGGGCCTTTATTTCTTTTTGGGAGGTGCTCCTAAAGGCAAGCCGACATCCGAAACTGCTCCACATCATACTCCTGATTTTTATATTGATGAAAGCGGTTTTGTGTTAGGAATGAAAGCAATGTCTGACTTGACTATAGATTATATGGAAATGAACACTAAAAAAAATAAGTAATTATATAAGCAAATGCACTAACAAGGTATTCCAATTGATAATCAATAACAAAATAAGAAAAATAGAAAAAACGCCTCACATAATGAGGCGTTTTTTTAATGGAATTACTTGAATTACCGTGCTGAAATTCATATATTTATATTGATTTTCAACAACTTAAAAACAACACCATGTATAACGGACATCATTTCGGTGGAATGCATTTTTTCTGGTGGATTTTTTGGATCATCCTCCTCATTTGGGTATTTGCATCTCCTTATAACTTTCTTGATCAGCGAACAAAAAAGGAAACTTCATTGGATATTCTGAAAAAAAGATTTGCCAAAGGAGAAATTACAAAAGAAGAGTTTGAAGAAAAAAAGAAATTTCTTGAAGAAAATTGAAACAAAAAATAAAGTTCTTTATGCCTTTTTAAACACATCGATTGTTGCAAGTATCATCCCTTCTTATTCTAAAATAATATTTTATAAAAAATGAAAGCACTTAAAACATATTTTAGTAAACGAAAAAGTGCCATAAACCTTATTTTAGAAAAATCTACAAAATCCTATATTCCGGAGACCTTTCATAGCCTTCGAGTAGAAATCAAGAAAATGAATGCTTTATTTGATTTATTAAACTATTGCTCTAAAAAATTTAAACGCAAAAAAAACTACTCCCCTTTTAAACTTATTTTTAAACAGGCGGGAAAAATCAGAGAACTTCAAATAGAACAATCCTTACTTGCTGAACAACCTAATTCTCATTTGCTGCAAGCTTACTACAAGCATTTAAAAAAACTCGAAACTAAAGAACTGAAACGTTTCTTCGCAATTGCGAATAAGAGCTTCATAGTTAAATTTAGAAAAAAGTACCGCAAAATAATTCCCTTACTTACTCAAGCAAGTAAAAAAAAGGTTAACCGCTATATGGATAAAAAGAGAAGGGAAATTAAAAAATTAATGTGCAAAACCAAGTTTAAAAAAACGCAAATGCACACTTTTCGCAAACGATTAAAAACATACCAATACAATGAAAAAATCCTAAGCTGCGAATCACAAAACCAATCGTTGCAAAACAAAAATATTTTATCGGATTTACTTGGAGAATGGCATGATTACGAAGTGGTCATCAATCATTTAAAAAAAGGAATTAAGTCAAATGAGACAATTTCAAGCGAAACGAAACAACTTCAAGTAACTAAAGCACTATTAACTTCAAAAAGAGAATTGTTATTCGATAAAATAAATGCAACTTTACCCTATCAGACTCTTTTATAAATAATTGAGATCAATAAAAACTAAAAACCATACTTAATAACTGTAGGAATCGTGTGTTCCTCCTAAACTATTTTGAACATTATGAAACAAACCATTACGTTATTATTCTTATTTATTCTAGTAGGTTGCGGCAGTAATTCCACATATAAATCCGAAACAAAAAGCAAGGATTGGGCGATGCTCAACTTTGTAAAAGTAGACAGCCTTAACCCTATTTTAGAACCGCAATTAAATCAAGTTTTTCAATCTCCAATAAGTAACAAAGAAGTACACTGGGAAGAACGAAATGTCCTAAATCCATCAGCGATTGTCAAAGACGGAAAAGTATATCTTATCTACAGAGCACAAGACAAAGACATGACGTCAAGATTAGGGCTGGCTATCAGCGAAGACGGATTGCACTTTAAAAAACAACCCGCGCCAATATTTTATCCGGACAATGATACTATGAAACAGTATGAATGGAAAGGTGGCGTTGAGGATCCAAGAATCATAGAAAGCGAGAAAGGAACTTATATCATGACTTATACCTCCTATGATGGTAAAACAGCACGCCTTTGTTTAGCCAGCTCAAAAGATTTAAAAACGTGGACAAAACACGGTCTAGTTTTAAATGAAGAAAAACACAAAGATTTGTGGTCAAAATCTGGAGCTATCGTTTGTAAATTAGCCGGCGATAAAATCATAGCTACAAAAATCAAAGGCAAATACTGGATGTATTTTGGGGACACTGATTTGTATCTGGCAACTTCTGAAGATCTTATCCATTGGAAAGTAGCCGAAAATGAAGAAAGCAAAAAAATGATTACCGTTTTACATCCTCGAATGGGATATTTTGATAGTCGTTTAGTAGAACCCGGTCCTTTTGCTTTACTCCAAAAAGAAGGTATTCTACTGATTTACAACGGAAGTAATGCGGCTAATTATAATGATTCGAGTTTACCTAAATTTACGTACGCAGCAAGTCAAGCGCTATTTGATAAAGAAAAGCCCTATAAATTAATAGACCGAATGGAAGATTATTTTATTCATCCGGACAAACCTTATGAAAAAACCGGAGAGGTAAATGAAGTTTGCTTTGTAGAAGGATTGGTTTATTTTAAAAAACAATGGTTTCTGTATTATGGAACTGCCGATTCAAAAATTGCTGTAGCGGTTAAAAAATAAAAACAAAACAAGCATTTGATATTCCAAAACCAATTAGAAACCTAACGACTCAAAATAAATTCTTATGAAACAAAACAGATTCAAATTTCATTTCTTTCTAAATCTAATTCTTGCTTTAGTACTTTTCAATACTGCAACTGCACAAGAAAAAAAAGTAGCATCAACATCCGCAGCACTATATAAGGAAATCGAACAAATGGACGAGATTATGTTCGAAGCGTTCAACAAAAAAGATTTCGAAAAATTCAAATCTTTATTTACTGAGGATTTAGAATGGTTTCAAGACAATGGCGGATTGCTTTCGCATGAAACCGTTTTTAAAAATTTTTCGAATATGTTTAAAAATGAAAACAAACTAACCCGAAAACTAGTCAAAGGAACGCTGGAAGTCCATCCTATCAAAGACTATGGAGCAATTGAAATTGGTGTACACGAATTCAGACATATGGAAAACGGAAAAGAAGAAATTGGAACGTTTAAATTTCTTATGATTTGGAAGAAAAAAGACAATCAATGGAAAATATCCAGAGTAATCAGTTACGACCATTAAGTCCAAATCATGAATTTTGTTTTCTTTCTTTGTAATAAAAACCGACGCGATTCCTGTTGCATTAAGAACAAAATAAAAAAATAACACTTCGCTTTAATACCTATAGAAAATCCGTTTTTAAAAATTTAAAAACGGATTTTTTTGTTTTCTTTAGAATCATAAACATTTAATTTTCAGCGATTTAACTTAAAATAAAAACCCCAAATTCGATATTTTATCTATTTATTTTGTAAATTAGTGGTTCCCCAAAAGCCATTTATCGCGCTTCGATAGTTCAAATGAATTGCTAAGCAAGAGTTAGCACCATCCTGAAAAATTGACATTACTTTTTTAATCGAACTGCATAGAAAATAAATTAAAAAAACATTAGTTAAAGTGTCGCCAAATTCCTTATTTCTAATTAAAAATGGTGTGTTAGCAGAAGTCTATATGCATCCAGAATGAAGCTGAAATATTTTTTTTAATGGACAACAAAATAGTGTCCAACTTAGTCTAATCAATAAAAAATGAAATAAAATGAAAGCAATTAAAATGATTTCGATGTCTTTGCTCATTGGATTATTCCTAATAATGAGTTCAAATGTGTATGCACAAGACCCAATGAAAGCAGGTCCAAAAGTGTATAAAAAAATCCTCCTTGAAAATGATAAAGTGAGGGTCATGTCTGCAGAATTTGCCCCAGGCGCAACAATGCCGTGGCATAGCCATCCACATCACACCGTGTATGCTTTGACCGGTGGTAAAATTAAAATAACAGAAAAAGGTAAACCTGCAACTAATGCAGATATCAAAGCAGGAGACGTATTATATTTCCCTCCCGTAACCCACATGGCAAAAAACACAGGAACTACCACATTCAAGATTGTGGTGACAGAAATAAAACCTGCCAAGAAAAAATAATCTAATCCTATAAAAACATTAAAAAGCAGCCCTAATAAGGCTGCTTTTTTTTAAAATAAAATTATATCACTTAAAAAATTAATTTCCTATAGACTCTTTTATCATCAATGCACATTTCTCACCATCAATAGCAGCAGATATAATTCCGCCGGCATAACCTGCGCCTTCTCCACAAGGGTACAACCCTTTTATTTGAACGTGCTCATAAGTCAATGGATCTCTGGGAATACGCACTGGCGAAGACGTTCTTGATTCTGGTGCATGAAGTATGGCTTCATTTGTTAAATATCCACGCATCGATTTTCCAAATTCAGTGAATCCTTCTCTCAATATTTGCGTTAAAAATCCAGGGAAAACCTGTCCCATTTCTACTGAAGTTGTTCCTGGAACATAAGACGTTTTAGGAATATCCGATGAAACTCTGTTTTGTGTAAAATCAATCATACGCTGTGCAGGAACTTTTTGGCTTTCTCCTGCCAAGTGCCAAGCACGTTGCTCGATGCTTTTTTGGAATTCCATTCCGGCCAAAGCACCAAATTTAGCAAAAGGCTTAAAATCTTCCAGTTGCAATTCGATTACAATTCCGGAATTGGCGGTAGCCTGATCCCTTTTGGATGGCGACCAACCATTGGTGACCACTTCGCCAGGACTTGTAGCACAAGGTGCAATCACGCCACCGGGACACATACAAAAAGAATACATTCCCCTTCCTCCTACTTGCTTCACGATAGAATATGGAGCCGGAGGTAAAAATTCTCCCCGATAATCACAACTGTATTGAATACTGTCAATCAAAGATTGAGGATGCTCTGCCCTAACGCCCAAGGCAAAAGGTTTCGCTTCGATAAAAATCTTTTTTCTATCCAATAATTCAAAAATATCACGAGCCGAATGTCCTGTGGCTAAAATAAGTTTATTAGCAAGAATCGTATCCCCTTTTTGAGTAACGATACCCTGCACTTCATTGTTTTTTATTAAAATATCAGTCAGTCTGGTTTCAAACAAAACTTGTCCTCCACATTCAATAATTTTTTCTCGAATGTCCTGAATGATTTGAGGTAATTTATTGGTACCAATATGTGGATGCGCCTCAATAAGAATATCGGCTGAAGCTCCAAAAGCAACAAACAATTCCAAAACGCGTGTTACATCACCTCTTTTTTTAGAACGCGTGTATAACTTCCCATCTGAATAGGTTCCTGCACCACCTTCTCCAAAACAATAATTAGAATCTTCATTTACAAAATGATCCACATTGATGGCTTTCAAATCTCTTCTTCTGCCTCTTACGTCTTTTCCACGCTCAATAACTATAGGCTTCAAACCCAATTCTATCAATTGCAAGGCAGCAAAAAGTCCCGCAGGTCCTGCGCCAACAACGATTACTTCTTGAGCTGTAGCCACATTCCCATAATCCGGAAGTTGTATTTTTTGCTCCTGAAAAGGCTCTCCTTTTAAATAGATTAAAACCTTAAGATTGATTTTTATAGCTTTTTGACGGGCATCAATAGATCTTTTTAGGATAGAAACGTGCTGAATTTCATTTACGGAAATCTTAATTTGTTTCGATAAATGATTTTTCAACAACAAATCATTTGCTGCAATTTCTGGAGATACTTGTAATAAGAGTTCTTGAGGCATTTTTTTAGATTATTCGATTTTTAGATTATTTGACTTTTAAAAATGTCTAAAATAATCCAGGTACAAAAGTAGTATTTTGTATTGACTTCTTGTTATTGAAAGGAAAATGCATTTTTCAAATTTTCAAATTGCCTAATTTTCGAATTAGACTTTGTAACTTTGCAATTCAAAAATAGTAAAACGATAACTCCTCAACCGATTAAACAATTAAGAATAAAATTAATATTTGATTTTCGAGGAACACTGATTACTGAACACTGATTACTGAACTTTTGTACCTCATAAAAAATGTCTAGACAAATAAAACTGATATGGGATTTTCGTGGTCCGGCAGCTGCAAAAACAGCGGAACATCACGAAATTCATTTAAAAGAATACATCACAATTGAAAAATTACCATTGAATATAACGGGTTTTGAAATTCAAGGTGAAATGCAAGCCATTGCTTTTATGGTAGTAACGGATGAAAACATGATTCAGGTTCGAGATGCTTTGAAACCGCATCGTGGGGAGCTTTTTTAGTTTGCAGTAATCAGTATTCAGATTGCAGAACACTGACCACTGACCACTTTTCTTAATTAGCAACCTCGCTGATGAATTTAATTCGCATCAAGCGCAATTCATCAATATCATAATCCCCATCAAATTCTTTGAGTGCATTTTCTATATTATCGGATTCAGATTCCATAAAATATTCATGAATTTCTTCCTGCTGATCATCGTCAAGCATATCATCAATCCAATATTTTATATTCAGTTTAGTTCCTGAATACACAATTTGCTCCATTTCTTTAATCAATGCATCCATATTGATGCCTTTGGCGGAAGCAATATCATCAAGGGATAGTTTCCTGTCGATATTTTGGATAATATAAAGTTTGTTTACGGAATTTACTCCTGTAGATTTCACCACTAAATCTTCCGGACGGATGATGTCGTTATCTTGTACATATCGACTGATTAATTCTAAAAATTCCTTTCCATATTTTTTAGCTTTCCCTTCTCCAACACCATGAATATTAATCAATTCCTCTTGAGAAACAGGATATTTCAAAGCCATATCTTCCAATGATGGATCTTGGAAAACCACAAATGGAGGAACGCCTAATTTCTTAGCCACTTTTTTACGCAAATCACGCAACATACCCATCAATAATTCATCGGCAGTTCCTGTAGATTTAGAAGCAGTTACTATGGCTTCATCTTCAGATTCGTTGTATTCATGATCTTCAGACATCATAAAGGATTCCCGGTTTTTAATAAAATCCAATCCTTTCTTAGTGATTTTTACAATGCCATAGGTTTCAATATCTTTCGATAAAAATCCTGCAACAAGAACTTGTCGCAACAAGGCCATCCAGTATTTTTCATCATGATCTGAACCACATCCAAAAAAGGACTGTGTATCTGTTCTATGTGCTTTGATGACAGCATTGACGCGGCCAATCAAGGTAAAAACAACTTCTTTTGATTTGTATAAATGCTTCGTATCTCGAACCACTTCCAACAGTTTCACAACTTGATCTATGGCTTCGACTTTTGTTTTTGGATTTCGAACATTGTCATCCATATCAGCGCCTTCCCCATTAACATCATCAAATTCTTCACCGAAATAATGAAGCAGAAATCTTCTTCTGGACATAGACGTTTCGGCGTAAGCCACAACTTCCTGCAACAAAGCAAATCCAATTTCTTGTTCTGCCACTGGTTTACCAGACATGAATTTTTCTAACTTCTCTACATCTTTATAGGAGTAATAGGCCAGACAATGGCCTTCTCCACCGTCACGACCTGCGCGACCGGTTTCCTGATAGTAACTTTCCAGTGATTTTGGAATATCGTGATGAATCACAAAACGCACATCCGGTTTGTCAATTCCCATCCCAAAAGCGATGGTTGCCACCACCACATCTACATCTTCCATAAGGAACATATCTTGGTGTTTGGCACGGGTTTTAGCATCTAATCCCGCATGATAAGGCACGGCACTTATTCCGTTTACTTGCAAAACTTCGGCAATAGCCTCTACTTTTTTGCGGCTTAAACAGTAAATAATTCCTGATTTGCCTTTATGTTGTTTTATAAAACGAATAATATCCGATTCTATATTTTTAGTTTTAGTACGTACTTCGTAATACAGATTGGGTCTGTTAAATGATGCTTTAAAAGTGGTAGCATCAGACATATCTAAGTTTTTCAGAATATCTTCCTGTACTTTTGGCGTAGCTGTTGCAGTAAGCCCAATAATAGGAACATCGCCTAATTGCTTGATGATGTGCTTTAAATTCCTGTATTCCGGTCTAAAATCATGTCCCCACTCCGAAATACAATGCGCTTCATCGATAGCTACAAAAGATATGGTAACATTTTTCAGAAAGCTCACATATTCTTCCTTTGTTAAAGATTCAGGTGCAACATATAATAACTTCGTCAATCCTGAAGTAATATCTTTTTTTACCTGAGTAATTTCGGTTTTAGTAAGAGAGGAATTTAAAACATGGGCAACGCCATTTTCAGAAGATAAACTTCTGATGGCATCCACTTGATTTTTCATTAAAGCAATAAGGGGCGAGACTACGATAGCAGTTCCCTCTTGAATCAAAGCAGGTAATTGATAACAAAGTGATTTTCCTCCTCCTGTGGGCATTATCACAAATGTATTCTGTTGGTTTAGGATACTTTTTATGACTTGTTCCTGCAACCCCTTAAATTGGCTGAAGCCAAAATATTTCTTTAATTCTTTGTGTATGTCAATTTCGTTTGAATTCATTCTTTATTATGTGGTATTTTGTATAAATTTGCAACACCTAAAGGTACAAATTTCTTTTACACATACAAATTTTAATTATTCTGTTTTGATATCTAAAGAAAATATATTGGCTAGCGCCAAAAAAACTATTTTATCGGAAAGCCAATCTATTGCTAAACTAACTGATTTTCTTGATGAAAACTTCATTGAAGCGACACAAAATATCTATAATTCCAAAGGAAGACTAGTGGTTACAGGGATAGGAAAAAGTGCTATTATTGCCCAAAAAATGGTAGCTACTTTTAATTCTACTGGAACGCCATCGCTATTTCTGCATGCCTCAGAGGCTATTCACGGTGATTTAGGAATGATACAAAATGATGATAGTATCATTTGTATTTCTAAAAGTGGCAACAGTCCTGAGATAAAGGTTTTAGTGCCACTCTTAAAACGTTTTAGAAATACATTGATTGCAATAACTGGAAATACTGCTTCTTTTCTTGCTAAAGGTTCTGATTTTGTTTTGAACACCACTGTAGATGCCGAAGCTTGTCCTAATAACCTTGCTCCAACTAACAGTACAACCGCTCAATTAGTCATGGGCGATGCGCTTGCCATTTGTCTTATGGAAATGCGTGATTTCAAACCGGAAGATTTTGCTGTTTATCATCCCGGAGGCGCATTGGGCAAGAAATTGCTATTGCGTGTAAAAGACATGCTAGAACACACCTTAAAACCTATGGTATCACCTGATGCATCTATAAAAAAAGTGATTTTCGAGATTTCTGAAAAACGTCTTGGTGTAACTGCGGTTGTCGATGAAGATAAAGTTATCGGTATTATTACCGATGGTGATATTCGAAGAATGTTAAACGACAGAGATTCTTTCGTTGATTTGACTGCCAGAGACATTATGACAAAAAACCCAAAATTAATACCATCTACTGCTATGGTTGTAGATGCATTGAACATCTTGGAAGACTTCTCCATTACACAATTAGTTGTGGTTGACAATGGAGAATACAAAGGAGTATTACATTTACACGATATTTTAAAAGAAGGAATAATATAATGGCGAAAAAAAACTTAAACGAAATGTCGTTTTTAGATCATCTTGAAGAATTAAGATGGTTATTGGTTCGAAGCACAATTGCAATATTAATTTTGGCTACCATCACTTTTTTCATCAGTGATTATATTTTTGATGTCATCATTTTTGGCCCCACAAATGCTAATTTTATAACCTATCGCTTTTTTTGCGACCTCTCAAATCAATTGGGCTTTGCCGAAAGTATTTGCGTAACCGAAATGCCTTTCATCATCCAAAACACAAACATGGAAGGACAAATCAACGTTTTGATTTGGACCTGTATAACTGCCGGATTTATTCTTGGTTTTCCATTCATCTTATGGGAAGTATGGAAATTCATCAGTCCTGCATTATATGATACTGAGAAAAAACATGCGAGACTTTTTATCGTGTCATCCTCATTACTTTTCTTTCTGGGTGTATTGTTTGGCTACTTTGTAATTGTACCTATGTCAGTAAACTTTTTTGCCACTTTCACCATCAGTGAAGTAGTAAAAAACCAGTTTAGCATTGATTCATATATTGGCTTGGTAAAAACAAGTGTTATTGCTTGTGGATTGTTTTTTGAATTACCTATAATCATTTATTTCCTAACCAAATTAGGTTTGGTTACACCAGTTTTCTTGAGAAAATATTGGAAATATGCCGTAATCATCATCCTTATTGTCGCAGCAATTGTAACCCCTCCAGATGTGGTGAGTCAAATAATTGTAACCATTCCGATGTTGTTAATCTATGAAGCGAGTATCTTAATTTCAAAAATAGTAGTAAAAAATCAAAAAAAATTAAATGGCTGATATAATCGAAGAATTCAACGAGTACCGTTCTAAAATGAACGAAAAATTATTGGCAGACAATAATAAAATTGTAAAACGAATTTTCAATCTAGACACTAATGCGTATGCGGCGGGAGCATTAGACGTAAAAACTAAAGAGCTTCTGGGATTGGTAGCTTCGGCAGTTTTACGTTGTGATGATTGTGTAAAATACCATTTGGAAACCAGCCATAAAGAAGGTGTAACCAAAGAGGAAATGATGGAAGCGATGGGAATTGCAACGCTTGTTGGCGGCACTATCGTGGTACCTCACTTAAGGAGAGCATACGAATTCTGGGAAGCACTGGAAGAAACTGCTGTGAAATAATTGTTAAGAAGCAAAATCGTTTAATTGTTTATTCGTTTATTTGAACGATTAAACAGTTAAACAATCCAACGATTAAACTAAAAAAATGAAATTAAGAGCCGAAAATCTAATCAAAACCTATAAAGGACGAAGTGTTGTAAAAGGCATTTCGGTAGAAGTAAATCAAGGCGAAATCGTAGGGCTTTTGGGACCTAATGGTGCCGGAAAAACTACGTCTTTTTATATGATTGTAGGATTGGTTAAGCCAAATTCGGGCAATATATTTCTGGATGATTTGAATATTACTGATTATCCAATGTACAAAAGAGCACAACAGGGAATTGGTTATTTAGCGCAAGAAGCTTCTGTTTTTAGAAAATTGAGCATTGAAGACAATATACTAAGCGTACTGCAACTGACAAAACTATCCAAGGCGGAACAAGAGGCTAAGATGGAAAGCTTAATCGAAGAATTTAGCTTAGAACACATTCGTACGAATCGTGGCGACTTACTTTCCGGTGGGGAACGCCGTCGTACCGAAATTGCACGTTGTCTTGCCACAGATCCAAAATTCATTTTATTAGATGAGCCATTTGCGGGTGTCGATCCAGTTGCCGTTGAAGACATTCAGAGAATTGTAGCTCAGTTAAAAAATAAAAATATTGGTATTCTTATTACAGACCACAACGTACAGGAAACCTTAGCTATTACGGATAAAACCTATCTTATGTTTGAAGGTGGAATCCTAAAAGCGGGAATGCCAGAAGAATTAGTAGAAGATGAAATGGTACGTCGCGTATATCTTGGACAAAATTTCGAATTAAGAAAGAAAAAATTGGAGTTTTAAAGAAAGTGGTCAGTATTCAGTAGCAGTGATCAGTTAAAAAAAAGAACAACATGAAATTCCAAGACTTATTAGCGTATCAGAAATCATTTTCATTAGCTATGAAAATCTTTGAAATAACAAAATCATTCCCAAAAGAAGAAATGTATTCCTTAACCGACCAAATCAGACGTTCTTCTAGAAGTGTACCGGCTAATATTGCAGAAGCCTATAGAAAAAGAGTTTATCCTAAACATTTTCATAGTAAATTAACTGATTCCGATGCTGAAAACTCAGAGACTCAAGTTTGGATAGAGTTTTCACTTAAATGCAACTATATAAATGAAAGTATTTATAACGAATTATTAAATGAAAGCAATGAAGTTGGTAAGCTAATAAATTACATGATTTTAAATCCTCAAAAGTTCGGAGTATCCATTTAGGAGTATCAACTGATTACTGAACACTGATCACTGAACACTAACTCATTGAACACTGATAACTGATTACTAAAAACTATTCCACTGTGATATACCGCAACTGCTGTAAATCTCCATTGTATATATTTATGTCTACATAACCTTTAATGCCAGGAACTGATGCCTTTTCGGTGAATTGCCAAAACAACCAATCTTCGGCTATTTCTTCTCTGTAAAAGTTATAATTAGCAATCCAAAAAAGATAATCACTGAATTCTTCTTTTAAAAAATCATCATAGTAGCGTTCGCCGGTATAGATAATCGGCTTCACACCATAATGTGACTCTACAGCATTTAACCATCTTTTCAAACCTAACTTAAGATTTTCAATCGACTGATTTTTAGGCAGTTTTTCAATGTCTAAAACGGGTGGTAAATCTCCTTTTTGAAGGGTTACTGTTTTTATAAAAAGTTCGGCTTGCTCCATTGAATTTTCGTTGGGACGATAATAATGATAGGCACCGCGAATCATTTTATTTTCTTTGGCGCCAAGCCAATTCTTATTAAACTGGCGGTCTTTCCTGTCTTTTCCAACAGTAGCACGGATAAACACAAAATGCAGCGGATATTTTTGTTCTAAAGTATCTACATAAGTCCATCGGATTTTTCCTTGATATTCTGAAACATCCAAACCAATACTTTTTCCTTCGTGTTTTTCTAAAACCTGATAATTACGAACATCAGAAATGCGCTTGGCTTCTGTTTCTTCTCTTAGAATTTTATCTGATTTAAAACTAAAATAGTAGGCTAAACCATCTCTATAATGATAGCCAACCGCAACAATCAGCAAAACAAAAAAAGCAACAATAGAATAACGCAAAACCTTCCCTGAGAAAACAGTTGCTTTCTTTTTGGGTTTACGAACTGCCGTAGTTTTTCTTCTGACCGTTTTTCTTTTCATCCAAAAAACTACTTTTTCAGCATTTTATTATTTATCACTGATAACAAAACATAGAAAAGAATGACCAAAGGAATTCCTAAATATTGGAGAAAAATTAATAACAAAAGGGAGCAAATCAAAAACACAATTTGAAGCGCATTATCCTTGAAATTGAACTTCTTGATTTTTAAGGAGAACAAAGGAATTTCAGCGTTCAAGATATAAGCGCTCAATACCGTTATTGCCAGTAAAACCCATTGATTTGTCAATATCTCAATAACAAATAAAGAGTCGGTGTATTTTAAAACCAAAGGCAGACTTAAAATAAACAGCGTATTGGCAGGAGTTGGCAAACCAATAAAAGAATCAGTTTGACGGGTATCAATATTAAAATTTGCCAATCGGTAACAAGATCCTAAGGCAATCAAAAACCCTAAATAAGGAAAAATTTGCAAATGATCAACCGCCGCAGTTGACGAATTGTCGATCATCATTTGAGACATCACTAAACCCGGCACAACTCCACTGGTAACCATATCTGCCAAAGAATCCAACTGCAATCCAAGCGGGCTCGATACTTTGAATAATCGGGCAAAAAAACCATCAAAAAAGTCCAGGAATATACCCAAGCAAACAAAATAAAATGCCATTTCAAAATCTTGGTTAAAAGCAAAAACCAAAGCGATACAACCGCAAAAAAGATTTAGTAAAGTAATAATATTGGGGATATGCTTTTTAATAGTCATAGTTATAAAATTTAGTGAACCACAGTTGGCAAATTTAGTATAATAAGTCAAGGAGAAGTACGTTTTTTAATAGAGTTTTTTCAACAGTGATTTCTTGTTTGGATATATTTACCCAAAGGAAGAAATAAGCTCGGTAAAAAATTATATTTTTGATAAAAATTAAACAGACTTTTAGTTTGTAAAAATGACCCCATTGAAAAAAAGCTTCCTATTAGCAGCGGTTTTGGTTAGTACGCTAAATTACAGTCAAGCCGTCAGAAAATACTCGAATGAGTTTATGAATATCGGCGTGGATGCGGCTGCATTAGGTATGTCTAATACTGTTGTGGCTACTACGAGTGATGTTAATTCGGGGTATTGGAATCCTGCAGGACTGATTCATCTGGAAGACCATCAGGTATCCTTAATGCATGCTAATTATTTTGCCAATATAGCCCAATACGATTATTTGGCATACGCAAGTCCTATAGATGACCGGAGCGCTTGGGGAATTTCATTAATTCGTTTTGGTGTCGATGATATTTTAAACACTACTGAACTTATTGACAGCCAAGGAAATATTGACTACAACAGAATCAGTCTTTTCTCAACGGCCGATTATGGTTTCACTTTTTCTTATGCTCGAAAACTCCCTGTTCCCGGATTTCAATATGGCGTAAACGCAAAAGTTATCCGACGAATCATCGGCAAATTTGCCAATTCTTGGGGCTTTGGTTTTGATGTCGGATTACAATTCGAAAAGAACAACTGGCAATTTGGATTAATGCTTCGGGATATAACCACCACGTATAACGTATGGAATATTGATGAAGATGAATATCAGAAAATTGCCAATTCCATTCCCGGAGAAAACCAGGAATTACCGGAGAGTACTGAGATTACAGCTCCAAAAGCACAATTAGGAATCGCTAAAAAGTTCATCATTCGATACAATTATAGCATTTTGGCTGCTGCCAATATGAATATGCGATTTGCAAAAACGAATGATCTTATCTCCACCGATTTTGTCAGTATCGATCCGGCTTTAGGTCTTGAATTTGGCTATACTGATTTGGTTTTTGTACGTGCAGGTGTGGGTAATTTTCAGAATGTACAACAACTGGACAACTCCGAAAAAGTGGGTTTTCAGCCTAATATCGGTTTGGGGTTCAAATACAAAGGCATCCAGATTGATTATGCGTTGACTGATTTAGGCGATCAAAGTACAGCTTTGTATTCCAATATTTTTTCAGTTAAAGTAGATTTGGGAATGTTTAGAAATTAATTTAAAAACAACAATACCACAACAAATGGATATAGCTTCTTTAAAAAAAATAGTTCTTTTCATACTCTTGTTTTCAACTGCAAACTATAGTTTCGGACAAAGCATCCAATTATCAAAAAACACACAAGTCAGCGTGCTTACTTGCGGAACGGGAAATGAATCCTATTCTCTTTTTGGACACACTGCAATTCGAGTACACGATACGGTCAACGGAATTGATGTGGTATACAATTATGGGGCATTTGATTTTAACACCCCTAATTTTGTCATGAAATTCATAAAAGGCGACTTACAATATTTTGCCGTAGCGCACTCCTATCCTGATTTCATCAATCAATATCAATATGAAAAAAGGTCTGTTTATGAGCAGGAATTAAACATCCCTTCATCCTTGAAACAAAAACTATTTGACAATCTGAACACTTCCTTGGCCTCAGGCGAAAGTCATTACACATACAAGTTTATTGATAAAAACTGCACATCGATGGTTGTTGACATCATCAATAAAACATTAGACACCACCGCAATTGTAAAAAACGAAGATACCGACATCACTTACAGAACGATACTTTATCCGTATTTTGACAATCACTTTTACGAAAAATTAGGGACAAGCATCATCTTTGGTAAAAAAGTAGATGGTTTGGGAACGCAACTATTTTTGCCTTTTGAACTGCAAAAAAGCCTGAAGAAAGTTACTTTTCAGAATCATCCGCTGGTGCAGAAAAACAAGACACTACTAGAATTCGAGAATGAAGCTCCTGGCTCTTGGTGGAATAACATCTATACCTATATTCTTTTTCTTGGGTTTGTGGTACTGATAAATAAGAAAAGTATCGATTTATTTTACCTCATCCTGATAGCGGTAATGGGCATGTTCTTTACGTTTGTCGGATTTTATTCGTCGCACTTGGAATTAGGATACAACTATAATATTTTACTTTTCAATCCAACTTTAGTAGGGTTACTTTATTTTTATTGGACAAAAAACAAAAAAGGAATTTACAATCTGGCATTATTTAATATCCTGTCGTTAGTAATCTATTTCTTTGTAGTAATCAACAAAGCTCATTTTTTACTGGTATTGCCATTAATAATTACCAACGGAATTATTTTGGTCAGAATGGCAATGCAGAATAAAAAACGGATTCCAATTATCATTTAATTTTTTTAAATAATAATAATAATAATAATAATAATAATAATAATAATAATAATACTATTGCCCCCTATAAAACAAAACGGTGGTAATTGTTTTAAAAGCAATGTTTAAATCCAGAAAAATACTTCTGTGTTTGATATAATACAAGTCGTATTGAAGCTTTATCAAACTGTCATCAATTGTTGCTCCATAAGCATAGTTTACTTGAGCCCATCCAGTAAGACCAGGCTTTATAATATGTCTTGTTTCATAGAAAGGCATAACTTCAGCGATTTCCTTTACAAAAAAAGGACGTTCCGGACGAGGACCAATAACGGCCATATCCCCTTTTAGGATATTTATAAATTGCGGAAATTCATCAATCCTGGTTTTTCGTAAAAATTTACCAAATACAGTCACTCGAGAATCATTTGTAGTGGTAAAAACAGCCCCGTTAGATTCGGCATTACTGACCATGGTGGAAAAACCAGTCAAATTGACCATCCTATTCCAGTGCAAATTGACCACCAGTTTCGGAGCAAACTGACCACCACTTTCCAGTTCAAATTGACCACCTAATTTTGGGGTACAATTGATCATCAAAAACTACTTACTTTTTCATGTTGTTAGCACCATACATTCGTTAAAAAAAGACGGATTATGGCAAACAAAATAACAGACATGAGTAAAATTAGAAAAGCAATTAAGTTCTACTGTAACGGAAAAAGTAAGTTATTCATAAGTAAGTACTTATCTCTTTCTAGAAATACGGTAAAGAAGTATATTTCTTTATTTGAAGTGCTAGGATTAAGTTTTGAAGTAATTAGTGAAAAAACTGATGCTGAGTTAGAACTTTTGTTCTCACACACTACCGTGGAATCAATCAGTCCCAAACTGCAGCTTCTTTATGATTTTTTTCCTAAAATGGAACGCGAACTAAAAAAAGTTGGCGTTACCATACAGCACATGTGGGAGCAATATATTGTCCTAAATCCTAATGGTTACCGAAGCTCGCAATTTGGACATCATTATAAAATATGGAGCAAACGAGTCAATCCAGTGATGCACATGAATCACAAAGCGGGTGATAAAATGTATGTGGATTATGCTGGAAAAACACTCTCCATCATTGATAAAGACACGGGAGAAATTAAAGAAGTACAATTTTTTGTAGCCATATTAGGAGCCAGTCAATACACCTATGCCGAAGCTTCCATGAGCCAACAAAAGGAAGATTTTGTTACATCGGTAGAAAATGCTATGCGTTTTTTTGAAGGTACTCCTGCGGCAATTGTTCCGGATAATTTAAAATCTGCAGTGATAAAAAGCAGTCGTTTTGAACCCACCATTAATGAAACCTTGGCTGATTTAGCCGAACATTACCAAACTACAATCTTGCCTGCCAGGGCTTATAAACCCCGAGACAAATCATTGGTTGAAGGAGCTGTTAAGATCTTGTATCGAAGGATTTATGTAAATCTAAAAGAAACTAAATTCTTTTCTCTGGAAGAATTAAACCAGCAAATATGGGATTTATTGGATGCTCATAACAGTCGAAAACTCACAGGACGTCCGTACTCTCGGATAGAATTATTTTTAGAAGATGAACAACAAAAACTAAGTCCATTACCACAAGAACGTTTTGAAATCAAATACCAATCCTTTGCAACAGTAATGCAAAATGGGCATGTTCAATTAAGTCAGGACAAAAATTACTATAGCGTTCCGTATCAATATGTCAAGAAAAAAGCGAAACTATTGTATACCAAATCAACGGTAGAGATCTATCACAAATACAATCGAATAGCCATCCATCCAAGGAATTACAAACCTTATATCTATACCACAATCCCGGAACATATGGCTAGCACGCATCAATTTGTAGCTCAGTGGAGTGCTGCCCGCTTCATTGATTGGGCCAGTAGTATTGACGAGTCAGTAGCAGAATATATTATGCAAATAATTGAAAGTAGAAACCATCCTGAACAGGCTTATAAAAGTTGTTTGGGAATATTAAACTTCGAGAAAAAGGTAGGGAAAGAGCGATTAATAAATGCCTGTAAGCGGGCACTTGATTTTAAAATTTACAATTTTAAGACCATTCAAAATATTTTAGAAAACAACTTAGATCATATCGAATTTGAACAAGAACCTGAGCAGGAACTTCCAATTCACGCTAACATAAGAGGAAAACAGTATTATAATTAAATTAAAACACAGTAATCATGAATGAATCCACAGTAACAAAAATGAAACAAATGAAGCTTTACGGCATGCACAATGCTTTTAAAACAGCCATTGAAAGCGGAAAAACAGACCATTACACGCTCGATCAGTTTGTATCGATGCTTATTGATGCCGAATGGGATGAAAGGCACAATCGGCGTATTGCCCGCAGTATCACCAACGCCCGATTCCATTACAAATCAAATATTGAAAGTATCAATTTTGACCAAACCCGTAATCTGGATCGAAATACCATACTGCGTCTGGCAGAATGTGAATTTGTCGAAAAAAATGAAAACATTTTAATAACGGGAAGCACTGGTGTAGGCAAAAGTTATTTAGGCACAGCATTAGGTTATCAAGCCTGTATCCAAGGTTTTAAAGTAAGTTATTTTAATACTTCGAAGCTGTTTGCTAAATTAAAAATGGCCAAAGCAGATGGTTCTTACCTGAGAGAATTGGCCAAAATAGAACGGCAAGATGTTATTATATTAGACGATTTTGGACTCCAAGCTTTGGATAGCAGTAACCGAATTACCCTTTTAGAGATCATTGAAGACAGGCATAATAACGGTTCTATCATTGTAACCTCACAAATCCCAGTGCAAGGCTGGTATGACATCATTGGAGAAAAAACCATAGCTGATGCAATTTTGGATAGGCTGATACATCAATCTCATCGACTCGAATTACATGGAGAATCTATGAGAAAAAAAAGAGGGATAAACAAAGGATAATATTTAAGTATATTTGAACACTAATTAACAGATGAAAAAGAGTAGTTTTTAATGAAAAATGGGGTGGTCATTTTGCCCCGGAATTGGGTGGTCATTTTGAATTGGAATCAGGTGCTCACTTTAAATTGGAATTGGGTGGTCAATATCACTGGAATTTGCAAAAGACGATAGATAACCCGCAAAAATTAAAATATGGCAAAAGTAACAGCACCCTTTCTGATAAAAGGAACTATAGATGACATAAACTTTGTAGTGACAGCAGATGGGGAAAATTATGCCCGTATGAGAGGAAAAACGGGAATAACAGCTGAAGAGTTCAAGAACAACCCTATCTTCGACAGAATACGCAATCAGGGAATGGAATTCGGACAATGCGTAAAAAAAGCTGCCGTATTTAGACAACTTGCCGAACGTTTTAATAGCTTAGCAAAAGACGGAAGTGTTGCAGGAAGGACTAATAAACTCCTGTTAGAAATACTTCAGGAAGACATGATTAATCCGCAAGGAAAAAGAACACTTACGGAAGGATTAAAAACTAGTGAGGGTAAGGAATGTTTATTGCTATTTGAAAGCAACAAACTAAGACCTTTGAGGAAAGTCCTTAAAATAAAAGAACTATATAATCCAGAAAATCAAACCCTGACATTGAATGATTTCTTGGCTGAGGAACATTTAGATTGGCCGGAAGAAGCAACTAATGTTATTTTAGCAACAGCGACCACCAATTGGGACTTTGAAAACGATACATTCCAAACCTCCTACAGCACTGAACTAATTTTGGATAAAGAATCTGAAAAACAGACTATAAAGATAACCACTGAAAAGCCTAAAGGAAGTCAACTCCATCTAACTTTCCTTTTCGTAGGGTTTCTGAAACAAGATCGTAAGAAACAAGTATTCTTGCATAGAAGACACAACACAAATACGGTAATTGCATATCATACTCCGAACTCTGAAACAATCAAAAATAGAGAAGCCCAATAGAGTATAATTGGATTCCATTTACTGTCAATAAAAAAGTACTGTCAAAGCCAATTGTAGAACACGATCGGCTAGATCCACAATAAAAATACCTGCAATGATTTTTGAAAAAAATTCAGGCTTGAAATCAAAGATGCATGAATACAAAAAACAATAATAACCATGAATATTTTTTTCTTACTTTTTTCATCAAGACAAATCGAACATTTAGCCACCCGAGCGAAACGAACAGGCAAAGCAAACATAACTTATAATAAAAGTTAAGTGAGATAAAAAAGTAAAGATTTTTCATCATTAACAAAAATAGAATAGCAAAAATAAACTTGCTATTATACCCCTTCAGATTGCCCTTATATTTTTGAACCAAAAAATCACGGTAAGAATTTAAGCGTTGGCAGAAGGGAGTGACCCTCGAGTCGAGTGTGAAACACGAGCGGCTGGGGTCAGGATAGGAAAATACGTCCGATGATTTTTGGGATAAAAATATTCAGGCTTGAAATCGAAGATTCATGAATACCAAAAAACAATAATAACCCATGAATATTTTTTGTTTCTTTTGTATCAAGACAAAAGAAAAGAAACACTTAATAAACAAAAAACGTGTAACAACAGTACAGACTTGAAATCGAAGATTCATAAATACCAAAAAAACAATAATAACCTATGAACCTTTTTTGTCTTTTTCCATTAAGGAACTGTAAAGATAAATCCAACGGAACGTGCTTCTTAAATACGCACTACGATAAAGTTTAAAGATTAAACTCCACTTCAATTTTTGTTCCTTCTCCAATTTTTGAAGTAATGCTAAATTGACCTTTTAAAGAATTAGCTCTTTCTTTCATATTATTTAATCCAATACCCCCTTTTATATTTTTAACATCAAATCCTTGTCCGTCATCAGTAATACTCAGTTTTAAAATGTCGTTTTCTTTTTTCTGAATTTCCACGATACAATTTTTTGCATTAGCATATTTATTAACATTTAAAATAGCCTCCTGAATAATACGGTATAAATTGATCTTGTATATATTTTGAACAGTAGCCCATTCTAATATTTCATTATTTACATATTTAAAATGGGTACTACTAAACTCTTTTTGATTCTCGACCAAACTTGTCAACAACACATTAAAATCATTCCCGTCAAAAAAAGAGCCTCGACTTAAGTCATGCGATATCGTCCTGAGCTCACCCTCAATATTTTGCAATTCAGATATATATATTTTTCTTTTCTCAATTGTTTCCTCGTCTGTTAAAGAATTAAAAAAACCTAAATTCATTCGGACACCATAAATTTTATTCATGATACCATCATGCAATTCCCTTGCTATTCTGGACTTCTCATTAAATTTTGCAATATCAATTTTTTTATTTTGTTCGGTTAACAGTTCGTATATTTCTTCATTAGCACTTTGCTGTTTCTTAAAAAACTGTAACTCTTTATTTCTATATTTTAAATACCGTAAAACAATAATTACAATCAGTATTAAAACCAGCACAAATGAAATAATTAAAATGTAAAAATTATTCTTGGTCAAAACTTTATTTTCATCCTCGATCCTGGATGTTTCATATTCTATTCTGGCATACTTATTATGAGCATTTTTTTGAACCAGATTAATACTGTCACTTACTTTAATGTATTCATTTGCATAAAACAATTGGTTTTTCTTATCTAATTGAGATAACAATTTCAGTGAAGCTAAAATTTCGTTACTATTCTTAATTTCAATAGCTAATTGTTTCGCTTCTTTTAAATTTTGAATTGATTTGCTGGTATCTTTCTGAGTTAAAAAATACTCCCCTAAATGTATTTTTTTATATAAAATATCCGAAGTAAGCCCTATACTGTCAACAATGCGTAAGGATTCAAAAAGCATGGATTCAACATTTTCATATTCCCCGTTTTTCATCTTAGAGTAAGCCAAATTACTTAAAGCATTCGCGTATAATCTGGGAGATTTCTTTTTTAAATCTTCGAAACGCAAACTTTGTAATTTTTCTATAGATTTGGAAAATTCCCCTTTTAAATCATACAAATTACAGATATTAATAACAGAAATTAAGTTGTAATTATGTATTAGATCTTTGTCTTCACCACTACTTCTCAATTTCTCTAAATCCAGTAAGGCTAAATTATGATAGCGTAAGGCTTCATCATAATTAACAAATTTCTCTAAACAATTACCCATTAACGTATGACAAGAATAAATCAAACGGTGATTGGTAGAATTTTTCAAATACTGTAATGCTTTAGAAATTTCAACTTCACATTCTACATAATTTCCGTCATAAAATAAAACATAGGCTTTATTGAATAGCATTCGCGCTATACCATCATAATCATTCATTTTATGGTATAATTTTTCTGCTTGTAAATAGTAAAAGTAAGCGCTGTCACTTTTTGAGTTTTGATAACAATCGCCCACATAATATAATGCCTTCGAAATTCTGACACTATCGTTAGCCTGCTTGGATAGTTGTAAAGCCTTTAGACTAAAAGATAAAGATTTTTCTAAATTATTGATGTAGTAATATTCCGTTGCGACTTTTAAGTGGGTCTCTCTAACAATGGAATCATTTTCTTTGGACTCTAATAAATCACCTATTGAGTCTAAGTATGGCTCTTTTTTATTTTTTTCTAAAGCGTCAAAAAAACTTTTGTTAAATAAAATAGTATTGTTTTTTGCATAGGCATCTGAATCATTCTTTTGGCATGAAAAAAAAAGAACAGTGGAAGCAAACAGATTATTTTAGTAAGAGTACTCAAAATGCAATTATTATTTTATAACGTCAAATATACTATATTTTAAAACAAGAAAACCACATAGCTTATGTAAACCATATGGTATTCTTGTTTCAATTAGGCATGTCTTAAACTATCTTGGCCTTGGAGGTATCGGATTAATTGGATCACCATCTAACTCCGTGGAGCCCAATTTTACTGTAGTGGAATCAATGTTTTTTATCGGCAAGTCGTTTTTCAAAACAGACTGGGGAATCGTTTTAAAATCTCTGGCTTGAACCTCTAAACGCTCCTCATCATTTGAACAGGAATAAGTTAGTAAAGAAATCAAAACAAGTCCGGTGATGGATAATTTTTTCATATAAACGTAGGTTAAGTTAAACAATCATTTGATACAAATAAACATCTTTGCATTCTTTAAATATTACGGTTATACCGTAATATTTAATTAATTTTGCAATAAATTCGATAAAATGAAGACGCCCCTTACTATTTTAATCGTTGATGATCACCCGATGACAGTTGACAGCTATAGTAATATATTGTCTGTAAGCAACTTCCAAGAAAGAACACCTAATTTCATAAGGAGTTATAATTGTGAAGAGGCGTATAACAAAATATTTTTTTATCTAAATCAAAATACAACTATTGATTTGGCATTATTAGATATAAGCCTTCCTCCTTATATAAAGTTTAATATTGAAAATGGTGTAGACCTCGCTTCACTAATCAGGAAAAAATTCCCAAATTGCAAAATCGTCTTGCTTACCATGCATGGTGAACCCTTGGCTGTCGATAAAATAATAAAAGACATAAACCCGGAAGGTTTCGTTTCTAAAAATGATATTAATTTTGAATTATTCCCTATTATTTGTAAAAAAATTATAAATGGGGAAATGTACAAAAGCCGAACTATTATAGAATCGCAGAAAGAACTGTTGGATAGAAATATTAATTGGGATAAGCATGATAGCCAGATTTTAATCCTAATTTCAAAAGGTATTAAAACGGTGAATCTTCCCAACTATATTCCGCTTTCCATGAGTGCCATAGAAAAAAGAAAAGCAAATATAAAAGGACAGCTATTAATGGGAAAAGGCAGCGACAGCGACCTAATAAGTATAGCTAAAAAATTAGGACTAATATAAATGCAACACGCACGTCCAACTCCTTGAACAAGCAATGAAACGCATTCTCAGGAAAGATTTATTCGGAAAAATCAAGGGCAAAATCGAAAATTCAAAACAGAAGCCATTATTACGTTAATCAAAACTAAAAATCGTAGAAGCAATTATTCCAAAATATGATATCCTATTGTTTTTTTGAATTCATGGCTTTCTAATTCCCTGATTCATGCTCTCTTCACAACTAAGGTACCGGCAAAATAAGCCATAGGAATATAAGCTCCTACTAGATCAACAACAGTAAACCAAGTGGGCGAAGGAAGCATAAAAACACTGGCAATACCTCCCAGCAGGAAAAAGATTCCAACGCTGAATGCAAATTTCATTTTATGGGTTGCTGCAATCAGAGCAGCCAGAAATGCACCTGCAAAAGTCCCAACTGCATGAGCTAAAAACGGAAAAATAAAATGCTTGGGTTGGAATAAATGCATGGATGCTTTTAGACCTTCAGTAGTGGTAACATCAGCGCCGTCTGGTGGCGCAATAATTGAACCGCTAATCATGATAATTCCCATGTTTACTGAACTCCCAATGACAATTCCAACTAGGACTGCCAAAATGTTTTTAATCATTGGATTCATGCTCGTTTTTTTAGTTATTAAATGGACTTGGAAACGAAGTTAAATATAACTTTCTGTTATCATTTAACTTCCAAAATACAAAACCATTCTCCTGTAAGTCGTCAATTATGATAATCCCGTATTGTAACTATTACTCTAATCATTACCTAATAATAGCTTTCTTAGATGCCTTTGTTTTAAAAGAATACAATTGTGCTATTCAACATAATACTCCGCATTTTCAGCATTTACAATGTCAATTGGTAAAAGAATCATTTCCGGAATTTCTTTTTGAAAGAGAAAATATTCCACTAAAGAGGTTATCCCAAGATACGCCTGTCTTTTCTGATTTTGATGGATTATAAAATCGATTACGCCTTGATTCAAATAACTAACATTTTCATCAATCAAATCATACCCAACCACTCTAATTTTTTTATTTTTAAAGTCACTAATTATCTTAGCGATTTGATACGATTTAGAGGTGGTAATAAAGATACCTGACAAATCAGGATTTTCATTTAGGAAAGTATTAAAACTAATTTCAACATTTGGATTTTTTAATTTCAGAGTGGTAATCGTGTATGCTGAATTTTCTTTCTCATCAAAATAATTTCTAAAACCCCGTTCCTTTTCCTGCATGTGAATTGCATTTTTGTAGGTTTCATCAATATGAACAATAGCAATTTGACCATTATCAGTAATTGAATCTAATAATTTTGCTGCTACTCGCCCACTTCTGAATAAATCCTGACCAACGAAGCTTTTTACAAAACTGGATTCGACCTGGTTATTGAAAGTATTCACAATGATATTCAAGGAATGGTATTTTTCTATAACATCTACGGTCTCTTTATGGAATAAAGGGGCTAATAAAACGGCATCAGGTGATAATTCTAATACGGCTTCATTCGCTTTTAAAAAGGATTTCTTTTTTTCCGGATTAAAATAAAAGGTTTCAATAACCAAATTATAGGCTTTAAATTCTTTTACAGCATCATCAATACCATTAAGACATGGACGCCAATAGGGATCAATTTCAGGATCAGGAAGTAGAATACAAATACGATAAATTTTATTGTTTTTTAAATTCCTGGCAATAAGATTTGGTTCATAGTCTATTACTTTTAAAACTTCGTTAACTTTATCCAAAGCAGCCGGTGACACTTTCCCTCTTTTATGCAAGACCCTGTCAACAGTTCCTTTTGAAACGCCAGCTAATTTAGCAATATCCTTTATTGTGTATTTTTTATCCATAATAAGCAAATATATAAAAACTTTGGTTTGTTTTTTTTGTAAGACTTAATTATCAAAAGAGAACTTAGTTCAAAAGCAACATCGTTTTATTTTGAATCACAATCTATTTTCAACTATTTATTTTTATATAATTTACAAATGTGCTCGACAACATAAATAAAGTGTGTTCGAGCACATTTATTGTTTTTTACTTGTTTTATTAGAATTTAATCTATAGTTTCGTAAAGTCAAAACGAATTAAAGAGTTAGCATTACAAATAAAATTTGCTGTAAAATTCAGTATTACAGCGTTTTAAAACCTATAAAAAGTGAAAGAAATTATATCATTAGCTCCTGGACGAACATGCCTCTTTGGAGATCATCAAGATTATTTAGGTTTACCGGTGATTGCATGTGCGATTAATAGAAACATAAAATTAACCGCAGTGCAAAATGACACTGCAGTTTTTAGACTAAACATGGTTGATATAAATGAAGTTAGGCTCATTGATATTCATGCTACCTTTTCGGAATTAGCGCCTCGCGATTATTTTGCCTCTTCTCTGAGAGTGTTGAGAAGACAGGGTTGCATCCCAACTGTAGGATACGACATCACCATAAAAGGAGACATTCCTATCAATTCCGGAACCTCAAGTTCATCCGCTTTGCTATTAGCTTGGATTAATTTTTTGATTACAGCTTTTGGAGTTGATGCCGAAGTAACCCCTGAATTTATTGCAAAAATTGGGTATGCATCTGAAGTTTTAGAACATGGAGAACCAGGCGGAATGATGGATCATTACAGCATCGGAGTGGGTAATATTGTTCACATCAATACCAAAGATCCTTTTTCATACACCATCATTGGAACCGAACTAAAAGGACTGATAACCGGAGTTTCAGGTGTACCCAAAGAAACGATTGGTTTGATTGGAGAATTAAAAGGAAATGCCTTAATAGCAATTGATACTATCAAACAAAATTTTACAGATTTTGATTTAAATACATCCGAAATAGAAGATTTAGATAAATACCATAATTATTTACCGGACCGATTAATCCCTTATTTTGAAGCGGCCATCAAGAATTACCATTATACCAAAGAGGCTTTAAAAGAATTTGAAAAACCAACTCCAGACTTAAAGAAGATTGGTGCTTTAATGAATCAACATCACGCTGTTTTAAGAGATTTATTAAAAATAACAGTCCCGAAAATTGACGCGATGATCAATGCCGCATTGAAAGCTGGGGCGTATGGGGCAAAAATAGTGGGTTCAGGTGGCGGAGGAAGTATTGTAGTGCTGGCTGAACCGGGAAATGAAGCTCCTGTAGTAGCAGCAATACTGGCAGCAGGCGCAATAGAAGCCTACACCGTAACCGTTGATCCTGGCGTGAGAATACTAGAAAACAGTAAAATTTTAAAGAATTAAATATGCATGATAATCTAATTATTTTGGCTGGTGGCGCTTCTTCCAGAATGAAAAAACAAGTTGCAGTTGATAATTTGAGTGAAGAAGAAATTGCGCAGGCAAATGAAAGAAGTAAAGGATTAATTGGCGTTGGACCAAACGGAAGACCATTATTGGATTACCTTTTATTAAATGCTAAAAAAGCAGGATATAAAAACATCTATATTATTATTGGGGAACAAGGAGACTTATTCAAAGAGTTTTATGGAAGCGAAAATTGCAACAATGATTTCAATGGCTTAACAATTTCCTTTGCAACGCAATACATTCCTGAAGGAAGAATAAAGCCATTTGGTACCGCTGATGCTTTATTTCAAGCAATGGAGCAATATCCGGATTTGAATTCTAAAGAATATACGGTTTGCAATAGCGATAACTTATATTCTACCGAAGCCTTATATGCGCTAAGGGAAACCTTTAGCCCAAATGCATTTATCAGTTATAATCGCGATGCATTGGAGTTTCCGTTAGAGCGAATTTCTCGTTTTGCCATTGCTAAACTTAGTGAAAACAATCAGTTATTAGATATTCTTGAAAAACCAACTGCCGAAGTTTTAGAAAGCTACAAAGATGCCGAAGGAAAATTGAGAGTGAGTATGAACGCTTTTAAATTTAACGGAGCGCTTTTATATCCGTATCTGAAAAACTGTCCCGTTCATCCTGAAAGAGACGAAAAAGAATTACCAACGGTACTTTTGAACGCTCAAAAAGAGCATCCTGATACCACATTAGGAATTCCGTTTTCGGAACATGTTCCAGATTTAACAGCAAAAGAAGACATCGCGGAGGTAAAAGCCTATTTAAAAAAACACTATCCAGTACTCAACTGGGAATAGTAAAACCTATAAACAAATAACATGTCACAAAGTAAAAGCACCATAAATAATAAACCCGGGAATACATTAATTCCGATGGTTATTCTAACCTCATTATTTTTCATTTTAGGATTCGTAACTTGGTTGAATGGCCCACTAATTCCATTTTTTGAATTAGCGTGCGAGTTGTCTCAATCTCAGGCTTATTTTGTGGCTTTTGCCTTTTACATTGCTTATTTTGTAATGGCGATTCCTTCCTCTTGGGTCATAGAAAAAGTAGGCTATAAAAATGGCGTTTCGGTAGGATTAGTGGTAATTGCTTTTGGAGCATTTATGTTTTACCCTGCAGCCGAAGCACGCACTTTTCTCCTGTTTCTGGTAGCTTTATTTGTTATGGGAACTGGTTTGGCAATTTTGCAAACGGCAGCAAATCCTTATGTAGTTGTTATTGGTCCCAGAGAAAGTGCGGCAGCACGAATTAGTGTGTTAGGGATTGCCAATAAATTAGCAGGATTTATTGCACCGCTGGTGTTGACAGCTTTAGTACTGTCAAACATGCAGGAGTATACGGCCGATAAAATTGCCGTACTGGATTTCGCCACTAAATCTGCCGTATTAGATTCCCTAGCGCTACAATTACAAACTCCGTATTTGTATATGGGAGCTATTATTCTTGTCTTGGCCGCTTTAGTCAAACTGTCTCCGTTGCCGGAAATTGATCTGGATGAAGATGGAAAAGTATTAAATCAAAGCGTTTTTAAACAGATTGTAAATGCTTTTAAATATCCTCAATTAGTTTTAGGTGTAATCACCTTGATGTTATACTTGGCTGCCGAAGTTTTAGCAGGAGATTCAATTGGTGGCTTCGGAAAACAACTAGGCGTTTATGGAGAACAAGGTAATTTTTATTTAAAACTAACTTCATTTACCATGACAGCAATGGTAATAGGATATATTTTAGGAATCACATTAATTCCTAAATATATTTCCCAAGTTATTGCACTAAAAGCTTCCGGTATTCTGGGATTAATTTTAGTGATTTTGATTGTGTTAATATCCCCAACTATAATGATTCAATTGCCTGGTATTCCAGCTTTGCCTCTGGTTATTATTTTAGTCGCACTATTGGGACTTGCCAATGCACTTTGTTGGCCTGCAATATGGCCGATGGCACTTCAGGATTTGGGAGGATATACTAAAATAGCCAGCGCAATATTGATTATGGGTATCATTGGAGGTGCAATTTTCCCATTGTTTTATGGTTATTTAGTGCAAACCATCAACTTAACTAACGAAGCCAATGGAGTTGCAGAAACAGCAAAAAGTGGGAATCAAATTGCGTATTTAATTTTAGTGCCTTCTTATTTGATGATTATATTTTATGCTTTTAAAGGACACAAATACCGAAGCTGGTCCAGAAAATAATACTCGATTACGATTATAAAATAAATTAAAAATAAAACTGACAATGTTAAAAAGTAGTATAGATAAGGCGACAGGTTTCGAAAAAAGATTCGAGAATATAGGTACCATAGTTTTTGAAAATTCAACCGAAGCATCCAAAGCGGTTGCACAACAAATAGCAACACTTATCAAGTCAAAACAAGAGAATCAGGAATCCTGCATATTAGGCTTGGCAACAGGGTCTTCGCCCAAAGGATTGTATGCTGAATTAGTGCGCCTGCACAAAGAAGAAGGGCTAAGTTTCAAAAATGTAATTACATTCAACTTAGATGAATATTACCCAATGGAACCGGATTCTATAAACAGCTATGTACGATTTATGAAAGAATTACTGTTGGATCAAGTGGATATCCTACCAGAAAATTATCATATTCCGGATGGAACATTGTCCAAAGAAGAAATTGCGGATTATTGTGCTAATTATGAAGCGAAAATAGAAGCTTTAGGTGGAATTGATTTGCAAATACTTGGAATTGGAGGAAACGGTCACATCGGATTTAACGAATCGGGTTCTTTACAAAATTCAAAAACAAGATTGGTAGCATTAGATCACATCACCAGAGTCGCGGCAAGTGGCGATTTTTCTGGATTGAGCAATACACCAAGAACTGCAATCACGCTCGGTGTTAAAAAAATAATGGAAGCCAAACAAGTGATTTTAATGGCTTGGGGCGAAGGAAAATCGAACATCATTAAAGCTTCTGTTGAAGGAACCGTAACCAATCAAATTCCTGCTTCCTTTTTGCAAGAGCATAATAATGCTGTTTTTGTTTTAGATAAAGAAGCTTCTTCAAAACTAACACGAATTAATACACCTTGGTTAGTGGAGAAGATTGTTTGGACAGATCGATTGACCAGAAAAGCGGTATTAGGGTTGGCACTTGATTTAAAAAAACCTATTTTAATGCTTACCGATGCGGATTATATAGAGAACGGAATGAGCGATTTATTGGCTGATTCAGGACCAGCGTACGACATCAACATCAAAATATTTAATAAATTACAAAATACAATTACCGGATGGCCGGGAGGAAAACCAAATGCGGAGGACTCCAATAGACCTGAAAGAGCGGAACCGGCTAGAAAAAGAGTGCTGATTTTTAGTCCGCATCCAGATGATGATATTATCAGTATGGGAGGAACTTTTATGCGATTGCAACAACAAGGACATGAAGTGCATGTGGCATATCAAACTTCGGGAAATATTGCTGTTGCTGATGATGAGGCACTACGATTTGCCAGATTTGTTTGTGACTACAATGAAAAATTTGGAATAAAAAGTAGAGAAGCAGAGGATATTTATATAAAATCGATAGCATTTCTTAAAAACAAAAAAGCGAGTGAAATAGACATTCCCGAAGTGCGCTATTTGAAAGGATTGATTCGAAAAGGAGAAGCGCGATCCACCAGTAATTTTGTTGGTTTACCAGATGAGCAAATTCACTTTATGGAACTGCCTTTCTATGAAACAGGAACGATTGAGAAAAAACCTTTAGGAGAAATAGACATTCAGTTGACCATGGATCTTATCGAGAAAATACAACCGCATCAAATATATGCCGCAGGTGATTTGGCTGATCCGCATGGAACGCATAAAGTATGTTTGGATGCCATTTTTGAAGCTGTAAAACGATTAAAAACAAAAGATTTCATGAAGGATTGCTGGGTTTGGTTGTATAGAGGCGCTTGGCAGGAATGGGGCATCGATGAAGTTGAAATGGCTGTACCCATGAGTCCGGATCAGGTATTAGATAAAAGACACGGGATTTTCAAGCACCAATCTCAAAAAGACGGTGTTGTATTTCAAGGGTCTGATGCCAGAGAATTTTGGCAAAGAGCAGAAGATAGAAATAGAGAAACTTCAGAATTATATGTACAATTAGGATTGTCTAATTATGCAGCAATGGAGGCTTTTGTCAGATGGCATTATTAAAAACAGATTAATCACTGCTACTCTCGCAAAATTTTGAAACGCTCCAAAGAACAACAAATTTAAAAGGGAAAAATGAATACTTTAAAAAACCAAATGAAATCATCCTGCTTCGGAGCTTCTTTTTTACTCCTTTTTTAATAGTACAGAAACTGGCGATGTATAAAAAGAGGCTGCCTTTTCGGACAGCCTCTTTTTATTTAACATATTTAGTCTAAAACATTAACCTGTTGGGTGTAATTATTATTCCTTTTCTTTAAAATAATTAGCGCCCCACATATCATATCTTTTTTTCATCGTCTCAATTTTAGTTTGAAAAGCAGGCCAATTTTTATTTTCCTTTGGCGACCATAATACTTCACTAAGGGCACTCAAACGTGGGAATATCATATATTCTACTTTGGATGGATTAGTCATATATTCTGTCCACACATTTCCTTGGGCACCTAGTACATATTTAGCTTGTTGCGCATTCAATTCTTTAGGAATAGGCTCATAACTGTATATTTTTTCCAATGAGGTAAAACCTCCAATGGTAACTTCTTTTTCATTTTTTGTTTGGGAATGATCCAGATAAACGTGGCTTCCCGGGGTCATAATCACCTGATGATTTTCTTTGGCTGCCGCTATTCCGCCAGCTTCTCCTCTCCAGCTCATAACAATTGCATTTGGAGCCAAACCACCTTCTAATATTTCGTCCCAACCTATTAAGGTTCTTCCGTTTTTATTAATGTATTTTTCCATGCGTTGGATAAAATAACTTTGAAGTTCATGTTCGTCCTTCAGCCCTTTTTCTTTTATCAACTGCTGACAAAATTCGCTTCTTTTCCAGGCATCTTTAGGAGATTCATCCCCACCAACATGGATATATTTTGAAGGAAACAACGCCATTACCTCATCAAGAACGTCTTCAAGAAAGTTGAAAGTATATTCGGTTGGAGCATACACATCGGTAAAAACACCCCAAGTTTCCTGAACCAGTTTTATCCTGCCATTTGCTAATTCCTGCTTGCTTTTTTCAGAAATCATAGCATCTGGTATAACTGTTTTTTCATTTGGAAAACAACTCAACATCGGATAAGCGGCAATAGCGGCACTACTATGTCCCGGCATTTCAATTTCTGGAATTACCGTTACAAATCGGTCTGAAGCATACTTCACAATATCTTTTACTTCCTCTTGGGTATAAAAACCTTCTTCGGGTGTATTGTCACTTCCTTTGCCTGGATACCTTCCTATGATAGATCCATTTCTTTTAGAACCTATTTCAGTAAGTCTGGGATATTTTTTTATTTCGATTCTCCAACCTTGATCTTCGGTCAGGTGCCAATGGAAATAATTCATTTTATGTAAGGCTAAATAATCAATATACTTTTTAACGAATGAAACCGGGAAAAAATGACGACTAACATCCAACATCGAACCTCTATAGGCAAAACGTGGTTCATCTTTTACTTGTACCGAAGCAATCGTTAGACTATTGCTTTTCTCTGTAGGAAGCAATTGAATTAGCGTTTGCATTCCATAAAAAGTTCCTTGATTTGAATTCCCTTCAATCAATACGCCGTCCTTGTCCGATTTTAAACTATAACCTTCCCCTTTAATACCATCAATATTTTGAAGACTTTTCAGTACAATACTGTTTTTAGAGGCTTTTTGAACTACTGCTAATTCAAATCCATAATACTCCAATAAATATGTATTAAAGAAAGCTGCCGAAGCTTTATCTCCTTTGTTGGAAACCACCAGGCTTGTTTTAGGGCTAATAACAAAACTGCCCGTATTAGTAATAACTTCAGCTGGCTGAGGAATAATTTTTACTTCTTGAGCAAATGAGAATGCGCTACATAAAAGAAGCGAAAAGAAAAATGACTTTATCATATTTACGTTTTTATTAATTAATTATTCATTTTAATTATTTCAAATTTCACACAGTCCCAATCTGTTTGAGACTAATTTAGATTATTGCTGATAAAATAGCAAAAACTAGGTGAATATTTTTTTTCAACCAACACGGTCCATGATACAATACTATACGTTTGTCCAATTTCCATTTTAAAACAGTTCTATATTTATCCTGAACTCCTTCTGAAGGTTTATATAAACCAATCCAGGTAGAAAACTGATTATTTTAAGAGGCAAAAAAACTTTGACTCCAAACTATTTGATTTTAATAGTTACAAAAGAAGTGCTTAATCCTTCACTTTCTGCTTTTACTTTAAATTGCCCCTTTTGTCCTTTCTTTGCTTTTACAATTACCAAAGCCATCCCGTTATAAGCTTGTCGTTCGTGACTTTGAAAAGGAACAAAACTCGTGGCATCACCATTGTCTGTCGCTACAATTTCTCCAGCTCCTTCTATGGAAAATTTAATTAACGAATTCGAACGAGGAATCATTAATCCGTCTTTATCGGTGACTTTAATGGTAATGAAAGACAAATCACTTCCATCGTCCGTGATAACAGAACGGTCAGCAGAAGCATTAAGTTGTGCAGCCTTGCCCGTAGTTTTCACCATATCAGTTGCCCATTCTTTTCCATTTTTATAACAAACCACTTTCAATTCACCCGGCGTATATACAACATCGTTCCATATCAAGCGAAAATCAATCCCAGGAGTTTTTACTTTTCTGCCAAGACTTTTTCCGTTCAAAAACAATTCAGCTTCATCTCCCGAAGTATACACATGCACTGGAGTCACTAATCCAATTCGTTCCTTCCAATTCCAATGTGGAAAAATATGAGCTACCGGCAATTCAGGTCTCCACTTTGATTGATAACTATAGAAACGGTCTTTTGGGAATCCCGCCAAATCAATAATTCCGAAATAACTACTTCTGGATGGCGGATTTGATTTTCTCAGTTCTTCTAATTTCTTCTCTAACTCTGCTATTTTCGAAGGATCGGATCTAAAATTAAGTAAGTTCGTTTCATCCGAATTATAAGGAGTTGGTTCTCCCAAATAATCAAATCCAGTCCAAACGTATTCCCCTAACATATTTGGAAATTTAGCATTCGTTCGAAACTGTTCGTCTGGTGTACAGCCCCAACCCGGATGAGCAGTATCGTAAGAGGAAATTTGCCAATTTTCGTATTCCTTACCAAAGAAATATTCGCCGCGTGAACTCACTGTTGAGGCCGTTTCGCTTCCCAAAGTAGGCATATTTGCGTAACGGGGATCGGCATCCCATTGGGCTTGTTTACTGAAAAAATAATTCACTCCCATCACATCCATTGCCTGTGCTGCTCCGCTTCCACGACCACCATCTGGGTCGTTATACCCATTAGAAACTGGTCTTGTTGGGTCTTCTTTTCGAACAATATCAGCCAACTGTTTCGTTAATGCTACATTTTGTTGATCTGGCACTTCATTACCGATTGACCAAATAAATACCGAAGGATGATTGCGATCGCGGTGAATCATTGCATTCAAATCCTTTTTATGCCACTCATCAAAAATCTTGTTATAATCGTTTTTCTTCTTCCCTACTTTCCAGGTATCAAAAGCTTCATCCCAAACCAAGAATCCCATTTGATCTGCCAGTTCCAATAACTCCGGCGCGGGTACATTGTGTGACGTACGCAAGGAGTTACAGCCCATATCCTGCAACATTTTGAGCTGTCTTTTTAATCCACTGGTATTGATGGCTGCACCCAATGCGCCTAAATCATGGTGATTGCAAGTCCCTTTAATTTCAACTTTTTGACCATTCAACAAGAAACCTTTTGTTGCTGAAAATTCTATAGTTCGAATTCCAAAAGGAGTATTGTAAGTATCCACCACTTTACCGTTCATACTAATCGTGGTTTGCGCCACATAACGATTAGGACTTTTAATATCCCAACGTTTAGGATTCGCAATAGTTGCTTGTGATTCCAATACCGCAGAAGCTCCGGCTTTCAGCTCTAGAACCGATTCTTTGGTAGCTGCCGCTTTCGACTTAGGCGTGTTGTTTTTGTCTAATTCAAATAATACGGTGCGCACCTTTGCAGTCACATTTTTTTTGGTCGCATTATCAACTGTTACAGCCAGTTGTACCGTAGCACTTTTAGCTGTTATTTTTGGAGTTGTGATATACGTTCCCCAATGCCCTACATGTACCGGATTTGTTTTTACTAACCACACATGTCGGTAGATACCGCCTCCTGGATACCATCTTGAATCCCAACTTTCAGTGTCAAGACGTACCGCTATTATATTTTTCTGTCCCGGTTTGATAAAGGGTGTTAAATCCATTCTAAAGGAATTATAACCATAAGGCCAAGTGCCAACGTATTTCCCGTTAAGCCAGATTTTGGCGTAAGCCATAGCTCCGTCAAAATCAACAAAAATTTGTTTGCCGGCATCAGTTGCAGGAATCGTGAAATGTTTGCGGTACCAGCCAATCCCTTTCCAAGGCAACTTTCCGGTTTCTCCAGTCAAGTCAATCCGAAATGGTCCTGTGATAGCCCAATCGTGTGGTAAATCCAGTTTTTGCCAAGAGGTATCATTGTAGTTCTCACTCTCTAAATTTTTCGGTTCTTCTTTTCTGGAACCATCAGACTGCAAACCATAACGGGAAAATAACCAATTTTCATCAAAAGATTGGGTATCTGTTGCGCCCATTCTGACTATGGATTTATTTTGTGCAAACAGTGTTGGAACAATCATTAGGTTTAACATAAAAAGGAAGGGTATTCCAAGAAAAATAGAACGTTTCATAATCATATTCATTACACTAAGTACTTTCATAATTATCCTTTTTTACTCTCTTTATTAAAATACAATCCTATTTCAGACAATGCCGGTTTTAATCGCGATGATACAATACGAAATCGCACTTTAGATGCAGTTATAGTTGGAAATTCCAACAGGCGTTTGAAACCAATTGTAGTCCCTTCCGTAGCTTTTTTCCATTCGGTATTGTCCCAATATTCAAGTACAAATTTTTCCACTCTTTGTCCGATGGTAATGTTTTCCTGAAGCAATAAAACGTTGAATGTTTTTTCCTCGTTCAAATCCATTTCAACGGTGTTTTTATTTCCTTTCATCGGAAATAAATAATGGGTAGCGTCATTATCGTCCAACAAAGGTTTTATTTTTTTTACCGCTCCAACTGCTTTTGCCTCTTTCAAAAGATTTACGGCAAAAATATGATCCAACTTTTCTCTCCAGCCTTTTAATGCTGAAACATCAAAGTCCGTAAGCAATCCTCTTTTATCTGGTGGAATATTCAATAGCAAGACTCCATTTCTTCCTACTGAATTAAAATAAATTTCCTTCAGATATTCTGGTGTTTTCACTTTTTTATCTTCTGATTCATGATAAAACCATCCCGGACGAATGGAGACATCGGTTTCTGCAGGATACCATTTTAATGCATCTCCATCTTTCAACTGGGCACGACTTCCTAAAACCTGACCCGTCATGTCACCTGCAGGCGCTTCATCTGCTTTGGTTTGAGAACCGGCTGTTAACACATTCCTTTTTCCCATTGGCACAACACTCCATTCCTCCTCACGTCCATGTCCGGTCTCAGTTCCAACCCAACGCACATCTGGTCCGGAAACAGCAATCACTGTTTGTGGCTGTAATTTTCGAATATGGGCATACCATCTTTCAAAATCATAAACCTGTTTTTTTCCATTGGGACCTTCCCCATTGGCTCCGTCAAACCATACCTCATCCACTTTTCCGTATTGGGTAAGCAATTCCGTCAACTGATTGATAAAAAAATCATTGTATGCCTCTGTTCCATAAGAAGCATTATTCATATCCCAAGGAGACAGATACACTCCAAAACCTACACCCATTTCCCTACAGGCATCGGCCACTTCTTTTACAACATCACCTTTTCCGTTTTTCCAAGGGCTGTTTTTAACAGAATGTTCTGTAGTTTTAGTTGGCCACAAGCAAAAACCATCGTGATGCTTGGCGGTCAGAATTACTTGTTTGATACCGGCTTCTTTACAGACTTTTACCCATTGTATTGCATCTAATTCGGTAGGATTAAATATTTTAGGGTCTTCTTTCCCATTTCCCCATTCACGACCGGTAAACGTGTTGATGCCAAAATGAATGAATCCCGTCAACTCCAAACGTTGCCAGCGCAACTGCTGTCGTGAAGGCACAATATTAGCTGCAATTTTCACCAACTCTTTCTCCGAGATTGATTTATTGATTACGGCAAAGTTCTTATGCTGTGAATACCCTGTCAGGTTAATTGAAATAAAAACCAGTCCGAATAGCAATTTATGGAGACGCTTATACAGTATATTTTTATGGTTTCGGTTTAATTCCATCATATCTATTTTATTTTATATAGTAACTCTTTCCTTTTTTAGTTGCAAACCAAACGACACTGTTTCCCTCCGATTTTACATTTACTTTAGTGCCATTTGAAGCGTAAACTGTCATCCCTGAAGGAAGTTTAACATAACAATTATTTCCTGTCACAGAAATGATTGCTGCCTTTTTTAGCTTGCCATCAGTCCAATCAAAATGTACTTCAAAACCATTTCTGGCACGCAGTCCTTTTACATTTCCTTTGCTCCAATCAGCGCTGGTTGGCAAAGCGGGTAATAAACGAATTACGGAATTCTTCCCGTTGCTTTGCAAAAGCATTTCAGCTATGGCTGCAGTTCCTCCAAAATTTCCATCGATTTGAAAAGGTGGATGAGCACAAAAAAGGTTCGGATAAGTACCTGCACCTTTAGCTGTATAATTAGAACCCTCCTCATTGAAAGCAGGTGCCAGCAACCCTTTTAGAACTTTCAATGCGTGGTCACCATCTTCTAGCCTTGCCCAAAAATTAATCTTCCAAGCTCTTGACCAACCTGTACCTTCATCGCCTCTTCTTAACAATGTTTGACGTGCAGCATCAAGCATCAAAGGCGTTTCCGCAGCATTAATTTCATCGTAAGGATAAAGTCCATACAGTTGTGAAACGTGACGATGCGTTGGTTCTGTTTCATCATAATCGCGAATCCATTCTTGAACTCTACCTGTTTTTTCACTGATTTGATTTGGAACCAAACGGCCTTTTAATTGTTCTAAAGTATCCGCAAAAGCTTCATCGATACCAAGCAATCTGGCTGCTGTAATGGTATTAGTAAATAACTCTCGTCCTATTTGCATATCCATCGTAGGTCCCATAGTTGTCTGTCCTACAAATCCATCTTCGGTTTTATAGGAGTTCTCAGGTGAGTTGGAAGGAGCCGTAACCAGCCATTTGGTTTTTGGATCTTCTATTAAAATGTCTTTATAGAATTGGGAAGCGCCTCTTAAAACAGGATAAATTTCTTTTAAAACAGCCACATCGGGATTGTACATATAATGCTGCCACAAATGTTCGCACAACCAAGCTCCACCAGATAAGGTTGAGCCCCAGTCTGTCCCTTCACCAGGCGCGGTAAATTTCCAAGGATTTGTAATTACGTGTGCTACCCAACCATCTGAATTATAATAAGCCTTAGCCGTTTTGTTCCCAGATTGCACTAATTGCTTGGTAAACTCAATTAATGGCTTATGGCAATCAGCTAAATTCGTGACTTCCGCAGGCCAATAATTCATTTGCAAATTAATATTCAAATGATAATCCCCGTTCCACGGCGTTTGATATTCTTCAGCCCAAAGTCCTTGCAAATTAGCCGGTAATCCACCTGGACGGGAAGACGAAATCAATAAATATCTTCCAAAATTAAAGTACAATAAAGGCAAGTTTGCATCGCTTTCCCCTTTAGAAAAACGAACTAAACGCTGCGCTGTAGACAGATTTGAGATAGCTTGATTTTGTTGAGTTGTAAACTGTACTTTAGAACGATTATAATACGACTGATAATCAGCTATATGCTTATTTTTTAAAACAGTCCAAGAAATTTTACTGGCTGATTTTACTGCTTTTTGAACCACAGGCAAAGGATCTTCTCCGCGTTTTTCAACCGTTGGCCAGTTCAAATCTGTTGCGGCACTTAGCACAATAATACATTCGGTAGCACCCGAAACTGTCAAACGATTATTTTCAGAAATCACTTTTCCGTCGGCAGTATTGGCTTGGACATATCCGGCAAAACGAATACCCAAATCACTATTTCCGCCCGGCAATTGTCCGGTCATCGTAATCGCGCTGCCATTGGACACAAATTTTGCATTTTCTTTCCTATCCAATGCTAGTTTAAAATGCAATGCTTTGGTTTTGTTTGAACTCAAACGAATGATGATTGCATTGTGAGGAGCACTTGCAAATACTTCCTCTTTATACGTAACTCCGCCTAATTTCCACTCGGTCATGGCCAATGCTTTATCCAAATGCAAGGTTCTATTGTACTCTGAAACTGTTCCCTGCGTATCTTTCCAGTTAATCAATAAGTCTCCAAAAATTTGATAGCAACCAAACTTTGCATTGGCACCATTCCCATAAGCAGAACCTTGACCGGCACTGACAAAATATTTTTGCAGCAATTGTTGGGCTTCTTTGTTTTTTCCTTCTTTTAGCAATCGCTGAATTTCCGGTAAATGTTGTGAAGCATCTTCTCTGTTCGGATTTTCAATTCCGCCGGACCACATCGAGTTTTCGTTTATTACAATTCGTTCTTTAACAGGATTTCCATAAACCATAGCGCCCAAGTGGCCATTCCCCAATGGAATCGATTGGGTAAAATGAGTTGCCGGCCGATCAAACTTAATTTCCTGATCGGTTTGTGCCTGCATATATAATAAAGGCACAAAAAAAGACAGTACTAAATGAATTGCATTTTTCATAACAGTCCTTATATTTTTTTCAATCGAAACAATTTTGTCTCATGAGGGAGTACCTTACCGGTCCATTTTTTACCTTTCCCTATCACTTTATGTTGCCATAAATCTTTTATTTGATATGCATCATTCAGTCCCAATTCAGCAAAACTAATTTTAGAATTTTGGGCGGTTTCGGAACGGTTCAAAATTGCAACTGCAAAATCACCATTAGCTAATGGCCTTACAAAACCACTCCACAACTCATTCTTTATTTTACAAACCGCTTGCTTTCCTAAAGCATCCTGGTTTATGGCTATCACCTCTTCATTTAACAAAATACGTTTGGTTTCGGCATTCATTGTTCGGACATCATTGGTTGCTGCCAAAGGCGAATTCATGATACTCCAAAGGCTCATTTGACTCTGGTATTCCGTATCGGTACAACCAACACCACCTAAATCTCCCGAAGGTCCTTTTTTACCATAAAGTCCTACTACAAGCATATCCATATCATTCCAATATCCAGGTTTTGCATAAGCAGCATAATCTTGTGAAAAATCTACAATATCTATTATTCCGGCGCCTACTGAATGTAATTCTTTAGCAGTCTTAACCGTTTCAAGGCTTTTCCATTTATCCCTTACATCTGCGGTGGTGCGCCATAATTGACCGCCAACTTGCTGCCCCCAGAGCCATGGTTTGCGATCTCCCCATTCACAAATACCCAAGGCAATGTCACGTCCGCTTTTGCGTAAAGCATCTGCCATTTTTTTATAACGGGTTTTAGCAATTTCCGTATCATCCGGAGCACCGCAGTAATCGTATTTCAAATAATCAATTCCCCAACTGGCAAACGTTTTGGCATCCTGATCTTCAAAATTCAAACTGGCCGTATAACCCGCACAAGTAAGCGGTGCTGCATCCGAATAAATCCCTAATTTTAATCCTTTGCTATGCACGTAATCAGCAAGTGCTTTTATTCCAGACGGAAATTTCATTGGATCCGCAATAATAGTATTTCTGTTGTCTCTTCCGCCCTGCCAACCATCATCAATGAATACATGATCATAACCGGCTTTTAACATGCCTGTACTTACAATGGCATCTGCCATTTCGCGTATGTCTTTTTCATTAATAGCATCAGCAAAATAATTCCAAGTCATCCAACCCATTGGCGGTGTCGGTGCCAATAAAGAACCGTTTGTTATTTGTGTTTGAGCAGTTCCGTTACTCAGGCAGAGCAGAATCACAATAAGGCTAAGAATTTGTTTTTTCATTATTTAAACTATTTTTTAGAGGAATCTCTTTTCCATTTTTAAATCAAAAGTACTGCTGATTCAGTTCCTTTTTTCGACACAAATACATTACTCAAATTTTATCCAATAACTATAATTGTAATTTTCAAACGGAATCCTGTATTTTTTCATTGGCCACGATCCCCAACTGTCCATTCCCTGTAAACCAGTTTGCTGCAAGTCCATGTGGAGGTAGATTTCGTCTCTTTTATTAAGTTCACCGCTATGGTATTGTTTCTTTTGTGCCTCAGGATCTAAATCATCCAATTGATAAGGCAAAGCAGAAAAACTCAATAAATTATTTATAAATGCGAACTGTACTTTTCTTCCTTTTGCATTACTGAAACTTACCCAACGCACTTCCGTTTTATTACCACTTTCCTGCGGTCTTGCGTAAGGATAATATTGTTCCTCCACGGATTGCTGGAATTGACCAATGAAAGTGTTTGTCTTTCTGTCCCAATAACTTTCTCCCGGACCACGACCGTACCAATTGATTTTATTAAAACTTTTATTGATAACCAAATCATTTCCTGCTCGCAACAACAACGGATTTTTTCCTTTTAAAGCTGTGAATTCATTATCTACTTTGATTTTTCCATCACCGTAAACCGTGAATATTTGTTGATGAGATGCATCGCCATCAACTAATTTCTTTGCTAATTTCACCTGAATTGAACCGTCCTTGTTTTTTAGTACCGAAGATTGCAATTCGCTGCCGTTTTCATACGCATTTCTCCATTTCCTTAAACTGGTATTAAAACCGGCTCCAATGTCGTTATCCGTTGGTGCTCTCCAGAAAGAAGGCATCGGTCCTTGTGTTATAAATTCCTCTCCTTTGACGCTGTAGCCCGAAAGTATTCCTTTTTTTAAATCGAAAATAACGTCAAAATTATTACCTGAAATAGTATAAAACTCTTTTGTTTCTTTCAATTGTAACGCTTTTTTTGAACTAAATACAGCAGTTGTGGCAGGCAACGTTTTCAACAAAAGCTGATCAGCGGCAATTTCATATTGTTTAGGCAAGAAAGGCTCTTCTGACTTCAATACGTAATACACATTCAACTGATATTCTTTATTGGCTTTTTGAATGGTTTTTATCGCAAGCTTAAAATTATTTTCTTCTTGTGGCAGTAATGAAATAGTATTTAGAACACCTTTTTCTTTTGCAACGCCATTTTCCTGTAATACCCAACGCAGCATCACGTTATCCAGATTCTTAAAGAAAAAACTGTTTTTAATCGAGATGGTATTATCATCAATATAATTTGTTTTGATGTTTTGATACACATGTTTTACTTCCAGAGCCATTGGCGTAATCTCACGATAAGCGGTAACCACCCCTTTTACACAAAAATTATTGTCACTTAAATTTTCATCAACCGGACCTTCCAACGGAAAATCTCCTCCATAAGCTTTTATACGTTTACCATTTTTAAGGGTATCAATGGACTGATCAATCCATTCCCAGATAAAACCACCTTGCAGCTTTGGATTATTTTCTACTATATCCCAATAATCCTTGAAATTCCCTAAGCTATTCCCCATAATATGGGCATACTCACTTTGGATATTTGGAATTTTAGCATCACTTTTGGAATAAGCCAATAGATCGTCAGGAGACATATATTGCGGACAAAAAATCTCAGAGAAATGAGTATCATTAGGAGCACCATAATTAATGTCCCTTTCATACTGGATAGGCAAATCTGTTTTTTGTCTCAACCAATCGTAAGCTGCATAAAAATTGCTGCCATCCCCCGCTTCATTTCCTAAAGACCAAGTAATCACACTAGCATGATTCTTGTCTCTTTCATACATGCGCTGGATACGCTGCAAATGAGCTTCTTTCCAAAGCGGCTTATTACCCAAAGTCACATCTAAATCATAACCCAATCCATGCGATTCAATATTGGCTTCATCTACAACATACAAACCATATTCGTCACAAAGTTCCATCCAATAAGGATCCGGAGTATAATGAGAATGACGAACCGCATTGATGTTCAATTTCTTCATCATCTCCATATCTTTACGCATATCCTCCTTGCTGAGCGCATGCCCGTTTGTTGGATGATGCTCATGGCGGTTCACTCCTTTTATGAAAACTCTCTTGCCATTTACCAAAAAGTCAGCTCCATTGATTTCTATTTTTTTAAACCCTACACGAAGTGGTACCACTTGCAATACTGCTCCTTTTACATCTTTTAGAGTAATGTATAGTCTGTACAGATAAGGTGTTTCGGCAGTCCATTTTTCAACATTTTTTAGGGTTGTCTGGAATTCAATATTGGTCTTGTATTTTCCAAGAACCGTTCTAAAATCTTTTGTTTTATCTTGATAAACAACATTTCCTTTGGCATCTTCCAAGCTTACTTCAACCGTCAGACTGTCTTTCTTGCTGTAGGTTCCATTCTCTCTTTTATAATTGTCAATCTCAGTGTTGATAGAAAACAAACCATTAGTATAAGTCGCATCCAGTGTACTGACAATCTTCGTGTCTCGAATATCCAACTTTTCTGTTGCATATAAAAAAACATCTCTTTCTATTCCTGAAAAACGGAACATATCCTGACATTCCAAATAACTGGCATCACTCCATCTATAAATCTGGAAAGCAATCAGATTCTCCCCTTCTTTCAAAAAATCGGTGATATCAAATTCGGCAGCCAATTTACTGTCTTCGCTATAGCCTACTTTTTTTCCATTTACCCATACAAACAGACACGATTTTGCGTTCCCAACATGAATAAAAACCTGTTTTCCTCTCCAATTGGCAGGCAGATTTATTTTTTTACGATATGACCCTACCGGATTATTGTTGGCCGGGATATCGAAAGGCGGATTCATTTTGGAGTAACGCAAATTATGACCTGCAAAATCATACGGCTGATTCACATAAATAGGCAAGCCATATCCGTTTACTTCCCAACTGGCCGGTATTCGAAAATCAGTCCATTTGGTATCATCATAACTAAGCTCTTGAAAATTTTGAGGGCGTTGGTTGGGGTCTTGCACCCAATTGAATTTCCAACTGCCGTTTAATGACAAGAAATTTGCTGACTTTTCCCTGTCATACTGCTTTGCTTTCTCCATGTTTTCAAAACCAAAAGCATTATTACGCATCGGCATCCGGTTTATGGAAATAATTTCAGGATTTAACAATTCAGCAGGTAGTTGAGCAAAGATAGTAGTCGATAGCAGCAACATAAATACTGTCATCACAATGTGTTTTATACTTCCCACCTCAGTACTTTTAATAAGGCTTTGTTGTTCTGTAAAATCCATACAATTCATTATAATTAGTTTCTTCATTTCAATTTTATCAATTGATTAAAAAATTTGATTGCATCCCTCTTTCTTAATCCATAACTTTTAGACATTCATTTCCTCGATGAATTACAATTAATCAATTTTAAAAGTCAAATAAAACCGATTGTAAAATGACTTAATCTATAATCTATTTCAATCAATGACTATTTATTATTTTTTTCTTCGCTGAAAAACCATTGAAATAGCCAAATCAAAATTTCACTATACACCTATAAGCCACGAAACTATATATTATATTTATAGTAAACAAGGAAAATACAAAAAAATGTGCTCGAACACAAAAAAAATACGCAAAGTGTTTTTTATAGTACAATTTCGCTAATAGTATTACCTTTTTTAAAGAAAAACATGTAATAATCTATTAAATTACTATAATGAAATTTGTTGTTTTTTTAAATTTGATGGTCGTTATATCCTGCCTGAAATCCATATTCCTATAAAATTGTCAATAAATATTAAATAGGTATTTAAACAGGCAATAATAAACAAAAGCCCTTCATTTTATATAGAAAGAAAATCTATTCTTTCATCAAAATTTTTTTCGCATCCTGGTCATCATACTGGCTAATTAACTTATGAAGTTGAATATTCATAGCCTCAGTGATTTTTTTATAACTCTTTTGTCCGTAAACATTATTCATTTCATTCGGGTCTTTTTGTAAATCATAAAGCTCCCAAGAGCTTACCCTTTTGTAAAAACGAACTAATTTATAGCGTTTGGTTCGTACTCCAAAATGTGGGGATACAGAATGTTCTCCATTTTCATAATAATGATAATACATAGCCTCACGTCCTTTTGCCTTTCTGTCTTTGAACAATGGCAACATTGATTGTCCCTGTTCATCTTTTGGTATGACAACTCCAGCCGCATCCAGCATCGTAGGAGCAATATCCAAATTCATTACAAAATCATTCAATACTGTGCCAGGCTTGACCACTCCGGGATAGCGCATCATCATAGGGGTTCTAAAAGATTCTTCATAAATAAAACGTTTGTCAAACCAGCCATGCTCTCCCAAATAAAATCCTTGATCCGAAAGATAAATCACAATGGTATTTTTTGTCAAATCATTTTTGTCTAAATAATCCAGCGTACGACCTATATTTCTGTCTAAAGAAACCGCAGTGCTAAGATAATCTCTCATGTACCGTTGGTATTTCCATTCGATCAGCTCCTTGCCGCTCAAGTTTCTTTTTTTCAGATCTACTGCAATAGGATCATAATAAGCATCGAATTTTTGTCGCTGTTCCTGATTCATTCGTGCAATATTTCCCTCTTTGTTGGCTTCATTTACATCATCAAAAACCTTCAAATCATATCCCATCCTCATAGTTTTAGAGATGGACATATCCTGCACTTTAGCTGCTTCGCGATTCTTATATTCATCATAAAAATTAGCAGGCAAAGGGAATGTAACGGGATCAAATTTTCCCATATCTTGTCCATCCGGTGTCCATGTTCGGTGTGTAGCCTTATGCCCAATTACCAAACAAAAAGGCTTATCCTGATCGCGATTGTCCAGCCAATTTTCTGAAACACCCTCAATAACATCAGACACATAACCGTCACTTTGTTTCTTAGTACCATCCATCATATAAAAATCCGGATTGTAATATTGTCCCTGTCCGGGTAATATTTGCCAAAAATCAAAACCTTGAGGTTGTGTTTCCAAATGCCATTTCCCAATCCACGCAGTCTGATAACCGGAAGCCTTCAACTGTTTTATAAAAGAGTCCTGACTGCCGTCAAAACTGGAATTCTCATTATCCTTAAAGCCATTTTTGTGACTGTATTTACCAGTCAAAATAACCGCACGACTGGGGCCGCAGATAGAATTGGTTACATATCCTTTAGTAAACAAAACTCCTTCTTTGGCAATACGGTCAATGTTTGGAGTTTGCATCAACTTATTTCCATAGGCACTAATGGCCTGATAAGCATGATCATCTGAAACTATAATAATAATATTGGGTCTTTTTTTGGAGCTGTCAGCCTTATCTTGAGCCGATAAATTTGACGTCAAGCCGCAACATATAGCGACTAGAATAACCGAGTTTATAATTACGTTCATTATTAATTTTTTTATGATTATGGCAACGGTAGTATATTCTCTATGCATCAACAAAAATGTTTTCTGGTTTTAAATAGACACTACTTATTCAGCATCTGCAACACATCTAAAACCGGTGTGTTCTAATCCCGTATCGGGAGACGATTTCATCCGTGACGTAACCCGATACCCTTTACAATAGGAAGCGTTGCAAAGAAACGAACCGCCTCGCACGACTTTTTTGGGAACAGTGGGTTCCATAGGATCATAACTTTTAGCAGGACCTTGCGGATTAGCCGAAAGACTTCTACTCAATTCCTTGTAATATTCTGGGGTGTACCAATCACTACACCATTCCCAAACATTTCCGGCCATATCATACAATCCAAATTTGTTAGGCACAAAAGATTTCACTGGAGCGGCTCTTTTAAACCTATCTATGGACGTATTCAAATAGGGGAATTTTCCTTGCCAGATATTTGCTTTTGATTTCCCTTTTTCAGGATCTTCATTTCCCCAAAAATACTTCTTATCAACTAAACCGCCACGTGCAGCATATTCCCATTCGGCTTCTGTTGGTAATCTTTTTCCACACCATTTGGCATACGCCTGGGCATCATACCATGAAATATGTACTACTGGATAAGCATCTTTTCCTGCGATAGTACTCGACGGTCCTTGTGGATGTTTCCAACTGGCTCCTTTGCTCCAGCTCCACCATTGTGAGGCATCATTTAAATCGACCGCAGTGGCAGTTGGTTTAAAAACTAATGAGGCTGCCACCAATAATGCCTCATCCGGTCTTGGTGTTCCCGGCGTCAATTGTTTCTTAATCTCTTCCCAATCCGGTTTTATCTCCGCAGTGGTAACATAGCCAGTAGCGTCAACAAATTTTTTGAATTGTGTATTGGTCACTTCGGTGGCATCCATCCAAAAACTTTTTATTTTCACCTTATGTTGTGGATATTCATCGGCTCTTCCTTCATTATCAGAAGCGCCCATTAAAAATTCACCTCCAGGTATTTGTACCATTCCATCGTAAGAAACCAACTTCGATGTGTTGCCTCTGGTAATATCTTTTGTGATTGAAAAACGGGATGGCAATGCCGATTCGCAGGAAATCGCACTATCATGAATCACACTAGAATTTTTGCTTGGTTTATTAGTACAAGCTGTTAGTGAAACTATTAGTAATCCAAGAATGATCGTTTTATATTTCATTTTAATATTTTATGGTATCCAATACAGTATCTCTAAATAAAATTCTTTGTTTTCAGAATGGTAAAAAATGAAAACTATTATTTTTGTAAATCAAATGATGGACACGTTATTATTCCTTTTCAGAAAATTTAGGAACTATAAATTCCCAATCTCTTATATGTGATGGCTGATGCTCTTTCTTCAATATCGCCTCAAACTTCTTTGCAAGTTCCGGATTCTCAGAGGCAACGTCAGTCGTTTCTTTTTCATCCGAAGCAAGGTTATAAATTTCCCAAGGGGCATTTTTATCTTTCTTCATATTGCTTTTCACCCCTTTCCAATTCCCAACACGAACAGCAACCTGCCCGCCTTTTTCAGGGAATTCAAAATAAAGGTACTCGTGCTTCTTTTGCTTATTATCATTCCCAAGCAAAGTTGGTAAAAACGAAATCCCATCATTATCCAAAGCCTTTACCCCTGTTATTTCAGATAAAGTGGCCATCAAATCATATTGTGCAGAAATATGATTATTTACTTTGCCTGAAGGAATTTTACCCGGCCAGCGTGCAATAAAAGGCTCACGAATACCTCCTTCATATAAATCCTGTTTTCTCCCTCTTAACCCTCCTGCACTATTAAAAAATTCAACATCAGTGCCACCTGCTTTAAAAGTTGGACCGTTATCACTGGAGAACATCACTATTGTATTTTCATCCAATCCGAGTTCCTTCAACAATTTCATAATTTCTCCCACTTGTTTATCCATATAAGTAATCATGGCCGCATAAGTAGCTCTTGGATAAAGTGTAGAAGCATAGCCGTTTTCCCCATAATAAGGATGCTCTTCAAATTGTCCAAGATACTCTCTTATCGCTTCATCTGGAGCCTGAAGCGATACGTGGGGGCCTGTGTATGGCAAGTACAAAAAGAATGGTTTCTTTCTGTTTTCTTTGATAAACTCCACTGTTTTTTCAGCCATTTTTGTCACTGAATAGGCTGTCCCTTTAAAATAATCGAATGCACTATCCTGTGCATCTTTTGCTAAAGGTTTATGCACTTGGATATGTGAATTATTCAATGTATCCAATTTCCCATTTTCCCAAAGATGTGTAGGATAAAAATTATGTGCCTGCTTCTGACAGAGGTAGCCATAGAAATAATCAAAACCCTGTTTGTTAGGATCACCGGTGGTGTTGCTCATTCCTAATCCCCATTTACCAATAGCTCCTGTAGTATAACCTGCCTGTTTCATCAACTTTGCAATTGTAAAAGTACCTTCCGGTAGTGGCATTTGCCCTCCTTCGTTCTCATCTTCAAAGCCTCCTAATTCATAATTCCCTCGAATATATGAATGTCCACTATTCTTTCCCGTCATTAACATACAACGGGAAGGGGCACAAACTGGAGCACTTGCATAATGCTGCGTAAATTTCATCCCTTCCTTGGTAATTTTATCTAAATGAGGTGTCTTTATTTTTTGTTGACCATAAGAGCCTAATTCCCCATACCCCATATCATCGGCATAGATGTAGATGATATTTGGCTTTTGCTGAGCAAATACCAAACTTGTAATCAAACAGACAAAGAGTGTTTTCCAAATTTTATACATACTGTTATTTTTTTTTTAGATTACTTCAACCTGTTAAGTACTATTTTCTATTATAAACCATCAAAAAAAAATCGTTGATGAAGTAAGAATACTCTCTTTCTACTTCTAAAGAATTTCATTGGTAACTATTTAAAATATTGAATTGAAATAGTTGAAACATTCAAACGGATAGAAAAGTATTTATTCAACGTACAAAAAAGGGTAATACATAGTGTATCACCCTCTTTTTTTTAGCTAATTGGTATTTATTTCTTATTTAGAAAACTCTAATCCTTTTAATTTTTGCCAACCTCCACGAGTGAAATCAGGAATCTCAACTGGTGCAGAATTGTTATCCAAAGAAATTTCTGTAAGAGGAGCTAGACAGGACCATTCTGCCAAATCATACACATCCATATCCAATGGAAGTCCGTTTTGTAAACAATAAATCAAACGGTAATCCATTATAAAATCCATACCACCATGACCGCCAACTTTTTTGGCTTTTTCTTCTATTCCCACCACAATCGGGTGTTTGTACTTTTCCATCAAAGCTTTTTTCACATCAGCAGGGACAAAACTGTGGGCATTCAATTTTTCATGATTGGGTGTAATATCTGAACCTACAGATTTAGAATCCAAGGCATAACCCTCTAAAGGATATTTATTGGCAAACCCTTTTGTTCCGCTAAGTTGATACATACGACTGTAAGGACGTGGTGAAGTCACATCATGTTGAATTTGGATTGTTTTTCCTTTTTCGGTACGAATCATAGTCATTGTGTGGTCTCCGTTTCTAAAATCTGTCACTTCTATTCCTGATTTTTCTTTAATGTAAGCAGGATTACCAACGGCTTTAGTATCCATAGAAACTAAAAAATTCATTTTGTCACCACGGTGAATATTCAATGCTTGACACGCTGGTCCCATTCCATGGGTTGCATAAATATCACCACGGTGTTTTCTATTGTAATCCATACGCCAGTTATTCCAGTACTCGCCCCAGAACGGTTGAAGTCCGTGAATATAAGCACCTTCAGCATGCATAATTTCTCCAAACAATCCTTGTTGAGCCATATTTAATGTCGTCAATTCGAAGAAGTCATACACACAATTCTCCAATTGCATACAGTGCTTACGTGTTTTTTCGGAAGTATTAATCAGATCCCAAATTTCCTCCATAGTCATGGCTCCAGGAACTTCTATGGCTACGTTTTTACCATCTTTCATAGCTTGAACGCCAATTTTTGCATGGTTTTTCCAATCAGTTGCAACATACACAAGATCTACATTAGGAAGTGCTGTTACTTTTCTCCAAGCATTTTCATCCCCAAAAAATTCTTTTGCTTTAGGAAGTCCTGCTTTAGTAAGAATTTCGTTTGCTGATTTCGTGTTGGTTTCTAACATATCGCACAATGCAACAATCTCCACTCCCGGAATATGGGTCATACGCTCTACTGCTCCAGGACCACGCATCCCTAAACCGATGAACGCAATACGAACAGTAGGGATTGGAGCTGTAGCAAGACGCAAAACATCCGTTTGTCCTTTAGCACGTTTTGGAGCAGGAGTCTTTATCATTTGGGCAGACGACCCTACCCATCCTAAAAGGCAACAAATAATTAGTAGTGATTTAAAAATTGTAGTTTTCATAATTTAATTTATTTATTTAAAAAAAGGAAGATAATCAAGCTGTAGATTACCCATTCTGCAATACTTTAGTATTATTTTTAGCTTAAACTGTGAGTACTCTTTACGGTAATGCGTTAAAATCAATATCCGGTTTTTTTTGATGTAACGGTCTTGTAAAAACGCTTTGCGCTTTGGTAAAATTATTAAAAAAGCCCCCGTTTTTCAAATAGAATGATTCGTTATTTAGCAGGCCACCGGAATAATCCATACGGTATCCTATAGTGCCCGTATTGTCAGTTGTGAATTTTGCGGAGTTTATCTCTGTCCAATTCCCTTTAGCGTCACAATACCATTGATTATTGAATAACACTTCGCGAGATTTATTCCCTTGTTCCGGAGAAAAATTTTCTAAAAACGAATGAAATCGTTTTAAATAAGTATTGGTTTCCGGACGGTTAAAGCTGGCTATTAATTGCCATTGGTTTAATTCGGGTGCAAAAAAGTAAGCGGTATAGGTTGTTGAATTATCGTTTTGAGGAATTCCACGGAGTAAAAACTGATACGTATTTCCTGCAATCCAATTGTACTTCAAATAACTTTGTCCACCGGAACCTTCATTGCCAAATTCTCCTGTTGTTACTCCTGCTCCTTTTTTAAGGAGTTTAATTTTTTTAGAATCTGGAATAGTTGCTGGATCATCCGTTACAAATGGGCTCCAAACAGAGAATAATACTCTGCGCTCTGTATCCGAATTAACTTGAATACCAAAATAGCCTTCTGCGAAACCATTTGCCATATAATAAGAACCTATAATATCCTGCCCTTTTGGCACCGTAACTTCGTTGTAATACCATTCGATAGTTGCATCTGTTGGTACTTGATAATTTAAGTGTACGGAAGGCCCTCTTCTTCCCCAATGATAAAAACTACCTTCGTCATTTTGAACAAATGCAATTTTGTCTTTAGCAATCGAGCTGTTAATTGTTACACTTGAAATAGAAGGAAAATTACTTTTATTGTTGCTGATTCCTTTTATTTTTAAAGCAACATAACCCGGTTCAGTAATTTCCCAACGTCCTATTTGGTAAGAATCTTTTTTGGTGTCGTTGAATTCTACTCTCTTAGATTCATTGTTAATGGTGAATTCTAAAGTTGATTTACCAAGAACAACCAATGACTCCTTATTTATGGAGAATTGGAAAACTCCCGGTTCAGAAATTCGAAAATAAGCAGTAAAATATTCTTCAGAATTGGTCCAATACTCGATTCCATTTTTTGTAATGGTTTCAACTTTCGCTAAGGGAGTTGAACTAAAAGCATTTCCACCAAGAGGCAAAGAAAATTCAGTTATCATTTTAGAATTGTCCTCACCAATAGCGCCAGTTCTTTCACCACCGCTGCAAGAAGTAAATGGAATCAATAATACGATTGCTAATAGTTTTGTAAAGAATCTTTTTTTCATCTCTAATTTTTTTATACTTATTTCTATTCAGGAATTTACCTTTTCTGACACCTTTTATTCTTAACCAAATGGACGTTTTAACAACATTATTCTAACCTTTTTATTATTGATTTTGGGTTAGCGTTCCGGGATAAGCATTTATTTCTGATTGAGGAATGTATTGTATCACGCGTAAACTTGATGCAGGAATATCTTCCATTGCACGGTGTGGTCCTGGATAATGACGCGTCATAGTTTGTCCGTTTCTATATACATCGTAGCCTCTATGTGCTTCGAAGGCTAATTCTAATTGACGCTCTTCATCAATTAGTTGAATAGCATTGGCACTAGTTAATGTAGTATATCCTCCTCCTACAATTGCTCTTTCTCTAACAACATTTAAATTGATACGTGCATTTGTGTAATCTCCTTTTTTCGCATAGGCTTCTGCCATATTCAAATACATTTCTGATAATCTTGAAATGATTGGAGAATGAAGATGCGAATCATTATCCTGTAAAGAACATTTAGTGATATAGTACATTGGATATACGCGGTTTAACAACATCATAAAATCTTTTTCACCAACATACGTTTTTCCTTTATAAACAATAGAATAGCTATTCTCCGCAGCATCAACTTCTGTCAGATCATATTTATCTGTTCCAATATTGATATAGAATGTACCATCAGCATTACGTTTCAATGGTTGTTGCAGATAGTTATACCCCGTTTGTACTCCGCTGGCATTATAAGAATCATGTACAAAACGGAATGCTTCTGTTTTATTATTTGACGCATCAACTGAATATTGAGGTTCAATAAATGCCCAACGAGCATCATTTTTCTTACCTGACTTACGTAGTAAATCTAAATATTTAGCGCTAGCATACATTTCGCCCCAACCTTGTCCTTGTATATTAGCATACATACCACCAATACCATAATAATGATCAAAACCGGAAAACTCTGAAGCCACACGTTTAACAGCAAAAATTGTTTCAGTCTGTCCGGCAGCATCAGGAGCAAACGTGTTGTATTTCATAAAATCAGCTCTGCTAAGCAAATTGTAATTACCACTTGCAATTACTTTAGTAGCATATTCTATAGAAAGAGAAGCATAATCTTGATTTGGATTTTGGTAGGTACCGCTCATATACAAATACACTCTGGACAGCATTGCTTGTGCAGCTTCTTTGGTTGCATAAGTAGCACTACGTTTTATGGTCATTAGTGTCTCTGCTTTTTTCAAATCATTAATAGCCTGCTCGTAAGTTTGTTTAACTGTAGCTCTATCCGGCAATTGAATGTTATCAATATCATCAGGCATTCCGTTTACAATGGGCACTCCCAAATTAGTTTCTGGAGATTGAGAATAAGGTCTGCCATATGTTCTGCATAAATAAAAGTAAATCATTCCTCTTAAATAATACGCTTCTCCTAATTGTTGGTCAATTTGCGCATTTTCACCTTCTGGAATAATTTTTATTAAATCACTTGATTGTGAAATAATTTTATAGCTGTTGTTCCAAAAAGTAGATAATCGACCATTATTTGGAATATGTTGGTACGAAATAAAAGAATAGAATGAATCTGTAGAAGTTCCTCTTATCATCATATTGTCTCCGGGATACTCCCCTACTCTGTGCATAACGTCAGACCAACCCTTAAGTTGTGCATAACATCCATTCAAAAGCACTTCGATAGAAGCTTCTTTATCAGCAAGGATTTTATCCTCGGTGTACGAATTAAATGGCTCTCTCTCTAGCTCACAAGAGTATAAGAAACTAATTGTAATGAATAATATAAATATCTTTTTCATGATTTATTTTTTTAAAGAGTAAGATTAAGACCTAATACAAATTTGCGTGTCTGAGGATATACTGATGTTGCAACTCCTGTTATTTGACCATTACTAGGTGGTATCTCAGGATCAACTCCAGAGAAGTGAGAAATTGTAAATAAGTTTTCTGCAGATACAAATAATCTAAGATTAGAAATATTCAAACGCTCCACATTTAAGTTATATCCTAAAGAAAGGCTTCTCATTTTTAGATAGGTTCCAGTTTCTAAGAAACGAGACGAAGCTTTATTTGAGTTACTTTGATTGTTATAACTCGCTTGAGGATGAGTCGCAATATCTCCCGGTTTTTCCCATCGGCTCCATCCGCTGTGAAGATTCATTTGGTTACGATCAGTATATGCTCCATCTGAATCAAATTCTGCTCTGGCATAATTATAAATTTCACCTCCTACAGAATAGGTAAATATGGCTGATAAATCAAAACTCTTATAATCTAAATTTGTTGAAAATCCACCAAAAAACGAAGGAGTATAGGCTCCCATAGCAATCGGTGTTTTTGAAGCATTACTATAACTAAACGTTTTTACGCGTTCCCCGTTTGCATTGGTTTCAAACCATTGTGGTCTTCCGGTCTCTGGATCTACACCAGCCCATTCCGTAAGGTACCACGTATCTACGTCTTTCCCTGGAGTCAATAATTTAGAAGCTGAACCGGCAATTCCAGAACCATCGCCCACGATGATTTGCTTTCTTTCACCATAAAGACTGGTTACTTTGTTTTTATTCACGCCAATATTAGCATCAACAGCCCATCTCCAATCTTCGTTTTTAACGATTTCAACATTAAGTGCAGCTTCAAAACCTTTGTTGCTTACTGCCCCAACGTTTTTCCAAATGCTGGTAACTCCAATAACTCCTGGCAAAGGAACTTGATACAATAAACCAGAAGTGTCTTTATCATAATAATCTAAAGTAAGGTTGAATCGTTTTAAAAAACTAATGTCTAAACCAACTCCGGCTGTATATGTTTTTTCCCAACTTAAATCAGGATTTGCAATTTGAGAAATTAGGGCTCCTGGATTTTCGTTGTAACCTGTCGTTAAAGAATACAAGGCATAATGTGGATAAAGACTGTTTGGTCTATTTCCTACTGATCCGTAACTGGCTCTAAGTTTTAAGTTTGTAATATAATCCGCTTTAAAAAAGTCTTCTTTATGAATATTCCATCCACCACTTACTGAGAAAAAATTTCCATATTGTGAATTAACCCCAAAATTTGAAGCTCCGTCACGTCTAAGCGAAACTTGCGCTAAGTATTTATTATCATAGGTATAATTTACATTCGATAGTAAAGATTGTACAGCCCATTGTGCTCTGCTTCCTTTTACTTTTTCAGGAATCGAAGCTACATCACCAACTATAAATCCCGGAGCAAATCCAGTAGCAATTCCTACCGTACTTTTTGAGTTAAACTCATTCCATTCATATCCGGCAATGGCATTAAAGTCGTGCTTTCCGTATGATTTATTGAATTTAAATAATTGATTAGTATACACTCTATTATAAGAACTCATGTAATCCTCAATTCTACCTTTTACTGCTAATCCGCTGGAAGATCGTGGATCTGAATAAGCCATAGAATTTGAATTTGAAAAAATATAGTTGTTTACTGATGCAAATGTTAACCAATCCGTAAGTTTTATATCAAAATCAAAATTACTTCTAACATCGTATGCTTCAGATTCGCTGTAGTCCCATTGTAAATCATACAAATAGTTCGATCCAGTTGTATTTACCCAAGTAGGATTTGGTTGATTCCCCACCAAAGTACCGTCTGCTAAATAAGGGTTATCCCAAGGCATATTGCCATACATAGCGCCTACAGAATGTTGTCTGTCTAATACATCTCTGCGTGTAGCATTAATTTGTGGACGGACTGTCAACCAATTATTTACTTTGTAACTAAATTTCAAAAGGGCATTATAACGCGTGTAATCATATCCTCTTATAGCGGCTGTTTCATCATAAACACCAAGAGAAATATAGCTTTTTAGACTTTCATTACCACCACTTATAGAAAGATTATGATCCGTAGCTAAGCCTGTTCTGGTAGCATTGTCCCACCAATCAAAATTTTTATTTCTTAATTCGGGAGTCCACCACCATGCATTTGAAAAATCCTGTTTATTCGAAAAAGAATCATACAAGTCATATAATTCTGCTCCATTCATCAAGTTGAAATTACCGGTATTTAAAGTTGTCGCAGCCATTTTAGTGGAGAAATTAATGGTTGCTTTACCTGATTTTCCACTTTTTGTGGTAACAACAATAACTCCGTTTGCACCTTGCGAACCATATACCGCAGTTGAAGCTGCGTCTTTAAGTATCGTCATAGTTTCAATATCCGAAGGATTAATACTACCGGCACTACTTCCTACGATAACTCCATCAACTACCCATAAAGGATCAGTGCTTCCGTTTACTGTTGTTTTTCCTCTAATAATTATTTTTCCGGCTTCACCTGGTTGTCCAGATCCAGAGTTTACATAAACTCCTGTAGCTTTTCCTGCTAATAAATTTTCAACAGAAGGTGTTGTCGCATCTGTAAGCTTCTTGTTATTAATTGTTTGTAATGAACCGGTAAGACTCTCTTTTTTGACCGTACTGTAACCTACAATAACTACTTCATTTAATTTTTGACCTGTTTCTTTTAAAACAATTTTTAATGGGCCTACACCAATGGCAACTTCTTGCTCTTCCATTCCAATAAACGAAACGACCAAAGTGTTACTATTTTCCAATACTTCAATAGAAAAATTACCGTCAGCATCTGTCTGTACTCCTATCGTAGTTCCTTTGATAAGTACATTCGCTCCAGGAAGAGGCGCACCACTTTCATCGGTTACTTTTCCTTTTACAACTTTCTGAACTAATGATAAATTAATATCGTATGACGCAACCGTTTTTATTGTCGAAGCTGTGGAAACTTGAAAAGTTAAAGCTAATAAAGAAAGAAGTGTTAGTTTGATTTCTTTGTGGGACAGATTGTTAATCACTAAATCCCTAGGTTTTTTTTGGGTTAATAATTTCATACTCTTGAAATGGTTTTTAGTTAATAATTGTTTGTTGGTTTATTCTGTTTTAAGTGTCGTATGTCTATTTTTAAATTAAGAAAAATGAACTCTAAAAAATTTGATTTATAATTTTTTAACGGAGTTAGTTTTTACCTAAATCTGCCATCTTTTTTTAATGCACATTTCTAAATTTATGTTCTTATATAATCTTCAAAAACATCAAATTTTGACCTAATAAAAGAGATGTTATTTTTTAACATGTGACGAAACTATAGATTAAATTTTTATTAAACAAGGAAAAACACAAAAAATGTGCTCGAACACATGTTATTTGTGTTCTCGAGCACATAAATATTGCGTGAAACGTTTTTTTAATAATAAAATTCTAATTTTTTAATAATCGAGTGCAGCTCAATTCCATCTCTTTTTTTTAAGTAAAACAGGACATACTAATTAAATTATAAGAAATTCGGAATTTTTAAATCTAAAAATTAAAAATTCAACAGTAGTTCTATATAATTGAATTTACTTTTAATCTAAATTTCCCGTTATTTGGTATTGAATTCAACACAAAACAGATGCATCTAAGTCTTCAAATTAGGTTAGGAGAAAAGAAAAAAATTGACAAAGAGATTCATTGAAATTTCTTTTAACTATATTTCGAAAAAATTTGTTCAAAAACCGTTTTATAGAAACACTAAATGCCGCATAAAATGATTCCAGAAATGAAAGAATATGAAGTACAATTAATCAAAAACAAACAACTGACTATCTCCGGAAATGGAGATGATACAGCATGGGATAATGCCCAGATTTTGACTGATTTTTGTTCCCCATGGAATAACAAAAAAGGAACGGAAATAACATTTAAAGCACTTTGGGATAGAGAAAAATTATTTTTTAATTTCACAGTGTTTGATACTACAATCCACATAGAAAAAAAAGAGGATAGTTTTGAGAGTATTGGAAACTCCGATAGAGTTGAGCTCTTTTTCAGAACCGATGATGCACTGAACCCCTATTATTGTTTAGAGATAGACACTACTGGTCGAATAATGGATTTTATAGCGTATCCTAATAAGAATTTTGATTTCGATTGGAACTGGCCCAAAAATGATTTAGTAGTAAAATCATCTGTAAATACTGGCTCTTTTATCGTTGAGGGATCAATTAGCATTGAATCTTTAAAAAGTTTTAATCTGTTAAAAAACAATAGGATAGAAACTGGTGTTTTTCGAGCTAAGTATATAAAGACCCAAAATGAATGTTTTGAACCTAACTGGATTACTTGGATAAACCCAAATACAGAAAGTCCAAATTTCCATGTTGCATCTTCCTTCGGTTTGTTTATCTTAAAAGAATAGAAAAATACTACTCTATCGAAAACTCTGAATCATCAACATTTACAGCATCAATAAGTAAAAGAATTATTTTCTAAACACTCAAAACTGAACAACGATTACTCAAAACCGAACACTTTTTATTAACTTTGCAGTATGTTAACATTCTTCAAATCAAAACCCATACTTAGAGATTTAATTCCAGATTACCATATTGATATCCACTCTCATTTATTACCGGGTATTGATGATGGCGCAAGAACTTTTGGAGATACCCTAAGGCTAACTCAGGCGCTTCAGGAAATAGGAATTTCAGAGTTTATTACAACACCGCACATTATTCAACATGTTTGGGACAACACTCATGAGCAAATTCTGAAAAAGAAAGCCACTACGGTTTTAGAACTGGAAAAGAACAGCATTACAGTTCCATTTAAAGCGGCTGCCGAATATCTTATGGATGATCAGTTTGTAAAACTTTTTGAATCACATGATTTATTGACTTTAAAAGACAACTACGTTCTGGTAGAAATGTCATATATCAACCCGCCAATTCAGTTGTATTCTATCCTATTTGATTTACAGGTGGCAGGTTATATTCCTGTATTGGCGCATCCGGAACGGTACTTATTTTATCATAATAATTTCAACGAATACCTTAAGCTAAAAAGAGCCGGTTGTTTATTCCAGCTGAATTTATTATCGGTAGTTGGATATTATGGCGCTGGAATAACTAAAATTACAGAGCAATTATTACAAAAAGGAATGTACACCTATGTAGGTTCTGATGTACACCATGACAATCATATTACCGCTTTCAAACAAAAAGTAAATCTAAAAGATTTAGCACCACTTAAAGAAGCGATAGCCAACAATCAATTTTTCAAATTAGGATAATCGTTGTTTTATAAATAAAAAAAAGAGCCCAAAGTAATACTACTTTGGGCTCTTTTTTTAATCTATTAAATGCTTTGGCTACTTATCCAACAATTCAAAAGTTGAATTCATACTTTTAAACTCAGGTACAATTTGTTTCATTTTTAATACAATTTGGTCGTTATCAAAATGATTTGCAATATTTATAAGTTCCTCAATATCTGTACTTAAAACCTCAAACTCGTCTAAAATCTCTTCAGAAATCATAATTTTTTCATGATAGGTGGGAAGTGTTTTTGAGGTGTCATTTAGTAATTCTTCATATAGTTTTTCCCCGGGTCTCAATCCGACAATTTGTATTTTTATATCCTTATCGGGGATAAAACCAGCTAGCTTAATCATCTTTCTAGCCAAATCAATAATTTTAACGGGTTTACCCATGTCAAAAATATAAATCTCTCCTCCATTACCCATTGCTCCGGCTTCTAAAACTAATTGACAAGCCTCAGGTATAGTCATAAAATACCTTATGATATCCGGATGTGTAATCGTAATCGGTCCACCATTAGCAATTTGCTTGGTAAACAAAGGAACAACAGATCCATTAGATCCTAAAACATTTCCAAAACGAGTGGTAATAAATTTAGTAGCATTCTTTTCACCGTTATTCTTGTTTTTCAATTGTAAGGATTGCACATACTTTTCAGCAATTCTTTTACTGGCTCCCATTACATTACTTGGATTTACTGCTTTATCAGTAGAAACCATTACAAATTTTTTGACTTTATAAAAGCACGACAAATCAGCAATAATTTTAGTGCCCTCTATATTGGTAAGAATAGCTTGAGAAGGATTTTCTTCCATCAAGGGGACATGCTTGTAGGCTGCTGCATGAAAAACTACTTGAGGTTGATGCATTTTAAAAACATTATCCATAGCTTCTTTATTCCTTACATCGGCAATTATAGTGTACATTTCAGAATTAGAATTCAAATCTTTCATTTCCAAATACATATGATGCAAGGGTGTTTCTGCCTGATCTAAAATAAGGACAGTTTTAGGATTGAAATTTAATACCTGACGTACAATTTCGCTGCCTATCGATCCTGCAGCTCCGGTAATTAAAACGGTTTTATCTTTGAGTTGTTTGGATATCGATTTGTTATCTAATACTATGGGTTTTCGTTCCAGTAAATCTTCAATTTGAATATTTTTTACTTTTTGGGAAATCTCTTTTTGATTCTCCCAGTCAGAAATTAATGGTACTGTAAACACATTATAATTAAATTCCAAACATTGGTCTACAATAATTAATTGCTCCTCTTTTGACAGGCTTTTATCAGCAATGATAACCGCTTGAGCGTTTACGGAGCGCATTAATGGTGGTAATTTTTTCTTTTTAACCAAAATTGGCAAATCCAGCATACGCTTCGTTGCATTTTGATTGTTTTTATCGACAAAACCAACAATTTTAAATCGGGATGGGGTTTCAAATTTTAAAGCATTCGCTACCGATATGGCATTGGCATCCGTGCCGTAAATGATCGTTCTGATTAATTTGTTAGTTCCTTGTTCAGAAAAATAGATTTCAAAAGTTTGTTTGATGATTACCCGATATAAAAATAACCCACAAAAAGAAAGTACAATATTGATAAAAAAAGCAGTATTCAAAAATGCCTTCTCTCCATGTAATAACTCGTACCCAAAATTAAAAAAAAGAAACAGTACCAAAACTGCCATTTGGGAAAACAAAAGTTTGACGGCATCTATATAGGAAGAGTGCCTGATAATACCGGAATAAGTTCTAAACAGCCAGAAAAAGAAAACATTTACACTAAATAAAGCGGCTATAAATGTAAAGCTATTTGGCGTAATGATGTAATCCAATCCCGTTCCCTTAAAGATAAGAATGGTAAAAAAAAACGATAGTACCAAAACCGAAAAATCCATCATAATAATGATCCATCTGGGAAGATAGCTCAAATTATGAATGCTGAATTTCAAGTTCTCCCTTGAAAAAAAATTAGGGTTGGCTGATGGTGAATCCGTATTTTTAGTAGTACCCAAAGTATTTTTTTTTAAAGATTATTTCCTTTCAATGCCCCAAAAATAACATTTAATGAATGGAAAAAAAAATCTTATTGATTCAATTTGATTTAAAATTCGAATAAATAAAAAAAGAGAGGCAGTACATCCCTTAGCATCAGCCAAAATTCTCATTAAATCCCAAAAATAAAATAGTTGAATCCTTTGGGTGCAATTAGTTTTTTTACAATAAATTTTCGTCAGTTCGTCCCGACACTTCGTCCCGATACTTCGGGATTCTGTGGAGTAAAACACAACAAAAAATGATTGAGGACCGTTTTTTAATAATCACACCTTTAATCATATAGTATAGTGATTCGATATTTTGTCTCATCGAGCGCAGTCGAGATGCTATAAAGGTTTTCAACAAACCTGTCTTGAGCGAAGTCGAAAGACTCGAACTGGCAAATTAGAGCTAATCTATAAACAATAGATGGTATTACACTGAACCGGCTGCTTTTTTATTTCCTGAATAATTTCAAAATAACGGATTTTATCCTGCTTCGATCCTCTTCTGAAAGATTACACCCAGAAGGCAAACACAACCCAGTATCAAAAAGCGTCTCGGCAATAGTATTGCCATAATAAGGATAGTTACAAAAAATTGGTTGCAAGTGCATTGGTTTCCACAACGGTCTGGATTCAATATTTGCTGCCTCTAGTGCCAATCTTAGTACTTCCCGAGTAATTCCATTAGTTTCTGACGGATGTATTAAAATAGTACTCAACCAATAATTTGCAAAAAAATTCGCATTCGGTACTTCAAAAACGGTAACTCCTTTTATATCCTTGAATAATTCTGCATAAAAATCATGCATCGCTCTTTTTAAACCGATATGATGACCCAACACTTCCATTTGCCCGCGCCCAATACCAGCACAAATATTGCTCATCCTATAATTATAACCAATTTCACTATGCTGATAATGAGGTGCATCATCTTTGGCTTGTGTCGCTAAAAAAATAGCTCTATTTTTTAGTGCTGCGGAATTAGTTATAATAGCTCCACCTCCCGAAGTAGTTATAATTTTACTCCCGTTAAAAGAGAAGACACCAATATCTCCAAAAGTACCGCACTTTCGACTCATGTAGCTGCTCCCTAAAGCTTCCGCACTATCCTCCAGAATAGGAATGGAATATTTATCGGCAACCGTTCTGACTTCATCTATTTTATAGGGAACACCATATAAATGTACTGCTATTATTGCCTTTGGTGTTGCGCCTTTAGCCATACGGTCAATAATCGCTTCTTCCAATGCCATTGGACATAAATTCCAAGTTTCAGGTTCACTATCTATAAAAATTGGAATAGCTCCTTGATATAAAATTGGATTTGCCGAAGCTGAAAAGGTCATACTCTGACAAAGCACAGTATCACCAGCCTGAACTCCTAGCAAAATCAGACCTAGATGAATAGCCGCTGTACCAGAATTTAAAGCAGCAACATGGCCCGAACCTAAATACGTTTCCAAATCGTGTTCAAAACAATCGATATGAGCCCCAACCGGAGCAATCCAATTAGAATCAAATGCTTCTTGAATGTATTTTTGTTCGTTACCCCCCAAATGAGGAGCCGAAAGCCAAATTTTGTTTGTATGCATCCTTAAAAATTAAAAAAAACACAGAAAGTGCATGAAGCTAAAAGTAAGAATAATTTAACCTATTAGTGTAGCAGTCCAATATTTTATCTCATCGAGCGAAGTCGAGATGTAATGAAGGTATCCATGAAATAAAACATAGAGTATACAAATTGACACGAACAAAAAATTTGTAAAAATTTGTGGCAAAAATTAACGAAGCAGAGCTTTGAGGAATTAAACCCAAAGATATTAAAAAATGAATTAGAAATTACTCAAGACTATTTTACGAGTAACGAAATTTCGAACAAGTAAATAAATAAAGGTCAGTAGCAGTAAAAATCCAACCATAAAAAATAGAGTTAGGTAGCCATTGATGTCCATGTAAATAACCAATCCGTTAATTCCTAATTGAAATCCAGCATAAATAAAAGCAACTAAAATATGGGAATAGCCCATTTCATTAGCCAAATATTGGTACAAATGGGAGCGGTGTGGCTGAAATATATTTTCTTTTTTAAACAACCTGGTGATAATGGTGATAATAGCATCAATTCCATAAACCGAAAAGAAAAGAATGTATCCAAATTGTCCTGAATCTATAATAGTTTTTATCATAAAATACCCTAAAAAAAGGGCCATACTGATACTGCCCACATTGCCCGCAAAGGTTTTTGCTTTTTTCCGAACGTTAAATATCCCAAAAGCCAAACAAGACAATCCCATTGTAATCAACAATGGTAAGCTGGCTTCGTTGATTGGTAAAAAAGAAAAAGTAACTATAGCTGTTAAGGCATATAGAACAGTTATTCCATTAATACCATCCATAAAGTTAAAGGCATTTACCCATCCAATCAGCAACACAAAAACAATCGGAAGCATCCATAAAGGTTCATAAAACAACTGCAACTCATAAAAAACCAAGCCTACAGCTATAATATGCGAAACAAACCGAGGCAATTGAGACAAGGGTTTGATATCATCAATAAAACTGACTACCGCAACCAATACCACAGCAAGTGTTACAGGCCAAGAAACGTATCCCAATAAAAAAGCAATACCAATCGCTATTGGAAAAATAATTCCGCCACCTCGTAAAGTAATGGAAGTATGGGACGATCTGCTATTGGGTTTATCGATGATATTGTATCTATCCGCTATTTTAAAATAAAAAAGTTCAATTCCAATCAATAGAAATAATAATGCAATATATATCATATTTTAAACGCTAAATAATAATCTGAAAACTAAATACTGATCATTGAACACTAGAATCTGATTACCGAACACTGATCACTGATGACTGATGACTGATGACTAATGACTAATGACTAAAACTTACAGCTTATGTTTCAACAATCCCAAAAGATACTCCCCATAACCCGATTTTTTTAAAGGTTCGGCCAGTTCTTTCAATTGCTGTTCTGTAATAAAACCTTGCCTCCAGGCAATTTCTTCAATACAGCCCACTTTCAGCCCTTGACGCTCTTCGATAACCTGAACAAATTGTCCGGCTTGTATTAAGCTGTTAAAAGTTCCGGTATCCAACCAAGCGGTTCCTCTGCTTAAAATACCCACTTTTAGTTTTCCTTTTTCCAAGTACACTTTGTTCACATCGGTGATTTCATATTCTCCTCTTGCACTGGGTTTGATATTTTTAGCTATTTCCACCACCGAATTATCATAAAAATACAAACCGGGTACCGCATAATTTGATTTGGGCTCCAAAGGTTTTTCTTCAATAGAAAGTGCTTTAAAATTAGAATCAAATTCAACTACACCATAGCGTTCCGGATCCGAAACATGGTAAGCAAAAACAACACCTCCTTCCGGATTGGTATTGGATTGCAACAATTCATCCATATTCGAACCAAAGAAAATGTTATCTCCTAAAACTAGTGCTACGCTATCCTTCCCAATGAACTCTTCTCCAATGACAAAAGCTTGAGCTAAACCGTTAGGAGTAGCTTGTTCTGCATAACTGAATTGGCACCCAATTGCCGATCCGTCTCCCAACAGTTTTTTAAAATTAGGCAAATCATGTGGGGTAGAGATAATTAATATTTCATGGATTCCCGCCATCATCAAAGTAGACAATGGATAATAAATCATGGGTTTGTCATAAACCGGCATCATTTGCTTGCTCATAGCAAGCGTTAACGGATGCAAACGGGTTCCAGATCCTCCGGCTAGTATAATTCCTTTCATATTTTTTTTGACTTTATAACTTTCGACATTTGACTTTCGACTAACGATATTGTTTCTCGTAATAACTGGCATATTCCCCTGAAGTAATATTATGCAACCAGACTTGATTTTCCAAATACCAATTTACGGTTTTTTTTAATCCCTGTTCAAAAGTAACTGAAGGCTTCCATCCCAATTCTTTATTGATCTTAGACGCATCGATGGCATATCTCAAGTCATGGCCTGGCCGGTCTTTTACATAGGAAATCAATTGTTCCGATGAACCTGCTGCACGGCCTAATTTTTCATCCATTATTTTGCAAAGCAATTTAACCAAATCGATATTTTGCCATTCATTAAAACCACCAATATTATAGGTATCATGATTTTTGCCTTCATGGAAAACCAAATCGATGGCAACTGCATGATCTTCAACAAATAGCCAATCGCGCGTATATTTCCCATCGCCATAAACAGGCAAAGGTTTGTTTTGAATAATATTATTGATAAACAAAGGGATTAATTTTTCCGGAAAATGGTAAGGACCATAATTATTGGAACAATTCGTCAATACATAAGGCAAACCATATGTTTCTCCATAAGCACGAACAAAATGATCAGAACTCGCTTTTGAAGCCGAGTAAGGAGAATTAGGATCATAAGCAGTGGTCTCAGTGAATAATCCTTCTGCACCCAAACTACCATAAACCTCATCAGTGCTGATGTGGTAAAAACGTTTGTCCACATAATTCCCTTGCCAGATAGCCTTAGCCGCATTCAATAAATTCATGGTTCCGATAACATTGGTCTTTACAAACGATAAAGGATCCGTTATCGAACGATCCACATGTGACTCAGCAGCCAAATGCAAAACCCCATCAAATCGATGTTCCGCAAATAATTGGTCTATAAACGGCGCATCAACGATATCACCTTTGATAAAAGTATAATTCGGCGCTGCCACTATATCCGCAATATTTTCCAGATTTCCGGCGTAGGTCAGCGCATCTAAATTAAAGATTTGATACTGAGGATACTTCTTCACAAAAAGTCGCACCACATGAGACCCTATAAAACCGGCTCCACCGGTAATTAATATTTTTTTCATTTTATTATTTTTTATTTAAACACAAAAAGTGAACCCACAAAAACCACAAAGTTTCCAGCAAAGAACAAAGAATTATACACGGAATACCTGAACACTTTTACTGAACACTGACCACTTCGCATTTCACCCACTATTCACTTTCACCATTCACTGTCATTTCGAGCGTCGTCGAGAAACAAAATTATGTCCTGAATTTTCGGCTTCCGCCGCGGCGGATTGGGGTAAAACGAAAATTGTAAACCTGTTCTCATCTCACTAAAACCCATATCTAAAACTCCTAGCCCGCCCTTAAATAAAAAGCATAAAAAAACAACGAAAAAGTAAAGTGGCAGCAGTCCGCGAGTTGAGGACGAAGGACGAACGGCTCGGGCTGCGGAACGGCACTTTGAGGTAGTTTTTAAGCTTTTTATTTACAGGCTTGAAATCGAAGATTCATGAATACAAAAAAACAATAATAACCCATGAATATTTTTTTGTTTCTTTTTTGATCAAAAAAAAAAGAAAATTAGTAAACCCTATTTTTTTACTTTCAATAAAACGTCATTGGTAGTGGTTTTTAAAGTGAATAAATCTTTATTTTATAAAAATACATCGAGGATACTTCTCACCACTCACTATTTCTCAATCCCCAACAACCTCATACATCTCCTCAAACTGGTTATATACTCAGGAACCACCACCCCATAAACAGATTTAATCTTACTTTTATCCAATAACGAATATTGCGGACGCTTAGCTGGTGTAGGATAAGCCGATGTTGGAATTCCATTGATTTCACAATCAAAACCAGCAATTTCCTGTATCGCCAAGGCAAATTCATACCAACTAACTTCCCCCTCATTAGAAAAATGATAAATCCCCGCCTGCCAATTATCATGTGTTAGTATGGTCATAATAGCCTGCGCCAAATCTGCGGCATAAGTAGGACTCCCTATTTGATCATTCACCACATTCAAACTGTCCCTTTCTTGCATCAGTCTCGACATGGTTTTCACAAAATTGGCTCCAAAACTCGAATAAACCCAGGAAGTACGGATAATAATTGAATCCGGATTGTACTTTATACAAGCCTTTTCCCCAGCCAACTTAGTTACACCATACACATTAATCGGATTAGGCTGGGCAGTTTCTGTTAAAGCAGTAGCCGCTGTTCCATCAAAAACATAATCGGTGGAAACATGAATCAATTGACAATCATTCACATTACTCCATTTGGCCAGTACCGCAACAGCTTGATGGTTCAACACATCCGACAATTCAAACTCAGCTTCGGCTTTATCAACCGCGGTATGTGCCGCACAATTGATAATAATCTGTGGGTTAATTTTAGTTAATTCCGTTTCTAATTTTTCCAGATTACACAAATCTAATTCCTGATAATCTGTAAAAATCCATTCAAACTGGGTATACACTTTTGACAAAAGCCTTAATTCAGACCCAAGCTGTCCATTCCCTCCTGTAATTAGTATTTTTTTCATTTATTTTTTAATCTTTTCAATTTTCAAGACACGAATACTTTTCTCTACTAACTATTCACTTCTCACTGTCATCCTGAGCGAAGTAGAAGGACACTACTACCCTTTGTGTCGATACAAATTTACGTTCTGAATTTTCGGCTTCCGCCGTGGCGGATCGGGGTAAAACGAAAATTATTCACAACAACTTTAAACGGTAAACTCTTTTTAACGAACTGGGGACCCATTACCGATTCGACAAACTACTCCTTTTGTTCTTTATTTTTAGCATCCAAAACCTGTCTTGCATTCAATCCTGTTACTACCTTTTTACCTGTTCTAGCTTCTAATTCTTGAAGTGCTACTTTGGCTACATTGCCTCCTTGCTGAGCTACTTTTTGACTCTCTTCGAAACTTTCGGGATTCACAGCTTGAGAAATGTCTTTCGTAGAAGCTTCAGCCAACATATTTAGAATTAATTCCGTATTCGTCATGTTATCCCTAAGATTTTCTTTCTTCAGCCCTTTCAACACTTTATACTCTTTAGTCGTTTTGTCTGACCAGGCTTTGGAGATAATATCAGTCAATGTAGCAAATTGGATTCCTTCTTTCAATCCCCTGCTTTTCCATTCGTCAGTTAACTCTTTTCGAACCTCAATACTTTTTAAACGTTGATTGATCCAATTTTGAGAATAGCCCAATTGTAGATATTGTTCCAATGCGCGATCGATGGTCAGTTCTGGGTCTTGCATTTCATCCAAGCGCTCCGAAGCTATTTGTGCCAGCCAAAGTTTAAAAGGTTCAGCTTTTGGCGAAGGTATGGATTGTATTAACCTAAACAATTGTTCCGTATCGGCTACATCGGTCTTATAATACTTCCCATCGGCAGATTGCATTTTCAGTTGACTACAATTTGTAGTCAACTGACTCCCTTCCTTTTTTAAACGCATTTTCAGAACACTCCAATATTTTCTGGCATTAGGGGTTTCACTCAAAACTGCAATTGTATCTACAATAGAAAAATACCATTTTTCTTGATCGGCATCCCATAGAGTCCGCACTTTTTTATTTTCAAACAACTGTAAGGACTGACTTTGTTTCATACACAATAGTATCTTAAATCATTTATACTTGACCCGTCGAGACAAATTTACGTTCTGAATTTTCGGCTCCCTTTAGGGCTGGGGCAAAACGAAAATTTTACACCTACTCACTTTTCACCATTCACAACTTAAAACTGACTGTTACAATTAGCAAAATTAGGCAATATTAAATCCTTTTCAGATACAATCGCATCCACTAAATCCATACCCCAATCAATATTCAAAGCTGGATCGTCAAATCTTATGCCTCCTTCACTTTGTTTATTATAAAACTGATCACACTTATAGAGTACAACAGCTGTTTCACTCAACACCGAAAAACCATGTGCAAAACCTTGTGGCACCAACAATTGCTTTTTGTTTTCTGCTGATAAAAGTATTGAAAAATGTTTTCCATAAGTAGGGGAATCCTTCCGTAAATCAACTGCAACATCCATAATTTCTCCTTGAAGTACACGAACTAACTTGGCTTGTGCAAAAGGTGGATTTTGATAATGCAACCCTCTCAATGTTCCTTTTTTGGAAAAAGATTGATTGTCCTGCACAAAATCGTTAGTAATCCCTAAATCTCTAAATTTACTTTTGCTATAGGCCTCAAAAAAACACCCTCTGGAATCCTCATGAACCGTTGGAGTAACAAGTACCAAATCCTTAATCGCAGTTTTCTCAATTGTCATATCGTAAATCTATTTTTATATCCTTTATGTTTGTATAACACCCCATGCAAAAATATTATATTATTGTTTAGTCTGGTATACAATTACGGAATAGAATTTCATAATTGTACCTGTTTTTTAATATATTTTATCCTTTAACCTATAAATACTATTAGAATCTATTTAGCTTAGGACAACTAAAAAAAATCTACACAAATCCTCGATTCCATGAGCTGTATGATCACTAAATCTTACCACGCTAAGATCTAAAAAAATGCCATCTGAATTGTCTCCAAATAAAAATGGGATAAAGAAGAATTTTTCTTCTTTATCCCATCAAGTGACTGATTTTCCTTTTCAAAACCTCTGGCAGGCTCAACGATTCCAAGACTAAATAATAAACTGATTTTTTTGTAAGAACTAGAAACTGTCAACCGAGAACCCATAACCAGCCTCTCATCATTCACTTTTCACTTTTTACTTTTTACTTCTCACTATTCTCTACCTCACTACTCAACAAAAAAACCTTTCACTACCACTGCAATCCGTTCCCTTTCCATATCGGTAAGATTAGAACCGGAAGGCAAACACAAACCATAGTCAAATAAAGCCTCTGCTACTTTTCCCCCATAATACGGATATTTCTCAAAAACTGGCTGTAAGTGCATAGGTTTCCATAAAGGACGAGATTCAATATTAGCAGCTTCAAAAGCCAAACGCATGGTTTCACGGTCTATTCCTTTCTCTACATTGGGTTTAATTACAATAGTGCTTAACCAATAATTGGCAAAATAATCATCATCTGGAGCTGTAAAAACGGTAACTGCTACAATATCCTTGAACAAATCAACATAAAAAGCATTCATTTTTCTTCGTAAAGCGACATGATCGTCTAAAACTTCCATTTGTCCGCGTCCAATTCCCGCACAAATATTACTCATTCTGTAATTATACCCTATTTCGCTGTGCTGGTAATGGGGCACATTATCTCGGGATTGTGTAGCATAAAAAATAGCTTTGTCTTTTAGTTCTTTGGATTGGGAAACAATCGCTCCACCACTCGAAGTCGTAATGATTTTATTACCGTTGAATGAAAAAATTCCAAAATCACCAAAAGTTCCACATTTTCTCCCTTTATAAGAACTTCCTAAAGCTTCAGCACTATCCTCTATAATTGGAATGCTATATTTGTTAGCAACAGTCCTAATGTCTTCGATTTTGTAAGGAACTCCGTATAAATGAACAGCAATTATTGCCTTTGGCGTTTTACCTTTACCAATTCGGTCTACTATCGCTTCTTCTAAAGCAATCGGACATAAATTCCAAGTATCAATTTCGCTGTCAATAAAAATAGGAGTTGCGCCTTGATATAAAATTGGATTTGCCGAAGCTGAAAAGGTCATACTTTGGCAAATTATTTCATCACCAACCTGAACTCCTAATAAAATTAATGCTAAGTGAATAGCAGAAGTTCCAGAATTCAAAGCGCATACATGAACCTCATTCCTTAAATGATTTTCCAAGTCTTTTTCAAAAGCATCAACATTGGGACCGCCAGATGTAATCCAATTACTGGATAAAGCTTCCCGAATATATTTCATCTCGCAACCTACTTCATGGGCTAATGACAGAAAAATCCTTTTATCATCCATCTATTATCCACATATTAATATCAAATCTTACATCATCTTCAGAAGTTCGATTAAGAGGCAAAGTCGAAAAAGATATCAATTTAGATCCTACTTCCAACGATTGAATAGCATTGGCATAGCCATCGGGAATATGAACAATCTTGCTCTCTGAAGCGGAAACAAAAATGGTTTCTATTGTTAAATCTTTCGATGGATTTTCCCAATCATCGATTTTTACAAAATGAATTTTGAAAGAACCGCTAATACAATAAAAATTTTTTGCATCTAATTTATGCCCATGCCAAGCACGAATTGGATTTTCATCAGAATTGCTGATAATGTAAAATCTTTCAATAGCTGCAAAGCTAAAATCATTTACATACGAAATAGTTCCGCGATGATCTGAAAAATTGCCTCCTTGAATTATTTTTGGAATCATTAACTTAACTTTAAATTACTTCTCTTTAATAAAAAAAATTTCAAAGTATATATAAGCAGCAAAGGAGTAATTACAATTGCAAACAAAACTAGATCTTGTTTTTTTTGATATAGGCAAATAACCAACGCTGAAACTATAATTTGAGCAATTGCATAATACAAAGAAACAACTCTATGCTGAATTTTATACTCGTTACTCAAAATTTGATAAAAATGCAAACGATGTGCTTCGAAGATATTTTGTCTTAAATACATTCTATGGATAATAGTACAAATTGCATCAACTCCGTAAACAGCCAAAAACAATAGCCATATTAAAGAATTGGTTCTTAGAATAAGTTCCAAAACCAAATAAATTACCCAAAATGCAATCGCTATACTCCCTACATCACCTGCAAAACATTTTGCTCTTTTTCTATAATTAAAAAAAAGAAAAACTAAGCTCGCAATCATTCCATACTTTATAAAACTGCTATCTGTAAAAAGTTGAATTTCTTCATTAATGTACAAGAGTGATCCCATAACAACCAAAGTATAAAGACCTGTTATACCATTTATTCCATCCATAAAATTATAGGCATTAATCAAGCCTATTGCTAAAACATAAGCAGTTATAATTCCAAATACAGGAACTAAACTAAAAACCCCAATTTCAAAAAAAATCAAAGAAATAGCTAAAAACTGAATCGACATTCTAATTTTATTGGACAGACTTTGAATATCATCCCAAAAACTAACTAAACTAACTAACGTAATTCCGACAAAGAAATAGTAATTATCCTGAACGTGTTGAACAAAATAAAGCAAAGCAGAAAACCAAAAAATAATCCCTCCGCCTCTTAAAGTTATTTCAGTATGCGAACTTCTTTGATTTGGTTTATCAATAATATTGTAACGATCAGCTACTTTAAAATAAAGCAACATTAAAATCATTAAAAAAATTCCTAGAATTGTGTATTCCATTATTTGTTTATAAAACTTTTGATTGTTTTTTCTAATCCTTGTTTGGCAGTATATACCATCTTTTCAATTCCAATTGCAGTCTTAATCCTTGACACTCTTTCAAAACCTGAACAAATTGTCTCGCCATCAAGCTATTATATGTTTTATTACTATCATACAACTTTTTCTAAAACATTATCACTTTATTTTCATCATTACAAGAGACTCTATCAGTATTTTATTAAAAATCTCTACCCCTTTTTGATTTAAATGATTTTCATCATAAAAATGCAAGGAGTCATTTAGTTCAATCATCGAATTATAATTATGATAGTCACCGTAAGTTCTCATCTTTTTACTGAATTCATCATTATTTGAATACGATATGTAGAATGATTTTGTTAAAGGAGCTTGAACGAATATCATTCTAATTTTACTCTTCTTTACAATTTTCAATATATTTTCGAATGAAGAAAACTGCTCTTCATTTGTCTTCCATTTATTTGTAGCATGTTTAATGTGTTTATAATATTTAAGTTTTTTTTGTACATACCCTCCCGGAATATAATTATCATCATCATTTAAAACACTTCCTTTATATATTATATTCTTATTAAATAAATCTCTGTAAAATGAATAAACAAGTGTGTTATACACTTTTACATTATTCAGTTTTATGGCCATTTTGATTGAATTAATATCATTAATATCATTAGAAATAATATCTAATGAAGATTCGATACCGTCAATTGAAAATGTTTGTGGATAAACTTCATAAACAATTAATTTTGGATTTAGTCTATCTAGATATCTCTTTAGAAGAACTTCTGTTTCAATTGGAGTTTGAGAACTAGACCCTAAATTAAAAGAAGTGAATCCTGCATTCTTAAAAATTCTAGTATCAAATCCACGATAGGCATGAGATGATCCCAAAAAAAGTATATCAACATCTTTTACATCCTTAACCTCTTGAAGCCTCGTAAAAGTATTACCCCCAATTACATACTTTAAATTTTTTTTAAAAATATCCGGAAAATAATCTCCCAAAATACAAATCATCAAAACATAGAAAAACAAAGTAAATACACTAAAACTCAATAGTGATTTTAAAAATTCATTTATTTCTTTTCTCAAAATTATAGATTAAAATTGAAAATAAATAAATGGACTTTCTTCTGTTTGCATATACATACCTATCAAAAAAATAATTATTGAGTATATAATCCATCTTATTTTCTTTTCTGATTTAATGCCAAATTCTGCAATCGCATATTGCTGTTCTCTTCCCATCCATTCAATAATAACAAAAATAATAACAAGTAAGATAATTACTAAAGCATCCCTCATTTCTTCAAAATTAGGAAATCTAAATAAAGATTGTGAAAATATACCTGAAATATAATTAAACGCATGATCCAAATTCTCTGCTCTAAAGAAAATCCAAGCAAACACAGTCAAACTAAAGGTTATAACAATTGAAAACAATTCTTTCAAGGTTGGCAGATATTTTCCTTGTGCCACTATGTCTAGATTATTCCTATTCGTATTAAAAATAATTGAAGGCATAATGTATAATGCATTTAAAAATCCCCAGATAATGAAAGTCCAATTCGCACCATGCCAAAAACCGCTTACCAAAAAAACAACAAAAGTATTTCTAATTTTTATCCATATTGTTCCTTTACTACCACCTAAAGGAATATACAAATAATCTCTAAACCAAGTAGATAGTGAAATATGCCAACGCCTCCAAAATTCAGATATATCTCTTGAAAAATAAGGAAATGCAAAATTTCTTAATAGATCAATTCCAAAAAGCCTTGCAGTTCCTAAAGCAATATCAGAATATCCAGAGAAATCACCATAAATTTGAAAAGTAAAGAATACTGCTCCTAAAAGTAATGTACTACCTGAATAATTATCCGAATTATCAAATATTAAATTAGCAAACTTTGCACAATTATCAGCTATAACAACTTTTTTGAATAAACCCCATAATATTTGTTTTAACCCATCTACAGCTTTTGCATAGTAAAAAATTCTTTTTTTCTGAATCTGAGGTAAAAGGTGGGTAGCACGTTCAATTGGCCCTGCAACTAGCAAAGGAAAGAAACTAACAAAAACTGAATAGTCTATAAAATTCTTTTCTGCTTTTATTCTGTCTTTGTATATATCAATTACATAAGACAACCCATGAAAAGTGTAAAAAGAAATGCCAACGGGTAAAATTACTTTTAATGTCCAAGGGTTTATATGTAAACCTAAATTAGAAATTGCTATTGCAAAAGATTCTGCAAAAAAATTATAGTATTTAAAAATACTCAAAAACCCTATATTAACAGATATACTGAGCAAAAACCAAATTTTTTTTCTCTTCTGACTTTTAGCATCAACCATTTTTATGCCCGTGTAGTAGTCTAAAAAAGTGGAAAAAACAAGTAAAAATAAAAATCTCCAATCCCAACAAGCATAGAAAAAATAGCTTGAAACTAAAAGTAATATGTTTTGAGATTTTAAACTTTTATTAAATATGAACCAATAGAGTATAAAAACTATTGGCAAAAACACTGCAAAGTTAACTGAGTTAAAAAGCATATTATCAGTCTGATGACATCTAGTTATTGATTAAAAAAAACATAATTCTTATTACTAACATTATACATTTTGGGATAAAAAACTACATTCCAATTTATCAAACAACATTACTTTAGAAAAATTATTTTTATAATATGATTTTGAATTATATTCCATTTCTTGTTTTCTTTCTACAGTTAATTTTTTTAACTCCAAAGCTTTTTCTCCTAATGAAATATAATCTCCCGCTGAAACTGCAAAACCACATTTACTCTCGTTAATTAATTTATTCCCTTCTCCATTAAGTGTCCCTAAAATAATTTTACCAGAAGCCATATACGCCTGAATTTTAGCCGGAACAGTAAGGGCAAATACAGGCTCATCTTTTAAAGACACTAACATAACATCCGCTTTGCTAAAAAAATAAGGCATTGTATCTATATCATGACGTCCAAGTAAATGGACATTACTTAAATTTTTATTTTTTATTTCACTTTTAACCCAATCCATTTTTCGCCCGTCTCCCACTATAATCCAATTAACATTTTCGCTTTTAGTTAATTCGGCTGCTTTTAATATAGTCTCAAAATCTTGAGATTCGCCTACATTACCTGCAAACATGATATTGAACCCAGACGGAAGATTAGGGACAAAAATGTCTTTTTGTAAAGCTTGTGTAAAAACGTCTTCTGCCCAATTTGGAAAATAAATAATTTCTTTATTTTTATCAATCAATTTTTCAACTATCGATTCTTCAAAATATTTTGAACTTATCAAAATTACATCCGAATTGTTATAAATATATTTTACTAACCTATCAATAAACTGAACGATTTTACCATTTTTAAAATTACTAGCCGCCAAAATACTTTCTGGCCATAAATCCAAAACCCATAAATAAAGCGGAGTCTTGTGTCTTTTCTTTAACCATAACCCAGGCAAAGCCATTGTTACTGGAGATAACTGTTGAACAAAAATCACGTCAAATTTTCCTTTTACTCTAAACATACAAGTAAAATAGGAAAAAAAAATAAAAGACATATAATTTAAGATTAAGTGAATTCCTTTTCCATTTTGCCTAGGATAAATTGGAGATCTTATAATTTTTGCACCTTGTATAATTTCTTCTCTTTTATTAAAGAAAGAATAACCGTCAAAAAAAAATCCATTTGGATAATTCGGTTTTGCCGTCACTACAGTAACTTCATGTCCCCTTTTTACAAAATCAAAAACTAGGTCATTCCCTTTAAAAGTTTCAGGGTAAAAATATTGAGAAACAAATAGTATTTTCATTCAATTAATTTATTTCACTCCAAACCACTCTCTTCACATAATCCGTATAACTTATAATAATACGAACTATTTTTTCGGAAACATTGGGCATAGAATAATCGGCTACAGCTCTAAAATTGCGTTCAGCTCCTCTTTTTTGCGTTTGTAATTGAACCAATCCCTGCATTATTCTTTCGGGATTCAATCCTACCATCATTACCGATGCTTCTTCCATCGCTTCTGGACGTTCATGTGCATCACGGATATTCAAAGCTGGAAAGTTTAATGTAGATGCCTCTTCTGAAATAGTACCGCTATCCGATAGAACAGCAAAAGATTTCATTTGTAATGCATTGTAATCATTAAATCCCATAGGCTTCAGGAATTGCACTTCAGGACGCATAGAAATTTGCTTGGAGTCAATCATCTTTTGAGTTCGTGGATGAGTGCTTACAATAATAGGATAGCCATATTTTTCAGCTATTAAATTCAAACTATCCATCAAACCTTTGAAATTCTTATCACTATTGATATTTTCTTCTCTATGAGCCGATACTACAAAGTATTTATTCTCTTTTAAGTTTAATTTGTCCAAAATAGCAGAAGCATTAATTTCTGGTAAATAATGATTCAAAACTTCAAACATCGGTGAACCTGTTTTGATAATTCGGTCTGCAGGCAAACCTTCTCGAAGCAAGTATTCTCGTGCTATATCGCTATACGTTAAATTCACATCAGAGACATGATCCACAATTTTACGATTGGTTTCTTCTGGAACTCTTTGGTCAAAACAACGGTTTCCTGCTTCCATGTGAAAAATAGGAATATGGCGTTTCTTTGCAGGAATAGCACACAAACAACTGTTTGTATCTCCTAATACCAAAAAAGCATCTGGTTTTTCACTTTCTAATAAAGGATCAATTTTAATCAAAATCTGACCTATGGTTTCAACCGCAGAAACTCCAGCAGCATTCAAGAAAAAATCTGGCTTACGAATTCCTAAATCGTCAAAGAAAATTTGGTTTAATTCGTAATCATAATTCTGACCGGTGTGCACTATTATATGTTCAATAGCCTCCGAAGCATCTAAGGCTGCCATTACTCTCGATAATCGTATAATTTCTGGTCGTGTACCAACCACGGTCATTACTTTTAATTGTGCTTTCATTTTTTATTTTTCTATCTGAAAATTTATTCTAAATCAATATTCTAGGGAGTTTCTTTAAGAATCTTGTCAAGTCGAGCGCAGTCGAGACCATTTGTTGAGTCTCGACTCGCTCGACTTGAGACTTGACACCAATAATAACTTATTATTTTAAAGAAACACCACTAAGTTTATATTATACGTTCTCAAAATACGTATCTGGATCATTGGGATCATAAAACTCATTAATCCAAAAATTGGTATATAACTCTTCGTCTCCTATGTTCTTAATATTATGTGTGTACCAGATTGGCATATCAACATAAGCTGGTTCATTTCCATCCAATTCAAAATTTAAAACTTTATCGGTTCCTATTTGGCGCAATTGGATTAATGCTTTCCCTTTAATCACGGCAAAACGTTCTATTTTCCGCGTATGATAATGGTTACCTCTTGTAATACCTGGAACGGTAGTGGAGAAAGAAACTTGGCCTCCTACGTTCAATCGAATAATTTCTACAAAAGTGCCTCTTGGATCTGTATTTTTAGCAAATTTCACTGGAAAATGATTGGCTATATCCATGTAACAACGAAAAGTATTGAATAAATTCAATTCGAATGTATTATTAATAGCTGGAATTATCCCACTATCCTGGTATTGTGTTTTATAAGATTCTAATAACAATAGCAATTGAGAAACTTTAGATTCTGATGTATGTTCTACAACTATTTCAGACTTTCCTTTTCCATTTCTAATTTCAGAAAGAATAGCATTGACGAGTTCCCCAACATAAATCAGCTTCATATCTCCATCCACATCAATTGTTGGAGTTTCATTATGTGCTAATTTATGGCTAAAAGTTGCTATTACCGAATTATAATTAGGATGCCCAAAAGGTCCAAAAACATTAGGAATAATCATTCCTGTGAATTCCCCTCCAGCCGTTTTCGCCCAATCAATCATTAACTCACGACCCTCTTTTTTAGATTTTCCATACAAATTATCTCTTTCTTCTTGGGTAGAAGAGGAAAATAAAACATGGGCTTTAGAATTTGTTATTTGGAGTGACTTAATTAGTTTTTGAACTAAATCAATATTGGTATCATAAATAACTTGTGGGTCATTATGACGGTTCATTGCTGCTAAATGAACAATAACATCACATTGAGCAACAAATTCATTCAGTTTAGTTGAGTCAGCAAAATATTCTTTCCTGAAATCAATTCTTTGAAATTCATCTGAAAATAAACCTAAAGTATTGTATAAATGCGTCCCGACAAAACCTGCCTGGCCTGTTATTCCTATTTTAATCATAATTATGTTTTCTAATTGATTTCACGTTGATAATACCTTATCTAGCTACATACTGATTCTTACTAATTTCAAAAAATTAAAAAAATCTGGGTGAAACTTTATTTATTTAAAGTAATCAATATCAAATCGATATTCATCTTGAATGGTTCCTAACAAATAATCTGCCATCACCAACAATTTAGCTCCTTCTTTGAGTGCTTGAATACTAGTTAAGTATCCTTGAGGAACATGGAGAACATCAAGCGTTTCAGCATTTATGATAAAAGAGAGTAATTTTAACTCTTTAGAAGGATTCTCCCAATTATCAATGGCAATCAATTCAATTTTAAAACTACCTTGCAAAACGGAAAACCACCGTTGCTCTATGCGGTGTCCTTGCCACCCACGAACAAATGTGGTCTCGTTATTTTCTATGAGATAAATTCTTTTTATAGCCGTTGCATCAAAAGAATTATTAAATCGAACTGTACCTCTAGTATCAGAATGACTTCCTCCATTTATTATTCTCGGAACCATATTATTTTCGATTGATAATTATTGCCAATGTCTACCATCTGAAATTTGTTGCCAAATTACTGAACACTAAAAACTGACTACTGACCAGATTCTATCCTGGCATTTGAACCACATCTTCTCCAAACACCTCTTTTTGGATTAAAGGTAGTGTAGCCAATAACTTTTTCATTCCTTCTACATCTTGTTGCTCTGTATTATGCGAATGGTAGTCTTCTATAACCGAAACATCTTGCTCTCCTTCTGAAAAATATTGTGCATAATTCAAATCCCTGTTATCAGCCGGAATTCTATAAAAATCACCCATATCCTCTGCTTTTACCATTTCCTCACGGGTACACAAGGTTTCATATAATTTTTCTCCATGGCGAGTACCAATAATTTTAATTTCAGTATCAGCCTTACACAATTCTTTCAAGGCTTGTGCCAAATCTCCAATAGTCCCCGCAGGGGCTTTATTTACAAATAAATCCCCTGGATTACCATGCTCGAAGGCAAATAATACCAACTCTACTGCTTCATCCAATGACATCAAAAAACGGGTCATATTCGGATCCGTAATCGTGATTGGATTCCCTTCTTTAATTTGTTTTAAAAACAAAGGAATTACAGAACCTCTGGAAGCCATTACATTTCCATATCTTGTCAAACAAACTGTAGTATCTCTCAAATTTCTTGATGCGGCTACAGCCACTTTTTCCATCAATGCCTTAGAAATCCCCATAGCATTGATAGGATAAGCGGCTTTGTCAGTACTTAAACAAATTACTTTATTTACTTTATTGGCTCCGGCTGCATCTATTACATTCTGTGTTCCAAAAACATTGGTTTTGGTAGCTTCTAATGGGAAAAACTCACAAGAAGGCACCTGTTTTAAAGCTGCTGCATGGAAAACATAATCCACACCACGCATGGCTCGTTCTACGCTGTTGTAATCCCGTACATCACCAATATAAAACTTGAGTTTATCATTTTTTAATTGGTTGCGCATATCGTCCTGTTTCTTCTCATCACGAGAAAAAATCCTGATTTCGCTAAAATGGTCGGTATGCAAAAAACGGTTTAATACGGCGTTACCGAAAGAACCGGTACCACCTGTTATGAGAAGGGTTTTATTTTGTATTTCCATTATGGTTTTATTTTAAACATCTTATTTTTTTCTAACTGTGTTGGATAGTTAATTAATACCGCTTTATAAGGCCCTTTAAATACAAATAAACTTCCGGCAGCCACTCCTATCACACCGTGTTGATCAATCACTTTTTCAATATCATCCAAAGAACCCGCACCACCTAACACAGTCATAGGAAGCGAAATCTTCTCACGGACTTTAGCGATTAAATCCAAATCGTAGCCTTTCATCACTCCATCTTTATCGATGGAATTAATCACGATTTCTCCTGCACCCAATTTTTGAGCTTCTTCAACGAATTTAAAAGGATTGATTCCAGTCGCTTTTTTACCGTTATGAGTATATACTTCGTACCCACCAAGTATTTTTTTCTTAACATCCAAAACCACAATAACGCTTTGTGCTCCTACTCGATCTGAAATTTCGGTAATTAATTTTGGGTTATGCAAAACTGCCGAACTCAAAGCAATTTTTTCAATACCAAGACTAAAAATGCGCTGTGCCTGTTCTACTGTTTTAACGCCACCTCCATAACATAGAGGCATCATCGACTGACTGGCCAATCGCTCGATGAGACTGTAATTGGGCTCTTTTCCTAATACGGTCGCATCTATATCAAAAATCGCTAATTCATCTACTTCTTTTTCGTTAAAAATTTTAACGGCATTAATAGGATCACCAACATATTTTGGATTTTTAAAATTGACTGTTTTCACCAAGCCATTATCATGAATTAAAAGGCTCGGTATAATTCTTGGTCTAAGCATACTTATAATTTTGCAAAATTATGTAACAAGGTTTCTCCATAATGATGGCTTTTCTCGGGGTGAAATTGAATCCCATACACATTTTCATGATGGGCTGCACAAGTAAATTGCCTTCCATACTCTGAAGTAGCTAAAATATCATCTGTGTTATTACACTCAAAATAATAGGAATGTAGAAAATAAAATAAAGCCTCTTTTTCCAATCCTTCAAATAGTTGATTTGAAACTACAGGTTGTACATCATTCCATCCCATGTGCGGAAGTCTTGTAACTTGCTGAATTTTGGTCACGTCAAATTTCTTTACAGAAGCATCAATCCACTTTAATCCTTCTAATACCCCTTCATCACTTGAATTTCCCATCATCTGCATGCCCACACAAATTCCAATAACAGGAATTTTTTCTATCATAACCAACTCGTCTAATTTTTCCCGCATACCCGATTTTATCAATTCCGACATCGCATGATCAAAATGACCAACTCCTGGTAAAATTAATTTTTGGGCTCCCTCCAAATCGGCGGCAGTTTTGGCAATTTTGACAGGTACGTTTACCCTTTTGTATACATTAACAAAGGCATTGATATTACCCACACCGTAATCAATAATTGTTATCATCTGAATAATCTCTTTTCTAAACCTAAAATAGACATTGCTTTTGCACCTAATCTAATTAACTTTATTTTATTTTTATAATCGTGAAATGTTTTATTTTCTCCTTCGAATATCGCTTGTAATTCCGTAACGGTAAGATCTAGTTTATCCGCAACATATTCAAATTCCTTTTGCAAAAAATCTTCATTTAACTCTGACCTAGAAACCCTGTCCAAAGCCTCTTCTCTTGTCATTTGTCCCGTCAGAATCAAACTGGAGAAATGAGCACGTCTCTTCTGGTAACCAAATTTTTTTGGCAACCAATAATCCTCATAAAAACGAGTGAATCGTGATTCGTGGTGTTTGTGTTGAAAAGGTTCCCAACCAAATTTTTCGAATAAAAGTACCTCAACATCCTTTTTGTTATAAGGCAATAAGTTCAAAGGCTTAAATACCTGCATTCCGAGTACATAGCGGTAATAAATCTTGTAAGTCAAAATATCCACTAAAGGAAATGTTTTAAGTGGACGTTTCCCAAACTTCGAATGAATGTCCTTCACCAACATCGTGTCAATTCCCGGAAAACCACCCCATTCTTCGGGTTCTCTGCAACATTCTGTAGAGAAATTTCCACCGGTTAAAACGTACTTAATTTTATTTTTCTTGGCAAATTTATATAAGCCAGAAAAGAAAGCATAATCCTGTGGTAAATCTTGATCAGCTATTTGGGATTTTAAGAAAGCAACTTGTAAGTCTTTCATTTCTTCCCAATTGATAACATCTGTATATAAATCCAATCCCAAACCATTGCACAATTTCTCAATATTCCCGACCGCTTTATCGGTATTCCAGCCTGCATCCACGTGAAACAACAAAGGTCGTAATCCCATAATTTCTTTGGCTACATAAGCCACATAAGAACTATCCAAACCACCGCTTAGACCAATAATACAATCAAAGTCTTTTCCTTTCCCTTCTTTTTTAATTTTCTGTGCCACTTGCATCAATTCGACATACCCTTTTTCATCGGTATGCCAATTCGGTAAGATTACATTTTGAAAATTATGGTAGTAATCCGATATTCCGTTTGCATCAAAAACAATATTTGGATCTGTAGTATCCATGATAGTTTTGGTGCATATTTGATAGGGTCTTTTATTCATTACTATTTATTGAATTTTAATGTATTATTTATTAAGTGATTCCAGTCTAAGTATTTTTCAGTCGTTCTTTTTGTTGCAAGCTTCATTTTTGTGAATTTTTCTTCATCAAACACTATAGATTCAATACTTTTTTTAATGTTTTCTACAGTTATTTCATTATTTTTCAATTCAATTATTGCACCAAATTCATTCAAATAAGCAACTGACTGTTCCCCTGTATCTCCAACAACAAGCGGCAATCCCGAAACTAAGGCTTGTTGCCAAACTATCGATTGACTTGCAGGAAACACCGCTAAATCTGCCGCCGAAAGATGCTCATAAACACCTTTATTATTAAGCCAGCCAATGTAATGAACATTTTGATTTCCTTGAGTTAACTCCAGAAGCTTTTTTTTATATTCTTTATTTTGTGCATCGGCATCTCCAATGATGAATAAATGCAAACGCTCGTTATTAATTTCATGAAACGCCTTTAAGAGTAAATCTGTTTTTTTAACAGGGGTTAATTTTCCTCCTGTGAAGATAACAATATCTTCTTTTTTAACACCATGTTTTGCTCTGATTTCATTCCTAATCCCTGTATTTTGTATTTCTTCAACTAAATCGACATCAGCTCCAAGTGGTAATATTTCCAAATCTTTTAAAGGAATTTTATATACCTCATTAAGAAATTTAGTACTACCCGGAACAACAGGATAAAATCGTTCTATATGTTTTCTAATGGGATCCATATAGATTTTTTTACGCAAAATTTTATGCAGAACATTCAAAGATAACCAACCATACGCTGAATTACTGTAATCGGCATGATAATCCATAATCATCTTGACGTGTGGATTCCTTTTTTTATAGTCAAGCATTTCAGTCATGTTGGGCATGACATCATGAATATATAGCAAATCTGGTTTTTCATCCTCAACAATGTTTTTAATCGAAATATATTTCTTTATTTTTCCAAGAAAATTAAATTTAAAAGGAAGTTTTATGATTTTTGCACCATGATCAAAATATATTTTTGAGGGTATCTTATTATCATGTTTGTTATTGTAGTAGTCGAAAACTGACTCATAAGTTGACGTTATTACTGTAACTTCGTGACCGTGCTTACGGTAATATTTCACAAGAAGATTCTCTTGATATTCAAGAGTTTCATTATAAAATTCGCAAAGCATTAAAATTTTCATAGAACTATTTTTTTTTCAATTTTAAAAAATTTTTCTCGATAAAAAACCAAGAAAAAGCAGCCAAGAGAATAGTAAATACAAATGTTAAAATAAAATATTTTATATCTTTAATTAATCCTCGCTGCACAAAAAAGTTGATGACCAACATGTGGTATATATATACTCCATACGAAATGTCGTTATGTTTAATCAATTTGTTACTCAAGTTATTAAACGAAAAGGCAAAAGATAAAACAAGACCTGCTAAAAGTATATTAGTAAAAAAATGGAAGAAACTGTACAAGAAATAAGAATTTAAATCCATACCCAAATAACTTCCGAAGAAACTGATATAAATTAAATAAGCTGTAGCCCAATAAATAAACTTACCTTCTATAATTTTTTTAATTTTATCCCAATATAAATAAGCAGCCACTCCAAAGAGAAAATTATACAGATAAGTAAAAACTACAACCCCTCCTAGTTTGTACTGAATATTTTCTTCATCGAATTGACCAATGTAAAAATTGAACAATAACGAAATTAAAGCAACAATTAGTATTGGAATTAACTTCATTTTGAAAAACTTCTGAGTAAAATAATAGATTATTGGAACTAAAACATAAAATTGAATCTCTACTATTATTGTCCACAGACTTCCGTTTGGAGTACCTACACCCCAATACCTCAAAATATCCGGGGTCCAAAACTGGAAGAATGTCAATTGTCCTATTATCCAGACATGAAAGCTTTTATCTGCTAACAATTGAAAAATGTTATTATGATAATCAATTAAAAGCAAGCAAAAAGTAATAACCAAACAAAGCCAAAGTGCGGGAAATAATCTTAAAAATCTATTCTTAAAATACTTAACGAGCTCGGTAGAATTTCTATCAAACGACCAGAAAATTAAAAAACCGCTTACTGTAAAAAAGATAGGCACACCAGGAAAATAAAACAAAAAATAACGTCCGAATTTTTCCAGAAAACCTCCATTTAACTCAAAATGATGTTGAGAATGAGTGTAAACGACTTCTAACGCTGCCAAAAGCCTGATTAGGTCAAAATTATTAATTCTATTTATTTGTTTGCTTTTTTCAATCATCTTCTCTAATTATTCTTGGGCTTTATTAATAATATTTCCACTATTGTTTATCAAAAGTATAAAAAATAGCAAACCACCAGAAATTAAAGTCGTAAACAGTGACACATTCATCAAAGCCACTGCTGAGCTTGCTATTAACAAAATCGATAAAAGTCTGTTTTTTTTATTTGCTGAAGAATCAAATAAAAAAAACACAATCGCACATAACAAACCCATCAAAGGGATTCCTAACAACCCTATGGAAGACAATCCGTCGGTAATAAAAAAATTGGCATTGGCATTATAATTATCAAATTTGGTAAAATAGCTTCCAACTTCTACACCAATTTGGTTTTTGTAAGGATAATCAACAAATTTATTAATCCCACTAATATGTGAAAAATAAAGGTAAGGATGGTTTTCAAAAAAAATATTATAATATACTGACATGAATGTACTGGTGTATACTGTTCGCAATAAGAATATTCCTGAAATTGAAAATAATACTAACGAAAAATCTTTCAATGTTTGAGAATAGACTAATAGTATTGTTGGAATAAGGAGTCCTAAAAGAAAATAAGTGATTACACGTTGGGACTTCATTCTAAAAAGCCGATAAATAAGAATCATAAATAGGATAACAAATAAAAACTGTTTATTGGCCATAGTCATATACAGCAGTACCAATCCTACAATCCCGATTATTAATTTTACACGGTCTTTATTCACTAGTCCCACAGCAATGAGAAAAGGAAACAAAGCGTTACTTAACCACATAATAAAATGTCCCGCTATTACTGATTGATTTTCGATTTCCTGCCCTGAAAAACGAGTATCATAAACAGCATCCGAAGAGAATAAATCGGCAAAAGTCAAATTATCTCTAAAAAGAAATAAAACATACAAAAACATCGAAAAAGTAACCAGATAATAAAAAAGCCAAAAATACTTTGCCTGAATATTTTTGTTTCCAAAATCAACTAATTTGAATTGATAGGAAGCTCCTAACAATTTAAAACCTACTAGATAGGCAATACTAATATAAATACGTTCACTCGTTTCAAACTTACTTTCTAATCCAGAACCAACAATCATAGGAATATAGGTCAGAAAATACAAAATCCAGTAAGCAAACATTGAGGGTCTTATTATTTTTATTGGCATCCAAAAAACAGGCAACAAACAGAAAACAGCAACCATCAATTTTATCTCAATACTCAATTCTGTATATTCAATGCCAAAATAACCCCACCAAGGAACCAAATAAACAATAAACCCCCACATAACTGCAATGATATAAACTAAAGTAAGTATTATCAAAGTTATACGTGAATCATTAGTATAAGATACTTTTGGGTTATTTATCATAATTATTCTTTTTCTTCATTTTTCGAAATGGAATAAGTGAAAAATATAAATATAAAATTGAATAACAACGCATTGATACAAAAAAGAGCCAACGACCAATAGGGACTGTTAAAAAATTTATATCCAATATAAATCATTAAAGCTCCAAAAATAGTGTTAAGTAATTGAAGTTTCATAAATATTTTTTGCTTCGACATGATGTAAAACAAACTATTAAGCGGTGTTGCCACAAATTCCACTAATAGTAAAACAGATAGAATTCTTGCAAAATAGCCTGCTTGTAACCAGTTATCACCAAAAAAAAACACAAACAACATTGGAGAAAAAATAAAAACCAATATATAAATAGGTAATGACATGACAATCAATTTCTTAAATGTAGATACATACAATTGACTACAATTGCCTTTAATTCTAATTTCATCGATGGCTTCATTCCTGAAAACATTGGCAATAGAGCTTGTTAAAACAATATTAGGCAAGCGTATCATCCTGTTGGCCAACGAATAATAACCTACTATAATTGTACTGAACAAGCCAGAGAAGATAATGGGAATAAATTGTTGACCGGTTGTAAGAGATAAATCGGACAAAATCATATATTTTGGAAAAGACTTAAACTCTTTGGCTACCTCTTTTACATCATCATACCGAAAAATAAAATCAGCTTTATTAAAATCTTTAAGTAAAAAAAAAGAACTCATCATAATTCCTAACACGAGAGCTATAATCATTCCTAATTCCACATATCCAAAATATCCGAATAATAGACTGAATAATGTAGCTAAAATCACTTGCAAAGCATTCGAAATAGTGATTTTTTTATATTTTTTTTGTCTTTGATTCCAGTAAATCAAACCGGAATACACGGCTATAAAGAAGGTGTAAATGGGCGCAATATAAATCCAATTATTAAGAAATAATCCCGAAACTCCTTTGTAATGTACAATCTCTTTCATTACAAGAATCACAAAGAAATAAAGAATAGAAACCAATAAACCAATAGCAATAATTAATCGCAATATATTCTTAGCGCTTTCATCCTTTTCGGGTAAACCCATTGACAACTCATATCTTCCTGTAGTTATAACACCAAAAATTACAGTAATGCTGGTAAATAACGAAAGAACACCAAAAGACTCTACGGTAAACAGTCTTGTTAATATAGGCGATGTTCCCACCACTATAATCTGACTTATTATAGTACCGAAAGCAAGTGTAGAAACGTTTCTAAGAAAAGGATTGTTTTTTATTTTGTTAAAAAAAATCAAACTAATTATTTTTCTTCAATTCATAAATTCTTTCAATAATATCAACCACTTTCATTCCTTCTAAAGCATTCGTAGAGATACTATCCGTACCTGCAATCACATTTGCAATATTCTCATACACATAATGATGATTGGCTGCTGATCCTTTGTATTGTCCATAATCATTTGGTGGATTACTTTCGGCAAGAACTGGCATTACATAATCTTTGATATGGCAGTATTCTACTTCATTCATATATTGTCCGCCTACTTTTACAGATCCGTTTTCGGCTACTATGGTTATAGAACTTTCTAAATTTTTATCCCAAACCGCTGTTGAATAATTCAAATTACCGATTCCTCCTTCTACAAAATCAAACGTTACAAAACCTGAATCTTCAAAATCGGTACTATTTTCGTGTGTAAAATCATTTAATCTTGCATTAATATTCGTTACATCACCAAAATACCAATACAACAAATCAATAAAATGAGAGAATTGCGTAAATAAAGTCCCTCCATCCAAGTCTTTTTTACCATGCCAAGAAGTTGGCTTACCAGTTTTAGGGTCCGGTTTGTAATAGCGATCATCTCTGTTCCAGTAACAATTAATTTGAACCATAAAAATCTTACCCAAAATTCCTGCTTCAAGAACTTCTTTTAACCAAACTGATGGCGGAGAATAACGATTTTGCATGACGCAAAACACTTGTTTGTGTTTTTGAAGTGCCTTAAATATAATTTGCTCACAACCTGCTTTGGTCAATGCCATCGGTTTCTCTATTACAACATGGCAATTATTTTCTAATACTTGTAACCCCTGTTCTTGGTGATATCCATTAGGTGTTGCTATTGCTACCGCATCAACTTCTATCCCGGAATCAAATAAAGCATCCAGCGAATTGAAAAACTTCGCATTTTGATAATTTTCCAACCCTAACTCTTCCCTTTTTTTGATATCACATAGTGCAACCAACTCGAAATTCGAATTGCCAAGTATCATACTTGCGTGTCTTTTACCGATATAACCACATCCAATCACTGCAAATTTTATCTTACTCATCTTCAATTAACTTATTTTGATTACTGAATTATTTTCTAATTTATATTCCTGTTTACTTTCATGACAAATAGCTATACCCTCTTCATTAAAATCCAAACGATGCCCGTACTCTCCTACCCATCCAATTTGCTTAGCAGGATTGCCGACTACAAGCGCAAAAGGAGGGACATTTTTGGTCACAACGGCTCCAGCTCCTATAAAAGCATATTCACCAATATCATGTCCACAAACTATAGTTGCATTAGCCCCTATACTGGCTCCTTTACCCACATGAGTTTTGGCATATTGTTCCCTTCTAATTATGGCACTACGAGGATTAATTATATTAGTAAAAACCATTGATGGTCCTAAAAAAACATCGTCATCACAAGTTACTCCTGTATAAATGGAAACATTATTTTGGACTTTAACATTATTCCCTAATATAACTTCTGGTGATATAACCACATTTTGACCAATATTACACTTCTCTCCAAGTATACAATTAGACATAATGTGCGAAAAATGCCATATTTTAGTTCCATTCCCAATTGTACAACCTACATCAATTAATGCTGTTTCGTGTGCGAAAAAATCTTGCATATTTTAGTTATTAAAAAATGATTTTACCTGATTACAAACATACTCCATTGACTCCAATTCCATTTCGGTATGAACCGGTAATGAAATCACTTCATCACATAAAGATTCTGTAATTGGTAATTTAAAATCTGAATCCACAAATTGCTGAAATGCCTCTTGCTTGTATAACGGAAGAGGGTAATAAATCATACTAGGAATTCCTTTTTCAGAAAGAAACTTTTGTAATTCATCTCGTTTATCATTTTTTACTTTCATCGTATATTGATGAAAAACATGAGTACTGTTGAATTGTCTAACCGGCACTTGTAACTCTTTAATTCCTGCAAAAACAGTATCGTAATGCGATGCCATTTTATTGCGAGCCTGACTATAATTATCTAAATGCCTTAATTTAATATTAAGTATGGTGGCTTGCAATGTATCCAATCTGGAATTACAACCTAAAACCTTATGATAATATTTTTTTTCTTGTCCGTGATTGGCAATCATCCTCATTTTTTGAGCCAATTCATCATCATTTGTCATTAACGCACCTCCGTCTCCATAGCACCCTAAATTTTTTGAAGGAAAAAAAGAGGTACTTCCAATATGTCCTATAGTACCCGTTTTAGCAGTGCGCCCATCCGAAAAAGTATAAGTAGCTCCAATCGCTTGAGCATTGTCTTCAATAACAAACAAATTGTACTTTTCAGACAATTTCATAATCGGTTCCATATCACAAGACTGTCCATATAAATGAACTGGCACAATTGCTTTAGTCTTTGGCGTTATTGCTTTTTCTATAATCTCGGCAGTTATATTGAAAGTGTTTTCATCAACTTCAACCATCACAGGAATCAAACCAAGTAACCCTATAACTTCTGCCGTAGCTACATAAGTAAATGAAGGGCAAATTACTTCATCACCTCTTTCAAGCCCTAATGCCATCATAGCAATTTGCAAAGAATCGGTTCCATTAGCACAAGGTATAACATGCTTTACATCTAGATATTTTTCTAATCCAGATTGAAATTCTTTAACTGCTGGCCCATTAATAAAAGTTGTACTACTTATACAATCAATTACAGCTTGGTCTATTTCTTTTTTTATGTGGTGGTATTGTGTTTTTAAATCCACCATTTGAATGGGTTCCTTCATAACTTAATTATATTTTTTTAATGCCAGAGAAGCTATACTTTCTCCAATTGCTAAAGATGATGTTGCTGCAGGCGAAGGTGCATTACACACATTAATTATAGTATTATCTTCAAAAATTAAGAAATCATCCGAAAGATTTCCTTTGCTATCACAGGCTTGTGCGCGAACTCCTGCGCCACCCATTTCTAAATCTCCTTTTTGTATTTCCGGAATTAATCTTTGCAAAGCTTTTGTAAATGCTGTTTTAGAGTAGGAGCGATACATTTCATACATACCGTCTTTCCAATATTTTAATGCCACTTTTTGAAAACCAGAATGGCCTAAAGTTTCAAAAAGCTCTTTCCAATTAATTGTTTTATTGGTATATCCTTCTCTTGCAAAAGCTAATACAGCATTAGGCCCTGCTTCAACACCGCCATGAACCATTCGCGTAAAATGTACTCCTAAAAAAGGAAAATTAGGGTTGGGCACCGGATAAATTAAATTTTTAACTAAATATTCTTTTTCTTTTTTAATGTTAAAATATTCTCCTCTAAAAGGCAAAATTTGAACATCAAGAGTTGCATTTGTCATTTTCGCTACCTTATCCGAGTACAATCCAGCGCAGTTGATAATCCATTTCGTTTCAAAACGATTATTTTTCGTTTGTATTTCAGAACTATTTCCAATAGACTTGATTTCTTGAACATTTTGTTCAAATAGAATTTCACCTCCTAGTTGTACAAATAAATCAGCATATTTTTGAGAAACTTCTGTATAATCTATAATTCCAGTTTGAGGTACCCAAATCCCTTCTATCCCAGTACAATGTGGTTCAATTTCTTTGATCTCTTGTGCATTAATTTTCTTTATTCCCAAAAGTCCGTTGGCAACCCCTCTATCATAAATTCCTGCCATTATAGGCAATTCTTCTTTCTCGGTTGCTACAATTATTTTACCGCAAAGATCATATTTAATTTCATTTTCGTTACAAAATTGGATCAATTGGTCATACCCTTTTCTGCAATTTATAGCTTTTAAACTGCCCGGTTTATAATAAATTCCCGAATGTATCACGCCACTATTATGTCCTGTTTGGTGCAAAGCAATTTTAGGTTCTTTTTCTAAAACAACAACATTTAATTTTGGATTTTTCTTTTTTAAATGATACGCTGTTGATAACCCTACGATACCTGCACCTACAATGATGAAATCTGTTTTCAAATTGACTACTTTAAATTACAACCTCCAATAATTCTTAAATTCTTTAGGATTCTTCATTCCTTTTATATCAAACATATAAATTTCATCCTTCGATAATTTTTGAAAATCTTCTGGCTTCATTTGTATATATTCATTATGTCCTACAGCCAATACAATAATATCATATAAACCCATAGGTTCTTCAATCAAGGTAATACCGTATTCGTGTGCTAATTCGTTTGGAGACCCATGTGGGTCTATCACATGAACATGAATAGAATAATCCATTAGCTCCTTTACTAAATCAACAACTTTAGAATTTCGAATATCGGCCACATCTTCTTTAAAAGTGATTCCCATTACAAGAACTTTGGATTTCCCAGGGTTTTTATCCTGCTCTATTAAAGCTTGAACAATTCTTTTGGCAATAAAGCTTGGTATAAAATCATTTACGCGTCTCCCAGCTGCAATAACCTGAGGATCTATTCCTAATTGTTTGGCTTTGTGCATCAAATAAAAAGGATCAACGCTGATACAATGCCCTCCTACTAAACCCGGTTGATATTTATGGAAATTCCATTTGGTACCAGCTGCTTCAATTACAGCTTTAGTATCAATGCCCATTTTATCAAAAATGATTGCCAACTCATTCATCAGTGAAATATTGATATCCCTTTGCGTATTTTCGATAACTTTTGCCGCTTCCGCGACTTTTATAGATTCAGCTTTGTGCAATCCAGCTTTTATGATAGTACTATATACCTCTGAAATCATTTCTAAAGCCTCTTCGTCATTACCTGAAACAATTTTCAAGATATTAGTCAGAGTTTTTACCTTATCTCCAGGAACAATTCGTTCTGGACTGTATCCAAATTTAAAATCTACACCAGCTTTCAAACCTGAAATATTCTCTAATATTGGCACACAATCTTCTTCTGTACAACCAGGATAAACCGTTGATTCATAAACTACATAATCGCCTTTTTTTAATGCAGAAGCAACACTTCTGGAGGCACCTAACAATGGGTTCAAATTAGGGACTTTATTTTCATCGATATCTGTTGGAACGCCTACTATATGAAAATTAGCTTGTTTCAAATCAGCAACATCGGATGTAAAAGTAATATCACATCCCTCAAAAGCGTTAGAATCTAACTCTTTTGACGGATCAATCCCTTTTCTCATCAATTCAACTCGGGCTACATTAATATCAAAACCGATAACTTTAAAATGCTTAGCAAACTCTAAAGCTAATGGTAAACCAACATACCCTAAGCCAGTAACGGAAATAATTTTTTCCTTATTTAAATACGAATCGAATAATTTTGACATAATAGTTATATATATTCTTTAATTTATTTTTGAATAATTTTGTTTTCTATTTAAAATGGAAAATAGTTATCCCAAATTAATTGCCCTAAATACTCTTCTAAATACTACCCCAAGTATTGTTAAAAAACTAAAAAGGAAACCTCCCATCAAAATTCCTTTGGCTTTCCCAAACTTTTCTTTTTTTAAAGGTAAAATAGGCCGATCAATTACCTGAATTAAAGGAGTTTCCTTACGCAAAGTTACTTTAGCCAATTCCGTTTGCTTAACCAATTCAGTCAGTATAGCAGTATTCGCCTGCACATCTACCTGTCTTCGAGCCGAAGGGGCACGACGCACATTCATGGCAGGATTCAAAGCAAAAGTATTGTCATTGGCAACCGCCACACCAGTAATGGCTCCGTTGAGTTCGCCACGAATAGAATCCGTTTGCCGTTCCAGTATATCCATATTCATGCGTGCCTTCTTGCTTTTGGTAGTGACATAAAAGTCGGATACTTGTTTGGCTAAGGCTTCGGTGAAATATTTGGCAAACAATTCATCAGTAGAGTTAACATCTATGTTAATAATAGCAATCTTTTTGTCTTTTTGTGCTACAGCCAATCCGGTTTTAGACAAATCTTGATATACCACGCCCAAGATACTGTCGTGCGCCCGGGTGAAATATTTCCGTTTGATATCGGGTAAAAACTGGATAGCCTTAAATTTTGGTTTGTCATTCCATTGGTCTCTCCATCCCTGATTTTGAATATACATCTCCGCCAAAGAAATGGTCTTTCCATCTACAACAACAGGACTCATCAGGGTCTGTTCAACCATCGATCGGGACTTGAACAATTCAGTTAAATTGGAACCGGTAAAAATACTCCCGCCACCGCCTCCTATGTCTATACCAAACGAACTCGCCAAACCTAAAGCACCTCCCAATCCGCCGCCGCCTTTCTCGTCTTCTAATGCAAAAGATAAAGTAGCCGTATACACTGGCTTTTTACTAAAAGAATAAGCCAAGCCTAAACCTGCCCCTATAATTCCTGCTAAAACAATAATTTTCCATTGCGATAGCAAATAAGAATACCATTCCTTTCCCTTCTCAATTAATTCTTTTAACGATATTTCGTCATTAGGTATTTGTTCGTTCATTTTTATCAAGATTTTACGCTTGTCTTTTATTTATTATTGAAATGTGTATTCTAAACGGTGTCGACAAAAACCGGTTGTCTGTTTTCATTTGTCTCCCTTTAGGGTCGGGGTAAAACAAATGAAGTCCACTATCTGTCATCTGAACCTAAAAACTGATTACCATTCACTCCTAACTACTTACCGCCATCCTGAGCGAAGTCGAAGGACACTTCTCATCCTTTCACTTCTCACTAATCACTATTACCTAATAAGTGCAATCACAATCCCTGCCAAACTCGCCAATACTCCGGCTATACTGACAAATTCTCCCGTACTCATTTTTTTAGTTTCTGGTTTTTCAGGAACTATAATTTGAGAACCTGGTTTCACTTTGGGGTAGGATCTAATGAATAGGAAAGAACTGGCTACAGCTGCTTTACCATTAGGATAAATAATATAGGCCTTTTTCTTCCAGCCTTTCGCATCTACTCCTCCTACGGCATCCAAATAATAACCAAATGACTTTCCTTTATCGTAAGGAATTTCAGAAGTCAACAATACATTCCCAGTCACTTTAACGCCTTCATTAAAAGTCGCCACTTCAATTTCGTCACCGGGGAACAAAGTTACATTGGTGCTGCTATTTTGATTTTTAACAATCGATTTCCAATCTATAGGGATGATAGCAAATTTTAAATCTTCTTTCAATTTTTTAGAGAGCTTGTTTTGAATACTGTCTTTGGTACCCAAATTCAAATCTACGCTTTCTACAGCTTCAATTTGTTTCGCTTGAATAGGTCTTTTTATTTTAACACCTTCTACATTTGCCAATGAAGTCAATCCTCCAGCTCTTTGCACAACATCATATACTTTGTCTTTCTTATGTGCCAATACATATTTACCAGCATAATGCACCGCTCCGTTTACAGATACCATTTCAGGTTTGTCATAGACAGCCATTTTACGAATATTAACCACATCAAATGGTTGCAATTCAAAGTTTTTTAATTGCTCGTTGTTATTGGCCGTAATTTCTATGTTAAACAATTCCGCTTTATTAGGATTAAGGTCATCAATTTCTTCGGATTGAATCATTCGCGCAACTTCCACTCTTTTAGAAGCAGAACCCGTTAATCCGCCAGCCTGTACCAATAAATCATTTAAAGTAAGATTCTCATGATACTCATAAACCCCGGGTTTTTTAATTTCACCGTCAATCGTTATTTTATAGTCTTCAACGAAATCTAAAATCGAATACACCGTTACAACATCTTCTTTATGCAAGGCAATATCAGCTTCTAAATCTCCTTCTAAGGCTTTCGCCAAATTCACGTTGACGATTTCCGTAGTCAAGTCTGATTGCAATCGAATGATTCTGGCTCTATTGCTATAAGCATCTTCTTTTAACCCTTCGGCTTTTGAAATCAAATCAGAGATGCGCATGCCTTGATAAAAAGAATAGGTATCAGGTCTAAAAACGGCACCGTCAATTTTGATACGATTTTCGAAACGGTTTAATATTTTTGACACTCGGAACACATCTCCTGAAAGTGGTTTATAAGAATTAAATTCTGTCGATTTTATGTCTCGCACTTTAAATTCTTTATCCGTTTTTTGCAATACATTGACGGATGCTGTATAAGCAAATTCATTGAAACCAGAAGCAAATGACAATAAATCATTAAACGTCTCCCCCTTTTTCATCTCAAAAACACCCGGACGCTTAACCTGTCCTTCAAGGGTAACCCTCTGATTATAGGCTGGAATCCGAATAACATCATTGTCTTTCAACCCAACATTATCAGATTGATCTCCATTGACTAAAAAATTATAAATATCTACTGTAGTAAACACTTTATTGTTTCGAATCAATTCAATATTTCTATAACTGCCATTTTTCCCGGGTCCACCGCCTAAAAACAACGCATTATAAACCGTTGCCAAAGAAGAAATAGAATAGTTCCCTGGTTGCTTACTGCCTATCAAAGTTACTTTAATTGTTCTGATACGAGTAAGATTAACAGTTACCTGTGATTGCCCTGAACGTACAGTGCTATAAACACCCGCTATAGCATTTCTAATTTTTTGGGTGGCAGCCTCGATGGTCATTCCCGAAACCGGAATCTGACCCACATATTGAATCGTTACTTTTCCTTCAACACTCACAGGAATGCTGGCGTTAAATTCCTGCACACCATAAACACTGACTTGTAATTCATCACCGGGTCCTAAAATGTAATTAACAGGGGTGGCCAATTTTAGATTAGGTTCAAAATTCAAAGTGGGATTATCAAACAGTTCCGACCCAAAAATTAAGGCATTTAGTGTGTCTTTTACTTTGGTATTGACTATTTTATCTTGTTTTCTGCTTAATTCCTCCTCAGATGCTGTACCATTTTTTGTAGTCTCTGTATTTGTGCCCTGCGCTCCCAATCTGGCTTTTAATTTTGCGAATTCGGTGGCAGACATCCCTTTAGCCAAAGCCATAGGCTCAGCCTGTTCAATAGTCATATTATTACTTTGCAACTGTGCTTTTATTTTAGCTACATCACCATCAGTTAAATAATCTACTTTTAACGTACTTAAATCAGTGCTTTTTAACAAATCCTGCGCCAACAAAGTGGAGGACTGAAAAAGTGCAATAAACAATAAAGTGACTGTAATTATTTTTCTCATATCTATTCTAAAATTTAAATTCTTCAAATCTACAATTTGTTAGTCCTATTGTAGTGCAATGTATTATATGGCAATAAAAATAGCAACAAGCCCCAATGGCTTCGCCATGCTAAGTCCCCATTGGGCTTTACCAGATTTTCTTTTCGTCAGCAAATTTAGTTTAAAAATTTTAACTCGCTATTTATTAAACGAAAAATATACATAAGATATATTTCATCTTATTCTTACAAAATATTAAAAACCAATCCATTAAACAAGCAAGTAATTTTACAAAAAATTAAAATTTTAAATTAATGTTTTTTTTGCCTCTTTTTATTCTCTTTTAAGACACATTAAATAATTTTGATTTTGAAATTTTCCCTTCTCGCTTTTCGACACTTCTCAATACCCAAAACCTAAAACCCACCGTCATCCTGAGCGAAGTCGAAGGACACATTCACTCATTTTATTTCAATCCAACAAATCTGGATTTTCTCTTTCCAACTGATTATATATATTCTTGACATCTTGAGAACTATCTTTTTGCAAAATTAAATTAGCCGTTTCCGTGTAAACAAAAATAGTATTTTTCAATCCCACAAAAGCGGTATAATTATCAGTCCCAATAACCATGTTTCCATTTTTATCAACAGAATGCCCCGTAGAAACCAGATAGTCATAAACGGACTCAAAAGAACCTAAATCAGACCAAATAAATGTAGAGGGTACTACTTTTATTTTTTTACTTCTTTCCATAACTGCATAATCAATACTGATGGAAGGAATTTCGAGAGACAATTGTAAATCTAAAGTGCCATTGCTATTACTATCCCATGCAATTTTAGACTTTTCATATACATCTGGTTGAAAGGATTGTAGTTCATCTAAAAATACACCCGCTTTAAAACAAAACATACCACTGTTCCACAGAAAATTCCCTTTGGCAATAAAATCCTTTGCAGTTACTTGGTTTGGTTTTTCTCGAAAAGAAATCACGTCATCTCCTTTTCTTTCAATATAACCATATCCTATTTCTGGCTTAGTGGGTACAATTCCGAAAGTTACAATATAGCCTTTGGAAGCTTTTTCTACCGCTTCATTAATTGCTGCTTCATAATTTTCCATTGCATCAATAATGTGATCCGAAGGCGTAACAATTAAAATATCGTCCGGATGCGAGGCAAAAGCGGCAAAAGCTATTGCAGCAGCTGTATTTCTTGGAGTGGATTCAATGATATCTAAATAGGGAGTATTTGATTTTTCCATCACTTTTCTACTTAGGTGACAATTATCAATATTACCTACAACCATAATTTTATTCGCAACATTACGATTGCGCTCCACAGTCATCTCAAATAATGATTTACCATCAAACAAATCTAGATATTGTTTAGGTTGGCTTTTACGGGACAAAGGCCATAATCTGCTGCCTACTCCGCCAGTAAGAATGACATGTGTAATTGAAGGCTTATTTTCCATGCTGAACTTTTATTGCTATTTTAATTTTATCCATTTTTATTATAATGGTATTCTATAACCGCCCATCAACTGCATCACCCAAAACCCCTTTTACATCATACAACAAACTAGTTGCATTTTGTAATGTTGACAAGTCTAAATCTAAAAATTGATGGTGGGCAACTCCTAAAATTACGGCATCAAATTTTCGAGTTGGGATTAAATTTGTCGTAACCAAGTTATATTCTTTTTTTACTTCTAATGGATTAGCAAGAGGATCATACGTCGTTACTGTAATTCCGTAATCCGTTAAAGCAGCTATTACATCCACAATTTTTGTATTACGAACATCCGGACAGTTCTCTTTGAAGGTAATTCCTAGCATCAAAAGGGTAGCTCCATTAACCGAAATTCCTTTTTTAATCATCAACTTCACTACTTGAGAAGCTACATATTCGCCCATACTGTCATTCAATCTCCTTCCGGCTAAAATAATTTCAGGGTGATAACCAAATTCTTGTGCTCGTTGAGCCAAGTAATAAGGATCTACCCCAATGCAATGACCTCCAACTAAACCGGGTTTAAAAGGCAGAAAATTCCATTTGGTTCTCGCTGCTTCTAAAACGGCTTGCGTATCAATATTCATCAAATTGAATATTTTAGCTAACTCGTTTACAAAAGCTATATTGATGTCTCGCTGAGAGTTTTCGATTACTTTGGCAGCTTCGGCAACCTTGATAGATGGTGCCAAATGTGTACCTGCAGTAATAACGGACTTATATAATTCATTTACTTTTTGGCCAATCTCGAAAGTTGAACCTGAAGTGATTTTTAAAATTTTCTCAACTGTATGTTCTTTGTCTCCCGGATTAATTCTTTCAGGAGAATAACCCGCGAAAAAATCTACATTAAATTTCAATCCAGAAATACGCTCTAAAACAGGTACACATTCTTCCTCGGTTACCCCAGGATAAACGGTAGATTCATAAATAACGACATCTCCTTTTTTTAAAACTGAACCAACAGTTTCGCTGGATTTATATAATGGAGTTAAATCTGGGCGGTTATTTTTATCAACCGGAGTAGGCACCGTAACAATATAATAATTACAATCTGCGATATCATTAACATCAGTTGTGCAGTATAAACCAATAGCATCACTTGGGTGCTCCAATAACACTTTTTGCAAGGTAACGTCATCTACTTCAAATGTGGTATCAGTACCTGATTTTAATGAACTAACCCTAGATTGATTGATGTCAAATCCAACAACAGCATGTTTGGTTGCAAACAATCTTGCCAATGGCAAACCTACATATCCCAAACCAATTACAGCTATTTTTGTATTAGAATTCATTTTTAAACAATTATTAAGTAACTATCGTTAACTTTATTACACTGCTTCGCATTTCACACTCACAGAAATGAGCTGAAAACAGAATAATTTAAGAGGGCAAATATAGGTACAATATGCCGATTTTTCATCTATTATTTACCTCTCAAAATACTACTATGCTTTCACAAAAACCAAGCACAAACACAAACAACTAAAAACCAGCAATAAACACTTTAAAAACCAATTAAACTACCTCAAAAAAATCACCTAAATAGGTGATAAAACACACACAAAAGAGATCTTAAACTAACCCTTATAAAATCGAAACTAATAGTGACATTTATAAGACTGAAAGTGCAATAAATTATTTAAATATAAAAATGCATCAATTATATTTTTTTGCTATCCAGAACAAATAGATATAAAGCTATTTTAATTTTTATTTAAAATCACTTCTAATTTCGAATCCATGTTCATTTGAAAAATGCGAAAGCCTAACTCAATTGAGTTAGGCTTTCGCATTTTTCAAAATTATAGACACATTAAATAGGGCATCGAATATCAATTACTCAAAAATTGTGATAAAGGATATTATTTATGCTTCATTTTTAAGACACAACCCAACGATTCCAAAACCAATACATAATGAGTATTAGTAACCTCTTGAACAATTGCTTTTTGATTTGAAAATGGTCCGGAATCTAATTGTATAGCATCTCCAATTTGAAAAGAAAGTACTGAAACATCATTACCCTCAGAAGGATCCAGCCATTTCTTTATAGTACTGATCTCTTCATCACGAACTATAGCTGGTTTTCCTAACCAAAACAAATAACGCACCACTCCAACAGATTGAAATACTGCATTTCTTTCCGAATCTGGCAGTTGAACAAAAACATAGGAATTAAAAAGCGGGACTTCTACTTTTTTCTTTCTATCTGACCATTGCCTAACTTGTGTAATCAAAGGACAATAGCACTCTATTCCTTTATTTCTTAATTGTTCTGCAACTTTTTTCTCCCATTTGGGCTTTGTGTAAACTACATACCAATTCATCTTATATTTTGTATTACACTAATAGTTTTAGTGTCATTGATCGAAATAAACTTCTACAAGAGACAATACATTTCTACTTGATTCATAATAACACTCTAATCTTGTCTCTTTGTTATTTTTACCTCTTAATAATCTATTTTTTTTTACGAACCTATAGCCTGATATACAAAACCAATAGCCCTTAATTCTGATGCATTCAACAAGTTTCTTCCATCAAAAACAAAAGCAGGTTTTTGCATGGAATCATATATCTTTTGCCAATCATAATTAATAAATTCATCCCATTCGGTAAGTACCGCTATTGCATGAGCATTATGGCATGCCTCATATGGATTATCAAAAGAACTAACACTATTCGTATTTAACTCAGCGCTTCTGGTTTCTAAATAATTTAAATCGTTAATGATCTTTTTATTAGATACCTTAGGGTCGTACACAGCAATTTTTGCATGTTCATTTATTAAATCATCTGCAACATAAATAGCAGCAGATTCTCTAGTGTCATTCGTGTCTTTTTTGAAAGCCCAACCAAGAAAGGTTATTTTTTTATCAGAAACCGTATTGTAAAGTGTTTGAATTATATTGTTCGAAAAACGCCTTTTCTGATGATCATTCATTATAATTACCTGCTCCCAATAATCAGCAACTTCATGTAGTCCATAAGATTTGGCGATGTAAACCAAATTTAATATATCTTTTTGAAAACAAGAACCTCCAAATCCAACCGAAGCTTTCAGGAATTTTGATCCTATTCTGCTATCCATTCCTATAGCTTTTGCCACTTCATTTACATCTGCCCCAGTTTTTTCACAAAGCTCAGACATTGCATTAATCGACGAAATTCTTTGTGCCAAAAATGCATTCGCTGTCAGTTTTGATAACTCTGATGACCATAAATTAGTAGTTAATATTTTCTCAGACGCGACCCAATTCGAATACACATCAACAAGTGCCTGTATCGCTTTTTGACCTTCTTCCGAAGGATCTCCTCCAATTAAAATTCTATCCGGATTCAATAAATCCTGAACAGCAGTCCCTTCAGCCAAAAACTCTGGGTTAGAAAGAATTTGAAACTGAACACCATTTCCAGTATTGTCTAAAATACTTTTTATTGCTTCAGCTGTTCTAACAGGAAGTGTCGATTTTTCAACTACAATTTTGTTGTCTTTAGCTACTCTGGCAATTTGTCTCGCACACAATTCAATATATTTCAAATCAGCTGCCATGCCTTTTCCTTTTCCATAGGTTTTTGTAGGTGTATTAACAGATATAAAAATGATTTGGGCTTCGTCTATCGCTTTTTCTACATGGGTCGAAAAAAACAAGTTTCTCCCTCTGGCTTCGGCAACAATTTCGCTTAAACCTGGTTCATAAATGGGTATATTGTCTACATTTTCATCATTCCATGCAGTAATTCGCTCTTCATTTAAGTCTACTACCGTAACTTGTATTTGTGGGCATTTTTGAGCAATAACTGCCATCGTCGGTCCCCCAACATATCCCGCTCCTATACAACAAATCTTTGTAATCTTCATTCTTTTATTATTTTTCCAATATCTATTTCCCTCTAACTACTCATTTCTAACTATTCACTTCTCACGCAGGTTCTCCCAATACCATTCGACAGCTTCTTGCAATCCTTCTTGCATCGAATATTTTGGATTATAACCCAATAACAATTTAGCTTTCTCAATACTTGCCAAAGAATGTGGAATATCACCAGCTCTATTAGGCCCGTATTCTACGGCAACTGCAGCAATTTTTTCATCGTAAACACTTAAAAATTCTTTTAAATAAGCTACTAAATTATTCAATGTATTTCGGTCTCCATAAGCAGTATTATAAACCGTATTTATAGCTTCTGGATTTTTTGTCAGCATAGCCAACTCATTCATTTGAATCACATTATCAATATAGGTAAAATCACGGGAATAGTTCCCATCCCCATTTATTTTTGGACTTTCTAATTGCATCAACTGCATTACAAATTTAGGAATGACCGCCGCATATGCTCCGTTAGGATCTTGCTTTCGACCAAAAACATTAAAATAACGCAACCCGATTGTCTCTAAACCATAGGTTCTGCTAAAAATTTCAGCATAGAGCTCATTTACATATTTTGTAATTGCATATGGAGACAGCGGCTTTCCAATTACCGCTTCAACTTTAGGCAAAGCTTCTGAGTCACCATAGGTAGAAGAACTTGCCGCGTAAATAAATCGTTTAACTTTTGCATCCCTTGACGCCACTAACATGTTCAAAAAACCGGAGACATTTACATCATTTGTAGTAACTGGATCATTAATAGATCTAGGTACAGAACCCAAAGCAGCCTGATGTAAAACATAATCTACTCCTTGTACTGCATTTTGACATTCAATAGCATTACGAATATCGCCTTCTATTAAACGAAAATTCGGATGATTTATAAAGTCTTTTAAATTATGTCTATATCCAGTTGCAAAATTATCAAAACAAACAACCTCATACTCTTTAGACAAAAAATATTCACAAAGATTAGAACCGATAAATCCTGCACCTCCTGTAATTAAAACGGAACTTTTTGTTTCTGCTTGCATCTGTTTTTATTTTAAAACAATCAATTACTTAATTTGTTTTTTCAAAATTTTCTGTGCTATTCTTTGATAAATACTTTTAGTTTTACCTTCTTCATAGTATCCATTTGCATACGTACCATAGCCATAGCCGTATCCATAACCGTACCCATAACCAGTACCATATTTTGCTTTATTCTCTAAACCATTCAAAATAATACTGGTATTATTCAACTCTCCGCGTTTCACTCTGTTGTTTAACAGCGTAATCATATCTTTTTTAGTAAAATTCTGTCTTACTATATATAAGGTAACATCACAATATTGGGCTAACTCCAAAGCATCTGACACCAAACCAACTGGAGGCGTATCCAAAACAATATAATCGTATTTTTTCTTTAACTCTCCTATCAATTCTCCCATTCCTTCACTCATTATCATTTCAGCAGGATTTGGAGGAATTGGCCCTGACAAAATAACATCTAGAAAAGGTATGTGTGTATGATTTATGATTTCGTCAATCGTTTTTTGTTTAATCAGATAATTTACTACCCCAACTTCATTCGACAAATTAAATTCAGTAGAGAGTTTTGGTTTTCTTAAATCTAAACCAATAACCACTGTTTTTTTCTCGCTAAGTGCAAATACCGTAGCGATATTTATAGAACAAAATGTTTTCCCTTCACCACTCACCGAAGAGGTGATCATTAGTGTCTTTGCTCCATCTAAATTTTGTTGCTTATAGAGAAACTGAAGAGAAGAACGAATGGCTCTAAAGGACTCAGATAAAGCTGATTTTGGCTTATCATAAACAGCTAAATTGGTATTCTCTTTATTGACTCCAACAACACCTAATAAAGGAATTTTTGTCATCTTACTAATATCCTCAGCATTCTGAATCGAATTATTGATAAAGAAAACTGCAAATACAAAAACTAACGGAAAAAGTATCCCCAGAAATAAAGCCAATACATAATTAACTGATGTTTTTGGTCCTATAAGTCCTCCGCCAACATCCTTAGCGGGATCTATAAAATGAACATCTGATAAATTTGCCGCCTTAACAATGTCTGCTTCGCTTCTTTTTTGAAGAAAAGTGCTGTAAATATTATCACTTAAATCATATTTTCTTTTAATTTTAATAAGCTCTTGCTGATCCTCTGGAAGTTGCTTTATTGTACTTTCAGTTTCATTTATTTTGCTGCTCACCATAGCTAAATCATACTGAAGAGAAGTCTTTGCTGTTGCTATATTCTCTAATAAAACATTTTTGACAGCCTCCATTTGATTGTCAAAATCCTTAAATATTTTATCACTCTTTACAGCATAAGCCATTTCAGATCTTTGTGTAGACAATGCAATTAATTTTGAAACATTTACTACAATATTTGGATCTTCTATTCCTGCAACCGAAGGTGCGGGAAGTTTAGCATAGTTTACACTGTTTTTTAAATATGCTTTCAAAGAATTATAATATGCCATTTTGCGATTAACCTCGTCTTTTTTGACATCAAATTCTAAAATCTTTTCAGAAAATTTAGCTCCACCTTCTTCTATATCGTATATATTCTTACCTTTTCTAAAGCTTTTTAGCTCATTCCCAGTTTCCTTAAGTTGGGATTCCATCGTTACTAATGTACTATCTATAAAGGCAATAGTATTGGTCGCAAACTGGTTTTTACTATCTAACTGCCTTTTGATAAGCATTTTAACAGTTGCATTCAAATACTCAACCATTCTCGCTTTATTAGTTCCCTGCATACCTAAGGTAATTATAGAACCGCCTTTATCATCTGACCTTACGCTTATTCCTTTATACCCTGATACTGTTCCGTTAAAATCATTAAACTGCACAAAGTATTCATTTCCTTTATAGAAACCTGGATTTTCATTTATTTGCAACTTCCAATTTAAAAAGGGCAAAGAAACTTTTTCGCCAACCTTATACCTTTTTACAAAATCTCCTGTTGCTACTGCTGTATTACTGTATGAATTATCAGAATACGTAATTATAGAAACATTTTGGCTCTGAAACGGAATTCTAATTTCATATGTGTTTTCACTTATAAACTTAATACCTATTAAAGTTCCTGCCAGTTGCCCTTTCGATTTATCAATATTTACATAAAAAGGAACTGATCCATAAGCATCTACCAAATTATATTCACCTTGAACTAAGTAATTAATATAATATTGTAATTTATCAACAACCAGCTCATTGTGAGATCTGGACTGCAAAGTCGTTGATATGGTCTGAACCTGATCTGAAGTTCCTCCCCAATTAAAGACCAAGCTGGTATTTGAGGTAAAAAGCGGATTGCTTTCTTCTTTTACAGAAATAAGTGTTTCCATACCGTAAATTTTTTCTTTACGAATATTCACCTGATAAGCAATCGTGAAAGTGATTAATAAACTTATTAAAAACCACTTCCAATAACTTCCGATTTTTATTAAGAAACCCTTGAAGTCAAAGCTTACTTGGTTTTCAAAAATCGAAAAATCTTTTATATCTAACATTTTTTGAGCGCTGTTTTAATTTTTTAATAGTAAAAAAGTGGTTGTAGCTAAAGACAACAATGTAATGATTGTCCCCAAAGATTCTATCCCTGTCTTTCCGGTTCCCCAAGTTTTTTGCTTCAATGGTTTTACATAAATATAATCATTTGGCTGTAAATAAAAATAAGGTGATTGCATCACATTTATATCGGTAAGATCTAAATCATGCATTTGAACTCCAGTTGGTGTTTTTCGCATAATTGTAACTGCCTTTCTATCTCCAGTAATAGTAATATCTCCAGAATTAGCAATAGCTTCCATAATGGTTACCTGCTCTTGAAACAAAGTTTTAGTTCCTGTACTCCCAATTTCTCCATTAATAACATATCTAAAACCTGCTAATTTAACCGTTACAAAAATATTAGCCTCCTTATTAAAATACTCTGCTAATAATTGCTTTTCAACTCTAACCCTAATTTCATCCAGCGTATAACCGATGACATTTAGTTCTCCCAAAACAGGAATTCTTATATTTCCATGATCATCCACTGTAAAACCGTCAAAATACAATCCTGACTCTGATTTACCTCCAGCACCTCCATCATTTGAAGGACTAAAAATAGCAACTAATTTAGGATCTATTGCTTTTATGGTAATACTCAAAACGTCATTAGTTTGCAATCGGTATGGTTTTGACTCAACTGCCGCAATCATAGTTTCACCATCTGAATTATTCTTTTTCTGAAGGTAAATTAAATCTTGAGTTGAAATACAAGAAGAAAACAACACACTAATAAACAACAACAAATAGAGTACGGACTTGCTCATTTTCAATATTTTTAACGACAAATATAGCTTTTCATTTACTATTTAAAAAGCATCGCTATTCATTAAATGGATTAATTATTTTTAAAAGACTTTTCAAAAGGCACTCTTTGCAAAATACTTCTTCCCAAGGTAACTTCATCAGCATATTCCAGCTCATCTCCTACAGAAATCCCTCTTGCAATTGTTGACATGATTATTTCACAATCAGCGATTTGTTTATAGATATAAAAATTGGTGGTATCGCCCTCCATTGTAGAGCTTAACGCAAAAATTATTTCGTTGACACTACCTGATTTTACTTTATCGACCAATGTAGTAATGTTCAACTGACTGGGACCAACACCATCAATAGGGGAAATTTTACCTCCCAAAACATGATAAATACCTCTAAACTGACCTGTATTTTCAATTGCCATAACATCCCGAATATCCTCAACAATACAAATGATTTGGTGATTTCTACTCTGATTAGCACAAATTTCACACAGTATACTATCCGAAATATTATGACAACTATTGCAATATTTAATATCCTCACGCATAGCAACTAGGGCTTGAGATAAAAAACCTGTTTGCTCTTTTGGCTGTTTTAGCAAATGCAATACCAATCGCAGCGCAGTTCGTTTACCAATTCCCGGCAACTGAGACATTTCGTTAACTGCTTTTTCTATAAGTTTTGAAGAAAATTCCATAACAGCAAAAGTAGTTAATTTGTCCCGAACGTTCGGGATAGATAATTTGAAAATTTGAAGATTATTTATGTAATTTGGTCCAAACAATTTTTATACAAAATGACTCCCAGCACCATTCTAATACTTATAATCGTTTATTTTGGAATTTTATTTTACATCTCTCATGCTGTAAGCAAAAAAGACAGCGGAAACGATGCTTTTTTTAAAGCCAATAAAAACTCCAAATGGTACTTAGTTGCTTTTGGAATGATTGGAACGGCACTTTCCGGAGTGACTTTTATTTCAGTACCGGGAGAAGTTGGCTCTCCAAATGGGGAACAATTCAAGTATTTTCAGTTCGTACTAGGCAATGCTATTGGTTTCGTCATTATTGCAAAAGTACTGCTACCACTATATTATCGGATGAATCTAACTTCGATTTATGGTTATATCGAACATCGACTAGGGATTTATTCCTATAAAACCGCCGCAACTATTTTCTTGATTAGCCGAACCATTGGATCTGCATTCAGATTGTATCTTGTTGTGATTGTTTTGCAACGTTTTGTTTTTGACTTTTACGGAGTTCCATTTGCAGTAACGGTTTTAATTTCGCTGGCTTTGATATTTGCTTATACCTATCGAGGCGGATTGAAAACCATTATTATTACTGACACTTTGCAAACTTTTTTCTTGGTCACTTCGGTTTTCTTGACAATTTTCTTTATTTGCAGAAGTTTAAACCTTAATATTTTTGAAGCTTTTGAAGAAGTAAAAAATAGTAATTATTCAAAAGTATTTTTCTTTGAAGATTTCATATCGAGTAAGTTTCATTTTGTAAAACAAATTCTGGGAGGAATTTTTGTTACTATTGCCATGGTAGGTTTGGATCAGGATTTAATGCAGAAAAACCTGAGTTGTAAGAACATTGGCGAAGCTCAAAAAAACATGTTTACGTTCACTGGAATATTTGTACTTATCAATATTTTTTTCCTCAGCGTAGGTGCTTTACTTTATATTTATGCCACTAAAAACGGAATTGAAGTTCCAACTGATTTAGTTACCGGAAAACCCAGAACCGATTTGCTATTTCCCGAAATAGCCTTTAACCATTTAACACTAATTCCATCCGTTATTTTCTTGTTGGGATTAACGGCCGCAACTTTTGCCACAACGGATTCCGCGTTAACAGCGCTAACAACTTCGTTTTGTGTGGATTTTTTAGGAATGGATAAAGTAGAAAATCTAGCGAAACCAAATGTAGTACGAACTAGACATTTTGTTCATATTGCCTTTTCGTTCCTAATGTTTCTGGTGATTATTTTCTTTAATGCCATCAATGACAGCTCTGTTGTAGGAATGATTTTTAGGGTTGCATCCTATACGTATGGTCCACTTTTAGGGTTGTATTGTTTTGGATTGTTTGTAAAATCAAAAACAGTCAAAGACAAATTTGTTCCGATTATATGCTTATTATCTCCGGCAGTAACTTACTTTATCAGTGAAAATTCTAAAGCATTATTTTTTGGATATGTTTTCGATAACGAATTGATTATCGTAAACGGGCTAATCACTTTTCTTGGATTGTTAATGATTAGCAAGAAAGCGACTTCTGGAACACGATTTTAGTTTTAGCCCAGATAGAAGTGAAAATCCTTTTATAAAGCTGGAAGCCTTTTGAAAGCTTCCAGCTTTATAAAAGATTGCAACGGATAGCTGGAATAGCTCCAAAAAAACTAATATTGATTTGTTGCCAACATAACCAATGTACACCCTATCTCGACTTTGATGTCATTTAATTTCAACAATTGATAGAACTCAGGATTCTCAGTTCCTGGATTAAAAATAACACGTTTTGGTTGTGCCTCAACGATATAATTATAGTAATCACGCTGACGCAAAGGATTTAGGTACAGCGTAACCGTATCGATATTTTTTAGTGGAATAGCTTTGGTCTGGATTTTTATTCCGGCTACTTCACCCGCGTTTTGACCGATAGCAAGAACTGAATGTCCTTTATCAACCAGTTTTTCAATCGCTATGAAAGAATATCTAGCAGGTTTTGTTGAAGCTCCAAGAACTAGCGTTTTTTTATTTTTTATCATTTTCTGTAATTATATTTTGCAAAAGTAATGAAAAAAGACCCATGAGTTTAGCAATTATCAGGTTTAGTTATAAAAGTAAGAAAAAACATTACGCTAACATTAAAAAGTAAAAAAAGAGTACTTTTACACTATCAAAAAACAAAATATGGATCTATTTATTTATCTGTTTGTCGCACTTTTTTCGGTATTAAATCCTATTGGAACCGTTCCTATCTTTGTAGGACTGACCCAAAATGACACTAAAAAGGAGCGTTCCAGAATTTCTTTATGGACGGCGATAAATGTATTTATCATCCTTATCGTCTCGTTTTTTATTGGACAATATGTATTACTTTTTTTTGGAATCAGTATTGATGCACTAAGAATTGCTGGCGGAATTATTATTGTGAGTTCTGGATTTTCCTTGCTTTCAGGAAAGTTTAATAAAAAGAGAGGTATCAATAAAAAGGCAGAAACTGATGCACAAAAAAGGAATGATATTGCCTTGACTCCGCTTGCAATCCCTATGCTTGCAGGTCCTGGTTCTATTTCTTTACTTATCGCATTTTATCAGGAACACAATACAAGTATGGAGATCATCATTTCTTCAATTGCTATTCTTGCCATTGCAGTTGCTATTTTTATCATCCTAAAAAGCGCCCATTATTTAGCAAAAATACTTGGAGCATCTGGAATTGTTGCGATATCCAGAATTGTAGGTTTCATTGTAATTGCGATAGGAATACAATATATCGTGAGTGCAATTATCAATATTATAAAAGGGAATCTATCCTAAATTAAAACCAAAAAAAAAAAAACGGATAAGATTCAGAATCTTATCCGGTTTTTTTTTAATTTCTAGGCAAGAAAATTTCTGCCATCATACATCTGGCGCTTCCTCCGCCACAAGCTTCAATTGTATCTAAACTTGAACTCAAAATTTCAGCATGTTTTTCTAATTGTTCCATTTGTTTTGGAGTCAAACTTTGATGTGCAGCTGCGCTCATAACTAAATACCGTTTGTCATTTGCTCCACGAACTTCAAGCATATTACCCGCAAAATTATTCATTTGGGCCTCAGTAATCAAAATGATTTCTTTTCCGTTTTCTTTTAGATTATCCAAAACCATTTTGCGTTCTTTTTTATCATCGATACAATCTGCACAAATGACTGCAAAAGTTTCTCCCAAGCACATCATCACATTGGTATGGTAAATCAGTTTTCGTTCTGAATCAACAGTTTGAAAAGCTTCAAAAATTACTGGTGCATAATCAAAATCTTCACAGAATTCGATAAATAATTCTTCATCGGCTCTGGGAGATAATGCGCAGTACGCTTTTGCGTTGGCTCTGTCCAAAAGCAAACTTCCTGTTCCTTCCAAGAAAAAACCATCTTCCTCAGCCGATGTATAATCTACAATATTGTTAATCACGAAACCTTTATCTTCCAAGATATCCAGAATATCTTCGCGACGTTCCTGCCTTCTGTTTTCTGCAAACATTGGATATAAAGCCACATCTCCATTCTCATGAAAAGAAATCCAGTTGTTCGGAAAAATACTGTCCGGCGTATCTGGATTCAATGTATCATCAACAACAGTAACATCAACACCTGCTGCTGTAAGTTTTTCGACAAAAGCATCAAATTCTTGTTGCGCTTTAGCATTTACAGTTGCAGGCAAAAGTCCGTCTAATACTTTTTGGTAATAATTATTAACTGCCGTTTGTTCGTTCATTCTAAACGCAACCGGGCGAATCATCAATATGGAATTTGTTGTTTGTTTCATATTATTTTTAGTTTAATGTTTAACAGTTTAAAGTTTAATGTTGGGCAACGTTAAACTTTAAACCCTAAACAAATATTTAATCTCTAATTAAAGGTAAGGTAGAACACCGTAATAATCCTTCTTGTTTTGCAATTTCTGCGTATGGAATCTCTTCGACTACAAAACCGTTTGCACGCAACCAATTGTTAAGCCTGGTAAAATTTCTTTCTGAAACGACAACATTTGTATCAATAGAAAAAACATTGGAATTCATATTGTACATTTCTTCTCTGGTAATATGAAATAGGTTTTCTTTTCCAAAAAGATTTACCAAAAACAAATAATCTGCTTCTTCACGGAATCCATTTTTGTAGATAATCCCTTTATCGTTACCTACCGGCTGAAAACAACAATCTAAATGCAATGCATTGTCGCGGGCTTCAATTTTAGATTTTACCAAATCAAATTCTTTAACAATTTTATTTGGGAACAAATCCTTAATATATTGCACTCCTTGCACATTCGTTCGTGCAGTAATATAATCTTTGTAATCACTGCCTTTATAGGTTCCAATAAAAATATAATCGTTCCACAACATCACATCACCACCTTCTATGTGAACTTCCTCTGGAGGTCGCACCACTTTTTTAGGATTAATTTGGTCAATTATATATTGAATAGCATCTAATTCTCGCTCTCTATCCGGCAAAATATTTGATTTCACAAAAACATCATCAATTACAAAACCAATATCTCTTGTAAATATCTGATTGTAATTTTCAATCATTTCCGGACGATAAACGGTCACGTTATATTTTTTCAGCACAGTATTGAATGCTTCCATTTCGTTTACCATGTCTTTCTCCTGCGGATAAGTGCCTGCTAAAATATGTTCTAATGATTTTGGATCATAGGCATCTTCAACCTTTGGCGTAGGTCCATTATTGACTGCTGAACCCAGAACTACGGCTCTAAGTCTCGAAGTTTCATTCTTTATATTTAACTCTAACATGTATTTTAGCTTTTGGCAAATATAAAAAAAGCTTCACTAATTAGTGAAGCTTTTTAAACTGATTTTATCTTTTATCTGTTGGTACAAAATCCCTCAAAGGGTGACCCGTATAAACTTGCCTTGGCCTTCCGATAGGCTCCTTATTTTCACGCATTTCTTTCCATTGTGCGATCCAACCCGGTAAACGTCCTATTGCAAACATTACAGTAAACATATCGGTAGGAATTCCTAAAGCTCTATAAATAATTCCAGAATAGAAATCTACATTAGGATATAAATTTCTTGATTTGAAATACTCATCTTCTAAAGCTGATTCTTCTAGTTTCTTAGCAATTGCAAGAATTGGATCTTCAACTCCTAAAGTTGATAAAACTTCATTAGCTGCTTTTTTGATGATTTTTGCTCTTGGATCAAAATTTTTGTAGACTCTATGACCAAAGCCCATCAATCTGAAAGGGTCATTCTTGTCTTTGGCTTTAGCCATATATTTATCAGCATCTCCACCATTTCTATGGATTTCTTCTAACATTTCAAGAACTGCTTGATTTGCTCCTCCGTGTAATGGACCCCAAAGCGCAGAAACTCCAGCAGATATTGAAGCAAATAATCCTGCATGAGAAGAACCAACCATTCTAACTGTAGATGTAGAACAGTTTTGTTCATGATCTCCGTGAAGAATAAATAATTTATCTAATGCATCAATTACTACAGGATTTGCAGTGTAAGGTTCTGTAGGCAATTCAAACATTAAACGCATGAAGTTCTCTACATAACCTTTAGTATTATCGTAATAATTCAAAGGATAGCCCATGCTTTTTCTATACGTCCAAGTTGCTATAACAAGGAATTTACCCATAGTTTTACACACAGCCTCATACATTTCTTTTTCGTTCTCAACATTTACCGACTTTGGGTTGAATGCTGTTAATGCACTTGTCAACGCAGCTAAAACACCCATTGGATGAGCTGTTTTAGGAAAACCATCAATGATGTTTTTCATTTCTTCATTGACCAAAGTGTATTTTCTAATATCAGTTTCAAATTGTGCTAACTGATCAACAGTAGGCAACTCCCCGAAAATTAAAAGGTATGATACTTCTAGAAAATCTGCTTTTTCAGCTAAATCCTCAATTGAATATCCTCTATAACGAAGGATTCCAAGCTCTCCATCTAAAAAAGTAATATCACTTTTACAAGAACCTGAATTTTTATAACCTGGATCAAGTGTAATTACACCTGATAAATCACGTAATTTGTTAATATCAATGGCAACTTCATTTTCACTTCCTACAATGATCGGCAGTTCAAATTTTTTACCATCAATTTCTAATGTTGCTATTTTTGACATAATATAATTGAAAATAAACTTTTAAAATAATAATTTATCAAATCTAGGGAATTAAACACTAATTAAAAAGAGAATAACACAATGAAATTGTTAAATATTATAAAAAAAAGCCACTCACAAAACGTGAATGGCTTTAAATAAAAATATCGTAAGAAATTATTTGATTTTGAAAGCATTTTTACCAGGAAAATAAGCTGTATTTCCTAATTCTTCCTCAATTCTTAATAATTGATTGTATTTCGCCATACGATCAGAACGAGATGCTGAACCTGTTTTTATTTGACCACAGTTCAAAGCTACTGCTAAATCTGCAATTGTATTATCTTCTGTCTCTCCTGAACGGTGTGACATTACTGAAGTGTAACCCGCATTTTTAGCCATATTAACAGCTGCAATAGTTTCAGTCAAAGTTCCAATTTGGTTTACTTTAATAAGGATTGAATTAGCAATTCCTTTTTCGATACCAGTAGACAAACGTGTTACATTAGTAACAAATAAATCATCACCTACTAATTGTACTTTATCTCCAATTTTCTCTGTAAGTAATTTCCATCCATCCCAGTCATTTTCATCCATTCCATCTTCAATAGAAATGATAGGGTATTTAGCTACTAATTCAGCTAAATATTCTACTTGTTCAGCAGAAGATCTCACTTTACCAGTTTCTCCTTCAAATTTAGAATAATCGTATTTTCCATTTACGTAAAACTCAGCAGAAGCACAATCCAAAGCAATCATGATTTCATCTCCAAAAGTATATCCTGCAGTTTCAACAGCTTTTTTGATAGTATCTAAAGCGTCTTCAGTTCCTCCAGCTAGATTTGGTGCAAAACCACCTTCATCACCTACTGCTGTAGAAAGTCCTCTATCGTGTAACACTTTTTTCAAGCTATGAAAAATTTCAGTTCCCATTTGCATTGCATGTGAAAAAGAAGTTGCTTTCACAGGGAAAATCATGAATTCTTGAAACGCGATAGGCGCATCAGAATGTGATCCTCCATTGATGATATTCATCATTGGAACCGGCAATGTATTTGCAGAGACACCACCTACGTATCTGTATAAAGGCAATCCTAATTCATTAGCAGCAGCCTTTGCTACAGCTAGTGAAACACCTAAAATTGCATTTGCTCCTAAGTTTGATTTATTTGGAGTGCCATCTAAATCAATCATCATTTGATCAATTAGATTTTGTTCGAAAACTGAAACACCAACAAGTTCTTCAGAAATAATGGTATTCACATTTTTCACAGCATTCAAAACTCCTTTTCCAAGAAATGCTTTTCCTCCATCACGTAACTCAACTGCTTCATGCTCTCCTGTTGAAGCTCCAGATGGTACTGCTGCTCTTCCTAAAACACCATTGTCTGTAATTACATCTACTTCTATTGTAGGATTTCCTCTTGAATCGAAAATTTGTCTTGCGTGAATTTTGATAATAATACTCATATACTAAAATTTTAAATTTTAAAATACAAATATATTCTATCTTTTTGAATGATTTTATGAAAATAATGAATGTTATTAACGAAAACGTTATAATTTTTTGGCAAACAAAACATTTAAGCTATTTTAAGAATTTATTTTTACATTATCTGTTATTTTTTTCAATTCCTTTAAAATCTAATTCAGGAAATGCGTGCTACATTAACTAAAAATTAATGACACTTACTTAAGCATAAAATCAATTGATTTCAGCAAACAAATCAACACAAATAGCCTCATTATAAATTATATACATTAAATTTATACAGCTTTTTTAAAACCAAAAAATCCACGTACTATTACAGCATTCCAGATTAGCAATTTTTATAATTCAATTTCTAAATTAAAAAATAAATATGTGATGGAAGCTTTAAAAAACCTTAACAATTTAATGAATTCTAGTGAAATTGTAGCATTATTGAATAAAACGGCTTCTTCATTGGAAAATTCAACAGATTTAGACCCACTAATAGACTATATAGGAGATGCAAAATATGTCCTTTTAGGTGAAGCGTCACATGGCACACATGAATATTATACATGGAGAGCTAAAATAACACAACGACTCATTCAGGAGAAAGGATTTTCATTTGTAGGAGTCGAAGGAGATTGGCCGGATTGCTATCGTTTAAATCGGTATGCAAAAGGATATTTAGATTCCGAGAAAGATATTTTTAGCGTTATGAATGAGTTTAAAAGATGGCCTACTTGGATGTGGGCAAATTGGGAAACAGCAGCATTCATAGATTGGCTCAAGGTATATAACGAAAGCCTTTCTGCTGATAAAAGAATAGGATTTTACGGATTGGATGTATACAGTTTTAGGGAATCTATGAATTCGATCATTCAATATTTAGAAAAAAATGATCCAAAAGCACTTGCAGTTGCAAAAACAGCTATGAAATGTTTTGAACCCTAAAATAAAGACGATGGGCAATCTTATGCCAGAGCCTCTTCATACGTTCCAGAATTATGCGAGAAAGAAATCCTGCACATGCTTACGGAAATCATTAAAAATGTACCCAATTACAACCATGATACAGAAAATGTTTTAAGCACAGAACAAAATGCATTTATTGCCAGAAATGCCGAAAAATATTATCGCGCCATGATAAAAAGAGGATCTGCCTCATGGAACATTAGAGATGAACACATGGTCTCAACTATAAAACGACTTATGAAATTTCATGGAAAAGATGCTAAAATTATTGTTTGGGAACACAACACCCACATTGGCGATGCCCGTGCTACAGAAATGGCTTCCGAAGGAATGGTAAATGTAGGACAGCTAATGAGAGAACAACATTTGAATGATGGAGTTGTCGCGGTAGGATTTGGCTCCTATAAAGGAAGTGTCGTTGCCGGCAGAGAATGGGGTGATTCGATGCGAAAAATAAAAGTTCCCGAAGCAGTTGTGGGCAGTTGGAAACATGCTTTTCATCTTGCTGGCAATGGCAAAAACAAATTATTATTAATGAATAAAGTAAAGGATGAAGAATGTCTTTCATCTTATATAGGACATCGTGCAATAGGAGTTGTCTACAATCCTGAACACGAAAGATTCGGAAATTATGTTCCCACAATATTACCAAAAAGATACGATGCTTTTATTTTTCTAGACGAAACAAGTGCATTACATCCCATACACATACAGCCAGACGGAAACCAAATTCCGGAAACATATCCTTTTGGAATGTAATTGTAATTAAAAAAAGGGTTTGACTTTTAATTAAGTCAAACCCTTTTTATTACTATTTAATTTTGAAATTTATTCTAATTTATCCTTTTATGTTCTCTATAAATTGATCAAACAAATAAGAAGAATCATGTGGTCCTGGACTTGCTTCCGGATGGTATTGAACTGAGAAACAATTTTTGTTTTTAATTCGCATACCTGCAACCGTTCCATCATTTAGATGAAGATGAGTAATCTCTAAATCAGGATGATTATCCAGTTCTTCCTTATTAACAGCAAAACCATGATTTTGAGAAGTTATTTCTCCTTTTCCGGTAATGATGTTTTTTACAGGATGGTTGATCCCTCTGTGACCATTAAACATTTTATAAGTAGAAATTCCGTTTGCTAAACCAATAACTTGATGTCCTAAACAAATTCCGAATAAAGGCTTGTCATTTTCAAGGATTTCTTTTGCAACTTGAATAGCTCCAGAAAGTGGTTCCGGATCACCAGGTCCATTAGATAAAAAGTATCCATCTGGATTAAATGCTGCTAAATCTTGGTACGAAGAATCAAAAGGAAATACTTTGATGTAGCAATCTCTTTTGGCAAGATTACGAAGGATATTCGTTTTAATCCCTAAATCAAGCGCCGCAATTTTATAAGTTGCATTTTCATCTCCAAAAAAGTAAGGTTCCGTGGTAGAAACTTTAGAAGCTAATTCTAAACCTTTCATGTCTGGAACTTTTGCCAATGCAATTTTTAGTTCTTCTATTGAAGTTTCATCAGTACAAATGACTGCATTCATAGCGCCATTGTCACGAATATAACTTACTAGCGCACGTGTGTCTACGTCAGAGATACAGATTAGGTTTTGCTTGATAAAATAGTCTTCTAAACTCCCTGAAGCATCTTCACGAGAATAATTGAAGCTAAAGTTTTTACAAACCAATCCCGCTATTTTAATACTTTCTGATTCAACTTCTGAATCATTTACCCCATAATTTCCAATATGGGCATTGGTGGCTACCATTAATTGACCAAAATAAGATGGGTCAGTGAAAATTTCTTGGTAACCTGTCATTCCAGTGTTAAAACAAACTTCTCCAAAAGTGGTTCCACTTATCCCAATAGATTTTCCATGGAATATGGTTCCGTCACTTAATAAAAGAATTGCTTTTTGTCGTGTTGTATATTTCATTCTTTGATTTCTATTATTTTTTTAATAGTCTCATGGAACTCGCAAAGCTAGTTTCATCTGTAGTTAAATATTGTGCAAATTTAATCCTTTAAAGCAATGGATGCAAGTTTTTGAAATTTATTGTAAAATAAAAACATTCTAATCTAGCCCTGATGGGAACGGCATCCTTTTGCTTTTCTTTAAAAGCAAAAGATACAGTGGACAGCAGGAAGATGCGCAATTAAATCCCAAGGTTTTTGCTCCAAAAAAAACCAAAAAAAAAGGATAAACTAGTACTAGCTTATCCTTGATTTTTATTGAATGATTATTTTCATAATTACTCAGCAGTGTCTGTAGTTGTTTCAGTTTCAGCAGCTGGAGCTTCAGTAGCTTCATCTTTCTTAGCTTTTCCACCACGACGGCTTTTTGCTTTTTTAACTTCTTTTTTACCACCATTGTAAAGTTCATTGAAATCTACTAATTCGATCATTGCCATATCAGCATTATCTCCTAAACGATTTCCAACTTTAATGATACGAGTGTATCCACCTGGACGGTCTCCTACTTTAGCAGCTACGTCTCTGAACAAGTCAGTTACGGCATATTTGCTACGTAAGTAAGCAAAAACGATACGACGATTGTGAGTCGTATCAGCTTTAGATTTTGTTATAAGCGGCTCAACGAATTGTTTAAGCGCTTTTGCTTTAGCGACAGTAGTGTTAATACGTTTGTGCTCGATAAGAGAACAAGCCATATTAGCTAACATAGATTTTCTATGTGCAGTCTGTCTGCTTAAGTGATTGAATTTTTTTCCGTGTCTCATTGCTATGTAAATTTAAACCTTGCGGCTTAGATTATTCTTTATCTAGTTTGTATTTTGCTAAATCCATACCGAAGTTCAAATTTTTAACTGCAACAAGTTCATCTAGTTCAGTTAAAGATTTTTTACCGAAATTACGGAATTTCATTAGGTCATTTTTATTGAACGATACTAAATCACCAAGTGTATCAACTTCAGCCGCTTTCAAACAATTTAGTGCTCTTACAGAAAGATCCATATCAACAAGCTTAGTTTTAAGCAATTGTCTCATATGTAATGATTCTTCATCATATGATTCTGTTTGTGCAATTTCGTCAGCCTCGAGTGTAATTCTTTCGTCAGAGAACAACATGAAATGGTGAATTAAAACTTTTGCAGCTTCAGTAAGGGCATCTTTTGGATTGATAGAACCATCAGTTTTTATTTCAAAAACTAATTTTTCGTAATCTGTTTTTTGCTCTACACGGAAGTTTTCAATGGCATATTTTACATTTTTTACCGGAGTAAAAATTGAATCTGTAAAAATAGTTCCAATTGCAGCATTCTGTTTTTTGTTCTCTTCAGCAGGAACATATCCTCTACCTTTTTCGATCGTTAAATCAAAATTAAGTTTGATTTTACTGTCTAAATTACAGATAACTAGTTCTGGATTCAAAACTTGAAAACCTGAAATAAATTTTTGAAAATCACCAGCTGTTAATTGGTCTTTACCTGAAACAGAAATAGTAACTGATTCATTATCGATATCTTCAATTTGACGTTTGAAACGTACTTGTTTAAGATTAAGGATAATTTCGGTAACGTCTTCAACAACTCCTGAAATAGTAGAAAACTCATGATCTACACCTTCAATGCGAACAGATGTAATTGCATAACCTTCTAATGCTGAAAGCAAAACTCTTCTAAGTGCATTACCAACGGTCAATCCGTAACCTGGTTCTAAAGGTCTAAATTCAAATTTACCTTCAAAATCGGTTGAATCGATCATGATAACTTTATCGGGCTTCTGAAAATTAAATATTGCCATAAATTTCGACTAAGTCAATTATTATTTGTTGTACAACTCTACGATTAATTGTTCTTTAATGTTTTCTGGGATTTGAAGTCTCGCAGGTACAGAAACGAAAGTACCTTCTTTGATATCATTATTCCAAGTAATCCATTCATAAACATGACTTGAATTAGATAAAGAACGTTCGATAGCTTCTAATGATTTAGACTTTTCACGAACAGCAACTTTATCACCAGGCTTAAGGTGGTAAGAAGGAATATTAACCACTTCACCATTTACAGTAACGTGTCTGTGAGAAACGATTTGACGAGCACCTCTTCTAGAAGGAGCAATACCCATTCTGAAAACAACGTTATCTAATCTTGCTTCACACAATTGTAATAAAACTTCACCAGTAACTCCTTTAGTAGCTGATGCTTTTTCGAATAAATTTCTGAATTGTTTTTCTAATATTCCGTAAGAATATTTAGCTTTTTGCTTTTCCATTAACTGGACAGCATATTCAGATTTTTTTCCTCTTTTTTTAGCCATCCCGTGTTGTCCGGGTGGGTAATTTCTTTTTTCGAAAGCTTTATCGTCTCCGAAAATTGCCTCGCCAAATTTACGAGCAATTCTTGTACTTGGACCAGTATATCTTGCCATTTTAAATTGTTTAAGGTAGAGATTATGAATTCAGGTCTTATCCTTCGATAATCTATATTCTACCTAGGTTATACTATAAATATTTTGAGTACTAAACTCTACGTCTTTTAGGAGGACGACATCCATTGTGAGGCATTGGAGTAACATCGATAATCTCTGTAACTTCAATTCCACCGTTATGCAAAGAACGAATAGCAGACTCACGTCCGTTTCCTGGTCCTTTTACATAAACTTTTACTTTTTTAAGTCCAGCTTCAAGAGCTACTTTACTACAATCTTCTGCTGCCATTTGGGCTGCGTATGGAGTATTCTTTTTAGAACCTCTAAAACCCATTTTACCAGCTGAAGACCAAGAAATAACTTCACCTTTTTTGTTTGTCAAAGAAATGATGATATTGTTAAAAGTAGCAGAAATATGAGCTTCTCCCGTTGATTCAACGATAACTTTACGTTTTTTTGCAGTTGCTTTAGCCATATTACTTATTATTTAGTTGCTTTTTTCTTGTTGGCAACAGTTTTTCTCTTACCTTTTCTTGTTCTAGAGTTGTTTTTAGTTCTTTGTCCTCTTAATGGAAGACCAGTTCTATGACGGATACCTCTATAACATCCAATATCCATTAAACGTTTGATGTTTAAAGAAACTTCAGAACGTAATTCTCCTTCAATTTTAAAAGTTGATACCGCCTCACGAATTGCTCCGATCTCGTCATCATTCCAATCTTGAACTTTTTTATCTTGGCTAACTTGAGCTTTTTCTAAAATCTCAACAGCTCTACTTTTTCCTAATCCGAAGATATAGGTAAGTGCTATAACACCTCTCTTATTTTTTGGGATATCTACCCCTGCTATTCTTGCCATAACTATCCTTGTCTTTGTTTAAATCTAGGATTCTTTTTGTTTATTACGTACAATCTCCCTTTTCTTCGCACAATTTTGCACTCGGGACTTCTCTTTTTTACTGAAGCTCTAACTTTCATTTTGAATATCCTTTAATATCTATAAGTAATTCTTGCTTTTGACAAATCGTAAGGGCTCATTTCTAGTTTCACTTTATCACCAGGTAATAATTTGATGTAATGCATACGCATTTTTCCAGATATATGTGCGATTACAATATGTCCATTTTCTAACTCTACACGGAACATTGCATTTGACAATGCCTCAATGATTGATCCGTCTTGTTCTATTGCTGATTGTTTTGCCATAAGTTAAGCTACTGCTTTTCTATTTTTACCACTCTTCATCAAACCATCATAATGTTTATTCAACAAGTATGAATTAATTTGCTGCATTGTGTCTATGGCAACTCCAACCATAATTATTAATGAAGTACCTCCAAAAAACATTGCCCAAGATTGTTGAACATCCATAAGACTCACAACAATTGCTGGGAACACAGCTATCAAAGCAAGAAATAAAGATCCTGGAAAAGTTATCAAGGACATCACTTTGTCAAGATAATCAGAAGTTTCAACTCCTGGTCTGATACCTGGAATAAAACCACCACTTCTCTTTAAATCATCAGACATTTTGTTAGTAGGAACTGTGATTGCAGTATAAAAGAAAGTAAATACAATTATTAAAGTTGCAAATACAAAGTTATACCAAAATCCAAACATATTACTAAAAGCGCCAACGATTGATTGTGATGCATCTGATTTAGACAAACCTGCTAAGGCTGCTGGAATAAACATAATTGCTTGCGCAAAAATTATTGGCATAACCCCAGAAGCATTAAGCTTCAAAGGAATCCATTGTCTGTTTCCACCCAACATGTCTTGTTCAAAATCACCTGATGTTGTACGACGTGCATATTGAACAGGAATCTTCCTGATCGCCATAACCAATAACACACAACAAATGATAACTAATAACCAAATGATAATTTCAATAACTAACAACATTGGTCCACCATTATTATTGGTAACTCTTGTTGTAAACTCTTGAATAAAAGCCTGAGGTAATCTAGCCAAAATTCCAACCATGATTAACAAAGAAATACCATTTCCAATTCCTTTATCAGTAATTTTTTCTCCTAACCACATGGCAAAAATTGTCCCTGTAACTAAAATAACTACTGAAGAAAATAAGAATTCAAATGAATTGAATCCCAATAAAAATGCATTACTAGGTAATGTTCTATATAAATTATAGATATAAGTTGGACCTTGAACTAAAGTAATTCCTATTGTCAACCAACGAGTAATTTGATTAATCTTTTTTCTACCGCTTTCTCCGTCACTTTGAAGTTTTTGCAAATAAGGAATCGCAATTCCCATTAACTGAACAACAATTGAAGCAGAAATATAAGGCATAATCCCCAAAGCAAAAACAGAAGCTTGAGAGAATGCACCTCCAGTAAACATGTCAAGAATTGAACCAATTCCTTCTTTAGTTTGCCCAGCTAAATTACCTAACTGTGTAGCATCAATACCTGGCAGGGTTACTTGAGCCCCAAAACGATAAACTAAAAGCAAACCCAATGTTATTAGGATTCTATTTTTCAGTTCTTCGATTTTCCAAACATTACTTATTGATTCAATAAATTTCTTCATATTAATTGAAAAATTACATTGTTACAGCTTCTCCACCAGCAGCTTCAATAGCAGCTTTTGCAGTAGCAGTAAATTTGTGAGCGGTTACTTTTAATTTTGCTGTCAATTCACCTCTACCTAAAATCTTAACGATTTCATTTTTAGTAGCTAAACGATTAGCAACATAAACTGTCATATCAACAGTATCTTTAATAACACCATTATCAACTAAAAGTTGAAGTGTATCAAGATTTACACCTTCGTAATCTTTACGATTGATGTTTGTAAAACCAAACTTAGGCACACGTCTTTGAAGTGGCATTTGTCCACCTTCAAAACCAATCTTTTTAGAATAACCAGAACGAGATTTTGCTCCTTTGTGACCTCTTGCAGAAGTACCACCTTTTCCAGAACCTTCTCCTCTACCTAATCTTTTATTTTGATTGTGTGTAGAACCTTCAGCAGGTTGTAAGTTACTTAAATTCATAACAGTATTTGTTATTTAGTTTCTTCAACAGAAACTAAGTGTTTAACTTTATTTATCATCCCAAGGATTGTAGGGTTTGAATCATGCTCTACAACTTGTCCCATTTTACGTAGACCTAAAGCTTCTAATCCTCTTTTTTGAGTAAGAGGACAGTTGATTTTGCTTCTAACTTGTTTTACTAATAATTTAGCCATAATTTCCTTGAATTAACCTTTAAAAACTTTTTCTAAAGAAACACCTCTTTGTTTTGCAACAGTATAAGCGCTTCTCATTTGTAATAAAGCATCAAAAGTTGCTTTCACTACGTTGTGAGGATTTGAAGATCCTTGAGATTTAGATAATACATCATGAATTCCTACTGATTCAAGAACTGAACGAACAGCTCCACCAGCAATAACTCCTGTACCATGAGAGGCAGGAATTAAAAATACACGTGCACCACCAAATTTACCTTTTTGTTCGTGAGGAACTGATTGACCATTCAAAGGAATTTTTACTAAATTTTTCTTAGCATCTTCTACTGCTTTCGCAATTGCTTCAGAAACGTCTTTAGATTTTCCTAATCCGTGTCCAACCACTCCATTTTCATCACCTACAACTACAATAGCAGAAAAACCAAAAGCTCTACCTCCCTTTGTAACCTTAGTAACACGATTTACACTTACCAAACGATCTTTTAATTCAAGACCACTTGGTTTTACTAACTCTACATTCTTGTATTTACTATTAGACATACTATATTAGAATTTAAGTCCAGCCGCTCTTGCGCCTTCCGCTAATGATTTAATACGACCGTGATATAAATAACCTCCTCTATCGAAAGTCACTACGTCTATCCCAGCTTTTAAAGCTTTTTCAGCAACTAGTTTTCCAACCGCTGTAGCAACTTCAATGTTCGTACCGTTACCTATTTCTTTTTCTCTTGAAGAAGCTGCCAATAAAGTAACTCCGTTTACGTCATCAATAAGTTGAGCGTAAATTTCTTTGTTACTTCTAAATACAGATAGTCTTGGATTAGTAGCAGTACCACTAATTGTTTTTCTAATTCTGAATCTAATTCGTTGTCTTCTTTCAGGTTTTGTTAATGACATAATCTTATTTTTTAAGCTGATTTACCTGCTTTTCTTCTTAATACTTCACCTACAAATTTAACACCTTTTCCTTTGTACGGCTCAGGCTTACGGAAACCTCTGATTTTCGCAGCTACTTGACCTAAAAGTTGTTTGTCAAATGATGTTAATTTAACAATTGGATTTTTACCTTTTTCAGATATTGTTTCTAAAGTTACTTCTGGAGCAATTTCTAAAACAATATTATGAGAATATCCAAGAGCTAAATCTAACTTTTGTCCTTGATTTGAAGCTCTGTAACCAACTCCTACCAACTCTAAAGATTTAGTAAAACCTTCGTTTACACCAATAATCATGTTATTGATTAAAGATCTATATAAACCGTGTTTTGCTCTTTGGTCTTTGTGATCAGACGATCTATCAACTTGAACTTGACCGTCTTCAACCGTTACAGTAACGTCCGAGAACTCCTGTGTAAGTTGACCATTTTTTCCTTTTACTGTAATAATACCATTTGCAACTTCAACAGTTACACCAGCAGGGATTACAACCGGATTTTTACCTATTCTTGACATCTTCTACTATTTTAATGATTAGTAAACGTAACAAATTACTTCACCACCAACATTTAACTGTTTGGCTTGTTTTCCTGTCATCAAACCTTTTGATGTAGAAACAATAGCAATTCCTAATCCGTTAAGGATTCTAGGAATTGATGAAGAACCTGAATACTTACGTAAACCTGGTTTACTAATTCTTTGGATATCTTTAATTACAGACTCTTTAGTATCTTTATCATACTTCAAAGCGATTTTGATTGAACCCTGAACAGCGTTGTCCTCAAATTTGTAACTCAAGATATAACCTTGATCAAATAAGATCTTAGTTATTTCTTTTTTTAGATTAGATGCAGGAATTTCAACAACTTTGTGGTTTGCAGCCACAGCGTTACGAACTCTTGTCAAATAATCTGCAATAGGATCTGTATACATGTGTATTAATTTGCGGTTATGGTTTTCATAGGATACTCATCCTATGAACCTTTAACCAATTTATAAATGTGTTTGTATTGACGTAACTGAGTTACAGTCTACCAAGATGCTTTTTTAACACCTGGGATTAATCCGTTATTTGCCATTTCACGAAATGTTACACGTGAAATACCAAATTGACGCATATATCCTCTTGGTCTACCTGTCAATTTGCAACGATTGTGCAAACGAACCGGAGAAGCATTTTTCGGTAATTTTTGCAAACCTACGAAATCTCCAGCTTCTAACAAAGCTTTTCTTTTCTCAGCATACTTTGCTACAGTTTTTTCTCTCTTAACCTCACGGGCTTTCATTGATTCTTTAGCCATATCTTAATTCTTTTTAAAAGGTAAACCTAATTCAGCCAATAGTGATTTTGCTTCTTTATCAGTTTTTGCAGAAGTAACAAAAGATATATCCATTCCTGATATTTTGTTTACTTTGTCAATATCAATTTCTGGGAAAATGATTTGCTCCAAAACACCAAGGTTGTAATTACCTCTTCCGTCAAAACCAGTAGCTTTAATTCCGCTAAAATCTCTAACACGTGGTAAAGCAGAAGTGATAAGTCTATCTAAAAACTCATACATTCTTTCTCCACGCAAAGTAACTTTTGCTCCAATAGGCATCCCTTTTCTCAATTTGAATGACGCAACGTCTTTCTTTGAGATTGTAGATACTGCTTTCTGTCCAGTGATCTTTGTTAACTCATCAACTGCATAGTCAATTAGTTTTTTATCAGATACAGCTGCACCAACTCCTTTACTTAAAACGATTTTTTCCAATTTTGGAACTTGCATTACGTTTACGTATCCGAATTCCTCTTTAAGAGCAGCAATTACTCTGCTCTTATATTCTTCTTTTAGTCTAGGTATATACGCCATTACTATAGTACTTGATTAGATTTTTTTGAAAATCTTACTTTCTTATCTCCTTCTACTCTAATACCAACTCTAGTTGTTTCCTTAGTTTTAGGATCAATTAAAGATATATTAGATATTTGTATAGAAGCTTCTTTCTTTACGATACCACCTTGAGGGCTTTTCGCGCTTGGTTTCGTATGTTTTGAAACCATGTTTACACCTTCAACTATCGCTTTGTTTTTCTCACGGTAAACACGTAAAACTTTACCTTCAGCACCTTTATGGTCTCCAGCAATTACTCTTACGATGTCACCTGATTTTATTTTTAGCTTTATCATCTTAAAAACGAATTAAAGCACTTCTGGTGCTAATGATACAATTTTCATGAATTGTTTTTCACGAAGTTCTCTTGCTACCGGACCAAAAACACGAGTTCCTCTCATTTCACCAGCAGCATTTAATAACACACATGCGTTGTCATCAAATCTAATGTATGAACCATCGGCTCTTCTTACTTCTTTTTTGGTACGTACAACAACTGCAGTTGAAACAGCTCCTTTTTTAACGCTTCCGTTAGGAGCAGTATCTTTGATAGAAACTACAATCTTGTCACCAACAGAGGCATACCTTCTTTTGGTACCTCCTAAAACACGGATAGTTAAAACTTCCTTTGCTCCAGTGTTATCTGCTACTTTTAGTCTTGATTCTTGTTGTACCATAATTATTTAGCTCTTTCTAGGATTTCAACTAACCTCCAACATTTTGTTTTACTCATAGGACGCGTTTCGCTAATCCTTACAGTATCTCCAATGTTACAGTCGTTCTTTTCGTCGTGTGCGTGATACTTTTTAGTTTTCAACACGAACTTACCGTATAATGGGTGCTTTACTTTACGTACTTCAGCAACAACAATAGACTTGTCCATTTTGTCTGAAGTTACAACACCAACTCTTTCTTTTCTTAAATTTCTTTTTTCTTCCATCTTTCAGCAGATTACAATTATTGCAACTCTCTTTTAGTAAGTTCCGTAGCTAATCTTGCAACTGTTCTTCTTACACTTCTAATTTGAAGTGGGTTCTCAATTGGAGAAATAGCGTGAGCCATTTTTAGGTCGGCATATGCCTTCTTAGTCTGGCTAAGTTTTTCTTGCAACTCCGCTGCAGAAAGATCTTTTATTTCTGATTGTTTCATAATATAATATAGATTATGCTTCGAAATCTCTAGCAACGACGAATTTAGTTTTTACTGGAAGCTTTTGAGCAGCAAGACGTAACGCCTCTTTTGCAACTGACAAAGGTACTCCTCCAACTTCAAACATAATTCTTCCGGGTTTAACAACAGCTGCCCAATATTCAACGGCACCTTTACCTTTACCCATACGTACCTCAAGAGGTTTCTTAGTGATAGGTTTGTCTGGAAATATTTTGATCCATAATTGTCCTTCTCTTTTCATAAAACGAGTTGCAGCAATACGCGCAGCTTCGATTTGACGAGAGGTTAAGAACATTCCATCTTCATGTACAGATTTAATACCAAACATTCCATTAGAAAGTTCATGTCCTCTTTGAGAGTTCCCTTTCATTTTACCTTTTTGTACCTTACGGTATTTTGTTCTTTTAGGCTGTAACATTTTTCTTTAGTTTAAAAATTTACTTTCGTTTACGAGCGTCTGGTTTTCCACCTTTATTAAAAGGTTTTCTGTCTCCTCTAGGAGAATCACCACCTTTACCACCAGCACCAGATTGTTTTTTGTCCATTCCGGCAAGTGGAGAAAGATCTCTCTTTCCATAAACTTCACCTTTCATGATCCATACTTTGATACCCATTCTACCATAAGTAGTATGAGCTTCAGCCAAAGCATAATCAATATCAGCTCTGAAAGTTGATAGAGGAATTCTACCTTCTTTGAAACCTTCTGAACGTGCCATCTCTGCACCATTCAAACGACCAGAAATCAAAACTTTGATACCTTCTGCGTTCATACGCATAGAAGCAGCAATAGCCATTTTGATTGCACGTCTGTAAGAAATTCTGCTTTCGATTTGACGACAGATGCTTGTAGCAACTAGATACGCGTCAAGTTCAGGTCTTTTAATTTCAAAGATGTTGATTTGAACCTCTTTGTCAGTAATCTTTTTAAGTTCTTCTTTCAACTTGTCTACCTCTTGTCCACCTTTTCCGATAATGATACCAGGTCTAGCAGTAGTGATAGTAACGGTTACAAGTTTTAAAGTTCTCTCGATGATTACTTTCGATACACTAGCTTTTGATAAACGAGCATGGATGTACTTTCTGATTTTGTGATCTTCGGCAAGTTTATCACCGTAATCATTTCCACCATACCAGTTTGAGTCCCATCCTCTGATGATACCAAGTCTATTTCCAATTGGATTTGTCTTTTGTCCCATGCTGCTTAAGAATTGCTTTGTGTGTTATTGATAGCTCCAAGCACGATTGTTACGTGGTTAGAACGTTTTCTTATTCTGTGTGCACGACCTTGAGGAGCTGGACGAAGTCTTTTCAACATCATTCCACCATCTACTCTGATCTCTTTTACGAATAAACCTGCTTCTTCCATATTAGCTTCAGGGTTTTTTGCTTGCCAGTTGGCAATTACAGATAAAACCAATTTTTCTAATTTTCTTGAAGCTTCTTTAGAACTAAATCTTAAGATGTTTAGTGCTCTTTCTACCTTCTGACCTCTTACTAGATCTGCTACTAAGCGCATTTTTCTAGGTGAAGTAGGGCAGTTATTTAACTTTGCGAAGGCCAAAGACTTGTTAGCCTCTTTTCTTGCGTCTGCTGTTTCTCTTTTACGAACTCCCATTGCTTCTTATTTTTTACCTTTATTTTTTGCTCCAGCATGACCTCTAAAAGATCTAGTTGGTGAAAATTCTCCTAATTTGTGACCTACCATGTTTTCTGTTACGTAAACTGGTACAAATTGACGACCGTTATGAACTGCGATAGTTTGTCCAACAAAGTCTGGAGTAATCATAGAAGCTCTAGACCATGTCTTAACCACTCCTTTATTTCCACCTGCGATGTTTTCTTGAACTTTCTTGTCTAACTTATAATGAACGAAAGGTCCTTTTTTTAATGAACGTGCCATATCTTATTATTTCTTTCTACGTTCTACGATATACTTGTTACTCGGGTTTTTCTTAGAACGAGTTCTATAACCTTTAGCTGGTATTCCATTTCTTGAACGTGGATGTCCACCAGAAGAACGTCCTTCACCACCACCCATTGGGTGATCGACAGGGTTCATTGCAACAGGTCTTGTTCTAGGTCTTCTTCCTAACCATCTTGTTCTACCTGCTTTACCAGATACAACTAATTGGTGGTCTGAATTAGAAACCGCTCCAATTGTAGCCGAACAAGTCAACAAGATTAATCTTGTTTCACCAGAAGGCATTTTAATTGTAGCATATTTTCCATCTCTTGCCATTAATTGAGCAAATGTTCCAGCAGAACGAGCAATTACAGCTCCTTGTCCTGGTCTCAATTCGATACAAGAAATAACAGTTCCAAGTGGAACTCTACTTAAAGGTAAAGTATTACCAATTTCAGGTTGAGATTCTGGACCAGAAACTAATTTCTGACCAACTTTCAATCCGTTTTGAGCAATAACATACGTTTTCTCTCCATCAGCATACGCCAACAAAGCGATAAATGCAGTACGATTTGGATCATATTCAATTGATTTAACCGTAGCAGGAATTCCTTCTTTAGTACGTTTAAAATCAATGATACGATATCTCTGCTTGTGACCACCACCCGTATAACGCATGGTCATCTTTCCTTGACTATTTCTACCACCAGAGTTTTTTATCGGCGCTATCAAAGAGCGTTCCGGCTTATCAGTTGTAATGGCGTCATAACCATTCACAACTCTAAATCGCTGACCTGGGGTAATAGGTTTTAATTTTCTTACTGACATTTTATCTTAGATATTGTTGTAAAAATCAATTGTTTCTCCTTCTTGTACTTGAACAATTGCTTTTTTAATTGCATTCGTCTTTCCACTGATTAAACCACTTTTAGTGTATTTAGTAGTTCTATCCGGTCTTACGTTCATCGTGTTAACACTCAAAATAGTTACTCCGTAAGCAGCTTCAACAGCTTTCTTAATTTGCACTTTGTTTGCTTTTTTGTCAACAACGAATCCGAAGCGGTTTAAAACTTCACTTTCTTTGGTTACTTTTTCCGTTACTATAGGCTTAATTATGATGCTCATATCCTATTATTTACTTAAATTTTCTTCAATTATCTCCAAAGAACTCTCTAAAAGCACTAAATTATTAGCGTTTAATATAGCGTAAGTACTTAATTCTAAGCTACTTACTACGCTAGAGCCTTTTAAATTGCGTGACGACAAATATACATTTTTATTTGTATCACCCAACACAAACAGGGATTTTTTATTCTCTAACTCTAAAGCTTTCAAAACGTTGATGAAATTTTTAGTGTTTGGAGTTTCAAAATTAAAGTCTTCAAGAACGATAATGTTCGACTCTTTTGCTTTAATTGAGAAAGCAGATTTTCTAGCCAAACGTTTCAAGCTTTTATTCAATTTGAATGAATAACTTCTTGGTCTTGGTCCAAAAACTGTTCCACCACCTTTAAACAATGGATTCTTTGCACTACCCGCACGAGCAGTACCAGTTCCTTTTTGTTTTTTAATCTTACGAGTACTTCCCGCTACTTCAGCTCTTTCTTTAGCTTTGTGCGTTCCTTGTCTTTGATTAGCAAGATATTGCTTAACATCAAGGTATACTGCGTGATTGTTTGGTTCTATACCAAATACTGAATCAGAAAGTTGAACTTTTCTTCCAGTATCTTTTCCGTTGAAATCTAATACTTTTGCTTCCATTACTTCTGAATGATTACATAAGAGTTGTTATGACCAGGAACACATCCTTTAATAACAAGTAGGTTCTTATCAGCCACTACTTTTAAAACTCTAAGGTTTTGAACTTTTACATTGTCTCCTCCCATTCTTCCAGCCATACGCATTCCTTTGAATACTCTAGATGGATAAGAAGAAGCTCCTACAGAACCTGGCGCTCTTAAACGGTTGTGTTGACCGTGAGTTGCTTGACCAACACCACCAAAACCGTGACGTTTTACAACCCCTTGAAAACCTTTACCTTTAGATACACCTTGTACATCTACAAATTCTCCTTCAGAAAAAATAGAAACATCAATAAGATCTCCTAATTTTTGCTCTGTTGCGAAATCTTGGAATTCAACGACTTTTTTCTTAGCTACAGTTCCCGCTTTTTTAAAGTGACCTAAAGCCGCTTTTGTGGAATGTTTCTCGTTTTTGTCATCGAAACCAAGTTGCAACGCTTCGTACCCGTCAACACCTTTGGTTCTGACTTGGGTAACAACACATGGTCCAGCTTCGATTACTGTACAAGGAATATTCTTCCCGTTCTCGTCGAAAATGCTAGTCATGCCGATTTTTCTACCAATTAACCCAGACATAAATATTAATTATTAATTATTAAATATAAATATAGAACGCAGCTTTTAACCGAATCCTATTTTTTTAAGTGGGTGCAAATGTATAACTTATTTACACACAAACCAAAAAAATATTTTTCGCTTAAAAACAGCGTTCCTTTCTTACTAGTAAGCTATTTAAACTTTGATCTCTACTTCAACACCGCTAGGCAATTCAAGTTTCATCAAAGCATCAATAGTTTTTGATGAAGATGAATAAATGTCAATTAATCTCTTGTATGACATTACTTCAAATTGCTCTCTCGCTTTTTTGTTAACGTGTGGAGAACGTAGTACTGTAAAAAGTTTTTTGTGTGTTGGTAATGGAATTGGTCCTGTAACAACTGCACCGGTACTTTTTACCGTTTTTACAATCTTCTCAGCAGACTTGTCTACCAACATGTGATCGTAAGATTTTAATTTTATTCTGATTTTTTGACTCATTTTCTTAAAGATTATGCGTTTCCTTTTGCTTTTTTGATAACTGCTTCTGAAATATTAGAAGGCGTTTCAGAGTAGTGTGAAAATTCCATAGTAGAAGTTGCTCTACCTGAAGAAAGCGTTCTTAACGTAGTAACGTATCCAAACATTTCAGATAATGGCACATCTGCCTTAATAGTTTTAGCACCAGCTCTATCACCCATATCATTCACCTGACCTCTACGACGGTTGATATCACCTACGATATCTCCCATGTTTTCTTCTGGTGTAATCACTTCCATTTTCATGATTGGCTCTAATATAACAGCACCAGCTGCTTTAGCTACCTCTCTATAACCCATTCTTGCTGCAAGCTCAAAAGAAAGTGCATCAGAATCCACCGGGTGGAAAGATCCGTCTAATAAAGTTACTTTCAAACTATCTACTTGGTATCCTGCTAAAGGACCTGTTTTCATAGCTTCTCTAAAACCTTTTTCAACTGATGGAATATATTCTTTAGGAACGTTACCACCTTTTACTGCATTTACAAATTGCAATCCAACTGGAGCTTTACCGTCAACTTCATCTGCTGGCTCAAGTATAAATACGATATCACCGAATTTACCACGACCTCCAGATTGTTTTTTGTATGTTTCTCTATGTTGTGCTTTCTTAGTAAAAGCTTCTTTGTATTCAACTTGAGGCTCACCTTGATTCACTTCAACTTTGAATTCACGTCTCATTCTATCCACTAAGATATCTAAGTGAAGCTCACCCATACCAGAGATAATAGTTTGACCCGAAGCTTCATCTGTTCTAACTGTAAAAGTAGGATCTTCTTCAGCCAATTTAGCCAAAGCCATACCCATTTTATCTACGTCAGCTTTAGTTTTAGGCTCAATTGCAATACCAATTACCGGCGCAGGGAATTTCATACTTTCTAAGATAATTGGGTTCTTTTCATCACACAATGTATCTCCAGTTTTAATATCTTTAAATCCAACTGCTGCTCCAATATCACCTGCTTCGATATATTCGATTGGGTTTTGCTTGTTAGCATGCATTTGATAGATACGAGAAATTCTTTCTTTATTTCCTGAACGAGTGTTCAAAACATAAGAACCAGCATCTAAACGTCCTGAATAAGCACGGAAGAAAGCTAAACGACCTACGAATGGGTCAGTAGCAATTTTAAAAGCTAAAGCAGCGAATGGCTCTTTAACATCTGGCTTACGCAAAATTTTAGTTTGATCTTCTTCCAATAAATCAGCATCATCAGGATGAATTCCTTCGATACCATCTTTATCCATTGGAGATGGCAAATATTTACATACTGCATCTAACATGAATTGAACTCCTTTATTTTTGAAAGAAGAACCAGCAATCATAGGAATGATAGCCATATCCATTACAGCTGCTCTTAATGCAATGTTGATTTCTTCCTCTGTAATAGAGTTTTCATCTTCCATGAATTTTTCAAGCAAAGTCTCATCATAATCAGCTACTGCTTCGATAAGAATCGATCTGTATTCTTTAACTTCTTCAAGCATATCTTCTGGAATAGGCACAATATCATAAGTTGCTCCTAAACCTTCCTCATGCCATACTATAGCTTGGTTTTTAACTAAATCCACAACACCTTTGAAATCATTTTCTTCACCAATTGGCAAAGTGATCGCAACTGCATTTGATTTCAACATATCTCTTACTTGTTGACATACCATCAAAAAGTTAGATCCTTGTCTATCCATTTTATTAACGAATCCAATACGTGGAACTCTGTATTGATCTGCTAATCTCCAGTTAGTTTCTGATTGCGGCTCAACACCATCAACAGCACTAAATAAGAAAACCAAACCATCAAGTACACGCAAAGAACGGTTTACTTCAACTGTAAAGTCAACGTGTCCCGGGGTATCGATAATATTGAAGTGATAAGGCAATGTTTCAGGTAAAATTTTACCTTGTGTAGTTGGAAAATTCCATTCACAAGTTGTAGCAGCAGAAGTAATTGTAATACCTCTTTCTTGCTCTTGTGCCATCCAGTCCATTGTTGCAGCACCATCGTGTACTTCACCAATTTTGTGTGATTTTCCAGTATAGAACAATATACGCTCCGTTGTTGTTGTTTTACCAGCATCAATGTGAGCAGCAATTCCTATGTTTCTTGTATATTTAAGATCTCTAGCCATTTCTTAAGAATTAAAATCTAAAGTGAGAGAATGCTTTGTTAGCTTCTGCCATTTTGTGAGTATCCATTCTTTTCTTAACAGCAGCTCCTTCTTCTTTAGCCGCAGCTAAACACTCTGAAGCTAATCTCTGAGCCATTGATTTTTCGTTTCTTCTTCTTGAATAAAGAATCAACCATTTCATCGCCATAGAAATTTTTCTGTCTGGTCTAATTTGCATTGGAATTTGAAATGTAGCTCCACCAACTCTACGACTACGTACTTCTACGTGAGGCATAACATTAGTTAACGCATCTTTCCAAATTTCTAATGACGGTTTCTCTGCATCTTGTTTTTTAGACTCAATGATGTCAATTGCATCATAAAATACTTTAAACGCTGTCGATTTTTTTCCATCCCACATTAAGTTGTTCACAAAACGTGTTACCAGTTGGTCATTAAACCTTGGATCTGGTAAAAGTGGTCTTTTCTTTGCCGCTCTTTTTCTCATGTCTTTTTTTTAATAAAATGTCATACCCATACAGCTGTGACGAATCACATCTCTACAAGAAATAACTTTTTAAATTACTTTTTTGCTTCTTTTGGGCGTTTTGCTCCGTACTTAGATCTTCTTTGCGTTCTTCCTGCTACTCCTGACGTATCAAGCGCACCACGAACGATGTGATATCTAACTCCTGGTAAATCTTTTACCCTTCCACCCCTAACTAATACTATCGAGTGCTCTTGTAAATTGTGTCCTTCACCAGGGATGTAAGCATTCACTTCATTACCATTTGTCAAACGTACACGCGCTACTTTACGCATTGCAGAGTTTGGTTTTTTTGGCGTTGTAGTGTAAACACGCGTACAAACCCCTCTTCTTTGAGGACAAGAATCTAAAGCAACCGATTTACTCTTCTTAGTTATCTGAGTTCTTCCTGTTCTTACTAATTGTTGAATTGTTGGCATAATTAATACTAAAAATTTCTTATTATATTAAATTCCCGCTTTTTACGGGGTTGCAAATGTAGAAAATATTTTTTACTCTACAAACGTTAATTCATTAATTTTCAATAAGATTATTTTATCATTTGATTTTTATCACAAACAATAGATATTTGCGTTACTTTTATTAAAAATACATACTCATTTGAAATCCACCTTTATTTTACTTTTCTTTCTGAATTTTTGCCTTAATTCTTCTGCGCAGAATTTTCGATTATTGATAACCGGAAGTAATTCATTAGAAACAAAAACTATAGATTCACTCAAATACAATACAGAACACAAAAACACGAAATCCATTAGCGAAGAAATACACAAACTTTCAGAAAAACTATCCGAAATAGGCTATATCGACAACACTACTTTAGAACTTACTAAAAAAGAAGACTCTAGTTACGTTGCGAATTTTGAGTTAGGAAAAAAAATAAAATCTATACGTATATATATAGGTACAAATAATCCATTCAACAACTTGTCAGATATAAGCAAAAAAGACACATTAACGCTACCCTACACAAAAATTAATTCTTTTCTAAAAGAAGCTGTTCAAAAATTAGAGCAAAACGGATTTGCATTAGCAAAATTAAAACTGATTAATATTAAAAGAATCGATACCGAAATTTACGCAGATTTAAAACTAGATTCAGACCAAAAAAGAACACTAAACTCCATAATAATAAATTATACAGAAAATAACCGATCAAATAAATTCCCAAGTGGGCATTTAGCACAAATTAACAGAAAATACAAGAACAGCATTTTTAATCAAAAAATAGTAGACCAAATTTATAATGATTTTGAAAAATTCGGATTTACCAACCAAGTAAAATATCCCGAAATTTTATTCACAAAAGACACAACAAAAGTTTTTGTATATCTTGAGAAAAAAAAATTCAATACTTTTGATGGTTTTATTGGATTTTCAAATAACGAAAATAAAAAAACAACCCTAAATGGTTATTTAGACGTAAAGCTAGAAAATATTTTAGGCTCTGGTGAACAATTATCCGTTTATTGGAAAAGCGATGGAAACGACCAAAAAACATTTAATGCCAATATTGAACTGCCTTATTTATTTAAAACTTCGATAGGATTAAAAGCACAAATTCAATTATTCAGACAAGACAGCACTTTCCAAAACACAAAAACAGCAATTAACTTAAGCTACTATACTAACTACAATACACGTTTCTATATAGGATACCAAGCTACAGAGTCAAGCGACATTCAAAACTCAGTCGACACTTCGATAAGCGATTTCAATAATTCCTTTTTAACATCCAGCTTTAACTATACAAAATTAGATTTAACCAATTTCAACTTTCCTATAAAATCAATTTTTTCTATAACCACCGGAATCGGAAAACGAGAAATCAACAATAAACCAGAAAACACCAACAAAAGCAATCAATTTTTTTTAAATATTCAAGCGACACATAACTTTAGCTTAAACAAAAAGAATATAATAAATATAAATAGCCAGAATTATTATTTACAAAGCAATCGTTATCTTGCAAATGAACTTTTCCGTTTTGGAGGATTCAACAGCATAAGAGGCTTTACAGAAAACAGTCTACAAGCATATTTCGCAACTTCAATTCTTACAGAATACAGATACTTACTCTCTACCAATCTATATGTACATTCAATACTAGATTACAGCATCTACAAGAACAAATCAGACATTGAACAAACAGACAACACCGAAAAACTACTAGGAATAGGACTTGGATTTGGACTACAAACAAAAAATGGGTTGTTAAAATTTGCTATTGCAAATGGCAGCACAGAAGACCAAGAAATTGAAATTTATAACACTATAATCCACATCTGTTATAATGTTAAATTTTAATTACAATAAAAAATAGAGATTTATATATTAGGAAAGTTAACAAATTATTAAGAAGTTTGCGAGACTAATTCAAAATATTAAAAAATGAAACTAAAGTTCAATGGAATCTTAGTACTATTAGTAGTACTTATGGCGCAGCTAACTTTTGCGCAAGAAAGATCTGTTTCAGGTGTTGTTTCTGATAATGCAGGATTGCCGATACCAGGCGTGAGTGTATTAGTAAAAGGAACAAATTCAGGAACACAAACTGATTTTGATGGAAAATACTCTATCAAAGCTTCTCCAAGTCAAGTCTTGGTATTTAGCTACATTGGGATGAAAACCCAAGAAGTTACAGCTAGTTCATCAACTGTTAATGTAAAGTTAGCAAGTAGCGCATTAGAACTTGAAAGCGTGGTGGTAACAGCTTTAGGTATTAAAAGAGAGAAAAAATCTCTAGGTTACTCTACTCAAGAGGTTAAAGGTGATGCTGTTTCTAACGTAAAAAGCTCAAACTTTGTAAACTCTTTATCAGGTAAAGTTGCCGGTATGGAAATTAAAACATCAGGAAACCTAGGTGGTTCTACTCAAGTAGTTATTAGAGGTAATAACTCAATTGCAGGTAACAACCAAGCTTTATTTGTTGTTGATGGAGTTCCAATAGACAACAGCAATTCTAACACATCAAGCCAAAAAACTGGTGGAGGTGGTTTTGACTACGGTAATGCTGCATCTGATATTAATCCTGATGATATTGAAACTATTAACGTTCTAAAAGGAGCTGCTGCAACAGCACTTTACGGATCTCGTGCTTCTAATGGTGTCGTAATGATCACTACTAAAAAAGGGAAGAGTCAAAAAGGTATTGGCGTTACAATTAATTCAAGCGTAACTTTAGGAACTGCAGATAAAGAAACTTTACCTAAATATCAAAATAAATATGGAGCAGGTTATGGACCATACTATGACTCGGCTGATGGTTATTTTGGCTTAGCTGATATAAACGGAGATGGTATAGATGATTTAACAACTCCTTTTACAGAAGATGCATCATATGGTGCTGCATTTGATCCAAGTTTATTGGTTTACCAATGGAATTCTATTTATCCTCAATTACCTGGTTACGGAAAAGCAACTCCATGGGTAGCTGGTAAAAGCAACCCTAATTCTGTTTGGGGTACTGCAAGTACTACTGTAAACTCTGTTTCATTAGATGGAGGTACAGATACAAGCGCATTTAGATTAGGTTTTACTAACTTAATGCAAGAAGGTAACTTACCAAACGGTAGTCTTAAAAGAAATACGATATCTTTTTCAGGATCTCAAAATTTAACAGATAAATTAAAAGCATCTACAAGTTTCAATTTTGTAAAAACTGACGGAAAAGGTAGAAATGGTACAGGTTATTCTTCTAATAACGTAATGCAACAATTTAGACAATGGAATCAAATGAATGTTGATTTCAATGAACAAAAAGAAGCTTATTTTCTTACTAGAGAAAATATTACTTGGAATCCTAACTCATCTACGAATTTAAAACCAATTTACTCTGACAATCCGTACTGGACTTTCTATGAAAATTATGAGACAGATACAAGATCAAGATACTTTGGAAATGTTGCCTTAGAAGATAAGTTAACAGATTGGTTGAGTATAATGGGTAGATTTTCTTTTGATAGCTATAGCGAATTACAAGAAGAAAGAATAAATGTTGGAAGCTCAGATGTATCTAAGTATTCAAGATATAACAACACTGTTGCTGAATATAATTATGATTTAATGTTGAATTTCAATAAAAATTTAACTGAAAAATTAAATTTAGAAGGAAACATTGGTTGGAGTTTAAGAAACAACATCCAAAACAGCATTTTTGCTGCTACTAACGGAGGTTTAAACAAAGCACGTCTATACTCTCTTTCAAATAGTGTAAGTCCTATTCTTGCTCCTGTTGAATATGACGCAAACAGCATGGTAGATGGCGAATACATTAGAGCGAGTTTAGGTTATGATGGTTATGCTTACTTAGAGGGTACTTTTAGAACTGACCGTTCATCTAATTTACCAAAAGCTGATAACAGATACAATTATTTCTCAGTTTCTGGAAGTTTAGTGTTCTCTAAATTCATTGAAGCAAAATGGTTAACATTTGGTAAATTAAGAGCAAATTATGCTGAAGTAGGTAGTGATACAAGTCCTTATAGAGTTTTTAATACATTTGATATTGGAACTCCATTTGACGGAACTGGTGTTGCTTCAAACCCAGGGGCTCAAAACAACTTGAACCTTTTACCTGAGAGACAAGAAAGTTATGAATTTGGTTTAGAAATGTCTTTTTTAAACAGACGTCTTGGTTTTGATGTATCTTATTATAACGACCAAAACATCAATCAAATTACAAGTATTCCATTATCAACAGCAACTGGATATAATTCAGCTGTATTAAATGCTGGAACTATTGAAAACAAAGGATTAGAAGTACAGTTTAATGCTACTCCATTTAAAACTAATTCTTTCAAATGGGATTTAAATCTAAACTGGTCTCAAAATAAAAGCTTAGTTGTTTCATTACTTAACGGTATTGAAAACTTACAATTAGCAGCATTACAAGGTGGTGTATCTATCAATGCGACACCAGGACAACCATACGGAACTATCCGAGGAAGTGATTTTATTTATGCTGCAAATGGCCAACCAATTGTTAATCAAACTGGATCTAGAATTGGTACATACCAAAGAACAGCTGCAAGTAATGTTGTGATTGGAGATATCAACCCAGATTGGAAAGCAGGTCTTAATAATAGTTTCACTTATAAAAACTTGAATTTAAGTTTCTTAATTGACATGCAAAAAGGTGGAGATGTTTTCTCTCTAGATACTTGGTATGGTTATGCAACAGGTATGTATGACTTCTCTGCAGCTAACAATGATTTAGGAAATCCAAGAAGAGACCCAATAGTTGGAACACTTGGAAACTACGGTGCTAACAGTGGTGGTGTTATTATGCCAGGTGTTGCTCCTGATGGAACACCAAATCAAGCTAGAGCAAATGCAAGTGTCTACACTACTGCTGAAGGTTACGCAAGAGCTCCTAATAAATTACATGTTTATGACGCTGGTTATGTTAAGTTGCGTGAAGCAAGTTTAACTTACAATTTTGATAGTAAAATGTTAAAACAACTTCCTTTCACTAATGCATCTTTTTCATTAATTGGAAGAAATCTATGGATTATCGACAAAAACACTCCTTATACTGATCCAGAAGCTGGTCTAAGTTCTGGGAATGTTCAAGGGTACCAATCTGGAGCTTATCCATCTATAAGAGAAATCGGAGCAAGTCTTAAACTACAGTTTTAAAAAATTAAATTATGAAAAAAATAATATTAACAACATTAACTATTATTACTTTAATATCTTGTCAATCAGATGACAAATATGAAGATAAAAATAGAGATCCAAAAAACCCTACACAGGTTAGCTCAGAATTTTTATTCAATGCAGCAACCAAGAGTTTATTTGATCAAATGACAAGCACAAATGTGAACAATAACATCTATAGGATGTTAGGTCAGCATTGGACAGAAACAACTTACGTAGATGAAGCTAATTACGATTTCAATACACGTAATATCACACAAAGTCACTGGTCTGAAATCTACAGAGATGTTTTGGCAGATCTAGCTACAGCAAAAATAAATAATGATGCAGATCTTACTATATCAGCTGAAACCAAAAAAACAAAAAATGCTCAAATTGAGATATTGACTGTTTATGCTTGGGCACAAATGGTTGAAACATTTGGGGATATTCCTTATTCTCAAGCGTTAAATGCGGGTCAGTATGTATTACCAGTATACGATGACGCTGCAACCATTTATAGCGATTTACTTACTCGTATAGCTGTTGCAATACCAAATTTAACTGATAGTGGTTTTGGTACAGCAGACAAAATTTATGGTGGAGATACTGCTAAATGGAAAAAATTCGGAAATTCATTAATGTTGAGAATGGGTGTACGAGTTGCAGATGTTCCTGCTTTGGCTACTAAATCAACAGCGGCTATTAAAGCAGCTGTTAGTGGTGGTGTATTTACATCAAATGCAGATAATGCAAGTTTAGTTTATTCTAATGCAACACCTAATACCAATCCTGTTTGGGTTGATCTAGTACAAAGCGGAAGATCGGATTTTGTTATTGCTAATACATTAGTAGATTTCATGAATAATCTTTCTGATCCAAGAAGAGCTGTATATTTTGATCAAAATTTAGGGACTGGTGTTTATGAAGGAGGACCTTATGGAGATAACAATGCTTTCTCATCATACACTCATGTAAGTGATAGAGTAATAGACCCAACAAATCCAGCATCTTTGATTGACTATTCAGAAGTGTGTTTTTACTTAGCAGATGCAGCGGAACGTTCTATTTCAGGAACACCTGTTAATGCTGCTCTGTTTTATAATGCAGGTATTACTGCATCATTCGACTATTGGGGAGCCCCTAATGTAGCTACTTATTTAGCAAATCCTGCTGTAAATTATGCAACAGCTCCAGGAACTTGGAAAGTAAAAATTGGAAATCAACTTTGGTTAGCAATGTACAACAGAGGTTACGAAGCATGGACTGCTTGGAGAACTTATGATATGCCTGGATTTAACCTTCCAGCTGTTTCTGAAGATCCTGTTCCAACAAGATATACTTATCCTATTAGCGAACAAAACTTAAACAAAGTCAACTATACAGCAGCATCTGCAGCAATTGGTGGCGATACGCAAACAACAAAAGTATTCTGGGATAAATTCTAATTATCACTTAATTCAATTATTAAAAACCATCCCATTTTTTGGGGTGGTTTTTTTTTATATCTTTGCGCCATGGAAAAAGAACATCAAATATTTGGGATTAGAGCAATAATTGAAGCTATACAAGCGGGTGCAACTGTAGACAAAGTCTATATTCAAAAGGAAGCGAGCAGCGAACTGATGAAAGACCTGATGAAAGTTATGAAGCGTGGTAATATTAATTTTTCTTATGTACCAGTTGAAAAACTAAATAGATTGACACCAAATAACCATCAAGGTGCGGTGGCTACCATATCCCCTATATCATTCTTTGACTTAGAATCTTTGATAGAAACAGTAATCGAAAACGGAAAAAAACCTTTGTTTTTGATTTTAGATCAAATATCTGATGCACGTAATTTTGGTGCTATAATCAGAACTGCTGAGTGTACTGGAGTGAACGGAATCATTGTTCAAAAAGCAGGTTCGGCACCTGTAAATGGCGATACTGTAAAAACATCAGCCGGAGCAGTATTTAATATTCCCATTTGTAAAGTAGAACACATTAAGGACGCTATTTTTCTTTTGCAAGCTAGTGGTATAAAAACTGTAGCAGCTACTGAGAAAACAGATCAAAATATTTATGACATTTCATTAAACGAACCTGTAGCAATCATTATGGGATCGGAAGATAGAGGTGTAAACCCATCAGTACTTAAAATTGTTGATGAGAAAGCTAAACTTCCTATGTTTGGAACTATTGGTTCACTAAATGTATCAGTGGCTTGTGGAGCTTTTTTATATGAAGCTGTAAGACAACGATCTTAGATTGTTGGACTTCTTAGATTTTTAGAATACTATATTCTCTAAACTATTTACTAAAATGAATTAAGACTTATGTTTTGATTCATTTTTTCCATTTGTGACAATCTCATAATCTACTGGAAGACTAGAAGTATAATACGTTGAGAATTCCTGTTGTTCTTCATTTTCTTCAATTTTTGGGATATTTACAAAATTTCCATCAGCATCGAAACGCTGCATAAATTTATCTTCTGAAGGATCAAAATCTGGGCGTTCCCAATCATATTTAATGACTTTTTTATATTCAGGAGTTTTATAAACTAACGAAAGAAAAAAACCTGTGAGCAATCCTCCCAAATGACCTTCCCAAGAAATAGATTTATTTCCTGTAATTTCAGGACTTGGAAAAACATACCAAACCAAACCTCCATACACAACTATCACAGCAAGTGACAAAGCTACCAATCGATTGTATTTAGTTTGTATGCCTTTAAAAAAAATAAAACTAAAGAGAACATAAATCAATCCGCTTGCCCCTATGTGGTAATTATCTCTACCAATAACCCAAGTGATACATCCCGAAACTAAAATTCCGTATCCAATAACCTTTACCGATTGCTCTGCATAAAAAAATTGTAAAGCTGCCAATAAAATTAATAAAGGAATCGAATTATTATACAGGTGCTCCATATCAGCATGTATAAACGGACTAAGAAAAACGCCTTGTAAACCTGCAAAAGTTCTAGGATAAATTCCGTTTTGGACAAAGTCAAAATCAAATCGAATTTCCAGCCAAAAAACAAACCACAGGAATACCACAAAAAAAAGTGGTAACCCAATAACTGAATTGGTAAATTTAAAATGCTTTTCCATGAATAGCGAGAAGTTTTATATTCTGGTTTTAATTCAAAAACTTATCCAAAAGCAATTTAATGCTATTTTGTCATATTTAAACTGAAAACCATTTTTTAATGCTACTACCTAGCCCAGATGGAAACGACATCCTTTTATATCTCGTTTTTTCAACGAGATGTAAAAGATATAGTGTACAGCTGGAAATAGCTCCTAACGAAACAAATTTTGACAATCCAAGACAAGTTCAGATTAAAAAAAACAGTAATTTTACGTTATGGAAGCACCACTTGCAGAACGCATACGACCACAAAAATTAGAAGACTACATCAGTCAATCCCACCTTGTAGGACCAAATGGTTCATTGACACAACAAATTGCAAAAGGAATCATCCCATCGTTAATATTTTGGGGACCACCGGGAACTGGAAAAACTACATTAGCACAAATTATTGCGCAAGAATCGAAACGACCATTTTATATTTTGAGCGCCATCAATTCTGGTGTAAAAGATATTCGTGATGTGATTGAAAAAGCGAAGCAAAGCGGTGGTTTGTTTACCGCTAAAAATCCTATTTTATTTATTGATGAGATTCACCGTTTTAGCAAATCACAACAAGATTCTTTGCTGGCAGCAGTAGAAAAAGGTTGGATAACACTTATTGGCGCCACTACAGAAAACCCGAGTTTTGAAGTGATTCCTGCATTACTTTCCCGTTGTCAGGTTTATATTTTGAATGCCTTTACCAAAAAAGATTTAGAGTCTTTGCTGGAACGCGCCATGAAAACAGACGCTTATTTATCTACAAAAAATATTGTTTTAAGCGAAACAGAAGCGCTACTGAGACTTTCCGGTGGCGATGGACGAAAGCTATTAAATATATTTGAACTTGTCGTAAATGCGTCCAATGAAGACGAAATTGTAATCACAAATGATCGTGTTTTTGCCTTGGTGCAACAAAATACCGTTTTGTATGACAAAACTGGCGAACAACATTATGACATAGTTTCTGCTTTTATCAAATCCATTCGAGGTAGTGATCCTAATGGAGCTGTATATTGGCTTGCCCGAATGATTGAAGGCGGAGAAGATGTAAAGTTTATAGCACGAAGAATGCTAATTCTAAGTAGTGAAGATATAGGAAATGCTAATCCAACGGCTTTTATTATGGCAAATAATACTTTTCAGGCAGTTGCTACAATTGGATATCCTGAAAGTAGAATTATTTTGAGCCAATGCGCCGTTTATTTAGCGACTTCACCTAAAAGTAATGCTTCCTATTTAGCCATCGGAACGGCACAACAACTTGTAAAGCAAACTGGAGATTTACCGGTTCCAATTCATTTACGCAATGCTCCAACAAAACTAATGAAAGAATTAGGCTATGGTGAAGAATACAAATACTCGCACGATTACACCAATAATTTTGCTGAACAGGAATTTTTACCTGAAGCATTAAGCAAAACACCTATATATATTCCTGGGAACAATTCCAGAGAAAATAGCATCAGGGAATTTCTTAAAAACCGTTGGAAAGATAAATACGGATATTAAGTTTCATAAAAAAGGTCTTGATTTCTCAAGACCTTTTTTATGAAACTATTTTAGATAACAGCTTTCTGAAGTTTAAAACTTAACATCTACTTTTTCAGAAATCAATTTATCGTTTTGATAATATTCAAAATACCACTGATTATCTTTTAGAATTAATGACCCTTGAACGGTGTCTTTCATTGCAATAAAGGAATTTGGTTGAGAGGTTTTGAATAACTTCATAACAACCTTTGGTGTGCTATCTATCAATTGAAAACCTGTAGCCGTAGGTTGTGCATACAATAAATTAGAATCTCCAACTACAGTATTGACCACAACTGGCTCACTCACTACATTTTTAACCACAGCAACAGGAGATGCCATAGGCTTAACAACTTCTGTTTGTATCACAGGTTCGACTTTAGCAGCCACATTTCCATTGTATTTATATTGCAAAGCGTAAACAGATTTAAATGCTTCATTTAAAGCTTCTGTGTAAGCAACCTTATATTCTTTCTCTTTACTTTTTCCAATTATCGATTGGAATATTATTTTTCCATAACAATCTTTCAGTGTTATAAAAAGTTTTGTCGTCAAAAAGCCGTTATCTTTAACCACATCAACATATAACAAACTGCATCTTTCATTATACTCGGCCGGTATAGTTTCACTGGCATAAAATGAAACGAAACCTGCTTTATTTAAATTAAACTTGGTTAATGTATTCAACCGGAATTGGTTTTCGCCATTGAGAAAATCGTATTTCAAAGGAACAATTACAGCTTTGTAATCGTTCACAGATTGAGAATAGGAATAACTAACGACCAATAATAACAATAATAAAAATTGCTTTTTCATATTTATAAATATTTTTTAAGTTCTAATAAATGATTAATTTGTTTAATTTGCTGCTCAACTTGTATTTTACTTTCATTAAAAAAAATAGCATCTAATCCCGCGTCAAGAGCACCTTGCACATCTGCATCTAAGCTATCCCCTATCATAATACTATTTTCTTTTTTGGCTTTGGCTAAATCTAAGGCATAATCAAAAATAATTGGATTTGGTTTTTTTACGCCTGCCATTTCAGAATTTGTGACGGTTTGAAAATAACTCCCAATATTAGAATTATGTATCTTTTTGTATTGAACCTCAGCAAATCCATTTGTAATTATATGAAGATTATATTTTTGATTCAAATAGTCTAAAACTTCAAAAGTACCGTCAAAAAGATGATTGTTTTCAGGTAAAAAACGAATATAATCATTTGCTATGGCATCAATTTCTTCGTCAGAAATCGAATAATCAAGAGCATCAAAAGAATACTTCAATCGATTATAACGCAACTCTTCATGCGTAATTTTATCATATTGATATAGCTTCCAACATTCTTGGTTTATTGGCACATATTTTTCAATAAAAACTTTGGTTTCAATTGCGGGATGATTTTTATTAAAAATAGTCTCAAATGTCAACTCTGAATTTTTATCAAAATCCCAAAGCGTATGATCTAAATCAAAGAAAACATCAGTTATTATAGTATGTTTCATTTTATGTTTTAAAATATTCCTTCATCAGCAAAACTAAAATAGTTTTTTTCAGTAACAATCAAATGATCTAGTACTTTTATTTCTAAACTATCGCCTGCCAATTTTAATTTTCTTGTAATCTGTTTGTCTGCATCACTTGGAATCAGAGTTCCCGATGGATGATTGTGACACAAGATTAATCCTGTTGCACCCATCTCTAGCGCTGTTTTAAAAACGATGCGAACATCTACTAATGTTCCGGTAATACCGCCTTTACTCAACTGGGATTTAGAAATAACCTTATTCGAGTTATTCAAATAAATAATCCAAAATTCCTCGTGTGGCAATTCACCAATAATAGGCTGCATAATTTCGAAAATGATTTTACTGGAAGTCACTTTCTTTAAATCTACCGCATCTTCCGCCCTTCTTCTTCTTCCTAATTCTAAAGCAGCTATAATCGAAATGGCTTTCGCTTCACCAATTCCTTTGAAATTCATTAATTGCGAAATGGATAATTTACCTAATGCATTCAAATTATTGTCTACACTTGCTAAAATCCTTTTACTCAAATCAACAGCCGATTCGTTTCTACTTCCTGATCCAATCAAAATGGCAATCAATTCTGCGTCACTTAAAACACTTTTGCCTTTCAGCATTAGTTTTTCTCGTGGCTTATCATCTTCGGACCAATTCGTTATAGGAAAAAAGGAATTTTCAGCCATTCATTTGTTATTTAAATTTGTTTCCGCATGCAAATACTATTTTCTAAACCCACATAAGGCTCATAATTATCAACTATGCTATATCCTGTTTTTTGATATAAAGCGATAGCTTCCTTTTGTTTGTATAATGTTTCCAAAACAGAAAATGAATATCCTAAATCATGAGCCCAAAGTTCTAGCTCACGTAAAATATTTTGAGCTAAACCCATTCCTCTGGCTTCAAGAGAAACAAACATACGCTTTATTTCAATTGTATCCTTATCGTATTTCTTAAAACAACCACATGCTACAGGATTGTTTTCCAAATAAATAACAACAACATTTGGATTTAATTCAATAATATTATTACCCCAATAATCTGTTTTCAATTCCGGATAACGCTCCCACAAACTTTTATCTAATGCGCCAATGAGATTTATAAAATCGGGATTTTCACTTGTAGTTTTAGAAATTCTTATAGTATCACTCATATCACTTTTACTTTACCAATTCCTTTACCTCATCAAAGTTTAATCCGCCATAATTACCGGAACTCATCAACAACAAAGCAGAATTTTCAAGATTTAAATTAAATAAATAGTCTTTGAAATCTTTTGGATTCGTATAAATAATTAAATCTTCACGATTAAAAGATTTAGCAATTTGGTCGTATGTAACTTCTTCAAGCTGTTTGATTTTTACAGCGTCAGGGGAATAGAAAACTACTGCTTTATCCGCATATTCTAATGCACCTTCATATTCTTTTAGAAACTCTGCATTCAAACTGCTATAGGTATGCAATTCTAGACAAGCCACCAAAGTTCTGTTTGGATATTGCTCTTTAACTGCTTTAGTAGTTGCGACAACTTTACTTGGTGAATGCGCAAAATCCTTATAGGCAACTTTTGTTTTGCTTTCTGCAATTTTTTCCAATCGTTTTGATGCTCCTTTAAAACTGGCAATGGCTTCATAAAAATCAGCTTCATCGACTCCCATGTTTTGGCAAATCCATTTGGCTCCAGCCAAATTATTAAGATTATGTGCTCCAAAAACTTCAATTGGCATATCGCCTTCTGGTGTTTCTAGAAGTGTCACACCATCATTAACAGAATATTTTGGAGTATGATACGCTAGTTTACGGATTGGGTTCGTAGCAGCTTCGGACACACGTTTTACTTCAGCATCGTCTTCATTGTAAACTAAAATTCCGCCATTGGTAATTTTGCCAATAAAAATTTCAAACTGTTCTACATAGTTCTCATACGTTGGAAAAACATTAATATGATCCCAAGCAATTCCTGAAATTAGGGCAATGTTTGGTTGATACAAATGAAATTTGGGTCTTCTATCAATTGGCGAAGACAAATATTCATCTCCTTCCAAAACGATAAAGTCATTCTCCTCCGTAAGATGTACCATCGTATCGAAACCTTCCAATTGTGCGCCAACCATATAATCTACTGCTATATCATGGTAATGCATCACATGTAAAATCATTGAAGTTATTGTTGTTTTTCCATGTGAACCGCCAATAACTACACGTGTTTTATTTTTGGATTGTTCGTACAAAAACTCGGGATAAGAATATATTTTAAGTCCTAATTCTTGTGCTTTTAGTAATTCCGGATTATCAGCTTTTGCATGCATGCCAAGAATAACTGCTTCAATATCTGATGTTATTTTTTCTGGAAACCAGCCCAATTCTGGAGGCAAAATTCCTTTTTTATCTAATCTTGATTTTGATGGTTCAAAAATAGCATCGTCACTTCCCGTAACTTGATACCCTTTGTTGTGTAATGCTAAAGCCAGATTGTGCATGGCGCTTCCTCCGATAGCTATAAAATGTGTACGCATTCTAATTTTTGGTTTATGGTTGTTGAATTCCAGAGAGATTAAAATCTATCTTGAACTTTTTTTATTATAGGTTTCTAATACTAATTTTGCTTTTTCTGGCTCTCTCATTTTGTTCTTGTATAAGTTAGCTAGCTTTTGATAACTTATTTTTGAACCTCCAATAAGTATCGCTTTTTTATACTGTTGCTCTGCAACTTTATATCTTTTAAAATATTCCTCAATATGACCTCTGGACAAATAACCATCAACAGGTGATAATCGCAACAATTCATTTGAATATTTTATAGCTTTGGATTCACTACCTCCTACAATTCCCGGCAACTGAATATATAATTCTATCAAAGCCCAACGTGATTCAATGTGTTTTGGATTAAGACTTATCGCTTTTTCAAAAGAACCTTTGACTTCATCAATCATGCCAAGCGCTTTAAATTTACTTGTTTCTTTGGCTTTCATCCCTAAAGCTCCGCCATATTTATAATAATAATCCGCTTCTGAAGGTTTTAAAATTTTTAGTTTTTTGTAATAAACAATCGCTTTATCCCATGATTTATAATAACCTGCAATATCTCCTAAATATTCGATTGTTTTCAAATCTGAAGAATTGGACTTCAAAACAGATTCAAACAGGGATTGTGCCTGTTCGTACTTTTCCTCTTTAAACAGTTTTTCTGCTTTATCAAAATTGGATTGAGACCAAATCATAATAGGAAATAACAAAAAGACCAGTATAATATGTTTCATCCTCCAAAAATAAGGAAATTTATAATTGTAATTCTCCAAGGATGTGAAAGGTTTAACTATTTTTTATAAAAAAGCCGTCTCATATATCATACGAGACGGCTTTTATAATTTATTTAAAAAATCAAGAATTAGTCATTCAACATTTTCCATAATTTATCTTTCAATTCTGTTAGTCCTTGTTGAGCAACAGAAGAAATAAACATGTATGGTACATCCTTGAAAGCAACGTCTAATTCTGTTTTTAATTCTGCTTTCAACTCATCATCCAGCATATCGCATTTAGAAATCACCAACAAACGCTCTTTATCAAGCATTTCAGGATTGTATTTTGTCAATTCGTTAACTAAAATATCATATTCAGCTTTGATGTCCGGCGTATCAACAGGAACCAGAAAAAGTAACGTTGAATTACGCTCTATATGACGTAAGAAATAATGTCCTAATCCTTTTCCTTCGGCAGCACCTTCAATAATTCCGGGAATATCTGCAATTACAAAAGATTGAAAATCTCTGTACGCAACAATTCCAAGATTTGGTTTTAAAGTAGTAAAAGGATAATCTGCAATTTTTGGTTTAGCAGAAGTCAATACAGACAATAAAGTTGATTTCCCTGCATTAGGAAAACCTACCAAACCTACATCAGCAAGTACTTTTAATTCAAGAATCACATCCATTTCAACACCAGGCAAACCTGGTTGAGAATATCTAGGAGTTTGATTGGTAGAACTTCTAAAGTGCCAGTTTCCTAAACCACCTTTTCCACCACGAGAAAGTATTTGCTTTTCACCATCTTCGGTAATTTCAAATAATATTTCTCCGGTTTCCTTATCTTTTACTACCGTTCCTAATGGAACTTCAATGAATTTATCATCTCCATCTGCACCTGTACTTCTGTCTCCACTTCCATCTCCACCATTACCGGCTTTAATATGACGAGCAAATTTAAGGTGAAATAATGTCCATAGACCTTTGTTTCCTACAAGATAAACATGTCCTCCACGACCTCCATCTCCTCCATCTGGCCCACCTTTTTCAATAAACTTTTCTCTATGCAAATGCGTAGATCCTTTTCCTCCTTTTCCGGAAGAAACATATATTTTAACGTAATCTACAAAATTCCCTTCAGTCATTTTTTCTAATATTCAATGTTCAGCTTTAGCATTTAGTACTCATTTTGAGTAATTTAATCCTAAGCTATTTAATTTTTTAATGCTTTCACCATCACTTTATCAATCTTCACGCCATCCATATCAATGACTTCTAACTCAAATTTTTGCCAAATCAATTTTTCTCCTTGTTTAGGAATATGAGAGAGCTCCGTCATTATTAATCCACTCACTGTGGTTACTTCATAATCATTGATTAATTCATCTAATTCAAAGTAAGTCAAGAAATCATGCAACGAATAGTGTCCGTCAACCAACCAGCTTCCGTCTTCTCTTTCAATCAACTGAAAATCATCTTTATAAAAATCAGAAGCATCACCAACCAATGCTTCCAAAATATCATTCAAAGTAATTACTCCTTGAAAAACACCATATTCATCTGAGACAAATGCATAATGAATGCCTGTTTTTTTAAAGTTTTCTAAGGCTATATATGCGGTGGTTTGCTCCATCATAAAAGGAGCTTCTGTCATTATATCCGCCAAATTGAAGTTTTCATTTTCAAAATGGGCGAAAATATTTTTCAGGTTAACGACTCCAACAATATCATCATAATTTTCACCGTAAACCGGATAAATAGAATGCAATTCTTTGAGCATAAATTCCTTAACCTGTTCTTTATCAGAATGCAAAGGTAAAAAAACCACTGACTTCCTGTGTGTCATCAATGAATTTATTTTTCTGTCTCCAATATGGAAAACGCGCTCCACAATATCTTGTTCAATTTCTTGAACTTCTCCTCCTTCAGTTCCTTCTTTGATTATCGCTTTTATTTCCTCTTCGGTTACTTTACCGTCAGCGGTAGGCTTTATTTGTAAAATATCCAATAAAAAATCTGTAGAATGTGTTAACAACCAAATAAATGGTGCCGTTACAATTGAAACAATTTTCATGGGTAATGCCACTGCTTTGGCAATGGATTCCGGATGATTCAAACCGATTCTTTTAGGTAATAATTCTCCTAGAACTAAAGAGAAAAAAGTTAAAACTACTACAACAATCCCCACAGCAACTGATGGTGCGTATGGTTTTAGAAATTCAAATCCGCTTACAAAAGTCTCTACATCCATTGTGATTTTATCACCACTATAAATACCGGTAAGAATTCCTATTAGCGTTATTCCTATTTGTACGGTTGATAAAAATTTGTTTGGTGAGTTCGCCAAATCCAATGCGATTTTAGCACTTTTATTTCCTTTTTTTGCCGCGGTCTCTAATCTGTTTTTTCTTGCTGAAATCAATGCGATTTCTGACATAGAGAAAACCCCATTTAATAGTATTAGAAAAAATATTATTAGTATTTCCAATTTTTTAGTTGATTCGTTTTTTATTTAAAATCTGATTTCTGAATTTGATTTTCTGAAATCTCCAGTCTGGATTTTAGCCCAGATGGGAATGAAAAGCCCAGAGTTAAAAAAGCTAATTTTTCTTGTCAAAAAAGAGCGACCAAAAGAAGCTCCTTTTATGGCTTAGAAAAATAGATTTTTTAACGAGGACTTGTAATGTACAGCTGGAATTGCTCCTATAAATTATCAATCACGTTGCTTACTCTTTCTGTAATTTCAGCGATTGTACCTATTCCGTTTACTGCATAAAATTTACCTTGCTCCTCATAATAACTCATTAAAGGCGCTGTTTTTTCATTGTATTCCTGGTAGCGATTTCTGATTTTTTCTTCATCTTGATCATCAATTCTACCACTTGTTTTCCCTCTTTCCAAAAGACGTTTTACCAGAATCTCATCATCGGCTTCGAGTGCAATTGTCGCTGCAACTTTAGAACCTATTGACGTTAGAAATGCGTCTAAAGCTTCGGCTTGTGAAATTGTTCTTGGATATCCGTCAAACAATATTCCATTAGTATCCGGGTGTTTATTTACCTCATCAATCAGCATTTTTGTAGTCAATTCATCTGGAACTAAATCTCCAGCATCCATAAATACTCTTGCTTGTTTGCCAAGTTCTGTATCGTTTTTTAAATTAAAACGAAATACATCGCCCGTTGATATATGTGTTAATTTGTATTTTTCTTTCAAAAACTCTGCTTGAGTTCCTTTACCAGCTCCTGGTTTTCCAAATAAAACAATGTTAGTCATGTTGTTGTGTCGTTATTCTTTTAGTTTATATACTTCGGGTAAATTTCTTCCTAATCCATCGTAGTCTAAGCCAAAACCCACAATAAATTTATTTGGAATTCTAATCCCAATGTAATCTATTTTGATGTCTTTTGTGTATGCTTCAGGTTTAAAAAAAAGTGTTGCTATTTTAAAATGTTTTACATTTTGCTTTTTGAATAATTCTTTCAGTTCAACCAATGTATTTCCGGTGTCAACTATATCTTCGATTATGACAACAGAACGTCCAGTTAAATCCTGATTTATACCTATTAATTGTTTCACTTCGTTTGTAGTAGAAGTTCCTTCGTATGATGCCATTTTAATGAAAGATACTTCACATGGTTTTTTATATTGTTTCATAAAATCAGAAACAACCATAAAAGCTCCATTCAATACTCCCACAAATACCGGCGTTTCATCAGCAAAATCAGCTTCTACTTGCGAAACCATTTTAGCGATGGCAAAATCAATTTCTTTGGCAGAAATAAACGGAACAAATTGTTTATCGTGAAGTTGTATCATTATTTTCGTGTTTAAAATAATGCGCAAAGATACAGAATTCGGATTTGACAATTGATAAATGGGCATTAATTTCTAATTTTAAGTAAATTCCACAAAAAAACGAGTCAAAATGTATTAAAAGCAACAAATGATACAATAGAAATTATGAAGAAAATAAAATAGCATTTTCGGATTCAATCATTATAAAGTATCTTTGCATAAACATACAACTACACAATGAATTATTTTTCTTCTGATTTTAAATTGGGAATTCTCGGCGGAGGGCAACTTGGTAAAATGCTGTTGTTTGACACCCGAAAATTCGACATACAAACTTATGTTCTTGATCCAAGTGATGAAGCACCATGCAAGATAGCCTGTAATAAATTCTTTAAAGGTGATTTAATGGATTTTGAAACGGTGTATAACTTTGGTAAAAAAGTTGATGTTTTAACTTTTGAAATTGAATTGGTAAATCTTGAAGCTTTAGTAAAACTAGAGGAAGAGGGAGTAAAAGTATTTCCTTCGCCAAAAACGTTGAAATTGATTCAAAACAAAGGAATTCAGAAAGATTTCTACACGCAACACACAATTCCAACTGCAAATTATAAACGATTTGAGAATCTAAAAAGTCTAATTGTTGATATTTTAGATTCTAAAACAAAACTACCGTTTGTATGGAAATGTACGGAATTTGGTTATGATGGAAATGGTGTAAAAGTGATTCGACAAATCTCGGATTTAGACAATTTAGCCAATGTAGAATGTATCGCCGAAGAAATGGTTCCGTTCAAAAATGAACTAGCCGTTATCGTTTGTCGCAATCCATCAGGCGAAATAAAAACTTATCCTGTGGTAGAAATGGAATTTCATCCAGAAGCCAATCAAGTGGAATATGTGATTTGTCCTGCTCGTATTGATGATAAAGTTGCCGAAAAAGCAAGAGCAATCGCATTGAATGTTTCCGAAAAGTTCAATCATGTTGGTTTATTAGCAGTTGAAATGTTTCAAACTGAAGACGATGAAATCCTTGTAAACGAAGTTGCTCCTCGCCCACACAATTCAGGTCATTATTCCATTGAAGCCAGTTATACTTCACAATTTGAAAACCATTTGAGAGCAATTCTTAATTTGCCTTTGGGAAATACCGACAGTAAAGTTGCTGGAATTATGGTAAATCTTTCGGGTGAAGAAGGCTATTCCGGTGATGTTGTGTATGAAAATATTGAAAAAATATTAGGTTGGAACGGAGTTACACCTCACATTTATGGCAAAAAACAGACACGTCCTTTTAGAAAAATGGGACATGTAACGATAGTAAATCCAGACATCAATGAAGCTCGAAGAATAGCTGAAAATGTAAAAAACACGATAAGAGTAATAAGTTAGTTGAAAGATTGAAAAAATTAAAAGATTGAAAAATTCAGAATACCAACTAAATTGAGTTTTTCAAAAAATCTTTAAATACTTAAATCTTTAAATCTTTAAATAAAAAATAATGAAAGTAGCCGTAATCATGGGAAGCATTTCTGATATGCCCGTAATGCAAGAAGCAATAGACATTTTAAAAGCATTCGATATAGAAATAGAAGTCGATATTGTATCAGCACACAGAACTCCCGAAAAATTATTTGATTTCAGCAACAATGCACACACTCGTGGAATTTCGGTAGTAATAGCTGGTGCTGGCGGAGCAGCGCATTTGCCAGGAATGGTAGCTTCTATGTCGCCACTTCCAGTAATTGGCGTACCTATAAAATCAAGCAATTCAATCGATGGTTGGGATAGTGTTTTATCCATTTTACAAATGCCAGGTGGAGTTCCCGTAGCAACTGTAGCATTAAACGGCGCAAAAAATGCAGGAATTCTTGCCGCTCAAATTATAGGAAGCCACAATAAAAGCGTGATGGAAAAAATCATTAAATACAAAACAGGATTGAAAGAAGCGGTTAACATAGCTGCTGAAAGTCTAAAAAAATAAAAAAAGCTCCATTACGGAGCTTTTTTTATTTAAAATCTTGAATCATTTATTCAACATCTACTGCTATTTCTAAAACTCCTTCAAATTCCGAAGCAATTATATCTTCTTTATTCAGCCAATACTCAGAGGTGGTAATGGTATAATTCAGATTATCTGTAGTTGTTAAATCCCACAAAACATCCTCAGCTTCCGGAAAAGGAGCATTTTCATTCATTGCGTGATCAAACAATCTTTTAATCAGATTAGTGTCAGATAATCCTTTGCTCAATAATTTAAGCACATTCTCTTTGGTCAACTGCATCTCATTTTCACTTTCTAATGGCGCAATTGTAACCGTTATGATTGTTGCTTTTGCATTGGGAAATTTACCGTTATAGGCTTTGAAAAGCAATTGATTGATATGAAACAAAGTTGAATGTAATCCTATTTCAGGATATTCTTCACACACTTTATCCAAAAACATATCATTAGAAATTTGGTGAATTTGCCCTTCGTTTAAATGTTCTGATAATTTATATTCTAACACGATTACGGCTGCCTCTTTGGGTTCAAAATCAGAAATTGCCATAAATAATAATTCTCTTAAACTGGAAGCATCTGCATCTGAAGCATCCGGATAATCGAACTTTTCAAGCAGTTTAATATAATCATCATTTGTCCAATAGGTTTCAATTTCGTCTACAGTATTTGCGCTATTTATTGTAATTTGATAGTTCATGTTTTCTTTGAATATTTATTTCTTGTTTCGATTTGTCTCTTCAGAAACCCATCTTTTTTTTACAATTTAGGGCTTTATTACCGTGGAACGAAATAAATAACATTTAAATAACACAATCAGCAATGGCATTTTGAAATAAATCAATTGCTTTATCAACTTTATTTTTTTCATTAAATCCGTACATTTGTTATCTTTAAACATCGAATTATTTTTATTAAAAAATACAAATGAGCATCTTAACACACCATTTCAATACAAAGTATAATACTGCGCCTTTTTCGAAAATTAAAAACGAAGATTTTCTTCCTGCTTTTCAAAAAGGAATCGAATTGGCAAAAGCCGAAATCGATGCTATTGTTAGAAATCCCATACAGCCTACTTTCGAAAACACCATTGAAGCATTAGCTTTCAGCGGAGATGTTTTGGATAGAATTTCAAGCATCTTTTTTAATTTGAATTCAGCAGAAACCAATGATGAGATTCAAAAAATCGCTCAGGAAGTTTCTCCGTTATTATCTGAATTCGGAAATGATGTTCGTCTTAACCCTGATTTATTTGCCCGAGTAAAAACGGTTTATGAGCAACGAGAAAAACTGAATCTAAATCCAGAACAAATCACACTTTTGGATAAAAAATACAAAAGCTTCTCCAGAAACGGAGCGAATTTGCCAGAAGACAAAAAGAATCAATTACGAGAAATAGACAAAGAATTATCGAAATTGAGTTTGCAGTTTGGCGAAAATGTTTTGGCCGAAACGCAAGCCTATCAATTGCATATTACCAATGAAGCAGATTTAGCTGGTTTACCGGAAGGAACTATCGAAGCCGCTCATTCTTTGGCTAAAAGCCAAGAAAAAGAAGGTTGGATTTTCACGCTGGATTACCCAAGTTATGTTCCGTTTGTGACCTATGCTGATAATCGTGAATTGCGCAAGAAAATGGCAATCGCTTTTGGCGCGAAAGGTTTTCAAAACAATGAATTTGACAATCAGGAAATTGTACTTAAAATTGCAAAATTGCGTTTTGACAGAGCACAGGTTTTAGGTTATGCCACTCATGCTCATTTTGTACTTGAAGAACGAATGGCAGAAAGTCCGGAGAAAGTGAAAACATTTTCGAATGATTTATTGGAAAAAGCGAAACCGGCAGCTTTGAAAGAATTTGCACAATTAACCGCTTTCGCAAAAGAACTTCACGGAATCGAACAACTAGAGAAATGGGATGGCGCGTATTATTCGGAGAAATTGAAGCAACAATTATTCAATTTGGATGATGAAATATTAAAACCTTATTTTCAATTAGAGAAAGTTCTGGACGGTGCTTTTGCAGTAGCGCAAAAATTATACGGAATCACTTTCGAAGAAATTTTTGAAGTGGATAAATACCATGAGGAAGTAAAAACATACGAAGTAAAAGACGAGGAAGACCAACTGGTTGCTGTTTTTTATGCTGATTTCTTTCCAAGAAAAGGCAAAAGAAACGGTGCTTGGATGACGTCTTTTAAATCGCAATACATAAAAAAAGAAATCAACGAAAGACCACATATTTCAATTGTGTGCAATTTCACGAAACCTACCGAAACAAAACCATCATTATTGACTTTTAATGAAGTAACGACTTTGTTTCATGAATTTGGTCATGCGCTGCACGGAATGTTGGCAAACACGACATACCCAAGTTTATCCGGAACAAGTGTATATTGGGATTTTGTAGAATTACCAAGCCAGATTTTAGAAAACTGGTGTTACGAACCGGAAGCTTTGGCTTTGTTTGCGTATCATTATCAAACTGGCGAAATGATTCCGATGGAATTAGTACATAAAATTAAAGAAAGTGCCAGTTTCCAAGAAGGAATTGCAACGATGCGTCAATTGAGTTTTGGATTATTGGATATGGGGTGGCATGCGCAAGATCCTTCCAATATCAAAGACATCAAAGCTTTTGAAACCGAACAGTTTGCAGCCACACAATTGTATCCTGAAGTAAAAGAAAATGCGATGAGCACCTCTTTCTCCCATATTTTTCAAGGCGGCTATTCTTCAGGGTATTACAGTTATAAATGGGCCGAAGTTCTGGATGCTGATGCTTTTGAATATTTTCAGGAAAAAGGTATTTTCAATAAAGAAGTAGCTACAAAATTCAAAGAAAACGTGCTGTCTAAAGGCGGAACAGAACATCCGATGATTTTGTACAAACGCTTTAGAGGACAAGAACCTAAACCGGAAGCATTATTGAGAAGAGCAGGATTGGTATAAGTATAAATATTTGAAACCCGAAGTATAATGCTTCGGGTTTTTTAATACACTTTTAGCACAGAAAGCTAAAAACAACAATTTATTCTTGCATTACTTTAAATGTATTATTAAAAACAAAAAACATTTGATATGATAACAACTATTAAGGTTTTAACTAAAATAAATGCCCCAATACAAACTGTTTTTGATCTATCCAGAGACATTGACACACACCAAGAATCTGTCAATTTCACTAAAGAAACTGCAATTGACGGCATCACTTCCGGACTAATCAATTACAACGAAACCGTTACTTGGCGAGGCAAACATTTTGGTGTTTATTTGACTCATAAAAGCCGAATCACAGCCATGAATTTATACGACTATTTTGTTGATGAAATGGAAGAAGGAAAATTCAAATCATTCCGACATGAACATATATTTAATGAAAAAGACGGAGTTACTATAATGAAGGATAAATTACACTATGAAGTTCCCTATGGATTCTTTGGAGAATTATTTGATTTATTGTTTTTAAAAAATCACATGATTAATTTTATCATCGAAAGAAATAAAACCTTGAAAGCTTTATCAGAAAATGAGAAGCAATAACCACCAAACAATCGGGACACTTTCTACCCAAAAGGAAGTGTAATATTTAGACCGTTTTTCATTTGCAAAAAGCATAAATAATGAAATGATAATCACTAAAATCAAGTTGATAATCAATTGATTTTTGTCAAAATTACTTTTAAAAAATTCTAAAAAATAAAACGGAAGTAAAAGTAATAACCCTAATATTTTAGTGCGCTTCACTCCTATTTGCTGCGGTACTGTTTTTAAATGCGGATCGTCTTTTGCCAAATCAATAATTTCAAAAATAAGTACCAATACAAAAATCAAGATAAAGCGTTGCATACATTTTAAATAGAAATCGGAAGTAATTGGAACATGAGCATTCAAAACTGGCAAAGCCAATGTCACTCCAACCCAACACAATGCTACAATATAAATTTTAACACCTGCCCAATTCCTGGCATTTTTCTTATTTGGAAAAAAGGAAAGTGTGTACAATAATGTAACACTCAAGAAAACTACTGCGACTATTTGGGTTATACTTTGCAGCTTAAAAAAATAATATCCGACTAAAAAAAGAGCAAAAAAGCTAAATAAAGCAATCGTTTTTAACTGCTTACGCATTTGCAACCTTTGAACTCTGGCCAACGCATCGTATTTTACAAAATTATATCCTACAATTGTTCCAAAAAAAGCAAAGTTAGCAACTGGCTCATCTACTGGAATGTGGAACATGTGTTGCGTCATTCTAACCAAGGCATAACAAGACAAACCCACGTGAATGCTACTATTAATGTAAAAATCGAATATTAGTTTCAAAAACCTCATTAGACAAAATTAATCAAAGTGTTAACAAGAATGGCTTTTAGTTGAAAAATTCACAGAAAATCAAGTTAAAAAAGTCTTTTAATAGCAGATTAATATTTATTTTTACAGCCTTTTAAAACAAGAAACACACAACCCATTTTATATATAATGAAAACAGACGCTTTTGCATTAAGACACATTGGCCCAAGAGAAAATGATCTAGAACATATGTTGAAGACAATTGGGGCAGCAACACTTGACCAATTGATACATGAAACTATCCCAAGTGATATTCGTTTAAAATCTGATTTGGACTTAGAGCCTGCAATGACTGAATATGAGTTTGCAAATCACATTCAAAAATTAGGGAATAAAAATAAAGTTTTTCAATCGTACATTGGTTTAGGATACAATGCAGCCATTATCCCTGCGGTAATCCAAAGAAATGTATTTGAAAATCCAGGATGGTATACTGCTTATACGCCATATCAAGCTGAAATCGCGCAAGGTCGTTTAGAAGCGATTTTGAATTTTCAAACGATGGTTATCGAATTAACCGGAATGGAAATCGCTAATGCCTCTTTATTAGACGAAGGAACTGCTGCTGCTGAAGCAATGGCGTTACTTTTTGACGTTCGTTCTCGCGATCAAAAGAAAAACAACATCAATAAATTTTTCGTTTCTGAGGAAATATTACCACAAACTTTATCGGTTTTACAAACACGTTCTACGCCAATCGGGGTTGAATTAGTGATTGGAAACCATGAATCATTCGATTTTTCATCGGAATATTTTGGAGCAATCCTTCAATATCCAGGGAAATTTGGACAAGTTCATGATTATACCGCATTTATCGCTAAAGCGGCTGCAAGCGAAATAAAAGTAGCCGTTGCTGCTGATATTTTAAGTTTGGCAAAACTGACTCCTCCGGGAGAAATGGGTGCTGCAGTAGTTCTTGGAACTACACAACGTTTCGGAATTCCGTTAGGTTACGGTGGTCCACACGCTGCTTATTTTGCCACAAAAGAAGAATACAAAAGAAGTATGCCCGGAAGAATCATCGGTGTAACTGTTGATACGGATGGAAATCGTGCTTTGCGTATGGCATTACAAACACGTGAGCAACACATTAAACGTGATAAAGCCACTTCAAATATTTGTACAGCACAAGTTCTATTGTCAGTTATGGCAGGAATGTATGCTGTTTATCATGGTCCAAAAGGATTGCAATATATTGCTAATAAAGTACATGCTTCGGCAGCAACATTGGCAAATGCATTAGAAAAATTAGGTTTACAACAAACCAATACTGCTTTCTTTGACACAATTGTTGTTAAAGCTGATACACAGAAAGTAAAAGCGATTGCTGAACAAAACGAAATTAACTTTTATTACATCGACGAAAATACCGTTTCAATTTCTTTGAACGAAACTACAAGTATTGCTGATTTAAATAAAATTATTGCCGTTTTCGCTTCCGCAAAAGGCACTCAAGGAACTACAATTGACAGTTTATCAGAAACCAATCATTTCCCAGAAAATGTAAACAGAACATCAACGTTCTTGCAACACGATGTTTTCAATAAACACCATTCAGAAACCGCTTTGATGCGTTACATCAAAATGTTGGAAAGAAAAGATTTGGCGTTGAATCATTCTATGATTTCATTGGGATCTTGTACCATGAAACTGAATGCCGCTTCAGAAATGTTGCCTTTAAGCATGGCACAATGGAATAACATTCACCCGTTTGCTCCATTAGATCAAGCGCAAGGATACCAAGAAATGTTGGCTAAATTAGAACAACAATTAAATGTTATTACTGGTTTTGCAGGAACAACATTACAACCTAATTCAGGTGCTCAAGGGGAATATGCCGGATTAATGGTTATTCGTGCGTACCACCAATCTAGAGGAGATCACCATAGAAACATTGCTTTAATTCCATCATCGGCTCACGGAACAAATCCAGCTTCGGCGGCTATGGCAGGAATGAAAGTTGTGGTTACTAAAACATTGGAAAATGGAAATATTGATGTAGAAGATTTACGTGAAAAAGCAATTCTTCACAAAGACAATCTTTCTTGTTTGATGGTAACGTATCCATCAACTCATGGTGTTTTCGAAAGCGCTATCAAAGAAATCACACAATTGATCCACGATAACGGTGGACAAGTATATATGGATGGTGCCAACATGAATGCTCAAGTTGGATTAACAAATCCTGCAACTATTGGAGCTGATGTTTGTCACTTGAACTTACACAAAACATTCGCTATTCCTCACGGTGGCGGAGGACCTGGTGTAGGACCAATATGTGTTGCACCACAATTAGTGCCATTTTTACCTACAAATCCAGTAATTCCAACAGGTGGAGAAAACGCTATTACAGCTATTTCTGCCGCACCTTGGGGTTCTGCTTTGGTTTGTTTGATATCGTACGGTTACATCTGCATGCTTGGCGCTGAAGGTGTGAAAAAATCTACTGAATATGCAATTTTAAATGCAAACTACATTAAAGAGAAATTAAACGGTCACTATGATACGTTGTATTCTGGAGAAATGGGTCGTGCGGCACACGAAATGATTTTGGAATGCCGTCCATTTAAAGAAAAAGGAATTGAAGTAACTGATATTGCTAAACGTTTGATGGATTATGGTTTTCATGCTCCAACCGTTTCTTTCCCAGTTGCCGGAACTTTAATGATTGAACCTACTGAAAGTGAAAACTTAGAAGAGTTAGATCGTTTTTGTGATGCTATGATTGCGATCAGAAAAGAAATTGAAGCTGCTACTTTAGACAATCCAAATAATGTATTAAAAAATGCACCACATACTTTGATGATGGTAACTACTGATAGTTGGAATTTCCCATACACTCGTGAAGCAGCAGCATTTCCACTAGAATACATTGCCGAAAATAAATTCTGGCCTACCGTTCGTAGAGCAGATGAAGCATACGGCGATAGAAATTTAGTTTGTTCATGTGCGCCAATTGAAGCGTATATGGAAAACTAATTCTTAAATATTTTAGAAAAAACAAAAATGCCTCGATATATCGAGGCATTTTTTTTATAAGAATATTCTAAATCTAGTATTTATATCCTAAACCAGTTTTTATCGCTTGTGTTCCACCAAATTGATTAGAATTTGCTCCAACTGTAGTTTTATCAGAAATCATCAATACAAAAGGACAACCCAATATTGCAGCGGACATTTTAAGCTTTTTCTCTGCTTTTTTGTCACCTGTATTACCTGTTTGAAGATTAATCATTCCTGTTTTTCCCCTAACTTCGCCTACTTTTTTCAAACCAGCGATGTATGATTTTTCTTCAAGAATAATCACTTTTTCCCAATCAGCTTCACCAGCAACAACTATTTTTTCAGTAACCTCTTCTACTCTACCACTTTTACCATAAACAATTTTTTCAATTGCATATTTCCCGATAGAATTTTCAGCATCTTCACCATCATATTTAAAAACAACCGTGTATTCATCTACACGCATAACTTTTCCATTTACGATTTCACCACTGTGTTTTGTGATAACATCAACTTGAGCACTTGCTAAAGTTGCAGTTAAAATCATAGAAAACAATAAAATAATTTTTTTCATTTTTTATTAATTAGTTATTTATAATTATCAAAAATATAAAAAAACTTACAAAACCAATAACATTTAATAAAGAAATTATAATCCTACAAAATTAAGATTATAGCTAAAAACCTGCGGGAAATAATTTAACATACGCTTCATTGTAAATAAACATGAAATCCTAATCCTCAAAATATCAATTTTATCAATTGCAACAATTAGGAAATAAATATCGCATCGTTTTTTGCAATTCGTAATAAAATAATCAATATTTTTGCCAATAAATTATTATTTCATAATTATATGCATGCATAGTAAATTTTGTGAGTGTACTAATTTATTTATCATTAAATTAGCCTGAATTTTTGGAAAAACAACCCGATGAAAATAAAAATAACTGGAATAGGAAGTTATATTCCTGAGAAAAAAGTAAGCAATACTGACTTTAGTGAACATGTTTTTTTGAATGAAGACGGAACAGCTTTTGGATACCCTAATGAAGTAGTCATTAATAAATTTAAAGGAATTACCGGTATAGAACACAGACGTTATGCCGAAGACCAATACACTTCTTCTGATTTAGCTTTTTTTGCTTCTCAAAAAGCAATAGAAAATGCAGGAATTGATCCGGAAACGATTGACTATATCATCTTTGCTCATAATTTTGGTGATGTAAAATCCGGAACAACTCAATCCGATATGATTCCGAGTTTAGCCACACGTGTTAAAAATAAATTACAAATAAAAAACCCAAAATGCGTTGCTTACGATATCCTTTTTGGATGCCCGGGCTGGATTGAAGGCGTACTTCAAGCCAATGCATTTATAAAATCCGGCATGGCTAAACGCTGTTTGGTAATTGGTGCTGAAACCCTTTCCAGAGTAGTTGATGCGCATGACAGAGACTCCATGATTTATTCTGATGGCGCCGGTGCTTCTATCATTGAAGCTTCTGATGATGAAACAGGAATGTTGGCTTACGAAAGTGCTACTTACGCAAATGATGAAGCTAATTACTTGTTCTTTGGAAAATCATACAACCCAGATTTAGATCCAGACATTCGTTACATAAAAATGTATGGACGTAAAATCTACGAATTTGCATTAAGCCAAGTTCCTGCTGCAATGAAAAGTTGTTTGGACAAAAGCGGATTAGGCATTGATGACGTAAAAAAAATCCTTATCCATCAAGCCAATGAAAAAATGGATGAAGCTATAATTCAACGTTTTTACAAATTATACGACAGACCCGTTCCAAAAGACATCATGCCCATGAGCATTCATGAACTAGGAAATAGCAGTGTAGCCACCGTTCCTACCCTTTTCGACTTGTTAATTCGTGGAGAAATAGAAAACCAATCCATACAAAAAGGCGATGTTCTAATCTTTGCATCCGTAGGAGCAGGAATGAACATTAACGCATTTGTTTACAGATATTAAAATTGTGAGGAACACAACAATCAGGAGCTAATCCGGCTGTACACTACAATTCCTCACTACAAAACTTGTTTTTCTAAGGTGCAAGAAAGCTTCTTTCAGTCGCTTTTTGCACCTTGAAAAACTACATTTTGAAGTTCCGGGATTTTCATTCCCATCCGGGCTAAAAAACAATGCCCAAAAACACATTTATTACTATATTTGTGCCTTCGTGCCCTAGCGGCAAAATCAAAAAAACATGTACGAAAAAACGTTTCCCAATAAAAGATTCAAACATACTTTAGAATTTCTAAAAAAACACGTCTCAACTTCAGAAACCATATTAGATTTAGGCGTAGAAAATCCTTTTTCTAAAATCATGAAATCCGAAGGATTTGCAGTTACAAATACAACAGGAGAAGACTTAGACAAAGACCAATCCGTATTTTCAACAGAAAAAAAAGATGTCGTAACCGCTTTCGAAATCTTTGAACATTTACTAAACCCTTACACGATTTTAAGCGAAATAAAATCGGATAAACTTTTTATATCTATCCCAATGCGCTTGTGGTTTTCACCAGCTTATCGAAGCAAAACCGATATGTGGGACAGACATTACCATGAATTTGAAGATTGGCAATTGGACTGGCTTTTGGAAAAAACAGGTTGGAAAATAATCGACCGTGAAAAATGGACAAATCCCGTAAAGAAATTTGGTCTTCGTCCTTTATTGAGAAAATTTACCAATAGATATTATATTGTTTACGCTGAAAGGGCTAAGATTTAAGATTGTTGCTTAATGAATGTGGATTTATGATTGTGATAATGGATGTAAAAATCTGAAATCAAGAATCGTTAATCTTCATTCAAAAATATTTTAAATGAATTATTATATTGTTATTCCGGCTCATAACGAAGAAGCTTTCATCGCTTTAACTTTAGATTCTTTGATTTCTCAAACTGTTTTACCAAAAAAAGTAGTGATTGTCAATGATAATTCTACTGATAAAACAGCTGAAATAGTAACCGCTTACGCCAAAGAAAATCCGTTTATCTCTTTAGTAAACAAAACTTCCAGCGCAATACATTTACCGGGAAGTAAAGTTATTCAGGCTTTTCATAAAGGATTCGAAACATTGGACGAAGAGTATGATGTTATCGTAAAACTGGATGCCGACTTAATTCTACCCAACAACTATTTCGAAACTATCTTAAACATTTTCGAAAAAGATGCAACAATAGGAATGGCTGGCGGATTTGCCTACATTGAAAAAAATGGCGAATGGATTCTGGAAAATCTAACCGATAAAGATCATATTCGTGGTGCGTTTAAAGCCTATAGAAAAGCATGTTTCCAACAAATAGGAAATTTAAAACCGGCTATGGGTTGGGATACCGTTGATGAGTTATTATCAAAATTTTACGGTTGGAAAGTCGTTACCGATGCTTCCTTAATTGTTAAACATTTAAAACCAACTGGAGCTAATTACAATAAAACGGCCCGTTACAAACAAGGAGAAGCGTTTTATACTTTAGGCTACGGATTTTTAATCACTTCGATAGCTTCTGCAAAACTGGCGATGATGAAAAAGAAACCATTACTTTTTTTAGATTACATCAAAGGTTTTTGGAAAGCAAAAGCAGCTAAAACACCATTATTGGTAACCGCAGAACAAGCTAAATTTATTCGCAAGTATCGTTTGAAGAAAATGAAAGAAAAAATTTTCTAACGAAAACTACGAACGCATAACTTATAACTCATAACTATTTTTGTAATTTAGCCCATATTCACAAAACTATGATGCTCATTCGATATATAACGCAGATAGGAAGATACTTCTTAATGCTCAAAGAAATTTTCAATAAACAGACAAAATGGTCTGTGATGAGAAATCTAATTTTTAAGGAAATAGATGATTTAATCATTGGTTCCCTTGGTATTGTAGCATTCATTTCTTTCTTTGTTGGAGGTGTTGTTGCCATACAAACTGCATTGAACTTGACCAATCCATTAATTCCAAAATACCTTATTGGTTTTGCAACAAGACAATCTGTAATATTAGAATTTGCACCTACTTTTATCTCAGTGATTATGGCTGGAAAAATGGGTTCTTTTATCACGTCAAGTATTGGAACCATGAGAGTAACAGAACAAATTGACGCTCTAGAAGTGATGGGAGTTAACTCCTTAAACTATTTGGTTTTTCCAAAAATAATAGCTTTACTACTTTATCCTTTCGTTATTGGAATCAGTATGTTTCTGGGTGTTTTAGGTGGCTGGATGGCTGGTGTTTATGGCGGATTTACTTCAAGTGACGAGTTTATAAATGGGGCTCAATTGGATTTTATTCCATTCCACATCGTTTATGCTTTCCTTAAAACATTGATTTTTGCCATGTTATTAGCAACTATCCCTTCTTTTCACGGGTATTATATGAAAGGTGGCGCACTCGAAGTAGGACGCGCAAGTACCGTATCCTTTGTTTGGACCTCAGTTACCATAATTACTTTTAATTACATATTAACTCAATTGTTACTTGGCTCATGATAGAAGTAAAAAACATAGAAAAATCATTTGGCGGTATCAAAATCCTTAAAGGAGTTTCCACGATTTTTGAAACAGGAAAAACGAATTTAATTATTGGACAAAGTGGCTCTGGTAAAACCGTCTTGCTTAAAAGTCTTCTAGGAATTCACACTCCTGAATCTGGAACAATTTCATTTGACGGGAGAATTTATTCTGAATTAAATCCAGATGAAAAACGCGATTTACGAACTGAAATAGGAATGGTATTTCAAGGAAGCGCCTTGTTTGACTCCATGACAGTAGCCGAAAACGTGGGCTTCCCATTGAAAATGTTCACCAAAGACAACAATTCAAAAATTCAGGAGCGCGTAGACTTTGTATTAAAAAGAGTCAACTTAACTGACGCCCATAAAAAATTACCTTCGGAAATTTCGGGAGGAATGCAAAAAAGAGTTGCGATTGCGCGAGCTATTGTAAACAATCCAAAATACCTGTTTTGTGATGAACCAAACTCTGGTTTAGATCCAAATACGGCTATTTTGATTGATAATCTTATCAAAGAAATCACCGAAGAATACAATATCACAACGGTTATAAATACGCACGATATGAACTCTGTGATGGAAATAGGAGAGAAAATTCTATTCTTAAAAGATGGTTTAAAAGCTTGGGAAGGAACCAAAGAAGAAATTTTCAGAACCGATAACGAAGCTGTCGTTGCCTTTGTTTATTCTTCTAATTTATTCAAAAAAGTACGAGAAGCATATTTGAAAGAGTAAATCTAGCTTGATTTCAACAATTCTACCTCAGCATTAGGATTGAATAAATAAGTCTTTCCGGAACTCATTTCTAAGCATTCAAAACGCTTGGTTCTTATGGCTATTTTCTTGAAAATCTTTCCGTTTTGGATTCGGAAAACACTTCCATAAGGAATTTCAAACACATAATTTTTATCATTTTGCTGATCAAATTGTTTCAGTGCCAAAGCCAAAGTAGCATCCGTATCACTGCTGGCTGTTGGGTTTTTGAAATGCCTCGCCAATAAAGGCAATAAGTGATTCGGGAAAATTTCTGGTCGAATGTAAGGAATCATCAACCGTTGAAAAGAATATTTCCACTCGTTACCATGAGGTTTTATATTTCTACCAAATTTTTCGAAAGCCACCAAATGCGAGATTTCATGAATCAACGTAATCAAAAACTTGTATTTATTCAGATTTGAATTTACCGTGATTTCATGCTTTCCATTTAACCCTTTTCGATAATCCCCATGACGCGTCTGACGCTCGTTTACAATCTTAAGATGCACTTGATTGGCAACAATAAGTTCGAAAACGGGTTTTACCGCATGCTCTGGTAAATATCTTGAAAGTGTTTCGCTCATAACTTAAAATTTATAACTCCAAGTTACGGATTGGTAGAAGAAACTTGCAACACTTTCCCGTTGAAATATTTATTTCCGGTCAAAGTGAAATCATAAATATAATTTGCCATTTCACCCGCTGTTATTGGAGCTTGATAGCCTGGAAAAGCTTCTGCCAGCATTTCTGTTTGCACAGAACCCAAAGCCAAAACATTGAAAGAAATTCCACGCTCTTTGTATTCTTCTGCTAGTAATTCTGATAGCGTAATAACAGCTCCTTTACTTGAACTATAGGCTGCCAATCCGGCAAACTTTAAACTTCCCTGAATCCCACCCATAGAACTTATAGTCACTACATGGCTTCCTTTTTGTAAATAAGGCAGGCAAATTCTAGTCAAATTAGCAACTCCAAAAACATTGACTTTATAGATGTTTTCAAAATCATCTTGAGTCGTTTCTGAAAAAGGTTTCAACAATAAACTTCCTGCGTTATGAATGACTGCGTCTATTTGTTTCCAAGATTTGGATAAAAAATCGCTTACTTTCACTAATTCAGACTCCGTAGCTAAATCAACCGAAAGACAGGTAATATTTTCATTACCCAATAAAGCTTGAGGAATTTTTCTGGAAATGGCTAACACTTGATGTCCCGCATTAGCAAATTGCAATGCCAACTCAAATCCTATTCCCCTACTTGTTCCTGTGATGATGATATTTTTCATAGAGCAAAAATAAACAAAAACGATAAAAAACTAATGCTTTACGCAAAGGATTCTTGCTGTAATAAAAATTAAAGATTCCTATAATTTTACTTATTTTTGACAAACCAAATTAACATCTGAATTTTCATAAAATGACAGAAAGCATACAATTCGAGACTGCAAAAATAAGTGATATTGATGGCGTATTGGCATTACAGGAATTGTACCTTGTAGCTAATTTATCCGAAGAAGAAAAAGCTTCCGGGTTTGTTACCACGCCATTTACCATTGAACAACTAACCGAAGTCATCAATGAAAACAACTTATTTATTGCCAAAGACAATAACAAAATCATTGCTTACATTTTTGCAGGAAGTTGGGATTTTTTCAAACAATGGCCCATTTTCAATTACATGAGTTCCTTGTTTACGGAGCTGACCTTTTTGGATTTTGAAATCACCACAAACAATAGTTTTCAATATGGCCCTATTTGCATTCACAAAGAATATCGCGGCAAGGGATTGATAACGCCACTGTTTGAATTCATGAGAACACACATGCTTCATAAATATCCATTGGCCTTAACTTTCATTAACAAAATCAACATTCCGTCTACGAAAGCGCATACCGAAAAACTAAAATGGACCATTATTGGAGATTTTCAATTCAATAATAACGAGTACTTTATTTTGGCGTATGATATGAGTCAGGCAGTTTCTTAAACTATTTAAGCATTATAATTTCTTGTGTCGGCGTGTTTGCCATTTGTGTTACAGCAGGCAATAATTCCTGAATAAATGAAGTCATGTGCGGAATATCCATTGCTTTGAAATCATCTGAAACATGATGGTAGAATTCAAAATTTTCAAAATCAAATGTACTAACGGATTGGCAAGGCACTTTGAAAACATCATAAAAAGAGAAATTATCTGACCTGTAGAATAATTTATATTCGGCTTCTTTCGGAAGAAAACCAATCGTATTTTTTCCAGTATATTCATTGATTTTACCTGCCATATTAGATTTATCAAAACCTGTAATATAAGCTAGATAATCTCTTTTCATTGGTACACCAATCATTTCAATATTGAACTGAGCATACAATTTAAAATCCTGTGCTTTCAGTTTTTTGGCTAAATGTTTAGACCCTAATAACCCTTTTTCTTCTCCTGCAAAAAACACAAAAAGAATGCTTCGTTTATTATTTTTGGCAATGCTGAAATATTTTGCCATTTCAGCAACTGCAGTTGTTCCTGATGCATCATCATTGGCTCCATTATTTATAAAATCACCATTTATTCCTTTTTTATCCAAGCCAATATGATCGTAATGAGCACTTAAAATTATAAATTCATTTTTAAGAACTGGGTCGCTTCCTTCAATAAAACCTACAATATTGAAAGCTGGTTCTTTAAATGTAGACAAGGTATCGCGATACGATTTGAAATAGGGTTTCACATTGTTATTTTTGAAGAACTGCTCCAAATAATCAGCGGCTTTTACCATTCCTGCTTTTCCGGTTTCTCTTCCTTCTAATTCATCCGAAGCTAAATATTTTAAAGTCTCGGCAACATCATTTTCTGTTACTTTATATTCAGCCGCAACAATTTTTAATTGCGCGTTACTCACAGTTTGAGCAATTACTGACGAAGCTGACAAACAACCGAAGAAAATAAAAGAAAGAGACAGGAATGCTTTTTTCATGATTATTGAGATTTATTTTTTTATGATGTGACTTTATTTCTATAATATTTCTTGTAGACTTTTACCATTTGAACAATAGCTAAAACTACAAAAAATGACGGAATCACCACTGGCATTACATATTTAGAAAAGCCAGTTGTGTTTTGAGACAAGGTATTTAATATCAAGACCAAAGTCATCATTCCAAAAAATGTACCTATTAAAGTCCCTGAAACATAATATAATTTTAGCTTATTTACAATGGAGATATAATTCCCATTCATCAAATAAAGGTTCCAACCGGTCCAAAATGGCAATTGAAGAAAATTGATACAATTCAAAAATACACCGATCAGGAAAGGAGAATACATTGCATATTTCTCTAGAATACCTGGCTCTTCCATTGTTTGGTTGGAATTAGCATAAAAAGAATACCCTAAAATCAACAGAAAGAAAACGGCAAAAAAATCAATAATCTTCATTAATTTTTTATTGTTGACCAATTGTTTTGCGAAAATTAAAGTGAAATAAATCACAAACATCTCCACAAAAATCACTCCCAATAAAAAGAGAATCAAACTTTTCATTCCCAGCTTTGAATAGATTTCAAAACCTACTACATTCAAATATCCCAAGGGTATCGAACCGATAAAGCTCACTAAAAAACCAACAAAAATGTTTTTTAATGCCTTCATAATTTTAGAAATTTACAATTTTATTGCTTTGTTCCAGATGCATTCTGTATTCTTTCATCCCGTCTTTATGCAGTAAATACGGAGCGCCATTTTTATGGTTTGCCACGCTTATTTCATACATATAGGTAATGTGACGTGCGAGTTCTTTCCATGCAAAAAGCAAAGAATGCTTTGGATCATAAATGTGTGTGGGCTCACTTGCAGCGCCATTAAGCTCCACGACAGAAAAGTTCAATCCTTGTTCTAATTCTTCAATTGTATTGTACATCACATCCAATCTACCAAAGTAGAAACCTGGAATTTGCAGACACATTTCGTTTATTGTTTCCGTCAATTTTGGTGTAATCCAATGACTTCCATCAATGAATTTTGCACCTCGTGCATGATTCCCATAAGGTACCAAATTCAATTTTTCACCTTTTGGAAGAATATCGAGTAGTTTTTTTCCGTATTCCTGCTTCAAAACCTTTAATTGCAGTTCGTATCGAGGATTTTCTTTGATTAATTCTTCTACGGTAGAGAATCCGTTTCCGGTAATAATTAGAAATTCTTTGGAAACTATTCCGGTAATTCTGCCCGCTTTTTCATGAGGATAACGCACATAAAAAATCCCAACTTCATTTTCGTATGGAATTAAATCCTGAACTACATAATCGAAATTTGCTTTTTCAGCATATTCTTTTAAATCATCAATGGTATTAATTTTTTTAACCCCAGATCCTCGCAGTCCAATATCTGGTTTGGCAATCAAAGGATATTTTATTTTTGCTTCTTCAATAGTATTAACAATTTTTTCAAGAGCAATTCCTTCTTTTATTAATTCCGTTTTTGGGTAATATTTTTGTGGAATCAAATTGTAGATTTCTTTTTTGGACTCCATCATAAAACCTCCATTTTTTATGGTTGGATTAGAAGCATTAAAGAAAAAAATAGATTTTGCCTTGATGGAATAATAGGACCAAAGAAAATAAATTGGAATGTAAACAATCTGAAAAGGCCAGTATTCCCAATGCGTAATTTTATGAAAAAATAGTTTCAAATTAAGTTCTTTAAACGGTGATAAATGAGGTCGAAAAATCCTGTTGTGCAATCAAATCGTAATGCAATATAGCTACTTTATTTTTTTCAATAACCGATTGCGTGATACTTAAGGTTTTCATCTCGTCATTTCTATTGATGACTAAACCGTTTTCATCATTTCCTTCTTCGGTATAGCGATGAAAATCGTGCATTTTTGATTCCGAAATTTGAAAATTGTCATGCATAAAAGTATGAAACCAGTTGGCACGTTTTTCACGAATCGCTGATGGATACAAAGTCGATGAAGACCAAATATGATTTTGATGAATGTCCAAAGATGTCGTTTCTTTCTCTTTTCCGTTCCAGCGCAGTTGAAAAAGAGCATTGTTTTGAAATAAAACTAATGTAAAAGGCTCTATGTTTTCCAAATCAATTTCTGTCCAGAAATCCTTAGGAGAAATACTGCTGATCATCTCTAAAACTATCAAACCACGGCTTTTTCGATATGGAAGTTGCACTTCATGTTTTTCGTCAGCGCCATTTAACAGCACTAAAATTGTTCCGTCAGCATTAGCGACAAACCAAGTTCCTCCTGCTTTTGGATCTTTTGGAAAAATAAGATTTTTCCCGTTTACGGTATAACTTCTTGGAGGTATTGCACTCGGTCTTACTGTTTTTTCATCCCGATTTGAAGTAATGATAATTTTATCATTCGTTGCTACAAAACTTACTGTGCACATTGATTTCTATATTCTATTGTAGAACGGGCAACTCCAAAATTAGCGTCAATTATAACTGTTTCACATTGTAAAATAGCAACTTTAATAAGCGCCTGATGATGAATGCAATGTTCTAAATTATACAGTAACTCTCTGAAATAGTTGCTTTCAATTCGAATTTCCTCTCCATCAATAATTTGCAGCAACTCGATGTTTTTATTTTTTTTATCTAAATTTTGTTGAATCAACACAATATTTTCAATAGCAAAAGCAGTATCCGTTTGAATACGGGTATTTCGTTCTCTTTTATCATAATTCACAATGCCTAAATCATATTGATTTTCTAAGCATTGAAACATTTCAATAATATGCCTTGTATGCTCCCCAATAGTTGCATTACTTAATTCCGTACAAGAATTTGAATATTCTTTTTGAGACAATTGATTCAGCAAATCAATTAGTTCGTTTAAACTATTATTAATAGAAGGTATTAGCATATTTAAGTTTTAATTCAACAAATTCATCACTTTAGTCCTATCCTTAAAAACTAAAGTAACACAACAAAGAAAGGTAATTAGTGCCAAAATAAAAAGTGTACCACCATCATTTTTCACTTCAATCCCAAGCACGAACAGATGAGCAAAAATCGCACCAACCATAACGCCGCAACCCATTATAGCACCAAATAACGAAGTTCTGGGTATTAAAATCAAAATTACCGTAATCAACTCGGCTATTCCAGTGCCAATTCTTCCATACGGTTCTATTCCCAAAGCAGAAAAAATATAAACTGATTCTTCACTCGCTGTAAATTTAAAGTACAAAGTTTGCACTAAAATCACCGCCACGGCGAGTCGCATTATCCAGAAAAATATACCTGATTTCATAATTCCTGTTTTTTTACTTAATCCTTTTACTCCAATTCGCATCCGCTTTCATCATCAATCCGGTTTCCTCTTTATTCCAGCTTTTCAATGTATTATTAAAGAAAGCATTGTAAAACAAATACAACTTTCCATTACTAATCTTGAAAGTCTCTGGATTTATAGACACTTTTTCATTGGAATCTCCCATTGCATACGCACACCAACCTCCGTATTGAGGTTCAAATTTTGAAGGATTTTTCAAAAAATATTCTTTATTTACTAGCATCGAAAAATAATAAACCACACCTTCATACGATGCTGTTATTTCTTTTTTCCCCTTCACTGCTTTTCCTTGTTTAAAATAAGCCACTGGATCATATCCTTGAATAGCCACATTTTTTTCAAGATTAAAAAGAGTAACTCGTTTGTTATCCTTTTGCGAAAAGCCAGAAAAAGTACACAATACGGTTAGAATAAATAGTAGCTTCTTCATGATTATTTATTTAAAGATTTTGCAACGGCAATCAACAAATCATTTGAAATTCTATTTTTGAAATTAGGTGTGATGTATTCAAACTCAATTTCACCATTTACATTTAAAATAAACACCGTAGGAACAGGTAAAAAAGAACTATTCACACCTTCGGAACCTTTAGTTATAGTAGTCTTATAATTTTCTGGAGCTTGAAAAGCAATTCCAACAGCTTTAGACAATTCACCTGTACTGTCCGATAATAATAAATAATTTAATTTTTCTTTATCATCCGTTACCTTCAAGCTTTTTGGAGCATCCGGACTTATCGCGATAATTTGATATCCTAAATCCAGTAATTGTTTTTCGGCTTCCCCCAATGCCGCTAAATGAGCATTACAATATGGGCACCAACCACCACGATAAAATACTAAAACGGTCCTTTTCTTACTGATTAATTCCGTTAAATTAACATTCGTATTTTCTACTGATTTTAAATTGAAATTAGGAATTTTTTCTCCAATAAGTAGTGGAGCAATTTCCGTAGCCAATTTTGGCAAATCATTTTGAGCCTGAACGGATAATCCAATTACAAATAAAGCCAGACAAATTATTTTTTTCATAGTGTTACTTTTTGATGTTGTAAAACTACTGTGCAATTTCGAATAGATTTGTCGGCTAGATTACAGTTCCACTAAAATAATTATAATTTAGGGATATCCGTTATAATGATTTCTTTCCTACTGTAAATGATGGTACCATTCGTTTCCATTTCATTAAGCAATTGAGTTGCTGTTTGCCTTGAAGTACAAATAATTTGCGCAATATCATTTTGGGTCAGATAATTTTCAATTACCACTTTATCTTCTATTTTTTTACCTTCTTTTTCAGCCCAATCTTTTAGAAACTGAAACAATCTGGTTTTTGCGTCTTTAGAAATCAAATTAGAATAACTGTTCTTAATCCGTTTCATTTTTAGCCCTACGAACTTTGTATAAGATAAAGCCAGACTTGGATTTCGCAACAATAAATCTTCAAAATCCGACATTAGAAAACTACAAATGGCCACATCATCCGAAAGCACTTTTGCATATTCATTGGACTGGCTGTCAGCTTCCAAAGTCAGTTCTCCAAATAAATCTCCTTTTTGAATAATATCTTTAATCGTTTCATTGCCGTCTTCATCGACCGCAACAATCTTTATATTTCCTTTTTTCAGCAGAAAAATTCTCGGCAAATCCGAAGAAGAAAAATAGATAATCTCACCTTTCTTTGCTTTTTTAAAACCGGTGATAATACACAATTGTCTGATTTGTCCAAAACTCAACGTTCGAAACAATTTGTGATCGCGCAAATACCAATATTTTAAATCCTCATACATAAAAAAATTCTTTCAGTAAATGTATTAAAAAAACGATTTAAAAAACAAAACCCTTTCCAGCCGAAATTGGAAAGGGTTTTGATAAACTATTTTATATCCTTTAAGAAACTAATCCTCTTGAAATTACAATTCGTTGTATTTCAGAAGTTCCTTCATAAATTTGAGTAATTTTAGAGTCACGCATCATACGTTCCACATGATATTCAGCAACATAACCGTTTCCTCCATGAATTTGAACCGCTTCATTTGCTACTTCTAAAGCTATTTCTGACGCGTATAACTTTGCCATAGCACCAGAATGTGCGATATCTTTACCTTCATCTTTTTCACAAGCCGCTTTCATTACCAATAATTTTGCAGCAGTTACTTTTACATACATATCAGCCAGTTTGAAAGCAATAGCCTGATGATTGAAAATTTCTTTTCCAAATGCTTTTCTCTCGTGAGAATATTTTAAAGCAATTTCGTACGCTCCAGTTGCAATTCCTAACGCTTGAGATGCAATCCCTATTCTTCCGCCATTTAAGACATTCATTGCAAAAGCAAATCCAAATCCGTCAACACCAATTCTATTTTCTTTAGGAACTTTTACATCCGAAAACATTAATGAATGCGTATCACTTCCGCGAATTCCCATTTTCTTTTCTTTTGGTCCAATATCAAATCCAGCCCAACCTTTTTCAACAATAAAAGCATTGATTCCTTTGTGTCCTTTTTCAATATCCGTTTGAGCAATAACTAAATATGTTGATGCAGTTGACCCGTTAGTAATCCAGTTTTTAGTACCATTTAATAAGTAATAATCTCCTTTATCTATCGCAGTCGTTTTTTGCGAAGTCGCATCACTTCCAGCTTCAGGCTCTGATAAACAAAAAGCTCCAATAACTTCCCCTTTTGCAAGCGGAACCAAATATTTCATTTTTTGCTCTTCGTTGCAATATTTTTCAAGACCAGCGCAAACTAAAGAATTATTAACTGACATGATTACAGCTGCTGAAGCATCCACTTTTGCGATTTCTGTCATTGCCAAAACATACGAAATACTGTCTAAACCAGACCCACCGTATTTAGGATCGACCATCATTCCCATAAAACCTAAATCGGCCATCATTTTCACTTGCTCAGTAGGAAATTTTGAATGTTCATCACGTTCAATAACACCAGGTAATAATTCTACTACAGCAAAATCTTTAGCGGCTTGTTGAATCATTAAATGCTCTTCGGTTAGATTAAAATCCATATTTTTATTGTAAATTAAATGTTCTTAAATTTGTCGTCAAAAGTAATTATTAAATATCAAATTTCAAACGATTTCGTAAATTTAGCCAATGTTTAAAGAAAAGTATACTATTATAGGTGTTATGTCCGGAACCTCGCTGGACGGAGTCGATTTGGCGCATATTGTCTTTACTGTCAAAAACAACAAATGGGACTTTCAAATCCTGGAATCTGAAACCGTTTCGTATAGCATTGATTGGTTAAACAAATTGAAAATAGCTGTCGATTTTTCTGAAGCTGCTCTCGAAAAATTAAATCAAGACTACACGCAACTTCTGGCTGTTATTATTTCTGATTTTATCGAAAAATACGAAATAAAAGACCTCGATGCTGTTTGTTCCCACGGACATACTATTTTGCACCAACCACAAAACGGATTCACACTTCAAATTGGTAATTTACCCGAAATAGCTACTTTAATTAACCAAACTGTCGTTTGTGATTTCAGAGTTCAAGACGTACAATTTGGCGGTCAAGGCGCACCTTTGGTTCCTATTGGCGACCGAATTTTATTTTCTGAATATGAGTATTGCATGAATTTAGGTGGTTTTTCGAATGTTTCTTTTGAACAGAATAACAAAAGAATCGCCTTTGATATTTCGCCTGTAAACACCGTTTTAAATTTTTATGCGAATCAATTGGGATTAGATTATGATGACAAAGGAAGTATTTCAAGAACCGGAATTTGTAATAAAGATTTATTAAATGAACTAAATGCGTTGGATTTCTACCAAAAGAAACACCCTAAATCATTGGGCTTCGAATTTGTAAAAGAAACTGTTTTACCTATTATCGAAAAATATTCCATTCCCATTGAAGACAAATTACACACTTTCACCGAACATGTGGCGTTGCAAATTGCTTTGGCTTTGCCCAATAAAAACGGAAGCCTTTTTATAACTGGCGGCGGTGCTTACAATGATTTTCTTATAGAGAGAGTTCAGTATCATTTACCCAAAATGAAGCTCATTATTCCGTCAGCTAAAATATTGGAATTCAAAGAAGCACTGATTTTTGCATTACTCGGTGTTTTAAAATTACGCGGAGAAATCAATGTTTTGAGCAGCTTTACAGGTGCAAAAACAGATCACAGTTCTGGAGTTATTTATAACAATTGAATATTTTAACTAAACTATATTCCCTCATCGCTTAAAAGACTAATTTTAGCAAAAATTTAACCTACACAACTCATGAAAAAACTCTTATTACCCCTATTTACACTGTTTTTACTTATTCAATCCAACATCGTTACAGCGCAAAGCCAATTTGATGTCAATGGTGTTATTATTCCAAGAGAAATAAAATTCCAAAATAAAACGCTTCAGCTTAACGGGTTTGGAACCAGATCAAAAATGATGATTGAAGTATATGTTCAAGCATTATATTTAACAATACTTTCCCAAGATGCAAAAGATATTATTGACAGTAATACTGAAATGGCTATCAGAATACAAATCACCTCTTCAATGGTTTCATCAGCTAAGTTAACCCGAAATTTAAATAAAGGTTTCGAACAGTCTTCTAAAGATGTTCTTCCTACTTTAGTCCCAAGAATGGAACAACTTAAAGGTATGCTAAGCGATGAAATTGTAGAGAATGACATTTTTAATTTGATTTATAATCCTAATGATACTTCTCTTTGGGTCTACAAAAACGACAAATTAAAAGGTAAAATAGCAGGATTTGATTTCAAAAAAGCATTCTTTGGAATTTGGCTTTCGGATAATCCTGTGGGTGAAAACCTTAAAAAGAATTTATTAGGTCAATAAAAATTATTGTTTGAAATTATTCAAAAAAATAAATAATTCACATTATTCTATTTTTTATATTTGCCTAAATTAAACATATCGCAACAAATGAAAGATTTATTAAAGAAATTCGAAAATAAAGAACCTGAAATAGTTTTCCATTGGAAAGATGCTGAAACAGAAGCCGAAGGATGGACAGTCATCAATTCGCTTCGTGGTGGTGCTGCCGGTGGTGGAACTCGTATGAGAAAAGGGTTGGATATGAATGAAGTTTTGTCTTTGGCAAAAACCATGGAAGTGAAATTTTCAGTTTCTGGACCTGCTATTGGCGGAGCAAAATCTGGAATTAATTTTGACCCGAATGACCCAAGAAAAAAAGGCGTTTTACAACGTTGGTATAAAGCCGTTTCTCCTTTATTGAAAAGTTACTACGGAACGGGTGGAGATTTAAATGTAGATGAAATTCACGAAGTAATTCCGATGACGGAAGAATGTGGTGTTTGGCATCCGCAAGAAGGTGTTTTTAACGGTCATTTCAAACCGACCGAAGCAGACAAAATCAACAGAATTGGACAATTGCGTCAAGGTGTGGTGAAAGTGATTGAAAATCCAAAATTCTCACCAGATGTTTCCAGAAAATATACTATTGCTGATATGATTACCGGTTATGGCGTTGCAGAAGCTGTTCGTAATTATTATACAATCTATGGTGGAGACGTAAAAGGAAAGAAAGCAATCGTACAAGGTTTTGGAAATGTAGGTTCTGCTGCCGCTTTTTACTTAGCCGAAATGGGCGCTAAAGTAATTGGTATTATCGACAGAGACGGAGGATTAATCAACGAAGAAGGATTCTCTTTCGAAGAAATAAGAGCTTTATTTCTTGCAAAAGACGGAAACAAACTGGTTGCTGAAAACATGATTCCTTTTGAAGAAATCAATCAAAAAATATGGACTATTGGCGCTGAAATATTCACTCCGTGTGCCGCTTCCAGACTAGTAACTCAATCTCAAATTGACAGCTTGATTGCGAATGGCCTTGAAGTAATTTCGTGTGGTGCAAATGTTCCTTTTGCCGACACAGCAATCTTTTTTGGTCCAATTATGGAACATGTAGATCATAAAGTGAGTTTAATTCCTGACTTTATTTCTAATTGTGGTATGGCGCGTGTTTTTGCTTACTTCATGGAAAAGAAAGTACAAATGACGGATGAAGCTATCTTCCAAGACACTTCGGAAATCATCAAAAAAGCAATTGAAAAAGCACATGCTTTGAATCCAAGTAAAACAAATATTAGTGCCACTGCTTTTGAAATCGCATTGAAGCAGCTTACTTAAAATAAAATAGTTTTTTTTACTATTTATCGGAACTGGGATTAAGCAGATTTTAAAATCTATTTAATCCCTTTTCTTATTTCTAGTTTTAAGCGAAAGCAATATTATTTATATTCTGGCAGTCGCTTTTTACTCTTGACAATTTTTAGTACTTTTCAACGTTTTTTAGTAATACACTTTTTAAAATTTAAAATACAAATGAGTTCCACCATTTCATCAGATCAAAAGAAATCGTTAGCACTATCCATTCTTTTGTATGCGACAATGTTGTTAATTTTATTTTTCATCCGCTTTTGGCCTCCCGCAAACATGGATGAACTTGCTGGCGGCGGTGGTGGCGGTGGCGTTACAGTAAATTTTGGTGACAGCGATTTAGGATCGGGTGCGAATTATAAAAGTGAAGTTTTGGAAGTAAAAAACCAAACCAGACAAACGCCTGCAAAATCAACTCCTGACGAAGCTATTTTATCCCAAGAAAACAGCACCGAAGAAACTGTTGTCATTCCGACGAAAGAAAAAACTAAAAAACCAATAGTCGTTGTAAAAGAAGAAACAAAACCAGTAGTTGTAAAACCTAAAGTTTCTAACAATACCAATGATGCTTTATCCAGCATTCTAAAAGGTTCTAATAAAGGTGGCGATGGCGATGACAAAGCAGCCGGAAACAAAGGAAAAGCCAACGGAAGCTTGAGTTCTAACGGTTATTATGGAACGGGTGGTTCCGGTGGAGGAACAGGCGGAGGAAATGGTACCGGAACCGGAATAGGAACTGGCAGTGGCTATGGCTCCGGAAGCGGAGGAGGAACCGGAAGTGGTTCAGGCGGAGGAGTTGGATACTCCTTAGGAAACCGAAAAGCACTCTCTAAACCTGCACCAAAATACACATGTAATGAACAAGGGAAAGTAGTTGTAGAAGTTTCTGTTGACAGAACCGGAAGGACTGTAAATGCAGTTGCCGGTGTAAAAGGAACTACGAATACCGCAAAATGTTTATTAGATCAAGCCAGAATTGCTGCAATGAACACGAGATGGGATGCCAGCAGCGATGCCCCGGAAAAGCAAGTCGGTAAGATTGTTTACAATTTCAATTTGAATTAAAATCATATAAAGCTACATAAAAAATGCCTCGAAATATCGAGGCATTTTTTTTATTTTAAAATCAGCTTAACTAATTTACTTTGTAAAACTCTTAATGAAATCACTTAGGACTGGTGGCAATCACAAACTTCAGATTGTTCTTAACTCCTATTTGCAGTACGTCAACTAAGTCTTGTACTTGTAAATTGAATGGAATGCGAACAATTACAGTTTGGTCCTTTGATGAATCCATCTTAGACATCAAGGTTGTTTCCAGTTCTTCAAATGAAACAGGTTGCTTGTCGATGTAGAATTTTTTATCTTCTGTGACAGATAAACTAATGTATTGCTTGTTTGTTTTTTCGTTTGATTGTGCTTTTGGCAACGTCATCTTGATAACATTAGGATTCGCCAATGTTGATATAATCAAGAAAAACAACAACAGGAAAAACATAATATCACTTAATGAAGAAGTCGCGACCTCGGCATGAAATCTTCTTTTTCTTTTTATAGACATATTATGATCTTTGAATAATATTTACAAATTCTAATATTTGTTTTTGAATTTTTAAAGCAAAATTATCAATCTTACCGTTTAATAAATGATATCCGCTATACGCAATAATACCTACAATTAATCCAGCACCACTACTGATCATTTTCTCATACAATCCTCCAGAAATATTACCAATACTAATGTTTTCAGTTACCGAAATACTGTAAAATATTTTAATAACTCCAGAAATAGTTCCAATAAATCCTAATGTAGGTGCAATACCGGCAATAAGTCCCAAATGACCTAAATGCTTTTCCATTCCTCCTATTTCGATATCTGCAGCACGATCCATATTAGATTCAATCTCAATAATAGGTCTCCCAATAACCAAAATACCTTCTTTTACAATATTACCCGAAGCGGTATTATTTCTTTCTGCAATGGATCGAGCCAAATCAAGATTTCCTGAATTTAGATTATCCCGAACATCGCGCATCAAAAGTGCATCAATTTTTGATGCTTTACTGATGTACAAATAGCGTTCAATAATCAGATAGAAAGTGTAAAATAATAGAATCCCGATTGGGATAAGCCATACACCACCTTTTAAAAGGAATCCCAAAGTGGATATTTCGGTATTTGGAGCAATTTTTTCGATAACTACGTTTGAAGCAGCGTTGGTAATGGTGTCGGCCTGTAATTGTATAAAACTAAACATATAATATTATTGTATTTTAATCATTAATTCTAAAAATTATTTCAATTTTGCACTAAAGATACTTTTCGATGTACTATTAAACTAAAAAAATCGAAAAATATTTTAAACAACTACTATTTTATTACAAAAATGAACTATCAGGAAACCATAAATTGGATGTTTAATCAACTCCCGATGTACCAACTTCAGGGCGCTTCGGCCTATAAAAAAGATTTAACTAACACGCATTTACTCATAGCTCATCTTCATCATCCACAAGAAAAACTAAAGTGCATTCATGTTGCGGGAACTAACGGAAAAGGCTCGACATCACACATGTTAGCATCCATACTTCAAGAGGCTGGTTATAAAGTTGGATTGTACACTTCACCACATTTAAAGGATTTCCGGGAACGCATAAAAATTAACGGAAAGGATATATCTGAAGAATTTGTCACTGATTTCATCAATGAGCACAAAAGTTTTTTTGAATCCAATGACATGAGTTTTTTCGAAATGACCGTTGGATTAGCCTTCGATTATTTTGCCAAAGAAAAAGTAGACATCGCCGTTATTGAAGTGGGAATGGGCGGAAGATTAGATGCTACCAATATTATCACTCCATTAGTTTCGGTAATTACCAATATAGGATTGGATCACACACAATTTTTAGGAAATACATTAGAAGCTGTCGCTTTCGAAAAAGCGGGGATTATCAAACCCAACATTCCTGTAATAATAGGAGAATACACTCCTGAAACCAAACCTGTCTTTTTGGCTAAAGCCAAAGAATGCAATTCGGAAATTTATTTTGCTGCTGATTTAATTTCAGAAACCTATCCTTCTGATTTAATTGGCGATTATCAAATACACAATAAAAAGACAGTTTTACAAACCATCACTGTTTTAAATAGTCAGAGCGAATTTAAAATCACTCCCGAAAATACAAAATTTGGTTTGTTGAACGTGGTAAAAAACACCGGACTTCAGGGAAGATGGCAACAATTGAATGAGTTCCCAAAAGTTATTTGCGACACGGCACACAATAAAAACGGACTGGAAATTGTATTGAATCAAATACAAAAAGAAGATTTTGATACTTTACATATTGTTTTGGGAGTTGTAAATGACAAAGATTTAGATGAAATCTTACCATTATTCCCTAAAAAAGCAATCTATTATTTCTGTAAAGCCAATATTCCTCGCGGGCTGGACGTTCTAATTTTAAAACAAAAAGCAGCAACTTTCGAACTGAAAGGCGAAGTATATAATTCTGTTTCAGAAGCTTATAAAAGAGCAATTGAAAACGCAGCAAAATCTGATTTTATATACATTGGCGGAAGCACCTTTGTAGTAGCAGAAATTTTATAATTTTTTTGGTTTTTACTTGCAAATCTAGAAAAGTGGCGTATATTTGCACACGCAATAACGGAAACGAAAGTAACCAAATTGTTTAGGGCAATTAGCTCAGCTGGTTCAGAGCACCTCGTTTACACCGAGGGGGTCGGGGGTTCGAACCCCTCATCGCCCACTTTGAGGGATAATCTTTAGATTATCCCTCTTTTTTTGATATATAAGATATCCCTTTTCCTCCATTTTACTGGCATTATGAGATAACAGATCTAACATTGTAGGTGTTCGATATATACCCTTTTCATAGTACAAATTGCCATCGAACACCATGTTTACAAACTGACGTTTTTGCAAAACATCTGACTTTGTATATATGTGTCTGATATCACCCAATAAATCCAGATTGCTGTCCAAAACCTCGAAAGCTTTACCTTTATTTGTACTGAATCTTTCTATTGCAGCTGTAAGGTTTAATATATGATCACTGTAGGTAGAATACCATCTGTCGTAAGTATCTTTGTTTATCTCGTCCCTAAACCATTTTTCTTCTACCGCATTTAATCGCTGCTGAACTTCTTCCAGTTCATTTTTTTTGTCTGCTGCCTTTTTCCTGTTTGCTTTTACTTCCTGTTCAAGTGAAGCGTAACAGCCATTTCTTATATCCTTAATCTGTCTTTCGGGAACGCTCATAAGGTCACAGGCATTTAAGAACTGCTCATGTGCTTTGATTGCACTTATATTGTTATGTTTTGAATGCTTGCATTTATAATAGTAGAAGTATTTTCCAGATTTACCACGAGAAGGCGCACCAGTAAGCGGAGTTCCACAATGGCATTTTACAACTCCTCGTAGCGGTATTTCATCATCGATAACTACCTTTACTTTATCAACTTTCTTCATTTTAGACTGTACCATTGTCCATGTTGTCTTATCAACTATTGGCTCATGAATGGCTGGGAAAAGACCTCCCGGCAAATCTTTGAACGGCTCAACCCTTACAAGCCCTGCATAAACGGGATTTGCAAGCACACGATCAATAGCCATGTTGCCTTTCCTGTCAAAACCTGATTGATAAGCTATTTCTTTGATTTTATATAACGGCACATCACGCAGATACATATCATAAATTGTTTTGACAATTTTAGCTTCTATCTCATTTACTTCAAGGTGGCGCTGTTTTCCTTCTCCAACCTTGCTGTAGCCGAAAGGTTTTTCTCTAGTAAGGAAACGACCTTCTTTAGCACGGGCGGTATAGAGTCCGCCACGCACTTTTATACTCCTGTTGATATTGTCTTCTTCAGCTAGCAACAATTGTAAGCCTGCTCGGAAAAAGCTTCCCGGTGTATCATAATCAAAAACTATCCCTTCGGTCACGCTGATAATCTGAATACTGTATTTTTTTTGGAATTGTTTGACCAAACTCATAGCTTCACCCGCATCCCTGCTGAAACGGTCAAGCTGGTCTACAAGTAGGTAATCCACTGATTTATAATGTTTGGCAATGAATGCCTGTAATTTTATAAAATCGGGACGGTCAAAAGTCTTGGCACTTTTACCCCTGTCGATAAAGGAATCTACCAACTGTATATTATTATATTGCAGGTATTGGTCGGTATACAATTCCTGTCTTTCAATCGAGCCATTACTTTGCCCTAATTGACTAAATCTTAAATATCTAATCGCCCTCTTCATATAATTCTTTCAATGTTAATGATACAATAATTTCAATCATTAAATCTACGAATTTTTGTTCTTTTTCCTGTTCTATATCTTCATAATTTTTCAATATATATTCTTCTATATCAGTCTGTTTGACATCTTCATGCTTCATTTTGTACCTCCTTTGCCTTTTGTTAAAACAATGTTTGTTTTTAAGTCTTATGAATTTAACCCATCTGAAAGCTTAGGAGTAATTACAGTCTCACCGAGGAACTCTTTGGCTGTATTAGTCTCAAGACAACATTGAATACAGTTATAAAAAAACAAAGACAATCCCTCCTTATCGTCGGGACAGTCTTTGTTTTTAAAAATTGTTGGTACAGCCAATTTGATGAATCACTCCTTTGTCGTGAATCAACAAAAAGGCTGGCGATTAAAATTGATAGTATGCACTATCTTTTTTTGCGTCTGGCTTTCTTTTTCATTTGGTTGACAAATAATTCTTCATCATAGTCTTCTGCTTTTCCATTGGATAATAACCCTCCAAAGACTTCAATAAGGTTGTTTTCTTCATGGCTATAGGACATATTTTCCTTAACCAAAAAGTCAAACAGCTTGTGTGATTGTTTGATATCTTCATTTATAGTGGCATTGTTCTTTGAAGCAAGATTTCCTTGTACTGGCTGCTCCATTTTATTGCCATTATTCCACCAGTCATTGAATACGTTAGCCGAAAGGTTTTTGCCTAATTGCGAACCATTCCACACGGATTTTGAACTATGGTCAATAAAGGTTATTCCATAAACTCTGCCTTCGGTATTTCGTCTTACAACGGTATTAATACCTCGTTCCAACAACCTTTTTTTGAATTCTTTTTCATCCGATGCCGTCTGTAAGCACATCTCAATGGTTGTCTTAAGCAAAGCTTTGGATGGCTCATTTTTCAACAATTCTTTGGACTTCCCATAGTGTTGTTGAAGCTGAACATATCCTGCCTGTTTACCGAATAGCGAAGCCTTAAAAGGATTGCTTGCTTTTTCTCCCTTTTCATTTAATGCAAAATATACCAGTCCTTGTTTTGGGATTCCATTAAATTCCCCCTTGACTTCTTCGGCGGTAATATTGAAAAGGGAAAGCAGGGCATTGTAGGTGCCGAAACCCTCAAATTTGTAGTACTTTGGCAAATGACGGATTACCGAAGCCATCTGGCTCTTTATGTCCCCAGCCTTATAATCAACGGGTTTGAATATTTGATTTTGTGGATTTTGCTTTTTCTCGATAGCCGATATCAGGCAGTATTCTTTTTCCAATTCACGACAGACATCCATCGAACGCCTTTTTTCAAATTTATCAGATATTTTTCTTCCCTCTTCATCCACGCAAACCGATACAATATGAATATGGGTACGGTCAATATCAGTATGCTTGAATACCACAAAAGGCTGTTCAGCGTAACCCATTTTCCGCATATACTCCTGAGCCATCAGTTTGAATTTTTCATCACTTACCTTATCCTTCGGATCAGGATTGAGAGAGACATGTAATATTGGTTTTTCAGTCTTTCGATTGGCCAGCAGGTACGGTTCAAAAGAACGCAACAGTTGACCGACTGCATAACTGCCATCAGGAGTTTCAATTATCTTATTGGTATACAAAACCTGCCCGTTTTCCTTTTCCACTTTGAGCTGATTGTACACCAACGCACCATACAGATTGTTGCCTCTTCCGATTTTCGCTATCATTTTTTCAGGTATTTTGCTTCAAACTCCTCAGTTAGTAGAATGATTTTTTGGCACAATACCGCCATTTCTGCTGTCTGCTTTTCCAATTTATAGAGATAGGCTGCGGCTTTCTTTTCAGAAAAATTGCGGTAAAGTATTTTTACTACTTGGTTATAATTGGTTCCTACAGCCCTGAACTGGCCGAATAAAGTGGTCAGGCGCATATAGTAATCCATGGTTGCCTTGTCAACCGTTATGGTCGTAATTCCTTTTTGGAAAATACATGCCGTAATAAAATGCGCCATTACATCCATGCGTGAAGCTTCATAGAGAGAAAGGAAACATGCATTTTCCTCAGCACTAAGGCTTATAGAATAGCGGTGAACGGCGGGATCTTTCTTGGGATTCCTGCCTCCTTTATGCGGGGTGGTTTTGCCGTTGTCTTCCATAACCATTTTTACTGGTTTCGTCTAAATAATTTTAAAACCAATATACTTAATCATTAGTGATCGCTTCTGGATATTGCAGAATATGGAAGCATTTGGCTTATTATTTCCGCATGTGGATTTTCGCTTTAAGGACAACTCCCGTCAAATAAAGCCACGACAGGACAGTATGTAAGAGTGCCCCGCTTTCGGAATTAATTTCATGAAAAACGTGAAATTATGCTCTACAAAGAAACAGTCAGCAAGGAGATGTGGGAACTTCTCCAGAAACTTATGAAAGATGAAAAGCTGAAAGACTTCAGCCTTGTTGGAGGCACGGCTCTTAGCCTTATGATAGGCCATCGGCTAAGCATAGATATTGACCTGTTTACAATTAGAGATTTTGATGAACTGGCAATGCTTTCCCATCTTAAAGATCAACATCCGGTAAAAATCAGGGAGATACTTGAAAACACCATGCTTTTAGATATAGGCCTGGTTAAGGTAGATATCATTGCCCACCGATATCCGTGGCAGGAACCAATTCGGACTGAAGAAGGTGTACGTCTGGCATCTTTATATGACATCGGTGCTATGAAGCTTCATGCGATTTTCCAAAACGGCACAAGGATAAAAGACTTTGTTGACATGTATTTTCTTTTGGAACACCATTCCCTTAAAACCTATTTAGAAACTTACCAAAACAAATATAATGGAAATCCGAGACTAGCTGCTCTTGCATTAATGGATCATAGAAATATAGACAAAGAAGAAAAAGTCAAACTCCTGAAAGGCAAAGAAACCAATTGGAACAAAATGACCCAGCGACTAAAAAAAGCAGTTTTCAATCCTTCCATTTCATTTTCTGAATCAAAAAATCAAATTCCTCCACCCAATAAAGGAAATGGATTTAGACGCTAAGCGTTTGAATAAGAAGTTAAAAAATCGTATATTTACTTCATGGCACGAGTTAAAAAAAATAAGGCATTCCCAAATCTAAACCCAGTATTTTTTTGGGATTTCGATATAGATGCAATGGACTTTGAGAGAGCCTATAAAACTATTATTGCCCGTATCGTAGAGCGTGGAGGAAAAGAAGAAATCAACGAAATTGTTCGTTTCTACGGCCTTGAAAAGGTGGTGAAAGCGATTCGTGACGAAATTTATTTTCTTCCAAATTATGCCATTGACAAGGCTTTAAAATTGTTTCCTGAACTTAAAAAGGAAGAGATGTACTGCTATCTTAACCGTAAAGATAAACCCTACAGCTGGATCTAGTTTTTATACTATAAGCCATTCTTACGAACAAATAAATAAAAAGAAAACGAAGTTAGGCCAAGCATTAAACTTAGCAAAAGACTACGGCATAATGTCTTGCTCGTTCCTCACAATCCACCCTTACGGGACTTATTCCGTTTCCTTTTGCTAAGTTTACTGCCAGCCCTGTGAAATTGCTTTCTTTTTCTTTTTTACGGTTTTTCTGTTTTCTTTTGAATTTATATTTATGCCTTTGCATATGCACATACAGCAATATTTGAAAGCTTAAATATTTACTCATGTCCACATTCATATTTATATGTAAAAGCGTATATACATAAATACAGTTTTAAAAGCATATGTATATATTTCAATCTGTAGCTATTAACAACTATGCTTACATGTTTACTTTTGTAAAGTAGTGCGTTGCTACAGAGCTTTGTGCTTATGGGGTGACAAGCGTAAATACATAAATACGTAAATACATAATTAGGTAAGTTTGATTTCCAAACTTGATTGTGATAAACAATCATAATCCTTATACTTCGATGATTATACTGGTCTGAGATTTGAAATCGAACGCTTTTTAAATTAATTTATTGAATTAATTTACCTTCCAGTTTAGCTATATCAAAAAAAGGGCATCAAGCCCTTTCAATTAAAACCATCGGTAAGAATATTTTCGAGAGAAAATAGCAAGTTGTGTTTTGAACTGCTTGAAATACTTTCCGCAGCTCAAAACCACTTGCCCTTGCAGGGGGCTGGAAAACGTCTCCAAAGTCGGCGTTTTATCAAAATTCTAAATGGATTTACGATTAACGAATAAGTGCAGTTTGAAAAAACTGCACTTATTTATTTTTATTCCTTTAAATATCGGTCAAACCAATTGGTAATTCGTTTTGTAAGGTCCATTTTATTCTCCTTGATTACAATTACATGCTGGTCTTTTGGATATACTAATAAAACATTCTTTTTCTTGGCTCTCCTCAACGCATTATAAAAAAGTAAACTCTGTTCGTAGGGTAAATTAGTCTCCATTTTACCCACCCAAGACAGTAATGGTGTAGTAACATTATCTGCATAAAGTATTGGTGAATTTTTTAGGTACAACTCTTTGTCTTTAAAAATAGACTTTCCTATTCTCCATTGTTGCGTTTCACTTCGCCATAATTCTGGAATATTGAGACTTTTTGAGTTACTAAAATACCAACTTACCATGTCTGAAATTGCTGCACCCGATACTGCAGCTGCAAAAATTTTCGATTTTGTAATGATGTAATTTGTTTCATAACCTCCGAAAGAATGCCCTATTAAGCCAATATGTTTTGCGTCAATCATTCCTGTTTTTACAACTGCATTGTTTGCAGCAACAACACAATCCAGTGCACTATTGCCGGTTTCTCCTTCATAATATTTCACATCAGGCATTAGTACAAAATAATTCTGTTGCACAAAATGTTTCACATTAAAACCGGTATCGTTGTATAAAGTCGGAATGCAATATTCATGCAATGAGTTAGTGATTTGTGAGTACACATTGATTATCATCGGATATTTTTTACCTACTTCATAATTTACTGGATAATATAATAATCCTTGCAGTTTGTCTCCTTTTGAATTTGAAAATGAAATTAGTTCTACCTTTCCTTGATTAAAGTTTTTATCATGGGTATTGCTTTCAAACAGAACCTTATTTACACCGTTTTTAAATGATACAATTCTTGGAGACTCATTATGCGATTGTTCTCGATAGACATAGACTTCATTATTGGCTCTACGCAATTCATCTGATTTTGTAGCATTATTTGCTAGTGGAATTAAAGTGTTGGATGTAGAAACTAATTTGAATTGTTGTGCTTTGGTGGTCGCATTTCTTGCTGAAACAATTAAATCATTAGCTGAATTAATTTCAGTTAGTGCCCAGCCATTGTAATTATCATTTCCTATTTGCTTGATATTTGAACCATCTACAGTGAAGTAAGTACCGCTTTCTCGACCTTTTGTAATCCGTTTTAGTTTACTTGTTTTGATATCAAATTTAAAAATATCAAACTCATCTTGTAGCAAAAGGTATTCTCCATTATCACTCCATCCTTTCATTCCAAAAACATGTGGTCTTGTTATGTACTTTAAATCATTTGAAACCCATTCGGAGCCTGCAGGTGGCACAATTGACACCGTAGATTGTTTTTTTATATTGTAGAGCCACCAATTTTTATCTTTAAAATAGCATATGTATGCTCCATTTGGAGAAAAAGACAATAAGTAATTTTCACTAGGTTGCTTTTCCAAAAATAGCTTTTTGGTACCATCAGCCAGATTGTACAAGAAATAGTCAACCTCACCATAGCGCTTAAAATGAGGAGCATATGCCGTTGGATTGTAAAGTAATGCAACTGATTTACTGCCGTTAAGCTGTACAAAAGGGAGTTCTTTACTTGTAATCGTATTCCAGCGCTTTTCTTCAATAAACCAAACCGATAAAGTGGAATACCCTTCTAAATTTTCCCTACTTGCTTTTGGATAAATCCATAAATCTTCTGTATCCCAAACCTCGACATCGTCTTTTTTTGGTGTTGCCTCTTCTTTGACTTTCGCGATTCCAAAAAATACCCTTTTACCATCACTTGAAATTTTGAAAGATTTTGTGGTAACAATTTCATGCTTTTCTGGAAAATTTGAGAATGATTTTGGTTCAAAGGTTTGAATACTGTTATCTTGGTTTTTGTAGAAGTTCAGTTTTGTGTATTTCCCGTTGATGCCCTCTTCGAGCCAAAAAACACCTTTTCCATATTCTGCCAATGTAAGACCAAATAACTTGTGTGGCGTTGTGTGATATTCTGTTTTTTGGTTTGTCCTAAGATTTATTGTTCCGAAACTACTTTTCCCATTATTGTTAGTGAGATAAGTCAGGATATTGTTAGGCTGGTCCAATTGGTATTCTGTTACATTTGGAAGTTGGATGATTTCTTTATTTTTTATGATCCTCACCATTAATTCCCCATCATTGGAAAAGCTCACAATAATTTTTCCGCTGTTGGCAAATTCAAAAGCAGTACAATTTGATATACTAATGTTTTCACTATTTTCTAAGTTAGTTACTATTACTTTATCTCCTTGAAAGGCACCAAATGCAATTTCACCACCAAATTTGCCTTGTGTTCCTTGTGGAAAACTAAATCCAATATTTTTCTGCGTATGTTTCACAAAGAGTGTATCTGAACCATTGCTGTACTGCATATCAAATGATATCCAGTTTCCCTTTTGGGAAATAGCTCTGTTTTCTAATTTGCCCCACCTTTCATACTCTGCTGCAGCAATATTCTTTTTGGAATGATCCTGCCCGTAAATAGAGCAGGATAATACTATCCAAAATGACAAAATTGTTTTTTTACAAGAATAACCTAAAGCAGTATTACTATGGTTTTTTAATAGCTTCATAACTTTAATAACCTGTGTTTTGTGGTTGTAAATTTGGATTTGCGTTCAATTCTAGCTCTGGAATAGGCCACAAAATATCTGAACTATTCCAACCTGGTTTTGAAACAGATAATACTCCATCAGCTGTTCCACTGCGCTTTAAATCAAAAAAGCGATGCCCATGTTCCGTAAAAAACTCAAATCTTCGCTGTTTTTGAATTTCAGACAAAATTTCAGAAGTGATAGTTGATGTAATTATTGGTAAACCAGCGGTCGTTCTTATCTTATTTAAATCTTCTTTTGCGCCTGCTAAATCGCCTTGTTTTGCTCTTGCCTCGGCTCTGATCAAATATTGTTCTGCTAAGCGCAACACAATAGAATATTCCTGCGAACTTGTTGTTGCGGTGCGCAGTTTGTATTTATTGGGATGATACCAAGTATTCAGTCCGGTGGTAACTGACTTTGTCCAATTCACTTTGCGTTGGTCGCCTGTTTCAAATGCATTCATAAAATCGGCACGAAGCGCACAAACTGGTGGCGGTCCAGATACGAAAATAAAAGTTGTACCTTCATTACTATTTCGTACCGCTGTAGCTGATGCTAATTGCCAAATAGTAGTTTTACTATTTCTTAGAAAAATTTTGTTTAAATCCGTTTCCCAAGCATAAAGCGGACTATTGATAACAGTAGTTGCTTCATTTGCTGCTGCTGTATTTTTATTCCTGTATAAATATACTCTCGCCAGCATGGCTTTGGCCACCATTTTATTGGGTTTTGCACGATCCGAAGAACTATAATTTTCAGGTAATCTTGAACTGGCGCTTTCTAAATCCTTCGCGATTGCTGCATATACTTCATCCGCAGCACTACGCATAACTTTTCTATTAATTTCATAATTGGTTCCTGTAATATAGGGGATGCTACCATAAATTTGTAACAGATAAAAATGTACTAGAGCACGAACGAATAGTGCTTCACCCGACACTCTGTTTTTAACCGCAATAGGTAACCCGGTCGAATTTTCAACTCCTTGAATAACTGAATTTGCGTTATATATTTGACTATAGCTTGAAGTCCAAAGTGACGCCACAGTAGCATTATCAGCTGTAAGCGCATTGTTGTAAATAGGTAGGGCAATTGTAGAGTTGGTATAATCTTGTAATTCATCAGCGTACAATCCCATTCTAACAGATGCACCAGTAGGTAACCCAGATAGGATGCCGCCGTCACGAAGTTGTGCATAAATTTGTGCCATTGCTGCATTTGCTGTCAATTCACTTTCAAAAACTGTAGTTCCTGTAAGCTGAGAATTAGGCAATGGAACCTCGACAAAATCACTACAGGAACTTGAAAAAAGTATCAGTGCCAAAACCAAAAGAATGCGATACACCTGATATGGCTTTGTTTGTACCGTTATAAATTGTAAATTTTTCATATAACTATTTTTTGAGGATTAAAAGTTTAATGTCATTCCGCCACTGATCACTTTTAGCGGAGGGAGGAATCCTGAGAACTTAAACTCGGGATCACCTGCTTTGTAAGATGTAAATGTGAGTAGGTTTTGACCTTGAATAAAAAGTTTACATTTTACATTAGTGGTCGCTTGTAACGGAATATCATAGGAAAGTGATATGTTTTTTAGTCTGATAAAAGAGCCGTCTGTAATTACAGCATCGCTTTCTATGTATCTATAATAAGCGCTTACCGCAGCACCATTTAGTCCCGTAGTGTGCAGTTGCGAACTGCTTTGATCCCCAATTTGCTGCCAAGCATCACCACTAGTGTTGCTTTGGTTTACTTGACCACCTCCCGGAACATTTGAAATGTAATCGTAATTATCTCTTTTTACGAACTGCAATAAAAAATCCAATTGCCAATTTTTATAGTCCAATTGGTTTTGGATGCCTCCAAAATATTTAGGAGATAAGTCCTTGCTAATTTGCTTGTCGCCTGCTGTTATGCTTCCATCCCCATTTAAATCTTCAAAATCGTATAATCCTGTTTGTGGATTAACACCTTTACTTTGGTATAATTTTACAATATCAATGGATTGGCCAATCACATACCGATTTGCAAAAGTAGAACCTGAAAGATTCGGGAAAGAAAGTAATTTATTTTTTGCAACGGCCACATTGAAGTTTGTTGACCATTTAAAAGAGTTTGAATCAATATTTAGGGTTCTTACGGAAAATTCAAAACCTGAATTTTCAACGGTAGCATCAAGATTCGCATTCAATGACAAGAAACCTGTTGTAGCTGGCATAGGAATACCCACCAATTGATCCGACGAACGATTTCTATACAAAGCTAGCGTACTAAAAATTCGGTCTTTAAAAAAACCAGTTTCTAAAGCTAATTCTAGTTTACGATTGGTTTCCCATCCAAAATCGGCATTATAAAGTCGTGTAGGTTGTAACCCAATTATGCCCTGATAATTTGCACCAGTTGTACCGTAAGTATCATAAAACTGATAATCTCCAATTTGATCATTACCTGTAGTTCCATAACTAAAACGGAGTTTTCCAAAACTCATTTTACTATTTTCTGGATTGAATTTTTCTTTGCTAAAAATCCATGCAGCTCCAATAGCACCAAAATTAGCATATTGTTTGCCTGGTCCAAATCGGCTGGAGCCATCCCGACGACCTGTAAAGTTTAAAAAGTATTTTTCGTCGTAACTGTAATTGATGCGACCAAAAAAAGCTTGATAACGGTACAAAAAGGTATCGCTATTGGTTGTGTTTTTTGTAATTGCAGAAGCTAAGTTGTTAATCAGATTGTTGTTTGCAAAACCAATACCCGATTGGAATAGGCGTTCTGTACGTTGCTGTTGGCTTGTCATCCCCACTAGTACATCAAATTTGTGGTTTCTAAAATTTTTGAAACCTCTTAGTTGTGGCTCTATAATCCATGATTGTCTGCTGGTAAGGTTTAAGTACATTAAGGAATTGTCACTCCCAACTTCGTAAACGGGATTGTAAATGGTGGATGGTATTGTTCGAACTTCTTCGGTTTTTAAATCGGTAAAACCAAAATTTGATTTTATTTCTAAACCTGGAATTAGTTCATAAGACAATACGCTGTTGGCCACCAAGTCATTAGTATTTGCACGGTAGGTACTTTTTAGAGGTGCCAAAGGATTTTCGAAGGTATCATTTTCCCAATTCAGATTTCCATTTGAATCGTACAGTGCGGGAGCGTTTGGTGCCAAATAACGCGCTGTTAACGTCAAATCTGTCGCTGCTTGTAGATTATCTTGTGCCGTGTAATTTCCCGAAAAAGAGATTTTGAATTTCTTATCTAAAGAAGTGTGGTTTATTGAGCTAAGAATCCCTCCTTTAATGTACCTGAAATCTCCCGGAAGGACTGTTCCCTCGGTTCTGTAGTTCCCACTAATCAAGAATTGTGTTGTTTCACTACCACCAGAGATACTGGTTCTAAAGTCATTGATTGTTGCTGAACCGCCTAATAATTCCTTTTGCCAATTGGTATATCGAGTTTGATCCCAAGTTCCATTTATATCATAATCGGTATCCGATATTGGAATTCCATCATTGATAAATGCTTGTTTACGCATCGACAGATACTGCTGCGTATTCATCAGCTCTACAAATTTAGTAGCTGTACCAACGGCCGTTGAGGCCGTTACTGAAATGTTTGTTTTGCCTGATTTTCCTTTTTTTCGGGTAATTAATACCACACCATTTGCTCCCCTTGAGCCATAAATTGCCGTTGCATCGGCATCTTTTAATACTTCGATGCTTTCAATGTCATTTGGGTTAATACTGTTGAGCGGGCTGGCTTGGCTTGGTAATGCCGTTGAAGTATTCGTGCTTCCTATGGACTCGTTTGAATAGGGTACTCCATCAATAATATATAATGGTTCATTTCCATCAAGACGAATACTATTGCGACCTCTAATTTTAATTTGGAAACCACCGCCGGGAGTTCCTCCATCTTGAATGATATTGACACCTGCCAATCTTCCTTGCATTGCAGCTAGTACATTTGTGACAGGTTGCTTGTCGATGTCTTTTGCAATCATTCTTACAATACTACCGGTTTGCTCTTTTTCTTTAATAGAATAATATCCGGCATTTATTACGATTTCCTTTAAAGTCGTTGCATCTTCAGTCAATTTTACATTGATAGTTACTTGATCTGCAACTACAATTTGAATCGTTTTATAGCCTAGATAGGAAAAAACCAAAACATCATTCTCCGCTGCTAGTATGGTGTAATTTCCATTTTCATCAGAAAATGCTGTTGGTGGCTTATTTTTAACCTTTATGGTTACACCAGGAACTGTGCTGGTATCATCGGTAATTATACCTTTGATAGATCGTGTTTGCGCATTTAATCCTGTTATGAAGCACAGGAAAAGGATGCAGGACAGTTTGGACAGTTGTGTTGTTGTCCAAAACTTCAAAAATGATTTTTTTTTCATACTTTTGAATTGGTTTAGTTAGACTTCGGTTTAGTTTGCTTTGGTCCTCTATTCGTCCGCCAAGAAGAGTTAGAGGGCCTTTTTTTTCTGATTAGCCTCGAAAGTGCTAAGGCATAGATTTTTATTTTTTAAGTCATAGGCGTTATCTGTATTTATTAGGTGTTGTCACATCTCAGCAAGCTGTGTGATGTGAAAATAATTAGTTATTTTTCTTAGTTATTGCTGTTTATATAAAAGCATCGGAACCAGAAAGCCAACAAATTATCAGTGTAATTAAAGCTAGAATTAAAGTAACTTTTATAGTTTTATAGTATTTCATCTTTTCGTTGTTGTTTGCTGTTTTTCAATTTATTATTTCGATTTGCGCCATTGCTGTTACCACAGATCTTGAGAGCACTCTTTTTTGGGTGCAAAGGCTTTTGAATTTATGTTGTTTTTTAGGAAAGTACACTGCCGTTGCCAGTTGCAGCCCAACGCAGGCAGTGCGTTTCCAAACTAACTAATTCAATTAATTGATTTACGATACTGTAAAAAAGAAGATTTGCTAAGAATAAAAGGGAGTACCTTTTGCGCATAAAAAATGGCATGGAACTCAGCTTATTGCCCTTGAGGTACTGGTATACCGTGCAACAATAAGTGAGCCCACGCCATGGGACGTGAGCATCATACTTATCATCTAGTTGCAAAAATTACCAGTTTTCAAGAGCTAGATTCTAAGCGAATGCTTCAATATTTTATTTGAAGGATCGCAAAAATACAATTCATTTCTGAATAGGAAACAAATATAGAAATATTTTTCAAATACTGGCATATATCCCAATAATTTTTTTACTAATAAAATGGAAATTGCTTGAAAACATATTGAAATGGAAATAAATGCAGATTTACAAAAATATATAGGAAAAAGAATTTCTGAAATAAGATTAAAGAATAACCAAACTCAACAGGACATTGAATTTTTGACCGGTATTGATTCTGCTGAGGTTAGTAAGTATGAAAGTGGTAAACGAAATTTAACTCTAAAAACTTTAATGAAGTTTGCTAGAGCTTTACAAGTTCATCCTAAAGAGTTATTTGATTTTGAATTTGATATTAAAAAATACCGAGTTGATGAGTAAACAAAAAAATAAAAATTTGAAAGATGCTAAGGCATCTTTTTTTATTACCTAATTGGAAAACCTTAAAGAATTTTAGAAAGGGTTTTGTACGTTAGTTATTGAATATAAATTATCCAAATGAATTCGCAGTAATTTAACCAAAAAGGATTCATATCGATGGTCAGTTCGCACATGTATACAAGAATTACCGGGTTATAATAATAGTAAATCAACTGAAATTTATACTCAAGTAAGTACGAAAAGTATTCATCAAATAAAAGTCCATTTGATAATTTGTAAGATAATAATTAAAATGTATATTTGAATGTTATACGCTACTAAGTAGCGCCTATCCACCCAAAATAAGATGTATATGCGCTACTTTATAGCGCATATATACAAGTTAGCGGAAACCCTTGGAGAACTCAAGAAAAAATGAGTAAAATAACTTAATCCTATAATAATGTTTGATTTTCGTTTACAAGTATTTCACAAAGTAGCAAAACGACTTAATTTTACAAAAGCTGCCGAAGAATTATTTATTACGCAGCCAGCAGTTTCAAAACACATACAAGAAATTGAAAGTTTTCTGAAAACTAAACTTTTTGAAAGAAATGGCTCAAAGGTAAAATTAACAAAAGCAGGACTTATATTATTTTCTCATACCGAAAAAATATTTGAAACCTATCGTAATTTAGAATTTGAAATTAATTCTCTTTCTCAAAATTTCAACGGAAAATTAAGAATTGGTGCGAGTACAACAATTGCTCAATATCTTTTACCTGAAATTTTAGCATCATTTCATAAAAAATTTGACCAACTTATCGTTTCTTTAGAAGCTAATAATACAGAACAAATTGAAATTGCGCTGCAAAAAAATGAAATTGATTTGGGTATCATAGAAGGAAAATCCAAAAAAGCCTATCTAAAATATACCGAATTTGTCAAAGACGAAATTGTTTTAGTTTCAAATAGCACAAATCCTCTCTCAAAAAGACAAAACATTACTATTGATGAGCTGAAAAACATTCCTCTCTTGTTTCGCGAGCAAGGATCAGGAACACTAGAAGTTATTGCACATCATTTAAAATCTTTGAATGTAAAAATTTCAGATTTAAAAATTGAAATGCAATTAGGCAGCACTGAAAGTATTAAAAATTATATACTTCAGAGCAACACTATGACTTTTATATCATTACATTCCATATACAAAGAACTTAAAGAAAATAAATTTACAATAATAGATGTTCAACATTTGTCTATCGAAAGGAGTTTTTACTTTATCCAACAACAAGGTCAAGTTGAGGCTTTACCCGAATTATTTATGAAATTTGCCAATCATTATAACTTTAAGTAATGACGCATAACTTTTTACAATTTCCAACATATCCTTTATTTCCAGAAATTTGTACCAACAATAATATATAAAGTAAGATGGAAAATCAAAAAGGATTCAAAAATTTATTAGACAAAAGTATAACCACGAGAGAAGTGTTTTTTTTATTAGCAGTTGTACTCTGCTTGTCTCCATTAATATCACCGCCAATTGCCCTACTTATGGGTTTAATAATTGCGCAATTTATTGGACATCCATATTTACATCTAAATCATAAAGCAACTCATATATTATTACAGGTTTCTGTTGTTGGTTTGGGCTTTGGAATGAATGTTACAAGTGCATTAAAAGCGGGTAAAGAAGGTATTTTATTTACAATAGTTTCTATTATTGGAACATTAGTAATTGGTTTCTTTATGGGTAAGTTTTTAAAGATAGAAAAAAAGACTTCTTACTTAATATCAGCTGGAACAGCCATTTGTGGTGGAAGTGCTATTGCTGCTATTTCTCCTGTAATAAAGGCAGAAGAAAAACAGATATCGGTTGCATTAGGAACCATATTTATTCTAAATTCTGTAGCCTTATTTTTATTTCCTTTTATTGGGCATCAGTTAAATTTATCACAATCACAATTTGGAATGTGGTGTGCAATTGCTATTCACGATACCAGTTCAGTTGTAGGTGCAGCAAGTAAATATGGTCCGCAAGCTTTAGAGATTGCTACAACTGTTAAATTAGCACGAGCATTATGGATAATTCCTGTTGCTTTTTTATCAACTTTTATTTTTAAAAATAAAGACAGTAAAATAAAAATTCCTTACTTTATTGGATTATTTGTTCTTGCAATGATTGCAAATACCTATATTCCTTTTGTTCAACAATACAATCATTATTTAACAAATTTTGCAAAAGCAGGATTAACGCTTACCTTGTTTTTAATAGGATGTGGATTGAATAGAAAAACAATATCCTCTGTTGGATTTAAACCATTAATTCAAGGTGTAATTCTATGGGTGATTATAGCAACTGCTGCACTTTGGGCTGTAACAACTTTAACAAACTAATAAATTAAAAATATGAAAAATGAATTCAAAATTGGAATGTTAATACTATTCTTTAGTATTATTGCTACCAAAACTCAAGCGCAACAAATCTTTGACGGCAACATAAAAAATAATTCTTTAGCAATAAGTCCAACCGAAAATATTGCATTAGCATCAAACAGCGACGTAAATTTCGTAAGTGTTTATAATCTAAAATCTCGTAAATTAATAAAAAAGATACCTGGATTCATCAGTCCAAGAAACATCATTTTTTCGCCTGATGGAATGAAGTTTTACATCACTGACAGCAGCACCGGATTTTTAACTGTACTGGAAACAAAGAACTTTAAAATCATTGAAAAATATGCGGTAGGCTTTGGAGCATTTGGTTCAGCAATTAGCAACAATGGTCAAGAAATTTATATTAATAATGAGGCAACAAATACAGTAACGGTAATTGACCTTTCAAGTAAATCGGTAAAAAAAATAATAACAGGTTTTGCCGAACCAAGACAAGGTATTAAATTAAACGCAACAAATACAAAGATTTACGTGACCAATTTTGCCAGCGACGCTATTTCTGTTGTGGACGCAGCAACTTTAAAAATCGATACAACTATTACTGGTTTTAGCAAAATAAGAGCTATCTCTATTACTAAAGATGGTGAAACATTATTTGCTGCTAATAGTGGTTCCAATTCCATTGCAGTAGTTAATTTAAATACAGGTATAATCGCTAAAACAATTTCTGTAGGCAAAGATCCTTATGGCGCATCATTATCTTCAGATGAAAACATTTTATTGAGTGGAAATAAAGAAGATAATTCTCTTTCAATAATTGATGTACCAACACTAACTAATATTGGAGTGATAACAGGATTTAATGAACCAAGACAAGCGATTGTTTACTCTAAAAACGGTAAAAATGTATTTGTACTAAACAAAGATTTATCTATTAGTGTAGTTAATCTTTCTGAAAAGAAAATAATATATAGTATTCAGAATTAATAAATTTCCTAAAAAAGGTAAAAGGGCTATCCGCTAACAGCCGTTTCTCGCAATTGCGAATTTTGTGGTAAGTTCTCGTTCTCGTTTCGCAAGAATTTTTATCTTTAACAGAAAATAAAAAGTTCCGAACTTCGCAACTGACGAGAAGCGGCGGAACGTCAGGCTGTGAAAAAACCTCTTTTTTGCGTTAAAATCTTCAATTTTTCCTTTTCTACAATCCAAAAGAAAGCCTTTTAAGAAAGGTCTTTTTTAGGCTGCTAATTTTAAACTGGAAAAAAAGAACTCTAAATTCAGCTTTAAATAACTCGTTTTTAGCAAAAACAAGACTTTTGCCTTGTAGGGTGAGTTCCATTTTTTGAGTTTGGCAATCAAATCGGGAACGCCTAGGATATTGATACTGCGTTTGATGTTATACACCAGCATAATCAGGCTGTGTTCTCCGTTTACTTTTTCTAATCCCGTTAAGTTGGTATGGTTATAGCCCCATTGTCGTTTGATGGTGCCAAAAATATGTTCATTAATTTCTTGCCTCATGCGGTACAACTGCGCATTTGCATGGTAACGCTTGTTGTTTTCTTCTACGGCATCGGCATATTGGCTTCGGTCGATTTCTCTGCCTGCAGCTCTACTTGTACATAAATGCTTTACGGGACATTCTTTGCATTTTGGGGTTCGGTATTTTTTAAAATTATAACTGTCTTTATCTGTAGTTTTCTTATGCCAACTGCCTGTAGTTTTTAGTGTTTCGCCTTGTGGGCAAGTATAAGTATCGGTGTCGTGATCGTATTGAAATTGGGCTACCAAATAAGCCTTGGTCGTACCGTTTTCGTTACTTTTTCCTTGTTCAGGCTGTGCTACAATGGTAGTTATGTTGGCTTGTTTGCAGATTTCTATTTGTTTGCCATTATGGTAACCTTTATCGACCAATGCAGTATAGGTTTCGATACCCAGATTCTCTTTGGCTTCTATGGCAATAGCTGACAAAGCACTGCGATCATTCTTATTGATGGTGTGCGTGGCTACAACAAGATTATTTTTAGCATCGACTGCGGCTTGAACATTAAACGAAATTTCAACTACTTGTCCTTGAACTAGTAATGCTCTGGCATCACTGTCAGTTGTGCTTATTTGAGGCTCGCCACTTGCTTTTAGTTTTTCTTCCAGTTGCTCATAACGCAATTTGTTCCCTTTCAATCGGTCTAACTTTTGTTGGATATTTTGGATTATAGCTGGATTATCTTTGCCGTCATTTTCTTCCAAGGTATCCAAGTATTCTTGGGTCTTAGCTTCAATATAAGCTAAGTGTTTGTCTATTTTCTTTTGGTTAAAATTGGCTTTCTTACTATTGTGCGCGCGACTTTTGGTGCCATCAATAGCTATAGTTTCACCGCCTATTAAGTCAGAATCTTTTAAAAAGAGAACATAGAGTTTGAATAATTTTTTCAAAGCAATAGGATTGTCTTTTCTAAAATCTGAGATGCTGTGGTAATTGGGACGAATATCCTCTAAAAGCCATTGCATTTCGATGTTTCTCAAACATTCCTTTTCTAGATCACGGCCACTTCTGATTCCGTTGAGATAACCGTATAAATACATCTTTAGAAATACTTTACTATTGAAACTTGGGCGACCTTCGGTCTTGAGCGTTTTTACAGCAAAATCGAGTTTAGAGAGGTCAATATATTCGACAAAGGCATCTATAAATCGCACCTGATTATCGGGACTTATAGTGTCTTCTAAACTTGAAAAACGCATTTGTTGACGGGAAATACCTGTGATATGTTGCATTCTTAAAAATACGAAAAATCTTCTTTTTATACTAGTATTTTGTTATATTTGATGATAATACAACGGAGGTTTTTTCACAGACTGACGTTGGCAGACATATTATGACGAAACTACAAACAACAACATTCTTCTTCTTAATCATTCTTTTTGCAAATTGTAAAAAGAACGATTATGATATTGAATTTAACAAACAAGTTTTGACGGAAATTTTGCCAAGCATCATAGACTCAACTTGCGTTGATACTAGAATATTATCAAATGCTCCACCACCATATGGGAAAATGATTTTTGATAAAGAAGGTCGATATGTGAAAATTGATTCTACAAAAGCAACGGCGGAAGAAATTCAAAGATTGAAAAATTGGAAAAAAGATATTGCAGAAATAGAAAAAGATACTTCAAAAGTTATTATAGCCTTTGACCCAAAAATTTCTCCCTACGAAAAAGAATATGAATTAATTGTGAGTAAAGATTTTCCAAAAGATACTTTGAAAAAATTGATAGTTAATAAAACAAAGGAATACTTCCTAAATTACAAAAACATAAGATTGAATGGCAAATTCAAACTAAAAAACATAAACGAATTCGAAAAAGAGAATGTTTTTGAAAGAAAATATCAATTTAACTTTTCAGGAATATTGAGAGTTTCAGGAATAAAATTTGATAAAAAACAAGAAAACGGAATTCTTGAAGTGGGATTTATTTGCGGACGAGAATGTGGATATGGTAATAAAATCTATATCAGAAAAGTAAAAAACAAGTGGAAAATAATTAAAATGGAAAGAAATTGGATTTCGTAAAAAAAATACGCCTGCCAACAGCTAGAGATTCGTTGCGTGCGCAGCACGAACAATGAAACTCCGGTTGAACGGAACCGTTCACTGGCAGGAACTATGGAGTTATCGTAAAGTTTTAAAGGAGAATTTCAAGAGGATTTAGTGTCCTCTTTTTTTTTGAGAAGGATTTTGGGTTTAGTTTCGTATTTTCGGTCACTTATGAACACACGTTCCCTTACCCATAAAATTAGTTTTGACAGGGAATTGTGTTGTGGCTACTGCCAAAAAACCATCGATAGCTATGGTTTCGCAACCTATCAAATCAGCATCTTTCAAGAATGAAACAAATAGTTTGAAAGGGTTATTAAATGCGATCAGGTTATTTTTCTAAAATCTGTAATGCTGTGGTAATTGCGACGAATGCCTTCTAAAAGCCATTGCATTTCAACGTTTCTTAAACATTCCTTTTCTAGATCTCGATCATTCCTGACCCCGTTGAAATAACAATATAAATACATCTTTAGAAATACTTTATTATTGAAACTCGAACGACCTTCAGTCTTGAGCGCTTTTACAGCACAATCGAGTTTAGAGAAGTCTATATATTCGACAAAAGCATATATTAATAACACCAAATTATCAGGCTTATAGTATCTTTTAAACTTGAAAAACACATTTGATGGCGGCAAATTCCGGTAGTGTGTTGCATTCTTAAAAATACGAAAAATCTTCTTTTTACACAAGTATTTTGCTATATTTGGTGAGAATACAACGGAGGTTTTTTCACAGGCTGACGTTATGGGCAATTTGTGGGCAAGAATATCAAATATAGAATAAATGGCAAAACAGCAGATTGAAGATAAAATTCGAGATAAACTCGCTATAAAACTTAACCTAATTGAAGATGGATTGACATATATTGATGACGAATATCATCTCAAAAATCCAAATGGAGCTGGTGGTTTTGTAGATATATTTGCCAATGATACCAATAATAACTTTGTAATTATAGAGGTAAAGCGTTCAGACGCCGCATCAAGAGAAGCGATTACAGAACTTTCAAAATATGTTGCCCTTCTAAAGCGAAAAAAAAATCTTAAGAATAGTGAAATACGGTTAATTGTAATTTCGACACATTGGCATGAATTATTAGTCCCATTTTCAGAGTTTTATCATGCAACTAATTATCAGTTGAGTGGTTTTAAGCTTACTGTTGACAAAGATTATAACCCAATTTCAGTTGAAAAAATTGAAGCACTTCCTGAAATTGAGGGTAGAAATATTTGTAGGCGACATTTTATTAGATATTATAAAACTTATGAAGATTTACTTGATTCAAAAAAAGAAATTGTTAAGCAAGCCACTACTTTAGGTATACACGACTATATTCTTGTAGTATTTAATTTGAATTTTGTGGACCCATTTTATGGAGCAACAAAAGTACTTTATTGGGCGCCACAACTCAAATCGCGTGAATTTTATATTGAAAAGCTTACTGAAGTTCTAGATTCAGAAAGTCTTAATGAAATATTAGAAACAATAGAAGAACTTGATGATGAAGATGCATTAGACGAATTATCTGAAAGATTAGACGGTGAGATTGATGTAACTTGTGAAACTTGCGAAATTGGATATCCAGAAAAATTAACCGATCGACTCATTGAAATGTGGAGTCTCGAAAAAGTTTTCAAACTTGGAGTTTTTCAGGAAGATGAACGTCTTTCTGAATCTATGATTCTGATGGATTTGAAAGGTCTTAATGGAGCATCATTTATGCATTTTTTCTCTACGCTAAAAAGTGAAAACCGCTCAAAATTTAACGAAATTGAATCGAATATAGAAACTCCGTTTTTCAACAACTCAATTTGGAAACATGATGTCAAAGACATTATTTCTTATTGCAAGAAAAAGACTCATTCAACCATGTTAATTTCTATTTTTAATAAAGACGACATTTTTGAAACCATTTGGCAATCAATTTCTTGTAGAGACTCAAAATTGTGGGCACCTCGTTTTTTTGTTATAGTTGATCCAAATGATTCCTCTAAAGCCGTTGAGTTTTTTAGTGGAGAAATTGTTTGGGAAAGAAAACAGTTTGAGATAAATAACATAATTCAAGAATCGTTTGAAAACTTCGAAGAATATCTTTTTGCAAGACATTTTGGAGAACAAAGGCAACATAATCATTTGCTTATGGAAAAAATGGGATTGAAATATGTTACCAACTACAAAAAAGTCGGTAAAGAAGTCGAAACGGATTTGAACGACATTTTGATTCGTAATAAAACAATATCTGAAAAAAGCAAAATCGAAACTGTGCCTTTTGATACATTTCTTACAGAAAATATAAACGAGTTAATGATTCTGTTCAATTACTTTGAAAATGCGCATTTAGGTAATGGAATGTTCGCAAATTTTTAAATTCAAACTGCCCATAACACAGGCTATAATAAATTGCTGCCTTTCAATTAAATAGAACCACTTTTTTTCATAACTTCCAACCTGGTAACAGAGAATACTCAGCTTCGAAAGCCGCAACTTCTCATAGCCTGGAAACGTTAGCAATAATACTAAAACAACATTAGATTTATGAATGAAAATTTTGAATGGGAACAGTTTAAAAGTGAAATAAACTCTTTGTCAGAAAAAGGTAAAATTATTTATGAATCTAAACCAAAAAACAATAACGAATTTGATGTTTTTTCTGAAAACTATAAACTTTGGAAAATTGAAGTTATAACTTTTTTAACTAATTCATTTAGTGCAGAAAACTACTTTGTCCAAAATTTCAAAATTTCAAATTCTAATAGATATAACTTTGGGAATACTCAAAACCAATTGAACAACAAATTAAAGAGAAAAATGAAGACTTAAATTCTGACCTTCGATATATCAATTTCATAATAAATATCGTTAGCGTATCTGATGTTTTAACTAAGCCAAATGAAATTGACTTATCAATTAGACAAAACTATACTTCGGATGAAATCCTAGAACTTATTCTTGAAAAATTGTATGATTTATATGGAGATGGAATTTACCCCATTTTACAAATATTGGAAGGAAATGGAATTACTTTGAAAAAAAGACGAGAAGAATTTGATTATGTTTCTATACTTGAACAAAATGGCTATGTTAACAGCAACAATATCGCAAGACAAGCTGACGCACAATTGACATTAAATGGGAAAATATATATTGAAGAAAAACGAAGACTAACTGTTCCAAATTATAGCTCAATTAATTATGATAATGAAGAACTTAGTATCAAAATAGACGATTTGAAAATTCAATTAGAAAAGTTAGGTTTTGGTCAACAAATAATCTTCGAGGAACTTGAAGAATTAAAAGAATATTATACTTACTTAAACAAACAAAGTTGGGCACAATTATTCAAAGGAAAATTAATCGATTTAGGTTTATCACAAGTTATTAATGCTGATATAATGAAATTAATGTATGAATCAATTGTACATGATACACTTAGAATCCAATAAGTACTATTAGCAGTAATTATAAAAAAAACGATCGAATGAAGAAAATATTATTATTGACTTTAACACTTATTTCTTTATCAACTTATAGTCAGGAAGAAAAAATACAAATGATATCCAAATATGACAATCCTGAATTTGGTTCAAAAGAATTTATAATACAGAACTTTCAAGGTATTGAAAAACTAAATATTGTTTTTTCAAATTCTGAAAAATTGAAAGATAAAAACTTTAAAATAATTATTCGTAAATACAAAAACGGTCAAATAGAAATTGAAAAAAATGTAATAGATACTAAAAATGAAGAGCTACCAAAAATTGGAAAAAACTTCAATTTTTCAATTGTAAGCCAGCATATTTTACAAAACGAAAAGATTGGATTTTACTTTCCAAATTTTTTTAATAAACAAATTTTTGAAATTAATAAGAAATTCAAAGATGGCTCATTTCTACTCAGAGATGTGTGCGGAAATGAATCTGATAAAATTGATTTTGAACTTGGAAAAGAAACACAAATTGCTTTAATTACACCGCCAAATGACAATCCAGATAAAGGCAATTTAGGATATTGTGAAGTATCAAAAGGGAATATTGATGTTGAAAAATGGTATGAAAAATATAAAATTTCGGAATTTTTCTTAATCTACTTAATTGTTGAAGAATAATAACTGTTGCTAACAGCCGTTTGGCAAGATTTGGGTCTTACGCTTAATTTAAAATTTATCTTGTCTTTGGAAAATTTACGATAACCCGATAAATAAATCTTAATTTAGTCCCAAACCCGCTGAGTACCGGAACGTCAGGCTCTGAAAAAACCTCATTAAATTTAGAAAGTATTCGGAGGGCTACCAAAAAAAATCTCAAATATGAGAATCTTAAGAGGTAGATTTTAGTTTTTTCACAGACTGACGTTGGAGGCAATTTTACGAACCGACGTAACCACAAAACAGACACAAATATTTAATAATTTTCAGAACATAAATGAAACAATTTTTTAGACTAACAATACTTGCAACAACAATTCTATTTACAAGTTGCAATTTATCAGCACAGCAAAAAGACAACTATTCAACAAAAATTGACAGTTTACTACTAACTAAAAATCCGAGAGATTTTAACGGAGTAGTTTACATTCAACAAAACGGAAAATTGAAATATGCTAAAGCATACGGATTTGCTAATTTAAACAAAAAATCACCTCTAAAAATCGACGACAAATTCTCTACAATGTCGATAGCAAAACAATTTACGGCTACGCTTATCTTACAAGAAGTTGAAAAAGGAACGATTGATTTGCAGACGCCTATTCGTAAATATTTACCTAATTTAAAATATTCTTGGGCAGATACCGTTTCAGTTCATCAATTGCTTAACAACACCTCGGGTTTGTACAGCGAAAGTATAGATAAGCCTTTGAAATTTAGACCAGGTACTGCATTCAATTACTCAAACGTTGGTTATTTTGTGGCTGGAATGGTTTTGGAAAAGCAAAGTGGAAAAAGTTTTGAAACTTTAATATCGGCATTATTTAAGAAATGTAAAATGAACAATAGCTATTATCCGGACGAAACCAATAGTATTTTTTTGACCAAAGGACACCTTATAAAAAAAGAGGGAACGATAATGCAATTTGAAAAAATCAGCTTAACACCTGACCAGTATTGGGGAAGTCATTTAATTGTTACCGCATCAGATTTAGCCAAATGGAACGAATGTTTGCATAATGGAAAATTATTAAAACCAGCTACTTACAAACTGATGACTAATTATTCTATTACCAACAAACATCAACTTTTTAGTGAAAATCCTATTGGTTATGGTTATGGTTTGCGAATTAATGATAAAGACGACATCTATGAAATTGGACATACTGGTTTTCATCCAAGCGAAGGATTTACGGCAGTAAATTTATATTACCCTAAAACCAAAACAAGTGTCATAGTGATGGAAAATCAAGCCCATGAAAACTTTGAAATTGCTTATTATTTCGAGCAGGAAATTAGAAAAATAGTTAAAGAAAGTAAACTTTTGAAATAAATCGCTTCAATAAAAAAAGCACTATTGCTGTTTTGCAGTATAATATCATTTATAGTAAATGCACAAACAAATCACAGGAAATAATTAAAAATTAGTCGAACAAAGCAAGCTGAGCAAATGCTCGGCTTTCTTATTTTACATCATTAAGCAAACCCGAAAGGGTGTCTTTATATTTTCTTGGAAACGAAAGCATCAAGAATATTAAACAAGGTCTGTTTTTCTTCATCTGACAGCGTTTCTTTAAATGTCAATTTTTCCATTAAACTTTTATCGTTGGAATGAATGTCTCTTATTTCTTCGGCAGACGCAAACAGTTCGGCAATCGAGCAACCCATTGCTTTTGTAATTTTTTCAATCGTAGAAAATGATGGGTAAGTTTTATTGTTTTCTATACGACTAAATTGTGATTTGTAGATACTTGCCTGCCAAAACAATAAATAGCAGATGTTTCATTCGATTGTTTTTGATATAGAAATAGAAGACAAGAGATAAACGGGTTATTATAATTATATTTCGTATCTATATTGTCAGGTTCAACCTGACAATATAGCTTTGGTATGTATATCGTACTAAATAAATAATTGTTGATATTATTATATTTTGTTTCATTGTAGTCAGGTTAAACCTGATATGTTAACTATGAGGCATAAATTTATATCTACACAATCTAATTAGATTTACTGCATTCGAAATTTTGATTAAAAGCTGGATAGTTCTATATGCACTATTATGCCAAATTATTTAACGAAGCTAAAAAAAAATTCTGGTGCAAATCACGAAGTGTAGATGATTTATTTTAAACTATGTCATTAATTTTTTGGAACGTTGGCAAAGAAGTGGCGACTGAAATGTAAAACGTACTTTTAATACCGTAAAAAGGAGAATGTTGGAGTTATCAAACAAGTAGTTCGTTAAATGAAGCTAATAAATAAATGAGTTGTGCACGGTGAGAAAAAATATATAAAGACAATTATTTATTATAAACTTATATTTGAAAAAAGGCTTTAATTATAAAAACCGAAGTCTAGACTTTTCAACTTACACTTTTTGCGATAGTGTCCAGAATTCCATTTATATCTGAATATTTAAAAAAATATTGCTTTCAATACTAAGTGTCAATTATACTTATACATTAGAAACCAATTAAAATTAGTATTTTAGGCTAAATCAGATAATAATCTAAAAAAAAACCACTTCTCTTTAACAAAAAGTATCTTTTAAAAATAATTACAAATATTAAAACGTTTTAATGAAGCCTACACCTAATTGTTTGCCATTATAGAAAGGTGCTATAGCTGACATACTATTTTTTTCTTTGGATTTGAATATTTTTTCTTGTATCCATGGATTGATCCAATAGGCAACTTTTGTACTTAAAATTCCAATTCCAGCACCTGCAACCACATCTGTTAGCCAATGTTTGTCGTTGTAAATTCTGAATGCTCCTGTACCAGTAGCAATTATATATCCTGAAATTCCATACCATATTGAGACATCTTTATACTCTTGCCAAAGGAACTCTGCGCCTGCAAAAGCCGTGGCTGTATGTCCAGATGGAAAAGAATTGAAACCACTACCATCAGGTCTTTCGACTTGTGTAATTGATTTTAAACTTAAAACTGATGCTGAGATAATTAAATAAGAAGTACCGAGTATTATGGTTCTGTCTTTAAAATTATGTTTTCCTTTTATGCCCAAAGCATTTAATCCGTAAACTGATAAAGCTGGTGCATATTGCGAGAAATCGTCAATGGTTACTTTTTTATCGATATCTTCATTTACTTCTTCTTTTATTTGAGTATTGAAGAGTTTTAATTGATCACTTTCAATACCAATTACACCATAACCTATTAAAACGGACGGAATGATTAGTTGTTTTAATTTGAATTTATGCGTGCTGTCGGTTTTCGGAATAGTATCTGTATCAATTTTCTTCTCTTGAACACTTTCAATCTGGTTCTGTGCATGCAATGTAGCTATACTTAATAATGAAAATAAAATGGTTTTAAACATGGTAAATAATTTAAAAGGTTACGCGTAGTTTTATACCATTATGATTTCATTGTTAAGATTAGTATTCCGCCTATAATCATCAAACCACCCAAAGCTATGCGCCAAGTAAATTGTTCGTTTAGAAATATAAAAGAAAGTACTAGTGTGATAATTATACTTCCTTTATCGATTAATGCCACTTCGGAGACTGTGCCTATTTTTATTGCTCTATAATAAAAGACCCAAGAAATTGCCGTTGTTAGAGCCGAAACACCTAACAACAAAACATCTTTTTTGGTAAGATTAGAGAAATCTTTATAATTATTAAAAACTATGATGTTAAACCAAATAAAAATAAATACGAATGAAGTCCGAATAGCCAAGCCTGTATCGGAAGCTACATTCTTTAAACCTGCTTTAGCAACTACCGATGTCAAACCAGCGAAGAACATCGATATTAGAGCAAAAATTTGATACTGTTTCATAACTTAATTAGTTTAAATTTTATTCTGTCAAAACTTCTAATCCACTTTTTATTATTGTAACTTCTATTTTATTTGTTCTCAAATTATGAAATTCTCCGTCAATTTGCGTGTCTACGAAGATTTTCTTAGGCATTTCTATATTTATTTTTTCGATTAATGTGTGTCGTGCTTTTTCGAATTTTTCTATTTTATTTGATATTACTCTCATACCTAAAATTAGTTTATCAAATAAGTTTAGTTTAGAAATTACAACTAAATCTAATAGACCATCATTTAAACTTGCTTTAGGTGTTAAACTCATTCCATATCCCATTTCATTTGAATTAGAAATAAAAATCATGAAGGCATTTGTATTGACAATATGATTGTTAAATGAAAGTATCGTTTCCATCGGATTAAATTGAATACTTGATGCTATAGAAGCCCGAACATAAGAAAACAATGTTCTCTTACTGTAACTCTCATATTTTTTTATAATCGTTGCATCAATTCCAACCCCCACATTGCTAAAAAAATAATGGTCGTTTACTTTTCCAACATCAATAAATTGTGTGTTGCCTTTACGTATAATTTCCGTTGCTTTATCCAATGATTTTGGAATGTTTAGATTAGAAGCTAAACCATTTCCAGAACCAACTGGAATAATTCCTAATTTTATTTTGGTATTAATTAAACACGACGCCACTTCATTTATGGTGCCATCTCCGCCACATACTACAATACAGTCCGGATTGTTAGAAATTGCATTTTGGGTAAGGATGATTGCGTGTTTTTTATAATTTGAATAGTCAACTGCAATCTTATAAGTTTCCTTTGGAAAATGCTTTTCTAATTCGGTTTTGCCAATATTATGTTTTCCACTACCTGATATTGGATTAACAATAAAATGAATGTAAACCATTATTCAAGCAGCTTATTAGTAAATAAATAATCAGCAGTTTGATACCAAGAAATGGTTTCATTTAGGAAATTTTTGTCCAATGGCAATGGTTTTAATCTATTATCGGTTTTATTCCAAGTATAAAATGCTTGCTTCTTTTGGTCAGACAAAATCATTACTTTTTCTTTTTTCATCAATACTAATTTTCTGTATGTTCCTACTAATGCGCGTTCTTCAAAGTTTGGATTAAATACATTTTTACCAAAGAAATTGCTTTCGTAACTCCAATTCATCATTGAAAAAAATGTTGGAAAAACATCTATTTGAGAGCATTGTTTTTTTACTTTTTGGTTTATTGCTTCTGGAAAATTTATTATAAATGCCGGGATGTGATAATTGGCAACATCAATTTCATCTTTACCTGCACTACTAGCGCAATGGTCGGCAATAATTATAAAAACAGTATTCTTGAACCAAGGTTTGTTTTTGGCTTTTTGAAACATTTTTTTTAAGGCATAATCAGTATATTTTACAGCTCCTTCACGACCAGTTCCTGATGGAATATCAATTGCATTGTCAGGATAAGTATACGGTCTGTGGTTGGAAGTTGTCATTACAAAATTGAAAAATGGTTTGTTGTTTTTGTAATGTTCATCAGCCACTTTAAGCATTTTAGAGTAAATGTCATCATCACAAATACCCCAAGCATTTTCAAAAGTCACTTCGTTATCATTAATATTATTTCGTACCGTTTTAATTTTATCACTTAAAACGCTACCTCGTCCACGATCATAAATTGTAAATCCGTTGCCACCAAAATACGCGTTCATATTATCAAAATAACCATCGCCGCCATAAAAGAAATTTGAGTTATATCCTTTGGTTTTAAAAACATTTGAAACGGTATATAGGTTTTGATTTTCGGGACGTTTTACGATACTTTGTCCCGGTGTTGGTGGAATACAAAGTGTCATTGCTTCCATACCACGAACGGTTCTAGTTCCTGTGGCATATAAATTGTCGAAAAACACACTTTTTTGAGCTAAACTATCTAAAAAAGGTGTAATATTTTCTTTATTTCCAAACTCGTTCATAAAACTACCACTAAGACTTTCAACCAAAATAAATACTACATTCTTTTTACTTGGCTCTTGGTTAGTTGTGTCTGTTATTGTTCTGTGAATAGATAATCCTTCTGATTGGTATTTACTGTTTTTATCGCTCAATTTATTTCTAATAATAGCAAAAGCCGATTTGTTATTTACAGAAGTATAAAACTCATAGTATGCCATTTGATTGTTTCTGAAAGCTGCAAAAAATGAATAAATTCCCGATTTTGATATTTCAGCGTTGTATCTATTTTTAGACCATTCCGCCTGATTATTTGTTATAAATGTTGTAAAAAACAAACAAGAAACTACACCAGTACCTAACACAATACTTTTTTCTTTTAAAGTTGTAGTTTGTGAAAATGTGTTTTTGAAGGCATTTCTTTTATAAAATAGAAATAAGACTAAAAATACAATTAATGATACTCCACTAATTAATATTGGTAGAGGATATGATTGTTGAATGTTTGAAATAACTTCGTGAGTGTATATTAAATAATCTACTGCAATGAAATTAAATCTCGTTTTGAATTCGTCCCAAAAAGTAATTTCGGCAAAAAAGGTAAATACTAATATAAAGGTTACTACTGTGGTAAAAAACCAAATGAATATTTTATCAACCAACGAGCCAACCCATTTATTTGGAAAAATGAAGTAATAAATAATGGCAGGAAATACAATAAAACTAATTGTACCTATATCGAAAAATAATCCTGTTAGTACTGTTCCTAAAACAGTGAAAATGTTAAACGAAACTTCGTCGTATTGCCATATAAAAAAAATAATTCTTACTATCTGAGAGATAATAACAAACCATAATACAAAAGTAAGTAACAATGCGTATCTGGTTGATAAGTTGGTTTTTTTGAACATAATAGTTGGTAAATAATATTTTGAAAGAGAGTGAAATAGTGATTTGTAAACAGAAAAAAACACCCACACATACTGTCTAGATGCTTTAAAAAAAATCTAACTAACCTTGTCTTTAGTGATGAAATTACCGTTCTCGTCAAAAAGCAAATCCTTGCCTTTAATTTCGGCTTCGTATATTATAGTACCTTCTTCAGTAACAATTTTTGCTGCTTCTTTTACTTTTTGATTTTTATAATTATCCTTTAAGTATTGCAACGCATTTTTAGGCAATTGACTGACTTTAATTTCAATTTCTGTTTCAACAATTTTTCCATCTTGACTTAACAAAACCGAATTATCTACATTATTCAAATCAAAACTTGCTTCAAAGTTTTTCCCTTCCTTATCCCATTTTACTTCTTTTGCTTTTGGAAATTTTTGAAGAAGCGCATTTTTGACTACTTGAGGCACATTTTGCTCTTTCGTTTTTTGAGCAAACGACACTAATGATACCATTATTAAGGTTATCACAATTATTGATTTTTTCATTGCTATTCTATTTTATAAATTAATAATAGTCAAAGATGAAAACCAATTTAGAATAAATATTGAATTTTGGGCTTGGGACTGTTTTTTATGAAGTTTTTATGATATTACTTTCCAATAATCAGTTTTTGTTTTTCTATTTTATTGTTTTTAATAATGGCAACGGTTATTAATAGCATTAAAATTGTAAATAGTATAGCTGACGACAAGTAGTTCCAAAATTTAGACCGCCTTTTTCCAAAGGTTTTGTAAGTAAATCTCCAAAAGTTGCTCCGAATGGTCGTGTTAAAACAAATGCTAACCAAAACGTTTCTTTGCTAGAGCTCGTGGCGACTTATGGAAAGCTTTTTTTCCATAATTGCCCGAGAGAAGTTATGAAAAGTAAATGAACAATTTACCGAAAAACTAGCCATGAGTTTTAGCAATTGTTGGCAGATGCCCTTTATTCTTCTGTTTCCGTTCTGTTTTGTAATCCTTTCATAATTAGGTTTCGGGTTTCAATAAATTTAAGTCTGATAGGTATAAATACAAATCGGATTACAAAAAATATAAGTCACACATAAATAAATATAAATTGGATTGATATAAATAGGACAAACAGAAATGTAAATGCGAAACATATTTATATAAATGCGGAGCAGATATATATAATTGCGATAGCAATAAATATAAATCCGCTAGTTAGTTTTATATTTCTGTTTGTAACATACACTATTTTTATATCTCCAAAATCTTTACAAATAATACCAAACTAATTTGTTAAAAAGCTTGACCTATGCCGATGTAGAAGAGTTTATCTTCTTTTGATATTCCGTAATCAAATGATAAAATTGTGGACTGATTCCAAGCAATTCTTGCACCTAAACCATACGAGTAACGAATGTTTTTAAAGTTTAGATTTTGCCATTCGTCTCTTACTGTTCCTGCATCAAAAAATGGTGCGACACCGAAAGCAAATCTTTGTTTTCCTAATTTTGTTTCTGCAATTCTATATCTTATTTCAATATTTGTGAACCACATAGAACGTGCTAAAAACCGATTTGCTCGATAACCTCGCAATGATTGCTTTCCACCAAGTGCATTGATGCTACCTTCTGGACTCCATTGGTCTTGAAATTCAAAAAATGGGGCATTCGAGCCAAAAATGTTACCAACTCCAAATCTTCCAGCGATAACAGTTCTTTTTCCAAAAGGCAACTTTTGATATGCTCTTGCTTGAATAAAAAGTTTATTGAAATCAAATTGTGAGCCAATATATTTGCCAGAATATTCATTTGCTATTTCAAAATAGTAACCTTTGGTTGGGTCGGGTTCAAAATCTCTTGTGTCATAAATTAATGCGGTTTGTAAAATTGAAATCCAACCACCATTTAAGCCAGATATTAAGCCTTGATTAAAATCTCTTTGCAAAAGTGAAAATCCATTTGGAGCAGTAGTTTCTTCTCCTGAATTTGGATTTATTGCCTCTGCTTCCTCTCCCTCAAAAGTTTTATAACTTAAATTTTGAATTTCATAACCACCCATTACTCGCCATTTTCCGTTTCCTATTGCGTAATCTCCTTTTAGATTAAGCATATATTCTGTTTCTCTAAATCGGTTTGACAAGGCATCTGTCACAAAACTTGCTTCGCCAATTCCACCTGGTCTCAGCGTTTTTCTTGCTTTGTCAAATGCTTCATATGTTGAAAAAGTAATGTTTTCATTGGATGGCAATCGTAGATTGCCCAACGTTGATTCTGTTGAGCCAAAATATAAATTTGCTGGATTTTGTTGTGCTTTAAAATCAATTTTAAATCTCCAACGTGTTCCTTTATAATATGGTACATCTAAAGATAAAATTAATTCTCTTGCGTTTGAAGTGTAATATGCTGCATTAGCTTTTAGTTTTGCCAAGTAAGGTGTGTAGGCAAAAAGTGGATTTGTTCGTTCGCCGTTCCAATAGACATTACTTCTAAGACCAAAACCAAAACCTGTAACAGGATCTGATGAAAAGTCAGGCAAACCCGTTATGAAAGTTCCTTCTCGTTTTTTTGCAAGGTCATCATCTGACATTCGTTTTGATTTTACAAATGAAAGTGTATCGTTTACTTGTGCGTTAATCGAGTACGTTGAAATAGTTAAAATAAAGCAAAAGAGAATCTTTTTAATTAATTTAAGTTGCGACATAATTTTGGGTTCTTTTAATTATTTCGCAAATATCGTAAGTGATTGTGTTTTCATAAAAATGAAATAAGTGCAAAATGATTGATTTGTACCAATTACTTTTTTTACAAAAGATTTTTCTTGAATTGTGTTGGTGTTAAGCCTTTGAATTTCTTAAATGTAGCATTAAAAGAAGATTTAGAATTAAAACCTACATCTGTAGCGATTCCTAAAAGTGTAAGATTATTGTTTTGGTCGTTTTTTAGTCGGTTTACAAATTCTTCCACTCTATATTCATTTATGAAATCTTGAAAATTGGTATTCATATGTTCGTTTAAAACTTCAGAAATGTATTGACGCGGAATATTTAATTTATCTGAAACATCTTGTATGGATAATTTTCCATCAAGATATATTTTATCAATTTGCATTGCATTGATTAAAGCAGTTTTATATTTACTAATTGTTTCATCGTTTAGATTTGAGTTTTTGTATTTACCGATTTCTACTTTAGGTAAAATTTCTTTATTACCATTAAACAACTTAAAAGTTATAAAATAGAATAAAAACGCAACAACTATTAAAAGATATGAATTGAAATTTTGGTCGTATAAAAACGGTAATTCTGATAATCCAACGATTTTAAGAATATCATTAATGAGTGAAAAAACGAACAAAATAATGATTGGAATGATGAAATATATAATCCAATTTTTTCTTTTACTTGAAATTATGGAAAATAAAATTAGTAATAAGTAGATGATAAAAGTTAATTCGCAGAATACTTCTAAAACTTCAATGACTATATTAGTTTGAATTAATTTTATTTCAATTACTTCAAGAATTAGATAAATGATATTTGGTATGAAAAAACAGTAATCTGATTTTATAAACTTTTCTTTATTGCTTTTGAAATACCTAAAAAACAAAAATAGAAATGTTATAAAAAGTGTGTTATCGAAAAGAAACCAATCGGTGTTATTAACAAATATATTATTCTTGTCATCTCCAATAATGTATAAAACGATAGAAAATAAACTTCCGAATAATAACCAAAAAGTTGTGTTCTTATAACTATTGCGATTGTTATATAAAACAAAAAGGACGAAAAGTCCTTGAAGTAATGCAATAATTTGAATTGTTTTAAGCATCATTAAAATTTACTGTTTGCAAGATACAAAATTTGAAAAATATTTAATAGTGCGAAATATCTTTATATTATTTTAGATAATGTTTCTTTTTATCGAGGTTTTTATGCGTTTCGTGCAGCTCGAGGGTTTCTGCCATCAATAGTACTTCCGAAACTTTCAAAAAATAGTGTGCTAAAATTAGTAGCAGTAATAAACTTCCAATAAGCAACGCACCACCAAGAAACCCAAGACCTGAATTATCGGCTAAAAAGTCGCCTAACGCTGTACCCAATGTATTAGAAAATAAAATAGCTATCCAATAGAATGTTTCACCATGAAATGTATTAATATCGTTTACGGATACTGATTTCTCCGTTTTTTTCCATGCTACAAATGTTGCAATCAATATTGTAATTAGAAGTAATGAACCGGTGGCATATCCTAAGCCTAATGTGCGATCCATAAAATCTGACATTGTAGTTCCAGCTGTGCTTGTTGCCAAAATTACTGACCAATATAGCATTGGTTTGTACTTTGTAGCATACAATTGCAATTGAAGAGTAACAATGAAAAAACCAACTAAGATTAATGAAATCAATGCATAACCAATATTTAATGTCATTGAAAATAAATCTCCTGCTGTTTCACCTAAAGTGGTAGCGCAAATTTTCATTATCCAAAACGCCATTGTAATTTCTGGTAATTTTTTCATTAGAACTAATTTAGAATTTATAGTTGTAACCCAGTCTTATTACTTGTGTTTCGTAATAGTCATTGCTAGTATAACTAAAATCTTGTCCTTGAATTTCTTTTTTAATTACCAAAGTATTTAATAGGTCAGTAGCATTTATAAAAAATTCTCCTTTACCATTTTGAACTGATTTTTTCAATCCTAAATCAATAGAAAATCTTGATTTAATTTTGCCTTGCGGAATAATATCTGGTGCTAAATAAACAGCCGTTAGTTGCGCATCCACTTTTTTAGTTAAGTGCAATGTGTTGTTCCACTTTATATTTCCTGAGAAAACATCTTGTTTTGCTGCCGAAAAAGTATTTGGCTGTGGATATAAATTTTGAACTGTAAACGCACCGATTTGATTATAATAGGCATTAAGATTAATATTGGAAGAATACCATTTTACAATATCTTGTGAAATGACCATTTCAACACCTGTATTTGAACTTTTATTTACGTTTTGAAAAATGGCATAAATCAGATTACTACTAGGAACTGTAGAAGCTATTCTTGTTATTGTAGCATTGGTAAAGCGATGGTAGATAGCGGAATATAAATAGCCTTTTTTCAAATTTCTTTTGAAACCTAATTCCACTAAATTAGTGAATTGTGGTCTTAGTCCAGGATTACCAACTTTGATAATTTCGGCATCGTCGTACTTTGGAAATATTCTAATATCTACTTCGTTTGGTCTGTCAATTCTGCGGTTGTAGAACAATGATATTTTGTTGTCATCATTGATTTTATAAGCAAAACGGAAATTAAGAAATGGTTCGAAATACGAATATCCATCAGTTCTATAGGTTGGATGGTTTGGATTTACCTCGTATTCTAAATCTAAGTATTCTAGGCGTAATCCGATTTCGGCTTCGATTTTATTGGTTTCATAAATGTAGTTTCCATAAACTGCTGGAATAATTTCTTCATAGGTTGCTTTACCACCTGCACTTGCATCCAAAGGCGAATTATTTCCTGGAAAGAATTGCATGTTTGTTGGAATAATACGGTTTCGAAATTTGAACCCTGTTTCAATTCGTCCGTATTTTAAAGGTTTTATGTAATCGATATTTAGATCTATTACACTTTCATCTGATAATAATTTGAAGGAATCTTTACTCGAAAAACTTGGCAAAATGTTATCGAAGAAATATTTTTCATCTTCTCTATGAAAGGTATAATTGAAGCCAATATTTAACAAATGTCCGGCTTGCTTGAATTTATGTTGATATGCAGCAGTTCCCATCACTGTTGTTTTTAATTCATCCTCTAAAAATTGCCAAAGTCGTAATCGTTCGGAATAGTCTGCATTAAAAAAAGGTTGGTCGCCGTTATCAATAATTTTTTCTGAACCAAATAAACCCGAAACGGTTAGCGTATTGTAATCATCGATATTCCAATCAATTCCCGATTTAATTGTTGAAAAATGGGTGTTTCGATTTCTTTTTAATTGTTGGCTAATTATTGTGCCGTCATTGTATGTTCGTGTTACAAATTCATTTTTATTTAGGGTTTCTGTGTATAGATAATCGCCTTGAAAAAACGCATTAATTTTATTTTTGCGATAATTGAGTGATAGTGTAGGATTGATTTTTGGTGTTAATGAATATTGTGGTCTTATTGTAGGCAAATTTTCTTTTCGTTCCCACAAAGCACCTAAACCCGACGTAAAACCCACTTTACCATTAAAGCCTTCTTTTTTGTTTTTCTTATAGATGATGTTAATAATTCCAGCATTACCATTGGCATCGTATTTTGCAGATGGATTATTAATGATTTCTATTTTATCTATTGCTGAAGCAGGAATATTATCTAAACCCGATTGATTTCCGAAGCCTGTTAAAGCAGTTTGCTTACCGTCAATCAATACGGTCACTTTATCATTGCCTCTAATTTGTACTTTTCCGTCTTGGACTGTAACCCCTGGTAAGTTTTGCATGGATTGTAAAACAGAGCCGCCACTTTGACTAATATTGTCAGCCATAGAAAAGGTTTTTTTATCCATTTTCTCGCTGACAGTATTTGTTTTTGATACTACTACTACTTCTTGTAAGGTTGTGGCATCTTCTTCTAATTCGATAGTGCCTTGATCTAAAAACTCGGAAAGGGATCCAACATAAACTGATTGTGTCTTGATTTTGAACCCAATAAAGGAGAATTCTAAAATATAGTTTCCAGATTTGATATTGGCCAATGAAAATCGACCTTCCTCATTTGTTATTGTTCCGGCAATTAAAGTAGCATCTTTAGAAGTTTTTAATGCCACATTTACAAATGGTAATGCAAGTTTAGTTGTTTTGTCTTTTGTGTTACCCGACACTGTTACTGATTTATTTTGTGCCCTTAAATTTGCTACCGATAATAGTAGCATTGTTACTAATAGAACGTTTTTAATTCGCATCATGCTTTTTCCTTTTATTTTTTTTGAACAAAGTTCTGAATGGAATTTGAAGAAATATTGAATTTTAAAAAACTATTTCGAATTTATGCATTCTATCCATAAAATAGTAGTTAACGGACCAATGGTTTGTATCCGCAATTTTTTTAATGATCGATAATCCTAAACCATTTCCTTGAGAGGATGGATTGGATTTAGAAAAACGCTCAAACATTTTTTCAGTCTGTAAAGCTATGAGTATTCCTGTATTTGCGAAAGTTATACTATGATTAGTAAGTTTGATTATAACTTGACCATTTAATACATTGTGATTTATGGTGTTTAAAAATAAGTTACTGATTATCATTTCTGCCAGAAAATGATTTGATTTGGCTTCAACTTCATTTGATAATTCTGTTGTAATATCTATTTTTTTTGAAAGTGCTTGTTCATTAAAAAAGGTTAGTTGATTATTGATAATATCTTTTATGTTTATTTTCTCAATCTCATTGTATGAATTGCTATCAATTTTTGATAACACCAACAGATTTTTATTAAGTTTAACCAACCTTGTGGTAGTGTTGTTTAAATCATCAATCAATTTAAATTGTTCTGAGTTTAGGTCATTTCTTTGAAGTATATTCTCTAATTTACCTTTAAAAATTGCAATTGGTGTTTGCAACTCGTGTGCTGCATTTTCTATAAACTCTCTTTGACTTTGATAAATGCTAGAGTTTTTATGGATTAAGCTATCGATGGCACTATTTAATCGGTTGAACTCTTCGGTTGTGTTTTTAATTAATTTTACTGAAGTAGATTTGTCAATTTCAAATTGTTCCATTTTGTCTAAAGCTGCATAAAATGGTTGCCATAATTTTTTTGAAATTATTTTGGTGATAATGAAAAAGCCTATAATTAAAAGTACTAATAGTGAAATGAAAAGAATTACAGTACTTCCAATTAGATTTTCTTTTTCGACCATATTTATTTTGGCAGAAAAAGTGAACCATTTGCCTTCAATTTTTACTGGAGCGTTGAGCACTCTAAATGGTTCGTTTTCTTTAGTTAATGCATCGTAATAACTATGATCAAATAAACTGTCTTTTTGTATGCCATTGAATTTTTCGAGATTTACATCGCGATTGAACTTGTTCCAAAGCGTTATGTCCATTATAGTTAAATCATCTTTAGTAAATTTATCAAATTGCTTTTTTATCGCATATAAATCCTCATTAGCATCGTCTTCATATAAAATATTAGAAATAATATAAAATACAGGACCAACTGTGATTAGTATTACTAGCGCATAGATAAAATAATAATTTAGTGTTTTTTGAAGTAGTTTTTTATTCATCTTGCCATTTATAACCTGTTCCATAAACTGATTTTAGATAATCTGTTGCGCCCATTTCTTTGAGCTTCTTTTTCATGTTTTTAATGTGCGCATATACAAAATCATGATTGTCTAACATGTCCGCCATATCACCCGATAAATGCTCGGCAATGGCACTTTTGGATAAAACTTTATTTTTATTACCAATCAAAAATAGTAATAAATCCATTTCCTTTTTGGTAAACTCGATTTTCATGCCTTTGATTTTGACCGACTTGCTTATTGTATCTATTTCTATTTCATTAAAGGAAATCACATTTTTTCCATTGAATTGTTTTCGTCGAACTAATGCTTGAATGCGAACTAATAATTCTGATAAGTGAAATGGTTTTGTTAGGTAATCATCGGCACCAAGTGTTAGCCCTTCAATCTTAGTTTCTAGAGTGTCTTTGGCAGAAATTATAATTACTCCATCTGTTTTGTTTTGCTTCTTTAGGGCTTCTAAAATTTTAAATCCATTACCGTCAGTCAACATTAAATCTAAAAGAATACAATCGTACGAATATAAAACTATCTTCTCGATAGCACCTTTTAAGGTAGTTGCTGATTCACAAAGAAAATCGTTACTGCTCAAGTAATTTATGACACTTGTTGCAATTTCGATTTCATCTTCTATTATTAAAATTTTCATATCACAAAGAAACTAATCAATTTTGAATATAAATTGAATTTTGCTAATATTTCAAACTCATACCTACACAAAATCCCATATCGTTATCATAATGTATTCATGTACTTAGGTTTCTTTTCATAATATATTTCAAGCCAAAAATGTATAATTTGTCAGTATTCCACATTAAATCCATTCTTATACTTTTAGAAACTGGAATGTCCATTGGTTCTAAGTGAAATCTGAAATTACCATCGGTAAAGACTTCAGCTTGTTCTTTTATAACCATTGGTATTGTATTTTAAAGACATTTGCTAAAAACGGAACGATTGTCTTTAGCATTGGACTGCTTTAAAAGGTTTTTTTCCATTTGGCCACCTTCCATTCCTCTACAAAGCCAATCAAAGCAAATGAATGGCATTAACATTGTGTTTTGCCAATATATCTACCAATATTTGTTTCTGTTCCAAGACCACGTTGGAATTCGAAACAAAAGTGAAATTATTTTATATTCTCGAAAAATGTCAAGACAGGTATCAAGAGTTCGATTTCAAACCCTGACAGCCCACACAAAGACAAACAACGCCATTGGATTCCAATGGTGTTGTTTTTAGTTAACATTCTTGACAAATTAGTTCGCTTAATTTTTTGGATCAAAACCAAAACCTAATTATCACAAAAACAAATATCAGTTTATTTAAAAAAAACAATCGTAGTATTATGTTTTGTGTACTATTGTAAAAAGACACCCTTGCTTATTTAGCACATATACACCAATAAAGAGGTAGATATACGCTTTAAAGTAGCGTATATATACAAGTTAGCCGTCATTGCGGAAATTAGGATAAATAACAAGAAGATGCCGAAAAACTAACTAATGAACTTTTAAAATTCTACTAAACAATAAAGCAGTACACAACAGCTACAACAGATTTGGACAATTGGCTTAATGGAAAGTTGATCTTGTATTTAATGATTTGGCAAATCCGAAAACAGAGTTTAATTTAGTCCCAAACCCATTGTAGTACCAAGAAGTTAGGCGTCATTTTTCAAAAAAATACGTTGAAAACATAAAATTAAATGGTAATATTTCTCAATTTTAGTTGCAACTCTAATTACAATATTTATTCTAATAGAATTTTTTGAAGATGAATTTTTTTCAAAGAACTATCTTTGAATATCAGAAATAATGAAGGCATTTAATAAATGAATTTGTAAAAAACCGATCTAAACAAATGTAAAAATTAATCCTAGGACGGTTTTAATGGCTCAGAAACTGTCCATAATAAGAAATATTTGAATTTCAAGTATTTTCTGAAACCATTATCCCAAAATGTTTCATCAATAAGTTTTTTGACAATATTTTTTTCTGTTCCTTTTTTATTAGTTTGCTTGAACCTGTATATACTCTTCATCTGTTACCGCTTCTAACCAAACTGGTACACCGTTTTTGGTATTTGTAATGGCTACTTGTACAAAATGGGTATCAATACTCGCACCGTGCCAATGTTGAATATTTGGTGGACATTTGATTACATCCCCTTTACGAAGTGTTTTTTTAGGTTGCCCTTTTTCCTGATAATATCCAACTCCATCGGTTGCTAACAAAATTTGTCCACCCGGATGAAGATGCCATTTTGTTCTTGCTCCGGGTTCAAAGGTTACATTTCCCACTGAGGTTGGATTAAGGCTATCAGCAGCTATCAGCATTTGTAAATAAGCTGTGCCAGTAAAATTAGCATTTGTGATTTTTTCTCCTTTAGGGAAAAGAAGTGATTTTTGTGATTCTGTTTTTGTTGAAAGTGTTGGTTTATTTTGTGCTTTACAAGAAAATACAAATATTCCAATAAGCAATATTCCTGCTATATTTTTAAGTTTCATCTTTTTAAATTTTAAAGATTAGTTTGATAAAAATTCACCAATTTATTTACGGCTTGCGATACATAATCAGGTTTCCAATAGGTTTCAATATGAGTAGCACCATTAATAAGAAATAATTCTTTGTTTTTTGCATTGGTCGCTTTGTTAAAAGCATCGTCAGTCATATAAAAACTATCGGCTTTACTACCTGCTATCATTAATAATGGTTGATTTATCAAGTCCATATTGGTACTAGCATCAAACGTCATTAAATCCATAAGACTGCTTTTAGTATACTTAAATGTAGAATTTGGATGCGCATGTGTTTTGCCGTAATACTCAAATCCTTCACGGTATAAATCAAACGGCAATGCAGCTATTTGTTTATCCGTAAGCTGAGTATCGCCTACATACATAATTGTACCGCCTGCTGCTTCTTGTGTGCGGGCATCAGAAGCTTCTTTTAATCGTTGCTGGATTGTAGAAAATTGCGAATTCATAAAACCATTACGCCTTACTACACCTGAATTGAACATACTCACTGTGGCTATTGCTTTAAATCGTTTGTCAGATTGGGCTGCCTTTAAAGAATAACCGCCGCCACCACAAATTCCTAATAATCCAAGTCTTGAAGTATCAACTCCTTTGTATTGAGAAATAAAATCGGCCATTGCGTGTACGTCTTCAATTCGGTTTGCCGGTTTATCCACATTACGAGGCTCGCCGCCGCTGCCACCTTGGTAAGCCGCATCTGCCGTGATTGTAATATAGCCTTGTTCTGCTAAACGTTGTGCATATAATCCTGCAACCTGTTCTTTTACACCGCCATTAGGGTGTGCAATGACTATTGTTGGGTATTTTTTTGATGTATCAAAGTTAGCAGGTGTGTAAACATTAGCAACTATTGTAATTTCTTTAATTTTATAGTTCACAGGATGGATGTTTACTTTTCCCTTTACATTTTCTGTGATAGCTCCATCATATACTAAGGTATATGGATTTTGCTTTTGTTCCTTTTGGGTAGTTTGAGCACTTGACATCTGTACCGTTATTATTGAAATTACTATTGTGATTATTAATGCTATTTTTTTCATTTATTTTATTTTTAAATTATTTTTCTATTTACTTTTCAACACTTCGCTTACTACTTCTTTTGCAACTTTAGTTTTCTTTGCGCCTATAAATGGTTTGATCACGACTAAAAATTCTTTCAACTGTTCAGGGGATACACCTAGATTGATAGCAATTGATAAATGACTTTTTAGCATGGGTTCAGCATCACCAATTGAACTTATAACAGAAATTGTAACCAATTCTCTTTGAGTAAAGGTTAAAACGTCTCTTTCAAAAATATCTGCAAATAGGTGTTCTTTTAAAAAAGTATCTAGTACTGGTGCAAAAGCAGAATATCCTGTAAGTGTATTCGGTTGTGGTGTTTTGGTAAGTTGCTCTAAAATGGTTTTACCTCTTTCATATTTATTGCCATCCTCTTTGATAGGAGAAGCTTCTTTGCCAGATTCATCGTTAATCCCTTTTGTTCTTCGTTCGCTAAGCACTTCCATAAAAGTTTGCAATCCTCTAATACTCCTTGGAAAACCGCAATAGGCGTAGGTATGGATCAATATTTCTTTTATTTCATTCACAGTAAGTCCCGCTTCAAGACCTTTGTTTAACTCTGATTTTAGAGTGACTAAATCGCCTTTGGTTGTCAGTGATGCAATGGTAATAATGCTTTTTTCTTTTGCGCTTAAATTACTTTCGATAGTTGTCAACTGTTTTGCTTTAACATCATTAGGAGACAACGTAATGCATACAATAATGACTATTAAACTGAAAATTTTAAAATCCTTCATCTTTATTTTATTTACTGTTATTTCAAATATTTCAATTCTTCAGAATCCCTATTTTTTTTAACCATGTTTGTATTTCTTTTTCGGCTTCAATTTTCTTTTCACCTTCCATTACAAATAAAATTCCATCTCTTTCTTTACCTCCTTGAATGGAAAATCCTTCCAATATTTTGCATTCAGTGCATAGCTCTTTAATCTTATCAAAACTGCTTCCAATACCATAACCAGCATTGGTGTTAAACGGAATAATAGTTTTACCTTTTAAATTGTATTGACTTAAAAAACTTCTCATTGGCGGCGGTAATTGCATTCCCCAAGTTGGAAAACCTATAAAGACAGTATCATATTTTTCAATGCTGTCAATTTTGGTTTTAAGTGCGGGTAAAAAATCAGTTTCATTTTCCTTGGCGACCTGATTAACAATTGCTTTGTAATTTTCAGGGTAAGGATTTTGAAGCTCAAGTTCAATTAATTTGCCACCAGTTTGTTTATGAATGATTTGGGCAACTGTTTTCGTGTTTTTTGTTCGAGTCAGATAGACAATTAGAATACTATTTTTATTCAAAACATCTTTTTCTTGCTTAACAGTACTTTGTGCTTTGGAACAGCTCGAAAATAAACTAGCTGTTATTATCATTATTAAACAACATGTGGTTACTATTTTCAATTGAATTATTATTTAGGATTATATGTCGGCTGTATTTAATTAATTCAGCTTTTTGTCTTTTAGCCATTTACTCATTAAATCAGCCACTTCTATATTATTTAAATCTGAAAAAGGAAAATGTGTATTGCCTTTGAGACCTGCCTCAGGAAGATGTACTACGGTTACATCTCCACCATATTTGTTTACTACATCTCGCCATAAACGCGCCATTTGTAGTCGTACTCTCCATCCGTCTGACCCAGGATTGTTAGAGAGGCTTTCAGGAATATTATCACCATAATAAATGACAATTGGTATTTTAGTTAGCTTCATAAATTCTTTCATAGGAATCGAACTTGCTTCAAGTGAACCTGCCGAACTCGTTAAAGGAGATGGAACTTCACCCTCAGGAAATAAGAATCCGCTACCTGGTTCGTAAGATACTATTGCTTTGACATTTTTATTTTTTACAGCAGTGAGCCATCCCATACCACCAGAATGGGAATGTGTAACTAAAATTGCAGGGCCTATTTTGTTGAATAATGCTGAAACCGCATCTGAATTAACATTACTATCGATAGCACCAATGTTTGGAACCATAGATCGAAAATATTGATTTAGTGTTTCCGTGTCTTGAGCAAATTGGACACCATCAAAATAATTGGGCCAAACACCAATACGGAAGACATCAAACCATTGCTGTTCATCTGGAGTTGGATTGATGGTAGCTGCTACAGTACTTCTGCCAGCATTCCCTCTCCTTGGTTGATCAATCACATAGACAGGAAAGTTTCTGCGGAGAAAAATATTTTGATAGCCTTCTCGTCCGTCGGGCGTGCTTTCCCATGTTTTAGAAAACTGACCTATGCCGTGCCACATCACCAATGGATATTTGCGAGCCTTTACAGGAATTTGATAAAAAACATAGGCGTGGTCTCCACGAAACGTTTGTCCTTCAGGAGTAGGTTTGTATGGATCGAATGTGCCAGGATTGGTAATGATAGTTCCTCCAACAGCAAAACTTCCTTGTTCTATAATTAGTAACGGTTTTTGTTTCTTGCTTTTTTGTGCATAAAACGATGATTGGAACATCAATAATAAACAAAATATACTCAACGATCTTATTACTTTATTTTTCATCATAATTGTTTTTATTTATTGTCTTCAAATGCCTTTTCTATTACATCTAATCGTGCTTTTCTGTAATCCGAAAAATTACCTGCCGATCCATCTGGTTTAAATTCAAAAATATCATTTTTAGCGCTATCATATACCGGCCAAAGAGGTAATCCATTTCCATTTGGATTGCCCGTTTTAGCAAAGTTAACCCAATAGGTATTCATCATTTTAGCTATTTCCTGATCTTTCGTATCAAATTTAGAACCATTGCGTTCTATTAGATTGTCAAATACAAAAGGAATTTCTGATGCATGTGAGGCTCCATATTTCATTCTATCCTTCATAGAAATAGGTACATAAGAAAAGAGATAAGTATATACTGGTATCAATTTTGAAGTAAAAGCTCTAGCGGTAAACCTCGCAGGCTCCGCCCATACTTTATCTGTATTGACTAATGTTAGCATCTTAGCAAAATCAACAGTACCATCAGCTTCATAAGCTGTAGCAGCTTCTTCACTAAAATTACCAAACAATTTTAGTAATTCTTCTTTAGATTTTGCATTAACAAAACCTGCTGGAACTTCAGCACTATTTGAACCTATGAGAAGAGGAACATGAGCCTGTCTGCCTGCCTTGTAAGCACTCTCTGCTGTTTCAACAACCAGTTTACCGTCGAGAATAGGACCAGAATAGATAGGTATACCCCCAGGGCCATCAGTTTCCTGACCTCCATCTATAATATCAGCAACACTAAGGGAGCGGAGTTTTGCTAATACTGTTGCGTCCGTGCCTTCGATTCCATGTTTGTGGGCAAAGTTTTTTCCAATTATTTCTGCAGAAACGGGGTAGTGTGGGTCGGTATTCTCTTCCTGAATTGGTCTTCCTGTCAGTACGCCATCACGACCACCGCCTGACTCGATTATTGCCTTTTGGAAAAGACCTTTTGCAGCGGGTATAGTCAGCAGTGAATGCACCGAAACACCACCGGCTGACTCGCCGAAAATGGTTACGTTTTTTGGATCACCACCAAAAGCGTTAATGTTTTCCTTTACCCACTTGAGTGCAGCTATCTGATCCATATAGGCATAATTGCCTTTAGGTTCTTCTGGATGTTCCTTGCTTAATGCTGGAAATGCAAAAAATCCAAGCCGTCCTAACCGATAATTGAAAGAAACAAGTACAATATCCTGTTTTGCAAATGCTGATCCTGTAAATCCATTTCCACCACCACTGCCTCCTACAAATCCGCCACCGTGAATCCAAACCATAACAGGTAATTTTGATTTTTTTGTAGCTGTAGCTGGTGTCCAAATATTAAGAAATAAGCAATCTTCAGATGAATTTTGTGCCATGCCTGCACCACGAGGCCAACTCGCCTGTGGACAATCTGCACAAAACTTGCTTAAATCTTTAACTCCGCTCCAAGCAGTAACTAGCTGTGGAGGTCTCCAACGATTTACACCCACTGGTGCTGCCGCATAAGGAATACCTTTGAAAACTGAAACATCTCCTTCAGTTATACCACGCAGTAGTCCAGAAGCTGTTTTTACTATTGGCGTTGCTCCCGCAGTTGCATTGTCCATCTTTTGTTGTGCGTATAAACTGCAACCAATAATTATTGCTAAACCTATTACTATTTTTTTCATTTTTAAAATTTTATTGTCCTGGAGTCATCAGCTTGGTGAACGACAGTGAACCTAATTTCCAATTATCATTTACCTTAACATATACTTCGGTTACAATAAAAGGATTGGTAACTTCATTCCCTCCTACTACTGCTAGTAGTGTAATTCTGTTTAAAAGGATCGCGGTATTACCGATAATGTTTACTGACACTTCGTGAACATCTGCTTTCTTGTAATGAATTCCTCCACTTTTAATTACATTGATTTCTTGGGCTTTCCCCCAACTTCCTCCCATGTGTACAAAGACAGATTTATCATCAAACAAAGGGGTAAGTTTATCGACATTTTTATCGGCCATCCATTCCCATTTTTGTTTTGAAAGCGAAATAATTTCTTGCTCAGCTGTATTTTGAGCAAAAGTATTAGTTGTAAATAAAACAAGAAGAAGTAGTCCAAAGATTGATTTTTTCATAGTACTAAATTTTAGTATTATCTATTTTTTATTGTTATTTCTGAATTTGATGCTTATCTCGAACACTACTGAATGTTAAAGCTAACAATTTCCAATCTTTACCTTGTTTTTGATAGGTTTCTGTTACGGTAAATTCAGTCACGACTTCGCTTCCTCGTACTATCGCTTCTAGGGTAATTCTGTTCCAAAGGATTGCCGTTTTTCCAAAAGTCTCTATTGCTAAATCATGAATTTTGGCATTTTTATACCAGATTCTTCCCGTTTTAATAATATCGAGTTCTTCGTCTTTTTTCCAAGTGCCACTCATGTGGACAAATTTTGATTTGTTGTCAAAGAGTGGTTCTAATTTGGTAATATTTTTATCGGCCATCCACTCCCATTTTTGTTTAGAAAGTTGAATAACTTCTTGTTCAATGGCTGAATGAGTAGGCGCAACAGTAGTTGATTTGTTTTCTTGTGCAAAAGAAAATTGGAAGCTTGCTACTGCAATAAGACTCATAATTAATGTTTTCATATCGTATATTTTAAATTTATATTCTAATTATGGTTTTTTCTTTAACGGAGCTTCCACATCAGAAAAAGCTTGAACAAAGGCAGGTAATCTTTCACCCTGAATTTGAATAGCATCCAATTGATTATTGAATTCCTTTAGTTCAGCTGAGGTGAATTTTATTTCATCTGCTCCAATATTTTCCAGCATGTGTGCCATCTGTGTTGTGCCGGGTATTGGAACAATCCATGGCTTTTGTGCCAGTAGCCAAGCCAGTGAAATTTGACCAGGAGTGGCGTGTTTTTGCTCACTCCAGTTTTTTAATAAATCTCCAAGTTTTAAGTTGTGTGGTAGATTCTCTGGCGAGAAACGGGTTTCATTTCCTCGGATATCACCCTGAGCGAAACGTGTCTGGGCATCAATGGCTCCAGTAAGAAAACCAACTCCAAGAGGACTCCATGGAACGAAACCAATACCGAGTTCCTCACAAAGCGGTATGATTTCCTTTTCCGGACCACGCCATAATAACGAATATTCGTTTTGAATCGCTGTTACAGGATGAATAGCATGTGCTCGTCTTACGGTTTGCGATCCCGGCTCAGACAATCCATAATGCAATACTTTCCCTTCTTTTATCAAATCCTGAATAGCTCCAACTACATCTTCAATGGGAACCTGCGGGTCTACACGATGTTGATACAATAAATCAATTCTGTCCGTACGAAGTCTCTTCAACATTCCTTCCACAACAATTTTGATGTGTTCAGGACGACTGTTTAAGCCTGGTAATCGAGCACCCGTTTCTTGGTTAATATTCCACCCAAATTTAGTTTCGATGACTATTTTATCACGGAAAGGTGCTACACCTTCTCCCAGAATTCGTTCTACTTCAAAAGGACCGTAAGCCTCTGCTGCATCAAATAAGGTGACTCCTTTATCAAAGGCAGTTCGAATAATATTGTGCATTTCTGGACGAGAGGGAATAGTAGTTTGATACGTACGGCTCATATTTTGAACACCAAGTCCTATGCTGGAGACTTCAAGTGAAGCGCCAAGTTTGCGCTTGCTTGAAACAGTGGCTGGTGTTAATTCTTTATTTTCAACAATTGGTGTTACCGCATTGGATTTTGCTAAAGAATTAAAAGGCAAAAATGCACTTCCTGCCAAAGCGAGTCCTGCTGTTTTTAAAATGGATCTACGATTCATAATTAAATTTATTAAAATAGGATAACTTATACTACTCAACAAATTTCCGACGAAGGTGGGATGTTATTGGTACATAGATTACGGATTGTTCTACCAATATTACTTATTGTGATTATTATATGATAATTGATATCTCCAAATGCATAAATTTGTATTGTAAAATTATAATTATCATGAACAAAGTAGTCAAGTTTAATACAGTTAGTGAATATAATGCATTTAATAATAGCGAAACTTTACATCCATTAATAAGTGTAATTGATTTTTCTAAAGCCGACGAAAGATCTTGGGAAGGAGAGAAGACTGTTAGAATTTATTATGGCTTTTATTGTATCTTTTTGAAAGATATAAAATGTGGTGATTTGCGCTATGGTTGTGATTACTATGATTATCAAGAAGGCACGTTGGTTTTTGCTGGACCAGGGCAGGTAATGGAAGTAGAGACTGACGGTAAAGTATATCAACCAAAAGGATATGCCTTAGTTTTTCATCCTGATTTAATACATGGCACTTCTCTTTTTAAAAGTATAAATGATTATAATTTTTTCAGTTACAATGTAAATGAAGCATTGCATTTGTCGGAACGCGAAAGACAAATTGTTTTAGACTCTTTTTCAAAAATCCATTTAGAATTACAACTTGGAGTTGACAAGCATAGCAAGAAACTTATTGCTTCAAATATTGAATTGTTTTTAAACTATTGTGACCGTTTTTATGACCGCCAATTCATAACAAGAGAAAATGTTAATAAAGGAATTTTAGAAAAATTTGAAGAGGTGTTAAACAGTTATTTCACAACTGATAAACCCAATACAGTTGGTTTGCCATCAGTTGCATATTGTGCTGACGAACTGCATTTATCCGCCAACTACTTTGGTGATTTAATAAAAAAGGAAACAGGTAAATCAGCTCAAGAATACATTCAAAATAAAATAATTGATGTAGCAAAAGACAAAATTCTGGTAGACCATTTGACTGTAAACGAAATCGCTTATCAGTTAGGCTTCAAATACCCGCAGCATTTTTCTAGATTGTTTAAACAGCGAGTAGGATACACTCCTAATGAATATCGAAGTTTGAATTAAAACCATATTAGTAACCCGATAATTTGACCAAATAAAAAAAACTACAAAATATAGGAAAGTATATTTGTCGGTTTTGTGACCCTGTCGGGACAATTTTCGAACCTTTTTTTAAAAGATCTGGAACTTTTGAGTGGACCATCATATATTTAATAAAGGAAACAAAAACATTAAATTATATCCTTAACTCCATATCCACTTTAACTTGGTATATTCATTTAGTCCAAGTATTCCTAAACTCAAGTCTTTGTTTGCTTCATTTCGCTAATGACTATTTTTACATCTATTATTGGTTTTCTTTTAGATATGCAGTAATTCATTAAAATCGAAGAAGTTAAACTTTTTTACATTAGTGCACCAAATAAATCTAAATTCAGTATTTTTGCATAGTGAAACAGTCAGTAAACATAGCAACAATTTTTCCCAAACACTTATTTTGGGATATGGATTATAGCAAACTTAATCTTTCTAAAGATAAGTCTATTATTATACCAAGGGCTTTATATGCAACAACTCCAGAAACATTTGAAACAGACATTCTAAAATTAGAAGCATTGTATTCTGCTAAAGATATTGTTAAATACTTAAAATTAACGACAGAGAATATCAGTAACAAAGTTTGTATAAGTGTTGCAAAAAGATACAATGTAAAGCCATTTCTTCGTTTTTCGCTCTAATTTATGAAGGCAGTTACTCCAGCAATAATTAAAGCCATCATAGAATTACAAACATTACCAACAGTATCAAAATTTACTTTAGGTGGAGGTACAAATCTAGCATTACAATTCAATCATAGAGTTTCTGATGATATTGATTTCTTTTACGATGGAATAATTGGCAAAGAAGGATTTAAAAACATCGAAAATGAAGTCAAAAAGTACTTTGGCACGAAAGCAAAAAGCTTTGACGATCCTTGTGATATAAACGACCAATATTGCTTTCTGCGTTTCTTTCTTGATTTAGAAGATGGTTTAACCATAAAAGAGGAGATGCTTCAAAACATGAAGAATTTGTTCGGGGTAGAAGTAAATCAAGGAATAAATTTACTTTCAAAAAAAGACATTGGTTTGTTCAAACTAATCAGTACCTCAAACCGTTCTACCAAAAAAGACATTTATGATTTAGACTTCATAAGCGATACAATTTCATTAATCGATTTATATGAAGACTTAAAAGCAAAAACACTTAAATTCAATAAAGAAGAAGATAAAACAATATTTGATTTAAGTAAAAACAAGACACCTATTGACAATCCAGAATTATTATTAAAATTTGAAGATAATTCCGATTATTCAAAGTTTCCATCACACACAAACGATACAATACAAATCATCGATGGAAGCAAAACTTGGATTGAGGCAAAAATAAGTTGGCGTTCAAAAGTAAGAAGACTTTACAGCCATTTAGGTAAAGATTTCCCTGGACCAAAAGGAATTAAAATCAAATAACTATAAAAAAGGATCGCTATCGGTAATCTTTTTGCACCCGCCCAGTCAACCCTCTAGTAGCATATTGTCGCTTTCTCCGTAAACTCCACAACTGCAATAAGCTACTTTACAACCCTTGAAAGAAGTTTTTAAAATTTATAGAACTCAATAAAGAAGAAATTTTTCGGGTTGGAATGAGCGCAAGCAGTTAAAAACAATTTCGATACGACATTCCCCTATTTTAAATATTTAATTTTATATTTTCGAAAAATGTCAAAATAGGCACCAAGTGTTCGATTGCAGTCCCTGACAGCCCACAGAAAGACAAACAAAGCCACCGGAAGACAGTGGCTTTGTTTTTTAGTTGCTAATTTAAATAGGTAATCACTTAAAGCGGACAGTAAGCATTTTCTAATCCGGGAGAACCAAATTTTTGCCCGGTTCGCCACCTTCTACATTGCGCTCTGGCCATATGACATCTAATCTTGAACGATTTATATACCATTTACCATCTAAAAGTTTATATTCATCCGAATACAACCCTAACAACAATAACGGGCTTTCTCCATTATTCCTTTCACTAACCAAATCAATCAGGTAGCAACGCCCTTCTGCCGTATCAGGACTTGTCAGTTCAACCCATTGATTGGTTATGCTATGAAGGAATGGATAGCTGCCATGGTTCTGCTGATCATAGTCCGAAAATGCCTTTTCTAATCCTGCCTTGATTTCAGCACGGCCTCGCCAAGGATTTCGATCTGTCTGGCAAATGGCATCCTCAGAAAATAGTGAAATTACACTTTCTATATTATTACCATCCAGGTAATGTGCGTACCTGATTCTCAAATTCTTGATTTCTTCAATTGCAATAAATTTCTCTATTGTGCTTATATCCATAATTACTTTATATTACTTGTTGTTATAATTTTTCTTCCACTAAATTATTCATATTAAAAGCTTCTGCGAGTAGCTTTACACCTTTGATCCGGTTTTCTGCACCAAAAATATTTGGCATTATCATAATTTCGCTGGTATTGTAAAAACTGGCTAATATCTTAATCTGCCGCTTTACACTTAATGCATCCCCTACAATAATACGATTCCGGTTATAGCGTATAGTTCGTTTTTCCTGCTCAGTATAGGTATAGTCCGCAATGGCTCTGGGTGACAAATAAAAAGGTGTTTCCCTTCCGGATTCAATCATGAGCAGCCAATGGTCAAAAGATCTGGCAAGCTTTTCAGCTTCTTCCTCCGTTGCAGCTACAGCCGCAAAAGTAGCTACTATAGTTTTTGGACTTTGGTGCATCTCAGAAGCTACAAAATTTTGTTCATAATTCTTTATTGCAGCAACACCATCATCACCAGGATTAATGAAATGTGCAAATACAAATGACATACCTTCTTTTGCGGCAAAGGTGCCGCTATATTCACTCGTTCCAAGTGACCAAAGCCTTGGCTTGGTGCTAATTTTCGGCATTACTGGCAAGCTTGAAAGATCTGAAAAATATTTTTTAAGGTCATGAAGTTGCTGCCCATAAGGAACAATTATGCTCTTTCCAAGATTTAAGGCCGCACTTGCAAGCTTATCGCCTCCGGGCGCGCGTCCCACACCCAGGTCAATTCGACCAGGATATAATGCTTCTATTAGTTTTATACCTTCTGCCACCTTGTAAGCACTGTAATGTTGGAGCATCACCCCACCTGACCCAATCCTGATTGATTGGGTGCTGGCTGCAAGATGCATCATCAGCATTTCGGGATTACTGCCTGCCAAGGTTTGCATTCCATGATGTTCCGATACCCAAAAACGCCTGAATCCTAAACTGTCTGCAAGATTTGCCAATTTGGTAGTGGCACGCAAAGCATCTTGGGAAGAAGTGTTTTCATCTATGGGTGAATAATCTAAAATACTTAAATCAATCATAATTGTAAAAGTTCATTTAACGTTGGGCTACAACAGGATAATCAGTATACCCTTTTGGACCAGGTACATAGTAAGTACTTCGGTCCGCAGCTTGCAATGGCAGATCCTGTTCAAATCGTTCTGCTAAGTCGGGATTACTGATGAACAGTTCGCCAAACGAAACCATATCGGCAATGCCTTCCTCTATAGCTTTGTTAGCGGTGTCTTTTGTAAATCCTTTGTTAATAATCAGGGTTCCATTGTAAAGTGCCCTATATCGTTTTGCAGTATCCCAAACAAATTCGAAAGGGTCTTCTATTGTATCCATCGAAAAACCTGAAATGTGAAGGTAGGCAAGGCTATAATCGTTTAATCGTGTGGTAATATATTCGAAAAGTGCATCAGTCTCATCATCTGTTACTATCCCAAATGTATTATGCAGCGACGGGGCTATGCGCACACCGACTTTAGAAAGAGGAATTTTTACGCTGATCCTGTCCAGTATATCGAATAGAATCTTTGCCCGTTTCTCTAAAGTCCCGCCATAGTTGTCGTTCCTCAAATTTGAACACTTTGCAAAGAACTGGTGTAGAAGATAGCCATTAGCCCCATGTAGTTCCACTCCATCGAAACCGGCTTCGATAGCATTCATGGCAGCCTGTTGGAAATCAACAATGGTTTGTTCAATATCCTCCGGTGTCATTTCCTTTGGTACAATGGTATCCTGAAATCCATTTTTGGTAAAACACTTAAAGTGCGGATTAACGGCTGATGGGGCTAACGGTAGTTTCCCCTCAAGTAAATCCGGATGGGAAATGCTGCCGACATGCCATAACTGCGCAAAAATTTTCCCTCCCTTTTCGTGCACCGCAGCTGTTACCTTTTTCCAACCTTCTATCTGGCTTTTGGTATAAATATTAGGCACATTGATATATCCGATGGCGTGACCGTTAATAAAGGTACCTTCAGAAATAATCAGCCCGGCTGAAGCTCTTTGCTGATAATATTCAGCAATGAGGTCGGTTGCTTTTAATTCCTCGTTATCGGCACGGCAGCGGGTCATTGGCGCCATTACTATCCTGTTTTTAAGATTTAAATTATTTTGATTGTACGTTTCTAAAAGCTTCATAAAGAACTATTTTGTATTTTTGACAAAATTAAACCATACATGCCGGGAATACAATTACGGCATAATCATTAACATACGGCATATTTATGCCCTATTAAAAATAATCATATTATGTACGATCGCAAAATCATAAAGGAATATAAATGTGGCATGGAAGTTACGATGGAAATTATTGGCGGTAAATGGAAGCCCTGCCTTATTAACTATATCCATTCAGGATTAAAACGTCCCAATGAGCTACAAAAGGCTATACCTAATGCATCAAGGCGTGCACTAAACATCCAGCTAAACGAATTGGAACAACACGGTATAATTTCAAAAAAGATATTTCCAGTATTACCTCCTAAAGTAGAATATTCACTTACAGAAGAAGGTAAGAGCCTCTTACCAATTACCTTAGAAATGGATAAGTGGGGAATGGCTTATAAAGATAAATTCCTTGCAATTATATGTAATGTTAAAGATAAAAATGAAGTTGAGGCTTAATTGGGAATATTCCAGAATAGCTCCCTACTTAACGTTTAACAATGTGAAAATGCGTAATAAATGTTAGTGAGGTTGTGCCATAACAAATACATAAGTACTTAAATCTCCTATTTCAAATTCTCTAAAAATGTCAAAATAGGCACTAAGTGTTCGATTCCAATCCCTGACAGCCCACAAAAAACTCCATTAGAAATAATGGAGTTTTTTTTATGTCTAATAGTTTATGGAACACATTACCTACATCCTTTTTAGCGGAATTAAAAATAGATATTATATTGGTTTCACTTCTAATTTAGAAGAACGTATTATTCGACACAATCAAAAAAGCAAAGGTTTTACCGGCAACGTAAATGATTGGAAAGTTGTTTATATCGAAAAACACGAAACAAAAGAATTAGCTCAACAAAGAGAATTACAAATCAAATCTTGGAAAAGCAGAATTAAAATTCAGGAACTAATTTCAAAAAAATATTAGTTCAGCTGGTTCAGAGCATTCCGATTCTATCGGAAGTGGTCGGGGGTTCGAACCCCTCATCGCCCACAAGAAACTCCATTAGAAATAATGGAGTTTTTTTTATGTCTAATATTTTCCCTCCTGTAATAGGATCAAGTTCAAAAGTTGGAGGTCATATAAAAGATTAGATAACCTCAACAAAAAAAATAGCAATACACAAAAAACTCCATTATTTCTAATGGAGTTTTTTATGTTTATTTTTAAGATTACCAACCCTGCGTCAATCCGTTCTTTACGACTTCTTCGTATTTTTCTTTATCGAAACTATATAAATTTGGAGCTTTGTGCGCTACATTACTCTTCTTCTCGTCCAACTTTGTCAAGATTCCGATTGCCATTATCTTTCGCAGAAAATTTCTACGGTCGAGTTTTCGTCCCAATATGGTTTCATATAATTTTTGTAATTCCGGAATAGTAAATTTTTCGGGAAGCAAATTATATCCTACCGGCATCAAATTCAACTCCATGCGAAGGGTTTCCAATGCTGTATCCAGAATTTGTCTGTGATCCAAAATCAATTCCGGTACCGCATTATGGTCAATCCACTCCACAATTTCATTTTTGCCTTCAGGCTGCGGAACCGTTTGTAAAAAATCGACTAAGGCATAATACCCAACCGTTACAAAACGACTAGCATACCATTTTCCTTCGTCTAAAGGGATTCCGTAAAAATCCAGAACAGCATTACTAACATCAACACTACACCTTCTAGCTGCTCCGAAGGTAGAAAACTGCCTCAGAAAAATCCCTTTCAATCCTGTTCTGCCATGTAACACAGTTACGGCAGCCTCATCAATATCTTCATTTACAGGTACAAAACCGCCAGGCAAAGCCCATTTATCGCTGTACTTTGTTTTTATCAATAACACTTTGAGTTGATTGTCATGAAATCCGAAAATCACACAATCTATTGATAAACCCGGCTGATATTCTTCCTTGTTATCTAAAATGGTTTTTAACATGTGATTTATTCTAGTAATTAATATACCCTTTGAAAGACGCAATTTAGTTTATTTTTTTTAAGAAAATAAAAGTGCGCCCAATTTTGAAAACTCGTCATTCTTGCTTTTTGGTTTGAACCAAAAAAATATTTCGGCAAAGAAACAAATCCATTCAACAAGAAAACATATTTACACAAAAAAATAGTAAAAAAAAATCATTTACAAAAAAAATTGTGAAATTTTATAGTGAATGCATTGTGAATCAAAAAAAGATGTACATTGCGTCAAAATAACACATAAGATTATTATTTAAAATAGTTACCAAAAAACAACCAAATTAAAGACTATGAAAAAAATCATTTTACTACTTATTGGACTTGTATTGTCTTCACAATCGTATGCCCAAGCAGTAGATTATCGCGCTAAGGCAAAAAAATTAGTTTCTCAAATGACCTTAGAAGAAAAAGCTTCTTTGTGTTCCGGTGAAACAGCTTGGTCCACAAAAGCCATAACCAGACTAGGAATTCCTTCTATTTTTATGACTGACGGACCACATGGTTTACGTAAAGCGGAAGGTTTTGACTTTACCAACAGCGTTCCTTCTACGTGTTTCCCAACTGCATCTGCACTTGCTTCCTCATGGAATCCTGCTTTGGCACAAAAAATGGGAGAAGCTTTAGGAATCGAATCTCAAGCTAACGATGTTCAAATATTATTAGGACCAGGAGTAAATATGAAGCGTTCCCCTCTTGGTGGGAGAAACTTCGAATATTTTTCTGAAGATCCAGTTCTAGCCGGAAAAATTGCTATCGGTTTTATAAATGGAGTTCAAAGTCAAGGTGTGGGAACTTCCATGAAACACTTTGCAGCAAACAGTCAGGAAGCTGAACGTATGTCTAATAGTTCTAATGTTGACGAACGTACCTTGAACGAAATATATTTTCCAGCCTTTGAAATGGCCGTAAAAGAAGCACAACCTTGGACGGTAATGTGTTCATACAATAAACTTAATGGAACATACGCATCTGAAAACTCCTATTTATTGAATCAAATGCTAAAAGAAAAATGGGGCTTACAAGGCTTTGTAGTTTCTGATTGGGGCGCAGTAAACGAAAGAGCTCTAGGAGTTGGTGCCGGATTGCATTTAGAAATGCCTGCAAGCGGAGGTTTTAATGATAAAAAAATTGTTGAAGCTGTAAAAAAAGGAACTTTGGCGGAAGCCAGATTGGATGAAATTGTAACTGATTTACTTGCCATTACTCTAAAAGCAAAAGACAGCCACAAAAAAGGAATCGTTGTGGACAAAGTAAAACACAATGAATTAGCCAGACAAGTAAGTGGCGAATGCATTGTTCTATTGAAAAACGACAATGCGATTTTACCACTAAAATCAGCTTTAAAAAAGATAGCTATTGTTGGTGATTTTGCGAAAAATCCTCGTTATCAAGGAGCAGGAAGCTCACAAGTGAGACCTACACAAATTGTAAATGCACTGAATGAATTACAAAAAATGGCAAAAGGAACTCAATTTTCCTTTTCAACAGGGTATAATACTGCTGGAGAAACAGATGATGCTAAAATTGCTGAAGCAGTTCAAAATGCAAAAAATTCAGAATTAGTGATTGTTTTTGCTGGTTTACCGGACAGTTATGAATCAGAAGGTTTTGACAGAAACAACATGGACTTGCCTGCAGGTCACAACAAATTGATTTCAGAAGTAGCAAAAGTTAACAAAAACATTGTAGTGGTATTGATGAATGGCGCTGCTGTTTCTATGCCATGGAAAAACGATGTTGCTGCAATTGTCGAAGCGTATCTTGGTGGTCAAGCCGGTGGTGGTGCAATTGCTGACGTGTTGACTGGAAAAGTAAACCCTTCCGGAAAATTATCTGAAACCTTTCCTACACGCTTGGAAGATACTCCAACTGCAATGGATTTCCCTTCAAAAGACGGAAATGCAAATTATGGTGAAGGAATTTTTATTGGATACCGTTATTATGACAAAAAGAAAATCGAACCTAACTTTCCTTTTGGTTATGGTTTGAGTTATACCTCTTTTTCGTATTCTGATATTAAAGCCAATACTACAGCAGCTAAAGATTCTGATGCAATCACCATATCAGTAAAAGTAAAAAATACAGGTAAAATTGCAGGTAAAGAAGTTGTTCAACTTTATGTTCATGAACAAGAAAGCGAAGTATCAAGACCCGAAAACGAACTGAAACACTTTGAAAAAGTAGCATTGCTAGCCGGAGAAGAAAAAACAGTTACATTTCAATTGACTTCACGTGACTTTGCTTATTTCAATTCAAAATCTCATGATTGGGCTATAAAATCAGGGAAATTTGACATCCTTATTGGAAGTTCCTCTCGTGATTTGCCTTTAAAACAAACCATCACTATTGAATCTACAAAAGCTGCAAAAATAGTGCTGACACGTGAATCATTATTTAAGGAATTCAAAAAATCTCCAAACAGTCAAGCGATATACGAACAACTGGTTCAAAGTTTCACTGGTGCCAATAAAAAACCAGAAACGGAAGATGAGAAAAAAGCAGCTTCATTTTTAGAGGCAATGTTAGCCGATATGCCAATCAATAAATTTCTTTTATTATCAGGAGGAAAATTCACAGAAGAAAATCTGGATGGTATTTTGAAAGCTGTCAACCAAAATTAAAAATTGTTATTAATTGTTGTTAAAAAAGTATTGAAAAAGAATTTAATTGGATATCGTCTATAGAGCACATCTAAATTAAATTCCCTCTCATCAAGTCTATTTCCCTAATTAAATACCATAACTACAAGTTCGTTAGGCAATAGATGTAGAGTCAATACTTTTTTTTATTTTAGAACTCAATCGACAGTATTCTTAGAAATACTGTCGATTGAGTTTTTTTTATTTCACTAATTCAAAAGTCGTTTTTAAACGAATATCTGAAGAAGAAGAACCAATCATCAAATCAAAATCTCCCGGCTCAGCAATCCATTGTAGTGCAGTATTGTAAAAAGATAACTTTTCTTTGTCAATGATAAATTTGATGGTTTTTGTTTCACCCGCATTCAGTTTTATCTTTTGAAAATCTTTCAGTTCAATTATTGGTCTGACAACTGATCCTACTTTGTCTCTCAAATACAACTGAACTACTTCTTCACCAGCTACTTTTCCAGAATTTTTCACGTTTAATGAAACCTCGATTTTTTCAGTATTTTTAATTTTATTTTTGGATAATTTCAAATCTGAATATTCGAAAGTGGTATAACTCAATCCAAAGCCAAAAGGAAATCTAGGACTATTTTTTAAATCAGTATACGCAGAAACATAATTGGAAGCCGTTTCATTAGGAGCTGGTCTTCCTGTATTAAAATGATTGTAATAAATAGGAATTTGTCCTTCTTCTCTTGGAAAAGACATTGGCAATTTTCCCGAAGGATTGTAATCGCCAAACAAAACATCAGCAATAGCATTACCTGCTTCGCTTCCTAACCACCAGGTGTAAGCAATTGCTGGGACATTATCTGCAGTCCAATTAAAAACAAGCGGTCTTCCCGCATTAATCAAAACCACGACAGGTTTCCCGGTTGCTTGAATCGCTTTTACCAGTTCTTCCTGAACTCCAGGCAAATGAATATTACTGCGACTTTTAGCTTCGCCACTCATATCTGCTCTTTCACCAATACTCAAAATCACAACATCGGCTTGATTGGCAACAGCAATTGCTTCCGCAAAACCATCTTTGTTATCCCCTTCAATTTCACACCCTTTGGCGTAAAGCAATTTAGTTGAACTACTTACTTTATTTTGAAAACCTTCCCATTGCGAAACCACTTGTTTGTCATAATCTAGTTCTGGCAATTCTACAGCCCAAAAACCCATATTTTGTTTGTGCTCTTTAACCAAAGGTCCAATAAAAGCAATTGTTTTTGTGTCTTTGGAAAGTGGTAAAATGTTTTTCTCATTCTTCAATAACACGATACTTTTTGCCGCAATATCCCTTGCTGCTTTTCTGTGCTCCGGATTGTTCAATGCAGCTTGCTCTCTCTCCGGATTCGAGTATTTATAAGGATTATCAAAAAGTCCTAATTCAAATTTTTTGCGCAAAATTCTTTTTACGGCATCATCAATCAAGGCAATTGGCACTTTATTTTCTTTAACCAACTCCGCTAAATGGTATCGATACGCATTGCTTTCCATATCCATATCACTTCCTGCAGTTATGGCTTGTAACGCGGCTTCTTTATTGTCTTTTGAATATCCGTGATTGACCATTTCTCCTATCGAACCCCAATCAGAAACTACAAAACCTTGAAAGTTCCATTTTCCTTTAAGAATGTCTCTTTGCAGGTATTTATTTGCTGTAGCTGGAATTCCGTTAATATCATTAAACGAATTCATAAATGTTGCGGCTCCTGCATCTAGCGCTGCTTTAAAAGGAGGCAAATACGTTTCCCAAAGCATTCTTTCGCTCATATCTACTGAGTTATAATCTCTCCCGCCAACAGCTGCTCCATAGGCTGCAAAATGTTTCACGCAAGCCATTACCGAATTGACATCACCTAAATTACCCTGAAAACCTTTGACTCTGGTGTAAGCAATTCTCGAACCTAAATAAGTATCTTCTCCAGCACCTTCCATTACTCGTCCCCAACGCGGATCACGAGAAATATCAACCATGGGCGCAAATGTCCAGTGAATTCCACTTGCCGATGCTTCTACAGCAGCAATTCTTGCTGAAAGTTCCATCGCTTCTAAATCCCAACTTGCAGCTTCTGCTAAAGGAAGTGGAAATGTAGTCTTGTATCCATGCACCACATCCTGACCAAACAACAATGGGATTTTTAATCGAGATTGCATCGCTAATTCTTGATACTGTCGCGTATATTTAGTTCCTAAAATATTCAACATCGATCCAATTAAACCTTTTTTAATTTCGGTTTCCTTATTTGGATTTATGGTTATAGGTCCAGTCGCTTGATTGTTTCCCGTATATTGATTAAGTTGTCCAATTTTCTCTTCGAGTGTCATTTGCTTAAGCAAAGCATTCACTTTTTGGTCAACTGTTTTTTGTTGGGAAAACCCAATAAAAAAAACCAATAAAAGAACTGTAGTTCCTATTTTTTTCATTTCAAATTTCTTTGTTGTTTCACTAGCTATTTAGAATAGTATGAAACGAGTTTATAGTCTTGTATGCCTTTATTTTTTTGCTTTTTTAAATTCCAAAAAGTTCAAATTGAAATTTCCTTTTTCGAAATGTACTTTAACTTTATTCGTCCCTTGTTTTAAAACCACATTTTTTAAAATCACCGTTTTCCAATTGTCTTTTCCGCCTGAAGATGGAATTGTTATTGTTTCAGAGATTTTCCCGTTTTCATCTTCTAAATAAAGTTTTCCACCTGAAGCCTCACTCGCATAACGAATAGCAACATCAAAAGTAGTTTTAGCTTTCACCTCAACGGTGTATTGCAACCATTCACCATCTTCAATAAAAGCAACCTGAAATCCATTTGTCATTGTATCATTGCAAGACTCAATATCAACTCCATCATTTCGCATCATTCCGCCTTTGTTCCATTTAGTAAACTTTGTCCCGTCATAATTAGCGACATCTTTATCCAAATAAGCGTATCCGTTTTGTCCTAAATCATATTCAGTTGCGAATACTTTCCCTGGCAAAGAATGTTTTTTGTATTTCTTAGTATCGGTTGTTTGAACTTGTCTGAACATGGCATCAATCACATCATATCTGATGGTCAGATTTTTCATTTTGAAGTTTTCAGCGATATCCATTACTCCTTTTTTGGCAAAATCTGCAGTAGGCTTCGCTCTTTCATTATTCCAATATTTCAACAATTGATCGTATTCCGGAGTTTTTGTAACCGAAGTAACTCCAGCTAAATTTTCAATTTTTTTCATTGGCCAAAAAGCCCAACCAATATTATTTGCCTCCACTAAAGAAATAGCTTCCTTGAACCAAACATTAGAATTTTCTCCACTTTCTCCCAACCAAATTGGGACATTGTATTGGGTTCTGTAATCCAACATTTTTTGTATCGAAGCTGTGTCATTTTGGTTCCAATATTTATGAAAACTCAACGCCATATTTTCATCCCAAAGCGGAAACATTCCGTTGTAATTATTTCCCCAGCAATTCCCTTCAATGAAAATTAAATGATTTTTATCGATGGCTCGAATGGCATTTGTAACTCTAACTTGCAAGGCTTTTAAAGGCGCATTCGATGTTTCATCACAACCATTTTGATTTGTTCCCGTAAAATTCCAATTTGGTTCATTGATAATATCATAAGCTCCTATCCAAGGATTGTCTTTGTAACGCTCTGCTAATTTTTCCCAAAGCGCGACCATTTTATCCTGATTGGCCGTACTTTCCCAAAGTGATGGTTTTGCAGAATCATAATCAGAGATATTAGCGTCTTTTCCTTGTCCACCCGGAGCTGCATGCAAATCCAGAATCAGATATATTTTATTGGCAGCACACCAGTTTAATAAATCATCGGTCATTTTGAAACCTTCCTCCAGCCAAGTATTCTGACCGGAAACCGCTTCTTGTTCAAGAGGCAATGTGTATAAATTGTAATGCATTGGCAAACGAACAGAGTTGAAACCCCAAGCCGCCAATGAATCAATATCTCTCTTTGTTATTCCATTTGCTTTATAGGCATCATAAAATTCTTTGGCGTTTTTGGCACCAATTAAATCCGTTATTTTTTGCTTAATTACATGTTGAGGACCTGCAAATGAACCGGTTTGAAGCATATATCCTTCCTGAACCATCCATCCGCCCAATCCCAAACCACGCAACACAATATTTTTCCCGTTTCCATCGACAATTTCTTGTCCTTTTCTATGTAAAAATCCCTGTCCAAACGAGGCAATTGAAAAAGAAATAAAGACCATTAAAACTATTTTCTTCATAAAGTAGGTTTTAGAATAAGACCGTTTAAAATTTAATACACTAATGTTTGAATCCCATGAGCAGGAATTACAACAACCGTTTTCTCAGTAGCAATAATTAAATTATACGTAACACTTTTATCGCTATGATTCATTACTACAGTAACCATTTTTCCATCTTTATTAAGGAATGAAGTACTTATCAAACTGCTTCGGCTTACTGCTGTACTGACTCTTTTAGCATCTGGTCGAATGAATTTTGAAAAATGTCCGATGTAATAATACGAAGGTGTGTAAATTAATTCTCCTGAATTAGTATCTGCATGAATGGGTGCAAAACAAAAATTCCCTACGTGATTTGGTCCGCCATTTTGGTCCAAAAGAATATTCCAATCCGTCCAACCCACAGTTCCATTATTAAAATCATTAATCATAGAAGTTCCATATCGTTCTCCGTTTGCCCAAAATTGGTATTTCTTAGCATCAAATTTTTCGACGCAACCTTCGGTAAACATTAAATTTTTAGATGGATAGGCTTCGTGTACTTTTCGAACATTATCAAACATTGGTTCACCTCCTGCCCAAGTTTCGTACCAATGAAATCCCATTCCCCAAGCATATTTTGAAGCTTCCGGATCAGAAAAAATAACATTGGCTCTCTGGTTCATCAAATCACGGTTGTGATCCCAAACCACAATTTTTTTACTTCCTAAACCTTCTTTTTTCATTGTTGGCCCAAGGAAATTCTTCAAGAAATCTCTTTCGGCTTCTGCAGAATACACACATGATTCCCAGGTTTGGGTTGCCATAGGTTCGTTTTGAACAGTTAATCCCCAAATTGGCATTCCCTCTTTCTCATACGCTTTGATAAATTTCGTATAATAATTTGCCCAAGATTGATAGTATTCCGGAAGTAACGTTCCTCCTTTTAGCATGTTGCCATTGCTTTTCATAAAAGCGGGAGGACTCCATGGCGAAACATAAAGCAATAATTTTCCACCAGCCGTTTTTATGGCTTCTTTAAGCATTGGAATGCGATATTGTCTGTCGTGATCAATATTGAACGTTTTTAAATCCTTGTCTCCATCTTTGATATACGTATAGCTTCCGCTCGAAAAATCAGAACTATGAATGGTGGTTCTCAATAACGAATACCCAATACCTTTTTCTTTATCATAGTAGGCATTCAAAAGTTCTTGCTGTTTCTCTTTGCTCAATTTTGCAAAAACCTCAGCACTGGCATCCGTGATTGCTCCGCCTATTCCCATGAAGTTTTGGAATGTTTTAGTTGGTTCCACAAAAACAGAAATCTCTGTTTCTAAAGGCTGTTTGGAACTGCTAAAACTCAATTTATCGGTTTGTGTTAATCGCAACTTTGTATTTTCTGCTGTAGTATAAACGGTAATCGTTTTGTCTTTTGTAGAAAAAGATTTAAGTTTAGCTTGGCTTTTTTGCTGAGAAAAAGCAAAAAAAGATGTTGCCAAAAGTACTACTGTCGTTATTCTTTTCATGATATTATTATCTATTTTATTTACCAGATATACGTTCCTACCGAACCTGCTTCGAGTGAAGTTTTTACCCAGTTTCCATTGTATTTGATATTGAAAATTTCGGAAGTGTTTCCATCATTTTCAACAATTAAAACTTTTTTCCCACTTGGCGTTTTAAAAGCCACATTGTTTAAATTTCCACTAAAGTTACTCGAAATTCTCACAGAACCGGCAGGAACAAATTTAGAAGCATGGGCAATGATATAATATCCTACATTTCTTGTAAAACTATCACTGCTGTTAATCGTCAATGCGCCTTTACAAGTGGTACAACCGCCCGGAGTATTTGGTCCAAAAGAAGCATTATTGGCTAAGTTCCATTCTAATGCTGTTTTACTCCAATTACGCATCGAGCCGATAATTACATTTTTCACATGCCATTTCAAATCCCCTTCAAAACTTCCTGTAGAAGACGTGTATTGCTCCGTGAAATAGATGTTTTTATTGGGAAAAGCACTGTGAACTGTAGACAAAGCACTTATATCTCCTTCGTACAAATGAAATGCAGAACCATCAACATAAGGATTTGCTCCTGGATCATTCAGCACTGCAATAGGATATTCCGGTTTGTTGCAATTATGGTCGTACGCCACAATTTTAGTCGATAAGTTTGCAGTTTTGAAAGCAGGACCTAAATGATTTTTTATAAAATCAGCCTGATGCAATGCAATCATCAACATACTTGGATTATTGCCCGGATGCAAGGGTTCGTTTTGAGGCGTAACAGCATCAATAGCAATTCCTTCGGCTTTCATAGTTTGAATGTATTTTACAAAATATTTTGCATAAACCTCATAATATTCCGGCTTCAAGCTTCCGCCAACAAAACCATTGTTGTCTTTCATCCAAACTGGAGGAGACCACGGAGTAGCCATTATTTTAATATTTGGATTGATTGCTACAATTTCTTTCAGCATTGGAATCAAATCCGTTTTATCTGGTGCTAAACTAAAATTGTCCAGATTCATATCCGTTTGCCCGCTTGGTAAATCATCATACGTAAATGGCGCGGCATTCAAATCGGATGCACCAATGCTAATTCTTAAATAGCTTATTGCAATAGAATTGTCATTGGTTCCAAATAATTCTTTTAATAATTCTTGTCGCTTTTGGGTATTTAATTGATTAATAACCTGAGCGCTTCCTCCTGTTAAGGTATATCCAAAACCATCGATTGTTTGAAACACTTTAGAATCGTCAACCTCAATATTAGCATAGGTATTATAGGCTGTGCCAAATGCTAAAACTGATGTTTGTTTTTGAAGCACCGCACTTTGATTGCCTTTTGTCAACCAAAAATCCATTTCATTTGTGACTGCCACTGGCGGAGTTGGCGTAGGTGCTGGAGCCGGATCAACAGTATCTCCAGACGGAGAACACTTTGACATAAGCAACGTAAGGGTTAATACAACTAAAAATTTCATAGTGTTTTTTATAGTGTTCATAATTTATTTAAAGTTTACTTCAACATAAACCGGCAAATGATCTGATGGATATTTCAAGTCTTTTGAATCACTCAAAACGGCATATTTTTTTACTTTCAAAATGCTATTCTTCGAAATAAAAATATAATCAATCAATTTAGTTACGGGTTCGTTGTGTTTAAAATTATTAAATGTTCCATAAGGCCCGAAAGGTTTCTCTTTCGAAACTTCTCTAGCGTCATCCATTGCTTTTTTAAGCAGTATTATTCTGTCCTCTTTAGGCTCTGAATTTAAATCACCCATAAGAATCACAGGATAATTTTTTGTGTTTAGTTCCTTAATTTTCGAAAGAATTAATTGGATTCCTTTGGTTCTGGCTTCTTCGCCTATGTGATCCAAATGTGTGTTAAAAATCCAAAAGAATTGTTTTGTTTTCAAATCTTTGAACAATGCATACGTACAAACTCTATTGTAGGCAGCGTCCCAACCTTTTGAAATTGTGTTGGGTGTTTCAGAAAGCCAGAACGTATTGCTTTCTTTAACTGTAAATCTTTCTTTTTTATAAAAAATATTGGACAATTCTCCTTGCCCAATTCCGTCTCTTCCAATACCTACATTATTATATTCCAGAAGTGAATTTGTAATATCAACAACCTGATTGGGTCTTGCTTCTTGGACTCCAAAAATATCAGGATTGTAAAATTGAATTTGAGAAATGAAATAATCTTTGCGAAGACTCCAAGCATTCTCTCCGTCACTGGCAACATCTAAGCGAATATTGTATGTCATCACTTTCAATGTTTGCCCATTAGAAAAAAATCCCATTAGCAGAAAAACTCCCGAAACAATTATTTTTTTTACCTGATTCATGTATACTATTTTTTGATGAATTAATATTTGATACCAAATATAACACTTCATTAGAGCTTCTATCCAACTTACAAACAGAAGCTCCCAATGAAGACCTAACTAAACAAAAATATAATTAATTGTAAACTCTAATATAATCTACCTCAAAAGTGGAAGCCGTAAAATTAGGATCTATTGCTCCGCCAAAATTCCCTCCCATTGCACAATTTATGATTAAGAAAAAATTCTGATTAAAAGGAAGACTAGCCGAGTTTGCAAACGTATAAAACAATTGATTGTCAACGTAAAACTTAATTGATGTTGCTGACCAATCTATTGAATAAATATGAAACTCTGTTGAAGCATTAGGAACCATAACCGTGCTTGTATCAGGTGTATTTCCTGAACGCCCGGGAGAATGCAAAGACCCATGAACCCTGTTTTGGCTGTTGCCAACATGTTCCATAATATCAACTTCTCCACATGCGGGCCAAGCAGTTGTGCTTATATTGCTTCCTAACATCCATAAAGCAGACCAAGTTCCAGCACCCAAAGCCAGTTTTGCCTTAATTTCCACTCTTCCGTATTTGAACGAAAATTTATCTTTTGAAAGAATTCGAGCCGAAGTATAATTGCTTCCGCTAAAACTTTCTTTCAGCGTTTTAATTTTTAACAAACCATCCTGAACAATTACATTTTCCGGTCTGTTCGTGTAATATTGGGATTCATTGTTTCCCCAGCCACCAGCACCTAAATCATAACCCCATTTTGAACTATCGGGAGCGCCATTGACATTAAACTCATCTGACCAAACTAAAACAGAACCCACAAAAACCGTTACTGAGATAGTGGAAGAAACAAACTGTCCTGAATTATATGCTGACACATATATAACATAGGTATTTGTACCCGCTGTTGTATAGGTATAAGTAAAACTTCCATTTGTTAGCTCTTTAGTTTCTCCATTACCAAGTAAAATTTTATAAGAAGTCGCATTAGTCGCACTGATGTTAAAATTTACTGTTCCGCTTCCATCGCCGTTTGGGTTTTGTGCAGTTGCACCAGCTACTGTTGCTGAAACCGAAAGATTTGAAGGCACAGTTACCGTTTCTTCTTCGGTATTATTACTACCACTGCATGATAACAACATGAAAAAATTAGCCAAAGCCAATAAAAACATATAATTCTTATTTTTCGAAAATTGAAGTACCATATTATTTCCCATCCTTTAAAAGCTTTTTATGATTAAAATAAAGCTCAGAATTTTTGACAATTCTGAGCTTACATTTTATAATTTATTAAAGTGCTGGTTTCAATTTTAGATACCAAGCATTTCCAGTTTCGGTTCCTTGTACTCTAAGATACATGTAAGTTGATGTAATAACCAAGATTTCATATTCTTTTTGAACTGCACCATATCCTATGAAAGTATCTACACCTGACAATAAAATACTCGTTTGGGTAGACGTTGAATTATCAGCATTAGTAACTACTACCGGCGCACCTGATGATGCGGGTACAAAACTAAAAGCAGAAGTTCCGCCTCCGTAATTATAACATCCTTCATCTCCTGAACCCGGAATACCCGGAAGAGTTGTTAGTGAACCTGTTTTTGTAAATGCACCGTCCGGAGTAGTAACTTGCAAGGAGTATGTTCCCGAAGCTGCAACTTTAGCAAAAGTAAAAGTGGCTGTGTAAAAACAATTTGCAGAAGCTACTTTTTCATTAACACCACCGGCCCACCATTCTGGTCTGATAGAAGCAACATTCCAAGGACCTACGCCAAGATGACCTGCTACACTTTTATCTACTACCCACCTTTTTGAAGCATTATTTGTTAATGCAGTAACAATTTCCGGAGCAACAGTAAAATCACTTCTTACAGTAACGTCTTTAGTAACATTAGTAGAAGATCCTCCTTTGCCATAAGCTACAACAGTTATTCTATAAGTGTTTACCCCAACAGAAGTGTATTTCTTAGTAGCCTTACCTGTTGGTAAATAAACTAAATCCAATGGAGTACTTGCATCATAATCGATTTTATACGAAAGAGCATTGTCTCCTGTCACCGAAATTTTTACACTTCCAGAACCATCACCGTTTGGATGCGTCGCATCTACTCCGACAACCTCAGCATTTATGACAACATTTGCTGGTGCCGATAATTCCCCCAAACTATACTCTTCTTCGTTGCAGCTAATAAATGTTAGTGCTACTATGAAAAGCCCTAAAATGTATTTGATATTTGTTTTCATATTTTTTTTAATTAGTTAATCTAATATTGTCTATATAAATTACTTCTCCTGATCCTTTTGCTGAATCATCGTATCTAAATACAAGTTGAGTAAATTTGGCATTAGCCGGAATTGCTGCAATTGTACTGAAATCAAATACTAATTCTTGCCAAGAATTGGCAACAGTATTGGCTACTTTTAAAACTGCAACACCATTTGCAGGTGTTCCGCCTACTGCCCATTCTAATTCTACATTTAGATTTTTACCCACTTCTGTTGCATACATCAATAATTTGATTTTATTTCCAGTTGCAAAATCTATCGGAGAATCTAAAGGAGTATAAGTTCCACTCCAAGTTTCTGCTCCTGTTGATTTTGTATATTTCCAAACTGTAGCACTAGTGTTTAATCCTGTTGGAAAAGGATTTGCTATTACTGCAGTTGAAATTCCACCAAAAGTTCCACCAACTCCATAATTTTGAGTTGTTAATTCATAGGTAATTGGTAACCCGTACGCATTGTAAATAATAGTTGGTGTCGTTTTTTCGGTTTTGGCAGCGCCACCGCTTAACGCAACAACTTTTACATTATACGTTCCGGCAACTGCATAATCATGAGCAACTTCTCCATCAGTAGCTAATGGCGTTCCAACTTCATTAGGAACATCTCCAAAATAAACTAAATACGATTTTGCATAATCCGCTTTGGCTTTTACTTTTAAATTGTGAATGTTTTTATTTAAAGTAACCGCTAAGTTTTCTGGCGCTCTATACACAACATCTAACGGGAATGTTTGCTCAGTTGTCGATCCAGAAATTGATGTCGCAGTGATTTTTACCGTATATTTCCCTTCTGGATAAACATGGGTTGTACTTGCTCCAGGAGCTACTTTAACTGACGATACTGTTCCATGTCCGTATTCTACTTTGAAAGAAACAGCTCCATCTGCAGTAGGAGTTATTGTTACTTTTCCTGAATTATCAGTGCTGATGTCAAATATCTTATTGAGATTAGCCGATGATTCCGCACCTAAAAGAGCAGTATCTTCGTTGATTCCCTCCACAGTACAACTTAGAGCTACAAGCAGTACTAGTATAAAGCTGAAAATTAATTTTATCTTTTTCATAATTTTATCTTTTATTAATTATAGCCAGGGTTTTGTTTCAATTTAGTCCCTTGAAGTTCTCTTACTGGTATAGGAAAAATTTCATCTTTACCGGCAACGAAACCTCTGTTTGATAATTTAGACGCTGCATCACCCCATCGAACAAGATCAAAAAATCGGTGTCCTTCACCTGCAAGTTCCATTCTTCTTTCATTTTTAATGGCTGCAAGTGTAACCGGAACAGAAGGCAAACCAACTCTTGATCTAACTGCATCAAGTAAAGCTTGAGCTCTTGCTCCTGAACCTAATGCTTCGGCTTCCATCAAATAAGTATCTGCTAATCTTATGATATAAGAATTTTGTCTGTAATTCAATTCTGCTGCTCCACCACCAGTTCTTACATCTTCTTTTCTAGGAAGGAATTTGTTTAAGAAATATCCTGTATCTTGATATCCACCAATATAATCAGCTTTACCAGCTGCTTTTAAAACTTTCAAATCCAATATTGTAGCACCAAATCTTGGGTCTAACTTAATGGCGTCATATAAATCTTGAGTGATAACATTAAAACTCCATCCTGATGGTAAATCAGGTGCTGTTGAACCTGATGGTCTTGAATAACTTCTAGGGCCTACCATAACATTCAATGAATTCCCTTCGTCTCTACCTGAACCCCAGAATCCCCAGTCAGAATTACCGGCACTGGTGTGAGAAACTTCAATAAGTGACTCCGTATTAAACTTATTAGAAACTACCCATAAATCACTAAAATTGGTCAGCAATTTATTCCCATATTGATTTGTTCCACCCGGCGTACCATTTACTAAGGCAAGAATAGCTGCTGCTTCGGATTTTTTACCTTCTTGTAAATACACTTTTCCAAGCAATGCCTGTGCAGCACCTTTTGTTAGACGTCCAGATTCTGTATCAGCAGGAACAGTTGTTGGTAAAGTGGCTATTGCCTCAATCAAATCTTTCTCGATTTGAGCATAAACTGCTTCTGATGTCGCTTGCTCCACTTCATACATATTAGTAGCGGTCAAAGGCTCCAATAATAATGGAACATTCTTGAACAATCTAACCAAGTTGAAATAATACATGGCTCTCAATGCTTTTGATTCTCCTGCAAATCGCGCTTTCACATCATCTGGCATGGCAACACCCGGTAATTTCAATAATAAAGTGTTTGCTCTAAAAATTCCTTGGTAATGATCATTCCAAAAACTTCCCGGAACTATTGTACCTGTAAGTGTATGCGTAGAAAAACCCTGTATTCCAGCTCCATCTGTAGAACCACCTCCACCTGCGTAGAAGTCATCAGAACCAGCATTCATCATACCTACCATGTTTTCAAAACCACCCGTGTTTTTTCTAATCGCATCATAAACTCCTACCAAAGCTGCTGTAGCTTGGTCTTGATTCGCATAATAGTTATCCGAAAGAAATGACCCCTTTGGCGTTATATCTACAAATTCTTCCGTACAGGAACCGAATGAAACCACAGCTGCTGCAATAAATAAATATTTAAATTTTATCGTTTTCATAATTCTTGATTGTATTAAAATTGTAAATTAGCTCCAAGCATAAATGTTCTTGCTTGTGGATAAATTCCTTTGTCTATCCCGAATACACCGCCACCAATTTCTGGATCATAACCCGTGTATTTAGTTATAGTCAATAAGTTCTCGGCAGTTAAATAAAAACGTACTTTATTGGCTCCAATTTTACTCACCACACTACTAGGCAATGAATATCCAAGTTGAACTAGTTTAAGTCTTAGATAATCTCCTTTTTCCAAGTAAAAATCTGACATCTTTCCAAAATTTCCATTGGTATCATCATTAGTTAGTCTAGGATAATCATTTGAAGTTCCTTCACCTGTCCATCTGCTTAAAGCAATCGTTTGATAGTTTGCATTTCCTACATCCAGTCTTCGCAAGCCCTGGAAAATTTTATTTCCTGCTGCTCCTTGAGCAAATGCCATCAAATCGAAGTTTTTATAATCTAAATTTAAGGTCAGACCAAAAGTGTATTTTGGAATATTACTTCCTAAAAATTGTTTGTCATCATCTCCAATTGAACCATTACCGTCTGTATCTACCCAACGGAAATCTCCAGGACGGGCAGCTGGCTGAATCAAACCTCCAGATGAATTTGTATAAGCATCAATTTCTGCTTGATTTTGAAAAATACCTGCTGTTTTAAATCCATAAAATGAATTATATGATTGTCCAACTTGTGTTCTTGTTACTGCTCCCATAGATTGAAAAGAAGCATCGCCCACTAAATAATTAGAATCTGCTGCCACATAAGTAACTTTGTTTTCTAAGTAAGCAACGTTCCCATTAGCAGAGAAATTAAAGTCACCAAAAGTCTTTTTATATCCTAATTCAACCTCGATTCCTTTATTGTCCATATCGGCAACATTACCTATTGGACTTGCAGTCACACCTACATAACCCGGAATATTTATTGGACGTAAAATCCCTTTGGTTGATTTTTTGTACAAGTCTACAGTAAGACTTATGTCATTAAAAAGTTTGGATTCAAAACCAACATTTGCCTGAGAAGTTTCCTCCCATCTCAAATCTGGGTTATCAAGTGTAAGGTTAGCATAACCAGTCGTAATTGCTCCTGCGTTTCCAAAAGAATAATTATAACCACCTTCAACTAGAGAAAGGTATCTAAAATCTGGTATGGCATCATTTCCAACGACTCCGTATCCACCTCTTATTTTAAAAGTATTAAGTACTTTACTTTCTTTCCAAAAATCTTCTTTGGTTAAAACCCACCCTAAATTAAACGATGGAAATACACCGAATTTATTGTTACCACCGAAACGTGTAGAACCATCACGACGAATAATCCCTGTAAATAAATATTTCTCTTTGTAATCGTAATTCACACGTGAAAATAAAGAGTTCAATTTATGATGCGTAGAATCGTACGTATAACTGCTTCTGTCAGATTGTGGTATATCAAAGTTAAAAGAGGCATCTTTATAATTGGTCACAGGCAATCCAAACAATGTAGCACCAAGACCTCCACCAATATTATCAACATAAGATCCCTGACCCAATAAAACCGTTAAGTTATGATCCCCAAATTGATTTGTATACGTCAATATATTTTCAACATTCCACGCAAAACTTTTGTTTTCATATTTGCTGTAGTTATTTTTTAGCACATTTGAAGTTGCACTTAAATAGAAAACAGGTGTAAATCCTTGACCTCCCCATGTTGCTAATTTTGCTCCAAAAGTTGATCTCACTTTTATATGACTTGTTATAGCCGCTTCAATATATGCGTTACCAACGATGTCATCTGAAGTTCCATAACTTCCTAATCTTGTTTTGGCATAAGCCAAAGGATTCGTCATTTCTTGACCAACCAAACTTGAAATTCCATAAGGATTTCCGTTTGCATCACGAATTACAGGATTAGTAGCATAAGGCGCATCATTCGCTTTTACAGGATCCGTTTCTACCAAAGGAGTAGTTGGGTCTAAGTTGATTGCTGAACTTAACGGCCCACCAAACTCACTGTTTGTATTTCCGATACCAATTGTTTTTTGTCTCGAAAAACCCAATGTTTGTCCGAAAGTAAATACTTTAGATATTTTATGTGTTGAGTTTAAACGGAAATTCTTTTTGCTGTAATTTGATATTTCTGTTGAAACAATTCCTTCTTGTTCTTGAAGTCCAAAAGAAGCATAAAAATTAGAAACATCAGATCCACCGCTGATACTCAATTCATGTGAATAACGGAAAGCGCTTGTATTAAAAATTGCTTTTTGCCAATCTGTACCAACTCCTAAAGCAGATAAATTAGGGAATATTGCAGGTCCACCGGCCGCAACTGATTTTTCATTTAACAAAGCACCATATTGTGTGGCGTTCAGTAAATTTAACGTTTTTTCTGGAGATGAAATTCCTGAAAAACCATTGTAGTTCACAGAAATTTTTCCTGATTTTCCTTTTTTGGTTGTTACCAAAATTACTCCTGTTGCAGCACGAGTACCATAAATCGCAGCAGAAGCAGCATCCTTAAGTACTTCAATCGACTCAATATCAGATTGATTAAGGAATCCTATTCCACCACCATCTACAACAACTCCGTCTACAACCCAAAGTGGATTATTACCACCATCGCCAAAAGTAGTTACCCCTCTGACACGGATTGTTGATCCAGAACCTGGTTGCCCAGAACTGGCAGCAATAGTAACACCGGAAACTCTACCTTGTAAAGCTTGCTCGATACGACCATTTGGTACTTTCTCAAGATCTTTTGCTTTTACGCTCGATATTGCTCCAGTAACAACACTTTTCTTTTGAGTTCCGTAACCTACAACGACAACTTCCTGCAAGTTTTCTGTTGAAGATTTAAGTTTAACATCAACTCGACTTCTTCCATTGATAGCTTCCTTTGAAGTAATATAGCCTACATAGCTAAACTCTAAAGTGGCTTTTGAATCAGCCTTAATTTGATAGTTCCCATCAAAATCCGTAGCCGCAGCTTTGGAAGTTCCTTTAATTAAAACGCTTACTCCTGGGATGGGCAGCCCGTTTTCGTCATATACTTTTCCGTTTACAGTAACATCTTGTGCTTGTGCATAAACTGAGAATAGAATAGATAAAAGACAAAAAATGAACAGTTTTGTAAATTTCATATTTCTAAAAATTTTGGTTAATTAATTAGTAATTTGAAGCAATATTATCACTATTTTTTCTATATTCATTTTAATTATTTACTACAAAAACACATCAAATACATTTTTAATACTTAACAAAAACACATCAAAAAATTTATAAATACTTGTTTTTAAATAGATTAAATATTTTTTTGCTTTGTTATTTAAATGTTAATTTAAATAAAAACCACTACATTTATGAAATAAAGAGAAATTGCGTTTTATTTATTGAATTCATTGAAAAACCATCGTTTTATAAACAATAATAATTGCCCTTTTTTAATAACAATCAACTCATTACACTTAGACTTCAATCATGAGATTTACCAAACTCCATATTCTGATTTTTTTGATTTTATCATCCTTTACAACAATCTATGGACAGGTGAAAAATATTGGCTTGCCGGAAATTAGAAACTATAAAAGAACCGACTATAAAGGTGGTACTCAAAACTGGAACATAGATCAAGATAAAAACGGCAATTTATATTTTGCGAATAATAATGGTCTTTTCCAATTTGACGGATCATCATGGAAAAAATACAGTTTACCAAATTTATCTGCTATCAGATGTTTGAAGATTGATGACTCCGGGAGAATTTTTGTTGGAGGCTATGATGAATTTGGATATTTCAAAGCTGATTCTAAAGGAAAACTGGTTTATTTTTCAGTTTCAAAACTAATAAACAAGGACAACATCAAGGCAATTGACTTCATCTGGAAAATTCATATTCACAAAGGAGAAGTACTATTTCAATCGTTCACAAGAGCCTATATTTTCAAAAACCAGAAGCTTAAATTACTGGAATCCCCAAACAGATTTCAGTTTTCATTTCACGTAAAAAACCAACTTTATTTTCAGGATATTTCTGCAGGAATATTGGAATATAAAAATGGAAAATTGTTTCCGTTAAAAGGAACTACCGTTTTGAACACTACAGAAATCTGGGGAATGTTCCCTATGCCAGATAATAAAATACTTATTACAACTTTAGACAAAGGGCTTTTTATATATGACAATGAAAAAATCACTTCATGGAATACCGAAGCAAATTATTTTATCAAAAAAAACAGTTCCCTTGGCGGGGTAACTATAAAAGATAAGTTCATCATTCTGAATTCCGTATTAGACGGCATGATCATTTGCGACTTAAACGGAAATATAATTCAGCACATCAATCATAAAAAGGGATTGCAAAACAACACCGTACTGACTTCATTTATTGACAGTAAAAACAACCTTTGGCTGGGACTAGACAATGGAATTGCCTTTATTAATGAAAATTCTCCATTTACCTATTTTGGTTTCAGTTATGATTTAAGTACCGTTTATGCTTCTGCTGCTTATAAAGGAAACCTTTACGTAGCCACTAATCAAGGTCTTTTTTACCATTCTTGGAGCAATAGCATTAAAGAAGACACTTTTAAACTTGTTGAAGGAACTACAGGTCAGGCTTGGAATATTCAAGTGATAGACGATCAGCTAATCTGTGCTCACAATAGAGGCGCTTTGTTGGTTTCGGGAGGAAAAGTTATTAAAACATTAGACAACAAAGGGCATTTTGGCTTTAAGCCAATTCCTAACCGCCCTAATTACTTAATTGGGTCAACCTACTACGGATTTACCATATTTGAAAAAACATCCGGCGGATGGAGCTATAAAAATCAAGTAGAAGGATTTGACCTATCGGCCAATACATTTGAAATAGATGAGCTTAATTTATGGTTAAAAAAAGACAATTTACTTTACCAGCTAACCCTATCAGATGGTTTAAACAAATTTAAATCTATAAAAACACATAAAAATCTATCCAACTCAGTTAAGGGAATAGGGAGTTTACAACGAATGAAAAACAACGTATACTTTCAAACAGATAATCGTTTTTATAAGTATTCACAAGAACAAGATTTGTTTTTTGAAGATAAAAAAATTAGCGCGGTATTTAAAGATGTTCCAAAAATATATTCTTTAACTGAAGATAATTATGGTAATATCTGGTATATTTTCAGCGAATCATTAGGCGTTTTAATGAAACAGAAAAATGGCACTTATAAAAACTCTATTGCGCCTTTTTCCAGTTTAACAGGCAATCTCGTAAACAACTACATCTCCGTAAACACGATTAATCCTGAAAATATATTAATTGGTTTAACCGATGGTTTAGCCCATTATAATCCGAAACTACAGAATTATTCCGTGTCAAAACCAATAGCATTTATACGAAGTTTTTCTTATCCTGGAGATACAATAATCTTAGGAAACGGGCAAAATAAGATTGACATGCTCAAAATACCTTATTCAGCAAATCGCGTAAAATTCACGTTCTCGTCTCCAACTTATGAAAATCTGGAGAATGTAGAATTCTCCTACCAACTGGAAGGTTTTGATGATCGATGGAGCGCTTGGTCTTCCATTTCAATTAAAGAATACACTAACTTAAGAGAAGGTGATTACAAAATGAAATTAAAAGTGAGAAACAGTCATGGGATTCAATCGCAAGAAGCAATTGCTACTTTTACTGTTTCCCCACCTTGGTACAGGCATTTTTTGGCATATTTATTTTATCTTTTACTAATTGTTGCTTCTGTGTTTTTCATTCGCAACAGAGTAAAAATGAAGATACGAAAAAACAAATATTATGAGACAATTGAACAACGAAGACTTTATTTAGAAAAGGAATCAAAAATAAGACAGGAACAATACGAACTGGAAAAAGAAATCGAAAAATTAAAAAGTGACAAGTTGCAAATTAAGATTTTAGCTAAGGACAAAGAATTAGTCAATAATTCGCTGCAAGTAGTTAAGAAAAACAAAATCCTAAATGGCATCATTTACAAATTAAAAGATATCAATGTCGAATCTTTTGATGATTCTACCAAGTTTCAATTTACAAAATTGAATAAAAGCATCACCAAAGAAGTGAATGCAGACAAAAGCTGGAAAGACTTAGAAAAACACATTAAGAATGTCCATTTTGATTTCCTGAAAAGATTAAAGGAAAAATATCCTACAATATCTCCTCGAGAACTGGATTTATCAACCTATCTATTAATGAATATGTCAACGAAAGAGATTGCCGAAATCATGAATATCTCAAACGGAGGAGTAGAACTGGCACGTTACCGATTGAGAAAAAAACTAGGACTCAATAAAAAAGAAAATCTAATTGGATTTCTAATGAGCATTTAATAAAAACCAAAAATGCCATCATAAATTACTATGATGGCATTTCTATTATAAAAACAGCTGTTCTTTATGTCAAGAAATTTAAAGTTCGCTCCAATGCCATTCCCCTGGATCCTTTTATCAAGATAGTACAATTATTGAATTCAGTCATTGGTAAATGATTTGAAAATTCTTCAAATGTATTGTAAAACCAAAAGTTGCTTTTTTCAAATTTATTGGCATAAAATGCTGAACCGATAAAATAACATTTCACGTTATCTTCATTCGAAAGCAGGTCAACTATTGCTTTATGCTCTTGCTGACTTTCCCTTCCTAACTCAAACATGTCTCCCAAAATCATTGCTTTATTTGAACTCTCTAACTGCAGAAAATTCTCAATAGCTACAGCCATGCTGCTCGGGTTTGCATTATAGGCATCCAGAATAATTTGGTTAGTTCCTTTTGTCAATAACTGCGATCTGTTATTCTCAGGCACATAGCTTTCTAAAGCTTCTTTTATTGCGATATCATCAATTTTAAAATACTTTCCTATAGTTAGCGCCGCATTGATGTTATTGGCATTGTACAAGCCTATTAAATGCGTTGAAATAGTTATATCAGAATAGTTTATTGCCACAAATGGATTTGCTTTAACTGAGGTAATATTTACATCCGCGTTTGTTTTATTTATGCCAAAAGAATAGGCCTTTAACGACATTGACTTTTCAACTTGAATAGGATCTTCCAGATTTATAAAAGCAAGTTTATCATTTACAGAAAGGTACTGATACATTTCGCTTTTTCCTTCAATCACTCCTTCAACACCACCAAAACCTTCTAAATGCGCTTTTCCAAAATTAGTGATGTAGCCATAATCCGGTTTTGCTAATTCACATAGAAATTCAATTTCTTTTTTGTGGTTCGCCCCCATTTCAACAATTCCAATTTCTGTTTCTGAATTAAACGAAAGCAATGTCAACGGAACACCAATGTGATTGTTAAGGTTTCCAACGGTAGCTTTAATATTGAATTTTTTAGAAAGAACAACATGAATCAGTTCTTTGGTCGTAGTTTTTCCATTACTTCCGGTAAGGGCAATTATAGGGAGTTTTAAATATTCACGGTGGAACTTAGCCAACTCCTGTAAGGCTATTAAACTGTCATCAACTAAGATTGTTCTTTGGTCAATAAAATAAGATTCATCGTCAATTATTACATAAGAAGCTCCTTTATCTAATGCTTCTTTCGCAAATGTATTAGCATCGAAACGCTCCCCTTTTATGGCGACAAATAAGGAGTTGAACTCAATCTTGCGGGTATCAATCGAAACCGATTTACATTTTAAAAATAAACTATGAATGTAACTAATATCCATTTGAAACGATTTAAAAAAATAAAAGCCCTAATCAAAGGGCTTTTATTTTTATTTTATAAAAAAAATTAATTTCTAGCTGTTTTTTTCTTGTCTGCTTTAGGCCCTACTCTAGACATAGCACATCTAAAACCGATGTAATCTGTAGCCATATCTTGTGGAAAATACCTTCTTTGAGCAGGATCTAACCAATAAGCTCTATCTCTCCAAGAACCACCTTTATAAACTCTAACTTCATCATTTATTAAAGTTGTTCTCTTGCTAGATTTATCATATTTTCTAACCATTTTACCTAAACTGTCTGTAGTAACATTGTGTTTAGGTGAGTTATACATGATTTTCTCATCTTTTTGTTTTTCAGTATCCGCTTCAGAAGATCCAAAGTTATAATATCTAGTAGATTGTTTATCACCATCTCTGTAATTAGTATTATCACTTTTGTCGAAATTCTGTCTCAAATACGTCTCTTTTTCATCAACAGGAACTTGAGCAATTTGACCCGGGAATTTTCTGGCAACTATTCTACCGTTACTTAAAGTATCAAATTTCATATTCTCTTTGGTAACAATTTCAACCTTACCGTCTGCCCCTATTTTATTTTTAGTGTATTGATTTCCTCTAAAATAATTGAAGTCATTCGCTTCATTGTCGATTATAGGTCTGTAAACGTCTTGTACCCATTCAGCAACATTTCCAGCCATATCATACAATCCAAAATCATTTGCAGGGTATTTTTTAACTTCATTGGTAATATCTGCACCATCATCGGACCAACCTGCAATTCCACCGTAATCTCCATTACCTTGTTTGAAATTGGCTAACTGATCTCCTTTACTTTGTCTTTTACCTGAACGAGTATAACCTCCTGACCAAGGGTATTTTTTTTGACCTTTATAGATATTGTATTCTCTTTGTCCTACATCGGCAGCAGCTGCATATTCCCATTCTGCTTCAGTTGGTAGTCTGTATTCAGGAAGAAGTATTCCAGAAGAGCGCTGTGCATAAACATTTTTAGGTTCAATAACTTTACCGTCTTTTCCAGCTTTAGGAGCTTTTTTACCTCCATTTTTTCCTTTTAATACAATTTCTTCATTTCCTCCGTATGCCAAAGTAGGTGAATTCAAATACGTTTCTGTATCAAAATTACTGTCAGCCGTTACATCTAAAGTCTTTGCATTCTTTTTAAGATATCCGTTTTTTTCCAAAAGTGCTTCATTTACACGTTGCGTTCTCCAGTTACTGAATTCAACTGCTTGAATCCAATTTACTCCAACAACAGGATATTCTGCATAAGAAGGATGTCTTAAATAATTATTAGTCATCGTTTCATTGTAACCCAATCTATTTCTCCAAACTAACGTATCAGGTGAGGCGCCTTCGTATATGTTTTTATAATTTTCTTCAGTGGGTGGGTAAACACTTTTCAACCAATCTAAGTAATCTAAATACATAGAGTTTGTAACTTCAGTCTCATCCATATAAAAAGACTGAACGTGTTGTTGTGTTGGCGTATTATTCCAATCATGCATAACATCATCCTCTACTTTTCCCATAGTAAATGTACCACCTTCCACAAAAACCAAACCTGGCCCTGCTTGTTGTTTTTTACTTGAACCTGCTTTTTTGCTGTCCATATTCCAACCGGTTGCTCTTGAGGTGTTTTTGGAGCTGGACTTTTTACTGCAACTGGAAAAACCAATTACTAACAGGATTGATATCAACAATCGTAAGCCCATAATTTTGTTTGCTTTCATACTCTTTAGTAGGTAATAATAGTAGGTAATAATTTAAGTGCCGCAATATAATAATTAACCATTAATCAACATCATACTTTTAAATAATTTTCGCCGATGTAATTTTAACAATAAATTATATATCAAAACGCAAATTTATAATATTTATTATTTAAATCACACGAAATGGTTTATTTTTACTGATAAATAATAACTCACTATTAATCACGTTAAAAAAACGATGAGAAAAATACTTTTGGCTTATTTATGCCTGATTCCTTTTGTTTCTTTTGCTCAAATTAAAGGTGACGCAGTCATTGAATGGACAGATAAAAAAGAAATGTCCTATGGCGATTTCAAAGTCATTATCCCTCAATTTACAGGAAATAATTTTCATTATGATGCTTCCCAAAAGGCATTGCTTTATACCTTAAAAATAAAAGAGCCAATCTCTTTTAACGAAGGGAAAGTCACAATCACAAATGTAACTTACGAAACAATCACAACTTCACAACTTGGCGATTTGGCTTCCGAAAATATTCCTAAAACAATAAATGCATATCTAAATGTAAGCATTTCAAGAGACATCAGAGACGCTTTTATCAATCTTTCACCTATAATTAAGGACGATTTCGGTTTTAAACGCATAAAGTCTTTTTCCTATGAAGTAGACGCCAATACTGCCAGAATATCACAATCCAGCAAAAGCGCAAGCACAAATAGCATCATCAATTCTGTTTTAGCAACAGGCAACTGGTATCAATTTTATGTTGAAAAATCCGGTGTATATAAAATCACTAAAACTTTTTTACAACAATTAGGGTTAGACCCAAATACATTAGACCCGCGAAAAATAAAAATTTATGGTAATGGCGGACGAATGCTTCCGCTATCAAACAGTATTTTTTATCCAAACGACTTATCCGAAAACGCAATTCAAATCAATGGTGAAGCCGACGGAATTTTCAACAACGACGATTATATACTTTTTTATGCCGAAGGAGTTGACACTTGGAACCAGGAAAGCTTGACTTTTACTAATCTGTACGATACAAAGTCCTATTATTACATTACTATTCAAGGTGCCGATGGAAAAAGAATCGCTCCTATGGCTCAACCTTCCGGAAGCAGCACTTTAAACATCACTTCTTTTGACAATCAACAATACCACGAGGTAGACCTTATTAATGTAGCGCGATTAGGTCGCCAATGGTTTGGTGAATCATTTGAAGTCAAAGACGAACAGGAATTCGATTTTAATTTCCCTAATTTTGATCCTTCAACTCCTGTAAAAGTGTTATTAACAGCTGCTTCAGCTGCATTTACCCCAACTACTTTGAATGTGACTGCAAATGGAACTGCAGTTGGCACTATTTCTTTTCCTGCTTTAAACAATAATTCCGGAACTGAGTTTTATTTAGGTTCTTTACCAAACAACACTAGCTTTAATGGTGCCGAAAACATAAAAATAAAATTGAAATACAATAATAATGGTGTTCCGGGTTCCAAAGGCTTTCTGGACAACATAAGGCTTATCGCCAAGCGAAAACTGCAAGGCTACGGAAAACAGTTTCAATTTCAATACGATCAATCCAATTCAAGTTTTGGAATTGTGAATTACAGCCTTTCAAACACAACAGATATTCCACAAATTTGGGATGTCACCGATATTTATAATGTAACCACTATCGAAAACTCAAATCAGAGCACAATAAATTTTAAAGCAAACTTGGGAGAACTCAGAAAATATGTCGCTTTAGATGCTTCGGATTATTATACTCCTTTAAAAGATACCAAATCAAAAGTCACTAATCAAAACCTAAAAGGAACAGTATTAAAAAACGGACAAGGTCAATTTCAAGACATCGATTACGTGATTATCACACCCAATTTTTTAGCCGCACAAGCTGAAAAATTAGCCACTTTTCATCGCACCCAATCCAATTTAAATGTAAAAGTAATTTCATTAGAGTCCATCTATCAAGAATTTTCTTCGGGAAAGCAAGATGTTGCAGCAATCCGAAATTGCATTAAGTACATCTATGAAAATGCTTCGGCACCGGAGAAAAGAGTAAAGTTTGTCAATCTTTTTGGAGATGCCTCTTATGATTTTAAAAATAGAATCACAAACAACACTAATGTCGCGCCCATTTACCACGCCTTAAACAGTAGCACAACGGGTGAATCATCTTTTGCCTCAGATGATTTTTTTGGATTAATGGATGCTACAGAAGGAAATGTTGTTTCGTATTTTGGAGGAATCGATATTGCTGTGGGCAGAATGCTGGTGAATGATGCCAAACAAGCTGACGAAATGGTAAATAAAGTCATCGAATATCACGACTTGAAATCCTACGGAAGCTGGAGAAATAACTTCGCATTGGTTTCTGATGATTCAGATATAACATCCGATGCCAGTTTACAAAACAGACAAAACAGCCTTGCAAATACAATTGCTTCCGAAAAACCATTTCTAAATGTGACTAAAATTCTTTTAGATTCTTATGTCCAAGAAGCATCCGCAGGAGGTTCCAGATATCCAAAAGCAAGAACGGACTTCTTCAATGCTTTCGAAAAAGGGGCTTTGGTCTTTAATTATTTAGGACACGGTGGCGAAGATGGCTTATCAGGCGAACGCATTTGGGAAAAATCAGATGGACAGAACTTGAGCAATCAATACAAGTATCCTTTATTTATAACTATCACTTGTGAATTTTCCCGTTTTGACAATCCTTTAAGACCAACCGCTGGAGAATATACCTACTGGAATCCTAAAGGCGGAGCAATCGCAATGATTACTACCATTCGATCCATTGGACAATTCAGCGCAGAAAATTTCAACGACGCTCTGACAAAAAATTTATTGTCGTACAATTCGAACCAATATACTTCAATTGCAGAGGCGCTGCGAATTTCAAAAAACAGCAATCCAAATTCAGCCACCAATGTTGTTTTTTATATTGGCGATCCAGCATTGATGCTTGCAATTCCAAGACCAAAAATTAGATTAACTAAAGTAAATGACATTCCGGTCACCCAAACCATTGACGACTTCAAATCATTGGCAAAAATGAAACTGACAGGAGAAGTTACCGATGAAAACAATAACTTGTTGACGAATTATAACGGAGAAGTTTCTACAACTATTTTTGACAAAACAGTTTCAAGAACAACATATAACAATGACGGTAATAGTCCGCCTATTAATTTCAATGTTTTAGGCGAAACAATATTCAGAGGAAACGCATCAGTCACTAATGGCCAGTTTGAGTTTAGTTTTGTTGTACCTAGAGACATTAGAGTTCCATTGGCCAACGGAAGGATTAGTTTTTATTCCAAAAAAAATCAGTTATTACAGAACGAAACCGGGTATGATTCAACAATAAAAATAGGCGGAATAAATGAAAATGCAACCGCAGACAATATTAGTCCAAGAGTTAAGTTATATATGAATGACGAGACTTTTGTTTCTGGCGGAACAACTAATGAATCCCCATTTCTTGTTGCACTGCTTGAAGATGAAAACGGAATAAATACGGCAAGCGGAATAGGTCATGATATTGTTGCTATTCTTGATGGAGATGTAAGCAATCCCTTTGTACTGAATGATTATTATCAAACAACATTAGACGATTTTACAAGTGGAACTCTCCGGTTTCCGTTGCGCAATTTAGCTCCGGGATTACACACTATAACATTCAAAGCGTGGGATGTATACAACAACCCGATAACCGCTGAGATTCAGTTTATTGTTGTAGGTGATGAAACGATAACATTGACACATGTGTTGAATTATCCAAATCCGTTCGTTAATTATACTGAGTTTTGGTTTACACACAACAGACCATTTGAACCATTGGACGTTCAGGTTCAAGTAATGACAATAACAGGAAAAGTGGTTTGGACAAAAAATCAAATTATCACAACTGAAGGATTTTTATCAAAAGAAATCACTTGGGATGGCAAAGATGATTTTGGAGATAAAATAGGGAAAGGCGTTTATGTCTACAAACTAACCGTCAAATCAAGTCTAACAAATAAGAAAACTGAAAAATTTGAAAAACTTGTTATACTTTAATAAAATACTATATTTGTTTAATAAAACTTCCTACAATAATGAAAAAAATAACATTACTTTTTATCTTTTTATTTGTAATTTCTTTTACAAAAGCACAAGATAGAGTTATAAACCCGGGGGTTCCCTTTTTATTAGTTGCAGCCGACGCTAGAGCTGCAGGTATGGCAGACGTAGGAGTTGCAACATCAGCCGATGCTTTTTCACAACAATGGAATCCGGCCAAATATGCTTTTGCAACGGACCAAAAAGGATTTTCTATAAGCTACACACCTTACCTTACTGACCTGGTTAATGATATATCATTAGGACAATTGACCTATTATCAAAAATTAAATGAAAGAAGTGCCTTTGCAGGAAGCCTTCGTTACTTTGGTTTAGGTGAAATTGAATTACGCGAAACAGGTGATCCTAACGAAGCACCTAGAATAGTTTCTCCAAACGAGTTTGCTATTGATGGTTCTTATTCCTTAAAGCTAAGCGAGAAATTCTCTATGGCTATTGCGGGAAGGTTTATCAATTCAAATCTAAAAGTGGCTTCAGATAATAACGATGCATCATCTGCAAGTACATTTGCTGTTGATGTAGCCGGTTTTTACCAATCCGAAGAAATAGCGTACAACGAATTCAACGGAAGATGGAGAGCGGGATTTAATATCCAAAATTTAGGTCCAAAAATCAGTTATGACAACGATGACTTTAACAACAACTTCATACCTGCCAATTTAAAAATAGGAACTGGTTTTGATTTTATTTTAGACGACTATAATAAGGTTGCTGTCAATGTTGAATTTAACAAACTATTAGTTCCTACACCACAAGATCCAGATTTAAACGGTGACGGAACCGTAACAACTGAAGAAAGTAATCAAAACAACCAGAATTACCGCGCTATTGGTTGGACTTCCGGTGTTTTCGAATCATTTGGTGATGCTCCTGATGGATTTAGTGAGGAATTAAAAGAAGTTACTTACGCTGTAGGCGCCGAATATTTGTACCAAGATTCCTTTGCGATGCGTTTGGGATATTTTCACGAAAGTCCTTTAAAAGGTGCTCGTCAATTTTTCTCGCTTGGAGCAGGTTTCAAATACAATGTTGTCAAAGTAGATGTTTCTTATTTATTCTCGGCATCAAAAGTAAAAAACCCTTTAGAGAACACGCTTCGTTTTTCTCTTACCTTCAATTTTGGAGACAAATATGACGAATATTAAACATAAATAAAATCCACAAATAACAATCCAAATTTCAACACCATGAAGTTTGGATTTTTTTTCCTTAAAAAAGTATGAAAGAAATAACAATTACCACTCAATTCAAAGTATTCGATTCCATTCAAGATTTACCAAATGACATTCAGGAATTAATGACGCAAGCCGTTGAAGTCCGAAAAAATGCTTATGCTCCCTATTCAAAATTCAGAGTTGGAGTTGCAATTTTTTTAGACAACGGTAAAACTGTATTAGGTTCAAACCAAGAAAACGCAGCCTATCCTTCGGGACTGTGCGCGGAACGTGTCGCTATTTTTTATGCCGGAGCAGTGTATCCGGAAGCCAAAATTTTAAAAATGGCAATCACTGCTGCTTCTGACTCGAATCAAACTACAGCTCCGATTCCTCCTTGCGGATCTTGCAGACAATCTATCGCCGAATACGAAATCAAACAAGAGACCCCTATCGAAATCTATTTTATGGGAGAAATTGGCGCAATTTACAAATCAGAATCCCTGAAAAACTTGCTTCCATTTATGTTCGATAAAAAATTCTTGTAAAAATTCCAAAAATTGCCTATTAAATTTTAGTTCTTACTTGGAATGTCTTATTTTTGCATTTCGCAAATTTGTGGGAGGAAACTATTTTGCGTTATAGGTACAAATTGATAATACAATAACACTTTAGCAAAAGAAAAATTCAGATGAAAGAAGTTACAAAAGAAGTATATTTAAAGTGGTATGAAGATATGCTGCTTTGGAGAAAGTTTGAGGACAAACTTGCAGCATTATACATCCAACAAAAAGTTAGAGGATTTCTACATTTATACAATGGTCAAGAGGCCGTATTAGCTGGTGCATTGCACGCAATGGACTTGACAAAAGACAAAATGATTACTGCTTACAGAAATCACGTTCAGCCAATAGGTATGGGAGTTGATCCTAGACGCGTAATGGCAGAACTTTTAGGAAAAGTTACCGGAACTTCAAAAGGTATGGGTGGTTCTATGCACATCTTTTCAAAAGAGCACCGTTTTTATGGTGGGCACGGAATTGTAGGAGGACAAATTCCTGTAGGTGCAGGATTAGCTTTTGCAGACAAATATTTTGAAACTGGCGGTGTTACTATGACTTATTTTGGTGATGGTGCAGCACGTCAAGGATCTTTACACGAAGCTTTTAACATGGCTATGTTATGGAAACTTCCAGTAGTTTTCATTGTTGAAAACAATGGTTACGCTATGGGAACTTCTGTAGAAAGAACAGCCAATCATACTGATATCTGGAAATTAGGTTTAGGATACGAAATGCCTTGTGGACCAGTTGACGGAATGAACCCTGTAAAAGTTGCTGAAGCAATGACTGAAGCAATTGACAGAGCACGTCGTGGAGACGGACCAACTTTCTTAGAAATGAAAACATACCGTTATAGAGGTCACTCTATGTCGGATGCACAATTATACCGTTCGAAAGAAGAAGTAGAAGAGTACAAAAAAATTGATCCAATTACTCAAGTTTTAGATGTGATTAAAGATCAAAAATATGCTACAGAAGAAGAAATCGAAGCAATCGATCAAAGAGTAAAAGATTTAGTGGAAGAATGTGTAACATTTGCCGAAGAATCTGAATACCCTCCTATTGAACAGCTATACGATGTAGTATACGAACAAGAGAACTATCCATTTTTACCTCATAAACTATAAATCAATTATGGCAACAATAATTACAATGCCTCGTTTGAGCGATACGATGACGGAAGGAACGGTAGCGACTTGGCTAAAAAAAGTAGGTGATAAAGTAAGCGAAGGTGATATCCTTGCAGAAATTGAAACTGACAAAGCAACAATGGAATTTGAGTCTTTCAACGAAGGAACACTTTTACACATAGGAATCCCTGCAGGTGAAACTGCACCGGTTGACTCATTATTAGCAATTATAGGAAAAGAAGGCGAGGACATTTCGGCATTACTAGCAGGAAAACCAGCTGATGCAGCTCCAGCTAAAGAAGAAACAAAAGTTACTGAAGAAACAGCAACTACTCCTGAAGTTACAAAAGCTGCAGCACCTGCAACAGCTTCATTACCAAAAGGAGTTGTAGTTATCACGATGCCGCGTTTAAGCGACACCATGACAGAAGGAACAGTAGCTACTTGGTTGAAAAAAGTAGGTGATAAAGTAAGCGAAGGAGACATTCTTGCTGAAATCGAAACCGACAAAGCAACAATGGAATTCGAATCTTTCAATGAAGGAACTTTATTATACGTAGGAATCGAAGAAGGAAATACTGCACCAGTTGATAGTCTTTTGGCAATCATTGGACCTACAGGAACTGATATCAGCGGAATTGCTGAAAATTATAAAACTGGTGGAGCGCCACAAGCAGCTCCTGCAGTAGCAGAAGAAAAAGAAGTTGCTTCAACAGAAAAAGCTTCGGAACCACCAATCGTTCAAGAACCATCAACTGACGGTCAACGAATTTTAGCATCGCCATTGGCAAAGAAAATTGCAAGTGACAAAGGAATTCAATTGACTCAAGTAAAAGGTTCTGGTGAAAACGGACGTATTGTAAAAAGCGATATCGAAAACTTCACACCACAAACTAGCGCCGCTCCAGCACCGACAAGTGCTACCCCAGCGAAAGCAGAAACTGTAGCTGCTGCAAAACCATTTGTACCTGCAGGAGAAGTTATCACAGAAGAAATCAAAAATTCGCAAATGCGAAAAATCATTGCAAAACGTTTAGCAGAGTCTTTATTCACTGCGCCACATTTCAACTTAGTAATTGAGGTAACTATGGACGAAGCAATGAAATCAAGAGCTATCATTAACAGCGTTCCTGATACAAAAGTATCATTCAACGATATGGTAATAAAAGCGTGTGCATTAGCATTGAAAAAACATCCAAAAATAAATTCTCAATGGAGAGAAGATGCTATCATCATCAACCATCACGTGAATATTGGAGTTGCTGTAGCTGTTGAAGACGGATTAGTAGTTCCTGTATTACGTTTTACAGATGCTATGAGTTTATCTCAAATTGGCGGAAGCGTTAGAGATCTTGCAGGAAGAGCTAAAAACAAAAAATTATTGCCTACAGAAATGGAAGGAAGTACTTTTACAGTTTCTAATCTTGGAATGTTTGGTATTACAGAATTCAACTCTATCATCAATCAACCTAATTCTGCTATCCTATCCGTAGGAGCTATTGTAGAAAAACCGGTTGTGAAAAATGGTCAGATTGTTGTAGGAAACACAATGATGTTATCTTTAGCTTGCGACCACAGAACAATTGATGGTGCAACTGGAGCTCAATTTTTACAAACATTGAAACAATTTATAGAAAACCCAGTTACGATGCTTGCGTAATAACTCGGTTCTTAAAATACAAATCCCGTCTTGTTTTTAAAACTTGACGGGATTTTTTATTTATTCTTCTCCTCAATCCATCGAGACATATATTTGGTACTTTTTAAAGTATGATGTTGCAACATTGCCCCCATAAAATTGCTCAACCGATGTTGCTCAAAATTAGATCGTAAAAATTCTATTTTAGTACTAAAGTCAGTTTCGAACAAACCTTTAGAATATCGTTGATTGACAATCTCAATTCCGTTTTTTTGGGCTTTAACCCAAACTGTTTTGTCTAGATACAATTGTACTGCTCCATCGACAAAATCAGCTACATCATCCCTAATAAAGCCATTCCAAGGCAAATCCCCGTGCATGGATTCAGAACCAATAGTAGTCGTTACGCTTGGCGTTCCGCATTGCATCGCTTCCAATAACTTCCCTTTAATACCGGCTCCAAAACGCAAAGGAGCCAAAACAACTCGCGCTTCCTTAACTACGTCTTGAGCGTTGCTAGCTCGTCCCATAATTAAAAAACTATCTCTGACATTATTCAATTGTATTACTTTTTGTGAAGGATAAGCACCATAAACGTTCAAAACAGCTTCTGGCACTTGCTTTTTTATTAAAGGCCAAATCGTTTCTTTTAAATACTGAACGGCATTCCAATTGGGCTCATGAAGAAAATTTCCGATAAAAATAAAGTCTTTTCGATTTTCAAAAGAAGGCAGTTCCTCTATTTCAGAACTCAAGATTGGTTCCAATAGAAAAGGCAAATAATACAATAATGCTTTATCTATTTTGAATGTAGATTCTAATAATTCCATTTCAAACTCGGAAATCATCAAAGACAAATCACAACGTAAAATACTTGCAATTTCGCGTTTCGCAACCTCTTCTACAAATAAATCAGTTGTACTAAAAGAACGATTTTCCTTAAACGCTTTCTGGCGAGCCAATCGCAAACAATGTAAATCTTCAGTATCTAATATTCGCAACGCATCAGGGCAATTTTCAGCTACACGCCAACCAAATTGCTCCTCCATCATAAAACGATCAAACAAAACTACAGCTGGATTCAGTTCTTTTACAAAAATATCAAAACTGGAATTGTTCAGTTCGATTGATTTTTTATCCACCTCATATTCGCCTAAATCAACCATAAAATCACTGTTTTGCGCAGGACTGGCAAACGTAATGCTAAAACCTTGTGCTTTAAAAAGTGAAATCAGCTGCATCATCCTTCCTCCTGCTGCGGACGAATTTGGCTCCGGCCAAACAAAACCAATAATTAAAAGCTTTTGAACCTGATTCATATTATTATAAATTTCAATTGCAAAATAATGCTATTTTGTGTTCAATCCCGTCATTTGGACAAAAAATAGATTAGAAAACACTAATTTTGTTCTAAATAAATTTCAGTATCATGTTAGGATTAAAATTAGCCACAGACCCTCGTTGGGTAAATATAGTCGAATCGAATATAGAAGAAATCTTGACGGATCATGCTTGGTGTGAACAAAAGGCAGCATCAAATGCGATAAGTCTGGTTACTTATAACTCCGAATTGGAAGAATTAGTAACCGAGATGCTGATTATTGCAAAAGAAGAATTAGATCACTTGCAATTAGTTCATAATTTAATCAAAAGCAAAGGACTGACTTTAGGCAGAGAAAGGAAAGATCATTATGTAAATGAACTTTTTAAATTTATGAAAAAAGATGGCAGCCGAAAAGATGCTCTTTGTGATCGATTGTTATTTTCAGCTATGATTGAAGCCAGAAGTTGTGAGCGGTTTAAAGTTTTATCAGAAAACATAAAAGATGTCGAATTAGCCACTTTTTACAGAGACCTCATGATTTCCGAAGCGGGACACTATACCACTTTCTTGGGTTTCGCTCGAAAATATGCTGACAACATTGATGTAGACAAACGCTGGAAGGAATGGATTGAATTTGAAACTTCGATTATCACGAATTATGGTAAACAAGAAACGATTCACGGTTAATTAAAAAATATTATATTAAACAAAAAACAGGATGCTCTACGGCATCCTGTTTTTTAATATTTACTATTATAAGAAGCTTATTTCACAATCATGAACTCAGAACGTCTGTTTAAGGCATGTTCTTCTTCGGTACAATTTTCCTGACAATCCACTTTAAATTCTGATTCGCCAAAACCTTTTCCAGTTATTTTATCACCACTAATTCCTTTTGAAATAATGTATGCTACAGTAGCATTTGCTCTTCTCTCAGAAAGATCTAAGTTAAATTCATCAGTACCTCTAGAATCAGTATGTGCCTTAACATAAATTTTCAGTTTATCATTTTGAGACATTACATAAACCAATTTATCAAGTTCTGCAGCACCATTCTTAGTTATATTGCTTTTGTTGTATTCGAAATAAATAGGATTTAAAATAATTTCGGTTTCAGTAATTATAACTTCAATTGGATCAATTACTGCATCAACGGTAACTTTCCCTTCACTAATTTTAGCTACAGGAAAAGATTTTGAAACATAACCATCTTTAAAAACTTCTATAGTATATGGCTTCTGACATTCTACGTCATAAAGAACTTCTCCATTCATATTAGACATTTGAGTATCTAAAACTGTGTTAGTCGCATCTAAAATAACAACTTTAGAATTAGCTAATAACTCTCCAGTTTTGGCATTTTTTACCACACTAAGAATCTGCCCTTTACATACTGGAATAGAACTATAGATATGGTCTACACCACTACGATTACTGGATAAATAACCAATATTTTTTTCTTTATTAAATGTAAAAGCAAAATCATCTTTCTCCGTATTTACAGGTTTTCCAATGTTATATGGTTCCTCATCTTTATTTAAATCAACAGAAAAAACATCTAAGCTTCCAAAACCAGTCAAGCCGTTTGAAGAAAAATATAAAATAGCATCCTCTGTTACAAAAGGAAAATTCTCGTCACCAGCTGTATTAATTTTATTCCCTAGATTTTCTGGCACGCCATATGTTCCATCATTATTCACTGTTACTTTCCAAATATCAGTTCCTCCTACAGAACCAGACATATTAGAAGCAAAATAAAGAACCTTCCCATCTGCATCTATAGATGGATTCCCCATAGAATAACTTTTACTATTGAATGGCAGTGGAGTAATAGATCCCCATTTACCGTTTTCTTTAACAGCTTTGTAAAGATTCACTTGACCAAATTTCAGCTTGTGTGTTTTATCTTTCTCGAATAATTTATCTTTGAAACTTTCGCTTGAAAAATAAACAACATTACCGTCTTTGGTCATTGTAACAGGACCTTCATGAAACCTACTGTTTAATTCATCTACAGGAATTGGCTCTGAATAGCTTCCATCAGCATTATAAGTAGACTGATAAATGTCTAAATAAGGTTCGTTATTCCAACCGTATATTTTATTGCTTTCATTTCTGGCACTTGCAAAATAGAGTATATCTCCATAAAGACTTGCTCCAAAATCTGATCTTTGAGAATTAACTGAAATTTTATCTACAACAAAAAGTTTTTCTTTATTCAATAGCTCCGAAAGGTAATTTGGATTCTTATTGAATTGTTTAGCTCTCTGATCGTCTGGTACTAAAGCTGAAAATGTTTTCATTTGAGCATTAGACTCCGCGTATTTACCGTTAGATTTCAACATTTGAGCGTATCTATAATACGTTTCTGCATCTTGTTTTGTTTGTACAGCTTTGGCGTACCATTTTTCGGATTCTACGGTATTGTGCATATAATAATAACTATCACCAAGTTGTTTAGTCACATAAGCATCTGTATTTCCTTTTTCAACTAAAGCTAGATATCCTTCAACAGCTTCAACATAATCGTAGCTTTCAAATAATTTATCTGCATTTTTAGTCTCTTTATTTTGTGCGCAAAGTGAGAAACCTGCCAGCACAAAAAACAGTAAAAGTGTATTTTTTTTCATTAATTATAAAAATTAAATTTTAGAAAAATCTAGGAGAACGTGAAACTTTTTTCGATTCAAATAAATCATATAACAATATGAATTCATGTGATGATGGAGAAGTTACTTTCAAATCTGAAATAATATGATCGTAAGCATACCCAATTCTTAATTCAGGTGTGATAGCAAAATTGACCATTCCGCCAAAACTGTCTTCCAATCTATAAGTTGCTCCAATCTCAAATTTTTCTTGATATAAAAAATTGGCGGAAACATCTAAAGACGGAGATACATTAAACGCCGATTTTAACATTAACGAAGGCTTGAATTTCAATTCATAATTAAGATCAAAAACATAACCTGCGGTTAAAAAATAGTGAGACACATCTGAACCATATTCACGTCCATTATAATCTAAGTGCGCTGATTTAATCATATTTGGAATCGAAAAAGATACGTAATATTTGTCTGTGTAATAAAACAACCCTGATCCTAAATTAAATGATGTATCGTTGATATCTTCTCCAAAAATACCTTCATTAGGGTCTGGCAAACTGGATTGAATATCCCTGAGCCCTACTTTGTGAAAAGAGACTCCAGCTTTTAAACCAAATGCCAATCTTTGTGTGTCTCCTAATTTCAAAGTATAAGAGAAGTCTCCAAATACATTTTGCTCTGTTACCGGTCCAATCTTATCTGATATAAATGATAGACCAACACCTACATTCTTTCCCGCTGGAGTATGACCTGCGAAAGTAAATGAAGCTGGTGAATCTTCAATGTTTACCCATTGTTTTCTATATAAAAGACCAAAAGAAATACTCTCATTAGAACCTGCATAGGCTGGATTAATAACATTCATATTATACATGTACTGAGTATAATGTGGGTCTTGTTGCGCTTTTACATCCATATAGGCAATAAGAATTAAAAGAGACATCAATATTTTTTTGTTCATATCTATTTATTTTTCGGTTTATTGGTCTATTTAAAAATTTACAGACAAATAAATATATTAATTACTGTTTTTCTCTGATTAAATAAATCCAACCTGTTTTTGGTTCTCCACTATTAAATTCTATCACATAATAATAGGTAGCACTTGGAAGATCTTCTCCTTTGTTTGACTGACCTTTCCATTGGTCTGTATAATTGGTCTGATTGTAAACCTTGATACCATATCTATTAAATATTTCCAGTTTTTTAACATCCATCAATCTTAAATCAAAGAAGTCATTTGAACCGTTCCCATCAGGGGAAATTCCTTTTTGGATATTACAATAAACAGACTCTATAACTACATTATTTGATGTTTCACAACCCGTATTCGTAGAAGTTACAGTAAGGGTATATGTTACAGGGAACACTACTTGTCCGCTTGGAGTTGATGCTATCACATCAGTTACGTTTAACACATTTGAATTAGTTCCGATAGGAGCTCCAGTATTATCCTTCCATTGGTAAGACACATTGTTTGGATCATATGAGCCTAATAGTGGATTTGCTGTTATAACATATTCTTTATTTTCGCAATCACCTATTGTTTCAAATTGAATTTGTGGAGGAATCGCGTTTATAGTTATTTCAGCACCTATAGTTATACAGGCAATACTATTTGTAAATCGCACACTCATTGTATATTTCCCTGGCGCCAAATTATTAAACACATTGCTGTTTTGATAACCATTACCTAAACTGTACTGAACGTTTGCTTGAGTACTAATTGTAATGCTTCCTGATGGTACTAAACATGTTGGTTGTACAACTTGAACCAAAGTTGGAGTTGACGGTAATAAAGGAAGTGGATTAATAGTTACACTTGTCAGACTTTGAACTGAACATGTATTGTCCGCAATATTTCTAACATATAATATATAATTATTTGGAGCTAATCCTGTAAATGTATTTGAAGCTTGATAGGTTGTTCCATTCAAACTATATTCGACTCCAGATTGAGCTGCTATTACAATAGTCCCAGATGTAACGGAACATGTTGGCTGAACAACGCTAGAAGTTGTTGGAACTACGGGAGGAGTTGGAATTGCATTAATCGTTACCGCAGATGTTGATGTATTTAAACAGCTAATATCAGCTGTGTTTCTTACATACAAGGTATAATTACCCGGAGCCAATCCTGCAAATGTATTTGAAGCCTGATACGTTAAACCATTTAAACTATACGCAACTCCAGGTTGTGTAGTTATTACAATAGTTCCTGATTGCACAGCACATGTTGGTTGTACCACGCTAACTGCTGTTGGCACTAGCACTACTTGTATAGGATTAATTGTTGTTGTTGATGCCGAAGAAGTGACACAAGTAGTATCAGAAAGATTTCTTACATACAAAGTATAAGTAGTTCCTGGAGCCAATCCTGTGAAGAGATTTGAAGCTTGATACGTTGTACCATTCAAACTATATTCTACCCCTGTTTGTGCTGTTATGGTAATGCTTCCTAATGGCATTCCACACGTAGGTTGAGTTACACTTGCCGTTGTTGGAACTACTGGTGGAGTTGGAATTGCATTAATTGTTGTTACAGATCCAGATGAAGTTACACAAGTGTTATCGGCTGTATTTCTAACATATAATGTATAAGTTCCAGGAACTAATCCTGTGAACGTATTTGAAGCTTGATATGTTGTACCATTCAAACTGTATTCTACTCCAGTTTGTGTTGTTATTGTAATACTTCCTGATGGTATACCACAGGTAGGCTGAACTAAACTTACTGTTGTTGGAACTACTGGAGGAGTTGGAATTGCATTAATCGTTATTGGAGATCCAGATGGAGTTATACAAGTATTGTCAGCAATATTTCTAACATACAAAATATAAGCACCCGGAGCCAATCCGCTAAAAGCATTTGAAGCTTGATACGTTGTACCATTCAAACTATATTCTACACCTGTTTGTGTAGTTATGGTAATGCTTCCTGATGGTGTTCCACACGTTGGTTGAGTAACACTTGCCGTAGTTGGAACTACTGGAGGAATTGGAATTGCATTAATTGTTGTTGCTGAAGACGATGAAGTTACACAAGTAGTATCAGCAGTATTTCTAACATACAAAGTGTAATTACCCGGAGCTAATCCTGTGAAAGTATTTGAAGCTTGGTAGGTTATACCATCTAAACTATACGCTACCCCAGATTGTGCTGTTATGGTAATACTTCCCGATGGCGTACCACATGTTGGCTGAGTAACGCTTGCCGATGTAGGAACTGCTGGAGGGTTTGGAATTGCATTAATTGTTGTTACTGACCCGGAAGAAGTTATACAAGTATTGTCCGCTGTATTTCTAACGTATAATGTATAAGTAGTACTTGGAGCTAATCCTGAGAAAACATTAGAAGCCTGATACGTTGTACCATTCAAACTGTACTCTACTCCAGTTTGTGTTGTTATGGTAATACTTCCTGTTGGTGTTCCACAAGTAGGTTGAACAACACTTGCTGTTGTTGGAACTAGTGGAGGAATTGGAATCGCATTAATGGTTATTGAAGACACAGATGGAGTCACACAGGTATTATCAGCTGTATTTCTAACATACAAAGTATAATTACCCGGAGCTAATCCGCTGAAATCATTTGAAGCTTGATACATTGTGCCGTCCAAACTATACATTACTCCTGTTTGTGTTGTTATGCTAATACTTCCTGATGGAGTACCACACGTAGGTTGAGTAACACTTGCTGTAGTTGGAACTACAGGTGGAGTTGGAATTGCATTAATTGTTGTTGATGACCCAGACGAAGTTACGCAAGTATTGTCCGCTATATTTCTAACATACAAAGTGTAATTACCCGGAGCTAATCCGCTGAAAACATTTGAAGCTTGATAGGTTATACCATCTAAACTATACGCTACCCCAGATTGTGCTGTTATAGTAATACTTCCAGATGGTGTACCACATGTTGGCTGAGTAACGCTAGCCGATGTAGGAACTGCTGGAGGGTTTGGAATTGCATTAATTGTTGTTACTGACCCGGAAGAAGTTACACAAGTATTGTCTGCTGTATTTCTAACATAAAGAGTATAAGTAGTACTTGGAGCTAATCCTGAGAAAACATTCGAAGCTTGATATGTTACACCATCCAAACTATACTCTACCCCAGATTGTGTTGTTATGGTAATGCTTCCTGTTGGTGTTCCACAAGTAGGCTGAACAACGCTCGCTGTTGTTGGAACTACAGGAGGAATAGGAACTGTATTAATTGTTATTGCTGCCCCAGATGGAGTCACACAGGTATTATCAGCTGTATTCCTAACATACAAAGTATAATTACCAGAAGCTAATCCATTGAAAGTATTTGAAGCTTGATACGTTGTGCCGTCCAAACTATACATTACTCCTGCTTGTGTCGTTATTACGATACTTCCAGATGGTGTTCCACACGTTGGTTGTGTAACACTTACTGTAGTTGGAACTACAGGAGGAGTTGGAACTACATCAATTACTGTTGGTGACGCTGATGAAACTACGCAAGTAGTATCCGCTGTATTTCTAACATACAAAGTATAAGACCCCGGAGCTAGTCCATTGAAAGTATTTGAAGCTTGATAGGTTATCCCATCCAAACTATATTCTACTCCTGCTTGTGCCGTTATAACGATACTTCCAGATGGTGTTCCACACGTTGGTTGAGTAACACTCATCGTTGTTGGAACTGCTGGTGGAGTTGGAACTGCATTAATTGTTGATACTGATCCAGATGAAGCGGTACACGTATTATCGGCTATATTTCTAACATATAATGTATAACCTCCTGGAACTAATCCCGTAAAAGTATTTGAAGATTGGTAGGTCGTACCATCCAAACTATACTCTACTCCAGTTTGCGTTGTTATAACTAAACTTCCAGATGGCGTAGCACATGTAGGTTGAATAACGTTTGCCGTTGTTGGAACCACTGGAGGAGTTGGAATTGCATTAACAACTGCAGGAGTAGCTGATGAAAGCACACAAGAATTATCTAATTTATTTCTAACATATAAGGTATAATTCCCAGGTACTAATCCCGAAAATGTATTAGAATCCTGATAAACAGTACCATTTATACTATATTCAACCCCTGGTTGTGTTGCAATTACAATAGTTCCGGTTTGCAAAGCACATGTTGGTTGTGTAATGCTGGCCGTTGTAGGGATTGAAACAAAATTCATCGTAATATTTGCCTCTGAATAACAAGGTGTTAATGCAGCTGAAGCAACAACTACAGGATTTGGATCTTTAAGATTATAATCTATGGCAGCAATCCCATAATCTAAATTACTAGTTCTTTCCGGACTCAAAAATGAATTAGTAACCGACTGACTACCATCTTCTTTGTCATTCATTGTCAAAGCAAAAAACTTAATATCTCCTGTTGTATAACCAATTGCAAATTCCAGTGATATTGACCACCCAATTCCAATTTAAAGTGAGCACCTGATTCCAATTCAAAATGACCACCCAATTCCGGGGCAAAATGACCACCCCATTTTTCATTAAAAACTACTCTTTTTCATCTGTTAATTAGTGTTCAAATATACTTAAATATTATCCTTTGTTTATCCCTCTTTTTTTTCTCATAGATTCTCCATGTAATTCGAGTCGATGAGATTGATGTATCAGCCTATCCAAAATTGCATCAGCTATGGTTTTTTCTCCAATGATGTCATACCAGCCTTGCACTGGGATTTGTGAGGTTACAATGATAGAACCGTTATTATGCCTGTCTTCAATGATCTCTAAAAGGGTAATTCGGTTACTGCTATCCAAAGCTTGGAGTCCAAAATCGTCTAATATAATAACATCTTGCCGTTCTATTTTGGCCAATTCTCTCAGGTAAGAACCATCTGCTTTGGCCATTTTTAATTTAGCAAACAGCTTCGAAGTATTAAAATAACTTACTTTAAAACCTTGGATACAGGCTTGATAACCTAATGCTGTGCCTAAATAACTTTTGCCTACACCAGTGCTTCCCGTTATTAAAATGTTTTCATTTTTTTCGACAAATTCACATTCTGCCAGACGCAGTATGGTATTTCGATCCAGATTACGGGTTTGGTCAAAATTGATACTTTCAATATTTGATTTGTAATGGAATCGGGCGTTGGTGATACTGCGGGCAATACGCCGATTGTGCCTTTCATCCCATTCGGCATCAATAAGCATCGATACAAACTGATCGAGCGTGTAATGGTCTGTTTTTCCGCTTTCAATGGCTGTTTTAAAAGCATTGTGCATGCCGTAAAGCTTCATTTGTTTCATTTTTGTTACTGTGGATTCATTCATGATTACTGTGTTTTAATTTAATTATAATACTGTTTTCCTCTTATGTTAGCGTGAATTGGAAGTTCCTGCTCAGGTTCTTGTTCAAATTCGATATGATCTAAGTTGTTTTCTAAAATATTTTGAATGGTCTTAAAATTGTAAATTTTAAAATCAAGTGCCCGCTTACAGGCATTTATTAATCGCTCTTTCCCTACCTTTTTCTCGAAGTTTAATATTCCCAAACAACTTTTATAAGCCTGTTCAGGATGGTTTCTACTTTCAATTATTTGCATAATATATTCTGCTACTGACTCGTCAATACTACTGGCCCAATCAATGAAGCGGGCAGCACTCCACTGAGCTACAAATTGATGCGTGCTAGCCATATGTTCCGGGATTGTGGTATAGATATAAGGTTTGTAATTCCTTGGATGGATGGCTATTCGATTGTATTTGTGATAGATCTCTACCGTTGATTTGGTATACAATAGTTTCGCTTTTTTCTTGACATATTGATACGGAACGCTATAGTAATTTTTGTCCTGACTTAATTGAACATGCCCATTTTGCATTACTGTTGCAAAGGATTGGTATTTGATTTCAAAACGTTCTTGTGGTAATGGACTTAGTTTTTGTTGTTCATCTTCTAAAAATAATTCTATCCGAGAGTACGGACGTCCTGTGAGTTTTCGACTGTTATGAGCATCCAATAAATCCCATATTTGCTGGTTTAATTCTTCCAGAGAAAAGAATTTAGTTTCTTTTAGATTTACATAAATCCTTCGATACAAGATCTTAACAGCTCCTTCAACCAATGATTTGTCTCGGGGTTTATAAGCCCTGGCAGGCAAGATTGTAGTTTGGTAATGTTCGGCTAAATCAGCCAAGGTTTCATTAATGGTGGGTTCAAAACGACTGCTTTTTATCACTGCAGATTTTAAATTATCCGGAACAATTGCCGCAGGAGTACCTTCAAAAAAACGCATAGCATTTTCTACCGATGTAACAAAATCTTCCTTTTGTTGGCTCATGGAAGCTTCGGCATAGGTGTATTGACTGGCTCCTAATATGGCTACAAAAAATTGTACTTCTTTAATTTCTCCCGTGTCTTTATCAATGATGGAGAGTGTTTTTCCAGCATAATCCACATACATTTTATCACCCGCTTTGTGATTCATGTGCATCACTGGATTGACTCGTTTGCTCCATATTTTATAATGATGTCCAAATTGCGAGCTTCGGTAACCATTAGGATTTAGGACAATATATTGCTCCCACATGTGCTGTATGGTAACGCCAACTTTTTTTAGTTCGCGTTCCATTTTAGGAAAAAAATCATAAAGAAGCTGCAGTTTGGGACTGATTGATTCCACGGTAGTGTGTGAGAACAAAAGTTCTAACTCAGCATCAGTTTTTTCACTAATTACTTCAAAACTTAATCCTAGCACTTCAAATAAAGAAATATACTTCTTTACCGTATTTCTAGAAAGAGATAAGTACTTACTTATGAATAACTTACTTTTTCCGTTACAGTAGAACTTAATTGCTTTTCTAATTTTACTCATGTCTGTTATTTTGTTTGCCATAATCCGTCTTTTTTTAACGAATGTATGGTGCTAACAACATGAAAAAGTAAGTAGTTTTTGATGATCAATTGTACCCCAAAATTAGGTGGTCAATTTGAACTGGAAAGTGGTGGTCAGTTTGCTCCGAAACTGGTGGTCAATTTGCACTGGAATAGGATGGTCAATTTGACTGGTTTTTCCAACCAATAAGAGATTTTAAAACTTCTACTTCAAAACCAAGATTATAATCATTAATCCCACTATTATTTTTATTAACACCCATTACTGCTGAAGGAATACCTGTCGCAGCACTTCCTAAATAAGTTTTAACTGAAGTGCCTGTTCTTAATTCAATAACATTAGCATAATAATTCGTTTCGGCTGCATCTGTAGAAATAACTAAACAATAATCAGCCTGAAAATAAGAATCGAAAGTACTAGGATTATTATTAAAAATATTAAAGGCTCTAACTAATGGATCAGAACCTGCTTCATCACCATAATTTGAAACATTAAATCCTCCATTTTTAGTATCAAGAAACAACAAAATACTTCTATTATTTAAAACTTTACCAGCAATCCCTAAAACTACCTTATCTTCTAAAGCACTTATTTTTAAAGAATTTAAATATCCTGTTGAAGCATTCGCAGATAATGGAGCGGAAAGAAAGTTATCCTCTAAAGCTCCCGTTCCCCATGATGTCTCAGTAATAGATCCATCCATAGTAACTGCATATCTAGTCCTTACTTTAACAACTTGACCATCAGTTAAAGCATTAGTTGTAAACATTCTATTTGTTGACATGCCTTGCATAACAACACCATCAACAGAAAACTCGAATAAATCTGCTCCACCTGAAGCAGTAAAAGTAACTGGTGTTCCTAAACATAAAGGACTTGTTGTATTATTTGGTGGAGAAGCTGTCAAAGTAACCGCTGAAGGCGCTACATAAATTGATGCTACGACCGGTACACGTGTACTAATATCACTTCCTGACCTACTACGCACATAATACGTTCTAGTTGAACTAATACTTGGACTGTAAATAGTTCCAGTGTAAATAGGGGTTGTTGATGTTTGAGAAGTAAACCATTCAATAGTTTCTGTACCATTAGCTCCAAATGCGTAAACATTTACCTGCATTAAACTAACACCATCACCACAAGAACTACCAGCAGTAGTTGAAGGTGGTGGTAAAACAGCTTTGGTTTTTGAAATCCTTAATGATTTTTTATTTTTTTTTATTGTATCTGCAGAAATCAATTTTGAAGAAACATCAAAATTCACATCATGTAATTTCACAAGATCCTTTAAATTTTTCGAACTTAATGTAAACCCAAATAATAAATGAAATAGTAAAAATAAAAGTAATTTTTTCTTCATAAACTGATTTTTGTAGTTAATATATAACAGTATAATATTTTTAATCACTAAAAGTATTCTTTTATTTCCAATGAACAAATCAAATTTTAATAAAAATTTAACTATTTAAAAATAAAGAGATTAAATAGCTATAATCTTCATACCTATTTGAATAGTTTATAAAAACTCAACCTTATCAAACACTAAAAACCCTCATCACATATATGATTAGGATTTAAAAGAATCAAAAACAAGTTCAGATTAAAGAAAGGCAACGAGTCGAGGCGTTAGCCGAACACGTCTTACCGCTGTAAAACAAAAAATCCTCATCAAATGAATGATGAGGATTCTTCAAAGAAAGGCGACGACATACTCTCCCACATAACTGCAGTACCATCTGCGCAGGCGGGCTTAACTACTCTGTTCGGGATGGGAAGAGGTGAGCCCCGCCGCAATAACCACCTTAAGAGGTTATAATTGCTTTGGGCAATTATTGTAACAATTAAAAATTTATCATTGATAATTAATTACATAATATCTTAACATACTGAGATAAAGAAAATAAAAAGTATTAGAAAGTTTCTTCTCCCGTCCCGAAAGACGGGAGAAAAGCGTACATAAGCTTACGGGTTATTAGTACTACTCGACTATGACATTACTGCCTTTACATCTATAGCCTATCAACGTGGTCATCTCCCACGACCCTTAAAAGAAATCTCATCTTGTGGTGGGTTTCGCGCTTATATGCTTTCAGCGCTTATCCCTTCCAAACGTAGCTACTCTGCGATGCCACTGGCGTGACAACAGATACACTAGAGGTTTGTCCAATTCGGTCCTCTCGTACTAGAATCAGATCCACTCAAATTTCTTGCGCCCACAGTAGATAGAGACCGAACTGTCTCACGACGTTCTGAACCCAGCTCGCGTGCCACTTTAATGGGCGAACAGCCCAACCCTTGGGACCTTCTCCAGCCCCAGGATGTGACGAGCCGACATCGAGGTGCCAAACCCCCCCGTCGATATGAGCTCTTGGGGGAGATCAGCCTGTTATCCCCGGCGTACCTTTTATCCTTTGAGCGATGGCCCTTCCATGCGGAACCACCGGATCACTATGCTCTACTTTCGTACCTGATCGACCTGTATGTCTCTCAGTCAAGCTCCCTTATGCCATTGCACTCTACGCACGGTTACCAAGCGTACTGAGGGAACCTTTAGAAGCCTCCGTTACTCTTTTGGAGGCGACCACCCCAGTCAAACTACCCACCAAGCAATGTCCCCCGCAATGCGGGGTTAGGCCTCAGATAAACAAAGGGTTGTATTTCAACAATGACTCCACAACGCCTAGCGACGCCACTTCACAGTCTCCAACCTATCCTACACATCATTTATCCAAGGTCAATACTAAGCTATAGTAAAGGTGCACAGGGTCTTTTCGTCCCACTGCGGGTAAGCGGCATCTTCACCGCTACTACAATTTCACCGAGCTCATGGCTGAGACAGTGTCCAGATCGTTACACCATTCGTGCAGGTCGGAACTTACCCGACAAGGAATTTCGCTACCTTAGGACCGTTATAGTTACGGCCGCCGTTTACTGGGGCTTCATTTCAATGCTTCTGATTACTCATAACATCTCCACTTAACCTTCCAGCACCGGGCAGGTGTCAGGCCCTATACTTCATCTTACGATTTTGCAGAGCCCTGTGTTTTTGATAAACAGTCGCCTGGACCTCTTCACTGCGGCCAGCATTGCTGCTGGCGACCCTTCTCCCGAAGTTACGGGTCTATTTTGCCTAATTCCTTAGCCATGAATCTCTCGAGCACCTTAGGATTCTCTCCTCGACTACCTGTGTCGGTTTGCGGTACGGGTACTTATTACCTGAAGTTTAGAGGTTTTTCTTGGAAGCCCTTAGGCGCACTATCTCTTTGTCCGAAGACTCCGAGTACTATCGTATTTCCCCAAGCCGCGTGGATTTGCCTGCGCAGCTTATAGGTAGGTACTTCAACGAACTATTCCGTCAGTTCGCGGCGCTTTCATCACTCCGTCACCCCATCACAGTAATAACTAGTACGGGAATATTAACCCGTTGTCCATCGACTGTCCCTTTCGGGTTCGCCTTAGGTCCCGACTAACCCACAGCTGATTAGCATAGCTGTGGAAACCTTAGTCTTTCGGTGTGCGGGTTTCTCGCCCGCATTATCGTTACTTATGCCTACATTTTCTTTTCTAACCAGTCCAGCATACCTTACGATACACCTTCAACCCTGTTAGAATGCTCCCCTACCACTCCATAATTTAATATGAAATCCATAGCTTCGGTAATACGCTTATGCCCGATTATTATCCATGCTCGTCCGCTCGACTAGTGAGCTGTTACGCACTCTTTAAATGAATGGCTGCTTCCAAGCCAACATCCTAGCTGTCTGGGCAGACAAACCTCGTTCTTTCAACTTAGCGTATATTTGGGGACCTTAGCTGATGGTCTGGGTTCTTTCCCTCTCGGACTTGGACCTTAGCACCCAAGCCCTCACTGCACGGAAACATTATATAGCATTCGGAGTTTGTCAGGAATTGGTAGGCGGTGAAGCCCCCGCATCCAATCAGTAGCTCTACCTCTATATAACTTTGCGCCGTGCGCTGCACCTAAATGCATTTCGGGGAGTACGAGCTATTTCCGAGTTTGATTGGCCTTTCACCCCTACCCACAGGTCATCCGAAGACTTTTCAACGTCAACCGGTTCGGACCTCCACACTGTGTTACCAGCGCTTCATCCTGCCCATGGGTAGATCACACGGTTTCGCGTCTAACACTACTGACTAAAGCGCCCTATTCAGACTCGCTTTCGCTACGGATCCGTGGCTTAACCACTTATCCTTGCCAGCAACGTTAACTCGTAGGCTCATTATGCAAAAGGCACGCCGTCACCCAACGAATGGGCTCCGACCGCTTGTAAGCGTATGGTTTCAGGATCTATTTCACTCCGTTATTCACGGTTCTTTTCACCTTTCCCTCACGGTACTGGTTCACTATCGGTCTCTCAGGAGTATTTAGCCTTAGCGGATGGTCCCGCCAAATTCAGACAGGGTTTCACGTGCCCCGCCCTACTCAGGATACCACTATCAATATCTTCTATTACTTATACAGGGCTATCACCTTCTTTGGCTCTACTTTCCAGTAGATTCTAATTCTATCCGCATCAAATTTCGTGGTCCTACAACCCCAACATTGCCGTAACAACATTGGTTTGGGCTAATCCGCGTTCGCTCGCCACTACTTACGGAATCACTTTTGTTTTCTTCTCCTCCGCCTACTTAGATGTTTCAGTTCAGCGGGTTTGCCCACCTATCGGTGTACTATGTCTTCAACATAGTGGGTTGCCCCATTCAGGTATCTGCGGATCGTATCGTGTGTGCCAATCCCCGCAGCTTTTCGCAGCTTATCACGCCTTTCATCGCCTCTGAGAGCCAAGGCATCCCCCATACGCCCTTATTTTGCTTATTGTACCAATCTCGTTACTTAAAACGAGACCGTTTCTTTTACTTGCCTAATGATAAACAAGTAAAAAATGCTTTCTACTTTTTATTATTTTCTTATCTCAATATGTCAATGAACTTTTTTCTAGTGATTAGCCCTTAGTAATTAGTGATTAGTTTTTGACTAATTACTTTTTACTCTTTACTATTCACTCGAATAGTGGAGAATAACGGAGTCGAACCGTTGACCTCCTGCGTGCAAGGCAGGCGCTCTAGCCAGCTGAGCTAATCCCCCAATCTAATTATGAATTGTGAATTATGAATTATGAATTTATATTTCATAACTCCTCAACTCTAGAATTTCTTCTTTTATTTAAGCTTTAAATAGTTGTCTCGGACAGACTCGAACTGTCGACCCCTACATTATCAGTGTAGTACTCTAACCAGCTGAGCTACGAGACACTCTTATTCTTAAATGGTATTATTTGAACTAACAGCAAGAGTAATAAAATGTTGGTATTTGTTTCCTTCTCGAACTTTCGTCTTCTTTCCCTAGCGTGTATTGCTACTAACACTAAGGCTCTAGAAAGGAGGTGTTCCAGCCGCACCTTCCGGTACGGCTACCTTGTTACGACTTAGCCCTAGTTACCAGTTTTACCCTAGGCAGCTCCTTGCGGTCACCGACTTCAGGCACCCCCAGCTTCCATGGCTTGACGGGCGGTGTGTACAAGGCCCGGGAACGTATTCACCGGATCATGGCTGATATCCGATTACTAGCGATTCCAGCTTCACGGAGTCGAGTTGCAGACTCCGATCCGAACTGTGACCGGCTTTGTAGATTCGCTCCTGGTCACCCAGTGGCTGCTCTCTGTACCGGCCATTGTAGCACGTGTGTAGCCCAAGGCGTAAGGGCCGTGATGATTTGACGTCATCCCCACCTTCCTCTCAGTTTGCACTGGCAGTCTCGTTAGAGTTCCCGACATGACTCGCTGGCAACTAACAACAGGGGTTGCGCTCGTTATAGGACTTAACCTGACACCTCACGGCACGAGCTGACGACAACCATGCAGCACCTTGTAAATTGTCTTGCGAAGGGTCTGTTTCCAAACCGGTCAATCTACATTTAAGCCTTGGTAAGGTTCCTCGCGTATCATCGAATTAAACCACATGCTCCACCGCTTGTGCGGGCCCCCGTCAATTCCTTTGAGTTTCATTCTTGCGAACGTACTCCCCAGGTGGGATACTTATCACTTTCGCTTAGCCACTGAGATTGCTCCCAACAGCTAGTATCCATCGTTTACGGCGTGGACTACCAGGGTATCTAATCCTGTTCGCTACCCACGCTTTCGTCCATCAGCGTCAATCCATTAGTAGTAACCTGCCTTCGCAATTGGTATTCCATGTAATCTCTAAGCATTTCACCGCTACACTACATATTCTAGTTACTTCCTAATAATTCAAGTCCTACAGTATCAATGGCCGTTTCCCCGTTGAGCGGGGAGATTTCACCACTGACTTATAAGACCGCCTACGGACCCTTTAAACCCAATGATTCCGGATAACGCTTGGATCCTCCGTATTACCGCGGCTGCTGGCACGGAGTTAGCCGATCCTTATTCTCACAGTACCGTCAAGACATTACACGTAATGTTGTTTCTTCCTGTGCAAAAGCAGTTTACAATCCATAGGACCGTCATCCTGCACGCGGCATGGCTGGATCAGGCTTGCGCCCATTGTCCAATATTCCTCACTGCTGCCTCCCGTAGGAGTCTGGTCCGTGTCTCAGTACCAGTGTGGGGGATCTCCCTCTCAGGACCCCTACCCATCGTTGCCTTGGTAAGCCGTTACCTTACCAACTAGCTAATGGGACGCATGCTCATCTTTCACCGTTGTGACTTTAATTATAAAGTGATGCCACTCTATAATACTATGAGGTATTAATCCAAATTTCTCTGGGCTATCCCTCTGTGAAAGGTAGATTGCATACGCGTTACGCACCCGTGCGCCGGTCTCTAGTTCCGAAGAACTATACCCCTCGACTTGCATGTGTTAAGCCTGCCGCTAGCGTTCATCCTGAGCCAGGATCAAACTCTTCATCGTATATTGTGTGAGATCAGATAAATCTTCTCTCTTTGTTTATTCGACTAAATTCTAGTGGTTTTTTCAAATCTCTCGATTCTATTACTCTCATTCTTTTGTTTTGAAATCTCTTTCAAAACGGCTGTCAATTCAATATGTCTAGGAACGTGTTCTTCTTTGTTTTTCCCTTCGTCAACACTACTTAAAGTGTTTCTCGAAGCGGGTGCAAAAGTACAACTTCTTTTTTAACTGGCAAGAAAATTTTGAAGTTTTTTTTGGAAATTTTTATCTCCGTTTTACTACCGTTTTCTTATCAGTTTGTCAAGGAACTTTGCGCGTTTTGCGGGGTGCAAATGTAATAAGCTCTTTCTAATCTCACAAGCTTTTCTGAATCTTTTTTTGAAAATAAATTTCCTCTCTCAATCCAGTTTACTTGTCAGTCTTCTAAAGAACGTCTGCGTCATTGCGGGTGCAAAAGTAGCACCTTTATTCGCTTTTACAAGCTTTTTTAAACCTTTTTTTTCATGTTTTTACAACCCAATCTTTAACTCGCTGAAAACATGATTCTTGAAACACAAAGTTTTTTATACTATTCAACAATCTTACAGCTGATTAATGGGATTTCAAATCAAAACCACCTATTCCAATAAAGATGGGCAACTTTCAACTGCCTTTCCTTTCTTTATAAAATCTTAGGGAATTATCGCTTTATTGTCTTTTCTACAGCTATTCGATGCGTTTTGCTCCTTGGAAACAGCTTACCTTACTAGTACGCTAACAAAAAAAAATGTCTGGATTAATAAGATGGTTTTATGCTATACCTTATATAATAACAAACTTCTCTTTTCTATTCTCTCCTATATATAAGGACACAAAATATACATCAAAACAACAAAAAACTCTACTTATCCAAAGTTCGCGTTAGGGATAGCAGCGAATAGCCCACAGTCCCGCCTTTTTTTGGCGGGACGAGGACTTGTAGCGAATAGCCCGACTCCTTAATATAAAGAAAGGCGATTCTCCACTAAAAGAATCGCCTTTCTTTATATTAAAGAGGAACGCCAAAAAGAATTTCCTAATCGAAACGTATGGCTTTCACCGGTGATATTTTGGTTATTATATAGGACGGAATTAATAATACCAGGAAACAAACGGTCACTGTAAGCATATTTAATAAAAGTATGTATCCCCAATTTAAGTATACTGGCGCTTGATTGACGTAATAGTTCTCAGGAGGAAGTTGAATTATCCCGAATTGTTGTTGGATTAATAATAACGAGACACCTATTAGATTCCCCCAGAAGAGTCCTCTTACTATAAGGTAGAAGGCGTTGTAAAGAAATATTTTTCGGACTGACCAATTATTAGCCCCTAATGCTTTTAGAATTCCTATCATTTGCGTTCGTTCAAGTATAAGCACTAATAACGCTACTACCATATTTATTGTAGCAACAAGAATCATGACTACTAATATAACGATGATGTTGAAATCAAATAGTTGAAGCCATTCGAATATATAACTGTATTTTTCAATTATAGTTTTGGAGTCTAATGTTGATGCTGTTTGCGCATATACTTGCTCACCCGTAGCTTCTATAGTATCAAAATCGTCAACAAAGACTTCGAAAGCACCTATTTGATCTGGCGCCCATTTATTGATACGCTGCATGTGACGAATATCTCCTATTATATAGGTAGCGTCGAATTCTTGAAAACCAGAATTAAAAATTCCAACAACATCAAAATTCCTCAAGTTATACCCACTCTCTTTCATGAAAAAAGTATTGAATGCGTCACCCACTTTCAAATTCAATCTATTTGCTATAAACTCAGAAATCACAACTTCTTCATTTAAATTCCCATTGACATTTGGAATTCTCCCTTGAACAATGTATTCCTTTATATTATCCCATTTATAATCATTTCCTACTCCTTTGAAAATAATCCCTTCGAAAGCAGTTTCGGTTCTAATAATTCCGGCTTTACTGGCAATAGCCTGAATATGCTCAACTCCGGGAACAGATGTAAACTTTGGATAAAAATCTTGTTTTTTAGAAATGGGTGTCAGCGTAACTTCGGATTGATTGTTGTCGTAATTCGAAATAATGATATGTCCATTGAAAGCCGAAACTTTCTCTCGAATTTTTTGCTGTAGTCCAATTCCAGTTGCTACTGAAACAATCATCATAATCATACCAATGGCAATTGCCGAGATTGCAATTTTTATAATTGGCGCAGATATGCTACTTTTATAATCTTTAGCGGTTATAAGTCGTTTGGCGATGAAATATTCTAAATTCAATTTGATTGCTTTTCTAATTTGGATTTGCTTCGCCAGTTTGCGTAGCTAAAGCCAAAAATACAGCTAAAACACGAATTACACTAATTGGCATTAATTTTATTTGAACTACTATATGATTCCATTTTTAAGAATATCGGTTAGTTTTATATTTTTAACAATCATTTCAACTTCCTGTTCAGCAAGGAAAACAAATGACAGCGAAAATCTAAAACCAACTTTAGAAAACACTAAAAACAACCTAACTATCGAAATAAAGACTGGAGCTGATAATTACAACCATTATTTACCATTATTAAAGGATAAGAAAATTGGCGTTGTCACTAATCAAACCGGAATTCTATCTAATAAAACGCATTTAGTAGATTTTCTATTAGAAAAAAACATTGCTATCCAAAAAATATTTGCACCAGAACATGGTTTTCGCGGAACTGCAGATGCAGGTGAACATTTAGTTGATGGGAAAGATTCTAAAACTGGACTTTCAATTATTTCGCTTTATGGCGATAACAAAAAACCGAAACCAGAACAACTAGCCGGAATTGACATTATGGTTTTTGATTTGCAAGACGTAGGCGCGCGATTTTATACTTATATTTCTTCGTTACATTATATCATGGAAGCCTGTGCCGAAAATAATATTCCACTTTTAATTCTTGACCGACCAAATCCAAACGTAAGTATTGTAGACGGGCCAATTCTTGAAACTGCATATACCAGTTTTGTGGGAATGCATCCAATCCCTTTGCTTCACGGAATGACAATTGGCGAATATGCGCAAATGATAAACGGTGAAAAATGGTTAAAGAATGAAGTACAATGCAAATTGACCGTTATTCCTTGTATTAATTACAATAGAAAAATGAATTATAGTTTACCTGTAAAACCTTCACCGAATCTTCCGAACGATCAAGCCGTAAATCTTTATGCGAGTTTGTGTCTTTTTGAAGGTACAAATGTGAGTGTGGGAAGGGGAACTGAAAAACAATTTCAGATTTATGGCTCTCCTTATTTACCTAAAAGTGATTTTAGTTTTATTCCTAAACCAAATTTTGGCGCACAAAATCCTGTTTACAATGGTATCGAATGTTACGGAGAAGATTTATCTACAGCTAAAAAAGTAAATCAATTAGAATTAAAATGGTTAATTAAAGCCTATCAAACTACAACGGACAAATCTAAATTCTTCAATCCTTTTTTTACCAAACTCGCAGGAACTAAAAAATTACAAGAACAAATAGAAGCTGGGACTTCGGAAGATAAAATCAGAGAAAGCTGGAAAAAAGGGCTAATCGATTTTAAAGAAATGAGATTGAAATATTTGATATATTAAAAAGGAATAAAGAAACGAGAAGCACGACTTGCTAGTACATTAGTTACAAGGGCAATTTCTTCTTCATTTCCTCTACAATATTAAAAGCTGCCGGACAAATAGCTACGTTTTTCAACGTTAAATCTGTGATTTGCTGGAACTTTTTTCTATCTGTGTGTGGAAATTCTCTACATGCTTTTGGACAAACATCATAAATCATACATGCATTTTCATTATCCAGAAAAGTACACGGCACACTTTGTAACACATAATCTCTGTCTTCGTCAATGCGAAGATATTGCTCGATAAACTGTTGTGGTTTTTGTCTAAGATATTTTGAAACACGCTCAATATCTGCATCCGTAAATAATGGTCCAGTAGTTTTACAACAATTAGCACACGTTAAACAATCCGTTTTCTTGAATTCAGCATCATGTAAATCTTGCATCACATAATCCAAATTCTTTGGTGTCTTCTTTTTCAGCTTATCGAAATACTTTTTGTTTTCGATATGCTTATCTTTGGCTTCTTTAGGAAGATTGTTTAAAATAGTGTTCATTCGTAGATTTGTTTTTCGGTTATTCGATAAAACATTCCGCGAAATTACTTAAAACAAACCAACAAATCACCAAATTAACACATCAACTACAATGAAAGACCTTTTTGGCAAAGCCATACTCGATTTTCAAACTAATAATTTCCCGGAAGATTTAATAACGGAAACCTCCATTTCCGAAGAAGATGAAATGAGTGTTGAATATCTATTTCGTTCCTATGACGAAATGCCAAAACTAGAGCAGAAAGCATTACAACTTGCGAAGGGAAAAATTTTGGATGTAGGTTGTGGCGCAGGAAGTCATAGTTTGTGTCTACAAAACGAAAGAAATCTTGACGTTCACTCGATTGATATTTCTAAAAATGCAATTGAAGCCTGTAAATTACGCGGTTTAAAAAATACTAAAGTTCAGAATATTCTTGAAATGGACTCTGATAATCCTGAAAATAAATTTGACACCATTTTATTATTAATGAATGGTACCGGCATTTTTGGAACACTGAAAGAAACCACTACATTTTTACAGAAACTAAGAAGTTTGCTAAACCCAAATGGACAAATTCTAATTGATTCTTCGGATATAATTTATATGTTTGATAATGACGAAGATGGCGGAAAATGGATTCCAAGTAATGGATATTATGGCGAATTGACTTTTACAATACGTTATAAAAACGAAAAAGAAGACAAATTCCCTTGGCTTTATTTAGATTATAACACTTTGCAAAATGCGGCTTTCGCCAATGGATTACAAAGCGAGTTAATTCTTGAAGGGGAACATTATGATTATTTAGCCAAACTTTCAATTTAAAAGAACACATTTTAGAATGGAAAATACAGCATTAGAAAAATTACGTTATCCTATTGGGAAATTTATAGCTCCAGAAAGCTATTCCAGCGAATATCTAACTAATAAAATAGCAGAAATCGCCAGTTTCCCTGAACGATTGAAAAAAGAAGTGCTTCATTTAACCGAGGAACAACTCGAAACACCGTATCGAAAAGATGGCTGGACTATTCGTCAAGTAATTCATCATTGTGCCGATAGTCACTTAAATTGTTTTATTAGAATCAAATGGACGCTGACCGAAGATAATCCTACAATAAAATTCTATCACGAAGACCGTTGGGCTGAATTACATGATAATATGACAATGCCTATCCAACCTACACTTTCGTTTCTGGAAGGTTTACACTTTCGTTTGGTATATTTAATGAATAGCCTATCAGAATCTGATTTAGAAAAATCCTTTATTCATCCTGAGCATAACACAGCATTTCAATTGAAGGAAATAATTGGAACTTATGCTTGGCATGGAAATCACCACTTAGCACATATCACAGCATTAAAAGAACAAAAAGGTTGGTAATTGAACGTTAAAACCATTTTTACCATTGATAAAAAATCCCAAATACAATTTGCATTTGGGATTTTTAAATTTTAAGGAATATTCAAATATTTATGGGTCTGTAAAGAAACACGCCATTTTGGATTGTTCATCACATAATCTACAATCAGCGGAGTCATTTCTTCTTTTTTACTCCATTCAGGTTGTAAAAACAGAATGGCATTACTATTCACTTTTTCAGCTTGCTCTTCAGCAAAAATAAAATCGTGTTTATTATAAATGATAACTTTCAACTCATGTGCATTATCATAAACCGTTTGTGTAGGTAGTTTATTTTTCTTTGGAGACAGACAAATCCAATCCCAATTTCCAGTAAGCGGATACGCTCCTGAAGTTTCAATATGAACTTTTCTATTATTTTCTTTTAGCTTTTGCGTCAGCAAAGTCATATCCCACATCAAAGGCTCTCCACCAGTAACTACAACAGTCTCTGAGTATTTACTTGCATTTGTAACTATTAAATCTACACCTGTTGGAGGATGTAATTCTGCATTCCAGCTTTCCTTAACATCACACCAATGACAACCCACATCACATCCGCCAATTCTAATAAAGTATGCAGCTGTCCCAGTATGAAATCCTTCCCCTTGTATAGTATAGAATTCTTCCATTAACGGAAGCATGGCACCTTTATTAACTTCTAATTGTATTTCTTTTGATAACATTATTTTATTTTAAAGTGCAAAGATAGTTAATTTGAAAATGAGTTAATTTGAAAACAGAAACTAAAACAATAAACTTTAAAAAACAGAAATCTACGGTTCATAATGATTCTAAAAAAATTCAATACAATTGATAAAATTAAAATTTCATAATACCATTAAACAAAAAAAAACCGATAGTTAAAAAACTATCGGTTTATTAAGTTAAGAAACAAGTATCTTATTTCAATGTTTTCAATGATTCAGTTGCATAAGTATTAGCCGGATCAAGCGCTAATGTTTTTCTGAAATATTCGATCGCTTTAGCTTTATCTGTATTAGCATAATTAGCAGCGATGTTATTGTATGACTCAATAATTTTAGCTTTTACAGCAGGTTTTGCAGTTTCTTCAGCACCTAAAGCAGTAACTTTAGCTACATAATCCTCATAATTTTTAGTCATAATATCATCTTTATCAAGCAATCTATTCGTTCTTGCTCTGTAAAGATAAGCTTCATGATATGTTGGCGATGCCACTAATACTCTTTCGAAAGCAGCATCTGCTTTTTGTAAAGCAATAACATCTGGTTTTACATCTTTACTATTATTAGCATAATAATTTGATAAACCATAATAAACATTATCATCAAGATACGTTTTAGAATCTGCAATATTAGCACCAAATTCGAAAATTGAAGCTGCTTCTTTATATAGTTTTTGCGTAAATAATTTTTTACCAACTTCGCTTAAATCTTGAACTGCCAAAGGCTCCATTTCAACTGCCTTTTTAATATCTACTAATCCAGCATTAAAAGCTGTTGCGTCAATTGCTAATCCATCAGCGCTAGTTCCTTTTTTAATTTTGGTTAAACCTAAATATAAATAATCTAAAGCGATAGCTTTGTTTCCTGGAGCTGCGATAAAGCTTTCCAATGATTTGATAGCTACATCAACATTTCCGTTTTTATAAGCAGCATATCCTAAATAACGATAGATTCTTGGATTAACTTTATCTAATTCAATCATCTTATTAGCTTCTACTTCAAGAGCAGCATAATCCTCTACCAAGATAAGGAAGTCAGCACGACGCATTCTTGAGTGAATAGAATAATCCGTTAATGACATATATTTATCATAATACCCTATCGCTGTTTTATAGTTTGCAGCAGCTTGAGAAGGTTTATTACGTGCTATTTTATAATATGTTTCAGCTAGTTCTCTATAAACTGGTCCATAATTAGGATTTATTGCGATAACTTCATTATAAGCTTTCAAAGCTTCGTCATAAGATTTAGCACCTTTCAACAAAACACCCAATTGCATTTTAGCTCTCAGCAAAGTATTATCTGCTTGAAAAGCACTTCTATAAGCAACATAAGCTTCATTTTGTTTGCCATCACCATAATAAGCGTCTCCTAATGCTAGTTGTAATTGCGCATCTTGTGGATTGTTTATCACAGCACGGTTCAAAATTGCAATTGCACTTTTATAATCCGGTTTAGCAACATTCATGTAAGCTCTTGCTATATAAACATACACTTGTACGTCTTTCTTTTTGATGTCTTTTGTAGCCAAAGCAAATTTAGCTTGTGCTCCAGTCACATCATTTTTATCTAAATCCATTTGACCTAAACCAATATAATTCAATTTAGCTCCTTCAGATGTATTTAATCCATTTTGAAAATAAATTTTAGCAGAATCCTCTACACTTTGAGTAAGATATACATTCCCTAAAGTAAAGAAAGCTGCACCATTACTTGGTTTTGCTTTGATAATCGATTTTAATATCGATTTAGCACTTTCAAATTGCTCTGCATCGATAGCCTTTTTTGCCTGATTAATATCTTGTGCTTGACTCGCAAAAGCGGAAGCCAACAATGCAACACTAAAAAATTTTAATTTATTCATTTTAATTGTAGTTAATTTATTTTTTATCATTTTGGTCTTTACCAATTATCGTAAACTTCCTTGTGGGAATACGAACTGGTAGCAATCCAGATTTTAAAATTATTCTTTGTCCGACATCTCCAGCAACAAAAGAGGCGAAGCCCATTCCTAATCCAGAAAAACCTTGACAATTGATTATATACAAATCACGTGCCAAAGGATATTTCCCTTCTGCTATATTATTTTGTGACGGGATATAATAGTTATCACCTTTAAGACCTTTAACACCTAAAGTAGTAACATTATCAACATATTTTTGCATTGCTGGTAATGGTTGTGAAAGCCAATTAACTCCCACTACACCAATCATACCCTCATTTTCTGAAACATATTTTATAACTTCATCATTAGATTTAAATGAGAAGACACCTTTTTCAGGTATGGCTTTTATACCAGCCAAAGAATTCATGTAACGTACTGTACTTGAGTTAAGGTTATCAAAAACCAATCCTTTGATTGATGCTACAGGCTTGCCTTGCATAAAACTAATAACATCATTTAACGCTACAAGAGTATCTTTATTGCTTTTATTAGAGATAAAAGCTACAGCATCGGTAGCGAAAATAGTTATTTTAGGATTAATTTTTCTTTGTTTAAAAATCTTCTCTTCTTCAGTTGTCAAACTTCTGGATAAAATAGCTATAGCAGCTTTTTCATTAAATAAAGAATTAACCGTTTCAGATTCAGATTTGGAAACAAGTTTTATTTTAGCCTTATATTCATTTTCAAATACGGCTACTTGATCTTCAATAATAGGAGCTAAAGTTTCATCTACATAAATTGTGGTTGAACCTTTCAGTATTGTTTCTTTGTCTTTTTTATTAGTAGCTTGATTACACGCAAACACCAATATCACTATTGAAAACAATATAAAATACGGAAGTTTAGAATAATTTTTCATGATCTAGTTATTATTATCATTAATAATTCGAAAGAATCTAAAAGAAGCATATACAATAAGTAAAGCCCCAAAAGCAACTCTATAAGTAGGCTCCATTGCTAGGGGGAAATTCTTCATAAAGATAATAAATAAACCTAAAACAAGGTAAACTAGAAAAAACAAAATTCCTAAAACAAGAAGAAATCGCTCTTTAAGCGATTTCTTCTTAATATTATTAAGTATGTTATTTAACATTATTCTGCAGATTGAATAGTAATTGGAAGAGAATAAAGTACTCTTACTTTTTTACCATTTTGCTCACCCGGTGTCCATTTAGGACATTTTTTCAAAACACGGATAGCTTCTTTTCCTGTTCCATAACCGATATCTCTAATTACTTTAATATCAGTCAAAGAACCGTCTTTTTCAACAACAAAAGTAACGTAAACTTTACCTTTTAATCCTTCTTCTTCTGGAGTTTGATAGTTATTACCAACAAATTTGTAAAATTTATCGATTCCTCCTGGGAAATCAGGCTTAACCTCAATACCAGCAGTGTTATAAATTTGGTTATCAACCTCTTCAACTACAGCTGCAGTTCCAGTACCAACCGGCTCAACTGTTAAAACAGCATCTGGATCTCCTTTTATAGTTTCATCACCTAATTTTTTGTCTTTAATTTCGACAGTTTTAGGTGGTTCTTCTGTCACTTCTTCCGCTTTTGCAACCACTGGTTTAACAAATTTTACTTGATCCACTTTTGGTGGCGGTGGTGGCGGTGGTGGAACATCTTTTTTTACTTCTTCCTTGGGTGGCAATTTGATACTAACAATTTTAGTATCTAAAGTATCATCACCTTCCGAAGAATCTGGTAGTAAGCTTAAAATAAGTGGCATACTAACAGCTAGAGCAAAAACAATTGCACCAAAGATAAGTGCTCTAACAGTAGTCTTGTTATTTGTTTTTCTTAGTTCGTAAGCTCCATAAGCTTTATTACGACCTTCGAATACAATATCAAGCCATTGGTTTGTGAATATATCTAATTTCATTTTTCTTAATTATTAGGTTATAGAGTAAATGCTAAAATCTTATTTACCTTCTAACAATTTTAGTTCTTCTGGAGAAAAATCATTTACAATTGCATTTGAAGGTACGCCTACAATAGCCATCTCATCTAGTATGTCTACTAAATTACGGTAATTTGATTTTTTACTTGGTTTGATAATTACTATTAAACCTTTGTCTTTGTTCCCAGTGTATTCAACTACTGATTGTTTTCTTTTCAATAATTCTTTACGAATACCCTCTTTACCATAAGAAATATCTTTAGGACCAGCAATTGGAGTTGCTAATAAACCCATGTAATAAACCATCTTATCATTGTCTCCTAATAAAACCGTTAATGTACGATTTTCATCAACCTTGATTGGTTTATCAGTAGGATCATCTTCTTTATCAGGCAAACCCAAAGGCATCGATTGTGGTTTAGACAACGTAGTCGTAAGCATAAAGAACGTAATCAATAAGAATGCCAAATCCACCATAGCAGTTAAATCTACTTTTGAGTTAGCTTTTTTACTTCTTACTTTTCCACCTTTTTTGCCATCTCCGTCGCCGGTATTTAATTCAGCCATTTTAGTGTATTTTTTTAGTTATTTTTCTGTTGCTCTCAAACCAGTAACAAGGTTGAAGTTATTGATTTTCTGATCTTGTAAAATATCCATAACGCGTTTAATCGCTGGATACTCTTCTTTTGCATCACCTTTTATAGCAATTTGCAATTCTTTATCATTAACATCAATATTTGCAATACGAGAATTGTAAATCCATTCATGTAATTGATTATTCAATGAATCTTTAGGAACACCTGGCTGTAAACCTGGCTTACTTCTATCCCCTGTTTTCATTGCAATCAATTGCTTCAGACTAGTAATTGGAACTCCAATACCTTCCATTAAAGCAAACTTAGCAGATTCTTCTTCCGTAAATTCAACACCGTATTTTTGTCCCATTAACTCAAGTGCCTTTTTTCTAACTTCTCTACCCTTTAAGTCAAAGAAAACTTTTCCTTTTCCTACAGTTATAGTAGCTAAATTATCATCTGGCAACTTAGATTGAACTTGCGATGCAGGCGTATCAACTGGCAATGCCTCAGGTATCTTAGCTGTTGCTGTCATTACAAAGAAAGACAACAATAGAAAGGCCACATCACACATAGCAGTCATGTCCGTAGACCCTGCTTTTTTCTTCATTTTTATAGCCATTAATATATTTTTTTATACTTACAAGAAAATAGAATCTGTTTTTCAGATTACTATTTCCTTGCAAATTAAATTATTAATTATTTTTTTGTACTTCTGTAGTGTCTGTAAGTATTTACAATTGTATTACCTGCCTCATCAATAGAGTAAGTCAAAGTATCAATTTTAGAAGTAAAAAAGTTATAAGCAATAATTGCTAAAGCTGAAGTAGAAATTCCTGTAGCAGTATTAATCAATGCCTCAGAAATACCATTTGCAAGAGCAGCTTGATCAGGAGTACCTGCAGCAGATAAAGCACTAAATGCTTTAATCATACCTGTAACTGTTCCTAACAAACCAGCAAGTGTACCTAATGATACCATTGTAGAAAGAATAGTCATATGTTTTTCTAACATTGGCATTTCTAATGAAGTAACCTCTTCTATTTCTTTGTGAATAGTTTCAGCTGCAGCTTCGCTATCTAAACCTTCGTTTTTAACTTCTTGGTATTTTAATAAAGCTGATTTTATTGGATTTGCAACAGAACCTTTTTGTTTGTCACATGAAGCAATAGCTCCTTCAATATTACCATCTTTAATATCTTTTTGTACACTTGACATGAATTTATCAAGATTTCCTGTACCAGCTGCTTTAGAGATTACAGCATAACGCTCAAATGAGAAAACAACCACCATCAAAAGACATCCTAACAAAATTGGTACAATAGGACCTCCTTTGTATACCATTGCCAACATATTTCCTGGTAATGGGTGACCTGTATTAACACCGCCTTCGAAATTAGCGCCATTACCCATTATAAAATTCCAAATTAACCATCCAACAAAAACACATGCTACAATAATGATTCCTGAAATCATTCCTCCTCCGTTTGCACCTTTTTCTTTTTTAACGTTTGCCATTTTTTTTTAATTTTAATAGTTTTAAATAAATTATCTTAGTTATATTAAACTTGTAGTAGAGCAAATTTATATTTTTAGTTTAAATAAAAAAACTTTTTTTAATTTTATTATAATTAAATTTATTTCAAAAACACATTTGCAATTTACTACTTTGCATTTATATCAAAATACTCAAACAAATCTACTCTTTTACGAAAAATAACGTATTTTTTTATGATATATTAACACAATATTTCAATATCTAACTCCCATCTGTCAAAACTAATATTTTATATTATTAACAATAAAAAAGCAGGAAAACTGCAGTATACACTAAAATTTCAGGTTTTGTAAAAAAAATAATACCTTGCAAATGATTTAAATCTAAACTTATTATGAGCAGAAAAGAAGATTTCATACAACAAATTACAGACGGATATAGTTCTAAAGGAGAAAGTATTACTCTTGGCGGAGCTATATTAGACGGAGAAGCTTTACCCAATGCACATGTAAAAATACCGCTAAAAACATTAAACCGTCATGGATTAATTGCAGGGGCTACCGGAACCGGAAAAACCAAAACCATACAAGTACTGTCAGAACAATTATCATCCTTTGGAATCCCTGTATTGATGATGGATATAAAAGGTGATTTTAGTGGTATTGCAAAAGAAGGAGAAGAGAAAGCATTTATTACTGAACGACATGCTAAAATAAACATCCCTTATAATACGGCAAGTTTTCCTGTTGAATTATTGAGTTTATCAGAACAAAATGGTGTTCGTCTTCGCGCAACTATCTCTGAGTTTGGACCGGTTTTATTTTCTCGAATCCTAAATTTAAATGATACCCAAGCCGGAGTCGTTTCTGTTATTTTCAAATATTGTGATGACAATAAAATGCCTTTATTGGATTTAAAAGACATCAAAAAAGTAATCAATTATATTACCGAAGAAGGAAAAGACGAAATTGAGGAAAGCTATGGCAAAATTTCCACTTCAACAACGGGCACCATCCTGAGAAAGATAATAGAATTAGAACAACAAGGTGCTGAACTATTTTTTGGAGAAATGTCTTTTGACGTTGACGATTTGATGCGCATTGATGAAAACGGAAAAGGATACATCAACATTTTGAGACTGACTGACATTCAAGATAAACCTAAATTATTTTCAACATTCATGCTAAGTTTATTGGCTGAAATCTATCAGCAAATGCCTGAAAAAGGAGATTCGGACCAGCCAGAATTAGTGATTTTTATTGATGAAGCTCATTTAATTTTCAATGAAGCCAGCAAAGCATTATTAGAACAAATAGAGACTATTGTAAAACTTATTCGTTCCAAGGGAATCGGGATTTACTTCATCACTCAAAACCCAATGGACATTCCAAGTGGTGTTTTGGCACAATTGGGTTTAAAAATTCAACATGCTTTAAGAGCTTTTACTGCCAATGATCGAAAAGCCATCAAACAAACCGCTGATAATTATCCAACATCTGAATTTTATAAAACGGATGAAATTTTAACTAGCTTAGGAATTGGAGAAGCATTAGTAACTGCATTAAACGAAAAAGGAATTCCAACACCACTTGCAGCAACAATGATGCGTGCTCCTATGAGCAGAATGGATATTTTAACTGAGAGTGAAATTCAAGAAATCAATAACAGATCTAAACTGGTAAAAAAATACAGCGAACTCATTGACAGAGAAAGCGCTTATGAAATGCTAAATAAAAAAATTACCGTTATTGAAGAAGCAGCTGCAGAACAAGAACAGGAAAAAACATCTGAAAAAGAAGAAGCTAAAGGTCCTAGTACAGCAAGTGTAGTGGGGAAATCCGTTTTAAAAGTATTGACAAGTGCTACTTTTATAAGAGGTGCTTTTGGTGTTTTGACAAAAATGTTTAAAAAATAAAATTCTCCAATACCCTTTTAGAATTAAAACTCTAAAAGGGTATTTTAAAAAGTAACATTAAAAATGAAAAAATATTTTATTCAAAAAGCACCTTTTATAGTTCCAACAACTGATGGTAAACTAATCGAAGAGCATCACGGAATTGCTACCACAAACAATCCCGAAATTTCGATTGCACACATGATTGCACCTCCTAAATGGAGCGAACCTTTTCAAACACCTGAATTTGAAGAATACACTTATGTCATTGCAGGAAAAAAGCAATTCATCATTGAAAATGAAATTGTTATTCTTGAAGCGGGCCAATCTATAAAAATTGAAAAAAATACTCGAGTGCAATATTCCAATCCTTTTGATGAGCCTTGTGAATATATTGCCATTTGCAAACCTGCATTCGATTTTACTAAAGTACATCGTGAGGAATAAATAGTGCCGATGGAAGTAAAAATCTATCGCAACTATATCGAAGCAAACAACTCGAAAAAATTATTGCAGTAATTCCAAGATTTTATTCTCTACCGTTTCAGTATCCCAAATATTCTCGATGTTTTCCATTTTCAAAACTTCCTCCATAATCGCATTTTGATAATCTCCAATAGCCAAAGCTTCGGCATAAGGACGATCACTAAAAGTTACTCTGCTATAAAGCGGAATCCATTTCTCGGGATATTTATCTGAGAATGATTTTTCGATTTTCTTTTGCAACAAGAATTTCTCATCAGCTGTTTTAGAACTCATTTCCATAAAATTACGATAGGAAAGTTCCGCAATTGCATCAGCGTTGGGTTTACGGGATTTTTGATATTCCGAGAAAATCGTTTTCCAATCATCTCCGTATTCTTCAATCATTTCATAAAGAATTGAAATGTCCTCAAAGCCCGCATTCATTCCTTGCCCGTAAAATGGAACAATTGCATGACAAGCGTCACCAATTAGTGCAATTTTATCTTCATAAGTCCATGGAAAACATTTCATCGTCACCAATGTACTTGTTGGATTTTTAAAGAAATCCTCAGTCAGTTTAGGAATTACATCAATGGTATCCGGAAGGTTTTTCTCAAAAAAAGTTTCTACCTCTTTTTGGTTTTTCAAAGAAGCAAAAGAATTTTCTCCTTCAAAAGGCATAAATAAAGTACATGTAAAACTACCATCTAAATTTGGTAATGCAATCAACATATATTCTCCACGAGGCCAAATATGAAATGAATTCTTGTCTAGTTTATGGGTTGCATCCGAGTTTGCAGGAATATTTAATTCTTTATATCCAATAGGTAAAAATTCTTGTGAATAATCAAACATACTTTGGCGCTGCATGCGATGACGGATTCTGGAAAAAGCTCCGTCGGCTCCAAAAACCATATCATATTTCTTTTCTTCCCAAGCACCTCTTTCGGTTTCACCGATGTGCAAAGTAGCATCATCTAAGGTTACATCCCAGATTTTATGTTCGAAAAAGAATTCTGCTCCTGCGGCTTCCGCCAAATCGATCATTTTTCTATTCAAAGTTCCTCTGGAAATCGAGTAAATAGATTCTCCTTCTTGTCCGTAATTTTGAAAATTAAGTTTATCAACAAGATGAATGGCCCTTTTATCCATTGGGATGGCAATTTCTCGCACGGCATCTCCTACTCCTACGCCATCAAGCGCTTTCCAACCTCGGTTAGACATAGCTAAATTAATAGAACGACCTGAAAACTGAATTTGTCTGATATCTGGGCTTCTATCAAAAACATGAACCGTATGACCAGCTTTGCGAAGGTAAATAGCTAATAAAGATCCAACTAATCCAGAACCTACAACCGCTATTTTTTTGGGAATTTGCATTAATTTTTTATAAAAAGTTAAGCAAAATTACTGATTTTATTAGACTAAGAACTTTAAAACTATTAATTTTTACGTGGAATAAAAACCAATTTTGTTGAAGTTCTAACAATCTCCTCCTTATTCAGCATCATTCTTCTAAATTTTCCAGTATTATAAAGCTCCGCTTGATCACTGTAATGCGCACTTAAAGGGTTTCCTGATTGCCCTGTTGGAAGGATGCTCCAGCTGTTTTCGATATCAGAAAAATCAATAATTCTTCTTGTTGACGGACCTCCTTTTACGATATAATTTCCATCATCGGTAAAATCAAAAAACAAATTATTAATGACTTCTGTAGCACCCGAAACCTCAAAAGGACCTACATTGAAAATCCTTCTTAACGCAGCCACTTTACCCAATGGATGCTGATGTTCTACCGTATGAACTTTATTCCAAGTCCAATCAGCAACCGAAGTTCCCAATTGTTCTTCTAAAGCTACAATTGATTCTTTAAACGATTGTGATATAATTTTACTTCGGGTTTCTTTTTCATTTTTAGTACTTATATTATCCCACCAAGGCGACGCTGGATTCACAATTTGTTTTGCAATGATTTGCTTCATAATATGTGTTCCTAAAAATTGCTTGAAATGAGCTGCACCAAGTTCATCTTCGAAAGTATTTTTTAAATAATTAAAAATCCATTTATTGTAAATTGTTGGTGCAACATCAGCAAGATTATTCGAACCTTTCCATTCTTTCAAAACAGTCAAAGCTTCTTTCTCGTTTTCAGAAAGTGTTTTCTGATCAACATTTGAGATTAACTGCTTAACCACCTCTGGAGCAACTGATGACGTATTATCAAAAATCATTTCCCCTACCGCAGTTTTATCCCAATTTGATTTTGGTTCTAATAATTGCGTAATTCTTTTTGCTCTGTCTTCAGGAAGATAATAACCTGGATATAAAAATCCATCTATGGGTTCCGGTTGATTGTTCGCAGAGTACACATAATTCCATTTTGGATTTACCGCCGATGGATTTTTGGAGAAATCCAAATATTCTTTAATATCATCTTTGCCACTGGCACCATCTAAAATAAAATTAGGATTTACGCCCGCATTATGCTTGTATAATTTCCCTGTTGCCCACCAAGCCACATTTCCTTTGGCATCGCCATACATCACATTCAAACCTGGTGCCGCTATTAAACTGACTCCTTTTTGAAAATCTGCTTTACTTTTAGCATGCGAAAGTTGATAAACAGCATCAAGAATTTGTATGGGTTGTTGTGTATAAATCCAAGACATTGCGACAGGCTTGTCTTGCTGCAAACCATCAATCAAATCATTTACGACCGTGCCGTGGCGAGTCACTTTAATATTCAAAACCACATCGGTAGAATCTTTTACTTTTATAATTTTTTTTCGAATTTCATACGCGCTAAAACCATTTGGTGTCTTGTACGTTTTTGCATCATTTGGATTATTCTCCTCTTGATACAAATCGATATCATCATTTTCAAACATTGTCAAACCATACGCATAGTCACGATTGTGTCCCAATAAAGGATATGGAGTTCCTGCCAAATAACATCCGTACAATTCAAAATCTGGCGTTACTACATGAGCTTCATACCAAGTTCCGGGCTGTGAAAACCCAATGTGTGGATCATTAGCAAAAATAACTTTCCCGTTTTTAGTTTTCTTTGGTGCAATAACCCAACTGTTACTTCCTATAAAAGGAGAAATTGGAGACTGATCTAAAATCGAAGCTACCGACTTTGAAATAGCAATATATTCTTGAGATGATTCTTTGGCATTTTTAATTCGGGTGGTATTAAACGAACCATCAATCCCAAAATCCTTGAGATACTCCATTCCGTATTTGTTTCGAATATCAGTCAATAACGGATCTGATTTTTGAGCCATTGCAAAACTAAAAGACATGTAACCAAAAATATTGTAAACATCTTTAATCGTAAACTTCTCTTTTTTAACCCCCACCAAACTGAACTCTATTGGCGTTGTTCCTTCTTCTAAATATTGATTAATTCCATCCAAATATGCCATGGTCAATTGATAACTTGGGCTGTTTTTATCCAAAGCTGCAATTGCTTTTGCTGAAGCTTCTTCAATTCCAAGTCCTGCAAAGAATTTATCATTTTTTAGTGCCACTGAGCCAAAAATCTCCGATAATCGTCCCGGTGCAATACGACGCATCAATTCCATTTGCCACAATCGATCTTGGGCATGAACATAACCCAAAGCCATCATTGCATCCTTTGAATTTGTTGCATAAATATGTGGAACGCCAAACTCATCAAAATAAACTGTCGTTTCTTTTTGAATATTTTTCAGTTGCAATTTGCCTTCATATTTTGGCTTTAGATAAAATCCATAAATAATTAAAGCCACAACTAAAACTACCACTACCGAAAGTAAAACGAGAAGAACTATTTTAAGTTTTTTCATATTTAAATAAATTGATAAACAAATATATACGATTTGAAAGTTATTTAAAATAATTTATTTAAACGAGTGTGATTCTGGTAAAATCGATTAAATACCATTATTTGTTTAATTTGTTTAATTTATTTTAAAATTAATTAAACAAAAAGTATATTTGTTCCAAATTAAAAAGATATGAAACACATTTCTAGAGATGATATTTCTCAAATGGAGAAAGTCGAAAGATTGAATTTAATTAATTCTTGCACCGGTTATAAATCAGCTAATCTTCTGGCTACAAAATCCCTTGATGGAAAATCTAATGTAGCAATTTTTAGCAGCGTGACCCATTTAGGAAGCAATCCGGCACTAATAGGATTTATCATGAGACCAACAACCGTTCCCAGAGATACATATAAAAACATAAGAGAAAATGGTTATTTTACCGTAAATCATATTACTGTAGATATGATTGAAGATGCGCACCATACATCAGCAAATTATGAATTAGGCATTTCTGAATTTGATAAAACTAATTTAGAAGAAGAGTACAAACCTAATATTGAAATCCCTTTTGTGAAAGGAAGCCCAGTTCAATTGTATTGCAAATATGTGAATGAATATTACATCAAGGAAAATGATACGATTCATATAATTGCCTCTATTGAAAATTTATTTTTTGAAGAAGAATTAGAACATAAAGATGGCTGGTTACAAATTGACAAAGGAAATGTTATAGCACTAAATGGTCTTGATGGGTATTGTTTACCTAAACTAGTAGATCGTTTTCAATATGCTCGAAAAGAACTTCCAACCACTTCCTTTTTTAAAAAATAAAAAATGACAAAACTACGGCTTATCCTTGGTGATCAGTTGAATTTAGAACATTCTTGGTTTCATGAAAATGATGACAATACTATTTATGTCCTTGCCGAAATGCGTCAGGAAACCGACTATGTAAAACATCATATCCAAAAAGTGGTGGCATTTTTTCTTTCGATGAGAAATTTTCACACCACTATACAAGCACTCGGACACCAAGCAGTCTATTTTAAAATTACGGATGCCGATAATCCACAGGATTTAGAAAAAATCATTGCCGTTTGTATCGAAAAATATAAAATCGAAAAATTTGAATACCAATTACCCGACGAATATCGGCTGGATCAACAACTAAAAACGATTTGTTCCAATCTAAAAATAGAATCAGAAGCTTTTGACTCCGAACATTTTTACACCACGCGTCATGAACTTTCTGATTTTTTTGAAGGCAAGAAATTGTTGTTGATGGAGAATTTTTATCGCAACATGCGAAAAAAACACCACGTTTTAATGAATGGATCAACTCCTGTGGGAAACCAATGGAATTTTGATGCCGATAATCGTAAAAAATACAAAGGTGAAGTTCCTGTGCCATCAGAAAAAAATTTTCACGCCAATGTTTCTGAAGTTGTTTCCCAAATCAAAGAAGCTACTATCGTCACTTTTGGAAATATCGATGTAAATAATTTCAGTTGGCCTACTTCCCGTCAGCAATCTTTAGAGGTATTAGATTATTTCTGCACTAATCTGCTGAAACATTTTGGGGATTATGAAGATGCAATGCATACCGATGAAAAATTCCTTTTCCATTCTCGTTTGTCTTTTGCTATGAACAGTAAAATGCTTTCGCCAAAAGAAGTAATCGAGACCGTTATTTCTTTTTATCATACCAATGAAACTGAAATAACCCTTTCACAAGTAGAAGGATTTGTGCGACAAATTCTGGGTTGGCGTGAGTATATTCGAGGAATTTATTGGAAAGAAATGCCACATTACGCTCAAATGAATGTATTGAAAAACGACAACAAATTACCGAATTTTTTTTGGACGGGTAAAACCAAAATGAATTGCATGAATCACGCTATTAATCAAAGTTTAGACGAAGCTTATGCACATCATATTCAACGGCTCATGGTAATAGGGAATTTTACACTACTCACACAAATTAATCCTGATGAAGTAGATGCTTGGTATCTAGGCGTTTACATAGATGCTATTGAATGGGTCGAAATGCCTAACACCCGCGGTATGTCACAATATGCAGATGGCGGAATTATTGCTACAAAACCTTATGTTTCCTCAGGAAGTTACATCAATAAAATGAGTAATAATTGTAGCAAATGCCATTACAATGTAAAAGAAAAATTTGGAGAAAAAGCGTGTCCTTTCAATACGCTATATTGGAATTTTCTAGATGAGAAAAAAGAGTATTTTAAAGGAAATCAACGCATGGGAATGATGCTGAATTTATTGAATAAAATAAATCCCGAAGAATTATACAAAATCAAAGTTAAAGCCAATGCCATTATCCAAAATATGGATTCTTATTAAACTGAAGCATCCATAAATAAAAAGAGTGTATAAATTCGATACGAACTTATACACTCTTTTTTATTAAAAGAATAAATCTATTCCTTTTTACTTCCGTCTATAATAGCTCCTGTTCCCGCACCAATACCAGCACCAGCAACACCACCAATTATAGCTCCTTGAACTTTTTTCTTACTTATAATTGCTCCTGTTGCTGCTCCAACTCCAGCTCCAATTACGGCACCTTTAGCAGTACTGCTCCAACCTTTCTTTTGTGTGGTTGTTGTAGTGGTAGTGGTAGCCGATGGTTTATTAACAACGACAACTTCTTTTTGGGTTTCAATTTTGGTTTCCTCAATTTTAGCCATTTCAACCTGCATGGAATCAATAACTCTTTGTTTTTCAATTTCAACTTTCATCGAATCTACAGTCGCTAGTTTTGCTTTTTCGATTTCCATTTTTCCTTGATTTTGACAAGAAACAACAACTGCAGCTATTAGTATAAAATATAATACTTTCATAATTTTAAGTTTTACGATTAATAATAATACAAAGAAACATTCAAACCTGTTAATATGCTTTATACAATTTAAACTATTTTTTATATAATTCTGCGTCTAAACTATTTTAAAATCCCGGATTTCAATATTTGTCCAAAGTGATACATGTCTTCAAAAGAACAATATAATGGAACGGGTGCTAATCGAATAACATTAGGTTCACGCCAATCCGTAATCACACCATTTTTCATAAGATAATCAAACAAACTGCGTCCTTCCCCATGAAGCAACACTGATAATTGCGACGCTCTTTCTAATGGATTTGACGGCGTAATGATTTCGAAAGTACTATCGACTTCTTTGTCAATTTCATGCAGAATGAATTCTAAATAGGAAGTAATTGCATCTCTTTTTTGAATTAAAGCGTCCATCCCAATTTCATCAAACATTTCTACAGATGCTAAATATGGCGCCAGAGAAAGTACCGGTAAATTGCTTATTTGCCAACCATCGGCTCCATGAATTGGATCAAAAGTGGGTTCCATCTTGAAACGTCGTTCTTTATTATGTCCCCACCAACCAGCGAATCGTGGCAACTCCGAATTGTTGTGGTGTTTTTCATGAATGAAACATCCCGAAGCATTCCCAGGACCTGAATTCATGTATTTGTAACTGCACCAAGCTGCGAAATCCACATTCCAATCGTGCAATTCCAATTTTATATTTCCTGCGGCATGCGCTAAATCCCAACCTACATAAGCGCCCGCTTTATGACCAGCAGCAGTAATGGTTTTCATATCAAAAACTTGTCCTGTGTAATAATTAACACCGCCTATTAAGACCAAAGCTAACTCATCACCTACTTCTTCAATTTTAGCCAAAACATCTTCTAAACGAATGTTGTGTTCCCCTTCGCGACGCTTGATTTCAACAATCGCATCTTCTGGTTTGTATCCATGAAAATGCACTTGGCTTTGAAACATATATTGATCCGAAGGAAATGCTTTTTCTTCGCAAATAATTTTATATCTGGTTTTTGTAGGTCGGTAAAAAGAAACCATTAACAAATGAAGATTTACCGTAAGCGTATTCATCACCGTAACTTCACTCGGTAACGCACCTACAATTTTACTTAATGGATTTGCAAATCGTTCGTGGTAATCCCACCACGGTTTTTCACTGTAAAAATGACCTTCAACAGCTAAACTTGCCCAATCATTCATTACCTCATCTACATAATTTTTAGTACGTTTGGGCTGCAATCCCAATGAATTTCCCGTAAAATAAATTACTTTTTTTCCATTTACCTGCGGAAAAATAAATTCATCTTGGTATTTATGTAATTGATCTTGCGAATCGAGTTGTTTTGCAAATTCAAGGGTATTTTCGAATGCCATATTTTGTATTTTGTTTGTAAAAGTAGTAAAAAAAGACTGATGCATAAAAGACTTATCCCCGATTGACGATACATAAAATAGTTAAAATTATGAATGAGAAAAAATAGTTCCTGAATACTATACGGAAATAAAAAACAACTCGTTATTTAACTATATTTAATTGAATTTAAAACTCTTACCTATGCTTAAAAACAGTTTGAACGTTATTATTATTGCTATCGCCGTGGTAATTTCCTCCTATTTATTTTCGAATGCTTTTCAGAATCGAAATAAAAGCAATGACACGATAAGTGTAACTGGCTCCGGAAAAAAGGATTTCGTATCAGATTTGATTGTTTGGAACGGTTCTTTTTCTAAAAAAAGTGTGACTCTGAAAGAAGCGTACGCAGCATTGGATTCTGACAGAGAGAAAATAAAAAGCTATTTATCAGGCAAAGGAATTGCTCCGAATGAAATGGTATTCTCAGCAGTTAATTTCAATAAAGATTTTGAAACGACTTATAATGAAAACGGAACGACAAGACAGCAAATTTTCACTGGATTTACCTTAACCCAAAGCGTGAGTATACAATCTAAGGAAGTAAATAAAATCGAAGAATTATCCAGGCAATCAAGCGAGTTAATCAATTCTGGTGTGGAATTTTATTCTTCTCCTCCTGAATATTACTATACAAAACTTGCCGAATTAAAAATAAAAATGATTGCCGAAGCTACAAAAGACGCGAGTATCAGAGCAAAAAGCATTGCTGAAAATGCAGATGCGAGTTTAGGAAATCTAAAAAAATCAGATATGGGTGTTTTTCAAATTACGGGTCAAAACTCATCGGAAGATTTTTCTTATGGCGGCTCCTTCAATACGCAATCCAAAAACAAAACGGCTAATATTACGGTGCGATTGGTGTATCAAGTGAATTAGGAATACAAATCATAAATCATCCCGAAATTGTTTTGTGTGAGGGATGGAAGCGGCATCCTTTATTTTCTTTCTTTAAGAAAATAAAGATACAGCGTACAGCCCGACCCTTGGGGCACACCAAAAAAAAAATCTCGCCATTACTGACGAGATTTTGTTATTTAGAATATGATTATCCCGAAGTTTCGGGACACATTAGATGATTAACATCGCATCACCGTAAGAATAGAATTTATATCCTTCTTTGATTGCTTCGGCATAGGCTTTTTTCATTAAATCATGTCCACAGAATGCTGAAACCATCATTAATAAAGTTGATTTTGGCGTATGGAAATTAGTAATCATACACGTTGGAATCGTAAAATCATGAGGAGGAAAAACGAATTTATTTGTCCATCCATCAAAAGGATTCAGGGTGTTTTGTGACGAAACTGAGCTTTCAACGGCACGCATAGAAGTAGTTCCTACGGTACAAATACGTTTCTTTTTAGCTTTTGCTTCATTCACAATATCACACGCTTCTTGAGTAATTTTTAATTCCTCAGAATCCATTTTGTGTTTTGATAAATCTTCAACCTCAACTGGATTAAAAGTTCCCAAACCTACGTGAAGCGTTACTTCGGCAAATTTAATTCCTTTGATTTCCAGTTTTTTCAATAAATGTTTCGAGAAGTGCAATCCTGCAGTTGGTGCTGCAACAGCCCCTTCTTCTTTAGCATAAATGGTTTGGTAACGTTCCGCATCTTCCGGAGTTACGTCTCTTGAAATGTATTTTGGGATTGGAGTTTCTCCAAGTTCCGTTAATTTATTTCTGAATTCTTCATAAGAACCGTCGTAAAGAAAACGCAATGTTCTTCCACGTGAAGTCGTATTGTCGATAACCTCAGCTACTAACGAATCGTCATCTCCAAAATATAATTTGTTACCAATTCTGATTTTACGTGCCGGATCAACCAAAACATCCCAAAGTCTTTGCTCAGAATTTAATTCTCTAAGTAAAAAAACTTCGATTCTTGCTCCTGTTTTTTCTTTGTTTCCATACAAACGCGCTGGAAAAACCTTAGTATTATTCAGAATTAAAACATCTCCGTCATCAAAATAATCGATAACATCTTTGAACATTTTATGCTCTATAGTTCCCTTTTTACGATCAATAACCATTAGACGAGCTTCGTCTCTGTTTTCAGCTGGATATTCGGCAAGAAGTTCTTTAGGTAAATCGAATTGAAAATGTGATAATTTCATTTGATAAAGTTATGAGTTATAGATTATGAAGTATGAGTTTTGAAGTCATACTTCTAAATCGTGTGCAAATATACGATTGTGAGATAGGCGTTGTCAAGTGTTTTGCTGTTTAATTTAGTTTCGAACTTGTATAGCAACAAAGCGACAAAGGTTTAGCCCCGTAAACATTGAGAATTAAGATGTGATTTCAGTCACATTAAAATCTAATTTTTTCATATCTTCCCAAAAATCAGGGTATGATTTAGAAACTACTTCCGCATTTTCGATGATTATTGGCACTTTTAAAGCCAAAGGTGCAAATGCCATCGCCATTCTGTGATCGTTATACGTAGCTATTTTAATATTATGATTGATTTCATTTGAAGCCACAAGCGTCAAGCTATCATTTGTAACTGATATATTTGCTCCAAGTTTTGTCAGCTCAATTCGTAGTGCTTCAAGTCTATCGGTTTCCTTAATTTTCAAGGTGTGAAGTCCTGTAAGATGACAACCAATTCCTAAACCAAGGCAAGTAACTACAATGGTTTGAGCAATATCTGGCGTATTATTTAATTCTAAGTTTAAAGTTTCAGGCTTAAAATTAGACTGTTTAACCAAAGTCATTTTGTTTCCATCAAAATGCGTTTCAACACCCATTTGTTTGTAGATTTCAACCAAAGCCGAATCGCCTTGCAAACTAGTTTCTTTATAACTGGTCAATGAAATCGTCGCATTTTCTGCCAAAGCTGCTAAACTAAAAAAGTAAGAAGCAGAACTCCAATCGGATTCTACGGTCATTACTTTAGATTCCACTTCTTGTTTTGGATAAACGGTAATTACATTTCCTTCGAAACTGGTTTTGATATCTAAATCATTCAACAAAGCCAAAGTCATTTTGATATAAGGAACTGAAGTGATTTCACCTACTAAAGTTATTTCAATACCGTTTTCCAGTTTTGGCGCCACTAACAACAATGCCGATATGTATTGACTGCTCACATTTGCAGGAATAGTAACTTTAGAAGCTGTGATTTTTTGTCCTTTGATTCGAATAGGCGGATAACCTGCTTCTTTCTCGTAGGATATTTTTGCACCTAATTGTTCCAAGGCTTCCACCAAAACTTTTATTGGACGCTCCGTCATTCTCTGAGAACCAGTCAAAACTACTTCTCGACCTTCGTTTACAGCAAAATAAGCCGTTAGAAATCGCATCGCCGTTCCAGCATGATGAATGTCAACTATTTCCTCGTTTCCTTTCAATGCTTTTTGCATGACTTCACTGTCATCAGAGTTGGAAGTATTAGCCAAAGTAATATTTGGAAAAAGTGCTTGTAACAATAATAGTCGGTTGGTTTCGCTTTTTGAACCGGTAACTGCAATTTGAGCTTGTAAATTAGAATGGGAAGTTTGTAACAGTAAATTCATGTTTTTAATTATGAGTTATGAGTTATAGCTTAAGCATTCGACTCAAATAATTTAAGGACGCAATTTACCACTACTCATTCACAATTCATAATTTACAATTCACAAATTATTTGAGTTTTTCGTTGTTTTTGTGACGGTCTTTGTCCCGAATAGACTTTAAACCCATCTTTTTATCGAAAGCAGCCTGCAAATCGATTCCTGTTTGATTTGCTAAACACAATACTACGAAAACCACATCGGCTAATTCTTCGCCTAGGTCCTTATTTTTGTCGCTTTCTTTTTCAGATTGTTCTCCATAACGGCGAGCGATGATTCGGGCTACTTCGCCTACTTCTTCTGTAAGTTGCGCCATATTGGTCAATTCGTTAAAGTAACGAACGCCATGTTCTTTTATCCAAGTGTCAACGTCTAATTGGGAATTTTTTAGGTTCATCGGTATGCTTATTAATTATATTAGAATTTAAAACTCTGAGGAGCTGTTATTAAAAATTACACTTTTATAAGTACGATTTTCTCGTTTTGTTTTTCAATCATTTTTTGATAAAACTCTTTTAACATTGGATAATACTCTGGTGTAATGATTGGTGTATTTATTTGATGAGCTATCACTAACTGAATCAAATTTCCTGATGCATTTATCATGAATTTAAAGCTGCCTAAATTGTCCTGCATATTTAAAAGCAATGGAGTAGGAATTGTTTCTACTTTATATCCAGCAGGAATTTTAATCGCTATACTGTATCTATCAATAAAAGGAAATCCATAATCTATTGGATATTCTCTATTTTCTTGTTTGAAAGGATTTTGCTCTACAGCAAAAAACAACATTGGATTTATATAAATACTACCTGCAATAATTTCGCTAAAATTCGAACCTGAATATGAAAACATTTCTACAATTGGCGCTTTTAAATCTTTTTCACTTGTTCTTGAATATTCATTTATTTCAATTTTATTATTCTCATTCTCTAATTTTTCAAGATAAATATCCTCTTTTAAATCCACAACTTTTTCTCTAAAAATCATTGCGTTATAATCTGTTCTTTGGCGCTTCAAGTCACCTGAAACCTTTCCATTGGCATCAATTTCATAGTTCATAACTACTACGTCATTAGATGATGCTTTAGGCATTAAATCTACTTCTATCGAAGTGCCATCTTTCCGTATTAATCTTCCAACCCAATTCAGAGCTCTTAATGGCAAGACATTTGGAGTAGAAAATCTATCTGATGCATCAAGCAACACTAGACCATTCGCCATTTCAACTGCAGCGATTACATAATTAAAAGCAGTTCTATTAGGAAACAGTGCAATCCCATTTGAGCGCGTACTTACCAAAACTGGATTAGCAGTAAGCCCTATATGCCTTAGCATAGCGGTTAACATTAAGTTAATTTCAGCAACATTACCTGTTTTGTCTTTGTATGCTTTTTTCACCCCATCATTACAGGAATAACCATAATAATCATTCCATTTTACTGTGGTTTTAACGTAATTCAATATTGCAGTAATTTTTTCTTCCGGTGTATTTAATCCCGCTATAACTAGCTTTAAATCTTCTTCAAAATAACCTGTTTTATTCAATTCAGGCCCAAAATCATCATAATCATAAATTGTTTTAGTTACTGATGCCCAATCTGTAGACAAGGTTTTATAAGGTTGGTTCGGGAATCTCACTACAGAAAGCTCATGGGATATACTTGTTGAATAGTTTGCAATATTATTAACATAGGCCTCCTCTTTCATTGCCGGAAGATTTTCTGCAAGATAAGCAGTTCTAGTTTCTGAAAATTCTAACTTTTCTTGTGAAGAAGAACTAGTTGTACTCTCTCCTGGTTCTGCTTCTGGTCGATAAGAATAACTTATTATTTTATTGTGTTTTTCAGTAGTTATTTTAGGCGAAATAAACCCCTTTAGATTTGGATTATACACAAAATACTCTGGTATAAAAGTTTTAAATTCAGAGAAGTTCACAGGAATACTGGATTGAAAACTCCATTCTGTTAATTCACTAAAACGGGATGAACGCATTCTATATTTAAATTCAACAACTGAGCCTACTTTTACATTTGGCATAGTGATTTTTTTTCGTCCCCAATATTTATTAACTTTTTCATCAAACTCACCATCACTTTTTAGTTTTGTCTTCTCAATCTTACCATTTATTAAATTATAAGTAATAGCATCAGAGATAAAAACCGTTTCTTTCGCATTACTACCAATGTAATATCTTACTGCTTTATTTGCCCAATCGTATCCCTCTTTTTTATAAATTTTAATACGAGTTGTAACTTCTGTAATCATTACAAAACCATCATTTTGACTATATTCAAAATCGACTACCCCTTTTTCGAACAGGATAGCTGCAACGGCGCTGGAATCTTTCGGATGATTTTTCTCCTGAAGTTCCTCAACTGAAACTTTCCCTAATTTAAATTCTTGTGCATTGCCTTTAAAAAAAAATAAAGTAAAAAAAAGAATAATGAGTAGTTGGCTACATTTCATGGTTTTATTGGTTTTGGGTTAGAATAATTTTGGCATTATCATTTTTTGAAATCTGTTCTATAAAAAGACGATACTCATCATATTCTTTGTTCGAATACAATCCTTTTTTAACGAATAAGGTTCTTTTATAAACCAAATTAGAGGCATCTCTTTTTACAACCTCTGTTTTATATTCCCCGAATTTACTATTCAATTCATAATTATCAGGCAAAAATTCAGTAGAAAAACCTGAAGGAAGAGTTATTGTTATCTCATCTTCATCCAAAAAACCTCTTTGTATTTCTAAAGGATTTTTACGGTTTCTTATTCTCTTGATATTAGCATTTGTCTGGTTGAAAGCATTTACCACAAATATTAATTTATTCGCTAAAAAGTTACCATAATTCACTGCATTAATTTCTACATTTTCAGTTAACCGGATCTTATCTTTATCATTTGAAAATGATATTTTATTTATTTTCAAATTATTGATATTCTCCCAATATTCCTTATAATGTGCTTCTTTTTCTGTTGGCTGTACATTTTCAATAGCTGCTTTTTGACTGTATTGTGAACCTTCTGAAGCAATTGTAATTTTTCCAGAGAAATCTCCATTTGCTGATAAAGTATATGTTCCCTTACTTATTTGAGTATTTCCATTATCTTCATAAACTTTAGTTCTAACAATTTCTCCTCCATCCGGTTTTATAACCAAAACCTCTCTGTCATCTGTAAAAGTACCCTGATATCCAAAGGGATCATCTTGACTGGTACATTCTAACCAAGTATAATTATTCCCATTTGGAATAGACAAAATAACGTGATTGCCTTGCATGGATACAAAATCAGACTGAATGCTTAGTTTTTTTCTATCTCCATAGAGAATAGTGTAGTAAGATGGTACATTTACCACATCCAATAAGGCCTTAGTATAATTAGTCAATGCTTTACAATCTCCATATCCCAAACGATCCACATCAGTAGCAAGCATAGGTTTCCATCCGCCAATTCCAACTTGAATACTGATATATCTTACTTTTTGTTGTACAAAATTGTAAATTAATTTTGCCTTCTTGATTGGGTCTTTTTCATCGCCAACAAGGGCCTTAACTTTCATTTTGGTTTCATCTGGTAAATCAGTTGTTCCTGATAAAATTTTATCAGAATACCATTGTCCAAACTCCTTCCAAGTCTTTGCATTTCCGTCTACTCCCTCTAGATGAAACAACTCTAATCCCATCATCACTTTTGGAAAAACAGAATTATAAACCGGACTGTAATCTTCTTGTTTTTGAGCCAAAATATTGGTAGCAGTATATGAAAGTTGCGTTGCAGTATCAATCGTTTTATCAATTTTGGAATTAGAAAAATTGAATTCCATTTTCTTAAAACCTAAATTATCAGGATATTTTACATTCAAAATACTTTTTTCGACACTTACAAAATAATCACTTGAAGGATACCATTTCGGAATAAAAGCGGTAGTAGAAGTTTCTATTTCGCTATCAAAAACTACTGTAAAGGGATATTGGACGGGAGTATAATCTAAATAAAGATAACGGTTATCCGAAAAAAGGGTACCACCTTCACCGGAACTTTGGTCTTTAAAATCTTTACGCTTAATTTTTTTTATTTCTTTTCCTAAAATATCATAAACAGTTGCTTCGATATTTCTAATATCGGTCCTTTTATCATAACTTTCAATAGCGTCAATTGCACTAAGACCTTTTTCATTTAGAACCGTCACCACTCTTTTAGTAGTAATACTCATGCTTCTTTGTGAAGCAATAACAATGTCTATTTGATTCAAACGAACTACAGCATTGGCATTTTCTTTTAAGCTATCGGAAATGTTCAAAGAGTTATATTCTATCTTTTGAGCAAAAATAAAAGACGTAAAAAACAAAAACAGGAAAGAAACATATTTGAAAATCATAAAATTCTTTTTATCAAAAATATAAGAATTTTTCGATTAAAGAAAACTTAATCTCTATTTTTACTGTCAATTACTATCGTTACTGGACCGTCATTCAACAAAAGTACTTTCATATCTGCACCAAAGATTCCGGTTTGTACTTTCTTTCCCAATTCAATTTCTATTTTTTTTACAAATTTCTCGTACAATGGGATAGAAACTTCTGGTTTTGAAGCTTTTATATAGGAAGGACGATTGCCTTTTTTGGTAGAAGCATGTAATGTAAATTGGCTTACCACAATAATATCTCCGTCAATGTCTTTAACGGATAAATTCATGACATCGTTTTCATCGCCAAAAATGCGGATGTTAGTTATCTTATTAACAAGCCAATCTATATCTTCTTGAGTATCGGCATCTTCAATACCAACTAAAACCAACAGTCCTTTTTGGATATCGGCTACAATTTTATTATCGATAGTTACGGATGCTGAGGAAACTCTTTGAAGGACTATTTTCATTTTTAAAATTGAAATTGATTTTTGATATTGTTATTCCCTCGTTTTATCACTTATTATTCTATCTTCATTATGAATATCAGTACGATAATGTTCATCATCGCCTTCCAGAATTTTAAGATAACTTCTATAACGAGACCAAGCAATCTCGTCTTTTTCCAATGCGGCTTTAATAGCGCAATGCGGTTCGTCTTTATGCAAACAATTATTGAATTTACACTGGTCTTTCAATTTAAAAAACTCAGGAAAATAACCACTCACTTCCTCTTTTTCCATGTCTACAATTCCAAAACCTTTGATACCTGGTGTATCGATGATTCTGGCATTAAAGGACAAATCATACATTTCGGCGAAAGTAGTTGTATGCTGTCCTTGTTTACTTGCTTCAGAAATCGTTTTTGTTTTTAAATGCAAAGAAGGTTCCATTGCATTTACCAAAGTGGATTTTCCAACACCGGAATGCCCAGAGAACATACTCACTTTGCCAATCATCATTTCTTTCAACTCCTCAATTCCTTTCATTTCAGTCGAAGAAACGCGCAAACATTTGTACCCTATTTCCTGATACACATGCTGCATGTACAATTGTTCATCAAGCGTGGCATCATCAAAAGTGTCTATTTTATTAAAAACCAGTATCGTTTCAATTCTATATGCTTCGGCTGTAACCAGAAAACGATCAATAAAATTAAAAGTCGTTGGCGGATTATTAATCGTAACTAACAAGAAAACCCGATCAATATTAGACGCAATAATATGCATCTGATGTGATAAATTCACTGATTTACGTACAATATAATTTTTCCTGTCGTGAATTTTATGAATGGTTCCCGTAACCGTGTCTGATGTTTCTTCGAGTTCATAATCCACAACATCGCCCACAGCAATAGGATTGGTACTTTTGATTCCTTTAATTCGGAATTTACCTTTCATACGGCATTCGATAAAATCACCTTGTTCGGATTTTACGGTGTACCAACTTCCTGTAGATTTGTATACGAGTCCTGTCATTTAGGATTTTTGATTGAAGATTAACGATTTTAGATTTCTGATTTAAAACCTAAGACTTTGCAAAGATAAAGGATTTTTGATTGAAGATTAACGATTTTAGATTTCAGATTTAAAATCTAAGGCTCTGCAAAGATAAAGGATTTTCGATTTTTGACATTAGAAGACTCTAAAAACAAAAAAATCCCAAAACATAACGTCTTGGGACTTCATAAAATTTAAATTCTCATCACCGAAATCTAAAATCAGAAATCGTTAATCTACACTCTTAAATCATTTTAAGCGTTCAATACTTTTTCTTGGTGACCAATACTTTCTTGGTGAATAGCTTTGAACATTTTAAGTACAAACTCTTCAGTCAATCCTTTTTTCTCACCCTCTAAAATCATTTTTCCTAGAATTTCGTTCCAACGATTGTTTTGCAATACAGCAACGTTAGCATCTTTTTTCACCTGACCTATTTCGTCTGCTACTTTCATACGCTTCCCTAATAAATCCAATAAAGTAGCATCTAAAACATCGATATTAGCTCTTAACTTAGCCATTTTTTGAGTAAACTCATCCGATACATCATTTACTTTTCTAACTTTCAAATCAATAAAGATTTGTTTCAAAGCGTCTGGCGTAACTTGTTGTGCAGCATCACTCCAAGCATTGTCCGGATCGTAATGTGTTTCGATAATCATACCATCATAATTCAAATCCAAAGCTTCTTGAGTAACTTCAAGAATCATTTTGCGATCTCCTGTAATATGAGACGGATCAATGATTAAAGGCAAATCAGGGAATTTATTTTGTAATTCGATAGCAATCTGCCATTCTGGAATATTTCTGTATTTTGTTTTTTCGTAAGTAGAAAAACCTCTGTGAATTACTCCTAATTTTTCAATTCCTGCCATGTATAAACGCTCAACACCACCTAACCATAAAGACAAATCTGGATTTACCGGATTCTTAACCAATACGATTTTTTTAGTTCCTACTAAAGCATCTGCAATTTCCTGCATTGCAAATGGATTTACGGTAGTTCTTGCACCAATCCACAATACATCAATATCATACTCCAAAGCTAATTTTACGTGAGCAGCATTTGCTACCTCTGTTCCCATTAACAATCCCGTTTGTTCTTTGGCTTTTTTCAACCATTTCAATCCTATTTCCCCAACACCTTCAAATCCTCCCGGACGCGTTCTTGGTTTCCAAATTCCTGCTCTAAAAACACTTACATCCGAATCTTTCAATTCATGTGCAATTTTCAATACTTGTTCTTCTGTTTCAGCACTACAAGGTCCTGCGATTACAAATGGATGAGTCAAATTGAATTCATTCAACCAATTTCTCATTTCTTTCTTGTTTTCCATCTTTTTTAATTTTTATTTTTTTATTGTGTTGTTCTTCTTCTTGAAACTGTTTTCTGAGACTGCGCCTGCCCCAAAAAACGGTCTATTTTTTTACATTAATTCCGTTTAATATTTCCTTTATTTTATTGACACTTTGCATTTCATTATAAATCGCATCGTAATCTTCCTTTTCTAATAATTCTTTAAATTTTGATAAATTCGAAATGTATTCATCCAATGTTTTTACAACCTGCTTCCTGTTTTGTTTAAAAATTGGCGTCCACATTGCTGGCGAACTTTTGGCTAAACGAACCGTACTTTCAAAACCGGAACCGGCCATATCAAAAATATCCTGTTCGTCTTTCTCTTTATTGATTACCGTTTTCCCCAACATAAAGGCACTGATATGCGATAAATGCGATACATATGCAATGTGTTTATCATGTGATTTCGGGTCCATATAACGGATTCTCATTCCCATAGCGGTAAAAAGTTTCAATGCCTTTTCCTGTAATTTGAAAGTTGTTTTCTCTACTTCACAAATAATATTCGTTTTCCCTTGAAACAACCCTTTTATCGCTGCCGAAGGTCCTGAAAACTCCGTTCCTGCAATAGGATGCGTAGCAATAAAATTTCTCCTTTTAGGATGATGGGCAACTGCTTCACAAATAGGTGTTTTTGTAGAACCTACTTCAAAAACAATCGTATTGTCCCCAACAACATCCAATACTTTTGGCAAAACAATCAATGCTACATCAACAGGAACCGAAACGATTACAAAGTCAGCATCAACTAAATCATCAAATGTTGCCGCTCCATCAACAACTCCTAAAGCTAAGGCTTCCGCCAAATGACTTTCGTTGTTATCAATTCCATAAATTTTGGCTTCCGGATGCAGCGTTTTAATGTCCAATACCATCGAACCGCCAATTAATCCTATTCCTATTACAAATACTTTCATCGTTTTATTTTTATACCTACAATGTTTTAAAAACCTTGAAGGAAAATCTGAAATCTAGAATCGTTAATCAACAATCTAAAATCTATTTATAGCTTCTTGTATTTTTTCTTCTTTTACACAAAGTGCAAATCGAATATATCCTTCTCCATTAGAACCAAAAATGGTCCCCGGTGTAATAAAAATAGATTTGTCATATAAAATTTCATCAATAAATTTCTCTGCCGATGTAATTCCGTCTGGCAACTTTGCCCAAACAAATAATCCAACTCCTTCTTTATATACTTTACAGCCCAACTTCTCAGCTAGTTGTTCGGTAAGAATTCTGCGTTTTCTATAAATCGCATTCATCGATTCAAACCAAGTCTTGTCACTTTTCAAAGCTTCAATAGCTCCTTTTTGAATCCCGTAGAACATTCCGCTGTCCATGTTGCTTTTTACTTTTAGAACAGCATCAATACAAGCTGCATTTCCTAAAACCATTCCAACTCTCCAGCCTGCCATGTTAAAAGTCTTACTCAAAGAATTCAATTCTAAAGCCACATCTTTGGCGCCTTCTACTTGTAACAAACTCATCGGATTGTCATTCAAAACAAAACTATACGGATTGTCATTGACTAACAAAATGTTATGTTTTTTAGCAAAAGCCACTAATTTTGAAAACAACTCCAAACTTCCTCTTGCTCCTGTTGGCATGTGCGGATAACCAATCCACATGATTTTCACTTTAGATAAATTCAGTTTTTCCAAAGCTTCGAAATCAGGTTCCCAATTATTTACTTCTTTTAAGTCATAATAAACAGGCACTGCCCCTACTAAATTCGTCACCGAAGTATACGTTGGATATCCTGGATTTGGAATCAGTACCTGATCTCCTTCATTCAAGAAAGCCAGTGAAATATGCATGATTCCTTCTTTGGAACCCATCAAAGGCAAAATTTCGTTAGCTGGATTCAACGCTACTTGAAAGTTATTCTGATAAAAATCAGCCATACCTTGTCGTAATTCCGGCAATCCTTGATAACTTTGGTATTGATGCGCATTTTCATCTTGCATTGCCATAACAACTGCATCAACAACCGCTTGTGATGGCTGTAAATCCGGACTTCCAATTCCCATATTAATAATTGGTTTCCCCTCAGAAGCCAATTGTCTTACTTCTCTCAGTTTTGAGGAGAAATAGTATTCTTCAATTATATCCAGACGTTTCGCTGTAGTAATCATGGTTTTGTATTTTTATATTCGCCTAAAACCTTAAAGTATTCCGCCATAATGGTCAGTAATGCTTTTGCTTTAGTATAATCTTCGTATTTTTCGAAAGTAACATCCACAAAAAAGGAATATTTCCAAGGCGTTTCTATTTTTGGCAATGATTGTATTTTGGTTAAATTCAATTTACAATCACTCATCACATTTAAAACTGCCGCTAAACTGCCGCGTTTGTGATCCAATTCAAATTTGATGGAAGCTCTGTTTATTTCGTTTTCATCAACAAATGAGTTCTCCTTTTTAATAATAACAAATCGTGTCATGTTATTATTTATCGTCTGAATTTCCGGAGCCAAAATCTCTAAATCATACATTTCAGAAGCCGTTTTACTCGCAATTGCAGCAATTCCTTTCAACTGATGTTGATGTATTCTTCGAGCCGTTTCGGCAGTATCTTTATCTTCAACTAATTTTATGTCCGGATACTTTTTCAAAAACTCCATACATTGCAATAACGCCATTGGATGTGAATGCACTTCTAAAATATCCTCAATTTGTTGCCCTTTTAGCGCCATTAAATTTTGATGAATATCTAAATAATGCTCTCCAATAATGTGTAAATTGTTTTTATCAATCAAGGCATAATTCGGAATAATTGGTCCTGCAATAGAGTTTTCTATAGCCATAACCGCCTGATCTGATTTTCCTGAAAGCAAACTATCCACTAACTCTTCAAAAGACAAACACTCATCTACCTCAACATTTTGATAGTAATAATCCTGTGCCACCTGATGATGGAAAGAGCCTTTTATACCTTGTATTGCAATCTTAGTTCTCATTCTAAGTTATTATTTGTTTCTATTTGAAAATGAAATTTTGATTCGTATTATATCAATTTTCATTTATCTTATTTCAGTTATATTCAAAAAAAAATCCTGATTTTCATCAGGATTGTATATTAGTTTTATTTGTTTGTTTGTTTTCAAATAACCATAGCACAATCCCTTACTTCCTAAAGAAGAAATAATAAGTGTTGCTAAAATAAAAACGGTTATTAGACATTGTATGTTGTGTGTTATATTTAATATTTACACTGCAAATGTAGGGCTTATTTCAAACCGACCAAAAAAAAATTATTGTTTTATTTAACAAAAAAAGAATTCTTTGTGAAAGCTGCTTATTATTGCAAAATACCTAAAAAAGAGACTTCTAACCTATCTCTTATTACTGATTTCTAAATGCTTTTTTCAACTAATTCAAACTAAAAAAGCGTTTAAGCTGCTAAATTAGCCGAAAGCCATTTTTTTCCCTCTGCAATTCGGGTAACTACCATCGCTGAAACTAAATCTCCATTTGCATTCAACAGGGTCGCCATAGGATCTACTAAGGTTCCTACAATCATCGCGGCTGGTAAAGCTTGCTCCATAGGAAATCCATAAACGGTTATCGCTAGAATTTCACCTATATAACCTCCATTTGGAATTCCGCCCTCGACTACCGAAACAATTACTGTAATTCCCAATGCCACTAGTAAATTATAAGGATCTGTGAAATCTTTACCAAACATGGCAAAAATAACCGCGATTTTTATAATGGACAACATACTCGAACCGTCTTTGTGCAAAGGTGCGCCAAGTGGAATAACTACATTCCTGATATGACTCGGGATATTCATTTTTTCGGCGCCTTCAAGATTCGCCGGAATTGTCGCAATGCTGCTGCAAGTTCCCAATGCCGTTAATGAAGGCGTAATATTGTTTTTCCAAAATACTTTAAATCCTAATTTCCCTCCGGCGATAAAAGCATACAAACTAAAAAATACGACAAAGTAAAAAGCACAAACTGCATAATAAAGCCCTAAAGGTTTTGCGTAAGCACCAAATAATTGCGGTCCAAAAATCCCAACCTGATACGCAAAATAAGCACCCAAACCTATTGGAGCCGTTTTCATAATCATGTGTAACAATTGCTTCATCACTTCATTTCCTGAATTTAGGAAACGACTGAAATCTTTCCCTTTTTCTCCCGAATGCAAACTGGCAAATCCTATTAAAAAAGAAAATATAATGAGCGCCAACATATTTTTTCGAGATAAAAGTTCAAAAAAGTCACTTGCAGTAAGCAACTGGGTAATTTGTGAACCCGTAGAACTTTCCTGAATTGTTTCCAATGGAATTTTGGAAATGATAATATCTTGCTGAACAGGGAATAACAATACGCCAACAATCATCAAAATGGCCGAAATCAATACTGTACTTAAAAATACGCCAATGACGATTACAAATAACTTCCCCAATTTCTCTGATTTTTCTAAATTGGCAATCGAAGATGCAATCGTAAAAAAAATCAAAGGGATAATTGCCGTGAACAATAAATTCAAAAATATATCGCCCAAAGGTTTAATGACTTCCACTCCTTTCCCAAAAACTAAACCCAATATACTTCCTGCCAGAATCCCGCCAAGTAGCAATAAAATACTTTTGTAGTTTTTCAGAAAACTGCCTGATTGTGTATTTTTCAAATTCATATCTATATAGTTTATGGTAAATATATAAATCTAAAATAGAATATCATCTCGCTTTGTAAAACTTTGATAAAGGACTTTTTAGCTATTGGGTTACAAAAAACAATAAATCAATACTTTTTCTGTTTACTTTTGCAACAAATAAAATTCCATGTCAATAGAAGTTACTAATATATCCAAAAGCTACGGTGCCCAAAAAGCACTGGATAAGATTTCATTTTCCATTAATAAAGGGGAAATCGTTGGTTTTTTAGGTCCAAATGGAGCCGGAAAATCGACTTTAATGAAAATATTGACAACGTATATCAATGCCGATGAAGGTACAGCTATCGTAAATGGAAACGATGTAAACACACAGCAAAAAGCCGTTCAGCTTTCCATTGGTTATTTACCGGAACACAATCCGTTGTATTTGGATTTGTATGTGAGAGAATATTTGGCTTTTAACGCAGATGTGTACAAAGTAGCCAAATCCCGCATTGAAGAAGTAATTCAATTGACAGGTTTAAGTACCGAAAGTCATAAAAAAATAGGACAATTATCCAAAGGATACCGTCAGCGTGTAGGTCTTGCCAATGCTTTATTACACAATCCGGATGTTTTGATTCTTGACGAACCAACAACTGGTTTAGACCCAAATCAATTGATGGAAATTCGTAATGTGATTAAAAACGTAGGGAAAGACAAAACCGTTTTCCTTTCTACGCACATTATGCAGGAAGTCGAAGCCATTTGTGACCGCGTTATTATCATCAATAACGGCAAAATTGTTACCGATAAAAAACTGGACCACTTAATTTCCGAAGACAAGGAGCAAGTTATCGAAGTAGAATTTGATTATAAAATAGAGGAACAAGCTATTGCCAAAATCGAAAATCTTGTTTCTTACAAGAATACACACGACATGATTTGGGAATTGACTTTCAAAGCGGATAAAGACATGCGACCGGCTGTTTTTGATTTTGCTAATGCCAATGGTTTGAAAACACTTCAACTGAATCAAAAAAATAAAAACCTCGAGGCAGTATTTAGAGAGATTACGAAGTAGTTTACAACTAAAAAAGCTCGTTTAAATTTGATTTTAAACGAGCTTTTTTATAAAATACGATTAGGGAATTAAAAAACCTTACTCGCAATTTGTCTAATATTCTCTGATTTCCCCATAGAATAATAATGTAATACCGGAACTCCTGCAGCTTTCAATTCTAAAGATTGTTGAATTGCCCATTCGATTCCTACTTGTCTGATATCCGCATTATTTTTACATTGGTCAACTGCATGAATTAAATCTTCCGGCAAATCGATTCTGAAAATTTGTGGTAAGACTTGCAAATGTCTTTTTACGGCAATTGGTTTAATACCTGGAATAATAGGTACAGTAATTCCCATTTCTCTGGCTTTAGCAACAAACTCAAAGTATTTAGCATTATCAAAGAACATTTGTGTCACCACATAATCCGCACCTGCATCCACTTTTTCTTTCAACCTTTTTAAATCAGATTGTAAGGATGGAGACTCCAAATGCTTCTCCGGATATCCAGCAACTCCAATACAAAAATTGGCTTTATTATCAATATCCATTACATCGTGCAAATATTTTCCGCAATTCAATTGGTTGATTTGTTTCACTAAATCAACCGCAAAATCATTTCCTCCTTGTTTCGGAATAAAATATTGCTCGTCTTTCATCGCATCACCACGTAACGCCATCACATTATCAATTCCCAGATAATGACAATCGACTAATAAATACTCGGTTTCTTCTTTGGTAAAACCACCGCAAAGCACGTGAGGAACCGTATCTACGTTGTATTTATGCTTTATCGAAGCACAAATCCCAAGCGTTCCCGGACGCATTCTGGTCAGTTTCTTATCTAATAAACCATTGCCTTTATCCACGTAAATATATTCTTCGCGAGAAGTAGTTACATCTATAAATGGTGGTTTAAACTCCATCAACGGATCAATATTATCGTATAATTCCTGAATGCTTTTGCCTTTTTGAGGCGGAATAATTTCGAAGGAGAATAAAGTTTCTCCTTTTGCGTCTTCAATATGTTGTGTTACTTTCATTTTCTTTAGTTTGAAGTTTAAGGTTTAAGGTTTAAGGTTCTCTCGAACAACTTTAAACTTTAAACTTTAAACAAAATTTCAACTTTAAACTATTTTCTAATCTGCTATATTTGGGTTCAGCCATTTCATGGCAACTTCTGTCGATACGCTTCTTCGTTTGGCATAATCAATAACTTGGTCTTCTTTTATTTTTCCAAGTCCAAAATACCTACTTTCCGGATTTCCAAAATAATATCCAGAAACCGATGAAGCCGGCCACATCGCCATACTTTCTGTTAAAGTCACTCCAATTTCTTGTTCTACATTTAGTAATTTCCAAATCGTTGGTTTTTCTAAATGGTCGGGACAAGCCGGATAACCCGGTGCTGGACGAATTCCTTTATAAACCTCTTCAATCATAGCCTCGGTAGATAAATTTTCATCAGCAGCGTAACCCCAAATCTCTTTACGGATTTTTTCGTGTAAATATTCTGCAAAAGCTTCTGCAAAACGATCCGCCAATGCTTTCACCATAATCGAATTATAATCGTCTAAATCTTTTTCGAATTCAGCCGCCCATTCATCCACACCAAAACCGGTTGTTACACAAAATGCTCCCATATAATCCTTTTTACCGCTGTCTTTTGGAGCAATAAAATCAGATAAAGCGATATTTGGAGCACCTTTCGTTTTTTGTGATTGCTGACGCAAAGTCAAGAATTTCTCTAATACTTTTCCACTTTCGTCGCTCAATTCGATGTCATCATCATTCACTTGATTCGCTGGAAAAATTCCGTAGATTCCTTTGGCTGTCAGTTTCTTTTCTTTCAAAATAACGTCCAACATTTCTTTGGCATCCGCAAAAACCGAAGTAGCTTGTTCTCCAACAACAGTATCCGTTAAAATCGCTGGATATTTCCCAAACAATTCCCATGTTCTAAAAAACGGTGTCCAGTCAATATACGGAACCAAAACATCCAAATCGACTTCGATTGTTTTTGTTCCAATAAAATTAGGCTTCATTGGGTTGTAATTTTCCCATTCCAATTTCAGTTTATTGACACGAGCTTGCTCAATAGTCAAGAAATTTTTGTCACGCGAACGGTTCAAAAACGTCTCTCTAAAAGCATCATATTCTGCTCTGATGTCACTTGCATATATTTTTTTCTCACTGTTCAATAAATTTCCGGCAACCGTTACGGCTCTCGAAGCATCATTTACGTGAATAACCGTTTCTCTATACTGTGGTGCAATTTTCACGGCAGTATGCGCGCGCGAAGTGGTTGCTCCACCAATCATAACTGGAATTTTTATGTTTCTTTTGTCTAATTCTTTAGCCAAATACACCATTTCATCAAGCGAAGGTGTTATCAATCCGCTTAATCCAATAATATCAACATTGTGTTCTATAGCTGCCGCGATAATTTTCTCAGGCGCAACCATCACACCTAAATCAATAATCTCATAATTGTTACAAGCCAAAACAACCGAAACAATATTTTTACCAATATCGTGTACATCGCCTTTTACAGTCGCCATTAATATACGACCTGCAAAACTTGAAACACCATCTTTTTCGGCTTCAATGAATGGTAATAAATAAGCTACCGCTTTCTTCATTACACGAGCAGATTTTACCACTTGTGGCAAAAACATTTTACCCGACCCAAATAAATCTCCAACGACATTCATTCCTGCCATTAGGTTTATTTCAATTACTTCGATAGGTTTTGTTGCTGCAAGTCTGGCTTCTTCAACATCGATTTCTATAAATTCATCGACTCCTTTTACTAGCGAATGCGTCAATCGTTCCTGAATAGTTCCCGAACGCCATTCTTGAACTGTTTTTTCATTGCTCTTTACATCTCCTTTTACATTCTCGGCAAAGTCCAACAATCTTTCCGTGGCATCATCGCGTCTGTTCAAGATTACATCTTCAACGTGTTCTAATAAATCTTTTGGAATTTCATCGTAAATAGAAAGCATTTCTGGATTCACGATTCCCATCGTCATACCATTTTGAATTGCATGATATAAAAATACCGAGTGCATCGCTTCACGAACCGTGTCATTTCCTCTAAACGAGAAAGAAACATTACTTACACCACCACTAATATGCGCATGTGGAAGATTCTCTCTAACCCATTTTGTTCCTCTAAAGAAATCCAATGCGTTTAAGCGGTGTTCTTCCATTCCTGTTGCAACAGGAAATATATTCAAATCGAAAATGATGTCTTGTGCAGGAAATCCAACTTTGTTTACCAAAATATCATACGAACGTTGGCAAATTTCAACTCTTCGCTCGTAATTATCTGCTTGACCCACCTCATCAAAAGCCATAATAATTGCTGCAGCGCCGTAGCGTTTAATCAATTTAGCATGATGAATAAATTGTTCTTCCCCTTCTTTCAAAGAAATAGAATTCACAACACTCTTTCCTTGCACTACTTTTAATCCTGCTTCAATAATATCCCATTTCGAGCTGTCAATCATGATTGGCACTCTGGAAATATCAGGTTCCGCAGCGATTAGATTTAGGAATTTTGTCATAGCATATTCGCCATCGAGCATTCCTTCATCCATATTAATATCGATGATTTGTGCGCCACCTTCTACTTGTTCTTTTGCAATGCTAAGTGCTTCTTCGTATTTTTCCTCCTTGATTAATCGAAGGAATTTTCTAGAACCTGTAACATTCGTACGCTCACCAATATTCACAAATACGCTGTCCGGCGTAATGATTAAAGGCTCTAATCCCGATAATACAAGGTTTTTTCTAGTTTCTGCTTGTGCCATTTTTTATTTTTTTTTGCCCTAAAATCAATAATTACAAAGAATTCCTGGCTATAATTCAGACGCGATACATCGCGTCTCTACGTTACATTGTCGCTGTTGATACTCTAGGTTTATACTCCTTTGCGATATCAGCAATCAACTTGATGTGCTCTGGCGTTGTTCCGCAACAACCGCCTATGATATTTACTAAATTGTCGTCTAAATATTCTTTGATGAAAGCTTGCATCTGTTCTGGCGTTTCATCGTACTCACCAAATGCATTTGGTAATCCCGCATTAGGATGTGCCGAAACATTGAATGACGTATTATGCGCCAAAGTTTGTAGATATGGTTTCAGCAAATCAGCACCCAAAGCACAATTGAAACCTACGCTCAATAATGGAATGTGCGAAACCGAAACCAAAAAAGCTTCTACGGTTTGACCCGAAAGTGTTCTTCCTGATGCATCCGTAATCGTTCCGGAAACCATGATTGGAATATCAATATTACGTTCGTCTTTGACTTCTTCAATAGCGAAAAGTGCTGCTTTTGCATTTAACGTGTCGAAGATGGTTTCTACCAAAAGCAAATCACTTCCTCCATCAATCAACGCTTCTACTTGTTGTTTGTAAGCAATACGTAAATCATCAAAAGTTACCGCTCTGTATCCCGGATCATTAACATCTGGTGACATGCTGGCCGTTCTGTTTGTTGGTCCTATTGAACCGGCTACAAAACGAGGTTTACCTGGATTTTTGGCTGTGAATTCATCGGCTACTTCACGGGCAATTCTTGCTGATTCATAGTTGAGTTCGTATACCAAATCTTCCAGATGGTAATCGGCCATTCCGATAGTAGTTCCAGAAAAAGTATTGGTTTCAACAATATCCGCTCCTGCTTCAAAATAAGCTGCGTGAACGGCACGAATCGCTTGTGGTTGCGTTAATGACAATAAATCGTTGTTCCCTTTTAAGGAATGTGGAAAATCTTTGAAACGTTCTCCTCGAAAATCTTCTTCGGAAAAATTGTAGCGTTGCAACATGGTTCCCATAGCTCCATCGAGTATGAGTATGTTTTTTTTAATAGCTTCTTGAATTGTTGACATCTTTTGTTTTATTCTCGCAAAACATTATAGTATTAAGCGCTTATTATTAATTACAAAAGTTCAATATATTAGCTCTTTAGCCCCGATTACCTCACTTAATTACTATTTTCATAGGAGTTCGATGAACTACGTTTGCAGTGAAAATCCTTTCTCGTCCTGAACTTGTTTCAGGGTGAGAAAGATTGCAACGAAAGCGGGAACGGTATTAGCAAAAAACGCCAATTGTTCGCTCCTGATACTGAAATAAATTCAGTAAGCTAAATATCGATATGTTGTCAAGAAAGGGTTTGAGAAATACTAAGTGAGTATTCGTGTGTTATCTATCTTAAATACTGAAACTGGTTCTGTATAAAGTAGAATGTAGCACCTTCTTTAAAGATAAAGGGTTGCTAAGGTTTCATTGGGTCTTTCCCTCCGCCTTTCGTGATAACTTTCAATAAATATATGAACAGTGCAAAGTAAAGACATAGCGCTAATACTTGCAAGTATTAGCGCTATATTTTTTAACTAGTTTGTATTATGTTGTTAAACTATGGCTTTCACCACGGCTTTTGGAGCTTCTTTACGAGTTCCGTCAAATCCGTCAACACCAGAAACTGTAGTGTATTTCAATACATATTTCTTACCTGGATTGATGATTTGGTAGGCTGCCTGACACATTAATGTGGCTTCGTGGAAACCACAAAGAATCAATTTCAGTTTTCCCGGATAGGTATTTACGTCACCAATGGCAAAAATCCCTGGAATGTTCGTTTGGTAATCCAAAGCATTATTTACTTTGATGGCATTTTTTTCAATGTCCAATCCCCAGTCTCCGATAGGGCCTAATTTTGGTGTTAATCCAAAAAGTGGAATAAAATAATCCGTCGCAATGGTTCTATGTGCGCCATTTTCCTCAATATCAATTGACTCTAAATGTTCCGCTCCGTTTAAACCAACTACTTCTGCAGGCGTAATCATTTTTATTTTCCCTGAGTTCTTCAATTCCTGTACTTTTTCTACAGAATCTAAAGCGCCTCTGAATTCGTTTCTACGGTGAATCAAAGTTACCTCAGAAGCAACATTCGACAAGAAAATACTCCAGTCCAAAGCAGAATCTCCTCCTCCGGCAATCACGACTCTTTTGTCTCTGAATTTTTCCGGGTTTTTAATAAAGTATTTAATTCCTTTATCCTCGTAAAATTCGATGTCTTCAATCAATGGTTTTCTTGGTTCAAAACTTCCTAAACCACCTGCAATTGCTACCACAGGAGCATGGAATTTTTTTCCTTTATTTGAAGTCACAATAAAACTTCCGTCTTCTTGTTTTTCAATGGTTTCTGCACGTTCTCCCAGTGTGAATCCTGGTTCGAATTGCTTGATTTGTTCCATTAAATTATCTACTAAATCTCCGGCTAATACTTCCGGAAAACCTGGAATATCATAAATAGGTTTTTTTGGATATAATTCAGATAATTGTCCGCCTGCTTGTGGCAAAGCATCTAAAATATGACATTTCAGTTTTAACAATCCTGCTTCAAAAACTGCAAATAAACCTGTTGGTCCGGCTCCTATTATAAGTATGTCTGTTTTAATCATTTTTTTATTCTTTATGTAATGTAATTGTGCTAAACTATTTAATTGCAAATTAACGATTGATTTTTACTACTTTCAATGATAAATATCATTCGCTATTTTGTGCTGTTTTTATTCTTTATTTTTTAATGCTTCGGTGATTTCGTTCATCTTTTGTACTTTTTCTTCGAAATTTCCTTTTAGTGTCTTGCGATATTCATTCAGGTTTTCGACCATTTTATTGATATCGTCTGGAATTATTTCTTCGAAAAACTCCCGTAATCTTTTGGCAGTTGTCGGTGATTTTCCATTAGTTGAAATAGCGATTTTTACATTTCCTTTGGTTACAATTCCGCCCAAATAATAATCACACAAATCTGGTGTATCAGCAATATTGCAAATCAAATATCTTTTTCGAGACAAATCAAATACTCGTTTATTGACTTTTAAATCATCGGTACAAGCAATCACCATGTGTCGTTTCTTCAACATTTTTTTCTTGAACTTGGCTTTAGTCAATTTCACCGAAGGATGTCTTTCGACCAATTCTTCCAGTTCTGGCAAAAACCTTGGTGCAACTACCTCAACATTTGCATTCGGACTTGATTTCAACATGAAAGATAATTTTTCTAAACCCACGTTTCCTCCACCTACAATCAACACGTTCAGGTTTTGTAGTTTTAAAAAAACAGGATATAATTCATTTCTTTCCATTATAATCGTATTTCGTTTGATAGAAATTCTTCGTAAAATCCTTTCAACTTATTACTTTCTTTGACTACTTCGCCAATAACAATTATTGCTGGCGAACTTAATTTATTCTCTGCCACAACTGCTTGAATTGTGTCAATCGTTCCAACTCCAATTTTTTCCTGTGGAGTAGTTCCGTTTTGAATAATCGCAACGGGAGTTTCTCCTTTGGATTCTTTTTGGAATAAAGAAACAATTTGTGATAATTTGCTCATTCCCATCAAAATCACAACAGTTGCTGACGATTGCGCAGCTAACGCTACATCATTTGACAAATTCCTATCAGAAGTTGTACCTGTAATTACCCAAAAACTTTCTGAAACACCTCTTTTTGTCAAAGAAATTCCTTGGTAAGCGGGAACTGCAATCGAAGATGAAATTCCGGGTACTACAAATGTAGGGATTCCAAAACTTTCTGCGAATTCTATTTCTTCGCTTCCACGTCCAAAAATAAATGGATCTCCACCTTTTAATCGAACGACATTTCCGTACGTAAGCGCATTATCAACAATCAACTGATTGATTTGGTCTTGCGTATATTCATGGCAACCTTTTCGTTTACCCACAAATATTTTTATGGCACTTTTTGGCGCATGAATCATTATTTCATCATTGGCCAGCGCATCATACAAAACCACATTCGCTTCAGCAAGAGCTTTTACTCCTTTCAGAGTAAGCAAATCCGGATCGCCAGGACCAGCGCCTACTAAAGTTACTTTTGGTTGTATTGTATTATGCATTAGCTAAATCTTTTGCTCTGTATTTTTCTATGTTTTCAAAAAAGGCAACTCCTTCTTGAATGTATTTTTGTGCAAATTCCGCAGAAGGCTCATTCGCTCTGATTTGGTATACTAAATCTTTGAACGTTGAATTCAACTCAATTTTATTGCTTTCGATAAAAACGGTGTCAAACAAATCGATAATTCCTGCATGGTGATTTGTTTTTTGGTTTTCAGCAAGCAATAATGCTTTAGCTCCATTTACAAATCCTGCGTATGCTAAATAAATTGCATCAGCCCATTTTCCTTCATCAAAAGCTTCTTGTGCGAAAGTCATTTTGTCTTTGGCTTCTAATATTAAAGTAGCTACTAAATCAATTACTACACCAGCACATTCTCCTACTCCAACTGCTTTCACGTAGTTATCAGCATTACCCCAATCTACAAAATCAGCTTCGGTAAGATTAGTCAAATCGGCTAATGGTTTCAAAAACTCGTAGAAGTATTTCTCACCTTTGGCATCATAATAATTCAAAAATGACTGTCCGTTTCCGTTTGTTTCAAAATCATTTAAGATGAAACGCAATGCATCAGGTCCTCTTCGGCTTGGAATTTTGATTACTTTATCCGAAAATCTTCCATTTCCGTTTCCTAAATTTCCTCCGCCTAATAACACTTGTAATGCTGGTGCCACTAATTTCCCTGAATTGATAGACATTCCCTGAAAACCAATTTCGGCCATATTGTGTTGTCCACAAGCATTCATACAACCACTGATTTTAATCGTGATTTCCTTATTGTTGCTGTATTGTGGATATTCTGTTTCTAAAACTCTTTCCAGTTCTACTGCGATTCCGGTACTGCTTGCAATTCCTAAATTACATGTATCTGTTCCCGGACAAGCTGTAATATCTGAAATGGTATTGTAACCCAAAGCCACAAAATCTAATTTGGCTAATTCTTGGTAGAAAAAAGGTAAATTTTCTTCTTTTACGTGACGAATTAAAATATCTTGTCTCAAAGAAAAACGCAATTCATTCGCTGCATAATTTTTGATTAATTCTGCCAATGCTCTTGCTTTATCCGTATAAAAGTCACCTAATAAAACTTTGATTCCAATCGCTACATAACCCGCTTGTTTTTGCGCGATTACATTTGATTTTTTCCAAGCTTCGAAAGCTGCTGTGTCTTCGATTACTACTTTTGGAACTTCCAATAAAGGAGCAGGAATTGCACCATCAAAAGCAGTTGTATCGATTTCAACTGTTTGGTAAGACAAGGCTTTTTTCTCTTCTTCCACCAATCGTAAAAACTCGTCTCTTCCCAAATCTTTGATTAGGAATTTCATACGTGCTTTTAAACGTTTTGCTCTTTCGCCATAGCGATCAAAAATTCTTAAAACACCTTCAGTTGTTGGGATAATTTGGTTTACCGGAATAAACTCCGATAATAATTCAGCATGACTTGGTTGTGAACCTAATCCTCCACCTAACATTACTTTGAAGCCTCTTTCGCCGTTTACAATTTTTGGAATAAATCCTAAATCATGCAAATAACTCAATCCTGTATCTTTATCCGAAGACGAAAATGACATTTTGAATTTACGTCCCATTTCCTGACAAACCGGATTTCTCAAGAAAAACTGAAACAAGGCATGCGCATAAGGCGACACATCAAAAGGTTCTTCTCCATCGATTCCTGCCGTTTCACTAGCCGTAATATTTCTCACGGTGTTTCCACAAGCTTCACGAAGTGTAACATCATCTTTCTCTAGTTCAGCCCAAAGTTGTGGTGTTCTATCCAAACTTACATAGTGAATCTGGATATCCTGACGCGTTGTAATGTGCAAACGTCCGGTTGAATATTCATCAGAAACTTTAGTAATTCGTAACAATTGTTCGCTGGTCACTTTACCAAAAGGCAATTTGATACGAATCATTTGTACGCCTTCCTGACGCTGACCGTACACTCCTCTCGCCAAGCGAAGGCTACGGAAACGTTCGTCATCAATTTTTCCGTCACGGAATAAAGCAATTTTTCTTTCTAAATCGATAATGTCTTTTTGGACAATCGGATTTTCTATTTCGGTTCTAAAACTTTCCATCTGTGTGTTGTTTTTGGCAAAAGTTAGATTTAGTTTATAAATCCAACTCCAGCAGTTGTGTTGGTTGCAGCATCAATTAAAATAAAAGCGCCGTTTGATTTGTTGTCATTATAGGCATCAAAATACAAAGCTTTGCTTAATTTAATATCTACTTCGCCTATTTCATTTATAGCCAATTGAGTCGCTGGTGTAACTCCAGAATAATCTGTAGCGATTACGTTTTTCACGCTTTCAATTTTTGCCAAAACTCTGTTGGTATTGTGTTGTACCAAATATTTTGTTCCTGGAACTAACTTTTTGCTGTCCATCCAACAAATCGTTGTATTGATATCTTTTTCGATTTTAGGAAGTTCATTCGATTTTACAATCATGTCTCCTCTTGTAACATTGATATCATTTTCCAATTCTAAAGTAATCGAAGAACCTGCTGTCGCTTCATCAAATTGCTGATCGAAAAAGTGAATATTAGTCACTTTAGATTCTGTCAAAGAAGGAAGAACCGTTACCGCATCACCCACTTTAATATTGTTTCCGTATAATTTTCCGGCATATCCTCTAAAATCATGATACTCTTCCGTTTTTGGTCTGATAACCGTTTGAACTGGGAAACGTGCTTTACCTGTTTCAAAAATATCTTCTGGCTCTAAAGCTTCTAAGTGTTCCAAAACCGTTTGTCCTTTGTACCAAGGCATGTTCTCTGATTTATCAGCTACATTTCCTCCATTGATAGCACTCAACGGAATGTAACTTACGTTTTGCTCTTTGAATGAACTTTTGCTGTTCAATGCCTGAAAATCAGCTTTGATTTTGTTGTAAACTTCTTCCGAATAATCAACCAAATCCATTTTGTTTACCGCAACAATCACTTCTTTTACTCTCAATAAATTATTGATAAAAAAGTGTCTGTACGTTTGCTCAATAACGCCTTTACGAGCATCAATCAAAATAATTGAAACCTGTGAAGTCGAAGCTCCCGTAACCATGTTTCGTGTATATTCTACGTGACCCGGAGTATCGGCAATGATGTAACTTTTCTTGGCTGTCGAAAAATAAATATGCGCCACATCAATCGTGATTCCTTGTTCTCTCTCCGCAACCAAACCATCAGTAGCCAAAGAAAAATCAAGATAATCATATCCTTTTTGTTTGCTGCTTTTTTCTATTGCTTCAATCTTATCTGTAGTCAACGATTTTGTATCGTATAATAATCTCCCGATTAAGGTACTCTTTCCGTCATCTACACTTCCTGCTGTTGCTATTTTTAAAACTTCCATTCCTTGTTTTTTGTTTGAAGTTTAAAAGTTTAAGGTTTTCAAAACACCTTATGTAAACTTCTAAATTTGATTTTTTTATTTTAAATGTTGAATTATAAATTTTAAATGTCTCGGAACAATTCATAATTTATAATTCATACCTTATAATTGTTTTCTAAAAGTATCCTTGTTGTTTTCTTTTTTCCATCGCGGCTTCAGAACGTTTGTCATCTATTCTGGCTCCTCTTTCTGAAATAGTCGAAGATCTGATTTCGCCTACTACTTCTTGAATTGTTGCTGCGTAAGAATCAACAGCTGCCGTACAACTCATATCTCCAACGGTTCTAAAACGAACAATTCTTTCTTCAATTTCTTCATCTTCTTCTTGGTATACAAATGGAGAATGTGACCAAATCATACCATCTCTCAAGAATACTTTACGCTTATGTGAAAAGTAAATCGATGGGATTTCGATTTGCTCTTGCTCAATATAACTCCACACATCTAGTTCAGTCCAGTTCGAAATTGGGAAAACACGAACGTTTTGACCATTTTCAATTTTTCCGTTCAAAATATCAAACAATTCCGGACGTTGGTTTTTCTCATCCCATTGACCAAAATCATCACGAACAGAGAAAATACGTTCTTTAGCTCTTGCTTTTTCTTCATCACGACGCGCACCACCAATACAAGCATCAAATTTAAATTCTTCGATTGCATCCAAAAGTGTAGTCGTTTGCAAACTGTTTCTGCTGGAATATTTCCCTGATTCTTCTACCACTTTACCTTCGTCAATAGCATCCTGAACATTACGAACGATTAATTCCAATCCTAATTCAGCAACTAATTTGTCTCTAAATTCAATTGTTTCCGGAAAATTGTGTCCAGTATCTACGTGCAACAATGGAAAAGGAATTTTTGCAGGAAAAAATGCTTTTTGTGCTAAACGCACCAATGTAATCGAATCTTTTCCTCCAGAGAAAAGTAAAACCGGCTTGTCAAATTGAGAAATAACTTCTCTAAATATGTATATCGCTTCGCTTTCTAAAGCGTTTGTTTTTAATATGGTACTCATTATTATTTGGTAATTTGTTTATTTGTTTATTCGGTTAAACGACCAAACAGATAAACGATTAAACTTTTTATTTTTGGTGCAAACCACATTCTTTATGACTTGATTCCCATGACCATCTTCCTGCTCTGATATCCTCGCCTTCGGCTATAGCTCTTGTACAAGGCGCACAACCAATGCTTACAAACCCTTTTTTATGTAAAGCGTTTTGTGGCACATTATTTTTTTCTAAATAATCCTCTACTTCTTTCAAAGTCCATTTTAATAATGGATTGAATTTTATGATATTGAAATGAGCATCGTATTCAAAGGCTGCCAGATCATTTCTATTTTCTGATTGCTCGGCTCTCAAACCGGTAATCCAAATTTCATTTCCTTTTAAAGCTTTAGTCAACGGTGCTACTTTTCGAATGAAACAACATTCTTTTCTATTCTCCACCGATTCGTAAAAGCTATTTGGTCCTTTTTGATTTAACAAATTTTCAACTTCAGAAGCTTCCGGAAAATAAACTTTAATTTCCTTTTTATACTTTTTCAATGTCTTATGAAAAACGTCATACGTCTCTTGAAATAATCTCCCTGTGTCCAATGTAAAAATGGTAATTGGTAAATCATTTTGACCAATCAAAGCCGTAATCACTTGATCTTCCTGCCCAAAAGAAGTAGAGAAAACCACTTTATCTTTGAATTCATTAGCTAAAAACGAAAGTGTTTCTTCAAGTGAAAAATCCTTTGTTTTATCTAATAAAGTATTGGTTATTGCTATGCTCATAATTTCGTTTCTATTTATAATAATTTAGACAGTGTTTTTAAACTCAAAACAATAATTAAAATCCCTACCAAAATCATCATAGGTTTTCTCTTTATTTTATTGACTAAAATAGCGGCAATTGGAGCGGCAATCACACCACCTAAAATCAACCCTATAATCACTTGCCATCCTTGTATTCCTCCAAAAAGCATAAATGTTACACCACTGGCAAAAGCTACTGCAAACTCGGCTGCATTTACAGAACCTATAGTATATCTTGGATTTCTGCCGTTTCCAAGTAAAGTTGAAGTCACAATTGGTCCCCATCCGCCGCCACCGACAGCATCCATAAAACCTCCAAAAGAAGCCAAAACACCTAATTTTTTAGTTTTCTTTTTAATGATATTCTTTTTCAATGCTTTTCTAATAATTATAATGGCCAGCGCAATCATATACACGGCTATAAATGGCTTAATTGCATCTCCGTCAATCACATCCGACAATAAATAAGCACCGGCAATAGAACCTAAAACACCCGGAATTAACAAATGTCTCACTAGTTTTTTATTAATATTCCCAAATCGATGATGAGAAATCGCTGAAGCTCCAGTAGTAAACATTTCAGCAACGTGAACTCCTGTACTGCTGATTGCGGGCGGAATTCCATACGCCAATAAAAAAGAAGTAGAAGTTGCTCCATAACCCATTCCTAAAGTTCCATCCACTAATTGCGCAAATATCCCGATACAGAAAAAGATTAAAAATTCCTGATTAAAACCAGCCAAAAAACCATTCCAAGAAAACTCAGCATAATGATTGTAAACTAATGTCGAAAACAACCCTATCAGCAAAACAACAGGAATTACAACCCATAAACGCTCCGCGAAAGTATTTCCCGATTTTACATTGACATTAACCTGTTTCAATTCTTTGTTCATGCTTTTATAATTCAACTGTTTTTTATTATTTAAATCCATTACCCTATCGGAATAGTAGATTACTGTGCAAAAGTAAAACTTTTAACTTAACTACAAAAATTTTTTTGTGATTTATTGTCTAAAATGCAATATCAGCCAGTGTATTGTTTTCCAATATCATAAGCGTATTGTCGCGAACTTCTGTCATTAGTTTACGAACTGCACAAGTGGCCTCATCCGTACAGTCGTCACATGGCTCATAAAAATTGTGGCTGGCACAAGGAAGTAATGCAATTGGCCCTTCAAGGATGCGATAGACATGGGCCATATTTATTTCCTTAGGGTCTTTTATCAGATAATAGCCTCCGCCCTTTCCTTTTTTGGCTCCTAAAAAACCAGAATGGCGTAACAGTAGTAAAATACTTTCCAAAAACTTAATCGAAATATGTTCACTCTTCGCTATTTCAGCAATTTGTATCGGTGTTTGATCTTTCTGGCGTGCCAAAAAGGTCAATGCTTTGATTCCGTATTTTGTTTTTTTTGAAAGCATTTTAAAAGATATAAGATTGGAAATTAACGATTTTTGATTTTAGATTTCAAAGTAATCTGAAATCTACATGTCTTTTATTGCAACAAAAATATACTTTTTGATTTAAGAAATACGGAATAGAAATTAACGATTTTTAAAATGCACAAAATGTGTCTTCAAAAACCGTTAATCTACTCCCGAAACTTCGGGACTAAAATTTTTACGAAAGCGCCTGCTCTAAATCAGCAATAACATCTTTCACCGTTTCCAATCCTACTGAAATACGTACCAAACCATCCGTAATACTCACTGCCAAACGTTCTTCAACTGATAATTTACTATGTGTTGTTGATGCCGGATGCGTTACAATCGTTCTCGTATCACCTAAATTTGGAGACAACGAACATAATTTTATTTTATCCAAAAATGCTCTTCCTGCTTCTATTCCGCCTTTTATTTCAAATGCAACGATGTTACCTCCTAATTTCATTTGCTTTTTGGCAATTTCGTATTGCGGATGCGATTTCAAGAAAGGATACTTCACTTTATTAACCTGGGGATGGCCTTCCAAAAACTCAGCCACTTTCAAGGCATTTTCACAATGTCTATCTAAACGAATCGCCAAAGTTTCTAAACTTTTTGATAATACCCAAGCATTAAATGGAGATAAGGAAGGACCGGTAAGTCGAGAAAACAAATAGATTTTTTGAATCAATTCAGCGTCTCCAACGGTAATTCCACCCAAAACTCTACCTTGACCATCTATTAATTTTGTAGCTGAATGCACTACCAAATTTGCCCCCCATTTTATCGGTTGTTGTAAATAAGGTGTCGCAAAACAGTTGTCAATAATCAAAATCAAATCATGCTTTTTGGCAATAGCACCTAACAGTTCCAAATCGATAATATCTACCGCTGGATTAGTTGGAGATTCTGCAAAAAGTATCTTTGTATTAGGTTTTATGAAACTTTCAATGGTTTCAGGCTTATCGATGTCAAAATACGATGTTTCAATTCCCCATTTTGGAAAATAATTAATAAACAATGAATGTGTCGCTCCAAAAACACTACTTGCCGAAACAATATGGTCTCCGGAGTTCAACAAAGCCGCCAAAGTTGAATACACAGCCGCCATTCCTGAGGCAAAAGCAAATCCCGACTCAGCACCTTCCATTTTACAAATTTTCTCTATAAATTCGTTGGTATTTGGATTGCTGTATCGGCTATAAATATTTCGATCTTTCTCCTCGGCAAAAGAAGCTCTCATATCTTCAGCATCTTCAAATACAAAACTAGAAGTTAAGTATAAAGGCACGGAATGTTCTTGAAATTGTGTTCTTTCTAATTGAGTACGTATGGCTTGGGTTTCAAAACCAAATTCTTGTTCGTTCATTTTATTTTTAGTTTAAAATTTAAGCTTTAAAGTTGTTTGGATATTCAAATCCAATCTTTAATTAAACTATAATGGTTTATTATTTAAAACTACTTTGTAATGTATCGTTGCGGTTGGTTCTAATGTTTTAGAAACCGAGCAGTATTTTTCAAAAGAAAGTTCTGCGGCTCTCGCTGCTTTTTCTTCATTAATTGGACCTTCCAAAAAGAATACTACTGTAATATCCTTGAATGGTTTCGCTTCTCCTACTTGTACACGTTCCCCTTCAACCTCAGCTTTGAAAGAAGTGATTTCCTGACGTTGTTTTTTCAAAATCGAAATCATATCAATGGCACTGCATCCCGCAACACCCATCAATACTAACTCCATCGGACTCGGCCCTTTATTGTCACCGCCAAATTCTGGTCGGCTATCTACATTTACTATGTGCCCACGTTCGTTTTTTAATTCAAAGTGGAAATTGTCGTTTACTCTGTTTAGTGTTATTTTCATATTAATCCCCTCCTCAACCCTTTCGCCACGGCGAAAAGAGAGCCAAGACTGGAGGCTGTCCCTTTTTTAATTAATTATATTTGTTCAGACGCGGATAAAACGGATTTGCTATCGCAAAAACTCGGATTTTTGTTTTTTACATCTGAAATCAAAAATCGTTAATCCACAATCTTAAATCTTTACCCTTTATCTGATAATCTCAAAATATCTCCAAAAACGCCTCTTGCCGTTACTGCTGATCCTGCACCTGCGCCTTGAATTACAATTGGTCTGTCGCCATACGATTCTGTATAAATTTCGAAGAAAGAATCCGAACCTTTCAATCCGCCTAAAGCCGTCTCTGAGGGTACAGAAACTAATTTTACTTCTAAATTTCCTTTATCATTTTGCAAATCGCCTGACAATTCACCTATGTATCGCAACACGTGATTTGGTTTTTGTTCGGCTTTTATTTTAGCATAAATTGGATCAAATTCCGTCAATTTATTTAAAAAACTAGAAACATCACCTTCTCGTAAATGTTCTGGAATTAAATTTTGAATATCAATTTCTTCAAACTCATTTTGCAAGTCTAATTCTCTTGCCAAAATCAATAATTTTCGACCTACATCATTCCCACACAAATCTTCTCTTGGGTCTGGCTCAGTATATCCGTTATCAATAGCTTCTTTCAATATTTCGCTGAACGGAACGTCTTTCGCAGAAAAATTATTAAACAAATAACTCAATGTTCCTGAGAAAACACCTTTAATTTTCGTGATGTTTTCACCTGAAAGATGCAATAATTTAATCGTATCAATCAACGGCAATCCCGCACCAACATTAGTTTCATAAAGATAACTCTTTTGATTATCCGCTAATACTTTTCGCAATTTTTTATAAAAACTATAACTCAACGTATTGGCCACTTTATTAGAAGAGATCAAATCGAAACTGTTTTCTGCCAAAGGAATGTAATTCTCAACAAATGTGGCACTTGCGGTGTTATCAATCGCAATCAAATTCTCCAAATGATGCTCATTTGCGTAAGCAATTACATCGTCAATAGTATAAGAAAAGCCATTGTTTTGAATCTCGTTTTTCCAATTTGGAGTAACGCCATTTTTATTTAAAAGTACATTACTTGAATTGGCAATAGCAAAAACATTCAGTTTGATGTCTTTCCTTTTTTCGATGGTTGCTGCCGATTCCAATATTTGGTTAATCAAAGTTCCACCTACTAATCCATGTCCGAAAATAGCAATATTGATTTTCTTTGAAACTCCAAAAATCTCTCCGTGAATAACGTTTAAGGCTTTGTTCAGTTGCGATTTTTTCACAACCAAACTCACGTTTTTACCGGTAACGGTATTATTGAAAAGAATCGGGACAATTTTATTTTTTATCAAAGCCGTATATGGCTTGTGAAACGTGCTCAAATCCTGTCCAATGATAGAAATTACCGAAACATTATCGGTTACCGTAATTTTATTCACATCTTTTGAATAGAAATCATTTTCGAATTCTTTTTCTAATTCAATCATTGCTTTAGTCGCTTTATCAGCGGCAACGACCAAACCAATTCCTCTTTCTGAAGAACCTTGAGAAATGATGCTTACGCTAATATCATTGTCTCCCATCACTCTAAAAATACGGGCATCAACGCCAGTTTTTCCCAGCAATCCTCTTCCTTCCAGATTAACTAATGATACATTTTCAAGTACCGAAAGTGTTTTAATTCCTTCTTTATTAGAATTGGATGTGATTAATGTTCCTTTATTTTCGTGGTTGAATGTGTTCAAAATACGAAGCGGAATGTTTTTTTCCAACAAAGGAATAATGGTTTTTGCATGAAGAATTGTTGCTCCAAAATTAGCCAACTCATTCGCCTCGTTAAAAGTCAAATGGTCGATTTTCTTAGCATCAAGCACCAATTCAGGATTTGCGGTATAAATTCCGTCAACGTGTGTATAATTCTGTAATTCGTCAGCATTTAAGTAATTCGCAATCAGTGAAGCGGTATAATTACTACCGTTTCTTCCTAAAGTTGTCGTGTCATTATTATTATTAGAACCGATGAAACCAGTAACAATATTCACGGTAGTTCCGTTATTTTGTTTGAAATAATTGATGACATTTTTCTTCGAAATTTGTTCCAAAGGTTGTGCATCACCAAATTTCGAATCTGTTTTTATTAATTCACGAGTATCGGCAAAACGGGCATTTATTCCATTTTCAACTAAAATAGCCGTCAGTAATTTTGCAGAAAGCAATTCCCCTTTTGATAAAATCTGGTCTTTAATTTTATTGCTGTAATCACCAATTAAGCTTACGCCTTCGAATAATTTTTCCAAAACATTGAATTCCTCAGACAAATCTACCTCTTGATAATCGTCTTGTTGGTATTTTTTAAAGTCCTCAAAAAGCGGTTTGTAATCTCCGTTTTTAGAAGCAATACCTAAAATTTCTTCTAATTCATCTGTAGCATTTCCACGTGCCGATACTACAATTGCAATTTCTTCTCCTTGATTTACTTTATCGGTAATAATTGCAACTACTTTATTTATTCCGTCGCCATTCGATAAAGATTTACCTCCAAATTTTAATATTTTCATTGTGTTGTGTTTTTTTGGCTTAGAATATATCCTGAAGCAAATTGTGTAATTGTTTGTATTCTATCAAAAAAGCGTCATGTCCGTGAATGGAAACGATTTCCTGATAGGTGACATTATTTTTATATTTTTTTAATTCCTCGTATGTTGCTTTATTTTCATTTGCCGTAAAAAACAAGTCTGAATTGATTCCGATGATATGAATATCAGCTTCAATTTTTGACGTTATTTCTTCGAATGAAGAGCTATTTCTAGTAATATCTATCGTCTTCAATAATTGATTCATCATTTTATAAGACGAAATTTGAAACCGTTTTTGAAGTTTTTTACCGTGATGATCCAGCCAACTTTCAACATTGAAAATGGCTAATTCCTCATTAGTGGTTCTCTGAAATTTTGCAGTAAAAGATTCTGGAGTTCGGTAGCAAAGCATGGCATGAATTCGAGCGTCTTCAATAGGTTTTGAAGAATTCTTTAGAATTTGCTCTTGCAAAAAGCAATTGGCAATTAACCAGTCTGTCGATTTCCAATCGGTTGCGATAGGAATTAAATGTTGCGTGATTTTTGGTTCTAAAGCAACCAATTCCCAAGCAATTCCTCCGCCAACAGAACCGCCAATAATAGCATAAAGCTGTTTGATTTTAAGAAAATGAATGCCTTCAATAAAAATTCTGGCAATGTCTCTGGTATTAAATTCCGAATAATTCTCAATAACGGCATCATCAAAACCATTTCCCGGAACATTAAAAGCCAGTATTGTATATGTATTAGTATCGATAGTTTTGTGTACACCAATTAAATCATTCCACCAACCTTTGTCTCCCACAACTTGGGAATTTCCGGTTAATGCATGATTTACCAAAACGATTGGAGCGGTATGTAAAGCCGGTCCAAAAACTTGAAAACTTAAGTTTAAGGCAGGATAAAAAGCCCCACTTTCGGTGGTGAAATTTTGTACGGTAATAGATGTTGGTTTATTTTCCAATTTCAAATCTTTTATGATTTTTGATTTGTGTCTGGAAATATTAGAAAGAAAGCTAGAAGTGAACTAGAAGAATTCTTTGTGTTATCTTTCCTTTAGATTCTGAAATATCCCGAGGCTTCGGGACAGAATAAAGGTAGAATGCAGCACCTTCTTCGATAAATCGAAGGGTTGCTAAGGCTTCATCGGGTCTAATCCCTCTGCCTTTCTTTATAACATTTCAATACGTTTTTGAACTTAAAGGCACAAATTAACTACTATTTTTTTAAACAACCAAATTTTTATCAAATTGGTTCTAATTGATTTATTGCAAATTGACTTGAAAAAATCGCACGCATAATTATTATCCCGACGAAAGAGAAAACACCATATTAGGGTTTTATCTTTCGTCGAAATCATAATTTGAGATTTACCATCAAAGATTCAAAAGCTAAAACAACCATCACTTTTTTAAATAAAAAGTTCTTCATTTTCTTTTGAATACATTTGGAACAGCAATGAACTCGGCACTATTTTTTGTGCCAAAGGATCATTTTTTGAAATTTCAAATCTTGGATTAGTCAATTCATTTTTTGAATCGATTTCCTTTTTAGTTTTGGTTCTAAAACTAAAGCTTTTTAGTAACCGAAATGCCTTTGGGAAATGTTTTGATGTGCTCATAATCTTTTAATTTATGATGTTAGTTTTGTTTTAAATTATTTTTGAATTCTGAAATTCTCTATGCTTATTAACTAATCTGAATAAAAAAAACCTTTTAGATGCGTATCCAAAAGGGGTTTTTAAGTTGTGTTATAACTTATACTTTTGGAATCAACAGACACGAACGCACATAATGGCATTGGCGCAAATCATATTTTTGACTTTAAAATTATTTATATTCTGGATTTTCAGGTTATTCATTCTATGATTAATATTGTTTTATTTTCAGCTAAATAGAGTTCAAAAAAAAAGCCTCCCATTTTTTTGGGAGGCTTTTGCTATATAAATTTGAATTAAAATTTAAGCAATACACGACCCACAGGACTTTTCCTGAATGGCTTTTGACATATTACACACATTAAATTTCATGTTTCTTTTTTTGTTGTAACAAATATGCTAACTATTTCTGAATTTTCCAAATAAGTTTTAAAAAAAATACAAAGAAAAACCAGCCTCGCATTCCCTTTTGTATTTATATAAGTAGATGAAAAGATTTATCAGCAAAAAAAAGTTAAGATTAATTTGCAATTCAAAATGGTTTCATACATTTGCACCCGAATACAAGAGGAAAAATTTGAACTGATTGCAACCTCTTCATAATGAAATCAATTCATTATGGATACTGAAAATTTTTCAGTAGAAAAAATGCTAAAGCAGAAACTCTTCTTTAGTCCTTTTCAGCAATTATTTTTTCTCGCTTAATTTTAAAATAATAATTATTATGGCCTATTTATTTACGTCAGAATCTGTAAGCGAAGGACATCCAGACAAAATTGCAGATCAAATTTCGGATGCATTAATTGATAATTTTTTGGCATTTGATGCTGACTCAAAAGTAGCTTGCGAAACTTTAGTAACTACTGGCCAGGTAATTTTGGCTGGTGAAGTAAAATCAAATACATATTTAGACGTGCAACAAATCGCTCGTGATGTAATCAAGAAAATTGGTTACACAAAAAGCGAATACATGTTTGAAGCTAATTCTTGTGGAATTCTTTCTGCTATTCACGAACAATCTGCTGACATCAATCAAGGTGTTGACAGAAAAAATCCTGAAGAGCAAGGTGCTGGTGACCAAGGAATGATGTTTGGTTACGCTACTAATGAAACGGAAAATTATATGCCATTGGCACTTGATTTATCTCATAAATTATTGCAGGAATTGGCTATTTTAAGACGTGAAAATAACGAAATTACGTATTTGCGTCCGGATGCTAAATCTCAAGTAACTTTAGAATACAGCGATGACAATAAGCCAACTCGTATTGATGCCATTGTAATCTCGACACAACATGATGATTTTGACGAAGAAGCTAAAATGCTTGCAAAAATCAAAAAAGACATTGTTGAAATATTGATTCCAAGGATTATTGCAAAAAATCCAACACATGCACATTTATTCAATGATGCAATCCAATACCATATTAATCCAACCGGGAAATTCGTAATTGGAGGGCCGCACGGAGATACTGGATTGACAGGAAGAAAAATCATTGTGGATACTTACGGTGGAAAAGGTGCTCACGGTGGTGGTGCATTCTCTGGAAAAGACCCAAGTAAAGTAGACAGAAGTGCTGCTTATGCTACACGTCATATCGCTAAAAATTTAGTTGCAGCGGGTGTTGCTGACGAAATTTTAGTTCAGGTTTCTTACGCAATTGGTGTGGCTAAACCAATGGGTATTTTTATTGATACTTATGGTACTTCAAAAGTGAATTTGACCAATGGTGAAATTGCTAAAAAAGTAGAAGCTATTTTTGATATGCGTCCTTACTTTATTGAGCAACGTTTAAAATTAAGAAACCCAATCTATAGCGAAACTGCTGCTTACGGGCACATGGGACGTACTCCAGAAACGGTTACTAAAACTTTTTCTGCTCCAGGTGGAAATGAAAAAACAGTTACTGTTGAATTGTTTACTTGGGAAAAATTAGATTTCGTTGACCAAGTTAAAACTGCTTTTGGATTATAACTTTGGCTTTAAAACCTTAGAAATTTAAATCTAATTATATATCAAACCCCGAATTCTGTTACTGCAGACTTCGGGGTTTTTGTTTGGCTATGTGCAGTATTATTCTTTACTTAGTAAAAAATAACTTACCAAAATAATGGCTAAATTCCCTTCTTTCCAAAGCGTAATACGAGCTTCACAAAAAACCATTTTCAGGTTCCCGCTAGAAACCATACTAACGGTTTTAGGGACAGTATTCGCAATTTTACTCTCAGAAGAAAGAAATGCTACAATGGAGAATTTTTATACTAAAAGCATCATGTGTTGCTCGCTGTGTTTAGTTTTATTTCTTTCCGTTAGTTTATATTTCTCAGCGACTCAGAAAAACAGTTGGATTCGATTTTTAACAAGTTTACTACTTGGCGGAATAGTAACTGCTTTTATATTTAGCTTTTCGAAAAAAATTACAGATGTAGAAGCATTACAATTTTTAGTACTCAATATTGCTTTGCATCTATTGGTCTCATTTTCCGGTTTTATATCAAAAATCTACAACCAAGAAGAGTTTTGGGAGTTCAACAAACAGCTTTTTCTTCGTATTCTAACGGCTGGCTTGTATAGCGTTGTATTGTATTCCGGATTATCCTTAGCTATTTTAGCGGTACACCATTTATTCAATGTACATTTTTATGACAGAATATATCTTCACTTATTTTTCATCATCGCAGGGATATTTAATACGGTTTTCTTTTTATCTGGCGTTCCTGAAACCAACAACGAATCCTCTCCACTTATTTTAAAATATCCAAAAGGTCTTAAAAATTTTACTCAATATGTTTTGCTTCCATTAATCAGCATTTACTTAGTGATTTTGATTTGTTATGAAACTAAAATCTTAGTCACACTTTCTTTACCTGTGGGCTGGGTTTCTAATCTCGTTTTGGTTTTTGCCATCTTTGGAATACTTTCTTTTTTACTCGTACATCCTATTGCCGAAGAAACTGGAAATCTTTGGATGCGAACCTTTAACCGTTGGTTTTATTATTTATTAGTTCCGTTATTGGGATTATTATTTTGGGCTATTTTATATAGAGTCCACTTATACGGATTCACACATGAGCGCTATTATGTATTGGCATTGTCAATCTGGTTAACCATTGTAGTAGCTTATTTTATAATCAAAAAAGAGCCTAAAATAAAGTTCATCCCTATTACAATGTGCATAACGGCTTTGCTTACCATTCTTGGACCGCAAAGTGCAGATTCAATATCCAAAAACAGTCAGCTTTCGAGATTTGAATCCTATTTGCAAAAAATAGAAAAGGAAAAACTTACTTTCGAACAAGAGCAAGATTTAAGCAGTATTGTAAATTTTTTAGAGGAAAACTATGGCTCAGAAGTACTTCTTCCATTTACAAAAGACAAACTTACTGCTCTGATTAAAAAGGACAAAAAACCAAATTCTTACCAAATCATGGAAGCATTGGGGCTCGATTATCGTTCTTCATACGACCAAAAAGAAAAAAACAACAAAGAATATTTTTATAATTTTTATGAAAATAACAATCAAAACATAGAAAACATTCAAGGGTATGATGTGTCTTTCTCCATCTTGAATAACGAAGATTTAGAATGTAACGAATGTATAACAATCGATGAGAGGTCTTATTCTATTATTTCTACTGAAAAAGAATACGGAGTAGACTTACAAATTAATCAGGACATTGTTCCGTTGAAGATTGTTGATTTTGTGAACCAAACCCCAGATTTTGATTCTAATGAAAATTGGAAACAAAAGATTACACAAAGAATTGAAACTTCTAAATACTCGATTTTAATATACTACATGAACGTAAGTGGAAAAAGAAAAGGAAATAAAAAAACGGTAGATCATTTCCAAATCAAAGTGTTACTGGGAATTAAAAATTAAAAAAAAGCCTTTGAAGAATGAACTTCAAAGGTCTTTTATCTTCAGGTAAATCTACTACAAATTATACTTTAAAGAGAAAATTACATATCGTGGTTGAACAGTATATTGCGAAGTTCTGGTGGCAAACTGGCTGAAATTGTCATCATTTAATGAGGTTGTATTCAATAAATTCGTTCCACTCATTTTATATTCTAACTTGCTGCCTTTCTTTTGATAAATCAAACTGGCGCTCAAGAAATCATATTCATTATTGACCGTTTTCGTGTTGTTATAATAATGATAAAACTCATATTCAGCAACGAAAGAGAAACTCTTTAAAAAGAAATAATCCAGTCTCGCAAAAGGTTTTTCGGTGTAAAAAGTAGTATTATTATAATCGTTGGTTACAATATTATATCCCAACTCTAAATTAGGCATATTCTTGTAATTTGTTGACGCTTTCAAAGTATAGCTTTGGGTAAAACTCTCGTTTGTTGATAACACATTATTCTGAATGTTATTGAATTTTGACCAATTCAAATTAGCTCCTAAAGATGCTTTGTAATTCTTCAAAAAAGAACGACCGTACGAACCATTTCCTGACAAAGTTTCATCGGCAAAATCAGAATTAAAAGGAGATGACGTTTGATTTACTCCATTGAATACTGCTCGAGTTTTTATTGCATCGACTCTTCTGGAATAAGAAGCTAACGCATTAATATTTTCAAAATTAAACATGTTGTATTTAAAGTAGCGCAAGGAATGCACTTGTGCGGTAGCATTTTCCAAAAGTCGGTTTCCTTTAGTCAAACTGTTGTAATTAGAGAAAACAAATCCTTCAGCAAGTTGATTGATGTCCGTAAAATTATTGGTATACGAAAAATTATAGGTTAATGTTTCCGCTTTTTTGATTTGGTAAATCGCCAAGAAATCAGGTAATGCTCTGAAGAAATTTTGACTGTTACTAGTTCCTAATTGCTCATTTGTCATGTTGTAACTATGCAGACTTACTCCCGGTGTAAAAGTAAATTTGCCACTCAAAATCTTATAATGCAATCCTAAAAACGTATCATTGAAATTGTAATTTACATCATTTGTGTTGGCAACATCATCTAAATTATTGACTGTTTCGTTATCCAAAATCTGAAAAATACTGGAGTTGAAATTTTGATGGGAATACGTATTTCCTAACGTAACATTGATGTTGCTTTTTGGGGTAACCATGTAATAATAATCCAATTTAGCGTCAATCTTACTGGTTTTTACAAAACGACTTTGGTTGATGTTATTTCTGTTTTGCCCAGCAATATAATCGGCTAAATTAAACGGTTGCGATTGTAAATTAGCATTATAAAAAGGATCTTCCTCTTGGTACAAATGTTGCATTTCGAAAGCAAAAATATTCTTGTCACTTTGCGTAAAATACAAACTCAGGTTTTGATTTACCGAAATTGGATCTTGTTTTTTTAATGTATTGATGTTTTCTGTATTCGAATTACTGTTGACAATAGATTCTCTTAACAGTGAATTATTCTCGTCTAGTTTAGACAATTTGGTTAAAACATCATAATCAAATTGAAACCTCGCACTGGGTTTATAACTGGAACTCAATTTGAATAATCCCAAATTACTTTTTTGATTTGCAGTTTCCTGACGATTCTCTGTAGAGAGAATTTCAGAAGAATTAGGCTGTAAAATATTCGTTTGTGACTTTGTTTCTAAATCTGTTTCAGAAGAAGAAAGAATCCCAAAACCGCTTAACGTCCACGCTTTGTTTACATTGTATGAAAAGTTTGTAGCTCCAAATTTAGTCTCAATTTCTTTGGCGCGATTATTCCTTAAAAGTGAAATCCCTAGATCATTCGAGGACACATTAAAACTGGAACCACCTTTTTGCATCATGCCTCTAAAACCGCCCGTGAATTTAAAATAATCCTGAACTGTCAACGGCAATTCCCCGATATTATTGAAATTCGTAATTAAATTGATGCTGTATTTCGGACTGTAATAGAACAATTTTGGGTTTATCAAATAGCGGCTTTCCTCGTGTGCAACTCCTATTCCTGCGGTCATATCTCCAAACCAGAAATTCTTCTTTCCTGATTTCAATTTGATATTCATCGCAACATTATCCTGATTGTTCTCCACTCCTTTTAGTGCGCCAATTTCGCTGTAGTTGCGCAACACTTGGATTTTATCAATGGCATCAGCTGGAATATTTTTGACACCTAACTTCGTATCACCATCAAAAAAATCTTTTCCTTCCACCATTAATTTGGATACTTTTTTCCCTTCGACTTCAATTTCGCCATCAGCGTTGACCTCAACTCCGGGTAATTTTTTGAGAATATCTTCCAGTTTTCGTTCTGTTCCGGATTTAAAGGAATCGGCATTATAAACAATAGTATCTCCTTTTATCGAAACCGGCATTTCCCGAACAATTTCAACTCCATCCAATTCGATTCCACCTTCTTCAAGGGCAATATTTTTAATGCTGTTTTCTGAAGTTGTGGTAATTTCCAACTCTTTATTCTGCATTCCCAAATAACTGATTTTTAAGCTATATGCAGTATTTGGTTTTAGATTAAGAAGAAATTTTCCTTTATCATTTGTTATGGCGTAAGAATCCATTGCTTTTGTGGCTTTATTTACTGCCATTACATTGGCCATTTCAAGTCCAACTGTTTTTGAATCGGTTATGAGACCTTCTAATTTAACGGATTGCGCAAAGGAAAATGAGGTAATAAAAAAGAAGGCAATTAGTATTGTATTTTTCATTTAGAAATTATGGATGAAATCTATAGTATTGATTTTAAACTCTGATTTGGCTTATTTTTACCCTCCAATTCTCATTCGCATTCCGCCATTTCCGCCACGTCCTTGATTCATCTCTCTGAACTCTTCCATTTTTTTCAAAACGGTTTCGTCAAATTCTTTCTGAGTAGTAACTTTTCCTTTCGTTGACGCTTTTATTTCGGTTTTAACTTTAGGATTCAGAACTACTTTCGAACATAAAATAACCGTTTTACCGTCATTTACTTCCAATATCAAACCTGGTAATCCCCAATAGTTCTCCGGCCCTTGATTCACTGGAATTTCCGGCGTATACCAAGCTGTAATTATAGTTTCTTTCGGCATATCCAACTCATCCATAAGATTAGTTTTCTTAGTAGCATCTGCTGGTTTTGTTGTTGCGGCATCTTCTTTTTTTGGTCTAAAATTTCTAAAATCGGTTTTACTTGCAGGACGCACAGCAGTTGCCTTGAAGCAATTGTAACCACCAATAACACGGGTTTCACCTTCCATTTTCCATTGTAAATTAGGCAACGAATCTTTCACAAGAAACTCTTTTCCCATGAACTCTTTATCAACAGTATATGATTTCTCTTTTACGTTCTTATAATACGTTCCGCCACCTCCGGTCATAGACATCATCATTCTCATTCCGCCACCACCTTGACCTGGAGTATCTAATTTTTCTTCTTCTTTATATATCGATGCCGATTTATCAAAATTAAGAATAAACGTCTTTTCGAACATTTTCTTCATTCTTTCCTCGATCATTTTTTGCATATCCGGAGTCATCTCCTTATTGCCTTCCATTCGCGTTTTAAAATCGGAAGTACTTGTTTTCGATTCGTAAACTGCCATTCCTTGAAATTCCTGAGCGTGAAGTCCCATAAATGATGCGACTGCTAATACTAATGTGAAAATTACTTTATACATACTTTTGGATTTTAATAAATAAGACTGAAAAATACTATTTTTGTTACAAGTATTCTGTTAAAATAATAATAAGACAATCATAATTGTATATGGTTTAATCGTAATTTCGCTTTCATGAAGAAATTAGTATTTTTACTCTTTATCGCCTCTTTTTCAGTAGTATCGAGTCAGAACCAAAAATTAACTCCAACTAAAATTGACTTCATTCGTTTTGATGGAGATGCGTTTTTAGGATACGATTCGTTTGGTTTTTATTACACCATCAAAAACAATGTTTTTTCTAAAATCAGCAAACGAGATACTTTAGAATATAAAAATATTTCTTTGGGTAAAATCACTACAGTTGACCTGCAAAATCCGCTTAAAATCGTATTGTTTTACGAAAATTTCAACAGTGTTATTGTATTGGACAATCAATTGAATGAAACTCAAAAAATCAATTTTTCAGACCATACGATTCCTATTGTAGCTTCAGCAATTGGAATAGCTTCTCAAAATCAATTGTGGGTTTACAATACTATGAATCAGCAACTGGGACTTTATGATTATTTAAGCAATAACTACAAGACTATTTCGGTCCCTTTTACAGAAAACATTAAAAATTATTCTTCGGATTTCAATGTCTTTCATTGGATAGACAATAAAAACAACTGGTACGTATGTGATATTTTTGGAAAAATAATAAGTAAGGGAATAATTCCTGATTATGATTCTGTTACAATTATTAATGAAAACCAGTTTCTCTATTCCAAGAACTCCATTTTGATTTTAGAAGATGTAAAAAAAGGTAAAAAAACTGAAATTGAAATTTCAGAAAAAACGTTTAAAAAATTCTGTTACAAGGACCAAATTTTATCTATTTTTACATCAGCAGGAATTACAAATTATAAAATCACAATACCGTAATGCACATAGCAATAGCAGGAAATATAGGTTCCGGAAAAACAACTTTAACTCGATTATTAGCGAAACATTTTAAGTGGGAACCGCATTTTGAAGATGTAGTTGACAATCCATACTTGGATGATTTTTACCATCAAATGGAACGTTGGTCATTTAATTTACAAATTTATTTCTTGAATAGCCGTTTCCGTCAGGTGATGCAAATTCGCGAAAGCGGTAAAAAAATCATTCAGGACCGAACTATTTATGAAGATGCTCATATTTTTGCTCCTAACCTTTATGCAATGGGCTTGATGACCAATCGCGATTTCCAGAATTATTCTTCTCTTTTTGAATTAATGGAATCTACGGTTAAAGCACCTGATTTATTGATCTATTTAAGAAGTTCTATCCCTAATTTAGTGGGACAAATACACAAACGTGGTCGTGAATACGAAAACTCAATTTCTATTGATTATTTGAGCCGCTTGAACGAACGATATGAAGGTTGGATTCAAACCTACGACAAAGGAAAGTTATTAATTATTGACGTTGACAACATAAATTTTGTTGACAACCCTGAAGATTTAGGAAATATTTTTAACCGTATCGATGCCGAATTGAACGGATTATTCTAAAACCATTCCATCCTATAAACAAAAATGCCTCACAATTGCGAGGCATTTTTTATTTTTATATCTTTATGTATCAATTTGTTAGCTTAAATAAAAATCAAGCTAATTTACTTTTACCGCCCTTAGTTTACCACATAAGACATTAATCAACTGGTTTTTCTGATTATTAATTAAAATCTAAAAATCATGAAATGCAAAAGTTTAAAAACCAAAACCGTTTGTTTTTTATTAGTTATAGCGCTTATTTTTCAAAGTTGTGGTGTTTATAAAAAAACGCCGGTAACTTTAGAGCAAGCTGTAACTGCTGACAGTAAAGTTTTAGTAGTAAATGCAGACAATAAAATATTCAAATTTATCAGAATTGAACAAATTGACGGAATATACTATGGACACTTAAAAACCAAAGGTAAAATTGAAAAAATACCGCTTACCGAGAGCGATTTGAAAACCATACGTGTTCTTAATAAAACAGCGACAAACATAGGAAATATTGCAATTGTCGTTGGCTCTCTGGGAGTTGTTTTTTTAGTTATCGCAGCTATTGAACTTTCTAGTTGGTATGATGATTGGGGAGATTGGGACTATTAAATATTTAGAAAGGTTCAAGTATGTAAAATTAAAAATGCCCCGCAATCGCGAGGCATTTAGTATTTATAGTTTTTAGCTGATTATTTCAAAGAGTCTATTTGAGTTTGCACTTCTTCGTCAGTTCCTTCAAATTTTTGAATAGTAACTTTCCCGTTGATACTTGTTTTAATAGTAGCTTTTACTTTTCCATCAACATTTGTTTTTTCGATAGAAACTTCTTTAGAAACCATTTCGGTAGCTACTCCGGAAGCATTCATAAATTTACACGTTTTGCTGTCACATCCTTTTGCAAGACATTCTTCTTTAGACATAGAAGCACACATTTCAGTCGAAGCGCAACACGCTGCTTTATCAGAAATTGTATGACTTCCATTTCCTAAAATTGGGGCAATCACCAAACCTATCAAACACGTCAATTTAATCAAAATATTCATTGATGGTCCAGATGTATCTTTGAACGGATCACCAACAGTATCTCCGGTAACGGCCGCTTTGTGCGCATCAGAACCTTTATAGGTCATTTCACCATTAATCATAACTCCTGCTTCAAAAGATTTTTTGGCATTGTCCCAAGCACCACCGGCATTGTTTTGAAAAACAGCCCAAAGTACACCGGAAACGGTAACTCCAGCCATATAACCTCCAAGCATTTCTGCGATTAATTGGTTATTATCCGCATAAACTAATTTCCCAAGTAAAACAATCGCAATTGGGAAACCAATAGTCAAAATTCCCGGTAACATCATTTCGCGCAAAGCGGCTTTAGTAGAAATATCGACACATTTAGCATATTCCGGTTTTCCGGTTCCTTCCATAATTCCTGGAATTTCCCTGAACTGACGACGCACTTCATACACCATATCCATTGCGGCTTTACCAACAGAATTCATGGCCAAAGCAGAGAAAACTACCGGTATCATTCCGCCCACAAATAACATGGCTAAAACGGGTGCTTTGAAAATATTGATTCCGTCAATTCCCGTAAACGTTACATAAGCAGCGAATAAAGCCAGTGACGTTAATGCCGCCGAGGCGATTGCAAATCCTTTTCCAGTTGCTGCAGTTGTATTTCCTACTGAATCCAAAATATCGGTTCTGGTACGTACTTCTTTTGGTAACTCACTCATTTCAGCAATTCCACCTGCGTTATCAGATATTGGTCCGAAAGCATCGATTGCCAGTTGCATTGCTGTTGTTGCCATCATCGCCGAAGCAGCCAATGCCACACCATAAAATCCTGCAAAAGCGTACGATGCCCAAATTGCAGCTGCAAATAATAGAACGGTTGGAAATGTAGAAATCATTCCTGTAGCCAGTCCTGCAATTACATTTGTACCTGCTCCGGTTGACGATTTTTGTACAATTGCCATAACTGGTTTTGTACCCAATCCTGTGTAATATTCCGTAACAGATGAGATAACTGCTCCAACCACTAATCCGACGATTGTAGCATAGAAAACTCTCATCGAGGAAATTTCTTTAGTTCCTTCTCCGAAGAAATCCATTTTCATGGTTTCCGGCAACATATATTGTACTAAAAAGAAACAAGCGATAGCTGTTAAAATAATTGAAACCCAGTTTCCTATATTCAATGCTTTTTGAACCTGTGCTTCTTTAGCATTATCATCTGTAATTTTCACTAACATCGTTCCGATAATAGAAAATAAAATTCCAAAACCAGCGATTGCCATTGGTAATAAAATAGGTCCTATTCCGCCAAAAGCATCTTGAATATTTCCGCCCATATCTTTGATTACATAATTCCCAAGAACCATAGCTGCTAAAACTGTCGCAACATAAGAACCAAATAAATCGGCACCCATTCCGGCAACATCTCCCACGTTATCTCCTACGTTATCTGCAATTGTAGCAGGATTACGAGGATCATCTTCGGGGATTCCAGCTTCTACTTTACCTACTAAATCAGCACCAACATCGGCAGCTTTTGTATAAATTCCACCACCAACTCTGGCAAACAAAGCGATAGATTCTGCTCCAAGAGAAAACCCAGCTAATGTTTCCAAAACAATAGTCATATCTTCAGTAGAAGTCCAAATTCCATTCATAAAAAAGTGAAAGAAGAAAATAAAGAAAGTGGTCAACCCTAAAACGGCTAAACCTGCAACTCCTAATCCCATTACGGTTCCACCGCCAAAAGAAACTTTTAATGCTTGTGGTAAACTTGTACGGGCAGCCTGCGTAGTTCTAACATTTGTTTTTGTTGCTATTTTCATTCCCATATTCCCCGCTAAAGCAGAGAAAAAAGCTCCAAAAATAAAAGCAACTACTATTAATATATGTGTAGTTGGAACGATAAATGAAATTCCGGCCAAAACAACACTTGCTCCAATTACAAAGAAAGTCAATAACCTATATTCTGCTTTCAAGAAAGCCAAGGCTCCTTCGTAAATGTAATCTGAAATCTCTTTCATCTTACCGTCACCCGGATCTTGTTTTAAAACCCATGCTCGTTTTGTAAACATAAATGCCAGTCCAATAAATGCCATGGCTATTGGCAAATAAATCATTATTGTATTCATAATTTTGGTTTGGTTTTTGGTTAATATTAATACTGTAACAAAACGAAAATAAACAAAAAAGCAATACTCTTAACAGAGTATTGCTTTTTTTATAAAAATTATGGTAATTATTTATTTAATACTGAATAATCCTTCTGGTTTATTCTCAATTTGATTAAAACGCTCCGTACATTCTTTAATAATTGCGTACGCTTCGTTTACATCTCCCCAACCTTCAACATCAACTTGTTTGTTTTCAAGATCTTTGTACACTTGAAAGAAATGTTCAATCTCTTTTAATAAGTGTGGATTAATATCTGAAAGGTTTTCCAATGAATTCCAGATTGGATCTGAAACTGGTACACAGATTACTTTTTCATCTGGTCCTTTATCATCTGCCATGTGGAAAACACCGATAGGTTTTACTTCCATTACACATCCAGGAAAAGTTGGTTCATTTACTAAAACCAAAACATCTAATGGATCTCCGTCCAATGCTAATGTCTCAGGAATAAATCCGTAATCAGCCGGGTACATCATCGAAGAGAATAACATTCTATCAAAACGCATTCTTTTTATTTCGAAATCATATTCGTATTTATTTCTACTTCCTCTTGGTATTTCGATTAAGACATCGAAAGTTGTTAATTTGTCTGCAGTCATTTTAGTTTTTTCTTTTCTATATTTATGGGTGCAAAAGTAAGGAAAGTATCCCTTTTTACAATAAAAAATTTATGTTATCTCTTGATTAAATTTTAACAGTGAGTACTTTAGTAAACCACTGTCCTATTTCGTTTCTTTAAATAATGATGCCATAAAAGATAGGTAGCATAAGAACGATACGGACTCCATTGTATTGCATGAATTTCCATGGCATCTTTATCATGAATATCAAGCAATTCCTTTATGGTATTTACGACCGCAATATCTCCTAAAGGCAATAAATCCGGAGATTGCAGACAAAACATTAAATAAATATCGATGGTCCAGTTTCCTATTCCTTTGATTTTGATAAGTTCTTCGCGTACTTGCTGAGCCGTTTTGGCTGGCAAACTTTCTAAATCTAGCTCTTTATTTAATATCGCTGTTGCCAAAGCTTTTATATACGATGTTTTTTGTCGGCTTACGCCAAGATTCCTAAATTCCTCGTCCGATATGTGAAGAAGAATTTCCGGTGCTATGGCTTTTTGACTGGCTTTTATTTTTAAAAAAGTAGCTTTAGCAGAATCTATAGATACTTGTTGTTCCAAAATTAACAATACCAAAGTCTCAAAACCTTGCGGTCTTTTGGGAATAGTTGGCATTCCGTATTGTTCAATAATTGACTTGAAAATGGTGTCTTTTTCTAAAAGGTAGTCGATAGCTTCTTGCATAATCTGATGTTTTTTAGCCCAGATGGAAACGACATCCTTTTTATAAGGCGATTTTTCTTCGCCTTATAAAAAGATATAGTGTACAGCTGGAATAGCTCCTAAAAATTAAACCCGAACGATCCTTTTACAGTAAAACGATTCGTGTCAGGCGTGTTGAGATAATTGCCTCGCCAAGCGAAATCGATGCGGAACACTTTGAAGATATTCCCAATTCCGGCGCTATATTCCCAATACACTTTTTCGGGTGCATTGTATATTAAACCCGAAGCATTAATCGCTCTGTTTTCATCAGAAATGGTTCCATAAACCCCTTTTACGGATACAATTTCTCTCCAATTGAGTTTACGCATAAACGGAATTCTGGAAAAAATTCGACCATTGAAATTGTGATTCCACTGCAAAGTAGCATACTGGTCTGACACAAATTCATAGAAATTTAGGTTGCTGAATGTGTTTTCTATGGTGAAATAAGTTTGATTCCCGGGAATAACACTCAGTAATCCTAACGGCACTTTCCCGAAGGTTTTCCCCACTTCCATAATAATATTGGTTCTTCCTAAAGGCCCTATAATTATGGGTTGTTTGTAATACAATTGTAATTTATCATATTTGAAATCACTGTTTAAAAGCCCTTTGAATCCATGACTATAATTCACAAAAAAGCGACTAAACGGACTGTCAACATTGCTTCTTTCAACTCCAAAACCTATGGTTTTTCTCTTTGGCGAATATTCAACCTGGAAATTAACTTCAGATTGTTTTACTTCGCTTTCGGTAATCGAATTTGCTATATCCGTATAATAATCTAAGCTAAACGTAGTAGAAGCGGACTCTAGTGTACGATACGAAAATCCTGTTTGAAACGTTAAATTTTTTATGGGCTCTATTTCTATCGCAACGTTAGTCAAATTGATGTTAGTCAATTTCCCGTTGCTACCGGACGAAAATACGGAGGACGAAGCAAAACTTCTACCCAAAACATCGTTTGTGGTGGTTAAACTGGCGCCTATTTGTTCAATGTCGCGCCTATTTCCTCCGGACAAAATGATTCGGTTTTTCTTGTCAACCATCCATTTCCCCGAAAGTCCATATTTGAATTTATCATCATCAAATCCATACGCTGTGTAGGCTTGAATACGCCAAGGATCGTTAGGTCCAAAATAGGTTCTTCCTCCTACTCGCAATCGCACTCCTTCGACTTCATTGTATCCAAATGTGGAAAAAACAGGTCCGTAATCGAAGTTTTTAAATTCTACATAACCGCTTCCAAGTATCGAAACCAAACTATACAATCGCTTAAACTTATCTACGGTTTGCAATGTGTCGAGCATTTTATAAACGCCCAATTCATCCTTGCTTAAGTTTTCAAAACGGTTTTCATTCCAGTATTCATCCGATTTATTGTAGACTTCGTCATCCATATAATTGACCTCATCTTTATAAAAAGCTACTGGTTGCTCCTTATTAAATTGATGATTTCTATAAAAACTGGTTCGTTTCCCGTAAACTCCTTTAGAATTTTCTTTTTTGTTTAAAGCAAAGTCGGACATTAGATAATCCTTGGTCAATAAGAAAACAGAATCACTGACCACTTCAAATTCTTGTTCTAAGTAAATATCTTTTACCCAGTTGATATTGGCGCTTTTGGTAACTGCCATATTGATTTTCTTTATGGCATATGTAGAATCATTCACCCAAAAATCCCCTTTGAAAGTCAATTCGTTTTTACGCCTTGGATAGAAAACAATATTATAACACCACTTATTGTCAATATATGCACTGTCTTTCAAGACATAATTATAGACATCAATTCCTGTTTTAGACAATGGGCTGGTAAAGCTTTTATCAAAAAAAGTCAAGTAATTGTTGTAGATATTATAATCTGAATACAAGTCTTTCACAAAGGATAAAATCTGTTGGTTTCCATTAAACCCAGACGTTTTATTGGCCTTTATTTTCTCTTTTACTTTCTTTAATTTATTATCTCCATAAACATCATTGAGCGATTCATTTATAAAAATAGGCAAATAGGTTTTCCCGGTTACTCTGGAAGTATCCATTTGATTAAAAATAAACTCCATCCCTTTGAAAAGTTTGTTTTTCATAAAAGCACTATCAATAGAATTCATGTCAAATTCTATTTTTTCATACTTTTCCATCTGGTATTGGTCAAACTGATACAATCCGTTTTTACGTTTTCTTTCCCAAATTTTTCTAAGAATATCTAGCGCAGGATTATTTTTTTTGGACGTTTTTCCGGCAAAAACAACAACTTCGCTTAGGCTTTCGGCTTCACTTAGCTGAATTTTGAAATTGTAATTTACAAGTTTGTCCAAAACAATTTCTTTCTCAGAAAAACCTACTGAAGATATCAGCAAAATGGAATATGATTTTTGGGATTCAAGGTAAAACTTCCCATCTTCATTAGTCACAATCCCTTCACTGGAGCCTTTAAAAACCACATTCGCAAAAGGTATAGGCTGATTTGATTTGTCTACCACAATACCGCTCACTTTAGTTTGTGCAAAAACTGCGCTTGCAGAAACCAATAGAAAAAACAAGAGAAATAAGAGATTCTTTTTCATAATCATTCAAAAAAAAACTTCATCAAATAAATAATTGATGAAGTTTCAAATATAGGTATTTAGACATCTAGATTATTTGAAATTTAGACCGTCGACTGTTAAAGTTTATCTAAAAATCAAATTCTAAAAAAATCTATTTTTTATACATTACTTTTTTAACCGCTTTTACCACATCACCTGCATTTGGCAACCATTCTTTCAGTAATACTGGAGAGTAAGGCGCTGGAGTATCTGCAGTTGTGATACGTTGAATAGGCGCATCCAAGAAATCAAAAGCGCGTTCTTGAACAATATAGGTAATTTCAGAAGCAACACTTGCAAAAGGCCAAGCTTCTTCAAGAACCACTAATCTGTTTGTTTTTTTAACCGATGTTAAAATCGTCTCATAATCCATAGGACGTACGGTTCTCAAATCGATAATTTCACAAGAAATTCCTTCTTTGGCTAATTCATCAGCAGCAATATGGGCTTCTTTGATGATTTTTCCAAAAGAAACGATAGTCACATCAGTACCTTCACGTTTGATATCAGCAACTCCAAGTGGAATAGTGTATTCACCATCTGGCACTTCTCCTTTATCACCATACATTTGTTCTGATTCCATGAAAATCACAGGATCATTATCACGAATAGCTGCTTTCAACAATCCTTTTGCATCATAAACCGTAGATGGAACTACCACTTTAAGACCCGGAGTATTCGCAAACCAGTTTTCTAATGCTTGTGAGTGAGTCGCTCCTAATTGTCCTGCCGAAGCTGTTGGGCCACGAAAAACGATAGGTACATTAAATTGTCCACCTGTCATCTGACGCATTTTGGCAGCATTGTTTATAATTTGGTCAATCCCTACTAAACAGAAATTGAAAGTCATGTATTCTACAATCGGTCTACATCCGTTCATTGCTGATCCTACTGCAATACCAGTAAAACCAAGTTCAGCAATAGGAGTATCAATTACTCTTTTCTCACCAAATTCAGCAAGCATTCCTTTAGATGCTTTGTACGCACCATTGTATTCTGCAACTTCTTCACCCATTAAGTATATGGACTCATCGTGACGCATTTCTTCACTCATCGCTTCGCAAATGGCCTCTCTAAATTGTATCGTTCTCATATTATATGTTGTATGTGTCTAATTTTCGAAAAGCAAAAATAAATATTTTATATCACTTAAAAGCATAAATTACTTTAAATTAATCATGATTTATAGTGATAATTTTCAGGAGCTATTTCCGGCTATCCGCTGTATCTTCCTGTGGCTAAAGGAGCCACAGGAAGGATGCCGCTCCTATCCGGGCTACGAAATCGTAATAGTATTGAAAAATATTATGCATGCATAGTATATTATTCGAATTATTATTTTAAATTTGTCAAAGCTTTTTAGAAAAATCAAAATATATACTTATGAAAATATTAGTTTGCATCAGTCACGTTCCTGATACTACTTCAAAAATTAACTTTGTCAACGGTGATTCTGAATTTGACACCAATGGAGTACAATATGTAATCAATCCAAATGACGAATTTGGTTTAACGCGTGCTATTTGGTTTCAAGAGCAACAAGGCGCAACTGTAACTGTTGTAAATGTTGGAGGACCAGAAACCGAACCAACTTTAAGAAAAGCATTAGCAATAGGCGCTAACGAAGCCATTCGTGTCAACGCAAATCCTACTGACGGATTTTTCGTTGCCAAACAACTTGCTGAAGTAATTAAAAACGGAAGTTACGATGTAATTATCGCTGGAAAAGAATCTTTAGACTATAATGGTGGAATGGTTCCTGGAATGATAGCCGGAATTTTAGGATACAACTTCCTTAATTCTTGTACTAACCTGACTGTTGACGGAACAAATGTAAAAGCTGTTCGTGAAATTGACGGAGGAAAAGAAACCGTTGCTACTACTTTACCATTAATCATTGGTGGACAAAAAGGATTGGTTGAAGAAAAAGACTTACGCATTCCAAACATGAGAGGAATTATGACAGCAAGAACTAAAGCCTTGACAATTCTGGAACCTGTGGATGCAACTGTAAACACAAAAGCAGTGAAATTTGAAAAACCAGCTCCTAAATCAGCAGTGAAATTAATTTCTCCTGACAATTTAGATGAATTAATCAATTTATTACACAACGAAGCGAAAGTGATTTAATGTTTTGATTGCTGATTGAAGATTTACGATTTTTGATTGCTGTCCCGAAGTTTCGGGAGCAAAAAAAATCGAGAATCATTAGTCTAATTTCTAAAATCAAAATTCTAAAATCGTTAATCTAAAATCTAAAATTATTATGTCAATATTAATATACGCGGAATACGCAGAAGGAAAATTTAAAAAAGTAGCATTCGAATTAGCTTCTTACGCAAAAAAAGTAGCAGAAACTTTAGGAACTACCGTTACGGCTGTAACAGTAAATGCAGGAGATGTTTCAGAATTATCAAAATACGGAGTAGACAAAGTATTGAAAGTAAACAACGATAAATTATCAGGTTTTACAGCAAAAGCATACGCTGATGTTATCAAACAAGCTGCTCAAAAAGAAAACGTAAAATTAGTTTTACTTTCATCAACTACAGATAGTATTTATCTTTCGTCACTTGTTGCAGTAGCTTTAGAAGCTGGTTATGCGTCAAATGTTGTAGGATTACCGGTTTCAACTTCGCCTTTTCAAGTAAAAAGAAATGCTTTTTCAAACAAAGCTTTTAACATCACTGAAATTACAACAGACGTAAAAGTTCTTGGTCTTGCTAAAAACTCTTATGGTGTTTTTGAAAATGCATCTACATTAACTCAAGAAGATTTTAACCCAACTATTGGAGACAATGATTTTGGTGTAAAAGTAGAATCAGTAGAGAAAGGATCTGGAAAAGTTTCCATTGCTGATGCTGATATTGTAGTTTCTGCTGGTCGTGGATTAAAAGGTCCTGAAAACTGGGGAATGGTAGAGGAATTAGCTACAGTTCTTGGAGCTGCAACTGCTTGTTCAAAACCAGTTTCTGACTTAGGATGGAGACCTCACGGAGAACACGTAGGACAAACTGGAAAACCGGTGGCTACTAACTTATATATAGCGATAGGAATTTCGGGAGCGATACAACATATTGCGGGAATCAACTCTTCTAAAGTTAAAGTTGTAATCAACAGCGATCCAGAAGCACCATTTTTCAAAGTAGCTGACTACGGAGTTGTTGGAGATGCTTTTGAAATTGTACCTAAATTAATTGAGAAATTTAAAGCTTTCAAAGCTCAGAATTCCTAAACAACAGGAAATCATTAAATCGATTTAAATGCTACTTAAAAACAAGATATTTGTATCTTTGCTTTTAAGTAGCATTTTTTTTAACAAAAAATGAAACTTGATTTTCATCAAAAATAAGTACGCTGTACTTACCCATTTAAGAATTATGAGCTTAGTTAAATTATCCATAAAAGGAATTTCATACAGTCAAACTCAAAACGGAGCCTATGCTTTGATATTGAATGAGGTTGATGGCGAAAGAAAATTACCCATTGTCATTGGTGCTTTTGAAGCACAATCAATTGCTATTGCATTAGAAAAAGAAATAAAACCACCACGTCCTTTGACTCATGATTTATTTAAAAATTTCGCAGAGCGTTTTGATATTGTGGTAAAACAAGTCATTATTCATAAGCTAGTTGATGGTGTTTTTTATTCGAGTATCATTTGCGAAAGAGATAAAATAGAGGAAATTATCGATGCCAGAACATCCGATGCAATTGCGTTAGCGTTGCGTTTTAATGCTCCTATTTTTACCTACAAAAACATCTTGGACAAAGCAGGAATATACTTGAAAGCGAATCCGTTGGAAGCCAATAAAGACTCCCAAGAAATTGACGATGTGTTATCTAATCCAGAGACTTTTGGTCATGAAGAGGAAAGCAATCAGTCTGGAGAAACCTATTCTAAACACAGTTTACAGGAATTAAATGAACTGTTAGACCAAGCGGTTTCACATGAAGATTACGAAAAAGCAGCAAAAATTAGAGACGAAATCTCGAAGAGATAACTTTATCTTGATTTTCATTATTGCATTATTTGATACATAAACGATTAACCTCGTAAAAAATGCAGCTGTATTTAATGCTGCACTTTTTTATATATTTTTCTTGACATCTGTTATAAAACTAATCTATGAAAACAAAATTTGTCCTTATTGCCGTAACCTTATTTATTTCTACAGTCGTATTTTCTCAAGATTATTATTTACACTGCGGAAAAATTCTAAACACTCAATCTGGCAAAGAGTTATCGAACCAAACCATAGTTGTTTCTAAAAACAAAATCATAAAAATACAAGATGGGTTTGTATCTAAATCCAAACCCGAAGACATTGAAATCGACCTAAAAAACAAATATGTATTGCCAGGTCTTATCGATTTACACGTGCATATTGAAGGAGAGCACGACACTAAAAGTTACATGTCGAAATATTTAGACAACGAGGCTGACGTTGCATTTCAAGCAGTTCGTTGTGCCGAAATCACCCTTCTGGCCGGATTCACAACCGTACGTGATTTAGGAGGAACCGGTGTTAATATCTCTATAAGAAATGCTATTAACAAAGGAATCGTAAAAGGTCCAAGAATATATACTGCAGGAAAATCGATAGCCACAACAGGCGGACATGCAGACCCAACGAACGGAAGCAATAGAAAACTTGTAGGCGATCCAGGCCCACATGAAGGTGTAATCAATTCTCCGGAAGAAGCAGTAAAAGCAGTAAGAGAACGCTATAAAGAAGGAGCCGATGTTATTAAAATCACAGCTACAGGCGGTGTTTTAAGCGTGGCAAAAAGTGGTAAAAATCCTCAGTTTACTTTAGAAGAAATTAAAGCTATCACTACAACTGCCAAGGATTATAATATGCTTACTGCCGCTCATGCACACGGTGATGAAGGCATGCAACGAGCCATATTAGGCGGTATAAAAACCATTGAGCATGGCACCTTTATGAGTGAAGAGACAATGGAATTGATGAAAAAATACGATACTTATTTAGTTCCTACCTTAACGGCTGGAAAAGAAGTCGAAAAAAATGCAGAGATTACTGGTTTTTATCCTGACATAGTAGTTCCGAAGGCCAGAGAAGTTGGCCCACAGCTGAAAGCTACTTTTGCCAAAGCATATAAAAAAGGAGTCAAAATTGCTTTTGGAACCGACGCCGGAGTTTTTGCTCATGGTACAAATGCAAAGGAATTTGGTTATATGGTTGAAGCCGGAATGCCTGCATTAGCCGCTATACAATCAGCAACAACAACAAATGCCATGTTATTAGGCATTGGAAATGAAGTAGGACAAATCAAAGAAAACTTTTTGGCAGACATTATCGCCGTAGATGAAAATCCTTTGAATACTATCAAAACGCTGGAAAAAGTAGTATTTGTAATGAAAGACGGAAAAATATATAAAAACTAAACTTGCTTACCGCAAAATAGAATAAAGTACAATGAAGCAATATTTAGACTTAGTGCAGCACGTAATGGAAAACGGTTGTCAAAAAGGAGATCGTACCGGAACTGGAACGAAAAGTGTATTTGGTTACCAAATGCGTTTTGATTTGAATGAAGGTTTCCCAATGGTTACCACTAAAAAATTACACCTAAAATCTATTATCTACGAATTGCTTTGGTTTTTAAAAGGGGATACAAACATCAACTACCTTCAAGAAAACGGAGTTAAAATTTGGGATGCCTGGGCAGATGCCAATGGAGATTTAGGGCCCGTTTATGGACACCAATGGCGCAACTGGAATAGCGAAGAAATTGACCAAATCTCAGAACTTATTAAGGAATTAAAAACCAATCCTAATAGTCGCAGAATGTTGGTTTCGGCATGGAATCCTTCGGTGCTTCCGGACACTACAAAATCATTTGATGAAAATGTAGCCAACAATAAAGCCGCTTTGCCTCCTTGTCACGCTTTCTTTCAGTTTTATGTTTCTGACGGTAAGTTATCGTGTCAATTGTACCAGCGAAGTGCTGATATTTTCTTAGGCGTTCCTTTTAACATTGCTTCTTACGCCTTACTCACCATGATGATTGCACAGGTTTGCGACTTGCAACCAGGAGAATTCATTCATACTTTTGGTGATGCACACATTTACAACAATCATTTTGAACAACTTGAATTGCAATTGTCCCGTGAGCCAAAACCATTACCAAAAATGATTTTGAATCCTAATATAAAAGACATCTTCGCATTCGATTTTGACGATTTCACTCTCGAAGGCTACGAACCACATGCCTTGATAAAAGGCAGTGTTGCGGTCTAATCCAATAAAAAAACGGTGTTTTAGTTAAACTACTAAAACACCGTTTTCATTTCCTGCAAACTCATTCCATTTAAAAGAATCTGCTTCTGGCTCATTTACAAATGTGCCGTCTATAACGTATTTGAATTCATAAGCTGCATCTTTATTTACATCAAATACACCTTTGAAAGTACCATTTTTTAATTTGCTTAAAGCTCCTTCAGCAACACTCCAATTATTGAAATCTCCAACAACGGAAGCTTGACTTGCTTCTTTTGCAGCTACCGAAAAAGTAACTTTACATACTGGTTTTGTTTTAACGAATTGTTTCTTGATTGCCATAACTATTTCATTTATAGATTTATAAGACAAAGGAAATAAAAGAATTTGAACTTCCAACAGAGACCTAAAGATTTAATAGAATAGCCCAAACTATGTTAATTTATGAATAATTCAATAATTATAGGCAGGCTAAATTTACTATTCAAAAATCAGAAAACGTTTTCATTCTAAATAATCTACGGGCAAAATAGTGACTTTCCAAAATAAATTTTACCTTTATAAACAAAATTTTGATCAATGGAAAAAGAACTACACGAACAGTACGAGTATGCAAGGAGAAGAATTAAACAAAAAAAAAGACTGTATTTTCATTTTGTTCTTTTCGTTTTAGGGAGTTTACTTTTATTTATTGCTAATAAATTTTTCGAAATTGCCGTAGATTCTCACTGGTCAATTTGGGTAATTACTATATGGTTGTTCCTTTTTATTTTACATTTTATAAAAATTTTCATCACGGATCGTTTTATGAATAAAAATTGGGAAAGAGAACAAATAGACCGACTTGTAGCTTTACAACAAAAAAAACTAGATCAATTACAAACACAGGTTAACAACGACGACCTTAAATAACAGTAAATCAATTATGATAATAATGATTGCGGCCGTTGCCGAAAATAATGCTCTAGGTAAGGACAACGAACTGGTTTGGCATTTGCCAAATGATTTCAAAAGATTTAAATCCCTTACCTCCGGACATCATATTATAATGGGAAGAAAGACATTTGAAAGTTTTCCGAAACCATTACCAAACAGAACCCACGTTATAATCACCAGACAGAAAGAATATCAAGCCGAAGGTTGTATCATAGTTGACAGTATTGACAAAGCATTAGCAGTTTGTCCCAAAGACGAAGACACATTCATAATTGGTGGTGGTGAAATTTATACATTAGGACTTCCCTTCACTGACAAAATAGAAATTACACGTGTTCATCACAACTTTGAGGGTGATGCGCATTTCCCCGATATTAATGATGAAGAGTGGAAAATAATAGCCTCAGAATTTAATAAGAAGGATGAAAAACATCTCTACGATTATTCGTATCAGACATTCATTAGAAAATAAAACAAAAAAACATCCTTTTTACGGGATGTTTTTTTTTAACCATTGATCAAAGAGATGACCTACTCTTGAAAGAGGATTTGATAACATAAAATAAAAATTACAAATATTAGTAATACTCCAGAAATGAAGATTATAACATTTGAAGTTTTCTGAGAATACATCTCAAAAAAGCCTTTAATACCAAATACCACGAAGGTACTAAAGACGAAAAAAATTAAAATTTCCAAAAACAAATTTAATCCTAAGAACGTATGTTGCGCTTTAACTACAACACTGCTTTGTAAAACAGTGTTTTCAAAACAGCTAACAAGAACAAATGAGATAAAAAACGCTAAAATTATCCACTTGATTTGGTTGATCGGTTCTCTTTTAATCATTTAATATGGTTATTTTCCTGAATAACAAATTTGTACAATTAAATCTTTAGTTACAATACCCACTTTTAGTGATATTTCAAATAAAGTGAATTCTGGATTTTAAGCTATTTTAAAAACTAAAAATAAAACTTGTTTCTAATTTTTGAAACCCATTTTAAGTTCGTCAAGTTTGTATTATATTTGTACAAATTAAAAAAATGTCAGAAAAAATAACACCCTATAAAGATTCAGCTCTAGGTAAAAAAGAACAAGTTGCTAAAATGTTTGACACCATTTCTGGAAATTATGACAATCTGAATCGTGTCATTTCTTTCGGTATTGATATAAAATGGCGTAAAAAAGTATTGCAAATAGTTTCAAAGTCAAACCCGAAGGTTATTCTGGATATTGCAACCGGAACAGGTGATTTGGCAATTTTGATGGCGCAAACAAATGCTGAAAAAATCATTGGACTAGATATCTCTGCAGGAATGCTGGAAGTAGGCGTAAAGAAAATTGCTTCAAAAAATCTTTCTAATACTATTGAAATGATTTTAGCAGACTCAGAAAACATGCCTTTTGAAGACAACTATTTTGATGCGATAACCGTTGCTTTTGGAGTACGTAATTTTGAAAACTTAGAAAAAGGCTTAGCTGAAATTTTAAGAGTCTTAAAACCTAACGGAGTATTTGTGATTCTAGAAACTTCGGTTCCAGACAAAACACCTTACAAACAAGGATATAATTTTTACACTAAAAACATTCTTCCATTAATAGGCAAAGTTTTCTCTAAAGATGATGTTGCTTATGGATATTTATCTGAATCTGCTGCTGCATTTCCTTATGGAGAAGCATTAAACAATATTTTAAGAAAAATTGGGTTTATAGATGTTGTAGCCTTACCACAAACTTTTGGAGTAGCTACCATTTACTCAGCTTCTAAAAAATAATACTGAAGATTTCAGCATAAACATGAGAAAAATAATTGTCTTACTATTTTTTGCTTTTATTATAAAAGGATACGCTCAAAAGTCTAAAAACATATTTAGCAGAGACCCTATTATTAATTTGGAAAATTTTCAAAAAAAGAGAATGTACTACGGGTTTTATCTGGGATTCAACTCGTATGATTTCAAAATAGACTATAAAACGGTAGGACCTGATATTCTTATAAAAAGAACTACCGGATTTAATGTAGGAATCGTCGCTGATTTGAAACTTCAGGAATATATTGACTTGCGATTTGAGCCAGGTCTTTATTATACCAAAAGAGACTTATATTATCCAAATTTCACAAACAGTGGAGATGCGCTTAGGGAAGTGAATAGTACTTACATCCATTTTCCGTTATTAGTGAAATTCTCCTCACTTAGAACAGGGAATATTCGTCCTTATTTAGTAGGAGGCGTATCTGCAACGTTAAACTTATCCAGCAATTCTAAATTAATTGATGACAATTTAGAACAACGCTTTAGAGTAAAAGCGTGGACAACTAATTATGAATTGGGTTTCGGAATTGATCTTTTTTCAGAATATTTTATATTTTCCCCTTCCATAAGAGGTGTTTTTGGAATGAATGACGAATTAATCCGAGACAAAGACCCAAACAGTCCATGGACAAGCAATATAGAATCCTTGAAAACCAGAGCAGTCTTCATTAATTTTACTTTCCATTAAAGACTTACCCTCTACAAAACTCACTTAATACTATAGCGGTAGCGGTGGCAACATTAAGGCTTTCAGTTTTTTGAAGATCTCCAAAACGAGGAATTGTGAGTCTGTTTTTGACTAATTTTTCAAGTGCTGCAGAAACTCCATTAGCTTCATTACCCATAATAATAATCCCTTCTTTGGGCAAAACCGATTTATAAATATTCTCTCCATCCATAAAAGTACCAAAAACGGGTAGTTTTGTTTGTGCAATAAAAGCATTAAGATCAATATAATTTACGTTAACCCTGGCTATAGAACCCATAGTTGCCTGAACAACTTTTGGATTATAAATATCAACAGTCTCCTTGGAACACAACAACTGTTTAACACCAAACCAATCACACAAACGCAATATAGTCCCTAAATTTCCCGGATCACGAATAGCATCAAGCGCTACTATTAAACCGGTTTCAATAATTGGTTTTTCCAATGGCATTTTAAAAACTCCCAAACAAGTATTTGGGGTTGCTAATGCACTTATTTTTTTTAAATCATTTTCTTGAATAATCGTTTTTTTAGCTGCTGGAACTTCTTCAAAATCATTTTGGGTGGTATACAAATGTTCCAATTCAAAATTAGACTCCAATAGTTCATGAATCCCTTTTACGCCTTCGGCAAAAAATAATTTATTGGCAATTCTATATTTTTTTTGCTGCAAACTCGTTATAAGCTTTATTTGGTTTTTACTAACCATAAAATAATGTACTTTTGAATTAAATATTTTAGAACACTTGAAAAAAACTTCCACAAAAATAACTGCATTTATTCTAATTGCAATACTAATTTGCGCTTGTAACGCTGTAAAAAGAGTTCCGGACGGAAAACTTCTGCTTACAAAAAACGAAATTACTGTAAATGATAAAACAATTAAGGATGAAAATGTTTTTAATCAACTGTATCAAAAACCAAACAGTACCTTACTTGGATACCGTTTAAGATTGAATCTTTACAATCTTGCCAACCTAAATCCAGATTCAACGTATCAAGCCAAGTTTACAAATAATCCGGAAAAATTTAGAAGAAAATCAAAATGGCTCTCTGAAAAACAAGTTAATCGACTTGGAAAATCGTTCTGGTATCACGGAATCCATGATTTCTTAAAAAAAACTGGAGAACCTCCCGTAATTATCGATAAAGACAGAGCGGACAAATCTTTGTTGCGTTTGAAATACTACTACTTCAACAATGGTTTTTTTAATGTCAATGCCAATTACAAAATAGACACTTTGAGTATCAAAAAGGGCAAGATAAAATACGCCATTACTCCTGGAAATGCTTATTTTTTAGATTCCTTGAGAACTACTATTTTAACTCCGGCTTTAGATTCTTTATATGAGAGCAACAAGTCAAACACATTTATCAAATCAGGAAATCAATATAAAACAGAAGATTTTGAGAATGAAAAAAACAGAATCACCACTCATTTCAGGAACAACGGAGTGTATTATTTTCAACCTAATTATGTAACTTTTGACATAGACACCATTAAAAAAGTCAATCAGGCAAATATAAACCTGATGATTAATAATTATTCATATCAAAATGGTGATTCAACCCGAACAGAACCTTTTAAAATATACAAAATAAGTGATGTAAATATTTACACTGATTATTCCCCAAGCAATAACAGTATAAAAATTACAGACAGCACTACTTACAAGAACTTTAATCTATACAGTCAGAACAAATTAAGATACAAGCCACGAGCAATTACTAATGCTATCTTCATTACAAAAGGAGGATTATTTGCCGATTATAAAACCGTCTTGACAACTCGGTATTTAAACAATCTTAAAATTTTCAACTATCCGTCAATACAATATGAAGTTGACCCAAGAGATTCCACTGCACAATCATTGATTGCAAAAGTGTATTTGACACCCCGAAAAAAATATAGTTTTGGGACAACATTAGATGTTACTCATTCTAACATACAGGATTTTGGTGTGGGCTTAAGTGTTTCTGAAACAATACGAAACGTTTTCAACGGAGCCGAAACACTAGAATTAGCTGTGCGTGGTAATATTGGATCTTCAAAAGATTTAGCGAATCCAAAGAATAATTTCTTCAATGTATCTGAATATGGTTTGGATTTAAAACTTAACATTCCAAGGATTTTCATGCCTTTCAGCACTGAAAAAATCATTCCTAAAAGCATGATTCCATCAACACTAATCACAATGGGTTTTGCAAAACAACAAAATATTGGTTTAGACAAAGAGAATTTTACAGGAGCATTATCCTATAATTGGACTCCAAAAAGAAACAATACCGCTAGATTTGATTTGTTCAACACTCAGTTTGTGCGAAACCTAAATCAACAGAATTACTTTAATGTTTACGGTTCTTCTTATAATGCTTTGAATGAAATCAGCAAAGAATACAACACAAATCCATCCTATTATAACAATGACATTGATAAAGATTTGCTTATTGAAGAAGGAACCGCTGGCTTTACTAATGATGTGCTCACGGGCAACGCCAACTTTTTGAAGCCACTAGAAGCCGAAGATTTTCAGTCTGTAAAAAGCATTGAAGAGCGAAGACTTAGGCTTACGGAAAATGACTTTATTTTGGCAACCAGTTTCACTTTCTCAAAAACAACCAAAAAAGATTTAACAGACAATACTTTTTATCTTTTTAAAACAAAAATAGAATCGGCAGGAACCATTTTATCTGCTTTTGCAGCATCAACAAATCAAAAGAAAAACTCAACTGGCAACTATGAAATATTCAATTTAGAATATTCAGAATACATAAAAACAGAATTTGATTACATTAAACATTGGGATCTATCCAAAGAAAAAATATTTGCATTCCGATCGTTTTTCGGGATAGCCATTCCATTTGGAAATTCAGACTACATTCCTTTTTCAAGAAGTTATTTTTCAGGAGGATCAAATGACAACAGAGCATGGCAACCGTATGGTTTAGGACCGGGCAGCAGTGGCGCATTAGACGATTTTAATGAGGCAAATATGAAAATTGCCATTAGCGGAGAGTATCGTTTTAAGATATTAGGCAGTTTAAAAGGAGCACTTTTTGCCGATGCAGGGAATATTTGGAACGTATTGGACAATGTAGAGGATGAGAAATCGACATTTACACAATTTAAGGACTTAAAAGATATCGCATTAGGCACTGGATTTGGGCTTAGATATGACCTGAGTTTTTTTGTAATTCGTTTTGATTTAGGATTTAAAACCTACAATCCAGCCAATGAAACCAACAAAAGATGGTTTAGAGAATACAATTTTGCTAACTCCGTTTTAAATTTTGGAATAAATTATCCGTTCTAATGCTAATTAATTCTTATTTTTGCAAACTAAAAACTAAATAAAATAACTAAAAAAATTACAATGGCACACAACATAAAACCAGGCGTAGCTACAGGAGATCAGGTTCAGGAAATTTTTAATTATGCTAAAGAAAAAGGATTTGCACTTCCGGCAGTAAATGTTACGGGATCAAATACGATCAATGGTGTACTTGAAACTGCAGCAAAACTTAATGCTCCGGTTATCATTCAATTCTCTAATGGAGGAGCACAATTTAATGCAGGAAAAGGACTTTCTAATGCAGGTGAAAAAGCAGCAATCGCTGGTGGAATTGCTGGTGCATTACACATTCATACTTTGGCGGAAGCTTACGGAGCAACCGTAATTTTACATACTGACCACTGTGCAAAAAAATTATTGCCTTGGATTGACGGTTTATTAGATGCTTCAGAAAAACATTTTGCTGAAACTGGAAAACCATTATTTTCTTCTCACATGATTGACTTATCTGAGGAGCCTATCGAAGAAAACATCGAAATTTGCAAAGGATATTTAGAAAGAATGAGCAAAATGGGAATGACACTTGAAATCGAACTTGGAATTACAGGTGGTGAAGAAGACGGTGTTGACAACTCTGATGTTGATAGTTCTAAATTATACACACAACCTGAAGAAGTTGCTTACGCATACGAAGAACTTTCTAAAGTAAGCCCTAAATTTACAATTGCAGCTGCTTTTGGAAACGTACATGGAGTTTACAAACCAGGAAATGTAAAATTGACTCCAAAAATCTTAAAAAATTCTCAAGATTTTGTTCAAAATAAATTCAATACAGGACACAACCCGGTAGACTTCGTTTTCCACGGTGGTTCAGGTTCTACATTAGAAGAAATCAGAGAAGGAATAAGCTACGGAGTAATAAAAATGAATATCGATACTGATTTACAATTTGCTTTCACGGAAGGTATCCGTGATTACATGGTAAAAAACATCGATTATTTGAAAACTCAAATTGGAAACCCAGAAGGTTCTGATGCTCCAAACAAAAAATATTACGATCCAAGAAAATGGTTGCGTGAAAGTGAAGTTACTTTCAATGCAAGACTTGAGCAAGCATTTGCTGACTTGAACAACGTAAATACACTATAATAGATTAAGTTTAATTCCAAATCCCGATGTAACTATCGGGATTTGAAATCTAAACCATAAATTACAGGAACTGATTACTGAACACTGAATACTAGAAAAATGGCTTGGTTTAAAAGAAAAGAAAAAGGGATTACTACTGCTACCGAAGACAAAATGGACATTCCAAAAGGACTTTGGTACAAATCTCCAACTGGAAAAATTATTGATGCCGATGAACTAGCTCGTAACTTATTTGTAAGTCCCGAAGATGGTTTTCACGTTAGAATTGGAAGTACAGAATATTTTCAAATTTTATTTGACAACAATGAATTTGTTGAATTAGATAAAAACATGACTTCTAAAGATCCTTTGCATTTTGTTGACACAAAAAAATATGCAGATCGTTTGAAAGATGTTATGGAAAAAACCAAACTTAAAGATGCAGTGCGTACCGGAGTTGGTAAATCAAAAGGAAAAGATGTTGTTATCTGCTGTATGGATTTTGCCTTTATCGGAGGTTCTATGGGAGCTGTAGTGGGAGAAAAAATCGCAAGAGGAATCGATCACGCCATCAAAAACAAACTGCCTTTTGTAATGATTTCAAAATCAGGTGGAGCAAGAATGATGGAAGCTGCATATTCATTAATGCAATTAGCAAAAACATCAGTAAAACTGGCTCAACTTGCCGAAGCAAAATTGCCTTACATTTCGTTATGTACGGATCCAACAACTGGAGGAACAACTGCTTCTTACGCCATGTTGGGAGATATTAATATTTCTGAACCAGGTGCATTAATTGGCTTTGCCGGACCAAGAGTTGTAAGAGACACAACAGGTAAAGATTTACCGGAAGGTTTCCAAACTGCTGAGTTCTTACTTGAACATGGTTTCTTAGACTTTATTACACCTAGAAAAGAATTGAAAGACAAGATTAACTTGTATATCGATTTGATTCAAAACAATACTATTAGATAAATGAAAATCCCGAGCAATCGGGATTTTTTATTTTTTAACTATTTCACTACAAACAAAAACAGCTTTCAAAATTATCTGAAAGCTGTTTTTTTATTTCTTTAATATAAAGTTCGTATAATTTACATTCCTGTTCTAATCGCTTCCACAGGATCTAGTTTTGAAGCAGAAATCGCTGGAAGTATTCCGGATATCAATCCAATTACAGCAGCTAAACCAGTTCCCAGAATAATATTCCCAGCGCTTAAAACAAATTCGAAATCTAATGCTTTTGTCAAGATTACAGAAATTATCCAAACCAGAAAAAGTCCAATCATTCCGCCAATCACTGAAAGTATTATGGCTTCAAACAAAAACTGAAAAAGTATAAATCTGTTTTTGGCTCCTAATGATTTCTGAATTCCAATCAAATTAGTTCGCTCTTTTACCGAAACAAACATAATATTGGCAATCCCAAAACCTCCTACCAGTAACGAAAAGCCACTAATTATCCAGCCTACAACATTCATTTGTCCTAAAATTCCATCTATAAGATCCGTAAAACCAGAAAATACATTAATAAAAAAATTGTCTATTTCACCTGCTTTCAAACCTCTAAAACTTCTTAGTTTTTGAGATATTTCACTTTTATAGGCATCCATATCCACGCCTTTTTCTGGTTTAAAAATAATAACATTAGTCAAGGAAGTATTGTTGTCTCCATACAACTGACGAACAAAATTTACTGGAATATAGGCTGATGTATCATTACTGTCTCCAAACAAACCTGAACCTTCTTTTTTGATGACACCAATAACCGTAAAACGCTTGCCATACAAACGAACATTTTTTCCGATAGGCTCAGACTCTTCAAATAAGGATTTTGCAATTTCATTTCCCAAAACAATAACTGTTGCACCAGAATTAGCTTCAGATTCATTATAAAACCTCCCTTTATCAAATTCAAGGCCTTGAATATCTATAAATTCATGTGAAACAGGAACAATATTGATGTCACTTACTGTTTTCGATTCATATTTAATAGTCTCTCTTCGAGTAAATATTTGATATGCCATCTGGTCCGTATTAGTCATAGCCCCTTTCATGAAATTGTACTCGTCGTACTTCACATTAGGAAATTGCTCTCTTTTCCATTGTGGAATCTCTGAAGGTCCAAAAGAAAATTTCATTAGATAAATCGTATTTTTATCTAAACTACTCAAGTCTTTTGTAATTTTTCTGTCTAAAGAATCTACAGCCGCAAGTACAGCTATAATCGAAAAAATTCCAATAGTAACTCCTAACAAAGAAAGCAATGTTCTTAACTTGTTGTTTCGCAATGCATTCATTGCAAAGCCCAAACTCTCTTTTAATAATCGAAGGTAAACTAGCATAAAATCTTTTTTGTATTAAAGTAAAATTCCATAAATATTAATCAAAAACCTAATGAAAAATGCATTCGTTGCCGTGTGAATCAATTATTTTACCTTTGCCAATGAAATAGGAGTAAAAATTACACATTATCTCATTTTCAAATGGCTTAATTTTCACATTAAAAAACTATTTTTGCACTTTATAACTATAACTACATAATGAACACAACAAAAACAATTCAATCTGCATTAATCTCTGTCTTTTCAAAAGAAGGATTAGAACCTATAGTAAGACAACTAAACAGTCAAAATGTTACACTTTATTCTACTGGAGGGACTGAGGATTTTATAAAAAATTTAGGAATTCCTGTAATTCCTGTTGAAGATGTTACTTCCTACCCCTCTATTTTGGGTGGTAGAGTAAAAACATTGCACCCAAAAGTTTTTGGAGGAATCTTAAACCGCCAAGACAACGAGAGTGATGTACAACAAATGATAGAGTTCAACATTCCACAAATAGATTTAGTAATTGTTGATTTATATCCTTTTGAAAAAACGGTAGCTTCCGGAGCTAGTGAATCAGATATTATTGAAAAAATAGATATTGGTGGTATTTCTTTGATACGTGCTGCCGCAAAAAACTTCAAGGACACGGTAATTGTAGCATCGGTTGACCAATATGGTTTGCTTTTGGACTTGATTACAGAGCAAAATGGAGCTACAACATTGGAAGACAGAAAATTATTGGCTACAAAAGCATTTCATGTTTCATCTCATTATGACACTGCAATTTTCAATTATTTCAACACTGACGAAACAATATACAAACAAAGCATTGCTAACGGTCAAGTTTTAAGATACGGTGAAAACCCACATCAAAAAGGATTTTTCTTCGGGAATTTTGACGCAATGTTCAACAAAGTTCACGGAAAAGAATTGTCGTATAATAATTTATTAGATGTAGATGCTGCCGTAAATTTGATTAATGAATTCAAAAATGACGGCCCTACATTTGCTATATTAAAACACAATAATGCCTGTGGTTTAGCGTCAAGAACTACTATTAGTGAAGCGTATCTTGCGGCTTTGGCCTGCGATCCTACTTCAGCTTTTGGAGGTGTTTTAATTTCGAATACAAAAATTGATGTTGCTACTGCTTCAGAAATAAACAAATTGTTTTGCGAAGTTGTAATTGCTCCAGAATATGATACTGAAGCCATTGCAATTTTACAAGAAAAGAAAAACCGAATTATATTAATCCAAAACGAAGTAGAATTACCACAAAAACAAGTTCGTACTTGCTTAAACGGAATTTTAGTTCAGGAAAGAAACAACATAACCGACAATAAAGAAGACTTAAGAACCGTTACTATAACTGAACCTACTGAACAAGAAATTCAGGATTTAATTTTTGCTTCTAAAATTTGTAAAAACACAAAATCAAACACGATTGTTTTTGCAAAAAACGGTACACTTATTGCGTCAGGTACAGGACAGACATCAAGAGTTGATGCCTTGCAACAAGCAATAGAAAAAGCGAATAATTTTCACTTTGATTTGCATGGTGCAGTAATGGCAAGCGACGCGTTTTTCCCTTTTCCAGATTGTGTAGAAATCGCTAAAAAAGCCGGAATAACTGCTGTAATTCAGCCAGGAGGATCTATAAAAGACGAATTGAGTATTAATTATTGTAATGAAAATAAAGTTGCAATGGTATTTACAGGAACTCGTCATTTTAAACATTAATTTGTTTAACTTTGCCCGTCACAAATTTATAACTTTTAACCCTTAAAAAACTTATGGGATTTTTTGATTTCATGACCGAGGATATTGCGATAGACCTTGGTACCGCCAACACTTTAATCATCCATAATGATAAAGTTGTCATAGACAGCCCTTCGATAGTTGCTCGTGATAGAGTTTCAGGCAAAATCATCGCTGTTGGTAAAGAAGCCAACATGATGCAGGGAAAAACACATGAAAACATTAAAACGATAAGACCTTTGAAAGATGGTGTAATTGCTGATTTTGATGCTTCAGAAAAAATGATCAGTATGTTTATAAAAAGCATACCGGCATTGAAAAAAAGAATGTTTACTCCCGCATTAAGAATGGTTGTTTGTATTCCTTCAGGTATTACTGAAGTGGAAATGAGAGCTGTAAAAGAATCATGCGAAAGAGTAAATGGCAAAGAAGTTTATTTGATACATGAACCTATGGCAGCAGCAATAGGTATTGGAATAGACATCATGCAACCAAAAGGAAACATGATTGTTGATATAGGTGGCGGAACAACTGAAATTGCAGTTATTGCATTAGGCGGAATTGTATGTGATAAATCAGTAAAAATTGCTGGTGATGTATTTACAAATGACATCGTTTATTACATGCGTACACAACACAATCTTTTTGTTGGAGAAAGTACTGCTGAAAAAATCAAAATTCAAATTGGTGCCGCTATCGAAGATTTAGAAACTCCTCCAGAAGACATGTCAGTTCAAGGTAGAGATTTACTTACCGGTAAACCAAAACAAGTAGAAGTTTCTTATAGAGAAATTGCGAAAGCATTAGACAAATCAATCCAACGAATTGAAGATGCAGTAATGGAAACTTTATCACAAACACCTCCTGAATTAGCAGCCGATATTTACAACACAGGAATTTATCTTGCAGGTGGAGGATCTATGTTAAGAGGGCTTGATAAAAGGATTTCGCAAAAAACAGATTTACCTGTTTACATTGCAGAAGATCCATTAAGAGCAGTTGTTAGAGGAACTGGTATGGCACTTAAAAACATTACTAAATTTAAAAGCATTTTGATTAAGTAATTCGTTTTTGTTACACTTGCAAGCCTTCAAGCACAAGTCAATTTACAACAATTAGATTACAAAAAAAGACATACAGTTATTTACATTATACCGTTAAGAAATGCAGCAAATATTTAATTTTATTTTTAAAAACAGTAATAGATTACTGTTTTTGCTGCTTTTGGGTATCTCGTTATCACTCACAATTCAATCCCATTCTTTCCACAGAAGCAAAATAATTAGTTCCGCAAACTTTTTAAGTGGCGGAGTGTACGAAAAAGTGAATAACCTTAACGAATACTTGAATTTAAAAACTCAAAATGATGCACTTGCTCTTGAAAATGCAAAGCTAAGAAGCCTTCTATTCAATCGTAAAGATACTACTGCAATAAAAAAACTAGACAGTATTAAAGGGGTAAAACCAGACGATATTGTTGTTTCCAAAGTAATACACAACTCCTATAATGTCCATGAAAATTACTTAACCTTGAATTCAGGAGAATTGCAAGGTGTAAAACCAGATATGGGGGTAATTAACAGTTTAGGAATTGTTGGAATCATAGAAAATACATCGCCAAAATATTCTACTGTAATCAGTATTCTGAATAAAAAATCTCAAATCAATGCCAAAATCAAAAAGTCAAATCACTTTGGGTCACTTGTTTGGGACGGAAAAAGTACTGGATTTGTTCAACTGGTTGATGTACCTAGATTAGCAGCCATTAGAAAAGGCGATACAATCGTAACTGGCGGACAATCTGTAATTTTTCCAGAAAATATAGGAATAGGTACAATTGAAAATATCTATACTGAAGAAGAAACTAATTATTATAAAATAAACGTCAGACTATTCAACGATATGACAAATTTAGGCCATGTCTATATCATAAAAAGGAAAGATCGTGAAGAAATCATTAATTTAGAAAAAAGAGAAAAGGATGAATAGCGCATTGTTAGTCAATATTTTTCGATTTATTCTGTTATTGGCAGTTCAAATTATCATATTCAACAATATGAATTTTTTGGGTTATATAAGCCCTTTCCCTTATATATTGTTCATAATACTTTACCCTGTAAACGGAAACAAATCTGGTCTTGTAGTAGCGAGTTTCATACTTGGACTTATTATGGATATGTTTAGCAATTCAGGCGGAATACATGCCACTGCATGTTTAGTTCTAGCCTATTTTAGACCCGCTATTTTTAAATTTGCTTTTGGTCTAAGTTATGAATATCAAACTGTAAAATTAAATGACGTTTTGACACCTGAAAGATTCTCTTTTATATTACTTTCTGTTGTTATACACCATTTTACGTTATTTTTACTGGAAGCATTCCAGTTTAGCTTTATTTTTGATATACTAATTAGAACATTATTAAGTACTGTATTCACAATCATTATTTGCATTATCATAATATATCTTATTAAGCCGAACAAAAGATGAGAAAAGTCTTGTTGCCTTCTTTAATCATTATAGCTACATCTTTGCTTGTAATGCGTATCTTTTATTTGCAGATTGTTGACGACACTTTAAAACTAAAGTCTGAAAACAATGCCATTAAAAAAAAGTATGAATATCCTGAAAGAGGATATATGTATGATAGAAAAGGAAAGTTATTAGTTGCAAACCAAGCATCTTATGACATCATGGTCATTCCTAGAGAAGTCAAAAATACTGATACTTTAGAATTTTGTCAATTATTGAATATCACAAAAGAAGATTTTATTAAAAAAATTGAAAAAGCTACAGTATACAGTCCGCGCTTGCCATCTGTTTTTTTATCTCAGTTAAACAAAAGTGAATTTGCTGCGTTTCAAGAAAAAATAAGAAAATATGAAGGTTTTTATTTTCAAAAACGTTCCCTTCGTGATTATGAAGTAGATTTTGGAGCCAATATTTTTGGATTCATCACTCAGGTAAATGAAAAACTAGTCGCCAAAAATCCGTATTATAATAGTGGTGACTTAATTGGGAGACAAGGAGTTGAAGAAAGCTACGAAGATCTTTTACGCGGAGTGAAAGGTGTAAAATACATTCAAAAAGACAAATACAACAGGGAAATAGGTTCTTATAAAGATGGGAAATACGACACTATCGCTGTTCAAGGAGAAGACATAAATCTGACCATAGATGCTGAAATTCAAAAATATGGGGAGGAATTAATGATTAATAAACGAGGTGGAATTGTAGCAATTGAGCCTAGTACCGGTGAAATATTGGCGCTTGTAACTGCTCCATCGTATGACCCCGGAATATTAGTAGGAAGACAACGATCTAAGAATTATACTGAATTATACCGCGATTCCATAGCAAAACCACTTTATGACAGAGGTTTGCTGGCTGAATATCCACCAGGATCTCCATTCAAGATTTTAACTGGACTTGTAGCATTACAAGAAGGAGTAATTGATGACAATACTACTGTTTTTTGTAATCGTGGTTTTAGCTATGCAAGAGGACGTTTTATGGGGTGCCACTGTCATGGAGGCGCACTTCAATTACACCGAGGTATCTTTGAATCTTGCAACTCCTATTTTGCAACGGCTTACATGAAGACCATAAATAAATATTCAAAACCTGCACAAGCGGTTGATATTTGGAGCAAACACGTGAAAAGTTTTGGTCTTGGACAATTCATGGGATATGATTTACCAACTGGTAAAAAAGGAAACGTACCCGATTCAAAAACATACAAACGCATTTATCCTAACGGTGGCTGGAGAAGTACTACTATTGTTTCTAATTCAATTGGACAAGGTGAAGTTCTAATGACTCCTATTCAGCTGGCGAATATGATGGCAACAATAGCTAACGAAGGTCATTATTATACGCCTCATATCATCAAGAAAATTGAAGGGCACAAAATTGACGAAAAATTCACTACCAAACATGAAACCACAATTGATAAAAAACATTTCAAACCAATTATCAGCGGTTTATTTGATGTTTACAACTTAGGAACCGCAAGATCCCTAAGAGTGGAAGGAATTGATATTTGTGGAAAGACTGGAACAGCAGAAAATTTTGCTAAAATTGGAGGAGTACGCGTAAAAATGGAAGACCATTCAATATTTGTAGCTTTTGCACCAAAAGACAATCCAAAAATTGCAATTGCAGTTATGGTTGAAAATGGTGGATATGGAGCAACTATAGCTGGACCAATTGCCAGTTTGATGATAGAAAAATACCTAAGACAAAAAATCACCAGAGTTGACTTAGAAAAAAGAATTCTTGCAACAAGTTTACAAAGTCGATATGCTAAATTAGGAGGACTGTCAGAAGCCGTAAAATTACAATTAAGAATTAGCGATTCTCTTCAAAAAAAGAAAACAACTATTCCAACAGTGAAAGCAAAAACAGATACCACAAAATCGAATAAACAAGCTATTTAATTCAGATGAAAAACCAAAGCATAACAAATAACATTGACTGGATAAGCATAATAATCTATGTTTCATTAGTTATTTTGGGTTGGCTAAATATCTATTCGTCTTCGCTCTCATCAATGGAGGACACTCATGAGAAACAGCTTATATTCATTATATTGACTATCCCGTTAATTTTCATTGTGCTTTCTGTTGACGGTAAGTTTTATGAAAAATATGCAAGTATCATTTTTGGAATTTCCTTACTTACATTAGCCGGATTGTTTTTATTTGGTAAAACAATAGCGGGTCAACGTTGTTGGTATGCAATAGGCAGTTTCACGATTCAACCTTCTGAATTTGCAAAAGCGGCTACAGCTTTAGCCTTAGCGAAATATTTAAGTGACACCCAGATCAATTTAAAAGAAGTCAATAGGCAGGTACAAGCTCTTGCAATAATTCTTTTGCCCGTCATCCTGATACTTCCGCAACCTGACCCCGGAAGTGCTTTAATATACAGCATATTCATCATAGTTTTATACCGCGAAGGGCTACCGTCATGGTATGTTTGGACAGGATTTATTACCATCCTTTTATTTGTATTAACACTGATATTAGAGCCACAATATGTAATTCTTATAGCATTAGTTACATTAATATTAGTTCATTTAAAATCAAGATTAGCCGATAGAAATATTGTTCTAAGCAGCATCCTTTTAGTGGTTATTTCTGGATTTGTACTGTCTGTAAACTATGTTTTTGAAAATGTATTTAAACAACACCACAGGGATCGTTTTAACATACTTTTAGGCAAAACCGTCGATCTGAAAGGAATCGGTTATAACACCAATCAATCAGAAATAGCCATTGGTTCTGGAGGTTGGTTTGGAAAAGGGTTTCTTGAAGGAACGCAAACCAAAGGCGGATTTGTTCCTGAGCAACATACAGATTATATATTCACAACAGTGGGTGAAGAATGGGGATTTGTTGGTTCCTTAGTAGTTATCGCTCTTTTTGCAGGTTTATTTCTTAGAATAATATACTTGGCAGAAAGACAAAAAACAAAATTCAGCAGGGTATATGGATATTGCGTTGCAGGGGTTTTATTTACACATTTCTTTGTAAATATAGCCATGGTAGTTGGTATTTTCCCAACAATTGGGGTTCCGCTTCCTTTCTTCTCTTACGGAGGTTCGGGACTTTGGGGCTTTACTATATTGTTGTTTATATTTATAAAAATGGACGCCAATAAAGTAAACGAGTGGTAATTAAATAGGTTTTAATTATTAAGATTTTATTCTTGTATATAGTTTTATTTCAATTATTTATACGTTTACCACTTTACAAAAACAGAAACTTTAAAAATTCTTATTCCCAGTAGAGTTAATTAAAACTCCAATTTTTATAATCTGTCCTTTTTTCCAATTGATTTTCAATGTTGTCATTCAATTTTGGAAAGAAATTAATTCCGGTCAGTTTTTCGATATAATCAACCGAAACCACAAAGCTATATAGTGGTTTGTCACTTTCTGAATTGGGAATTAGGAAACCAATCATTTTAAAGTTCCCACCAGAATTATCCAATAAAATTTTATAAAAAAACTTAGGAACCGAAACCTTTTCTTTACCTATTGTTATTAATGAGGATTCTAAAACTCCACCCGTAATCACATAAATTCCATCATATTTTACAGCCCAATAACGTACTTTTTGTTCTAATCTATTCCAGACACCGTTATTAAAATTACGCACTTGAGGAGAAATATTTGAAGTGAAAAAAGTTTCGTTATAAGCATCTAAAGCAAACTCCATATCGCCTGCAGGACAAAGATGCCCTTTATCATATATTGACTTTTTATAATTTCTCCAATCAGCAGAACCCGTTTTTACTTTGGCATCCTCAATAAAAAAAGGACGCTTAAAGTTATTATTCTTAATATAGTTTTTCTTCAGCTCATAAGCCACCCATTCTGCCTGTTCATGAGCTTCATTATAGGACAAAGTGTAATACTTATGTCTGACAACTTGATTGGTTGTAGATGAGGGTAAAAAATCAAAATTTCCCACTGAACTTACAGCACTATTCTCAGCACTAACAACCTGAATTAAGTCTCCTTTCTTTCTTCCATTAGATGCATCCAGATTACCTACTTCCAAATCCTTTTTACAGGAAGAAAAAAGGATTCCGTAAAGAATAATAAATATCAACGCGAATAATTTTCTATTTTTCATTGCTAACTATATATAAGGATTCTTCTGTTTTTAAAATCAAAACTAACAGTCTAAATTGACTAAAAAAAAACCATCTGACAGCTATTTTAAATATCAATAATTTACTCAAACTAAAAACGCTCCAAAAATTCTCATTGAATTTCTGGAGCGTAATAGTTACTAATACTTGTATGTTTTATGAACTAACAAATTCTTTATTAAGATTTCGCTAGTTTATTTTTTTTCATTTTAACAGGAATATCTTTTTTCGAAATTGATTTAGGCTGTAAATCATCCAAAACATTAATTGCCTCTTCTACATAAATATCTTTAGCTAAAGATTCATGCCAGATTTCTCTTTTTTCTTTCAAAGAAGCATCTTTACTCATCACTTCAGCTTCATAAGGTAAAGAAGTAAATGTCAATGTGTTTTTGTAATTTACGATTGGCTTATATTTTTTAGCCTTCTCTTCAATTTCGGCTTGAGCAATTTTAAATTTGTCAATATTCAAACTATAAACATTCTCTTCACTTCTACTGTCAATCCATTTTGCATTTTCCTCAATTAATTGGAACTGTGGATTTTTACTAATTCTATTTTTACTATTGGCAATTGCTTGATTAAAGTTGGCATTATTATTCCAAACACTATAATCAGCCTGATCAATTTTATCCCAAGGCATTGCATTGTCAATGTCACGTTCGCCCATTTTTAAATAAGCATATCTGTCCGGCATAACAATATCACTTTGCACACCTTCTAGTTGAGTAGATCCACCATTTATTCTATAAAATTTTTGTGTAGTGGTCTTTATTGCACCCAAATCCCCTACTGCACTATTGCGCACAAAAGTATTCAAGTCATATACATTTTGCACCGTTCCTTTACCGTAGGTTTGCTTACTTCCAATGATGATTCCTCTTTTATAATCCTGAATTGCAGCAGCTAGAATCTCTGAAGCCGAGGCTGAGAAACTATTTACCATAATTACTAAAGGACCATCCCATTCAATTTTTTTATCTCTGTCATAAAGAACTTCTTTTTGTCTTCCTGCTGATTTAATTTGCACAATTGGACCTTGTTCAATAAACAATCCTGCAATATCAACAACAGTAGACAAAGATCCACCACCATCATCACGAACATCAAGAATAATTCCGTTTACACCTGATTTTTTTAATCGGTCAACTTCTAATGCAATGTCTTTTCCTGCATCTCTTCCATCTTTATTTTCAAAATCAATATAGAATTTTGGTAAATAAATTACTCCGTATTTCAGTCCATTTTTATTTACAATACTGGATTTTGCATACGTTTCTTCTATTTCAACAATATCTCTGATGATAGAAATAATCTTAATGGTTCCGTCCACTTTTTTCACAGTAAGACGAACTTCTGAACCTTTAGGCCCTTTAATTTTCTTCACAACATCATCCAAACGCATCCCTACAACATCAACCGCTTCACCATTACCTTGAGCTACTTTCATGATCAAGTCTCCTGCTTCTAGCTGTTTTCCTCTCCAAGCTGGACCACCAGAAATAAGTTCAGAAATCTCGGTAAGATCATTTTTCTTTTGCAAACGAGCTCCAATTCCTTCTAATTTACCGCTGATACTTTGATCAAAACGTTCTTTATCCTCTGCTGCTAAATAATTAGTATGCGGATCAAAACGCGCTGTTATAGAATTCACATACACTGAAAACCAGTCATTTCTATCTAAATCTTTAATGAAACCAAAATATTCATCTAATGATTTTGCAGAACTTTCTCTAGTTTCTTTTTCCAAAGCATCAAAAGATTTAACTTGATAAGTGGCATCATTTTTCTTTTTATCTTCTTCTAATTTTTGTTTGTCAACAAGAGATGAAAGGGTAGACAATTTGATTTGTTTACGCCATTTGTCACTAAGTTCAGCAACATTTTTAGAATAAGGTGCTTTTTCGTAATCAATATTGAAACTTTCTTCAACTGAATAATCAAAAGGCTTGCTCAAAACATCTTTGTAAATCTTTTTACTTTCTTCCATACGCTTAATTAAACGCTCGTATGTCAAATTGAAAAAAGTCAAATCCTTATTCAATAGCTGATCGTCTAATTGCGTTTCAAATTTTGAAAATTCATCAATATCTGATTGCAAAAAGAATCGCTTAGAGGGATCTAACGCTTCAATATAATCTTTATATATACCTTTAGAGAACGTATCATCAATTGTGGCTGGGCTATAATGCCCTTTCTCAATAACAAACGTCAATAACTCTAAAAGCAATTTATCTTTTTCGGGATCGGATGATTGTTTCGCATTCATTTTGAACGCAAATAATGTCACCGAAAGGCATACAACTACAAGAAGTATTTTATAATTTCTTTTCATAAAGTTAATAATAGTATTCATGAATCTTTTAATGTAAGTTACGGTAAAAACTATGCCAACAGTGGCTAGGCCTCCATAAATTTTTGTTAAAGATATAAAAATGTTCTTTTGTTTTAAGTTAAATGAATCAACATAACATATTTTTATCTTTTGTTTACACATTCCATTCTGTGTTATTACATTTGTCTTCAAAATTATCAATAATCAATCCCTTTTTGAAATATAAAACAATGAAAAAAGACAGACCTTTAATTTTAATAACCAATGATGACGGTATTTCGGCTCCCGGACTTAGAGCATTAATTGCCGTTATGGCAGAAATAGGCGAAATCGTTGTGGTAGCACCTGACAATCCTCAAAGCGCCATGGGTCATGCCATTACCATAAACAGCACTTTATATTTGAATAAAATTTCTAAAGAAAATGACCCATTTAAAGAATACAGCTGCTCTGGAACACCAGTAGATTGTGTGAAATTTGCAGTAAATGAAATTTTGAAACGAAAACCGGATTTATGTGTTTCCGGTGTCAATCACGGATCAAATTCTTCCATAAATGTGATTTATTCCGGAACAATGAGTGCGGCAATTGAAGCAGGTATTGAAGGAATTCCTGCCATTGGTTTCTCTTTATTGGATTATGATTGGAATGCCAATTTTGACAATATAAAATCTTTTATTCGAAAAATATCCTTAGAAGTTTTAGAAAACGGACTGCCGGAAGGAGTTGTTTTGAATGTGAACTTTCCAAAATTAGAAGAAAAAGAGATTAAAGGAATACGAATTTGTCGTCAAGCGAAAGCACTTTGGGTAGAGAAATTTGACAAAAGAAAAACACCTCAAGGAAGAGATTATTACTGGCTTGCAGGAGAATTTGTAAACCAAGACAAAGGCGAAGACACTGATGAATGGGCTTTACAAAACGGATACATATCCGTTGTTCCTGTTCAATTTGACTTGACAGCACATCATGCGGTACAACAACTTAACACCTGGAAATGGAATGAATAAAACAGACTTGTTTATTGGATTTTCCACAACCCTGCTTGGGAGTTATATTTTTATAACTTTTTTTACGGAATTTAATTTCATTGCTGGAATTCAAATTATGCAATCACAGGGGAATTTAGGCAAAATCGTAACATTAGGTTCTATTCTTACACTAGTAGCATTTGGTGTTTTACTCAAAATAAACAAAGAAACAATGGCTCGCGGTGTGGTTTTAGCCGTGATAATTATGGCAATTCTCACTATGTTTATTTAAGAAATGTTATTAGTTTATCTTTGCAAATTGAAAAAACAGATTATTAAAAATAAATATGATTTTATACGTTTGAAATCCAAATTTATAAACTCCTAATCAAGAAAGCATGAAATATTATATTATAGCGGGTGAAGCTTCAGGCGATTTGCATGGTTCAAATTTGATGAAAGAACTGTATAAAAAAGATCCAAATGCTGACATCCGATTTTGGGGTGGTGATTTGATGAAAAATGTTGGCGGTACTTTAGTGAAACACTATCGGGAATTAGCGTTTATGGGTTTCATCGAAGTGATTTTTAACTTAAAAACTATTTTGAATAACATCAAAATATGCAAAAAAGATATTCTTGAGTTTCAACCCGACGTTCTTATTTTCATAGATTATCCAGGTTTCAATTTGCGTATTGCAAAATGGGCCAAGTCGTTGGGCATGAAAACACACTATTATATTTCCCCTCAAATCTGGGCTTGGAAAGAAAGTAGAATTACCGACATCAAACACGATATTGATAAAATGTATGTGATTTTACCTTTCGAAAAACAATTCTACGAGGACAAACATCATTTCCCTGTTGAGTTTGTTGGGCATCCGCTGATTGATGCTATTCACAACCAACCCGCAGTTGACCCTGTCCTTTTTAGAAAAGAAAATCAATTAGACGAAAAACCAATTATCGCTATTTTACCGGGAAGCAGAAAACAGGAAATCACTAAAATGCTATCTGTAATGTTGAGTGTTGTCAATGATTTTCCCGACTATCAATTTGTAATTGCCGGCGCTCCAAGTCAGGAATTCTCTTTTTATAAAAATTTCATTTCTCATGAAAACATAAAATTCATCTCCAATAAAACATACGATTTATTGCGAAATTCAACTGCCGCATTAGTGACTTCAGGAACTGCAACTCTGGAAACGGCACTTTTTAAAGTACCGGAAGTGGTGTGTTACAAAGGCAGCTGGGCTTCCTACCAAATTGCGAAACGAATCATCACGCTTAAATACATTTCATTAGTAAACTTGATAATGGATGAAGAAGTAGTCACCGAATTAATTCAGGAGGAATGTACCACAAAACGCATTCGTGAAGAACTTAAAAAAATCCTGGAATCCAATCATCGCAATACGCTTTTAGAAAAATATGCGTTATTAGAAGACAAATTAGGAGGCATTGGCGCCAGTGAAAAAACCGCTAAATTCATTGTTTCTGATTTACAATAGTTTACAACTAATTTACAGCTATTTAAATTCATCAAAAAAATATTCTTTTGAAAAATTTCGCATTTCTACTATTGATTCTTATTTTTTTTACGGCTTGTAAATCGACTTCCCCCATAGTCACTTCTAAAAAATCAGACACCAAAAAAGAGAAATTAACGAAATCTGATAAAAGAAAAACAAATCGTCTTGCAGAAGAATTGATTGATGCAGCAGCTGAAAATCTTGGCGTAAAATACAAATATGCAGGCACGACAAAAGCAGGTTTTGATTGTTCCGGTTTGATGTATACCATTTTTAGTTCACATAATATAACCCTTCCCCGCAACTCTTATCAACAGTCAAAAATAGGTGAGGTTATCAATACAGAACGCGAAGAGGCGCAAAAAGGAGACTTAATATTCTTTAAAACCAACAAAAATTCACAGATAAATCACGTAGGAATCGTCATTGAAGTTAATGATGATGAGATAAAATTTATCCATTCTTCTACTTCAAAAGGAGTAATTATTTCCTCTACCAAAGAACCCTATTATAAAAAAACCTTTGTACAATTAAATCGGGTGTTATAGTCAAGCTAAAAAGCTATATAACTTTTAAAAATAAAGTTTTTTCTTGCTAAAAATGTGTACTTTAGATACATGAAAGTACTCCATTTTCCTTTAGCGAGAATAACAATTGGATTTATTTCAGGAATCCTTTTCGCCTACTACTTTCATCTACCGCTATCATTACTGTTTATCTTACTTTCAATATCCATTGGTGTTTTTGGAGTGTTGTATTTTTTATTCAAAAACAAAAACAAGAAGATTTTCTATTTTGGTTTGACAACATATCTTCTGTCTTTTCTTATCGGAATTTCGACCCAAGTAATTCACATTGATCATTTTCAGAAAAGCAATTATATTCACAATACGACTATTTTTGAAAAACCGCATTCCATTTCCATAATTATCCGCGAAAAGCTAAAAAGCTCTCCGTTTAGCGACCGCTACATTGCCATTATAAACCGTGTAGATGAGAAAAAACAAACAGGAAGAATCATCCTAAACATTCAAAAAGACAGTTTGCATCATGAATTTGAGATTGGGACACCTTTACTTATTAAAGGGATTTTATCAAAAAACAAACCTCCTAATAATCCCAATCAATTTGACTACAGCAAATACCTCGAAAACAAACAAATCTATGCGCAACTGTATGCTGATGTTGATAAAATCAAAATTGGAACGAAAATCGAGAAAAACATCTGGTATTATTCTTCTAAATTAAGAACCCGAATTATTCATAATTTAGAAAAAAACAACTTCAACAAAACCGAATTAAATGTTGCCATAGCATTAATAATGGGACAACAACAGGATATTTCACCGGAAATCATTCGGGATTACCAATATGCCGGAGCGGTACATATTTTATCGGTATCAGGACTGCACATTGGATTCATTTTAATTTTTGTCACTTTCATTCTAAAGCCTATTCCTAATACTAAACGGGGTTCATTTATAAAACTACTCATCATTCTCGCCTCTTTATTCAGTTTCGGAATCATCGCGGGATTAGCGCCTTCGGTGGTGCGTTCCGCAACCATGTTTTCGTTTGTTGCCATTGGAAATCATTTACGAAGAAGCGTTAATATTTACCACACTTTATTAGTTTCCGTATTACTGATTTTGCTTTTTGAACCATCTTTTCTATTTGATGTTGGTTTTCAGCTAAGCTATTTAGCGTTGTTTTTCATTATTTGGCTGCAACCGCTTTTAGCCTCAATTTGGTTACCAAAAAATAAAGTTTTAAAATACATTTGGGATATTCTTACGGTTTCGTTTGCTGCACAATTAGGAACTTTACCATTGAGTATTTACTATTTCCATCAGTTTCCGGGTTTATTTTTTGTGACCAATTTAATTATCATCCCAGTATTGAGCATCATAATGGTTTTGGGCGTTTTAGTAATGCTTTTAGCGGCACTTAACAGTATTCCAATATTCCTTTCAGAATTACTGGAATGGAGCATTTATTACTTGAATAAAATCATTAATACAATTGCGTCTTTAGAACAATTTATAATACAAGATATTCCACTGCATTTTTATTTGTTGTTTAGTAGTTATTTGCTATTATTTACTGCAATTATTTGGCTCAAAAAACCAAGTTTCAACAGATTAGTAATGGCACTGGTTTCAATCATCATTCTTCAAATATCATGTCTGGATATTCAATGGAACATTCAAAACGAACAGGAATGGATTGTTTTCAATATCAAAAGAAATACATTACTTGCAGAACGAAATGGGGAAAGTATTACGGTCTATGCCAATGACAGTATTTTGAAAACTGCTCAAAAAAACAATACATTAAAGTCGTATCGAATAGGGAATTTAAGCAGTCTTAGAGAGAAAAAAGTACTGCAAAACCTTTTTTATTTTAATGGAAAAAAGATTTTCATTTTAGACAGTTCGGGTGTTTTTCCAAAAAACATACATCCGGATATCATTGTACTGACACAATCTCCCAAAATAAATTTTGAACGCTTGTTGCAAACTATAAAACCAAAGATGGTCGTAGCAGATGCCTCCAATTATAAAACCATTCAAAAACAATGGAAGGCAACTTGTATGAAACAAAAAATCCCTTTTCACGCTACGAGTGAAAAGGGATATTATAAATTGAATGACTAATTATTTCTTCTGTAGAAATCCATTTGCAACAGCCAACCATGCAGATGGTCCGCCAGCAACATATCCGGTACTTCCCAGACCTTGAAAATTCACTTTGCCATCTACAGTTGTAACATTAGCAAAATGTACTGTAGGGAATCCTTGAATAGCAAAAACTTGTTGTAATTCGTCATTTTGTTTTTTAATCTCAGGAGTCTGTGGTGCTTTTCTAGGATAATCTAATTCTACCAGAACCACATTTTCTTTGGCCCAAGCTGCAAATTCAGGAGTTTTCAAAACCTCTTTTTGTAACCTGATACACCAACCACACCAATCGCTACCGGTAAAAAACAGTAACATTGGTTTTTTAGTTTTATTAGAAACGTCCATAGCCTTAATGACATTGGTTTCCCAAACTAATTCTTGTGCTTCAGCGGCAAATGATCCCGCAAACAATAACAAAGCAACTATTATTTTCTTCATATTTATAATTTTTAATTATTGACAAATCAAAAACAATGCCTAAAATTTATCGAACACCATGCATTAATTTCTTAATTACCGGCCCCATCAAAATTGAGAACAAAGCCACTACAATAGATATTATTGCTAACATCCAGAAAAAATAACTCAATCCGTGTTCATTGGCAATTTTATCAATATTTTCTCCGAACATCCCTGCTCCTTTCATTCCTATTGCAACTGCAAGATACCAAACTCCAAACATAAATGCAATCATTCTAGCAGGAACTAACTTACTTACATAAGACAATCCTACCGGCGAGATACACAATTCAGCCATAGTATGGAAAAGATACACCAAAATAAGCCAAATCATACTTACAGAAGCTGTTTTTGCACCAGCTTCAATTCCGCTTGCGCCAAAAGCTACACAAGCCATACCAAGCGCTAATAATCCCATTCCGATTCCGTATTTTAAATTAGCCGCAGGATTGTATTTACTTTCCCACCATTTTGAAAACAATGGCGCTAATGAAATAATAAACAAGGAGTTTAAGGTAGAAAACCAAGTAGCTGGAACTTCGGTCAATGCAGTAGTTACTTTATCAATTTTCAACGCTTGTAAGGTTTCATCAGACAATGATAAATATCCTGCAGTGTAATAATCTTTAGCCAACATCCATATTGCTATTGCCCAAATAATTATAAAACTCACACTTAGAATAATATTTGCAATAGCATACAACTTGAATGTTTGTTTGAACAACAAAATCAATACCCAAGTAATAATAACTAAAGGTAAAATAGTAATCAATGAATTCATCACTAAAAATACCACACTCCAATTACCTGTTAAAACTCTATCCGTATAATCATTCGCAAAAATGGTTAAACTGTTTGGAGATTGTTCGAAAATTGCCCAAAAGAAAATAGTCAGGAATGCGAAGAATGTAACTGCTATTAATTTTTCTTTAGTGATTTTAGAATATTGGGTAAATCTGTATATCAATAATATAATAAACACAACCAATGCTGAAACTATAGCAATCGAATTACCATTTGGTCCTAAGAAAGAAAAAACATTTACTTTCCCTCCGGATATTTTGGAAGCAGGATCATTTAAAAGCCACAATAAAGCTAATAATGATGAAAATGCAATAGCCGCTAATTGTATTGGTGAAAAAGGATTTCTTTTATCCGTATCCAAAGCTTCTGCTTTCGCTTTGCTTTCTTTGTTTGGTTTTAAACCAATGTCTCCAAAGATATTTTGTGACAACCAAAACTGTAACATTCCAAAGAACATAAAAATTCCGGCAAGACCAAAACCATACGTCCAACCTACTTTTTCTCCTAAATAACCACAAAGTAAAATACCAAAGAAAGCCCCGGCATTTACACCCATGTAGAACAATGTATAAGCACCATCCTTCTTCTCAGGACGGTCTTTGTACATTTCAGATACGATTGATGTCATGTTTGGCTTGAAAAAACCATTTCCAAAAACTAACAATACTAATCCTAAATAAATAGAAAATTCTGTTTCAACAGCCATAGAAGCGTGTCCTAAAGTCATCAAACTGGCACCTACAACAACTGCCCATCTAAAACCTATCACTTTATCGGCAAAATAACCACCTAACATCGTGGATAAATAAACCAATCCAACGTAGGATCCAAATAATGCAGAAGCATTTTCACGAGTCCATTCCCAACCACCGTCTGTAAAGGAGGCGGTTAAAAATAATATCAATAAAGAACGCATTCCATAGAATGAGAATCGCTCCCACATCTCTGTGAAGAATAAAACGAATAATCCCGCTGGATGTCCTAGAACGGTACTTTTAAAAAATTGATCTGTAGTATTTTCACTCATGTTATTAATTGTTTAATTCTTTGTCTACTCCGTGCATTAATTTTTTGATTACTGGCGATAGTAACAATAACAGTAATCCGAAACCAAGTCCTGTATAAAATAAATATTCAAAAAGCACTAAGTAACTCTGTTTTGCTAAATTTAAATCCGGTGCTGTACCATTTGAAGTATCTACAGAAGCGATATTAGCTAAGATGGAAGCGATAAATTCTGAACTGGCTGTTGCCAAAAACCAAACGCCCATCATGAATCCCACGATTTTTGCTGGAGATAATTTAGTCACTGCAGAAAGTCCTACCGGTGACAAACTCAATTCTCCGCATGTATGCAAAAGGTACGCTAATATTAGCCAAATTGCCGCTACTTTTCCTGTACCAGAAAGATTTATTCCCATAACTAATGCTCCAAAACCTAAACCGACTAAAGCTAATGCTAAAGCAAATTTTACGGCTGTATTAGGATTGTATTTTCCTAAATTTGGCCATATCCAAGCAAAAACTGGAGCTAGCAAAATTATAAATAAGGCATTAAAACTTAAGAACTGTCCGGCAGAAATTTCATAACCAAATATAGTTCGGTCTAAAATCCTGTCAGCAAATAAATTCATCGAGGTATATGCCTGTTCAAACAATGCCCAGAATACAATTGTAAATACAATCAGAATGGTCAAAGCAATCAATTGGTGACGTGCTTTTCCATCTAACTTTGTAACGGCATAATAAACAATATAAATAAAGGAAATACCACCTGCTATTTTTAAAGCCCATGAAACCGCATTATGATTTTGAACCATCTGCCAAAACAACAATGTCGACAATACGCTTCCAATATAAATTAGCCATTCATTTTTAAGTCCAAACGATTTTTTTTCTAATAAAGAAGCATTGTTTGATTCGCCTTTTCCCATCAATAGTTTTCTACCGGAAATGAAAGTCAACAATCCAAAAAACATTCCGACTCCAGCTGCACCAAAACCATAACTCCAACCATACGTTTCTCCAAGCCAAACACATATTAGCGTAGCCATAAAAGATCCTAAGTTGATTCCCATGTAAAACAAAGTGAATCCAGAATCTCTTCTTTTATCGCCTGTTTCATATAATTCCCCCACTAATGAAGAGATATTGGCTTTTAGAAAACCAACTCCGACAATTATTAAGGATAATGAAAAGTAAAATATTTGTAAGGCGGTTTCGTCCCGTGTAATTTCGCCAGTAATAGATTCAGTTGCGGCATTCCCTTCATAAGCCATTCCTACATGACCTAACACAAGCATAATACCTCCAAAAACAATGGCTTTTCTAAATCCCAGATAACGATCCGCTATAAAACCACCTAAAACCGGAACAGCATACACTAGAGCAGCATAGCTTCCAATGAGTAAATTTCCAGAAGTATCCGAAAACAAATGGTACTTTGTCAGATAAAAAATTAATAAAGCTTTCATACCGTAGAACGAAAACCGTTCCCACATTTCGGTAAAAAACAATATAAAAAGCGCCTTTGGATGTCCAAAAAATTCTTCCTTATTCAATGAGTCGTTTGTCATAAAGCGCTGTTATAAGTTTCCTTTGATAAAATTAGTCATTTTTGTATACAATTGAATTCTGGTTTTTCCACCATAAATCCCGTGATTATTGTCTGGGTAAATTTGGGAATCAAATTGTTTATTAGCCTGAATCAAAGCTTCCATCATTTGCATGGAGTTTTGAACATGAACGTTATCATCTCCTGAACCGTGAATCAAAAGAAATTTTCCTTTCAATTTATCCACATGGTTTATTGGTGAATTATCATCATATCCGCTCGCATTTTCCTGTGGTGTCGTCATGTAACGTTCCGTGTACACACTGTCGTAGAATCTCCAGTTTGTAACCGGAGCTACAGCAATTGCCATTTTAAAAACATCGTTTCCTTTCATGATACAATTAGACGCCATAAAACCACCATACGACCAGCCAAATATACCAATTCTAGATTTATCAACAAATGCGTAATTTCCTATTACTTTGGCAGCATCAATTTGATCTTCCACTTCGTATTTTCCTAATTGCAATTGAGTCACTTTTTTGAAATCAGCGCCTTTAAAACCAGTTCCGCGTCCGTCAACACAAGCAACAATGTAACCTTGTTGTGACAACATCATAAACCAATAATCATCCGTACTGTTCCACTCGTTATTCACTTGTTGCGAACCCGGACCAGAATATTGGTACATAAAAACAGGATATTTTTTTGTTGGATCAAAATCTTTAGGTTTAATCACCCAAGCATTTAGTTCATTTCCTTTTGCCGTTTTTAAAACAAAAAACTCTTTAGCAGGCAAATTATAGCTTTTTAGTTTCGAAGCCAATGATTCATTGTTTTCAATAACCTGAACTTGTTTTCCAACTTTAGCTTCGTTCAACGTATACGTCGTAGGTTGTGACGCACTAGAAAATGTGTTGATGTAGTATTGAAAATTCGGGCTGAATGTCGCTGCATTCGTTCCTGTATTTTGTGACAAACGCACTTTATTTTTTCCGTCAAGACCTATTCTGTAAACATCTCTATTAATAGATCCATTTTCTACAGACTGATAGAAAACCGTATTTGTCTTTTCGTCTAAACCATAATAATTAGTCACTTCCCATTTTCCTTTGGTCAGTTGGTTTTTCAATTTTCCGTTTTTATCATATAAATAAATATGATTGAAACCGTCTTTTTCGCTGGTCCAAATAAAACTGTTGTCTTTCAAGAAAGTCAAGTTATCCGTAACATCAACATACGCTTTGTCTTTTTCGTTCAAAACTACTTTTGAAGTTCCTGAATTACCATCGATAAACAACAAATCCAAATTATTTTGATGACGATTCAATACCTGCGCAGATAATGTATTTGCATCATTCGTCCATTTCATTCTGGCGATATAAAAATCAGTGTAATTACCAAGGTTTACATTTTTTACCCCATTGGAATTTACATCATAAATATGTAAAGAAACTAGAGCATTCTTTTCACCGGCCTTTGGATATTTAAACGTTTGCATCATTGGATACAATTCTTTACCAAACATTGACATCGAAAATTCCGGAACTTGACTTTCGTCAAAACGAATGTAAGCCACTTTTTTGCTGTCAGCACTCCAATCGAAAGCTTTTACGAAAGCAAATTCTTCCTCGTAAACCCAATCCGTAATACCGTTAATAATGCTGTTTTTTTGTCCGTCTGTAGTAATTGGAGTCGATTTATTAGAAGCTAAATCATATACATACAGATTATTTTCTTTGGCGTATGCTATCTTTTTTCCATCAGGTGAAAAAGTAGGTTCCTGAACCTGAAAATCAAATAGCTTTTTTAATTTTTTACTGGCTATATCGTATAAATAATAATCAGCAGTAAAGGAGTGACGGAAGATTTGATTCGTATTGCAAGCCAATAAAATCATTTTTTCTGAAGCATCAAATGTATAACTGTCAATCCCGTTTGAAAGTTCTTTGTGGGATTTTGTATCTATAAGTGTAGCTACTTTTTTTAAAGTTGCAAAATCATACAAATCGATTTGCATACTTCTGGACTGGTTGTCTAAATTCAATACAGTGTATTGATTTGTATTTTTCATGGACTGTAATTCATCCATTCCTTGAGCACGAAAAGTGCCGTTGTAAATTTCATCAATTGTGATTTTTTGTTGGCCAACAACAGTAAAACACAGGAATAAAAATAATGCAATAATTTTTTTCGAATACATGATATTTCTTTAAATATAAAAACCGTCAATTTTAGTGAAAAATTTACAATAATTTCACATTCGATGTGTTAAATGTTAAAAACAATATTCTAAACACCCATTTATTGAGGATATTATCATAGTAAACAAAACAGCTAAAAGCGTATCTTTGCAGGTATACATATTATAATCTATTGAGAATGAATAAGGCCATTAGCGGATTTTCTAAATTATCCAAAGAAGAAAAAATTAAATGGATTGCCAATCAATATTTTTCAACACCTTCAGAAGCCATTTCCTTGCTGAAAAACTACTGGAATTCTGATGAAAAAATACAGAAATTACATGATGAATTCATCGAAAACACGATAACTAATTTCTACATTCCGCTGGGAGTTGCTCCTAATTTCCTGATTAATGGAAAATACAGCACGATTCCTATGGCAATTGAAGAAAGTTCTGTGGTTGCCGCTGCCGCAAAAGCTGCTAAGTTTTGGTCCACACGTGGCGGATTTAAAACAACCGTAATCAACACCGAAAAAATTGGTCAGGTTCATTTTATCTATAAAGGAGATGTTTCAAAATTGAACTTATTTTTTGCCCAAAACAAAAGCAAATTTTTCGCAGAAACAGAATCGATTACAACAAATATGCAAAAACGCGGTGGCGGAATTTTAGACATCACCCTAAAAGACAAAACCGATTTATTGCCCAATTATTTTCAGCTGCATGCCACTTTTGAAACCAAAGACAGCATGGGAGCTAATTTCATCAATTCGTGTCTGGAACAATTTTCCAAAACATTAAAAGAAGAAGCACATAATTATGACTTGTTCACGGAAACGGAGAAAGACATTGAAGTCGTGATGAGCATCCTTTCGAATTATGTTCCAAATTGCATCGTAAGAGCCGAAGTTTCTTGCCCAATTGCTGATTTAGAAGAAAAACACATTCCTAATCCTCTAGAATTTGCAGAGAAATTTGTGCAAGCTGTTCAAATAGCTGAAGTCGAACCATACCGTGCCGTAACGCACAATAAAGGAATCATGAACGGAGTGGATGCCGTAGTTCTGGCAACAGGAAATGATTTCCGTGCCGTCGAAGCTGCAATTCATGCCTATGCTTCCCGAAACGGAAAATATTCCAGTCTTTCCCATGCCAAAATAGAAAATGGTGTTTTTACTTTTTGGTTGGAAATCCCTTTAGCATTAGGAACTGTTGGTGGTTTAACTTCCTTACATCCATTGGTAAAATTATCATTGGAAATGCTGGAAAAACCATCTGCCAAGGAATTAATGCAGTTTGTAGCCGTAGCCGGTTTGGCCCAAAACTTTGCCGCTTTGCGCTCTTTGACCACAACAGGAATTCAGGAAGGACACATGAAAATGCATTTGAACAATATTATCAACCAGTTTGAAGCCAATGATGAAGAACGCGTTTTAATCCTAAAATATTTCAAAAAGAATACCGTTTCACATAGCGCTGTGGTGACCTATATTGAAAGTTTAAGAAAATAATTTTATCTTGAAGCAACAAAAAATAAGGTTGCTTCGTTCCTCGAAAAGACAATGAAAAAAACATTCTACAGTAACGGAAAACTTTTAATCACAGGAGAATACCTGGTTCTTGATGGCGCAAAAGCATTTGCATTACCCACAAAAATGGGGCAAAACCTCAATATAGAAGAGGGAAACAACAAGGAAATAATCTGGAAAAGTTATGATGCGGACGGAAGCATTTGGTTTGAAGACACTATTTTATTTTCTGATATTTCAAAGGGAGTTAATCCTGAAAATGAATCGGTAAAAACAACACTTACGACTATTTTACACGAAGCTTTTAAGTTAAATCCTGATTTCATTTTAAATTCAAATGGATACCGTATTACTACTGAACTTGGATTTCCTAAAAGCTGGGGTCTGGGAACGTCATCGACTTTGATAAACAATATTGCCCAATGGCTCCAAATAGACGCCTTTATACTGCTTAAAAACAGTTTTGGAGGCAGTGGTTATGATATTTCCTGCGCACAGAACAACACTCCTATCCTATATCATCTGGAACAAGGAAATCCCATTGTTGAAAAAGTAACCTTTAATCCAGAATTTACACAAAACCTATACTTTGTATACCTTAACAAAAAGCAAAGCAGCAAAACCGCAATAGCGGCATACAACATAAATAAAAAAAACAATCTGGCAAAAACCATTGCTTTAAATGACAGTATAACTTCAGAAGTTTTGAATGCCACTGCGATTCAATCTTTTGCTACAGCAATACAAAAACACGAAGTACAAATGAGTATTATTCTGGAAACACATACCATAAAAGAATCTTTATTTCCTGATTTTAATGGCGTGATAAAAAGTCTTGGCGCTTGGGGAGGTGATTTTGTTATGGCGATTGCAACTGAAAATCCAACTGACTATTTTGTTTCAAAAGGATATAAAACTATCGTTCCGTATAATGAAATGATATTGTCTTAATGTTTCATAATTAATCCACGCTTACAAATAAAACTTCATTAAAATAAAAATTCCGATACATTCAATATGTATCGGGATTTTTTATTTTGATTAATTACTTTTTCAAAAATTAGTAATTGAAATCTATTCTGTTGTCTTCAATTTTAGCGTTAGCTTTCAATGCAGGAATTACTCTACTTGCATCTGAAGCGCTTTGTGCTTTTAATTTAGTCACATAAGCTGCGTGGCTTTTTAAAGCTGGTGCTTTTACTGTGCTTGTGTTTTTCACTACATAAACTCCAGTATTTCCTTCAATTGGAGCAGATAATTTATTAGCCGCTAATGCGAATGCATTTCCAACTACTTTTGGCTCTTGACCAACACCTGGCAACATGGTGTTTTCCATAGTAAGACCAGTTGCTTGTTGTACCGTTCCTCCTACTGCTTTTGCAATTGCTTCAAGAGAAGAACCTGACATTTTAGCTTTGATAAGTTCCGCTTTTTTCTTGTTTTTAAGAATTGGCTCCACATAAGGTCTAACTACTGAAACGGCTACTAAACCAGAATCGTCAATACTTTTCAATTTTGCAATTACGTGACCTACATTAGCTACTTCAAATCTTTTTACAGATCCTACTTTAACTCCATCTTCAAAAGCCCATCTTACGATTGTTCTTTGATTGCCTAATGTTCCAAAGTTCTCATCCATTCCTTTTACAGAAACAGCTGGAGTAACTTTAAGTCCCATATCTTTTGCAACTTTATTAAAATCTTTATCAGCAGCATCCATTTCTAATTTAGTTGCTTGAGTAAATATCTTATCAGAAGTTGCTTCTGAAGCTTCGATTTTTTGAGCTACAGTAGCCAAACGAATTCCGTCTTGCTTGTCCGTTATTTTAACAATATGAAAACCAAAATCAGTTTCTACTAAACCAACTTTACCGATACCATTATTAAAAACAAAATCATTAAATGGTTTTGGCAATTGGTTTGGACCAAAATAACCTAAATCACCACCTTGTTGAGCTGACTGATCTTCAGAATTTGTGAAAGCCAACATCATGAAGCTATCCGGATTTGCATTAACCTGAGCTAAAATAGATTCAGCTTTAGCTTTAGCTTGCTCTTTTGTTCTTTTCTCTTTTTGATTTTGAGCTTGAGAACCTTCATAACCTATAACAATATGACTTGCTTTAGTATTAATTCCTGATTTCATTCCCATAGATTTTGAAATACAGTAGTATTTTCCAAACATGTATGGCCCATAAACTGCACCTGTAGCTAGGTTGAATAATTTATCAGCATCTACAGCCGGTAAATCTTTTTTAGCAATGTAAGTTGAATCATAAGGAACATCTGAATTTGAATTCACAAAGTCAATTGTGTTCGTAGTTGTTCTAAATCCTGGCAATGTATCGTTTTTACCAGTAGCTTGGTTGTAAACCACACTTCCTGTCAACAATGAATTTATTTTTGTTTTTACTTCAGATTCGTCCTCAGCAGAAGCTTTGTCTTCGATCAAAACATATTCTACTTCGCGAGACTCGTCAGCTTTGTATTTTTTTTCATTTTTCTTCATGAATTCAACAATCTCAGCATCAGTAATTTTTACTTCACTGTCTTTAATTGTAGAATACAAACCTGCAACGTAAGCAAAGTTTACTTTGTTTGCTTCCATTTCATATTTCAACTTTCCTTCGCTTTCAGTTGTGTAAACTGCTGCTTTAATCAAAGTATTATACATTTGGTATTTAGCATTCAAATCAGCATCTTTCTCTCTATCTTTCAAGAATTGAGCTTGTGCAGGATTTGCTTTGAAGTATTCTTTGAATTTTACAACATCAAAAACACCGGCAGCATTCAAGAACAATGGATTTCCACCAATATTTTGATCAGCTTTCAAAACTTCCAATAAGTGTTTTTCACCAACTCTAAGTCCTAATTTATCAAATTCAGAAGTTAATAAAGCTATAGAAACTTCTTGTTCCCAAACTCTGTTTGCTGCTTCAGTTGACGTAATCCCCTGACCACTTTTTTCAACATTACTTACTTTAACTCTAAAATCTTCAAATGAAATATCTTTTCCATCGATGCTTCCTACATCTTTTGATGTACTGCTGAAACCACCGCTATTGAATATATCACCTATGATAAATGCTAATAAACAAAACCCGATAACGAGTATCAGAAGAAGTGAACGTTGTCTAATTTTTTGTAAAACTGCCATTTTATTGTTGTTAATTTTTATATTCAGTTTGCGAAAATACAATTATCTAATTAATAATTATACTAGTAGCGTTTTATTTTGCAAGAAATTTTATTTTCCTAAAAAAAATCACTCTTGTACGGTCATTTTTACTAATTCTATTTTCTTATTTGTGGCTTCTTCAATTATAAAATGATAGCTGCCTATGGAAATTGCATCGCCTTTTTGAGGAATTTCTTTTGTGAAATCTACTATAAAACCGCCAAGTGTTCCGTAAGAATCACTTTCAGGAATGTCTAACTTATAAGTGTCATTCAAATATTGGACATCAAATCGAGTTGAAAAAATAAAGACTCCTTCTCCTAATTCTTTTTCTATCAATTCTTCGTCTGAATCGTGTTCATCTTCAATTTCGCCAAAAAGCTCTTCTACAATATCTTCTATGGTAATAATTCCTGAAGTTCCTCCGTATTCATCCAATACAACGGCGACGCTTTTTCGCTTTTTAGTAAGCAAATTCATAGCGTCCTTTATGAATATAGTTTCCGGAACAAACTCAACCGAAATTACAATTTCCTTGATATTATTTGGTTTTTTAAACAAATCAAACGAATGAACATAACCAATGATATCATCAAGAGAATTTTGATACACCACAATCTTGGAATACCCAGTTTCTATGAATAATTCTTTGAGATTTTCAATTGAATCGAATACTTCAACCGCAATAATTTCCGTTCGGGGGCTCATTACATCTCTGGCTTTCACACCGGAAAACTCTAATGCATTTTGAAACATTAATATTTCAGAATCCACCATTTCATTATCCTCAACACTACTCATTTGTTCGGTAATGTAATTTCCGAGTTCTATTTTACTGAAATACAACTGAATATTATCCCCTTCCGTTTTGAAGAATTTCTTCAAAATGAAATCAGAAATTCCAATAAAAAAAGTAGAAATAAAATAGAAAAACTTATAAAAAACATAAGCCGGAACTGCAAAAATCTTAATTAATGAGTTGGCATAAATTTGAAAAAAAACTTTAGGAAGAAACTCAGCTGTTATCAATATGACTAGTGTAGAAACCAGAATTTGAAGCACTAAACTTAGCCCATCTGAAAAATGATATCCAAACACAGCAAACCAACGCATCACTAATTCGCCCATAAAAAAACCATAAACCACCATCGCTATAGTATTACCAATAAGCATGGTTACTATAAAGTTAGTTGGTTTTTCAGTAAGCTTTGTAAGTATTTTTGAAACGAAATTATCTTGTTTTTTTTCAATTTCAAGATAAATTTTATTTGAAGAGACAAAGGCTATCTCCATACCTGAAAAAAAAGCACTTAGTATTAGACACAATATGATAATACTAACTTCCATTAATTAGGATTTTTTGTTTCGGTCATCAAATTTTTTGGCAAATTTTCTCCTGAAGAAAAACATAAAAATAGCCAATCCTGCAATCATAAAACTCAACCAAAACGTTCCTTCGGGATCATTTAATTTAGTGACACCGTCATAAATGAAATAAGCACCAAAAACTAGATAAACGTATTGTGTGTATTTTAGGTAATTCATAATATATTGTATTAATCGGCGGATTCTATTTCGCCAGTTATTTTTTGAGAATTAATCACTTTGAAATCTTTGCTAAAATCGATTCCTTGTCCATTTGAAGTTCCTTTTGGATCCGATAATTTAAACTTTCTTTCCGTAAAGAACCATTCGTTTTTTTGATCAAAATACAATTGCTCAGTTTCTAAGGTCTGACCATCTTCGGTGAAAATTTTCACTTTCCCTTGCAAATCAATAATATTTGTGCCTTTATACGAAATAGCATAATTAGACTTGATAAAGGTTTTCTTCGCTTTTTTATCGAATAAGGTAACATCGATTCCTTTTGGAAATTCCGTAAAAGGAAAGTCAACACTGGAGTAATCCAACATTTTAGTACTTACAAGAATTGCCGTAATTCGCCCGGAATCAGTGTATTTCAAATTTACCATATCTGCGTCACTATTTGGGATAAATTCTGAAAAATTAATCTTCTGAATTTCCTTAAAATTACTTTCGCAACCAAAAAACAGTGTCACAGCAAAAACTGTGACAACTGATTTAATATACTTTTTTTTGACTACAGTCATACGCTGAACTTGGCGAAGAAATTTGGCAATACTACCAATTCTTGTTTTTAGTTGAATTTTCGTTTTTCAAACCATTTGTCATTAAGTGAAAAACTCACACTTAAGTTTGCATAGTTCTCCTGAACAAGATTTGCTTTTGTAGTTCCTTTTTTTCCTAATTCGAAACCAAAGTTCACATTTGAGAAACTACCCGTTATCGGAAGTCCCAAACCAAAAGTCACACCCATATCATTTATCGATTCAGAGTTGATTACCAATCCTGTTTTTTCATATTTAATACCGGCTCTGTATACAATTCTTTTTGTATAACTAGAAAACGAATTATAATTAGGAATGTAATATCCTCCTAAACTAACGCTTCCATATTTTCCATACCCTACATTAGCTTCATCATTATATTCATTTGCCTGACCCGAAGTTTTACCGTAAGAAACATTACCGCCAACAAGCCATTTCTTAGCCTCACCAATACCTCCACTTAATGATATTTTACTAGGCATTGTTATACTTGCTTCAGTTTTAACATCACCAAGAACATCAACAACAGCCAAATCAAAATTTGAATTATAGATTACTGTCGAAATATTTCTAGTGTTTTTAGACGTTAAAGAACTTTCCAATGAATACGTTAAACTACTAAAAAGAGTGATTTTTTTATAGATTTTGGTTTGATACATCATTCCAAGATTAAAATTTACTCCAGATAAATCTGCTGAATTCAATTCGCGCGTCCCAATTGGAACTTCCTGAATAAACTCAAGACTATTGGTTTCAATTTTTCCAAAATTATAATTCACATCGGCACCAATGTTAAAATTAGGGGCAATTTTATATGCTACACCCAAAAAAGCTTTATTCAAACCTCCTGTCCCATTAAAACGCTTGTTGTTTTCTGTTCCAGTTTCTGAAATAGATTCAATTTTATACCCAACAGAAGAATACGGAATCAATCCAAAACCTAATCCAAACTTACCCAAAGGCAAACCAACTGCTAGGTAATCCAAAGTAGTTCTTCTGGCATTAGCTGATTCAGTACTATTTTTTAAAGTTGTAGTCCCGTAAGTTCCTCCTAAAGTAAAAGTTGTCAGTTTAAGATTTGCGTAACTGGCTGGGTTTTGTAAGTTTATGTGAATACTATCCTGTTCAACAGCTACACCTGCCATAGAGCGGTTTTCAAGCGTTCCTTTGAATCTTACGTCCCCAATTCCGTAGAAAGAATATGGAGAAGATGTTCCTTCTTGAGCAAAAGACACTAATGATAAAAGCAAACAGGCGCTTATTATAATTTTTTTAATCATTTTTGATTTTATATTGAAATGTTTGATTCAAACTTTCCAGAAGAAAATTTGAATTGGCAAATATGGTATTTTTTAATCGTTTAGCCAAAAAATCTGTGTCGCCACCCGTTAAAATTATTATAAAATTTGAATACCTTGCTTTATATTCATCGATAAAACCGTCAATCTCATAGACGAAACCGTTCACCACGCCAGAATGAATCGATTCAGAAGTGGAAGTTCCAATGAAATCTTTGGGACTTTCTAATGATAACAAAGGAAGTTTGGCCGTAAAATTATGTAACGCTTCGTAGCGCAATCGCAATCCTGGCGCAATGGCTCCGCCCAAATAATTATTCTCTTCATCAATAAAATCGTACGTAACACACGTTCCGGCATCAATAACCAACCGATTCTGATTTGGAAACTGAAGCGTGGCTCCTGCTGCAAGAACCATTCGGTCAATTCCCAAAGTTTTAGGAGTCGCATAACGATTCAGGAACGGAAAAGGATCTTCATGGGATAGAAAATGCACATTCAATACATTGTTATAGGCTAAAAAAGACTGTTTTTCGACATCTCCAACAGAGGAAACGACCAAATCAGTTATTTTTTCGAATTTTTTTAAAATATTTTCAATATTTTTTTGAAGTTCTATTTTAGAAAAAACAAAAATTTCAAAAAGGGTAGCATCCTCAAAGACAGCCGCTTTAATTCTGGTATTTCCAACATCGATAACTAAAATCATAATTTGGTTTTTGATGTTGCGAAGGTACGAATTGATTTTTTTTAAAAAATGTTTTGGATAAACTAAAAATCATTCTATATTTGCACCCGCAATAGCGAGGTACCTTAGCTCAGATGGTAGAGCAATGGACTGAAAATCCATGTGTCCCTGGTTCGATCCCTGGAGGTACCACAAAACCCGAATAGAAATATTCGGGTTTTTTGTTTAACATCATTTCTAAAGATGCATTATCTCTATATTCTTTATTCAAAATCCACAACTAAATATTATGTTGGCGAAACACATAATATAGAAGAGAGACTAATAAAACACAATAAACACACCTATTCAGGATCATTTACAAAAATCGCTAATGATTGGGATTTAACCCTCCTTTTTAATTGTTCAAACAAAGAAGATGCTATTTTTCTTGAAAGATTTATCAAGAAAATGAAAAGCAGAATTTTTATCGAAAAAATAATTAAAAACCCTTCTATTCTTGAAGACATTTTATCCAAAAAATAATCCATGCATCCCTGGTTCTCCCGAAGCCTCGGGACTGGAGGTACCACAAAACCCGAATAGTCCCGACGATTCGGGATTCGGGTTTTTTGTTTAACATCATTTCTAAAGATGCATTATCTCTATATTCTTTATTCAAAATCCACAACTAAATATTATGTTGGCGAAACACATAATATAGAAGAGAGACTAATAAAACATAATCAACACACCTATTCTGGATCATTTACAAAAATCGCTAATGACTGGGATTTAACCCTCCTTTTTAATTGTTCAAACAAAGAAGAGGCTATTTTTCTTGAAAGATTTATCAAGAAAATGAAAAGCAGAATTTTTATCGAAAAAATAATTAAAAACCCTTCTATTCTTGAAGACATTTTATCCAAAAAATAGTCCATGCATCCTGGTTCTCCCGAAGCCTCGGGACTGGAGGTACCACAAAACCCGAATAGTCCCGACGCTTCGGGATTCGGGTTTTTTGTTTTCAAGCAATTCCCAACATGACATTTCTTTAAGCTGTCACTCATCTACTTCTCCAATTTATATTCTTTTCCAATAAAATCTAACGCTTTTAAAATTTCTACAAAAGCTTAAACTATACTTATATTCTATTTTTAAAGGAAAAAAATTAGACAAAAACCACCTCTATCCCCTTTTTTAAAATTACTTAGAATAAAAAATTTTAAATTAAGTATTTAAATATAAGTATTAATACTTATATTTGCGTAATAATACTTAATTAATTAGATTATGATTAAAGTAATAGTAGTCGGAAACGGCATGGTAGGTTACAAATTTTGCGAAAAATTCATTGCAAAATCAGGACATGAAGAATACCAAATCACCGTATTTGGAGAAGAGCCAAGACGCGCATACGACAGAGTTCACCTAAGTGAATACTTTGCAGGAAAAAGCGCTGACGACTTATCATTATCAACATCAAATTGGTATGAAGAGCATAACATTACCCTAAACACCTCCGAATTAATTACTGATATTAATAGAGAGCAAAAAACAATACATACACATCTAGAGAAAACACATACTTATGACTACTTAGTTTTAGCAACAGGTTCAGCCGCTTTTGTGCCACCCATAGAAGGAGTGGACAAAGAGGGTGTTTTTGTGTACAGAACCATTGAAGATCTGGATGCAATTATGGCTTACGCCAAAAAAATAAAACGAAATGGCGCTACCGAAGCTGCCGTTTTGGGTGGTGGATTATTAGGACTAGAAGCCGCGAAAGCAGTATATGACTTAGGACTGAATCCTCATGTAGTCGAATTTGCTCCTCGATTGATGCCAAGACAATTGGACAAAGGCGCCAGTGACATGCTGCAATCAAAAATCGAAGAACTTAACATTAGCATTCACCTTAACAAATCAACACAATATATTGCTGGAGAGCATGCTATCACAGGAATGATGTTTGAAGGAGATGATTTACTTAAAGTAGACATGCTGGTAATTTCCGCAGGAATAAAACCACGTGATGAACTAGGAAGAGTTTCAGGGCTGGAAGTGGGCGTACGAGGAGGAATTGTAGTAAACAACCAGATGCAATCTTCGGATCCTTTTATCTATGCGATAGGCGAAGTGGCACTTTACAACCACATGATTTACGGTCTTGTGGCTCCCGGATATGAAATGGCCGATGTTGCCGCTGAACAAATCCTGAAAGGAGCTAAAACAATGAGAGAAACCATCGACATGTCGACACAATTAAAATTAATTGGCGTTGAAGTGGCGAGTTTTGGAGATCCATTTATAGAAAATGAAGAAGTGACCGCCATTGTTTACGAAAACAAATTAAGCGGAATTTATAAAAGAATCAACGTTACTAAAGATTCCAAAACCTTATTGGGCGGGATTTTAGTTGGTGATTCCAGTGATTACAATGCATTGTTCCAAATTTACAACAATGCCATGCCGTTACCCAAAAACCCAGAAGATTTGATTCTTGGTTCGAGAGGCGGAGAAGCATCTTCTTTTGGAAGTGCAATGGATTTACCGGATACTGCTGTAATCTGCTCTTGTGAAAATGTAACCAAAGGCGCTATTTGCTGCTCTATTGTTGATGAAACTTGCGCTACTTTTGGAGATGTTGTCAAACACACTAAAGCAACAACAGGCTGTGGCGGATGCAAACCGATGGTTGTTGACTTAGTAAAAGAAACTCAAAAATCATTAGGAAAAGAAGTCAAAGATGTTATTTGCGAACACTTTGCCTACAACAGACAAGAATTATATGACATCGTAAAAATCAATAAATTCACGAACCACGACGAAGTGTTAGGAGTTGTAGGAAAAGGAGATGGATGTGAGGTTTGCAAACCTATTTTATCTTCAATATTTTCCAGTATTTACAATGATACTGCCAATAAACACATCACAGCACAGGATTCTAATGACAGATTCCTCGCGAATATTCAACGTAACGGAACCTACTCCGTAGTACCAAGAATTGCCGGTGGAGAAATTACTGCCGACAAACTTATCGTTATCGGTGAAGTGGCCAAAGAATACAATTTGTACACCAAAATTACCGGAGGGCAACGCATCGATTTATTTGGGGCCCAACTAAATGATTTACCAAAAATTTGGAAAACTCTAATTGACAATGGTTTCGAAAGCGGTCATGCGTATGGAAAATCACTGCGTACTGTAAAAAGCTGTGTGGGTAACGCTTGGTGTCGCTACGGAATGGACGAAAGTGCCGGTTTTGCTATCGAATTAGAAAACAGATACAAAGGACTTCGTTCGCCTCATAAAATAAAAGGTGGTGTTTCTGCCTGTATTCGCGAATGTGCAGAAGCCAGAGGAAAAGATTTCGGATTAATCGCAGTTGAAGGTGGCTGGAACTTATACATCTGCGGTAACGGTGGTGCAAATCCTAAACATGCCGTATTATTGGCCGAACAAATTGACAGAGAGACCTGCATCAAATACTTAGATCGTTTCTTGATGTTTTACATCCGTACAGCGGGTCCATTAGTGCGAACTTCTACTTGGCTGGAAAAACTGGAAGGCGGATTAGATTATCTAAAAGAAGTAGTTATCGATGACAGCCTGGGAATTGTAGAAGCATTAGAAACAGAAATGCAAGGCTTGGTAGACACTTTCGAATGTGAATGGAAACAAGCGATTGAAGATCCTGAAATGATGAAACGTTTTAGCCATTTCACTAATTCTGACGAAGCCGATGACAACATTGTTTTTGTTCCGTTAAGAGATCAAAAAATGCCTAAATCTTGGTAATCAGTCATTTTAAAATAAAAACAACTACTACATAATACACAACTAATTAACTGTTTTTAGCCTTTGATTCCTCTCCTTTGGAGAGGGCTGGGGTGAGGAAAATTAAAAGATTATTCAAATGGAAAACATTCTAAATCAATACGAAACCGTAAATTTAAACGAAGTAAAAGTATGGTTCAAGGCAGGAAAAACTGCTGATTTTCCCAGCAATGGTGGTGGCTGCATCAAATACAAAAACAAACAAATCGCCATTATAAAATTTGACCGAAGAAACGAATGGTACGCTTGCCAAAACTTATGTCCTCACAAAATGGAAATGGTACTTTCCAGAGGAATGATTGGTTCCGCTGATGATATTCCTAAAATTGCCTGTCCAATGCACAAGAAAACATTCTCCCTTGTAGACGGATCAAATTTGAATGGAGATGATTTAAAAATTGCCACCTATCCGGTAAAAATTGTTGAAAATGAGGTCTTCGTAGGCTTTTTGGAATAATTATGTATCTTTGATTTTTAACTTTTCAAATGACAACAACTCCATTTCAAAACGCCAGCGCATGGATTGATGCAGAAAATGCACAAGATCCAAATCACGAAATCTATCAATCCGTTTCTCATCCAAAGGAACTATTGTATTCTAACAGAATGTACGAAAGGCTTATGGATTTTTATCCAAATGCATCCGAAGCTGTTCAGATTGCTTCCAAAGCACAACACATCTGCCGATGGAAAGTAGCCCGGGAATCCTATCCAATGGACCGTGTGGGATATTTGAAATGGCGCGAAGATTTGAAAAAATTTCATGCTAAAACTACGGCTGCAATTTTAGAAAAAGCAGGTTATTCCGAAGAATTTATTGCACGGGTTTCTTTTTTAATCGAAAAAAAATTACTCAAAAAAGATGCTGAAACACAACTACTCGAGGATGTAATTTGTCTCGTGTTTCTGGAATATTATTTAGACCCTTTTGTACACAAACACGATAGAGAAAAACTGAAAAATATCATTCTGAAAACTTGGAATAAAATGTCCGAAAAAGGGCATCAGGAAGCACTAAAAATCAACTTTAGCACAACAAACTTTCAATTGATAAAAGAGGCTCTTGGATTGTAATTCGATTTCTTTATGAAAAACAAAGTGGCAACATCCATAGATACGATTTCATTCAAAAACTTAAGACGATTGTATTTATTCGCCTTATTGACGATTGCAATAACGGTACTATTGAGCCAACTTTTGATACAATACAACCTAAACAGTCAACGAAGCGATTCGCGAATAATCAACATTTCCGGAAAACAAAGAATGTTGAGCCAGAAATTGACAAAGGAGATTTTGATTCTGAATTTTGTAACAGACACTTCCAAAAGCAAGCAGAAAATCATCCGAATCAATGAAATAATCTCACTTTGGAAATTCAACCATAATGCGTTGGAAAAAGGAAATGACAACCTTGGTTTCCCAAAAGAAAAAAGCCCTGCACTCACTAAATTATTTGTAGCTATCAAACCCAATTTTGATACTATACTTAATGCCGCAACCCGACTTTTAGAAAACAAAAAATCACATACAAAAGAACAGGAGAATCAAAAATTAGTTCAAACTATTCTTGAAAACGAAAGTATTTTCCTTTCGAAAATGAATGAAATTGTTGGTGAATATGATAAAGAAGCCCTCGAAAAAGTAACGTTGCAAAGCAAAACGGAATATGCAATTTTACTGTTTACTCTCTTGGTTTTGCTATTGGAATTCATTTTTATTTTCAAACCAACCAACAAAAAAGTAGAGACACTTATTTTTAAACTTTTGTTCTCCGAAAAAAAGGCTTTGAAACTCGCCCACGATACCGAAATCATAAGCGAAATAAAAGAAAACTCCGTCAAAGAATTGAAATCGCTCAATTACGCCATGGAAAATACGTTGCTCTATTGCCGCGTTGCACCCGATGGAAAACTGATACACATTGGAGAAAAATTCTCTAAACTACTGCAATACAATCCCTTTATTTCTGATAAAACTTTCTCTCAAGTCGTAACTCCAATAGAGAAAGAACAAATCGGTATTGACCGGATTATTGCTGAAAAACAGCGAAGTGGCTGGCAAGGGGAAATCAACATTACCAATAGAAACGGGGAATCGATTTGGCTGGACTTATCAATGGTTCCAGTAACCATAAAAAAAGAAGAATCCGAATTATTAATTATCTGTTTTGATATTACTGAACGTAAAAAAGCAGAACAGGAAGTCGAGCGATTGAACACTGAAAATGTAACCGACAAAATCAATCAGCAGAAGGTTATTTCGAGTAAAATTGTCGAAAATCAGGAAAACGAACAAAATAGAATTGCACGAGAAATCCACGACGGAATTGGACAAATGCTCACCGGATTAAAATTCAGTTTGGAAAGCATTAATTTGGACGACAAAGAAAAAGCAGCCCAGAAAATTGAATACCTCAAAAAACTGTCTTTAGATATTATAAAAGGTGTTCGCACCGCCACATTCAACTTAATGCCACCGGAATTAAGCGACCACGGAATAAACTCTGCGCTTGCAAAACTTACTCAAGAATTATCAAAACTGACCGGAAAGAATATTCTTTTTTACAACAAAACTAATTTTGATAAACGCCTGGATTCTTTAATTGAAATAAACATTTACAGACTTACGCAGGAGGCCATAAACAATGCAATTAAGTATGCCGATTCTTCTCATATTATCGTACAACTTTCGCATAGTAATTCTATTTTGAGCATTACAATAGACGACAACGGAAAAGGTTTTGACATTGAAACGGCAGAAAAAAAGCGAAACAGCGAGTCTGGAATGGGATTGCTTTTTATGAAAGAAAGAATACAATATATTAATGGCCGTGTTTTCTTTAACTCCATTCCTGGTGAAGGAACCCGAATCACCTTCAATATTCCTATATAAAAGATAAATTTTAGAATTTGGACTTTATTTTTAAGAATTACGTATCTTAGCCTACTTTTTAGGTTTTTATACGTAAAAATTAGATTTTAAAATTAAGTAAATTATGAGTAATACTATTCGAGTTGTATTGGCAGATGACCATGTATTTGTGAGAGACGGAATCAAATCATTATTGGAAAACGAAGCAAATATAGAAGTTGTCGGTGAAGCGACCGACGGTCTCGAAGCATTGAAAACAGTAGAAAGCTGCAAACCTGACTTACTAATTTTAGACATTCGTATGCCTAATATGACAGGAATTGAAGTTGTTGAAAAACTACGAAGTCAAAATAATTTGGTAAAAATTGTTATGCTGTCCATGCATGAATCAGAGGAATACGTATTAAAATCAATTAAAGCCGGAGCCGATGGATACTTACTAAAAGGATCCAGTAAAGAAGAATTTCTTAAGGCATTACAGACTATTGCTAATGGAGGAAAATATTTCAGCGGCGATATTTCATCCATATTAATTGGACAACTGAACAACTCCACTTCTATTCAGGAACCAAAACCAATGCAGGACGAAGAGCAGTTGATTACCAAAAGAGAACGAGAAATTCTTAAACTTTTATTGTCAGGCAAAGGAAACAAAGAAATTGCCGAAGCTTTAGATATCAGCAAAAGAACTGCCGAAGTGCATCGTTTTAATTTGATGAAAAAATTAAAAGTCAAAAACTTAATGGAACTTTCCAATAAAGCCAACGAGTATTCCTTGATATAAGTACAATTCTAAAAACACTTATTTTTCAAGAATACGTATGCTGTTTTCTTTATTTGTTGTTTAAAACAATCCAAACTCCATATTTAAAAACTATTTCTGAGGCAATCTAAACTGTTTTTAACCCTAAAAAGAACGACTTGTTTGAGGATTTTACAATATATAGATTCAATTATGGCTATTTAGAAATAAATGCATCGAATTTTAAAATATTCACATAAATACGTATTTTTACGTATAATTTACTTAAATTAAGTAATAGTACTTATATTTGTAAAAAATATAGGTACGATGAAAACTTCAAACTCTTTATCCCAATCGCATAAAATTTTGTTTTTAAATACACTGGCATTCACAATATGTTTTGCTTGTTGGACTTTAAATGGTGTTTTGGTAACTTTCTTGGTAGACAACGGTATTTTCAAGTGGAGCGTTGTACAAGTGGGATGGCTTCTGGGAATCCCGATTCTTACGGGTTCCATTATGCGATTACCAATTGGTATTTTGACTGATAAATTTGGCGGAAAATATGTCTTCTCCATACTACTCCTTCTCTGCTCTATTCCCTTATTTCTACTGCCATTAGCGGATAGTTTTTTTATGTTTGCCCTTTTAAGCTTTTTGTTTGGTATGGTAGGAACAAGCTTTGCCGTTGGTATTGGCTATACTTCTATTTGGTATCCAAAAGAATGGCAAGGTAGAGCATTGGGGATTTTCGGAATAGGAAATGCAGGAGCCGCCATAACTACTTTTTTGGCACCTTCGTTATTAAATCATTTTTCAATTGAAGACCCGCAAAACGGTTGGAAATTATTGCCTGTTATATATGGTTTTGCTTTAGTCGTTATTGGGATATTTTTCTTGATTTTTGCCAAAAACAAAAAAATAGAGAACCATACCAAAACCGTTTCTCAAATGCTGCAATCCTTAAAAAGTGTGCGTGTTTGGCGATTTGGAGCCTATTACTTCTTGGTTTTTGGATGTTTCGTTGCCTATTCACAATGGTTGTTGCCTAACTTCATGAATGTATACCAAACGAGTCTTGTCATGGGTGGATTATTCGCCACGATGTTCAGCTTACCGTCTGGGGTGATTCGCGCTTTTGGAGGCTATTTATCAGATAAATTTGGTGCTCGAAAAGTGATGTATTGGGTATTGGGTTCCTCCGTAATCCTAAGCGCGTTGTTGATGATTCCAAAAATGGATATTACCACAACGGGACCCGGAGTTTTGGCCACCAAAAAAGGAACCGTCACAATGATTTCTGATTCGAAGGTGAAAATTGGTGATACTGACTTCGCCATTGCTCAAAAGACAATACAAACGCAGCAAAGTTCTATTTTTCCGGTTCGAACATCGTGGCAACAAGTTGTTGTGAGTCAGAATCAAGATGTCAAGAAAAAGGAATTGATTGCTAAAGGAATTACCCAAATTCGTTTTGATGCCAATATGTGGGTGTACTTAGTTTTGGTGATTCTGATTGGTATTTCCTGGGGAATTGGGAAAGCTGCCGTTTACAAACACATTCCAGAATATTTCCCGACAGAAGTTGGCGTTGTAGGTGGAATGGTAGGAATGATTGGTGGATTAGGCGGTTTCTTTGGACCAATTATCTTCAGCTATTTATTGACAGCCACCGGCATTTGGTCCAGCTCTTGGATATTCATCCTGTTATTTTCAGCTATTTGTTTGATTTGGATGCACTATACAGTAACGAAAATCATGAATGAAAAACAACCTACGCTATCCCGAGAAATGGAGCGCAAAAAATAAAAATATACTTTTTTGAATGGGTTATTTGGGTTAAAGAAATTGTTATTCATACACTAATTCCCTATTATACAGTAGAGACACACTGCAGTGCGTCTCTACATTTCGATTCCTCTAGAAAGTTTTTACTTCATACACAGATATAAGACTAATTTTCCTATTACGGTTTATGTCTTGTGTAGAAGCTAAAAAAAGTATTCAACCGCAGATTCACAGATTTTATGTTTGTGATTTGCGGTTTTTGTTTCTAATTAAATGTGCCAAATCAACCACGACTTGGCGAATTAACGATCATTGATTTAATTGCATTTACAAGACATTTTAAATTTAAGTGTATATTTGAGATTGATGATAAATACTACGATCTAAAAACCCAATTAACCTGTTTATCGTATCGTAGAGACGCACTGCAGTCTCTAGGTGCGTCTCTACAATGCGGTTATGTCGTACGTCTTTACAATGTCCCCTGTTTAAATATATACCCAACAAAAATCCCCGTAACGTTTTAACATTACAGGGATTTTTCACTCAAAAAAATTAAATAAAACTAACTTTTATACACCATTCCCATATCTTCGATGGAGAATTTATCGGTTAAGAGGTGTAATAATTTATCTCTTAGCTCAATATATTCGGGCATTTTTACGATTTCGATTTTGTTTCTGGGTCTTGGCAAATGTACTTCTACAATTTCCCTGATAGTTGAAGCCGGGCCGTTATTCAACACTACAATTCTATCGGATAGGAATAATGCTTCTTCGATATCGTGCGTAATCATAACGATGGTTTTCTCTCGGTTGTTTAAATTCCATAATTTCAACACTTCCAGTTGCATCGAACCTTTGGTTAAGGCATCCAAAGCGCCAAAGGGTTCATCTAATAACAACACGCCAGGATTAATAGCAAAAGCTCTGGCAATAGCAACTCTTTGCTTCATTCCACCCGATAATTGTCCCGGTAATTTATCTTTATGTTCGTATAAATTGACCATTTTTAGGTTTTTTTCTACGATTTCCAATTTCTCTTTTTTGGAGCAATCCATAACGGAATCTACGGCTTGAAAAATGTTTTGTTCGACAGTCATCCAAGGCAAAAGGGAATAATTTTGAAAAACGATCCCGCGATCCGGTCCCGGTCCTTTTATTTTTTTATTGTCTAATGCTACTGTTCCTCCAGTTGGCGTAAGCATTCCTCCTATCGCATTCATAATAGTCGATTTTCCACAACCGGAATGTCCAATGATGGAGATAATTTCCCCTTTTTTGATGGACAGATTGATATCTCTTACAGCAATATATTTTCCTTTTGGTGTTGGAAACGAAATTTCCAAATCTTTGATTTCTAAATAACTCATGATTTCTTTATTTAATGATTTGAAGATTGGCTCTAAAAATCGATGTTATTTTATAGTGAATTCTTTATGTATCGGGTTTGTGTGAGTGATGGCAGTGGAGCTCTTTTTTGAGCCGATTTTTTTCGGCTTAAAAAAAGCGGGAACGTACAGCACGACCCAAAGTTGCGAGGCGACAGACGAAGCAATCTGAAGGGGCACGCCCAAAAGAAAAACTTCCTGATTTTAAAACTACGCTTTGTAAGCTACTTTATTTTCGATAAAAGTGAAGATTCTGTCAAAAAGCAATCCTACAATCCCGATGATAATAATGGCCGAAATTACTTTTTCGAGGCTTAGCGCATTCCAGCTGTCCCATACAAAAAACCCGATTCCTGCGCCACCAGACAACATTTCGCCCGCTACAATTACCAACCAAGCAACGCTAATACTCAATCGCAATCCGGTAATGATGTGTGGTAAACTGTATGGAATTAAGATTTTGGTGAGGTATCTCATCTTGGAAAAACCAAAAGCTTTGGCCACATTTTTATGATCTTGCGGAATCGAAGCCACTCCAAAAGAAGTGTTTATCAACGTGGACCATAATGAGGTGATGAATACGATAAATATGGTTGCCATTCCGGTATCTTTGAAAACTACCAAGCCAATTGGGAACCAAGCCAGCGGCGAAACTGGCTTGAGCAATTGAACGATTGGATAAAAAATTTGTTTGCAAATAGTGCTTGCTCCCATTAAAATCCCGATTGGAATTGCGATTAAAGAACCCAACAAAAACCCGGAAAGTACTGTTTTGATAGAGCTGAATAATTGCAATCCAATTCCTTTGTCATTTGGTCCGTAATCATAAAACGGATCACTTAACATTTCTTTTAAAACGGTCAAAGTAGCCAATGGTCCAGGAAGCGCGTCTTGAGTAAAATAACTCAATACGCTCCAAAAGCCTCCAAAAATAACCAAACCAATTCCGGCAAAAAAGCCTGATTTTGATTTTTCAAGTAGTGTATTTACGGCTAATTTGAGTTTATAATTTTCTGCTGCGACACTTTTTTTGCTTTCTGTCGCCACATTGATGGATGAATCTAATGCATCAATAGTTAGTGTGTTTTTATCAGACATGGTTCTAAAATTTAGTTTAATAATTCATTTATCTTTTTACAACTTTCAAATAAGCCGCAGGATTTGCAGGGTCAAAAACCGTTTTATCCATAGTAAGCGCAAATGGTTTCATATCGTCATTTGGCACTTTAATCTTCATGCTCGCCGCTACTTCTTTATACAAATCATCCAAAATTAATTTATCAGCAATGGCAGCATAATTTGGTGCTTCTTTCAAATATCCAAATCTAACAAACTGTGCCATCGCCCATATTGCGTGCGATTTACGAGGAAAGTTTACCATGCCACCTTTGTGAAACAACATATAATCTTTGGCATATACTTGTGTTCCTTGGTTGCAACCCAAATCATAATTTCCCATCAATCTGTTCTCGATTACATCAGCCGGAGCGTTCACGTAAGGTGCTCTACCGATAATCGCCGCTGCTTTTTTACGATTTACAGGATTGTCTAACCAAATGCAGGCTTCCATAACGGCTTTCATTACTTTAACTAAATCGGCTTTGCGTTTGGCACTAAAATCTTTGTTTACCACCAAAGCTTTTTCCGGGTGATCTTTCCAAATATCCTGAGAAGCCACTTGTGTAAATCCAATTCCTTGTTTTACCGCAACACCGCCCCAAGGTTCACCTACACAAAATCCATCCATCTTACCCACTTTCATATTGGCAACCATTTGAGGCGGTGGAATTGTAATGATTTTTACTGCTTTTTGATTCAAACCAGCAATTGACATCCAGTTGCGCAACCATAAATCGTGTGTTCCTCCAGGAAATGTCATCGCAAAAGTCACTTCTTTTTCGGCTTTTAATTTGGCTGCAACAACCGGAGTCACTTTATTCATTTGTTTGAATCCTACTTTTCCACAAAAATCTTTTGAAAGTGTAATCGCTTGTCCGTTTACATTCAACATCATTGCAATTTTCATTTCGGAACCTGCTTTTCCACCTACTCCAGTGTATACTGAAAATGGCATGGAATACAAACAATGTGCTCCGTCTAATTCTCCTGTTAGGATTTTGTCACGAACATTTGCCCAAGACGATTCTTTGGTTACCACAACCTCAACACCGTATTTCTTGAACAAACCCAATTCCTTTGCCATAACTATTGGCGAGCAATCCGTAAGTGGTATAAATCCTAATCGCACCGGATCATTTTGGGCGGTTATTGTTGTAAAAGCCGAGCTAAATACTACTAAAACCATCAATAGTATGGTTTGGAAAGTCCTTCTTATTTGTTGATTTGATTTTTTCATTTTAAAAAGATTTAAAAGTTATTTTTTTATTTTTTAGCTAAAAAATTAGGTTTAACATTGACCATCACATACGCAAATTGCGGGCTTAAATCTGGTGTTGTAACATTTTTAACCGCTGCAGAAGCCATAGAATTTGTCGCTTTCATGATAGAATAACCCGCTTCAATATTGATCATTTTGGTTAAATTGTATTTCACTAACAAATCCACTTCGGTTCCTAAATAATAACTTAATTCTCCTCCGGCTCCGTTAGATAATTTATCCGCAGCTTGAAAACCATGAACATCTAAAAAGAGACTCAAATTATCTTTTACATTGTATTTCACTTTGAAGAAATAGTTTAGCAATCCTTGTTTTCCAAAGCCATTCGCCGCATAGAAATAATCCATGCTTCCCCAGAATTTATGTGGTGTTCCGTAAAGCGGATCAAAACGATTATTATCTGACGTTGCCGTTACTGTTTTTGTACCGTCATCACCCGATAAATAATCGATTCCGGGACCTACAAATAATTTTCTTCCCACTTGTAAAGTTGAAGTAATCGAAGCAAGATTAGCACTTATAGAGCGACCGTCTTTGTCCTTTCCGCCTTGGTGGTAAAGACTTCCCGTAAGATTCAGTTTTCTGGTAATGGCGGAATTAAAATAAAATCCGGTTGTATTGCGGCTCCAAACTCCTTCTCCATATACTTTGGTAGTTACCGCCGGAGTTCCTGAAGTTACATTCGTGTATTTATTGAAATCATCTTTGAAGAACAGAAAAGACACGTCTCCAAAGAAGAATTTTCGACCTAAATACGCATACTGAAAGGATTTATACATCGTTCCAATTCCGTTTGTACCAGCACTATAAGCAGGATTTGTCCCGTTATAAATGGTGCTTGTGTTTAGTTCTTTATTTTGGTTAAAAGCAGCTCCAACATCGGCAATCCAACCTTTATTTGCAAACTTAAAAACAACAGCATCGTGTCTTCTTCCTTGTTGCAACCAGTCTAAACCGCCCAATACTTTTTGGTCATCATACGAGATTTCCTGGCGTCCAAACTTAACAGATAGATTTTGGATTTTACTAATCGTATCATTCAACATAATCTCTCCCCAAGCTTCATGCAATAAAATTCCGTTATTCGCTTCAGTAGTTGTTCTGTTTATAGTTGAAGCATCTTGACCCCAAACGCGTACGTCTTGCAAAGCCATAAATACTTTAAAACGATACCCTGTATATCCTATATTTAATCGCGCTCTTTGAGAAGTAAACAAACCTGCTTTATCATCTTCTTTCTGCAACGTTCCTTGTCCTGCTCTAAGTTCTGTTCTTTCTCTTACTTGTCCTGTTGCTGTTAATTGCGCTTTGGTTTCGTTATAACTTAAAAATGTTAAAGCAATGCCTAAGAAAATAGATTTCGAAAGAGTTCTACTTGACATTTTTTCTTTGCTTAATCCTTGAATACGTAATGATGTGATTTTAATCTTTTGCATAATCATCTGTTTTAATTAGTATGAAGCAAATTTACGTAAGTATAAATACTTACGTATAATATAAAAAACAGCTGTAAATAGCTTTTTAATACCAGAAAAAAAGTAGTTATGTCAGTTTAATTTCTGCCTTTTAGCAGTAAATAGCAACAAACGCAGCAATAGCTTGAGGTTAGCTGAATTGAATACGTAGAAAAGGAAGTGTAAACTTCTGGGATTTTCTGGAGAGGCATTTTGATAATTGACTTTTAAAGACTTTCGATGTCAATTAAATGGGAAATGAGTGGTGAATCTAATCTGAAATTGAACACTAAAAGTATTTGTGTTCTTTTATTTCAGATTTTAATTTGTCTGTGTTGACCAATCCTATTTTCTTACCGATGGTTGTTATAAGGACTTCTTTCTTTAAACTTGAAATCACTCTAATTACCTGCTCATCAGTAGTTCCTGCAAAATCGGCAATTTCTTTTCTGGATAAATCCAAATCGATAACACCGTTCAACTGACCGAATTTTTTATGAATATACAATAAGGTATCAATGACTCTTTCCCTTACGTTCATTTGGGCAATTTTTCGAATGTTATTCTCGCTTTTATTCAATTCTTCTGCGTAGAACAACATTAAATCAAAGGTGAATTCGGGAACATTATGAAGTATTTCCAGCATATCTTCATTACTGAAATTACACAACATCGTATCTTCTAAAGCGTACGCTCCAATGTGGTAGCGCTTGCTCGTACCGAAGCCTCTAAAACCAACTGTATCGCCATCTTTAGTCAAACGTACAATTTGTTCTCTGCCGTGAATGCCTGTTTTTACAGTCTTTACTTTTCCTTTGTAAATAAAATACAAGCCTTGGATTGGCGCTCCTTCAATTATAAATTGTTGCGATTTTTTACAAGTGAAACTTCGATTTTTATCAATGTACTTTTTCATTTGTTCTAAATGAAGGTGCTTTTTTATGAAACAATTTTCATTTACGCAACTGGTACAAGTGGCTAATTCTTCTTTCATACGTAGCTAAAATTTAAAAATCGTTTACAAAATGATGGGATGCATTCATTTATTTTAACCAAAAATATAAAATAATATTCATTTAATACGTATTAATACGTAAAAATACTTATTTTTACATTTCAATATCTTAGTTAGCGCTCAAATACAGGCTTTCATTATTAATAAAGAAATTCGATAATGCAAAATTCAGAAATCAAAACTACGTGTTCCTATTGTGGAGTAGGATGCGGAATTATAGTAACCAATGATTCTAAAAATGGAGTATCGGTAACTGGCGACAAAAACCATCCTGTCAATAAAGGAATGTTATGTTCCAAAGGGATGAACTTGCATTATGTAGTCAATGACACTTCTGACCGAATCCTATATCCGGAAATGCGATGGAGCAAATCACATCCTATGGAACGTGTGAGCTGGGATACCGCTTTAGAACGTGCAGCGGCAGTTTTTACCTCCATCATAAAAAAACATGGCCCTGATAGCGTTGGATTTTATATTTCCGGACAATGTCTTACTGAAGAGTATTATTTGGTAAACAAGCTCGTAAAAGGATTTCTGAAGACCAATAATATAGACACCAACTCTCGCTTGTGTATGAGTTCAGCTGTGGTGGGTTACAAAAAAACATTTGGTGAAGATGCCGTTCCTATCGCTTACGACGATATTGAACTCGCCGATACCTTTTTGATAACAGGAGCCAATCCTGCTTGGTGTCACCCAATTCTTTTTAGACGTATCGAACAACACAAAGAAAAGAATCCAAAAGTAAAAATCATTGTAATTGATCCCCGAAAAACAGACTCGGCCTTAAACGCCGACTTGCATTTACAAATCATTCCGGGGACTGATATTATTTTATACCATGCTTTGGCCAAAAGGCTAATCGAACAAGGATATGCCGACACTGATTTCATCAAAAACCACACTGAAAATTTCAAACTATATAAAGATTTAGTTCTTGCAAGCTCGCTAGAGAAAGCATCAAAACTTTGCGGAATACCCGTAAACGATATCAAACTAGCCGCTGATATCATTGGCAAAGCCAAAGGATTCCTTTCGCTTTGGGCAATGGGACTCAACCAAAGTGCTATTGGCGTAGACAAAAACACCGCTTTACTCAACCTTTCTTTACTCACCGGACAAGTAGGAAAACCGGGCTCTGGGCCTTTTTCATTGACGGGTCAACCCAATGCTATGGGTGGTCGTGAAGTGGGCGGAATGGCAAATTTACTAGCTGTTCATAAAGAATTGAACAATCCTGTTCACCGAAAAGAAGTTGCTGATTTTTGGGGAGTGGAAGACATCTCCGAAAAACCGGGATTAACGGCAACAGAAATGTTTGACGCCTTAGAATCTGGAAAAATGAAGGCGATTTGGGTTATTTGCACCAATCCGTTGGTGAGTTTACCCGATTCCCGACGCGTCGAAAAAGCATTGGCTAATGCCAAATTTGTGGTAGTTCAAGAGATTTCCCATAATGCCGATACCTCAAAATTTGCCGATTTATTATTACCCGCTGCGGGCTGGTTAGAAAAAGAAGGTACGATGACAAATTCGGAAAGACGAATTTCCTATTTACCAAAAGGCATCAATGCTCCGGGAGAAGCACTTCCCGATGTGGAAATCCTGACTCGCTTTGCTAAAAAAATGAATTTTAGCGGCTTTAATTTCAACACCACCGAAGACATTTACAAGGAATATTGCCTGATGACAAAAAACACCAGCATTGACATTTCCTTTTTAAATTATAATCGATTAAAAAACGAAGGCACTTTTCAATGGCCGGTTCCCGATTATGGACATCCAGGAACGCCTCGTTTATTTACTGATAAAAAATTCTATACGCCTTCGCAAAAAGCAATTTTTAATCTGCCGACAGCGATTGAAAACACCTCCGAACAACCCAGCAATCAGTTTCCGTTTATTTTAACAACGGGACGCATTCGAGACCAATGGCATACGATGACCAAAACGGGAAAAGTATCCCGATTGATGACGCATATCCCAAGTCCGATGCTGGAAATAAATCCTATTGACGCCTACAAAGCAACCATAAAAAGCGGCGATATTGTAGTAGTGACGAGCAAAAATGGGACTGTTCGCGTAAAAGCAAAAGTATCTGATTCGATTAGAGAAGGCGTGCTTTTCTTGCCCATGCACTGGGGAAAACAACTGGAAAATGATTTGAACAGAACCAACAATTTGACCAACACCGTTGTTGACCCAACCTCGAAAGAACCTGATTTTAAGTTCACCACCGTTTCTGTTGCCAAATATGTGAAACCTTTTGAGAAAATAGCAGTCGTTGGAGCTGGAGCAGCCGCTTTCCGATTCATTCAGAACTATAGAGAAATCAATACTTCGGATGAAATTATCGTGTTTTCGAATGAAGAAAATCCTTTCTATAACCGCGTTTTATTGCCGGAATATGTAACGGCAGAACTTTCGTGGGAGCAGCTTTTAAAAATCAAAGACGAAGCCTTGAGCAAGCTCAATATCACGATGAAATCGAATGTGTCAATTGATACCATCAACACTAAAGAAAATACAATTCTGGACAGTGATGGCATCGTTCATTCTTTTGATTCCTTGATATTGGCAACCGGAAGCCGACCTTTTATTCCTGAAAATGCGCAATTGCATTTGCCGGGACGCTTCACCATCAGAAAAAAAGAAGATGCGGACCGATTGAAAAACTATCTGGATGATACTAATTTGCCTCCCGAAGAGCAACATGTTGTTATTGTAGGCGGTGGTTTATTAGGATTGGAATTGGCCGCAGCCTTGAAACATAAAAAAGTAAAAATTACGATAATTCAAAGGGCTTCCCGATTAATGGAACGTCAATTAGACCGAATCTCCAGTAAATTACTGGCTGAAGAAGTACAGCTTCGGGACATTCAAATTTATTTTGACAATGAAGTCAGCACCGTATTCGAAACTGAAAATCCGAACGAAATTGAAATCGCTCTCAAAAGTGGTCGAATCATTACAGCCAATGCCATCGTGTACACCATTGGAACCATCCCAAATATAGAATTAGCCAAAGAATCAGGGATTTCCTGCGGACGTGGCGTAAAAGTAAATCAGTATTTACAATCGTCGAATCCAAATATTTTTGCCATTGGCGAAATAGCCGAATTCAACAATCAGTTATTCGGAATCACCTCAGCTGCTGAAGAACAAGCGGATGTTTTGGCTAATTTTATGGCCGGCGACATCAGCAGTTTTTATAAAGGTTCGGTTTTAATGAACATTCTGAAACTCGAAGACATCAATTTATGCAGCATTGGAGAAATTGAAATTCCAGAGAATGATGATTCCTACGAAGAAATTGTGTTTTCTGATTTGGGAAAAAGATACTATAAAAAGTGTATCGTCAAAAACGATTTGCTGGTAGGCGCCATTTTGATGGGCGATAAAAATGAGTTTGCCGAATTCAAAACCATGATTGAAAGCAAAATTGAATTATCGGACAAGAGAAATACATTGCTGAGAGGAAGTTCGAATGCGAAACCCGTTTTAGGAAAACTTGTTTGCTCTTGCAGCCAAGTGGGAAGCGGCAATATTGAAGAAGCCATAAAAAGCGGTGTGACTAATTTTACCGAATTATGCAAAACCACCGGTGCCGGACTGGGCTGTGGAAGTTGTAAAACCGAAGTAAAAGAAATTTTAGCAAAAAATAAATAATAGTGGTCAGTGATCGGTGGTCAGTTTACAGTCAGTAACTGAACACTAATTACTGAATACTGAACACTAAATAAACATGGAATTGACAAGACTAATAGTAAAAGGAGGCGTGATTTCACCAGGTGAATTGCGAGAAATTGTAAATATGGGTTTAGAACAAGGGCTGGATTCCATCTCCTTTGGTTCTCGACAAGATATTATATTTCCAAAAGATTTTACGGCGGTAGATAAGGAAAAAGTAGGTAAAAATCTTTTTGTACATCCCAATGAAAAAAGCGGAAATAACATTGTTTCGTCCTATGTTTCCACCGATATTTTTAGGAATACACCTTGGCTTACGGGAAATAAATTTTTATATATTTTAGAACAATTCAAGGAACATCCCAAGCTAAAAGTTAATATCACCGACCCAAAACAACAGTTGGTTCCTTTGTTTACGGGACACATCAACTTCATTGCTTCGGATCACGAGGACTACTGGTTTCTATACATTCGTTTGCCAAAATGGGACAAAATGGAAATGTATCCCGTACTGATTTACAGCTGGAATATTGCTGAAATATATTATGAAATTGAAAAGAAACTTATTGAAGAACCGGATTCTGTTGAGATGATTTTTCAATTGGTCAGCGATGCTTTGGACACCAATAATAGAACCATAGACAAGCCCTTGAACATTCCTTTTTACCCATTTCCATATTACGAAGGCATGAACCGATTGGGAATTGATCAATATTGGCTGGGTTTGTATTGGAGAAATAACCTCTATGATTTAGATTTTCTGAAAGAAATGTGCGATTTATGTTTTGATTGTAAAATTGGTAAAATATGCATCACGCCTTGGAAATCTTTTATCATAAAAGGGATTCCAAAAGACAGAAAATTAGACTGGGAAAAATTCCTGGGCAAAAAAGGAATTAATGTGCGTCACTCCTTATTGGAACTCAACTGGCATTTACCCGTTGCGATGGAATGGGCGTTGAATCTCAAAACTTTTCTGGTTCGAACGCTGGATCAATTTGACATCAGTACGTACGGACTTACTTTTGGAATATCAGAATACAACCGAGACGGACATTATTTCACTTCGATTGTAGTAGAAAAAAATGAGTTGCCAAAAGACTTGGAATCCATCAAAATTAGAGACACCTATAATGTTTTGTATGCCAAAAATTTTGACCCCAATACCAAAGAATATATTGTTCATGCGCAAGATGTTGACAAACTAGAATTGCCAACCATTTTGATTGAATTGAGCAGGAAATATTTTGATGAATTAGGAAATCAAATTGCTGAAGTCCCTGCAAAAGCAGCCAAAAAAGAGACCACAACACAAGATATTCATCAATGTCCAGAGTGCTTGACTTTATACAATTCAGAATACGGCGATGTTATTCAAGGCATTGAAAAAGGAGTTTTATTCAAAGATTTACCGGAGGATTACTGCTGTTCTTTATGTGAATCTCCAAAAATAAACTTTGTCGTATTAGCCGGAGAAAAACTGGGCACTTTGTAAAAAGCCATTTGTAAAAATAAATAACGCATCTAATGAACACTACTTTCAAAACGGTAAGTTCCTCACATATCACCATTTCAGAATTAATGCTGCCTTCGCACACTAATTTTAGTGGTAAAATTCACGGAGGTTACATTTTATCCTTACTCGATCAAATTGCTTTTGCCTGTGCTTCCAGATTTTCAGGGAATTATTGCGTAACGGCTTCTGTAGATACAGTGAATTTCTTGAAACCTATTGAAGTGGGCGAATTGGTGACCATGAAAGCCAGCGTAAATTATGTGGGAACGAGTTCTATGATTATTGGCATTCGAGTAGAAGCCGAGAATATTCAAACCGGAGTCGTAAAACATTGTAATTCGTCTTATTTCACGATGGTTTCCAAAGACAAAGAAGGAAAAAATGCTCCTGTTCCAGGATTAATTTTAACCAATCTAAAAGAAGTGAGCAGGTTTCAAAACTGCGTGAAACAAATCGCTTTGAAAAAAGAAAGAGAATACCAAAGAAGCATTGCGACTTTTGGATCTATTGAAACTATTTTGAGTTTAAATCAGTATAATGTGAAGGTGGAATTGCAGTAATAATTAATGATTATTAAAATAAAACTGCAACTTCCCTCAATGTTGTATGGTATCGTTATCCTATACAATTTATAAATAATCCTGTCGGATGGGTGTAAAAACATCAACTACCTGACCAGCTTCAATAATTTCAATAGAATGTTCCACATTGGCAGGAATCGAATAAGTATCTCCTTCAGATAATAAAAATTCTTCTTCAGAGAATTTCAATTTGTATTTCCCGGAAATAACATAACCGCTCTGTTCGTTAGGATGTTTATGAAAAGGAACAAAATCAGTTGACTTATACAGCATTTTTGTAACCATGGAGTCTTTACCAATGGAAAGAACGACAAAATCAACTCCTAAAAATTGTTTTGGGGTAGCATTTTCTTTTTTTACTATATTTTTCATATTCTCTACAATTGATTGTTTAAATTTAATTCCATTTGGATATTACAGCGTTTGTAAGGTGTGGCTAGCCCAGCTACTTTCTGGAAGCCTAACTTATGATATAGATTTATTGCGGGTTTCAGAATGGTATTACTTTCCAAATATAATTTGGAAGCACCCAATTGCTTCGCAGCATCAACAACAGCTTGACCAAGCAATCCTCCGATGTTTTTGCCTTGTGCATTTGGTGAAACTGCCATTTTTGCCATTTCAAAATCATAGTTGGCATCATTCATTTTAATGAGTGCGCAAACTCCAACTGGTTCATTATTGTATAACGCAACGAAAATCTTCCCGCCTTTGTCCAGAATATATTCTTTTGGATTATCCAAAGCTTTATAATCGGCTTCTTCCATTTCAAAGTAAGTGGAAATCCATTCTTCGTTCAGCGATTTAAAAGCGGACTGATATTGGGGAGTGTATTCCACAATCTGGACGTTTTTACTTTCACGCAGTTTTTTTTGCTCCTGTACTCGTCTAAACAACGACTTTTGTTCAAACAAAAATTCCCATTCTTCAATTGCTTCCCAAAGGTTGTGTGTGGCTTCCGTTATAATGCCTTCAATTGCGGCATCTACATCAGTACATTGCACCTTGATTTTTTCCGAAAGCACTGTTCCTTTTTGGGTTAACCCCACGAGAGTCCTGCGTTTATCCTTTGATTTTAGATTTTCCTGAACCAATCCGGAAACCGTCATTTCTTGAATGATTTTAGTAACCGATGGTTGAGAATGTCCTATTTCATTAGCGATTTCGGTAATGGTCTTTTCGCCCTCTTCTGAAAGGACAAAGAACACGGGAAACCATTTTGGAGAAAACTCCACTTGGTATAATTCATAAATTTGGGCTGCGTTTTCGGTTACTGTAGCGGTCAGTAAACGTAACCGACTACCCAAAGCCATTTTTCCTGTTTTTTCGAATATTTTCATGTTGTATAATTAATTACATAACTAGTTATGCAAATATAAAAAATAATCTTTATTCTCAAAATTTATTTTTAAATTCTTGATAAACAAAAAATGGGTAATTATTTCACAATCTGATTGTAAAATAATTACCCATTACTACTATATAGACTTCAATTATCAAGAAAAAAAGCCGAAGAACTATGCTACTTTCTACTCAAAGCACTGCTGTCCACTCTTGATGGCGTATCTTTTCCGTTTACGATAGTAGCAGAACTGATGGCAATGGCTTTAATGATTTGTGTCATATTCACCATATCAAGAGTTTCTATTTCATCACTTACTTTGTGATAATTAGGTTCGCTGTCCATTTTAGACGTCGATATCGTATGTGCAGGAACGCCTAGTTTTGCCAGAGTCGCATTATCGGAACGATAGAATAATTGTTGTTCCGGATAAGGATCCGGATAAAACTTAAACGCTGATCCTTGTAAGTTTTTCTGAAGAATTTCTCCCATACTAGATTTTTCAAAACCAGTAATGTAAGCCGAATTTTTACCCCATTTTGATTCCGTTCCTATCATTTCCAAGTTAAACATAGCCATTACTTGATCCGGATTTAATTGTTTCGAAAAATATTGTGCGCCGTATCCGCCAATTTCTTCTGCTACAAATGTGGTAAACAATATCGTACGCTCATTATTGTTTAGTTTCTTGAAATACTTGGCCAGCATGATTACGGCTGTAGTACCGGCGGCATCATCATTGGCACCATTATAAATAGAATCGGTAGCATCGTGCTCCACTCCTTCTGCAGGGGAACCAACACCTAAATGGTCATAATGGCCGGAAAACACAACATATTCATTTGGTTTGCTTTTGCCTTTCAAAACGCCTACTACGTTATTTAATGCATTTTTTGTAATTGTATTGGTGCCTTCTATTGAAAATTGAGTTGCATCAGTTGGACCAAAAACAAACACCACCGAATTTCCTCCTGGATTAGCAGTCATTTGCGGAATGTGTCTCATATTTGCGATTCGGGGTTTAAAAGAAGCATCCACAAGAACCAAAAGGTTTTTTTCGCTCTGGTAATATTCGTAAAACTTCGGACCAAATTTATCTCCGGCATTTATTTTCACAACCTGAACATCGCTTTTTTCAGTCATAGCAAGTTGCGGTTGGTAGGAAAAAGAAACCACATCCGCTTTATCTATCGCTTTACCATCAATCAGCACCTTTAGGGAAACATTTTTAGACTCCGTCATGGAAAATTCCTGCTTGAAATCTTTCGCTCCGTTAAATGTTTGCAGTCCTATTTTCTTAAATTCAGATTCAATATAAGAGGAAGCCTTATCAATACCCGGAGTAAACGCTCTTCGGCCTTGCATATCATCCGCCGAAAGCACTTTCTCTATCTTGGTAACGTCTTTTGTATTGATAATTTTATTGATGTTCTGGGCCTGCAACATACATGCCGAGCAAAGTACAACAGCACTTAAAACAATTTTTTTCATAAAGTATAGCTTTTAATAACAATAGATTCTACAGTAAGAGTGCAGTATTGAAATTGTGTTACAGTAAAACTACTAAAAAGGTTTGGACCTATTTATAATTTGGAACAGAATGATTGCCTTTTCAAGAACAAATCCTCCTGCTGTCCGCTGTATCTCGTAGTCCCGAAGCGTCGGGATTACGATGATGCCGCTTCCATCAGGGCTAGGAATCACGAACTTTTTTCATAATGACATTTTCACAATCTGTTTATTATCAACGCTACCGCACGAATCCTTTCGTGTGGTTCGTAATCATTAAATAGTAAACATTCTAAAAACAACTACATCATCAATTAATCCTTTTTGACCTGAATAATCAATAGCACTACTGTATACATAATCTTCTGCTTTATAAACTAAGCCTCCTTCTACAGGATTATTGTGTACATAATCTATCTTTTGTTGAATAACGGCATTGCTCCACAACTCAATAGGTTGATTATCATGACGCCAAAATTGATAATGTTTTACATTTGAACTTTTTTCAGCTTCTTTTTTAAAAAAATCCAACAAGAATTCTTTTCTGCTCTCTCTTGGATTTTCTTGTATACTTTTTACAATTGATTGACTGGTAAACCGTTTTAAATCACCAATCAATAATTCAGGCTTCTGATCCTTTATACTTCTAAAAACTAAATGCACATGATTACTCATAATGCACCAAGCATGAATTTCTAATCCTTTGTTTTTTTGACAAAATGCTACACTTTCAAGAAATAAATCCTTGTACTCATTACGAGTAAATACATCTAACCAACCTACCACTGCAAAACTTATAAAGTACAAACCCTCTGGATTATGAAATTTATAATTCCTACTCATAGATTCTGTTTTAAGATTAAGTTTAGTTATAATTTACACGAACCACACGAAAGGATTCGTGCGGTAGCGAAGAAATAGCTCTGATAATTCTAAGACATTATCATTTCAAACATGCAAATTAATTACTGAAAAATCTGATAAATTAACTTTGATAATTAGCTTATTTTCAAAAATAATTCCTTCTTACTTGTAAACTTTACGGGAAACCGCATTCACTTTCTTTTTTGCGCAAAAGCCCTAGCCCCGGTAGCAGTGAAAAGCGGGTAGCAACGAATAACGGGATTAGCTCCCAATAATAATAATGAAGTATTAACCCCCAATAGCAATCATGCTGCGGTTGTCTTGATTCAAAGCGGGATTATTTACATCCTCGATAGTAGTCATTCCTGCGCGTACTTTCTTTTTGTTTTTAATGGCAAAAGCAATCAGGTCTTCTATCGCTTCGCCATTTCTGAAAGGCGTCAGTAGATCTGTTTCGGAGTTGGAGAACAGACAGTTTTTTATTTTTCCGTTGGCCGTAAGGCGAATTCTATTGCAACCGTCACAAAAAGGATTGGTTATCGAACTGATAATCCCAAAACTTCCCATGTAGTTTTTTATTTTGAACTCCCTTGCGGTGAAGTTTTTATCGTCTTCTAATTTCTCTACATCCGATTCCCGGAAATGATGTTGCATCTGATCCAGAATCTCCTTTTGAGAAACCATTTTACTCTTATCCCATTCATTTCCTGCAAAAGGCATGAATTCTATAAACCGAATCGAAATGGGTAAAAATTGGGTGAGTTTTATAAAATCAATGATTTCATCGTCATTGAATCCTTTAATTAAAACCACATTGACTTTGATTTTGAAATCATTGTTCAGCAATAAATGTAAATTATCAATTACACTCTGAAACTGGTTTCTAAGCGTAATCGAATGGAATTTTGAAGCCACCAAAGTATCTAAACTCAAGTTGATTTTTTTGACGTTAAACTGCTTTAGAACGTCAATATGTTTGTCAATCAGAATTCCGTTTGTAGTAATGGAAATCTCGGTTTTGAGCGACCCCAGTTTGGCGATTATTTCAGGAAAATCTTTTCGTAACAAGGGTTCCCCGCCGGTCAATCTTATTTTGTCAACACCATTATTGACGAATGTTTGGGCAATGGCGTGAATTTCGTCAGCCGTCATCAAGCTCGCTTTTGGACTTAATACAATTCCATCGGCTGGCATGCAATAGGTACAACGCAAATTGCATTTCTCAATTAGAGAAATACGCAAATAGTTGTGTTTACGTCCAAAATCATCCGTTAAAACAGCATTATTTGGTGTCATGATTATTGCCTTTTAAAATATGAAAAACATGCAGCACATGAGGAAATATGGCGTCCATAGATTCCTTTGCGCCATTGGTTGAACCCGGTAAAGCCAGTACCAACGAATTGCCTAAAGTTCCCGCAACGGTTCTGGAAAGCATGGAATACGGCATGCGCTGTTGCCCGTAATTGCGTATGGCTTCCTCAATTCCCGGAATTCTGGTTTCTAATAACGGTTCCAATGCTTGCGGCGTAACATCTCTTGGCGAAAGCCCGGTTCCTCCTGTAAAAATGATCAATTGATTTTCTTTTGCGAAAGCTTTAGTTCGCTCTTTAATCACATCCATTTCATCTGGTATGATTTCGTAATGTGTCGTTTCCACGCCGCTAATTTCCAGTTTTTCGACAATTATTTTACCGGAACGATCTTGTTTATCTCCCGCAAAAATAGAATCGGAACAAACAAAAACCGCCGCTGTAATGGCGGATGGAAATCTATTTTTGAAAGATGATTTTCCGCCTTCCTTACTAATTAGTTTAATGGTCGAAATCTCGATGTTCTTATCAATTGGTTTCAGCATATCATACATCGTAAGCGCCACAATCGAAGCACCGTGCATCGCCTCGACCTCAACTCCGGTTTTATAAACCGTTTTCACATTGAAAATAATATCAATACTCAATTCGTTGATTTCATATGCTACCGAAGTAAATTCAATTGGAATAGGATGACAATCCGGAATGGATAAATGCGTGTTTTTCACCGCAAATAACCCGGCAGTTTTTGCCATTTCCAGCACGTTCCCTTTTGGCACCAGATTATTCACAACGGCATCAATAGTTTCTTGCTTGCTGACTATAACTGTTGCTTGAGCTGTTGCGGTGCGGAGCGTACTTATTTTATGTGTGATATCAACCATTTTTTTTAAAATGTTTAAAGTTTAAAGTTTCAGGTTAAATCTGATAACGACTAATTATAGAAACTACGAACTACTTTTTAATTTTTTTGTACTTTAAAATGTTTAAGCCAATCATTAAAGACAATCGCTATCGACAACGGAAATTATGACTTTCGCCTTTAAGACCTTCGACAACGGAAATTATGACTTTTATTACTACAAACTATTTTTCTTCCAGGTAAAAGTACTATTTTCAAATATTTCTTTACCAAAAATAGGCACATCAGTTTTTATCCAATTCACAATTGTTTCCGTGGCATCATACACTTGCTTTCTTCTTGTTGCCGAAACAAACACAAACAAACAGATTTCTCCGGCTTTCACCGTACCCAAACTGTGATAAATGTGCATGCAAATCAAATCGAATTGTGCAAAAGCTTTCTCTCTAATCACACTGAGTGCTTCGTCTGCCATTTCCTCGTAAGCAGTATAATCAATTGCTACTACGGTTTGACTGTCAATAACATCGGCTCTGACTTGACCCAAAAAAATATTATGTGCTCCAATAGTGGTTTTCGATTGGTGTTTAGCTATCGACTGCCCTATAAATTCCGAAGAAATGGGTCCTTGAATGAAAACAGTTTTCTTACTCATGATTTTATTTTATTAATACTTACAAAGTTTCAAAAACCTTGTAGACATCTATTTTATCTAATGCTTTAGCGCCACCAGCAATACTTTTGGCATTCGCAAAATTATTATTTCTAAGAATCTCCACTGCCTTTTTGCTTCTAATTCCGGATTGGCAAAAAACAAGTAATGTCGCATTGACATCCAGTTGATGCAATTCAGACTCTAAACGATCCAACGGTATTTGAATCCCATTTTTGATTGTTATTTTTGGGTATTCATCAGCATTCCGAACATCCAGAAAAAGAACTTCCGGATGATGCATTTGTTCCAATGCAAGTGCAGCACTAATTTCAATAGTTGCAGTTTCTATTGAGCTATATTTATTTTCGAAAGCTAGTAAATCAATAGCATGCATCGCTTTTTTTGAAAACTCAAACTTCTGTTGTTCGTTATTCAACATATTGTACACCAATAATTTTCCAGACAACAAATCCCCTATTCCCAAAACCATTTTCAATACTTCATTTGCTTGAAACATGCCGATGATTCCCACCGATATTCCCATAACACCTGCATCATTACAGTTCTTAACCTCATTGGATTCATCCGGAAATAAACAGCGGTACGTAGGTCCGTTTTCATAATTAAAAACAGAAACCTGCCCTTCAAATTTATAAACAGAGCCGTAAACAAAAGGTTTGTTGGTTACACCACACGCGTCATTAATCAAATATTTAGTATCCAGATTATCCGTTGCATCGACTATAATATCATATTGTTCGAATAACAAAATTGCATTTTTCGAATCTAATTTTTCAGTGAATGCATTTATTTTTATCGAAGGATTGAGTTCCAAAGCCATTGCTTTTGCTTCGAGAACCTTACTTTTCCCCACGGAACTGCTTTTGTAAATCACTTGGCGTTGCAAGTTGGTCACTTCGATTCTATCATCGTCAATAATACCAATTTCCCCTATTCCGGCTGCAGCCAAATACGGTAAAACAGCCACACCCAACCCACCTGCGCCAACAATTAAGACTTTGGCTTGCTGCAGTTTTTGTTGCCCATCAATTCCTACTTCAGGAAGTATAATTTGTCGGTTGTATCGTGCTGTTTCCATAATCTTAGTCTTTTATAATTCCCCTTTAGGGGTTAGGGGTACTATCCTCCGGCAAATGGCGGTAATAAAGCTACAATATCGTTACTTTTTAGAATATAACTGGAAGTATCTTGCATTATTTTTTGATTAATGGCGATGCTAAATGAAAGTAAATCCAATTCGTATTTATATTTCAATACAGACAACAAATCCTTTAAAGGCATATTCGAAAAAGAAAATTCTTCTCCTTGACTTTTTGTTTTCTCGGCTATGGCGCCAAAATATTTAACCGCTATCATGACATTACATTTAAATTTTGAAAAATAAACTCATCTTCTAAATTCTCCTCTTGAAAATAAGCCGTTAATTTTGAAGCATTTCGCACCACTTCACCAATGACGATAATTGCAGGAGAGGAAAGTTGGTGCTCTTCGACTAATTTCGCAATCGAACTTATGGTTCCTACCACTTTTTTCTCCGTGTCTTTTGTTCCGTTTTGAATGATGGCAACTGGTAAATCATCGGTCCTGTTGTTTTGATAAATCAAAATAATTTCGTCCAATTTATTCATACCCATCAATATCACCACCGTTGCTGAGGATTGCGATGCCAAAGCCACGTCTTTAGACAACTTATGATCCGAGGTAGTTCCGGTAATTACCCAAAAACTCTCGGCAATTTTTCGTTGTGTCAAACTGATTCCATTAGATGCAGGAACGCCTAAAGCCGATGAAATTCCGGGAACAATTGCTGTTTCCAAATCAAATTTTTCAGCATATTCAATCTCTTCGCTTCCTCTTCCAAAAACAAATGGATCGCCGCCTTTTAATCGAACGACATGACCAAAACGTTTTGCCATCGACACAATCAATTCATTAATTTGATCCTGACTGTACGCGTGACACCCAAAACGTTTCCCCACAAAAATGATTTCTGCCTGCGTAGCATATTGCAATAACTCTTCATTTACAAGGGCGTCATACAAAACAACATCAGCTCTTTCCAGCGCTTTGATGGCTTTTAAAGTAATCAACTCTACATCTCCGGGACCCGCCCCCACGATTGTCAATTTTGGTGTATTTGAATTTTTCATTTTAACTGGGATAAATTGGTATTCAATTCGTTCAACTCGGCAACAGAATTTATATTTTTAAACAAGTGTCTTTTGGCATCCGTAATCGGAATCAATTGATGTTTTACATTTGAAATGAAGCGCATCATTTTCAAATCATTTACATCAATTGCCTCTTTTAAAACAGGTAGTATTCTTTTTGAATATATTCCTATCAAAGGATGAATCCGATTTATATCTTCAAAAACAGAAACATCAAAATTTGTACCATGCTTTTCAATCAACTCCAATAGTATTTCACTAGAAATCAATGGAATGTCGCAACTCAACATCAAACTCATCTCTGTTTCTGAATGAACCAGAGCGGTATATATTCCGCCCAAAGGTCCTTTATCAACTACTATATCTTTTATTTTCTTGTATGCTAAATAATCATAATCGTTTGTATTGGTAATCAATTGAATGTTACTCGATATTGGCAAAACCGCTTCAATAATATGCTCGATAAAAGGTTTGTTTTGGTACAATACCAATCCTTTCTCCGACTGCATTCGGCTACTTTTCCCTCCACAAAGAATTGATACTTGCATTTTTTTTTTATTTTTAAAGAGATGAAAAAACTTAGAAACAAGAAGCATGATTATGATGCTGCTTTTAAAACTAAACCATCAATCTTAATTTATTTCTATCTTTTCTCTTGTTTCTTGCTTCAAACTATATTCTTCTTAACCTAATCAATCAACTTTACACTCCTTACTAGGATTATTATTTTCTATCAATAAAGCGGTATAACCTGTACTTCCTGATCTTTTGCAATATTTACAACATCATAAGGCAAATAAATTAAAGCATTTGCTGTTGCAAAAGTGTTTAACATCGCTGAACTTTGACTCTCCAGAATGGTCACTTTTTCATCGTCATACAACCCTTTCAAGAACAGTGATTTTCCGGATGTATTTTCAAACGGAACCGTAATTTTTCGTTTAATTTTTGGCAAATAAATAGCTTCAAAACCCATACTTATTTTTAGCGCCGGATGAACGTAAATATAAAAACCGGTCAATGTTGACGCTGGATTTCCTGGCAATGCAAAAACTATCGTTTTGTCTTTTTTTCCAAAAAACAAAGGTTTTCCCGGTTTCTGATTAATTTTATAAAACAACTCTTCTACTCCATTTGACAAAAGTGCCTGTTTTACAAAATCATAATCCCCAACCGAAATTCCGCCAGAAACCAAGACCACATCAAACGCAGAAAGACAGCTTTTCAACACTCTTTTTGTCGCTTTCAGATTATCCTTCACACGGAATATTTCTATTTTCTTAATCCCTATTCCCTGCAAAGCGGATTGCAGCATAATCGAATTACTTTCGTAAATCTTTCCTTGAGCTAATTTTCTTCCGGCTTTCACCAATTCGTTTCCCGTGACTACAATGGCAACTTTTGGTTTGGCATAAACTGTAATTTCCGTGATTCCCAAACAAGCTAAAAAACCAATAGCAGCAGGAGTAATCAATGTATTCTTTTCTAATACGAGTTCGTTTTCTTTGATTTGCTCGCCTTTGTTTCTGACATTGGCAAAACGAACAGGCATTTTAGTTATTTCAACCGTTTTATTTTTAACCGCAGTATGTTCCTGCATGACAACCGTATCCAAATCATCAGGAACATAAGCCCCTGTAAATATTCGAATCGCCTGATTTTCCTTTATTTTTTTATTCGAAAAGTCACCCGCCTGCGAAGTGCTTACCACATCAAATTGCTGCAATTCACTATGTATAAAAGCGTAACCGTCCATCGCTGATTGCCTGAAAGGCGGCATATCCATTGGCGAATAAATTGTTTCTGCCAAGATAAAACCAAGTGATTTTGCCACTTTAATTTTTCTGATGGGCATCTTGCAACTATTCTTTGCAATTATCGATAAGGCTTCTTCGACTTGTACCATAACACTTTTTAAAAAATAAGTATAAATACTTATTACAAATATAAGTACTTTTATCTAGTTAGATTGTTTTTTATGAAAAAATTTTACAGCAAAAATTTCATACCATCGAGTTACTGAATACAAAACAAAAGATACTATTGCAAACAAAGCGATTTCAAAACACATTTGGGATTCTAAACAATCGCTTTATTTCAAAAAGGATAAAATTTATCAAACACACACATTTTTTTCAATAAAAATGCGCCTTTAATAAATTTCAAACGATTTTATTATATAATTCTCTTTTATATAGTTGCTAAATTACTATATTTATGCAAAATTTATATATATGGAACTTTTAACGTGTCCGAAATGCCAAAGCAACCACATTATAAAAAGTGGCATAATCAACAGTAAACAAAGGTATTTATGCAAAAAATGCAACTATTTTTTTACGGTAAATAAAATAGGTAAAAAGATCGATGATTACTATGTAACCAAAGCATTACAGCTCTATCTCGAAGGCTTGAGTTTTCGTGAAATCGAGCGAATTATTGGGGTTTCCCACGTAACTGTAAGCAACTGGGTAAAGACATTTAACATAAAAAAACCATCTCACGCCAACTACCATCCTACTTATAAGATTTTTAGCCACTTAGAACTAATCGAATATTTAAAAAACAAACAATTACTTTCCGGTGCAGGTATGATAATAACGGAACTTGGAGATAAGTTTATGCTTATAAAATGGGAAAGATTCAAAGATTAACTATATACCTTTACACATAAATATATCTAAATTTTTTTTCAGAATAAAATAATAGAATTTGGTACTTTATTAACCAACCATTTAACAACCAAAATTTTATTTATGAAAAAAATATTTTTTATAGCGGCAGTACTCTTATTGTCCCTAAAAGGTTTTTCACAAGGCTCAGTTGATTACGGCAGCGGAATGAAATTCAATTTGAACGAGGATGGTTCAAAATACATGCGATTTATTGCATGGAACCAAATATGGTTTCGTTCCAGCCAAATGAACCCCGGAACAATGATTGGAAATGAAGCGGCAACAACCGGAACCGACATTGGAAACAGACGTTTGCGTTTTCTTGCCTACTCTCAATTATCTAAAAGATACATGATTGTAACGCACTTTGGAATCAACAATCAAACTTTTACTAATGGTGGTGCAGCGGGAACTTCAGGAACTGGAGGATACGGTGCCGGAAAAAAACCAGGCCTATTTTTTCACGATGCTTGGAATGAATACGCATTAGTTTTACCTGAAAAAGACAAAAAATTCAGCTTATCTCTTGGTGGAGGATTGCATTATTACATGGGATTATCCAGAGCAACAATGGCTTCTACATTGAACTTTTTAACCATTGACGCACCTATCTTCAACTGGCCGTTAATTGAAAATTCAGATCAGTTTGCCAGACAAATGGGTTTATTCGCCAAAGGTAAATATGGTAAATTAGAATACCGCTTGAGCTACAATAAACCATACGCTACAAACTTAGCGCCCACTAATGTAACCACTGCAAGTGATGCCGTAGCCGTTGACAACAGCGGAAATACGAAATGGTCTAAAGCAGGTTATTTCGAATATCAATTTTTAGATCAAGAAGCTAATTTACTGCCTTATAAAGTAGGAAGTTATTTAGGGACTAAAAAAGTATTCAATATTGGTGCTGGTTTTTACACTGCTCCAGATGCTACCAGAACTTCCGTAAACAACACTATTGAAAAACACAATATCAATCTTTTTGCTGCAGATGTTTTCCTTGATTTGCCTGTTGGAAAAAAAGAAAATAAAATGGCCGTTACCGGATACAGTGTTTTCTATGATTACGATTTTGGACCAAACTATTTACGTAATGTAGCCATTATGAATATTGGTTCTGTTGACCCAAACTTCACAGGAAACAGAGCATTGGCAGGACCAGGAAATGCACAAGCTACCATTGGATCTGGAAATATCTGGTACACACAAGCCGGAATTTTATTGCCAAGCAAAGTAGACAAACCTAAAGTACGCGTACAACCTTTTGGAGCATTTACGTATAAAAGTTTTGACGCTTTAGACAAGTCCAGTACCCAATTTGATCTTGGAACCAACTTTTTCTTGGATGGACAACATGCCAAAATCACTGCACAATATTCAACAAGACCCGTTTACACGACTCCATCTACTATCTCAGGATCAAAAGGAGAATTCGTAGTACAACTTCAAATCTATCTATAAACAAATTTAAAAATATAATTTATGAGTACTAAATCAACAAAAGGAATTTGGAAAGTCATTTCCGCATCCTCAATGGGTACAATGATCGAATGGTATGATTTCTACATCTTTGGAAGTTTAGCCGTTGTAATTTCAACTAAATTTTTCCCTTCAGATAATCCCACAGCAGCCTTCTTATCTACCTTGGCAACATTTGCAGCCGGATTCGTAGTGCGTCCTTTCGGAGCTCTTTTCTTTGGTAGATTAGGAGATTTAATTGGAAGAAAATACACTTTCATGGTTACGCTTTTATTAATGGGTGGGGCGACATTCTTGATTGGGTGTATCCCGAGTTATGAAACTATTGGATTCATGGCGCCTTTATTAGTATTAATTCTTCGTTTGCTTCAAGGTCTTGCTTTGGGTGGTGAATATGGCGGAGCCGCAACCTATGTGGCCGAACATGCTCCCGTCGGGCAAAGAGGATACTGGACTTCTTGGATTCAGACTACAGCAACGGTTGGATTATTCATCTCTTTGATGGTGATTTTAGCGACCAGAAATATCCTTACACCGGAACAATTTGACGAATGGGGATGGAGAGTTCCGTTCTGGGTTTCTATCATCATGGTAGGAGTTTCGTATTTGATTCGAAAAAACATGGATGAATCTCCAGTTTTTGCTAAAGCGAAAAGCGAAGGAAAAACCAGTACCAATCCATTGAAAGAAAGTTTTGGAAATCGTTACAACTTGAAATTTGTATTGTTGGCTTTATTTGGTGCAACCATGGGGCAAGGAGTTGTTTGGTACACCGGTCAATTTTACGCGATGAGTTTCTTAAAAACGGTAATGGCGATAGACTCTTCTCAAGTAGATACATTACTGGGAATTGCATTAATCCTGGGTACACCATTTTTCATCTTCTTTGGTTGGTTAAGTGATAAAGTAGGTAGAAAATACATTATGATGGGCGGAATGTTATTGGCTATTGTCTTGTACAGACCAATCTACAAACAAATGTACGAAACCACATCAGTAAAAAATAAAACCGAAATTGTGGCAAACACTAAAGTTGTTGCTGAATTAAAGGAGAACAAGAAACAAACTATGGATTCTATCTATACAACCAACAAAGAGTATGCAGATGGAACGACATTAGTAGAAGTAAAAACGGTATCTTTAGAAAACGGTACGGCTAAAGTTGTAGACGGAAAACCAAAAATAGAAACCAAAACAACTATTAAAATTAACTCCAGCGACAATTGGGCTTTGATATTTTTAGTATTTGTACAAGTGATATTTGTAACTATGGTTTATGGTCCTATTGCAGCGTTCTTAGTTGAAATGTTCCCGGTAAAAATCAGATATACATCGATGTCATTGCCTTACCACGTAGGAAATGGAATTTTTGGAGGATTACTTCCTGCTATTTCAACCTATTTTGTAACCAATGCAAAAGACTTAGGTCATTCGGAGTTTTACCTCGAAGGACTTTGGTATCCAATTGTTATTGCTGCAGTCAGTTTTGTAATTGGAATGATTTACATCAAAAATAAAGATAAAAACGCTCACGTATAAAAAACACAGCTATGAATCAAATAAAAAGAATATTAGGATTAGTTTGGATTGCATTTGCTGCTGCTGCAGCGTATTTTTGCATCTTTACTTTTGGATTGCCAAAATTTATGTCAGGAAAACAAGAGGATTTAGTATTCGGAATTATTATCCTTTTTATACTCACCCCATTAATCGTTTTAGGATTAGGAACTTTTGGGTATTATTCCTTAATGGGTGATTATGACGAAAAAGACAACTAACTGAATTCCAAAATAGACAGTCTCTGCATGCACTTGCAGAGATTGTCTATTTTTAAAATAAAACCCCAGATTCGAAAACAGAATCTTTAAAAAGCGAAAGCAAACACCGCTGCAAAGCAAACCGTATCTTCTTATGAAAAAGAGACATGAACAAAAGTTGGTTATCCTTTCAATGCTAATGCTATTAGCTTTGAACGTGCCGCTCTTGCTGTTATTTGACAGTTCAAAACCACTTTTTGGATTCCCAATCATATACATTTATATCTTCTCGGCATGGCTGTTTTCAATTGCTATATCGTACTTAATCATAAAAAGATATTATGAATAGCATTGGACTCTTATTAATATTAATGCTTTATTTGTCGATTCTTTTTTACATTGCCTATTGGTCCGAAAAAAGAAGCCATTCTAAATGGACAAATAATCCTTACATCTATTCCTTTTCGTTAGCCGTATATTGTACAGCCTGGACCTATTACGGCAGTATTGGCGTTGCTGCAGAATCCGGTTTAAGTTATTTACCCATTTATTTAGGTCCCATATTAATTATCCCCACATGGATGATTATCCTCAAGAGAATTATCCGAATTTCGAGAGTAAATAAAATTTCCAGTATTGCGGATTTTATTTCTTTACGATATGGAAACAGTAGATTTCTGGGAGCACTAGTAACCATAATTTGTATTTTCGGAATCTTACCATACATTTCCTTACAGCTAAAATCAATTTCGGACACTTTTCATATTGTTACCAAAACGCAGGCGAGTTCCAATATTTTTACAGATACTACAACCTATGTTTGCATGGCACTGGCTTTATTTGCTTCTTATTACGGAACAAAATATGTAGATGCTTCCGAGAAAAGACGCGGTATTGTAACCGCTGTAGCAATGGAATCCATTTTGAAATTAGTTTTCTTCTTAATCGTTGGTATTTATGTTACCTATTTTGTTTTTGACGGGTTTGATGATATTTATCAAAAAGCTGCTGTCCTTAAAGATTTTGATAAAAAAAACACCATCGGCGGCATTACAAACGGAATCAACTGGTTCTTTCTTTGTGTTTTATCCATGTTTGCTATATTCCTATTACCAAGACAATTCCATACTGCTATTGTCGAAAACAATAAAGAAACCCATATCCGAACAGCAATTTGGCTTTTTCCGTTGTACCTGTTACTTTTCAACCTTTTTGTATTTCCAATTGCTTGGGGAGGTAACATACTTTTTGAAGGCAAAGGTCATAATTCAGACACCTATTCCTTGCTGATACCTCAGCTTTTTGATAATAACGTACTGACCGTTTTAGTATTTCTGGGTGGGTTCTCAGCAGCCATTTCGATGATTATTGTATCTTCCATCGCTCTCGCCACCATGTTGAGCAACAACTTATTGATTCCGTATGGCTTTATTGGTTCACTGGAAAATTCTTCACAGAAAAAGAACAGCAAACGTATTGTAAACAGTCGAAAAATAGGAATTTTTTCTCTTATTATTTTGGCGTATGCCATCTATAGAATTTTCATTTTGGATTATTCCTTAGTGTCCATCGGACTGGTTTCATTTGTCATTATAGCACAACTGGCTCCCTCTTTTTTTGGTGCCATATTCTGGAAAAGAGGTTCTAAAAACGGCGCTGTAACAGGAATTATCCTTGGGTTTTTAACCTGTTTCTACACGCTATTAATTCCGTACGCCATAGGAATCACAAAATCAACCAGTCTTTTTATTCAGGAAGGGCCTTGGGGAATTGAATTGCTAAAGCCTTTTCAACTTTTTGGTTTGGATTATTTAGAACCCATACCACATGCTGTTTTTTGGAGCTTGCTCATTAATATCATGAGTTATGCTGCTGTATCGGTGAGTTTCAAAGGGAATTACAGAGAGCGTAATTATGCCGAAATGTTTGTGGATATTGACAAATACATCACCAATCACGAAAATGCTTTTGTGTGGAAAGGAACCGCTTACATCTCTGACATTCAAAAAGTGCTGCAGCGATTTCTTGGCGAAGACCGAACAAAACGAGCTTTGACTATCTTCAATTTAAAATACAACATCGATAAAAATATCACGACTGCCGATGCGCGATTTATAAAGTTTGCCGAGAATTTATTGACGGGACACATTGGTACGGCTTCCGCCAAAATATTAATATCAAGTGTAGTTAAGGAAGACAAAATCAGTTTGCCCGAAGTGTTGCGAATTTTGGAGGAATCCAAAGAAAATATAATTATCAATAAAAAGCTGACAGATACTTCGAATGAATTAAAAAAAATATCAGAACAATTAAAAAATGCCAATCAGGAATTGGTCAACAAAGACATTCAAAAAGATGAATTTCTGGATACGGTTACCCATGAATTGAGAACGCCAATAACAGCGATTCGTGCCGCAAGTGAGATTCTTCATGACGATGATGACATTCCGGAAGAATTGAGAAAACAGTTTTTACAAAACATCATTTCGGAGTCCGATCGCTTGAATCGTTTGATTGATAAAATTCTGGATTTAGAAAAATTTGAAACTGGAAAGCAAAAGATTTATTTGTCTAAAAACAACATCACAAAAACGATTAAAAAAACTTTAGATTCCCTGAATCAATTAATTAAAAACAAAAACATAACTGTTGAATTCAAGGATTCCAACAAAGAAATAAGAGCTTTTTATGACGAAGAACGAATTGTTCAGGTGATTCATAATTTATTATCGAATGCCATAAAATTTTGTTCGGAAACAAATGGGAAAATAGAACTTTCGATTCTTGAAAATGAAACCAATATAGAAGTCAAAATTCACAATAACGGCAAAATAATTAAAGAAGAAGATGCTGAAGCCATTTTTGATAAATTCTATCAATCGAGAAACCAGAATATTAAAAAACCAATAGGAAGCGGTTTAGGTTTAGCCATTTGCAAACAAATTATAGAACACCATAAAGGAAGTATTTGGAGTGAAAATAATGTAACTGACGGAGCCACTTTCATCTTTACGTTACCCAATTATAATACAACAGAAAATAGTTAAAAATGAAAAAGATTTTAATTGTAGATGACGAGCCAAACATTGTAATGGCACTGGAATATACTTTCAAGAAGAACAATTTTGAAGTTTTTATAGCACGTGACGGACAAGAGGCTTTGGATATTTTAGAAGTACAACTTCCCGATGTGATTATTCTGGATGTGATGATGCCTATGGTTGATGGTTTTGCCACATTGGAACAAATAAAAAAAGACGAGCGATTGCGGCATTGCAAAGTCATTTTCCTTTCAGCAAAAAATAAAGAAAAAGACATTGAAAAAGGACTTTCATTAGGTGCCAATTTATATGTGGTCAAACCTTTCTCAGTCAAAAAATTAATAGAACAAGTACAGGATTTAATTCAATAAGAAACAAATTCAACACCATGAAATACGAAGAAATTTATGCCCGAAGCATCGACCAACCGGAAGCATTTTGGGCAGCGCAGGCAGATGAAATTGAGTGGTACAGTAAACCGGAAACAATTTTGTCGAAAGACGAGAACGGCTATCCGCTTTGGTACAAAGATGGCGAGTTGAACATTTGTTATCTCGCATTAGACAAGCATATTCAAGACGGATATGGCGATCAAACCGCCTTTATTTATGATTCTCCGGTAACACAAACCGTAAAAAAATACACCTATTCAGAAGTAAAAACCGAAGTGGCAAAACTCGCAGGAGGCATGCAATCACTAGGATTAAAAAAAGGAGATACTGCCATAATTTACATGCCAATGATTCCTCAAACTGCATTTGCCATGCTGGCTTGTGCGAGAATTGGAGTTATTCATTCGGTTGTTTTTGGAGGTTTTGCACCGCATGAATTGGCGATTAGAATCGATGATTGCAAACCCAGAGCAATCATAACGGCATCATCCGGAATAGAGATTGACCGATTAATTGCCTACAAACCTTTGGTAGATGAAGCTATTGAACTTGCTTCTCACCGACCAAAAAAAGTAATTGTTTTCAACAGGAAATTAGGCGCCAGAATTCCGTTTAAGAAGTATGATGTGGATTACGACGCCTTGGTTTACGGCTCCGAAGAAACGCCTTGCATTCCTTTACACTCCAATCATCCGCTGTATATTTTATACACTTCCGGCACTACAGGAAAACCCAAAGGAATCGTAAGAGATACCGGTGGTTATGCAGTAGCATTGAAATTTTCCATGAAATACATCTATAATGTAAACCAAGACGAAACTTTTTGGGCGGCTTCAGATATGGGTTGGGCAGTTGGTCACAGCTACATTCTTTACGGACCGTTATTGAATCGAAATACCACCATAATTTTTGAAGGGAAACCTATCAAAACTCCAGATGCGAGTACGTTTTGGAGAATAATTTCAGAGCATAAAGTGGGCACCATGTTTACGGCTCCAACTGCCATCAGAGCAATCAAGAAAGAAGATCCTGATGGAGAATTCATCAAACAATATGATTTAAGCCATCTTAAAAATCAATTTCTGGCGGGAGAACGTTGTGATAACGCCACATTAGAATGGTACCAACAGCACATTCCTATTCCTGTAATTGACCATTGGTGGCAAACAGAATCTGGCTGGCCAATGATTGCTAATTCTCTTGGAATTGAAAAAATGCCTGTGAAATCCGGTTCCGCAACAAAAGCAGTTTGTGGATATGACATTCGGATTTTTAATGAAAACGGCGAAGAATTAAAACCGAATGAAGAAGGATTGGTTGTCGTAAAACTACCTTTACCTCCAGGAAATATGTTGGGAATTTGGGAGAACGAAGCCCGTTTTAAAGCCAGTTATTTCAGTAAATTTGACGGATATTATCTATCGGGCGACGGTGGTTACAAGGATGAAGACGGTTATATCTTCATCACCGGAAGAACGGATGATGTCATTAATGTGGCTGGACATCGTTTATCAACCGCGGAAATGGAAGAAGTTGTTGCTTCCCATCAATCCGTTGCTGAATGCGCTGTTATTGGAATTCAGGATGAGTTAAAAGGGCAAGTTCCTTTGGCTTTGGTGGTAACCAAATTAGGCGCCGAAATTGAGCATTATCAATTGGAACAAGAAATCATTAAACTGGTTCGCCAGCAAATTGGAGCTGTAGCTTCGTTACGAAATGTAGTCATTGTACAGCGATTACCAAAAACGCGCTCGGGGAAAATCCTCCGAAAATTAATGCGCAGTATTACAGATGGCGAGTCATTTCAAATTCCGTCAACTATAGATGACGAATCGATTGTGGACGAAATCATTGCAACATTAAAAAAATATAAAATAGGGGTTTATAATTTATAAAATTTATCAATAATCATGAGTTACTATAAAATTAATACTTTAGAAGAATACTTCAAACACTACAAAAAATCAATTCGCGAGCCAAGAAAATTTTGGGATAAAATTGCTTCCGAAAATTTCACTTGGTACCAACAATGGGACAAAGTAGTCGATTTTAATATGGCTGAGGCCGAAATAAAATGGTTTACAGAAGCTAAAGTAAACATTACAAAAAACTGTATCGACAGACATCTTGCTAAAAAAGGAGACAAAACGGCTATCATTTTTGAACCGAATGACCCAAATGAAGCAGCATTGCATATTTCGTATAATGAATTGTACGAACGCGTTTGTAAAATGGCAAACGTATTGAAAGAACAAGGCATACAAAAAGGAGATCGTGTTTGTATTTATTTACCAATGATTCCAGAATTAGCCATTACCACTTTGGCTTGCGCCAGAATTGGAGCCATTCACTCGGTTGTTTTTGCAGGATTTTCTGCTTCGGCAGTAGCTGCAAGAATAAATGACAGCGAATGTAAAATGGTCATCACTTCTGATGGTGGCTATCGCGGAAACAAAACGATTGATTTAAAAAGTATCGTTGATGAAGCTTTATTGAATTGCCTTTGTGTGGAGAACGTTTTGGTTGCCAAAAGAATAAATTCAACTATCAATATGAAAGAAGGTCGTGACCAATGGTTGCAACCACTTTTAGACAAAGCTTCTGATAATAACGTAGCCGAAATCATGGATGCCGAAGATCCTTTATTCATCCTTTACACATCCGGTTCAACCGGAAAACCAAAAGGAATGGTGCATACCACAGCCGGTTATATGGTGTATACCGCGTATACTTTTAAAAATGTTTTTAGTTACGAAGAAAATGACATTTTCTGGTGTACTGCTGATATTGGTTGGATTACCGGACATTCTTATATTCTTTATGGACCGTTATTGAATGGAGCCACAACTGTAATTTTCGAAGGGGTTCCGTCCTATCCTGATTTCAGTCGTTTTTGGCAAACCATCGAAAAGCATAAAGTCACTCAGTTCTATACTGCTCCAACAGCCATTAGAGCTTTGGCAAAAGAAAGCATCGAATACGTACAACGCTATCAATTGACTTCTTTGAAAGTAATTGGATCTGTAGGAGAACCTATCAACGAGGAAGCTTGGCACTGGTACAACAACCACGTAGGAGATAAAAAATGTCCAGTTGTAGATACATGGTGGCAAACAGAAACCGGAGGAATTATGATTTCGCCAATTGCTTTTGTAACCCCAACAAAACCAACTTATGCTTCTTTGCCATTACCGGGAATTCAACCCGTTTTAATGGATGAAAAGCGCAACGAAATTGAAGGCAATCAAGTAACCGGAAGTTTGTGCATTAAATTTCCTTGGCCAGGAATTGCCAGAACCATTTGGGGCGATCACCAGCGTTATAAAGACACCTATTTTTCTACCTTTCCAGGCAAATATTTCACTGGAGACGGTGCGTTGCGTGATGAAGTTGGGTATTATAGAATTACGGGTCGCGTAGATGATGTAGTTATTGTTTCCGGACATAATCTGGGCACTGCACCTATTGAAGATGCCATCAACGAACATCCGGCAGTTGCGGAATCAGCCATTGTAGGTTTCCCTCACGACATCAAAGGGAATGCTTTGTATGGTTTTGTAATTCTAAAAGAAACGGGAGAATATCGCGACAGAGAAAATCTTAGTAAAGAGATTAACCAACACATATCAGACCATATTGGACCGATAGCAAAATTAGACAAAATTCAGTTTGTTTCCGGTTTACCAAAAACACGTTCCGGAAAAATCATGCGCAGAATTTTGCGTAAGATTGCCGAAGGAGACTACTCTAATTTTGGAGATATTTCAACGTTATTGAATCCTGAAATTGTGGAAGAAATCAAAGACGGAAAAATTTAGATTTTAGTTTTAATTGTTGTTAAAAACTGCTTCCTAAACGAAGCAGTTTTTTTATATAAAAAAGGCTGTCTTTGTAGAGACAGCCTTTCAAACATTTAAAACAAACAAACCGTACTATTCCTTAATGAACTTCAATACCTGAACTCCATTATTCTCATCATACGCTTTTACTATATAAAAACCTTGATTCAAATCACTAATTATATATTGATTCCCTTCAGATTGATTTGCATCAAACGATTTTACCAATTGTCCCGTTATAGAAAAAATTTGAACTTTGGAAGTTGCAGCATTTAAAGTAAAATAACTCGAAGCCGGATTTGGATACAACAAAACAGTTGGTGCTTTTTCATAATCAACTATTGCCAAAGAAGCCGTTTTGTTTCCATAGATTCGGTATTCACCAGCCGGAATTGTGATTGGATCATTTACATTAGTCACCGTGATTGTTGTATTGTCCATCAAATTGTACCACTCACCTGTGTAAGGAAATCCAGTTGCTACATTTTGTGTAGTAACATTAAAATTAGCCAAGATCAAAACATCTTTAAGTTGGCTTGACGCCAAAGTGCTATTGGTAATTTTGATATTTGGATACAAGGAACTAGTATTCGATATGGTTGCAGTTCCTGAAAAAACAGGCTCTACAGTTTTCATCGTAATCATTTTGGACCAATCGTTATAAATTTTACTTCTATTGGTATCTCCAAGCCAATTAGTAACCCATTGCGGTTGCTGTTTGGTATCTAATTTACAATCCCCAGAAGTAGCATCGGACGAAGTATTTACCGTTCCATTGTTACAGGCAAAAATAGAATTTTCCCAACCTAGCTCACCAAAATGCCAAATCATCTTTGGTCCTGGAACCAATAAAGAAACGGCTCCAATTGCTGACATTCTAGACAAAGCTACATTTAGTGTTTTTACATTATGGGCAGCATTGGTACTATTCCCGAATTGTAAATTTTTATACATTAATCGTTCTTCATCATGACTTTCGGCATAACCCATCAATCTATTTGTGGTAAAACCTCTGCTCGTACTGTTCATACGAGAAATATTTCCGGCAAACCCCATTGACAATTCATTGTATTGACCGGTCATTATTCCCCACATCATAATTCCTTTACTTGGCGTTTCATTAATTCTGTAATTTGCCCAAAGTTGCTCTTCATCATCATTACCCAAGTGCTCAAAAATAGTATAATGTGTTGGGTCTAAACTCCAAGAATAATCAGCATATTTTCGCAATACATCTACTCTATCTTGTTGTTTAACTCCGGTACAAGCTTCTTGACCACCAGTAACATTAGCAGGACAATTTTGAGTAAATCCTTTGGTTAAATCCCAACGAAATCCGTCAATTTTATATTCTTCTACCCATTGTTTAATGACACGCTGCACATAGTTTTGTGTTCTGGGTTGTTGATGATTAAAATCCTCGCCCACACTATAACTGTGCATTGCCGTTGTATTAAAATAAGGATTTTCAGTTGAAGGAGAACCCCAACCATCTCCGTCAGGATCATTCATCCACATACGAAGCATTGGATTTCTTCCAAAAGCATGATTCAATGCTACATCAAGAATTACCGCAATTCCGTTTTGATGGCATAAATCCACAAACTCTTTCAATTTATCAGAAGTTCCGTAGAATTTATCCAAAGCCATATGAAAAGAGGTATTATAACCCCAACTTTCATTGCCTTCAAATTCCATTACAGGCATTAATTCAATCGCATTTATTTTCAAATTTTTGAAATAATCGATTTTATTAATCAAGTCTTGATAGCTTCTATTGGCATCAAAATCACGAACCAATAATTCATAAACAACCAGTTTTTCTTTAGCAGGTTTAACAAAATTAGTGGTGGCACTGCTCCAAGCGTAAGGAGTTTTTCCAGTTTGCAATACCGTTACTTCTCTGTCTTGACCTACTGGATAAACCGGAAGATTTGGATAAGTAGAAGCTGGAATAAAAGGATCATCATTAGGAGACAAAACTAGAGTCGAATACGGATCGGCAGTTTTCACTAAAGAAGGCGTGCCTGCAATAGGTGTAGCATCAACGACCCAATACTGATACGTATAATTTGTTCCTGAAACTAATCCGTTTAATTCTAACCAAAACTTACCAGAAACAGGATCTTTTTTCATCGCATAAGAAGCCGTAGGCTGCCAGCTGTTGAAACTTCCTGCTACATAAACAAAATCTTTGAATGGAGCATCTAAAACCAAAGTTGCTTTTGTGGCATCAGCAGCATTATAATTGATTCCATCTAATAAACCTGCTGGCATTGACTCACTAACCGTACCCGGATTGACTACAGCACCGAACTTTTTAGTGATTACGGTTGTTCCCTGAGTAACCAGCAGCTCGTAATTTTGGTTCCCTGTAATATTCGTATGATTATAGGAATAACTGGAAGTGGCAGCATTTGTATTTAAATTTGTACCATTTGCTTTTAGCACATAACTGGCATTTCCACCGGTATTAGTAGCTGCAATAGTCAAACTTCCACCTGAAGCAATAATTGTTGAACCATTTTCAGCCGGAGTAGTTAATGTCACTTGGTACGCACCAACTTCAACATAATTATCTTGCGATTTTTTATCTCCAGTTCCGTCCTTAGCTTTAATAAGAAAGCCTATTTTCCCTATTCCATTTCTATTGTAAAAGGTATTTGGAGTAAATGTTTTAGTATAGGTATTCGTAACTGAGTTGTAAGCAAACCTATTCGCTTCGTTGGACGCAGTCCATGTACCGTTAGTAGGACAATCAATACTGTTTGCATCATTGATGTCAAAAGACCAAGTCCACATGTATAATGCGTTTCCGGTAACTCCCCAAGTTGCTTCATTTACATTATTCCCATTGATGGTAATGGTAATAGATGTCGTTTCTTCAAAAGTAGCTGGGCTTATGGTATAAGCGATTGTTTGTTGCTGAGCTGAAGCGACAATTGAAAGGAAAAACAATAAAAAAAGTATAGTTTTTTTCATGGTTTAGTGTTAATTAAATTAGATAGAAAAAGGCTACCTATGAGATAGCCTTTAAATATTTTGAAATAAATTATTCTTGATTTGGCAACATCAAATAACTACCATCTAAATCATTGAAATAAATTTTGTATTTTGATTTTGCAACTGGAATATCTCCTCCACTAGCACCATTACCAGTAAACCCTGAAAATTCCGTATCTCCTCCCCAATTAGTATCCCAAGCATTGTTTGCTCTAAATTTCCCTTTACCGTCAAATAGAGAAATACTTAGTGTCCAAACATGAGGACTAAATGCTGACACAGTCATTTCTGAATCATCTCCAGACCAACCTACATCAGAACCAGTTCTTGATGAACCTAAGAAACCGATTCTTGAATAAACTGATGCCGCAGAAGCGTTATAAGGAACTAAAGTGTAAGCTAACGTTTCAACATTAAATGTAAAAGTGTAGTATCCTGAAGCTGAAATTGTAAATTCACCTGCATTATCTTTAATTTCAATTGTATTATTTCCTGCATTCCCTAATTGAGAAGCCCAACTCCCTTTTTCAGAAATTAGCTTAAAATTTCCTTGAGTAAAGTACCCTGTAAATTTATAAATACTTGGATTCGTTCCACCTCTAAACATAGGTTGGTGTTTCGTATCAACATTATTATCCCAACCACCTTCAACAGCTGCGCCAATTAAATACCAATCTGTAAATGCGTATGGCACTAATCCTGTATACGCATTAACTAAAATAGTCAATGGTGTTTCAGACATCATTTTTTCAACTCCTGCAAGGCTTGACATTACTTTTATATCATAAGATCCTAATTGATCAGGTATACCACCTAACTCAATTACTGCTTGATTTAAGGTTTTTACAGTAACTTCGAGTTGAGTTGCACCAGAAGTTCCTCCTAATTCAATTGCTTTTGTAAAATCGCCCCCTTTAACATCAATTAAAAGTTTGTATCCTATCTCAACATCGCCACCATAAGTTGCTTTGGTCCAAACAAAACGCTCTGCAACATCATCAGCATTTTCTTCAAGTAATACATATGATTTATCATTTTCAGGCGCAACTAATTCCGGAGTATCAACTCCTTGAATTACTGGTCTATCTTCTACATCTTCAACGCTACAAGACAAGGCAAGTATCGCGAATAAAGCAATTACTGATTTAGTTATATTTTTCATTTTTCTATTTATTTTAAATATTATTAATATCCAGGGTTTTGTTGTAATTTACTGTTTGATGATAATGCAGTAGCAGGAATAGGAAATAAATTTCTAAACGCTTGTGTTGGCGCTCCACCAGCTACATTTCCTTTCCAAGGCCATATATAACTACCGCCTGAAAATTTACCAAAACGAATTAAATCCGTTCTTCTGTGACCTTCCCAGTGTAGTTCTTTTGCTCTTTCATCAAGAATTAAGTTTGCACCTGTAGCATCAGCAGTAAGAGTAGCTATAGTTGAAGCATTTGCTCTGGTTCTCAAAGCATTTACATAGCCTCTTGCAGTTCCAAGATCACCTACTTTACCAACTACCGCACATTCAGCATACATTAAATAAGCATCTGCCAAACGGAACATTGGAAAATCAGAATCAGAAAAATTCCCTGCCTTATCTGAACCAGAAACACCATTAACATCTACATTTCTAAATTTTTGAATAGCATACCCATCAGTAAATGAACTAACATCAACGATTTCTTTCGTTTGTCCATCCGTATAAAATTGTCCTCTTGTATCTGTAGTGTTTCCATTAAACTTATCTACAAATGCCGATGTAGTTCTGATTCCGGCCCAACCACCATTGATTCCAAATTCAGAAGCTTTCATGGTACCACCAACTGGTGCATGCGTCAAGAAAGTAGTTCCACCATAAGTTTGAGTTCTTAGACCATCAAAAGCAATTGCAAAAATGAATTCGTTTTGAGCTCCATTTTTATCATTGTCAGCTAAAAATAATTGGTTGTAATTAGTATGCAAAGCATAACCTGACCCTATCACTTTAGTAATTAATTGCAATGCTCCTGCGTAGTTATCAGTACCAATATATACTTTCGCATTCATATACAATTTAGCTTGTAACATCCAAGCTGCTGCTTGGTCTACACGATATGCTTCATTGGTTTTTGCAGCTTTCAATTCAGGTGTAATTGCTGTTAATTCCTCATCAACAAACTTGTATAATTCAGCTCTTGTAGCATACTCAGGGTAAAAGAATGTACTTGGAGAATTTTCAGTCACCAAAGATCCACCACCAAACATATCGATTAAGTGCCAATATGTCAATGCTCTTAAGAAACGTGCTTCTGCTCTGTACGTTTTAATTTCTGCTATTAAAGCAGCATCAAGACCTCTAGATGCTAATTTCTCATCAGTAGTTTGTCTTAAAAACTCATTACAGTTTACAATTTGAAAAGAGAAACGAGCAAATGTAGCCGTGATAAAACGGTCTAAAGAAGTCCAAGTCTGATTGTGAAGATCTTTTATTGTTCCGTCATTCCAACCAATAACAGCCTCGTCTGTAGTTAATTCCTGCATTAACCAATACCCTCTGATGTATTGACTTTCTCCTTCATCAATTCCAGAGATATCAGGAGAACCAGCTGCAGTTTGACCTGAAGTAGCAAATCCTGCGTATAATTTAGCCAAATATTGTTTGTACGACTCTGGCGTGCTAAAAAATTCTTCACCTGGAATTGCATTTGCGCTATCCGGGACTTGGTTCAAATCATCTGTACACGATGGGAATAACATCACCAACAGTAACAAAGAAATACCCAATAATTTTATTTGTGTCTTTTTCATTTTTCTTGTTATTTGTATTAGAAATTAACGTTTAAACCTAACGTGAAAGTAATTGGTCGTGGGTATAAATTTCCATCAATACCTCCAGAAATTTCTGGATCTAATCCTTCATATTTAGTAATTACCAAAACATTTTGAGCTGATAATGTCAATTTAACTAATGAAGTTGAATTCTCTTTTTGATTGAAAGTATATCCAACACTTACGTTATCCAATCTAATAAAAGAAGCATCTTGAATGTAGTAATCCGATTCGAAACGTTTTGTGTCATTTGATCTAAATCCTGTTTCCAAAAGGTTTTCAACACCGTTTGATAAATCTGTATTTCTGATCAAAATGTTATTGAAAGAACCTTTGCTTGAATCTACGTTGTTGTAATTATAGTTACCCCAAGATCCTCTCCAGTTCATTCCCATATCAAAGTTTTTGTAGGTTACACTTGTATTGAAACCGTAAAAAACATCAGCTGCAGGTTTGTGAAAACGGTATTTATCTTGTTGTGTAATCAATCCGTCTTTATTTCTGTCGATATACACACCGTCTAATGGTTTTCCATCAACGCCATACGCTTGCTCATATACATAAAATGAACTTGGCGCATATCCTACTTGGTGATTTTGAATCGTGTTTCCTGTAGCACCTTCATACCCTCCAATATTAATACCCGGAGTATTAGGTTGTGTAGTCGTCAACTTAGTAATTTTAGAATCTTGGAATGTTATGTTTCCACCAATTCTCCATTCAAAATCGTCATTACGAACAGGAATAACTTCTGCAGCAATTTCAATTCCCTTATTTTCGATTGTACCTACGTTGTAATTATCATAATTAGAGAATCCAAAGAAAGATGGGTTTTGAGTGTACAATAATAAATCTTCAGTAGTTCTTTCGTATAAATCAACACTACCTGTAATTCTATTGTTCACAAATCCAAAATCTAAACCTGCATTTACAGTAGTAGTTTGTTCCCATTTCAAGTTACTGTTATACGGCTGTGGTCTGTATGTAGTATAAAAATCACTTCCAAACTGGTATTGAGCAGCTGTATTAGATGCTAAATACAATGGAATAGATGGGTAACTAAATCCAATATCCTGTTGTCCGGTAATACCCCAACCTCCACGGATTTTTAATGTAGATATAGCAGACACATCTTTCAAAAAGTTTTCTTCATTCAATTTCCAAGCTAAAGCAACAGCAGGGAAATTTGCCCAACGATTAGTTTCTGTAAATCTTGAAGTTCCATCACGTCTGTAAGACAAGGTCAATAAATACTTGTCAGCGATAGTAATATTTGTTCTTGCAAAGAAAGATTGCAAGTTGATACGTGATGGAAAAGATGGTGGTGAAGTTGTGTTTTTAGTCTGAAATTCAAAATTTGAAGAATTATAAAACTCTCTAAAATCTTGATATGAATATCCTCCAGTTACATCAAAAACAGTATTGATTGCATCTACTTTTTTATTGTAGTTTAAAAATAAATCCATCAACTTATTCGAACGAGATTGTGTTCTTTCATAGCTATTGTTATATCCAGAACCTGACAAACCATTTAGGTAATTAGCATCTGTATTACCGAAAGATCTACCACTTAATTCATCATAACCAAAGTTAGCAACCGCTTTCAACTCTGGTAAAAAATGCATTTTATATTCCGTTTGGATGTTTCCAATACTTCTGTATGAAGTACCATAATTATTTTGTTGTTCAATCAAAGACAATGGATTTCTTCCAGCCAATTGATTGATTTCAGTAGCAGAAGTATACCATTGAAAAAAGGTACCGTCAGGATTTCTTACAACCTGAGTTGGGTCAAAACGAATAGCTGAACCAATAGCACCTCGGTCACTATAATTACTGTTTATAACTGACGTATTATTGTTCAATTCGATTTTTAAATGATTGTCCAAGAAATTACCTGTTACACCAACACCTAATGTTGTTCTCTCCATGTTATCTCTTTTCAAAATACCATTTAAATTAGCATAACCTACAGACGCTCTGTATACTATATTATCAGAACCTCCACTTAATGAAATATTATGGTCTGTACCAATAGCTGTTCTGTAAATCTCATCTTGCCAATCTGTATCAGCAGCACCCATCAAAGCTATTTGTGCAGCATTACCATTAGCCGTTACGAAATCTCTAAATTGAGTACTTGACAAAGCATCCACTTTATTTGTGATTTCAGATACTTGAAAATTTCCGTTATAATTTATTTGTAAATCCCCTGCTTTTCCTTTTTTGGTAGTAATGATAATTACCCCATTAGAAGCACGAGAACCGTAAATTGCAGTCGCCGAAGCATCTTTCAAAACCGAAATAGATTCGATGTTGTTTTGGTTGATAGTAGACAATGGATTTCTACTTCCTTCTACTCCACCAGCAGCAACTGGCACTCCGTCAATTACATATAAAGGATCGTTATTTGCAGATAAAGAAGACCCACTTCTAATTCTAATTGTAGCACCTTCACCTGGAGAACCTCCTCCATTGATAATTTGCAAACCAGCAACTTTACCTTGAATCATTTGATCCGCAGAAGTTACAGGTCCTTTATTAAAATCTTTAGTTGTCAATACCGTTACAGCTCCTGTAGCATCTTTCTTCTTAACTGTTCCGTATCCTACTTGGATTACAACTTCTTTTAATTGATTCGCATCTTCTTCTAAAGAAACGTTTAATGATTTTTGGGCAACATAATCCACTACAGTATTTTTATATCCGATATAAGAAAATACTACTTTATCACCTTTCTTAACATTAGATAACAGATATTTACCATCAAAATCAGTAGAAACACCATTAGCGGCACCTTGTACATTTACATTTACCCCCGGAATTGGCTGTCCTGACACTTTATCAAGAACAGTTCCGCCAACAGTATTCTGAGCCAGAATACTAAAAGGGAGTAGCAGTAATAAAATTAACAACTTTTTATAAATTGTTTTCATACTTTTTGTTTAAATTAATTTAATTTTTTGTTGAGTTTTCAACCTTAACTATTACTTCGAATGTTAAATTTATGTAAATTTAGTCACGCTCGACAAGGCCCCTTTTTATTTGACTTACGAAAACGTAATAGTGTTGAAAACTTTCTGATTTACATAAATTTTTATCAGTTTAATTACCATTTATAAAATTTAATTTTATCTTTATTAAGAAATAATTTTTTACCATATCTTCACCATGAAAAGGAAAATAACGCTTAAACAAATTGCAAAAGAATTAGATGTATCCATTTCTACCGTTTCAAAATCTTTGAGAAATAGCCTCGAAATAGGTGAAGAAACCAGACTAAAAGTTCAAGCATTTGCTAAATTTTACCACTACAAGCCAAACAATATTGCACTTAGTTTAAAAAACAGAAAAACCAAAACCATTGGAATCATTATTCCAGAAATAGTCCACCATTTCTTTTCAACAGTTATTAACGGAATCGAACAGGTTGCAAATGAAAATGGATATAGCGTTATCATCTGTCTGTCAGACGATTCCTTTGACAAAGAAGTCTTAAATATGGAAATGCTGGCTAATGGCAGCATTGATGGTTTTATCATGTCGCTTTCAAAAGAAACCCAATTCAGAGGCGATTTTCATCATATTACCGAAGTCATCAATCAAGGAATGCCCGTTGTGATGTTTGACAGAGTTACCAATGATATCCTTTGCGACAAAGTAATTATAGACGATAAATATGCGGCTTATGAAGCCGTTCAAAGCTTAATTGATAAAGGACGCAAAAAAATTGCCCTGGTGACCACCGTTGACTATGTAAGCGTAGGAAAACTAAGGACTGATGGCTACACTAAAGCACTTCTGGATAACGGAATACCTTTTAATGAAGACCTAATCATCAAAATTGAAGACATTGACACCTGCGAAATCACTATTGGAAAACTACTGGAAGACAAAGCTATTGATGCCGTTTTTGCTGTAAATGAACTTTTTGCAGTTACTATAATCAAAACAGCTAATAAAATAGGACTGAATGTGCCGAATGATTTAGCGGTTATTGCTTTTACAGATGGTATAATTTCCAAATATTCTACTCCTACTATTACTACCGTAAGTCAGAGTGGAATAAAAATGGGAAATAAAGCCGCAAAAATGCTAATTGAAAGACTCGAATCTGAAGAAGACGAAGAGGACGAAAACTATAAAACTGAAGTAATTGAAACCCATTTGATAGAAAGAGAATCAACTAATTAATTTTTATTTGTTAGTTTATTCATTACTACAACCTTGTAGTTGAAAATGTTTCCTTTAATTTTTTTATGAGAAACAAATGTTTGAAATATATTTTTATATTTACCCATTCAAAGCTTCAACTTTTACTTCGAAAATAAGATAAGTTTTGATAAGCATAGCGCTTATCGTATTAATTTTTTAAATTACGATAATGGAAAAGCGTAAATTAAGTTTCTGGCAAATTTGGAACATGAGTTTCGGTTTTCTAGGAATACAATTTGGTTTTGCACTGCAAAACGCAAACACTTCAAGAATTTTTGAAACATTAGGTGCAAAGGTTGATGAAATCCCTATTTTATGGATTGCTGCTCCTGTTACCGGTTTAATTATCCAACCTATAATTGGTTATTTTAGCGATAGAACTTGGACCAGATTAGGCCGACGCAGACCTTATTTTCTGATAGGTGCCATTTTATCATCAATAGCCTTGTTTATAATGCCCAATTCACCTTCGTTGTGGATTGCTGCTGGAACATTATGGATGATGGATGCCTCAATCAACATTTCGATGGAACCTTTCCGCGCCTTTGTTGGGGATAATCTACCCGAAAAGCAGCGAACTTTAGGTTTTGCCATGCAAAGTTTTTTCATTGGATTGGGTGCCGTTGTCGGTTCCTTACTGCCTTACATTTTCACAAATGTTTTTGGCGTAAGCAATACTGCAGCTGAAGGAATCATCCCAGATTCTGTAAAATGGTCCTTCTATATAGGAGGAGTTGTTTTTCTGTTGGCGGTTTTGTGGACTGTTTTTAAATCTACTGAATATTCTCCTAAAGAATTAGAAGCTTTTGAACAAAAAGACAAAGACACTAAAGAAATAGCTCCAATTGAAACTGAGTTCGAAAGCAAAGCGAATATCAAAAGACAATTCAATCTAGGACTTGTAATGACTTTGTTAGGAAGCATCATTTCGTTTATTATTTACGAAAACCAACTTACTAAAGAACTCTACATTTTATTTATAGGCTTAATTGTGATTGGAATCTTATTTATGGTTACTTCCAGACTTAGGGTTGTCCAAATAAAAAATGGTTTCACGATCATCATGACCGATTTATTGAACATGCCCACCACAATGAAAAAATTGGCTTGGGTTCAATTCTTTTCTTGGTTTGCACTTTTTTCCATGTGGATTTACACGACACAAGCCGTTACACAACATATTTTTGGAACAACAGATACGACTTCAAAAGTATACAATGATGCTGCTGACTGGGTATCAGTTCTTTTCACGGTTTACAATGGAGTAGCTGCTGCAGTTGCTTTTTTATTGCCTGTAATAGCAAAAAAAGTAGGGGTTCGATCCACACATTTACTGGCATTGTGCTCTGGTGGTGTAGGATTACTTTCTATTTATTTTATTGGAGACAAATATTTATTATTAATTCCAATGTTAGGCGTTGGTATTGCATGGGCCAGTATTTTATCAATGCCTTATGCGATGTTATCTGGCGCTTTACCAGCAGCAAAAATGGGTTATTACATGGGAGTTTTCAACTTTTTCGTAGTTATTCCTCAAATTGTTGCCGCAACAATCTTAGGTTTTATTGTCAAACAATTTTTTCAAAACGAACCTATTTACGCATTATTAATTGGCGGAGTATCGATGATATTTGCCGGTTTACTTACCCTTAGAGTAAACAACAGAACAAAAATTGAAATTCATGAATAATAGAAAAGCATTCATATTTGACCTGGACGGAGTAATTGTTGACACAGCAAAATACCATTATTTAGCGTGGCAAAAAATCGCAAATGAGTTAAATATTGAATTTACACTGGAACATAATGAATTATTAAAAGGAGTAAGCCGTGTGCGCTCTTTGGATATTATATTAGAATTAGGAAAAGTGGAAGCTTCACAAGAAGATAAAGACAGATGGTTACTTCAAAAAAATGAAGAGTATTTATCCTATTTAGTTGACATGGACGAAAGCGAGATTCTTCCTGGAGTATATCCCATTTTAAAATTTCTAAAAGAAAAAAATCAACCGATAGCATTGGGTTCTGCGAGTAAAAATGCCAGACCTATTCTGGAGAAAACAGGAATACTATCTTATTTTGATGTTATTGTCGATGGAAATGATGTGACCAATGCAAAACCTGATCCTGAAGTTTTCCTGATTGCCGCTAAATTATTAGAAACAAAACCAGAAGATGCTTTTGTTTTTGAAGATTCAGTGGCGGGAGTTCAAGCGGCCAATATTGGAAACATGACCAGTATAGGAATCGGTGAAGCTGGTATTTTGCATGAAGCAAAATACATCTTTAAAGATTTCACAGCAATTGATACTAACTTCATAGAAGACTTAATAAAAAGATAGAATAAAAAATAAGAGGTTCCATAAACTGTGGTAAAACCATAAAATCGAACCTTTAAACCATACATTTTTCAAACTTTAAACAACAAGGAAAGAATGAATCAAGATTATATAAAACCAGATAATTGGTCAATCATAGAAGAAGGATTTGATGTAGAGAGCGTAAAATCATCTGAAAGTTTGTTCAGCATTGGGAACGGTGCAATGGGACAACGTGCTAATTTTGAAGAAAATTATACTGGAGAAACATTCCAGGGAAGTTACATCGCAGGAATATATTACCCGGACAAAACTAAAGTGGGCTGGTGGAAAAACGGTTATCCGGAATATTTTGCGAAAGTTTTAAATGCTCCCAATTGGATTGGAATCGACATCGAAATCAACGGAGAAAAATTCGATTTGAATACCTGTACCGAAGTCAAAAATTTTCGTCGTGAGTTGAACATGAAAGAAGGTTGGTACAATCGCTCTTTTGAAGCCACATTGAAAAACGGAACTCAAATAGCAGTTACTATTCGTCGTTTTCTTTCTATCGTTTTGGATGAAGTTGGGGTTATTAATTACGAAATCACACCTTTGAACAAAGATTCAAAAATAGTGTACAAACCATATATTGATGCTGGTGTAACCAATGAAGATGCCAACTGGGAAGAAAAATTCTGGGAACCACTTGAGGTGAAAAAATCAGTAAATGAAGCTTTTGTAACGGCACAAACGTTCAAAACACATTTCAAAGTAACCACTTTCATGCAAAATAGCATTTTGTCTAATGGTGAAAAAACGGCTATTTCTCCCTCTAATATTGATGCAACTTCCGATAAAATTCAATTTAGTTATGATGTAATTGTGGCTCAAGGCCAAAAATCATCTATACAAAAAATTGGTGGTTACACGGTTTCTTTAAACCATGAAAACACCGTTACTGCAGCGGAGAAAGTGATTCAATCCGCATTAGCGTTAGGATACGAGAAAATGTTGCAGGACCAGATTGATGCTTGGGCAAAAATTTGGGAAATGTCAGATATTACAATTGATGGCGATGTAAAAGCACAACAAGGAATTCGTTTCAATATTTTTCAGTTGAACCAAACCTATTTAGGAAAAGATTCCCGTTTGAACATTGGACCAAAAGGTTTCACAGGAGAAAAATACGGAGGATCGACTTATTGGGATACCGAAGCGTATTGCATTCCGTTTTACATGGCGACCAAAGATCAAGAAGTGGCTCGAAACTTATTGACCTACCGCTACAATCAATTGGATAAAGCCATTGAAAACGCTGCTAAATTAGGATTTACTAATGGTGCTGCTTTGTATCCAATGGTAACTATGAACGGTGAAGAATGCCATAACGAATGGGAAATTACTTTTGAAGAAATTCATAGAAACGGAGCCATTGCATTTGCCATTTATAACTTTCACAGATACACTGGCGACTACAGTTATATCCCTGAAAAAGGACTGGAAGTATTAATAGCAATTGCACGTTTTTGGCATCAAAGAGCCAACTTTTCGACTCATTTAAACCAATATGTAATTCTTGGAGTTACAGGTCCAAATGAATATGAGAACAACGTAAACAATAATTTCTACACCAATTATATTGCAAAATGGTGTTTGGAATATACCTACGAGCAAATTCAAAAGGTATCTCTGGAATATCCTTCAGATCACAAAAGAATTACGGAAAAAGTAAAAATCTCGGATTCTGAATTACAATCTTGGAAAAAAGTTTCGGATAATATGTACTTCCCTTTTTCGGAAGAACATAACGTGTATTTGCAACAAGACGGTTTCTTGGACAAAGAATTAGTTCGCGTAGCTGATTTGGATAAAAGCCAAAGACCAATCAATCAAAAATGGTCTTGGGACCGAATTTTACGTTCGCCTTACATCAAACAAGCCGATGTTTTGCAGTGCTTCTATTTCTTTGAAGATCATTTTTCGAAAGAAGAACTGAAAAACAATTTTGAATTTTACGAATCATTTACCGTTCATGAAAGTTCACTTTCGCCTTGCGTGCATTCGATTCAAGCGGCTTTATTAGATAAAATGGATATGGCGTACACGTTCTATTTGAGAACTTCACGTCTGGATTTAGATGATTACAATAAAGAAGTGGAAGAAGGCTGTCATATTACATCGATGGCAGGAACTTGGATGAGTATCGTGGAAGGATTTGGCGGAATGAGAATTAAAGAAGATACGCTTCATTTTTCTCCAAAAATTCCAAAAGAATGGGAAGGTTACTCGTTTAAAATTAATTTCAGAAATCAAATTTTGAAAGTAGCAATTAACCATAAGGAAACAACTTTTTCAATTGATGGCGACAAAGAATTGAAAATCATAGTAAATGGTCAGTCTGTAATCGTTAAGTCTGAGAATTTAGTTACGGTATAATAAACAATTGCTAGAACTTGTAGTTAATTCTATCACTTGATCCCAAGCCTCGCTAGGCTTACTAACAATCCCAATAACATTGGGATTGTTTAATTGATAACTGTTCTTAATTCAAATTTGAGGATTCCAATTTTTATAAAATCGGCTGACTATTTTAAAGTAAAAGACTTTATTTTAAGTGAGCGAAAAATCTAAATGTCAATAAAATATATTTCACAATGCATAAAACAGGTTCGTTTCCGTTCATAAATAGGAGCTTTCTAAAAAAAATAACCTTATTCCTTTTTTTTATGTCTTTAACTTTAAACGCTCAAATCGACAAAATTGAACCGCCTTTTTGGTACGCAGGAATGCAAAATCCAGAACTGCAAATTCTTTTTTATGGCAAAGACATTTCTCAATACCAAGTCACGGTTTCTAATGGCATAAAAATAACTAACGTTAAAAGAACGGAAAACTCCAACTACATTTTTGTTACCATTGACACCAAAAAAGTGGCTGCTTCTGATTTCCTTTTTACTTTTAAAAACAACAACAAAGAAACGTTTACACAAAAATACAGCTTGCGCCAAAGAAGAGAAAATTCAGCGCAACGCAAAAGCTTTGATTCTTCGGATATGATGTATTTATTGATGCCGGATCGCTTTGCCAATGGAAACAGAAACAACGACAGTGAAAATGCTACCCAAGAAAAATACAATAGAGAATTACCGGGCGGAAGACACGGTGGCGATATTGAAGGCATCATAAAAAACTTAGATTATATAGCAGAACTGGGCGCAACGACCATTTGGAGTACGCCGCTTTGTGAAGATAACGATGCCAAACATTCCTATCACACCTACGGTCAATCTGATGTGTATAAAATAGATCCACGTTTTGGAACCAATGCTGATTATGTTCGATTAGCAGCCGAAATGCACAAAAGAGACATGAAACTCGTGATGGATTATGTGACGAATCACTGGGGAATTGAACATTGGATGATGAAAGATTTACCTACGAAAGAATGGATCAATCAATTTGAAACCTACACGCAAACCAATCATAAAAGAACGGTTATCCACGACACTAATGCTTCAAAATTTGATAAAAAAATCACGATAGACGGTTGGTTTGTCCCATCGATGCCCGATTTAAATTTGACAAATCCTTTGACTTTAAAATACCTGATTCAAAATGCGATTTGGTGGATTGAATATGCCGATTTGGATGGATTTAGAGTAGATACTTATAATTATTCAGACCCAAAAGGAATTGCAAAATGGACAAAATCCATCACCGATGAATACCCAAATTTTAATATTGTAGGGGAAGTTTGGATGCAAAGTCAAGCGCAAATGGCGTATTGGCAAAAAGACAGTAAAATTGCTGAAATACAAAATTACAACTCGTATTTACCAAGTGTAATGGATTTTACATTATATGAGGCAACCAGTAAAGCATTCAGTGAAGACGAAGGAACTTGGGACAAAGGAGTGGTAAAAATGTATGACAATTTTACAAATGATTTTCTGTATCCAAACATCAATAATATGTTGATTTTTGTTGAAAATCACGACACGAATCGTTTCAATCAAACCTACGGAAACGACATCAGAAAATACAAGATGGCAATGACTTTGATGGCTACCGTTCGTGGAATTCCTCAATTGTATTATGGAAGCGAAATAGGTATGGCCGGTGATAAAAACAAAGGCGATGCTGATATTCGTCAAGATTTCCCTGGCGGTTGGGAAGGCGATCAAAACAATGCTTTCATCAAAGAAGGAAGAACTCCGGGACAAAGCGATTATTTTAATTTTACTTCTAAATTATTCAATTGGAGAAAAACAAAAGCGGCGGTTCATTTTGGAAAAATGACACATTACATTCCGGAGAATAACATCTACGTTTATTTTAGATACAACAAAGATGAAACGGTGATGATTTTAATGAACAACAGTAATGAGACCAAAACTGTCAATACACATCGTTTCAAAGAAAACATCAAAGACTTTAAAACAGGAAAAGATGTAATTTCTGAACTTACATTTGACGTTACAAACGAAATTATAATAGAACCTAAGTCAGTTTTGATTTTAGAACTTAAGTAATTTGAACCTTGTAAAGCATTTAAGCGATTTGATAATTCCTTATATGTTTCAAAAAAAATAATCATTTAATGCTATAAAAATGAAAAAATATTCAATCTCACTTTTACTATTAACCATGACAATAATGAGTAGTTGCTCCAGTACACAAACAGTTGCTGAGAGTAACAAAACACCTTTCGTTTGGGAAGGAGCGAATGTTTATTTCTTAATGACAGACCGTTTTAATAATGGCGACACTTCAAATGATATAAACTTCAACAGAACCAAAACAACGGGAAAACTTCGTGGTTTTGAAGGTGGTGATATCAAAGGAATTTCTCAAAAAATTGACGAAGGTTATTTTGATAAATTAGGAATTAATGCCATTTGGTTTACACCAATAGTGGAGCAAATTCACGATGGTGTTGACGAAGGAACCGGTTTAAGTTATGGTTTCCATGGCTATTGGGCGAGAGACTGGACGAACTTAGATCCTAACTTTGGAACAAAAGAAGATTTGGCTGCATTAGTTCAAAAAGCACACGCACACGGAATCCGAATCATTCTTGATGGCGTAATCAATCATACCGGTCCCGTAACTCCCGAAGATACGGTTTGGCCAAATGATTGGGTGCGAACAGGACCCAATTGCGATTACAAATCGTTTGAAAATACAACTGCGTGTACGCTGGTTTCTAATCTTCCGGATATAAAAACAGAAAACAATCAAGCGGTAGCGTTACCTCCTTTTTTAATCGAAAAATGGAAAAAAGAAGGACGTTACGAACAAGAAATGAAAGAACTTGATGCGTTTTTTGCTCGCACGGGATACCCAAGAGCCCCAAAATATTACATCATCAAATGGTTGACGGATTATATTGCGGATTACGGAATTGACGGTTATCGTGGCGACACGGTAAAACATACCGATGAAACCGTTTGGGCTGATTTCAAGACCCAATGTGATTATGCTTTTGCAACTTGGAAGAAAAACAATCCGACAAAAGTTTTAGACAACAATCCTTTTTACACCATTGCTGAAGTTTACAATTATGGCATCAGTGGCGGACAAGTTTTTGATTTTGGAGACAAAAAAATAAACTATTTTAAAAATGGTTTCAACAATATGATCAATTTTGAGTTCAAATGGGATGCACAAAAAGACTATGAATTTATATTCTCCAAATATTCTGACAAGCTAAACAATGACTTAAAAGGATATAGTGTTTTGAACTATTTGTCTTCACACGATGACGGCGGACCATTTGATGCAAATCGTACCAAAACTATAGAAAGCGGAACAAAATTATTACTGAGTCCTGGACTTTCTCAAGTATATTATGGTGATGAAAGCGCTCGTTCTTTAGTTATCGAAGGAACAAAAGGCGATGCTACCTTGCGTTCGTTTATGAATTGGGAAGCTATCAAATCAAATCCTGAAACTCAAAAAACGCTGTTGCATTGGCAAAAATTAGGTCAATTCAAGAAAAACCACCCTTCGATAGGAGCAGGAATTCACAAGCAAATTTCGGCTCAACCGTATATTTTTAGCAGAACTTTCTCTAAAGGAGATTATACAGATAAAGTAGTTGTTGGATTGGATTTGGTAATTGGTACAAAAGAACTTGCTGTAGATTCAATTTTCGCAGACGGCACACCATTAAAAGATGCCTATTCCGGAAAAGAAGCAATTGTTTCCAATGGAAAAGTGACAATCAATACTGAATTTGATATTGTTTTATTGGAATTGAAAAAATAATTTTTAAAATAATTTAATCCAAACGCCTTTAGAAATGAAGGCGTTTTTTTTATGTTTACCTTTACCAAAAAATAAAAAGACAATGCTCAAAATTGGACATCGTGGCGCAAAAGGATATGAACCAGAGAACACCTTTGTTTCGTTCCAAAAAGCATTAGACATGCAAGTGGACGGCATTGAACTCGACGTGCATTTGAGTGCTGATGGTGAAATAATGGTTATTCATGACGAATCTATTGACCGAACGACCAACGGAAAAGGTTTTGTAAATGCATTATCTTTGCGCGAATTGAAAGCCTTTAGAATAAATGGAGAGCAGCAAATCCCAACTCTGAAGGAGGTTTTTGATTTGGTAAACCAAGATTGTTTTATCAATATTGAGCTCAAAAGTTATGAGGCAACCAATAAAGTAGTTTCGCTTATTGAAAAATACGTCACTAAAAAAGGATGGAAATACGACCGGTTTTTAATTTCCAGTTTTGATTGGAATGCACTGCAACAAGTGGCGTTTTTAAATGATAAAATTCCAATTGGCGTTTTAACGGAAACCGATTTAGACTTGGCTTTGGCTTTCGCCAAATTCATTCAGGCAAAATCCATTCATCCGCATTTTCATTTATTGACAAAAGAAAACACGGCAAAAATACAGGAAAAAGGATTGCAGGTTTTCCCATGGACCATCAATAAATTAGAAGACATTCAAAAAATAAAAACATTCAACGTAAACGGAATCATCACTGATTTCCCAAATAGAATATGAACCAGAATTTCGATATAATAATAGTAGGCGGCGGCGCAGCAGGTTTTTTTACAGCGATTAATATTGTGGAGAAAAATCCAAAATTAAAAGTTGCAATTCTGGAACGCGGAGCTGAAGTATTGCAAAAAGTTAGAATTTCCGGTGGCGGAAGATGCAACGTAACGCACGCTTGTTTTGAACCGAATGAATTGGTAAAGTTTTATCCGCGTGGCGAAAAAGAATTACGCGGTCCTTTTCATCAGTTTTGTTCTGGCGATACGATTGAATGGTTCGAGAAACATGGCGTAGAACTCAAAATTGAAGCGGACGGACGCATGTTTCCCGTTTCGAATTCGTCTCAAACAATTATTGATTGTTTCCTGAAAGCAACACAAAAACTAGGAATTGCAGTGCTTACGGGACAAAGTGTACAATCTATTTTCAATCCCGAAGTTTCGGGAGAAAATTTTTGGAAAATTGAAACCCAAACTGAAAATTATCTTGCCGAAAAGCTAATTTTAGCCACAGGGAGCAATCCTAAAGTCTGGGAAATGTTACAGAATTTTGGTCACGCAGTTGTCAGCCCCGTTCCTTCCCTATTCACATTCAACATCAAAGATTCCAGAATAAAAGAATTGCCCGGAGTTGCGGCACAAGTAACCGTAAAAGTAAAAGACACCAAACTTACTTCAACAGGACCGTTGTTAATTACCCATTGGGGAATGAGCGGACCCGCAATATTGAAACTCTCGGCTTGGGGCGCCCGAATCTTGCATGACAAAAATTATCAGTTTACTATTTTCGTGAATTGGTTGAATGATGAAGACACTTCCGATGTCGAGAAAAAGCTAAAAGAATTAAAACAGGAACACGCTAAAAAATCAGTTTCCAAGAAATCCCCATTCGAATTAACCAATCGATTATGGGAAAGTTTAGTGCTCGCTTCCGGAATTGAAGTGGAGACAAAATGGGCCGATTTATCTAAAATACAATTGCAAAATCTAGCCAATCAATTGACGAACGGGACTTTTCAGGTCAACGGAAAAAGCACGTTTAAGGAAGAATTTGTAACTGCCGGAGGAATTGATTTAAAAGAAATTAACTTCAAAACAATGGAAAGCAAATTGCATGAAAACCTTTATTTTGCTGGTGAAATCGTGAATATTGATGCCATCACAGGCGGATTCAATTTTCAGAATGCATGGACGAGCGGATTTATTGTGGCAAATGCAATTTAAATTTAATTAACAAGAGTTTAAAACTTCAGTAAGTTTTATTTAAGAAGATTCTGATAACTTTACTATCGTATTATCAGAAACTTATGAAAACAAAACTACTCGCCTCCTTTTTTATTTTATTTCTTCACCATAGTGGTCTAGCACAAATTAGCAACCGCATTCAGGGACAAGTATTATTTGATAAAACCGCTGCAACCAAAGTTGAAGTAATCAATTCAACCTCCAAAACCGTTATTTTGACCGATACTGATGGAAAGTTTGCAATTAACATTGAAATTAATGATGTATTAGTTTTTGTTGCTAAAAATCATAAAATTAAAGAAATAAAAATTTCAGTAGCAGTATTAAACCAAGGTGCTCTTAAAGTAACTTTATCTTCTAAAGTAGAAGAGCTTAAAGAAGTGGTTGTTCAAAGCATGCCGTCCATAAAACTTGGTAAAGATGCTAAATGGGAACAAGCCAAACTAGATCAATACGCTCTTGAAAAAAATGCAAAATCATTAAAAAATCCTGGCATTTATACTGGTACCATTGAAAACGGCATGAATTTAATGAGAATTGGCGGAATGATAGCTAAGTTGTTCCAGAAAAAGAATACTGATACAGAGGTAAAAGGTCCTGTTCTGCCTTTTGTAGAGGCTGCAAAAACCCAAATCGAACCAGAATTTTATACCGACACATTACAACTTCAACCCGAGGAAATTGGAAAATTTCTAGATTTCTGCAACAAAGACCCAAAGTCAAAAATAATTGCTGAACAACAAAATGTACTTTCGCTTCAGGAATTTATGAGTCTCAAAATATTACATTTCAAAAGCAAATAAACTTTTAAAATATCATTGCAACCCAGACAAAAGTAAGTTTCTGAAATACGAGATCTTATCTATTCAACCACCAAATACTTCCATTTAAAACGGCGGCAAAACTTACCCAAGCCAAATACGGAAGTAATAAATAGCCTGCAATTTTATTGATTTTGGCAAATTGAACGTACGTTTCAAAAATCATCAACCACAATACAATAATTTCTAATCCGGCTAACATTGGATTGTGTAAACCAAAGAACAAATACGACCACAAAGCATTTAGTGCCAATTGTATTGCAAAGAAAACCAACGCTTTTTTTACAACTTCTTTTTCTGATTCAATTCTATCCCAAACTAATCCTGCGGCAACGCCCATCATCACATACAACATACTCCAAACTGGTGCAAAAACCCAATTAGGCGGATTAAAACTTGGTTTTACTAAAGTTGGATACCACGTTGTAATGGCAGATCGAGTTACAATTCCAGAGAAATATCCAATCGCAAGACACGTAACAACAACAGCTAATATTCGGGTGATCTTATTCATTTTTATATTTTTTAAAATGTACTATTTTCTTGAAACATATGAGCTATTTAAGAAACAATAAGTGTACTGATTATCTCGTAAACTTTATATTTCTAACCATTAAGGAATTAAGAAAAATTAAGCCCAATACTTAATGAAGCTTAATTCCTTAATGGTTAAAAAATCCTTGATGGACTTATATGATTATTTTTATTGTCCAAATTTACTTAAATCTTTGTAACGATTAACCAACTAAACGAATAAACAAATAACCCAAAAAAAGTATCTTTGCGTAAATTTATACATTCATGATTTCAGCAAACGATTTTATTCCATCAAAATATACACATTCGATTGAAAGCGGAAATTTTCAATGGAGCGCGCCCAGTAACATTGCTCTTGTAAAATATTGGGGAAAAAAGGACAATCAAATTCCAGCCAATCCTTCGGTGAGTTTTACCTTGAATAATTGTAAAACGATAACGAAATTGGCTTTCGACAAAAAAGAAAACGACGGTACATTTTCCTTCGATTTACTTTTTGAAGGGAAACCAAAAGAAGATTTCAAGCCAAAAATTCAAAAATTCCTGGAGCGAATAGAAATCTATTTACCGTTTTTAAAAGACTTCCATTTTACGATTGACACAGAGAATACCTTTCCGCATAGTTCCGGAATTGCTTCGTCAGCATCTGGAATGGCCGCTTTAGCGATGAACTTGATGAGTTTAGAAAAAGCGTTACATCCTGAAATGACTGAGGAATATTTCTATCAAAAAGCGTCTTTATTAGCACGTTTAGGTTCCGGAAGTGCTTGCAGAAGTGTAAAAGGCCAAGTGGTGGTTTGGGGAAATCATGCAAATATCTCCGGAAGTTCTGATTTATTTGGGGTAGAATTTCCTAATGCGATTCATGCAAATTTTAAGAATTTTCAAGATACTATTTTACTGGTTGACAAAGGTGAAAAGCAGGTTTCAAGTACCATTGGGCATGATTTAATGCACAACCATCCTTTTGCCGAAAGGCGATTTGCACAAGCACATGAAAATTTAGACCAACTGATTACCATTTTTGAAAGTGGGAATTTAGAGGAATTTATCAAAATTGTAGAAAGCGAAGCCTTGACTTTACATGCTATGATGATGACCTCGATGCCTTATTTTATATTAATGAAACCAAACACTTTGGAGATTATAAATGCGATTTGGAGATTTAGAAATGAGACTAAAATTCCAGTTTGTTTCACGCTGGATGCTGGTGCAAATGTGCATGTTTTATATCCTGAAAATGTGGCCGAAACAGTTTTACAATTTATTAAGAACGAATTAGTTGGCTATTGTCAAAATGGTCAGTACATTTGTGACGAAATTGGAAATGGAGCTTCGTTGATTTAATCTGTTTTTTTCCTATCTTTATTTTTTAAAGAGCTGAAATCATGGATATTCAATCAGAGAAATTAGAATTGATAAAAATGTTATTAGAAACTGATGACAAAACGATAATCGAGGCTATAAAAAACATTTTCAAAGCACAAAAAAAAGATGTCTGGAAAGAACTATCTCCTGAACAACAAGAAGAAATTGATCTTGAAATTCTAGAGGCTAATCGCGGAGATCAAGTTGATTTATAAAAACTATTTGTTACAACATATAATTATCAAGCTTAAATTGTTAATTTACAACCCAATATGAAAGGACCTTTATTTTATTCAAAAATATTACTCTTTGGAGAATACGGAATTATTCGTGACTCAAAAGGGCTTTCAATCCCATATAATTTTTACAATGGTGCACTTAAGAGAGATGAAAATCCAACTGAAGAAGCCATCAAATCAAATGGTCACTTAAGACGTTTTGTAAAGTATTTAGAAACTCTACAAAAAGAACAATCTGACTTAGTTACTTTTGACCTGACTACATTAAAAAACGATGTGGAAACCGGAATGTATTTTGATTCCAGTATCCCACAAGGATATGGCGTAGGCAGCAGCGGTGCACTTGTAGCAGCGATTTATGATAAATATGCACAAAATAAAATCACGGTTCTGGAAAATTTGACCCGTGAAAAATTATTGCAATTAAAAAATATATTTTCTCAAATGGAGAGTTTTTTCCACGGAAAAAGTTCTGGTTTAGATCCTTTAAACAGTTATTTGAGTATCCCGATTCTGATTAATTCTAAAGACAATATTGAAGCAACCGGAATTCCAACACAAAGTTTTGACGGAAAAGGTGCAGTATTTTTATTAGATTCAGGAATTGTGGGCGAAACTGCTCCGATGGTAAATATTTTCATGGAAAGTCTGAAGGACAAAGGTTTCCGTGCGATGTTGAAAAATCAATTTGTGAAATATACGGATGCTTGTGTGGAAAATTTCCTTGGCGGAGACATGAAATCATTGTTCATGAATACTAAGAAATTATCAAAAGTAGTTTTGAATAACTTCAAGCCAATGATTCCGGAACAATTTCACGGAATTTGGCAGCAGGGAATTGACAGCAATGATTATTATTTAAAATTATGCGGTTCAGGCGGTGGCGGTTACATCTTAGGTTTCACTGAGGATTTAGAAAAAGCCAAAGCTTCTTTGAAAGATTACAAACTTGAAGTAGTATATCAGTTTTAAAAAATTTCATACTCCCACAAATTTATGCTGATAGCACAATTTTGTGGAAAACAACCAATTTCAAATTAGAAAAACACGAATTTACTGGGTCAAAGAACCTTGTAAAATCGTGTTTTTTTATGCTTTTGTGGTAATTCGTTTATTGAAAAAAAATATGTTTTTTTGGCAAAACCTTAAAAAACAAAAATTAAATTATTCAATACAAATAAATTTAAACCAAATCTTACATTTTCAATAAAAAACATCTTATCTTTAAACATCTGATTTTTTTTGCCCCACTACCTACAAAAAAAACTATATGACTGAAAATAAAATTCTTGAAAATTTTAAGCGAAGCAATATTTTCATTCCTCTGATTATAGTAATTATATCCTGCTCCTCGTTGACTATCATCAACTACCTAACCATTAAAATCTTGTCGGCATCCAGAGCGTATGTAAATGGAGAATCTCATTATTCCAAAGGACAAAAAGATGCAACACGCCACCTCATCACGTATTTATTTACTAATGACAATAGTCAATGGAAATTATTTAACGACGAATTAAGTGTTCCTATAGGAGATAAAACTGCGCGAATTGGCTTAGTTAACAATAGCGATATTGAAATAATCAAAGATGGATTTAGAGCTGGCCGAAATGACGAAAGAGATCTTGATGATTTAGTTTGGTTATTTCAACATTTTCACTCCGTTCCTTTTTTAGCAAAAGCGATTAATGAATGGGAAAAAGGAGATCAATTAATTGACCAATTGGCATTGATTGGAAATGAGGCCCATAAAAAAATAAGTACCAATACTTTAAGCCCAAACGAAAAAGAAAAAATTTTCCAACAGATAAATAGCATTACCTACAAACTAACTATAAATGAGCGTAATTTCTCTGATGCACTAGGAGAAGGCACTCGCTTAATTAAAACCTACCTTCTTTTTACCAATATTTTTTTTACGTTAATAATCATTGGAAGTGTCAGTATTTATTATTCTGTAATGATTAATAAGCTAAGACGCTCAAAACAAGAAACAGAAGATAAAAACAGGAATTTAATAATAGCCAATAAAGAACTTGATAAGTTTGTATACAGTGCCTCTCATGATTTAAGGTCGCCCATCTCTTCTTTGAAAGGATTAATAGAGATTGTAAAATTAGAAGATGATTTGGATGAAATCAGAGATTATTTAGACTTAATGCATCAAAGTCTTGATAAGCAAGACCAATTTATTAGAGATATAATTGATTATTCCAGAAATAAACGAAAAAAAGTAACTACAGCTTCTGTTAGTATAAATGAAATTATAGATGAAATTATTTCTCAACATTTTTATATTAAGGGAACGAATGAAATTGCCATCAAAAAAAACTTATCCGTTGATGAAGTCCAAAGCGATGGTTTGCGATTAAAGATTATCTTGAATAACTTACTATCAAATGCTATCAAATATTCTGACGAGAAAAAAGAGAAGCGTTATATTGCTATTAAAACGTATACCAAAGGGGAATTTTACAAAATAGAAATTGAAGATAATGGCATTGGAATTAACAAAGAATACCAAGTCAAAATTTTTGAAATGTTTTTTGTAACCAATAACAGCAAGAGAGGTTCCGGTTTAGGTCTTTACTTAGTAAAAGAAGCTGTTGAAAATCTTAATGGAAACATAACCGTAGATTCAAAAATGAATATAGGAAGTAAATTTACAGTAACGATACCCATACAACATGAGGGCCAATTATAAAGTTTTGATAATTGACGACAATATAATTGATCAAATTGTCACGAAACAATTACTAAGAAAAACACTGGGTATAACTGAAATAAGCACTGCCAATAATGGTAAAGAAGGAATTCAATGGCTTACTAATTACAAAATCAGTGCTGAAGAATCTCTGATAATTCTGTTAGACATTAAAATGCCCGAAATGGATGGATTCGAGTTCCTTTTAAAATACGAAATGCTCTCTGAAGAATTGAAAAAGGAAACTCAAATTTTCATGCTTTCCTCAACATTAGACCCTAACGATATTACGCGGGCAAAAAACAATACATACGTCAAAACTCTTTTGAGTAAACCTTTACCAATTAAAAAATTTGGTAAAATGATTTATCCTGATTCTTCCCTTTAATAAGCAATTAATTTTGAATCAAATGAAATCAGATTTAGCTCTATAGAATTATCCGAAATAAAGGTAGTATTTCACAATATCCTCTTAAAAGAATTCCCGTTTATGAGTTTTTGTAAAGAAATCAAGTTGATTTTAAAAACAAAATCCTAAATTTGAGCATAAATAGGCAAGTTTGCTATACCGATGTAAAAACTTGACAAAAAACTACTAATAAAAAATGTTAAGCAGGCAACAGAAGCTTTTAGTGATGAAAATTGTCAGTTTGTTTTCTGTCGTTAGAGGCTATAACATTCCGGTAATAATTTTGGCACAATACCTTTCGTCTATATTTATTTTGGCTCCCGAAAAAAGAGCGTTGGATATTCTACTCGATTTCAATTTATTTATATTGGTTTTTGCTTCTTCGCTAACAATTGCTTCCGGATATATCATCAATAATTTTTATGACAGTCGAAAAGATTTAATCAATCGTCCCAATAAGTCGATGCTGGATCGATTAGTGAGTCAAAAAACAAAACTAAACGTCTATTTTACACTCAATTTTATAGTGGCTTTAATGGCTTTGTTTGTTTCTTGGCGCGTATTTTTATTCTTTTCAGGATACATATTTTTCATCTGGTTTTATTCTCACAAAATAAAAAAATACCCAATAATAGGAAACTTGACAGCTGCTTTGCTGGCTGTTTTACCTTTTTTTGCCATACTGCTGTATTTTTATACTCGGATTCCATATGAAGAGATTGAAAACTATAAAAGACAGCTTGGCGTTATTTTTTCGCATGCCACTTTTTTGTTTTTGCTACTGTTGATTCGAGAAATGATTAAGGATTTAGAAAACCTAAAAGGTGATTTAGCCAATGATTACAAAACGATTCCTATTGTTTACGGCGAAGAAATATCGAAAAAAATCATTACTGTTTTGACAATTCTGACTATTGTTCCCGTTTATGTTTTAATCGAAATTTACGATGTGGGTTACATGGATGTTTATTTTTATTCTTGTCTGATTGTACTAATTTTTTTCTTGGTTTACTTGTGGAAATCAAGCACAAAAGCACAATTTTTATTGCTTCACAACACTTTGAAATTCCTTATTGTTGCGGGTGTTTTTTGTATTGTATTGATAAATCCGAGTGTTTTATGGCACGGGAAAAAATTGTTGATGACGGTTTAAACATTTTCTTCTTCGGGATTATAAAGGTTGAAAACCATTTTCTCAAGAATTCCCAAATACCTCCATTTGGTTAGCCCCGATAGTCCCGAAGCTTCGGGAGAAATCCTTTTATTTTTTACTGCCAAAAAATAAAAGATTGTAATGAATAGCGGGAATAGCTCCAAAAAACGAAACTAAAACGTATTAATTAGCTTATAAACTAGATAGTTAGCGTTTTTATAATTGGCTGTTATTGATTGTCAAGTATATAAATAGTATCTTTGCACAAATTATTGGAATATTATGAATAACAAGGAAGGCAATAATAAGAAAAGTGGTCCAAGAACAACTAGCTCAAGACCAAGTTCGAATAAGCCAAAACCTGCCATGCAGAAGCGCGCTCAAGGGCCGAAAAAAGTTAAAGTAAATACTAAAGTTGCCGATATCGCTACTGATAAAGTAGAGAAAAAACCAAATCAAGCACCAAAGAGACCGAAAGTAAAAGACGAAATTCGTTTGAATAAATACATTGCTAATTCTGGTGCGTGCTCGCGTCGTGATGCTGATATTTACATTCAATCCGGGACTGTAAAAGTAAACGGGATTCCTGTTACCGAAATGGGATACATGGTAAAACCTGGAGATGTTGTGAATTTTGATGGTGCTACTTTGACACCGGAGAAAAAAGTATATATCTTACTAAACAAACCAAAAAACTTTACGACTGCCATGGACGAAGGTCAGGAATATCGTAATGTATTGGAACTGGTAAAAGGTTCTACGACTGCAAAAATTGGTGCCGTGGGAAGAATGGACAAAAATACAACTGGTTTGTTATTGTTCACGAATGACACGGACATGATTCGTAAATTTACGTTACCAAGCCAAAAATCATCTAAAATTTACCAAGTTTCATTAGACAAAAACTTGAAATTTGAGGATTTAGAAAAAATAAACAAAGGTTTGACTCTTGACGGACACCGCGTTTTTGTGGAAGATGTAAGTTACATTGACGGAGAAGCTAAAAGTGAAATTGGTTTGCAATTAAGATCCGCTAACGTAAAAGTGGTTCGTTCTATTTTTGAACACTTTAGTTATGATGTATTGCGTATTGACAGAGTTTCTTTTGCAGGTTTGACCAAAAAGAATTTGCCAAGAGGAAACTGGAGATTGCTTACTGAACAAGAAATTATCAATTTGAAGAACGTTTAATATTTCTTTGAAATTATAAAAATGAAATCCCTTCCGTTTACACGGAATGGGATTTTTTTAATTAAAAATTCAACCCTAAATTAGTATGACACCAGAAAAACTACAATCAATTGCTTTTAAATGGTTTGAAACTTTCAACAATAAAGAATTAGAAAAATTATTGTCTTTATACGATGAAGATGCTGTACATTTTAGTCCAAAACTTAAAATGTACAAACCGGAAAGCGACGGTTTTGTTACCGGCAAAGAAGCATTACGAGAATGGTGGAAAGATGCTTTTGAGCGTTTGCCCAGCTTGAATTACAAGGTAAAATCGCTAACTGCAAATGGAGATCGCGTTTTCATGGAATACATAAGAACGGTTACCGGTGAAGAGGATTTACTGGTGGCGGAAGTATTAGATATCAGAGAAGATAAAATAATTGCTTCCCGAGTGTATCACGGATAAAAACATATTTTTTTAAAATCTGTTTTTTTTTAAAGATATAGAAAAATAGAAACCTAAGATCCCATTCGTTTTAAAGCGGATGGGATTTTTTTTGCGAATAAGAACTAAAAACAGAAAAAGTCCATGTTAAAGCATTACAAATAGAAACATATTTGGGAAATAATTAATTTTTTTGAATAAATTAGCTACAATTATTTAACTATCATCCATTATGAGAAAAATAAGCGCACTTTTTATCACATTGACAACCTCTATATTGCTGGTCAACTGTAAACCTGAAGACAAAAAAGAAGACTTTGGTAGTCTGACAGAAAATTATTTTGACGATAAAAATGCGATGAGTCCATTGGATGCAACGCAAAATGGTCAAAACGAGTATAACGATCAGCTGCAATTTGAAATGACGGACAGCTATAGAAAGTCGCAAGAAGCTTTTTTTGACAAATATCAAACTGCCTTAAAAGCTATCGATAAAGAAAGCCTATCTGAAGAAGAAAAAAACAGTTATGAAATCATAAAATGGGAAGTTGAGATTGGCAAAGATTTATTGAAACAACCTACTAACCTACTTCCTGTACATCAATTTTGGGGGACACACCTAACGATGGGGCAGTTTGCGGGAGGAACCAGCGCGCAACCTTTTAAAACCGAAAAAGACTATACTAATTTCCTAAAAAGGATGGACAAATATTCCATTTGGATAGATTCGGCTATGGTGTATATGAAAAAAGGAATGGCAAAAGGAATTGTGTTGCCAAAATCATTAACAACAAAATTAATTCCACAATTTGCTGAAATGGCCACGCCAAAAATCGAAGATAATTTATTTTACTCGTCGATAAAATTGATGCCCGCTACTTTTTCTGATGCAATAAAAAAAGACTTAACCACAAAATATACGGCTACTATCAATGATAAATTGATTCCACAATATAAAAAAATGGCTGATTTCCTGACCAATGAATACCTCCCTGCATCAAGAGCAACCAGCGGAATAGGAAGTTTCCCTTTCGGAAAGGATTTGTATGCTACATATGTAAAACAATGGACTACAACCGAAATGACTCCGGAGGAAATTCATGAATTGGGATTAAAAGAAGTAGCTCGGTTGAATGCCGAAATGGAAAAAGTAAAAGCTCAAGTAGGCTTCAAGGGCACTTTATTAGCATTCTTTGAGGAAGTTAGAAACAAAAAGGAATTAAAACCTTTTAAAAGTCCTGAAGAAGTGATTGCTAATTTTCAAAGTATCTATACCCGAATCAAACCGAATGTAGACAAATTATTCGCATTACAACCTAAAACAAAATTTGAAATCAGAAGAACGGAAGCCTTTAGAGAAAAAACCGCAAGTGCCGAATATATGCAAGGAACAGCTGATGGTTCCCGTCCCGGTATCTTTTATGTTCCAATACCTGACGTAGCTAATTATAATCTTTATGGAGACGAAGACTTGTTTTTACACGAAGCAATTCCTGGACATCACTTTCAAATTTCGTTGCAACAAGAAAATGCCAATCTTCCTGATTTTAGAAAATTCAATTGGTTTGGCGCATACGGCGAAGGTTGGGCTTTGTACACCGAAAGCTTAGGTAAAGAACTTGGATTGTATCAAGATCCGTATCAATATTTTGGAATGTTAGGCAATGAAATGCACCGAGCAATCCGATTAGTAGTGGATACTGGATTACACTCTAAAGGTTGGACCAGAGAACAAGCTATAAAATATTCATTAGAAAATGAGGCTGAAAGTGAAGCCAGCATTATTCCGGAAATAGAGCGTTATATGGCAATTCCGGGACAAGCATTGTCTTATAAAATAGGGCAGTTAAAAATTATAGAGCTTCGTAAAAAAGCCGAAGCTAAAATGGGTACAAAATTTGATATTAAAAAATTTCACGAGAAAGTATTGGAATCTGGAGTGATGCCTTTAGCATTATTAGAGATGAAAGTAAATACGTGGATAAATGAAGCTAAACAATAAAAACTAACAAATCATGAAAAAACTATTGCTAAACACATCATTGCTGTTTTTTACCGTATTAAGCATTAATGCACAACGACTTATGGACACCATGGATCCTACCTCTTCAGGGGCTTTATTTAGAAACGATGTTTTGAATAAAAAAGAAATGACAAAAATAGAAGGGTCTGAATACTTAGTTGACGAATTTAGGTTAGCTGAGGTTTCTGGGATTCCTCAACAGATTATGGTCCGTTATAATGCGATGACGGATATGATAGAAGTTCAAAATGAAAAAAAGGAAGTTTTTTCATTAATGAAAAAGGAGCCTTTTAATATCATAACTATTATTCCATTCACGGATAAGATCAAGCTTTTAAATTATAAAACTAAAGACGGAGAAGTAAATGGATATTTAGTAGAATTATTTAATAAGAATGATGTTGCTTTATACAGAAGAGATAAAATTGCCATTCAAAAAGGAAAAGAAGCTATCAACTCATATTCTCCTGCCACATCCGCAAGATATGTTAAAACAAATGACGAGTATTATTTGAGTCTAAAAAATGAGACGGCTGTTATGATGCCAAAAAACAAGAAAGAACTTCAAGATCTTTTCCCATCGAAAAAAGAAGAGATTGCAACGTATCTAAAAAAGAATAATTTTTCTTTGAAAGAGGAAAAGAGTATCATTGAAATGGTAAAATTCATATCTAATTTCTAATACATACAAAAAAAGCTTCTCGATTGAGAAGCTTTTTTTTGTGCGGATAATAGGACTCGAACCTACACGCCTTGCGGCACCAGATCCTAAGTCTGGCATGTCTACCAATTTCACCATATCCGCGTAATTGTGGGTGCAAAGATAAACATAACTTCCAATTTTCAAAGTAAATTTGACAAAAAATATTCATACTCTTTTTTGTACTTTTGAAATATAAACAAAATTCAAATAATGGAAAATATTAAAGCATACGTTCAAGAACACAAAGATCGCTTTATCAACGAGTTAGTCGAATTATTAAAAATTCCATCCGTAAGTGCCGACACTGCTTATTCGCATGATGTTTTTGAAACAGCAGATGCCGTAAAAGCAAGTTTAGAAAAAGCAGGTTGTGATTTTGTTGAAATTTGTGATACTCCAGGTTATCCAATCGTTTATGGAGAGAAAATCATAGACAAATCATTACCAACCGTTTTAGTATACGGCCATTATGATGTTCAACCACCAGACCCAATGGAATTATGGACTTCTCCACCCTTTGAACCCGTAATCAAGAAAACCGAAATTCATCCTGAAGGTGCCATTTTTGCCCGTGGATCATGTGATGACAAAGGCCAAATGTACATGCACGTAAAAGCATTGGAATATATGGTTCAGTCAAACACTTTGCCTTGTAATGTGAAATTCATGATTGAAGGCGAGGAAGAAATTGGCTCTAAAAGTTTGAGTTGGTTTGTGGAACGCAATCAGGAAAAACTAAAAAACGATGTGATTTTAATTTCGGATACCGGAATGATTTCAAATCAGCAACCCTCAATCACAACCGGATTACGTGGGTTAAGTTATGTAGAAGTAGAAGTTACGGGACCAAACCGTGATTTGCATTCTGGTCTTTATGGTGGTGCTGTTGCCAATCCAATCAATGTTTTGGCTAAAATGATTGCGTCACTTCATGATGAAAACAACCACATTACCATTCCTGGTTTCTATGATAATGTAGCAGAATTATCACTTGAAGAAAGAGCAGAAATGGCCAAAGCGCCTTTCAATTTAGAAAACTATAAAAAAGCTTTAGACTTAAATGACGTTTATGGCGAAAGCGGTTATGTAACTAACGAAAGAAATTCCATTCGCCCTACGCTAGATGTCAACGGAATTTGGGGTGGTTACACAGGAGAAGGTGCTAAAACAGTGATTGCCAGCAAAGCTTTCGCTAAAATCTCGATGCGTTTGGTTCCAAATCAAGATTGGGAGGAAATCACCGAACTTTTCACAAAACACTTCACAAGCCTTGCTCCTGCTGGCGTTACCGTAAAAGTAAAACCACATCATGGCGGACAAGGTTATGTAACCCCGATAGACAGCATTGGCTATAAAGCCGCAAATATGGCATACACCGAAACCTTTGGCGTTCCCGCAATTCCGGTGCGTTCAGGAGGAAGTATTCCTATCGTAGCGTTATTCGAAAAAGAACTCAAAAGCAAGACTATTCTAATGGGATTTGGTCTGGACAGCGATGCCATTCACTCGCCAAACGAACATTTCGGAATCTTCAATTACCTAAAAGGAATTGAAACCATTCCGTTGTTTTACAAATATTTCGTGGAGTTGTCAAAATAAATTCCTTTAATTAAATACTATATCCGCTCTACACAGGGCGGATTTTTTTTGGGCGTTTCCCGCCAAAAAAGGCGGGTCAGGCTGTCCGTTCTCAATCTTTTTATTTTTTAAAGAAAAAAAATAAAAAGGATTTCCACTCCCATCCTTAACGCAAATCCCTGAATATCAAAATATTTTTATTTAAAATTTGTTTATTTCATTTTATATTCTACATTTGTAGAGCAAACTCTATTTCTGTAGAACAAAATCATTTTATGCGACAAACTGTAATTGTAATAGGCTTGGTATTATTATTATTTGGTTGCAAAACCAATCAAATGAAAAATAAACTTAGAGAAGGACTTTGGATTGAACAATACACACAAGACAGTTCCCATTATAAATCGGTTGGAAAATATCGAAAAGGTGATCCCATAAAAAAATGGAGCTATTACTTAAATGGTAAAATCATTAAAAGAGAAAAATACAAAGACAACATCTGCAACACTACTTTTTATCATAAAAATGGAAAAATACAGTCCAAAGGAAAGACAAAAATGGAAACGAGCGATAAGTACGCGCATTGGTTTTATTTTGGTGACTGGAACTTCTTTAATGAAGATGGAAAACTAATAACAATAAAGAAATACAATAACGGGGAATCACTTTCCGAAATAGAAATTAAATAAACATGCAACAACTAACAAACGCCGAAGAACAAGTAATGGAGCACCTTTGGAAACTCGAGAAAGCCTTCATGAAAGACTTGCTTGAAGCCTATCCAAAACCAAAACCCGCAACCACAACCATTGCTACTTTATTGAAAAGAATGATTGACAAGCAATTTGTATCCTACAATGAATTTGGGAACTCTCGGGAATATTATCCTTTGGTCAAGAAAACCGATTATTTCTCGAAACACGTCAACGGATTGATTAGTAATTTCTTCAACAATTCGGCATCGCAATTTGCTTCTTTCTTTACCACCGAAACGAATTTATCGCAAACGGAACTGGAAGATCTCAAGAAAATAATAGACAGTGAAATTCAAAAAAAGAAAAAATGAGCGACTTTCTAATCAAATCGACAATTACTTTATTCGTGCAACTGGCGGTGTATTATTTGTTTTTGGAAAAAGAAAAAATGCACGTTTTCAATAGGTTTTACTTGTTGTTCAGTCTTGTTTTTTCGATGGTGATTCCATTTATAACTATTGAAGTGATTCAGGAAATAACACAACCAACAGTCAATCCGGGAAATATCCAGATACTGCAAGGAAACGCTGTAATACTGGAGGAAACTAACTATCTGGCAATAGGATTATGGAGTTTGTATGGTTTAGTAACACTTATTTTGGCGATACGTTTTATCAGCAATATCAATAAGATTTCGTCTAAAATGAAGTCGAATACTCCTATTGAGTATAAAAATGCCAAATTGATTTTAGTTCCCGAAAAAACGTTGCCACATACTTTCTTGAATACGATTTTCATCAACGAGACGGAATACAACAACCGTCAAATTGAAGCTGAATTGTACACGCACGAACTCACTCATGTAACCCAAAAACACACTTTGGATATTTTATTCATCGAACTATTGAAAACCGTTTTTTGGTTCAACCCCATTTTTATTTTTTACAAAAAAGCCATACAACTCAATCACGAATTTCTTGCCGATGAGAAAGTCGTGACCTCCTATAACAACGTTCCGTTCTACCAATCTTTATTACTATCGAAAGCAAACGAGAACCAAACTTTTTACTTGGCCAGTAATTTGAATTATTTAATAACAAAAAAACGATTGCTCATGATGACAAAAACCACATCAAAAACAGAAGCTTTATTAAAAAAAGCAATGCTAATTCCTGTAGTAACTGCCTTATTGTTTTTATTGTGTACGAAAGTCGTTGCACAAGAAACCAATGTAAAAAAAGAAACTACTCCTGCGAAACCCGGAAATTTAATTAAAACGTATTACGACAAAACTACTTTTAAAATCAAAGATGAAAAAGGAAAGGTTGCCAGCGAAAAAAAATACAATGAACTAACTCCTGTAGAAAAGAGAGCTATACCTTCTATCCTATCCAAGCAAAAAGAATTGCCTACAAACGAGGAACTTCTGGGGATTTTAAGTAAAGGAGCTCCAGAAGTAATTGAAATTGATGCGTACGATTCTGAAAATCAGTTTGTCCAAAAAGGGGAAAATGAAGTATACAATACTGCTGGAATAACGGAAAAACCAGATTTCCCAGGGGGAATGATGAAATTCTATCAATTTGTCGGCAATAATTTTAAAACTCCAGAACAACCTAATTTAAAAGGAAAAGTATACATCACCTTTATAATAGAAAAAGACGGCAGTTTAAGCGATATAAAAAACATACGAGATATTGGTTTTGGAACCGGTGAAGAAGCCATACGTGTTTTAAAATTATGCCCGAACTGGATTCCCGGAAAAATGAACGGTGTCCCTGTCAGAGTAATGTATAGCTTACCAATAACTTTACAATCAAAAGTATAATAGTAAAAAAACAAATCCGCTTCAAAAGGAGCGGATTTATCAAACTAAAAATCTAAAAAAAACTACTAACTAAACTCTTTATCAGGATTATATCCTAAATACGACATGGATTGTTCTTTGAAAACAACACCATATTCCTCTAATTCTTTCAAAATAGGCACATAGACTTCTTTACGAATAGGCAATTGAACTCCCGGAGTCGTGATTTTACCATTCAATATTAATAAAGTCGCCATGGCAACAGGTAAACCCACTGTTTTTGCCATAGCCGTATACGTTTGATCGTCGCCAATACAAACCATTTTTGAATCTATTTGTTCTTTCTTGCCATGTATTTCGTATCCAAATTTATGATACATGACAATCATATCTTTATCTTTAGGTTGAAGTGTCCAACTATCACTGAGTATTTTCTCTAAAATTTGAGCCGGAGTAGCATTCTTCAATCCTACTTTTTTATCCCGATTGAACAAATCTAATTCTAACAATTTATCCCACATGATGTCATCTTGGTCAATTTTTAGAATCAAACGCGTTTTAATTTCTACAGAATCTGTTGGATGATATGGTAAAAAAGAATTTACAAATTCTCTATAACTCATGTTTTCAGAATCTTCCATGATGTAACTATCATCCGTCATTCCTAACTGAACAAACATATTCCAAGCTTTAGAGAAACCAACTCTGCGAATCGTTCCTCTATATAAAGTAAGCACATTATCTAAACCATACACACTTCGATATTTCAAGGAATCCCGATTCGAATACGCTTCAAACCGACCATAACCTTCAACATCCAGAAACTCAGTTCTACGGAATAAATTACAATACGGAATGTATTTATAAGTACCTTCCTGAATAAATTTGGCAGCGCCACCTTGACCGGCAAGAACTACATTACGTGGTGCCCAGGTAAATTTGTAATTCCAAAGATTCGTATCGGATTCTGGAGCTACAAGACCTCCACAAAAAGATTCAAAAAGAAGCATTTCTCCGCCTTTTTCTTTAATCTCATCAATCACTTTCATTGCACTCATGTGGTCAATTCCAGGATCAAGTCCAATTTCATTCATGAAAATCAGATTATTTTCTTTGGCTGCAGCATCTAATTCCTGCATAGCATCACTTACGTAGGAAGCGGTAACCAAATGCTTTTTGTAAACAATACAATCCTTAGCTACCTCAATATGCAAATGAGCCGGCAACATTGAAATAACAATATTGGCTTTCTGAATCGCTTCTTTTCTTTGATTTTCATCAAAAATATCTAAGGCAATCGCCGTTGCATTGGGATGATTATTTGTCTTTTTTTCAGCTAATGCCAATGACAAATCACCAATTATAAGATGCAAGTTCTCTTTTTCTGATTTACTTAAAAGATAATGTATCAAAGATGAAGCTGATCTTCCTGCCCCGATGATTAAAATTGTTTTCATTTTTTATAATTATAACACAAACATACAAAATTGTTGTATTTATAACAAATAGTGTTGCAAAAAAAATCATGTGAGTTGTAAAACCTGATTTATTATCAATCAACAACTAAAAAAGTATCTTATAAAACGTTTTTAATTTAAAGAGATATGAGATACTTTTGCAATAAAAACAACACTAACATGGACAAAAGGATAATTTCAACAGGAGCTATTTTAGGAATGATTGCTATAATTCTTGGTGCTTTTGGCGCACATGCCCTAAAAAAAGTACTGTCTATTGAACAATTATCTACTTTTGAAACCGGAGTACGCTACCAAATGTACCATGCGCTATTTTTATTGTTTTTTGGACTAATGAAAGGTATCCCTCAAAAAACAAAAAAAGTAATCTATTTTTTAGTTCTTTTTGGTGTAATTTTATTCTCTGGGTCTATTTATCTATTAGCGACAAACCACCTTACTTCTTTTGATTTTAAAATTATAGGATTCGTTACTCCCATTGGCGGACTCCTATTAATACTGGGCTGGGGCGTTTTATTAATGAATATTATGAATAAAAAATCACAAAATTAGAAGAATCAAAGGCTATCTAAAATATAATTTCTACTTTTGCAGTCTATAAAAAAGAAACTACACAACAATAAATTTATGGACAATAACACGCTTTTCTCGCAATCGATTTCGTTAAAAGAATTAGGAATTGAAAATGCAAAAATTCATTACCAGTTATCCCCTGAAGAATTACACGACATAACAATAAAATTAGGTCAAGGAATTGAAAGCTCAACCGGTGCATTAGCAGTAAATACAGGCGAATATACTGGCCGTTCTCCTCAAGACCGATATATAGTAAAAGACAGCATCAGTGAAAATCAAGTTTGGTGGGGAAAAGTAAATATCCCTTTTGAATCAGATGCTTTTGAAGCACTTTATAACAAAGTAACCTCCTATTTGTCCAACAAAGAGGTTTATGTAAGAGATTCATACGTATGTTCTGATCCAAATTACAGATTAAATATTCGCGTAATCACAGAAACTCCTTGGGCAAATTTATTTTGTTACAATATGTTTTTGAGACCAGAAATGGACGAATTATCAAACTTCGACCCAGAATGGACTTTACTTTGCGTGCCTAGCTTTATGGCAGATCCTGCTATAGACGGAACGCGTCAGAGCAATTTTGCAATTCTTGACTTTACTCGAAAAGTAGTTTTGATAGGCGGAACCGGTTACACAGGTGAAATGAAAAAAGGGATTTTCTCTGCATTGAATTTCATTTTACCAGTTTTCAAAAACACATTACCAATGCACTGTAGTGCCAATGTTGGAAAAGACGGAGATACTGCTATTTTCTTTGGATTATCAGGAACTGGAAAAACAACTTTATCTGCGGATCCAAACAGAAAATTAATTGGTGATGATGAGCATGGCTGGACTAATGAAAATACAGTTTTCAACTTTGAAGGTGGTTGTTATGCAAAAGTCATAAACCTTTCTGAAGAAAACGAACCAGATATTTTTAGAGCTATAAAAAAAGGAGCAATCCTAGAAAATGTAGTCCTAAATAAAGACACTAATGAAGTTGATTTTGAAGATATTTCAATCACACAAAACACCAGAGTAAGCTATCCTATTTATCATATTGATAACATTCAGCCAGGTTCTATTGGGAAAAATCCAAAGAATATATTTTTCTTAACTGCCGATTCATTTGGAATATTGCCTCCAATCTCTAAACTTACTCCGGGGCAGGCTGCATACCACTTTATTTCTGGTTACACGGCAAAAGTTGCAGGAACAGAAGCTGGAATTACAGAACCTCAGCCTAATTTTTCGGCTTGTTTTGGCGCACCATTTATGCCTTTGCACCCAACAAAATATGCTGAAATGTTGAGTAAAAAAATGAAAGATGCCAATGTAAAAGTTTGGTTAATCAATACGGGTTGGACAGGCGGTCCTTACGGAATAGGAAGCAGAATGAAATTAAAATACACACGTGCTATGATTACCGCTGCATTAAACGGAGAATTAGACGATGTGGCTTACGAAAATCACAAAGTATTTGGAATTGCAAAACCGCAAACCTGTCCAAATGTTCCTAGTGAAATATTAAATCCAAGAAATACCTGGGAAGACCCTGAACTATATGATAAAAAAGCGGTGGAATTAGCTCAAAAATTCAAAGCTAACTTCGCCAAATTTGAAGAATTTGCCAACGCCGAAATTATGGCAGGAGCACCATTAGCTTAAGTTAATATTAATTCAAAACCAATAGAGCCGTTCGTAAAGAGCGGCTCTATTTATATATATAAAATCGGTAATTAAAAACATATCAACTATTTATACCAATATTCATTTTTTGGCGTTAAATTTGTAATCATCAATCAATCAAAAAAATCAATCATGTTAAAACAATTTTTCATCCTTTGTTCCGGAGCTGACAAAGACCTTCTTGAAGGCTGTTCCGAAGGCGAACAAACCAAATACGTCGGTATTGGCGCCACTGTTTTCTTCACCGCCGTCATGGCTTTTCTTGCCAGTTCTTACGCACTATTTACCGTTTTTGACAGTATATATCCCGCAATCGCTTTTGGTATCGTTTGGAGTTTACTTATTTTCAATCTGGATCGTTTTATTGTTTCCACTATTCGAAAAAGAGACCAGTTTGGAAGTGAATTTCTGCAGGCAACTCCTCGAATTATTTTAGCGATAATCATTGCAATAGTGATTTCAAAACCATTGGAAATTAAAATTTTCGAAAAGGAAATTAATACCGTTTTATTAAAAGAGAAAAATGCCATGGCTTTGAATAACAAAAAGGAAGTGGCGAATTATTTCAAGTCCGATTTAGACAAAAACAAAGCTGAAATAGCAGGTTTGAAATCGGAAATTACCAAGAAAGAAAAAGAAGTCAATACACTTTATGAAACGTATATCACAGAGGCCGAAGGAACTGCAGGAACCAAAAAATTAGGTAAAGGGCCGGTTTTTAAAGAAAAAATTGCCAAACATGATTTGGCCAAAAAAGAATTGGACACCTTACAAAAAACCAACTTGGCTAAAATTGCTGAAATGGAGAAAAACACTAAAACGCTGCAAACCGATTTAGACAAGAAAGTTACCGAAACACAGCCTATTATTGATGGATTTGACGGTTTAATGGCACGAATCAACGCCTTGGATAAATTACCTTGGCTTCCTTCGTTTTTTATTATGCTCTTGTTTTTAGCCATTGAAACTTCTCCAATTATTGCCAAATTACTTTCTCCAAAAGGTGAATACGATTATAAATTAGAAGATTTAGAAACAGCGTTAAAAGCAACAATCGAACAAGACAAATACCAACGCACGTTGTTAGTAAAAACAAGTGCAACGATGCACGATAAAGTCTACGGAGATATTGCTGATGATAAGAAATTATATGATTTGCAACGAAAAAATGCTACTGATTTATTAGAATTACAATCCAATAATTTTGTAGAAAAGCAGAAAAGAACTTTATAATAAAAACAACAAAACCCGACACTTAAGAGTTGTCGGGTTTTTTATTATTCATTCTTTGATTCTTTTCTAAACTACATATAACTTAAAATTTCTTTTTTGAAAGCATCATATTCGCCTTGTAAAATCAATCCGTTATCCAATAATTTTTTATAATTCTGTAGTTTTTCAAAAAGTTCGTCTTGTGATAAATCATTTAAAGATTTGTCTTTTGGACTTGTTGAAACGGCTTCGAATTCCTGATTTTCAGCAGAGAAATTTGGTTGTGAAATCGGCATTATTTCAGCAAAACTAGTCACCTCTTCCGTTTCCATTTCTTCGATAATTTCCACTTCTTCCATTGGAGCAGCCAGAACTTCATCCATCATGGTTGCGTTTAATACAGAACCAACTTTCAGTATATCCAATTGTTCTTTGGCATACGTAAAAATCTTTCTAGCTTGGATTTTAGGAATATAATCAATCGAAACTTCCATATTTGTTCTGGTTGTAAAAGAAAACTCTGAACCCAAGATATTTTCTTTCACAAAAGTGCCTTCAATCTCATCCCATGTGTAATCAATAAAATTCATTGAAAGTCCCAGATTTTTGGGCTGACAAATGATAATTCTTTTATTGGTCATCACAATACTATCCGGCAAAACGGTAATCGCTGGTTTTTTTTGAACAGCAATATATCCGATTTCTTCATTTTTCATCAATAAATCACTCAATTTTGAAGCGATTTTTTCAATAGCTTTTGGGTCTTGTTCTTCGTTTAAAAACTTCTTAAATTGTTCTTTCATATGATATGCTGAATTTATTTCAGTATGTGTTTGTAATTTTTATTCTGAATTCTTTCGCAAAAGTAATGCCTAATTTTCTAATTCTTGAATTTCACTTTGCAATTTCTTTGTTAAACTTTTGAAAACCAATTCATAGGAATGATCAATCAACTCCTTGACAAGCACATCTTGAACTGACGCATTTATCGCAATTGTATTCCAATGGGTTTTACTCATATGAAAACCCGGCTGAATGTCATCGTATTCAGCGCGTAATTCCTGGGCGTGCTCCGGATCACATTTTAAATTGACTGACGGCTGTCCTTTTTCCCATTGACTTAAAGACGATAATGCAAACATTTTACCCCCCACTTTAAATACCAATGTATCTTCATCAAAAGGAAAATGTTCCGTCACTCCTTTTTTAGACAAGCAATATTCGTAATATGTTTCTAAGTTCATTTATGAAATTATTTTTTCATCATTTAAAATAGCATACAAAACCGGTTTACTGGGACTCGCATCATTCTCAAAAGATGCGATTTGTAAATTCAGCAAATAATTGCCGTCTTTCACTTTGTCAGAAACAAAAATCATTTCCGTAATCGTACAATCCAATCGTGCATCAGTATTCAGATTGTTAACATCTTTTACATTCCAAAACGCTTTGTGTGCCAATAATTTTCCATCATCTTTTTCTTTATCGACACTTGGCAAATCAATCAATAAATGTTTAATACCGCTTTCGCGAATGAAACGCGCAGCATCTTCCTCCAGAAAAGGCGGGTTCGTATTGGAATATTTTAAAGATTTTTTTATTTTAAAATTCGGAAGCGTTCTAATAATTATGGCTTCAGGAGTTTTTCCGCTCAAACCGTTTTCAATCTGATTTTTTGTTATTACCAAATCTTCTCCTTGTATTTCCGGCACAACCGAAATCAATTCTGCCAAAAAGAAAAACTGTTTCAACGACTGATTAATGCTGTAAAACTCTCGTGTAATATGCCCCAGACATTCGGTGTGCGTTCCATGTCCGTGTGGATTGAAGAAAATATTATTAAAATTAGTAGAAGATTTTCCCTCAGAAACTTTACCTATCCAATCCCCAAAAACAACGGGTTCAATTACTGGTTTGTCAATATACCAAGCAATTGGATTCTCGTCTGTATTTGTCAACGGAATCGAAATATCAATGGGTTTTGATAGGTTAACTTCGAAATTGTTGATTTTTGCTTTCATAGTTTTTTTACCGCAAAGGTCGCAAAGGTTTACGCAAGGCTCGCAAAGTCAAATTTAAAGATTAATTTCCACGCCTTTTGACAAATAGACGACGAAATTGTTGATTTTTACTTTCATATTTTTTTTACTACAAATGACGCAAAGATTTGCGTAAGGCTCACAAAGTCATGATTAAAGATTATTTACAATTCGTTTTATTCCATCTTTTATCAAAACAACATTAAAATTTATAAGTAAACCTAGCTTACAATCAGTCAATTTCAGATACGTTAATAATTGAGCAAAATGAATATCATTTAAAGCATCCACCGATTTTATTTCTAAAATCAATTTATCCTCAACAATAATGTCAATTCGGTAACCAATCTCTAATTTTACTTCTTCATATACCAAAGGCAAGGATTTTTGTTTTACAACATTCAAACCCAATTTCTTTAGTTCATAATATAGACATTCTTCATAGGCGCTCTCTAATAATCCCGGTCCAAGTCCCTTATGGACTCTCAAAGCACAATCAAATACAATTCTTGATAATTCATTTTCAGTCATACTAATAAATCTTTGTGAACTTTGCGTAAACCTTTGCGAACCTTGCGGTTAAATAATTATTCCAAATTTAAATAAAATAAATCTGATGCAATTCCATCTGTCAAAAACTTTCCTTTCGGTGTTGATTTCAAGATATTGTTTTCGATAAAAACTAAATCATCATTAAGAAACTTCTGTACTTGTTTATTTAGATAGTCCAAATATTCATCCCCAAATTCCGTTTTTATTCTATCCAAAGAAACGCCCCAAATCGTTCGCAAACCCGTCATAACATATTCGTTATATCGGTCAGCTGTCGAAAGAATTTCTATTTCATTGGGCAATTTGTCTTCTTTAATAGATTTTAAATAAAGAGAATTATTCGATACATTCCAACTTCTTGAAACGCCATCATAACTATGTGCCGAAGGACCAATTCCAATGTATTTTTTCCCCAACCAATACGCTGAATTGTTCTTGGAAAAATAATTTTCCTTCCCAAAATTCGACAATTCATAATGGATAAATCCATTTGCTTCAAGCGTTTCTACCAAAATAGCAAAATGCTCTTGGGCAACTTCATCCTTAGGAGCCGCAATTTTTCCGGTTTGTATCAGTTTATTCAAAGCGGTTTTTGGTTCCACAGTTAACGCATAACTCGAAATATGCGGAATCCCAAAGGACAATGCTGTTTCAATGTTTTGTTTCCATTTTTCGTTACTCATTCTCGGAATTCCATAAATCAAATCGAGGGAAATATTGTCAAAATATTTGGTAGCTTCTTCCAAACATTTTTTGGCTTCCGCCGAATTATGAGCGCGGTTCATCAATTGTAAATCTTCTTCAAAGAAAGACTGAATCCCAATGCTTAATCGGTTGATTTTACTTTTAGACAATTCAATTATTCGTTCGCTTGACAAATCATCAGGATTGGCTTCCAGTGTGATTTCGGGATTTTCAATCACAGAATAATTGCTATAAACTGCAGCAATCAAAAAATTAATTTCTTCAGAAGTTAAAACACTTGGCGTACCTCCACCAAAATAAATGGTTTCGACATCTTCATTCTCAAACTCACTTTTACGCATTTGAATTTCTTTGGCAATAGCCAAAACCATTTCTTCTTTCTTCTTCATCGAAGTCGAAAAATGGAAATCGCAGTAATGACACGCCTGCTTGCAAAAAGGGATATGAATATAGATTCCTGACATAATTAGTGGTCAGTAATCAGTGATGAGCGGTCAGTTCTACAAACTGAATACTGATAACCGACTACTATTTTTTAACTCGTTCTTCGTTTTGTTTTACAAAAGCATCCCAACCCGTATAGCTTTTAGCGCCAACCACTTTTCCGGAATTGAAAAAATGACAAACTGCAGCTGCCAATCCATCGGTACTGTCAAGATTTTTAGGCAATTCTTTCAGTCCTAAAAGTTGTTGAAGCATTTTGGCAACTTGCTCTTTACTGGCGTTTCCGTTTCCGGTAATCGCCATTTTTATTTTCTTAGGCTCATATTCAGTTATAGGAATATCTCTTGAAAGTCCCGCTGCCATTGCTACACCTTGCGCACGTCCCAACTTTAGCATCGATTGTACGTTTTTACCAAAGAAAGGCGCTTCAATTGCAATTTCATCTGGATTGTGTGTATCAATCAACTCAATCGTGCGTTCAAAAATGATTTTCAGCTTTTGATAATGATTGTCGTATTTGGACAATTGCAGTTCATTCAATTGCAAAAACTCCATTTTTTTATTGACAATTTTTATCAATCCAAAACCCATAATCGTAGTTCCCGGGTCAATTCCTAATATGATGCGTTCGTTTGCCAATTTTAATTTGTTATTTTGCAGTAATGATTACAATTCCACACAAAACTAAGCAATTCCTCGTACTTCTAATCAAACTTTTGATTGTGGGTGGCGCGTTTTATTTTATTTACAATCAATTGGCCAATAACGACAAACTGGATTGGCAAAAATTCATTGTTTTATTCCAGAAAAACCAATCCATTGGCGGAATCGCGTTTATTTTGTTATTGAGTGTTTTGAATCGGTTTTTTGAAATATTGAAATGGCAAAACTTAGTCGAGTTTATCCATAAAATATCTTTGGGCGAAGCAACAAAACAAGTTCTTGGTGCATTAACCGCGGGACTTTTTACGCCAAATGGCGTGGGCGAATATGCCGGAAAAGCATTGTTTTTTGATAAATCAAACACTAAAAAAGTGATTTTCTTGAATCTGATTTGCAACGGAATCCAAATGATATTGACTGTTATTTTTGGAATTTTCGGGTTGTTGTATTTCAATGCACAATACAATGTAATTACTACGAAAACCGTTATGATTCTGTTTGGCATTTGTTTTTTGGCATTTGGAATCTTGTTTTCTTTGAAAAAAATAAACATTAAGGGCTATTCTATCGAAAAACTGATTCATAAGATTAACGAAATCCCAAAACCTATTCATCAAAAAAATATCTTTTTAGGCATTTGTCGTTTTCTGGTTTTTTCGCACCAATATTACTTTTTGTTCCTGGCTTTTGATGTTGACTTACCTTATTTAATAGCCATTGCCACGATTACAAGCGTTTATTTCCTAGCTTCCTCTTTGCCTACATTTCAGTTTTTGGACTTTGCAGTAAAAGGAAGTGTGGCTGTATATTTCTTCGGAATTCTTGGCGTAAACGAATGGATAGTAATTTTTATAACCACACTTATGTGGTTTCTGAATGTAGTTCTGCCGGTAATAATTGGCAGTTATTATGTTTTGAATTTTAAAACTAAAAATCCAATATGATTTTTGTTTTGTACTTCGTTATAGTCCTCTATTGCGTTGCGATTGCCTTCTTGATTTATGGTTTCACCAAAGTAAATGCTATAGATTATATTGGCTTAACGCCAAAAACAAAATTCTCGATTATTGTTCCTTTCCGGAATGAAGCCGAAAATTTACCCATTCTATTGGAGAGTTTGTCGAAATTGAATTATCCGATGGAATTGTTCGAAGTGATTTTGGTCGATGATTTTTCTGAAGAAGCGTTTAAAATTCCAAGCTTAAAATTTAAAGTTTCGGTTATAAATAACGTCAGAGTTACGAATTCGCCCAAAAAAGATGCGATTGTAACCGCAATGCAAATTGTAAATACAGACTGGATTATCACCACCGATGCCGATTGTGTAGTCAATGAAAACTGGTTATTGACATTGGATAATTACATTCAGCTTCATGATGTTGCTATGATTACCGGAGCGGTAACGTATAATTGTGGTAATTCGTTTTTGCATCATTTCCAGCAATTGGATTTGGCGAGTTTACAAGGCGCAACCATTGGTAGTTTTGGCATTGATAAAGGATTTATGTGCAATGGCGCCAACTTTGCGTATACCAAATCCTTTTTTCAAGAACTGAATGGTTTCAATGGAAACGATGCAATTGCCAGTGGCGATGATGTTTTCCTGCTGCAAAAAGCGATTGCCAAATCCCCTGAAAAAGTGCATTATCTAAAATCTCAAAATACGATTGTCACTACTAAACCTCTGAATGACTTGAAATCGTTGTTTTACCAACGCGTTCGTTGGGCATCCAAAACAAGTTCGTATCAAAGTACTTTCGGAAAAGGATTGGGACTATTAGTATTTGCGGGAAATCTGAGTTGGCTTTTCGTTCTTGGTTTTTGGGTCTTCGGTTTAACTGCTTTTCAGAATGTCTTTTTATTATTTACTTTGAAGTTTTCAGTTGATACCGTTTTGATTTACAAATCCAATGAATTTTTAACCAAAACCAAAATACAGTATTTGATTTTGGGCAGTTTATTCTATCCTTTTTTTAGTGTGAGCGTAGCTTTGTATTCTTTGTTTGGAAAATATGAATGGAAAGGCAGAAAATTTTAACTTACACTAATGCCCTAGCCCAGATGGAAACGGCATCCTTTTTCTTTTTTCCTTTAAAAAAGAAAAAGATACAGTGAACAGCTGGAAGCAGCTCCAGAAAAACTACTCTACTTTTAGAATAACCGGAAGTATAAATTGGGTTTTTACGGGAATTCCGCGTTTTATGGCGGGGTTAATTTTTGGGAAATCAACCAAACGTGCTTTAAGAATACTGTCAATTTTGATTTTGTCGTAGGCAACCGAATCTTTTGGAAATTGAGGCTCGAATTGGATGGTCGCATTTGGAAAAACAGTAACCTTTACTTCAATCGTATCCAGTTCAGGATAGAGAATCGAGAGGGTGTCAACGCTCAATTTCTCTTGAATCAGCAACGTTAAAACTTCAAAAAAACACTGTTGACGCTGTTTTTTATCTTCTATTTTTTCGCAATCCACTACCGATGGGTATTCATCGACTTCTTTCCAGTTGATTGATTTCAGTTCCTTTTGCAACAATTCCTTTTCCGATGGAATTTGCTTGTCAAAGTATTGACAGGAATTAAAAAATATAAATACTAAAAAGAGGTAATACTGCTTCAAGGTTTTGTTTTTGAATTGGACTAATATTCTATAAAAATACAATTATTTTTTTGGAGAGGCTTTCGAAAGCAAATAATCTTCATAGTTTTCAGCAAACCATTTCTTTTTGTTTTCGGCGGCGACTTCTTTTTGATCCGGATACAAAGCTGCCAATCTATCTGAAAAAATAGCAATCTGAATCGTATATTTATAAAATTCCTCTTTTGTCAATACTAAATTTGGATTTGATTTTTTATCGGAAAACTCAAAAAAAAGTCTGTCAAACTCTTTCATCGAAAAATTTAATACTTTTACTCTATTCTCGTTGTAAATAGCCTCCTTTAAAATCATATCGTTGCTTTTTACAATTTTTTCCTGAGCATTTACGGCACAAAAAGAAAAAGTAAAAAAGAAGATAATCGAAAATGAAACTATTAATTTAATATCTTTCATAAGCTGGTTAGGTGTTGCTTTTGTGTTTTCAAAATTACTAAAAATAAATTTATGGATGTACTGCTTTTGGTTCTTGGTTTCATGTGTGTTATTTTGGGCATTTTTGGTAGTTTTTTACCCGTTTTACCCGGACCCAGCATCAGTTGGGTTGGGTTGGCATTACTTTATTTTACGAATGCTGTTCCGGCAAATTATTGGATTTTAGGAATTGCATTGTTAGTCACTGTTATCATATCGGTTTTAGATTACGTGATTCCGGCTAAAGGAACCAAGAGATTTGGCGGAAGCTCTTATGGCGTCTGGGGAACTAACCTCGGTCTGATTATTGGAATCCTTGCTCCTATCCCTTTTGGGTTCATTATCGGTCCTTTTGTTGGCGCGCTAATAGGAGAACTTATTTATGATTTTAAAGACCACAATCGGGCTTTGAAAGCAGCCGCAGGTTCCTTTATAGGTTTTCTGGCTTCCAGCTTTATGAAATTTGTGGTTTGCGTAATGTATTTAGGATTGTTTGTATGGACTGTTTGGCACTATAAATCGGAATTGTTCTAATGTACCATTAGTTTTAAGAATTCTTTTTAAAAGAAAAAGCTTTTCAGTTATGAAAAGCTTCTTATTACTGGTCTCGTTTTTAGAACGAGAGGACTCGAACCCGTCTCGTCCCAAAAGACGAGATGACAGGCATGCGTTCTATTCAACTTGAAAACTCGTTAATAATCTTTCTATCGAAGCAACATTAAGCTTTTTCAATCGTAATTCTTCTTTTAATACTTCTGTTTTAGTTTCAAATTCTTTGAAATACACCAAAACCCATGGACTTTTTCCAGAAGTGTATCGGCTTAAATCATTATTGTGTTCAAAAATACGCTTACCAAGATCTTGTGTAAATCCTTTGTAAAATAATCCTTGATGATTTTTTATGATGTAAACAAAACACATATCGATTGCTATTTGAATTTTACAAAAACAAAAAAAGCTTTTCTATTACGAAAAGCTTTTTGTTACTGGTCTCGTTTTTAGAACGAGAGGACTCGAACCCGTCTCGTCCCAAAAGACGAGATGACAGGCATGCGTTCTATTCAACTTGAAAACTCGTTAATAATCTTTCTATCGAAGCAACATTAAGCTTTTTCAATCGCAATTCTTCTTTTAATGCTTCTGTTTTTGTTTCAAATTCTTTGAAATAAACCAAAACCCACGGACTTTTTCCAGAAGTGTATCGGCTTAAATCATTATTGTGTTCTAAAATACGCTTACCAAGATCTTGTGTAAATCCTTTGTAAAATAATCCTTGATGATTTTTTATGATGTAAACAAAATACATATCGATTGCTATTTGAATTTTACAAAAACAAAAAAAGCTTTTCTATTACGAAAAGCTTTTTTATTACTGGCGGTCTGGACGGGACTCGAACCCGCGACCCCATGCGTGACAGGCATGTATTCTAACCAACTGAACTACCAAACCAGTATTTTAATCTATAACATTCTAATTCTTAAACACAGTTCTTGAATCGAACCCGTCTCGTCCTAAAGACGAGATGACAGGCATGTATTCTAACCAACTGAACTACCAAACCAGTATTTTAATCTATACCATTCTAATTCTTAAACACAGTTCTTGAATCGAACCCGTCTCGTCCCAAAAGACGAGATGACAGGCATGTATTCTAACCAACTGAACTACCAAACCAGCTTCATTTTAAATCAAAAAAGCTATCCACAAAAGTGGAAAGCTTTTCATTGGTCTAACTACTAAACCCGCTACGAGTTACAAATTCGTAGCAAACAACACAACTAACTTTAGATACTTTATAGGGGCAAAAAAGCCTTTCTGTTACGAAAGGCTTTCCCCAATATTGCGGTCTGGACGGGACTCGAACCCGCGACCCCATGCGTGACAGGCATGTATTCTAACCAACTGAACTACCAAACCTCTGCGTTATTGCGGTGGCAAAGATACAATAGATTTCCGTTTACACAAGCGTTTTTTGAAAAAATAATTGATAAATTTTAACCTTATTATCCAAAGTTTTGTTTTTCAACCAAGTATGTCATTAAAATTTTTTCAAAACTTTCTCCAACACTTACCGGAATGTACTTTATTCGGTTTTGTGAGCAGGTCAAAGCGAGTTTCTTAAAGTAACTTTCTGTCTGTTTTTCGTATTCTTCTTTGACATTATCCGCAAAAACTGCTACTTCTTCTCCTGTTTCTACATCAATAAACTTCCTTGGAGCATTATCAAAGTCAAAATTTAACTCTGTTTTGTTATCGACAACGTGAAACAAGACCACTTTATGCTTGTTGTGTTTCAAATGCTGCAAGGCATTAAACAGCGCTTCCTCATTTCCGGACTGAAACATATCCGTAAACAAGACAATCATCGAACGACGGTGAATCTTCTCGGCTATTTGATGTAAAAATGTAATTGTATCAGTACTTTTTTTAGTCGCAGGTTTCTCTAAAAGCCCTTCAAGTGTATTTAAGATCATTCTATGATGGCGATCACTGCCTTTTTCAGGAGCATAGTACTCATATGTATCCGAAAACACACTTAGTCCCACAGCATCGCGTTGCTTCTTTAAAAGATTCATTAAAACCGCCGAGGCCAAAACAGAAAAGCCAATCTTATTCTCAAAAAATTGCTGACCGCCTTTTAGTTTCGGATAATGCATTGAAGAGGAATTATCGATAATAAGATGACACCGCAAATTAGTTTCTTCCTCAAATCGTTTGGTGTATAAACGATCCGTTTTGGCAAACAATTTCCAATCAATGTGCTTAGTACTTTCGCCAACATTATAGACTTTATGCTCAGCAAATTCTGCCGAAAATCCATGAAACGGACTTTTATGCATTCCTGAAATAAAACCTTCCACAACCTGATTGGCCAGCAATTCAAGATGCTGAAAACTGGAAATTTTCTCTATTTGCGATTCGATTTTCATATTCCAAATATATTAAAAGATTGAACGATTTAAAAATTTAAAGATTGAAAAGAAAATAGAACCACCTTTGATTCTCTGATTTTAAAATCATTTTTAATCTGTCAATCTGCATTGTTTTTATATGCCTGATTGAAACGCGGTAAATCCCACAAAAAAAGGCTTGACTTTCGCCAAACCTTTTTTTTGAATCTTTTCAGATTCTATATAAATCATAATCTACCGATTACAACAAAGCGTCTAAACTATCAGCGTAAGTTTGTTTAGGAGCAACTCCTACTTGTTTCCCTACTACTTCTCCGTTATGAAAAACCAATACTGTTGGAATATTTCTCACTCCGTATTTTGCAGCAAATTCTTGGTTTGCATCAACGTCTACTTTACCTACGACTACTTTACCATCGTATTCAGTACTTAATTCGTCAATGATTGGCCCTACCATTCTACAAGGTCCACACCATGCTGCCCAAAAATCCACCATTACCGGTTTGTCTGATTTCAAAACTACTTCTTCAAAAGTAGCATCTGTTATTGCTAATGCCATATTTATTTTTATTTAAGTTTATCGTTTGAATATTTAAAGTCTCAAACTCGAGTACAAATTTAGAAATTAAAAACTAATCAAACGCCATTCATAAATTAGTTTTGACTATTAATATATCGTCAATTCTTATCACTCCATTTCAACCCATTTAGGATTGCAATAATCAGGAGCTACTTCCCGCTGTACGCTGTATCTTTCCTTGTCTAAAAAAAACAAGGAAAGGATGTCGCTTCCATCAGGGCTGAGGCATTCTGCTCTAATTCAACTTAAAATTAATCTGCATTTTTTCCAGTTCCACTAACAATTCATTCGAAATCTTGATTTTTAGTTTTCTACTGGCCATGGTTAGTTTGGTCACCACTTTTATTTCTTCGACTTCTTCTACTTTTTCTTCAGTACTTGTTTCCGGAATTTCGAGAGTTTCCATTTCAGAATCTTCATTTTCATCGACAAAAGCTACTTCTTCATTTTCTATCTCAACAGGAGCAACAGCAACGAGTTTTTTTGTTTTCTCTAACTCCATGATTTCAAAAGTCACTGTATTATCTCCTTTATTATCCTGAAAAAGATGGCTTAATCTATGAATAAAATCAGCTTCCAAATCTGCAATATTCAAAAGCACAACTAATTTTCTAGCAAAGGTTTCTAACACATCCTGCAATTGTTTTACTTCTACAAATTGCAATCTTGGCTCCCCTTTTTTACCAGTATCACGGTCAGTCCAGCCTTCTTTTACCAACACTTTCATAAACGTAAAATTATTTTCAATAAAGAAATGACGAAACTTTAGATACTCCTCCCCAAAAATTCTAAACTCATAACTTTCGTCATAACCCTCCAGAGTAAACATACCCCAGCCTTTTCCATTTTTCGCTACTCGGTGTTGCACATTATTGATAATCCCCCCAAATGCCAGGTTTTTACTGACATGCAATTCCATATTTTTAAGTGCTTCAAGCTTGGCATTACAAAAATATTTCATTTCAAATTTGTAATCATCCAGCGGATGTCCCGAGATGTAAATTCCAACAACCTCTTTTTCTTTTGCGAGTTTTTCCATTGTGCTCCAATCCTCGCAAGGTGGTACAATAGGTTCTGCAATTTGCACTTCGCTGGTATCTCCAAACAAACTTACTTGAGAGGAATTTTCATTCTCCTGAAACTTCGATCCATACCGAATCGCTTTTTCATAAAAAGTAATTCCATCACCATCATCATGAAAATATTGCGCTCTCGTGGTTCCTAAAAACGAATCAAATCCTCCGGCCAAAGCCAGATTTTCCAATGCTTTTTTATTCGCCGCACGCAAATCAATACGTTTGGTCAAATCAAAAATCGATTTGTATTTTCCATCTTTTCTGTTTTCAACAATTGTTGCCACAGCTCCGGAACCAACTCCTTTTATCGCTCCCATTCCAAAACGTACCGCGTAATTATCATTTACGGTAAATTTATAAAACGACTCATTCACATCAGGTCCTAAAACTTGCAGTCCCATTCGCTTACATTCTTCCATAAAAAACGAAACCTGCTTGATATCATTCATGTTATTCGAAAGCACCGCAGCCATATATTCCGCAGGATAATTCGCTTTCAAATAGGCCGTTTGGTACGCAATCCAAGCATAACAAGTCGAGTGCGATTTATTAAATGCATATTCAGCAAAAGCTTTCCAGTCATTCCAAATCTTCTCTAACTTGTCTTTGGCATGACCTTTTGCCATCGCTTGCGAAATGAATTTTGGTTCCATTTTAGCCAAAACATCAATCATTTTTTTTCCCATCGCTTTACGCAAAACATCGGCATCCCCTTTCGAGAAATCCGCCAGTTTCTGGGACAAAAGCATTACCTGCTCTTGGTAAACGGTAATTCCGTAGGTATCTTTCAGCAATTCTTCGCAGTCATCCAAATCATATTCGATTGGCTCTTCCCCGTTTTTTCGTTTAATAAAACTCGGGATATAGGCAATCGGTCCTGGACGATACAAAGCATTCATGGCAATCAAATCCGGAAATACTGTCGGCTTCAATTCCTTCATGTATTTCTGCATTCCCGGACTCTCATACTGGAAAATACCTACTGTTTCTCCACGTTGGAAAAGTTCATACGTCTTCAAATCATCAATTGGAAATTCATCGGGATTCAGGTCAATTCCTGTTCTATATTTTACTAATTTAACAGTATCTTTTATCAGGGTTAGGGTTTTCAAACCCAAGAAGTCCATCTTCAACAAACCGGCACTTTCCACCACCGAGTTATCAAATTGAGTCACATACAAATCCGAATCTTTGGCGGTAGCCACAGGAACAAAATTGGTAATGTCGCTTGGCGTAATAATCACACCACAAGCGTGAATTCCCGTATTTCTCAGATTTCCTTCCAAAACTTTGGCTTGCTGAATTGTTTCTCCACCCAAATCACCTTCATTCGCAAGACCTATTAATTCCTTTATTTTATCATATTCTTCGGGACGAACCGCCTTCTTAATCAGATTTTCATCTTCATTCAAAAAGCGCGCTAAATTCCACTTGGACGGCATCATTCCCGGAATCAATTTTGCAATTTTATCCGCTTCAAACAATGGTAAATCCAGTACACGAGCAGTATCACGAATCGCTGATTTTGTTGCCATTTTACCATAGGTGATAATCTGCGCCACCTGTTTCGAACCGTATTTCCGAATCACATAGTCCATTACACTGCTTCGCCCTTCATCATCAAAATCGATATCAATATCGGGTAGTGACACACGATCCGGATTCAGGAAACGCTCAAAAAGCAGGTTGTACATCAACGGGTCAATATTGGTTATTTTCAAACAATACGCCACTACCGATCCTGCCGCAGAACCCCTTCCCGGCCCTACAGAAACTCCCATACTTCTCGCCTCAGCAATTAAATCCTGTACAATCAGGAAATAACCCGGATAACCAGAATTGGAAATGGTCAATAATTCAAAATCCAATCGTTCCTGAATTTCTTCGGTAATCACGGGATAGCGTCGATTAGCTCCTTCAAAAGTAAGATGCCTCAAATACGCATTTTCACCTCGAACTCCACCATCAACTGCATCTTCAGGATTATTAAATTCAACCGGAATTTCAAATTTTGGAAGTAAAACTTCCCGTGCCAAATCGAAAATCTCAATCTTATCCACAATCTCCGAAATATTCGAAATCGCTTCCGGCAAATTGGCGAAAAGCTGTTTCATTTCGTCTCCCGACTTGAAATAATATTCCTGATTTGGTAATCCGTAACGATAGCCGCGACCACGGCCAATAGGCGTAGTTTGCTTTTCACCATCACGCACACAAAGCAAAATATCGTGTGCATTCGAATTTTCCTTGTCTATATAAAAGGTATTGTTTGTCGCAATAATCTTGACATCGTGTTTCCTTGCCAATGAAATCAAAGACGAATTCACCCGATTTTCATCTTCTTGATTGTGACGCATCACCTCAATGTAAAAATCTTCCTTGAATTCATTTTTCCACCAAATCAAGGCTTCTTCGGCTTGGTTTTCACCTATGTTTAAAATCTTATTTGGGATTTCACCATAAAGGTTACCAGACAAAACAATAATATCTTCTTTGAATTCCTGAATGACTTTTCGGTCTATTCTTGGCACATAATAAAATCCTTCAGTATACGCGATAGAAGACATTTTAGCCAAATTATGGTAGCCTTTTTTGGTCTTCGCCAAAAGCACTATTTGGTAACCATTGTCTTTAACCGACTTATTTTTATGGTCTTCACACACAAAAAATTCACAACCAACTATTGGTTTCATTGTGACTTCGGTAGGCTCATCGCCATTTTCGATTGCCGCTTTATTTTTGGCTTCAGCCGCTTTATTATGGTATAAAATATCACGGACAAAATGAAAAGCCCCCATCAAATTCGCATGATCCGTCATGGCAACCGCAGGCATTTTTTGCTGTGCCGCCGCTTTTACCAATGCCGCAATACTAATCGTAGATTGCAACACCGAAAACTGCGTATGATTATGCAAATGCACGAAAGGTGTATCTATAAGCACCTTTTTATTCTCAGAAAGCTCTTGTCTTGAAACCGCAGGCGCTTGTTTTTCACCAAACTGCTGACGAATTTTATCCGAAGCTTCCTTGAGATTTATATGTTTTAAACCAATGAGTTTAATCTCGCTTGGATTCTTATTTTGAAAGTCTTGAAAATAACTGGCTGGAACATCGAGTTCTTCTTTTGTGAAAACATCACGACGAATCAACTCCAAGAAACAACGCGTAGTTGCCTCCACATCGGCAGTGGCATTGTGCGCCTCTCCAAAAGGTTTATTAAAAAGATACGAGTGTAATTCCGTTAACGTAGGCAGTTTGAATTTACCACCACGACCACCCGGCAATTTCAATAAGGAAGCAGTAACTTCGGTACAGGTATCCAAAATTGGCATGGAACTCATTTGGCTTTCAACGCCCATTCTATAGAACTCACAACCCATAATATTGATATCAAAACCTAAATTCTGACCTACAATGAATTTGGCTTTACCTAATGCAATATTGAATTTTTCTAAAACTTCCGCCAACGAAATACCATCGGCTTCTGCCAGTTCCGTAGAAATACCGTGAATTCGTTCCGCATCATACGGAATATTAAAGCCTTCGGGCTTGACCAAATAATCTTGATGCTCGATGAGTTTTCCCATATCATCGTGCAACTGCCAAGCGATTTGAATACAACGCGGCCAGTTATCCGTATCTGAAATGGGAGCGCCCCAACGCTTTGGTAATCCTGTAGTTTCGGTATCGAATATTAAGTACATATCTGGAGTTGAAGTGTTTGTGATTTTAAAAAATCGCAAAAAATGAATTTCAAATTTAGTTTTTTTTAGAGTAGAATAGAAGTAAGTTATCAACAAAAAACAAATTTATTTTCCAGAACTATTCTCTTATTAAAACTACAATCACTTTCAACAAATCAGCTTGATAGTATCTTGTTAAAAAGATAAAAAGAGTACGTATTGATTTTTTGGATGTCGTAGTATTTCATCAAAAAAAAATACTGAAATACAGCTAAAAAATATACCTTTTACTAAGAAAATCACGTTGAAAAACAACTTCAACAAAATTCAAATAGTCAATTTAAAATTAAAAAAAAGTCGATTTTTATTCCATTTAATTAAATATTTACAAATATAACAGCATTTTAAGAGCGTAATCTAACTATTCAATAAATATCAAAAACCTCAAAAAATTAATTTTTTATTGTATCTAAATAAAAAACTGCATTACTTAAAAAGAAGCTTAAAAGATAAAAATCAGCAAAGAAATACGCTAATATGGTTTTGGGTATCGTATATAATGAAATATTAAAAAATAAAGACTTGATTCTTTTTTTAGTTTTGCTTTCATTGTTATCATCTTAGCCAACTTGGCTAGAAAAAAATACATTAAAAACATATTAAAATGAGTACTACATTATTTGACAAAGTATGGGATTCGCACGTAGTGCGTAAGATAGAAGATGGACCAGACGTGTTTTTTATTGACCGTCATTTCATCCATGAAGTTACTAGTCCTGTAGCTTTTTTAGGTTTAAAAGAAAGAGGAATTTCAGTATTATATCCAGAGCGCACTTTTGCTACTGCGGATCACAACACCCCAACTATAAATCAACATTTACCGGTTCAAGATGCATTATCTGCCAATCAACTTAAGGCATTAGAAGATAACGCAGCTGAATATGGTATTTCTCACTGGGGATTAGGTCACCAAAAAAATGGAATTGTACACGTAGTAGGTCCTGAAAACGGAATTACTTTACCTGGTGCGACTATTGTTTGTGGAGATTCCCATACTTCTACACATGGTGCTTTTGGTGCAATTGCTTTTGGTATTGGAACTTCTGAGGTTGAAATGGTGATGGCTACACAATGTATCATGCAACCGAAACCAAAGAAAATGCGTATCAACGTAAATGGTGAGTTGAGTAAAGGTGTGGGTCCAAAAGACGTTGCACTTTATATTATTTCTCAATTAACTACTTCTGGAGGTACAGGATATTTTGCAGAATATGCAGGAGATGTTTTTGAAAACATGTCTATGGAAGGCCGTATGACGGTTTGTAACTTGAGTATCGAAATGGGTGCTCGTGGTGGTATGATTGCTCCTGACCAAAAAACATTTGATTTCCTTGAAGGAAGATTATACGCTCCAAAAGGAGAAGCTTGGACAAAAGCAGTTGAATATTGGAAAACGTTAAAAACGGATGCTGATGCTATTTTTGATGCAGAATTAAACATCAATGCTGCAGATATTGAACCAATGATTACATATGGTACGAACCCCGGAATGGGAATTGGTATCTCAAAAAATATTCCAAACGCCAACCAAGTAGAAGGTGGCGCCGAAACATATAAAAAATCTTTAGCCTACATGGGCTTTGAAGAAAATGACGTAATGATTGGGAAACCAATTGATTTTGTTTTCTTGGGAAGTTGTACCAATGGTAGAATTGAAGATTTCAGAGCTTTTACAGAAATTGTAAAAGGAAGAAAAAAAGCAGATAACGTTACCGCTTGGTTAGTTCCAGGTTCTCACGTAGTGGAAGCTCAAATTAAAGAAGAAGGATTATTAGACATTCTTACTGAAGCTGGTTTTGTATTACGTCAGCCAGGTTGTTCGGCTTGTTTAGCGATGAACGATGATAAAGTTCCTGCCGGAAAATATGCAGTAAGTACTTCCAACAGAAACTTCGAAGGTCGTCAAGGTCCCGGTTCAAGAACATTATTGGCAAGTCCAATTATGGCCGCTGCAGCAGCAGTTACCGGAAAACTAACAGATCCTAGAGATTTATTTTAAAAAATTTCAGAATGTAGATTAACAATTTTTGACCGGAGCTTCAGCGAATTGGCGTAGCATTTCAGATTTCGTTAAAATCGACACAACATTCAGTTTAAATTATAGAATATAAAATAATATTAGTTAGCGCTTAAGATTACATTTTCCTCACGGTAAATCAAAAATCAGAAATCGTTAATCAAAAATCAAAAATCAAATGGCATACGATAAATTTAATATCCTTACCAGTAGTGCAGTGCCACTACCAATAGAAAATGTGGATACCGATCAAATCATCCCAGCACGTTTCTTGAAAGCTACCAAACGTGAAGCTTTTGGAGACAACCTTTTTAGAGACTGGAGATACAACGGAGATGACACTCCAAAAGCAGATTTCGTATTGAATGATGCGACTTACAGCGGGAAAATATTAGTTGGCGGAAAAAACTTTGGTTCGGGTTCTTCAAGAGAGCACGCAGCTTGGGCAGTTTACGATTATGGATTTCGCGCTGTAGTTTCAAGTTTCTTTGCTGATATCTTCAAAGGAAACTGCTTAAACATTGGTGTTTTACCGGTACAAGTGAGTCCGGAATTTGCCGAAACAATCTTCAACGCTATTGAAGCTGATCCGAAAACAGAATTGGAAATCAATTTACAAGAACAAACTATTACTTTGTTAGCAACTGGCGCAAAAGAATCTTTTGACATCAATGGATACAAAAAGAATAATATGTTGAATGGTTTTGATGATATTGACTATTTACAAAACATCAAAGAAGAGATTGTTGGGTTTGCCAATACACTTCCTTACTAAAAACAAACAATAAAAAGCAGTTATCTTACGCTCAATAGTATTGTTAAGCCAGATAACTGCTTTTACCTTTTTATAAAACGCAACAGCAAGATTTCAAATCACTGAAGTCAAAACCACTTTTAGCATCAAATTTATAATGAAAAAAAGAAAAATTGAAATAATGGATACGACACTCCGTGACGGGGAACAAACCTCGGGAGTATCATTTTCTGCTGCAGAAAAACTAACCATTGCACAATTATTACTGGAAGAATTAAATATTGATAGAATCGAAATTGCTTCAGCACGCGTGAGCGAAGGAGAATTTCAGGGCGTAAAAGGAATTATGACTTGGGCTGATGAGAAAGAATATTCTAATAGAATAGAAGTTTTAACCTTTGTTGATGGCGGACTTTCAATAGATTGGATGAAAAAAACTGGAGCTAAAGTCCAGAATTTACTAACCAAAGGATCTCTTAACCATTTAACACATCAGTTAAAGAAAACACCTGAACAGCATTTTGCCGAAATTGCGCAAACAATAGCATTAGCTCAAGAAAATAATATTGAGACCAATGTATATTTAGAAGACTGGAGTAACGGAATGCGTAATTCACCTGAATATGTGTTTCAATATTTAGATTTTTTGACCAAACAACCCATCAAAAGAGTTTTATTACCAGACACTTTAGGCGTTTTAATCCCTTCTGAAACTTTTGAATTTATTTCGAAAATTATAACAAGATACCCTGAAACTCATTTTGATTTTCACGCACACAACGACTACGATTTAAGCATCGCAAATGTAATGGAAGCAGTAAAAGCGGGCATTCAAGGACTCCATGTAACCGTAAACGGAATGGGAGAACGTGCTGGAAATGCTCCTCTTGAAAGTACTGTTGCCGTAATTAATGACTTTTTACCGCAAATAGAAATCGGTGTAAAAGAATCTTCATTATACTCTGTGAGCAAATTAGTCGAGACTTTCACCGGATATAGAATTCCTGCCAACAAACCTATCGTTGGTGACAATGTATTTACGCAAACGGCAGGTATTCATGCTGATGGCGACAATAAAAACAATTTATATTTTAATGATTTACTTCCGGAACGTTTTGGAAGAAAACGAAAATACGCCTTAGGAAAAACATCCGGAAAAGCTAATATCGAAAAAAACCTTCAGGAATTAGGTTTAAAATTAAATCCCGAAGACTTAAAATTAGTTACACAACGCATCATTGAATTGGGTGATAAAAAAGAGACCGTTACCAAAGAAGATTTACCCTATATCATTTCTGATGTTTTAGACAGCCAAACCTATCAAGAAAAAGTTGTTGTTGAATCATATGTACTGTCACATGCAAAAGGACTTCGCCCTTCGACCACTTTATGTTTAAAAATAGACGGAGAAGTAATTGAAGAGCATGCACAAGGTGACGGACAATTTGATGCTTTCATGAATGCATTGGCAAAAATATATAAAAGCAAAAATTTAGAATTGCCAAAATTGATTGATTATGCAGTACGAATTCCACCAGGAAGTAGTTCTGATGCATTATGCGAAACCATAATTACCTGGACGAATAATGAAAAAGAATTCAAAACCAGAGGACTGGATTCAGACCAAACAGTTGCCGCAATAATAGCAACCCAAAAAATGTTGAATGTTGTTGCTGCCCAATAATAAATAGAAATACATTAATATAAAATAGACCTAATGAAATTTAACATAGCCCTTTTAGCCGGAGACGGAATTGGACCTGAAGTAATCAATGAAGCTGTAAAAGTTTCGGATGCTATTGCAAAAAAATTCAATCATGAAATCACTTGGACGCCAGCTCTTACAGGAGCTTGTGCTATTGATGCCGTTGGAGTTCCTTATCCTGACGAAACGCATGAAATTTGTATGAAAGCAGATGCTGTTTTGTTTGGAGCCATTGGACACCCAAAATACGACAATGACCCAAGTGCTCCTGTAAGACCAGAACAAGGTTTATTGTTAATGCGCAAAAAATTAGGCTTGTTTGCCAATGTGCGTCCAACATTTACATTCCCATCTTTGATTGACAATTCTCCGTTGAAAAGAGAACGTATCGAAGGAACTGATTTGGTTTTCTTGAGAGAACTTACCGGAGGAATTTATTTTGGAGAAAAAGGAAGAAGAGACGATGGCGAAACCGCTTTTGACAATTGCGTATACACAAGAGCAGAAGTACAACGTTTAGCTAAGAAAGGTTTTGAACTAGCGATGACACGTTCTAAAAAATTGTGTTGTGTGGACAAAGCCAATGTATTGGAAACTTCTCGTTTATGGAGAGAAACTGTACAAGCCATGGAAAAGGATTATCCTGAAGTAACTGTAAGTTATGAATTCGTTGATGCTGTTGCCATGCGTTTGGTACAATGGCCGAATTCGTATGACGTATTGATTACAGAAAACTTATTTGGTGATATTTTAACAGATGAAGCTTCGGTAATTTCTGGCTCTATGGGATTAATGCCGTCAGCATCAGTAGGAGAACATACATCGTTGTACGAACCTATTCATGGATCTTACCCACAAGCGACTGGTTTAAATATTGCAAATCCATTAGCGACAGTATTATCTGCAGCTATGATGTTTGAAGACGCTTTTGGATTAAAAGAAGAAGCAGAAGCGATCAGAGCTGTAGTTAACAGATCATTGGAACAAGGAATTGTAACAGAGGATTTAGCTTCTAAAGACTCAAAAGCATACAAAACAAGTGAAGTTGGTGACTGGTTGGTTGCTAACCTATAAATTCTTAAAGTTTATTTGTTTAAAAATTGAGTAATAGCTAAGATTACAACCTGAAAAACAACACTCATTTTAGCTTTTACTCAGCTTTAAACAGAATAATAAACAACAAAAAAGGTGTCAATAAAATTGACACCTTTTTTTATAGCTAGAAAAAAATATTAATATCCTCCTCTGTTTCCACCACCACGGTTATCTCCACCACGGCTGTTTCCACCACCATAACCACCGCGTGAATCTCCACCACGACTGTTATTGTTAAAACTTCTTCTTTCACCTTCTGGTTTAGGCTCAGATTTGTTTACTACAATTGCACGTCCTTGAACAGTAGCACCGTTCAATTCATCAATTGCTTTTTGAGCTTCGTCATCATTTGGCATCTCAACAAAACCAAATCCTTTACTTCTTCCAGTAAATTTATCAGTAATAATTTTAACTGAATCAACTGCTCCGTAAGCCTCGAAAGACTCTCTTAAATCTGCTTCCTCAATACTGAATGGAAGGCTTCCAACAAAAATATTCATATGTACTTATTTAAATAATAGAACAAATGTACTCTAATTTTTTTCTAATCTACTATATATTAGCTTATTTATGTTTTTATTTTAATTTCAAAAAAAGGAAATGCTTTAGTAGTTTTAGAAAACCAACTCCTCTATATTACTGAACAAGAGAACTAACTATAGGAACCTTATAAAAAACCCCATGTTGAAAATTCACAACCGGATTGGCTAACGAGTTGCTATTTGTATTTTTAGCATTAAACTTAAAAGTACCGGTAATCGTTTTATTTACGGCATCATATTGAGTTATCACAATTTGCCCTTCTCCAATTCCAAAGCCTGTAGAAAAAGTAACCAACCCATTTGTAGCATCAGTGACTGTATAAATCGCTTTTTTGGACTCACTGGTTCCTAAAAAATAAATTTGGGCCGCGGTAGAAGTAGTTTTTAAGGATAACGTTTCATTTGCAGTAAAGGATTCTATAAGCAAAGATCCATCAGCAGCTAATGTTGCTTTAGATTGTACTCCTCTCCAAAACACATTATCCTTCATGCCTTGAAGCGAAGGATTATTAAAAGTAACATCTTCTTCACAAGAAATTAAAGAAAAAAGCACGACAATAAACAAAAAATATTTTTTCATAAAATGCATCTTTTAGAGAAACAAAAGTATGACATTAGACCTTAAAAAAATAAAAATCCACTAAAAAATAAAAACATCGACATACCTAAAACATTACTGTTCATTAAAATACCAATCGAATTAGTATTTATCGATAAAAAATGTATCTTTGCACCCTTAATTAATCGAGGTCGAGTACCTCAAAATTTAATCACAAGATTATGTCAGTAAAAATTAGATTACAAAGACACGGTAAAAAAGGAAAACCTTTTTACTGGGTTGTAGCAGCAGATGCTCGCTCAAAAAGAGATGGTAAATACTTAGAAAAAATCGGTACTTACAATCCAAACACAAACCCAGCAACTATCGAGTTAAACCTTGATAGCGCAGTAAAATGGTTGCACAATGGTGCTCAACCAACTGATACTGCAAAAGCAATTCTTTCTTACAAAGGAGCTTTATTGAAACATCACCTTGATGGTGGTATCCGTAAAGGAGCTTTAACTCAAGAACAAGCTGATGCAAAATTAGCTACTTGGTTAGAAGCTAAATCTGGAAAAGTTGATGCTAAAAAAGAAGGTTTGACAAAAGCACAAGCTGATGTTAAAGCTAAAGCTTTCAAAGCAGAACAAGATGTTAATGCTAAACGTTTAGCTGCAGCTGCTCAAGCAGAAGCTGACGCTATCGCTGCTGCAACTCCAGCTGTTGAAGAAGAAGTTGCTGAAGTTGAAGCTGAAGAAGCTCCAGCTGCAGAAGAAAATAACGAAACAACTGAAGCATAATTTTAGAAGGCGAAGATGCGTAAAGAAGATTGTTTCTACTTAGGTAAAATCGCTAAAAAATTTAGTTTCAAAGGGGAAGTTCTTGCCTATTTAGACACAGACGAACCTGAGTTATACGAAAACTTGGAATCAGTGTTTGTTGAATGCAACAAACACTTGGTTCCTTTTTTTATTGAAAGCAGTTCACTGCACAAAAACGACTTCCTTAGAATTCGTTTTGAAGATATGAATACAGAAGAAGATGCCGATGCTGTCATAGGCAACGACTTATATCTTCCCTTAAATATGTTGCCAAAACTTACTGGCAATAAATTCTACTTCCATGAAGTAATTGGTTTTGAAGTTGAAGATAAACGCCTTGGCATTGTTGGAAAAATTGAATCCATAAATGACACTACTGCTCAGCCATTATTTGAAGTCTTAAACGGCGATGTAGAAATTCTTATTCCTATGATTGACCATTTTCTTGTAAAAATTGACAGGGAAAACAAAAAAGTTATCATGGATCTACCGGAAGGACTTATTGAAATGTATCTTTAGAAAAGTTAATTCGGTTATTTGTTTATTCGGTTAATCGAAAAAATCGTTACTCTAAAACCAAAGTATTCAGTTGCTAAAATCTGAAATCAAAAATCGTTAATCCTCAATCTGAAATCATCATGTTTTCATTCAAGCAATTCTCCATCCAACAAGACCGTTGCGCCATGAAAATTGGAACTGATGGTGTTTTACTTGGTGCTTGGACACCCATTGAAAACAATCCATTTAGTATTTTAGACATTGGAGCTGGAACAGGCGTAATCGCTTTAATGCTTGCGCAAAGAAGTAACGCGGAACAAATTGACGCTTTGGAAATCGACGAAGAAGCCTACGAACAATCCGTAGATAATTTTGAAAACTCTCCATGGAGTGATCGTTTATTTTGTTTTCATGCCGGTTTGGATGAATTTGTAGAAGAACCAGAAGACGAATACGACTTAATTGTTTCCAATCCTCCATTCTATACTGACGATTACAAATCTGAAAATGAACAACGCGATTTAGCACGTTTTGCAGATGCAATGCCTTTTGAAGATTTAATCGAAGCGGCCGCTTTACTACTTTCTGAAAACGGTGTTTTCTCCGTCATAATTCCCTTTAAAGAAGAAGAAAACTTCTTGGCTTTAGCCGCAGCATACGAATTATATCCTTTGAAAATCACTCGTGTAAAAGGAACTCCAACTACCGAAATCAAGCGCAGTTTATTGGCTTTTAGCCGAAATGAAAATGCCATCATTACTCCTGGTGAATTGATTATCGAAACTTCAAGACACCAATACACAACAGAATATATTCAACTGACAAAGGATTTTTATTTGAAAATGTAATGTACATTTTGAATTCAAATTCTTTTTTTCTTATCACAATTTCTTCCTTTTCCAAATATTAAAAAAGCGATATAAAGTTTTCAGGAATATTTTTTTAATTATACTACATATGTTTCTGTATCAATGTTTCAATTTCCGGACTTGATGGTCTTGGAGCATCAACACTGATGATTTTCCCATTTTTCCCAAACAACACAAAACGCGGAATAGTACCTACATTTATTTGTTTTAACAATTCGTCTTTATCTGATTTTACAAGTAGAAAACTATTCTCTATATTAAGAATATCATCGTATTCAGCCATTGCTTTTTGCCAAGCGGTGTTACTTTTATCAATTGACAGAAATACAAAACCTACATTTGGGTATTTTTGCATCAGCTTTTTTTCACTCGGAAATTCTTCGCGACAAGGCATACACCAGGATGCCCAAAAATCGACTAAAACTAATTTACCTAAATGCTTTTTTATAATATTTTGCAAAAATACGGGGGCTGCTTTTGGCTGTAAATCTTTGTTTATAGCATCTAGAAATGCTTGGTTTTTGCAATTTTCTCTAAATAAATCAACTGTTTTTTTAGTAACAACTATTTGTACTTCTCGATTATTTAAGGCACTATCAATATTAGAATACAGTAAGTAGTCTATAATTTTTTGATTTGAAAAGTTTTTAGATACAAATTCCATCTTAGTATATAAATCATTTTTCAAACCTAATTTATTCATTGATTTTACAACATAATTATCTAGTAGGACTTTATATTCCTCACTTTTTAACAACTCATCAGCTTCACTAAAACTTTTTTCTATTGCTGAAAAAGTTGACGGATTTATAACTTTGTTTTCTAATTCATTGTATTTAATCATACACCAATACATTAAAGTAAAATATTGATAAAACTCTTTTGAAACTTTGTCGTTTTTATAATTAATTTCTAATAATTCCTGCTCTTTACGATATTCATGATCAAAATATTTTGGCATATTTGACAATAGCCGAATTTGCTTGAGTCCATTATAATCTGAAATGTTTTCACTTTTTCCATATTTTTCGAAACACTCATTTATAAATTCAGATTCTGATTTTCGATATTTATTGAAATTACAATAATAACGTATTAATCCTTTCTCATTTATATCGAATTCTATGGTCTCATTTGGCGCTGCAAAAATTAACGTATTTCGAAAGACCTGATTGCACAGCAATACTGTGGGATAATCTATTTTCATTTTTAAAATCCTATTATTGCTATTAACAACCATAGGAGTCCTTAACATTTCTATTGACTGACAAGTTAATACAATATTATCCTCACTATCACCAATGTAATTAATAGTGATCTTTTGTGAAAACGAAAGCGTTGAAATTAAAAACAATACTATAATTTTTTTAATTGTAGTCATAGTAAATCATTTTTTACGTTAAGAAACTCTAATAAATTAAGCAGTAAGGCTGTTTTGATTGTAATTTATTTATTACAAAATCGAATATAGGAATATTTAAATCAAAACCCGTAAATAATCTCTATAACTCTTATGTATTATAAAGATTGGCAGTATAAATAGTTTATTTTAAAAAAATGTATCCTTTTTATTCTATTCCTGAAAACAGAAATCTTTCGAACTACAACAATTTCCTAAGAATTAATTCAACTGCGTCAAAAATAGTATTAGATTTAACAAGGCATTACTAAAAAAGAAACGATCTTTTTTAATAATTTTAAAAAAATATAACATTTGTTAATGCTTTTGTTATATTTCTTTATGTAAATTTGCATCACATAAAAATTACCTAACCATGAGACCAGACTTATTTCAAGCTCCAGATTACTATAACTTAGACGATTTACTAACAGAAGAACACAAATTAGTACGTGATTCAGCTCGTGCATGGATAAAACGTGAAGTATCTCCTATTATAGAAGAATATGCTCAAAAAGCAGAATTTCCAAAACAAATCATTAAAGGTTTAGGTGAAATTGGTGGTTTTGGACCTTACATTCCGGAAGAATATGGTGGTGCAGGTTTAGACCAGATTTCATACGGTTTAATTATGCAAGAAATTGAACGCGGTGATTCTGGTGTTCGTTCCACTTCATCTGTACAATCTTCTTTAGTAATGTATCCAATTTGGAAATATGGGAATGAAGAACAACGCCAAAAATACTTGCCTAAGTTAGCAACGGGTGAATACATGGGATGTTTTGGATTAACGGAACCTAATTACGGTTCAGATCCAGGAAGCATGATTACCAACTTTAAAGACATGGGCGATCATTATCTATTGAATGGTGCCAAAATGTGGATTTCAAATGCACCATTTGCTGATATTGCAATTGTTTGGGCAAAAAATGAAGAAGGAAGGATTCACGGTTTAATCGTAGAACGTGGAATGGAAGGTTTTTCTACTCCAGAAACACACAACAAATGGTCTCTTCGTGCTTCATCAACCGGAGAGTTAATTTTTGATAATGTCAAAGTACCAAAAGAAAATTTATTGCCAAATAAATCTGGATTAGGAGCGCCACTTGGCTGTCTTGATTCAGCGCGTTACGGAATTGCCTGGGGCGCTATTGGTGCTGCTATGGACTGTTACGATACGGCACTACGTTACGCAAAAGAAAGAATCCAGTTTGACAAACCTATTGCAGGAACTCAATTACAACAAAAGAAATTAGCCGAAATGATTACTGAAATCACCAAAGCACAATTATTGACTTGGAGATTAGGTGTTTTAAGAAATGAAGGAAGAGCAACAACAGCTCAAATCTCAATGGCAAAAAGAAATAATGTGGATATGGCAATCCATATTGCTCGTGAAGCAAGACAAATGCTAGGCGGAATGGGAATTACAGGAGAGTATTCTATCATGCGACACATGATGAATCTTGAATCTGTGATTACTTATGAAGGAACCCATGACATTCATTTGTTAATTACCGGAATGGATATCACTGGAATTCCGGCTTTTAAATAGTAATAAACAACTATTAAAGTATTTATAAAATTGATAGAAAAAGCTTCTTGGAAACGAGAAGCTTTTTTATATTTACATAAAAATACCACTTATGAATATTGAAACAATCAACAATAGCATTCAGCCCCAAAAAGAACTATTGTTACAACATTCTTTATATAAAAAAGTAAAAACAATTGAGGACTTACAATGTTTTCTAGAAAATCACGTGTATGCAGTTTGGGATTTCATGTCTTTATTAAAAGCATTACAATCTAAATTAACGTGTACAACAACTCCTTGGTTCGCCACTGAAAATCCTGAAACCAGATATTTGATAAACGAAATAGTCCTTGCCGAAGAATCAGATTTGACAATTGACGGTCGTCGCCAAAGTCATTATGAAATGTATATTGAAGCGATGGAAGCCTGTGGAGCAAATACTTCTGGAATCGAACATTTTTTATCCGAAGTAAATTCGCTTAAAAACATATTTGTTGCCATCAAAAAAAGCAATTTACATCCTAACATTAAAGCCTTTTTAGACTTTACTTTCAGAGTTATTGACGAAGGGAAATCTCATGAAATTGCGGCTGCTTTTACCTTTGGAAGAGAAGATTTAATCCCAAGTATGTTTACCGCTATTTTGAAAAATTTTCAAGAAAATTTTCCGCAAACTGATTTGAGCAAACTCATTTATTATTTCGAAAGACATATCGAGTTAGATGCTGATGATCACGGTCCAATGGCAATGAAAATGATAACAGAACTTTGTGGAACGGATGCTCAAAAATGGTCTGATGTAGAAGAAATTTCCATTTTAGCCTTAGAGAAACGCATCGGACTTTGGGATGCTATCGAAGAAACAATTATGATGAATGTTGAATTGGCATAAAACCAATACTTTCAAATAAACGTAACTATTATTTAGAAATGAATTATATCAAATTTCAAAATAATGAAAAAACAATTCCAAGTAATAGTTGCGTTCTTTTCACTGCTTTTTATCGTGAGTTGCAGCACTGAAAGTCCAATTCCCGAAACAACTCCCACACCAGTAATTACAGCTCCACAAACACAGGCCAAATCCTATAATTATTTAGCTATTGGAGACAGTTACACCATTGGACAGAGTGTTTGTGAAACGTGCAGATTCCCCGCACAATTATCAAAAAGCTTAGGCAATTTAAATTCGAACAATACCTATTCTTTAAAAATTATTGCACAAACCGGTTGGACTACCACCAACTTAATTTCGGCTATAAATACTCAGAATCCAACTTCTAATTATGATTTAGTCACACTGCTTATAGGTGTAAACAATCAATATCAAAACAAGCCTTTTTCGTTATATGAAAAAGAATTTCCTGAATTAGTAAACAAGGCTATTGCTCTTGCAAAAGGGGATAAAACGAATGTAATTGTAGTTTCTATTCCAGATTATGCTTATACTCCTTTTAGTCAAGCATCAGGAAATCAAACAACAATTTCTACAGCAATAGATCAGTATAATACTTTTGCAAAAAAATACTGCGATGACAATACGATACTATTTATAAATATAACTGACATCACCAGACAAGGTTTGACCAATAAAAATCTAGTAGCTCAAGACGGATTACATCCTTCGGAATTAGCGTATTCTTTATTTGTAGAACGAATTTTACCAAAAGCGACTACTATTTTGCAAAACTAAAAAATGCATCTTGTTTTAGAAACGAGATGCATTTTTTTTAATTTTCCGGAGCCAGCTCCAGTTCTAATCCTTCGAGGCTTTCGGTGATTGGTATTTGACAGCCCAAACGACTGTTTGATTTTACGTAAAATGCTTCTGAAAGCATCGCTTCTTCATCATCGCCCATTTCCGGTAAAGGCACATCATTAAGAACATAACATTGACAAGAAGCACACATGGCCATTCCGCCACAAGTTCCTTCTACAGGAAGCTCATAAGCTTTACATAATTCCATGATGTTCATGGCCATATCCGTAGGAGCCTGTAATTCATGCACTACTCCTTCTCTATCTTTAATTTTTATTAATACATCCATTTTTTAAATTTGGAATTGGTTTGTTAATCAATTGTATACTTTTGGAATGGGAATTGTTTGTGCGTGAGGGATAATAGCCAGCTACCGAAGTAGCGCGGATAGCCCGACGCTTTTAAGAAAAGAGGCAACTACCCATTATATCGAGTAGCCTTTTTTCTTAAAAGGGTCACGCCCAAAAACATTATAGAATATTTACAACAGTTTCTATTTGTGGTGCAAACTTTTTGATGGTGGTTTCCACGCCGGCTCTTAGTGTCATTTGGTTTACACTGCAACTGGTGCATGCTCCTTCGAGACGTACTTTTACGTGTTTGTCGTCTTCGATAGAAATCAGTGTGATATCACCGCCGTCAGAATTCAAAAAGGGTCTGATTTCTTCGAGTGCTTTTTGAACTTCTACTAATAATTCTTCTGTTGTCATTTTCTTTATTTAAAGATTGAAAGATTAGAAAATTGAAAGATTAAAAATCATTTCAACCATTCTAATTTCTATTTTTTTACTGCGGAACAACCGGCCATAGTTGTAATTTTAACAGCCTCAGTCGCAGGTAAACTTTCGTTTCTACTTACTACTTCCTGTACTACGTTTCTAGTGATTTCTTCGAAAACAGTTTCGATTACTGAACCTGTTTGCATCGCTGCCGGACGACCGTAATCTCCTGCTTCACGAATAGATTGTACAATTGGCACTTCGCCGAGGAATGGTACGCCTAAGTCTTCTGAAAGATTTCTGGCACCTTCTTTTCCAAAGATATAGTATTTATTTTCAGGTAATTCTTCCGGTGTGAAGTACGCCATGTTTTCAATAATTCCTAAAACAGGAACATTTATTGCTTCAGACATGAACATAGAAACTCCTTTTTTAGCATCGGCCAAAGCAACTGCTTGTGGAGTACTTACTATTACTACACCCGTAATTGGCAATGATTGTACGATTGAAAGATGAATATCACCCGTTCCTGGTGGCAAATCGACTAACATGAAATCCAATTCTCCCCAGTCTGCATCAAAAATCATTTGGTTCAATGCTTTAGAAGCCATTGGTCCTCTCCAAATTACCGCTTGACTTGGTGCCGTAAAAAATCCAATTGAAAGAATTTTTACTTCATAACTTTCAACCGGTTTCATTTTTGATTTCCCATCAACTGTTACAGAGATTGGTTTTTCATTTTCTACGTCAAACATGATTGGCATGGATGGTCCGTAAATATCGGCATCCAGAATTCCAACCGAAAAACCCATTTTTGCTAATGATACCGCTAGATTTGCAGTAACTGTAGATTTTCCTACTCCACCTTTACCAGAAGCAACTCCGATAATATTTTTTATTCCTGGAATTGATTTTCCTTTGATTTCTGGTTTGTCCGGAACCTCAACTTTACTATTGATTTTGATTTTTGCATCCGGAGATACTAATTCAAGAATTGTTTTTTTGATATCGTCTTCTGCACGTTTTTTAATGTGCATCGCCGGCGTGTGTAATACTAAATCCACTACAACCTCATCACCAAAAGTAATCACATTTGCTATTGCACCACTTTCAACCATATTTTTCCCTTCTCCAGCTATAGTAATCGTTTCTAAAGCTTTAAGAATGTCTTTTCTATCTAATTTCATTTTTAGTTTACTGTTTTCTATTGGCATTTTAGCGCCAGAATATTATCTTTATTTAAACTGATTTCAGATTACAAAGATACTATGAAAAGTTCTTATTATAAAGAATTTGTATTGCATTTATTGATGAAGAAATTGAGGGCGATTATTCGAGAAAATATCGCTTTTGGACCACAACAAAGCTGATGTATTCAACTCTTACCGATTACTCAATCCTAACTTCCGGTTGCCAGAAATGTTTTTCAAAATCCACAATTTGGTTATCAACAACTTCTATACCTTCATTTTCCAATAATTGCTGCATCAAATTGGTTCCGTCAAAATGAAGTTTACCCGTGAGCAATCCTTTTCGATTGACCACGCGATGCGCCGGAACATCTTCAAGATTATGCGAAGCATTCATTGCCCAGCCCACCATTCGAGCAGAACGAGCGGTTCCTAAAGCTTTTGCAATAGCACCATAAGAAGTGACTTTTCCGTAAGGAATTTGTCTGGCGATGGCGTACACACGTTCAAAAAAGTTGTCGTTTGACATATTTATAAAATCAGATAAAACGGTATTTTTATGCTGTTTAAAACTACCTCAAATAATATCGAATAATATTAATCAAGGTAATTAAAGCTATCAATCCTGTTATACTTCCTATGATGGTATTCATGTTTTTCATCATATAATTCGTTTTATCTTCTATTTTCTGGAAGAAAGTGATATATAAATAAAAAACTAGAAAAGAACCCAATACCACACCCGTTACAAAAATAAAAACATGTGAAATATCAAACACAAACAAATTATAAGAAGCTAAAGTGATACTTACAAAAACATAATATGGAATGGGGAAAAAATTAAGTGCAGAGAGTAGCATTCCAAGAAAAAAACGAGTAGAAGTGCTCTTCTTTTTGATTTTCCCTTTCTTTGCTTTTGGCTTTTTGGCAATCAACAAGAAATAAATGGTTAACACTGAAAAGATAACAAATCCCACTTCTCGCAGTAAAACAATCACATCCGGTCTGCCTTCAATGTACCTGGCAAATAATATGGCCAGTGTCGCTTGGAAAAAAATTACAATTACCGCTCCTAAAACAAACCAATACGCGCTTATCTTTCCTTCTCTCAGATTCACTTTGGCGGCTGTCATATTGATTAATCCAGGAGGTGTAATCCCTACAAAAGCAGTAACAAAACCCAAAAACAAGGAAGTAATTAAATTCATAGGCAAGATACGAGGATCAAAAAAGCAAAATTATTCTTTAATTTTAAATCGAATATACGTAATTGCTTTGTTAATTTCCAAATATTGTTTTTCATAAAAAGTTTGAAATGCAGTCACTTCTTCCGGACTTCCCTCATTTACATACACATTATGATTGGCATATAAAACTTCATGTCCTTCACCGTGCAATAACCCAAGAGTGTATCCGTGCATGAACTCGCTGTCGGTTTTTAAGTTTACGACACCTTCTTTTTTAAGGATTTTTTTATACAATTGCAAAAACTCCGAATTGGTCATTCTGTGTTTTGTGCGTTTGTATTTGATTTGTGGATCCGGAAAAGTAATCCAGATTTCGTCCACTTCATTTTCGGCAAAAATGTGGTTGATTAATTCAATTTGAGTTCTGATGAAAGCCACATTATGCAATCCGGTTTCAACAGCAGTTTTGGCACCACGCCAGAAACGTGCTCCTTTGATATCGATTCCTACGAAATTTTTATTTGGATATCTTTCGGCAAGACCTACTGAATATTCTCCTTTTCCACAGCCTAATTCCAGCACTAATGGATTATCATTTTTAAAGAATTCCGAATTCCATTTGCCTTTAAGCGGAAACAAATCTCCTACTACCTCTTCTCTCGTTGGTTGAAAAACGTTATTGAATGTTTCGTTTTCCTTGAACCTTTTTAATTTATTTTTGCTTCCCACTTTTTCAGAATATTTCGGCAAAATTAAGGAAATATATAAGACCGAATGGTTTGTCAGAGAAAAAATAAAGAAAATCATTCCGAAAACCTTCGCAATTATAAAATTATTTTTTCGGTTGCATCGTATTTATAAGAAAGTCTTCCATAAACACAATTGTTTTTTCATCATTTCCTCAATTTTCCTGAAACAAATAAAATCAGAAAATTAATATAATACGCTATAAATAAGCGATTTGAAAGCAAACACATTGTTAATTCACTTTACACCAAGAATATATTTCTTTACCTTTATATAAATAATTATGCCATGAGAAAATATGTTTTATCCATAGCAGTTATATTATTTGGCTTTTCGCTTGTCACTGTTTACCATAACAGAAATGAAAATCTGACGGCTAAGATGATTGCTTTTGCCTTGTATGTCTTTCAGGAATCTACTGATGACAAATCCATTGACAGCACTGCTGTTGTCCGTTTTTTCAAAAAATATCCCAATTTAAAAAAACACCAGTCGGACGTTAATGCTTTGTACAAAAAACGAAATTACACTTCTATTTGGTTTGATAAAAAAGGGCTCATTGAGTTTGCCAATTTGTTATACTCCAAAGTAAATCAACTGGAGGAAGAAGGTTTAAAATCCCAAATTGCATACAAAGAAAAAATTGATGCTGTTTTTAATGATACTAATTCAGATGATTTACCCCAAATTGAAACAGAACTCATGCTGTCTTCCATGTATGTTTTTTATGCTAAAAAAGTATACAAAGGAATTAATATTGAAAAAACAGATGAAATGGGATGGTTTTTACCCAGAAAGAATCTGTCCTATGAAAATCTTTTAGACTCTTTATTAGTTGATCCCAAATTATTAAGCAAGAATGAACAACAACTGTTTGGACAATATTACAAACTGCGCGAAGTATTAAAAAGATACCGTCAAATAGAGAAAAATGGGGAATGGAATCCCATAGCAATAGATTCATTGGAAAGAGTATTCAAACCAAAAGACAGCTCAAAAACCATTGGACAAATCAGACAGCGACTTGCCGTTATGGGTGATTTAAAACTGGACTCTAAAAGCAATGTGTACGATGCCGAATTAATGGCGGGCATCTTGAATTATAAAAAGCGAAATGGCTACAAAACAGATTATCTCATTGCATCCAAGCACATTCAACGCATGAATATCCCCATCGAGAAATACATTAAAACCATTATAGCAAATATGGAACGCTGCCGGTGGATTGACCCAAAGCTCACAATAGCAGACGAACACATCATTATAAACATCCCATCCTATAAACTCTTTTACAAAAAAGATGGCGTAAATATATTAGAATCAAAAATACTTGTAGGGAAAAACATGACTGAAACAGTTGTTCTCAGCAGCAACATAACCAAAATAGTATTTAGCCCTTATTGGAACATTCCTAAAAGCATCGTCGAAAATGAATTAAAGGATTTAATGACTTTGAACGAAGACTATATGACTGCCCATAATATCGAATGGAACAATGGGAATCCCAGACAAAAACCCGGCCCTAGAAACTCTTTGGGACTCGTTAAGTTTGTCTTTCCAAACTCGGATGATATTTATTTACACGATACACCGTCTAAAGATTTATTTCAATACGAATACCGAGCCTACAGTCACGGCTGCATTAACATTGAAAAAGCCAAAGAACTAGCGTTGTTGATTTTAAAAGACGATCCGGATTGGCCAATCGAACGCATCAATGAGGCCATGAAAGGCGAAAAAGAAACGCCTTACATCCTGAAAAAGAAAATTCCAATTCACATTGGTTATTTCACCGCTTGGGTAAACGATTTGGGAGAAATTAATTTTTACAACGACATTTATATAAGAGACGAACGTCTAGCGGAACTCCTTTTCTCCGATGATTCTAAATAAACTTATTGTTTGGACTGCCTCCTTTTATCATCCTATTTTACTTCCAATGAAATAGACATCACAATTCACTTTTACTTCTATAAAGTGCCAATGTAGTAGCGCTTTAACATTTATCTATTTCATCTAAAAAACGATACAAATCAGTAAAACCAATGGTTAAAGTCTCTTGATTGAAAATAATTTAGTTTTAAGTATTTAATAATCAATTTATTATAAAAACGTTTCTTTTTTTAATTACATTTATATTCTAAAATCCAACTTATGAAACTAAAACCATACCCAATTAAAACACAACTCGTGTTGGTATCTTCCATTTTGTTGCTAGGTGCTTTTAACACTTCTGAAAAATCAGATCTGCTCCTTTCCGGGATTAACAAGGAAAACATGGACACATCTACTAAACCAGGTGATAATTTTGATGCCTATGTCAACGGAACCTGGAAAAAAAACACTAAAATACCAGATGACAAAGCCTCTTATGGTGCTGGCTATATGGTTTATGAAAAATCACAAGAAGACGTAAAAGCCATTATCGAAGCTTCTTCCAAAGGTGATTTTGCAGCCGGTTCCGATGAACAAAAAATTGGGGACTTTTATGAAGCCTTCATGGATACTAAAACTAGGGATCAAAAAGGAATTACACCCTTACTTCCGGAATACAAAAAAATTGATGCAATAAACAACTATACTGATCTGGCTGCTTATTTTGGATATGCCAATAAATCCGGAAGCAACATTCCTTTTTCCGTTTCGGTAATGGAAGATTTAAAAGATCCAACTAAGTACATGCTTATTTCTTGGCAAGGTGGTTTAGGATTACCAGATAGAGAATATTACTCCCTTGAAGATGCCAAATCTAAAGAAATTCAAAAAAAATATGTAACCCATATCGAGAAGATGTTACAACTTGGTGGAATAGCCAATGCACCTGATTTATCTAAAAAAATCATGGCATTAGAAACTGTTTTGGCTGCCCAACACATGAAAAAAGAACAAACCCGTGACATTGTAAAACTGTACAACAAATATGCTATTAAAGATTTGAACCAACTTATGCCTGATTTTAATTGGGCCAGCATGTTACAGAACGCCGGAATCCTGAACCAACAAAACATCGTCGTTGCACAAGTTGATTACATCAAATCGCTCAACACAATCATAAAAACAACACCTTTAACCACTTGGAAAGCCTACCTGAAATGGAATGCCATTCATGGGTCGGCAACATCGTTGAACACCGCTTTAGACAATGAAAATTTTGACTTCTATGGCAAAACCCTTAACGGGATACAAGTAAAACAACCATTATGGAGAAGAGGTGTTGACAGAGTAAACAATAGCCTTGGTGAAATCGTTGGAAAGGTTTATGTAAAAAAACACTTCTCTCCTGAAGCCAAAGAACAAGTAACACTTTTGGTTAAAAACCTTCTTAAAGCTTACGGGGAAAGCATAAAAAATCTGGATTGGATGAGTCCGGAAACTAAAAAACAAGCCTTAGACAAACTCTCTAAATTCACTCCAAAAATTGGTTATCCTGACAAATGGAGAGATTATTCTACCTTGAAAGTCGTAAAAGGCGACTTGTACGGCAACCAACAAAAAGCCACCGCTTTTGAATACAACAGGCAAATTAATAAATTAGGAAAACCTGTTGACAGAACCGAATGGGGAATGACTCCACAAACCGTAAACGCTTACTACAATCCTCCACTTAATGAAATCGTATTTCCTGCAGCCATACTACAGCCACCGTTCTTTGATGTAAAAGTGGAAGGTGCTGCAAACTATGGCGGAATTGGCGCAGTAATTGGGCATGAAATTGGTCATGGTTTTGATGACCAAGGAAGTACCTTTGATGGTGACGGAGTGTTGCGTAATTGGTGGACACCTGAAGATTTAACGGCTTTCAAACAAAAAACAGGTGCATTAGTTGCGCAATACAATGCTTTTAAAGTATTTCCTGACCTTAATGTGAATGGGGAATTTACCCAAGGGGAAAACATAGGCGATTTAGGCGGATTATCCATTGCTATAAAAGCCTACAAAATGAGTCTGGAAGGAAAAGAATCGCCTGTTTTAGAAGGTTTCACCGGTGAACAACGTGTGTTATTAAGCTGGGGACAATGTTGGTTAGATAATACTCGTGACGAAGCTTTGCGAAATCAAATCGCTACTGATCCACATTCACCGGCAAAATTCAGAGTTAATGGTGTAGTGCGTAATATTCCTGAGTTTTATACCGCTTTCAACATACAACCTACCGATTCCTTGTATCTGGCTCCAGAGAAAAGAGTCAAAATCTGGTAATCATACGATGTATTCATAATAAAAAACCTCTGCTAAAAAGCAGAGGTTTTTTTATGCAAAAAAAGCAATCCTACCAAAAATGCTAAACGGATTTATTGTTTCGATTTTAATGTTTTTATCATGGCATCTTCGATAGAAGCTTTAACTTTTATGACTTCACTCGAGTTGTCATTTGGAATCGTCATAGACAAAACGTAGTGTTTTATTTTCCACTCCTTGCCTATTTTTACCAAAACACCCGAGCCACGGCAAATCTTCATTTGGGTATTCAACAATTCATCAAACCAAGCAGTTTTACCCGTTTTATCAAAATAAATGTGGCGTTCCAAAGCAGTAAAACTCCACGCTTTCCCTTTATCAAAATGTGGTTTTGCATACGCCTGAAAATCCTTTTTATTCCAATTCTCGGTCGCATCGGTACCAATGAAAATAGCATCCTCCGTCATCAAACTAAAATAAGCATTATAATTAGCTTCTGATGCGGCTTTATGCCAAGCATCAAGTGTGGAATTGATGTTTGCTTTTTCTTTAGTATTGTCTTGATCTGCAGAAATAAAGGAGGAAAACAGCAAAATACTTAAAGAGAACAACATTATTTTTTTCATAATTTTTGGATTTTCAGAAATTTATTGGATAAAAAAATTTGGTTTAAAAATAAAATAAAAAAATTAAACAGCTAATTTACAGCTATTTAAATCCCGTAAAAGATTAAATTTTACTCTAAAAGTAAAGATACTGTTTTAACCTTAAAAAACACAGCCCGTTCAGCACTGGTAGTACGATACGGGATTTGACGTATTTTTGTAATGCCTTAAAAGAATTCTTTTACCCGTTAAAATTCAACCTATGAGAAAGTTATGTTCCCCAATACTGATTATTGCTTTTACAATACTGTTGACTATTGTTTCCTGTAAAAAGAAAAATAATCCCGATTCCTCTAAGAATCAAACCAGTTTAAATACCGTTGAAATTGCTTTTGACAGCACACAGCTTACTACTTTTTTTGAAAAATATCCAAAACTGAAAAATTACCAAGCTGATGTAGAAAAATTATACCGCAAACATCAATTTCATTACATCTGGTTTGACAAAGACGGACTCAATGAATTTGCAGGTTTGCTATACAACAAAGTCAATAATTTGAGTCAGGAAGGAATTGAAACTGAGATTCCGTACAAGGAAAAGCTAGATGACATTTATGATAATCCGGAGGACAATCAAAAAGCAAGTATTGATACCGAGTTATTGAGCTCCGCACTGTACTTTTTTTACACGAAAAAAGTATACGATGGAATCAGCACTCAAAAATCAAAGGATTTAGGATGGTTTTTGCCTCGAAAAAGACAATCGTATGTCAATTATTTAGATTCATTGTTAATCAATCCTTCTTTAATCAACAAAGAAGAAAAAGGTGTATTGAAACAGTATTACCTGCTTAAAGATGTCTTGCAGGAATACCGCAAAATAGAAAAAAAGGGCGGATGGAAAGCCATCGCTATTGACACAACGGTCAAATCCTATAAACCCGGAGACAGTGCCGCAGCCATTGCACAAATCAGAACGCGCCTGTTTATCACGGATGATCTTTCCCGAGATTCCAAAAGCGCCGTATATGATGCTGAACTAGCCAAAGGAATTTTAAAATTCAAAAAGAGAAGTGGCAATCTCCTCAACAAAACGATTCTGCCGGAACATATCAAATACATGAATGTGTCCGTTGCAGAACGCATCAAAACCATCATGGTCAATATGGAACGTTGCCGATGGATTTCGAACGACATCACCAAATCCAAAGAATTAATTGTAGTCAATATTCCAGCCTATGAATTAACCTTTTTCAGAGATGGAAAACCCGAATTACGCTCCAAAGTTGTGGTGGGAAAAGCCATGCATAAAACCGTAATTTTTAGTGCGCCAATGAAATATATCGTGTTCAGACCGTATTGGAATGTGCCGACCAGTATTTTAAAGAAAGAGATTCTTCCTGCCATTGAGAAAAATCCAAATTACCTCGCCGAGCACAACATGGAATGGAAAGACAGCAATGTAAGACAAAGACCCGGACCTGAAAATTCATTGGGATTAGTGAAATTTTTATTCCCAAATTCGAATGCGATTTATTTGCATGATACGCCATCCAAAAGTTTATTTGGGAAAGAAGACCGCGCTTTTAGCCACGGATGCATTCGTGTAGCCAAGCCCAAAGAACTTGCCGCTATGATTATGAAAAATGATAAAAAATGGAATCCTGAAAAGATAGAAACCGCCATGAACAGCGGAGAGGAATATTGGTACACGCTTAAAAACAAAATCCCGGTCTATATAGGTTATTTTACCGCTTGGGTAGATGCGGATGGCGTAATTCATTTCTACGAAGATGTGTATAAAAGAGATGAAACATTAGCAACCTTACTGTTTGATAAATAAAAGACAACCTGTTTCTCCAGAGAATAACTAACAAAAAAATGACACTATCTTATTTAGACAGTGTCATTTTTTTATTGGTATTTCCCAAAAGGCAACTATTTAATACGCTTTCTGTTTTTCGAAAGCAGTGTCCAACACTTTTTTGATTTTGTCCAAGGCACCGTGAAAGGCTTTTTCGGTAGTATCGGCATGATTGGTAACCGCTACAGGCTGCATATTTACTGGACGGGCTTCGATAAGGCATCGTTTGTCGTTGATTCCGAATTTATCACTGTTTTCGTCTGCAAGATGCACTTCTAAACGGGTCACTTTATCTTCAAAACGAGCCAAAGCTGTTCCTAATTCCTCTGCAATATACGCTTTCAAACGTGCGTGTCCTTCTACATTGTTGTCTGTGTTGATCTGTACTGTCATGTTTTTATATATTTAATGTTCTCTTTCAAATTTACCGATTGCAGTATGAAAAACCGAACCAATTAATAAAACATTGTGAAAATAAACAGTATTTAATTATTGAAATTTCTCAGGATAAATAATATCGAAATAGTTTTCAAAAGCCTTGCAAAGTAATTCTTTATCAAGTTCAAATAACTCCTTTCTAACATTCCAATCTTTTATGAATTCTTCATCTTCTTCACAGATTTCTTCTCCATGAAGCTTTCTAGTTAAAATGTCGCTGAGTAAAACACGGTCGCAAGAATCGTAATTTGGATAAAAGGCTTCTATGAAAGACCAATAGTTGTGATTCCTTTTTTGAACTTTTTCTATAATATTTTTATCAAAAGTAGGCTTAGTGAAATGTACATTTTCTACTGCAAGAATACCTTTATATTGTGTTGTAAATTCAAAATCATCCAAAAGTGTTTCAAATGAAGAGGAAATTAAGTATTTTTTATTGCATCTTCAATCGAAAATCCTCTTTCGTTTCCTTTATGCTCTCCATTCTTGTAAATAGCAAATAATTTTAGTTCTTTCATTTTTCAAAAATAGTATCAAGATGATATTCTAGAAATTCTTTTCTTGGTAAATATTTTATTCCATCAACAATTCTTTGGTTTTCAATCGAAGCAAAATGACTTTGGTAAAAAGAAGTACCTTTTTTATTTTTTAAACCACTAGACAATATCACTTGATAGCTTGAGTTTACACCAATTAACCCTTTATCAAATGCTTTGTCGTAAAGAGCAGAAAGGCAAATTCCATTCTCGGGATTTAATCTTTCGTTTTCATTTTTTGACCAAGGGACAATATGACTTGCCAATAATAATTCAGGAATATCAATTCCTGTTATAGCACATTTAGTAGCGTAATTAGTTAAAACCATTTGTCTAAAAACAGACTGATTTACTCTAGTTTTCACTTCACGAATAACCGTTTCTCCTTTTAATCCTTTTAAGTCGAAAAGAATATCTTGGTATTTATTTTCTATGGAAGTATTTTCTTTTTGAGCTAAAATTTGTTCGCTGAGAAAAACCAGTTCTTCCTGATTGTGAAAGAATTCATCCCAGATTGGTTTAACTTGATTCATCCCTCCTTTTAAACCGCCTACTCCTCTTCCTTGATGATAGGGATCAACACTTGCAAAATTACCTAATCTCATCCCGATAGAACTTGGCGTCCTGCCTAATATATTTGCCAGAGCAATAACTTTTGGATTACCCTTATGAGTTTTCCCGAATTCAATTTTTAAATACAAATTAAAAGCAAGTATTAATTCTTCACGAGTCCAAAGGTTTTTTTGAGCCATATCGTTATTTATCTATTACACAAATATAAATGTTTTAAAGTGTAGCGGAACAAAACTATTTTAATATTGCTTTTCACACAACGGCTTATTAGTCACTTAAAATAAAAAATCCAAATTATAATTAATTATACAACTGACCCGCCTGCAATTGACCTCATTAATTTTTAGTTTTCAACTTGATTTATTAAAACAGAATTACCATAAAACAAAAAAAACGCTACTCTTTCGAATAGCGTTTTTTGAACTTCTTATCAATTTATGATGTGATTGCCACGTTCCTCGCAATGACAATCGTCTGAGGAATCGAATGCCCTAGCCCTGATAGCCCCGAAGTATCGGGAGGCATCCTTTTCCTTCCGCCTCTTTCGGCGGATATAAAGATTGTAACGGATAGCAGGAAAAAGCTCCTGAAATATCCCGAAGCGTCGGGACAGGATGAATCCTGTTAGTCCAACTATGGCAATAACACGACTCCCATGTTGAATAAGGTAAAGGCCTGAATATCGACATTTTCCTGAATGGTTGCCGCTACGGATTTTCCGGCGCCGTGTCCTGCATTGATATCAATACGGATTAGGGTTGGGTTTGTTCCAGTTTGTTTTTCCTGTAATTCGGCAGCAAACTTGAAACTGTGCGCCGGCACTACTCTATCATCGTGATCGCCCGTAGTGACCATCGTTGCCGGATATTGAATTCCTTTTTTTATGTTGTGTACGGGAGAATACCCTTTGATGTAGTTGAACATTTCCTTGCTGTCCTGCGCCGTTCCGTAATCGTACGCCCAACCTGCTCCTGCGGTAAAGGTATGGTAGCGCAACATGTCCATCACGCCCACCGCCGGCAAAGCGACTTTCATCAACTCCGGACGTTGCGTCATGGTAGCACCTACTAGCAATCCTCCGTTTGACCCTCCACGAATGGCCAAGTATTGTGAAGACGTATATTTTTGAGCAATCAGATATTCTGCCGCTGCGATGAAATCATCAAATACATTTTGTTTTTGCATTTTGGTTCCCGCATCGTGCCATTTCTTTCCGTATTCGCCACCACCACGTAAATTTGGTACAGCATAAACACCTCCGTTTTCCATCCAAACGGCATTGGCAATACTGAAACTTGGTGTCAAACTCACATTAAATCCTCCGTAACCATACAGCATGGTTGGATTTGTCCCATCAAGTTTCAATCCTTTTTTGTAGGTGATAATCATTGGGATTTTGGTTCCGTCTTTAGAAGTATAAAACACTTGTTTGGACTCGTATTGCTCGCTGTCGAAATCTACTTTTGGTTTTTGATACACCGCCGAAGTTCCGGTTTGTGGTTCGAATGAAAAGGTAGAACCCGGAGTAATATAATTCGTAAACGAATAATACAATGTTTTCTCTTTTTTCTTTCCGCTAAAACCACCGGCAGTTCCTACGCCCGGCAATTTAATTTCACATACCAATTTCCCAGAATAATCATATTGTTTCACTACTGAAACGGCATCTTTCATATAATTAGCAAAGAAATACCCACCACCTGTTGATGGAGACAAAACATTTTCCGTCTCTGCAATGAAATCTTTCCAGTTTTCCGGTTTTGGATTATTAACATCAACGGTAACGATGCGTTTGTTGGGCGCATTCAAATCAGTTTCTATGAATAATTTTCCGCCTTCGTTTTCAATGATGTTGTTGTCGCTCTTGAAATTATCTACAATAGTCACAATAGGACTGTTCGGTTTTGTCAAATCTTTGATGTACAATTCGTTTCCGTACGTAGAATTGGATGCTGTGATAACCAAATAATGATCATCCTCAGTCACGCCACCGCCTACATAACGACGTTTTTGGTCGGCACCAAAAATTACTTTATCGTCTTTTTGTGCGGTTCCCAATTTGTGAAAATACAGTTTATGTTGGTCGGTTTTTGCCGATAATTCGCTTCCTTTTGGTTTGTCATAACTGGAATAGTAGAATCCTTCGTTTCCTTTCCAAGACACGCCACTGAATTTTACATCGACAATAGTGTCTTCAATTACTTTTTGGGTAATAGCATCCATGATGATGACTTTTCTCCAGTCGCTTCCTCCTTCTGAAATGGCATACGCCACTTTGGAACCGTCTTTAGAAAAATCCAATCCGCCAAGCGAAGTGGTTCCGTCTTTAGAAAATGTGTTGGGGTCTAGGAACACTGTTTCAGTTCCTTTGGCGTCTTTTCTGTACAACACCGATTGGTTTTGCAAACCGTTATTTTTATAGTAATACGTGAAATTTCCTTCTTTGAAAGGCGCGCCTATTTTCTCATAATTCCACAATTTTTCCATTCTTGCTTTTAACGCATCACGAAACGGAATTTGCGCCAAATACCCGTATGTCACTTCGTTTTGGGCTTTTACCCAAGCACCTGTTTCAGCCGATTTGTCGTCTTCGAGCCAGCGGTACGGATCCGAAAGCTTGGTATCAAAATACACGTCAACAGTTTCCCCTTTACTTGTAGTAGGATAGGTTACAGATTTTGGTTTTTGGTTTTGTCCAAAAGTCGCCATTGCAGAAGATACAGCCATTATTAAAAAAGTTTTTTTCATTAGATTCTGTTTTAGGTTGTTACAAAAATAGGGAAATAGTTAGTGTTGTAAACGAGGAAAAGTCTTAAAAAAAACTAAAATACGCTACTCTTACGAATAGGATTTGGTTTAAATCATAATATCACCGATACTTATATGTTGAAAAATATAAACCATATAAGTCATGTAAGTAAAAAACGCTACTCTTTCGAATAGCGTTTTTGTTTTTTTGCTCAAGCAAATGAATTACAAATTAAAATTCACACCCAAAACGATGTTTCTTCCAATGTTTGGAATACCATCTGTTTTTAGACGGGAAAGATGCGCAATGTATCTTTTATCAAATAAATTATTCCCGTTGATATTGACATCAAAAGCTGTTTTACCCAGTTTTACAGTTCCACCAAAACCTAAATTTACTAAGTTATACCCATTCGATTCTGTTTCAAATCCACTTACATTTTTTTGATTGAAGGTACTGGAAACATTCAAAGTTGCAAAACCATCTTCCAACCAGTTTTTGATTTTGAATTCGGTTCTAATGGTGTTGTTCCAATTGTTAGCCGGGATTAACGGCAAGTAGTCTCCGTTTTGTTTCTCGCCGGTCACGGTTTCAAAACTTGTTTCAAAATGCAACCAATCCAATGGATGCGGATGAAAATGCAATCCAACTTCACCTCCATATAATTTGGCATTATTCTGAATATAATCAAAAACAGCATTTTCGTCAATCACTGCTCCTGTTGGCGAAGTGTAGATATAATTATTGATGTGATTGTAAAATCCGTTCACAAAAAACTCAAAATGATCCGTTTTGTATTCTAAATTTAAATCCGTTTGCACGTTTTGCTCGGTTTCTAAATCGCTGTTTCCTACTTCATAGCGATTCGTTCCTTCATGCACTCCATTTGAAGTTAACTCAGCAAGGTTTGGTGCTCTAAATCCAGAAGCAACATTCAAACGCAAGGTCAAATCATCAGTCAGATTGGTTTTATAACCCAACGACGCATTAAAACTGTCGTATGATTTATCGATGGCTTCAAAAGAACCTTCTTCGCCTGCAATTCCTTGCGCATCCGTAGTAATATTTCTATTATCGAAACGCAATCCGGCTTGCAACACATTGGAATTCCACTCATAATTAGCCGTTCCAAAAACACCAAAATCATTTGTAACCGCATCCGGAATTAAATATTCTTCTCCTGAATTTGTGTTGGTTTGGTGCATTCCCTGAACTCCAAGAATGGTTTCTATTTTTCCCATTTTTGGTAAATGGTATTTTGCATTGTAATTGAATGTCTTCAGTTTCATGTGTAAAACCGCCACATTGCTGTCTTCAAACTCACTTCGATCATTGGCAACATAACCTAAATCAACATCCAATTTTGATTTTTCGAAAAAGAAAACAGAATTCAAACTCAATAAATGATTGAAAACACCTTGTTTTGGAAATCCGGTTTTCTTGCTCGTCGATTGGTCTGCTCCAAACGCTTCGGGACCATCTTCCGGAATTCCTAAATCCAATTCATTGTAATTGTAACGCAATACACTTGAGAACTTGGCATTGCTGTAACCAATTCCTGTTTTGAAATCGGTTTCATTGTAACGAGTATTTGTCACTCGGTTACCATCGGCAATTTTATAATCAGAATGCGTGTTGTAACTTCCACGAGCCATGAATTTCCAGTTGTCTGTAGATGTTTTCAAACCTAAAGAAGAACTGCTTCCGGCGGTATTCGAGAAATATTTTTGACTGAAGTTCGCTTTAAAAGTATTCGCATCAGCAAATTTTTCGGGGTTAAAATACAAAACACCACCCAAAGCATCGGAACCGTACAATAAAGAAGCTGGCCCTTTGATCACCTCAACGCTTTCTATTCCTGAATCGTTCAATCCCAAACCGTGTTCGTCACCAAACTGTTGATTTTCTATTCGAACGCCTTGCGAATACACCAAAACACGATTGCCGCTCAACCCGCGAATTACCGGTTTCCCGATAGAAGTTCCAGTAGAAACCTGAGAAACTCCGGGAATAGTAGCCAATCCTTCGATTAAAGTGGCCGTTCCTTTTCGTTGCAAATTTTTGATGCTTTCATGCTCCACTTTCATCACGTTTTGCGATTGAATTTTATTGAAAGCCGTAGAGACGATTACTTCGTCCATTTCGAAAATTGCTTCTTCGAGAATAATATCAAGTGTGTTTTCTTTTTGAAGACTGTTTATGGTTTTATTTTGGGTTGCAAATCCTACGAACGTAAAGCTGATTTTTAAGTTTCTATTTGGCAGATTTGAAAAAGTATATTTTCCGTTTTCATCTGTTGTGGTTCCTTTATGCAATTCTGATGCATAGACTGAAACGCCTTTTATGGGTTGGTTTTTTAAATCGGTTACCGTTCCCGAAAGGGTATTTTGCGCTTGAAGCATCGCCGAAAGTCCCAAAAATAGGGCTATGATATATTTTTTCATTGAAAATGATTGTAGTATCCCTGTTGTCGGCTTTCTCCGAAGAGAGTTTACCGAGACTGGAATTATTTAGTAAATAAAATGCTTCCAACAAAATCAAATTATTGAAGTTGCGTGGAAAATAAATTCAACAGAAGCTGAAATGAATTTAGCAGAAGCTGAAATAAATTCAGCTTAGATTATTTACTGGAGGACCTCGGAGGGAATACAAACTGCCGGAAAACGAAATAACCGTTTCCGCTGCAGTAAAAAAATAAGGGATTTCTTCACTACTGGAGTACAATTGATAGGAGAAATCTTTTGGAGTAATATAACTTCCAAAAGCAAATTCACAAACGTAACAATGGTCTAATTTGTGATGTTGGTGCGTAATCTCTGTACCGGTAACATTGTATTTATGGTGGCACTGCTTTTGCGAAAGCTGTTTTTCTAAATGCTCATACGTATGCCATGACTGGAACAGCATTGAAAACAATACTGTAACAACCAGAGAAAGACTTAGTATGAGCTTATTCTTTTTCATTCGAGTCAAAGGTAAGAAAAACAGGAAAAAAGAAAACCATTTGTCTCACAAAATATATTTTTGCGAAACAAATGGTTTCATTTTAAAGTGAAAATTGATTTACACCAATTTGGCTGCAATCAAATATTCAGCAATTTGTATCGTGTTTGTAGCCGCTCCTTTTCTCAAGTTATCCGCAACAATCCACATATTCAATGTATTTTCCTGGCTTTCGTCACGACGAATTCTACCTACAAAAACCTCATCTTTTCCTTGTGCATACATTGGCATTGGATACGTATAAGTATCATTATTGTCCTGAACCACTACGCCATCGGTATGATGCAAAATATTTCGTACTTCATTTACGTCAAAATCATTCGAGAATTCTACGTTTACCGCTTCACTGTGTCCGCCTACAATTGGCACACGAACTGCAGTTGCTGTAACAGCAATCGTGTTGTCGCTTAAGATTTTTTTGGTTTCACGAACCAGTTTCATCTCTTCTTTAGTGTATCCATTTTCTTCAAAAGAATCACATTGTGGAATCGCATTTCTGTGAATTGGATATTTATACGCCATTTCACCTTGAACACCTGCGTATTCATTTTCCAATTGTTTTACTGCTTTTACACCAGTTCCAGTGATAGATTGGTAGGTAGAAACAATCACACGTTTGATGTTGTATTTTCTGTGCAATGGAGCCAAAACCAAAACCATTTGAATGGTAGAACAGTTAGGATTTGCGATGATTTTATCTGCTGCAGTCAATTCTCCTGCATTGATTTCCGGTACAATTAATTTTTTGGTTGGGTCCATTCTCCAAGCAGATGAATTATCGATAACGGTTGTTCCTGCTGCCGCAAATTTTGGAGCCCACTCCAATGACGTATCGCCACCCGCAGAGAACAAAGCAATATCTGCTTTCATATCTACTGCCGTTTGCATGCCCACAACTTTATATTTTGTACCCTTGTATTCAATTTCTTTACCCACTGATCGCTCAGAAGCAACCGGAATTAATTCTGTTACAGGGAAATTTCTTTCTGCCAAAACTTTCAACATTACTTCGCCAACCATTCCGGTAGCGCCTACAACTGCTATTCTCATCTTATATTTTTATTATTACTTCGTCCGTTCGCCTTTCAGGCTCGGGTGAATATTAAATTTGAAGTACAAAAGTAAGTAATATTGAAATCAAAACAAGGGTGTTAACAAAAAATAACAAAATGTTACAAATACAACAGTTCATTGTTTTCTATTTTAAACAAAAAGAAAAACCGCCTCTATTACGAAGCGGTTTAGTCCTGAAATTAATTCAGGATAAATTAGAATATATAATGTAGCGGAAATTATTTTTTCAATAAATCTCTAATCTGAGTCAATAATTCTTCTTGTGTTGGTCCAGCCGGAGCAGCTACAACAACAACTTCTTCTTTCTTTCTAGCTTTTTCAGCAGCTCTTAAAACAACGAAAATAAAGAACGCAATAATCACGAAATTAATAATCGCCTGAACCAAGTTCCCGTATGTAATCACAGCGGCACCGGCAGTTTTAGCAGCAGCTAAATCTGCATAACTGTTTCCGTCCAGGGTTACGAATTTCTGGGTAAAATCAATTCCACCAGTCAATAAACCTACAATTGGCATAATAACATCATCAACGGCAGATCCAACAATTTTACCAAATGCACCACCAATAACAACAGCAGTTGCCAAACTTAAAACGTCTCCCTTCATTAAAGAAGCCTTAAAATCACTAAAGAATCCCATAATTTATTTTTTTAGGTTAAAAATATACTTGAATAACGAATGTAATAAAAAAATTAACATAATTAACAGTCTTTTACCCAATATTTAATTACTCTCTATAAAAAACTCGTTTTACTCGTTGGGAAATACTGGTAAGGATCTCATAGGGTATTGTGTTTAATTTTTGTGCCATATACGTTACCGTTGGGCTTTCGCCAAAAATAATTACTTGATCTCCTTCTGCGCATTCAATTTCAGTAACGTCAACCATCAGCATATCCATACAGATACTGCCAACAATGGTTGCTTTTGACTTTTTGATTGTTACAAAACCTAAACCATTTCCCCAACTTCTGGAAATACCATCGGCATACCCAATAGGAATTGTGGCAATTTTTGTAGGTTTCTCGGCAATGAATCTCCTGCCATAACCAACGCTTTCGCCGGCAGCAATACTTCTGATTTGTGAAATCACCGATTTGAGTGTTCCCACATTTTCAAGCTGTTTTTGTTCTTCAGCATCATTCGAAACTCCATAAAGACCAATTCCCAAACGCGTCATATCGTATTGAGAACCCGGATAATTACTGATTCCGGAAGTATTTAAAATATGTCGCAATGGTTTTATTTGTAATTCTGCCATCAATTTTGAAGATAATCTTTCGAATAAATCAATTTGTGAATATGCAAAATCCTTGAATTCCAAATCATCGCTTGTGGCCATGTGTGACAAAATACTTTTTACTTTAACGGTTTGATTTCCTTTTAAAGTCGCAATCAAATCATCAATCGTATTATTCTCAAAACCCAAACGATGCATTCCCGTGTCGAGTTTGATATGTATCGGAAAATGGTTTAAATTCTTTTGTTCGGCAATTTTAAGGAACGCATGAAGTCCTTTTAAACTATAAATTTCAGGTTCCAATTGGTGTTGAATAATCGCAGAAAAACTGGTCGTTTCAGGATTTAAAACCATAATAGGCAAATGAATTCCTGCGCTTTTCAGCGAAATTCCCTCATCGGCGAAAGCCACACCCAGATAATCCACTTTGTGATGTTCCAGTAATTTAGCAATTTCAAAACCGCCATTTCCATATCCAAAAGCCTTCACCATCACCATAATCTTGACATTAGGCTTCAATTTTGATTTAAAGAAATTCAGGTTATGACTAATCGCATTCAGATTGATTTCCAGAACAGTTTCATGAGTTTTCTCTTCTAGCAAAGAGACAATTTCCTCAAATTGAAACGTTCTCGCTCCTTTGATTAGAATAGTTTCATTGGCAAAATTCAAATCATCAAATTTTGATATAAACTCGGCTGTATTTTTATACGTTATGCAATTGGCAAACTTTTTTTCGAATGCCGAAATGGTTTCTCCAATCCCGATAACGCGGTCAATTTTATTAGAAACAATCAACTGGGAAACTTTAGCATACAATTCGTCATTAGACAAACCACTTTGAAAAATATCCGAAAGAATCACCGTTTTCTTCTTGTATTGCTTTTGACTTTCGAGAAAATCCAATGCTATTTTCAACGACTGAAAATCGGAACTGTAACTGTCATCGATAATACTGCAGTTGTTGATTCCGTTCTTGACTTTCAAACGCATTTCTACCGGGTACAACAATTCCATTCTATTTTGAATGGTTTTTTCATCGTATTTAAAATACAATAAAACCATCAAACAGGAAATTGCATTTTCAACAGATGCTTTATCCTGAAAAGGAATTATCAATTCGAATGAATCTCCTTTATATCGGTATTGAATGGTGGTGCTGTCGTTTTTTATCGCTGCATTGTAGACAAAAACATCCGCTTCTTGTGAATCAAAACTCCAAGTAAACACATTTTTTTTTGAAAAAATAATGGCATCAACCATTTCGTTTTTTTGGTAAATAACCACTTCTGAATCTTCAAAAAGGGTAATTTTCTCTCTTATTTTATTCTCTAAACTTATAAAACCTTCATCATGTGCAGAACCAATATTGGTAAGAATCCCAATCGTAGGCTTGATTATTTTCTGCAGTTTTTCCATTTCAGAATGGGTAGAAATTCCGGCTTCAAAAATCCCAAGATTGTGTTGCTCATTGATTGCAATTATTGACAACGGAACACCAATTTGTGAGTTGTAACTCTTTGGACTTCGAATAATGTTATAATCCGGACTCAATAAAAAATTAAGCCATTCCTTAACTATCGTTTTGCCGTTACTTCCGGTCAATCCGATAATAGGGAAATCAAAAAGACTGCGATAGTTTGCCGCAAATTGTTGCAAAGCGGTTAGTGTATTTTCGACAACAAAGAAATTAGCTTTGCCTTCACATTCTTCAGGAATATGGGTAACCACAAAATTCTGAACGCCAGTTGCAATTAAATCCTTGATGTACTGATGGGCGTCATTATTGGCTCCGACCAATGCAAAAAACAAAGTCTGCGGTCCGTTTTGCAAAGAACGACTGTCTATAGCAATAGCATCTATGGCCAAATTAGCGTTGTTACCAATGAATGTAGCAGGAATATTTTGAATACTTTTTAGGATTTTCTGGCTCATGGAATTAGAAAGAGATTGGAGTAGATTTCTGGTATAGAAATTATTCTTTTAATAGTTCGCTATTATAAAACTTCCTCAAAAATAACACTTCTTTTCAAAACGATGACTTAGACACACTATAATTATACCCAATTCCGTTTATTTAAGAAAAATGGCTTATTTGCTTTTTTGTGGAAAATTTAAAATTTTTTTTCAAACCATTAAGAAATTAAGTTTCATTAAGAGGTAGCGCTTAATGAAACTTAATTTCTTAATGGTTTAACTATAAAATAGAACATATTTCACAAAACATCCGGCAGAACAAAAAAGAAACAATAGCATTAGCTTTACTAATTTTGACAGATTACTTATATTTGTTTTTAGAAAAAAATCAGACGTTTTGAAAAAAATCCTCCCATTGTTTTCCTATGTTTTCCATCCGATATTCATACCGGCAATGGCTACGTTGTTTTACCTTTATTTTAGCGGTGCTGATTTTGTAAGTCAAGAAAAACTATTTGTTTTGTTTCAAGTTCTGGTGGTAACGGTAATTCTGCCTTCTTTGGTATTTTTATTATTACGCACGGCAGGAAACATAGATTCCATAATGCTTGCCGAAGTATCGCAACGCAAAATCCCATTAATACTTCACTGCTTTTTGCTTATTTTATTGGTAAAAAAAAGCATAACAATAGACCGATATCCTGAGTTGCATTTTTTTCTTTTGGGCGCACTTTTGAGCACTATATTGGCGCTTATTCTTTTGTTTGCCAATATAAAAGCGAGCCTTCACATGATAGCAATCAGTTCCTTGACGGTTTTTATAATTGGATTGAGTTTACACCTTCAAATTCAAAACACATTTACAATTGCTGTTCTGATTCTCCTTAATGGTTTTGTGGCTTCCTCCCGATTAGAAATGAAAGCACACACCAATAAAGAATTGGTTATAGGTTTTATGTTCGGAGCAGTTCCTCAGTTGCTTTTGTTAGTGCTGTGGTTATAAAATGTAGAATATAATTCCAATATTCAGTGATTTCATATCAACCGATTCGTCATTGACTTTAGCCGATTTAAAGAGTGAATTCAAACCGTAATAGGCGTATAAATTAATTGTATTGTAACCTGATGAAATATAAGCGCCATACTGAAATTTATTGAAATCTTGATTTCCCGTCACTACCACTTTCCCATCAGCACTATTGAAAATAGACCTGTCATAAAGTAAATAACTCAGCTTAAATCCTCCGTAAATTCTCCAAAATTTATGACTTTCATAAGTAGAAGTTCTCCATCTGAACTCCAGAGGAACATCAACAGAAAGCAGAGAAAATTTGTTTTTATCGTAAGCGATATCCGAATCGATAATAGTATATACCGGCGTTCCTGCAGGTGAAGAAATGGCTAGATTCTGATTGTAATTATTATATGAAAAACCAATACCGGAAGCTATAGCAACCGTTCGTTTTTTATTAATGGGCATATCTCTCAAAAAACCTGCCGACAGCCCCGAAGAAAACTTACTTTGCGTCACCCCGGACGGCTTATTCATCAGGGTATTATACGTTATTGCAAAATAAAACTGATCCTCTCTATACAAGGAATCAACCTTTATCTCCGGAGCATTTTCAGTTGTTGCATTTTCTTGTGAAAAAACATTCAAAACCGATAAAAGAAGAAAACAACTAAGAAAAATTCGCATATTGTTTTGGATTTAAATTGCTCAATGGTTGTTTAAAACACATTTCAGGTTTTAATTCTCATTATAACGTTACAAATATACCATTTTGATAGTTTTCTTATAGATTATGACAATAAATAAACTTTCATAAAAATGAACCGATACAAAACCTCAAAAAAATAATTAACATATTGAATCCAACAAGTTTAATATTTTTCGAATAAATTGCTTGTTAAAAAATTAAAACCAATATTTTTACTTTAAAAATTTTAACGATTACTCAAAAACGTCTTCAAATCAGACTTAAAACAATACAACCATGCAAATTGGAATTATAGGATTAGGAAAAATGGGCTTCAACCTTGCCCTTAATTTACAGCGAAATGGTTACGACGTAGTAGCCCAAGATGTCAATACTGACTTCGTAGAGAAAATCGGTCAGGAAGGAATTACAACGGCACATTCTGTTAAAGAATTGTGTCAAAAATTAAACAATCGAAAAGTGATTTGGTTAATGGTTCCTGCAGGAGAAATTGTAGATGGAGTAATCACTTCATTGCTTCCTTTTTTAGAAAAAAACGACATTATCATTGACGGCGGAAACTCTAACTATAAAGATTCCAAACGCCGTTATTCCCAACTCAAGGAACTTGGTGTTGACTTTTTAGACTGTGGAACTTCAGGCGGAACATCGGGAGCGTTGAATGGTGCTTGTACAATGATAGGCGGAGAACCAGCCGTATTTGAATATGTAGCACACGTTTTCAAGGATATTTCTGTCGAAAACGGACATCTTTATACTGGTGCAGCAGGAAGCGGACATTTCACGAAAATGGTTCATAACGGAATCGAATACGGAATGATGCAATCTATTGCTGAAGGTTTCGAAGTTTTTGAGCATTCTGAATTTGACATTGATTTCGAAAAAACAGCCAAACTGTTCAATCATGGTTCTGTGGTGCGCAGTTGGTTAATGGAACTCACTGAAAATGCTTTTTCAAAAGATCCAAAATTAGACAGTATTAAAGGAATCATGCATTCTTCCGGCGAAGGAAAATGGACACTGGAAACCGCTTTAGACTTAGGTGTTCCTACTCCGGTTATTGCTTTATCGATAATGATGCGCTACCGTTCCCAGATGCAAGATACGTTCTCCGGAAAAGTGGTAGCGGCACTTCGCAATGAATTTGGCGGCCATGCAGTCGAAAAAAACGAATAACCTGATTACTCAAATACCCGCAAACCAATTCGAAGCTAATTTTTAATTTTTCAAATTCAAGTACATGTCAATATTGATCTTAATTGCAAGTATCCTTTTATTACTTGTCTTGATTTCCGCAGTAAAACTCAATGCGTTCATCTCCTTAATTATCGCTTCTTTCTTTGTGGGAATTGCCAAAGGCATGCTGTTTCCTACTATCCTAAATTCCCTCCAACAAGGAATTGGCAGCACTTTAGGTTCTTTGATTTTGATTATTGCTCTTGGAGTTATATTGGGAAATATCCTTTCAGATAGTGGCGCAGCACAACGAATAAGCTCGGTGATGATTCGGTCTGTTGGAGTGAAACACATCAAATGGGCAATGTTAGTTACGGGTTTTGCCGTAGGAATTTCTATGTTTTACAATGCCGGTTTTGTGATTTTGATTCCAATGGTTTTCGCTGTCGCAAAAAGTACGAAGCAGCCTATAATCTATCTTGGAATTGCCATGGCATCTGCACTTTCGGTAACTCACGGTTTTTTGCCACCTCATCCGGGACCTACAGCCATTGCTGTAATTTTCAAGGCTGACATTGGCAAAACGCTGCTGTTCGGATTGATAATTGCCATTCCTACTTTATTGATTGCGGGAATTGTTTTTCCAGAATTTATTAAGAAGATTGTCGCTAATCCACCCAAAGGATTATTCGAAAGTAAAACATTCGCTGAAAACGAAATGCCTTCTTTCATGATCAGTTTTATAACGGCTCTGATTCCTGTTATCTTAATGGCTATGGCAACAATAAGCGAGTTGACCTTGCCTGAAATATCTTCTATACGTCAGATTCTTGGATTTATTGGAAGTCCAACCACTTCTATGCTTCTTGCGGTATTGTTTGCAATTGTTTTTTTAGGCATCAATCGCGGTCGAAAGATGCAGGACATTATGGATAAATCTAGTTCGGCACTGAGTTCCGCCACGATGATTATTATGATTATTGCGGCCGGAGGCGCTTTCAAACAAGTATTGATTGACAGTGGCATTGGTACTGATTTAGCCGTTTTTTTCGAAACTTCTACACTTTCTCCGTTAGTATTGGGCTGGCTTGTGGCTACGATTATCAGGATAGCTTTGGGTTCAGCAACTGTAGCAGGATTAACTGCGGCAGGGATTGTACAACCTTTAGTGGTTAGTTCAGGAATAAGTCCAGAATTGATGGTTTTATCAATTGGAGCCGGAAGTTTAATGTGCTCTCACGTAAATGATACGGGATTCTGGATGTTTAAAGAGTATTTCGGAATAAGTATTTCGGATACCTTTAAAACATGGACCGTTATGGAAACCATCATTGGAGTGATGGGATTGATTGGCGTACTATTGCTTAATTTACTAGTCGCATAATCTAAATTAAACTAAAGAAAATGGAGCAATTTTACATCGGAATAGACATTGGCACCACAGCAACAAAATCCGTGTGTTTTGACAGAACCGGAAAAGTGATTCGAGAATGTAGTCAATCCTACGCTATGTACCATCCGAAAGCCGATTGGAGCATTCAAAAACCCAATGAAATTTTAGTGGCTGTTTTAGGATGCATCCAAGAAATAACAAAAGGGATTCAGCCTCAGTTCATCAGTTTTAGTTCGGCTATGCAAAGTATAATTGCAATAGACAATACAGGAGAACCGCTAACCGATGCCATTATTTGGGCCGACAATAGAGCGCATGCATTAGCCGAAGCATTAAAAAAATCCGAACAAGGAAAAAATTTCTATCAAAAAACAGGAATTCCAATTCATACCTTTTCACCCATGACCAAAATTGCTTGGTTAAAGGAGTATGATGCGCCCAATTTTTCTAAAACGTATAAATTCATTAGTATCAAAGAATACATTTGGCATCATCTTACCGGCGAATATGTAATTGATTCCTCGATGGCATCAGGTACAGGTTTAATGAACATTCATACACTACAATGGGAATCGGATATTTTAGATTATTTAAAAATAGCAGCATCCCAGCTTTCCACCATTGTTATTCCAACCCACAAAGCCAAAGGACTATCCGATGGTTTTCAGTATATTTTGGGTGGCGGTGACGGCGTATTGGCAAATTTAGGAACCGGAGCTATGGAAACAGGCCGAATGGCGTTATCCATTGGGACTAGCGGCGCAGTTCGTTTACCTGCTGACAAACCTTTTATTGATCCGGAAATGCGAACACAATGTTATCATTTAATGGACAATCAGTATTTGAAACTGGGAGCGGTTAATAATGGCGCAATTGTTTTGCAATGGCTCAAAGAATCCATCTTAAAAACAAATGAATCTTTCGAAGAATTATTCAAACAGGCTGAAACCATTCCTGCTGGATCCGAAGGTTTACTTTTTGTTCCATATTTATTAGGCGAAAGAGCTCCTATCTGGGATGCTTCCGCACAAGGAACGCTTTTAGGAATCCGAATTATCCACACCAAAGCACATTTGATTAGAGCAACACTGGAAGGCATCTTATTTGGATTATTGAGCATTACCGAAATCTTACTCCCAAATCCGGAAGAAAGATACAAAATCACCATAATGGCGAGTGGCGGTTTTGGAAAAAGTGAACTTTGGTTGCAAATGGTCGCTGATATTTTTCAAATGAAAGTAATCGTTGCTGAAACAATCGAAGCTTCTGCTTGGGGAGCCGTTTTGATTGGATTTAAATCCACTGCTATTGAAATTCCAACTGAAAATAAAGTTGGAAAAACTTTTTTACCAAATAGAAATTATAAGGAAATCTACGAACAAAGTTTTGAGAAATTCAAAAAGGTGTATTCCTTGTTGAAAGATATTTAAAAAGAAGAAATTAATGCTCGGCGCTTCGTGCCGGATCCTTTTTTGTTTTATAGCTTAAACAAAAAAATTTGCCACGCTATAACTAGAGATTAACTTCGTTGATCCCAAGAAGGGCGTCTCACAAAAAAATTAATGCTCGGCACTTCGTGCTAATCCTTTTTTGTTTTATACGCTAAGACAAACTAAAAAGTTTGCCACGCTATAAAACAAAAAATGCTCCCCTTTCAGGAAGCATTAGTTTTTTTTTGCAGAGAGGATGGGATTCGAACCCACGATGCAGTTACCCACATACTAGCTTTCCAGGCTAGCTCCTTCAACCACTCGGACACCTCTCTATTTTATTTGAGGTTGCAAATAACCATAAAAAAAATGAGTTAGAAAAGTAAAATCTAACTATTATGCTATTTCTCCTCGCAAAGCAGTTTCAAAAATACTTTTGAAGTCTTTTTGAGCTATTTTTTGACCTAACAAATACATTAATTTGGTTATAGCAGCTTCGGTTGTGATGTCTTTTCCTGAAATCACACCTATTTCTTTCATCCCTGTACTGGTTTCATATTGCCCCATACTCACGCTTCCGCCGGAACATTGTGTAACATTGATGATGTGCAAACCCCTACCAATTGCTTTTTTTAATAAGTTCAAAAACCAATCTTCAGTAGGTGCATTTCCTGCTCCATAGGTTTCTAAAACAATCCCTTTAAGATCTGGAATATCTAAAATTGCTGCTAAAACTGCTTCGCTGATACCCGGAAACATTTTTATAATTGCAACGTTATTGTCTAAGTTTTTATGAACCTTGAATTCTTTATTTTGGCTGTTAGCCAAAAATAATTCCGGGTTTAATTTTAAATGAACTCCTGATTCAACTAATTCAGGATAATTTGGAGACGTAAATGCTTTGAAATGTTCCGCATTAATCTTTGTGGTTCTATTGCCTCGGTATAACTTGTATTCAAAATAAAGACACACTTCACTGATAACAGGTTCGTCATTGTTTCGCAAAGACGCAATTTGAATGGCGGTAATCAGATTCTCTTTAGCATCAGTACGTAAATCTCCAATAGGCAATTGAGATCCCGTGAAAATAACTGGTTTTGATAAATTTTCGAGCATAAAACTCAATGCTGATGCTGAATACGACATCGTATCTGATCCATGAAGCACCACAAATCCATCAAATGAAGCATAGTTCTCTTCGATAATCGTCGCGATTTTAGCCCATTTTTCAGGATTCATATTCGACGAATCAATTGGGTTTTCGAAAGAAATAGTTTCGATATCACAATCCAATTGTTTCAATTCTGGAATCCTTTGCAATAATTTACTGAAATTGAATGCCTTGAGCGCTCCAGTTTCAAAATCTTTTCTCATACCAATGGTTCCACCGGTATAAATTAAAAGTATTTTAGCTTTAGATAACATCGTGATATTTTGATTTATTCATAACCGGATTTGCATACATTGCCAAAAATCCTTGTAATGCAATTGGATTTTCCTCATCGATACGCATTTCTAATCTGCGTTCGAAAAGTGATTTTTCATTTTCTGTATAAAGATGCGAATGGGTATCAATCTTGTTTACAATATCGTACGCAATAAAATTCGTTGGCCATAACTTATAATTACTCAATATTGCATCATCAATTACTTGCGCCAAGGCTACTATTTGCTTGTTGGAATTATCGTTTTCAGCTTGGATGGCATCTATTTCAGTGTCCAAAACTTTACCTATATGAATGTGAATTCTTTTTTTCTGACCCAAAGCTCCACTAAGAATGGTCATAAAATCTTCGTTTTTTTCTTTAACATAGATTTCATTATTGGCTTCAGCCATCAATTGAGGCATTTTTAAAGCATCCGTTGGATCGTATTCATACGAAATAGAAACCGGTACAATTTTGATTTTCTTGAAATAATCCATCAAATTCTTTTCATCAGAAGCCATTCCCAGCATTTTCAAAACACCTGGATTTGTGGCATCATTACCGTCTTTCGTTCTTCCTTCTCGTTGGGCAATCCAAACAGAACGGTTTTCATGCTGCAATAAATTTCCAATATATTCGGACAATAGCTTTGAACTTTGCAACATTTCTCTTGGTGTCAAGCCACGTTGTACCAAAAAATTACGATTCAGTTTCGCTAATGTCTTCAGGAACGATTTTTTGACTAAATTATCTCCAATAGCTGATGCAGTCATCACTAAACCATGTTCAAACAAGGCCGAATTTAATAAAGTGGTATCCAAAAGTATATCTCGATGATTCGAAATAAATAAATACGAAGTATTGGGTTCTAAATTTTCAAAACCAGAAGTAGTCAAGCCTTCCGAGCTTTTTTCTAGTATTTTTTGAACCGATTGATAAATAAAATTACATTGAAAGTCGCGAATGGAATGCGTTTTTTTGAGTTGTTCTTTCCAAACTTCGTCTGCAACATCCGGAAAAGTAAAATTCATTAATGCCTTCATCATTGGATGATGGATGACATCTTGAAGTGCCTCGTTTATTTCGGAATCATAAAAAGGCCGAATAGCGTCAAATTTCTGCATTTTGGTTCTCAATTTTTGTGTGGACAAATGAACAAAAAAAATATCAAAATAAGGTGAATTCTACTTTAAATCCCAAAAATAGCTTTAGAATTCTCCGTTGTTATTGCCGCAATATCATTTGCCGAAAGGTTATAAATTTGCGCTAACTTATCTACAACATTAACAATGTAACTACTTTCGTTTCTTTTTCCTCTATAAGGAATCGGTGCTAAATATGGGGAATCCGTTTCTAAAACAATGTGTTTCAAATCTATCTGATTCAAAAACTGGTCGATTTTTCCGTTTTTGAAAGTCACAACTCCGCCTATTCCTAATTTCATATTGTACGAAATCGCCTGTAATGCCTGCTCATAAGTTCCTGAAAAACAATGGAAAATCCCAAATAAATCATCTGATTTTTCTGCTTCCAGAATTTCAAAAATTTCATCAAAAGCTTCACGACAATGAATCACAATAGGTAATTTATATTGTTTTGCCAATTGGATTTGCCTTTTGAAAGCGATTTGTTGCAGAGGCAAATGTGTTTTATCCCAATACAAATCAATCCCAATTTCGCCCACTGCGTAGAATTTTCTTTTCGCCAATTCGTTTTCCACATGTTGCAATTCTTCCAGATAATTTTCTTTTACATACGTTGGGTGTAACCCCATCATTAAGAAAACAGTATTGGGATGATTTTTCTCCAATTCATACATCGATTCGGTACAGGTAGAATCGATTGCAGGTATAAAAAAACGGGAAACGCCGGCATCAATCGCACGTTGAATCATTTCGTTTCTATCTTGATCAAATTCCTCTGAATATAAATGTGTATGCGTATCGGTGATTGTTATAGCTGCTTCCAAGTGTAAAGTTTAAGGGTACAAAATTACAAGAATAAAAGTTGTCGAAAAAATGGTTTTAAAAAGATTCACACAATTCCTTCACTAACTCCATGTATCTTTGTAAAACAGAAATAAATCACTGAAATAAATTCAGCATAATGAAGAACCTACACGATATCCTTAAAAAAGAAAACTACAGAAAAGTAAAATTTAAGATAACTAAAACACAGCATCTTTTAATAAAAGCAAAAATCAATGGTGTAACAGGCAACTTCATTCTAGACACAGGAGCTTCAAACAGCTGTGTAGGATTTGAGAGTGTCGATTTGTTTTTATTGGAAGCCAAAAAATCAAAGACAAAAGCCGCTGGTGCGGGAGCCACAGGAATGTTTACCCAACTGGCTTTAAAAAATCAATTGCAACTTGGTACTTGGAAAGATTCTGATTTTGAACTCGTTATTTTTGATTTATCTCATGTAAATGAAGCGCTAACACAACACAAGGCCAAACCGGTTCATGGCATTATAGGGGCTGATATTTTAATGAAAGGGAAAGCAATTGTCGATTACTTTAATCATTGTTTGTATTTGAAACACTATACTTTTTCAACGAAAAATAAGCAACAACACCACTTATCATCATCAATAAACCCCCAAGAATAAATGGCATTCCTGCAAATTCAAATGGTGCCCCTTTATGTGTAAAATAATAAAAGAGACCTGACATTACTGGCGGGCCAATAATAGTTGCGGCGCTCATTAAACTGGCAATAGTTCCTTGAATTTCACCTTGCTCTGATGGCAAAACATGATTTGAAATTATAGCTCGCAATGCTGGACCAGCAATACCGGCAAGACAATACGGAACCAAGAAGAGAAACATCATCCAGCCCTCTGAAGCAAAAGCAAACAAAAACATTCCAATAGTATATAATACCATTCCAACATAAATACTTTTTTCATTTCCTAATTTTCGGCTAGTCCATCGTATCAAGCCTCCTTGAACAAGACTTACTAAAACTCCAACAACGCCTAGCGAAATCCCTACCATTTTTTCGTCCCAACTAAATTTGTACATAGTGAAATAACTCCAGTTGCTTTCGACAGCATGTGATCCAACATAAATCAAAAACAAAGCAATCAATAATCCATATAACGATGGGTATTTTTTTAAATTCAAAAAAGCCCCAATTGGATTGGCTCTTTTTAAATTAACGGGTCTCCTGTTTTCTTTTGATAATGACTCAGGCAAAATAAAATAACCGTACAAGAAATTTAGCATACATAAGACGGCTGCCGCATAAAACGGAATTCTAGATCCGTACTGCCCCAAAACTCCTCCTATTACGGGTCCAATTATAAATCCTAGCCCAAAAGCCACCCCAATCATTCCGAAATTTTTGGCTCTGTTTTCTGGCGTGCTCACATCGGCTATATACGCTGAAGCGGTTGAAATACTCGCACCTGTTAATCCTGCAATTACTCTTCCTATAAATAGCCATGTAATCGTTGGGGCAAACGCCAACAATATATAATCCAATGAAAAGGCAAAAAGCGAAATTAAAATTATGGGTCTTCGACCAAATTTATCACTCAAATTACCAATTAAAGGTGCAAACGTAAATTGAGTTATCGCATAAGCAAATGTTAACCAACCACCATATTTTGCTGCATCACTAACATCGCCGTGAATTAATTCTTTAATCAATTTTGGAATAACTGGAATGATAATTCCCCAACCAGTTATATCAATTAACATTGTGATGAAAATAAAGCTGATAGCGGCCTGTTTTTTATTTGATGCCATAAATAGTATTGGTTAGTAATACAAATAAATAAAAAATCCTGTTTAGAAACACTAAACAGGATTTTTTTATATTCTAAAACCTTAAAACTATAGTTCTAATGCTTTTTTAGGATTGTTATCCATTAATAATTCCATTGGGTTTTCTAACGCTTCTTTTACAGCTACCAAGAATCCAACAGACTCACGCCCATCAATAATTCTATGGTCATAAGACAACGCTACGTACATCATTGGGTGAATTTCCACTTTACCGTTTACAGCAATTGGACGCTCGATAATGTTGTGCATTCCAAGGATTCCAGATTGTGGAGGATTGATAATTGGCGTACTCAACATACTTCCAAAAACACCACCGTTAGTAATCGTGAACGTTCCGCCAGTCATATCATCAACTGTTATTTGCCCGTCACGCGCTTTTAATGCCAATCTTTTAATATCTGCTTCAACTCCACGGAAAGTCAAGTTTTCAGCATTACGAACTACAGGAACCATTAATCCTTTTGGTCCTGAAACCGCAATTGAAATATCGCAAAAATCGAAAGCAATCTTATGATCACCATCCATCATTGAGTTTACATCCGGGAATAATTTTAATGCTCTGGTTACTGCTTTAGTAAAGAAAGACATATATCCTAAACCAATTCCACCATGTTTTGCTTTGAACGCATCTTTGTATTCATTACGAATCAAGTTGATTGGCGTCATATTTACTTCGTTAAAAGTAGTCAACATTGCTGTTTCGTTTTTAGCGGCAACTAATCTCTCAGCCACTTTACGACGCAACATAGATAATTTAGTACGCTCTGTTCCACGAGAACCACCTGTAGGAGTTCCCATTGAAGGCACAGCATTTACTGCATCATCTTTGGTTATTCTTCCGTCTTTTCCAGTTCCTGTTATGGAAGCTGGCGCTATATTTTTTTCGTCTAATATTTTTCTTGCTGCTGGAGATGGAGTTCCTGAAGCGTAAGTTGCTGCTGGAGCTGCTGCTACCGGAGCCGCTTTTGGTGCTTCTGCTTTAACTTCAGCTTTTGGTGCTTCAACTGCTGCTGCTGGTGCATCACCTGCTGGTTTTGCTGCACTAGTATCGATTAAACAAACTACCGCTCCTACTGCTACTGCATCGCCTTCTTCTGCTTTTAAAGTAATGATTCCGCTTGCTTCTGCTGGCAATTCTAATGTTGCTTTATCAGAATCAACCTCAGCAATTGCTTGGTCTTTCTCTACATAATCTCCGTCTTTTACCAACCAAGTTGCAATTTCAACTTCTTTTATAGATTCCCCTGGTGATGGGACTTTCATTTCTAAAATCATCTTTCTTTTAGTTTAAAGTTTAAAGTTAAATCATTTAAAGTTTAAGGTTTAAAGTTCTACAAATGGGACTTTAAACCTTAAACTTTAAACTTTTTTCTATCTAAATAAATTTTTATCAAAAACCATTTTTATCGCATCGGCCTGACGACGTTTTGCTCTAGTGTAACTTCCAGCCGCTGGAGCTGCATAGGCTTTTAGTGAAGCCAATCTCCATTTTACTAAATCGAAATTCATCAACATGTAACTGTAAGCTCCCATGTTTTTTGGCTCTTCTTGTGCCCAAACATAATCATCAGCGTTTGGATATTTAGCAATAATCGCTTTTAATTGCTCAACAGGCAATGGGAATAATTGTTCGATTCTAACAACTGCTACATCTTTACGACCATTGTTTTCTCTTTCGGCAGTGATGTCGTAATAGAATTTTCCAGTACAGAAAACTAATGTTTTCACATCGGCTTTATTCACTGTTTCATCATCAAATGTTTCCTGGAAATTTCCTGTTGCAAATTCTTCAACAGAAGAAACTACTCTTGGATCACGCAACAAACTCTTTGGTGTAAACACAATAAGTGGTTTACGGAAAGTTGTTTTCATTTGTCTTCTCAACAAGTGAAAGAAGTTGGCTGGCGTTGTACAATCGGCAACATACATATTATGTCTGGCGCAAAGTTGTAAATAACGCTCCATTCTTGCAGAGGAATGCTCTGCTCCTTGTCCTTCATATCCGTGAGGCAATAATAAAACAATTCCGTTTTGGTTGTTCCATTTATCTTCTCCACAAGAGATGTATTGGTCAATCATAATTTGGGCTCCATTACTGAAATCTCCAAACTGTGCTTCCCAAATGGTTAATGTATTTGGATTTGCCAAAGCATATCCATAATCAAATCCTAAAACACCGTATTCAGATAAAAGAGAATTGAAAATATTGAATTTTCCGGTTGCTCCTTCTAAATTACTTAACAAAGTCACCTCTTCTTCTGAATCTTCTACTTTTACAACAGCATGACGGTGAGAGAATGTCCCACGCTCCACATCTTGTCCGGAAATACGAACATCGTATCCTTCTTTCAGAAGCGAACCATACGCTAAATGTTCGGCCATAGCCCAATCCAGCTTATTCGTTTCGAAAAACATTGTTTTTCTGTCGTTGATCAGTTTTTGTATTTTGCTGATAAATTTTTTATCTGTCGGTAAGTTACAAATCACGTTTGCAACCTCAGTAAGTCCTTCTTTTGGGAAAGTAGTATCTACTTTTTTAAGCATTTCAACATCTGAAACTTGCTCAAAACCTTTCCATTCATTTTTCATGAACGGAGTAATAATAGTCAAATCTTTTTTACGCGATTCTTCTAAATTCACTTCCAAGTTTGACTTGTATTCTTGCTCTAATCCTTTTACAAAAGTACTGTCTATCAATCCTTCTGCAAGCAATTTGTCCATGTAGATATCTCTTGGATTTTTGTGCTTTGCAATGATTTTGTATAATACCGGCTGGGTAAAACGAGGCTCATCACCTTCGTTATGTCCGTATTTTCTATATCCTAATAAATCGATAAATACATCGCGACCAAATTGCATTCTGAAATCCAACGCAAATGACATCGCATGAACTACCGCTTCAGCATCATCTGCATTTACGTGTAATACTGGCGAAAGTGTTACTTTGGCAACATCCGTACAATACGTAGAAGAACGTGCATCAAGGTAATTAGTCGTAAAACCTACTTGATTATTGATTACAATATGGATTGTTCCTCCGGTTTTATAACCGTCAAGTTGTGCCATTTGTACAATCTCATACAAAATTCCCTGACCTGCAATTGCAGCATCACCGTGAACAGCGATTGGCAATACTTTAGAGAAATCGTTAGGGAAATATTTGTCTTGCTTTGCTCTTGTAATTCCTTCGATAACTGCACCAACAGTTTCAAGATGCGAAGGATTTGGAGCCAAATTGATATTGATTTTTTTTCCGGTGCTTGTAACTTTGTCAGCAGTAAGTCCTAAATGGTACTTTACATCTCCATCAAAATATTCCTGATCGTAATCTTTACCGTCAAATTCACCAAAAATATCTTGGGTTGATTTGCCAAAAATATTTGCCAAAACATTCAAACGACCACGGTGTGCCATTCCCATTACAAACTGCTCTACTCCTTTTTCGGCTGCTTTTTCAATTAAAGCATCCAAAGCCGGAATGATTGATTCTCCACCTTCAAGAGAAAAACGTTTTTGACCTACATATTTAGTATGCAAAAAGTTTTCAAAAGAAACGGCTTGATTTAATTTATTCAGAATTGATTTCTTTTCGTCCAAAGAAAATTTAGGCTGATTGTCATTAACCCCCAATTTTTTCTGAATCCACTCCACCACTTCTGGATTACGGATGTACATGTACTCCACCCCAATATGCTGACAATATATAGTGTCAAGGTGAGTTATAATTTCTTGAAGCGTACACGGTTGTATATTGATAACCTTTGCCGCGTCAAAAACAGTATTTAAATCTGCTGCTGAAAGTCCGAAATTCGAAATTTCAAGTGTAGGTGATGAAGTCCTTCTTTCACGAACCGGATTTGTTTTGGTAAACAAATGCCCTCGAGAACGGTATCCATCTATTAATTTCAATACATTAAATTCCTTTTGAAGCTTATCTGATACTAAATTAATATCTGAATTATTAGCTGCAAAATTAGCGATTTGTTCAACCTTGTTCTCCTCGTTGTAAGTAGTCATCCCAAAATCGAAACCTTGAAAAAAACCTCTCCAACTTGGCTCAACGCTATCTGGATTCTCTAAATATTGATCGTATAATTGTGCGAAAAATTCGGTGTGTGCTGCGTTTAAAAATGAAAACCTATCCATAATATTTAGTGAATATACTTTTTTGTTAAAATAGTTTGGCAAAAGTACAATAATAGAATAAATTTATAATTTATTTTAAGATACTTTTACATTGAAAAATGTTAAAAAACTGAAAACTTATGACAAAGAATAGCTTTTTAGACGATTCCAAATCATTAATGGTGATTATTATCCTATTTTTTTCAAGTTGCATGTTTGCACAACAAAACACATCCTCTACTAAAACCCAAAATGAGTTTTGGAGGAACGTACAATTTGGAGGCGGAATAGGTTTAGGCTTTGGTTCTGGCTATACGGACATTTCATTGGCGCCAAGTGCCATTTACAATTTCAATGATTATGTGGCTTTAGGTGTTGGCTTACAATATAAATATTTAAAACAAAGAGATTATTACGCTTCCCATTTGTATGGCGGCAGTGTTATAGGTCTTTTTAATCCAATACAAGAAATCCAACTTTCCGCTGAACTGGAACAATTAAGAGTTAATGTAAATCTGGATGGATCCAATAGTAATTCACAAGATTACTGGAATACGGGATTGTTTATTGGTGCAGGTTATAGATCCGGAAACGCAACAATTGGTGCCCGTTACAATGTTTTGACCGATAAGAATAATATTTACGGCAGTGCCTTTATGCCATTTATCAGAGTTTATTTTTAACATAAACGTACTCTGACCTGGATACGAATAATAACTAATACTTATTCCTGAACCAGACTTTTTGCCATTCTCTTTTTAGAATCAAAAAAGAGACCTGCTCGGCAAGAACTACTAAATCAGAACCGTCTAGTTTTTTTATTTCTTCCTCAGAAACATCAATTATGTAAAGTAAATTGAGGTATTCAGCAAACTTGTATTGAATGAGTCGATAGATTTTCTCATGTAATTGTAACTTCAATTCATTAGGAGAAATACTCAAAGGAAAATCAATTGCTTCATTAGCCAAATTAAAATCCTTATTCATTTGTTCGATTAATTTCAAATATAAGTTTTCGCCTTCTGCTTCAGTAAGTAGTAAATCGGTATTTTTTGGAACTATAAACATTTAATTTCAGATTGTTGATTAACGAATTTAGATTTTTGATTTTAAGAAACTGCTCAAAATGTTTGATTTTTTTTTGAATTATACTGATTTTTGAAATAGACCATTATTTATCCGAAGTAAAACTTCTGCGATCAAAAATCTAAACTTTTCTTCCCATTAAGTTTTCACCAAAAGCCTTCAACATTTCTTTTTTATCTACGCTGATATTCATTTTATCCAACGTTTGAAAAGCCTTAAACGTAAAATCCTGAATCGCATCTTGAGTTGCTTTTGAAGCACCTGAGCTGTTAAAAAGTTCTTTTACCGTTTTGATTTTCTCCGTATTGTCTTCAGGCTGAATGGAGAACAATCGTCTTAATTCTTCTGCTTCTGTTTCATTTGAAAAAGCAACCGCTTTAAGATACAAATACGTTTTTTTATTTTCTATAATGTCACCACCTACTTGTTTTCCAAAGGTTTCAGGATCACCAAAAGCGTCCAGAAAATCATCCTGTAATTGAAAAGCCAAGCCTAAATTCAGTCCAAAATCATAAATCAAATTTGCGTTTTCTTCTGAAGTTTCTGCAATAATCGCTCCCATTTTCATGGCGGCAGCAACCAAAACAGCCGTTTTATATTGAATCATTTTCAGGTATTCAGGAATGGTAACGTCGTTTCTTTCTTCAAAATCAACGTCCCACTGTTGCCCTTCACAAACTTCAAGAGCGGTTTTGCTAAATAACTTCGCTAAATCCCGAAAAATAATCGGTTCATATTGTTCGAAATATTGGTACGCTAAAATCAGCATGGCATCACCAGATAAGATTCCGGTGTTTAAATTCCATTTCTCGTGTACCGTTTCCTGTCCTCTTCGCAATGGCGCATCATCCATAATATCATCATGAACCAATGAGAAATTATGAAAAACTTCAACAGCCAAAGCCGCCGGTAACGCTTTTTTATAATCTGCATCAAAAACCTCTGCACTCATTAATGTAAGCACCGGACGCATTCTTTTCCCACCAAGATCTAATATATAATGTATGGGTTCGTATAGATTTCTCGGTTCTTTGGTTTCATATTGTGATTTCAAATAATCCGAAAGAAACTCTTGATACTGGTAAATAGAATGCATAAAATAATTTTTTGGCTAATTTACAGTATTCAATTTGCATTACAAACTCCCTTTTGTCATCAAATGTTAAATAAATCAAAATACATTGGAAACTATTTTAGTATTCAAAGTTTCCTACTTACATTTGCCAACGAAAATTTAACGTTTTGAAATCTTTAGCGGTTTTAAAATAAATTCCAAATACAACGCAACGAATTATGAAAACAAAATGGACAGTTGACTCGAATCAATCAGATGTTCTGATAAAAATGAGACACTCAATAATTGCTTATCTGGCAGGTTCCATAAATAAATTCAACGGACATATTGATATTGAGGATAATCAAATAGAAGATGCTTCGATTGAATTCTCTTTGGATGTAAATAATAAAGATGCAAAACTAGAACAAATAGATACTCATCTGGGGCTGAATGACTTATTTGATATTAAGGAGTTTCCAATTATTAGTTTCAAGTCGACCTCATTCGAAAAAGTCAATAAAAACATCAATTTTTTGAAAGGAAATCTTACCATAAAAAACATCACAAAAGTAGTGGAGCTTGATGCTGAATTCATTGGATTCAATACGTATGATGGCGATCAAAAAGCTGCTTTTGAAATAACTGGTCATATTAATCGCAAAGACTTTGGTTTGAACTTTACTTCATTTAATCAAACTGGCGGTTTAGCTTTAGGACAAGACATTAAGTTTATGGCAAACTTAGAATTAACCGCTTAATAAGAAAGCAAATGTTAAATAAACATAAAATTTAAGGAAACTATTTTGGTTTTCAAAGTTTCCAAATTACATTTGCACCAAATTTAACAGTTTAAATAAATCACAACTGATTAAGAATAAAGAAAATGAAAGAGAAAATTATATCCAAAGCAAAAGAGATGTTTTTGAAACTTGGTTTCAAAAGTATTACTATGGATGATATTGCCGGTGAAATGTGCATTTCCAAGAAAACGATTTATAAATATTTTGCCAATAAAGAATTATTGATAGAGGAAAGTGTTCAAATCATTCACAAAGAAGTACGTCAACTTATTGAGGAAGTAACTTCTAAAAACTACAATGCCATTGAAGAAAACTTTCAAATCAGACGCATGTTTGATGATATGTTTAAATCCTCTGAAACATCACCTATTTATCAATTAAAAAAACATTACCCGGAAGTTTACAAAAACGCCTTAAAGTTTCAAGTTGATGAATGTGAATTTTGTTTTAGACAGAATATTGAAAAAGGAATTGCACAAGGTTTGTACAGAGAAAGCCTAAATATTGAATCTTATATAAAGTTTTACTATTACTTAATTTTCAGTATTAACGAGAACACACCTTCAGAAAGAGAAGCTTATAGCCTTGAATTTGATGCATTAGAATACCACACAAGAGCAATGGCTACAGAAAAAGGAATTACCGAATTAGAAAAAAACTTACTTAATCCAATTACATAAACAATGAAAAAAATAATCACACTATTAACCCTAACATTTGCACTTGGCGCCAATGCACAAGAAGTCAAATCACTTACGCTAAAAGAAGCGATTAACTACGCTTTAGAAAATAAAGCGGAAGCCAAAAAAGCAAAACTACAAGTAGAAAATAGTGAGTACCAAATTCAGGAAGTGCGTTCACAAGCGTTACCTCAAATTTCTGCTAACGGTAATTTGACTTACAATCCTATAATACAAACAACAGTTATTGATGGTGCAGGATTTGGCGCACCGGGAACAACCATTCAGGCTGCTTTTGGTCAAAAATGGGTTTCAACAGCCGGTGTTTCTTTGACACAAGCTATATTCGACCAAACGGTTTTTACAGGTTTGAAAGCGGCAAAATCCACTAGAGAGTTTTACCAAATCAACGAACAATTAACTGAAGAGCAAGTAATTGAACGCGTGGCCAATAATTACTATCAGGTTTATGTTCAAAGACAAAAACTGACTGTTATTGACAGTATGTATAAAAACACCACTAAAGTAAAAGACATCATTAAAGGTCAGTATGATAATGGTCTAGCCAAAAAAATTGATTTGGATCGAACTTTAGTAAGGATTTCAAACATCAATACGCAACGTCAACAAGTTTTGAATGCAGTTCAAATTCAAGAAAATGCATTGAAATTTTACATGGGAATGCCAATAGAAACTCAAATCGAAATTCCACAAACGGCATTTGAAGTGAGCCCACAATCATTATCAGAAGTTCCAAATACGGCAAACAGAACAGAATATTTGCTTTTAAAAAAACAAGAACAACTTTTATTTTATCAAAAAAAGGCTGTTGAAGCAGGATATTACCCAACATTATCATTGAACGCAGGTTACAATTATATTGGTCAGGGTCCAAAAATGCCTATTGGAGGAAAACCATCTGACGGCGTGTATTGGTCTGATTTCTCTTCAATTGGATTGAATTTAAAAGTGCCTATTTTTACTGGATTTAGTACTCGTTCCAAAGTAAGACAAGCCGATATTGATTTGAGAACCATAAAAGAAGACATCAACGATACAAAATTATCTCTTGATTTGGCTTTTGCCAATGCAAAAACTCAAATTGACAATAGCTTAACCACTATCAACAATCAAAGAGAAAATGCGCAATTAGCTAAAGAAGTTTTAGACAACACCAGAAACAATTATGTACAAGGATTAGCCTCTTTAACTGATTTACTGGATGCTGAAAACTCATTGACTGAAGCACAAAACAACTATACATCTGCAATATTAGACTACAAACTGGCAGAAATACAATTAATCAAATCAAAAGGCGAATTAAAAACACTTATAAATAACTAACAAAAATGAAAAAAAATATAATAATCATAGTAGCAATTTTAGCAGCTTTAGGCGTTATCGCATATACTTTAACGAAAAACAAAGAAGAAAATGAAGCAAAAACTGCTATTGTTGCAGAGAAAAATGCCAGTGTTTCTGTAAAAGTTGCAACCGTAAAAATCGAAGAAGTTTCTCTTGATTTTTCTGCCAATGGAAATTTTGCGCCACTACAAGAATTGAGTTTTTCTGCTGAGAAACCAGGAAGAGTAGTTCGTGTTTTAGTTGAAGAAGGAGACAGAGTAAGAATAGGTCAAACTTTAGCAGTTGTAAGAAGCGAACAAATTTCGGCTGATTTACAAACTGCAGAGGCTTCGTATCAAAATGCATTGACGGATTACAGCCGTTTTGAAAATGCTTTTAAAACTGGTGGTGTGACGAAACAACAATTGGATCAGGCCAAATTGAATTTGGTAACTTCAAAATCAAGATTACAACAAGCAAAAGTTAATATTGGCGATACCAATATCAAAGCGACAATTAACGGAATCGTAAACAAAAAATACATTGAACCAGGATCAGTTCTTGGCGCTGCTACGCAAATGTTTGACATTGTAAATGTTTCAAAATTGAAATTGAAAGTAAACGTTAACGAAAATCAAGTTGCAGGTTTAAAAGTAGGCAATACAATTACCGTAAAAGCAAGTGTGTATCCTGACGCTACATTCTCTGGAAAAATTACCTTCATCGCACCAAAAGCAGATGCAAGTTTGAACTTTCCGGTAGAAATAGAAATTGCTAATAACGCTTCAAATGATTTGAAAGCCGGAATGTACGGAACTGCTGAATTTGCTTCAAACCAACAAAAACAATCGTTGATGATTGTTCCTAGAAATGCTTTTGTAGGAAGTGTGAGCAGCAACGAAATATTTGTAATCGAAAATGGAACTGCTAAACTGAAAACGGTTACTGCAGGAAGAATCCTTGGTGATAAAGTAGAAATTTTAAATGGACTTTCTGATGGTGAAACTGTAATTGTTACAGGTCAAATCAATCTTCAAGACGGATCTAAAGTGGACGTTATAAAATAAGTCTTAAAGTCGATAGTCTTAAAGTCATAAAGAAACCGCTTAAAGCCTAAAGCTTAAAGCCTAAAGCAAAGAAAAAAATGAAATTAGCAGAAATATCCATAAAACGTCCCTCATTAGTTATCGTATTATTTACGATTCTAACATTAGGAGGACTGTTCAGTTACAGCCAATTGGGCTACGAATTGATTCCAAAATTCGAAACCAATGTAATTACTGTTGCTACTATTTATCCTGGAGCGTCTCCAAGTGAGGTAGAAAATACGGTAACTAAAAAAATTGAAGATGCGATTGCATCCTTAGAAAATATTAAAAAAATAGACTCGAAGTCATACGAAAGTTTGTCTACCGTGTCTATTACATTGACCTCTTCGGCTGATGTTAATATCTCTATGAACGATGCGCAACGTAAAATAAACGCTATTCTTAGTGATTTACCGGATGATGTTGAAACGCCTTCGTTGAGTAAATTTTCCTTAAGCGATTTACCAATTATGACTATTGGTGCCAACGGAAAAATGGATGAAGTTGCTTTTTACGACTTAATTGATAAAAAATTAGCACCCGTTATTTCTCGAGTAGAAGGTGTGGCGCAAGTAAATATTATTGGTGGTCAAGAAAGAGAAATTCAAGTCAATCTTGATGCAGTAAAAATGCAAGGTTACGGACTTTCTGTTCCGCAAGTACAACAAAATATTTTATCTTCTAATTTGGATTTTCCAACAGGAAACATTCAAACTCGTGAGCAGAAAATATTAATTCGTTTGGCCGGAAAATATAAAAATGTTGATGAATTAAGAAACTTGGTTGTATCCTCTAAAAACGGAATTCAAGTACGTTTAAGTGATATTGCTGATGTTCAGGATACTCAAAAAATCACTGAAAAAGTAGCGCGTGTCAATCAAAAAAGCGCTATTATTTTACAAATTATTAAACAATCGGATGCTAATGCGGTTGCGGTAAGTGAAGAATTAGTTAAAACAATTGCTAAACTGGAAACCGATTATAAAGCGAATGGTTTAAAATTAGAAATCGCTAAAGACAGTACCATTTTTACCCTAGAAGCTGCTGATGCTGTTGTACACGATTTACTTATTGCGGTACTTTTAGTTGCACTTGTAATGTTGTTTTTCTTGCACAGTATTAGAAACTCGTTGATTGTAATGGTTTCTATTCCTGCTTCATTAATTGCTACTTTCATCGGAATTTATTTGATGGGATATACTTTAAACTTAATGAGTTTATTAGGTCTGTCTCTTGTTGTAGGTATTCTTGTGGATGACGCCATTGTGGTTCTGGAGAATATTTACAGGCACATGGAAATGGGTAAAAACAAGGTTCGTGCAGCCTATGATGGAACTGCAGAAATTGGTGGAACCGTTGTATCGATTACCTTAGTAATTGTGGTGGTATTTTTACCAATTGCAATGAGTACCGGATTGGTTTCTAACATTATTACGCAATTCTGTGTAACAGTAATTATTTCAACATTGTTGTCTTTAGTAGCTTCATTTACAATCATTCCGTGGTTGTCTTCACGATACGGAAAATTAGAACACATTGAAGGCAAAAATCTTTTTGGAAAAATTATCCTTGGATTTGAAAGCTATTTAACACGTTTTACAAATTGGGTTTCAGGATTATTAGAATGGTGTTTGGATCATTATTTTAAAACACTGGCTATCGTTTTAGTAATCTTTTTTGGTTCTATGATTAGTTTATTTGGTGGTGGATTTATTGGTGGAGAATTCTTTGCAGCGTCTGATAGTGGTGAGTTTTTAGTTCAAATAGAAATGCCAAAAGATGCTTCATTAGAGCAAACCAATTTCATGACGCAAAAAGCAGAAGCATTTTTGAAGAACGAAGAGTATGTTTTTAGTCAAATTACAACGATTGGGCAAACCAGTGAAGGTCTTGGTGCTTCGCAAGCAACTGCTTACAAGTCTGAGATAAACGTTAAAATGGTTGGATTAGACAAACGTGATGAACCTGCAAATGTATATGCTGCAAAAACAAAACGTAAATTAGAAAAAATATTAGTTGGAGCAAAAGTTAAAACGGTTCCAGTTGGTATTTTAGGAACTGCAGAAGATGCGACTTTAGGATTAATTGTAACTGGTCCAAATGTAGAAAGCGCCATGCAATTTGCAAAAGCAGCCGAAAAAGAATTACGTACCATTCCAGGAGCAACAGAAATCGAATTATCAGTAGAAGATGGAAATCCGGAAGTGAACGTAAAAGTGGATAGAGATAAAATGGCAGCTCTGGGATTGAGTTTGCAAACAGTAGGTATTACCATGCAAACTGCTTTTAGCGGAAATACTGATGGTAGATTTAGAGCTGGTGAATACGAATATGACATCAATATTAAGTACAATGCATTCGACAGAAAAAGTATCGCTGATGTAAGTAATTTAATTTTCATAAACGATAGTGGTCAACAAATAAAACTGAATCAATTTGCAACCGTAACCGAAGGTTCTGGACCAAGTGAATTAGAACGAAGAGACAAATCGGCATCGGTAACTGTAAAAGGTCAAAATGTGGGTGTAGCTTCAGGAACAATTGTAACAAAATGGCAAGAAAAAATTGAAAAATTGAAAAAACCAACAGGTGTAAATTACATTTGGGGTGGTGATCAGGAAAACCAAAGTGAAGGTTTTGGTACATTAGGAATTGCATTATTAGCTGCGATTATCTTAGTTTACCTGGTAATGGTTTCGTTATACGATAGTTTTGCACATCCATTTGTAGTATTGTTTGCGATTCCGCTTTCATTTATTGGAGCAATGTTGGCTTTGGCTTTAACCAATAATACACTGAATATATTTACTATTTTAGGTATCATCATGCTTATTGGTCTAGTTTGTAAAAACGCGATTATGCTTGTAGATTATACCAACCAAAGGCGTAAAGCTGGCGAAACGGTTAGAACAGCATTAATCCAAGCGAATCATGCGCGTCTTCGTCCAATTTTGATGACAACTATCGCGATGGTGTTTGGTATGTTCCCAATTGCATTAGCCTCTGGAGCTGGAGCTGAATGGAAAAACGGTTTGGCTTGGGTAATTATTGGGGGATTAATTTCCTCATTATTCTTAACCTTGGTCGTAGTTCCTGTAATTTACCAAATCATGGAAAAAGCCATCAATAGACTTTCTAAAGGAGAAAAAGTTGATTATGAAGCTGAAATGGTTGCTGATTACGTACACACCGAATTAAGCGAGGATGGATTTAATCCAAAACATACCGTATAAAACGTAATTGTTTTAAAACAGAAAACCTGTTCATTTATTTGAACAGGTTTTTTTTATGGTTAAAAATTCCAATAAGAATTCCATTTTAATAATGGTAACTACTGGCTTTTTATACCTTTTTAATCACATAGGTCACAATTCCCCAAATGATTAATTGATTTTCTTCGGTGACTTTTATCGGAGAATAACTTGGATTTTCTGGCATCAGATACAAACAGTCTTTCTCGAGTTGCATGCGTTTTACAGTAAACTCTCCATCGATAAAACAAATCGCAATTTTATTGTTTTGCGGTTCTAAACTTCTATCCACAACAAGAACATCTTTGTCATTGATTCCGGCATCAATCATGGAATTCCCTTTGACTTTGATGTAAAAAGTCGCCAACGGATTTTCACTCAATTCCTTGTTCAAATCAATATTCGTTTCCATAAAATCAGCCGCCGGCGATGGAAATCCAGCCGAAACACCTTCATTTATGAAAGGAATTCGCAATTCACTTTCAAAATCAGGCAGAAAAAAGTTCAATTTTTGCTCTTTGTTTATTGACATTTTATTTCGAGAATATCTTTAAAATTAGTGGTGTATCTGGGCGACAAATGATTCTGATTCATGTTCCAGGTCAGACTTAAATTTTGGGTAGCCAACTTTACTTTTTTATCTCCAATTTTGTTATTGAGACCATCCATAACTTTCATCAATACCAAATGTTTTGGGTTTTCCTCGTCAAATAACTGCAACTGTTTCTTGTCCTGATCAATCAATTCGGTAACGATAACGCCCGCTTTCTTAAATTTTATAGCTTCATTTCCTTTGTGCAGTTTTTTCAAGATATCAATGGCTGCATTGGAAATCGTCAACGTAGAATTTGATGCATAAGGCAACGTAATCGCCATGTTAAAATAATATTTTGAGGTTTCCACCGTATGTTTATCAACTACTAACATTACGATAATAGTATGACAGCAGGAGTTTTGCTTCCGCAATTTCTCTGCACAAACCGCAGCAAAAGTAGCAACACGTTCGCGCAGTAAATCAAAATCAGCAATCTGTTTTGGAAAACTTCGGGTAGTTGCAATACTTTTCTTTTGATCAACAATGGGTTCTAAATCCAAAACGGATTTACCCTCGAGTTCGTATTTTAAACGCAGTCCTGTTACGCCCATTTCTTTCCTTATCCAAGCCTCGTGTTGCGGTGCTATAAAATCTAAAGCAGTCACAATGTTTTTAGCTTTCATCTTTTTATTCATCCGATAGCCAATGCCCCAAACATCTTCAATTTTTGTCCATTTCAAGGCTTTAATACGCTTTTCTTCGGTGTCAATAACATAAACACCTTGCGTTCTGCCTTGGAATTTCTTGGCAATTTTATTGGCTACTTTTGACAATGCTTTTGTGGGTGCAAAACCAATGCAAACGGGAATTCCTACCCATTTTTGCACACGGGTTTTCATTTGGATTCCATAATCCTGATAATCGAAAATAGTCAAACCATCAAAATTCAGGAAGGCTTCGTCGATGCTGTAAATTTCTAAATTAGGTGTAAATTGGCCTAAAATTGCCATCACCCGATTACTCAAATCTCCATACAGCGGATAATTTGAAGAAAACACTTTTACATTTTTCTCTTTTACCAATTCCCTAATCTTGAATATTGGCGCGCCCATAGGAACCCCAACCTCCTTTGCTTCATTGCTTCTGGAAATCACACAGCCGTCATTATTTGACAATATTGCAACGGGTTTCCCAACGAATTCCGGTTGAAAAACACGTTCGCAGGAAGCATAAAAATTGTTACAATCGACTAAAGCATACATGTTACAAAATTACTCAATATCCATTGATGCGAGTTCGTAACAAAAGTTAATTTTAAGTAATGTTGATAAGTAGTTTTATATAAAAAGATTTTTAAAAATGAGGTGATTTCTCTTTTCTTAGGATTATTTCTTCGTCAAAAGCACAAGAAAACGTATCGGGTCCAACAAGAATTGTATTAAAAAAATCTTAATATTCGCTTCTGAATAAAATTATTTTATATTTATTCAAGAATATCAACTAGTTGATTTTAAGCATTTTAAAACCAAAAAATCAATTCTTAATCTAAAAACACAAAACCACGATTCAAATTTTTGGCACGCTACTTGGATATACCTAATCAAATAAGTAAAAAAAAGCGAAAGCCGAAAAGCTCAAGAGTAGGCAAAATTCAAAATATAATTATCATGAAAAAAATTACCCTTTTAGTAGCTAGTATCTTCGTATTTGGAGGTAGTGTAGCAAACGCAGCAGAGAAAATCGATTTCTCTGTAGAAAGAAGATCTCCTGTAGATTTTAGAGACGCCGACCCAATTGTGTTCACAGAAAGAGGAATTGAATTCTTCATATTCGCTGACGGACAATTTGATTTTAATACACGCCCTTCAACAGGTTCAACTGGCGGAATGTATTATAAAGCAAGCAAAAAAGGTGGCATGAATAAAACGTATGGTGCACCAGCAAATGTTCGCAACGGAAATTATGGTGTAAAAGTAGAACACGACAACATGGGCAGAGTAAGACGTATTGGAAACGTGATGATCAACTATGACTCAAATGATAGAGTTAAACGAGTGGGTTCAGTTTACATGACATACAACCGTTATGCTTTGGAACGAGTGGGTGGTTTAGAAATTATCTACAACCGTCGTGGTCAAATTGTTGATATTGTTGGAGCCGTAAAAGGTGGTAGAGGTTATGAATATAGCCAAAACAACAACGGAAGCAACGATTATGGCAACAACCAAAACTCGAATGATGATGACTACTACTATTACAGAACAAATGGTACAAAAGCTAAAATCGAGGATACTAGAGTATCTGGAAGTGTAGCCATCAGAATAGACAGAAGATAGTTAGTTAGTTATATAAATGGTTTGTTTGAAATTCCTGCTGGTAGTTGTATCAGCGGGAATTTTTTTTTGATACTCCCCAAGTATTTTCTACAGCGTTTACTTCAGCACCGATTTCAGTTCCTGACGGTATTGCGAAGCGCTTTTACCTGTAAATTCTTTGAACGATTTATTGAAATAACTGAAATTATTAAAACCACTTTCATAACATATCTCAGAAATGCTGATGGGCTTTTCAGCCAGCAATTTTGAGGCGTGAACCAAACGGTAATCATTTACAAATTTGGTAAAGGTTTTATTAGTTATCTTTTTAAAATACCTACAAAAGGAAGGTTCCGTCATACTCACCAATTCCGAAACTTGTTCGAGCGTAATATGTTCCTGAAAATTATCTTTTACATAATTAAAAACAGCATTGATACGGTCATTATCCTGCATTTGCATTTCCATCGAAAATCCATCGGCATTCAAAACGGTAGATTCTTTGGACAGTTCCAACTCATTCAGAATACTCAACATGGTCAACAGTCTTTCAAAATGCGACTGTTCTTCCATCGATTCTATTTTCTTTCCTATATTTCTTTTAGTTTCACCTTCAAAAGCAATTCCGGCTTTGGCTTGACTAAAAAGATTCCTAATATTGGTCATTTCGGAAATATCAAAAAATCCATTCCCCAAGAAATCCGGTTTCATCTGTATGACCGTTTCGTTTTTGTTTCCGGTTTCTTCATTTGTAAACCCACAATGGGGTAAATTACTTCCTATCAGAATCAAATCACCATCGGTATAATATGAAATATGACTTCCTATCTGGCGTTTTCCAGAGCCCCCATTAACAAAAACCAGTTCGATTTCAGGATGATAATGCCACAAGTGTGCTTTGCTGTTGGCATTTTCAACATATTTCGAAAAAGAAAAAGAACTCCCAAAGGATGGAGCAATAATTTCAAAAGCTGGTGGTATAATTTTCATACGAATACGTATTTAGAATTAGCACAAAATTATCGAAAATAGACACTCGATTAACTTTTTTAACCTTAATCGATTTCGTAAAAGGTAAAATAGCACACAAAATAGAAAATTCAGCACTACTCATACTGAATAGGTTAGGGTAATTTAGCAACAGATAAATATCATTATAAATCTAAAAAGTTTACGATTATGAAAAAGATTTTAAAATTTAGTTTAGTATTAGCCGCAGTAGTTTTGACTGCCGTACAAGCACATGCAGGAAACGCAGATTTTTCACTGGATTTAATAAAAGAAGAAGGAAAAACTGTAAGTTTTAGTTTGAAAGAGATTAAGAAAATTGATTTGTCAATTTATGACACTAATGACGGTTTGATCTATCAGGAAAAAGTAACTTCTGAAGATAACATCAACAGAACATACGATTTGACTGCTTTGCCAGACGGAATCTACTTCTTGAAAGCAGAAAGTGCTCTTAAAATTTCAAAGTATAAAATTGAGGTAGTAGGTAACAAAGCAAAATTGTCTGCCAATGCCATTTCTGAAGTATACAAACCAGTTGTGGTAAACAAAAACGGAATCGTTACTGTTAATGTTTTAAACCTTGAAAAAGTTCCAGTTACTGTAGCTGTTTATAACTCGGATCAAACTGAAGTGTATAAAGAAACTTTGGCTGCTGATCTTTATGTTGGTAAAATATTTGACTTGAGTAGCGCTCACAACAGTAAATATACGTTTGAGATAACCTACAATGGTAAAACATTTAGCGAAACAGTTGCTACCAAATAGTAATTAAATAAATTGTAGTAATTATGAGGCTGTCTTTATTAGACAGCCTTTTTTTTTGGGTTTTAAACAATTGAAAAACACTAAAGATTCCCAATAATCTTATCCATAACCCAGCTCGTATGAGCTCCTGTTAAACCTATAGAAGGGTGTTTACTGTTCCCCAAAAGGTCTTCTCGCATTTGCTGAACATGATACAACTGTATGTTTTCAGGATGTTCAATGAATACCTCAGTTTGCCCGTCTTCGTTCGAAAGTACCAGAGGATCATTTTCAAATACAGAAAATGTTATTTTTCCTTTGCTTCCAAAAATTTCCACTTTATCTTCCCGTTTATAGCAACCAAAGTTCCAACTTCCAGAACCAGTAATACCAGACTCATGCAACCAACAGGCAGTCGCTGCATCTTTAGCCGAATACAATCCCTGTTGATTGAGACTTAATCCAGAGACCTCTTTTATATTTCCCAATAAATGCGTGAATAAATCCAAGCCATGACTCGCTAAATCATCAAAATAACCGCCGGTAGCAATACTGGCATCGGTTCGCCAATTGTATTCCCCAGATAAATCCTTAGCATTTGCCGGTTTACTCAAATGCCATCTTATATGCCTGATTTCCCCGATGCAATCTGTATCAAGCCATGTTTTTATCTGTTCAAAACGAGGTAAGGTACGCCTGTAATAAGCCACAAACAAAGGAATGTTTTTTGCGGCAAAGGCTTCATAAATTGCAAGACTCTCTTGGTAATTTGGTGCCAAAGGTTTTTCGATACAACATATCTTTCCGGCAGCAGCCACCTTAAGTCCGTAAAACTTATGAACATCAGGAGGCGTAGCAATGTAAATCGCATCAATCTCAGCATCATTAATCAAATCATCAGCATTCGTGTAATACTTACTAATTCCGTGTCTTTTAGCATAATCTGCAGCTTTATCCGCATCTCTTCGCATTACTGCGACCACTTCAAAGCCATCAGTTTTCTGGTATGCAGGACCACTTTTCAGTTCGGTGACATCGCCACATCCCAATATTCCCCAACGGATTACTTTTGTACTTTCACTCATAATTACTGATTTTTTATTGCTTCTGAGAATTTAGAATAAAAAGGTTTATAGTTTTAATCACAACCATCGATTCCGCAGCTGTCTCCATCGGTAGCATTTAATAGCGTTACTTTTGAATCAAACTTTCCTTCTTCCCATACTTTCTCTAGTGTTTTCACAAATGTTTCAACATGTTGCGCACCCGAAATAGCATATTTATTATCGAAAACAAAGAAAGGAACCCCTTGAACACCTATAGATTGAGCTGCTGCAATGTCCTGCTGTACTTCATTTGCATAAGCATCAGAATGCAATACTTCATCAATCGCTTCAGCATTCAGTCCTACTTCCAGTCCCAATGCCTTCAATGTATTCAAATCATTAATATTCTTACCATCGGTCAAATAGGCTTTGAACAGTAATTCCTCTAAATCATTTGCCATATTATACTTTTTCGCCAAATGCAACAAGCGATGCGCATGCAATGAATTGGCCATAATCGCTTTTTCAAAATGAAAATCCAAACCTGAATTTTTAGCATTCTGAGTCATATTGTCAAGCATCTCTTGTGCCCAATCGGTATCTTTTCTATATTTTTCTGCCAAATGCTCTACCATATTGTCCTCGGGAGAAGCAACAAAGCCAGCGTCTAGCTGAAAGCTTTTCCATTCAATTTCAACTGCATCTTTATGTTCGAAATTTTGTAGCGCACCTTCAATTCTTCTTTTTCCAATATAACAAAACGGACACATGATATCCGACCAGATTTGTATTTTTAATGTATTTGCCATCTTTCTTTATTTAGTAAACGATTAAATCATTTGTATATACAAATTTAATAAAACTAGTTTGAAATCAATTCGATATTAAGCTTTTATTAGGAATTGAGAGATTGGTTTTATTCGAAGTAATTCATAAAAAAAACCATCAAAATTGCTCTTGATGGTTTTCTGTATATTTTTAAAAAACTTTGGTTTATGCCAATAAATCCAACACAAAAGAAGGGAATAAACCTAATGCAATATTCAAAACAATCGCTATAACAGCAACAGCATAAATAATAACCGGAGTTCCTTTTCTTTCTTCATTTGGTTCTTTAGTGTACATCGCCAAAATTAATTTGAAGTAGTAACCAACGCTTATAATGGAATTTACTACTGCTACAATTACTAAAGCCAAGTAACCCGCTTGAATAGTTTGATTGAACAAAACCAACTTAGCAAAGAATCCTGCAAAAATTGGAATACCAGCCATAGAAAGTAAAGCTGCCGTAAGAATGGCTGCTAATAATGGATTTGTTTTTCCTAATCCGTGAAAATTAACCACATCTTCGTTGTCTCTATTTTTACAAACGTATAAAATTACACTAAAAGCTGCGATTCCAGATAAAGAATACGCTGAGGTATAATACAACAAACTTCCAGCTGATGTAGACAAACTCAATAAAGTCATCAACATAAAACCAGCATGAGAAACCCCTGAAAAAGCCAACATACGTTTTACATTCGTTTGTCTCAAGGCCATAATATTACCAACTGTCATCGAAGCCATAGAAATCACGACTACAATAATTTTGAATGACTCTGAAACATCTGCATTCATAACAGATAATAATTTGTACAAAGTCGCCATCGCAACTACTTTCGCTAAAGTGCTCATTAATGCCGTTGTCAACGCCGGAGAACCTTCGTAAACGTCCGGTGCCCAGAAATGAAATGGAACTGCAGCCACTTTAAATAACATTCCGATAGTTACCAATACAATTCCTATTGGGAACCAAATTGGCAATTCAGCTGATTGTGATAATTCACTGATTTCAGTAACATCAAAACTTCCCATGGCTCCGTAAATTAAACAGATACCAAAAAGAATAATTCCCGAAGCAAAAGATCCCATCAAGAAATATTTCATTCCAGCTTCGTTACTTTTTAAATTCATACGATCACTTGCCGCAAGAATATAAAGCGCAATTGATAATACTTCTATTCCTAAAAAGAACATTGCTAAGTTCCCAAAAGAAACCATCGCCACTGCTCCTGCCAATAAAAATATTTTTATGGCAATATAATCAGAGATTTTAGATTGATGATTTTCGTAAAAGTTATGTCCTAAAGCCACTAAGAAAATGGTAAGCACAATAAACAAAGACGAAAAAGTACTTGAAAATTTACTCACAACAATCATGTTGTTGTAGTAACTCTCGGTAGAATTAAATTCAGATATAGTTAAACCCAGCACTCCCAATAATCCAAGTATTGTTATTGGAACAATGGCTTTCCTTAAATTAAAAATTTCAAATAAAAGGCATAAAACACCTAATCCTATTATAGCTATTAATGTATTCATTTTTTATTTGACTTAGTTAATTCGGTTTATTTGAGTTAAAATTTCTTCCAGACTTGGCGTAATCAAATCGGTAATTGGCTTTGGATACATCCCAAAAAAGAATAAAACACCAATTATTAGTACCAAAGTTATTCCTTCATTGATCGTTACATCAGCAAAAACTTTAGAATTGGTTTCTCCCAACATTGCATGTTGAAACATTTTCAACATATAATACGCTCCTAAAATTATGGTAGTTCCTCCTAAAATAGCAAACCAAATATTAATTTGTGAAAGACTGTATAAGACGGTGAATTCTCCAATAAAGTTAAAAGTAGTAGGCAAAGCAACAGATGCCAATACCAAAATCAAAAACATCGAAGTGAATTTTGGTGATTGCGTACGAATACCACCCATTTCAGCAATCGCTCTGGTTTCATATCTTCTGAAAATAATTTCAGCGGCATAAAACAATCCTACAACAACAAATCCGTGTGCAATCATTTGTAAAACTGCTCCACGCAATCCGTCTAATGTCAAAGTGTATGTTCCTGCCGCAATCAAACCAACGTGAGCCAAAGAAGAATACGCTAATAATTTCTTTAAATCTTTTTGTTTCAATGCTACGATAGATCCGTAAATCACACCTGCAATTCCAAGTCCTATGAAAATATACATGTATTCTTTGGCTGCCAATGGCGCCAATGGCAATTGCCAACGGATAACACTGTACAATCCCATTTTTAGCATGATACCAGATAAAAGCATTGTCCCAACAGTTGGTGCTTTTTGATACACATTTGCTTGCCAAGTGTGGAAAGGAATTAATGGAATCTTAATGGCATACGCCAAGAAGAAAGCCAAGAATATCCACAATTGTTCCGTTGCTGATAAATTTAATTTGTATAAATCTTCTAATAAAAGACTTCCCGCTTTTTGATACATATAAACAAAAGCAACCAACATAAATAAAGAACCGGCAAGTGTGTAGATAAAGAATTTAACTACCGCTTTTTTGCGTTCTTCTGTATCTCCGTTACCCCAAATTAAGGCGATAAAGTAAATAGGAATCAATGCTAATTCCCAGAAAATATAATACAACAAACCATCTGATGCCAAGAAAGTTCCTGCCATTGCAAACGCCATAAACAAGATTAAAGCATAAAATGATTTTGAATTTTTATAGTCATTTCCAAAAGAGGAAAATATAATTATTGGAGTCAAAACTGTGGTCAATAATAGCATTGCCATTGATAATCCGTCTGCTTTTAGAGCAAAAGAAATATTAGGCTGCGTAATCCACTGGTTGATGAAACTGATGTTTTCACCTAAATTATAGTGATTTAATAATACAACAGAAGCGCCTGCAGCAGCTAATCCAAAGAACAAAGCCACTTTTGAAGCCAGTTTATCGCCTGCAAGAAAAGTTGCAAACGCACCAACCAAAAGTATAATTAATATTAGAGATACATTCATAGTATAAGATTATTGAGCTAAAAATAAATAAGAAACAATGGCACAAAGCCCTAATACGAAAACAAAAAGATAAAGACCAATGCTTCCATTTTGTATTTTCTTTCCTTGGTAACTTATTTCGTTGGTAACTTTTCCGAATCCAAAAACTAAAGCTGATAAACCAGTTTCTACAGTGTCTCTGAAAAAACGAGACAAGAAATTAATTGGTTTAACAAAAATAGCGTCATAAATTTCATCAACATAATATTTATTGTAAAGCACTTTAGAAAATCCTGTAATTTCAGCATCTTCAGTCGGAACTGTATTTTGTTTGATGTATTTGGCGTAAGCCATACCAATTCCTACTAATCCACCCACAACAGCAATAGCCATCAAGATATATTCAGTAGTTCCTAAATGGTGTTCTGCAGTTGCTAATTTTGGTAAAATTGGAATCAGATAATGATTCAACCAACTGTTTCCTGGTAAACTAATCAAACCACCGATAGTTGCCAAAATTGCTAAAACAATCAAAGGAATGGTAATCAAAGAAGGACTTTCGTGCAAATGATGTTTTTGTTCTGCGGTTCCTCTGAATTCTTGGAAAAACGTTAAGAACATCAAACGGAACATATAGAAAGCAGTCATTATAGAAGCAACCGAAGCCACTACCCATAACGGAATATTATGATGGAAAGCCACTAATAAGATTTCGTCTTTCGAGAAAAACCCAGAGAACAATGGAACTCCGGAAATTGCTAAAGAAGCAATCAACATTGTTGCAAAAGTAATTGGCATCGCTTTTTTCAAACCACCCATGTTGCGCATGTCTTGTTCTCCGTGCAAAGCATGAATTACAGAACCTGAACCCAAGAACAAACAAGCTTTGAAGAAAGCGTGCGTGATTACGTGGAAAACAGCCACTTCATAAGCGCCTAAACCTAAAGCCAAAAACATTAATCCCAATTGAGAAACGGTAGAATAAGCCAATACTTTCTTAATATCATTTTGAACCAATCCAATGGTTGCAGCAACTAAAGCAGTAACAGCTCCAACTACAGCAATTATCGATTGTACATCTGGAGTTAAATCAAATAAGAAATTCAATCTGGTAATCATAAATATCCCTGCAGTTACCATTGTAGCTGCGTGAATCAATGCCGAAACCGGTGTTGGACCAGCCATCGCATCCGGTAACCAAGTATATAATGGTATTTGTGCTGATTTACCACAAGCTCCAATAAATAAAGCGAAAGCAGCTAAACTAATCATCCAATAATCAAATATTGAGATTGGACCAGACATCGCTGTTTTTAAAGTAGCGTAATCTAAAGTCGAGAATAAATTCCCTAGAATAAAAATCCCAACTAACAACCCTAAATCACCAATACGGTTCATGATGAATGCTTTCTTAGCAGCGTCATTGTACTCTTGGTTTTTATGCCAAAATCCAATTAACAGATATGAACAAAGACCAACGCCTTCCCAACCGATGAACAACACTAATAAGTTACTTCCTATTACCAAAGTAATCATGAAGAATATAAACAGATTCAAATACGCGAAAAACTTGTGCATATTTTCATCATCGTGCATGTAACTGATCGAATACAAATGAATCAAAGACCCAATTCCAGTTACGAAAAGCAACCATAAAATAGATAATTGGTCCAATTGAAATCCAAAATCAACATTGAAATTACTGATTTGGATCCAATCAAAAAGAGCAATTCGAATACCTTCCGGTTGCACAGCTATTCCACTGAAGAAATAAGCAGTCGCAATAAAAGAAACCACTACTGAAAGTGTTCCTATTATTCCTGAAAGCGATTTTCCCAGACTTTTGCCAAAGAAAACATTGATTAAAAATCCTAAAAAAGGAGCAAGAACTAAAACTAAAGCTATATTGGTATTCATTTCCATTTATCCTTTTAAGTTTTTTAAATTATCGATAGTAATTGAACCTAAATTTCTAAAAATAGAAACCAGAATTGCCAATCCTACCGCAACTTCTGCCGCAGCAACAGCCATCGAGAAGAACACAAAAACTTGTCCTTGCGCATCTTGATGATAGGTCGAAAATGCTACAAACAATAAGTTTACTGCGTTCAGCATAATTTCAATTGACATAAATACGATAATGGCATTTCGTCTGTACAACACTCCGAAAACACCAATACAAAAAAGTATTACGCTTAGGAATATATAATTTTCAATACCAATGTGGTTTAAAATATTGTTCATCTTATTTTTGCAATTTTTCTTTTTTAGACAATAACACAGTTCCAATCATAGCTACCAAAAGTAATATAGAAGCAAATTCAAACGGAACCATATATTCATTCAACAGTATTTTACCCAATACTTTTATAGACTGATAATCTTCGCCGGTAGTTACGTATTCTCCAACAATAGGTTTTGAATTGATGAAAATGGCTATCAAAACCAAACAAATCAAACAAAAAGAAACAATAGCTCCTAATCGCGTAATTCTAGGTCGGTGCACTTCTCTTTCCTCATTTAAATTCATCAACATGATGGTGAATAAAAACAAAATCATAATCGCTCCAGAATACACAATAATGTGGACTATCGCTAAAAATTGAGAATTCAATAATAGATAATGACCCGCAATCGAAAAGAAACAAATCACTAAATAAATAGCGCTGTGAATCGGATTTTTGCTAAAAATTGTCAAAAATGCGGTTGCTAATGTGATAGCAGCCAATACACAAAAAATTATAAGTATCGTAGACATTAGTTAGCGTTTTTAAGTTGAGCGTTTTTCATTGCCATTTCCAGAGGCATGACCAATTTGTCTTTTCCAAAGATAAAATCTTCTCTTTCGTAACTGGAAGGAACTAAAACTTTAGAAGTTGTCAGGTAAATTGCGTCTTTAGGACAAGCCTCTTCACACAATCCGCAGAAAATACAACGCAACATATTAATTTCATATATCGACGCATATTTTTCTTCTCTGTACAAATGTTTTTCATCTGCTCTGCGTTCTTCAGCCTTCATCGTAATCGCTTCTGCAGGACAAGACAAAGCACACAAACCACAAGCCGTACAATTCTCACGACCTTCCTCATCACGCTTCAACATGTGCTGACCCCGATAAACCGGACTTCTTTCACGTACTTGCTCCGGATATTGAATCGTTACTTTTCTTTTAAACAAATGCTGAATCGTAATTATCAAACCTTTGACAATCGCAACAAGATACATTCTTTCCCAAAAAGTCATCTCTTTGTTAGAGACTAGCTTTTTTCTTCCCGATAAGGATATACTTTCTATTGACATTTTTTATTTTTATTTGAAGCTTAATCCTGCTATTCGCTATATCTTTTATTTTTTAAAGAAAAAAATAAAAGGATGCCGCTACTATCAGGGCTAGGGCTTTTTCGGTACTAATTAAAATCCTAAATAAGTTGCAATTTCACTTCTCAAAATTACAATTCCGGTAATCATGATATTGATAATGGATAATGGAATCAAAATTCTCCAACCCAAATGCATCAATTGATCGTATCTGAATCTTGGAATGGTCCAACGAACCCACATGTAGAAAAAGATGAATCCACACAATTTGATAAACAAAGCACCAAATCCTATAATGTTGGCAATATTTACACCCCAATTTTCAACAGCCCAACTCATTCCAGGATAATTATATCCTCCAAAGAATAAAACCGCTAAAATCGTAGAAGAAATAAACATATTCGCATATTCAGCAAATAAATAGAACCCCATTTTCATCGATGAATATTCCGTGTGATATCCTCCAATTAATTCACTTTCGCATTCCGCTAAGTCAAAAGGAGTTCTGTTCGTTTCTGCAAAAGCACAAATTAAAAATATAATAAAAGATAATGGCTGATAAAACACATTCCAATTCATTCCTGCTTGTTGCGCAGAAATCTCTCTTAAACTCAACGTTCCGGTCATCATCAACAAAGCAATCATCGAAAGCCCCATGGCAACTTCATAAGATACCATTTGCGAAGCAGCACGAACTGCACCCATCAAAGAGAACTTATTATTAGATGCCCAACCACCAATCATGATTCCGTAAACACCCACTGAAACAACTCCAAAAAAGTATAACAATCCAATGTTTAAATCAGTGGCCTGCAATAAAATATCTCTTCCAAACAAATGCAATTTGTCTCCCCAAGGAATTACGGCACTAGTCATTAAAGCGGTACTCATTGCGATTGCCGGACCTACAAAAAACAAAAATCTGTTTGGTGTATTAGGCTCAAATTCTTCTTTCGAGAATAATTTTAAACCATCGGCAAGCGGTTGAAACAATCCAAAAGGACCGGCTCTATTTGGTCCAACACGATCTTGAAGCCAAGCGGCAACTTTTCGTTCAGCCCAAGTGGAATACATTGCCATCAACATTGTCAAAGCAAAAACTGCAATAATAATGACACTTTTTTCTATGATAATAGTACTATCCATTATTACCCAAGCTTTTTTGATTAATAATGTCTTCTTCAGTCAATGGAATTTCGACCATGCTTATTTTCTTACGGTCTTCTTCTCTACCTAAAAGAATATTTTCTTCAGTAGCGATTTCCACTTTTTGTAATTTTCTGTTGTATTTATTTTGGTTGATAACCGAATCTTTTTCGAATGCTCTTGGTCCTTCAATAGTCCAATCAGCAATATCTTTGTGATCAAAACGACATCCATTACAAATAAATTCATCTACTTCATGGTATTCGTCTTTTCTTCCGGTAACACGTTGGATTTCGTCACCAAACATCCAAACGGTAGTTTTTCCAGAACAAGTAGGGCAATCTCTGTGTGCATTGTAAGGCTTACTGAACCAAACTCTGGATTTAAATCTAAATGTTTTATCAGTTAAAGCTCCTACTGGGCAAACATCAATCATATTTCCGGAGAACTCATTATCTACCGCTTTAGAAATACAAGTCGATATATTAGAATGGTCTCCTCTATCCATTACTCCGTGAACACGATCGTCAGTCAATTGATCTGCCACCATTACGCAACGGTAACAAAGAATACAACGGTTCATGTGTAATTGAATATTTGGACCAATATTTTCTGGCTCAAACGTTCTTTTTTCTTCGATAAAACGAGTTTCTGATTTCCCGTGTTCGAAGCTTAAATTTTGCAAATCACATTCTCCTGCCTGATCACAAACCGGACAATCTAACGGGTGATTAATCAATAAAAATTCCGTTACTGATTTTCTTGCTTCGGTTACTCTTGGCGAAGATTTACTGTTTACTTCCATTCCGTCCATACAACCGGTTACACAAGATGCCATTAATTTAGGCATTGGTCTTGGATCGGCTTCACTTCCTTTGGAAACTTCCACTAAACAACAACGGCATTTTCCACCGCTACCTTTTAGTTTAGAATAATAGCACATTGCTGGCGGAACTACTTCTCCACCTATCATACGTGCTGCCTGCAGGATTGTTGTTCCTGGTTCTACTTCTATGCTTTGACCGTCTATGGTTACTTTCATTTTCTGAAATTCTTGACTTTATACGATTACTTTAGAAACTAAATGCTTTACTTTTTCAAAAGGTTCAGCAACAAAATGATCTCTATTTTTTATTTTTTCCGGGAAACGAATATGGTATTCAAACTCTTCTCTAAAGTGACGAATTGCTGCTGCCACTGGCCAAGCCGCCGCATCACCTAATGGACAAATGGTATTTCCTTCAATTTTACTTTGAATGCTTAAAAGCAAATCGATATCTTCTTCACGTCCATGACCATTTTCTATTCGGTGCAATACTTTTTCCATCCAGCCTGTACCTTCACGACAAGGGGAACATTGTCCACAACTTTCATGGTGATAAAAACGAGAGAAATTCCAAGTATTACGAACAATACAAGATGTATCATTGTAAACAATAAATCCGCCTGATCCTAACATAGAACCTGTAGCAAATCCACCGTCACTTAACGATTCGTATGACATCAAACGATCTTCACCGTTTGCAGTTTTGTAAATTAAATTCGCAGGTAAAACGGGAACAGAACTTCCTCCCGGTACAAATGCTTTTAAAGGTCTGTCAGAACTCATTCCGCCTAAATATTCATCTGAATTCATGAATTCGTAAACACTTAAGCCCAATTCAATTTCGTAAACACCAGGATTTTTGATATGTCCTGAAGCCGAAATTAATTTGGTTCCTGTAGAACGTCCAATACCAATTTTAGCATATTCCGCTCCTGTATTATTGATAATCCAAGGCACAGCGGCAATTGTTTCTACGTTATTTACAACCGTTGGATTTGCCCAAAGTCCTGAAATAGCAGGAAATGGTGGTTTGATACGAGGATTTCCTCTTTTTCCTTCCAATGATTCAATCAATGCAGTTTCTTCACCACAAATGTAAGCTCCGGCACCACAATGAACATAAAGTTCTAAATCGTACCCTGAACCTAATATATTTTTACCCAAAAATCCAGCGGCTTTTGCTTCATTAATGGCTCTTTCTAATATTTTATAAACCCACATGTATTCTCCACGAATGTAGATGTAAGATAGGTTTGCACCCAATGCATAGCTGGAAGTAATCATTCCCTCAATCAATAAATGAGGAATAAATTCCATCAAATAACGGTCTTTGAAAGTTCCTGGCTCTGATTCATCCGCATTACAAACTAAATGTCTTGGTTTTCCTGATTTTTTATCAATAAAACTCCATTTCATTCCTGCTGGGAATCCTGCTCCACCACGACCACGCAATCCTGAAGTTTTCACTTCCTCAACTACTTCGTCTGGCGTTAATGTTTTTAGGGCTTTTTCTACTGAAGCATAACCACCGTTTTGACGGTATACTTCGTACGTTTTAATTCCTGGAATATTTATTTTGTCTAATAATATTTTTTGTGACATATTATTTATCGTGTAATATTATTGTATCGTTTTTGCAATCATCAATTAACTCGTCGATTTTTGCTGCCGTCAAATGTTCTTTGTAAAAATCGCCTAATTGCATCATTGGAGCGTAACCACAAGCACCTAAACATTCAACACCTCTAACTTCAAACAGACCGTCTGGAGTAGGCTCACCTACTTTTACACCTAGTTTTTCACAAGTATAATCCATTAAATCCTCTACTCCATTCAAACAACAAGGAGAAGTTTGACAAAATTCAAACATGTATTTTCCAACTGGTCTTTGGTTGTACATCGTATAAAACGAAACTACTTCATAAACTTCAATTGGTTTAATCAAAAGGATTTCGGCTACTTTATTCATTAATTCAATACTCAACCAATTGTCGTGAGCATCTTGAACTTCATGTAAAACAGGCAATAAAGCCGATTTTCTTTTGTCTTCAGGATAATGACTGATAAGTTCATTGATGCGAGCCATCAATGCTTCAGTCATATTTATTTCTTGTTTGTGATACGTACGTTCCATTTTTTATTATTTCAAATTTTGAATCCTAAATTTTAAATGTTTTTTGACTTCCATTCCTAATTTACAATTCATCATTTATAATTTTATTAAGCGTCTAATTCTCCGGCAATAACATTTAAACTTGACAAAATAACAATTGCATCCGATAGTAATGAACCTTTAATCATTTCTGGATACGCTTGATAGTAAATAAAACAAGGTCTGCGGAAATGTAATCTATATGGAGTTCGACTTCCGTCAGTAACCAAGTAAAAACCTAGTTCTCCATTTCCACCTTCAACAGGATGATATATTTCGGCAACTGGAACAGGAACTTCACCCATCACAATTTTGAAATGGTAAATCAACGATTCCATACTGGTGTAAACATCTTCTTTTGGAGGAAGATAATAATCCGGAACATCGGCATGAAAGTCATTTCCTTCCGGCATTTTTTCTAATGCTTGACGAATGATACTCAAACTCTCCCAAACTTCGGCATTACGAACGCAAAAACGGTCGTACGTATCTCCAGATTTCCCAACAGGAATAATAAAATCAAAATCCTCATAAGAAGAATACGGTTGCGCTACACGGACGTCATAATCGACACCTGCAGCACGTAAATTTGGACCTGTAAATCCGTAAGCCATAGCTTGTTCAGCCGTTATAGCTCCAACATTTACAGTTCTGTCAATAAAAATTCTATTTCTTTCGAATAAGTTTTCAAATTCTTTCCAGGCAGCAGGAAATTCCGCTAAAAACACATCTAATTTTCTAAAAGCTTCTGGTGACCAATCTCTTTCGAAACCACCAATTCTTCCCATATTAGTAGTCAAACGAGCTCCGCAAATTTCTTCGTAGATTTCATAGACTTTTTCTCTAAATTGGAACACATACAAAAATCCGGTGTACGCTCCGGTATCCACACCAAGGATTGAATTACAGATGATATGATCCGTGATTCTAGCCAATTCCATTACAATTACTCTTAAATATTGCGCTCTTTTAGGAACTTCAATATCCAACAATTTTTCTAATGTCATCCACCAACCCATATTGTTTATAGGCGATGAACAATAGTTCATTCTATCAGTAAGAGGTGTGATTTGGTAAAAAGGACGATTTTCAGCGATTTTTTCGAAAGCTCTGTGAATGTAACCAATAGTTGGTTCCGCTTCTAGAATTCTTTCTCCATCCATCAACAAGATATTTTGAAAAATACCGTGTGTAGCTGGGTGAGTAGGCCCTAAATTTAAGATCGAAAGCTCGCTTCCGTCATCGTTTAGTTGGGCTGCAATTCTTTTAGCATAGCGATGCTCTGGTGGTAATAATAGTTCTGACATTTATTTAATGTGAAAAATTATAATAGTGAGTATTTTTAATAATTGTCGGTTGTTCTTCCAAAGAAACGGTCATCTTTATCTGTTCTACCGCTATCTTCCATTGGAAATTCTTTTCGCATTGGAAAAGAAATCATTTCATCCATATTCAAAATACGTTTCAATTGCGGATGACCAATGAAGTTTATACCATAAAAATCATACGTTTCTCTTTCCATCCAATTAGAACTCAAGAAAATGTTTGATATCGTTTTTATTTCTGGGTTTTCACCGTTGATAAAAGCTTTGATTTTAATCCTTTTGTTTTCGTACCAATTATGCAAATGATATACCACTGCAAATTGATGATCAACATCATTGTCAGGATAGTGAATCCCACACAAATCAGTTAAAAAATGAAAACGTAATGTTGGGTCATTTTTCAAAAAAAGAATCACTGCCGTAATTTTATCAGCAGCGACTTCAAATGAAAATATATCTCTTTCCTGATTGAATTCAAAAACAGCTGAATCAAATGTTTCAACTAATTTTTCTTGGATTTGTATCGTTTCTAGCGCCATTATTTTATTTGATATTATAAGAAGCTAATAATTCTTGGTATTCTGGAGAACTTCTTCTTCTTACCGATTCCGTTTTAACCAATTCTTGCAATTTCATAACACCGTCAACAATTTGCTCTGGTCTTGGCGGGCAACCCGGAACATAAACATCAACCGGAATTACTTTATCAATCCCTTGTAAAACAGAATAAGTATCAAAAATTCCACCAGATGAAGCACAAGCTCCAACTGCGATAACCCAACGAGGTTCTGACATTTGCTCATAAACCTGACGTAAAATTGGCGCCATTTTTTTCGAAATCGTCCCCATTACCATTAGCATATCCGCTTGACGAGGAGAAAAACTCACTCGCTCCGAACCAAATCGTGCCAAATCGTAATGCGAAGCCATTGTTGCCATAAATTCAATCCCACAACAAGATGTTGCAAAAGGCAAAGGCCACAAAGAATTTGCACGAGCCAATCCCACAACATCATTCAACTTTGTAGCAAAGAAACCTTCACCAACAACGCCTTCCGGAGGGGCAACCATATTTATATTTGAATCACTCATTTTTTATTATTTTGAATTATAAATTCTGAATTACAATGACATCATTTAAATTCAGCATTTAAAATAAATTTTTATTCCCACTCTAATGCTTTCTTTTTGATGATGTAGAAAAATCCCACCAAAAGCAAAAGCATAAAAATCACCATTTTAACCATTCCTTCCATTCCCAATTCCTTGAAATTGATTGCCCATGGATACAAGAAAATTACCTCAACGTCAAACAAAACAAATAAGATGGCCACAAGGAAATATTTTACTGAAAATGGAATTCTCGCATTTCCAACAGATTCAATCCCACATTCGAAGTTCTTATCTTTGATTTCAGAAGATCTTTTAGGGCCTAATTTTCCTGAAACTATTATAGTTCCTACAACAAATCCTACAGCTAGGACAAACTGCATTAAAATTGGTATATAATTTAATTGATCGGATTGCATATTATCGATTTTTTTGAATAAAAATAAGCCACAAAGATAACTTTCAAATTATTAAATAACAATAAAAACTCAAAAATACATCGCAACTACAACGTTGTAAATTTACAATTTTTATTAATTATAAATAAGAAAAGATTTTTATCTTAAGATGTGTTTAACGTTTAAAAATTTAACAATTCTAAAAAGAAGGTTCATTTATTCCGAAAATGACAACAATTTTGAATAAAAAAAAACGTCCCGAAATAATTCGGAACGTTTTTTAAACATTCGTAGGCAAAAAAAATTAATTTTTTTATGCTTAGATCACTGCTACTTTCGCAGCAACTTTTCCTTTTCTTCCTTCTTCTTCTTCATAGCTAACTCTGTCACCTTCGCGTAATTCTTCCGCGTTGATTCCTGATGCATGAACAAAAATGTCTTTTCCTGTTTCTTCGTCTGTAATGAATCCGTAACCTTTAGATTCATTGAAAAATTTAACTGTACCTGTACGCATTGTAATAGTAATAATAATTTATAATGGAGCAAATGTAATATTTAATATAATACGAAAGACATTCTTCTCTTTTTATTTTGTAAAAATATTGATATTCAACGTTTTCTAACAAATTTAATCGATAAAGTACAACTACGCTAATTTTATATGCAACTCTTTTAATTGCAAATCATCAATTGCTGACGGAGCATCAATCATGACATCTCTTCCTGAATTATTTTTTGGAAAAGCAATGAAGTCACGAATTGTTTCCTGACCACCTAGAATTGCCACCAATCTATCCAATCCAAAAGCCAAACCTCCGTGTGGCGGTGCACCAAACTGGAAAGCATCCATTAAGAATCCGAATTGAGCCTTAGCTTCTTCTTCTGTAAAACCTAAATATTTAAACATCAATTGTTGTGTCGCTTTATCATGAATACGAATCGATCCACCACCAATTTCATTTCCATTCAAAACCATATCATACGCATTAGCACGAACTTTACCTGGATTCGTTTCCAATAAATGCATATCTTCTGGCTTGGGAGAAGTAAAAGGATGGTGCATAGCATGGTAACGACCGCTTTCTTCGTCAAATTCCAATAAAGGAAAATCAACTACCCAAAGAGGTGCAAATTCAGCCGGGTTTCTCAATCCTAATCGCGTTGCTAATTCCATACGCAATGCGCTTAATTGTCCACGCGTTTTATCGGCTGGACCAGAAAGCACAAAAATCATATCTCCAGCTTTTGCGCCAGTGATTTTTGCCCATTCCGTTAAATCGTCTTGATCGTAGAATTTATCTACTGATGATTTATAGGTTCCGTCTTCATTACATTTCACATAAACCATTCCAGATGCACCTACTTGAGGACGTTTGACCCAGTCAATTAATCCATCTATTTCCTTACGAGTATAGTTTCCAACTCCCGGAACCGCAATTCCCACCACTAATTCCGCAGCATTAAAAACTGGAAATTCTTTGTGTTGTGCCACTTCATTCAACTCGCCAAACTCCATTCCGAAACGGATGTCCGGCTTGTCATTCCCGTATGTTTTCATGGCGTATTCGTAGGTAATTCTTGGGAATTTTTCTACTTCAATGCCTTTTATTTCTTTTAATAAATGTCTTGTCAATCCTTCGAAAACATTCAAGATATCTTCTTGCTCCACAAAAGCCATCTCGCAATCGATTTGCGTAAATTCCGGCTGTCTGTCTGCACGTAAATCTTCGTCACGGAAACATTTCACGATTTGGAAATATTTATCCATTCCACCCACCATCAATAATTGCTTGAACGTTTGCGGTGATTGTGGTAACGCATAAAACTGCCCTTCATTCATTCGAGAAGGCACCACAAAATCTCTTGCTCCTTCTGGAGTAGATTTAATTAAATAAGGTGTTTCCACTTCACAAAAGTCTAAATCCGAAAGGTATTTACGCACTTCCATTGCTACTTTATGACGAAACATCAAACTGTTTTTCACCGGATTTCTTCGAATGTCAAGGTAACGGTATTTCATTCTGATATCCTCTCCACCGTCCGTTTCATCTTCAATTGTAAAAGGAGGCGTAAGAGAAGCGTTAAGAATAGTAAGTTGAGTAACTAAAATTTCAATCTCACCTGTTGCAATATTTTTATTTTTAGCTTCACGCTCAATAACAGTACCTTTTACCTGAATTACAAATTCACGACCAAGAGTTTTAGCCAATTCAAAAACTGATTTCTCTGAACGACCTTCGTCAAAAATTAATTGCGTAATTCCATAACGATCCCGTAAATCAACCCAGTTCATAAATCCCTTATCACGCGATTTTTGAACCCATCCCGCAAGTGTAACTTCTGTATTAATATGTGAGGCATTCAACTCGCCACAATTATGACTTCTATACATTATTCTAATTTTAAATTGTTTCGCCCTTAAGGCTCGGGTGCAAATTTAGGACTAATTATGAATAATGAATTGAGAAATACCATTTTTTAGTGTTAGATTTTTACTGAAAATTTTATTTCCAATGTTAAGTTTTACTCCAATGTTACTAAATTGTTAACTTAAAGTTTTTTTATTGTAAAATGTTTTATATATTTGTTAAGCTAATATGAATTTAAAAATCCAAACGACATGAAAAAATATATAATCTTAACCGCATTAATCTTCTCAGGTATAGCATTTGCTCAAGAAAACAATCCAAAATTAGAAGCTGTAGGTGAATTAGTAAAAACAACTTACTACTTTGAAAATGGAAAAGTACAACAAGAAGGTTTCTTTAAAAACGGGAAACTTGAAGGACTTTGGACTTCATATGACACAAATGGTAACAAACTATCTGTTGCTAATTATGAAAATGGAGAAAAAACTGGAAAATGGCTTTTTTGGAATGGTAACAACTTAAGCGAAGTAGACTATTCTAACAGCAGAATTGCTTCCGTAAAAACATGGAAACAAGAAGCATTGGTCAACAGAGACTAAAAAGCATCACTTAAAATATAAAAAAAGCTTCCGTTAATTTCGGAAGCTTTTTTTATGCCTACTATTTACTAAATAAGCAATAAATACAACTCTTTCAATCACTAGTTGAAAATTCTCAAAACAGAGCAATTAATCCGCCTGAAACACGGCTAATCTCGCAAGATTTACCAGTACTAATTCTGATATTTAAATTGTCTTAGAGAGATTATTTACTTTAACGACACAGAAATTCTTTTGTGGAAACGCTTTCAAAGTCTATTGTTACGTACTCCAAATACATTTAAAATCAAATGCCGTTTAGTTAAGTTTTCATTTGGGACTACCAACTGATCTTAACTAAACGGCAATGATAGTTATTCCTGTATCTTGAAACTAGTTGTTATATACTACCAGAACTTAGCGTACAATGCAAAAATAATCAATAAAGTAATTACGATTAATACTGTAGTTTGCGGTTTTACCTTGAACATCTCAGTATCTAACTCAAAAGCTTTTGGATTCACTTTTGGTCCGGCAAAACTCACTGCAATCATAATAAGCATTGTAAACATAAATGACAATCCCATACAAATGTGGAATGGTATTTCATATCCACCTTTTCCATTGGCGTAAGCCGTGTAAAGTAATGTTTCTGTGCCAAATAATGCCGGTGCAAATTCGTTAAACAAAACCGACAATAAGAAACCTGAAATCACCCCTATTATTGCAGCAGTACCAGTAGTTCTTTTCCAGAACATACCAAGGAAAAACATGGCGAAAACTCCAGGACTGATAAACCCTGTATATTTTTGGATATAAGTAAATCCACCTACACCACCAATTCCTAATATATCATTCCATGTAAACAAAACAGCAAGAAGCATCGCCGCAAAAACAGCATATCTTCCAATATTCACCTGGCTTCTGTCACTTGCATCTTTTTGAATGTATTTTTTATGCACATCTAAGGTATAAATAGTAGAAATACTATTCACTTTTCCAGCCAAAGAAGCAACAATTGCAGCCGTTAAAGCAGCAACAGACAATCCTTTTAATCCCGTAGGCAAGAACGTCAACACAGCAGAATACGCACCATCTTTACCACCTACTAATTGAGGTAAATGTCCGTTTTCATACAAAACATAAGCAGCAATACCTGGTAACATAACAATAAGCGGCATTAATAATTTCAAAATACCTGCAAACAAAATACCGGTACGAGCAGTTTGTAAATCGGCACCCAAAGCTCTCTGCGTAATGTATTGGTTACAACCCCAATAATTAAGATTAATAATCCAAATACCCGCCAAATAGGACATCATTCCCGGAAAAGTAAGATACTTATTAATATCGTTTTGAGAAGAAGTTGCTGTTGGTTCCGGGATAATCATTTTGAAATGATCCGGAGCTTCACGCATCAATACTTTGAAACCTGCAATTGCATTTTCTCCAACACCAAAATATTGTCCAACTGTAGTCAAAGCAATATATGACGTAACCAGTCCACCGATAATTAAAACCGCAACCTGAATTACATCCGTGTATGCCACCACTTTCATACCTCCTAAAGAGATCACTAAAGCAAAAACGGCAAGCCCAATCATAATAGCGTGTAAATATTCACCACCGGCCAATCCATTAATGGCAACAGCTCCTAAATATAAAATAGAGGTAAGATTTACAAATACATATAAGAACAACCAGAAAACGGCCATAATTAAAGCAGTTGATTCGTTATACCTTGTTTTTAAAAATTGAGGCATGGTATAAATCTTGTTTTTTAAATAAACAGGAATAAACCAAACGGCTACAATAATCAAAGCAATAGCGGCAATCCACTCATAAGCGGCAACTGCAATTCCTAAAAAGAATCCTTCCCCACTCATTCCAATAAACTGTTCAGCAGAAATATTAGAAGCAATCAAAGAAGCCCCAATAGCCCACCATGTCAATGTTCCCTCAGCCAGGAAATAGGCTTTGGCATCATGTTCGTTTTTCTCACGTTTGCGATAAACGGTATATCCGTAAGTGGACACCACGATAAAATAGATAATAAATACTGCGTAATCAGCAAAAGCAAGGTTCTGGTTCATGAGTAATTTGTTTTTTAGAAATTAATATAAATGAATGAGATTATTGTCTTGTAATATGTAATGTTTTTATTAGTGTAATTATACTGCTTTTTTTTAAACAAATCACACACAACTTGGCTTAAAACCAAACAATTCCATTATAGAATTGAATATAAAATGTGATATGTATTTTAATTTTATTGTTTTTTTATGAATTATGAAAGTCAAAAGTAAAATAAAAATATTTATTTACATCATTTATAAATGTATTTTTTACATTTATTATTATTGTATAGGTTAAATCTTAAAAAAAGCACTTAAACTACTATCTAAATCCCATTTTTATACGTGTTTCACAACAAAAATGGATTCCATAAATTTTTAACGGCTATTTCTGACCTTTTGTTCCCATTTCCAAGCACTGGCAATCGCTTCTTCCAGAGTTGACTGTGTTTTCCATCCAAGCACAGTATTCGCTTTATCGGTATTGGCATAAACCGAAGTCACATCGCCTTCTCTTCTTGGAACAATAGTATAAGGTAATTTTTGTCCGCTAACTTTTTCGAAAGCGCTAATCACTTCCAACACCGAGCTTCCGGTTCCGGTTCCCAAATTAAAAACTTCTAATTTCTCAGAATTCTTTTTGTTCATTAATCTTTGTAAAGCAATGACATGGGCTTTCGCCAAATCAACTACGTGAATATAATCGCGAACACAGGTTCCATCAACCGTTGGGTAATCATTTCCATAAACGGATAATGATTCACGCAAACCCATTCCGGTTTGAGTAATAAAAGGAACTAAATTTTGCGGTACACCCATAGGCAGTTCCCCAATTTCAGCTGATGGATGAGAACCTATTGGATTAAAGTAACGCAACAAAATAGCATTGACGTTACTTATTTTAGTGACATCGGTAATAATTTCTTCCCCAATTTGTTTGGTATTTCCATACGGAGACATAGCCGTTTGTACAGGCGTAGTTTCGGCAATGGGCATCACTTCGGCTTGACCATAAACGGTACAAGATGAACTAAAGATAAAATTGGCTTCCGGCTTTTTCTGTAACTCCTGTAAAATGTAAACCAGCGAAGCAACATTGTTTTCATAATACAACAAAGGCTCTTTCACACTTTCACCAACTGCTTTGGAGGCAGCAAAATGAATCACTCCGGCCACATCATCATGCTTCTGAAAGAAAGCTTGAACAGCTGCTTTATCTCTTAAATCTATTTGTTCAAAAAGCGGTTTTTTACCTGTAATTCGTTCTATGCCATCCAAAACATCAATCGAAGAATTAGACAAATTATCAACAACAACTACTTCAAAATTTTCATTTTGTAATTCTACTACGGTATGCGAACCAATGAATCCCAAACCTCCGGTAACAACTATTTTCATGACTTATTTTTGTAATGTACGTTAGACTGTTCTCTTAAAACCGCGGCACTTTTCTCAGGCGTAATATCCCGCTGTGATTCACCCATCATTTCATATCCTACCATAAATTTCTTTACGGTTGCAGATCGCAACAACGGTGGATAAAAATGCATGTGAAAATGCCATTCCGGATGCAATTCCCCATCAGTAGGTGACTGATGAATTCCTGATGAATATGGAAAAGACGTTTCAAAAAGATTATCATATTTTGTAGTCAATTGTTTTAAAATAACTGCAAAATCGGTTACTTCCGTTTCCGTAAAATCAGTTATTTTACTCACATTTCTCTTGCTGACAATCATCGTTTCATACGGCCAAATTGCCCAAAAAGGAACCAATGCCACAAAATGATCATTCTCAATAACAATGCGCTCGTCGAGTTTCATTTCTTCAGTTAAATAATCCTGAAAAAGTGTTTTGTTATGTTTTTCAAAATAAGCTTTTAAGTTATTTTGCGTTTTCTCCACCTCAGTTGGTAAAGACGATTGTGCCCAAATTTGCCCGTGAGGATGCGGATTACTGCAACCCATAACGCTTCCTTTATTTTCAAAAATCTGAACATGATTGATGTAGTCGACATCACCCAAATCCGTATATTCTTTTTGCCAGGTATGAATGATGTTTTCAATCGCAGTTGCTGGCATTTCAGGCAATGTCAAATTATGTTTTGGCGAAAAGCAAACCACACGAGAAATTCCTCTTTCTGGTTTAGCTCTAAAAAAAGTCTCCTTTTTGTTATCTTCAAATGCAATTTCTTCTTGCTTTAAAGCGGCAAAATCATTTTCAAAAACAAAAGAATTTTCATAATCCGGATTGACCATTCCATTTGCTCGAACATTTCCCGGACACAAATAACATGTTGGGTCATATTCCGGCAATGCATCCGAAGTTACTGTTTCATTTTGTCCCTGCCAAGGGCGTTTCGAACGGTGTGGAGAAACCAAAACCCATTCGTTGATTAACGGATTATAGCGTCTGTGCGGATCTTCGTTGATATCAAAATTTTTCATTATTTCGCGATATAAAGTGATGTTCCATTTCCGATTTTTACATCGTAAATTTTTAATTCTATTCCAAAAGTATCTAAATAAAGTGCAGAAAGCTGTTGTTTAATTCGCTCTTCATGTCCTTTTTTGATTAAGTTGATAGTGCAACCACCAAAGCCACCACCCATTAATCGGGAACCAACTACGGCTTCTTCCTTTTTAAGTGTATCCACAATCATGTCTAACTCAGCACAACTTACTTCATAATCAACCGATAGTCCCTCGTGTGTTTCGAACATTAATTTCCCTAAAACTTCAATCTTTCCATTATCTAATGCTTCACAGGCAAGTTTCACCCGATTGATTTCTTTTACCACAAAAAGACACCTTTTGAAAACATTTTCACTCATTATATGTTGCAATCCTAAAATATGTTCTTCCGTGCAATCTCTAAAACTCGTTATCTCAGGAAAATTATTTTTTATAATAGCAATACCCTCTTCACATTGCTGTCTTCTCTCATTATAAGCCGAAGTCATCAAGGAATGCTTTACATTCGAATCGAATAAAATCAAAGAATAATCATTAAAATCAGCATTATGGTATTCATATTCTAAGGTCTTGCAATCAATTTTTATGACTTTATTTTCTAAACCCATAACACTCGAAAACTGATCCATTATCCCGCAATTGATTCCTACCCAATGTTCAGCACTTTGTCCCATTAAGACAATATCAACCGGTTTTATTTTCAGTTCAAAAAGCTCGTTGATTCCAAACAAAAATCCACATTCCAATGCCGCCGAGGAAGACAAACCGGAACCTACAGGAATATTACTGCTAAAAACACAGTTGAATCCATCAAATTCAAACCCTTTAATTTTTAATTGATTGACAACACCTCGAATGTAATTCGTCCAAACATTATCGGTTAATTCCATTGATTCAGTAACGTCGATTTCAAACGAATCGTCAAGGTCAATCGCAATAATTTTCGAGGTATTGGAATTACTTTTTTCGAAAGCAAAACATATAATTTTATCAATCGCTGCCGGTAAAACATAACCATCATTGTAGTCAATATGTTCCCCGATAATATTAATTCTTCCCGGAGACAGCACTATTTTTTTGGGGGCTGAACCAAAACTTTCTTCAAAGAAAGCGGTCGTTTTTTTAATTAGAATATCGTTCATAATTTTAGTATTGATACGCTACTTTTTTTAAAAATTTCAGTTGTAGCGTTTAGTTATATTGCTGTTTTTAAATCATTTGTTTTCAAAAGTATTATTGCAATACTTACTTGCCTTTTCTATTTATTTTGTAGATACCAAGTTCAATTTTCCGCTCTTAAGCCCAGCACCATTTACTTCAAGTTTTATATCACCTGCGGTTGTTTTCGATTTTACAAGCACTACCAATTTTCCGCTAAAAAGTTTCATGGTATCTTTATGAAACATTTCTAGAGAAGTAGCATCGCCATTACAGGCAGCTCTATAAGTACCCGCTCCTGAAACCTTAAATCTTAATTGATTAGTCGCCGTAGGACAAAGAATTCCATTTTTATCCACTACAGATACGGTCACGAAAGATATATCTTCGCCATCGGCAGTGATTGTTTTCCTGTCCGCATCTAAAACAATTTTATAAGGCTTGCCGGCAGTACGTACTTCTTCTTCAGCAACAGCTTTTCCATTCTCATCATAAGCCACCACTTTTACCGTTCCTGGCTCATATTTCACATCCATCCACATCAGGCGATAGCGATTCTGTGGTGTACTTTTATTTTTTGTCTGCACTCCCATGCTTTTACCATTTATAAAAAGTTCAGCGCTGTTGTAACTCGTGTATACAAAAACAGGAGTTATCTCTCCTTCACGACCTTCCCAGTTCCAATGTGGGAGGATATGAAGCGTGGATTCTTTTGTATTCCAACGGCTTCGGTATAAATAATAACGGTCTTTTGGTAAACCGGCTAAATCGTTGATTCCAAAATAAGAACTTCGGGACGGCCAGCTTTCGTCATAAGGTGTAGGCTCTCCTAAATAATCAAAACCAGTCCAGACAAACTCACCAATTACCCATGGTTTATCATCTTGAAGCACAAAATCTTCATCAGGCACGTTAGACCAGCTACAGGCTTCCAAGTCATAAGAGGAAGATTGAAAATCTGGATATTGTTTCATTTTTTCTTGAACTACAGGGAATTTATAAATCCCTCTGGAGCTCACCGTTGAAGCTGTTTCTGAACCTAAAATAAACCCTTGCGGAAATTTTTTAAATGCTTCATCATATAAATGTACCCGATAATTCAATCCTGGAACATCCAGCAAAGCTCCAAAACCAGATTCCATAGTCGCTTTTACTTGATCCATACCAACCGTTACCGGACGTGTTGGGTCTTCTCTATGAAATAGTTCCTGCAGCCATTTAGCTCGTTTTACACCAGCTTCTCCCCATTGATCAGGCACTTCATTTCCAGAACTCCACATTACAATAGAAGGATGATTTCTTGTTGCCTGCACTAAATTGACGATATCTTTTTCAGCATATTCCTCAAAAAAACGATGGTAGCCATTTTCTACTTTTGGCAATACCCATTCATCAAAACTCTCTGCTAGAAACATAAAACCCATTTCATCCGCCAACTCCAATTGCTCGAAAGAGGGCATATTGTGCGAACTGCGAATCGCATTACAGCCCATATCTTTTAAAATCTCCATTTGCCTGCGCAACGCGGCTTTATTTACGGCAACTCCAAGCGGACCAAGATCGTGATGCAAACAAACTCCTTTAAATTTGGTTATCTTTCCATTAAGACTAAAGCCTTTATTGGCCTCGTATTTTATTTCGCGAATTCCAAAACGGGTTGAAATTTCATCCTTCAGTTCTTTCCCAACATATAATTGGGAAACCGCTTTATACAAATAAGGAGTTTCGGGACTCCATAATTTTGGGTTTTCTACTTTTAAATTTTGATCGAATTCCTTTCCGAATTGCATAATCGACTCCTCTGAACTAAGTTTTTGTCCTTCGGCATCAAAAATAGTGGTGACTAAACGAGTATTCTCCCCAGAAGCTTTGGTCTTAATATTAACTTTAGCAAGTTCTGAACTTATAAAAGGTGTCGTTACAAACTGTCCCCATTGGTCAATGCTTTCGTTATTTTTTATAATAACACTTACTTTTCGGTATAAACCGGCACCAGGATACCAGCGGGAAGCAAATTCTTTATTGGTTAGTTTTACTGACAATGTGTTTGCTCCTTCTTGTATAAATTGGGAAACATCAAAATAAAAATAACTATAGCCATACGCCCATTCTCCCACTTTTTTTCCGTTTAAATACACTTGAGGTTCGCTCATTGCGCCTTCAAAAAGCAAAATTATTTTTTTCCCTTTTACATCTTTAGGCAATGTGAATGTATTGCGATACCACGCTGTCCCGATATGAGGTAAAGCGCCAGTTCTTCCTGTTTTTTCGGTGGCTATATTTTCTCCGTTTTGAACGATGGCAACTTTTTGTATGTCTACATTTTTATCAAAAGGTCCGTAAATTGCCCAGTCATGCGGAACAGTTACGGATTCCCATTTCGAATCATTAAAATTTACTTTAATTGCCTCTTCAAAATCGCCTTTTTGAAATTTCCAATTGGTATCTAACACTTTAACTTCTCGTGTTTGAGACACAGCCAATTGTGTAAAAGTGAAACATACAAACAGAACGTGTATTACTTTCTTCATTTTCAAATCTTTTTTAAAATTTTATTAATCTAAATTATTCTTTAAACGCATCCAAAGCCGGCGAAGGTTTCCCGTCAGATTGCCAAGCACTTAACGAATAATGACTCCAACTCTTTTCGCCCTGTGGTTCCCAATAAATAACACCAAGTCCTTTGTTATTTGGCACTGCTTTGACCGCTTTGATTGTTGCTGCTAACATTTCGTACGTGTTTTGCACTTTGTCAGATTCACCGCCAACTTCTACAACCATCACTTCTTTGTTATATCTGGTAGCCATGTCGTTAAGATTATTCGCTAAATCCGCAATGGTTTCAGTATAATCTTTCTTGATCCAAAAAGGGTAATAGGACAGCCCAATCACATCGTACTTTACATTATTTGCCGTAGCATTATCAAAAAACCATCTGAATTTTTCACTATTGTTTCCTTCGTCAAGATGAACGATTACTTTGATTTTAGCATCAATAGCCTTTGTTGCTTCATAGCCTTTGTTGAGTAATTGTGCCAATTGGCTCCAATTTTTTGTACTTCCTTCCGGCCACATCATGCCTCCTGGAATTTCATTTCCTACTTGAACCCATTCCGGAGTAACTCCAACTGATTTTAATGCGCTCAAAACATCAAAAGTATGGTCGTACACATCCGTCATTAACTCTGAAAAAGTATGGTTTTCCCAAGCTTTTGGTTTGAATTGTTTGCCTGGATCGGCCCACGAATCACTGTAATGAAAATCAATCATGATACGCATTCCCATTTTTTGAGCACGCAAAGCCATGACAACAGTTTCTTCCTTGCTGCAATGTCCACTGGCTTTATCGTCATTTGGATTTACCCAAACGCGAAGACGAATGGTATTCATTCCTCTGTCTTTCAGCAGTTGCAAGCAATCTTTTTCAGAGCCATCAGTATCGTAAAATTTGTATCCTGTGGCTTCCATTTGTGGCAACCACCCCACATCTGCTCCTTTTGCAAAAGAACTCTTTGATGTTGTTTGAATATTTTTGGATATATTACAAGAATAAAGCACTGAAATCATTAAAGACATCAAAACGAATCGGAAATACATTGGTGAATTTTTCATCTGTACTTATTTATTAAAAACCTGCAAAACAGGTAATGCTTTATTATTAAAATCATAAAAGGCCTGATTTTCGAAAGTAGAGCCATTTGCGGCTTGATTCCCTTTGAAAGAAATCCATTCGCCTCCCCAATACGCAAATCCCAAGCCGTATTCAGACTCTTTTACGACTGTTTTTATTGCCAATACAAAACTTTTTTGCCCATCAGGAGTAGCAGGATACCCTGAAACCAGTTGTGAGTCTAAACCAACAATATTATTGGTCCAGTCATTATATCCTAACGTAAACGGATAAGCCGTTTCAGCAATAATTACTTTTTTATTGTATGTTTTTCCTAACGTATTAATGGTCGTTTTGACAACTTCTAAATCTTTTCCGTGCCAAATCGGGTAATAGGATAAACCAATATAATCGTAATCTACACTTTTAATTTTATTAAAAAACCAATTGGTATCCGAAGCTTTAACACCTGCATAATGAATCATTATCTTCGTATTTGGGGCTTTGGTACGAATAGTTGCACTTGCCGCAGATAATAAGGCCAGGCATTGAACTTCCTGATTAATTAAATGACCTTGTGGCCAAAGCAATCCACTATTTATTTCATTCCCTATTTGTATAATATCAGGATTAATTTCTGTAATAATTGTCGAAGTATAAGTAGCTACCGCCGTTTTTAAATCTGTAAAAGACAAATTTTTCCATTCAGCTGGTATCGTTTGCACTGCAGGATCAGCCCATGTGTCTGAATAATGAACGGTTAACCAAACTTTCATTCCTGCTTTTTTCACACGTGCCGCCAAAGCTTTTACTTCAGTCATTCCTGAGTGTCCGTTTGAAGGATTTTTCCAAAGACGAATTCGTACCGCATTACAACCTGCAGTTTTTAAAGTCGTAAGCATATCTTCCGCTTTGGTATTGTTGTATAAAATAGTTCCAGAACTTTCTATTTCCGGCAGAAAAGAAATATCCGCAGCTCTTATAAAAGTATCTTCCGCAACTGGCGGTTCAACTATTGGCGTTTCATTTGTATCATTGGCTGAACAAGAAAAAAACATTCCCAAGAGTGCAAATACTCCAAAAACAAAAATGTGTTTTTTCATATTAAAAAGATTGAAATTTATAAATGGTTTTGTGATAATACAGCTCTTCTTTTCTCAAAACTGAGTTGGGAAAATGCTTGTAATTTGGTGCATTAGGGAAATTTTGTGTCTCAAAACAAATACCGCTCAAAGCATGGTAATCCGCATTTTCTTTTCCTTTTAAAGTATTAAAACAATTACCGCCAACATAAATATGAACTCCGGGTTGGTTCGTATACACTGACATTTTTAAATTATTGCTTTTATTGAAAAGTGAAGCTGCAAATTCATTTTCTTTATTCAAAATAAAGGTATTGTCAATTTTAGAAGGACACTTTCTGGGCGATGTAAAATCAAACGGACAATTTGCTACGTTCAAAAACCTTCCGGTTGGAATATTCTCATTGGTTGTTTCTAACAATCTATGCGAGTTGACCATTATTTCTTGTTCAGAAATATTGGATTTGTGACCATCAAGATTAAAATAACTGTGATGCGTTAAATTCACAACAGTATCCTCTGTAGTTGATGCCGTGTAATTTATAATTAATTCATTTGCATCAGATAAAGTGTACGTCAATTCAACCGTTAAATCCCCAGGGAAATTTTCTTCTTGATGAGGGCTAAAATAAGCTAACGTTATAGAAGGACTTTTACCGTTATTTATATTTTTGACTTTCCATATTTTTTGACTGAAACCACTATTTCCACCATGTAAGGAATGATCCTTATAATTCTTTTTTAAACGAATTGATTCGCCATTTAATACAAATTCGCTGTCGTTTATTCTTCCTGCAAATCTTCCTACTGTTGCTCCAAAGTAAGGCGCGCTTTCCAAATCAAATGATTTGATGTAAGCCTCTAAAGTATCAAAACCCAAAACCACATCTACAAATTCACCGTTTTTCAGTGGCATTTTCAACGAGGTAATAGTTGCACCATAATTAGTAACTTTAAGCTGCATTCCGTTTTTGTTCGTCAATTCATAAAGAGAAACCTCTTCGCCATCTGATGTAAAACCAAATAATTTCATTGCAGAACTAGCTTTAAAATGTGATATGTGTTTTATTTTCATGATTTATTTATGAAATGTGAAAACCAAAAGTAAAATAATTATTATCAGTTACATACCAGTACCCACCAGTTTTTGTATCTTGCGAAAAAATTCATTCATTTATGAAAATTATTTCGATTCAAAATAATCTTGGAATTCCTAAATACAAACAAATTATCATTACCGTTGAGAAGGGAATTGAAGAAGGAAAATTAATAAAAGGAGACAAACTTCCCTCTGTAAACAAAGTCAGTTTAGAGTTTTCATTGTCTCGTGATACGGTTCTACTGGCCTATGATGAATTAAAAAAAAGAGGTATTATTTATGCAATTCCTGGAAAAGGATATTATGTAAAAAGTATCGCGGTTACCATAAAACAAAGGATATTTTTACTTTTTGATGAATTAAATATTTTTAAAGAAGACATCTACAACTCATTCTTGGAAAACATTGGGAATGACGTTCAGGTTGATATTTTCTTTCATCATTTTAATATTCAAGTTTTCCAAAAACTAATAAATGACAGTAATGGAAATTATACAAAATACATCATCATGCCTACCAATTTGGCTGAGGCGGCATCAGTTATAAAAACCCTACCAGTAAACGAAGTTTATATATTAGATCAAACCAATCCTGAACTAAATTCCTTTCCTGCGGTATATCAAAATCATAAAAAAGACATCTATGAAGGATTAATGAAAGCAAAATCCCGCTTAGTCAAATACAATAAAATAATCATGATATTTCCTGGATTTAGAGAACCTTTAGGAATGAAAATTGGTTTCGAAAACTTTTGTGAAAATTTTATTTTTGACCACGAAACCATCACGGAATTCAACAATAGAGCTATAGAAGCAGGAGAAGTTTATGTGATTCCAAATGACCGAGATCTCGTTCGTGTTATCGAAAAATCAAAGCTTCAAAACTTACAATTAGGGCGCGATTTTGGCATTATTTCCTATAACGAAACCCCTCTAAAAAAAGTAGTTGCCAATGGAATTACAACCATTTCCACCAATTTTGAAGCTATGGGGAAAATTTTGGCAGAGATGATTCTACAAGGCAAAAAAGAACAAATAGAAAACAAAAGCACGTTAATAATTCGAAATTCATTGTAGCAATTCAATCTTCTTATGGCAATACTATTTTTAAAAAATTAGTATTGCCATTTTTTATTGGCAAAAAAAATGCGATTCTTATTTTAAAACTGCAAGAAAAAAATTTATTTGTCATTGTTAAAAAAATTTGTTTACATTTGTAAATGTATTTTTTACACTTATTATTATTTTTCACACATAGCCACTAAAAAAGAAGCTGTTACTAATTAATTTTTGGTTTAAATGTAAAATATATTTTATCTGACACTGATTTTTTCGGTTAGTCGAGATAAATTTTTTAAGCTCAAATTTTAATATTTAGGAAAAAGTAAAATTTGCTACCGCTTATAAAACTTTGGACACAAATAATAAAACGAATCATATTATACTATTCAAAACACATTTAATTTTTACAATTTAAACATGAATAAAAAAATTGACAATTTAGCTGCTGACAATATTAGAGCATTAGCTATTTCGATGGTAGAAAAAGCGAATTCAGGCCATCCTGGAGGAGCCATGGGAGGCGCAGATTTTTTGCACATTTTATATACTGAGTACTTAAAATTTGACCCGACAGAAATGGATTGGTCATTCAGGGACCGTTTCTTTATGGATGCCGGACACCTTTCAGCCTTGATGTATTCCCAATATTATTTGTTGGGCAATTACAAAAAAGAAGATTTACAAAGCTTCAGACAATGGGGTTCCGTGACTCCTGGTCATCCGGAAGTAGATGTGCTTAGAGGAATAGAAAACACTTCAGGACCTTTGGGACAAGGACACGCAATGGGAGTGGGTGCTGCTATCGCCGCCAAATTTCTAGAGGCCAGATTCAAGGGAATTTTCAATCACAAAATATACGGTTTCATCACAGATGGTGGTGTTCAGGAAGAAATTTCTCAGGGAGCGGGTAGAATCGCCGGACATTTAGGCTTGAACAATTTCATCATGTTTTATGATTCGAATGATGTACAGCTTTCGTCCATGACAGATGAAGTAACTTCAGAGAATACGGCTATGAAATACGAAGCTTGGGGATGGAAAGTCATCACAATTGACGGACACGACCACGAGCAAATCAGAAAAGCATTGAACGAGGCCAATGAAGAATCAGAAAGACCAACCTTAATAATTGGAAAAACGATTATGGGAAAAGGTTGCGTTACCGCCAATGGCGATATATATGAAGGCGAATGTGAACTGCACGGAAAACCTATTGGTGATACGAAAGCTGATTATGTAAAAACCTTACTAAACCTTGGAGCAAATCCTGAAAATCCTTTTGCAATCTATGAAGATGTGGCAACGCATTATGATAAAATAAAAGCCAAAAAATCGGAAGAGGCCGCGTACAAAAAGCATCATGTAGCCACTTGGAAAAAAGAAAACCCGGTATTGGCTCAAAAAATGGATTCATTTCTATCCGGAAAACTTCCAGAACTGGATTTGAGTAATGTAGTCCAAAAAGCAAATGCCGCGACAAGAGATGCCTCATCGGCAGTATTAGCTTACTTAGCGGAACACGTGGAAAACATGATTGTTTCTTCGGCAGATTTATCCAACAGTGATAAGACGGATGGTTTCTTAAAAAAATCTTCTGTTTTACAAAAAAATGATTTCAGTGGTGCCTTTTTACAAGCCGGAGTGGCAGAATTGACTATGACTTCTATTGCTAACGGAATTGCCCTTCACGGAGGTGTGGTCCCAGTGGTAGCAACCTTTTTTGTATTCTCGGATTATATGAAACCTGCCATTCGATTAGCCGCAATTCAGGAATTACCGGTGAAATATGTCTTGACACACGATTCTTTCCGAGTGGGCGAAGACGGACCAACCCACCAACCTATTGAACAGGAAGCACAAATGCGTTTGTTGGAAAAAATAAAAAACCATTCGGGCAACCAAAGTTTATTAGCGCTCCGCCCTGCCGATGCTATTGAAACTTCAGTGGCTTGGGATATGGCTTTGAAAAACACCTCTACCCCAACAGCTTTGATTCTTTCGAGACAAAACATCAAAGACATTCCTGCAACTGGAACTTCAAGATATGAAGAAGCAACCGAAGCTAAAAAAGGAGGTTATTTGGTTAAATCTACACCAAATCCTGACATTACATTAATCGCAAATGGATCAGAAGTGGCCACCCTTTTGGAAGCTGCAATTATTTTAGAAAAAGAAAAAAATCTAACTATAAACGTAGCCTCAATTATATCTGAAGGTTTGTTCAAATCACAACCAAAAGCGTATCAGGAAAGCATTATTCCAAAAGGAAAATTAGTGTTCGGACTTACTGCCGGACTTCCGGTAAACTTAGAAGGCTTAATTGGCGACAGCGGAAAAATAGTTGGATTGGAGCATTTTGGATATTCAGCACCAGCAAGTGTATTGGATCAAAAATTTGGATTTACAAGTGAAAGCGTTTGCACAGAAATCCTAAAGTACATTGAAGAAAATAAATAAACATTTAAATAAATAAAGACATGAAATTTTTTATAGACACAGCAAATTTAAAAGACATAAAAGAAGCTAATGATTTAGGAATTCTGGATGGTGTAACCACAAATCCTTCGCTAATGGCGAAAGAAGGAATTACCGGTGCAGATAATATTATTGCTCATTATGTAAAAATATGCGAATTAGTTGACGGTGATGTTAGTGCCGAAGTAATTTCGACAGATTTTGCAGGTATGGTTGCCGAAGGTGAAAAACTGGCTGCTTTGCATCCTCAAATCGTGGTGAAAATACCTATGATTAAAGACGGAATAAAAGCCATAAAATACTTTTCGAATAAAGGAATAAGAACCAATTGCACCTTGGTATTTTCAGCAGGACAAGCCTTACTTGCCGCCAAAGCCGGCGCCACTTATGTTTCGCCCTTCATAGGAAGATTAGATGATATTTCTACAGATGGAATGGCATTGATTGCCGAAATCAAGCTGATTTATGATAATTACGGATATGAAACACAAATTTTGGCGGCATCCGTTCGTCACGTCATGCACATTTTAAATTGTGCTAAAATTGGCGCCGATGTCATAACCGGACCATTAAGCGCTATTGAAGGTTTACTAAAACATCCGCTTACGGATAGTGGTTTAGCCACTTTCTTAGCCGATTATAATAAAGGAAATAGTTAGGAATTTAAATTTTATTTGGGACTGCACTTTGCCATTCTAAGAGTAGTTCGCATTTATAAAACTATTCTGAACATCATTGAAGTTGTAGTCAATCAAAGAATTAAAGAATAGTTTTTTCAGGATTAATTATAAAAAAAGGAAGCCTCAATTAAGAGACTTCCTTTTTTAGTTTATGATTATAAAGAATGACTTATAGGTTTAAAACAAAATCATTCAAGAGTTTTGCATCGTATTTTTCTTTATCAAAAGTATAAAGATAAGATCCTTTTCGGGAGGACATCATATCTTTTTCCTCGAGTTTTATCAGAATATCTAGTGAGTTTATTTTGCTGATGAAGTTTCTTTTATCCAATTCCTTACTAAGAATCGCTTCGTACAATTCCAACAGTTGGCGCATGGTGAATTTCTCCGGTAAAAGTTCAAATCCAACAGGTTTGATAGACGTTCTATAACGCAATCTTCTTATGGCATGTCTTAACATCGTGTCGTGGTCAAAAATCAATTTTGGAGCATTCGCAACGCTAAACCATTGTGCATGATAATTTTGAATTAATTCTGCATTATGGTTTTCAATATTGATTAATGCAAAATAAGCAACAGAAATAGTTCTTTCTACAGGATCACGGTCAATCTCACTATAGGCATGCAATTGTTCCATATAAATATCTTGAAGACCAGTGTAGGAATCCAGTATTCTGATGGCAGCGCTATCTAATACTTCATCTTTCTTAAGAAATCCACCTATTAAAGACCATTTGCCTTTTTCAGGTTCAAAATCTCTTTTAATCAAAAGTATTTTTAAGCCTTCGTTATCAAAACCAAAAATGATACAATCTACTGCCAGTAAAACTTTATCAGCAGAACTATAACTATTTAACATAATATGTTTTTTAGGGTAAATATATAAACTTCTCTAAAGGTTTCATAATTTATTAATGTTGATTTTACACTTAGTCCACTAAAACCCTGTAATCCCAAAAAAATTTCGTTTAATAAACTCCTGAATACTATTCCGCAGATTTGATTTTTACAAAAAACGGTTTCATTAATTAGTAATAGCAAAACTTCAAACCAGCAGATTAAACCATTTATTTTTCTTGTATTTCAATCGATTGCGAAGAATATTCGCCATTTATTGAACCGAAAATTAGTTTTTCATAAAAAACAATACGCCAAAATGAAGACTTTTTTTACAATATCACTCTGATTTTCAAATTAAAACTGATTTAAAAGGCAATTATTCCGCTGTTTTATAAAATAATTTTCACGGGCAATTTATTGTAGAAATGTTTGTTTTTTCACATAAAGTGTAAATTTTACACAAATTAACTCCAAAAACAGATGTATTTTTTACAAAAACATAATTTTAAAATGTTGATTTTACACTTAATTTAAAAAATGCATTTTTTTTTCCTCTTTTTTTTATCATATTAATTTGTTTTTGTGCTTTTTTTTTAATTAAATTTACAAATGTAAAACACACACTTATAATTAACCTAAATAATAACCGAATGAAAACAAACCACCGATTATTTCTTTATTGTAATTTTTTATTACCAAAAAAAGAATGGCTTCTAGCAATAATAGTTATGCTAATGGCAACTATTAATGTTTCAGCTCAAAATACTCAAATTGTTACCGGAATTGTTACCTCAGCAAAAGACAAAATGCCTGCGCCAGGAGTAAATATTTTAATCAAAGGAACTAATACAGTAACCACAAGTGATCTTGACGGGCAATATTCCATAAAAGCTGCACCAAGTGACATCCTTGTATTTTCATATATAAGTTATGCAAGTCAAGAAATTGCAGTGGGTACTAAAACACAAATTAACGTAGCTCTAAAAGACGATCTTACTGCACTTGACGAAGTTGTTGTAATTGGATACGGAACACAAAAGAAATCAGACCTTTCTGGATCAGTTGGAGTTGTCAACATGGAATCTGCTAAAAAAACAGTGACATACGATGCTGCAAAAATGCTTCAAGGACAAGTTGCAGGGGTAACCGTGCAATCCTCTGGAGAACCGGGTGGATTTGTAAATATTAAAATTAGAGGTCTGAACTCTTTTAGCAATAACAACCCACTTTTTGTAATAGACGGAATGATTGTAGACTCACCGTTTGATTTTGCTCCAGGAGATATCGAATCTATGCAAGTACTTAAAGATGCTTCTTCGGCTGCTATTTACGGAGTTCGTGGTGCTAATGGTGTAGTAATTATTACGACCAAAAAAGGAAAAGCCGGAAAACTGAATATCAAATATAAATCCCTTGTCGGTTTTCAAAACGTAGCTAAAACTTGGGATGTAACTGATAGATTAGGCTATCAAAACATAACCAGTGCAGCAGAATTGAATGCTGGATTAAGCGTTGCTCCAGGAAATGATCCTAACAACAGCAATTATATCAGTAATGTAAATACAGATTGGCAAGATGCCGCTTATGAAACTGGAATTATAGAGAATCATTCGTTAGCATTTAATGGTGGTACAGAAGATTTAGCCTATAATATGAATATGGATTATTTCAAAAACAGCAGCTACATCAAATCTCCTCAAGATTACGAAAGACTATCCATGAACTTGAATTTGAATGGTAAAAAAGGAAAATTCAAATACGGTACTAAAATAGGATTCACACAATCTGACAAAGAAAACTTTAACAGTTATGTTGGGGAAACTGCTATTGCAGCTTTGTTAGGTGCTATTCCGACGATGCCAGTATACGATGAAAATAGATTAGGTGGTTACGGAGGTACTGATAATTTAACTCAAAGAGCCATTTCACTTAACGTTATAGGATTCAACAACTTAATCGAAAACAATGGGAAAAGAAACCGTTTCATTGGGAATATTTGGGGAGAATATGAAATCGTAAAAGGATTAAAATATAAACTAGACGCCAGTTTTGACAGATTAGATTATCAAAACAGAAAATTTGTTCCGCAAAGTGACTTAGGATGGTATTATATTACAACCAAAGAAGAAGCATCTCTAGATGTATCAACTGGTAATGAGACTAAAACGTTTCTTAACAACCTATTAACCTACTCATTAGACATCAACAAACATAAATTTGATGCTTTAGCGGGTTGGGTACAAGAAAGAAAAGACTATTACAACCACTGGTCAAGAGGTGTAGGATATGATTTTGGTGAAATCAGCAAATTGCAATATGCTGATGATAACAGTACAGGCGAGTCTAACACTACTATTACTGGTACATCATACATAAGCCGTATCAATTACTCATTTGATGATCGTTATTTGTTTCAAGCCAACTTTAGACAAGATAAATCGTCGCTTTTTAGTGAAAAATACAACACGACAAATGCGTACTCTTTCTCAGGAGCTTGGAAATTGAGCAACGAAAAATTCATTCACTTACCTGAATGGGTAAACACAATCAAACTAAGAGGTAGTTATGGTAAATTAGGAAACAACACAATTCCAGCCTATTTCTTCGCCACAACAATCAATAGTTTTGCGGGTTACAATTTCAACAACGAATTGGCTCCAGGAACAACAGTTGTCGCTTCTTTAGATCCAAATGTACGATGGGAAGATAATAAAACAACAGACGTAGCAGTTGAGCTTGGATTGTTTAATAATGCTTTACAGTTTACAGCAGAGTATTTTGTAAAAAACTCTTCTAATTTATTAGTGGGTGTTCCATTACCTTTTTCTACTGGAGCTTTCCCTGCAAGTATTACTACTAATGCCGGTGCAATGAGAAACAAAGGATTTGAATTTTCTGCATCCTATAACAACAATAACAATGCTTTCAAATACAGCATATCTGCTAATTTAGGAACGTTGAAAAATGAAGTATTGCAAATTGGTATCAACGGAAATCCAATCTATGGTGCTGCTTCAAAAACAGAAGTTGGTCGATCTATGGGTGAAATTTATGCCTACGAGACGGATGGAATTTTCCAAAACGCGGCTGAACTTGCTGCTGCTCCAACGCAAACTAATGCTGGGGTTGGAGATATTAAATTCAAAGACATCAATGGAGACGGAATGATTAGTGATCTTGACAGAACCTTTCAAGGAGTTACAATTCCTAAATACAGTTACGGAATGAACCTTAGCGGTTCTTACAAAAACTGGGATATCTCTATGTTTTGGCAAGGTGCCGGAGGAAACAAAGTTTTCAATAGCATATACCGTAATTTAATGGCGGGACAATATGGAAACCACAGCACTGATATGCTTAATTACTGGACACCTACAAATACGAATACAAATGTTCCTCGTCCAATTATTGGTGATCCGAATGCCAACGGAAGAGATTCAAACCGATTCATAGAAGATGGAGATTACATAAAACTGCAAACTATGGAAATTGGATATGAAATTCCAGTTCCGACTACCAGTTTTATTCAAAAAGCAAAATTGTTTGTAAACGGGCAAAACCTATTAATTATCAGTAAATATAGAGGAAGCGATCCTGATTTTAATAGCAACGACGGATCCTTCTCAAGAGGATATGACGGAGGTTCTTTCCCTAATCCTAGAACGATTTCTTTAGGACTTGAAGTGAATTTTTAAAATTAGCAAACCAATTAAAACGAATCAAAATGAAATATAAAATATTTAATTATCTGGCTGGTTTCTTATCACTTGCAGTGGTAACAACAAGCTGTGTCAACGATGAAGATTTAATTCAACTTGACCCAAATAATGACGCTGCAGATTCATTCTGGAAAACAGATGAAGACGCAATAAAAGGGGTAAATGCAGCTTATGGCAGCTTATTGACTGATGGTACTTACATGAGAAGTACTCCTTTATTGTTAGATTTAAAAGGAGATGATACCAGAAGTAACAGTCCATGGGGAGCGATGTACAATGTAGGTCGTTTTAACTCAAATGTGTCGGATGCAGCAATTTATGGTTGGGCTTATGAAACCTACTATCAAGGTATTTACCGCGCCAATCAAGTACTTACCAATGTACCTAATATCGCTATCACTGATACTGCTCTTAAAAACAGAATTCTTGGTCAGGCTTATTTTTTAAGAGGATTGTATTTGTTTCATGCCGTAAACATGTTTCAAAACGTACCGCTTCCTACTGAAATTGCCGCTTTCTATCCACAAAAAACAAACCAAGAAGGTTGGGCACAAGTTATTGCAGATTTTAAAGCTGCCGCAGAATTGCTTCCGGCATCATACAGTAATATTTCTGGTTTAGATGCAGGTCAAAAAGGACGTGCCACTAAAGGAGCTGCTTTAGGATATTTAGGAAAAGCATACTTGTTTACCAAAGATTTCCCAAATGCAAAAATCGCTTTCAAACAAGTTATCGATTTAGGTGTTTATGCTTTAGTGCCTAATTACCGTGATAACTTTACAGACACAAACGAAAACAATTCAGAGTCATTGTTTGAAGTACAATTCAGCAGAGATGCAGGTGGAGTTGATTTAGGTTGGGGTGGTGCTCCAGCTTCCGGATGGGGAAAAACATCAGCAAGAGCTATTACTTATGGACCTAGAGCTTTTGGATGGACAGACGTACAACCAACATGGGCATTATTCAATGAATACCATGATGAAAAAACTACTGCAAACACCACAGACCCACGTTTAGACGCTACTATTTTCTATAACAAACCAGGTGGAATGCAACTTTACGGACAAAACTTCGCTACTTTTTACGCAGCTAATCCGGGAGATTTGAATGACTTGTTTTGCAGAAAATACCAAAATTCTGATGGGAATTATGCAAATGAATACGACTGGCGTTCTGGTATAAACGAACGTTTATTGAGATATGCTGATGTATTGTTAATGTATGCTGAATGTTTAAATGAAACTGGCGATACTCCGGGAGCTTACACTTATATTCAAATGGTAAGAAGCAGAGTTGGTTTACCTAATTTAGCTACAGCAAAACCAGGACTAAGCCAAATTGCAATGAGAGAGCAAATTGGACACGAAAGATTCTTAGAATTCCCACTGGAAGGACACCGTTTTGACGATATTCGTCGTTGGGGATGGTTACAAGATCCCGCAAAATTAGCTTGGTTAAAAACACGAGATGTAGAATTCAACTCCTACGCAGCAGGAAGAGAATTTTTCCCAATACCACAATTGGAAATGGATAACAATCCAGGAACAATTCAAAACAGTGGCTATTAATATTTATTTGATTTAGTTAGAATTTTAATGTCATGTGGTAAGCTTAACAAAAGCTTACCATGTGATTTTATAACTTAAAAAGAACATGAAAAAAACCCTATTAATCTTATTTATTTTTACTTTTTGTAGTCAAGCTATTGTTGCACAAAAAGAAACAACAGTACTTACTTTAAAAAATAGTAATGATGGACCAACTATCAGTAAACATATCTACGGACATTTTGCTGAGCATTTAGGAAAATGTATTTACGGTGGTTTTTTTGTTGGTGAAAAAAGTTCTATTCCAAATACAAAAGGAGTTCGTAACGATATTATTACTGCCTTAAAAGAATTAAAAATACCAAATTTAAGATGGCCAGGAGGTTGTTTTGCGGACACTTACCACTGGAAAGATGGTATTGGACCCAAAGAAGACCGACCAAGTATTGTAAACCGTTGGTGGGGAGGAACTACTGAAGACAACAGTTTTGGAACACATGATTTTTTAAACTTATGTGAAGTTTTAGGTACAGAACCTTACTTGGCCAGCAATGTTGGTAGTGGAACCGTTCAGGAACTGGAGCAATGGGTACAATATGTAAACCATGACGGCGGTAGTCCAATGTCTGAGCTTAGAAAAAAGAATGATCGCGAAAAACCATGGGGTGTTACTTTTTGGGGAGTAGGAAATGAAATGTGGGGATGTGGCGGAAATATGACTCCGGAATATTATGCTAACCTATACAAACAATATGCTACGTTCATGACCGATTGGTCTAATAATGATAAACTTTTCAGAATTGCTTCAGGAGCAAATGTTGCTGATTACCACTGGACCGAAGTTTTAATGCGTGATATTCCTAAAAGTTTAATTGAAGGCGTTGCGCTTCACTCCTACTCTTTTGTAAAATGGGAAAAGAAAGGCTCTTCAACTAAATTTAATGAGGAACAATATTTTGCAACCATGCAAACTGCACTTAAAATGGAAGAATTAGTGACTAAACATTCTGACATCATGGATAAATATGATCCAGAAAATAAAGTGGCACTTATTGTTGACGAATGGGGCGGATGGTATGATGTAGAAGAAGGTACAAATCCTGGGTTTCTATACCAACAAAACACTATGAGAGATGCTATGATTGCCGGTACAACACTGAACATTTTTAACAATCATTCTAAAAGAGTGAAAATGGCAAACCTTGCTCAAACCGTAAATGTTTTGCAAGCTGTTATTTTAACAGAGAATGAAAAAATGTTGCTTACGCCAACGTATCACGTTATGAAAATGTACACTGTACATCACGATGCGCAATTATTGCCAATGACAATTAATTCTCCGTCATACACCTATAACGGTGAAAAACTTCCTGCTTTATCCGCTTCGGCATCCAAAGATAAAAACGGATTAATTCATATTTCATTGGTAAATATAGATTCTAAAAAAGACCACAAAATAGAAATTGACATGCAGGAACTTGGAATTAAAAATGTTACCGGAACTATTCTGGCATCACCAAAATTACAAGACCACAACACATTTGATAACCCATCAAAAATCAAACCTGTCGTTTTCAAAGGTTTTGAAACAAAAAAGGGTAAACTGGAAATCACAATCCCTGCATTTACTGTAGTGGTTTTAGAAACCAAATAAAAAAACATAATAATGAGAAATTTAAAATTCCTTTCAACATTAGTTTTGTATCTGACGCCTTTCTTAATTGTTGCTTCCATTAGCAGTTGTTCTGGCGATGATCCAGCTTCAGATCCTGTAGCAACGCCGACGCCAACACCGACTCCGACGCCAGCACCTACTGCTTTTGCCGGACCAACGTATTCAGACAATTACACCTCTATTTCCTCTTGGAATAGTCGTTCTCAATGGAATTTGGCAAACGTACATGATCCTTCTGTTGAAAAGTGTGGCGAATATTATTATATGTATCAAACCGATGCTTCCTATGGAAATGCGCATGAAGGACACGGTCATTTCCCATACAGACGATCCAAAGATCTTATCACTTGGGAACACATGGGATCAGCAATGACACAAGCGCCAGCTTGGGTAAAAGATTCCTTGAACAACAAAAGAGCCCGAATGGTTCCGGCTTTACCGCCTATTACAAATCCTCGTTATGGTTATTGGGCGCCTTACATCAAAAAAGTAGGGTCTAAATATAGAATGTATTACAGTATTGTGGTAGATGAACCAATTATTGGTGCCGATTTCACCTATTCATGGTCAGAAAGAGCCTTTATTGGACTAGCAGAATCTGATGATTTAGCAACTAATGTTTGGGTAGATAAAGGAATGGTGGTTTGCTCTGAGCCAGATGGTTTAAAACCGTATTCTTTTACAGGTACTAGAAATTGGGAAAATGCGTATTTCCAATTCAATGCTATCGATCCTACTTTTACCATTACTCCACAAGGAGAACACTATTTAATCTACGGTTCTTGGCATTCTGGTATTGCAGCATTAAAGTTAAATCCAACAACCGGAAAACCCGATCAATTAAAAACATTAAGTGATTACGGAACCCGCATTGCAAAACGAGGAAATAGCCGTTGGCAAGCTTCCGAAGGTCCAGAAATTATTTATAATGAAACGACTGGCTATTATTATTTATTTCTAGCTTATGACGAATTATCCGTTGCATATAACACGCGCGTTGCCCGTTCCAAAAACATAATGGGTCCTTACATAGGGATCAACGGAGGGGATGTCACTAATGGAGCAGATTGTTGGCCTATGTTGACACATCCTTATTCCTTTAACAATCATACCGGATGGGTTGGTTTTTCTCACTGTTCTGTTTTTCAAAATCCAGATACCAAAGAATGGTTTTACTCCTCACAAGCCCGCTTACCGGAAAATGTACCCGGAATTAATGCGTCCAATGCTTTAATGATGGGACATGTTCGCGCCATTCAATGGACGGAAGATGGCTGGCCGGTAATCGCTCCGGAGCGTTATGCAGGAGTGCCTAAAACGGCTATTACCGAAACTTCATTTATAGGATCTTGGGAACAAATCACAATGAATTATCAATACAAAACGATTCAAAAATCAGTTACTATATTCTTAACCGCTGACAAAAAAGTAAGCGGCGGAGTAACAGGAACTTGGTCGTATGACAGCACCAAAGAAGTGCTTACCGTAAATGGCAATCAATGCAAAGTAAGCGATGCTTGGGATTGGGAAGCCATTCCTAGAAAAGTGACCCTGACCTATTCTGGATTTACTACCGGTGGACAACCCGTTTGGGCTAAAAAAATAAATTAATTTTCACTAAAAACAGCTGCCTTTTTAATGATACAGAAAGGCAGCTGTTACAAATAAAGCGCCCTTTTCATTCTTTTACAGAAAAATCAAAATGAAAAATACAATTACAACCCTATTGCTACTGGCATTTCTTTCCTCTTGTAAAACTATAAAAACAGATAGTGTTACGGCTTCCGCCAATGATGGAAATCCGAGTCAAACCATGCAAATCAACAACCCAGCCATAAAAGACAAGTACACCGGCGACCCTGCAGCTTTGGTATATAAAGACAAAGTCTATCTCTATGCCGGTCATGATGAAGCGCCAAATGATTTCAATTTTTATAAAATGAATGAATGGCTGGTATATTCCTCATCGGATATGGTGAACTGGCAAGAACATCCGGTTCCGCTAAAAGTAACCGATTTTACTTGGGCAAAATCCGATGCTTGGGCTGCTCAAGTCATTGAACGCAACGGAAAATTCTATTGGTATGTTACTGTTGAACATGGAACGATTCCAGGAAAATCAATTGGAGTGGCTGTCGCTGACAGTCCAACAGGTCCTTTCAAAGATGCGTTAGGAAAAGCCATTATTACTAATGACATGACAACCAAAACCAACATTAGTTGGGACGATATTGACCCAACTGTTATGATAGACAATGACGGCCAGGCCTATTTATTCTGGGGAAATACTGTTTGTCATTACGCAAAATTAAAAGCAAACATGGTTGAACTTGATGGACCAATACAAACCATTTCCTTACCAAATTTCACCGAAGCGCCTTGGATTCACAAAAAAAAGGATTGGTATTACCTGTCGTATGCGTATCAGTTTCCAGAAAAAATCGCTTATGCCATGAGTAAATCTATCAACGGGCCATGGGAATACAAAGGAATTCTGAATGAAATAGCTGGAAACTCGAATACCAACCATCAATCGATTATTGAGTTCAAAGGAAAAGATTATTTCATTTATCACAATGGCGCAACTCAACCCAACGGTGGTAGTTTCAGAAGATCCGTGTGCATAGACCGTCTATATTACAATGAAGACGGAACGCTGAAACGTGTAATTATGACTACGGAAGGCATTCAAAAATAAGCACATTACAGGAAATGGCTTTAAACACAAACGATTAATAGAACCATTTAAACTTATATTTCCTTAAGTGGTTTAAAAATTTGAACCGTATAAGATGAAATTAAAAACAGTTCAAAAAATACACAATATCAAAAACTTATATTTTCTTAAATGACTTATATGGTTTAAAAAATAAAAAATAAAGCATGAAATTATATCAAAAAATTCAACCATTACTTCTCTTACTAATCATGACGGCTTCCGCTTGGGCGCAAGACATTACCGTTCACGACCCTGTAATGATCAAACAAAAAGACACTTATTATTTGTATTGCACGGGAAAAGGAATCAGTGTTTTTAGTTCCAAAGATTTAAAAAACTGGCAGCCGGAACCCACTATTTTCAAAGAAAAACCGGTTTGGGTAGATAAAGTAGTGCCTAATTTCGACAACCATATTTGGGCACCGGATGTTTCTTTTCACAACAATACCTATTATTTGTATTATTCGGTTTCTGCTTTCGCAAAAAATACTTCTGCAATCGCATTAGCAACCAATACAACTTTGGACCCAAAAGACCCCGCATATAAATGGGTCGATCACGGAATTGTCATTCAGTCAGTACCAAATCGTGATTTATGGAATGCCATAGATCCCAATTTGACTTTTGATGACAACAACACGCCTTGGTTGGCATTTGGTTCTTTTTGGAATGGTTTGAAAATGGTAAAATTAAATCCAGATTTAAAATCAGTAGCACAACCAGAAGAATGGTCCACCATTTCAAAACGCAAAAGAACTTTCGAATTAGCAGATACTGATCCGGGAGATGGCGCACTTGAAGCTCCGTTTATTTTCAAAAAGAACGGATATTATTATCAATTCCTTTCTTGGGATTTGTGCTGCCGAGGCGAAAAAAGCACCTACAAAGTAGTCGTAGGAAGATCTAAAACTATTACCGGTCCTTATGTGGATAAAGACGGAAAATCATTAAACGAAGGTGGCGGAACACTTCTTATTCAAGGAAACGAAAACTGGTTCGGAGCAGGACACAACAGCGCTTATACTTTTGACGGGAAAGATTACATCATTTTTCATGCGTATGATTCCAAGCAAAAAGGGAGACCTGTTTTAAAAATAAAACAAATGCAATGGGATGCTGATTTATGGCCTGTTGTAGCACCACTGAATTAAAAACAGATTAATAGTAGGCAAATGACCTTTATAAAAAAAACAATACTAGCAGTTTCGATTCTAATGACCGTTTGCGGACAAGCACAACAACGTTTAAAAAAATCGAATTCACCCAAAAAATCAGGTTACAGCATAACTCCTGTAAACATTCAAAATGTCAAGGTTACAGATGCTTTTTGGTTGCCTATCATCAAGAAAGTACAGGAAAAAACCATCGAATACGCCATTCAAAAATGTCAAGAAGAAGGCCGCATGGACAACTTTTTAATTGCAGGAGGCAAAATGGAAGGAACCGTAAAAGGTCAAATGCCTTTTGACGATACCGATGTCTATAAAATTATCGAAGGCGCTTCAAACACTTTAATCAGTGAACCCAATCCAAAACTCGAAATACTATTAGATTCACTAATTAGCATTGTGAAAATTGGTCAGGAAAAAGACGGTTATTTAACAACCTGGAGAACCATCAATCCAGCCAAACCGCCAGCTCCTTGGGTTCCTGTGATTGAAGGAAAGCGTTGGGAATCACTTCAAATCAGTCATGAATTGTACAATTCCGGTCATCTGATTGAAGCAGCTGTAGTGCATTACGAAGCTACTGGAAAGAAAAACTTCTTAGACATTGCCCTCAAAAATGCGGATATGTTAGTACGCACTTTTGGCGACAGAGCAGATCAAGTTCATGGTGTTCCAGGACATCAAATTGTAGAAACAGGCTTGGTAAAATTATACCAAGTTACCAATAACAAAGCCTATTTGAACTTGGCAAAATACTTTTTGGACAACCGCGGAAATCCAAAAAACCACACCTTATACGGTGCGTACTCCCAAGATGACATTCCTGTTGTTCAACAAAAAGAAGCGGTGGGACATGCCGTAAGAGCGGTTTATATGTATGCTGGAATGACGGATATTGCTGCTTTAGAAAATGATGCTGCTTACGGGAATGCGGTGAATCATTTGTGGAATAATATGGTCAATAAAAAAACATACATCACGGGAGGTATTGGTGCGAAACACGATGGAGAAGCTTTTGGCGAAAATTACGAATTGCCAAATCTAACCGCTTATAACGAAACGTGTGCCGCTATCGGAAATGTGTATTGGAACCATAGACTGCATAATATTTCTGGAAATTCAGATTATTTTGATGTGATTGAACGCTCTTTATACAACGGATTGATTTCTGGATTGTCATTGGACGGAAAAAAATTCTTTTATCCAAATGCATTGGAATCGGATGGTGTTTATAAATTCAATCGTGGCGAATGTACCCGTCAATCTTGGTTTGACTGTTCTTGTTGTCCAACGAATTTGATTCGGTTTATTCCTTCGATTCCGGGATTGATTTATTCTAAAAGTAAAGACGTACTTTATGTGAATTTATACGCTTCGAATACGGCGAAAATAGCATTGGACAAAACCAATTTAGAAATCTCACAGCAAACCAATTATCCCTGGGACGGAAAAGTTGCTCTTACTGTTTCTCCCAAAAAAGAAAGTGAATTTACGATAAAATTACGCATTCCAAGTTGGGCGAGAAATCAGGTTTTACCGGGAGATTTATATCGTTATTCGACTACCTCAACTGCAAAAACAACCGTTACTATAAACGGAAAAGCATTTGCATACCAAGAAGACAAAGGATACATCACCATTACCCGAAAATGGAAAAAAGGTGAAAAAATTGTCCTTGATTTCCCAATGGAAGTAAAACAAGTAGTAACCAATGCGAAGGTGGAAGGCAACAAAGGGAAAGTCGCTTTGGAATACGGACCTATTGTATATGCAATTGAAGAAGCTGATAATGCTACTAATTTTGATGCCATAACCATTGGTGCAAACGATACTTTCAAAGTTAAAAAAGAAGAAACCCTTTTGGAAGGCGTAAATACAATCCAAACCAAAAAATTAAAAGCCATTCCGTATTATTCCTGGTCAAACAGAGGCGTTGGAAAAATGAAAGTTTGGATTGATTACAAAGAGTAAAACGATATTTAGATACTAGACGAATTATTAAAGTTTAAATGCGTACACCCACAACTTTAAACCTTAAACCTTAAACCAATAAAAAATGAAACCAAATTTAATTACCAAAATCACCCTTTGTGGGCTTTTACTAAATGGCTTTTATGCCAATGCACAAAAAACGAATCTGGAAGTTAATACCGCTACTACTGTAACTAAAATTCAACCAACAATGTACGGTGTGTTTTTTGAAGACATCAACTTTGCTGCCGATGGTGGTTTGTATGCCGAAATGATTAAAAATCGTTCTTTTGAATTTGAAGCGCCGCTTATGGGTTGGGAACAACCGAATAGCGATAAACATTCTTTCAATACAACATCCGGAATTGCTACAACTGTCAAAGCATTGGAAAACAAAACCAATCCAAGTTTTTGCAGAGTATTAATCAATGATGCCAAAGGATTTTCGATGATTAATGAAGGATTCCGTGGCATGGGAATTAAGAAAGATGCCAAATACAATCTTTCGCTAAAAGCGGCAAATCACAATGGTGAAATCAAAAAAATCATCATTCAATTTATTGATAAAAACAAAAAAGTATTAGGCGAAACCAGTATTGTCCCAACATCAAACGATTGGAAAAGCTATACTGCACAATTTACTGCTACTCAAACCGAGGCAAAAGCACAATTGAAAATCACCTTTGAAGGAAATGGAACCATCGATTTAGACATGATTTCTTTGTTTCCAGAAGACACTTGGATGAACAGAAAAAACGGAATGCGTAAAGACATTGTGCAACTTTTGCATGATATGAAACCGGGATTTTTGAGATTCCCTGGAGGTTGTATTGTTGAAGGAAGAACTTTGGCACAACGCTACCAATGGAAAAAAACAGTGGGTGATGTGGAAAAAAGAGAAACTTTAATCAACCGCTGGAACACTGAATTCACTCACAAACCGGCACCAGATTATTTCCAGACTTTTGGATTGGGATTTTTTGAATATTTCCAACTTTCCGAAGATTTAGGCGCGCAACCTTTGCCTATTTTGAGCTGTGGAATGGCGTGTCAGTTCAATACCGGAGAATTAGTTCCAATGGAAGAATTAGATCCTTACGTTCAAGATGCTTTGGATTTAATTGAATTTGCAAACGGCGGTACAGAAACCCCTTGGGGAAGAATTCGTTCTGAAATGGGACATCCAAAACCGTTTAACCTAAAATACATTGGTGTTGGAAATGAGCAATGGGGACCAGATTACATCGAAAGATACAAAGTATTTGAAAAAGCGATTAAAGCAAAATATCCAAAAATGATTATTGTTTCCGGAAGCGGACCATTTCCAGAAGGAGATTATTTTGAATACGGCATGCAAGAACTTAAAAAATTGAATGCTGAAATCGTTGATGAGCATTATTATAAAAGCCCACAATGGTTTAGAGAAAATGCCACTCGTTACGACAGTTATGATCGAAAAGGCCCTAAAATTTTCGCAGGAGAATATGCTGCTCAAAGTGTGGCTATTGCAAGTCCTGATAATAGAAACAATTGGGAATGTGCCTTCTCTGAAGCTGCTTTCATGACCGGTTTAGAAAGAAATGCCGAGGTCGTTAATTTAACTTCTTACGCACCATTGATGGCACATGAAGAAGCGTGGCAATGGACACCAGATTTACTTTGGTTCAACAATCTGGAAGCGTATGGTTCTGCTAACTATTATGTTCAAAAATTATTTGCCACCAATAGAGGAACCGATTTAATAGCAATTACCAAAGACGGAAAACCGGTAACTGGGCAAAACAATCTGTTTGCATCGGCAGTGAAAGATAGCAACTCTAAAGAAGTAATTGTAAAATTAGTAAACACATCGGCGACTGCACAAGAAGTAAATGTAGACTTAAAAGGAACCAAATTACAAGCTAAAGGAACTATAATTACCCTTACAAGTCCAAACCTACAAGACGAGAACTCATTTGCAAATCCTAAGAAAATAAGCCCTACAGAAAAGGGATTTAATTTAAAAGGGGACAATGCACAAACGAGCCTTCCACCCTATTCTGTTACTGTTTTGAAGTTAAAAATGAAATAATCGCAACAGAATAAATGTATATCATACGTTTGTTTTTTATTTTACTCGTAAAACGCTGTTTTTATGCGTTTTTGATAAAAATTATAATACCAAATTAAATTAAGTGTTTTTTATACACTTATAAAATAAATATATTATATTTGTAATTCTTTAAAAGATTTTGGGATGAAAAATTATGTTATAGGATTAGATTACGGAACAGATTCTGTTCGAGCGATGTTAATAGACACTGAAAATGGGCAAGAGTTAGCATCAAATGTTTGTCAATACAAGCGATGGGCAACCAAAGAATATTGCAATGCATCCACAAATCAGTTTCGTCAGCATCCTTTAGATCATATCGAAGGATTAGAAACGACCATAAAATATGTTGTTCAAAACAGCAATATAGATCCTTCACTAATACGAAGCATTTGCATTGACACCACCGGTTCGTCACCAGTACCAGTTACTAAAGATGGAATTCCTTTGGCTTTGACTGAAGGTTTTGAACACAATCCGAATGCGATGATGGTGTTGTGGAAAGATCATACGTCTATCAACGAAGCAAACGAAATCAATGAACTTGCCGAAAATTGGGGTGGAGAAAATTTCACCAAATATGTAGGTGGGATTTATTCATCAGAATGGTTCTGGGCAAAAATTCTACACATTGCAAAAGTAGATACAGCTGTAAAAGATGCCGCTTACACTTGGATGGAACATTGTGATTTGATGACGTATTTATTGATTGACAATAAAGATTTAAAAACATTCAAAAGAAGCCGTTGTGCAGCAGGTCATAAAGCCATGTGGCACGAAGACTGGAACGGATTGCCTCCAGAAGAATTCTTAGGTCAATTACATCCATATCTTGCCGCACTTCGCGGAAGATTATACGATGAAACCTATACTTCTGATTTGGTAGCCGGAAACTTAAGCCAAGAATGGGCAACACGATTAGGACTTACAACCGATACTTTAATTGCAGTGGGAACATTCGACGCACATTCTGGAGCGGTAGGAGCAAAAATTGAAGAAAATACTTTGGTTCGCGTGATGGGGACCTCAACCTGTGATATTATTATTGATTCAAAAGAGTCAATCGGAACAAAAACCGTTCGTGGCATCTGCGGACAAGTTGATGGTTCGGTAATTCCAGGATTCATAGGTCTGGAAGCGGGACAATCTGCTTTTGGAGATTTATTGGCTTGGTACAAAGAATTACTACTTTGGCCAACAGAACATTTATTAGCTACTTCTACCCTTTTGACTGATGTTCAAAAAGAGCAATTAAAAGCAGAAATGAGTGATAATTTAATCGTTCAATTGACCGCCGAAGCAGAAAAAATTCCTTTATCCGAAAGTGTGCCAATCGCTTTAGATTGGATTAACGGAAGAAGAACTCCAGACGCTAACCAGGAAATTAAAAGCGCTATTTCTAATTTGAATTTAGGAACCAAAGCACCACATTTATTCAAATCTTTAGTAAACGCCATCTGTTTTGGTTCTAAAAAAATAGTAGATCGCTTTGAGGAAGAAGGGGTGAAAATAAACAGCGTCATCGGGATAGGTGGTGTAGCGAGAAAATCGCCTTACATCATGCAAACCTTGGCAAATGTGTTGAATAAACCAATCAAGATTGCGGCTTCAGACCAAACACCAGCGTTGGGCGCAGCTATTTATGCAGCAGTTGCAGCAGGAATTTATCCGAATGTAATAGAAGCCAGCCAAAAAATGGGAAGTGATTTTGACGGTGAATATTTTCCACAATTAGACAAAGTTGCTGCTTATAATAAATTGCTTTTGGCGTATGAACAACTAAGTTCTTTTGCCGATCCATCTATTAAAAAACTACACCATGAGCAGTATGTATAATGCTTTAAAACAAGAATGCTACGACGCAAACATGCAATTGAATGCATTGAATTTAGTAGTCTATACTTTTGGAAACGTGAGTGCCGTAGATAGAAAAAATGGCGTTTTTGCGATAAAACCCAGCGGTGTTCCTTACGAAGATTTGAAACCCGAAGACATTGTTATTGTAGATTTTGACAATAACATTATCGAAGGCAGCATGCGTCCGTCATCGGATACAAAAACGCACGCTTATTTATATAAAAACTGGCCAAACATCGGTGGTGTAGCACACACTCACGCCACGTATTCTGTAGCTTGGGCACAGTCGCAAAGAGACATTCCAATTTTTGGAACGACTCACGCCGATCATTTAACCACTGATATTCCTTGTGCTGCGCCAATGGCCGACGCACTTATCGAAGGCAATTATGAACACAATACCGGAATTCAGATTTTGGATTGTTTCAAAGAAAAAAACCTTTCGTACGAAGAAGTGGAAATGATTCTCATTGGAAATCACGGTCCTTTTGCTTGGGGAAAGAACGCAGCAAAAGCAGTTTACAATAGTAAAGTTTTAGAGGTAATTGCGGAAATGGCACACTTGACTTTGCAAATAAACCCAAATGCTCCAAGATTAAAAGATTCCTTAATAAAGAAACATTACGAACGCAAACACGGAAAAGATTCGTATTACGGACAATAATAGATTTTTGAATGATGATTAACGATTTTTGATTTCAGATTTCATAGCACTAGATTTCTCGTTTTACACGAGTCTAAACTTCTGAAATCAAAAATCTTAAATCATTTTATAACTCAATGTTATTTTCCAGAATAGGTAAAACAATGTTATTCAATACTATATAAAATAATAAAATAATGATAGATATATCTCAAAAAGAAGTTTGGTTTGTAGTAGGCAGCCAAGAATTATATGGCGAAGAAACGCTAAGAAAAGTAGCAGAGCATTCCCAACATATTGCAAAAGGGTTACACGCTTCGTCTCATATACCAGTGAAAATTGTATATAAAGATGTGGTGAAATCTCCAGCACAAATTACAAATGTATGCTTAGAGGCCAATTCGAACAAAAACTGTATTGGTATTATTGCTTGGATGCATACCTTCTCGCCTGCTAAAATGTGGATTGGCGGTTTAAATATTCTTAAAAAACCATTGTGCCATTTGCATACACAATTCAACGCTGAAATTCCATGGGCTTCTATGGATATGGATTTTATGAATTTAAACCAATCGGCTCATGGAGACAGAGAGTTTGGTTTTATCATGTCCAGAATGCGTAAAAAACGTAAAGTGGTTGTTGGACATTGGGAAGACGAACGCGTTCAAAAGAAATTAGGCATTTGGTCCAGAGTCGTTTTAGGTTGGGATGAGTTCCAAAACTTAAAAGTGGCAAGATTTGGAGACAATATGCGCGAAGTTGCAGTAACTGAAGGAGATAAAGTCGAAGCCCAAATCCGTTTTGGTTTTTCGGTAAATGGTTTCGACTCTTCAGATATTACCAAACACATTGACAACGTTTCTGATGCTGACACCAATGCATTAGTTGCAGTATATGAAGCGTCTTATACTTTGGCTCCAGCCCTTCAAAAAGGAGGAGAAAAAAGAGATTCATTGCTAGAAGCTGCCCGAATAGAAATAGGATTAAGAGCATTTCTTGTAGAAGGAGGTTTTGGTGCTTTCACTGATACTTTCGAAAATCTGGGTTCATTAAAACAACTTCCGGGAATTGCTGTGCAACGTCTTATGGCAGATGGATACGGTTTTGGTGGAGAAGGCGACTGGAAAACTGCCGCTTTACTCCGTGCGATGAAAGTAATGAATGTAGGTCTTGAAGGAGGAACTTCTTTCATGGAAGATTATACGTATCATTTCACGCCTCAAAAATCGTATGTTTTAGGGTCTCACATGTTGGAAATTTGCTCTTCTATTGCTGATGCAAAACCTTCTTGTGAAGTTCACCCATTAGGAATTGGAGGAAAAGAAGATCCGGTTCGTTTGGTATTTAATGTTGCTGCTGGAAATGCTATCAACGCTTCCCTGATTGATATGGGGAACCGTTTCCGATTGATTGTAAACGAAGTAGAAGCGGTAGCGCCAATGGCTGATTTGCCTAAACTTCCTGTTGCTCGCGTCTTGTGGGATTGTAAACCAGACCTTGATATTGCTGCAACTACATGGATTTTAGCAGGTGGAGCACATCATACGGTATACAGTCAAGTTTTGACAACTGAATATATGGAAGATTTTGCCGATATTGCAGGTATAGAATTGCTTGTTATCGATGAGAAAACAACCGTTAGGGACTTTAAGGATAAAATTAATGCTAACGAAGCCTATTATCATTTGTTTCAGCACGGTCTATAATTTAAGTCTAATGTCATAAAGTCTTAATGTCCAATGCAGAGGATTAAAGTTTTAGTTAATTTTTAAACTTTAGACTTTAAGACTTTTAAAAACTAAAAAACGAATCATTATGAATGTATTAAAACGTTGCATTTACGGAATTTCCATAGTAAGTTTGGCAAGTATGAATATTCAATGCAAAAGCGATAAAAAAGTGGAAGAAACTGTTACAGAAGCAAAAGCTACTGATGTGGTGACTATCGAAAAATCAGCTTATGGAACGACTCCAAAAGGCGAAAAAATTGACAGTTACAAACTGAAAAACCAAAAAGGAATGGAAGTGGATATTATCACTTATGGTGGAATTATCTCTTCTTTGAAAGTGCCTAACAAAGCCGGGAAATCAGAAGAAGTAGTGCTTGGTTTTAATTCATTGGAACAATACATGAAACCAAATCCGTATTTTGGAGCCCTTATCGGAAGATACGGAAACCGAATTGCAAAGGGAAAATTTACCTTGGACGGAAAAGAATATGCTTTGGCCATCAACAACGATCCTAATGCTTTGCACGGAGGACCTGAAGGTTTTCACAGAGTGGTTTGGACTGCCGAAGAAGCAAAATCCGGGGACAATGCTTCGCTAAAATTGAAGTATGTGAGTAAAGACATGGAAGAAGGATATCCTGGAAATCTAACTGTTTTTGTAACCTACACCTTGAACAATGACAACTCATTGGACGTGGTTTATGAAGCGACTACCGATAAGAAAACGGTGGTAAACTTAACACAACACTCGTATTTCAACTTGTCTTCTGATTTTTCTAAACCAATTTTAGATCATGAAATCACTATCGATGCAGATAAATTAGTTCCGGTTGCAGCAACACTTATTCCAACAGGAAAATTGACCGATGTAACCAATACGCCGTTTGATTTCAGAAAAGCGAAAAAAGTGGGTGCACAAATCGAAGGGAAAGACGAACAATTGAAAAACGGATTGGGTTACGACCATTGCTGGGTACTGAACAATCAAGATAAAGGAGAGCGTTTTGCAGCATCGGCTTATGATGCGGGAAGCGGAAGATTATTGGAAGTGTACACCGACCAACCGGGAATACAGTTCTATTCCGGTAACTTCTTAGACGGTACTTTACCCATGAGAAATGGCGGAACGTATGCTCGCAGAACTGGTTTTTGTCTAGAAACACAACACTATCCAGATTCTCCAAATCAAAAAGATTTTCCAACTACGGTCTTGAATCCAGGTGAGAATTATAAAACAAAAACAAGCTTTAAATTCTCTGTTAAATAACAATACACTAACTAATTATAGATTAGTTTCTATTCCCATAAATAAGTTGAATGGTTTGGTTTAAATATGGAACTAGTTAGTAACCCCGAAAGTAAAACTTTCGGGTTTTTTTTATGGTATCAGGTAATTTAATAGTGCTGTTTTAGTGTAGTTTTAGATAACTTTCTTGATTGCGAGCGGGATGCTCATTCAATTACAATTTACAGTTATTTACTTTTGAGAGTGTTCGCGAGCGATACGCTATCGGTAGTTAGAGGATTTGACAAATCATCACAAATACAAAACCAACTTTCCATTAAGCCAATTGCGCAAAACCGCTGTTAGTGGCTGTTATATACAGGTTTTATGCGTCCTTCATTTCCCAATGATATTCAACACCTCTAAAATTTCTATTTTTCAAACGTGAACCAAAAATGGAGGAATTATACATATCAACTAATCCTTTTGCTATTTCAGGTAAATCCTCTTCAGTAAGATTTTCATCTATTAAATCAATTCTATTTGTAACTGTTGGTATATTTGGCTTGTAAATAGCCTCTTGAAATGGCTTTAAACTATTTCCTTGGTTATGAAACCATATACTTTGGGAATAATTATTATTTAAATTATCTCGATATTGAATATATATTTCAAAAGAGTTATCTCCAATTACGTAATCAATTGGAATTATTATTTTCTTACTTTTTGGGAATGAGTGATAAATTCCACGTTCTGAAATGCCCCAAATTTCATCATCAATTAATTTTTTTAACTTAGCTAAACTTTTATAATCATCTTTAACCCAATCTTTAATAAATGTTTCATACGAATAATTTTCATCACTTTCAGTAACAAAAAGCCAAATATCAATATCAAATGCAGGGTGGTCACTTTCATTCGATATTATTAGACAATTTTTAGCATTTATTACTTTAGAGTTATATTGTAAAAACGGTAAATTCGATAATCTAAGTTGTTCATTAAACATTTTCACTGACTCTTCTTGAGCATTTGCTGTTCTTCTGAGTTCTTTTCTTGTATATTTAAGTTCTTTCCTTTGAAGGTTTAATTCAATTTTTTGTAAAAAAATTGTATAAATAATTCCCGATAAAGCTAATCCTGAAAATAGAGAATTAATCGCTCAAAAAGTATCTCCAAAAGATCCACTTTTTAACCAATCTGAAAAAGTAAACCAACTTACAATTGCAGAGATAATCCAAATAATAATAACTCCAATAATTAGTTGGCTAAAAGGTATAATTTTACTGTTGTTTTTGTCTTTTTTCATTTTTTTTTAAACTTGCATATAACGTCAGTCTGTGAAAAAACCTCCGTTGTATTATCATCAAATATAACAAAATACTAGTATAAAAAGAAGATTTTTCGTATTTTTAAGAATGCAACATATCACAGGTATTTCCCGTCAACAAATGCGTTTTTCAAGTTTAGAAGACACTATAAGTCCCGATAATCAGGTGCGATTTATAGATGCCTTTGTCGAATATATTGACCTCTCTAAACTCGATTTTGCTGTAAAAACGCTCAAGACCGAAGGTCGCCCAAGTTTCAATAGTAAAGTATTTCTAAAGATGTATTTATACGGTTATCTCAACGGAATCAGAAGTGGCCGTGATCTAGAAAAGGAATGTTTGAGAAACATCGAAATGCAATGGCTTTTAGAGGATATTCGTCCCAATTACCACAGCATCTCAGATTTTAGAAAAGACAATCCTATTGCTTTGAAAAAATTATTCAAACTCTATGTTCTCTTTTTAAAAGATTCTGACTTAATAGGCGGTGAAACTATAGCTATTGATGGCACCAAAAGTCGCGCGCACAATAGTAAGAAAGCCAATTTTAACCAAAAGAAAATAGACAAACACTTAGCTTATATTGAAGCTAAGACCCAAGAATACTTGGATACCTTGGAAGAAAATGACGGCAAAGATAATCCAGCTATAATCCAAAATATCCAACAAAAGTTAGACCGATTGAAAGGGAACAAATTGCGTTATGAGCAACTGGAAGAAAAACTAAAAGCAAGTGGCGAGCCTCAAATAAGCACAACTGACAGTGATGCCAGAGCATTACTAGTTCAAGGACAAGTAGTTGAAATTTCGTTTAATGTTCAAGCCGCAGTCGATGCTAAAAATAATCTTGTTGTAGCCACGCACACCATCAATAAGAATGATCGCAGTGCTTTGTCAGCTATTGCCATAGAAGCCAAAGAGAATCTGGGTATCGAAACCTATACTGCATTGGTCGATAAAGGTTACCATAATGGCAAACAAATAGAAATCTGCAAACAAGCCAACATAACTACCATTGTAGCACAGCCTGAACAAGGAAAAAGTAACGAAAACGGTACGACCAAGGCTTATTTGGTAGCCCAATTTCAATACGATCACGACACCGATACTTATACTTGCCCACAAGGCGAAACACTAAAAACTACAGGCAGTTGGCATAAGAAAACTACAGATAAAGACAGTTATAATTTTAAAAAATACCGAACCCCAAAATGCAAAGAATGTCCCGTAAAGCATTTATGTACAAGTAGAGCTGCAGGCAGAGAAATCGACCGAAGCCAATATGCCGATGCCGTAGAAGAAAACAACAAGCGTTACCATGCAAATGCGCAGTTGTACCGCATGAGGCAAGAAATTAATGAACATATTTTTGGCACCATCAAACGACAATGGGGCTATAACCATACCAACTTAACGGGATTAGAAAAAGTAAACGGAGAACACAGCCTGATTATGCTGGTGTATAACATCAAACGCAGTATCAATATCCTAGGCGTTCCCGATTTGATTGCCAAACTCAAAAAATGGAACTCACCCTACAAGGCAAAAGTCTTGTTTTTGCTAAAAACGAGTTATTTAAAGCTGAATTTAGAGTTCTTTTTTTCCAGTTTAAAATTAGCAGCCTAAAAAAGACCTTTCTTAAAAGGCTTTCTTTTGGATTGTAGAAAAGGAAAAATTGAAGATTTTAACGCAAAAAAGAGGTTTTTTCACAGCCTGACGTTCCCGCGCTACACACAGGCTGGGATTAAGAAAGCCTAAACTTTCTGTTAAAAACTAATTTTTCAAATACAAAACCATTTTCAAATTAAGCCAAATGCCCAGCTTGCTTGTAGCGTGTGTTAGCAGTTGGCTTATTCATTTATGGACTTTAGTAATTCGTTGGCTTTTATAAAGACTTTCACCTCTTCTCTTATATCGTCATAACTTTTTAAATTTGTTAGAGGAGTTATATTTTGATTTTGAAAATAAAATCTCTTTTTATTAAATAAGTTTTTTTTTCCACGCAATATAAACAGCTCAACGTATATGGGTTTTGTATTATAGTAATAATATATCCAAAATTCTTTTGAGTCAGTTTGGTTATAATTAATTCTCAAAATTTCGTTCGAGTATTTTAAAATTCTAGTATTAATTTTACTTGATGTTGTAGGTTCACCATTAATTTTTGCGTGTCCAGGAATTTCATAAATACTTTGAATTTCTTCAGGAGTAAAACTAGAAATACTATCAACATATTTTACATGAGATTTAATAAAATTGATTTCAATTAGATTATCAATTTTTTTTTGACCAAATAAAAATATTGGTAATAGTATCAGGATAATTTTTAGTTTCATTTCAATATTATTTTTTCTTTTAGCATTTAGCTTGCTGCTAACTAATATATACACGAAACAAATCTTCGCATATACACCCAAAAATGGGTAGATTCACGAAGGTTTGTTTCGCTTTATCTCTTTTCAAATATATTAAAATTTTCTTACAAATTATAAAAAAGCCTTTTCATGTGTTGGAGTCATTTGACGCTAACACTACTTGAAATCTAGATTAGAAATAAGGTATTGGACATGCAGAATTCCCTAGCCCTGATTGCAACGGAAATCCTTTTCTTAATCCTGTCTGGGTTTACCCAGACAGGATTAAGAAAAGATTGCAGTGTAAAGCGGGAAATAGCTCCTGAAAAAACTAAATCTTCACGACAAACCCTCCATGAGGTTTCATAGTTACTTTTAATTTGGTACTTTTTGATACTGTTTTTTGCTGAAATCCGTTCTCGTCTTCGGCGATACTAAAACCTTTGGAATTAGTTACAAAAGACAAATCAATTTCTATTTCTTTGGCAGTGGTTTCCCCGTTAATCCCAACGATATGCCATATATTGTCTTTCTTTCTGGCCATGATAATGTACTTTCCCGGATACCCATCAATAAATTTAGAATCATCCCAATTCGTTGGAATGTCTTTTAAATAATCGACTACATAAGCAGGCATTTTAGCCATTCCGTCAGGCGTTTCGGCCATGTGTTGAATTCCGGATAAGAATAAAACGGGCAAGGCTAATTCAAATGCTGGAGTTGTTTTTCGGGTAATATTTGGAATAGAATCCAAAACCATTGGTGTAAAATCCATGGGGTCAAAAACATTTCGGGCAAAAGGGAGCATGGCACAATGTGTTGGGGCTAAATCAGCAATATCTTGAAAAAAAGTAATGTATTCATATCCTTTTACCGCTTCAGTCGTAAGCAAATTTGGATACGTGCGTTGCCAACCTCTGGGTAAAGTAGCTCCATGTAAATTAATCACTAATTTATGCGCCGCAGCATCGGTCAGCATATCATGGTAATACGCAATCATCGATTGTCCGTCGCCACCAAAAAAATCAACTTTGATTCCCGCAATTCCCATTTCATTCAATCTGGTAAACTCCCGAACTCTGTCGGCATGGGTAATCAATTTACTTTTTGGATGGTATTCCGTACTGTTCCAGGATCCTGATGAATTGTACCAAACGAGTAATTTCACGTTTTTACCTTTGGCGTAAGCCGACAATTCTTTCATTTTTTTATCGCCAATTCGGGTATCCCAATCGGCATCTATCAAGCAATACGGCCAATTCATAGCAGCGGCATAATCAATAAATTTATGGGTAGTTTCATAATTAACCGATTCATCTTTCAGCAAAACCCAGCTCCAAGACGCAATTCCGCTTTTTATAAACGAAGTGTCTGCAACCGTTGACGGATCGGCTAAATCTGTTCCCATCGTACTTTCGGTAATGGTTTTGAGTGACCCGATAGTAATGATGCGCCAAGGCGTGTACCAAGGCAAAACAGATTCCGGATTCAATGCTCCGTTAGGGAAAATTTCTTCTTTTTGCGGAAAAGTTACCTGCATTGCTTTGGCTGTATCATTATATACCAATCGGCTCCCGCAATAATTGGCTTGCAATCCTGTTTCGGAAATCAAAACCCAAGTATCATTGGCATGAAACAAAGCCGGATACACCCAACCTTCTCCTATTGCAGGTTTTGTATTTACGGGAACGCCCATCGCATAATGCTCTTCATAGGAAGGATTGGTTTCTTTCCATCCGGTTTTGGCTTTGGACATGGGTTGCAACCACGCTTTTGTGGTGGTGTCAAAATTATAAGTAGTTTTCTCTTCAACTATTTTTTTAATAGCTGTCGAAGTTTCTGGAAAATGGTATCGCAACGCAATTCCATCGTGGGATAGTTGAAAAATAACATTCATTCTTTCCCCTTTATTGTTTTGCAAGCTAACCGTGTATTGATTTGCGGCATAAGCGATTTTTTTTCGTTTCCCTTGCAGCATCGAATAGTTGGATTGAATTGGTTTCGATTTAGAAACGGCCACTATCTTTAAATCCGTATAAAAATTAGCGTCTTCTCTGACAATCCCCAAATCAGAAGTATTAACAACCAATTTATCTTTGAAGAAAACCTTGTAAGAAGGCGTTTTCTTTAGGTTTAGACTAAATTCAATTTTTATTGTTTTATCCGAGTTGACAAAAAAATAACGGGTTGGTTTCCCCACAAATGAAGACAATGACAGCGCCAAAAAAGCTAGCAAAACTATTTTTTTCATAATTAAGTGTTTTATTTACACTTACAAGAATACAAAAATAAAATTGTATAAATAACGATATCGTTAAAATTTTCAAACTCTATTTAGAATATCACAAAAAAAACGTTTTGGGGTATAAAACTGCTACAAGTGAACCGATAATCAAGTGATTAACGCCATATTAATGGATATTTCAGGAGAAAAAAACCATCTAAAACCAAAAAAACCGCTTCTTTCGAAGCGGTTTTTGTACCCGGAGCCGGAGTCGAACCGGCACGGTTTCCCACAGGTGTTTGAGACCAGCGCGTCTACCAATTCCGCCATCCGGGCTTAGCTAGACATGAAATAACAACAGTTATTTCAACGCAATAAAAGATGTGATTGTGTTTAAATCAACCATCAATTCCTTTAACACGGTGCAAATGTAAAAAATAATATTAAATGTTCTACTAAAAATACTTAATTTTTTCCTTTCAGAGTTGAATAAATTTTATAAATTTGCACCTCGGTAAAACGAAACACACTAACTAACTACAAAACAACAAATTAATGTCACACCTAGAACCAGAAGCTAAAATTTTTGCTTGTTCACAAAGTGTCTATCTTGCAGAAAAAATAGCAGAGCAATACGGAATCCCATTAGGGAAAGTCACCATGTCAAAATACAGCGACGGTGAATTTCAGCCTTCATACGAAGAGTCTATCAGAGGATTACGCGTTTTTATTGTTTGTTCGACTTTTCCAAATGCAGATAATTTGATGGAATTGTTATTAATGATTGACGCTGCAAAACGTGCTTCGGCAAGACATATAACTGCAGTAATTCCTTATTTTGGATGGGCAAGACAAGACAGAAAAGACAAGCCTAGAGTTCCGATAGGGGCAAAATTGACAGCGAAATTATTAGAAAGCGCTGGGGCAACACGAGTAATGACAATGGATTTGCATGCCGATCAAATTCAAGGATTCTTTGAAAAGCCGGTGGATCATCTTTTTGCTTCAACTATCTTTTTACCTTATGTAGAAAGTTTAGGTTTAGACAATTTGACTATTGCATCACCTGATATGGGAGGTTCTAAAAGAGCTTACGCCTATTCTAAATTTTTAAATTCAGATGTGGTTATCTGCTACAAACAGAGAAAAGCTGCTAATGTGATTGACACCATGGAATTAATTGGTGAGGTTAAAGGTAGAAATGTAATCTTAGTAGATGACATGATTGATACCGGAGGCACTTTGGCGAAAGCCGCCGATTTAATGATAGAAAAAGGAGCTTTGAGCGTACGAGCAATTTGTACCCACGCTATTTTATCTGGCGAGGCTTACGAAAAAATTGAAAACTCAAAATTGAGCGAATTAATAGTTACCGATTCTATTCCGTTGAAGAAAGAATCAAACAAAATAAGAGTGTTGAGTTGTGCGCCTCTTTTTGCTGAAGTTATGCACATGGTGCACCACAACAATTCCATTAGTGGAAAGTTTATAATGTAAGACATAAGTCTTAAAGTTATAAAGTCATGCCGATAGCCAAAAGCTGGAAGCCAAACAAGTAATATTATTAATAACTATATTTTTTTTACAATGAAATCGATTACAATTAAAGGATCAGAAAGAGAAAGCGTGGGTAAAGTAGCAACTAAAGCCCTACGTAATGCTGGATTGGTTCCTTGCGTATTATACGGAGGAAATCAGGCAGTTCATTTCTCAGCAGAAGTTATGGCTTTCAAAAACTTGGTTTACACTCCAAACGCTCACACAGTTGAGATCGATCTTGGAAAAGGAAAATCATTTAACGCTATTTTACAAGACATTCAGGTTCACCCGGTGTCTGACAAGATTTTACATATTGACTTCTTTCAAATTTTTGATGACAAAGAAATCACTATGGAAGTTCCAGTAAAAATCGTTGGTAACTCTAAAGGAGTTATGGCAGGTGGAGATTTACGTTTGAACAACCGTAAATTAAGAGTAAAAGCATTACCGAAAAATCTTCCAGATTTCGTTGAAGCTGACATTACACCACTTGACATGGGTAACAAATTATACGTTACTAAAGTACCTACTCCAAACTTCAAAATCATGCACCCAGACAATACAGTTATTTGTCAAGTGAAGATTTCTCGTGCGGCTATGAAAGCAGCTCAAGAAGCAGCAAAAGCAGCAAAAGCTCCTGCAAAAGGAAAGAAAAAATAATATTTTTTCAATCATTCAAGAAAGCATCAGTTGTAAAACTGGTGCTTTTTTTATTTAATCTGAACTCGTTTCAGATTCTATTTCTAAACCTGTTTCAGATTCTATTCAGGAGCACAGCTATCCATCTTCACAACAACTCTTCTCCTGCTGTATGTTACAATCTTTTTATCCAGAAACAAGTTCAGGATAAAAAGGATTTCCACTCCCATCAGGGCTATCCAGAAATATTATGCTCTCCTTAACGATTTTCTAAAATCTAATAGTCCAATACTCTAATTAAGTTTATTTTTGCAACATGATAAAATGGATTTCAAATTTATTCTCATCAACAAACACAGATGACAATACGGATTATATAAAACCAGAGGTTCACAAACACAAAAAAAATAATATAGAAAGCGTGAGTAATAAATTTTTAATAGTTGGACTCGGTAACATTGGTGCCGAATATGTAAACACACGTCACAACATCGGATTTAAAATAGTGGATTTTTTGGCTCGTAAAGAAGGGATTTCTTTCGAAACTGTAAAACTGGGTTCCCTTGCTCAATACAAATTTAAAGGAAAAACTTTTTTTCTTTTAAAACCAAACACGTACATGAATTTGAGCGGAAAAGCAGTGAAATATTGGATGGATAAAGAAAATATCCCTTTGGAAAATATTTTTGTGATTACCGATGATTTGAATCTTTCCTTTGGAACCATCCGCATTAAACCGAAAGGAAGTGATGGCGGACACAACGGGTTAAAGAACATCAATTTGGTACTGAACACGCAAAACTACACTAGATTCCGTTTTGGAATCAGCGACGAATTCAAAAAAGGGAAACAAGTTGACTATGTTCTTGGCGAATGGGATGACGCAGAAAAACTGGCACTTCCTGAACGATTAGAACTGGCCTCGGAGATTATAAAATCATTTGGAGCCGCAGGGCTGGAAAATACGATGACCACATTTAACGGGAAATAAAATCGGTACATTCCTGACCATTAATCAAATGGATTTTGAATTAATTTGTATTACACGATAATAATAATTAATTTTAATGCATCTTTATTAATTATCAGAAAAATTGACCTCTCATATCAAAATTTTTTAGATAAAATCAACGAGCTTATAACATGAAAAAAATTACTTTTATACTCCTACTCTCCCTTTTTTTTTCAGCCAATTATTCGTTTGCTCAAGTAAATAATTCAACTGAAGTCATCCTTTTTGGTAAAAAGAAAATTATCAAACAAGGTTCTTTCATTCGTTGTGCAACTACAGAATACGAAGAGTATTTGAAGTCCAAAAATCCGAATAGACTATCTACTTCTGAATTTGAACAATGGATTGCTCCAAAAATTACAATTGAAAAAGAAAAAATAAAAAACACCTCTAAAGTATTAAGACAAAACGCAGTCATAACAATTCCGGTTGTAGTTCACGTTATTCATAATGGAAACCTGATAGGTTCCGAGGAAAATATATTTGACCAACAAGTAATCTCGCAAATTCAAGTACTGAACGAAGATTTTAGAAAAAAATCAGGAACTCCAGGTTTTAACACCAATCCTGTTGGAGCCGATGTTGAAATTGAATTCGCGCTTGCAAAACGGGATCCTTCGGGAATTTTATCAAATGGAATAAACCGTGTAGACTTAGGAAAAGAAAGCTGGTCAACTGATGAAATTGATGCAATTGTAAAACCTCAGACACAATGGAATCCTGAAAAATATCTTAACATTTGGGTCGTTAAATTCACGGGAAACAATCTTTTAGGATATGCACAATTTCCAAACGCATCCGGCTTACCGGGAATAAATGCCAATGAAGGTCCAGCTAACACTGATGGAGTTGTAATAGGTTATGCCTTTTTTGGTTCATCAAGCTACTTTCCAGGAGGAACATACGTAACTGATTATGACAAAGGAAGAACAACCTCACATGAAGTAGGACATTGGCTTGGACTAAGACATATTTGGGGAGATGGAGATTGTACTGTAGATGATTTTTGCGCGGACACTCCAAATGCAGGTCAAGAAAACCAAGGGTGCCCGGTAGGAGTTGATTCCTGTCCCGCCTCTCTAGGGCTTGATATGATTGAGAATTACATGGATTATACGAATGATGCCTGCATGAACATATTCACAGCAGACCAAAAAACTCGTATGATAACCGTTATGAACAATTCCACAAGACGAGTTTCGTTAAAAACTTCTGATGCACTTGTTCCGGGAGTCACTTTTGCTAATGATGCCTCAACTATGATTGTAACTCTAAATATTAACTGCAGTAAAAATTTCTCGCCAGTCGTAAAAATTACAAATAAAGGAACCTCTCCTTTAACCCAAGCGTCCATACAATATGGCATTGATAATCAAAACTTACAAACTTATAACTGGACTGGCAATCTTGCCAATAATCAATCACAAGACATTACTTTAAGCAGCTTAACTACAACGGTAGGGAACCATAATTTTAGCTCCACCATAACTAGTGTAAATGGAACGACTGATCAAAACGCTTCTAATAATAGTAGTACAATTAATTTTGAGATTGCAGACAATGTAAACTACTCGTCTAATACCATAAATTTCTCCCTGCAACTTGACCGTTATGGCTCAGAAACTACATGGAAACTAACAAACACCGCAGGAGTAATATTGTATGAAGGCGGACCTTATACTGATACTCCGGTAGCTGGACCGCTACCAGCACTAATAACCACCAGTTTTAATCTTGCTAGCAACGACTGTTACACTTTTTCAATATTTGACAGTCAAGACGATGGTATTTGTTGTAAATACGGAGCGGGATCTTATGTTTTAAATACCCCGACTGGTGAGGTTATTGCATCAGGAGATGAGTTTGGAGCTGGTGATACAACTAAGTTCAGCATCAATTCACTAGCAACTAATGACGTTAAAAACTTAAATTCAGTTTATCTCTATCCAAATCCAACCTCTAACTTATTAAATATCGTTGTTGAAAATAAATTAGACGCTCCCGAAGCTTACACTATTATTAACAGCTTAGGTCAAATAATAAAATCGAAAAAAATCGAATCAGCAGAAGACCTTAGTGTAAATGTTTCTAACTTATCGCAAGGCATTTATTTTTTAAAATTATCGAAAAATCAATCCGAAACCAATACAATTCGGTTTATTAAAAAATAAAAAACATAAAATGAGCTAAAAAAGGATTGAAGTTTTCAATCCTTTTTTAGTTATATCGATTGGATACCTTAAATTTGCACTATTATAAAACACTTGCTTTGAAGATTTTCCATTCTATAAACGATTTCAGCTCCACAAAAAAAACGATTCTAACCTTAGGCACTTTTGACGGAGTACACATTGGGCATAAAAAAATCCTAAAAAAATTAACCCAATCCCGAAGCGTCGGGACTGAAAATCAAAAATACGAAAGCTTAGTTCTTACTTTTTTCCCTCATCCTAGAATGGTCTTACAAGAGCATTCTGACATAAAACTGCTCAATACCATAGACGAAAAAATAGATTTGCTAGAAAAGATTGGTATTGAAAACCTTGTTATCCATCCTTTTGACGAAGCTTTTTCGAGACTAACCGCCGAAGAATTCGTGAGTAACATTCTTGTTAATCGATTTCATATCCAAAAAATAGTTATAGGTCATGACCATCGATTTGGAAGAAATCGAACGGCAAACATTGATGATCTTATCGCTTATGGAAAAGAATATGGTTTTGAAGTAGAACAAATATCAGTTCAGGAAATCAATGACATTTCGGTAAGCTCTACAAAAATCAGAAATGCGCTATTAGAAGGAGATATGGCTTTGGCCAATGATTATTTAGGATACAATTACTTTCTAACCGGAAGTATTATCCAAGGAAAACAATTAGGAAGAACAATCGGTTTTCCTACTGCCAACTTAAAAATCGAAGAAAATTACAAATTGATTCCGCAAAACGGAGTTTATATTGTAAAAAGCATAATTGATGGACAAAGTGTTTTTGGAATGATGAACATTGGATTCAATCCTACTGTCAACGGACAAAAACAATCTATTGAAATTCATTATTTTGACTTTAATGCTGATTTATACAATCAAAAAATCAGCGTTTCAATACTGCAGCGGATTCGTTCAGAACAAAAATTTGAATCTGTTGACCTCCTAAAAGAACAACTTGAGAAAGACAAAAAAACGGCACTCGCGTTCTTAAATAAATTTTAATTCTGAATAAAAATCTTTTATATTTTCATAAAAAATTGCTATTTTTTCTGTAAATTTGATTGTAATATACTGTTTATCATAAAGGTGTAATTTTTAAATTTTAAAACTGGCCATATGAAACTACCGAAAGAATTATTGAACGGATTTATTATTTTCATTGGAATTGGACTTTATTTCTTATTAATGGAGGCTTTAGGTCTTGCTGATTTATATTATTTACGTCTGATTAATGTACTGTTTGTATTTTACGGAACTCAAAGAACCTTAAAATCAAATTTTGCTGAAGGTAAAACTATATTGGTTTCCAATGCTGTTTCAGCATTAATCACTTCACTTACAGGAATATTTTTAAGTATCATTGGACTGATAATTTACAGCTTTTCAAAGGGAGGCGATGCCTATGTAAGCTCATTGTCAAAAACCTTTTTATTTGGAGGAGATCCATCCGTGATGACCTATTCTATTTCCTTGTTATTTGAAGGAATCGTATCTGCCGTAATTGTTACATTCATGCTAATGCTGTATTGGGACACCCGTTACGCTTCAGACAAACACCAAAATTGATTGAATCTATTTTACTTTTAGACCTTAAAGAAAAAATAATTCATAGCTGTAATAAAAGAATACAGAACAAATATTTCACTGAAAAAACACCAAAAGTATTTATCGAAAAACGATAAATAACACCATTATATAGCAATAGATTTCAAAAAAGAATACTACTTTTTACTTCACATCGCTATTCTATTGCATAATGAAGTTTGTTTTTTAATTTTTAAAAACGAATCGTATGAAACTACCAAAAGAGTTATTAAACGGGGGAATTATTTTCATTGGAATTGGAGCATATTTTTTACTCATGAATGCACTCGGCTATGCTGATTTATTTTATTTGCGTCTTTTGAATGTGTTTTTTGTATTTTACGGTGTCAACAGAACAATTGAAATGAATATTAATGAAGGTAAAAAAAACTTTGTTGACAATGCAGTTTCGGCAATGATAACTTCACTAATAGGTGTCTTTTTAAGCATCATAGGATTAGTGACTTACAGCTACATGAATGGAGGCGACGCCTATGCAAAATCCTTACCAATGACTTTTTTATTTGGCGGAAACCCTTCGGTAAATACTTATTCGATTTGCTTACTTTTTGAAGGAATAGCCTCTTCTGTAATTGTTACTATGTTGCTAATGTTATATTGGAACAACCGTCATATAACCGATTAACTTAGCTATTGCATTGCTTCTTTAGAACAATTTAACTACTTTTGGTCCATCAAAAAATCGCATCGATGAGTATTACAAAACACAATTGGACGAAAGACGAAATTATCGCAATATATAATAAACCTATGATGGATTTGCTTTTTGAAGCAGCTTCTATACATAGAGAACACCATGACCCTAATGTGGTACAGGTTTCGACATTATTATCCATAAAAACTGGTGGATGTCCTGAGGATTGTGGCTATTGCCCACAAGCAGCAAGATACCACACTGAAATTGAAGGCAATGATTTAATGTCAGTTAGCCAAGTGAAAGCGCAAGCTTTACGCGCAAAATCAAGCGGATCTTCACGTGTGTGCATGGGAGCAGCTTGGAGAAACGTAAAAGACGGCCCTGAATTTGACCAAGTGCTTGAAATGGTCCGTACCATAAACAAACTGGATATGGAAGTGTGCTGTACCCTTGGAATGATTACTGAAAACCAAGCACACCGATTGGCAGAAGCAGGTTTATATGCCTACAACCACAATTTAGACACTTCAGAAGAATATTATAAAGAAGTAATTTCAACTCGCGGATTTGAAGACCGTTTGCAAACCATAGAGAATGTTCGTAAAACGAATGTTACTGTTTGTAGCGGAGGAATAATTGGTATGGGGGAAAGCATAGAAGACAGAGCAGGAATGCTTGTTGCACTTTCTACATTGAACCCACAACCTGAATCTGTGCCAATCAATGCATTGGTAGCTGTTGAAGGAACTCCTATGGAAGAAGAAAAACCGGTAGAAATCTGGGAAATGATTCGAATGGTAGCCACTACCAGAATTATCATGCCTGAAACTCAAGTACGTTTATCAGCCGGAAGAATGAATATGAGCCGCGAAGGTCAAGCCATGTGTTTCTTTGCTGGTGCCAATTCTATTTTTGCAGGAGATAAATTACTTACTACACCAAATCCTGATGTAAATGAAGACATGAAAATGTTTGAAATGTTAGGTTTAAATCCACAAAAACCATTTACAAAAGTTTCTCAGCCACAAACCGTTGAAGCTGAAGATTCTCAATTTGCACCATTGGGCGAAAAACCAAAATGGTCAAGACCAGGACATACTATTGAGAGAAATCTTGAAGCATCCGGTAAAGAAAAATAAATATCGATTCAAATTAACACAAAAACCATCTGTTTTGAACAGATGGTTTTTTTATGCCAATATTTTAATAAACTACCTTTCTTACAACTGAATGACCATTTTGTAAAACTATATTTATCACTAATGCCTGATGATTCGACGCCAAATTAAGTAACGAGAAATCAATATCATTTATATTATTCCTTTGATATATTTTTCTTCCAGCCAAATCATATATTGAAATTTCATCGATGAACTCTTTAGTAGAATTCACCTGTAATTGTTTGTTTTCATTGAACACTAAAACTGATTCTTTATCTTTTTCAAGTTCACTCAAAGCCAAAGTTTTATCGGTAAAACGCAAGACAAAACGATCATTAAAAATTCCAACAGCAGTATTAAAAGTTAGATTTTCATTCTTTAAATTAGTAATATTGTTGTTGAATTTATCCTCAACAAAAACATTTTGGCGCGCTAATAATTCATCCGCTTGATCGATTCTAATCGTAAAAGCACCCGCTATCGTAGTAGTAAACCCTAATTTAACTTCGTCAGTTTCTTCAAATGGTAAAGCCCTGCCTTGAATTGCCAAATTCTTATCTTGAATAATACTGTAAAAATCTAAATATTCATTGCCATTAAAACTTTCACCATCAAAAGAATTATCAAAATCATCAGTCGCCCCAGTTGCATAACCCAGTAATATTTGTTTGAAAGCACCTTCACTATTATATAAATCCAACCAAATGCGATGTCTTTCAATATCATTTGTTTTTGCTTTCTTGGTCGTATTTAATTTAAAAAAACTTGAATTCTGCCCAATCAATCGCATACTATTATTGAATTTTGCAATTCCGCCACCATTGATAGCAGTGACAAAAAAAGCTTGAGCAGAAGCAATTTTGCCATCTGGCTTTGTATTATTAACACCTGAACTCAAAGACGCACTCGTACCAACACCTCCCAATGAATTATAAACTGCATAATCATCCGAAGTATATATATTATTATTAATCGCAGTATTATGCGTCCAGAAGTAAATGGTTCCCTCTAAAATTCCATTATTTGCATTGATAAATAAATTGGCATCAATCGCTGAAGGATATGGATTCCCAATAAGATTCGACGTATCTGTAGCACCAACTGGAATTGATACCAATCCATTGTTAGGAACACCAACAAACACTGCTTCATGATACCCTTTAACTGCACCCGAAAAAGATTCTGGACCACGGATAATATATCCTTTACCAACCGTCATTGCAGTTGTTGAAAGCTCATTGAACCATGAATCTGATAAAGCATCAAAAGAATAAAACTTGTCCAAAGGTGTATTTGGAGACACATCAATCAATTTTTGATTTAAAACCGGAGAAGACCAATACGTATAATCTGTTTTCAGGATTGGTGTCGTTTTTCTTTTTAACTGAATAATTCCTGTATTGCTCACCTGATCCTCGGATTGATAAAGTGCCGCATTGTTTTCTAAAATCAACGTGCCTAAACCCGAATAATCAAAAACTAATCCCAGAGTATTTCCGTCTGGAACAGTAACCGTATTTCCCAAACTAATTGAACAAGAACAGGAATTTACGGAAGCAAGTGAGCTGTAATTACCATTGAAAATTAATGTTCTTTCAACGGAAGGCAGCCCATTACTCCATGTAATCCCGTTCCAAACAGAACTATTTGTACACAGTTTAATTCGGGCTACACGATGCTTTGTTATTCCAGAAACAGAATTGAAACTTCCTCCAATAATTACTTTATTATTTGGCGTAAAGCAAGTGCTAAACAGCGTACCGTTTAAGTTTACGGAAAAAGTAGTGTCATAAACTCCCGAAGAAAGCAATCTCAGCATTCGTTTTACAGCAATTCCATTATAAGTTCCCGAGAAAGTTCCGCCAAGTAAAACCCGGTCATCCGGCTGAACCAAAATAGTTCTAATCTCTCCATTACTAAAACCTGCTCCTGATGCAAAAGTGGCATCCAGACTCCCGTTGCTATTCAGCCTCAGAATTCTTTTTGCGGAAGCACCTCCATAACTTAAAAATGTTCCACCAACAATCAATTTATTATCAGACTGTAAGGCAATTGCATATACATTTTTATCAAAGCCAATACCAACAGAAAAACCGGAATCAATACTTCCGTCAGTATTCAAACGAATCATTCGATTATAAGAAACTCCATTAAAAGTAGCAAAACGTCCCCCTAAAACTATTTTTCCATCCGGTTGCAACAAGACCGCTTCTACTATAGCATCAGCACCTAAACCTGTATTGAAAGTGAGATCAAGAATTCCATTGGGCAATAACCGGGCAATTCTATTCACCAAAATCCCACTATAACTTGTGAAATTTCCAGCAATAATTATTTTGCCGTCTGGCTGCAATGCGAGCGCATAGATTTGATTATTTGAGCCTAATCCTGTGATAAAAGTGGGATCTAAAAGCCCGTCAGGAAGAATTCTGGTTATTCTATTTGCCAGTACACCATTGTAAGTTGTAAAAACTCCAGCTAAAACAATTTTATTATCCGTTTGTATTATTGCACTTCTAATAGTATTATTTGCACCAGCACCAGATGCATTAAATGAAGAATCAACTGCACCGTCTTCAGACAAACGTGAAACTCTGTTACAAATAGTTCCGTTGAATTTCGTAAAACTACCAAATGCCATTGTTTTGTTATCTGATAAGGAAAGTACCTTCAAAACTGAATTATCAAAACCTACTCCAGCGGTAAGATACCCAATGTCTAAAGCTCCGACAGGATCAACTTTGGCCAATCGCCCTTGATTTTGTGAATCAAAAATGGAGAAAGAACCTGCTACATACCAAGAACCGTCAGAAGCATTAGCGACATCCAGAACTGACGCCGAGAATGGACCTGCTCCAATATCAAATATTGGATCTAAAATTCCATTAGAACTTAAAAACGTCAATCGATTTACATCTATTCCGTTATAAGTACCCGTGAAAGAACCTCCAACCATAACGGCTCCAGCCGAATTTAATTTAATAACCTCAACAACACCACCATTAAATCCTAAGCCTGAAACAAAACTGACATCAATAGAACCATGTATATTCAGGCGAACTATTTTATTTGCTGTAATTCCGTTATAGGTTACAAAATCCCCACCTGCAATAATTTTCCCATCAGGTTGCAAAGCAAGAGCCGAAACACTAGCATTAAAACCCGAACCTATCACAAAAGAAGTATCAGCACTACCATCAGTATTTAATCTGATTATTTTATTTTTACTAATTCCGTTGAAAGAATCAAATGAACCTGCTAAAACTATCTTTCCATCAGGCTGAATTTGAACTTCTTCCACTACTCCATTAGCCGCGGATCCAGTGATAAAGCTAGCGTCTAAATTCCCGTTAGGTAAAATCCGGGCTACTCGATTAGCTGTGATTCCATTGTATTTAGTAAAGCTACCTACAATAACCACGCTCCCATTAGTTTGCAAAGCTAGTCCATACACTATTCCACTACTTGCAGCTACCAGAGTATTGAATGGAGCATCAATGGAGCCATCACTATTCAATCTAATTAATCGGTTTGCACTTATTCCATTAAAGGTTGTAAAGGAACCTCCTAAAATTATCTTGCCGTCTGGCTGTATTAAAGAACAATACACTTTACCATTAAAACTTGCACCTAAATTAAAGGAAGTATCCTTAGACCCATCTTGAAATAACCTACATAAATACGGAGTTATTGCTCCGTTAAAATTCAAATAATCACCTCCTACAATCAGTTTACTATCTGGTTGCAAAGAGACTGTTCTAACAGTATTATCAAAACCGTCCCCTTGCAAACCATCATCATAAACATTAAATGTTGCATCTGATTTTCCTTGTTGAGAATATGCCTTATTTTGAAACAAAAGACCAAATACTATAGCAAAGTAAACTAATATTGTTTTCAAATTTAGATTGGATTTAGGCCGCTATTATGAATCTTGATACGACTCATAATTTCAACTTTGGTTAATAACATCTATAAATGTAAACACAATGACTCCCTTACACAATACCCACATTTAGTGATATTTAGCCTAAATCAAGAAATATTTTTGCTTTTATTGCTGCAAAAAAAATCCCATCCTGAACAAACAGAATGGGTTTTTTATATACGACTATGAAATTATTCTATTGTTCTAATAAATAACTTTTTTAGAGATTTCTTTTCCATTGGCTAATATCACTTTGACTACTACTAATTGTTTATTCAAAGTAATATTTGACGTGCGGAATTCATTACTATTTACAGCTTCTTTATCAAATATTTTTCTTCCAAGTAAATCAAAAACTGTGATTCGTTTTATACTTTCAAGTTCAGATTTTATTTTTAATTCATTCTTATCTTTAGAAATTAAAACCGAATTATCAAATTCACCAACATTGTCTGTTCCTAACGTTTTTTGTGTAAAAAGTAATACAAAACGATCATTAAAAGCTCCTACTCCAGTTGAAAAACTATAAGCTCCTTCTTTTAGATTTTTAACACTATTAGTCATTTTATCTTCGATAAAAACATCTTCAGAGGTTAGTATTCCATCCACTTGATCAATACTTATTGAGAAAGTCCCTGCAATTGTAGAACTATACCCTAATACTACCTCATCATTTTTATCAAATGGCAAAGCTCTACCCTGTATGGTTAAGTTTTTATCATCATTGATACTATAAAAATCAACAAACTGATTTCCATCAAAACTTTCTCCATCAAAAGCATCATCATAATCGTTAGTAGCATCAGTAACATACCCAACTAACATTTGTTTGAAAGCACCTTCTGAATTAGTTAAATTAAGCCAAACACGGTGTTTCTCAATTGCATTCGTTGTTTTTGAGCTTTTGGCAGTCCTGAAAAATTGGGAATTATTTACACCTAAAGCACCTCCAGAGATACGCATACTATTATTAAATATGACATCTCCACCAGCTACTTTACCCGTTGCAAAAAATCCTTGACCAGCAGCAATCTTACCATTAGGTTTATTTGATGCTTGCTCTACTCCTCCTACAAAATTACCAATTCTTGTTGCAGTCCCTCCAGTTAGATTATAAGTAGCATAATCATCTGATGAATAGGCATAAACACCAGTCCCTGGGTTGCTAACCCCAATACCCATTGCTGTATTATGCGTCCAGAAATAAAGGGTTCCATCTAAAACGGAGCTATTTGTTGTTAAAAACAAATCTGCATTTAAAGCGGATGGATAAGGATTACCTATAAGATTCGATGTTTCTCTTCCTAAAGATGGAATAGTAACATAAATGGGGCCATTATTTGGCACCCCTTGAAAAGGAGCTTCATAAAACCCTGGAGGTGGTATTGTCTCATAATGAGGACCTCTAATGATGTACCCAAGACCTATTGTCATTGTATTAGCAGAATCCTCTTGATTCCAATCATCTACAACTGCATTAAATGAATAAAAAAAAATCAGAAGGGGTTTTAATAGAAACATTTTTCAATATTTGCCCTGTAACTGGTGAAGACCAATAAGTATAATCTGTCTCTCTAGTTGTAGAATTACTTCTCATATAAGTTATACTTCCTATATTATTTGAAGCAGCATCATTAGTCTGTAGCAAGCTGGCATTATTTTGAAATATTAATGATGCATTTCCAGCAACATTTAGTTCATTAACTACTGTTAAAGTACGACCAGATTTTATAGTTACAACTGCGCTACCTATAATTTGACATGAACATCCTGACAAATCTAAAGCTGGATCTATAGCTGGAGGATATGACCCAGCAAAAACTATATTTGAGCCTCCCACAGGAATACCGTTTGACCATGAAGTACCATTCCAAGTTGTTGTAACCGGATTGTTAATGGTTACACTAGATGATGGTATAGAGATGCAAGTTCCCAATGTAGCCGTAAGTGTATAACTTCCCGCTGGTGCAGTTACTGTGTTTCCTGAAATTGTAACTCCAATCGACGGACTTACAGCATAAACATAAGATGCATTGTAATTAGTTATTGTAAAACTTCCAGTTAAACTTGTACAAGTTAGGTGTATTGGAGTGCTTAGAGTAGGTTGAGATAGTGCATTATTAACCGTCAATACCGCATAATTTCCATTCTTTACACAAGAAGGAGATCCTCCAGTAATTTTAGCTCTATATTTGTAATTATTCATTCCGGTAGTAACAGCAGTAATGGTAAGAGTTGATGAAGTTACTCCAGAATAAGAGACGGAATTTGCTAGGTCTACCCATCCCGATCCATTTGTATTAACCTGCCATAAATATGTAGGGGAGCTTGCAGTGGTTGTAACAGTGAAAATAGCATTTGAACCTGAACAAGTAGAAATATTAGCTATATTACTTATTGTAAATGGACAAGTTCCTCCGTATACATATTGGTTAACAAGAGCTACCAAAGCCGAAGTTTCTGTATTGGTTGTAACTTGAGTTCCTGGCACAACATCCGCATCAATAGTAGTTGGTGTTATTGCAACGGTTGCGTTAGGATTTACAGCATAAATTTGTTGATTCGCTTGAATAGAACCTTGAAGATTAAAATCACCTATAATATTTCCTCCTACAATAACATTTCCTAAATTTTGTAGAGTAGATGTAGATGGGGTTGTCAAGTCACCAACTATTATAACATCTCCTTTATCAAAATCAGTGGTTCCGTTATTTGTGTAATTACCTAAAACGATAAGAGTTGTAGAAGAGTTACCATTCTCTATAATTTTAAAATTTCCTGCAGGCACAGAAGGTGGTTCAGTTGTTCCTGCAACAACCTCAAAGTTACCATATACAATAAGCTTTAAAGTAGTATTAAGTGTCAGCTTACCAATAACACTTATACTCTTTGCTTCTGCATTTACATCAATAGTCACAGTTTTGCCAGAAGGAATTATTACATCGTCTGTTGATGTCGGAACACCACTCGGAGTCCAGTTATTAGCAATATTCCAATTTCCAGATGTCACATTATATGTTTTTTGTGAAAAAACAACAGTTTGAACTAAAACTAAAAAAAGAGTACAGAGTAATTTTTTAATCATGCTTTTTTATGTTTTTTTAATAAATTCAATTTTAAAGATGTGGTCTTCTAAAAGAAAAAACCTACATTAAATTCAAATTAAAAAAAACAAATCCACTTCACATAATAAAATCGTCGACATGCATTTATATTCGTTAAAAAGCTGTTTTACAAAATCTTAAAAACAACCAACTATAACAAATTATTAAAATTACATATTAAAATATAACTTTTTTAGAAACCGTTTGACCATTTTGCAATACAATTTTTACAATTAAAGCTTGTTCACTAGAAGACAAATTGGATATTACATGTTCATTATTCCCAACGTTTATCTTTTTATATAATTGTTTTCCAATTAGGTCAAAAATTAAAACCTTATCAATTGTTTCATCTGAAGAGTCTATTTTTATCTGTTTATTTTTGACAGAAATTACAACTTTATCATCAGCTGCTTCAAAATCTCCTGTCTCTAAAGTTTTATCTATATAACGCAAAACAAAACGATCGTTAAAAGTTCCCGCTTGTGTTGTAAAATCATACGATGAGGCTTTTAAATCATGTACCACATTCAACAGCTTGTCTTCAATATAGACCTTTTGAGATTGCATCATTCCATCTACTTCATCAATGCCAATACTAAAATTCCCTATCGCGACAGATCTATATCCTAGAGAAACTTCATCATTTTCATCAAATGGTAAAGCCCTGCCTTGAATCACAAATTTTTTATTTTGATTTACGCTGTAAAAATCCATAAATTCATTTCCATCAAAAGTTTCACCATCGTAGCCATTATCGTAGTCATTAGTAGCTCCGGTAATATATCCCACTAACAATTGTTTGAAAGCACCTTCTGTATTAGTTAGATTTAGCCATACTCTGTTTTTCTCAATGGCACTTGTCGTTTTTGATTTGGTGCTATTTATCTTGAAAATCTGAGAGTTATTCCCTGTAATTCCTCCAACACCAACTCTCATACTATTATTAAATACAATTTCATTTGTACCTAAAATCGTTGTATTACTTGTAGCAAAAAAACCTTGTCCTGCCCCTATCTTACCAGTTGGTTTGTTAGGATTACTTAGTGTCTTATCAGGGTCGCTATCAGCAACTGTTCCAACACCTCCAGTTAAGTTATAGGAAGCATAATCATCTCCAGAATAAGCATAAACACCAGTTCCGGGATTAACAACCCCAATTCCAATTTTTGTGCTGTGCGTCCAGAAATAAAGCGTTCCATCTATGACACCTGCGTTATCAGTCAAAAATTTATCTGCATCTAATGCCGAGGGATATGGATTTCCGATAAGATATGATTTAAAAGGATATATTCCTGTGATAGGATAGCGTCCATTATTAGGCTTACCAGCAAATGTCACTTCCAACAGAGTCAAAGGACTTACTGATATTGGCCCAGGACCTCTAATACTATACCCTTTCCCCACAATCATTGGACTTGTAGCCGACTCACTTTTCCAATCTTCAGAGCCCGCAGTAACTTCGTAAGAATAAAATATACTACCCACAAGACTAGAAGGATTATACGAAATTCCTCCAGTACCTCCTAAATTTAAAGGCGATACAGGTGAAGACCAATACGTGTAATCGGTATTGCGTACTCCCGTATTTGTGAGTCTTTTGTATATTATATTTCCCGCATTGACAGCGGCATCATTAATTTGAACCAAGCTAGCCTTGTTCTCAAAAGTCAAAGTTCCTCCTCCTACTACTTCCACTTCGTTTGTAATGGCGAGTGTACGATTTGATCTGATGGTAACAGTTGCGCTTCCGGTAACTTTACAAGAACAGCCTACTAAATCTACATCTTGATTAAAATTTCCTGTAAAAACAATTTTTTGTGTGCTTGTTGGAAGCAATCCTGTAGACCAAACCGTTCCATTCCATGTATTAGTAACGACAGGGTTTATCACCACATTATCTGAAGCTAAAGATGTGCAAGTACCATTTGAAACCGTAAAAGCATACGTTCCTGGAGCCAATCCTGAAATTGTAGTTGAACTCCCTGTCCCTGTAGTTGTTGCCGATGATGTTCCGCTTCTTGTTAAAGTCCATGTTCCAGTTGACGGCAAACTATTCAAAGTAACGCTGCCTGTAGCTGAAACACAATCAGGAGGAACAATTGTTCCTTGAATTGGTTTATCCGGAGGAGGAGTCACGCTTATCAACACAGACGCAGAATTTACTTCTGTACAACTACCGTTTTGAACTACCGCTCTAAAATAAGTGTTAGTTGTTAAGTTACCAATTTCTGCACCAGTCAAGGTAGTGCTCGTATTAGAAATAGTAACTAAACCTACGGTAAAACCAATATTAGTAGCCTTTTCCCACCTTACAACAGAACCAGTATTACCACCCAAAACTATATTAACTGGTTGATTTCCATAACATATAGTTTGATCTGATGAAACTGTACCACCAATACTATTATTTATAGTTATTGTAGAAATATTAGAATAAGCAATATTTGTGCAAGGTAAATTTTGCACTACAGCTCTATAATAAGTGGTTTGAGTTAAATTGCTGACATTTATACCGTTATTTGTGTTTGCAATGGAAACTATATTACTAACAAAGTTGTCATTTGAAGATTCCCAACGTATTGGACTCCCTACATAACCTGTTAAATTTAAATAAGTTATATAACTATTTGGACAACCACTTGCACTAGATGGAATAGATCCTCCATTACTTGAAGGAGCAACAGTTACATCTAAACCATTGCCATAACCTGACCCACAAGCATTAGTTGAATTTACTGTTATTCTCCCTGAGGTTGCGTTTACAGCAAATGTTGCTGTAGCTGAACGTCCATCAGCGCTAGTAACAAATGTTACACCAGCACCAGAATAACTCCAAGTATGGTTAAAATTAGCCGCATCAGAGGTTATTGTGTAAGTAGCCGCAGTATTTTGACATTGTGAATTAGATCCACTTATTGCCGTAACAGCTCCTCCAGGACCATTAGCAACATAAACAACTCTATTAGCTGTTCTTGTTGTACACCCTGTACTACTAATTGTATATGTTATTGTCGCAGTTCCTGCTCCTACCCCTGTCACTACTCCTGTTGTTGCATTTACTGTTGCTATACCAGCATTACTACTAGACCATGTCCCTCCTAAAATGGTAGATGAAAAAGTTGCTGTTCGATTAGGATTATAAGTACAGACATACTGATTCCCTGATAAAGTCCCCGCTGTAGTTGGGCAACCTCTTAATGTTACATTATCTAAATATAAAGTTCTATTAGCAGCGCTATTAGCACCATTACCATTACCACTGGGATTATTTGTTTTGTATATGTAGATACGAACGTCTGGATTGTTATTTGCAGATACAGGTAAAACATCAGATGTCCTTGTACTACTATTGGTATCAGGATTGAAACTAGGTGTTATAGCAGTAAGTGTTACGCCTTGATCAGAACTGGAATAAACTATAAAATCATTGATATTATTACTTGCTCTGTTGCAAAAAGAAAAAACTAAATTTTCATACCCAGTGGCATTTACTGTAAACTGATAGAAATCATCTCTATTCCATTGATTGGCAGACAGCGAAAATGAATTTCCACTTCCACAAGTATTATCAGTGGCAAGCTGCGCATTGTCAACACCGAACTGTCCGATTGTAGGGGTACCTATGGTATTATTTATATTTGGATTTACTGACCCTTCAAAATTAAATTGAAAAAGAGTAGTTTGCCCGAAAGAAATTGTAGACATCAACAGAAAAAAAATAAAAAGAAGTATTCTTTTATTTAGTGTATATAGAGCTTTATTCATGTGGTATTATTTGTAAATTCAATTGTTTTAAATACGGCATTAAAGAACCATATTTTAGTGTGTGTGTTTATTGAAAAAATCAATTTGTACAATATCAGTTACTTTTTTAAATCAAATGAAATTTTACCGACCATCAGCTAAAATAATCGACGTAATACGTGTTTGCATTTATAAAGAAAGAAAAATATCAAAAACGAAGCATTTTCACTTTCAATAGCCACAAAGACAAACTTTTGTCATTTTAATTGTAATACTCTTGCTCTAAAAATTATATTTTTAATGCGCAATTAACGACCATTATAATTAATTTCGCCTAATTACTAAAATCAAGAAACCACCACGAATGAACCCAGTTTTTTCCATAAAAGAAGCCATCCATAAAATAGAGCATTATTGCGCCTATCAAGAACGCTGTCACGAAGAAGTAGTACAAAAACTGAGAAGTATGAAAATGGACGCTGATGAAATTGACACGATTATGGTGCATCTTATAAGTGATAATTTTCTTAATGAAGAACGTTTTGCCCAGAGTTTTGCAAGAGGAAAACACCGTATCAAACATTGGGGAAAAATTAGGATTGTCAATGAATTAAAAGCAAAAAAAATAACACAAACTCTCATAAATATTGCCCTCAAAGAGATCTCTACTGAGGAATATTTATCCACTTTTCATACCCTTGCCGACAGAAATTGGGAATCCATAAAAGAAACGAATCTATTAAAAAAACGAAAAAAATTCTGTGACTATTTACTGCGCAGAGGATTCGAAAGCAACTTGATTTTCGAAAAAGCAAAAGAATTAGAAAATCTATAAATCAAATAGTACTGATTGTTTTAGAAGTTCACATTAAAACTTTTTTTATCAGAAAGCAAAATACTCAAAAGGCAAAATTTTGTCGTTTTTAAATTTCTTTACAAAATATTTATTATTTAAAATCCAAATGCAATTGTTTTTCGTAAGTCTAATTGCACTTGTAATTTTATTCAAAATAGAAAAGCATGTGAATTAATTTAAAAAATAGTTCATGAAGAAAATTTTACTTTTATTTTTACTATTACCTTTTATTGGAATCTCACAAGCCTTATCCGGAAACTACATCATTAAATCAACAAATGCTGCACCTTTTAACACATTGACAAATGCCGTTGCCAGAATAAATAGTGTTGGAGCAGCTGGTCCAGTTGTTTTTTTACTTGACGATACTACTTACAGCAATACAACCGGGGAAACGTTTCCTATTATCATTACTCAATTCACGGGTACTAGCGCAACAAACACGCTGACCATTAAACCTAACATTGGAAAAACAGTAACAATTACCGCTACAAACACAAACGGTTTTACAGGTGTTCCTGCAGTTATTGAGTTTAACGGAGCTGATAATATTATAATTGACGGAAACAATGCAACGGGAACAACCAGAAATCTTACTTTAATCAATAATGACGCTGTTAATTTCATAGACAGAACTGTACTTTGGGTTGCCAGTAATGGTGCTAATGGTGCAACAAATATTGATATAAAAAATACAATATTAAAATCAAACATCAGAAATCAGCAAGCAAGGCAACTTTCAGGAATTTATTCCGGTAGCAATGAACTTGGCCTTAACAACAACATAAACATAAACGCTACTGCTACCGCAAACAATGCTACTACCAAAATCACAAATAATGAATTCATCAATGTAAGACAGGGTGTTTACATCAACAGTAGCGCTACCTTAAAAACGAGTAAAACGGCTTTGGAGTCAAATATATTTGGAAGTACTATAAACACCGAAAAACCTTCCTTGCCTATTTACATGATTAATACTAATGATTTCACCATAACAAATAACGTAATCAATGGGGTTTTGAATGACAACACAGGAAATCCATCCATAAGTGGAATTACAATTGAAAACGGGAGTAATTATAATATCAAAAGAAATACAATATCCGATGTAATATTGACCACAAATCACATTATTCAATATGCAATGTTCATAAGTGGAACACAAACGAATGGAGTTATTTCTGAAAATAAAATAACAAACATAAAGAATACAGGAAATGGTATTATTAGAACGCTAAGTTTACAAATGAATGCCACTACTTCTGCAAACATACTTGTTGCAAACAACTTTATTAGTGACATAACAACTACCGGAACAACTACAAATGGTGCTTCAGGAATTCAGATACAATCTGGTAGAAATATCAAATTATACCATAATTCAGTTGTCTTGAATGGAAACCAAAACAATATCTCTGCAGCATTAAATATAAATGCAGGAACAGAATTAGACATCATAAATAACATTTTCGGAAACACAAGTACAACTGGAACTGCTTATTCTGTTTATTCAACTGTTGCTGCTTCATCATTCTTGAACATTGATTATAACGATTATTATTCTGCGAGACATATCGGTTTTTTGGGCGGTAACAGAACAACATTAGCAAATTGGCAAACGGCAACTACAAAAGACCGAAATTCAATTAATGTGATTCCAACGTTCGTATCGATTGCCGATTTACATTTAAGCGGAACCAATGCAGCATTTGATGACAAAGGAACTCCGCTAGCTATTATTCCTACTGATATTGATGACGAATCCAGAAGTACAGTCGCTCCAGATATGGGTGCCGATGAATACAACAGATGTAAAATTTCATCCACATGGAATGGCACTAATTGGTCAAACGGAACACCTACACTTTCCATAAAAGCAATAATAAACGGAACCTACAATACACAAATTCACGGAAACATTACTACTTGTGAACTTACAATAAACAATGAAAAAACACTAACTATTACACCAGGAAAATTTGTAGAAGTACAGAATGATGTTACTGTGATAGGAAATTTAATCATTGAGAACAATGGTAGTTTAATTCAAAATGATGATGATGCAAAAAGTACCGGAATTATAAATGTAATTAGAAATTCCTCATTCATGAAGCAATACGATTACACGTATTGGTCTTCACCAGTTGCCGGTATTAAACTGTCTAATTTCAAAGAATCCTATCTATATTATTCTTTTAATGATGCAGTTGACAACTGGCAGTTCGAATCAGAGAATACCATAATGGCTCCCGGAAAAGGATATATTGCCCGTGCGCCTGAAAACGATTTGGCAACACAAATTGTATCAACAACTTTTACCGGTGTTCCTTTCACAGGTCTAATCGAGCTTCCAATTGCTACAGCAGAAACAGGTTCTCTTGGGCTTATTGGAAACCCATATCCTAGTGCTTTAAATGCGGATGCATTTCTTACAAACGCAAACAACAAAGATATTTTGGAAGGGACGCTATATTTCTGGACACACAACACCGCTATAGCAGCAAACACTCCCAATCCAGGTTCTGGTGTTTTTGCATATTCTGGTGATGATTATGCATCATACAATTTAACGGGAAGTACTGTAACAACAAGTCCAGCTCTATCTGGAAAAACTAATAACAATAACAATAGGCCTCAAGGAAATATAGCTTCTGGGCAAGGTTTTTTTGCAGAAATTAAAGCAACTGCTCCAGCTACAAAAAAACTTGTTTTCAATAACAGTATGAGAGTCAAAGGAGAGAATGGCAACACGCAATTTTTTAAAACAAAAGCTGCGAAAAGTACGTCTAACACTACTCTTGAAAAAAACAGAGTATGGGTCAATATTACAAACGAGCAAGGAGCATACTCCGAAATGCTTTTGGGCTACATCACTGGAGCCACTAATGATTACGACAATGGCTACGACGGAAAAACATTTTCTTCGGATAGTTTTGTTTCAATGTATTCCATTTTAGGTGAAGAAAATTTGTCTATTCAAGGCAGAAGCTTACCATTTGATGAAGAAGACAGCATTCCTCTTGGTTTTGAAAACACTATTGGCGGCACATTCTCAGTAGGAATTGACAGTTTTGACGGATTCTTTACCAATCAAGAAGTATTTTTGCATGACAAAAAAAATGACGCTACAGTCAATTTAAAACAAGGCCGCTACACTTTTACAACCGAAAAAGGAACTTTTAACGACCGTTTTGAATTGAAATTTAAAGACAAAACCTTAGGAGTAGAAAATCCTGAATTAGTCCAAAACGGAATAGTTGTGTTTAAAAATGGAAGTCAAATTCAACTTGTTTCAGAAGAGAAAAACATTCAAGACATTACAATTTATAACATATTGGGTAAATCTATTTATCAGAAAAAAAACATTAACACTTTGGAGCATACAACTAATGGAATCCAAACTCAAAAACAGCTTGTTATCGTTAAAATAAAAACAGAAGATGGTTTAGAAATCACAAAAAAAATGATGCTGTAACGCCACTAATTTCAACTAGTACAAAACCCGGTAATCAATGATCTACTGGGTTTTTTTATGCCTTTTGAATCAAAACACTCACCGCATTTCCACCAAAACCAACGGCATTAATCAGTACTTTTTTAATTGGTTTGGTTTGTAATTGCGCTTCCGCAAAAGGAACTCCGATAAATCTGTTGTTTTGCATCATCAAAATAGCGAGTTCCATACTCAATATCCCCGATGCACCAAAAGTGTGACCAATTTTCCATTTATTGGTAGTCAATAAAGGAAGACTTTTGCCAAAAACTGTTTCTATCGCTTTATACTCCGTCAAATCGCCTTTTATAGTTCCCGGAGCATGCATCACAATAACATCAACTTCGGATAAATCAGTGTTTTCCAATGCCATTTTCATTGATTTTTGGAAACAAGTTGCTTCCGCCGAAATAGAAATATTATGTTCCAGAATTTCCGTAGCATAACCGATTCCTTCTATATAAGCCAAGGCATTTTCTTTTTTCCCTATTTCGAGACAACACACGCCGGCACCTTCGCCAAGAATCATGGTGCTTTGTTTCTTTTCTAAATCAAGCGCACGATTCGGGTATGTTTCTGTACTATTCGAATAAATTTTTAACGCCCGCATTTGGGCAATCGTAAAATCAGTCAATGGCGCTTCACTGCCGCCAACCAGAAATTTATCAGCCATTCCTGCTCGAAGCCAAGCCACTCCATTTAATACTGCATGCAAAGCAGTGGAACACGTAATGGAATGAGATATTTCAGGGCCAGAACTTTGTAAATCATGAGCAACCCAAGAGGAAATATTTCCCAAAGTGGTCGTTGGAGAAGCTAGAGTTTGTGCTTTTCCAGTTTGTAAATAATCTTGATAGTGCTTTTCGAATAAATCTGTTGCACCACGAGACGAACCAATATTAATCCCAAAAATATCTTTTTGTGTCCAACCCGCATTTTGCATCGCTTTTCGCGAAGCCGCCATGGCATACAAAACCGATTTATCTAAGGATTTATATTTGTTATCTGATTCTCGCAAAGCGCCAACAACTTGCTCTGAATTAGCGCCTAAAGTCGATACAAAGGTTTTTTTATGGTCTAAAATATGTTCCGTAAAACAATGATTTTCATTAAGATAATTTTCCCAAATAGCCTCAGGAGTATTTCCTAAAGGCGAAATGGAAGCTATGGCTGTTATGGAGATTATTGTTGACAAGATATTTTTTTTGGCAAAGGTCGCAAAGTTATTTACATTCTACATTCTATCAGTGAAAAAATAGCACACGGATGGCACGAATTCTCACAGATAAAAACTGATTTTTTTAATCTGTGGCTTAAAAATTAAACTATTTCTAAAGCATTTTCGACCACTTGATATACTTTTTCTAATTGTTCATCGGTAATAATGTAAGGAGGCAAAATGTACACAATATTACCAACAGGACGCAGAATTATTCCGTTTTCAATAAAAAAATCATAGAGTTTATTACGCAATGTTCCATAATAACTGGCTGAACTTTCGGTTTTTATTTCTAAAGCAAAAATGACTCCCAGCACTCGTGTTGTAACAACTTTTGGATGATTTTTAATTCGCTCCTGAAAATCCAAATGATTTTGATTAACACGAATTATATTCGCTTGCATTTCATTGGTTTGCAACAAGTCTAAACTGGCCAAAGCCGCCGCACAGCCTGTAGGATTTGCTGTAAATGTGTGTCCATGAAACAGCGCTTTATTGATATCGTCATCATAAAAAGCATCGAATAAATCCTGAGTAAAAGTCGTAATCGCCATGGGAATAGTTCCTCCGGTCAACGCTTTGGACAGACACATCATATCTGGTTTTTCCACCAAATAATCCGTTGCAAAAGTTTTTCCGGTTTTTCCAAAGCCCGTCATCACTTCATCAGCAATGGTTAGCACATTATTCTCCTGACAAATTCGCATCAATATATCTAACGATTCCGGCTCGTACATGACCATTCCTGCAGCTCCTTGAACCAATGGCTCAAAAATAAAACCTGCGCAAGTGTTGTTTTTTATAACGGATTGTAAAGCATTGTAACTTTCCTGCTCCTGTCCTTTAACTGGAACCGGAATCCGAACCACATCAATAAACATTCCTTGAAAAGCTTGTGTATAAAATGAAATTCCGCTCGCTGCCATGGCTGCAAAAGTATCGCCGTGAAACGCATTTTCGAAAGCGATTATCGTAGTTCTCTTTTCTCCTTTATTGAAAAAATACTGTAGCGCCACTTTAATTGCCACTTCAACTGCTGTAGATCCATTATCCGAAAAGAATATTTTCTGTTGGTTTTTTGGTAAGATTTCCATCAACTTCTCGGCTACCAAAATAGCGGGTTCATGTGTAAATCCACCAAACAAAACATGTTCTAATGTAGTGAGTTGTTTGTAAATCGCATCGGCAATAAAGGTGTTCGAATGTCCATAAGGATTGACCCACCACGAAGCGATTGCATCAATATATTCCTTCTCATTTTCATCCCAAAGCAAGGCGCCTTTTCCTTTTTTAATGGCAATTGGTAACGCTGCGGTTTTATGTTGGGTATACGGATGCCAAAGATATTGGCGGTCTCTTTCTGTTAAATTCATTTTGCAAAGATAAAATAAGCAAGCTACAAGAAGCGAGAAAAACCTAAAAAACAAGTCTTGATTCTTTCTTCTTGATTCTTAATTTTATAAACTCAATAGCTGTTCGCGAAACAAATCAGCGTATTCTTTGATTACATTTTTATCAAAATACGGTTCTTGCTCAATTCTTCCAATGCATTTTATACCTGTTTTGTTCAAGATTATTTCTTCAGAAGCTTTATTTTCATTGCCCGAAAAAATAATTCCAGCAATGGTAATTTTTCGATTCTGCAAAGCTTCAACCGTCAATAAGGTATGATTAATACTTCCCAAGTAATGTCGGGAAACCACAATCACTTTATAGTCATTTTTAATTAAATTGATTACGCAATCTGTATAATTTAATGGCACAAAAACACCTCCAGCACCTTCAACAACCAAATGATTTTCTGTTTTGGGCTCAGTAATTTTCTTTAAATCAATAACAATTCCGTCCAATTCAGCAGCAAGATGCGGACTAGCCGGTGTATTCAAAGCATAACTGTTCGGATGAATTACCGTCTTTTCATTAGATAAAAAACATTTGATTTTATGACTGTCAGAATTTTCTAAATCGCCAGCTTGGATGGGTTTCCAATAATCTGCCTGCAAAGCTTCTGTAATAATAGCTGACGCGATGGTTTTACCAACATCGGTTCCAATTCCTGTTATAAATAGTTTCATATAAATAGCACACGGATGACACAGATTTAACTGATTGTCACGGATTTTTAAAAATTTATTTTAATTTTTTTCTGTCATTAGTATAAATAGACCTTTTGAATTCTGGAGTTGTTCCAAAGTTCAATAACAATCCAATTTCTACCTCAGTTGCCTTTAGATAATTTAAAAGCTGGGCTTTATGCTCGTCTTTTAAACATTCACAGGCTTTAAGCTCAAGAATAATAGAATCGTCAATCAATAAGTCAGCAAAATAGTCACCCACCAATTGGCTTTTATAATATACTTTAATTTGTTTTTGAGTTTCCACTTTATATCCTTGTGATTTCAACTCAAAATACATTGCATTTTGATATACTTTTTCAAGAAACCCATATCCAAGTTCATTATAAACTTCAAAATAAATTTTCAAAATAGTATCACTCAAATTTCTATGCAATAAATTACCCATGGTATATATTTTAATTAAAATCAGTGATAATCCGCTAAATCCGTGTTATCCGTGTTCCATAAAAACAAAAGTACTCAACAAACGCAACACTTCAGAGATTTCTTCCGTCGAATTATAACTGTGCAAACAAAAACGCAAGCGTTCCTGTCCTTCGGGAACAGTTGGCGAAAGTATCGCTTTCACATCAAATCCTTTTTCCTGCAGTAAGTTGGCGATTGCTTTTACTTTTTCATTTCCTGGAATGATCGCGGATTGTATCGCAGATTTGCTTCGGACAAAAAGTGGCTTTAATTCCAACATATTTTTTTCCTGATTAAAAGAAATAATATTTTCTCTTAATTTTAAAATGGAATCCGAATCCTGTTTTAAATGCTGATAAGCAATCAGAATTGTAGCAACAGAATGGGGTGAAAGCCCCGTTGTATAAATAAAACTTCGGGCAAAATTTACTAAATAATCCCTCAATTCAGTCGAACCTAAAATCGCAGCTCCATGACATCCCAAACCTTTCCCAAAAGTCATAATGCGTGCAAAAACATAATCTTGTAAGCCCAGCATTTGAACGAATCCTTCTCCTGAAGAACCAAAAACGCCCAAAGCATGCGCTTCATCAACAACAAGATAACAATGATATTTATCTGAAAGCTGAACCAATTCTTCTAGATTTGGACAATCTCCATCCATAGAAAAAACAGATTCGGTGACGATATAAATATTGGTATTTGGATTCCGTAAAATCAATTTTTCTAAATCTTCAAAATCATTGTGATTGAATTTATAGGCTTTGGCATTCGACAGTTGAATTCCGTCCCGAATAGAAGCATGACACAATTCATCGTATAAAATCAAGTCGTTTTTTTGCGGAACAGCACTAAAAAAACCAACATTGGCATCATAGCCCGAATTAAAAATCAAAGCCGATTCAGATTTGTGGAAATTGGCAATAAAGTCTTCTGTTTCCTGATACAGTTTATGGTTTCCAGATAATAAACGAGAACCAGTTGCTCCGTTTTGAATGATGTTATTAGTAATTAAATGCTGATGCGTCTCCTTAAAAATAATTTCTGACTGAGAAAAACCCAAGTAATCATTGGAAGAAAAATCAATCTTTTTACTTGACAAAGGTAATTTTCGCAAAGCATTATTCTGCTTTCTAATTTCAAGTTTAGCGGATAAATTTTCTGGAAAATGTTTCATAGTCAGCAAAAATAAGCATCTTTTTTGGTTTATGGATTTTGTGTCATTTTTGTTTGCTGATTTCTTCAAATTAATGAGATTTGAAATATAAATTCTAATTTAGAATCCCATTTCATAAATCATAAAAATATAATTCATTAAAATTTAACAATTGAAAAATAGCAATGAAAAAAAAATCCATAAATTTTTCCGAAAACGGTTTCGATTTATAACTTTCATAAAATTATGTTAAAAAAAACTTAAAATTAATATCGAAGATGTTAACCTATGAAATAGTTTTCTACTTTCGGCAAATATGAAACGAATTGCATCACTTTTTCTAATAGTAACGTTGTTCTACAACGTGATGGGATACTATCTGATGTTTGCTTATCAAGAGGAGCAAGCGTGGGTGTCTTCTATGGAGAAAAAACATGATTCAGAGTTTCAAGTAATCAAATTGAACGCCACTTTATACTCCTTTATCGAAGACACTGATTTTGAGTATGTAAATGAAGATGTGGTTATCAACAATAAAAGTTATCATATTTTCAAGAAAAGAATTCAAAACAACATACTAAGTCTTTATTACCTGCGCAATTCACATCAAGATGCAATAAGTCAGGATTTAAAAGATATTGTTGACAATCAATTATTCAACGGATCCTCATCAAAAGAGTCTCCAGTAAAAAAACTACTAAAATCTTTCCTAAAAGATTATGTAGCAAATACTGCTGTTTGCGTAGATTTTTCTCCAAAAACAGCTGTAATTTCAAGTGAACCTATCATTATGCCAAACCAGGCGCTAGATTCCGGATACATTTCCGTATCGTATTCACCACCCGATTTCGTTTAAATCTCCTTTCATTTTAGTGGTATCATTCGCTTTTATCTGGCATTTGTAAAGTCAAGATAATTCACGATTGCTTTTTAGCTAAATATGTACATTTATTACATCCATTTATTAGAAATTATGCCCGTTATAAATACAAAATAGTCTTTTGTATTTTCCCGAATTCGCTTTTTGCGAATGAATTCAAAGGCCTATTTTGTATTTCTATTCTGGTATATTTTGTACTACTAGCTTTCAGAATCATGATTTAAATTGATTTGCAAATTCAAAAAATGGATTTTTAAAAGAGTTCTTTATTGCAAATATAACCTTCAATCTATCCTTTTGCCTTGTAAAATCAACGAGACTTTTTGGCGAAAGCCAAAGTAGATCTTGCTTTACAGTGATACTACCTATCCACTAACTTATCTGTTTTTAATGCCAAACTTCTTTTTAGAAAGAAGCAGTTGTTGGCCTGTTTTATACCATTAACCATTTTAAAAAACCAAAAACTTGAAAAATTTATCCGCTTTACAATCCGCTTGTATTTTTATCCTATTCCTTACAATTACTTTTAACACCCAAAATATGTCTGCTCAAGGTTGCGTCGCTATCAAGGGTAATGCCACAAGCTGTATGTCGATTCACGCAGACAGTACTAATGTTTCCGGATGGCAATTTGCCAGCAGTGGGCGTTATTTTAGATCATTCAGACACTTTTCAGGAACAGAAGAAAACAAAGACAGATTAGTTCAAAAAACAGAAGTCATCAATTACACTTCCGTTTTCAATCTTTCACTCACCAGAATATTAAACAACCGTTGGTCCGTTATGGTCGACCTTCCCATTTCAAACAACGTTCGTTCTTCATTGTACGAACATGGATTGGTAAATGGGACTTACGTAAAAAGAGAAAGACATTCAACCAGTTCTTTTGGAATAGGAGATATTAGATTTGCCGCTTACAGATGGATGTTAGATCCGGCAAAAAGCACAAAAGGAAATATACAATTAGGATTAGGGATAAAATTACCAACCGGTGATTACAACTACAAAGATTATTTTTACAATGTAGGTCCAAACGGGACAAAAGAATTGCGCACTGTAGATCAATCCATCCAGTTAGGAGACGGTGGTACTGGATTTACTTTTGAATTAAATACATTTTATAACTTCATTGAGAACTTTGGAGTTTACGGTAATTTCTATTACTTAATTAATCCTCGTGAGCAAAATGGCACGAGAACCTATAGAGAAACAATTGCATCAAGATTAGCTAACGAAGCTATTATGAGTGTACCAGATCAATATATGTTTAGAGCAGGTTTTAACTATTCCGTGAATCAAGTAAAAGGATTATCTGTGGCGGCAGGTGCACGATTAGAAGGGATTCCTGTTTATGATCTTGTGGGTGGCAGCGGCGATTTCCGTCGTCCGGGTTATATCTGGTCAGTAGAGCCTTCTGTAAACTATGAATACAAAAAAGTAGTCTTGTTTGCATCAGTGCCATTTGCAGTAGTTCGTAACCGTACACAAAGTGTTACTGACAAAGAAAATTCTGTAACAACAGGCACACATGTTCAGGGTGATGCGGCATTTGCTGATTACACAATTAACATCGGTATATCAACCCGATTTTAGAGACATACCATTTAAGAATTAGTTGCATTTCACAAGAATATCAATAACACAATACGCTTTTAAATTATATCAAAAAAACCAATTATTTTAAATCGTAAAATACCAAACTACTAACCAAAACCATTTTTTAATGAAAAAATTTTATCTGAGTTGCCTGCTGTTGGCACCTTTATTTATGAATGCTCAAACAGAGATTGACGGTATTATGATGAGCAAAAACAATTTTTGTTTTGGAGCTGTATACCAATATAGCAGCTGGGACGAGTATTGGGAAGGAACCTTTAAAAGAGAAAATCTTAATCTTGGTACCGTTTCTACAAAATCAGTTGCCTTAATGGGAAACTATGGTGTTTCTGATAAATTGAATATTATTTTCAGCCTTCCGTACGTAGAGACAAAGGCTTCTGCAGGAACAATGGAAGGTCAAAAAGGATTGCAGGACCTATCGTTAACCATAAAATACATGCCTTTTGAAAAAACAATTGGAAAAGCAACCTACTCTTTATATGCTTTAGGAGGACTTTCGGCTCCAGTTTCTAATTATTCAGCTGATTATTTGCCTTTAAGTCTTGGTCTAAAAAGCAAAACTGCTTCTTTACGATTGATGGGTGATTATCAAAGAGGTCGTTTTTTCAGCACTATTTCCGGAGCGTATGTAAAAAGAGCGAACATAACCATTGACAGAAATTCCTATTACACAAACGAAATACATTACACCAATGAAGTTGATATGCCTGACGCAATTTCTGTAAACTTCAGAATAGGGTATCGCTCAAACAGATTAATAGCCGAGGCAGTGGTAGACAACTGGGTTACACAATCTGGAGGATTTGACATTACAACAAACAATATGCCTTTTCCGAGCAATACTATGAATGCATTAAAAGTAGGCGTGAATACTAAATATACACTCAAGAAAATACCGGCATTATCTCTTATTGGAGGATGCAATTTTGTTACAGAAGGCAGAAATGTTGGACAATCGAATACCTTTTATGGCGGTTTATTTTATATCCTTAATTTAAAAAAAACAACTCAAGAAAATGAAAAATAAAATACAAAAAATAGCCTATAACAGTCTTTTGGTTTTGTTTCTTACGATGAACTATTCTTGTAGTGATGAGTTAACAGAACGCAACGAACAATTTCCTCAATTAAATCCGGCTAATACAGACGAATTAGCAGGAACTTGGAAAACATTCCTATTGACTACACCGGATGAATTCTCTTTGGATGCACCAATAGCTAGTACTGCTGCCGCATTTACAAGAGAAATCAATGAAATAAAAAGTTACCAAGCAAGCATAACGCCGGAACAGAAAAAAATAATAAAATACTGGAGTGCCGGAGGTGTTTTACGTTGGAATGAAATCATGCGAACTTTAGTTGCAAGACACAATCGTCCACCATATCAAAATGAAGACGGAACGTATCCTGCACCATCTGGAGCAAACCCATTTGCAAATCCTGAATTTCCTTTTTCAAATCCTCCATACGCAGCAAGAGCCTATGCTTACGTGAGTGCCGCGCAATACGATGCAATGATTGCTACTTGGCATTATAAAAAACTGTATAATAGAGCTGCCCCTTTTACGGTTGATGCAACTTTACCAGTTTTAATCCCAAAAAGTGGCTTACCTTCATATCCATCTGAAGATGCTGTTTTAGCTGGAGTTACGGTGGAATTATTAAAATTATTGTTCCCGACAGAAATCGCTTACATACAAGAAAAAGCAGAGGAACAAAAATTATATCGCATTATTAGTGGTGCCAATGTTCGAAGTGATGTTGATGCAGGAATTATTTTGGGCAGAAAAATTGCAGGCAAATTTATCGCCAGAGCAGCTTCTGATGGAACTGGAGCAGCTATTGGTAATCAAGCGCTTTGGACACAACTGGAAACTCAAACTGCTGCCACTGGAGAAACTCCTTGGAAATCATTAGATGTACCTGCAAGACCCCCAATGTCACCATTGTTTGGAAAAGTAAAATCATTCTTAATGACTCCAGAAATGGTTGTTGCCAGCCGTCCGGTTCCTCCTCCTTCTACAAAATCAGAACAATTTGCAAAGGAATTAGCTGAAGTAAAAAACTACGGAAAAAATGCCACAAGAAAGAACATGCAAATCGTGACTTTTTGGGCTGATGGTGTAGGAACTTATACGCCTCCAGGACACTGGAATGCAATTGCATCAGAGTCATTTGTAGAGCTAAATTATAGTGAAGTACGATGGGCAAGAAATCTTGCATTATTAAATATTGCAATGATGGATGCAGCAATCAGCTGTTGGGATGCAAAATATACTTTCTTCAACCCGAGACCTTCTCAAGTTGACCCATCTATAAAAACATTGACAGGTACTCCTAATTTCCCTTCCTATGTATCAGGACACTCCACTTTTAGCGGTGCAGCCTGCGTAGTTTTATCACACATAATTCCTGCAAAAAAACAAAGTTTTGTGGCTATGGCAAAAGAAGCTTCGGATTCTAGAATGTTTGGATGCATACACTACAGAAGCGATTGTGAAAAAGGACTTGAATTAGGCGAAAAAGTAGGCGGTTTTGCTGTAGCAAGAGCCCTTACTGATGGCGCCGAATAACTTAAAATAATTAAGTTGATACTTTGTTTTAATGGTTTGTTTGCTATCTCATTTATCAACTAAAACCTAACAGACGTTGGAAACCTGTTAGGTTTTTTTATTTTTCACAATCTAATTTGAAACAGAATAATGCTTCGATTATAAAAAAAGCTGGGACAACCCATTAAATACCCTTACTAATGAAAAAAATATTCAATACTTTTTATTTTATTTTAAGCAAAAAAATGGAAAAACACAGCGTCAATATGATGCGAATTTCTTTGGCAATAGTTTACATATGGTTTGGTGCTTTAAAAATTTTCGGAATGAGTCCTGCCGGCGAATTAGTAGAACAAACCGTTTATTGGTTTAAACCTGAAATATTTATTCCAATTCTTGGTATCTGCGAAGTTCTTATTGGTCTTGGTTTACTCATAAAACGGCTCATTCCTTATACTATTCCGCTATTATTAATGCATATGGCGGCTACATTTTTTCCTGTTTTTATTCTAAAAACTATTTGTTTTGATGCATTTCCTTATTGCCCTACTTTGGCGGGACAATACATAATCAAAAATCTTATTTTAATTTCTGGAGCCCTTGTGGTTGCAGGAAAATACAATGAAAAATATTATGCAGAAATGAATTTGAAATTAAGCGAAAAATAAAAATCTAAATCCATTTCGTGTAATCAAAGATTTTCTAATTTTATAATTACAGATAGTAAATACCAATCATCAATCCGTATCGATAAAATCAAATGAAACCTATACTTTATAAAAGAGCGTCAACTTTAAACGAATTGGAACAAATTAGAGCGCTCCAATTACAAAACAGCTCTCAGAATATAAGTTCTGAAGAAAAACTTCAAGAAGGATTTGTTACAGTACAACATTCCGTCGCTTTGCTAGAACAAATGAATTCTGCTTGCGCACACATCATTGCCAAAGACAATGACGCAGTAGTAGGTTTTGCACTTGTAATGCTTTCTGGCTTTAGGAACGAAATCAAGGCTCTTATTCCAATGTTTGAAAGAATTGATGAATTAGTACCCAAGGATAAAACCTACGTTGTAATGGGGCAAATTTGTGTAGATAAAAGCCATCGCAAACAAGGAATATTCAGAGGACTTTATCATTTTTACAGAGAGGAACTGCAACATCAATTTGATTACTTAATCACTGAAGTTGCCGCTATAAACCTTCGCTCTATGCAAGCACACGAGGCCATTGGATTCAAAATAATTGATACTTATAACGAAGACGGGATTGTTTGGAATATTATACTTTGGGATTGGACATAAAAAAAGCCTCACATATTTGCGAGGCTTTCATTTTTTATGATCAAGATTACTTTAGTCAGCTAAAATAATAACTTTATTGTCTTTCATTTCAATTGTACCTGAATTGATAGCCAGTGTATAATTTTGAGCATCTAACTTCGTGAATTTACCTGCTACTTCTTTTGCAAAAGCAAAATCAGAAGCTGTAATTTTCACGACACCTTTTCCTAAAATAGAAACGATTGGCGCGTGGTTATTCAAAATCTGAAAGCTTCCATCAACTCCTGGCAATGTAACCGAAGTTACTTCTGCTGAAAATAATTTTGCTTCTGGTGATACTATTTCTAATAACATATTTTTGTAGTTTGAAAATTTAAAAGTTTAAAATTTAAAGTTACGAGTGAACTTTAAACTTTAAACTTTTAAACTAATTTTAAGCTTCCGCTAACATTTTTTCTCCAGCTTCGATAGCTTCTTCAATAGTACCTTTAAGGTTGAAAGCTGATTCTGGCAAGTGATCTAATTCACCGTCAATAATCATATTAAATCCTTTGATAGTATCTTTGATATCAACTAAAACTCCTTTTAATCCTGTAAATTGCTCAGCAACGTGGAAAGGTTGAGATAAGAAACGTTGTACACGACGTGCTCTTGAAACGGCTAATTTATCATCTTCTGATAATTCTTCCATACCAAGGATCGCAATGATATCTTGTAATTGTTTGTATTTTTGTAAAATTTCTTTTACTCTTTGCGCACAGTCATAGTGCTCATCACCTAAAATTTGAGGAGTAAGAATTCTTGAAGTTGAATCCAATGGATCAACCGCAGGATAAATACCTAACTCAGCAATTTTACGAGATAATACAGTAGTAGCATCAAGGTGAGCAAAAGTTGTAGCCGGAGCCGGGTCAGTTAAATCATCCGCAGGAACGTAAACCGCTTGTACAGATGTAATAGAACCTTTGTTAGTTGATGTAATACGCTCTTGCATCGCACCCATTTCAGTAGCCAATGTTGGTTGGTACCCTACCGCAGATGGCATACGACCTAAAAGTGCCGAAACCTCAGAACCTGCTTGTGTAAAACGGAAGATATTATCCACGAAGAACAATACATCTTTACCTTGATCAGTTCCTGCTCCATCACGGAAATATTCTGCAATAGATAATCCAGAAAGTGCTACACGAGCACGAGCTCCTGGAGGCTCATTCATTTGTCCGAAAACGAAAGTAGCTTTAGACTCTCTCATTCCTGGCATATCAACTTTAGATAAATCCCATCCTCCATTTTCCATAGAGTGCATGAATTCATCACCGTATTTTATAATTCCTGACTCTAACATCTCACGAAGTAAGTCATTTCCTTCACGTGTTCTTTCTCCTACTCCTGCGAATACTGAAAGTCCACCGTGACCTTTTGCAATATTGTTAATCAACTCCTGAATCAATACTGTTTTACCAACTCCAGCACCACCGAACAATCCAATTTTACCCCCTTTTGAGTAAGGCTCAATTAAATCGATTACTTTAATACCTGTGAATAAAACTTCAGAAGAAGTAGATAAATCTTCGAATTTTGGTGCTTGTCTGTGAATAGACATACCGTTTTCTCCTGTTTTTGGTAAATTACCTAAACCGTCAATTGCATCTCCAATTACGTTGAATAAACGACCGTAAACATCGGCACCGATTGGCATTTGGATAGGATTTCCTGTTCCAACTACTTCATAACCTCTACTCAAACCATCTGTTGAGTCCATCGAAATGGTACGTACTGTGTTTTCACCAATGTGAGATTGTACTTCAAGTACTAATAAAGTACCATCTTTTTTTGTGATTTCTAACGAATCATAAATTTTTGGAAGTTCAACATCCTTACCGTTGAAAACTACATCAACTACTGGTCCAATGATCTGGGCAACTTTTCCTATTACTTTTGACATTACTTATGTATTTATTAAATAGCTATTTAGGTTTATGAATTAGTACCAACCGAAACGTATCGATTAAATGCTTTTTTCAGAGCGCAAAGATAATTTTTTAAAATATAAAATCAATTATTTTTTTATAAAAAAAGGATATTTTTAATAGATAATGGAGAAATGACTTAGAAACAGACAAAAGATAGCAATATCCTCAAAAATAAAAAACCATCACGTCAAAAAACGGATGGTTTTTTATAAAAAAGTAAATTCTGATTATTGTATCGTTGCTGGATATTGAATCCCATATAAACCTAAATCAACACCTTTCAAATTAGAGCCGTATTTAGCATTTATCGCCTCAATGAATTTATTGGCAATCAAAGCATATCCTCTAGGACTTGGATGAACTCCGTCTAAAGAAAAAGTACCACCTGTTACATAAGCAGCCGTCATATGAAAGTTACCAAAACGAATTCCTCCGTTATTCAACTGATTCAATATTGATGCCGTATCCACAAAAGCCAAACTGTTTGAATCAGCAGCAGCTTTTATAGTTACATTGTATGCATCAGTAGCTAATTTTATCTCAGAAACCTCCGAAGCTGTCAAAACTCTATTATCCTGTAAAGGATAAGTAACCCCAACAGTATTAAAAGGAGCCGGAACTCCAGCTTGTGGTGTTCCAATCACAGTTCTTGTAGTAAGTAATATAAAATCTTTATCAGCAACATTCGCACCTCCATTAGCATGGCGTGCCTGTCCGTAAAGACTACCCATTAAACCCGCTTGAGCTGCAGGAACACCTGCCGCTGTCAATGCACCAGTAATCTGAGCACTATAGTTCACTAAAGTTTCATCTCTTATCAACAAAGGATTAGTAGCAGAAGCAGCTAATGTTTTGATTCTACTTCCAGCTCCCAAAGCAGTAAGAATTTGTTTTACAGGTCCCAACAACTGTGTATTTAACTGCGTTGCAGTAGCAGCATCTAAAGGAACTGGGTTATAAGGAACCGTCGTAAAAAACGGAAGATTGTTGATGTATGGTAAATTTGCAACAACACCTTTTCTTCCTCCAGTTGCAAGAGCAGTTGCCAAAGCATTATAAGCAGCATTAAAAGTACCCGCCGGAGTAATATCATTTCCTGAAACAGGATCTTGCGAAGTAGGTATACCACCATTAGTAGCATATCCTAAAACATCATTTCCACCAATAAACAAAGAGAAAAAAGTTGGATTTTGATCCGTAGCATCTTTAACCACACTAGACATTGCTGTTTTTGCAAATCGTCCAAAATAAGGATTAGCTTGTCCGTAACCTGCAATTCCTAAATGTATCGCTTTTGCTCCCGGAACTCCCATATTGCTGTAAGCACCAGAAATACTGGCTCCAAGAACCGTTCCTGAAACCCCTGAAACATTTACAGGTCCAGCTCCATTAAAATACAAACGTGTCGGAAATTGAGGAACTTGATTCCCTCCAATTGAAAAACCTCCTCTATTATCGTCTGCCATAAATGGATTTGTAAAAACACCTCCACCAACTAAAGCAAATTGCTCAGCCAGAATATTTGGATATGAATTTTTTTGACCAGCTTTAAAAAGAGCACCATCGCTATATCCTGCCGCAAATGAATCCCCTAAAGCCACATATTTAGAGAAATCTGCCGTACCTGCCGTTAGTGGCTCTTCAACGATTACCTCATCATCATTATTACATGCTGCGAAGGTTAGCGAAATCAACAACAGCCATTTGAAATTTTTTATCATAATATATTTTTTAAAATTATTGACCTTATTAAATTATGGGTTGATTGTCCAAGAAGCAAACCATTGTTGTCCTATTGCACCCGCTCCTATTACTTGAATATAGTCTTTTCCACCAATATTAGTAGCACCAACTTTAAGCACTGATTTCAATTTAGGGAAACCATAATTGATTTGAGCATCCAAAACTGTGTTCTCAGGTACCATTCCGTCAGCAAAAGAAGATTGCCATAAATACTCTGTATTGTATCTTGCATTAACATTGAAACCAAAGTTTTTAAACAATTTAGTATTACCAATAGACGCTTTAACTCTATGTTTCGGTGTATTAAAACCAGCAACAAAACTTGGATCTTCTTCTTGATTGAAATTAAATTCAGCATAATTATAATTTACACCCAATTCAAAATCCTTGTACACTTTTTTAGACAAACCAACACCAAAACCTAAAGATGTAATTTTTGCTGTAGTATTTGTATATACTTGATATACTCTTCTGTCTCCATTGCTTAAAGCTGAAAGTGTAGCCAAAGTTGCAGGATTACCAAAATCAAAAGTTGTATTAACATCCCCATAATAAGGACTGATAACTCTTGAAGTATTCATGAAATCATTGTATAAATTATAATACCCATTTATATCAATCGACAAATCATTATTAACAACCGAACGGTATCCTACTTCGATAGCTTGAACCTCTTCTGGTTTTACCAATCCAATCTTAGCCGCTTGCAACAAAGCTGCTGCTGCTGGAACATTAGTTGGGTTAGCCGCAATAGCAGCACTAAAAGCCTGAACAGAAGTCAATGTATATGAATTGTTATATGCGTTTTGACCTGTCAGTGTTAAAGTTGCAGGAATTCCCAATGCCTGACTTGCAGCACTAACAGTTCTAACTTCAGTAAAACGATCTAAATTCTCAGCAGCAGAACCAATCAAAGCGAACGGACCTAAGTCCAGACCGATATACTGATCTTGTGTAGTTGGGTTTCTGAAACCTGTTTGATAAGAAACTCTGAAATTATGTTTTTTAGTTGCTCCGGCAGAATAAACAAAAGATACACGAGGCGAAATGTTTCCGTCAAAATTTTGACTTTTATCGTAACGCGCAGATCCTGTAAATTTCAATCGGTCATTCATGAATTTTTTTGTCAATTGCCCGTAAGCACCATATTCATTATATCTTAATGGACCGTCGAAATCAGTGAAGATTGTTCCTTGAGAGTTCATTTCATATTGTCTAAATGAACCTCCTAATTGAATCTCAGCAAATTTCACTAAATCTTTAAAATTATAATTCACATCTGAATGGTAAATCTTTGATTGATCAATAAACTTAGCTCCTTTAGTAAGATCTGGCTCAGATATCGCCACAGCTAAAGCATTTTTGAATTGAACAGAACCCGGCTCAAATCTAGCACTTCCTGTTGGAGTAGGTAAAAAAGCTAAACCTGCTGGCTTGATATTATAATCAGCATAGTTTCTTGCATTTGCAGCTGATTGTTGAGCGTTAGTTCCCAAAACAGCACCCGAAAGCTGATAAGCAGTAGCGTAGTTCGTAAACCATTCTGTATCAGACTTTGCTGCTCTGTTAACATTCCAAGCAGCAAAACGCATGTCGTATGAATTTCCAGCGTCTTCATCTGTAATGTATCCTCTTACAAAGAAATTTTTCCCTTTTATTTCCAATTTAGATTGTTGCATGAAGAAATCTCCCAATGCATATCTATTTGCACCTTGATAAATAGTACTTCCCAAACCTATTTTATGTTGCAATATAATTTCTGTCTCACCTTCCCATGGTTTAAAATGCAAAGAGAAATCTGCTTTTACACTTTTTACTTTATTGTCATTTAAATCTTGCTCACGATATCCCGTTCTGCTAACTTGACCTACATTAGTAATAAAAGTTGTAACCTCATCACCATATAAATTCAAACCATCATAGTTTTGGTTGTTTGCATGTCCAATTGAACCACCTGTCATACTTCTTTGATCAGCAGCAATCCATTCTGTTGCTCTCAAGAAATTAAAATTTGCTTTGGCTGCAAAATGCTTGCTAAAAGCAGTAGCTGCTCTTAATCCAAAATCAAAATAGTCATTTGTACCTGCAACATCTTGACTTGTTTGACCATATTTCACGTAGGTGCTAATCCCTTGATTTGTAAAAGGATTTTTACTATTCATGAACAAAATACCATTGAAAGCATTTGCTCCATAAAGAGCCGAAGAAGCTCCAGGAAGCAACTCAACATTAGCCACATCAATATCCGAAAGACCTATTAAGTTTCCTAATACAAAGTTTAATGCAGGAGAAGAATTATCCATTCCATCCACTAATTGCATGAAACGAGTATTTGCTACCGTTGAGAAACCTCTTGTATTGATAGACTTAAATGAGATACTACTTGTATTAAAATGCACCTCTTTAAGATTTTCTAAACCATCATAAAATGTTGGCGCAGTAGTACTTTTTATTTGTTGAATACCCATTCGCTCAATAGTAACCGGCGACTCAATCACTCTCTCTGGAGTTCTTGAAGCAGATACCACTATCTCGTTTAGTTTAGTCTCTTCATCTTCAAGCTTTACAACTAGCTTCTGATTATCAGACGAAACATTAATTTTTTTAGATACATATCCTACACTCGTCACCTCAATTGTAAAAGGCGCCTTTCTGGACAATTTTAAAATAAAAGAACCATCGAAATCGGTAATCGCACCTGAAGTGTCTCCAACAATTTTAATGTTGGCTCCAGGAATAGGTTGGTTGTTACTGTCTGTAACAATACCTGAAATTGAATTTTGAGCAAAAGTTAGGCTACAAAAAAACAATGACAAAAAAAGTAAATACACTCTCATTGGGTTAAAATTTGTTGGTTTATGACGCCAAAGTACAAATATTTTTGATATTAATAAAAAAGCGCCTAAAAAATTTCATATTTATCAGTTATTTTACCTCATTCGCACTTATTCTACATTTATTTTTTATTATTATATGTTAAAAATTATGTAATAATAACAGAATATCATTATGCATGCATATAAAAAATACATTTATCACAAAAAAATTATTAATTTTTAGATATTTGATAAAAGTGATAAAGCAGCGGAAATTTAACGTTTCCTTTACGCTTTTCAGGCATTTAAAAAAGTCCCAACCTAAAAACACTTATTCAAAAAAAAGCCTCGAAAGAAAATCTTTCGAGGCTTTTTAAATATTATAATGTAAATCTATTTTGTATAAAACCTTATTCTACAGTTACTGATTTTGCTAAATTACGAGGCTGATCAACATTACAACCGCGCATAACCGCAATATGATAAGACAAAAGCTGTAATGGGATTGTCGTAATCAATGGTGACAAAGCATCTGATGTTTCAGGGATTTCAATAACATAATCAGCTAATTCACGTACTTGCGTATCGCCCTTAGTTACAACAGCAATAATTTTTCCACTTCTTGATTTAATCTCCTGAATGTTACTTACAATTTTGTCATAGTGTCCTTGCTTAGGTGCAATAACAACCACTGGCATATGTTCATCAATTAATGCAATAGGTCCGTGTTTCATTTCAGCTGCAGGATATCCTTCAGCATGAATATAAGATATCTCTTTAAGTTTCAAGGCACCTTCAAGAGCTACAGGAAAGTTATATCCTCTTCCTAAATAAAGACAGTTAGGAGCATCTTTAAAAGCAGAAGCAATTTCTTTTGCCTTTTCATTTGTCTCTAAAGCCTCTTTCACTTTTTCAGGAATAATTTGTAATTCTTGCAAATAGGTATGAAAATCACTATTCGACAAAGTCCCTTTAGCTTTTGCCAAACGCAAAGCAATCATTGTCAATACTGTAATTTGAGTCGTAAAAGCTTTAGTCGATGCAACACCTATTTCAGGTCCGGCATGTGTATAAGCTCCTGCATGTGTTTCCCTAGAAATAGAAGAACCCACTACATTACAAACACCAAACACAAATGCTCCATGTTCTTTGGCCAGTTTTATGGCAGCCATAGTATCTGCTGTTTCACCTGATTGTGAGATAGCAATAACTACATCTTTACTATTTATTATTGGGTTTCTATATCTAAACTCCGAAGCATATTCTACTTCTACCGGAATACGCGCAAACTCTTCAAAAACATACTCAGCAACTAAACCTGCATGCCATGAAGTTCCACATGCCACAATAATAATTCTATCAGCATTAAGGAATTTTTCTAAATTATCCTCAACTCCAGCCATTTGAATAATACCTTCATTAGCATGAAGTCTTCCGCGATAGGTATCTTTTATAACACTTGGTTGCTCATAAATTTCCTTAAGCATAAAATGATCGTAACCACCTTTTTCAATTTGCTCTAAGTTCATTTGAAGCTCCTGAATATAAGGATCAACTAAAGAATCATCTTTAATTTTTCTAATTTTCATGGCTTTATGCAATCTAATATTTGCCATTTCGCCATCTTCAAGATAGATTGCGTTAGAAGTATATTCTATAAAAGGTGAAGCATCCGAAGCAATAAAATATTCTCCTTCTCCTACTCCAATTGCCAATGGACTTCCTAATCTGGCAGCAACAATTTCGTCCGGAGTCTTTTTGTCAAAAACAGCAATTGCATACGCTCCCACTACTTGATTCAATGCCACCTGGACTGCTTTCCCCAGTTTTAAATTCTCTTTTTTTTGTACCTCTTCAATAAGATTTACTAACACCTCAGTATCAGTATCCGAATGAAAAACATACCCACGTTTTATTAATTCTTCTTTTAAAGGCGCATAATTTTCAATAATTCCATTGTGAATTATTGCCAAATCACCTGAATTAGAAAGATGAGGATGAGAATTTACGTCATTTGGAACACCGTGAGTAGCCCAACGCGTATGTCCTATTCCTATAGTTCCATTTGTTGTAATTGCTGTAGAAGCTTTCTCTTCAAGATCCGAAACCTTCCCTTTTGTTTTACAAAGTTTTAGCTCTTCACCATCATACAACATCACACCGGCACTATCATAACCTCTATATTCAAGTCTCCTTAATCCTTTTATTACAATAGGATAAGCTTCTCTATAACCGATATAACCAACGATTCCACACATAGTTTTTCTTTAATTAGGTTTTGTATAATAAATTTCAAGCTTCAATCTCTTATCATCAGGAACCGTGGATTTACCTCCAAATAAAATAGTTCCTAAAGGATTCATTACAGATGCTTTTGGTGCTCCAGAAATAAAAGCATTTGGAGTTCTTAACTTATGAGAAGCTATTGTACCAATATCTTCTGTAACTACCAATCCTAATTTAACATTAGTCGAATCTTTATATTTAACAAGATTCCTTATTTGATTTGTAACCCTAATTTTATAAGTAACACCTCTTTTACTAGTAGCATTTCTATTTATATTACCATCAAAAATGGCTTTTGATTTTTTAACATCAACACTATTTGTTGTTGCATCTGCATAATAATCAACAATAGGTCGGTTATTATTAAAATCATATAGATAGATTCTTTGTGGCTCATAATTATTAGCCATAGTTGCAGCGTCAATATGAAAAACCAAATTAGCTTCATTAATCAGCCATCCACTATTTCTAATAGCATCTAACTCACCCGGAGTATTAAAAAGACTTATCACCGCTACAGATCCTTCACCACCTTTTAGATACAATTTATCATCCCCTTCAGTTGTATTTCCAGTATTTGGCAAAGCATTATAAGAAAGTCCGCTACCTGCAAAATCTGTATTCAACAAACTCACTGAATTACCGGTCATATCAAGAACTATGGTTTTTTTAACTCGTGTAATTGTAGTCACACCAGCAGTTGTTGTTGACAAATCTTCATTGTATTTTAAAGTAATTTTTCCCGCCTTAAAGTTCAACATTGCTAAATTTCCGGCACTACTTCCTGATTTTTCCATTTTAAAATAAAGTCCTCTGAAGTACTCTTTGAAAACATCATTTGTTGCCAATTTTCCAGCTGCAACAGCATCAATTATTTTTGCTTTGAAAAAAGCTTTATTCAAATTCAATTGCATTCCCGGAGGAGTTCTTGTAGTTGTAACTACTTTTGTAATTGAATCTGTCGTAGTCACAACATGTTCCGCTGGGTCAAAGAAAAACTTATCGTTTTGAGCCAAACTGGAATCATCATTTAAACGATTCGGTATTTTAACATTATCAAATTCTGCATTTTGATTTGTAAAATATTTTTGAGGCTGTAAAAATCCACCAATAGGATCTGCATCTCTCATATAATAACCAGACTCGTAAACACTTAGTTTCATCTCAGCCTTATCAGGTCCATATATAGAATCTAGTACATATTCATGACTACCATCAGTTTTTGTAACTGTTTTGGTTGCATCATAATAATATGGGATTGTCAAAACTACACTTTCAATATACGGTCTTGTACTAATCGTTGTTATGGTTGCTGGCAAAGTCAATTGCGTACCAAAATTGGCCGTTGTTTCACCAAAATTTGGATTGTTATAAATTCCCAAAGGATTTACCACAAGATCATTCGACTGTATAGGACCCGTTTTTTGATTGTAAGCTAAAACATTGTACGTTTCTTTTTTGAGATCAAAATTGTTTTCACCAATTAAATCACCTCCAATTTCATTATAATCTTTATCACAGGAATATAAAAAAACAACACTCGCAACTACCAGAATTTTCTTAAAAAAAGAATTATTGTACATATTTAATAAAAAAGTTTAATTTAAAGAACCTCGTTTCTATAGAAATTAGTATACGCTTCCGCGAATGCATCTTTCGGTGCGAAAGGTAAAAAAGGTTTTCCTGAAGATTCTATATATTTTGTTAAACTTGGAGACAGGTTTTCTGATGCAATAATCACAGCATCGGAATGCTTAATAGTAGCCTTAATAATATTTTCGTAGTCTGGAACTTCCAAATCCGAAATCGCATCATCAGGAATACCGTCAAATTTCACTTTATTAATCATTTCAACATCTAAAGTACCGTCAAAAGACTGACTGTAAACCGAAGTAACAATCTTTGTCTCAGAAAACAAGGCTTCATTTTTGTAAAAATGCTTCATATAAATGGGCAACATAGCAGCCATCCATCCATGAACGTGAATAATATCAGGAACCCAATTCAATTTTTTTACCGTTTCAACTACACCTTTTGCAAAGAAAATGGCACGTTCATCATTATCAGGATACATCACCCCTTCTTCATCAGCAAATGTGGCTTTCCTTTTGAAATACTCATCATTATCAATAAAGTAAACTTGTATTCTTTCTTTTGGTATGGAAGCCACTTTTATAATCAAGGGCATATCCAAGTCGTTCACTACCAAATTCATCCCCGAAAGTCTAATTACTTCGTGCAATTGATGTCTTCTCTCGTTAATATTTCCATACCTTGGCATAAAAATTCTTATCTGTCCACCTTGATCATTAATCATTTTCGGCACGTCGTAAGACATTAAAGAGACCTCATTTTCAGCGAGATAAGGCACCACTTCAGATGATACATATAATATCCTCTTATCTTTCATATTGTAATTTACTTAATTTATTGGCAATAAAAACCACGCAAAATTACAAAATTTTATGCAGTTATTAACTAAAATAGTAAGTTTGCATTTAATTTTAATAATACTGCCATGCATATTTTCTACGGAAAAGCATCTTTAATCGACTATTTGAAATCAATAAAAACCGTCCAATCCACTATTGGATTTGTTCCTACCATGGGCGCTTTACATCAAGGTCATTTGGCATTAATGCAAAAATCATTGCTGGAGAATGAAAATACTGTCGTAAGTATTTTTGTAAATCCAACACAATTTAACAATCCCGAAGATTTAGCAAAATACCCAAGAACATTGGAAGAAGACGTAAAAAAACTTACGGCTTTAAATCCAAATATAATTCTATACGCACCATCTGTTGAAGACATTTATGATGGAAAACCTCTTTCTCAATCTTTCGATTTTGACGGTCTTGAAAATCAAATGGAAGGCAAATTCAGACCTGGTCATTTTAATGGAGTAGGTACCATTGTAAAACGTCTTTTTGAAATAATAGAACCAACAAACGCGTATTTTGGTGAAAAAGATTTTCAACAATTACAAATTGTCAAAAAAATGGTCGCCAAAAACCACTTACAAGTAAACGTAATTGGCTGTCCTATATACAGAGAATCCAACAATCTTGCGATGAGTTCCAGAAACGAACGCTTGTCAACAGAGGAAAGAAACGAAGCGGCAATTATTCATAAAACACTAACCGCTGTAAAAGAAAAATTTGCGACTAATAGCACCACCGCTATTTCAGAATGGGTTCAAAAATCATTCAACAAGAACACGCGCTTCACATTGGAATATTTCGTAATTGCCGATGAAGCAACACTTTTACCTTGTACCCGAAAAAATAAAAATAAAAAATACCGTGCGTTCATTGCGGTACTTGTCAATAATATTCGATTGATTGACACCATTTCATTAAATTAATTTACTTTTGTAGCATGCAAATTCAAGTCGTAAAATCAAAAATACACCGAGTAAAAGTAACTGGCGCTGATTTAAATTATATCGGTAGCATTACCATAGATGAAGCTTTACTGGAAGCCTCCAATATCATTGAAGGAGAAAGAGTATTCATCGTAAACATCAACAATGGCGAACGCTTTGACACCTACGCTATCAAAGGCGAAAAAAACTCAGGCATCATAACCTTAAATGGTCCAGCAGCCAGAAAAGTACAAAGAGATGATATTATTATCATTATTTCGTATGCAATCCTAGAATTTGAAGAAGCAAAAGACTTCAAACCGTGGATTATTTTCCCTAACGAAAATGACAATTCTTTGACCTAATTCTTCAAAGAACAAATACGTACTGATATACTTTTTGAAAAAGATAAATTCTTTATTTTATCACTCAAAGTAAAAGTATTTAATTCCACAAGACACTGAATATCTGATTTACTTAACTCAAAATCAGATATTCAGTTGTTTTTTGTTTAGCGCATTTTTCAACTCCCTAAATCCTATTTATTGTTCTAAAAAGCAAGTGCAATTCTGGCGCCTTAACTTTTCTTGTTTTTAAAATAAAAGTAAATAAAGTATTATATTGCTGTCTTATTTAGGTGTACTTTAATTTCTAAACGCTCCACATTATGAAACAACTACTACTATTCTTATTCTTCTCTATTACAGCATTTTCACAAAAAACCACCATACCATTCGATTCAAACGCTTTGGGCGAAAGCCGTGAAATCACAATTGGACTTCCGCCTTCTTTCGAAAAAAACCCAAATAAAAAGTATCCTATACTTATTTTACTCGATGGCGATTACTTATTTGACCCATTTTATGGCGCTTTGAATTACGGTGCTTATTGGGATGATTTACCCGAAATGATTGTCGTTGGCATAAGCCAAAACAAAAATAACGAACGCTTTGACGACAGCACTTATGATGAAGCAGATGGAGTTCCTTCCGGAAAAGGAGCAAAATTCTTTGAGTTTATTGGCGCCGAGTTACTTCCTTATATCGAAAAAAAATACCCAGTTGCGCCATTCCGAATCATTGCAGGACACGACACTACGGCGGGATTTTTAAACTTTTTCTTGTACAAAGACAATCCTATATTCAATGGATATATTTCATTAAGCCCGGAACTGGCTCCTGAAATGGAAAATATCATTCCAGAAAAACTTTCGAATATAAAACAACCTATTTTTTATTATCAATCCAATGGAGATGGCGATATAAAAAAAATTCAAGAGTCTATAAAAAAACTGGACGAAAACATAAAACAGGTTACTAATCCTGAATTAAATTACAAGTTCGATAATTTTAAAGGCGCATCACACTATTCGCTTGTACTATACTCGATTCCAAATGCCTTATACCAATTTTTTGACGCTTACAAGCCTATTTCATCTACTGAATACAGCGAAAAAATTGCTGTGTTGCAATCCGGTTATGTGGATTATTTGACCAATAAATATGCTGCTTTGTCCAAAAGTTTAGGTTTAAAAATCTCAATTCGTGTAAACGATTTCAAAGCCATTGAAGCGGCAATTCTAAAAAACAAAGCCTATCCTGAATTGGATAAATTAGCTGAAATTGCCAATAAAAATTATCCAAAGTCAATGCTTGCCGATTATGAATTGGGTTTAATGTATGAAAAAATGGGCGACCCGAAAAAAGCGGCAAAACGCTATCAAAGTGCTTCCCAATTAGAGGAAATTGGCGACCTTACAAAAAACATGATGATGGAAAAATACGATGACATGACAAGCCAAACACCAAAAAAATAATGTCGAAAGTAAAAACAACTTTTTTTTGCCAAAACTGTGGCGCACAATATGCAAAATGGCAAGGACAATGCAATTCTTGTAAAGAATGGAATACCATTGCGGAAGAAATTATCCAAAAACAGGAAAAAACAGCTTGGAAAAGCGAAACTACTACCAACAGTAAAGCACCGAAACCGTTACGAATAGACGAAATTGATTCGGCTCAGGAAATTCGAATGGACACCACTGATGCGGAACTTAATCGCGTATTGGGTGGCGGAATCGTTCCTGGTTCCTTGATTCTTTTGGGTGGCGAGCCCGGCATTGGAAAAAGCACGCTTTTACTTCAAATATCCTTAAAGTTACCCTACAAAACTTTATATGTTTCGGGCGAAGAAAGTCAGAAACAAATAAAAATGCGTGCCGAAAGAATCACGCCAAGCGGTGACAATTGCTATATTCTTACCGAAACCAAAACCCAAAATATCTTCAAGCAAATTGAAGCCATTGAACCGGAAATCGTGATTATCGATTCCATTCAAACCTTGCATACGGATTATATTGAATCCACTCCCGGCAGTATTTCTCAAATTAGAGAAACCACCGCTGAACTGATCAAGTTTGCCAAAGAAACCAATATTCCCGTGATTCTGATTGGTCATATTACAAAAGACGGAAACATTGCAGGACCAAAAATCCTGGAACACATGGTGGACACGGTTTTACAGTTTGAAGGCGACAGAAACCACGTATACCGCATTTTACGTTCGTTAAAAAACCGTTTTGGTTCCACTGCCGAAATTGGTATTTATGAAATGCTAGGCAATGGTTTGCGAGAAGTTTCGAATCCATCCGAAATATTGATTTCACACAAAGATGAAGAATTATCCGGAACTGCAATTGCGTCAACATTAGAAGGCATGCGCCCGTTGATGATTGAAATCCAAGCCTTGGTAAGCACCGCCGTTTACGGAACACCGCAACGCAGCACAACGGGTTATAATGCGAAAAGGCTCAATATGATTCTGGCCGTTTTAGAGAAAAGAGCCGGTTTCAGGCTTGGTGCCAAAGATGTTTTCCTGAACGTGACGGGAGGAATTTCAGTAGATGATCCGGCGATAGATTTGGCTGTTGTAGCCGCCATTTTATCCTCGAATGAAGATATTGCAGTCAATAAAGATTTTTGCTTTGCAGGCGAAGTGGGACTTTCAGGCGAAATACGTCCAGTAAACCGCGTGGACCAACGCATTCAGGAAGCGGAGAAATTAGGTTTTTCGACCATTTTTGTATCCAAATACAATAAAATTGCATTGAAAAATACCGGAATCAACATTCGATTAGTTGCCAAAATTGAAGATGTGGCGAGTGAATTGTTTGGATGATTTTAAAAACAAAATAAAAAATGAAACCTTTTAAGGATCACTTACAAATCATCAATACCTTTCATGAACTTGGAGAAACCATTGCCGCTGCCCAATTTCTAATACAAGAATATGGTTTAGAAGATCCAAATTTTAAAGGCTTCGAATTAAGAGAAAAAGCCAAACCGGAATTTATCCTGATGACCACCGAAGGCGTTTTGGGCGAACCCCAAATCATCCGAATTCCCGAAAACACATTCGAATATCCACTGGAATTAATGCTCAATCTTCTGGCGCATGAAATGATTCACGTGAGTCAAAAAACAAAAGAAAACTTGATTGAAGACAAAAACGAAAGGGAATGGCAAGCCTATTATGAAATGCTTTTTCATAAAAAATTTCCTCAAATTCCTGAACTTCCAGATTTTCACAAGCGCTTCTTTGCAAAAAAAGCGTTGGAATACTACAATAGAATGGGCGAAGGTTCTGAACTTCAATTAAAATACGCCAATCAAAAACTGGAAACTAACAATTTGCTGTCTTTTCTGGATGCAAAAACAAAATAGCACTTTTCCTGTTTCCATGAATCCCCTTATTTATTTCTTATTTTAAATAAAAAACAACAAATCAGGAAACAGATTCATTATTTTTCGTAAATTTATGTTTAACAACACTTTACGGAAATAAAAATGAAACCATCACACCAAACCATGACTCATTTATACGAACATTTGGGCAAAGTGTTCTATTCTATTGCGGCCATAGACGAAACCATCCGTAAAGAAGAAATCGAAAAACTGAAACAAATCATAAAGAATGAATGGCTTCCGCTTGAAAATAGTTTTAATGAATTTGGTGATGACACCGCTTATGAAATCGAAATTGTTTTTGACTGGCTTGTCGCCAATGAATGGGAATTTGAACAAGTGATGTCTGACTTTAAAATTTTCAGAGAAGAACATCAACACTTGTTCACTCCAGAAATTAATGCCTTAATTCTAAAAACTGCCAACGCTATAGCTTCTTCATTTTCAAGAAAAAATAAATCAGAACACGTTTTAATAAGTCAACTAAGCGTAATTCTGTTGCAATAAAAATGGAATAAAACAATCTACTTTAATTTAAAATAGCAAAGACATGAAAAGACAAACTGGCATTTGGATAGACTCCTCAAAAGCAATAATTGTTGCTCTTGATGGTGATACAGAAAAAATTACCGAAATAGATTCTGATGTCGAAAACAAGGTACATCATAATGACGAAGGTAATAAAGGAACTTTCTCAGGAGTTCATCATGGCAATAGTGACAAAAAATTTGATGATCGAAAAAAACAAGAACTGGATTATTTTATAAAATCAGTGCTTTCCTATGTGAAAAAATCGGACAAACTTATTGTTTTTGGTCCGGCACAAACCAAAACTAAACTGGAACAAAAATTAATGACGGATCATTTAATTGAACCTGGAAAACTAAAAGCCGTAGAAACAGCAGATAAAATGACTTTAAACCAGATTGTGGAAAAAGTAAGACGCTTTTATAACCCTTTTGAATATAAAGAACCAAAACCCTAAAGCAAAATTAGCTGCTATACAATAATTTAGAAACTACAACGCTTTATAGGTTGTAGTTTTTTTATTTATAAAAATCATTTTCCCCAATCAATATTCTAAAGAAAACCATAAAAATCTTTCCCTTAGTATTATTTTCCTTTTCTTTATGGCCGAGATTCCAAACGCATTGTATTTTAGATTGTATTACTTATTAACCCAACTTGCAGACTTTAGCTTGTAAACCTTTGTTTAAAAAGGAAATCTTGTTTTAGGATTTCAGATTTGGGGACTACAAATTTTTTCCTGGTAAAGGGACATTTTTTATAGTTTAGGGCTAAGTAAATTTCCTTTAGTTTAGGGCTTGGCTCTGAACATTTCTTAATTTCGATTGTGTTTTCAAGTACATCTTTTATCTCTGTTGTAACTAACTTTTGAGTATTTGCAATTCTCATAATTTCTTGCCAATCGTGATTTATTTTTTTTACTTTTAGTTGATATCTAATCGTATTTACGATCCAATAGGCTAACAATCCAAGGTTTAAATGTGCCATAGTTGACTCATCGTTCTGATGATAAATAGGTCGTAAATCCAAGTCTGTTTTTAACGTTCTAAAAGTACTTTCAATTTCTCGTATGCAATTGTATATTCTCCAAATTGTTTGCTCATCCCTTTCTTTTAGAGACGTTTTTATAAAATAAACGCCATGTTCTTTTTTCTGATTTATTTGACTTTCTTTGACCTCCCATTTCATAGAAGTTACCTTGCTCGTTTTTTGGTCAACCAATAAATCAATTTGGTAATGCTTGGCTATTGAGGGATATTTTTGTTGCAATCGCCCTATTTTTTGATTTATAATTTCTTGCTTTTTTATCCCCGATTTTTTGGCTAATCCATTGGCAAGTTTGGTTAATGTGTCTTCATAAAGGGTTTTAAATTTGCGATTCATTGAACGTTCTTTCATTGCTTTCATGTCGCTTTTCACCTTGAAAACACACTGATTTTGTTCTTCACCTTCAATTTCATTCAGCTCTATTTTCTGATTTTTTTTGTCATAAACTATTGTAGGGATTTCATTTTTTAAGGCATATTTTTTGGGTTTAGTACGGCTTACACATAAATAATCATATCCTTTTTCTGTCACCAATTTCAAGTTTTCGTCAGTGGCAATACCAGCATCCATAATCACCAAAGCCTTTTTTGTGGACTCACTCGTAGCCTCACGAAGGCTATCAATCATATCGGACAAGGTCTTGCAATCGGCCATATTCCCTTGGTAGATATTGGAATATTTCAAAAAGCCTTCTACATTTACAACAGCTGCCAAAACAACTAGTTTGGCATCGGTTCGCTTTTCCTTGCTACGTCCGTACTGAGCTAAATCACTGTTCTTTTTCTGACCTTCAAAATAGGTATTGGTTAGGTCATACAAATAAAATTTATCTTCAATATCAAATAATTCATTGGTCTTTTGAGACAAATATTTTTCCATCTCATCTTTAACTTGATACAAATTTAAGGCAGATTGATATAATTTATCCTTTGTTATTTTTTTGATAGGATAAGCGGTTAATTCACAAATAGCCGAATTTTCTTTTATCCATTTACTGGTTCTGTTTTCGCTCGCGGGATAAACGGCTCTGCTTATAATTTGAGTGAGTGCCAATTGAACTTGTTCTTCCGGCCAATTTTTATCCAATAAAAACTGGTCTATTTTTAGTTGCTTCAATGTTTGCAAACTCATCCATTCACCTCCTAGTTCACGTGCTTCAGTGTGTTTTAGTGTGTTCAAATCTACACTGTGAATGTCTTTTTGGGAAGAATGAGAATTATCTATTTTGTTTGATTTTAGTATTTTGGAATACAATTCATCAATATACTCCCAAAGATGTTCTTGAAAATCATCTTCAAACAAGCTGTTTTTTCCATTGAGTTTTTCAGTCAATTTTTTCTGGATATAATTCAATTCCTCAGCCGTTAAATGGTCTATAAATCCAGCAGTTACAATAGTTCTGTTTCTAACAATATCGTTTTGATCACGAAAACTCTCTACCAATCGGTAGTAGGATTCCATTTTGCCTGTTTCAGGATTTCGACGAAAAGTAGATTTGAAATACATTTAGTAAAAATCGGAAATATCCCCATTAAAGACAAGATTTGCTGGGGACTACAAAACGGAATTTACCTAAAAAACACCTGTTTTGAATACAAAAAATACCAATTTTTAAATAAAAACTTACAGAAATGATTGTTAAAATGATGTAATTAACAATTAATTAACTTTTATCGTCATTCAACCCTGCAAGTTGGGTTAAACTGTTTATGAAAACCGGAAAACAAAAATTAATTCTAGCAGCAAAAATACTTTTTGTATTATTTGTCACTTTAATTATTGCTTTTTATATCTTTCGAGATGCCGTTTTACAACAAACAATAGCAAAAGTTTCCAATGAAATGGAAGTGGATTACAACAGCTCTTTTACGATAAAAAAAGCTTCTTTTGACGGATTATCGGGTTTGAATCTTACCGAAATAATACTGGTTCCAAAAAACAGAGACACGCTTTTTAAAATCCAAAAACTAAAAACCAGCGTCAATTTATGGCACCTCATAACGGGAGATGTTCAACTTGGAACTTTAGAAGTCCAGAACGGTTTTGTCCAGTTAGTAAAAAAAGGAAAACTGAGGAATTTTGATGCTTTTCTAAAAAAAGACAACCAAACAGAAATACGCGACGAGAAAAGAGATTACGCACAGTTTGCCTACAGAATAATATCAAAAGCACTGAATTTAGTCCCTACCGATATGATCTTGGACAATCTTTCTTTTCGACTCAATGATAACGGAAAAAAAGCAACCATTAATTTCCAAAAACTGCGATTGGTCAACAAACAACTAGAAACATCCATTCAAGTTCAAACCAATACCATTTCACAACGGTGGAGAATCAAAGGGTTTGCCGATCCAAGAAATAAAAAAGCCGATATCCGTTTCGTCAATATTGATACTGGTGCCATCCAAATGCCCTATTTAGACGAGCGTTTCAACCTGAAATCAAGCTTTGACTCTATTCGATTGAATATTCAAAACATAGATAGAGATGGTGACGAATTGCATATTGATGGGTTTATGGCTATTGCCAATTTAAAACTCAACCACCCAAAAATTGCCAGCAAAGATGTTATTCTTAAGAATGCCAAATTTGACTATCGATTCTTATTGGGTTCTGATTTTATTTCGATTGACAGCAGCTCAACAGTTCAGTTGAACAAGATAAAATTTCATCCTTACGTAGCTTACGAAACGGAAAAAGATACGATTTACAAACTCAAGGTTACTATCCCAAAAATGAAAGCGCAGGACTTTATCACCTCGCTACCTGACGGTTTATTCACCCACTTTCAAGGAATGGAAGCGAGCGGTACTTTTGATTACAAATTGGATTTTGCCTTCAACCAAAACAAACCGAATCAGCTGGTTTTTGACAGTAAATTGAAGAAAGAAAATCTAAAAATTACCAAATATGGCGAAGCGAATCTCAACAAACTCAATGGAGAATTTGTGTATCGCGCACTTATAAAAAATGTGTTGCAACGTCCTATTTTAGTTGGTTCAGCCAATCCAAATTATACACCATTAGACCAAATTTCACCGTATTTAAGAAAATCCGTTTTAACTACAGAAGATCCTTCTTTCTTTTCGCATCGTGGTTTTATCAGCGAGGCTTTCAAACAATCCATAGTCAAAAACATAAGAACCAAAAAGTTCTCCCGTGGCGCCAGTACCATCAGCATGCAATTGGTAAAAAATGCTTTTCTGAGTCGGGAGAAAACAGTATCCCGCAAACTGGAAGAAATTTTATTGGTTTACATTCTGGAAAACAACAGGATTGTGAGCAAGGAACGCATGCTCGAAGTGTATTTTAATATTATCGAATGGGGTCCAAATGTATATGGAATTGGTGAAGCGAGTCAGTTTTATTTCCAAAAAACACCTCCGGAATTATCGCTGAACGAATGCTTGTATCTCGCCCGAATTATTCCAAGTCCTAAAAAATTCATGTACCAGTTCAACGATCAAGGGATGTTGAAAGATTTTGCTGTAAAACAAGAATCTTTTCTAACGAATATTATGTTTCGAAGAGGACTTTTGACTTCAGAAGACACTATTTACAAATCCTTACCCATACTAATTTCAGGACCTGCAAAATCTTTTATCAAATTCAAAGTACAAGATTCAACGCAAATAAAAGTGGATTCTTTATCCGTTGATGATGAATTTGATCTTTAATTATTGAAAATAACCCTGTCAGAGTTTAGAACTCTGACAGGGTTTCTTAATTTATGGTGCCGGATCAGGAATCAGGGCTTGCACTTCATCAATAGCTTTTAGAATTTCATCCGAAAGTGACACTTGAATCGTATCAATATTTTCTTTTAATTGTTCCAATGTCGTTGCGCCAATAATCGTGCTGGTTACAAACGGCTGTTGTTCTATAAATGCCAAAGACAATTCCGTTAAAGTCAGTCCGTTTTTCTTGGCGATTTCCTGATACAATCTTGTAGCTTCGGTACATTGAGCACTGTTGTATCTGGAATACTGCGGAAACAACTTGATTCTGGCATTTGGATGCGCTTCACCAGTAAGGAATTTACCGGACAAAACCCCAAAAGCCATCGGCGAATACGCCAATAGACCTACATTTTCTCTAAGACAAACTTCGACCGAACCGTTTTCAAAAAGTCTGTTCAATAACGAATATGGATTTTGAATCGTTTTTACTCTTGGCAGATTGTTGTATTTACTTTCCTCCAGAAAACGCATGATTCCCCAAGGATTTTCATTTGAAAGTCCGATGTGTTTAATTTTTCCTTCTTTGATAAAACCGTCCAATGTTTCCAATACATTGTGAATGTTATCTTCCCAAGCATCATCCTGCACTTTGAAACCGCGTTGTCCAAAACAATTGGTTTTGCGTTCCGGCCAATGCAATTGATATACATCTATATAATCCGTTTGCAAGCGTTTTAAACTATTATCCAATGCAAACTTGATACTGGCTGGTGAGAAATCTAATTTCTCTCTCATGTAGCCAAAATTAGGACTGGGTCCGGCAATTTTAGAAGCCAAAACTATTTCTTCTCTTTTTCCTGTTTTTTTAAACCAGGTTCCAAGGATTTTTTCTGTACTTCCATAAGTTTCCTGACGCGCTGGAACCGAATACATTTCGGCAGTGTCAAAGAAATTGACTCCGTTTTCTAAAACATAATCCATTTGGGCATGACCATCAGCTTCCGTATTTTGTTGCCCAAAAGTCATGGTTCCAAGGCAAATTTTGCTGACTTTTATATCAGTATTGGGTAAAGTAGTGTATTTCATTTTTAAGGAAATTGTATTTTATTTTTCGAAAACAAAGATAAAATTAGTTTGTGGTTTAAATTTACAGTTAACAGAAAATTGAGAAACGTTTATTTATAACTAAACGGGATATTTAAAAAAATATAACCGCTAATTCGCCAATCGAAACCTTCCATCGAAAGATGAAATTAGCAGATTTGCGAATAAGAAAGGTTCTTTTTTTAACCATTAAGAAATTAAGTTTCATTAAGGATCAAAACTTAATTTTCTTAATTTCTTAATGGTGAAACTTAAAAACACTAGACGCTTTACAATACGTCTCGTAGAAAACAAAAAAGGCTCAAAGTAAAAAACTCTGAACCTTTCTGTCTTTAACACTTTGAACCTTAATTTATCTCATTCAACATTTCTGCGATTTCGTCTAATCTTGGCGTTAAAATTATTTCGATTCTACGGTTTTTAGCTTTTCCGTCAACAGTTGAATTGCTTGCTAATGGGGAGAATTCTCCTCTTCCGGCAGCCGTCAGATTTTGTTTGTTGATTTTCTTGTTTTCGCTCAAAATAGCAACTATTGCTGTCGCTCTTTTGGTTGATAAATCCCAGTTATCCGCAATTGGTCCCGAAGCCGTAAAAGCATCATCATCCGTATGACCTTCGATGAGTACTGAGATATCTGGGTTGTCACCCAAAACTTTTCCAACTTCAATTACTGCTTTTTTCCCTTCGGAACCTACAGCCCAACTTCCCGAATTGAAAAGTAGTTTGTTCTCCATAGAAACGTACACTTTTCCGTTTTTTTGTTCCACTGTCAACCCTTTTCCTTCAAAACTGTTCAAGGCTTTAGACAAGGTTTCTTTTAGTTTTTTCATGCTGGCTTCTTTGGCAGCAATCAAATCTTCTAATTCTTGCAAACGTTGTGCGCTTTTGCTCAATCGCTCTTGTTCTAATGCCAATGCTTTTCCTTTCTCGTCTAATTGATCCAGTAAATCACGGTTTTTCTTCATGTTGCTTTGCAAAGCATCACCGCTATTTTTTTCTAAAGCGGCATAAGAATCCTGCAGGACTTTGAATTTATTTTGAGCCACCGCGTAATCTGCTTTCAATTTATCCAGTTCGGCTTTGGATTTACTCAAGTCAGTTTTTAAGCCGTCACGGTCTAATTCTAATTGATTTTTAGCTTTTAGCAAATCGGCATTTTCATCTGCTAAACTTCTATTTTCTTTTTTTAAATCGGTGAACTTACTTTCTAAGTCGTTGTATATTTTTTTAGATACACAAGAAGTTGAAAGCGCCAATACTAATAATCCGATGGAAACTCTTTTAATCATTTTGTTTGTATTTATGTTGTTTCTAATGTTGTTTTGAAAGCAAAAATTCAAATTGTATTCGAATGACCTAGCCTTGATTACTTCACTATACTTTTGCCTTCATAGGAGTTCAGTGAACTTCGTTTGAAACGAAAATCCTTTTCTCTCGTCTTTAAGACGAGACGGGAAATAGCTCCAGATTGCTTCATTCCTAGCAAAGACTTTTACTCAATCTCTACCAAAATTGGGCAATGATCCGAATGCACGGCATCTGATAAAATAACGGCTCTTTTTAATTTATGTTTTAAAGAATCGCTGACTAAATTGTAATCGATACGCCAACCTTTGTTGTTTCCTCTGGCTCCGGCGCGGTAACTCCACCACGAATATTGATGCGGTTCACTGTTGAAATGACGAAAACTATCCACAAATCCAGACTTCATAAATCCATCGAGCCAAGCTCTTTCTTGCGGTAAAAACCCGGAAACATTTTTGTTTCGGATTGGATCGTGAATGTCAATTGCCTCGTGGCAAATGTTGTAATCCCCGCAGATAATTAGGTTTGGCGTTTCTTTTTTAAGTTCGTTGATATAGGTTTGAAAATCATCCATGAACATGAATTTATGGTCCAATCGATCGATATTTGTCCCTGATGGCAAGTACAAACTCATCACTGAAAATCCATCAAAATCAGCGCGAAGGTTTCTTCCTTCGAAATCCATGTGGTGAATTCCGGTTCCGTGAACGACATTATTGGGTTTGATTTTCGATAGAATGGCTACACCACTATATCCTTTTTTGGTTGCCGAATAGTAATATTGGTACGGATAACCCGCTTTTGCAATATCTTCGACTGGGATTTGGTCTTCGGTTGCCTTAATTTCCTGAAGACAAATAATGTCCGGATTTGCGTGTTGCAACCAGTCGATAAATCCTTTTGAAATGGCGGCTCTGATTCCGTTTACGTTGTATGAAATAATTCTCATTAAAAAAAAATTTTGAATTTCTTCCGAAAAACTATTTTTTGCCTGCGGTTGTCAGGAACCCACTTTTTATTTTCTCGGAAAAAATTATATTGTTTAGATGTGGGTTTCAAATGTAACAAAAAACTAGAAGTTTGATTCAGAAAAATAGAGAAAATGGAGTTTTTTGCTATCTTTGTTTCTTGCTCTAAAAAAACAAAAAAATACATGGGTTTAGTAACCGCGAAAGAAGTTGCAAAAGCAATAAATGCAGACAAGTACGGAGTTCTGGGGACTTTTTCTGGCTGGATGCTAATGAAGGTGCTAAAAATCTCTACCTTAAACAAAGTATACGACAGAAATAAACATTTAAAAGACGTTGCGTTTTTAAATGGGGTATTAGATGATCTACAAATAAAATTCGAAATTCCGGAAGAGGATTTAAAACGTTTACCAAAAGACGGTGCTTATATCACCATTTCAAATCATCCTCTAGGAGGAATTGACGGTGTTTTATTATTGAAATTAATGCTTGAAAGAGAACCTAATTTCAAAATTATCGCCAATTTTCTTTTGCATCGCATTGCCCCTCTCAAAAAATACATCATGCCTGTGAATCCCTTTGAAAATCACAGGGATGCTAAGTCAAGCGTAGTGGGAATCAAAGAAACCTTGCGTCATTTAAGCGATGGAAAACCGTTAGGAATGTTTCCTGCGGGAGAAGTTTCTACGTATAAAGACGGAAAATTAATGGTGGATAAACCTTGGGAAGAAGGTGCTATTAAAGTAATTAGAAAAGCCCAAGTTCCTGTTGTTCCCATTTATTTTCATGCTAAAAACAGTCGATTATTTTATTTACTTTCTAAAATAAGCGGCACTTTTAGAACGGCAAAACTGCCTTCGGAAGTGTTCAGCCAAAAACATCGTGTGATAAAAGTACGTATTGGCAAACCTATTTCGGTAAGTGAACAAAACGAACACGCAACGATTGAGGAATATTCCGAGTTTTTGAGAAAGAAAACCTATATGCTCGCCAATCCTTTCGAGAAAGAAAGTAAATTGCTGACGCCTCCAAATTTGAAACTTCCTAAAAGTCCGAAGAAAATTGTTACTCCTGCCAATAGTGAGAAAATGATTGCCGAAGTAGATGCTTTAAGAAGCACGGATTGTCGTCTTTTACAAAGTAAAAACTACGAAGTTTTCTTTACTGAAGCTGCTAAAATTCCAAATATTCTGCACGAAATTGGCCGTCTTCGAGAAATCACTTTCCGCGAAGTTGGAGAAGGAACAAACGAATCCATTGATTTAGACAAGCACGATCAATATTACCATCATCTTTTTTTATGGGATAATGAAGCTCATAAAATTGCCGGCGCATATCGAATGGGTTTAGGTTCTGAAATTTATCCGAAATACGGAATAAATGGTTTCTACCTCAACGACTTATTCCGATTTGAACCGGAATTAAATGATATGATGCACAAGTCTATCGAAATGGGCAGAGCTTTCATCATCAAAGAATACCAACAAAAACCAATGCCTCTTTTCTTGCTTTGGAAAGGAATTATGCATACTACTTTGCGTTTTCCAGAACATAAATATTTGCTTGGTGGGGTGAGTATCAGCAATCAATTTTCTGATTTCTCAAAATCATTGATGATTGAATTCATGAAGTCCAATTATTACGATCCTTATATTGCACAATACGTTCACCCTAAGAAAGCTTACAAAGTAAAACTGAAAGATGCCGATAAGGATTTCATATTTGACGAAGCCGAATCTGATTTGAACAAGTTTGATAAAATTATAGATGAACTGGAGCCAGGAAGTTTGCGTTTGCCGGTTTTGATTAAAAAATACATCAAACAGAATGCAAAAGTTGTTGCTTTCAATGTGGACCCGCTGTTTAACAATGCTGTTGACGGATTAATGTACATCAGAATTGCAGATATTCCGGAAAGCACCATGAAGCCCGTAATGGAAGAGTTTCAGGCAGAATTGGAACGAAAATTAAATGACAAAGAAGATTAATATCAATTAGATATAAAAAAATCCCGTCTCGTTCTAAAAAGACAAGACGGGATTTTTTATTTCTAGTTTATCTCCAGATGGATTCTTTCAAAATAGAATCTAAAGAATTGTTTTTTATAAAGAAAATCAATCTTATGATATGATATCCAACAAGAAAAATACCCAAACTACAGGCTAGTCTTTTATTGTACATAACAGTATTAAAATACTCTTTTTTAGTAATTAATTCCATAGACAGTATAACAATGCTGACAATACTAAATGCAATCACAAAAGGACCTAATATATGATAGCTTATGCTCTTGTAAAAATCTCCCTGATAAAAATAAACCAATGATTTTGTAATTCCACAACCCGGGCATGGAAAGCCTGTAATCATTTTGAAAGGACACAAAGACTGATCGGTCTCAAGATGATTATCATCATTAAAAAACATTAAAAAAAACGGAACCATAAGTGTGAGAACAGCGCCTATAATTCCGTAAATTTTACGTTTATCTTTACTATTAATTGTATAATTTATTGATGTCATTTTGAACTATCATTGCGGCAATCATTGGAAAGAAAAGCCCTAAAATAAGCAGCAAAACCGTATCGTCTTTTTGAGCTGAACCAGATCTATGATATACATCAGGAAGTCCGTCTCTGCCAGCTAAATAAAATAAATATTTACAGGATAACAACAGCCCGCAAATATGGCAATGGGTTGTGAAATAACTTCTCTCTCAGAAACAGCATTAAAAACTTCTGCAACTTTAATATTCCAATAGATTAAATACAATCCACAGGTTAAAAACCCAAAAATTAATACTAATACTGGATCTACTTTAAATACTGGAATGGGTTTCCTTGGAGTGTTCCAAGTTTCTTGTGCGATTTCTTCCATTTTGGTTTGGTTTGGTTAAATTTAAGTTAGTAAATATTGAAATTAAAAATTTTATTGAAATGCTGTATCGATTGGTTCCCAAAGTTCTATCTTATTCCCTTCGACATCCAGAATCCATCCAAATTTTCCATACTCATAAGACTCCATATCACCTACAATTGTTACACCTTCTTCTGACAATTTTTGTAATAATTTTTCTAAATCATCCACTCTAAAGTTTTGCATGAACTGTTTCTCGCTTGGCGCAAAATAATTGGTATCATCTGCAAATGGCGACCATTGGGTAGAACAATCATTCCCATCTTTATCTTTCCACCAAAAAGTGGAACCATATTGATCCGTTTTTAAACCCAGGTGTTTTCCGTACCAAGCTACCAGTTCTTTAGGATTTTCTGATTTAAAAAAGAAACCTCCAATTCCCGTGACGCGTTTCTCCGGCTCCGCATCTTTGGCTTGACCAAAATACTTTGCTTTTATTTTATCAACTATGACTTGCGCCAATCGTTCATGGCTTTCGAATGTCCAACCGGCAATATGCGGACTCAAAATCACATTCTTGGCGTTCAACAAATACTGGAAAGCTTCGGGAGTATTTTTATCTTGAAACAGCGTTTCGAATGACAACTTCTCATATTCCAAAACATCCAAACCAGCTCCTAGAATTTTTCCGGATTGCATGGCCGCAACCAAATCGGCAGTGGCAATATTCTTGCCACGAGACGTATTTATAATCCAAAAAGGTTTGGCGAATCCATTAATAAAATCACTGTCAACCATTTTATCTGTTTCTGGAGTCCACGGAATATGCAAACTCACTACATCTACTTTTTGCTGGAATTCTTCCAATGAAACCTGCTTTGCATTTACATCGCCTACATTTTCTTGAATATCATAACACAACACTTCGACATCAAAACCACGGAGTTTCTTGGCGAATGATTTTCCCATGTTTCCGTAACCAATAATCCCCACTGTTTTTCCGTCAAGTTCATGGCCACGATTGCTTTCACGGTTCCAATGTCCGGATCGTATCTCTCTGTCCGCTTCATTTAGTTTATTAAAAAGCGACAATATCATCCCTAATGTATGTTCGGCAACAGCATTTCGATTTCCTTCGGGAGCAGCGATAAGCGTAATGTTTTTGGATGCTGCATAATCGCAATCGATGCTTTCTAGTCCGGCTCCAACGCGTGCAATGAATTGCAAATTAGTGGCTTTGTCCAAGAAAGTCTTGTCAATTTTGAATCTGCTTCGAATGACAATTCCCTGATATTCTTGAATTTTAGATTCAATTTCTTCTTTTGACGACGTAAAATCGCTGTGATTTATAAATCCGGACTGTTGCAATTGATCCCAAAGCAAAGAATTATTGCTATCGATATGAAGGACTTTGATATCCATAAAAGTAGTATTTTTTGATACTTCAAATTAACAAAAAATTTACGGTTTATTGTTTTATCGAAGGAAATTAGCTCATAAAATCGTAAATTAGCTTTCTAAATTTTTATTATAAATCTCATGCTTATAATAAATGAAAAAACAAAAATGAAATTAACGAAAACATTCAACGCTTTTTTTGAAAGCGAAAAAGCCGGTGGACTCTTATTACTTTTTGCAACAATACTCTCTCTTTTATTAGCCAATTCATCCATTCAAACTGAATATATAGCTTTATGGGAAACCAATATTGGAAGTCATTCCATAACACATTGGATTAATGACGGCTTAATGGCTATCTTTTTTCTTTTGATTGGTTTAGAATTAGAACGCGAAATGTACCAAGGAGAATTATCCAGTATTAAAAATGCCGCTTTACCTATTTTTGGCGCATTAGGCGGAATGGTTGTCCCGGCCGGAATCTTTTTACTGTTAAATTTTGGAACCATCACACAAAACGGAGCCGGAATTCCTATGGCGACTGATATTGCTTTTGCTATTGGAATCCTGTCACTTCTAGGAAATCGTGTTCCTACATCACTCAAAGTATTCTTGACTGCGCTTGCTGTAATTGATGATTTAGGTGCTATTATGGTAATTGCAATATTTTACACGGACACTATTGCTTTTATGAATTTGTTTATCGCTTTTGCCATTATGGGCGGTCTATTTATCCTTAACCGAAGAAAAGTTCACAGCCTCATTCCTTATTTGATTGGTGGTGCCGCCATGTGGTATTTTATGTTAAATTCTGGTGTACACGCAACGATAACCGGAGTATTATTGGCCTTTGTAATTCCGTTTGGTGATGGAGGCAAGAAAACTTCTTCGTATCGATTACAGCATTTTTTACACAAACCGGTGGCGTTTTTTATTCTTCCTTTGTTTGCCGTAGCCAACACTTGTATTGCCATAAATTCAGATTGGCATGAGGGATTGAATCATCCCAACACAATTGGAATTATACTTGGTCTTGTGGTAGGAAAACCATTGGGGATCTGGTTATTTTCATTCCTGGCTGTTAGTTTAGGAATTTGCAGTTTGCCTAAAGACCTAAAGTGGAGCAGTATTCTAGGTGCAGGAATGCTGGGCGGAATAGGTTTCACGATGTCTATTTTTATAACCTTACTTGCTTTCAAAAACGACGGAGAAGAAGTCATTACGTATTCAAAAATTGCGATTTTGATTGCTTCCTTTATTGCGGGAACCATTGGTTTTTTATGGTTGAAATTTAGTTTGAACCCTGCTAGAGCAAAAAAAATGAAGATTTAACCAATAGAATTAGTTAATGTCTCTAATAAAAAAAGTGGTGTTTAGTTTTAAAACTAAACACCCTTTTTTATTGAAACTTATGATTAGGCTATTTATAAGCTAAGTCCGTTTTACTTATTAGTCCAATAATCAACTACGGTAACTTTCTCTGGAGCCGGACTCAAAACAGCTACAAAAGCTTTGTGATCCGGATGAATCAAATACGCATCTCTATCAGCTTCACTGTTGAATGTTAAGGTAAAACAATGCGTCAAACCATTATTCAAGTTTTCAGGACTGTTATTGATTCCCCATTCATACGCTTTTATCAATTTGATTTTATGTTCCAAATTCCCAAAAGCTGCTACCACTTTATCAATTGCTGCCGCATCGGTTCCGGGTTTCCAACCAAACATCACCACATGCCTAAGCACTTGTTTTTGTTTGCCTTGCTGAGCGTTTACAGTGTAACTTGAAATTAAAATAAGAGTTAAAAGAAGTAGTTTTTTCATGGTAGTTTTTTTTCAAATATAGTATTTATTTGATTGTGTAAACAAATATCAATATTTGCGAAGCTTAAGTAAAAAAAATTGCGCAAAGTCAGAGACATTTGCGCAGCTTATATAATCAAGATTTTACGGAACTAGAGACTTATCCTTTGATTTGTTTCAAGGACGTTTTGATTCCTCGTATCAGGGACGAACTGAATCCGTGCATTTCCATTTCGTTCAATCCGGCTATGGTACAGCCTTGTGGTGTAGTTACGCGGTCAATTAATTGTTCCGGGTGTACTTTTTCTTCCAGCAGCATTTCGGCAGCGCCTTTTACGGTTTGTGCTGAGATGGCTAATGCGGTTTGCCAGTCAAATCCTATTTCGATTCCGGCTTGCATCGATGCGCGAATGTATCGCAACGCAAAAGCAGTTCCGCTGGCCGCAAGAACAGTTGCTGCATCCATTAATTTTTCGTCAATAATAGGAGCCGTTCCTAAACTCTGAAAAAGAGAAACTACATCTTGCGCTTTCTCTTTGTCTTTTTCGTGAAACGCAATACAAGTTGCTGATGCGCCAAACTGTGCCGCAATATTGGGCATGATTCGGATGGCACTATTAGCAGCACCGATTTTGTTTTGTAAATTTTCTATGGACAATCCACTCACTGCCGATGCGATGATTTTACTCGAAATTACTGGAAGGATTTCGGCTAAAACGGTATCCACTTGATATGGTTTTATGGTCAAGATAATGACATCTGCCTCCTGAATCTGATGGATATTATTCGTAGAAACCGTAGCGCCCAATTTTTCAAGATACAGAATGCTTGATGTGTTTCTTCTGGTTACGGTAACTTGGTTCTCTGGTGAAAATTTTGATAGTCCTAATGCGATAGAAACACCTAAGTTTCCGCCGCCAATAATGTGTACTTTCATGCTAGTTGTGGTTTTTCCTCTCCCCTCCCGAAGCTTCAGGACTCTCCAAAGAAAAGTAAGCCGTTAGGGAAAAGTGTTGGTTGTGTAGTTATAGTTGTATTAGTTATTTTTTAATTTCTCTCTATTCTCTTAGTTCAATTCTTTCTTAAAATCCCAGAATCATTTTTGCTATCGAAAAATAAATCAGAATTCCGCAAATATCATTACTGGTAGTGATAAAAGGTCCGGTTGCCAATGCGGGGTCAATGCCAAATTTATCGAGTAACAACGGAACAAAAGTTCCTATTAACGATGCAATAATAATTACCGACATCAATGCTATAGTAACAATAACGCCAATAATCAATTCGACATTCAACAGAAAATGACTTCCTAAAAACAATATCGTAGCCAAAATCAGTCCGTTTAATAAACTTAGTGACACTTCTTTGACCAATCTATTAAACAAGGATCCGCTCAACGTATTGTTAGCCAAACCCTGTACTATAATTGCTGATGATTGTACGCCTACATTTCCTGCCATTGCGGCAATAAGTGGTGTGAAAAAGAACAAATTCCCATGCTCAAACATCGCTCCTTCAAACAAGCCGAGCACTTTTACGGAGATAAAACCACCCAAAAGAGCCAAAACCAACCAAGGCAATCGTGCTTTTGTATGTTCAAAGATGCTGTCATCCGCTTCAACGTCTTGCGAGATACCTGCTGCCAACTGGTAATCCTCATCAGCTTCATCCTTGATTACGTCTACAATGTCATCAATGGTGATTCTTCCCACTAATCGTCCCATTTCATCTACGACAGGAATGGCTTCCAAATCGTATTTTTGCATGATTCGGGCCACCTCAACATCTTCGGTATCTACTTTTACGGAGTTTAATTTCCGGATGTAAACATCACTTACCGGTGTTCTGGAAGAAGTGGTCAATAAATCCTTAAGTGACAAACGACCTTTCAATCTATCTTCATCATCCACGACATAAATCGAATGGACTCTGGAGATGTTTTCGGCCTGAATGCGCATTTCTTTTACACACGTCAGCACATTCCAATTTTCATTGACTTTAACCAATTCCTTGTGCATGATTCCACCTGCGGTATCCTCATCATAACGCAATAAGTCAACAATATCTTTGGCGTGCTCAACATCCTGAAGTTCTGATATTACTTCGGCTTTCAAATCTTTCGAAAGCTCCGCAATAATATCGGCTGCATCATTTGTTTCCAGCTCATCTAATTCTTCCGCAATCTCTTTTGGCGAAAGCCTGCTTAATATATTTTCTCGCAAATCATCTTCCAGTTCCAGAAGAATTTCGGCGGTTTTTTCACTGTCTAAAACTTTAAAAATATAGGTCGCTTCATTAAAATCAAGCTCATCGAGAATTTCAGCAATATCAGCATGGTGCATATCATTCAATAAAACTTCCAGTTGCTGGTCGTTTTTATTTTGAATGAGTTGCTCTAATTCCTGAATTAATTCTTTGCTGATTTTAAACTCCATCGGCTTCTATTTTTTGGGTGAGTTCTATGAACTGTTCTACATTTAATTGTTCTGGTCGAAGGTCAAAAATTTTATCTTCTCTCAAACTATCCGACAAATTTAAGGTTTTTAAACTATTTCGTAACGTTTTGCGTCGCTGTTGAAAGGCCGTTTTCACTACCGTGAAAAACAATTTCTCACCACATGGCAAGCTGTAATCTTTCTTTCTGCGCAAACGTAAAACTCCCGATTTTACCTTTGGTGGCGGAATAAATACATTTTCATCAACTGTAAATAAATACTCGGCATCATAAAAAGCCTGAACCAGAACCGACAGAATTCCATACGCTTTTGTTCCCTTTTTTTCACAAATACGCTGCGCCACTTCTTTCTGGAACATGCCTGCAAATTCCGGAATCTGATCGCGGTATTCCAAAGTTCTGAAAACAATTTGTGTCGAAATATTATACGGGAAATTCCCTATGATAGCGAATTGTTTCCCTTCGAAAATATCGTTGATGTTGTATTTCAGGAAATCTTTAGAAATGATTCTGTCTTTTAATTTTGGATAATTTTGGTCCAAATACGTCACTGATTCCGTATCGATTTCAATAACGTACGTATTCACCGGTTTATCCAACAAATATTTTGTCAAAACTCCCATTCCCGGACCTATCTCTAATACATCATCATATCCTTCTAAGTTCAACGTGTCAGCAATGTCTTTTGCAATGCTTTCGTCTTTAAGAAAGTGCTGTCCGAGGTGTTTTTTGGCTGTTACTTTTTCCATGTTGTCATTGCGAGGCACGAAGCAATCTCGCTTTATTTTAAGTTTATTTTGGCACTAAGGCACAAAGTGTATTTTATTTCAAATTGGAGGTCGCAGATTGCGACTTCAAGATTGTGGTTCAAAACGACAATCTGAATGTGATTGCTTCGTTCCTTGCAATGACTCTAAAAATCTGCAATCAATTCTAATTCTGTTCTAAAAGCAAGCATTTTGTCTCCAAACAACTTCGCTCCTTCTTCGCGAAAAGCCGGCGCATCCTCCTGATAATATTTCTCCAAAGTTTCTTTGCTGTCCGTTGCGTATTGAACAGAGTAAGTTACTCCGCCCATTTCTTCTTCAATTAAAACCCTTACCATTCTAGCCGAAGAGAATTTTCCAGTAGCCAAAATTTCAGGAATATGTTTGTATTGCATCCAAATCATCCATTGATCGTGAACGCTTTCATGTATGTTTGTGGTAACGTTGTATAGTATCATTTTTTTTGTTTAACTGGTTAATTGTTTAACTGGTTAATCGACTCAACAATTAGACAGTTAAACTTTTTTACAAATTAGTATCTCCTCGCAATTGTCTGAATTTCTTTCTTGCTTCCACAAAATAAATACTGTCCTGATGATTGAACAATACCTTTTCATATAATGGTTTTGCTTTTTCAGGTAACAATTGCTTGTTATAAATTTCTGCCGAAAAATACAACGCTTCATCTATGTAAATTCCGTCGCTATGTTGGTCAATAATCGTTTGGTATTGGCTTAAAGCCAAAGCAAAATCACCTTTCTTTTCATATATTTTCCCTAATCGCAACAAGCTCACGGCCTCTATTTCTTGTCCTTTATAGTTTTTCAAAATCGTCTGAAACTGCGTTACCGCTTCCTGATTCCTGTTTTGATACAACAGATAATCTCCTTTTGCAAATTGCTTCAAAGCCGTTTGTGTCGAATCTGCAACAGTATTGTCGTTGATTAACAGAAAATATTCCAAAGCATCATTGGCAATCAACTGCGTATTCGCGGATTTCAATTCCTTAAATTGTTTCAATGCCCAAGCAAAATCGGTTTTGAAATAACTGGTTTTTGCGGCTTTCAAACTGGCTTCATGTGCCATTACATCATTCTTCAAATCCAATTCAATCTGCGAATAATAAATCAAAGCCTGATTGAATTTTTCTTCGTAAAGTAAAATATCTGCCAGTTCCATTTTGGCATTAGCCACTTCATAATCATTCAATTTCAATTCCAATGCTCTCTTGACAATTGCCTTTCCTTCCTCTGGTTTTTTCAAATTAAATGCCGTGAAATGTGCCTGAATCAGCTGCAAAGATAAGGTAAAAGGACTTATTTCAAATTGTTTCAATAAACCGTCTAATTCTGTGCTGATGGTTGCAAAGTCATTTTCGGATGCTTTTTCAATTTTCATGGTTACCAAATACGAATTCGCCTGGATCAGCAATTCTAAATCTTGTGTGTTTTCCAATACAAATCCCAAAATTTCTTTAGCTGCTTCCTGATTGTCTTCTTCAATGGCCAGTTGCCCTAAATTCACAATATTGGCAAGCGATTCCGGATTGCGTTTGTAAATAGCTTTTTCCTGAATAAATGCTTTTTCGAATTCTTTTTGCTGTACATAAAACCAACTCAAATAATGGTTCCAAAAGAGATCTTGATTTTTCTGAGTCCTTAGAATTAATGCTTTGCGCAATATTTCATTGAAGTTTGCATCACCTTCGTCAGCCATAAAACGAACCAATTGATTTTGGATTCTAATGGAGTTTTGAGGATTCGCAAACGCCTCGTCCAGAAAAGTGGAAATCATCATTTCCATATTAGACAATTGACCGTAAAGCAATCCTATTTGATAATTAAAATTAAAATTAGGCTCTAATTCTGTGGCGGTTTGGTAGGATTTCAGGGCGTATTCGAGCAACACTTTTTTCTCAAAAGCGTTTGATATTCCGTAGACTTCATTTGGATTTTTTCTGATTCGGTCTAATGCTTGATCGTAGTACATCTTAGCTTTGACATCATTTTTTTGCAACTGAAAATTATAGCCTAATTCTACCAGAAGATTCCCTTGATTGTACTTGTTAAATCGTTCTTGAATGGCTTTTTCGGCACTTTCAAACTGTTGCAATTGCTGAGAACAATCTATTATTCTTAAGAAATACTGGGAATTTAATGGAATCTCTTGCAGCAACTCTTCATAGCTGATTTTTGCTTTTTCAAAATCGCCTTTGTCATAATAATACTGCGCTAATTGTTCGTTTTGAGAAAAACAAAGCAATGAAAAAAACAGGGTAATATGTAGAAAAATATTTTTCATCTTAAAAGTGTTCAGTATTCAGTGTTCAGTTTGCCAAACGGTGCATTGTCCAAAAAGCTAACTGAACACCGATCACTGAGGACTGAACACTAATTAATCTATAATATCAAACCCGCAATACGGACGTAAAACCTCAGGGATTACAATTCCTTCCGGAGTTTGGTAATTTTCTAAAATTCCAGCCAAAACTCTTGGCAAAGCCAATGCGCTTCCGTTTAAAGTGTGTGCCAATTGGTTTTTTCCGTCTTTGTCTTTGAAACGCAATTTCAAACGATTCGCTTGGAAAGTCTCAAAGTTAGAAACGGAACTGATTTCTAACCAACGATCCTGCGCGGTAGAAAAAACTTCGAAATCATACGTCAAAGCCGATGTGAATCCCATATCTCCACCGCAAAGACGCAAAATTCTGTATGGTAATTTCAATTCCTGTAATATATTTTTAACGTGTTCCACCATTCCGTCCAAAGCTTCGTATGACTTATCAGGATGTTCTACACGTACAATTTCCACTTTGTCAAATTGGTGCAAACGGTTCAATCCACGTACATGCGCTCCGTAAGAACCTGCTTCACGACGGAAACATGGCGAGTAAGCCGTTGTTAAAACGGGTAATTCATTTTCGTTAAGGATTACATCACGGAACAAATTCGTTACCGGAACCTCAGCCGTTGGAATCAAGTATAAATCATCGGTTTTATCATGGTACATTTGCCCTTCTTTGTCCGGCAATTGTCCCGTTCCGTAAGCAGACGCTTCATTTACCATGTGCGGAACCTGAACTTCATTATACCCTGCAGCCGTATTTTTATCCAAGAAATAATTGATCAAAGCACGTTGTAAGCGAGCTCCCTTTCCTTTATAAACAGGAAATCCTGCGCCTGTGATTTTCACACCCAATTCAAAATCAATGATATCATATTTTTTTACCAATTCCCAATGCGGTTGCGCTCCATCATGCAAAACTGGAATTTCCCCTTCTTCAAAAACGTTTAGGTTTTCCTCCGGTGTTTTTCCAACAGGAACAATATCAGCAGGAAGATTGGGTAACGTATATAATTTCTCTAAAAGTTCAGCGGCAAGCGCATCAGCTGTTTCCGCTAAAGCTTTGCTTTTCTCTTTGTTTAAAACGGTTTTTTCTTTTAGAATTGCGGCTTTTGCTTTCTCTCCGCCTTTCATCAATTCGCCAATATCTTTGGATAATTTATTAGATTCGGATAAAATATTGTCTAGCTCCACTTGCGTAGCGCGACGTTTTTCATCCAGTTGTACCACTTCTTCAACAACACTTGTAGCATCGATGTTTCTCTTTGCCAAAGCCTTGATTACTTTTTCTTGATTCTCTCTAATAAATGCGATTTGTAACATAGCTTGATTTTTTTAACGCTAACTTTTATAATAATGGAAGCAAATTTAAGGAAATGTTTGATAGAAATGGGGGAAAAAATTCGTCAAAAGTCGAAAGTCATAAAGTCCAATACTAATGTATGATTCAAATGCCCTAATGTTTAATTTACATTGACAACAGAACTTCAAAAAAACAAATAAAAACAGGACTTTAAAAACTTTATGACATTGGACTTTTGACTTACTTTAGTCTCTTTTAATCTCATGACCCACAAATTCTTCTAAGGTTGCAAACATGTCGTCTATAGAAAGGACTTCAAAATCTGGGTGGGTTTTTAAGAAAGTAGCATTCAAAGTAATTAGATTTTCTTCTATTTCAAAAAAAGTGTCGTTGTTGAGTAAATCACGGATAGGATTTACGCCTTCCAGTTTCCCTTTCAGGAATTTATTCAGCTTGACACTACTCATTAATTTTACTTTTTTGGATTGCTGTTGGAACAATTCCAAATGCTTTTCGGCACCAATTAATGCCAAACCTTCTTCGATTAATTCGTTTAATTCTTTATCCCAACCGGAATTGTATACAAACTGAGCAAAATTTCCTTCGGTATATTGTGAGGTATAATAATCTAAATAATAACTCATTATAGCATCTTCGTGAATCAAATCATCGTTCACGCCTTCCTCACGCATTAAGTTGATTACCGAAATATTAGAGTGAATCACATCTTGAAGGTTCTCACTATTAAAGGCTGTTTCTGAAATAATTATTCTACCGAATTCCATAGGTTTTGTGTTTGAATATGTGCTGCAAATTTCGGGTAAATAAAAACAGAAATGAAATACAATGCGATTTATATGCTATCAGATTCGTCACTACTCTTTTTCTGATTCATTTTTGTAACCAAAGCTTTCAAACGCAACGCTTTTTCTTTTTTTTCTTCTTGAAGTTTAGCCTTTTTTCGGTTTAGCAATTTGGTATGTAAAGCTTTATTTTTGGTGTTTTTTTCGGGTCCTTTTGCCATAATGTAGAAGCTTTGTAAATTACGGTTACAAAGATAAAAAAAAGCCGCATTATAAACACAACGGTAACAAATTGTGTTTATATACGATCATTCTTTTTATCATGATTCCATAGCCCCGATAGCAGTGAAAATCCTTATTGTTTTTTCTTTAAAAACAATAAGATTGTAACGTATAGCGGGAAATAGCTTCAAATAAAAATTCTATTGCTTATTTTTGCGCTCTATAAAATAGAATCATGATACAGAATCCAAAAAGATATACCATTACAGCGGCATTGCCTTATACGAACGGACCGATTCACATTGGCCATTTGGCGGGTGTTTACGTGCCTTCAGACATATATTCCAGATATTTAAGATTGCAAGGAAGAGACGTTTTGTTTGTTTGCGGAAGTGACGAGCACGGCGTGGCAATTTCGATGAAAGCCAAAAAAGAAGGCATCACACCACAGGAAGTAATCGATAAATACGATGGAATAATCCGTAAATCGTTCTCTGATTTTGGAATTTCGTTTGATAATTATTCCAGAACTTCAGCTAAAATTCATCATGATACGGCTTCGGAGTTTTTTAGAAAACTGTACGAACAAGGTGATTTTATCGAAGAAGTGACCGAGCAATTGTATGATGCGAAAGCAGATCAATTCCTCGCAGACCGTTTTGTGGTGGGAACTTGTCCAAAATGTGGCAACGAAGAAGCCTACGGTGACCAATGCGAGAAATGCGGATCGACGCTGAATGCTACGGATTTAATCAATCCAAAATCGACAATAACTGGAGAAACTCCTATTTTAAAATCAACGAAACACTGGTTTTTACCTTTGGATCGTTATGAAGATTTCTTGAAAGAATGGATTCTCGTTGGACATAAAAATGACTGGAAACCGAATGTTTACGGGCAAGTAAAATCATGGATTGACGGTGGATTAGAGCCTCGCGCCGTAACCCGTGACTTGGATTGGGGAATTGATGTTCCCGTTGAAGGTGCCGAAGGAAAAAAATTATACGTGTGGTTTGATGCGCCGATTGGGTACATTTCTTCTACCAAAGAATGGGCTTTGCGCGAAGGGAAAGATTGGGAACCGTACTGGAAAGACCAAGATACAAAACTGGTTCACTTCATTGGGAAAGACAATATTGTTTTTCATTGTATTATTTTCCCTGCGATGTTGAAAGCCGAAGGAAGTTATATTTTACCGGACAATGTGCCTGCAAATGAATTCTTGAACTTGGAAGGAAATAAATTGTCTACGTCTAAAAACTGGGCGGTTTGGTTGCACGAATACTTGGAAGAATTCCCAAATCAGCAAGATGTTTTGCGTTATGCCTTGACATCGAATGCGCCGGAAACAAAGGATAATGATTTTACCTGGAAAGATTTTCAGGCGAGAAATAATAATGAATTGGTAGCGATTTACGGGAATTTCATTAATCGTGTCGTGGTTTTAACCAATAAATATTACAACGGAATTGTTCCGCAACCGAACGAACTTTCAGAAGTGGATGAAGCGACTTTAACTGAATTGAAAGCCTATCCAGCTGTGATTTCAAGTTCCGTAGAGCGTTACAGATTTCGTGAAGCATTGAGCGAATTGATGAATGTGGCTCGTTTAGGAAATAAATATTTGGCTGACGAAGAGCCTTGGAAAGTCATCAAAGACAATCCGGAACGCGTGCAAACACAAATGTATGTGGCATTGCAAATTACTGCTGCGTTGAGTTCACTTTGCGAACCATTCCTACCATTTACAGCAAAAAAATTATCAAGAATTCTAAAAATAGAAAGTCCGTTGAACTGGAATTCTATTGCTCAAAATTCTGATTTGATTCCCTCTGGACACCAAATTGGCGAAGCCGAATTATTGTTTGCCAAAATTGAAGACGAGGAAATCCAAAAACAAATAGACAAACTGGAAGCGACTAAAACTGCCAATACTGCCGAAAACAAAAAAGCAGAACCGCAGAAAGAAGCGATTCAATTTGAGGATTTTGCCAAAATGGATATCCGTACAGGAACTATCTTAGAAGCAGAAAAAATGCCAAAAGCGAACAAGCTTTTGATTTTAAAAGTTGATACCGGAATTGATGTTCGCACCATCGTTTCAGGAATTGCAGAGAGTTTTAAACCAGAAGATATTATTGGTAAAAAAGTTACTGTTTTAGTGAATTTGGCACCAAGAAACCTTCGCGGCGTAGAAAGCCAAGGAATGATTTTGATGACTACGAATGCTGAAGGAAAATTGGTATTTGTAAACCCGGATACCGATGGCGTTGCCAATGGAGAGACTATAAATTAAGACTTTTTTAAAAAAGTATAAAATTGCGTGACTTAATTAAAATTTTAATTAAGTCACGCAATTTGCATTTAAAAAACATTTTTTAACTAATAATATTTTAAAAAAAAATAAGATATTAGCTAAAAAATAAACCTATCTAAAAATGATAAAAAAAACACTTCTTGCGTCTTTAATTTTAAGTAGTTTAATTTCTTTTTCACAAGAACTGGTATCTTCTATACCTCTTGAGCTAAAAAAAAATCGAGATGTTTTTCAGACTATAAATAACGATAAAAAAGAAATTACTTTATTTATTGGTGATAAAATAAAAGTAAAAGCAATTCAACTCGATGAAAAAATGAAAATCGTTGATAGTATTTCATCCGAAAGGCCAAATACTAAAATTTACACGAAGATGATTGGCTACAACATCAACAATGACAACACTAGACTTTTTTGGTCATCAAATGATTCCAAGGATATTTTTACTGAATTATACGATTTCAATAACCGTAAAACGACAACAAAACAACATTCTTTATTATTAAAAGACGAAAAAGTTTTACAAAAATTTAGTGATATAGATTTTTTTTATATCCTAACAGTTATCAAAAAAAGTAATGATTTAAAACTCTATGTTTTTGATAAAAAAGGTGATTATATCGAAAAAAAAATCAATTTGAACGGATTTACTTTTTATAAATCAGACTATACACAATCAAACTTATATGAAGTATTAGGAGAAAATTTACTTCCTTTTGAAGCGCCTTTCTCGTTGCAGCTTATAAATACCGACAACCCAACATCTCTAACTGATAGTGCCAAAAAGAGAAAATGTTATTTCAAAAACAATCGAATTATCATTACCCTTGACACGAATATCGAGTTTACCCAAGTTATCACTGTTGATTTAACAGATTTTAAAGCTACTGAAAAAAAAATAAAAACCCACGATATAGAAGAAGACCGAACGTATTTAAATTCGAATTCATTTTACTTTGACAACAAATTATATCAATTAAAAAGCGCATCCAATCTATTTTATCTTACTGTAAAAGATTTAGACGGAAAAGTATTGAAGGAACATACCGCTAAGTCATCCGAACCAATCGATTTTAAAAATTCGGAAGTTCAACTGGAAGGAGGAGATTTTGGAGGAAAGAGAACCTTAGAAAATTCTTCACAGTTTATTCGAAAAGTAAACAATTTATATCCTGGTGTTAGCTGCTATACAATTGGCCAAAACACACTAATTACTTTTGGGGGTGTTTCTCCAGTTCAACAGTCAGCCAGCCAATTTGGTATGGGCCAATTTGGCTTAATTGGAGCACTCGTTTCAATCGCCGTGCACAACCCTGGCATAGAGAGTTTTAATTCCTACTCAAATAGAAAAGTGGTTAAAACAGACGGATTATTTGACAAGGAAGGCAGTCATATTAAAGGCGATTTACAACCTTTAGCGTTTGATAAAATCCGTACTTTTTTCGATACATATAAAGATGTTTCATCACAAACATTATTTAAAACCGATGCTTATTATTTAGGTTATTATGATAATAAAACAAAGGAATATATTATCAAAAAATTTAATGATTAAAAATAGAACATAATTAATTTTTGGATTTTATTAATCAACCATTACAAAAAAAATGAAACTAAAAGTAATTGCTTTCGACGCCGATGATACCTTATGGATCAACGAAACGTATTTTGATGAAACCGAGAAGAAATTCTGTGGTTTGATGGAAGATTATTTATCGCATCAAGGAATTTCCAAAGAACTTTTTAAGGTCGAAATTGATAATTTGAAATTATATGGTTACGGAATCAAAGGCTATATTCTGTCGATGATTGAGGCCGCGATGACTATTTCGAATAATACACTTCCTATAGAAATTATCGAAAAAATCATTCAATATGGGAAAGAATTACTGGAAAAACCGATTGTTTTATTGGATGGTGTCGAAGAAACTTTAGATGCTTTACACGGAAAATACAAACTAGTGGTTGCCACCAAAGGCGATTTATTGGACCAACGCAGAAAATTACACAATTCTGGTTTGGGTCATTATTTTCACCATATTGAAGTGATGTCTGACAAGCAAGAAATTGATTATTCTGATTTAATAAAACGTCTCGAAATACAACCTGAAGAATTTTTTATGATTGGCAATTCCTTAAAATCAGATGTTTTACCAGTTTTAGCCATTGGCGGACACGCCGTTCATATTCCGTTTCATACCACTTGGGCACACGAAAAAATCGACCATAAAGTAGAACATGAAAACTTCAGTGCTTTCGAAAAAATAACAGAAGTTCTGAAAAAACTGGAATGAGAAAACTTGTTTTTAACTTCTTTGATCAATAATAAAAGTCTTTTCAAGTAAAAAAAACTCTGTTTTAAAGTTAATATCTTTGAATAATCTATAAAAAAAATACAAAATATTGCTAAAATCGCCGATCAGAACTTAGTTTATAGAATTAAAACTAATTCTTACATAATTAACTGTTTAAAATTTAATATTTAACATTATATCGTATTTTTGCATAGAATTTTTAAAAAATAAAATTATGAAAAAAATCATACTTACGTTAGTTTTTGCTTCTGCAATGACAACTTTGAGTGCTCAAACAGAAAATGTAGAAAGCGCAAGTACTGGAACTGAATTTAACAAATGGTCTGTTGAATTAGCTGGTGGTTTAAACAAACCGATGAGACCTATGACTGCTGGATATAGAACTGCTGTTACTAGTGCTTATGTAGCTGATTTAGGTGTGCGTTATATGTTCAATAACAAATTTGGTTTAAAAGTTGATTTTGGATATAACAGTTTTAAAGAAGGTGAAAATTCAATAGGATTTGACTCTAAATACTACAGAGCTGACTTACAGGCAGTTGCTAACTTAGGAAGAATCATGAGCTTTGAAACTTGGACAAACACTCTTGGTTTATTAGGTCACGCTGGTTTTGGATTAGGTTTTGGTGAATCTGATAACTTTTCAGGAACTGACAGAATGGGTAATTTTATTGCTGGTGTTACTGGTCAAATTAAATTATCTAATAGAATTGCATTGACTGGAGATTTTACAACAATTCTTAATGCTAAACAAAACCGTACTTTTGATGGTGCAAGTACAATAGGATCTCCTGGTTTCGGCGGTGTACTTTTCAATGGTACAGTAGGTTTAACTGTTTACTTAGGTAAAAACGAAAAACATGCTGACTGGGTTATCGACCATGAAGGTAGATTTGACGCAATTGATGCAAGATTTATGGCTATTGAAAATAAAATGCTAGATTCTGATAAAGATGGTGTAGCTGATTATTTAGACGAAGAGTTAAGTACTCCTGCAGGAGCAATGGTTGATACTAAAGGAAGATCAATTGACAAGAACAACAATAATGTTCCTGATGAAACTGAAGCTTTTATCATAAAAAATTATGGTAGTACTACTAACAACTCTCCTCTTTTAACAAACAACGAATTGATTAAAAGTTTAATTAACGGTGGTTATGTTGCAGTTTATTTTGACTTCAATAAATCTACTCCAACTAATGTTTCTACAGAAGGTATTGACTTCATGTTAACTTACTTGAGAAACAATCCTACTGCTTCAATTGATATTGTAGGTCACGCTGACGAAGTTGGAAGATCTGCATACAATGATAAATTATCTAATGCAAGAGCAAACAATGTGAAAAACACTTTAGTGAAAGCTAATGTTGATGCATCAAGATTGAATGTAATTGCTGCTGGTGAAGATACTTCAGTAGATATCGATTCAGAAAACGCAAGAAGATTAGTAAGAAGAGTTACTTTCAGAGTAAAATAAGCTACTTTTTTATATCAAAAAGCCCTAAAAGAAATTTCTTTTAGGGCTTTTTTTATGGCTGTTATTTTCGTTTTTTATCACAAAAAAAAATCAACCTTACAGCATCCGAAACATCCATTTTATAATTTGTTCGCAACAAAAGTTGGATGAAATGAATTCCAGATTTCAAAGAATAGCTGTACTTTTGAATCCTAAATAAAATTACAAAATCTTGAAAACACTTTTAGATATAGAGAACTGGTCCAGAAAAGAACATTTCCATTTTTTTAGACAATTTGAAGAACCCTTCTTTGGCGCAACCGTAGAAATCGACTGCACCAAAGCCTACGCAACAGCAAAATCATTGAACACTTCTTTTTTTATCTATTATTTACACAAAACATTGGTTGCAGTCAATACTACCGAATCATTTCGCTACAGGATTACGGATGACCAAATATATGTTTGTGACCAAATTAATGCTTCTGCAACTATTGGTCGTGAAGACGGTAGTTTCGGATTTTCTTTAATCGAATACAACGCAGATTTTGAAATTTTCACTACAAATGCATTGACTGAAATTGAAAGAATACAAAATACAACTGGTCTTTTTACCCGAACATTTACGGATGATAATGTAATCCATTTTTCGGCGATTCCATGGCTGGATTTCACTTCATTATCGCATGCACGAAGCTATACTTTTCCGGATAGTTGTCCGAAAATTTCCTTTGGAAAAATGAAAATTGCTGAAAACGGAAAAAGAACCATGCCAATGTCTATTCATGTACATCATGGATTAGTTGATGGCTTACATTTAGGTCAATTTGTAGATTTTTTCCAAGATATTATGAATCAATAGATTAAGTTTTTTTGTAACTTTACTTAAAACTTACTGCCATGTTATCAAAAAATATAGAACACGCGCTGAACAATCAGATTCGAATTGAAGCTGAATCATCCCAAACCTATCTTTCTATGGCTTCATGGGCAGAAACTCATGGTTTGGAAGGAATTTCAAAATTTATGTATGCTCAATCTGAAGAAGAGAGGGTACACATGCTTAAACTAGTCCGCTACGTAAATGAACGAGGTGGTCATGCTAAGGTTAGCGAATTAAAGGCACCAAAGATCAGCTACGGAACATTTAAGGAAATGTTTGAAGAATTGTATAAACATGAAATTTTTGTTTCTGATTCGATTAATAAACTGGTTGATATTTCATTTTCTGAAAAGGATTATGCCACACACAACTTTTTACAGTGGTATGTAGCTGAACAAATTGAAGAAGAAGCTCAGGCAAAACTTATTTTGGATAAAATAAACCTAATTGGTGACGATAAAGGTGGCTTGTATTTATTTGACAGAGATATGCAACAACTAACTTTAAACAGCACATCTAAATAATCAAATATTGTTTAGCAAATAACTTGATTTTAATTTTTTTAGAAATTGAGTAAAAAGAAGAAAAATAAGGATACGAAAAAGGATAAAAAAAAGTTCCTTAAAAATGGATCTGCTAAAGAAAACCTCAAGTCTGAGTGTTGCGAAAAATATAAAAAAGGAGAACATAAACGTTGCAAAAACTGTCCAAAATTTGATTTACGCAAAAAAGACAAATAAACAATATCAGTTATCCTTTACCGTTCAATAATCCATAAAAAACCACCGATAGTTATCGATGGTTTTTTTGTTTGGTTTCAGTCGTAATTTACAACATTACAATACTTATAGACTGAATATTACTTCCCTAAAAGAAGGACGTCATTCACCACTACTTCGGTAACATAGCGTTTCTCCCCGTTTTTATCATCATAACTTCTATGAGTTAATTTTCCTTCAATGGCAATTTCTTTGCCTTTAGTAACATATTTTTCAATGATTTCAGCTGTTTTTCCCCAAGCTACAAGCTTGTGCCATTGGGTTTCTTCTACTTTTTCTCCTTTGTCGTTTTTGTAGCTCTCGTTGGTTGCTAATGTGAAATTGGCTAATTTTTTTCCTCCGTCAAAAGTTTTGATTTCCGGATCATTTCCTACGTGTCCAATTAACTGTACTTTGTTTCTTAATGTGCTCATGGCGTATACTATTTAAATGTTAGTGTATGTTTTGTTGAATTGGTCTTTCAAATCAACATTGCAAAGATGCGGTGACTTCCAAAAAGTATTCGGTTACTAACTATTTACTTTCGGTTGTAACTATTTGTAAACGTTTGTAAATGGGAAAATTTAGCTATATTTGATGAAAATCAAATTCTTATGCAAGCCAAAATAAACAAAGTAGAGTTACGAAATCTGAAATTTGACGACTACAAAGAGTTAAAAAACTCCATGGTAGAATCTTATCCGGAAATGGTTGGCTCTTACTGGAGAGAACATCATATTGAAAAATTATTAAGCATTTTTCCTGAAGGTCAATTGGTAATTTTAGTAGATGGCAAAGTGGTTGGCTCTGCATTATCACTCATTGTTGATGAAAGTCTGGTCGATAAAAACCATAATTATTCTGATATAACCGGAAAATATACCTTCTCTACCCACAACCCGAAAGGAGATGTTTTGTACGGAATAGATGTTTTTATTCATCCAAATTATAGAGGATTACGCCTTGGCAGACGTTTATATGATGCCCGAAAAGAATTATGTGAACAATTGAATTTAAAAGCAATTGTTTTTGCAGGAAGAATTCCTAATTATGGACAACATGCAAAAAAACTTACTCCAAAAAATTATATCGAAAAAGTAAAAAGAAAAGAACTTCACGATCCCGTACTTTCTTTTCAGTTGAGTAATGACTTCCACGTGATCCGAGTAATGAAAAACTACTTGGAAGGGGACTCTGATTCCAAAGAATTTGCTGTTTTACTGGAATGGAATAATATTTATTACGACGAAAGTCCAAAATTAATAAACCTTGCAAAAAGCGTCATCCGACTAGGATTAGTACAATGGCAGATGCGTCAATTGAATAATCTGGAAGCTTTGTTCGAACAATGCGAATTTTTTGTTGATGTTGTTTCTGGCTATGGAAGTGATTTTGCTTTATTTCCGGAACTGTTTACAGCGCCGTTGATGGCGGATTACAATCATTTATCTGAAGCCGAAGCCATACGGGAATTAGCAAAACATACTGAACCTATTCACAAACGCTTTCAAGAATTAGCAATTTCTTATAACATAAACATCATTACAGGAAGTATGCCGTATTTAGAAAACGGCACGTTATACAATGTTGGTTTTCTTTGTAAAAGAGACGGAACTTCAGAAATGTATGCTAAAATTCACGTCACGCCAAACGAAGTACAACATTGGGGAATGACCGGAGGATCACAAATTAAGACTTTTGATACCGATTGCGGAAAAATAGGTATCGTGATTTGTTATGATGTAGAGTTTCCAGAACTTTCCCGATTAATGGCTGATGAAGGAATGAATATTTTATTTGTACCATTCTTGACTGATACTCAAAATGCCTACACCAGAGTCAAACATTGTGCACAGGCAAGAGCCATTGAAAACGAATGTTATGTCGCTATAGCCGGCTGTGTTGGGAATCTTCCAAAGGTGAATAACATGGACATTCAATATGCGCAATCTGCGGTGTTTACACCATCAGATTTTGCCTTTCCAAGTAACGGAATAAAAGCTGAAGCTACTCCGAATACTGAAATGACCCTGATTGTAGATGTTGATTTGAATTTATTAAAGGAACTTCACGAGCATGGAAGTGTTCGAATTCTTAAAGATCGTAGAACAGATTTGTACGAAATTAAAAAAATAAATCCATGAAAACCTGCCTAGAATGTGGAGAGAAAATTGTAGGTCGTGAGGATAAGAAATTCTGTAGTGACGGCTGTCGTAATGCCTACAATAATAAAATAAACAAAGACAGTACTAATTTTATGCGCAACATCAACAATAAGTTACGCAAGAATTACCGTATTTTGTCAGAGCTTAATGTTGAAGGGAAATCAAAAACCACTCGGGCAAAACTCCTGAGCAAAGGTTTCGATTTTGAGTTTTTTACTAATATTTTACAAACCAAAACTGGAAATACCTACTATTTCCTATATGACCAAGGCTATATGCTTTTGGATAATGATTTTTATATGCTAGTCAAAAAAGACATTTAAATACCACAACCCCAAACCTATCTAACCAAAAATGAAAAAAGATTATTCCTCAATTTTTGCCAGTTTATTTCTCCTAGGGATACTAGGATTGATTTACTTTACCATGATGCCACATTGGACTTCAGATGAAGAAGGCTCTCTTTCTGAATTTTCGACCAAAAGAGCTTTAAACCAAGTAGAAGCCATTTCAAAACAACCTCATTATGTAGGTTCCAAAGAACATGAAGTGGTTGCTAATTATCTCGTAAAAGAGCTGAACAAGTTAGGACTGGAAACTTCTGTTCAAGAAGGATATACCTTGAGCGATTGGGGAAATTTAGTACAATCAAAAAACATATTGGCTCGAATAAAAGGAACTTCTAATTCTAAAGCGTTGTTATTGCTTTCCCATTATGACAGCGCACCACATTCTTACTCTAAGGGCGCAAGTGACGCAGGTTCTGGGGTAGCGACGATTCTGGAGAGTGTTCGTGCTTTTTTATATTCCAAAACCCCACATAAAAACGATATTATTATTCTGTTTTCAGATGCGGAAGAATTAGGATTAAATGGCGCAGCGCTTTTTGTAACCAAACACCATTGGGCAAAAGAAATAGGTTTGGTGCTAAACTTTGAAGCGCGTGGTTCATCCGGACCCAGCTATATGTTGATGGAAACCAACAAGGGAAATGCAGGATTAGTAAAAGAGTTTGCTGCCGCAAAAGCGACTTTTCCCGTTTCAAATTCCTTGATGTACAGCATTTATAAAATGTTACCAAACGATACTGATTTGACTGTTTTCAGAGAACAAGGCAATATTCAAGGGTATAATTTTGCTTTTATTGATGACCATTTTAACTATCATACCGCTCAGGATGACATCAATCATTTGAACAAAAATACATTAGCGCATCAAGGAACGTATTTAATGCCATTGCTGAATTACTTCTCAAATGCCGATTTAAATACGACTCAAGCCAGTGAAGATTACGTCTATTTTACCATTCCGTATACGTTTATAAGTTATCCTTTTAGTTGGGTTTTACCAATGGTGGTAATCGCATTGGTGCTGTTTATTTTCCTGTTATTTTTAGGAATAGCCAAGCGTATTTTATCATTCCGCGAAATTGGAAGAGGATTTATTCCGTTTTTAGGTTCATTGATTGTTACTGGATTAATTACTTTTTTTGGCTGGAAAGGATTATTAGCCGTTTACCCGCAATACAATGATTTACTCAACGGATTTACATATAACGGACACGCTTACATTGCAGCATTTGTACTTCTGGCTTTGGCGATAAGCCTAGTATTTTACAACCGTTTTTCTGCCAAGAAAGTGACTATGAATCATTATGTAGCGCCATTATTTATTTGGATTGTCATTAATGGAGCGCTAGCTTTTAGTTTGCAAGGAGCTGGATTCTTGATTATTCCGGTCTATTTTGGATTATTTTTATTCGCTGCATTTATCATTACCCAAAAATCACGTAAAATACTAAGTCTTATTTTTAGCATTCCGGCCTTGATAATCATAGCGCCTTTCATCCAGATGTTTCCTATTGGTTTGGGATTAAAAGTATTGTTTGGAAGTGCAATTCTTACCGTTTTGACATTCACATTATTGTTGCCTGTTTTTGGGACTTTCGCCAAAAAAGGAATCTGGTCATTAGTGTTTTTTGTGCTTGCCATTGGCTTTTTTGCGAAAGCGCATTCTGAATCTGGTTACGAATATGGGAAAGCCAAATCAAACAGCTTATTGTATGTCTATGATGCCGATACTGACAAAGCCAATTGGGTTACGTATGACACCAATCTTGATTCCTGGACCAAAAGCTATTTGGGTGAAAACCCAAAAGACGCAGCCATTTTGAACGAAACACCATTGTTCAGCAAATACAATTCCGGTTTTACGTATGCTGCCAAAGCTCCTAAAAAAGACATTCTAAAACCAAGTATAGTGTTTCTGGAAGACAGAATTGTAGGCAATCAAAGGTATTTGAGAATAAAAATTTTCCCGAATCGAAACGTTAATCGCTATGATATTTTTGCCAATGAAAAAATGGCGATTCATAATTTCAAAGCAAATGGCGTGACCACATTAGGCCAGAAAAATTCACTTTACCAACGCAAAGGAAAGAAAATATTGAGTTATTATGTCGTTGGAAACACACCTTTAGAAATGCAGTTCAGTGTAAATTCCTCAACGGTTTTTGATATGGAACTGATGGAAAGCTCTTTTGATTTAATGACTAATCCTTTATTTGGAATAGCTAAAAGAGAAAATTGGATGATGCCAACACCTTTTGTTTTGAATGATGCGGTAGTAATCAAACAAAAAATAAAACCGACACCGGTTGTGGTTGCAAATGCTTTGGATACAGCTATCAATCCTATGACTAAAGATAGTTTAACAGTTGCAAAAGACAGTTTGAAAGTCAAATAATTTAAACATAAAATGACAAAAATTAGTATTCTGGGTTGTGGCTGGTTGGGTTTTCCTTTGGCGAAAGCCTTACTCTCAAAAGGATTTTCAGTAAACGGTTCAACGACTTCGACAGAGAAATTAGCCGTATTGGAAAATGCAGGAATTGAACCTTTTTTAATTGCACTTTCAGAAAATAAAACCACTGGAAACCTAACAGATTTTCTGGAGAATTCTGAAATTTTAATCATCGATGTTCCTCCAAAACTTCGTGGTTCAGGGACAGAAAACTTTGTTTCCAAGATTAGAAATACAATTCCGTTTACAGAAAAATCATCAGTCGAAAAAGTGCTTTTCATCAGTTCGACATCCGTTTATAATGATGATGATGATTTTGTTACTGAAGAAACAATCCCGAAACCGGATACTGAAGGCGGCAAACAATTACTGGAAACCGAACAGCTTTTGCAAAGCAATATAAACTTTAAAACAACCGTATTGCGTTTTGGTGGCTTAATTGGCGAAGACCGTAATCCAATAAAATTCCTGGCTGGCCGTGAAAATTTGGATAATCCTGACGCACCGATTAATTTGATTCATCAGGAAGATTGTGTGGGTATTATTCTAAAAATCATTGAAAATGATGTGTGGAATGAGACCTTTAATGCGGTCGCTCCATCTCATCCCTCACGAGAACTTTACTATACACAAAAAGCATTGGATTTAGATTTGGCTTTGCCAAAGTTTAATCATAAAAACCCATCTATTGGAAAAACAATTTTAAGTACTAAAATAGAAACCGTTTTAAATTATACTTTTACAAAACCAAATTTATAACGTGAGAACTAAAATTAAAAATGCTGTTTCGTCTAAAGTTAATGCCATTGGATTACCTATTTTGGCTTTGTGCTGGGTTAGTTTTTTTTGGGGAACTACTTGGATTGCTTCAAAAGAAGGCGTAAAACACATGCCGGCTTTACAACTTGCTGCCATTAGACAATTCATTGGCGGATTGTTGTATATTTCTTTTTTCTTGTTCAAAAAAACACCTTGGCCAAAAGGAAAACAATGGAAAACCATTGTCATTTTAAGCATCCTTAATTTTGTTTTGAGTAACGGATTAAGCACTTGGGGCGTGAAATACATCAGTAGCGGACTGGGAGCTATCATTGGAGCTATTGTTCCTTTATGGATTGTAATTATTACTTTTTTTAAGGGAGAACGATTGGCAAGATTAACGGTTATTGGTTTAATTATTAGTTTTGGTGGCGTTTGCGTTATCTTTTATGATCATTTGAGCGATTTTATGATTCCTGATTTTAGATTTGGGATTATACTGTCATTAATAGCTACGTTAACTTGGGCATTTGGCTCGTTATATACAAAGAAAAAAGCAGCTAGTTTTAACCCTTATTTTAGTTTGGGACTGCAAATGTTTATCTCCAGTATTTTAATTTTTGCGTACAATGGAGCAACCGGAACTTCTGTTAGTTTGAGTGCTATTCCAGCAATTTCTTGGTGGTCTATTGCTTATTTAGTTGTTTTTGGCTCCGTACTTACTTTCATTGCCTTTATCTATGCGCTTCAAAATCTTCCTGCTGAAATAAGCAGTATTTACGCCTACATCAACCCAATTATAGCCGTGATTCTAGGTGCTGTGATTTTCGGAGAAGTACTCAATGCTGCCATTGCAATAGGCGGTGGCGTTACATTATTTGGATTGTATATGGTCAATTATTCGTTAAGGAAAGGCCGAAAATAAATCCCTGATAAATCAAAAAAGTCCCATCTGACGGTGTCAAATGGGACTTTTTTTATGCTTGTATGTATTTCTACCAGATTCTCACACGCTTTTCAGGTGCAATATACATTCCGTCAGTTGCTTTAATATCGAATGCTTTATAGAACGTATCAATGTTTTGCAAAGGAACATAAGCTCGGTACATTCCTGGAGAATGCGGGTCTGTTTTTACTTGGTTTTTCAAGGCTTCATCACGCATTTTTGAACGCCAGATCGTTGACCAAGAAATAAAGAAACGTTGTTCTGGAGTATATCCGTCGATTAATCCCGGATTTCCGTTTTCTTTCAAATACAATTGTAAACCATCATAAGCAGCATTTACTCCACCTAAATCTCCAATGTTTTCTCCTAAAGTAAATTTACCATCTACAAAAGTTCCCGGAATAGGTTGCAAAGCGCTGTATTGAGCGGCAAGTGCTCCTGTTAAGGCTGAAAATTGTTTCAAGTCTTCTGCAGTCCACCAGTCTACTAAGTTTCCGTCAGCATTGTAACGGGAACCTGAATCATCAAAACCATGTGAAATTTCATGACCAATAACGCCTCCAATTCCACCATAATTTACTGCTTCATCCGCTTGGTAATTGTAAAAAGGCGGTTGTAAAATTGCTGCAGGGAATACAATCTCGTTATTTGAAGGATTGTAATACGCATTTACCGTTTGTGGAGACATTCCCCATCTGTCTTTATCAACAGGTTTATTCAACTCAGCTATATTCTCATTGAAACGCCATTGCGCCATGCTTTTAGCGTTTTCAAAATACGTTCCTCCTTCTTCTGGACTTTTTATCGTCAAGGCTGAATAATCTTTCCATTTGTCAGGATAACCAATTTTAATTCTTGATTTATGCAGTTTAGCAAGCGCGCTCACCTTTGTTTCTGCAGACATCCAAGACAAATTATTGATTCTGTTTTCGAAAGCTGAAAATATATTTTTGATCATTTTCTCCGCTTTGGCTTTGGCTTCAGCCGGAAATTTTTTCTCAACATATAATTTTCCTAACGCTTCTCCAACCGCTCCATTGATGGTTTGAAGTGCTCTTTCGTCACGTGGTCTTTGACTTACAGCTCCCGTTAACGTTCTTCCGTAAAACTCCCAGTTTGCGTTTTCAATTTCAGTTGACAATTGGCTCGAAGCTCTGTTCAACAAACTCCAACGCATGTATGCTTTCCAGTCTTCTACTTTATTTTCTTTAAAAATAGTTTCTAGCGCAGTCATGTATTTTGGTTGCGATACAATAACAGTATCTACTTTTGCCAATCCAATTTTTGTAAAATAATTATTCCAGTTGATTGATGGAGTTAATTTACTCAAATCAGCCAATGTCATTGGATTGTATGACTTTCTACGATCTCTGCGTTCTACTCTGTCCAATCTTGGTTTAGACATGGCAATTTCAAGAGCCAGGATTTTTTCAGCATTCATTTTTGCAACTGCTGGTTTATCACCAAGGTATTGCAACATTTTAGCAACGTGTAAAAGATATTTCGCACGTTTCTCTTTGGAATCGGCATCTTCAGAAACATAATAATCTCTGTCTGGCAAGCCTACACCGCCCGGACCTAAATTAATCACGTTTCTACTGCTGTTTTTTGCATCAGTTCCTACGCCAGCACCCATAAATCCAATCCCGCCAATAGGTTCCATTTCAATCAATAATGCCTCTAAATCTTTGGCGTTTTTAACCGCGTCTATTTTTTTTAAGTACGGTTTCAAAGGCGCAATACCTAACTTATTTCTTCCTACGGTATCAAGAATAGATTTGTATAAGTTAATCGCTTTCCCTTGATCTGTATTCGATTTGTAGCTTGGATTTGTTGTCGCTTCTTTTAGAATTGCCAATGCATCAGCATCTGTTTTTTGACGCAATTCATCAAAACTACCCCAACGGGTTCTATCAGCTGGAATCTCCGTATTATCCAACCAAGTTCCGTTTACATAACGAAAGAAATCGTTGCTAGGCTTTACGGCCTTATCCATGTAATTAACATTGATCCCCGGTTCTTTAGCTGCCGGAGCATTCTGTGCTTGACTCACCGCAAAACCCATGATTGCGGGAATCACAAAAAGCAATTGCTTATTGCTGGTTTTTTTCATTTTTTTTTGGTTTTTAGTTATCTTAACAAAGCTATTAATAAATAATTTGATTTTTAGTTAAAATCAAATACATCTTTATTTGACTTTAAAATTTCTAAAAGGTTTAATCCTAAAAGGTATTAATTTCACATCCTTTATTTCAAAGGAATTCACCTAAAATAAGATTGTGTTAATTTGAATTAAAAACAAATCTCATTTTCGTATTTTTGCATCAAAATAGCGTTATGTTAGAATTTTTCAAAAAATACCGACTCTTTTTCGGGGTCTTCATTGTTCTTTCGGCAATCATTTTATCTTTATTTTATTCGGCTTTAAAGCCAAAAAAAACACTTCCCATTTATAATCCCGCGGATGTAAATCCTGAATTAGTGGACAGCACCATTCAATACAAAAGCAAGTACCATACGATTGCTGATTTTTCATTTGTTAACCAAAACGGAAAAACCATCACCCAAAAAGATTACGAAGGCAAAATATACGTTGCTGATTTTTTCTTTACCACTTGCGGCTCCATCTGTCCAAAGATGACCACCAATTTATCCGATATTCAAAAAGCTTTCGCCAATAATCCAAAGGTAAAATTATTATCGTACACCGTTTTTCCGGAGACTGACAGCGTTCCTGTTTTGAAAGCTTACGCCAAAAAACATCATGTTGATGATGCCAAATGGAATTTAGTTACCGGAGATAAAAAAGAAATTTACACCATGGCCAGAAAATCCTATTTGGCCGTGAAACTGGGAAAACCAAGTGAATTATATGATATGGTTCACACCGAAAATTTTGTTTTGGTGGATGCCAAAAAAAGAGTTCGTGGCTTTTATGACGGCACCAATAAAGAAGACATCAAGCGATTAATCGAAGATATTACTTTTTTGAGTAACGAATAAAGACTTTAAACAGAAGATAAGTCACTTATAATCTGATTGAAAAACCCAGTAAAACAAACTATTCCCTATTCTTAAAATTTATCCAAAAAAACTACAAAATTGACAATTATCATTTTTTTTAGTTTTATAATATGTACTTTTGCAATCTTAATTCAATCTAAATAAGACTTGCAAACAACGATACATTCTCTAAAAAAAGGTGAAAAAGCCATTATCAAAGATTTTGATATTGACATTGTTCCGTTGAAATTACTAGAAATGGGTTGTCTGCCGGGGAATATGGTTGAACTGCTTCAAATTGCTCCTTTTGGCGATCCTTTATACCTTAACATTAATGGTTCACACGTTGCTATCCGCGTGGAGACAGCCCGTGAGATTGAAGTTGAAATACTAAAAAACAACTTATAATGACCAATCAAAATATCAATGTTGCTTTAATCGGGAATCCTAATACGGGGAAAACTTCCGTTTTTAATCAGTTGACAGGACTTAATCAACAAGTGGGAAACTACCCTGGAATTACGGTTGAAAAAAAGATTGGTTTTTGTAAATTACCCAATAATGCCAAAGCTAATATTCTGGATTTACCCGGAACCTACAGCTTAAATGCAAGTTCGATTGATGAAAATGTAGTCATTGAATTATTACTGAATAAAAACGATAAATTATATCCGGACGTAGCGCTTGTGGTTACTGATGTTGAAAATCTGAAACGAAATTTACTGCTTTTTACCCAAATAAAAGACCTTGAAATTCCCACAATATTAGTCATCAACATGGCCGATAGAATGAAATTTAAAGGAATCACACTAGACATTCCGTATCTTGAGGAACATTTAAAAACAAAAATTGCGCTTATCAGTTCCAGAAAAGGTTTTGGGATTGATGAATTGAAAAAATTGATTGTCAGTTACAAAACCATTTCCAGCGAACCGTGTTTGAATGCGTCCAGTATTGATCCTGAATATTTCAATACGCTTCGCAAAACATTTCCTAACCAGCTGTTGTATAAATTATGGTTGGTCATCACGCAAGACGTAAACTTCCTGAATTTAGATCGAAATGAAATTAGAAGTTCGTTTACTAAATCGCATTCAGATTTAAAGCGTTTGCAACAAAAAGAAACCATAAAACGCTATCAATTCATCAATGATGTTTTGAAAGAAGGATTAAAAATTGACACCACTATTGCTAAAGATTTCCGCAGCAAACTGGATCGTGTTCTGACACACAAAGTATGGGGATATGTAATTTTCTTCCTGATTTTGTTTGTTATTTTCCAATCTATTTTCGAATGGTCTAAAATCCCGATGGATTTTATCGATGCTTCTTTTGCTTCATTGAGTACACTTGCTGCCGAAGAATTACCGGCAGGAGTTTTGACCAATTTAATTTCGCAGGGAATCATTCCCGGAATAGGCGGAATTTTGATATTTATTCCACAAATTGCCTTCCTGTTTATGTTTATTTCTATTCTAGAAGAAAGTGGTTACATGAGCCGAGTAGTTTTCCTGATGGATAAAATCATGCGAAAATTTGGTTTATCAGGTAAAAGTGTAGTGCCGCTTATTTCAGGAACCGCCTGCGCTATTCCAGCAATTATGGCTACCCGAAATATAGAGAACTGGAAAGAAAGATTAATCACCATTCTGGTAACACCTTTTACAACCTGTTCTGCAAGATTACCGGTTTATGCCATTATTATTGCACTGGTAATTCCTGATAATCGTGTTTTTGGTTTTCTGAACATGCAAGGAATGACCTTAATGTTGTTGTACCTTTTGGGTTTTGGAATGGCTATTTTCTCCGCTTACATTTTGAATAAAATCCTTAAAATAAAAGGGAAAACATACTTTGTGGTAGAAATGCCAAATTACAAATTACCACTTTTCAAGAACGTGGGAATCAATGTAATCGAGAAAACGAAAGCTTTTATTTTTGGCGCCGGAAAAATCATTTTAGCGATTTCTATTGTATTGTGGTTTTTAGCCTCTTACGGTCCAGGCGAAAAATTCAATAATGCAGAAACAATTGTTACTGAAAACACCAAGCAAAATCCGTTGTCAGAAACAGATTTTGAGAATGCTGTAGCTTCACAAAAACTGGAAAATTCCTATATTGGATTAATGGGAAAAACTATTGAACCGGCGATCTCACCCCTTGGTTATGACTGGAAAATAGGAATTGCAATCATCAGTTCCTTTGCTGCCAGAGAAGTATTCGTGGGAACATTGGCAACCATTTACAGCGTAGGTGGCAGTGATAATGAGACTACAATCAAAAATAAAATGGCTGCTGAAATCAATCCGGTAACCGGAGAAAAGATTTTCAACTTTGCCTCCGGAATATCGTTGCTGTTGTTTTATGCTTTTGCCATGCAATGTGCCAGTACGCTTGCAGTTACTAAAAAAGAAACCAATTCATGGAAATGGCCGGCTGGACAATTGATCTTCATGTCTGGATTTGCTTATGTGGTGGCTTTACTTGCCTATCAAATTCTAAAATAACCTATTATGGATATTCAAGAAATAATTGCTTTTATTGCCTTGGGAATTGCCCTTGCTTTTTTGATCAAAAAATTCTTTTTCAAAAAGAAAAAATCAGATAAAAATTGTGGCAGCGGTGATGATTGTGGTTGCAATTAAAATTTTACTCTTTTCTGTTTTTTAATCTGAACTACTTTAAAACTCAACTGGGTTAAACTTTACTTAAAAAAACAAAAAAAAGCCTTCTATTATTTAAAAAAATGCCTTTTTTTGATTAAATTTACTATAGAAAAAACGAGCTTTTAGATTCAAAATCAGTTCTTTCCATTTTTTAGATTAAAAAAAGTGGCTTTTAAATTCAACCTGAATCTAAGTTGCCTTTTGGACATAATTTCAACTCTATCCCTACAAAGAATTGAAATTATAGAACTATTATGAATGGGAATTCGCATAGGAATAGACCATCATAATTTTTAGTAAAAATCTCATTCGTAAGTTATAAATATTTTTAATCCCAAAAAATATTTCTGATTCTGTTATAGACCTAAAGTAGTATTCGTTTTTGGATAAACTTCTTTTTAACAACTTGAACAAAACTACTTTTTGATTTCATACTCATCTTTTTCACGGATTACTTTTTCTCAAAAAACACAACAAGTAGTTCCCTGAAAACTTCTTACAATTATTACGTTGCCATTGATTTCAAACCAAAATGGACCAATATCAACTAATCATGAAAAAGTTTGTCACCATCGTATTATTTATGCTGAACATCACCTTTCTTTTTGCACAAAAAGAAATCTCCGGTTTTGTGATAGATAATGCTGGTGTTGCCATGTCAGGCGTAAATGTCACCGAAAAAGGAACAAGTAACAGCGTTTCCACTGATCTCAACGGAGCATACAAGATTACCGTCAAAGAAGGGGCTATTTTGGTCTTTAGTTACTTTGGTTTCTCCAAACAAGAATATGACACAACCGAATCTATTTTGAATGTTGTTTTATCTGAAGGAAGCGGACAAAATCTTAACGCAGTTGTCGTTACCGGAACCAGAGCTACGCCGAGAAGCAATACTACAACAACACTTCCCATTGATATTGTGTCCTATGAAGAACTGACCTCAACAGGACAAATAACCTTTGACAAAGCATTACAGTATAAAATTCCCTCTTTTAATACGGCTCAAACTCCCGTAAATGATGCTACTTCCTTACTTGACCCATACGAAATTAGAAATATGGGACCCAGCAGAACTTTAATACTCATCAACGGAAAACGGAAAAATTTAAGCGCTTTACTGTATGTTCAAACATCACCCGGTCAAGGGGAAACAGGAGCTGATATTTCCGGAATACCAATTGATGCCATAGAACGGGTGGAAATTCTTCGGGATGGCGCATCGGCACAATACGGTTCTGATGCCATTGCCGGAGTACTCAATATTATTTTAAAAAAGAGAACTGATGAGGATTCCGTAACTATTAAAACAGGCGTGACGGGTGAAGGTGACGGCGAAATGCTGGGCGTGAGCTTGAACAATGGCTCTGCTGTGGGCAATAATGGTTTTGTAAATTATACATTAGATTTTTCGAAAGTAAAATTGGCAAACAGACCCGGAAAAGTAGATGCAGATGGAGAATTTACTGATTTTGGAGGTTCTATTTCAGGTATTAACACCTCAGCAGATATTAACGCTTTTCTAACAAAATATCCGGATGCCAAGAATATAAATGGAGCTCCAGAAACTGCTGCTGCAAAATTTTTGGTAAACGGTGGATTTAATCTATCTGATGAAACACAAATGTATTACAACGCCGCTTATGTCTATAAAAAAGTGAATTCTTATGCCAATTACAGAACGCCATACTGGGGCTACGGAGGAGGAATTACTTTAAACGACCTTCCTTATTTATTAAATTTCTTTGGAGACGGAACTATCGCTTCATACAAAGGTCATATCCCAACATTTATAGGCGAATTAAACGATTACAACGCCACTTTAGGCTACAAATCCATAAAAAACGGATGGAATACTGATGCCAGCATAACAGTAGGCGGAAACAAACAAACTTACGCTATAGAAAACTCTCATAACAGATCTGATATTCAGGATGAAAATGGAGTGAATTTATATCGTGAAAACAGCCCCATTTTTTTCAAACCGGGAGACGCATCATTCAATCATGTTGTGGGTAATTTAGATATTTCTAAAGTGCTGTCAGATAAAATAAGCATTGGTTTTGGCTCCGAAGTGAGAACCGAAACGTTCCTGATCAATGAAGGCGATAAAGCTTCTTGGGATGGATTTGGCGCCGACTCATTTGCGGGGAATCGACCCGAGAATTCCGGAAAATGGAACCGTTACAATTTAGGAGGATACTTCGATCTGGCGTATGACTTTACAAAAGATTTTTCAGTGAATGGTACCGTTCGTTATGAAGATTACAGTGATTTTGGGGCAGCAACGGTTTGGAAATTAAGTTCCAGATATAAATTTTATAAAGACAAAATTACGGTAAGAGGTTCTATTTCTTCTGGATTTAGAGCACCGACATTACACCAAATCTACACTCAAAAATCACAATATTCTTTCGTAGCGGGTCAGGGAATTCAAATCAACGGTTTAATTAATAATATTTCTGCACATGCACGTATTTTGGGTATTCCAAAATTAGATGCCGAAAAATCAACCAATATAACTGTAGGAATAGGTTCCAATCCTTTGAAAGATTTAAATTTCACTGTAGATTATTACAACATTAAAGTAAAAGACCGAATCATTTTAGGGGATAAAGTGGACACACAGTTTGGCAGCGTTGCCTGGTTTGAAAACTCATTCGATACGAGAACTTCAGGCTTAGATGTGGTCATGAATTACGGCACTTTAACATTAGGGGCCGGGGTTATTGGATTCAATTTGTCCGGAAATATAACGCTTGAAAACAAAAGAATTTCACCCGTTGCAAGTAATAATTTTGGTGCAACACTTGATGCTTTAATGTTTACGTCCAGACCCGAAACCAAATGGATTTTGGGAGCAAATTACAGAATCAGAAAATTTGATTTCTCACTTAGCAACACGTATTTTGGAAAAACAACTTTCAAACAAGAAGGTTTAGATTCCAATTTAAGAACAGAGTTTATCCCTAAAATAGTCACTGATTTAGGAATTAACTACGCTGCAACAGATAAATTAACCGTAACGCTTAACGCGAATAATGTGTTAAATGTAGTGCCCGAATGGAAATTTAAAGCCGAAAATGCCGCCGGAACAGCCATTCTGAACAACCCGACTCAAGTGAAATCACAATTTAACCTGATTACATTCAATGGTCGTTACTCGCAAATGACCTATCAAGGATATCACTTTAGCCAATTAGGAACTTTATTTAGCTTGTCGCTTATCTATAAATTTTAAAACAGATTTTTCAAATCAGGGTAAAACTTCGTTAAAAACAGAATGATGAAAACTAGAAATCACCTATTTATTTTAAGCGTAATTATTATGCTAATGGGGGGAAATACGATTTCGGCCCAAGAGAATTCCGGCGGGAAGGAATATGCTTTAAAAGCAGATTTCTTGTATCGTTTTGTAGACTATGTTTACTGGAAAAATTACTCTAAAAAACAAACTTTCAAGATTGCTATTCTGGAAGGAAGTCCAATTACCAATTCACTGCTTGACATTAGTAAAGACAAAAAAATTGAAGTAAAAGAATATAAAAATTTGAATGATATAAGTTTTTGCAACATTCTGTTTGTTCCTTACAATTGTTCCATTCCTATTGAAACCATTCTTTCTAAATATGCAGGGAAACCGGTACTGATTGTCACAGAACAAAACGGTTTTGGAAAAAAAGGAACACATGTGAATTTTGTCAAAGTCGACAATAAATTAAAATTTGAAGTAAATCTAAAAGCAATAAATAAAGCCGGAATAGGAATCAGTTCATTCTTATTGCAACATGCCATTATTGTGCAATAATAATATCAAAATACAGCTTTGAGTGATTTAAAAATCTTTAAAACACAAAACGTTTAGTGTGTGAAGTGGTGCTATAAATATTGAAAAAACAATACATACATGATGAATCTACGCAACATATCAATTAAAAATAAGCTGGTGCTCATGCAGGTTTTCACCTCAGCATTTGTATTGGGACTTTGTATTACTGCTTTTGTACTGATAGACATTCAAGGATTTAAAGACCGAAAAGTGATTAGTTCAATAGCTATTGCACAAGTGGTCGGTTTCAATAATGTTTCTGCCCTTGAGTTTTTGGATAATGCTGCCGCCAATAAAATTCTATCGGAATTAAACGTGCAAAACGATATTTTGAATGCAAACATATTGGACAAAAAAGGCAACGTTTTTGCCTCCTATACAAAACCGGGCTCTGATCCTAACTATCGATTTTCTGTTCCGGCCATGAATGAAAAAAGTTCTCATTTTACCAATGAAAATCTTTTTGTTTACAGCAAAATCAAGAAAGACAATAAAACAATTGGATTGGTTTGTATCCGATTTGAATTATCAGAATTGAATAAAATAAAAATGGATGTGCTGCGTCTGGGAGTTGTACTATTGGTCGTAGGAATTGGGCTGGCATTCTTGATTGCAATGATTATTAAAAAATACATCTCAAAACCCTTATTGAACTTGGTAACCGTAATTCAGCAGATAAAGGACACCAGTGATTATACCACCCGAATGACCGTTGAAGGAAAAGACGAAATCAGCATTCTTTCCATAGGTCTTAATGACATGCTTTCAACAATCGAAAAAAGAGACAATGAAGTGGCTCAATCCAAAGAGCAGTTAAATGAGCAAAATACACTTTTACAATCCGTGATTCAAAACATGGGTGATGGATTAGTCGTTGCTGATGAAAATGGGAAATTTATCATTTGGAATCCAGCTTCTGAAAAAATAATTGGAATTGGTCTTCTGGATATACCCGAAGAAAAATGGGCTGACACTTATGGCATATTGTGGCCGGATACTAAAGCTGTTTTGGCTACTGATGACCTGCCTATCGTTAAGGCATTACATGGCGAAGAAGTAGATGATATGGAAATATTTGTACAAAATTACAAAAAAACCGAAGGCAATTTTGTTGTGATATCCGCCAGACCATTGAAAGATTCGGCTGGTAAAATAACCGGAGCGGTGGCAGTTTTTCACGATATCACGGAACGAAAAAATGCAGAAACCGAGATTAAAAAACTAAATGAAGAACTGGAACAAAAAGTAACAGAACGCACAGCTCAATTGGCGGAAGCCATAGAAACACTTCGCAAAAGCGAGGAAAAATATCGTGAAATTGTGGAAAACATAAGTGATCTTGTTCACACATCAGACTATAAAGGTTATTTCACCTACATCAATCCTGCCTGTAAAAAACTAACGGGTTATACCCAAGATGAGCTTATAGGAAAACATTTTTCAGAACTGGTCGCTCCAGAATGGAAAGACCGTGTGGCCGATTTTTACTTAAATCAATTTAAACATAAAATAGACGAAACATTATTCTCATTTCCCATTATTACCAAAAACAGAGAACTAAAATGGGTAGAACAAACGGTAATGCAGCTAAGGGAAGGAAATAGAATTACCGGTCACAAATCGATCATGCGAGACATCACGGAACGAAAAGCAGCCGAACAGAAATTAAAAGAAAGCGAAGGTCAATTGCAAACCATATTCAATGAGGCGCCTGACGCTTTGATTGTAATAAATGACGAAGGAATCATCATGAGATGGAATCCGCAAGCCGAAAAAATCTTTGGCTGGACCATTATAGAAGCCTTAGGCAAACGAATGCATGAATTAATTATGCCAGAACAACATAGAGAGAATCATTTAAAAGGACTTCATCACTTTATAGATACTGGCGAAGGACCTATTCTTAATAAAACATTTGAAACCACAGCACTTAACAAACAAAATGTTGAATTTGATATTGAGCTAACCGTGTCGCAAGCTACTATTTTAGGCAAATACATCTTCATTGCTTTTATTAAAGACATTTCAATAAGCAAAAAACTAGAAGACGAGAAAATAGAAGCCGATAAATTAGTGCGCCTTAATGAATTAAAATTGAAATTGATTTTAGAAAATATTGGCGAAGGAATTATTGTAACTGACAGCCAGAAAAGAATCGTTTTGTCGAATCATATGGCCGAAGAAATCATAGGTATAAAACAAGACTCTACAATGCCAACTACACTGGATTGGTCCACTAAATACGACTTGTATTATCCTGACGAGCAAACTGTTTTTCCAGCTCAAAACCTTCCATTGGAAAAAGCATTAAAAGGCGAATCAACAGATGATGTCGAGATAATAATTGAAGATTCAGAAACGAAAACTAAAAAACGGGTTATCATCAGCGGAAGACCGATAATCGATGAAAACAATTATGTAATTGCTGCTGTTGCAAATATAAAAGACATCACCTATTACAAAGAACTTGAGGTAGCTTTAGAAGAAAGCGAACAGAAATATCGAAAATTAATAGGATTCAAAAGTGATAAAAAATAACATTTACTGTACTGATTCCAGAAGGGTTATTTTACATACCCAATTTTTACATAATAGTTTTTCGGATTGACTTGAACTCCTTCTTTTGGATAAGGAAAAACACTAAAGGTTTTTATGTTTTTTTGCTTTTCAGGCAAATATTTAGAAAACCACTGTTTATTTTCTTCTTCGTTTTTCATCGAAAAAACCATCGTGTGATCCTCCATTAATTTTGAATCTTTGTAAACCGAAACTACTACCGAAGCTTCTCCCGCCCAGATACAAGTCACGCCTTCCGGGCAGCGGGAATCAGAAACGAGTTCTTTCAAAACCAAATTGAATCCTTTTTTCTTAAGACACTTTTTTTGGGTTATCTTCAAAGATTGAACATTTTCTGTTTTGGTGTTTTGTGCGAAAGTTATCGTGCCAATCATCAAAAGAAACAACAACAAGGAATTTTTCATGTTCTTTATTTTAAATAGTTTATCCAAAGATAACGCCAAATACCTACGTTAATTTCACGAAAAGGTTACTGGCAATTTTATTAGAAATGGTTAAATCCTTGTTGTCTACTTTTATTTTCAAAGACAAATCGAAAGTTTCCTTTCCTATGATTTCAATTTTAGAACCCAATGCGATTCCCTGTTTGTCCAAATATTTTAGAAATTCTGAGGAGGTATCTTTAACACCAACGCAAATCCCTGCTTGGTTTTCGTGCAATTCAGAGAGCAATTGCTTTTCTATTTTAACAATTTGACCATTTGCATCGGGAATAGGATCGCCATGTGGATCTTCGGTAGGATTTCCTAAAAAATCATCCAGTTTGTTGATGAGTTTTTCTGATTTAATGTGTTCCAATTGCTCCGCAATATCATGAACCTCATCCCAAGAAAAATCTAGTTTATCTACTAAAAAAACCTCCCAAAGACGGTGTTTTCTCACGATCATTTTTGCGGCTATTTTTCCGTGTTCTGTCAAAGAAACGCCTTGGTATTTTTTATAATTAACCAAGTCTTTTTCGGCTAATTTCTTGAGCATATCAGTCACTGATGAAGCTTTGGTTTCCATTTTTTCGGCAATAGCATTGGTGCTTATTTCTGAATCTGAAATAATGGTAAGGTGGTATATGGTTTTAAGATAATTCTCTTCTGAAAATGTCATTTGATTTTTGATTGCAGATTAACGATTTTTGATTTCAGATTCCCTAGTCTCGATAACAGTGGGAATCCTTTTATTTGCATTGTTGTTCAGTGAGCTTTGTTTGCAACCTCCCGATAGCTATCGGGAAGCGGGAATAGCACCTCCAAAAAATTCACTTTGGATGAAAATTTATTTAATTTTTTACAATAAGTAACGGAATAGAAATTTTGTGGCGCAATTTATCAACCGTAGTTCCAAAGACTAAATCCTTGAATCCCGTATGACCGTGCGTTCCCATAACCAAAATGTCAAATTGTCCTTTGTTTACAATCTCCGGAATCACTTTATTAGGTTTTCCAAAGCCTAATTGTGTGGCTACTTGAAATCCTTTTTCGGTAAGCATTACTTTGTATTCCTCTAATAATTTCTCGTCGATTAAGGTTTCATGATCATCTGTGTTTTCGCCATAAATCATGGCTCCAACGGTTTCTACCACGTGAATCAAAGTGTATTTTGCTTCTATTCCTCCTAATTCAAAAGCGTTATTTAAAGCCACCTCATCTGCACTGGAGAAATCTACGGAGACCGCAATATCCTTTTTAGTGTAACTTCCTGATTTAGAAAATCGCAGTTTTAAACTGTGTGGCGAATGATTTTGAATGTCTATTTTGGCTTTGGCAATAAAAGGCTTGAACACAATATAAAGCAACAAAATCAAGAAACCTATCGCTAGGGGAACTACCGTTAACCATAACAAAAGTGGATTTTCGGAAGTTTCAAGCCAACCTGTTATTTCATCAAAAACCAATTTAGCATTTAATGAAACAATGATAGTTGCAATAATCCAAGAAGCGATTTGGGTCACTTTCCCAATATGAAATCCTTTCATTTTTGATTTATCACTCACAAAATGAATCAACGGAATAATGGCAAAACCCAGTTGTAAACTCAAAATAACCTGACTCAAAATCAGTAATTTTCCTGTGACACTTTCCCCGTATATCGTAATTACAATAACCGCAGGAACAATGGCAATCAGTCGTGTGATGATTCTTCGAACCCAAGGCTGAATGCGCAAATTAAGATACCCTTCCATCACAATTTGTCCGGCAAGAGTTCCTGTAATTGTAGAACTTTGTCCGGCAGCAATCAACGCAACCGCAAATAATATAGGTGCAAATTTGCTTCCTAAAAGCGGCTCCAAAAAGCGATGGGCATCTTGAATCTCGGCCACTTCAAACATTCCGTTTTTATAAAATGTGGCTGCTGCCAATATCAAAATTGCGGCATTCACTAAAAAAGCCAAGTTTAATGCAATGGTAGAATCGATGAAATTGTATTTCAAAGCCTGCTTAATTCCTGCAGTTGTTCTTTCGAATTTTCTGGTTTGCACCAAAGAGGAATGCAAGTATAAGTTGTGTGGCATAACCGTAGCTCCAATAATACCGATAGCAATATACAATGCCGCTTCATTAGGCATCGAAGGAATTAACCCGAACAATACTTTATCCAGTTCCGGCTGGGCAAATATCATTTCAAAAATGAAGGAAAACCCAATGATAGCCACCAATACAATGATAAAAGCTTCCATTTTTCGGATGCCTTTATTGATTAAAAATAATAATAAAAAGGTGTCTAAAACTGTGATTAACACGCCTTCAATCAGCGGAATGTCAAACAATAAATTGATACCGATTGCCATTCCCAAAACCTCGGCAAGATCACAGGCTGCGATAGCAATTTCAGCAAGGAAGTACAATATATAATTGATAAATGGCGAATAGGTTTCTCGGGAGGCTTGCGCCAAATCACGTTGGGTAACAATCCCCAGTCGGGCACTCAAGCTTTGCAACAACAGAGCCATAATATTACTCATCAATAAAACCCAAAGTAAGGCATAACCAAACTGGCTTCCTCCAGCAATGTCTGTCGCCCAGTTTCCCGGATCCATATAACCAACACTAATTAAATAAGCCGGGCCAAAAAAAGCAAGGATTTTTCGGAATACTGATTTTTTGTTTTGTGTGGAAACCGATTGGTTTACTTCTTCTAAAGATTTAGCCATGATATTAAGTTATTGATACAAATGTAATTAAAAAATTTGTTTTGCAAAATATAATTTTTAGCTTTGCCTAAATTTAATTTAAGTACAGTGAAAAATTTATATATATTGTCCATTATTCTGATGTTTAGCTTTGGCTACAGCCAAGAAAAAACAAGCCTTTCGGGATTTGTTTCATCAGAGAAAAAAGGGGTTTCGGATGCCCGTGTTTTTTTAATTGGAACAAAATACGCCACCCAAACGGATAGTTTAGGAAACTACAGCATCGAAAATATTGCTGAAGGAAATTACAGAATTCAGATTACGGCAAGCGGTTTTCAAACTTTAAAAAAGAATATAACGGTCAAAATTAATGAGAACAACATTTTGGATTTTGAACTTTCAAGTACCGAAAACCAACTCAATGAAGTCGTTGTTTCGGGAACTTTAAAAGCAGTAAAAAGATTAGAAAGTGCCGTTCCAGTCGAGGTTTATTCCCCGATATTTTTTAAGAAAAACCCAACAGCCAGTATTTATGAAGCCTTACAGAATGTAAACGGAGTCCGACCACAGCTTAATTGTGGTGTTTGTAATACGGGCGACATCCACATCAACGGACTGGAAGGTCCGTATACTTTGGTTCTAATAGACGGAATGCCCATAGTGAGCAGTTTATCCACAGTGTATGGATTATCCGGAATTCCAAACTCACTGGTGGAACGAATTGAAATCGTAAAAGGTCCCGCTTCCTCTTTATACGGGAGTGAAGCCGTGGGTGGTTTAATCAATATCATTACTAAAAATCCAACAAATGCTCCCCTATTTTCCGCTGATGTGTTTTCTACTTCTTGGTTGGAAACCAATGTTGATTTAGGAGTAAAACTCAATGTTGGTAAAAAAGCAACCGCACTTTTAGGTTTAAATTATTTCAGATACAATCAAAAAATAGACAACGACGGCGATAATTTTACTGATGTTACCCTTTCTGACCGAATTTCCCTTTTTCAAAAATGGACTTTCGACAGAAAAGAAAATCGATTGTTCACCATTGCGGCGCGTGGCGTTTATGAAGACCGTTTTGGTGGCGATGTGCGTTGGGAGAAAAAACACCGTGGCGGAGACGAAATCTATGGCGAAAGCATTTATACCAAACGTGCAGAATTGATTGGAAGTTACCAATTGCCTTTTCAGGAAAAACTAATGCTATCCTTTTCAGGAAACGTACATTTTCAAGACAGTCGGTATGGCACAACGAGTTATATTGCCAACCAAAAAATTGGTTTTCTACAATTGACTTGGGATAAAAAAATAGGGAAAAATGATTTGCTTACCGGAATTGCCACCCGATACAATTATTACGATGACAATACGCCAGCAACTTCAAAACTGGGAAATAACAACCCAGAAAAAACGTGGTTGCCGGGAATTTTTGTTCAAGATGAAATCACGTTTACTGAAAAACACAAGCTATTACTGGGAATGCGTTACGATTACAACTCGTTTCACGGAAGTATCTTAACACCCAGAATTGCTTATAAATGGAAATTGGACGATAACAACATCATTCGTTTGAATGCAGGAACGGGTTTTAGAGTCGTGAATTTATTTACTGAAGATCATGCTGCTTTAACTGGCGCTCGTGAAATTGTAATCGCCAATAACCTGAAACCTGAACAATCCATAAATGCCAATTTGAATTATATCAAGAAAATAAATTTCGACAATGGAACTTTTATCGGAATTGAAACTTCCTTTTTCCATACCCGATTCAGTAATAAAATTGTGTCGGATTATGATACTGATCCAAATCAAATCATTTATGACAACATCAACGGTTATGCGATAAGCCAAGGAATCAGTACGAACATCGATTTCAATTTTCCGAATGGATTAAAGATTATCACTGGCGCTTCCTTGCTAGATAATAAAAACGTTGAAAATGGCCGAAAAGAAACCCCTTTTCTAACCGAGAAATTCACAGCAACTTGGAGTGTTTCGTATAAAATTCAAGCTATTGATTTGAATGTAGATTATACCGGAAATGTGTACAGCCCGATGCAATTGCCTCTTTTAAGCGCTTTAGATCCTCGCGCTCCGGAATCACCATGGTACAGTTTGCAAAACATTCAATTCACCTATTCTGGCTTGAAAAACTTTGAATTCTATGCCGGAATTAAAAACCTATTAAACTTTTTGCCTAAACAAAATAACCCATTTTTAATTGCAAGAACCAATGATCCTTTTGATAAAAATGTAACATACGATACGAACGGACAAGTGTTGGCAACACCTGAAAACCCTTATGGATTAACGTTTGATACGACTTATGTCTATGGACCGAACCAAGGAATCAGAAGCTTTTTCGGACTTCGTTATACCTTAAAATAATGAAAAAGAATCTTTATTTACTGTTGCTTTTATGCTGTGTGATTCCTGCTGGATTCGCACAGCTACATCCGGTTTCATTGGAACAAATCGACAGTTTACAACGTATCGAAAAGAGAAAAACGATAGTTTTCATTCAAACCGATTGGTGCCAATTTTGCCATGCGATGAAAAACACCACTTTCAAAAACGAGGAAATCATCAAGGAACTCAACAACACTTTTTATTTTGTTGATTTCAATGCCGAAGAAAAACGAGCGGTAGTTTTCAATAAAACCACTTTTCAATTCAAACCCACAGGAAACAACTCTGGAACGCACGAACTGGCCATCGCATTAGGAACAATAAATAAGCAACTGAACTTTCCTGTTTTGTGTGTTTTGAACAGTGAAAACGAGATTGTTTTTCAGCACAGCGGGTACTTGAAACCAAAAGAATTAAAGCTGATTTTAGCCAAACTAAAAGAATAAAATTGTCTATTTTTGGGGGAAATGTCAAATTCTCAAATGAAACACTACGATTATATTTTTACCGGCGCAGGATTATCGGCTTTGATGACCGTGTACAAAATGGTGCAATCCGGAAAATTTAAGAATACAAGTATTTTGTTATTGGATGAAAATACTAAAAAAACCAACGACAGAACGTGGTGTTTTTGGAAAACCAACGATTCGGTTTGGGAAAAATCTATTTCCAAGAAATGGGACTCGGCTTTGTTTGCCAATGAAAACTTTCGCAGGGATTTAGACTTGCAACCGTACGACTACAATATGGTGAAAGGACTGGATTTTTACACTCAAGTATTTGATTTGCTTTCGAAACAAGAAAATATCACTTTCCTTCCCCACAAAGTATTGGAAATTGAAGAATCCGAAACTATAATTTTGGTACAAACCGAAAGTGAATCCTTTTCCTGCTCGAAATTATTCAACAGTATTTACAACAATCACAAAGCAGAAAGTCAGGCGAAATATCCTGTTTTACAACAGCATTTTATTGGTTGGTTTATCAGAAGCGAGCAGCCTGTTTTCAATTCCGAGCAAGCAACTTTCATGGATTTTTCGGTGGAACAAAAAGGAAACACCCGTTTTATGTATGTGTTACCCACATCAAAAACTGAAGCTTTACTGGAATACACTTTGTTCTCGCACCAGCATTTAAAAACTGAGGAATACGAAAACGAAATCCAGCAATACATCGAAAAACTTGGAATTACGAACTATGAAATCGTCGAAAAAGAGCAAGGCAGTATTCCTATGACGTGTTATCCTTTTTGGAAATCGAATACTAAAAACGTACTAAACATAGGGACTTCCGGTGGTTGGACGAAAGCCAGTACGGGTTATACTTTCAAAAATTCTGATAAAAAATCAAGTGAATTAGTTGCGTTTCTGCAAAGGGAAACCGACTTCACCAAATTTCATAAAAGAACCAAATTCTGGTTTTACGATTTGCTTTTGTTAGACATTTTGGATCGAAAAAACGAATTGGGTTCCCACATTTTTTCTTCGATGTTCAAAAAAGGAAATCCAAGTTTGATTTTTAAATTCTTAGACGAGGAAACCTCTTTTATTGAAGACATTCAGGTGATTTTAAAATGTCCAAAAATGCTATTTATTAAAGCCCTGTTTCATGTTGGTTTCAAAACAATGAAATAACAATCAAACTATAACAAAACTTTATAATTGAACTCCAATTCTTGATTGTAAACTTTGTAACTTTGCAACTAGAATTTATTATTGATTTAAAATAAAAAAGATATGTATCCAGAAGAAATGGTAAAACCAATGCAAGCGGAATTAACAGCTGCAGGTTTTCAAGATTTACATAGTGCTGAAGCGGTAGAAAACGCAATGAAATTAGAAGGAACAACGCTTGTAGTTGTAAATTCGGTTTGTGGTTGTGCTGCTAGAAATGCACGTCCGGGAGCAAAAATGAGTTTAGATGGCGCTAAAAAACCAGACCATTTAATCACTGTTTTTGCAGGAGTTGACAAAGATGCAGTTGATGCTGCAAGACAACACATGTTCCCTTTTCCTCCATCATCACCAAGTATGGCTTTGTTCAAAAACGGAGAATTAGTGCACATGCTAGAGCGTCACCACATTGAAGGTCGCCCAGCAGAACTAATTGCTGAAAACTTAAAAGACGCTTTCAACGAGTATTGCTAAAATTTACATTTTAGAATGTATTAACCCTTTCAGAGTTTAGAATTCTGAAAGGGTTTTTTTATGTATAAACTTTGTGAACATTGTGGTTAAATTATTTACTTTTGCAAAAAATATATTTCTCAACTTAAAACTGTTTATAGCATGCAACTGTATAACACATTAAGCGCAGAGGAAAGAGCCATCATGATTGATGATGCCGGAAAACAACGTCTTACGCTGTCTTTCTATGCTTATGCGCAAATCTCAAATCCAACACAATTTCGTAACGAATTATTTCTGGCATGGAACTCTCTTGAAGTTCTGGGCAGAATTTATGTCGCCAGTGAGGGAATTAACGCCCAATTATCATTGCCTGCCGATAATTTCTATGCGTTCAAAGATTCGATTGAAGTCTATGATTTCATGAAAGGAATCCGTTTGAATATTGCCGTAGAACAAGACGATCACTCGTTCCTGAAACTGACGGTAAAAGTGCGCGACAAGATTGTGGCTGATGGTTTGGTTGATGAGACTTTTGATGTGACGAATATTGGAATTCACCTAAAAGCCAAGGAATTCAATGAACTTTTGGAAGATCCAAACACCATTGTGGTCGATATGCGAAATCATTACGAAAGTGAAATTGGACATTTTACCAAAGCCATAAAACCAGATGTTGATACTTTTCGAGAATCATTACCCATTATCGAAGAGCAACTTTCTGAACACAAACAAGACAAAAAACTATTGATGTATTGCACCGGAGGAATTCGTTGCGAGAAAGCCAGTGCTTATTTCAAACACAAAGGTTTTGAAAACGTGTACCAACTGGAAGGCGGAATTATTGAATACACGCGTCAGGTAAAAGCCGAAGGATTAGAAAGTAAATTCATTGGAAAAAACTTTGTATTTGATCACCGCTTGGGCGAAAGAATCACGGACGATATTGTTTCCCAATGCCATCAATGTGGCGAACCTTGTGACGTGCATACGAATTGCGTGAACGAAGGCTGTCATTTACTTTTTATCCAATGTGACTCTTGCAAGGAAAAAATGGAAGGTTGCTGTTCTGCTGAATGTGTAACTGTCATTCACATGCCGGAAGAAGAACAAAAAGCCATTCGAAGAGGAATTAAAAACGGAAATAAGATTTTCAAAAAAGGAAAATCAGACGTTTTGACTTTCAAAAACAACGAAGAAACGCACGGTGTTTTTGTTGCAGAAAAACCATCCCGAAGCGCCGGGACTGCCATCAAAAAAGAACCTAAAGTTAAGAAAGTCTATATCGGAAAAGGAACGCATTTTTTTCCAAAACCAAGTATTGGTCAGTTTTTAATTGAAGAAAACGAAATCAAAATTGGCGATACCATTTTAATAAAAGGTTCCACAACTGGAGAACAAAAAGTAGTAATCGAAGAAATGCTTGTTAACGATTTAGCACAAGAAAAAGCAGTTTCTGGAGACACTTGTACATTCAAATTGCCATTCCGAATCCGATTATCTGATAAACTATACAAAATTATAGATTAAATATTTAGGATAAAATCCTATGAAATTAACCCATTACAATTTGATTTGTAATGGGTTTTTTTATTAAAAATTTATGATTTATTGGCGCAAATAGGCATTGTTCCATAAAATTAAAAAATACTATCTTTACACATTAAACGTTTTAAGAACTTAAGTTGTGCTCGTCGCAACACTACATATAAGATTATGGCATGTACAAGTTGTTCAACTTCTGATGGTGGCGCACCTAAGGGTTGTAAAAATAATGGGACTTGCGGCACCGATAGCTGCAATAAATTAACGGTATTCGATTGGCTTTCTAATATGAGTTTGCCTAATGGCGACGCACCTTTTGACTGTGTTGAAGTACGTTTCAAAAATGGAAGAAAAGAATTTTACCGCAATACCGAGAAATTAACGTTAAGCATTGGCGATATCGTTGCTACTGTTGCTTCTCCGGGTCATGATATAGGAATTGTTACTTTGACTGGAGAATTGGTTAAAATTCAAATGAAGAAAAAAGGAGCGAATTACTTGGGTAATGAAATTCCAAAAATTTATAGAAAAGCCTCCCAAAAAGACATTGATATTTGGTCTACTGCAAGAGATCGTGAAGAGCCAATGAAGGTTCGCGCACGTGAACTGGCGATTGCTCAAAAACTGGAAATGAAAATTTCGGATATTGAATTTCAAGGGGACGGATCAAAAGCTACATTTTATTATACGGCAAATGACCGTATCGACTTTCGTGCGTTGATTAAAGATTTCGCTAAAGAATTCAGTACTCGTATCGAGATGAAACAAGTAGGTTTCCGTCAGGAAGCAGCTCGTTTAGGCGGAATTGGTTCTTGCGGAAGAGAATTGTGTTGTTCTACTTGGTTGACAGATTTTAGAAGTGTAAACACCTCAGCGGCACGTTACCAACAACTGTCTTTGAATCCACAAAAACTGGCTGGACAATGCGGAAAATTGAAATGCTGCTTGAACTATGAGTTAGATACGTACATGGATGCGTTGAAAGATTTTCCGGATTTCGAAACAAAATTGGTGACTGAAAAAGGAGATGCCATTTGCCAGAAACAAGATATTTTCAAAGGATTGATGTGGTTTGCGTACACCAATAATTTTGCTAATTGGCATGTGCTGAAAATTGAACAAGTCAAAGAAATTGTTGCCGAAAACAAACTAAAAAACAAAGTTTCTTCGTTAGAAGATTATGCTATCGAGATTGTTGCTGAACCGGAGAAAAACTTCAATAATGCAATGGGTCAAGAAAGTTTGACTCGTTTTGATCAGCCAAAACCAAAGAAAAAACAGCATAAAAAACGCAAACCGGCCGGTGAAAATGCAATTGTAGCAAATAACAACAAGCCCGCAAACAATAACAATAATAACCGTCAGAATCCAAATGACAAAAAGCCTGCGGAACCAAGAAAACCTATAATTATTACTAAAAATGTGGATAAAAAATAGCGCTTTACTTCTTTTAGTGGTGATTCTCTTTTCTTCATGTGATAAAAAAAGAGTTTTTGATGAATATAAATCTGTTGGCAGTGCGTGGCACAAAGACAGCATTGTAACGTTCAATTTACCGGAATTAGACTCAACAAAACGATACAATTTATTTGTGAATTTGAGAGCCAATAACAATTATCAATACAATAATCTGTTTTTAATTGTGGCATTGGAATTGCCAAATGGTTTTACAAAAGTAGACACACTTGAATACCAAATGGCAGATCCGGACGGAACATTATTAGGTGATGGTTTTTCGGATATAAAAGAAAGCAAACTCTTTTACAAGGAAAATGTGCGGTTCAAATCAAAATACAAAGTCTACATCAAACAAGCTGTTAGAGAAAACGGCAAAGTTCCTGGCGTAACAGCTTTAGACGGAATTACAGAGGTAGGTTTTAGAATAGAAAAAAAAGAATAAAATAGTATTATGGCTATCAAAAAAAATAACAATCAGACAAAAAACATTGATAAGGACGTCACTTACTACAAAAAGAAATTTTGGAAAATCTTCTTTTATGGAATGGGTGCTGTCGGTTTGTTTTTCTTATTTGCTTCATGGGGACTTTTCGGCTCGATGCCTTCTTTTGAAGATTTAGAAAATCCAGATTCTAACTTAGCTACCGAAATCATATCGGCTGACGGAGTGGTTTTGGGTAAGTATTTCGAAAAAAACAGGTCTCAATTACGCTATTCAGACTTACCAAAAAACCTCGTACAAGCATTAATCGCCACTGAAGACGCCCGTTTTTATGAGCATTCAGGTATTGATGGAAGAGGAACTTTAAGAGCTATTTCCAGTTTAGGAACCAGCGGTGGTGCAAGTACATTGACACAGCAATTAGCCAAACAATTATTTCACGGAGAAGGATCTAAATTCCTGCCTTTTAGAATTGTACAAAAAATAAAAGAATGGATTATCGCTATTCGATTAGAAAGACAATACACTAAAAATGAAATCATTGCCATGTATTGTAATGTGTATGATTTTGGAAATAATTCTGTTGGAGTAAGTTCAGCGGCAAAAACCTATTTCTCCAAAGAGCCAAAGGATTTAACCATCAGTGAATCGGCAATATTAGTTGGGATGTTTAAAAATTCCGGTTTATACAATCCTATCAGAAACCCGCAAGGGGTAAAAAACCGTAGAAATGTGGTGCTTTTGCAAATGGAAAAAGGAAAAATCATTTCAAAAGAAGAGAAGGAAAGACTTCAAAGTTTACCGATCAAATTAAATTTCAAATTAGAAACTCATAAAGACGGAACGGCAACTTATTTTAGAGAATATCTTCGCGATTACATGAAGAAATGGGCCGAGGAAAATAAAAAACCGGATGGTTCTGATTATGACATCTACAAAGACGGTCTGAAAATTTATACCACGATTGATTCCAGAATGCAATTGCATGCTGAAGAAGCGGTTACTGCTCACATGGCAAACCTTCAAGAAGAGTTTTTCAATCAGTCCAAGGATAATAAAAACGCTCCTTTTGTTAATATTTCTTCGGTAGAAACACAACGAATTTTGAATCAAGCAATGAAATCATCTAACCGATGGGCTGTGATGAAATCAATGGATAAAAGCGATGAAGAAATTATAAAATCGTTCAGCGAAAAAGCAAAAATGACTGTCTTTTCTTGGAAAGGAGAAAAAGATACGATCATGACGCCATTGGATTCTATCCGTTATTACAAACACTTTTTACAATCCGGATTGATGGCAATGGAACCACAAACCGGTAATATAAAAGCTTGGGTTGGTGGTATCAACTACAAATATTTTCAATACGATCACGTAGGGCAAGGCGCCAGACAAGTAGGTTCTACTTTCAAACCATTTGTTTATGCCACTGCTATTGAGCAATTGAACATGTCTCCTTGTGACTCGATTGTTGATGGACCATTCGTAATCAGAAAAGGACGCCATCATGTTACCGAAGATTGGGAACCTAAAAACTCCGACAATAAATACCGCGGGATGGTTACCTTAAAAAGAGGTTTAGCGAATTCCATAAATACAGTATCAGCAAAATTAATTGACAAAGTTGGTCCGGAAGCAGTAATCGATTTAACCCATAAATTAGGGGTGAAATCCGAAATTGTAAACCAACCTTCCATTGCCTTAGGAGCAGTTGAAATTACAGTTGAAGACATGGTTGCCGCTTACAGCACTTTTGCCAATCAAGGCGTTTATATGAAACCTCAATTTATATCTAAAATTGAAGATAAAAGTGGCGTTATCATCTACGAACCAATACCTGAATCGCATGATGTTTTAAACAAAGACATCGCTTATGCAGTTATCAAATTACTGGAAGGTGTAACCGAAGGTGGTTCTGGAGACCGTTTGCGCACCACTGGCGGTGGTAATGGAGACAACCGCTGGACGGGTTATCCGTATTCGTTTAGAAACCCTATTGCAGGAAAAACAGGTACTACTCAAAACCAATCCGATGGTTGGTTCATGGGAATGGTTCCTAATCTTGTAACTGGAGTTTGGGTAGGTTGTGAGGATCGTTCGGCACGTTTCAAAAGCATCACTTATGGTCAGGGAGCCACAGCCGCATTGCCGGTTTGGGGTTATTTCATGAAACTTTGTTATGCTGATCCTGCTCTTAAAGTTTCTAAGGAAGGCTTTGAAAGACCTGCAAATCTTTCTATAAAAGTAGACTGTTACGTTCCTAAAAAGGTAATAGACACGACGGCCGTAGAACAAGATACCGAAGAATTTGAATTGTAAAATTTTCATCTGGAGCTAATCCAGCTAACCGCTATATCTTTCTGGTCCTGAAAAAAAATCAGGACCAGAAAGGATGTCGCTTTTATCTGGGCTAGGGCTTTGGTTCTCAAAATTAAATTCTGTTGTTCTTAGTATTGTAAACAGATTTGATTCTTCTTTAAATAAAATTCGACAAATAGCAACTCATTTTTATGATTAACAAAAAAGTAAACAACGTTCAGGATGCCCTTCAAGGAATTGAAAACGGGATGACTATTATGCTTGGCGGTTTCGGATTATGTGGTATCCCAGAAAATTCCATCGCCGAATTAGTAAAAAAAGAAACTACGGATTTAACTTGTATTTCAAACAATGCAGGTGTTGATGATTTTGGTCTTGGATTGCTTTTGCAAAAGCGTCAAATCAAAAAAATGATCTCTTCTTACGTAGGTGAAAATGTTGAATTTGAACGCCAAATGCTTTCTGGAGAACTTGAAGTGGATCTTATTCCTCAAGGAACTTTAGCAGAACGTTGTCGTGCGGCACAAGCAGGAATTCCTGCTTTTTTCACACCAGCCGGTTATGGAACTGAAGTAGCTGAAGGGAAGGAAGTTCGCGAATTCAATGGAAAAATGCATGTTATGGAACACGCTTTCAAAGCTGATTTTGCCATCGTAAAAGCGTGGAAAGGTGACGAAGCCGGAAACTTAATTTTCAAAGGAACCGCAAGAAACTTCAACCCTTGTATGGCTGGAGCGGCAAAAATAACCATCGCCGAAGTAGAAGAATTATTGCCTGCAGGAAGTTTAGATCCAAATGAAATTCATATTCCAGGTATACTTGTAAATAGAATTTTTCAAGGTGGGAAATATGAAAAAAGAATTGAACAAAGAACCGTGAGAAAAATTTTCTAATTATGGCTTTAGATAAAAATCAAATCGCAAAACGCATTGCAAAAGAGTTAAAACACAACTATTACGTGAATCTCGGAATCGGAATTCCAACATTAGTGGCTAATTATATCCCCGAAGGAATTGACGTTGAATTTCAAAGTGAAAACGGAATTCTAGGTATGGGTCCATTTCCTTTTGAAGGCGATGAAGATGCTGATTTAATCAACGCAGGAAAACAAACCATCACTACTTTGCCCGGAGCAAGTTTCTTTGACTCCGCATTCAGTTTTGGAATGATTCGTGGACAACATGTTGACTTAACAATCCTTGGCGCTATGGAAGTTGCCGAAAACGGTGATATTGCCAACTGGAAAATCCCAGGTAAAATGGTCAAAGGAATGGGTGGCGCAATGGATTTAGTGGCTTCTGCCGAGAATATTATTGTAGCCATGATGCATGTAAACAAAGCTGGAGAATCTAAAATACTTAAAAAATGTACCTTGCCATTAACGGGTGTAGGTTGCGTTAAAAAAGTGGTTACTGAACTGGCCGTAATGGAAATAACACCGCAAGGTTTCAAACTATTGGAGCGCGCACCTGGTGTAACCGTAGAACATATCGTCGCTTCTACTGAAGCTGATTTAATTATTGAAGGTGAAATTCCGGAAATGATTATCGACTAACATTTTCGGTTCAAAATCGACTATAGAAAATGCATCCTATAAAGGGATGCATTTTTTTTTGACATTAATTTTACATTTTCTTGCCTCTTATAAAAACATCTATTTTGACAGGTTTTATATTTCACAACAAATAAAAATCAATTAATTTAACATAAAACTAACATTATATTGTTTTTTTGTTAAATTTGATTCATTGTTTAACTAACCAAAACACCCTATTAAATGAAAACAAAATTACTTGGAAAAATTGCGCTTTTTGCCTCCGTTTCTTTTTTTGCTTTAGAAACAAATGCTCAAGACGCAACTAAAAATGTAAAAGAAAAATTTACTGACGAAAGAGGAAAACCTTCACTAATTGTTTTTAACGAAAAGTCAACGTACAAAAACACCGATTCTGAAAAGGCATTCAGAGAGCAATTAGAATTAAAAGACAATTCCAGTTTCGCAAAAACTAAATCAGAAACTGACAAACTAGGGTTTTCTCATGAAAAATTTCAATTGTTTCACCAAGGAATAAAAGTTGAATTCTCTACGTACACCTTGCACTCAAAATCTGGAAAATTAGAATCCATGAGCGGAGAGTTTTATCAATTAGAAAACGTAAACACGCGTCCGGTTTTATCAAAACAACAAGCTTTAAACAGTGCTTTAAAACAAATTGGAGCAGCTACCTACCTTTGGGAATCTCCAGCAGAAGCAAAGATTAATGACTATCAAAAACCTACTGGCGAATTAGTCTTACTTCCTCTTTTGGATGAAGATTCTAAAGGTAAAAAAATAGAACAAATTCGCTTAGCTTACAAATTTGACATTTATGCCACAAATCCGATAAGCCGCGGTGACGTCTATATTGATGCAATAACTGGTACTACTTTATTTTACAATGCAACCATCAAACATCTGGATGAATTTAGCAATGGTGGAAAGCATAATTCCGTAAATAAAAAATCTGAAAACAATGCCGCAACGTCATTTGTAATTGCCAATGCTGACACTCGCTATAGTGGTTCCCAATCAATCCAAACAACATTGAGCGGAGCATCATACATATTAGCAGATGCCACACGTGGTAATGGAGTTATGACCTACAATATGAAAAAAGGAACCAGCTATACGGCAGCCGTAAATTTTACAGATGTAGACAATAACTGGACGGCAGCTGAATTCAATAATGTAAACAAAGATAATGGAGCGTTAGACGCACATTGGGGAGCTGAAAAGACGTATGACTATTTTTCGGCTGTTCACGGAAGAAACAGTTATAATAATGCTGGAGCAGCCATAAAAAGCTATGTTCATTACAGTAGCAATTATAACAATGCTTATTGGAACGGAAGTGTAATGACGTATGGTGACGGTTCTGGAACAGGTGGTTTTGACATCTTAACCTCAATAGATGTAGCCGGACACGAAATAGGACATGCAGTTTGTACGAACACTGCAAACTTAGCATACCAACAAGAATCTGGTGCAATGAATGAAGCATTCTCTGATATTTGGGGAGCTTGTATCGAATATTATGCTGCACCAAACAAACAACTTTGGTTAATTGGAGAAGACATCGAAAGAAGATCAGGACATTTAGCTTTACGTTCTATGAGCAATCCTAAAAGTGAAGGACAACCGGATACTTATGGCGGAACAAATTGGATCAGCCAAACAAAATGTAGACCAAGTTCTAGAAATGACTATTGTGGCGTTCACACAAACAGCGGAGTTTTAAACCATTGGTTTTATATCCTGACTCAAGGTAAAACTGGAACAAACGACAAAGGAAGCTCGTATAGCATTACGGGCATTGGAATTGATAAAGCGGCTAAAATTACGTATCGTTTAGAAAGCGTTTATTTGTCTGCTAACTCAACCTATGCAAATGCACGAACATTCGGAATACAAGCTGCAACTGACCTTTATGGAGCAGGTTCTCCTGAGGTGATAGCGACTACAAATGCATTTTATGCAGTAGGTGTTGGAGCTGCTTATTCAGGATCAACTGCTAAAACCAGCGCTGCTAAAGTTGCGAGTACCGAAACTACAAATGAAGCGTTTGTATTGTATCCAAATCCGGCAACTGACGTTTTAAGCATTTCAATCAAAGAAAACAAAAGTGGTTCTTATAAAATCTATAACTCTTTTGGATTTGAACTTCAAAACGGAAAAACATCAGGTGGAGAAATTAATGTAAGCACACTGACTAAAGGAATTTATTTCTTCGAATTGAACAATGGTCAAGAAACCATCGTAAAAACATTCATCAAGAAGTAATCCTTCCAGATTAAGTCTAAAAAAAAGCCTCACAATGTTGTGAGGCTTTTTTATTTTATATCTTAACCCAACTTGCAGGGTTGAATGACGATAAAAGTTAATTAATTGTTAATTACATCATTTTAACAATCATTTCTGTAAGTTTTTATTTAAAAATTGGTATTTTTTGTATTCAAAACAGGTGTTTTTTAGGTAAATTCCGTTTTGTAGTCCCCAGCAAATCTTGTCTTTAATGGGGATATTTCCGATTTTTACTAAATGTATTTCAAATCTACTTTTCGTCGAAATCCTGAAACAGGCAAAATGGAATCCTACTACCGATTGGTAGAGAGTTTTCGTGATCAAAACGATATTGTTAGAAACAGAACTATTGTAACTGCTGGATTTATAGACCATTTAACGGCTGAGGAATTGAATTATATCCAGAAAAAATTGACTGAAAAACTCAATGGAAAAAACAGCTTGTTTGAAGATGATTTTCAAGAACATCTTTGGGAGTATATTGATGAATTGTATTCCAAAATACTAAAATCAAACAAAATAGATAATTCTCATTCTTCCCAAAAAGACATTCACAGTGTAGATTTGAACACACTAAAACACACTGAAGCACGTGAACTAGGAGGTGAATGGATGAGTTTGCAAACATTGAAGCAACTAAAAATAGACCAGTTTTTATTGGATAAAAATTGGCCGGAAGAACAAGTTCAATTGGCACTCACTCAAATTATAAGCAGAGCCGTTTATCCCGCGAGCGAAAACAGAACCAGTAAATGGATAAAAGAAAATTCGGCTATTTGTGAATTAACCGCTTATCCTATCAAAAAAATAACAAAGGATAAATTATATCAATCTGCCTTAAATTTGTATCAAGTTAAAGATGAGATGGAAAAATATTTGTCTCAAAAGACCAATGAATTATTTGATATTGAAGATAAATTTTATTTGTATGACCTAACCAATACCTATTTTGAAGGTCAGAAAAAGAACAGTGATTTAGCTCAGTACGGACGTAGCAAGGAAAAGCGAACCGATGCCAAACTAGTTGTTTTGGCAGCTGTTGTAAATGTAGAAGGCTTTTTGAAATATTCCAATATCTACCAAGGGAATATGGCCGATTGCAAGACCTTGTCCGATATGATTGATAGCCTTCGTGAGGCTACGAGTGAGTCCACAAAAAAGGCTTTGGTGATTATGGATGCTGGTATTGCCACTGACGAAAACTTGAAATTGGTGACAGAAAAAGGATATGATTATTTATGTGTAAGCCGTACTAAACCCAAAAAATATGCCTTAAAAAATGAAATCCCTACAATAGTTTATGACAAAAAAAATCAGAAAATAGAGCTGAATGAAATTGAAGGTGAAGAACAAAATCAGTGTGTTTTCAAGGTGAAAAGCGACATGAAAGCAATGAAAGAACGTTCAATGAATCGCAAATTTAAAACCCTTTATGAAGACACATTAACCAAACTTGCCAATGGATTAGCCAAAAAATCGGGGATAAAAAAGCAAGAAATTATAAATCAAAAAATAGGGCGATTGCAACAAAAATATCCCTCAATAGCCAAGCATTACCAAATTGATTTATTGGTTGACCAAAAAACGAGCAAGGTAACTTCTATGAAATGGGAGGTCAAAGAAAGTCAAATAAATCAGAAAAAAGAACATGGCGTTTATTTTATAAAAACGTCTCTAAAAGAAAGGGATGAGCAAACAATTTGGAGAATATACAATTGCATACGAGAAATTGAAAGTACTTTTAGAACGTTAAAAACAGACTTGGATTTACGACCTATTTATCATCAGAACGATGAGTCAACTATGGCACATTTAAACCTTGGATTGTTAGCCTATTGGATCGTAAATACGATTAGATATCAACTAAAAGTAAAAAAAATAAATCACGATTGGCAAGAAATTATGAGAATTGCAAATACTCAAAAGTTAGTTACAACAGAGATAAAAGATGTACTTGAAAACACAATCGAAATTAAGAAATGTTCAGAGCCAAGCCCTAAACTAAAGGAAATTTACTTAGCCCTAAACTATAAAAAATGTCCCTTTACCAGGAAAAAATTTGTAGTCCCCAAATCTGAAATCCTAAAACAAGATTTCCTTTTTAAACAAAGGTTTACAAGCTAAAGTCTGCAAGTTGGGTTAAATTTTTCTTTTTAAAAAAACCAAGTCGCCACAAAAATTGCTGTAATCACACAAATTACATCTACTATAAGCATCGTTCCTAATGCATAGCGGGTGTTTTTAATGTTTACAGAGCCAAAATAAACGGCTATCACATAAAAAGTACTCTCGGCACTGCATTGAAAAATACTTGCCAATCTAGCCGTTAAGGAATCGGCACCAAAAGTATTCATAGAATCAATCAAAAATCCTCTTGATCCGGCAGAACTAAAAGGACGAAGCAACGCAACCGGTAAAGCATCTGTAATTTCCTTACTTACTCCCATATTTGAAAAAATGAAAGCAATCCAATCGCTAATAATTTCAAACAAACCACTATTTCTGAATAAAGAAATAGCTACCAGCATTCCCAATACATAAGGAAAAATAGTCACTCCGGTTTTCACACCATTATTAGCTCCCACTACAAAACTTTCAAAAACTGTAGTAGATGCTTCAGTAAATTTTTTCTCATGAATAAACGAAAAGATCAAGGTAAAGGCAATTATTCCGATTAATATTAAAGCAGAAAGATTAGAGGTGAAATAGTTTTTTCCAATTAAATCCAAATGATTTACATACATCAACAAACCTACAATGGCAGCTATTAATGTCATCAATACAATTACCAAAGAAGCACTTTTGAAATTGATTTTTTGTTTGATTCCAACAATTAAAAAGGCAGCAATTGTACCAATAAAAGAAGTGATAATACATGGCAACATCACATCAGCGGGATTACTCGCATTTGCAGCAGCACGATATCCTATAATAGAAGTAGCTATTAAAGTAAGACCTGATGCGTGCAAACACATGAACATAATTTGTGCATCACTTGCTTTGTCTTTCTCTGGATTTATTTCTTGTAAACTCTCCATGGCTTTTAAACCAAAAGGAGTTGCAGCAGAATCTAACCCCAGAAAATTAGCAGCAAAATTTAAGGTCATATACGAAATGGAAGGATGGTTTTTCGGAATGCTCGGAAACACTTTTACAAAAACGGGACTCAATGCTTTAGCTAATTTTCCAGAGGCTCCGGAAATGATTAAAAGCTCCATCAATCCACAGAAAAAAGCCAAATAAGCCATCAGCGGAAGGATTAATTCCAGTAAAGTACTTTTACACGTTGGCAATAAACCATCTGATTTTTGAACACCACTATATATTTTTACGGTTTTGTTCTTATAAACATAAGTTGTGTCAGCATTTAGCGTATCACGATTGATAATCATGGTTTGTTCAGGTGCTTTCTTGATGCTGTCTTTAATAAAGGCAGGAAGTTGCTCTGCGAATTTCTCCGAAACCAGAATTGGATCATCTTTCTTTCCGTTCAAAACGTGGTCAATGGTATAACTGTCTCCAGAAAACAAACTAAACACTACAAATACAATTGCTGAAATAAAAATGACCAACCAAAATCTACTCAATACCATAATTTATAATTTTTGTAAATGTAATAAATCAATTGCAATGACAATGACAGAATGCTTACACATGAATAATCTCGTCCTCAATTAACAATTCTTCCCTGCGTAATCTCAAGAAAATCTGTGCCACGGCAATGGTATCTTTCTCGCAATAGGTTACGATTCTATCAATATCCTTGTCTACATAAAACACATGCCCTACTTGACTGCCGTCGATGTCGCCTTTTGGAGAAGGGATTCCAAGGACTTTACACATCAATTTTAAAGAAGTAAAATGTTTGTAATCTCCAAATTTCCATAATTCCAAAGTGTCCAAATGCGGAATTTCCCATGGTTTTTTTCCAAATAAATTCAACTTGTTAGGAATGGCAATTTGATTGATAATCATGCGTCGGGCAAGGAATGGAATATCGAATTCCTTGGCATTGTGCCCACACAAAACATGTTGTGGCTGATTGAAATGATTGTTCAGCAAATTATTGAAATCGAGCAATATTTTCTTTTCTTCTCCAAAAAAAGAAGTCACCCTAAAATTCCGAATATCCCCTTTGATGGTAAAATAACCCACTGAAATACAAACAATTTTACCAAACTCGGCCCAAATTCCCGCACGGTCATAGAAATCTTCAGGCGTGTATTCGTCTTTGCGCTGGTATTGGGTTTTGTGCTCCCAAAGGTCTTTCATTTCAGCATCTAATGCATTAAAATCTTCGGCTTCCGGAACGGTTTCTATATCGAGGAACAGAATGTTATTGAGGTTTATTTTTTCTATCATCAGCTAGATTGGTTAGATTTTTTGACTTCTTAGATTTTTAGATTAAATACAAAAACCTAAATTAGTAAACTTGATTGATTTTTTTGAATCTGAGACAATCTAAATTTCTAAAAATCAAAGAAATCTAATGTGTCTAACCTTCTAAAAATCTAAGAAGTCTATTTTTAAAAAAGACTTTGTTGTGTGGTTGGATTCTCATGTTCCAACAACCATTTTTTGCGCCATAAACCACCCGCATATCCTGTTAAGGAACCATCTGTACCAATGACCCTGTGACATGGAACGACAATCCAAAGCGGGTTTTTCCCATTAGCAGAAGCCACAGCTCGAATAGCTTTGACATCGCCCAGTTTTTTGGATAAATCCATATAGCTGCAGGTTTTCCCAAATGGAATTTCGAGCAATCCTTTCCAGACTTTTTGTTGGAATTCAGTACCTTTTGGATTCATTGCAAAGTCAAAATCGGTTCGTTTCCCTTCAAAATAATCGTTGAGTTGCGTAACGGCTTCTTGCACAACAGCAGGAATTGTAGTTGAAATTTCACCTTCATCCGAAACTGAAATTACAGATATTCCATTTTCATCACCAATGATTGTAGCGATTCCTAAAGGTGTTTTGATGTATGCTGTTTCCATATTTTAAAGATAAAAAAATTAACCACATTGTTTCTAAAGAAGCAAGAAAGTTCAGAAATAAATACGCTCAAACAGTTTTAGACATAAAAAAAAACCATTCGCAGAGACGAATGGTTCTTGTATTTTAGCCCCGATAGCAGCGACATCTCCCGATTTAGAAAAACAAGACTTTTTAGCCGTAGTTTTTATTTATCGGGAATACAGCGTAGAGCGGGATTAGCTCCAGATACTGAAACAAGTTCAGTATAAATTATTTCAAATTTGAATATACGTAAGCTTCTAAGGCTTTCAATTCGCCATCAGACATAGCTTTTGTAACGGCGAAGTTTGTTTTCATAACTTCATACTGGCTTGGGTCAACAATAGGCTCACCTTCACCTTTTAAAAACGTTACGATGCTTGCGTTTTTATCTTTATAAATCTTAGCAATATCCTGCAGACTTGGTCCTATCACTTTCTTGTCTACTTGATGACAGGCAACACAATTTCCTTTACCTTTGAAAATTTCTTCTCCTAATTCCTCTGGAGTTTGCGCAACTTCTTCGGTAGTGGTTGGGTATAAAGGTTCTTTTTTGACTTCTTCTTTTTTACAAGAAGCAAGGGCTAAAACGGCAAATAAAAACAACGTCTTTCTCATGTTAATTTCTTTAATTGTAAGTATCTAAATTGCAAAATTACCAACCAACATACTTGGGTGGTTGAATTCCATTCAGGTTCAAATATACTAAAATTTGCGCTCTGTGATGGGTAACATGATCTTGCATCAAGTTGAGTATTTGTAATTTTGATTTTGGGCCAGCAAAAAAATCTACTTTTTGCGACAGTTCAATATCATTAGTTTTTTGTACAAATGCCTTTGCTTTATCAAAAGAGGCTTTTATTTCTTGGATCATTTGCGCTTTTGAAAGTCCTTTTACCGCTTCTTTTTTCACATATTTCTCGCCCGAAAAATGCGTTGTGCCCAACCAATTCATGTTGTCTTGTATGTGAAATAATTGTTCTCTAAACGACATTTCACGTTCAGCAGGCTTGTAATCATATTTATCTTCCGGCATAGCTTCTGCAACGGCTACTAAATAATCTTTGGAATTATCCCATTTTTCGATGAAAGTGGAAACCACCTCAACTTGTGCAAAAATGTTATTGGACAGCAATAAAACCGCTATTATTAAATATTTTTTCATTTCTATTTATTTAAAAGTATTGCAGCTTCTTTAGCAAAATAAGTCGAAATTAAACTGGCTCCAGCCCGTTTGATACACATTAATTGTTCCATCATAATTTTATCGTGATCCAGCCAACCTCTTTCGGCTGCGGCCTTGATCATCGCATATTCTCCCGAAACATGGTATACCGTTACCGGAACATTTACGGCGTTTTTGACTTCGCGAACGATGTCTAAATACGCAATTCCGGGTTTTACCATAACCATATCAGCGCCTTCTTCCACGTCCCACAACGCTTCTTTGATGGCTTCGATACGATTCGCATAATCCATTTGATAGGTTTTCTTGTCTTTTGGAATTTCAATGGCATCAACAGGAGCGCTGTCTAACGCATCACGAAATGGTCCGTAAAATGCAGAAGCGTATTTAGCAGAATAACTCATGATGCCCACATTATGAAAACCAGCAGCGTCAAGACCTTCACGCAAACGCAACACGCGTCCGTCCATCATGTCCGATGGCGCTACAAAATCGGCACCCGCTTGCGCATGAGAAACAGCCATTTTCACCAAAGCTGCATTCGTCGAATCATTTTCTACATCTCCATTTGCAATGATTCCGTCATGTCCATAAATAGAATAGGGGTCTAAAGCTACATCAGGCATTACAATCATTTCCGGACAAGCGACTTTGATGGCACGAATGGCATTTTGCATTAATCCGTTTGGATTCCAAGCTTCTTTCCCTGTATTGTCTTTTAAATTTTCACTGACTTTTACATAAATATTCACCGCACGAATGCCTAAATCGAATAATTCATGGATTTCTTTTACCGTTAAATCAATCGAACGACGAAATATGCCTGGCATGGACGCAATTTCTACTTGATAATTTTCTCCCTCAGCAATAAACATAGGAAACATAAAATCCGCTGGACTTAAACTGGTTTCACGAACCAAACTTCTTATGGATTCGTTTGTTCTTAATCTTCTGCCTCTGTGTAATGGGAACATATATTTTCGTTTAAAGTTTCAGGTTTAAAAGTTTAAAGTTAAACCCATTTAAAATTTAAAATTCAGAATTTAAAATAAACCTAAAGCCAATCTCTTGGATTCTCTAATACGTTTATTAATTTTTCTTCTTCGCTTCCAGCTTCTGCATGATGGTCGTATACCCATTGCACATGTGGCGGCAAACTCATCAGAATACTTTCGATTCTTCCGTTGGTTTTTAGACCAAATAAAGTGCCTTTGTCATGCACCAAATTAAACTCCACATAACGACCACGACGAATTTCCTGCCACGTTCTTTGTTCTGGAGTATACAGTAAATCTTTTCTCTTTTCTACAATTGGAACATACGCTTGGAGGAAGCTATTCCCCACTTCTGAAACGAAATCAAACCAGTTTTGCATACTCATGTCATCGGTTGCTTTGCAATAATCGAAAAACAATCCGCCAATTCCGCGGGCTTCATTTCGGTGCGCATTCCAGAAATAGGCATCGCATTGTTTCTTGTATTTTGGATAAAACTCCGGATTATGTTTGTCGCAGGCGGTTTTACAGGTTTGATGAAAATGAATCGCATCTTCTTCAAACAGATAATACGGTGTTAAATCCTGCCCACCACCAAACCATTGTTGAATTACGTTTCCGTTCTCATCGTACATTTCGAAATAACGCCAGTTCGCATGAACGGTTGGTGTCATTGGGTTTTTTGGATGCAATACCAAACTCAGTCCGCAGGCAAAAAAATCAGCTTCACCTACATTGAACATCTTTTGCATGGCTTCGGGTAATTTCCCGTGTACTGCCGAAATATTAACGCCGCCTTTTTCGAAAACTCCCGACCCTTCGGGACCGTTTTCAATCACGCGGGTTCTTCCTCCTCCACCTTCCGGACGTTCCCAAAGGTCTTCACGGAATTTGGCTTGACCTTCAACTGCTTCCAATCCTTTACAGATTTGGTCTTGAAGGTTTTGTATGTAAGAATAAAATTGTTCTTTCATTATAAATTAGTTTTCAGTAATGATTTTCAGCTACAAAAATGGAAACTGAAAACTTTGACTGTGACTGACTACTGATTGTATTCCTTCACGGCATCAATAAATGCTTTTGCGTGATCCACAGGAATATTTGGTAAAATTCCGTGACCTAAATTCACGATGTATTTGTCTTTTCCGAATTCGTCAATCATTTCGTGTACCATTTTCTTAATCACCGGAATTGGAGACAACAATCTGGAAGGATCAAAATTTCCTTGTAATGTGATATTTCCACCAGACAAGTATCTTGCATTTCTTGGAGAACAAGTCCAATCAACACCTAACGCTGATGCTCTACTTTTCCCCATTTCGCCTAATGCGAACCAACATCCTTTTCCGAAAACGATAACCGGTGCATCATCAGCCAAAGCCTCAATGATTTGGTTGATGTATTTCCAAGAGAATTCCTGATAATCAACTGGAGACAACATTCCGCCCCAAGAGTCAAAAATTTGAACGGCATTTACTCCTGCTTTTACTTTTTCTTTTAAATATAAAATAGTGGTATCGGTGATTTTTTGCAATAAAACATGCGCTGCTTCTGGATGTTGGAAACAAAATCCCTTGGCCATATCAAAACTTTTAGAACCTTTCCCTTCTACTGCATAACACATAATTGTCCAAGGAGAACCTGCAAAACCAATTAACGGCACCTCATCATTCAACATTTCCTTAGTCAATTTTATAGCTTCAAAAACATACCCCAAAGTTTCGTGAACGTCTGGAACAATTACCTTTTCCACATCCTGAATCGTACGAATAGGATTTGGTAAAAACGGACCAAAATTTTCTTTCATCAACACTTCAATTCCCATTGCTTGCGGAATTACCAAAATATCCGAAAACAAAATCGCAGCATCCGGTGCAATTCTTCTTATTGGTTGTACAGTAATTTCAGCAGCTAATTCTGGAGTTTGACAACGGGTGAAGAAATCATATTTATCACGCAAAGCGATGAATTCCGGCAAATATCTTCCGGCTTGACGCATCATCCAAACTGGTGGACGTTGTACTGTTTCTCCTTTTAGTGCTCTTAAAAATAGGTCGTTCTTAATCATGTATTTAAATTTTAGCAGATTGCTAGATGCTTTCCATTTTATAATATTCAATAACTTCCTCAATCACCTCTTCGATAGTTGGTGTTTCGGCAATTACGATGTTTTTAATTTTCTTTATTTCTAATGCTGATGCTGTAGTAGTGCCTATGCAAAAACAAACTTCATTCTTGATTTTATTATTTGTCAAATAACTTTCAACGCCAGATGGACTAAAAAATAGAATTCCGTCAAATTTTTCTTGGTCTGATATTTTAAAAGGCGCAAGCGCTGTTTGATACACTTCAATTTCATTAAAAGTTATTCCTGCGCTTTTTAATGCTTCTGGCAACGTTTCTTTACGCAAATTTCCGCTCAAAAAAGTATAGCTTTCCTTATTGTAAATCAAAGTGATTATTTCAGCTAATTCAGAGGCGTAATCCAAATAAACATCGACTGTAAAGCCATGCAATTCGAGTAATTCCTTGGTTTTAATACCGACACAAAAAACATGTTTACTCTTTAAAACTTCCCAACCGTTTTGTTCTATCAAACTTAAAACAGCATTTTGGCTACTAAAAATCAAGTTGTTGTTGATTGTTTTCAGTTCAAAAAGGTTGTTTTTGATTTCGATGAAATCTTGTTCTAAAAGATCAAAATTAGCATCAAGAAATACTTGTCTTTGTTCTGCTGACAATGTTTTGGTGGATAAAATGCTTGTTTGACTCATTATTTTTTCAAATTAATTTTAATTGCTGTCATCAATTCTGCTCCGCCATTTTCTAAAATTTCTTTGGCACAATAAAAGCCTAATTTCTTCCATTCTTGCATAGGAACGGTTTTTTCGATTTCGATTTTTTGCTTCCCATCGATAGAAAACAGAACGCCTTTAAACAAAATATCATCTTCTACAAAAACTGCTAAAGCGCCAATTGGTGCCGTACAACCGCCTTCGAGGGTTTTTAAAAACTGTCTTTCGATATGTGTGCAAACTTCAGTATCAATATCGTTAAGTTCGTTTAGCGCTTGTCTGCAAAATTCATCATTTGCCATCGCAACAACAACCATAGCACCTTGAGCCGGCGCTGGAATCATCCAATCCAAATCGATATAATTAGACGGTTTCAAGTTAATTCTTTCTAATCCTGCTGCTGCAAAAACAGCTCCGTTCCAATCGCTGTCCTGCAATTTTTGCATTCTCGTGTTGACGTTTCCACGCAAATCCACTACTTTGTGATTGGGATATTTATTTAACCATTGAGCTTGACGACGCAAACTTCCTGTGGCAATTGTACCTTCCCCATTAAGAAAATCAAGGTTTCCTTTGTGTACTAAAATATCCAAAGTATTCGCTCTTTCCAGAACAGCCGCTTGTACAATTCCTATTGGCAAAGCCGTAGGGACATCTTTCATGGAATGCACCGCAATATCAACATCGCCATTTATCATAGCGATATCCAGTGTTTTAGTAAAAATTCCTGTGATTCCTAATTCGTAAAGTGGTTTATCAAGAATGATATCTCCTTGCGATTTTACCGCTATAATTTCGGTTTTATAGCCTAAATCATTTAGTTTTTTTTCGACAGTATGGGCTTGCCAAAGCGCGAGTTCACTATCGCGGGTTCCTATGCGTATAATTTTGCTCATTATTTTGTAGTCGCTCCTATTTTGAAAACTTTCTCAATCCATTCAATACTTTCATCCACCATAGTATCATCATCTTTCAAATGATTAGCGAAATGAGTTGTTATTTTTTGGATAATTCTGTTGCTGATTATTTCGGCTTGCTCTTCATTAAAATTTGAAATTTTCTTGCTTTGAAAATCCAATTCGGATGTTTTTATCGCATTCAATTTTGCTTTTAAAGCATTGATTGTCGGCGCAAATTTTCTGCCTTTGGTCCACGTAATAAATTCCTCTTTTATTTCTTCGATGATTGCTTCAGCAGCAGGAATGTGTTTTTTTCTATTTTCTAAAGTTTCATCTGTTAGTTGTGACAAATAATCCATGTGAATCAGCGTAACACCTTCTATTTCTTCCACATTTTCATGGACATTTTTCGGAATTGATAAATCCAAAATCAACATTGGTTTTTTCAAATTCAGAATCGCTTTGTCAATAGTAGGGTTTTGTGCGCCGGTTGCTACCACAACAACATCTGCTTTTTGTAGTTCCAAATGCAGTTCAGAATAATCTTTTACGATTAAATTCAATTTCCCAGCTAATTTTTCTGCTTTCTCTTTGGTTCTGTTAATTAGCGTAATATGTTCGTTTTTAGTATGTTTTACTAAATTTTCACACGTATTTCTACCAATTTTTCCGGTACCAAACAAGAGAATGTTTTTGTTTCCAATGTCTTCTACATTCTTGAAAATATATTGAACCGCGGCAAAAGAAACCGAAGTAGCGCCTGAGCTAATCTCTGTATCGGTTTTTATTTTTTTACTGGCTTGGATAACGGCATTCACCAATCGTTCCATAAAAGCATTGGCTAAACCCAATGATTTTGATTGGGAAAAAGAATTTCTTATTTGTGCTATAATTTCGAAATCACCCAGAATCTGACTGTCTAAACCCGTTCCTACACGAAACAAGTGACTAATCGCTTCTTGATTTTTATAGACAAAACCTACCTTTTGAAATGATTCAACAGAGCCTTGACTATTCTCACAAATTAATTTGATTAATTGAAACGGATGTTCCGCATAACCGTAAATTTCAGTACGGTTGCAGGTAGAAGTGACTATTAAACTCTCTATTCCTTCATTCTTAGCTTGTTCCAGCAAACGCGTTTTTGCAGCAGCGTCTAAACTAAACTTACCTCTAATCTCAGCATCTGCTTTTTTATAGCTTAATCCAACTGCGTAAAAATAGTGATGCTTTGATGTGTTATTGTTTTCCATATTTGCACTTTTCCAGAAAGTGGAACAAAATTATCACTATAGTATTTATAAAAGTAACGCTAGAAGTTCTTTTTGTATCGCTAAGTGATTTTTTAGTTCCAATTGCTTATTTTATTGTAAAAAATTCTATTTTTGTAGTGAAATCAAGTTGTTTGAATCATCCTATTTAGAGCTATTCTAAATAAAAGAGTCTGATAAATATCATTTTCATATTAAAAAAATATCGCTATGGGTTCTCAGGAAATTATAAAAATTGAGGATGATTTTACGCTCATTCGCTTTCAAAATGACAGTGTTGATGCCTTTAATGCACAACGCGAAGTAGATAGCGGACTGATTCAGTTTCACTTTGGAATCAAAGGAAAAGCCAAATTTATTTTTAACCAAGGTAATTATGCTTTGGAACTGAAAGAGGAAAAATCATTGCTTTTGTACAATCCACAAAAAGAGTTGCCCTTAAATTTGGAATTAGCACCAAATTCTTGGGTGATTTCCGTGATTATTTCCATCAAAAAATTTCATGCTTTGTTTTCTACAGAAGCCGATTATATTACTTTTTTGAGTGCTGATAATAAGGACAAAAAATATTATAACGAAGGAAATATCAGTCCATCGATGGCAATTGTTTTGTCGCAACTATTCCATTACAGCTTACACCCGTCTATAAAAAACCTCTATTACAAAGGGAAAGGATACGAATTATTGAGTTTGTATTTCAATCGAACCGAAGATCCAAACGCAGAACAATGTCCGTTTTTAATCGATGAGGACAATGTAATGAAGATTAGAAAAGCTAAAGAAATTATCATTGCCAACATGGCCGAACCGCCTGGATTACAGGAATTAGCCGATGAAATAGGTTTGAATCTAAAGAAACTAAAAATGGGTTTCAAACAAATTTATGGCGATACAGTTTATGGATTTCTATTTGACTACAAAATGGATTTTGCCCGAAAATTACTCGACAGCGGCTCTTACAATGTAAACGAAGTAGGATTGAAAATTGGATACAGCACCGGAAGTCATTTCATAGCGGCGTTCAAGAAGAAATTTGCCACCACGCCAAAGAAATATTTAATGTCAATCAACCCAAATATGCAGTAACCAATTGATTTCTTATATTAAACAATAAATAAAAAATAGTTAATCGCAATTTATAAAAAAGTAAGTTTATTTACTTTTGTGCCAACAAAAAAAGATAACATGAAAGGTGTATTATTAGTTAATTTAGGTTCTCCGGAAAGTCCAACTCCAAAAGATGTAAAACCATATTTAGATGAATTTTTAATGGACAAATACGTAATTGACGTTCCGTTTTTGTTGCGAGCATTATTAGTTCGTGGGATAATTTTACAAACAAGACCTAAAAAATCGGCTGCTGCTTACGCAAAAATATGGTGGGACGAAGGTTCTCCGCTTGTCGTTATTTCCAAAAGAATGCACGCCAAAGTAAAGCAATTAGTTGATGTTCCCGTTTCCTTAGCGATGCGTTATGGAAATCCATCTTTATTGTCCGGTTTACAAGAATTGCATGACAAAGGCGTGAATGAAGTACTTCTTTTTCCATTGTATCCACAACATGCGATGGCATCTACAACTACAATATTAGAACTAGCCGAAGAATTGCGTAAAAAGCACTTTCCGGAAATGAAATTTACGATTGTTCCTGCATTTTATAACAAACCTGATTACTTAAAAAATCTGGCTGATTCTATCAAAGGTCATTTAGAAGGTTTTGATTACGATCATTTATTATTCTCCTACCACGGAATTCCAGAGCGTCACATTCGCAAGACAGATATTACCAAATCACATTGTAAAATAGACGGTTCTTGTTGCAACACGCCTTCGCCGGCACATGAATTTTGCTACCGTCACCAATGTTACGAAACCACAAAACAAGTGGTAAAATTATTGGGAATCCCAGAAGGAAAATACAGCCAGACCTTTCAATCGCGCTTAGCGGGAGACAAATGGTTGACACCGTACACGGATGTTGAAGTAAACAAAATGCCCGAAAAAGGAATTAAAAAACTTGCCGTTGTAACACCTGCGTTCGTATCCGATTGCTTGGAGACTTTAGAAGAAATTGCCATGGAAGCCAATCATGAATTCAAAGCTCATGGTGGTGAAGAATTTTTAGCCATTCCGTGTTTGAACGACAGCGACGATTGGTGCAAAACAGTAAGCAATTGGATTTCAAATTGGTCCAACGCTTCTTCATCCGTTAAAGTTGACTCTGAAAAAATTAACGCTTAAATGGCTGTTACCGCCGATGAGTTAGGAACTCAGGACATCAAAAAACTCTTGATAAAACAAGCCGTTCCCTCTTCTATTGGAATTTTATTCATGTCGGTTAATATTTTAATTGACACCATTTTTGTTGGGCAATGGATTGGTTCTTTGGCCATTGCGGCGGTAACCGTAGTTTTGCCCATCACCTTTTTGATTTCTTCTTTGGGAATGGCGATTGGTGTGGGCGGAGGCTCTGTACTTTCCAGAGCATTGGGAGCCAATCATAAGGAAAAAGCTTTGCATACCTTTGGCAATCAAATTATGATGACTTTTTTATTAGCATCTGTTTTTGTGCTATTTGGTCTTTTTTTCAGCGACGAAATGCTGATGCTTTTTGGCGCGAAAGGAGCCATAATGGAACCCGCCAAAGAATTTTTTATACCTATAATTATAAGCGTTCCGTTCTTGGCACTTTGCATGATGGGGAACAACGTGATTCGGGCCGAAGACAAAGCAAAGTTTGCAATGGTCGCCATGATAATCCCTGCATTTATAAACATTTTACTAGACATTATTTTTATAAAATACCTGAATTTAGGAATGTTTGGTGCTGCTTTGGCTACAGCCATATCCTATTTTACCTGCTTCTTATTTGTGTTTTGGTTTTTTTATTTTAAAAGTGAACTACAACTAAAAGCCAGACATTTCAAATTCAACATTCCTATTGTAAAAGAAATAACCGAATTGAGTTTTGTGACTTTTTCGAGACAAGGAGTCGTGAGTATTTTAGCCATAATCCTGAATCATACTTTATATACTTATGGCGGCGAACATTCCGTTGCTATTTATGGAATTATCAGCCGAATGTTGATGTTTGCTTTGTTTCCAATTCTGGGAATCACACAAGGATTTCTGCCTATCGCCGGTTTTAATTACGGTGCGGGAAATTATGAAAGAGTCAAAGAAAGTGTGCTGCTTTCAATAAAATACGCCGCCTTTTTAGCCACCGTTATTTTTGTGGTAATTCTGATTTTTGCCAAACCGATAGTCGCTATTTTTACTACAGATCCACTCGTGATTGCCCAAACTCCAGAAGCGTTGCGCTGGGTTTTTGCGGCTTCGCCAATCATAGCGGTACAACTTATTGGTGCGGCTTATTTTCAAGCGGCGGGAAAGGCAAAAAAAGCATTGCTTTTGACCTTAAGCAAACAAGGGTTTTTCCTGATTCCGTTAGTGCTGATTCTACCAAATTTTTTAGGTATTTTTGGAGTGTGGATTGCATTCCCAATTGCTGATATTTTATCAACGCTACTAACTGGCTATTTTCTAAAAAAAGAAATGAACACAAAACTGATTCAAACTAACGATGGAATACTATAATTACCTTAAATCCCTGCACCTCATCTTTGTAATCACATGGTTTGCAGGATTATTTTACATTGTTCGCTTATTCGTTTACCAAATTGAAGCAGTGCAAAAACCTTCGCCAGAAAAAGAAATATTGCAAAAACAATACAAAATAATGACCTATCGCTTGTGGTACATTATCACTTGGCCATCAGCAGTTTTAGCCAGTATTTTTGCTTTTTGGATGCTGTTTTTTACAGATTTAGGACAAGCTTGGTTAAAAATGCCTTGGATGCATGTAAAACTTGGCTTTGTATTTGTGTTGTATTTATACCATGCAAAATGCCATCAAATATTCAAGCAATTGCAAAATGACGAAGTGAAATATTCCACAAATTTCATGAGATTGTGGAACGAAGGCGCAACGATTATCCTTTTTGCAGTGGTTTTTTTAGTAATTTTAAAAAATGCAGTCAACTGGATTTATGGTGTAATTGGAATCTTTCTCTTTTCCATTTTAATTATGCTTGGATTTAAATTTTATAAAAAAATCAGAGAAAGAAATCAATCTTAATATGTTTAAAAGCTTCAAAATATCAATGCTTTCGTTACGAATCAGGATTTTCCTTTCGATGATTGTATTGATAATTATGGCGTCCGTTTTGTTAGCTTCAATTTCAATCATTCAGTTTAAAAACGAAGCCAAAGAATACCACCAAGAGCGCTTAGAACGAAAAGAAGACGCAATAAAAGAACATATAAATTATGTGCTTTCGACTACTACATATCCTTTGACAACGGAGAATTTAGGTTTGATTTTTAAAGATAAAATTCACGAACTGGCACAAATTCACAGTATTGAAATTAACATTTACAGTTTAGACGGAAAATTGCTAAAATCCTCCAAAGAATCATTTTCTGTAGATAAAGTCGCTCCGCCAATTCCCAAATACATTTTAAAACTGGTTCGCTCTTCGATTGAAAAAAGATACGTAGACATTAAAACTATTGATGGCAAAAAGAACCGCTCTGCTTTCAGTCAAATCAAAGACGATAAATTTAAACCGTTGGGAATCTTAAATCTTCCATACGTAGAAGACGACGGTTACTATGAAAACGAATTAAAAAGCTTTCTAATCCGCCTGGGACAAGTGTATTCCTTTATGCTTATCGTCGCATTTGCATTGGCCTATTTCCTTTCTTCATACATCACTAAATCGTTGAAAACAATCTCAGATAAGTTAAGCGAAACGAGTTTGAATCAAAAAAACGAGAAAATTGTTTTGGAAGCCAGCAGCAAAGAGATTAATCTTTTGATAAAAGCGTACAACGGAATGGTGGATGAACTCGAGAAAAGTGCCATCAAACTAGCACAAAGCGAACGTGAAGAAGCTTGGCGCGAAATGGCGAAACAGGTGGCGCATGAAATCAAGAATCCTCTTACGCCAATGCGACTAACAGTGCAGAGTTTTCAGCGAAAATTTGACCCGACTGATCCTAATGTAAAGCAGAAAATGAATGACTACTCCGAAACTTTAATCCAGCAAATTGATACAATGAGCGCGGTGGCTTCGGCTTTTTCGAATTTTGCATCGATGCCGGCACAGCAAAATGAAACCTTAAACGTGGTCGAAGTAGTAGAACTTGCCATGGATATTTTCAACGAAGAATACATTCAATTCCAAAGTGATTCTCCCGAAATTATTTCGAAAATTGACCGAACACAACTCATTCGAATCATCACAAATTTAGCAAAGAATGCCATTCAGTCCATTCCGGAACAGCAGGAAAATAAGTCTATTGTCGTATCGGTAAAAAAAGAACTAAACAACGTTTTAATTACCGTTGCCGATAACGGAATTGGCATTCAGCCCAAGGACATCGACCGTATATTCGAACCAAAATTCACCACCAAAAGCAGCGGAATGGGTCTTGGTCTCGGTATTATAAAAAACATTATCGAAAATTATAAAGGAACGATTACCTTTGAAACTGAATTTGGAAAAGGAACTACTTTTATTGTTTCACTCCCAATAATTAACTCTTAAAATTACAATTATGAATTACGAAAACATTTTAATTGCAACTGAAAACAACATCGCAACGATTACTATTAATCGTCCTACAAAACTAAACGCTTTGAATGTTGCAACCATTTCTGATTTGAACAAAGCCTTCAAAACATTAGGGAAAAATGATGAAATTCGTGCTATTATTCTAACTGGAAGTGGTGAAAAAGCGTTTGTGGCCGGAGCTGATATTTCTGAATTTGCTAATTTTTCGATTGAAGAAGGAACGCAATTGGCGGCAGAAGGACAAGAGAAATTATTTGATTTTATAGAGAATTTAAAAACTCCGGTAATTGCAGCGGTCAATGGTTTTGCATTGGGTGGCGGATTAGAACTGGCGATGGCGTGTCATTTTAGAATCGCTTCGGAAAATGCAAAAATGGGATTGCCTGAAGTTTCACTGGGTGTAATTCCGGGTTACGGAGGAACACAACGTTTGCCACAATTGATAGGAAAAGGACGCGCAATGGAAATGATTATGACCGCAGGAATGGTAACGGCACAAGACGCGTACAGAACCGGATTAGTGAATCACGTTGTTCCTGAAGCAGAACTTTTAGACTACTGCGTGAACCTTGCAAACAAAATAATCAAGAATTCTCCTTACGCCATTGGCAAAGCCATAAAAGCAGTCAATGCTAATTTCAAAGAAGGAAAAAATGGCTATGAAGCCGAAATAAAAGCCTTTGGAAAATGTTTTGGAACCGAAGATTTTAAAGAAGGAACAACCGCCTTTTTAGAGAAAAGAAAAGCAGTATTTACTGGGAAATAATTACAAAAGAGAACCACATTGGTTCTCTTTTTAGTTTATAAGTGATTATCCTTTAAAATAATCTTTCCTTAAAAAGAGATTGTTTGGCTTACAACACTTAATTTTACAGACCCGTTTCGGAATATAACACCATCTAAAATCAAACTTATGTCCTTCCAACCTGTATTTGTACTTTTCTGGGAAAAGGTAAAAGAAAGTATCGAAAACCATACGTATGCCAAACTAACGCTTGCTAAAACCATTGGTGATACGGAACTTAAAAATATTTATGTGCGTCCCGTTTTACTGGAGAATGACGTATTCAGTCTTTCGGTTACGGCGCGTTACAAAACCGAAGAAATAGAAAGTTTCCATTCGCTTGACGAAGCCTTTATTATATTGGCTCCGTATATGAATAACCCGTTTTTGACCGCTTTGTTGTTTACAACGGAAAATGACATCACCTTTAAACTCAATAAAAAAAGAGTGGGAAGTATTATTGAGCAAGCACCCACTTTTAAAAACGCTTCAGATGTGATTCTGGAAATGAAAGAAAAAGGAATTTAAAATTAGTGGTCAGTGAACAGAATTTAGTGGTTTGTGTGTAAAACAAGACTGAAATCGATTTTTTTGAAGTAAAGCGGTACAATTTCAACATCAACAAACTGAATACTAAAAACTGAACACTGCTTACTTACTTTTCCCCTTCCCATTCCGCATAAAACTGCGCCAGAAATCCTTCCATATAACGGTGTCTTTCTTGCGCAATTTGTTTTCCGGCCTCGGTATTCATCTTGTCTTTCAAAAGCAATAACTTCTCGTAAAAATGATTGAGCGTTGGAGAATCATTCTTCTTGTATTCTTCCTTTGTCATACTGGAATTTGGAGCGATTTTAGGGTCGTAAAGCGCTCTATTTTTAAATCCGCCATAATTGAACGTTCTGGCGATTCCAATGGCGCCAATCGCGTCTAAACGATCTGCATCCTGAACCACATCTAATTCTATGGATAAGAATTTCTTTTCGAAATTACCTCCTTTGTATGAGATGTTTTCAATGATATTTACCACATGAGCGATGATTTCTTCGTCAACATTTTCTGATTCTAAAAATTCACGCGCTATTCTTGGTCCAACGGTTTCATCACCATCATGAAACTTACTATCGGCAACATCATGAAGCAAAGCCCCAAGTTTTACAACAGTGGCATCACAAACTTCATTTTTTGAAATCAGAACAGCATTTTTAAACACTCTTTCGATATGGAACCAGTCGTGTCCGCCTTCGGCATTTTCTAGTTTTTCTTTTACAAAAAGAATCGTTTTGCTTATTAAATCAGGGTTTGTCATTGTTTATTTTATTTTAAAAAAAATGTTGAATTTCAAAGTTCTCCAACTTCAAAATCCAACATTTTTATTCTTTATTTAGAACTCAAAAATCTATCTTACTAAAGCTGGCTCCACCCATTTGAAAATATGTGATTCTTGTGGAATCACTAATCTTTCTGAAATTTTTGCCATTCTTGCCGGTAATTTCATCAAGTAATCACGGGCTTTTTCTGCTTCATCAGTCAAACCGGAAATTTTGTCAATTTCCCATTTGTCAATTAATTTTTGCATGATATCTACATAATCTGCTGCAGTGTAAACACCAATTCTTTGTGCCGAATCAGAAAACTGTTCGAATGCAGTACTGATTTTTTCACCGGATTCTCTCAAGAAATGCGCTGGCATAACGATTTTTGCTTTCATCATGTATTGAAACGCAAGCATCATTTCACTTGGATCAACTTGAAAAATACGGTTTACAAATTCGCTGTACGCATGATGATGACGCATCTCGTCACCAGCAATCATTTTACACATTTTAGACAATTTGTTGTCCCCATATTTCTTAGCCATTTGAGCTACTCTGTTGTGAGAAACATAGGTTGCTAATTCTTGAAAACTGGTGTACACAAAGTTTTTGTATGGATCTCTTCCGGTTCCAATATCAAAACCGTCGTTAATCAAGTGTTGCGTAGTCATTTCTACTTCACGCATGTTCACACGACCTGATAAATACAAATATTTGTTCAGTAAATCACCATGACGATTTTCCTCTCCAGTCCATTGTCTGATCCATTTAGACCAACCGTTACGCTCTACATTATCAATTCCATCTACGTCCATTAACCAGGATTCGTAAGTTGGTAAAGCTTCCTCAGTAATGGTATCACCTACTAAAGTCACCCAGAAATCATAAGGTAATTCTTTTGCAATTTCACGTAATTCTTTGACCTCATCAAAAAAAGTATCACTTTGGGAATTAGGCAAAAAATCTGTTGGTTGCCATATTTTTTCCACTGGAATTAGATACTGATCGACAAAGCTGTCTACGTTTTTTTCCAAAAACTGCATTACTTCTAATCGAATGTTTTTTATTGACATTATATATAAATTAAATTTTTATTCCTTGAACAACTGCTGCTTCTGTTTTTTCCATCAACTCAGCAAAATCATAATCTTTAACCGCTAATGGTTTATGTACTACAAAGGTAAGGCGATTTCCTAAACCTAAAGGGAAAAACCCGTATTTAACTATTTTCCAAGAATTGTTTATGCTTACTGGAACTACGTATGCCGAAGGCGCATATTTACATAAAATTTTCAACCCGCTTTGTGCAAACTCTTTTGGCTTACCCGTCTTGCTTCGTGTTCCTTCCGGAAAAATAACTGCGGAACGGTTGTTTTTTTCAATATATTCAGACAATCCTTTGATGGCCGGAATGGCTTGTTTGGGATCTTTACGATCGATAAGAACAGAGCCTCCATGACGTAAATTAAACGACACACTTGGGATGCCTTTTCCTAATTCTTTCTTACTGACAAATTTACAATGAAATCGGCGGAAAAACCAAATCATAGCAATAATATCATACATACTTTGATGATTAGACACAAAAATCAGAGGAACATTTTTTGGAATGCTTTCTATGTTTTCAAATTTGTACGTTGTCCCCAAAAGATTCGTGCATCTCAGTAAGAAAAAATTCAAATAGTCGACACTTTTTTTATGGGCTTGATAACCAAAAACATTGAAGCAAACCCACTGAATTGGATGAAAAATAACCAATGTTAGACCGAAACATAAATAATAAATTACGGAAATGGGATACGAAATTAGTTTTTGCATGCTTTAAAAATTTGCCACAAAAGTAAGAAATATATTTTTAGCGGTATTTAAATCCGAAACAATATACAGGCTCAACGTTTAATCGTAACTTTGCACGTTAAAATCTATGTCTTTTTTCTATTAAAATGAACTTCACTTACCCAAAAAACGAAAAGCTAAAAAGTAAAATAACCATTGGATTATTGTTTACCGAAGGGAAATCAGTATCTAAATATCCGTTGCGATTGGTGTATAAAGCAGGTTCTTTTGGTAATCCCGAAGTGTCGGGAGAAAAAATAAAAATGGGCGTTTCGGTTTCAAAAAAGAATTTTAAGAAAGCCGTAGACCGCAATTATTTCAAACGTGTACTGCGCGAAACCTATCGCCTGAACAAACACTTATTGATTGATAATCTGGACCAACCGTATTCCTTTATGTTTTTTTATCAAACGAAGGACCGATTGACGTACGAGGAAATTAATACCAAAACCATTCAATTGTTTGAGAAGTTTATTGCTCAAAATATTAAAAAACCAGAGTCAGAAAGCGATTCTATTTCTGAAATTTAAACATTTGATATATTCTAATTGAACAAAGTTGCGTTTAGATTTAGTCCTAGATAATTATTTGGTGATTTATTCTTATTTTAGTGGCCTCAAATTTAGTTAATTAAACCTATGAACTTCTTCAAAAAAAAATTCATAATCCCCGTTGTCGCTTCGGCATTTCTGTTTATTGGTGCTAGTTTCAAAGACGATTTTTTTGAAATCGCCAAGCAAATCGAGATATTCACGACCCTTTTCAAGGAATTGAACCGAAATTATGTCGATGAAACGAATCCTGGTGACTTAATGGACAAAGCCATCAAAGGAATGTTAGCTAATTTAGACCCTTACACCGTTTATTTCAACGAACAGGATGTGGTGAGATTCAAGATAAACAACACTGGAGAATATACTGGAATAGGTGCTTTATTGACTCGGAAAGAAGATAAATTGATAGTCAAGGAAGCGTATAAAAACTTCCCTGCGGATAAAGCGGGTCTTAAAGCGGGTGACGAAATTACTCAAATAGGTGATGTATTATTATCTGATTTCAAAGAAGATGCTTCACAGCTTTTTAAAGGTGCGAAAAATACAAAAATCGACATCAAATACATCCGACAAGGAAAAATGAGCACCACTCAAATTGTCCTTGACGAAGTCGAAATCAAATCGGTTCCCTTTTTTGCAAAAATAGACGACAAAACCGGATATATTGTATTGTCACATTTTAATAAAAAAGCGTCATTCGAAACTAAAGAAGCATTGGAACAATTAAAAAAAGACGGTGCGGAACGAATTATATTGGATTTGAGAGATAATCCGGGAGGACTTTTGAATGAAGCAGTGAATATTTGTAATTTATTTGTTCCAAAAAACGAGATTATTGTTACTACAAAATCAAAAATAGAAAAACACAACAGCACCTATAAAACAACCAAAGATCCTGTAGACACTGAAATTCCTTTGATTATTATTGTGAACGGCAGAAGTGCTTCGGCATCAGAAATTGTGGCTGGCGCTTTGCAGGATTTGGATCGTGCTGTGGTGGTAGGAAGCCGTAGTTTTGGGAAAGGATTAGTTCAAAGACCGGTGGATTTGACCTTCGGAACACAACTAAAAGTAACCATTTCACGCTATTACACGCCGTCAGGAAGATGCATTCAAGCTTTGGATTATACCCGAAAAGATACAAATGGGAAAGCCATAAAGACCGAAGAGAAAAACTACAATGCTTTTAAAACCCGAAAAGGGAGAACCGTTTATGATGGTGGCGGTATTCAGCCCGATGTAGAACTGGAAGAAGCAAAATCAAGTCCAATTACGGATGCTTTGATAAAAAATGACGGAATTTTTAATTACGTAACTAATTATTATTATAAAAATCCCGATTTAGGAAACCGTATTCCTACCATTACCGATACTGATTTCTTGGATTTCAAACAGTTTTTAAAAGTGCAAAAATTCTCTTTTGACACTGAAACAGAACTCGCTTTGAAAAACACTTTGGCAGTAGCCAAAAAAGAAAAAATAGAGGAATCCATCCTTACAGAATACCAACAATTGCTTACTGCACTTCAAAAAAGCGAGAATGCATTATTGGATAAAAACCAAAAAGAAATTAAAAATCTGATTTTGGATGAAATCATTAAACGTTATCAATACCAAGAAGGATTGTATCAATATTACATCAAAAACAATTCAGAAATTAAGAAAGCAGTGAGCATTTTAAACAACAACTCTGAGTATAAGACTATTTTAAAAATATAATGAAGAACTTATTTAGTCTACTCTTTTTGCTTACTTATAGTTATTTATCCGCTCAAATTAAAACCTCAGAAACCGTATATTTTGAATTTGATAAATACAATCTTTATACCGACCAAGTACAAACTATAGTCAATTTTATAAAAAGAGTCGATACTACAAAAGTCGAGTCCATACAGATTTATGGCTATTGTGACGATAGAGGCGATAATGATTACAATTATAAATTATCAGACAACAGAGTAAAAACCGTTCAAGATATCCTGACTTCCAATGGTTTTAATAAAAACAAAATTGTTATTATCGAAGGGAAAGGTCGGGTGATTTTAACAACTGATGCTTTTGAAAATTTAAATGAAACCCGTTCCAAAAACAGACGCGTTGATTTACTCCTTGTAAAGAAAAACAGTTTTGGAAAAGGAATTTATAACTCCTTTCAGGACAACCACAAAGTTGGTGACCGAGTCTACTTAGACAATATTCTATTCCCTTTGGGAAGCAGCAAATTAACCGCACAATCTAAATTGGAATTAGACAAAATTTCAAAAATTTTACAAAAACAGAAAAACTTACAATTCGAAATTAAAGGACACGTATGTTGTACTCCAAACTATTACGATGACGCCATAGACAAAGACAGCCGCGAAAGAAAACTTTCTTTGAATCGGGCCAAAAGCGTATACAAGTACCTCATGTCTAAAGGTATAAACAGCCTTAGAATGAAATATATAGGATGTGGAAACAAATTCCCTACGGGTTTAGGAGAAGCGTTAGACCGAAGAGTCGAATTCCTTATTGTGAAAATTTAATTATTCTCTTTTCATCTCAATATGCGGAATATCATCTTCCAGATACATTTCGCTGGTTTGCACAAATCCGTGGTTTTCGTAGAATTTTTTTAGATACAACTGCGCTCCTATAGTGATTTTGCTTTCGCCAAAATGATGCGCAATACCTGCAATTGATTCTCGCATTAAGTCATGCCCCCATTTTCTGTCACGATAATTAGCATCAACAGTTACTCTTCCGATAGAAGCATTGTCAAAACTGATTCCGGGTTTGAATAATCTGGAATGAGCCACAATTTTACCTTCAAATTCGCCAATAAGATGTAATGCTACTTTATCTTTCCCGTCAAGATCAAGATAAACGCAATTTTGCTCCACTACAAAGATCTCACTTCTTAATTGTAATAAATCATATAGTTCGTGAACCGTTAGTGCGTCAAACGCCTTAATTTTCCATTGTAACATCGTGCCTGTTTTTATGTTTTTTGTATCGTACAAATAAAAGAAAATAAGATTATCTTTTCAATACATCTACTGATTTTATGATAGATTCCAATTCATGCATGAGATCGCGTTTTTCTTTAGACGGTGCATAACAAAAACCTTCTAAAACCAGAATCCGATTGTATTCCTTATCGACAATGGCATAATTGATAAATGGACCCGACATGAAATCATTATTTAACTCCCAAGTTCCCTTAGTTTCATAAGTTTCCTTATCATCAAGAGTTATCTTGGAAAGATACGGCGCGTAAGCCTCTTCAGTAATCATAATAGTGTTGGGCTCAGTTCCACTGATGTATAATTTCCCGATTGAATCTCGCATTTTAATAATACTGGTGATTAAATCAGCCTCTTTTTTTATGGTGCTTAAAGGAACCTGATAAATTAAAAGACTGGTGTTTCCTCCAATGATTTCCTTTTTTAACCACATAAAATTGCTTTTGTGAAGCACGTATGCGTAACCGGAAGGAGCCTGTAATGTGATGTGGAATTTATTCGAAATTACTTTTGGGTCAATATGGGATTGACCATTGATTCTCTGGCTTTCGGCTATTTCTGCCTCCTTGATCAGCTGAATCATTTTGGGCGCATTTTTTTCAATGCCTGCTATAATATCTGCACTTGTTTTGCCGGAGATGTGAAATACATTCTGAGGAGATGCATATTGATCTTTAGCAATCTCAAATTTATTTACTTCTCCTTTTTTTACCACTATAATCGCCCTGGTATCCGTCATGAAACCTTCCAAAAGCTTAACTGGATATTGATTGATGTTGAACAGTGGTTCTTCCTGTGGCAATCCAATTACCGGAGATGCAAACTTGTTTCGAATGCTGTCCCCTACATCACCATTCCATAACTGATCGTCAATAATAACTGAAATAGTATTGATTTTACCCGATGTTTTTCGTGGCAAAGATTCATTTTCCTTTTTACAGGAAAACAACATCAAAGAAATCAGAAGAAGTAAAAAATGGGCTTTATTCATTGCTATTCAATTATAAAATAAAACCCAAATTTATAGAAGTTTATCGTATTATCCGTTTATTTTTAACTTCATTCCGGGCTTGAGTTCTTCACTGCGAATACCGTTCCATTTTTTTAAGTCAGAAATGGTTACTCCTGGATATTTTTTAGAAATGCTATACAAGGAATCTCCTTTTTTCACATAATAATCAATCGCCTCTTTCTTAGAAGAATCAGTGATATTCGTTTTTTTCTTGAATGAACTTACCGTTGCTTTATTGGTATTGATAACTATTTCATCTTTGGCTACAATTAAAGTGGCGCCTATGCCAATCGTATTATCCTGCAAATTATTCCATTGTTTTAAATCTGCTAATGAAGCACCGAATTTTTTAGCGATATTCCCTAAATTATCTCCTTGCAAAACAACATACTCAATGTCTTTTCGTTCGGGACCTGAAACTAATTCTTCTTTACTGTCTGACACTTTTTTTGCAACCTGCAATGAAGCTCCTAATTGCACATTATCATTGGAAAGGTGATTCCATTCTTGGATTTCGGCAATAGTAACATCATATTTCTTGGCAATACTTCCTAAATTATCTCCTTTTTGAACCACATAAAGTGCAGATGCATTCGATACTACTGTTTCTGGTTGGGTAGTTTTTTTAGTTTTTTCTTCCTTATTGGCTTTCATTTCAGAAGCAACTATTCTTTCATTGCTCGAAATTTTCTCTGATGATACCAATTCTGTTTTAGGTTCCTTCTTTAGAGTTGTCAAATCAGCACCAATAACTATTTTTAAACTTTTTCCATAAGCCAAAGCATTACTTTTAAGTTTATTCCATTTTTTTATGTCTGAAACATCAACGTCATATTTACTGGCAATCATACTCAGATTATCTCCGCGTCTTACTTTATAATAGGTTGTTTTGGGCAGTGCAATCTTCTGAATCGTGTAATTCGCAGTATCCTTTACAGCAAGGGCTTTTTCAATCTGAAATGGCTTTTCACGTTTGTCTGATTCATATTGAGTGTAGGCATAAATCTGAGCTTCATTAGACGCAAAAACGGCTATTTTTTCTTGTGGTAATCTCAAATAATGATTTTGATCATGATAAAACGGAATCACATTTAGCTTGTATGACGGATTCAAAACCTGCAATTGCGCCACTGGAACATCTAATAAATCTGAGATTTGCTTGAACGTCATTTGCTTCTTGATCATAATCGTATCTGTGGCAAAATGCTTTACTGTAGCTCTGTTAGGAACAATTCCGTGTTCTTTATGGTATTCATAAATGTACATTGTAGCAAGAAAAGCAGGTACATATCCTTGTGTTTCTTTAGGAAGATTTTTTCTGATGTTCCAATAGTTTTGTTGTCCTCCAGAACGTCTAATGGCTTTTGCAACATTCCCCGGACCAGAATTATAAGAGGCCAAAACCAAATCCCAATCGCCAAATATTTTATACATATTTGTCATGTATTGCGCCGCGGCTTCACTGGATTTCAAGGGATCGCTGCGTTCATCAACATAGGAATCAATTTTCAAACCATACTGTTTTCCAGTTTGATACATAAACTGCCAAAGTCCTGTGGCACCCATTTTAGAAACTGCTTTTGGATTCAAAGCTGATTCTACAATCGCCAAATATTTTATCTCCAAAGGAACATTTTGTTTTGCCAAAGCTTCTTCAAAAAGTGGAAAATAATATTCTGATGTGCCCATCAAGCGCTCAAAAGATTTTTTTCTGTTCTTCAGGAATGATTTAATGATATTTTCCAGACCTTGATTGTACTCAATATTGAAAGGTGATTTGGCATCCATTGCCGCCAATCTTTCTTTCAAAAGGGCTGTAGGCAATTCATAATCCACTATTTGGTCAATATTAATGTTCTTAATATCCTCTGATAAGTTGTTGTATAAATCGAGGTTTGTTAATTCTTTCATCCACAAACTGTCAACACAAGATGCTAAGTCATCTTTTATGAAGGTTTTCTTGATGGAATCTAAATAGGATAATTTTGTTTCTACTTTTACAACGTCTTTATTTACAACTGTTTCTTGCGAAAATAAATGCACGGATGCTAATAGAAAAAACGATAAGGTGGTATTTTTTATATTCATATTTTTACGATCAAAGACCTATATTTCAAATGATTACAAAGCTTGTTTTTACAAACTTAACAGGTTTAAACTAAAAAATTCTATAAATATTGTTAAAAATGCAATCTTTCGTTCATTTGTAAAGAATTTTGACCGGTTTTAGAGGCAAAAACCCTTTAAAAAATCAATTCTTGAAATTTAATGCAAAAAAACCTTAGCGATATTATTTACCGCTAAGGTTTTCATTGAATTCTGATACCGTTTATTAATTAGAAATCATTCAATTCTAACGGTTTTTATTTCTTTGTATTAGTCAAGAATAGCTGCTATTCCTGGCAATGTTCTACCTTCAAGCATTTCTAGCATGGCACCACCACCCGTTGATACGTAACTCATTTTGTCTTCCAGACCAAATTGTTTTACTGCTGCTACAGAATCTCCTCCACCTACAAGTGAGAAAGCTCCGTTTGCAGTAGATTCAGCAATAAAGTTCCCTAAAGCAATTGTTCCGTTAGCAAAACTTTCCATTTCAAAAACACCTAATGGTCCGTTCCAAAGGATTGTTTTAGAATCCATAATTACTTTTTTGAAGTTTTCCAAAGATTTTGGTCCTGCATCAAGTCCCTGCCATCCATCAGGAATTTCTTTTACATCAACTATTTGAGTATCGGCAGTATTAGAGAAATCATTTGCTGCTACAACATCAACCGGAATGTGAATTTGAACTCCTTTTTCCTTAGCCAATCTTAATATTTCCAATGCCAATTCTTGTTTGTCATCTTCACAAATAGAATCTCCAATTTTACCTCCTAATGCTTTCACAAAAGTAAATGTCATTCCACCACCAATAATCATGTGGTCCACTTTGTCCAAAATATTCTCGATAACCGTAATTTTAGAAGAAACTTTAGATCCGCCAAGAACTGCTGTTACTGGTTTTTCGCTGTTTTTCAAAACTTTGTTCAAGCTTTCTATTTCTTTAGCCAATAATAATCCGAAACATTTCTCTGTTGGGAAAAACTGAGCTATAATTGTAGTCGAAGCGTGTGCTCTGTGTGCAGTTCCAAAAGCGTCGTTTACATAAATATCACCAAGTGACGCTAATTCTTTTGCGAAAGCAACATCACCAGCTTCTTCTTCGTCATGAAAACGTAGATTTTCTAATAATAAAACTTCTCCAGCTTGTAATTTTTCTGCAGCAGTTTTAGCTTCCTCACCAATACAGTTTGAAGCAAACTGAACAGGTACTCCAAGTACTTCTGAAGTTGTTTTCAGGATATGTTTCAATGAATATTTTTCTTCAACACCTTTTGGTCTGCCTAAATGTGACATCAAAATTACGCTTCCGCCTTGAGCAAGAATAGCATCAATTGTAGGTTTTGCCGCTTCGATACGGGTTGCATCTGTTACATTGAAGTTTTCGTCCAAAGGCACATTAAAATCAACACGTATTATTGCTTTTTTAGTTGCAAAATCAAAATCGTTTAAAGTTTTCATTAAGTATATTTTTAGTTTGTTTTTTTTGAAAGAATAACAAATATAGAACTTTTAAATTATTATTAAATTTGAAAAACTTAGAAAAATATAGCTTTTACCAACGAAATCGTTGTAAATTAATAGTTAATGCAATTTTTTATATCAAAAACTAAGAAAATAAATAAGAATAATCAATCGTGAACCGGACTTTGCGTACAAGGACAGTTGCTGATTCCTGCCAGAAAATCAAGTCCAATTGTAACAACATGGGTTCCTGAGTTATATGCCATCAATTGATTCAGGGTAAGTTGATAAGAATATCCAAAATAAAAATTAGACTTCTTGAAACCAACCATTGGCCCTAAATTTAACGGTTTGAAAAACTGATCATTCAAAAAACGGTAGGAAATTCCAGCCCAATAATAATCCTCATACTTGTTGAATTGTCTGTATTTTATATTCACATCCGTACTGGAACGTTGGTCACTGGCAAAATATTGATAGAAAACGGATGGCTCATATTCAATCCTGTTATTCGTGGGACTTTTAAAAACATATCCGGAATAAACCTGATAGTTTCTTAGTAATACGGGCTCAACTCCTGAAAACTTATCGGCATTTTTATTTAAAATATTACTGGCATTAAGACTCAAATAAAATGATTTATTTCTGTACAATGCGCCAATATCAAAGTTGTTATTGGATACAAATCGGTTGTCCGTGATGCTTGGATCCAGAACAGGAGCTTCGTATGTTGTATTGAAATTATTAATGTCTATTTTAAAGTTATTAATGTTATATGACATCCCAAAAGACAAGTATTGTTTTGAATAATAGTCTAGTATTAAGTGATGCGCAAAGGACAGTTTAAGTCCAGTTTGTCTGGTGTTTCCATTGCTGTCATTGTACAACGATATCCCTACACCTGATTGATCCGCAATTCTAAAATCAGCATAAACGGACTGATTATCCGGAGCGTCTTTTATGCCAACCCATTGCGTAAGTCCATTGGCTCTAATTTTCAGGTTATCACCAATACCTGCGAATGTTGGTGATATTACAAAATGATTGTCTGCTAAATATTGTGTAAAAACAGGCAAATTTAACTCCTGACTGTAGCCCGAAGTTACAGTCAAGAGAAGGAGTACTATTATTTTTTTCATTTGGATCATTTTAATTTGGGACAACTTGATCATCAGTGTTTATTTATTATCTGTAAAGGGTAAAATGACCTACAAACTCTCGAGCATCTTTCAAATCATTCAATTTTAAAACATACCAGTAATCTCCGGAAGGAAGTTCGTTACCATTGTATTTACCATCCCAATATTGGCCAAGGCGATAGGTTGCTATTTTTCGTCCGTATCTGTCAAAAATATCGAATGTCAAGTCTTTATAATTGATTGTACATCCGGGAGCCCATCCATCCATTACTCCGTCACCGTTTGGCGTAAAGTAATTCGGGATACAGACATCAATGTATTCAAAATATCGGGTAGCTGAAACCACACAACCATTTGAATCTGTTACCTCAACTGTATAATCTCCCGATTTATAGATGATAAAAGTATTCTTGGTTCCATAGGATTCCCCGTTAAGCGTATACTGATATCCGCCACCACCGCCAGTTGCCGTAGCTACAATTTCATTTAATCCTCCATCGTTTAAAACTAATGCCAACGGATCAACTTGTACAATATCAAAGCTGGCTGTTCTTTTTATACATCCATTTGTATGTCTTACATCAACATAATGACCTGTTCCTGGAGCCACATTTGTAAATACATTGCTCGTTTGATAAGATGCTCCATCCAGTGAGTAATCTACATCCGTTAGGTCTGTTATACTAGCATCTACCGTTACGGTAACCGTATTGCTTGCCGCATTATTTACACAACTGTAATCAATGACAGCAATTGGATTTATTCGTATTGATTCCGGCAACACTTCAGTCCATTCTGTATTACAACCTAAGTTGTCACGAATATAAACGGTATGAGCACCTCCTGTTAATCCTGTAAAATCAAAGTCGGTCTGAGTAGCTGTACCCGTTGTATAAGTTCCGCTTGGATTGTCTAAGCTTACACTATATGGAGCCGTTCCACCTGAAATTGTAATGCTGAATTCTCCGTCTTTATCCCCTTCACAAACTTCCGGAATTATAGACGATGGTTCAGTTACCACACTTATTAAGTCTGGTTCATTTATAGTGAAATTAATTTTTATATAACATCCCAATACATCTTGGACAATTACATCATAAGTACCTGGCGCCAGTTTATCAAAAATAGTATCGTCAACAAACTGGTTTAAATTTGGAGATATAGCATATTTGATAATACCGGTTCCACCAGAAGCATTGATTTCAATTGATCCGTTATTTGCTCCATTACAGGTTACATCACTAACTGTGAAAGGTGCTGCTAATGGTGCCAACGGCTGGGTAATCGTAATAATTGATGACGTTGTTGTACAATCACCACTATCTACTTTTACTTGATAATTTCCAGCAAAAAGCTGGGTGAAAACACCTGGACTGGCTTGAACAGCAGTAAGAGTGTTTCCAGATGCATCCTGTAGCGTATAGATATAATTCCCAAGTCCTCCTTGCGCAGTTGCAACAATAACACCCGTATTGTCTCCTGCACAATTAATAACCGCATTTGTCTTATCTAAATTGATTATTAATGCTGGCAATGGATCAATCTTGATTTGATTAGAAACAGTAGCAACACAACCATTGGCATCCCTAACATAATAAACATACGTTCCTACTGGTACCGGAAAGGTTACCGAAGACACAAACGAACCTAAAATTGTGGTAAACGCCGCAGAGTCGCTATAGGTATAAAGTCCTGTTCCACCCGTTGCACTCAAGGTAAGTGTTGTTTGTGTTAAACACGTTTGTGTTGTTGCCACTACCAAATTAGATTTCACCTCTGTTGGCTCAGTGATAACAATAGCAGCCGAAGTTGCTGAACAACTGTATCCATCTGTTACCGTAATCGTGTACGTTCCTGCACCTAAGCCACTAAACACTGGAGAAATTTGCGGTCCTGATGCCGTTGGCGGAGTAACAGATGTCGTATTCAAAGTGTATAAATAATTAGATCCTTGACCGCCTGTAGGTAAATCAACAGTAATCGTAGCATTTTTATCTCCTTTACAGTTTAGCATTGTAATATCTGAACTTGCTGTTACGGTAATTGGTGTTGGAACCACTAGTATTACAGTTGTTGTAGCTACACAGCCTTTACTATCTCTGACATTTACTGTATACGTTCCTGCTGTTAAATTGGTAAAATTACTTTGAGAAGAATACGCTACAGTCATTGGTCCTGTTAATTCAAACTGATAACCTCCCGGCCATCCGCCAACAGCTGATGCGGAAATACTTCCATCATTATTACCTGTAACACATGTTATTGCAGTATGGGTTTCGGCTATGGCCAAAGCTGCTGTAGGTTGCGTAATGGTAAAGTTTTTGCTTACTGTACAAAACGGACTATTCGTCAATGTAGCTGTAATAGTGTATGTGCCAGCTGCCAAAGTATTAATGGTGATTGGTCCCGCAGTTGCTGCTGTCCCTGCAGTAACCGAATTACCAAGGGCATCAACTATCGTATAATTGAAAGGCCCGGATTGATTCGGATTAGTGGCTGTAATTACTCTGTCCACAAAAGTGACATTAACACTACCGTTATTTCCATTGAAACAAGTCACATCAACAATAGTGTCTATGGTAAGGTCGAAAGTATTTGGATTATTTACATAATGCACACTTTGTATGCTACATCCTGTATCTAAATTTTCAACTGTAATCAGGTAATTCCCAATATTTAGTCCAGTGAAAATTCCAGTAGCATTGGTGAAATTATAATTAGCTCCAATTACTCCTGTTGTCGCATTAGAATCAGCTACAGTATATTGCAGATTCGTTGGTGTTCCTCCGATGCTGCTTACCGTAACCGTAATGTCTTCTAAATTGGTACAAGTAATTGCATTGTTAACCGCTACATTCGCTTTGTCTAAAGCAATAAATGGCGCAATCGTAATTACAGATGGCGCAGTGCCAATACAACCCTTATTATCGTAAACATTTACGGTGTAACTACCGCCTAATAAGTCAGATTCGGTGTACGTATTGTTCGCACCAAACTGAACTACTATTCCGCCTTTTATAAATTCATAATTGGCGTAAGTCCCAGAACCTCCAGTTACCCCAGTTACAGTAATCGTAGCATAATTAGTTGCATCTGAGCCTGTATTACAACCATATTGAGAAACCGTTGGAGCAGGAACTGTTATAATAGCCGGCTCGTCAACAGTTATGGTTTGAGTGGCCTCACAACCTCTTCCTGAAGTCACATCAATTGTATATGTTCCGGCAATCAAACCACTAAAAACAGTTGAAGTTTGAGTGGTAGCACCTCCATCAATACTATATGTGTATGTTGGATTGTCATTTACTCCTACCGCAGGAGTAGTCATAGAAGCAGTTATACTTCCATCGTTTCCTCCGTTACAAGTCACATCAACTTTTGAAAGCGCAAAACCAGTGATTGGAGTTGCCGCTGCCAAAATTACCGAAATAGACTTGGTACAATTTGTTGTAATATCTCTAACGGTTACTGTATGTGTTCCTGCAAAAATGTTAGTAAAGTTTGCGGAAGCTTGATATGTTCCTGAGTCTATACTGTATTCATAATTACCCGAACCTCCAGTAGCTAAAAGCGTTGCTGTTCCATCGCCATCAATACAAGTTGGTAAAGCCGTAATAGTAGCCTGTAATTGTAAAGCAGGCAAGATAACAACTAAACCTGTCGCTGTTGTCGAACAGCCATTAGCATCTTTTACAATTACATCATAGGTTCCTGGTATATTTACGATAAAGGTTGGACTCGTTTGGAATCCGCTTCCTATACTAAATTCATACGGACCTACACCTGTTGCTACATTTACGGTAAAAGTATAATCGCCTGTTACGCTTGGACATTGACTTAAACCAGTAACCGTTATTCCTGTTGGAAGTGGATCAGTTGCAATAGCGATTGTTAATGGCGTTGTAATTACACAATTATTAGCATCTTTCACATACACATCCCATGATGTTGCTGTAGCCGGGTTTAAAACAGCTGAAGCCGAAGCAGAATAAGTTCCTGCCGGATCTCCGCTTATTACATACGAATAACTGTATGGAGCAACACCTCCTGAAGCAGTCACACTTACTTGAGCGCCAAAATTACAATTGGCATTAATAAATGGGTTTGCTGTCAAAGCTAATGGAGCAGGTTGCGAAACATCAATAAAAGTTGTAGCCGTACATCCTGTTGTTTCATCAGTTACGATAATCGTTTGTGTACTTGCAGCACTTAATCCTGATACTGTTATCGTTGGATTTGTTTGTCCGGTAATAACTGTCGTTCCTCCGTCTAATGAATAACTGTACATTCCTGCAAAGTTTCCTACTGTAAACAATACTTCTCCATTGGCTCCCGGATTACAAGTCACATCACTAATTAATTGACCCGAAACAGTGATATTCGTTACCGGATTAACAGTGTGTGACTCTTGGTAGGTACAGAAATTAGCATCCGTTATCTGGAATAAATAGGTTCCCGGTAAAAGTCCCGCAAATACTCCAGTACCACTTGATGTACCTGATGTTAGGTTATTATATGTAAAAGGTGCTATCCCTCCTTGTCCCGCAGGAACTGTTACTGTTACCGTAGTTGTTAGTACAGAACAAGTAACAGCAGGTGCTGCAAAATTTAAATCTCTTGGAGCATCCAAAGCCGGAATATCAACACCATTATCTAAAATAAAAATACAACCGTTAGCATCTTTTACATAAACATCAAATGTGATTCCTGTATATGATTGATAGGTAGGTGTTGCTGTATAATTTGCACCTCCATCAAAACTATAAGTATACGGAGCAGTACCATCAATTCCACTTACAGTCACTGTTGCTGGTTGTGCTGCATTCCCCGCACCGCATACTAATGCTGTAGTAATGGATGAAGTTGCCGTTAAATCGTCTGGCTCTGTAATGGTGATTGGCAATGAAGCCAGCGTACAATTCTTAGCGTTACGAACGGTAATAACATAAGCTGTACCAGCTGTTAAACCTGTAAATGAATTCGAAGATTGAAAGATTCCTGCACCCAATTGGTATTCAAAAGGCCCAACTCCAGAAGTTACATTCACCGTAATCGATCCGTCATTCCCACCGTTACAACTTACATTAGTTACTGTAGTGTTAAATACTGTGGTTGGTATTGGATCTAAAATAAAAGTTGTAGTTGTTTGACAAATTATTGAATTATTCGCATACGTAACTCTGAAATCATACGTTCCCGCTATTACTGCAGGATATACATTGGTAGCCATAGCTGTCCATGTTCCACCGCCATTTGTAGAAACTTCATAAGTATAATTTGCAGACGGCGTTGTATATCCACCTGTTGTAGTCAAAGTAATTTGTGCATTTGGTGTTGCTGTACAATCCAATTCTTTGGTAAGAGTTGCACTTAACTCCAATTGGTCTTTTACTTCATACGGTACTGTAGCCGTACAACCATTTCCATCTTTAATTACTAAATTATAAGTTCCAGATGCATTAAAAGTAAAACTAGGACTTACTTGGAAAGCGCTACCGTTTACGCTGTACATTTCCGTACCGGCTAAATCCAGATCAACAGTTCCTGAAATAGTAATTGTAAACGGATTCCCGTCATAACAAATAGCAGCTGGTGTATTTATGGTTGGATCATCATCTTTAGAGATTGTTACAGGAATTATAACCCTACAATCATTGGCATCCCTTACTACTATATCCCAATTTCCGGGAGCAACATAATTTAAAGTCAACACATTACTTGTTCCAAAATCACCTGTTATTGGTGTAAATCCAGGCGCACCAGCAGCATATTCATAAGGTCCGGTTCCTCCTGTTGTAGTTAGCGTTATTTGAGAACCCAAATCACAATTGGCATTTACTTGAGCCGTAATGCTTGAAGCAAGTACTTGAAGAGGCTGAGTTATGCTAAATGGTATAATTGCTGAACAAAGTGTACCGGTGGATTCTGTGACTTTCAACAAATAATCCCCTGGTGGTAACGAAGTAATAGTCCCTGATATTGGTCCTCCCGCAGTTCCTGTTATAGCCCCACTAATAACTGGGGAAACCGGAGCATTAGTCAATGCGTCCAATATTTCGTAATTTATAGTTGTTACTGAAGCATCAAAACTACTAACTGTGAAATCTAAAATACCATTATTGGAACCTTTACAAGTAACATTTTTTATGCTATCTATATTTACTGCAATAGTTGATATTGGCGGTATAATAACCTCTAGTATTGATGTGCAAAGATTAGCATCTTCAACTTGAAAATAATAAGTGGTTCCTTGTAATAAATTACTAAACGTCCATTGATACGGAGGAGTATTTATAGCTGGTGAGGTTGTTGCGGGCTGTCCAAAAATTGAAAATTTATAAGGAGCAACTCCTCCAGAAATAACTTCCAGTTGAACCGTGGCACCATTAACACAATCACTACCTACAATTACAGGCGCAGCAAGGCTAAGAAATGGTGGTGTTTTAATTCTTTGTTTTAAGCTTTCATATTCGCATCCTTTAGCATCGACTATTGTAATATAATAGTCTCCAAAAGTTAATCCGGCGAAATTATAACTTGTCGCTGCTGTTGTTCCAGATGTTGCTAATTGTGTAAAAGTATTACTATACAGAGTATATGTAAATGGAGCGATTCCACCTGAATTAATTGTTGCAAGTAAGCTACCCGGAGTATTTGCGTTACAAAGTATGTCTGTTATTGCAATCGAAACATCAATTGGTGCTGGATTATCAAGAATAATTGTTCCTGTTGCATCACAACCTTTTTTATCTCTGACAACATAAGGATAACTTCCCGAAGCTAGTCCTCCAAATACATTAGTAGCAACAAAAGTAGTTCCTCCATCAATACTATACGTAAAAGGCGCTTCACCGGTTAGGGCTGTTAATCGAATAGAACCATCTGAAAACCCATTACATGTTGGGTCTACTTTTACAAAAGAGGCCGTTACAGGTACAATGGCTGTTGTTGAAATTACATTACTTTCTTTGGTACATCCATTAGCATCCGTAATTTCAAATTGATATGTATTTGCGGTTGATGTGCTAAATGTAAACGAGGTTCCTCCAAAAGGAATTGGCGAACCAATATAAGAACCCGCTCCAACTTTTACACGATATCCAAATGGAGCTTCTCCTCCAGTTACCGATATAGTCATACTAGCATCCGTAGGCGCAGGAAAACAGGTATTGTCTTTGGTTAAAACAGCCGTTACAATCATAGCCGGATAAACAACAGTAGGCGCAGTTGCTTGAGCGGTACAACCATTTTTATCTTTAACAGTAACCGTATATGAACCTGGGGCAACTGTAAACGTTGAACCTGTTTGGAAAGTAGTTCCATTGATACTATACGTTAAAGGCGCTAATCCAGTTCCCGAAGCAGTAATTGTAAAATTACTTCCTGAACTTGTACACTGATTGTTTACACTGGCCGTAACAATTGGTAAATCATCTGTAATCACATCTACTGTAGTGATTACGATACAGCCTTTAGCATCTTTTACATAAACATCCCAGCTTAAATTTGTCGCTGAGTTCGTGTCAACAGTTATGATATTACTGCTGTTGTACACTGAAGCTATTGGAGCCGTAGAGCCCGCAATTACTGCTGCGTATAAATAATTAGCGGTACCTCCAGAGACCATTACCGTAATTTGTGAATTGTCATTGTTACAATGAACATTAGTGGCACTTGTTGAAGGTATGGTTAGAACTGTCGGTTCTAGTATTGTAACAGAAGCATTCGCCGTACAACCCGTAACCTCATCGGTTATCAAAATTGCGTATGTTCCTGCAAATTGATTGGTCAGATTAATCGTTGTTGCCGTTTGTCCCGTAATAGTTGAACCTCCATTAATACTATAACTATACGTTCCTGAAAATCCAGAAACAGTATATCGAACTGATCCTGTATTTCCAGCATTACACAACACATCGCTCAATTTACTTCCAATAACCGTGATTGGCGTAACTGAATTTACAACATAGGATTCTGAGAAATAACATCCATTGGCATCGGTAACTTTAAAAATATAAGTTCCCGGCAATAATCCAGCAAAAACACCAGTAGTATTTGAAGCTACTGAAGCTGCCGGCGAAGTAATGGCGTAAGTCAATATTCCTACTCCATTTGTGGCTGTAACTGTAACTGTCGTTGTTGGCGCCGTACATGTTATTGGTGCAGCCGCAAAACTTAAATCAGTTGGTGGATTTAATTTTAAAACTGTAATCGTGTTTGAGTACACACACCCTTTTACATCTTTTACGGAATACGAAATTACTTGATCTGTTCCGTTATCATTTATCGTTAAGGTATTGACATTGGTATAACCACCACCATTAAAACTATATTGATATGGAGCTGTTCCTGTAGTAGGAACCGCTATGGTTATTGTCGCTGATTGTTTCGTATTGGTGACACTACAACTAAATTCGGTTGCACTTGCTGACGTTACTAAAGCAGTAGGTTGTGTTAAAGTAACCGTTTTTGTAATAAAACATTCTTTACTGTCTTTGATATAAAAAGTATGTGTTCCGTTGCCTAAACCTGAGAATAATGAACTCGAAACATACGTAATTCCATCGCTGCTGTAAGTATAAGGACCTACTCCTCCTGATGGAACTATTTGTACTGAACCATCAAATGCACCATTACAAGATGGGTTACTATTTGTAGTTGTGGCTGTTATCGGAGTTAAAGAATTTACCGTTGCAGTAGCGGTAGTGATACATCCTTGGGCATCTTGTATTTGAAATTGATACGTGCTTGCAACTGCTGTTGTGTATGTAAAAGTAGTTGCTGTTGGTTGGGCTATTGTTCCTGGTCCAGTTCCTGAAAGTACCGTTATTACAAATGGAGCATTCCCTCCAGAAATGGTTCCTGATATTACAGCATTTGGATTACCTGTACAGTCTAATGTCTTTGTAGTGGTAGCTACAGTAGTCAGTTGAGGTGCAATACTAACAGTAATAGCCGGCGCAGTACAACCAAAACTGTCTGTTACCAATACCGAATGATTCCCTGCACTTACAGTATTGAATGTATTGCTGTTTTGAGCCGGAGCACCATCTAAACTATAGGTATATGGTGCAGTTCCTCCTAAAACATTTACTACTAATGAAGCCTGATTCAAACTATCAAAACATAAATCGGAGCTTGCGTCCAGTGATGCGGTTAAAGTTGGCGGAGCCAAAACAACAAGTGCATCAGCGTCATCGGTACAATTATTAGCGTCATACCCACGAACAATGTAGGTTCCCGGTGCAACATTTGTAAAAATACCGGTATTCTGAGATGGTTGAACATTATTGGTTCCTGTTGCATCCCATAATTCATATCTATATGCTAAAGTTCCTCCTGTCGAACTGGCCGTAATGGTTGCACCCGAAATACAGGTTGCAACTTTAGTTAGGGTTGCTGTCGTGATTAATGCCGTTGGCGCAGTTATAATTTGTGTAAATGGTTTTACACACGTTCCAGTTGAGGTAGCATCATAACGAATTTGTAAATTATATGTGGCATCTGCTAATCCTATAATCGTATAAGGAGAGGTCATTTGGGTAAACCAAGTCACACCATTATTAATAGAATATTGAAACCCTTTTGTAGTATCAAAATTTTGAGCAGCGATTGTGATTTCTCCATTATTAGCACCGGCACAAGTTACATTCTTAAATCCTGTGATTGAAGCAGTAAAAGCTTCATCAGTAGGAATTATTACAGTAAAATCTTTGGTAGTAATACATGATTTTGGTAATTGATATACCGTGATATCATCAACGGCAAAATCTATTCCATTAACCTGGGCTATTTCTAATCGTAAAACAAAATCTAATGTGGTATTATTACCTGGATTGATTGTTCTGTCATATCGAACCCAACCATTCGTTTTTGGTATTCCACCTGTAGAACTAGATGACAAAGGCGTTCCAGAACTATTTTGCAATTCAACAGTTAGAGAGGCGTCTGGTTGTGTATTTCCTACTTTCAATAAATTGGTAGCATAAAATGTAACCTGAATAGGCTGATTTGGTATAATATCTTTAATTGATTTTCTATATAGAACCGCATTATTTGGAATTGCTGTGCCGGCATCTACAGCTAAATATCTGCCTGTTGCACTTCCAGTTGTATGATCTACTGGATTATGCCATCCAACATAAGGGTTGTTCTCTAAACTTTTAGTAACCGTATATTCACCATTACCAAATAACTTATTCCCATTACATTTTGTTGCTTCTACTTGTCTCTCCCAACAAAAAGCTGGATTGATTCCCGGAGATTGCACATCTGCTCCAGATCCAAAATCTTCTTTCAATAAATTACTATAAGTTGGAACGCTTAATAATGTATAGGAAACACTTACAGTATGCGTTCCGGAAGGCACATTTGTAAAAACATTTGACGGTATGTTCGCATTCAAAGTACCATCCAACAGATATTGATAACTATAATTGGCTCCTCCATTATTTGTTACTGTCACGGTACTGGTTGCAGTACCATCACAATTGAAAACAGCATCTTCAACCTCAATAGTTGGTTCAACCGGTTTTGGGTCAATGATGATATTTGGCATGGCATAAATACAACCATTAGCATCTTTTATATACACCGTGTACGTTCCCGGAGCCAAGTACGCTTCATTACTGGTTACCCAAGTAGCTTGATTGTCAAAACTATATAAATAATAATTCGGTGCTGGAAAAGGCGTTCCTCCTTGTGGGTTAGTGATTCTTATTTTCCCTTCCCCCAAAGGTCCGCAACCAGCTAATTCAGAAACTCCCGCAGAAGCCGTTAAAGCTGTTGTCGGTTGTGTTATCGTGATAACTTCAGCTGTAGAAAAACAGTCTGCACCCAACAATGAATATTTAAGAATCGCCGTATAAGTTCCTGCACTAAGGTTAGAAAAAGTTGGATTTGCCACATAGGTAACGCCATTATCAATACTATAGGCTAAAGTATATCCATTGGCATTTGTAACATTAAATTTAATTTCTCCCGTAGTGTCATTGTAACATAGAATATTAGTTTGACTAACCGTATAAACTGGCGGCGGAATAGCAGCTACCGTAATTGTAGTTGTGGTCTTGCAGTTTTTACTGTCAAAAACGTCTATAGTATAAACACCTCCCGGAGGCAATGGATTTGTAACCGTAATTTGTGGCGTGTTTTGGAAATCGGTTGTGCTATTTACATAATACGTATATGGTGGCGTTCCTCCAACAGGATATACTGTAATTTGCCCATCTGTACAAGTCAATGGTTTAGTCAGTGCCGAAGTTGCTGTTAATAAAGATGGTTCTATTATTTCAATATTTTCCGAATAATCACAACCATCTTCAGTCCGAACCCTCACTGTATAGATTCCCGGATTTAAACCCGAAAATTCATATTCACTAGCCATTATTGGACCTACACTGTTGACCAATGTTCCCCCTTGGTGAATGCTAAAATAATATTGTGGACGTGCGTCATTAGCCGCCAATTTTATCGCTCCTTTATCTCCGTTACAAAGTGGTTGAGTGACAAATTTTGAAACCGTAAAAACTCTATTTCGGATAAGAATATCAGGAACGGTAAAAATACATGGATTGGTAACTACCCCAACTTGTTTAATATATACCGTATAGGAATTAGGCGTAGCAATAGAAAACACGTTTGAGGTTTGATAAGGACCGGTAGCATTCAAACTATATTCATATCCTGCAGGAACACCTCCAACGGTTATTTCTCCAAGGGTACTACAGATAATATCTCTGGTGGTAACTGTTGGGCTTAAAAGGTTTTGATACACATTAAAATAAAAAACACTGTAACAGCCTCCTACATAATTTATGGTAACCCTATATTGTCCGGCAGTATTTGCCGTATAATCCGGACCCGTACCAACTTGGTTCCAGGTACATGCTGAACTTTCATTCGCACAATTATCAACAGTAACGGCTGGACAGCTTGCCTCGTTTAATTTTTGCCAAACAATCGATGCCGCATCACTAATCCCAGTAGTAATTGCACGGGTAGCATTGGCACCACACAGGAAAATATTAGGCAGTACTTTTCCGTTGTTCGGACAAATAGGCAATAAATCTGCAAAAGGGATAACCGGATTTGTAATGGTGTTACCATAAGGAACAACGGTAATCTTTTCATTAATTGGCAAACAGGTACCCGAAGGGGTATTTTTTACATAATAAACCCCGGTTTGAGTGGCTGTATAGGTTTGAGCGGTTCCAATAACCGGTGTTCCTGTTGGACTTGTTGACCAAGAATAGCTGGCATATCCATCTGAGGCGGATAATACAACACTGGCTCCACACAAGACTTCGGTTCTCTCAAAGGTACAATTGGAAATATCTACTAAAAAATTAGTTGATTCAGGCGAACCTAATTTACAGGCGGTCGAAGCAAAACTCCCCTCTTCTTCAAATGTATTGGTATTAATAATACCGCTATAAGTTGCAAACGCCTGGTTCATAATTACATTCGAACAAGCATCACTCAACATGTTACAATTGGGTACGACCTGTATGTTTAAGCGTATGGTATAAAGGGCTCCATTGACTAATACGGAACTGTTTGGGATTGTAAAAATAATGGTCCTTGTAGCTGGATCATAGGATTGTAATGTTGCTCCTCCTGAATTAGTATAATCGATATTGGTTAGAGGATTAAAGACTATATTCTCTGGCAGTACATCTTTTATCGTGAAATTATTCACATTATCATTACCAACATTTTGATAACTAATTTCATACGTTAAAGACTGTCCTAAAGTAACATTGGTTCCACCAATGTCAACTCCCGAAGTATTCTTTACCAGTTTGGTCAGGTCTATTTTTGGCGCAATGATATCTACGGCATAAGCAGAGAAAAATAGAAATACCGGATCCGCTTGACCTCTGGCCACTTGCAATGTAAAATCGGTTGATGTTTGGTTATTTTTTATATACTCCGGATTTGCACCTACCACTTCCAATACACCGGTATCATATCCCAAGGTATTGGATCCGGAAGGATTTCTTGGCGTTTGAACTCCATTGGTATTTTCAATCGTAGAACTAAAAAACTTATTGGCAGATCTTAGGGGAGTCGTAACTTCCTTAGTGCCAAACTCCAGTTTCGTTCCCCCTTTAGGTTTATCTCCATCCAAAGCAGCATAGGCAAACTGTAAATCTACAGGACCTGATGGAGGAGTTATAAAACCTGTAACCGGAATTTTTTCAAAATGTGAATCATAAATATGGCTAAATCCATCAAAAACATTAAATGATTTCATGTGAAGGCTTGGGTCTTCATAAACCACAAAAAGAGTCCATCCGGCTGATAATCCGGTGGAGCCATTAGAACCCTCACCGGCAATTACATTAGCCACCGTATACGTTCCCCCTGCACTTGACAAACCACTCAATAAACTGGTCACATCAGCATAACAAGCATACGGTTTATTCGCATCTGGAATTATGGGAGAACTGTTGGCATCATAAATGAGTGTCCCATTAATGTCACTATATGTAGAAGCCCCGGGCAATTTTAGCTTTACCTTATTGATGTCTGTCCTACTACCGCTCTGAAGCATTGCTCCCCAATACAAAGCAGCATAGGAAACCCTATAACAGGTGCTTAATGTTCCGTTTATTTGTGTAGGAACTGAAAGGTCTGCACTACTGGAACTGAAAGTACTTGCATCAGAATCAATATCGATATACTTCATCGATATATCCTGATTGGATTTTGTATTATCATTAAAAGGAAGATTGTCTTGGCCCAAAATATTATTTCCCGCCACAACCATACTTCCTCTGATATCTATCTTTTTTCGTATAGCAAATGTCTTGTAGGTTTGAGCATAGGATGCCTCACTCAGCAAAAACATTAGCAGTACAAAACCTGTTTTTAAAACAACAGACTTTTTGAACACATTCAATAATGAAATCCTTTCTGATTTAATTGTATGAGTAAAAAATAGAGACGCAAAAGAAAGGGCAGATTGCCTTAATACAATATAATTATTTGCCACAAATAATGCAGCAATTAGTAGGTAGTTTTTTAATTTCATTGGGGTAAAATTATTGTACCAGGCAACATTGCCTGATGGTTTTTATTTTTCCGGATTAACCCTTAGGGGCCTTGGGAATTAATCCAAAAATGTGCAAAACTGAATTTAATATTTAGAACAAATTATTACTGTTTTTCCATAACTGATTTTATTAATTAATTTTCAATTTTAGCAAGAGACATTTTACCGTTATAAGGTTTACTGCCTTTTGACTCTAATGCTTTTTTAGCTTCTTCTATGTTATCAAATTTGTTATAGTAAATGAAATATTTACTGGTATTAATATCGTAGAAGAAATCTATGTTTGTTTGTCCTGCAGCAACAGCTTTTGTTAAAAACTCATCTCTTTTAGCAACATTATCATGTACTGCAACCACTAAATAATAACCACTTTCCACATTTTTAATATTTTTCAAAATTTGCATATTAGACTGCTCATCACCTGAGTCAAAATCTTCTGCTTTTAAAGGAACCGAACTGAAAGCAGTCTTCTCTTTTATTAAGCTTAATGTCGCTTTATCTTTCAAATACCTACTTTGATCATTCTCAAAACCAGCGCGTTTAATTCTTCTTTTTTTCTCAATTTCAGTATCTGTTTTAATTTTTTCTAATGATGCTATCAGATTCGTATTTGACTGTAATACTTTTAATTGTTCTTGCTTTAATGTTTCTATGGCTTTCAAATAATATTGATTCGTTTCGTCTTCTTTATTCGGCACTTTTTTCAGTCTTTCTTTGTATAAATTCTCTAACTCTCTAATTTTTACGGTTTGAGTTTTATTCACCTCAACTAATTCTAATTTTAAAGCTTCTAATGCATTATTTTCCGCAGACACGCTTTTGAAAGGCTTCGGCTCTTTGAAAATACCTTTCTCACTTAGATCATTCTCTTCTTTTAATTCTTTAAGGTCTTTTTCTTTATTGGCAACCGTTTCACCTAATCGCATTAATAATTGTTGCTGTGTGTTTTTAGATTCTTCTACTAATTTGCTTAAATCATCCATCGATTTTGTAGTGGCATCCTTTGGTGTTGCTGCTAATTTAGCTTTATTCTCCGCATCGAGTTTCGCTTGAGCAAGAGCGTCTGCTTTGGCTTTATTATCTGCATCCAGTTTTGCCTGAGCTAATGCATCGGCTTTGGCTTTAGTATCCGCAGCAAGTTTTGCCTGTGCAAGTGCATCGGCTTTAGCTTTATTATCAGTATCCAGTTTTGCCTGCGCTAGTGCATCGGCTTTGGCTTTAGTATCCGCAGCAAGTTTTGCCTGAGCAAGGGCATCAGCTTTGGCTTTATTATCCGCATCTAGTTTCGCTTGAGCAATTGCGTCTGCTTTGGCTTTATTATCTGCAGCAAGTTTTGCTTGAGCAAGTGCATCAGCTTTAGCTTTAGCTTTATTATCTGCATCGAGTTTTGCCTGAGCAAGTGCATCAGCTTTGACTTTTGCATCGGCAGCAAGTTTTGCCTGAGCGAGTGCATCAGCTTTAGCTTTATTATCTGCATCAAGTTTTGCCTGAGCAAGTGCATCAGCTTTGACTTTTGCATCGGCAGCAAGTTTTGCTTGAGCAAGAGCATCAGCTTTAGCTTTATTATCCGCAGCAAGTTTCGCTTGAGCAAGGGCATCAGCTTTAGCTTTAGCATCAGCCGCAAGTTTTGCCTGAGCGAGTGCATCAGCTTTGGCTTTTGCATCGGCAGCAAGTTTTGCTTGAGCAAGTGCATCAGCTTTGGCTTTTGCATCAGCAGCGAGTTTCGCTTGAGCAACTGCATCAGGTTTAGGTTTAGGTTTAGTATCTGTTGCTATTTTTGCTTTAGCAAGCGCATCTGCTTTAGCCTTGGCATCAGCAGCAAGTTTTGCTTGAGCAAGTGCATCCGCTTTAGCTTTGGCATCTGCTGCCAATTTGGTTTGGTTAAGTGAATCCGCTTTGGCTTTAGCTGCAGCATCAGCAATTTCTTTTAATTTTTGCAATCTTCTTTCCTCTTTTTGAGCTGCCAAAGCAAGTTTAAGTTCCTTCAACTTTTGAGCATCTTCAGGAGATAAAATACTGGATTCTTTTGGTTGTGCCGGAACTGATTTTCTTACCTCTGCGGGAGGAATAATAGCTCCTTCTTCCTCATCGTTGCCATAATAGTATGAATTACTCTTAAATTTATAAGCAAAAACAACTTCATGGGAAGACCCAAAATTGGATAAATTCCCTATACCTTTTTCATAATTGTACTCCAAAGAAATTTTTGGAGTAATATTCAGCCCTATTCCGCCGGACATCCCGTATACGCTATTATAACCCGCTTGAGCCCAAATTCCTTTGGGAATAGCAAACATCATTAATCCTGAAACAACAGTTTTATCTTTTTTAACCTCTGTTTTAAGCAAAGCCGAAAATTTACTTTTGTCAAAAAAACCGTAGGTATCTAAATATCCTGTGTGCATAATGTGAGCTTGAATGCTTTGTTCAGGATCGTCTTCGACTACTTTAGAAGTTTTAAGATTGTATAAAATCAGATTATTTACAGAAAGTCCAAAATCAAGAAAGGCAGTTCCATAGTTGATACCCGGATTTACCGTTATTAAAGCATTTGAGGGTATACTTTCTAATGATGGATCAGGATAGTTTGTAATAACCTTGCCTTTATCTAAGCCACTTTTATAAAATCCTACATTCATTCCAAAAGTTAGATTACTATCCTCTTGAAGCATGACATTATGAGCAAAGTTTGCCACAGCCCCAAAGGTGGTAAGCACACCATAATTCTCCTGGAATAATCCAACAGAAATCCCTTCATTTTCTCTGAATCTTCCAGAATAGCTCACTAAGTAGGTCTGAGGCGCATTGTCAAATTGAACCCATTGCCTTTTGTTATAAAAACTGACAATAGTGCTTTGTTCTCTAACAAAACTAAAGGTAGGATTGATCAGGAATCTATTAAACTTTAACGAATTTCGGACGGGTAGATTAAATGAAACCACTCCATCTTCTTGAGCATAAAGCAGGTGTTGTGTACCGAAAAAAAGAGCTATAACTATAAAAATATTTTTCATGTTATTTCACTATAGTTATCGATCCCTTATTCACTTTTTGATCCTGAGTAGTGATAATATAATAATAAACCGGGTTTATATTCTTGAAATCGTTTCCGTTTTCGGGCCAGTTATTTTGATAGTCATTTGTGTCGAGTACTATTTCCCCTAAGGAACTTATCAATTGTACTTTTGTATTTGTTCCGCTTACATATTCTTGCGGAATAATCCAAGTATCATTGATACCGTCACCGTTTGGGCTTACTAAATTAGGTATGTTTGTAACATTAGGAAATGGATTGGGATCAATTGAGGAATTGACTACAAAAGAATATTCTTTTGATGCGACACAGCCTGTAGTTTGAGTAATTACAACTTTATAATTCCCTTTTGTTTGTATATCATACGTACTTGTTGTAGCACCCGAAATAATTGTTCCGTTTAAATACCATTTGTATTCCGGACTCGAAGCCGCTGTTGTTACGATTACTTCCAGAGTTTCATCTGGAGCAATGGTGTTAGTATCCGGGACATTGATTGTGCTTGCAAATTGATATCCTTGTAAGTTGATAGAGGCATTGGCCACACAACTTCCAAAGCTTACAGTTACTGAATACTGTCCGGGTTGGTTAGTAACGTAAGTTTGGCTTGTAGCTCCGGCTATAGCAACATTATCCTTAGACCATTGATAACTATTACCCGCCACTGTACTTAAAGTTGTTGCACTGGCGCTCGAACAAAAAGGATTTCCAAGGCTGGATGTGATTGTCGTAGCAGCCGAAGAATTAGACTCACTTACTGTAACTCGGTTAGAGTATGAATTTGAGGTACAAGTACCATAATTTGTCTCTACATAGTATTTTCCGGGTTGATTTACCGTTAAACTTTTTCCTGTAGCAATAGGAGTTAAACTTGGTTCTTTAAACCATTTATAGGTTAACGAAGGATATTTTAAAGGAGAATCATTAGTTGCCGCTCCAGGATTATCTATGTTTAAAACATAACTTCCGCCAGTACAATAGGTAGCCGTTGGGATAAAATTATTGATGGAAAACGGGGTGTCCTGCACTTTATAATAAGCAGCAAAAGCGATAGAATTAGGACTTGTCGCTGATGGACTTGTGCTTTTTACCCTTAACCTGTATTGTTCTCCCGCAGTGGTAACAGGCACTGAAAAAGTTACTGTTGCCGGTGAGACTGTTATAGCTCCTGCGGTAGAAGTAAAAACTGTGGTTGGAGTAGCAAAACTTCCATTTGAATCTGATAATTCTACAATGAACTGATTGGAAGCATTTAACCCGGAAACCGGTGAAAAAGGAAACGTTACATTAAAAGTATTAAAAGATGGATTAGCGCAAATTTGACTAAAAGATAATGTTGGTGTTCCTATAACTATTTGAGCATAAACACTATTAGTTAAAGGAAAAACCAGTAATAAAAGAAAATAAAAATATTTATTTATAATAGTAGTCATTCCGCATTCAATCTTTATTTATCCAATTCATAAAAATAATTTACAATTGTATATCGTTACATTTTCACACCTGAAATCAAAATCAGTTACAACAAATGATTCTTTTAGTGATCATTTGATGCTGTAATTTTAGCTATTCGCAATCTAAAATCAGGTTTTTTTTCATTGAAAAGGTCTATGAATGTTTCCTTATTATCACTTTGAGAATACACATTAGAAAAGGCACTATTCCCATACCAATTTTCTAAATCCTCATTGTCTGAGTTATGTTCCGTAAAAATATTTCCCTTACAGAAATTGAAATACATCTGTTCGAATTTTATTTTCTTAAGATTTTCACCATTAATTTCAATCTTATTATCCAATAAAACTGCTGGGTTAAAACCAGAAATTACCGTTCTTTTAAGATCAAGAGACGTATTCTGAGAGACATATACAGCCTCTTTGACTAAACCTGATTGAATATCGACATTTATGTTTTCGCTATTGTTAATCAACGTTAGATTTGTTGCAATCACTGAGGTTTGTTTTTTAGTGAAATCAACTTCTTCTTTTTTGTCATAAGAAGCCACATCTATACATCTTGAACCTAAGTTGCTAGTTAAATAAGAAGATCGAATGGCAAGAGAATTATCAATTCGACATTGCGTCCCAAAGTTGAATTTAAAATCATCGCTGCTTGACTTGAAAGAAACCAGTTTATTCAAAGTAAGTTCACCGCCATATATTTCAAAAGAATCACCTGCAGCATAACTGATCATTATGTTTTCTAAAACCGTTTTGTTTCCAACACCTGCCAGTAACAATGCATTGAAATTCCCTAAACCTTTAATTTTTTTTCCTGCAAATTCGATTCTTACAAATTTTAAAATACCTGAATTGCTGCTTACATTATTACCTCCATACGATGTTAACGAAGTATCCAAATCAAAATTTACAGAGGAAGCATTCCCAAATTTATTCGTAGGTGCATCGCCCAGTATTACAATTCCTCCCCAATCTCCCGCTTTTCTTGAGCTTCTGTTTGAAGTAAAAACGATAGGGTCAGTCTCTAAACCTTCGGCTATTATCGTAGCACCTTTTGTGATTACAAGAGAAGCACTGGATTCATAATCGCCTATTATTACTGTTCCGGGTTCAATGGTCAGCGTTGCATTATTAGTAACAAAAACACTGCCTTGCAATATGTAGACATTTTTCTTGAACAATTTTGTGTTTACGGTAATATTTCCCGCCAATATTTGATTGGCTTGACCATAATCAACTTTATTAGGTTTAAATTCCGTCCAGTTGTTTAGCCAGTTGTTTGAACCTGTTATTCCTTTTTCTTGCTGTGCATTTACGCTGAAAACTCCAAAAAAGAGAATCCATACAATTTGAGTAATTGTTTTCATGAGATAAAAAGATATAAAATTTATATTAAAAATGCTTTGGTACTAATAAAAAAACCCATTACGATTTTTCTGAATTATTTCAGAATGTATCGATAACGAGTTTTTTCTAAATTAATATTCGATTATCGCTACAATACTCTTATAAAATTACTTGTTAATAAAAATTAGAAAAGAAATTAAACTAAGCCTCACAAATTATTACATGTCATTGAACTCATGTAATGATTTCAATGTGTTTTCATAAAATAAAATTGCTTTTACTAAATTGTCTGTATCTGAATAAGGCACCATTCTTCTTTGAAACGCAACAGTTACATCCAGGAAATTTGTAGTACTTTCATCTTGTCCCGCTAATATTTTTCTATTATCGGCATCATTAGGAATTCCTAGATCATTCATAGTAACTCCGGGTTTTGTAGCCAAGGCAATGTAGGGTAGTGTTTTTACCAAAACTTTTATACGTTCAATATAAAGTTCTAATAATTCCCCTTTTTTCATTCCTTCCAACTCTTCCTTAACGTGGTATTTTTTTATTATCGCATTTGTACTAATAATACTTTTAGGAGCATTTTTATCCTGTGCTGAAACCACGCCTGTCGCTAACAAAAAAAACACACTGAAAAAAATAATTTTCCCTTTCATAATTTGAATTTACCAATTAGTTTATCTAACAAAAATATACAATAAAACTCAAAATGCAACTTTGTCAATATTTTTTTTGACTACAAAAGATTACAAATTGTAAAAAAAAACGTATTATATCGAACATATGTGCACTTTATCGAGCGCTTTGATTTTTCACTACACAAGTGATATTATTGGGTTTAACACTGTTTCATTCTAATGGACATAGCTTCTGAAAAGAAAATTTAATTCTCACCAAAAAAAATTTCGTTTATTAATATTAAACCTACAGTTCAGTAAACTCAAAATGTTAAATTATCATAAATAATGACGTTTTTTATCTATTTCAAGCCTATTTTTCCCTAAAAAAAGTTAAATTTTCATCTTAAAAAAGGCACGCGCTCCATATCATTTATACCGTTACTTTTCCTGAAAGTTTGCTACCGAAAATTTTAGACTAAACCATTTTCTTCTATCTTTGCTTTATGCAATTTTCAGAAATTTTAGGACAAGAACACATTAAAAGTCATTTGACAAGAAGTGCTGATTTGGGAAGAATTCCACATGCACAACTGTTTGTTGGCCCTGAAGGAAGTGGTACTTTACCCATGGCAATTGCTTATGCACAATATATTATTTGCAGTAATCAAAACGCCGAAAACTCGTGTTCAAACGAAGCCTGCAATATCAAATTTCAGAAAACTTCGCATCCCGATTTGCATTTTATTTACCCAACCGTAAGTACCGAAGATGTTAAAACCAAACCAAAAAGTATTGATTTTATCACGGAATGGAGAGCGTTTTTGACCCAAAATCCGTACGGAAGTTTGTTTGACTGGTATTTAACTCTTGGCGTTAAAAACAAACAAGGAGAAATTAGGGTTGATGATGCTCAGGAAATCTTAAAATCTCTCGCTTTAAAATCTTATGAGGGCGGATACAAAGTCATGATTATTTGGATGGCTGATAAATTGAATATTGCCGCTTCCAATAAACTATTGAAATTACTCGAGGAACCTACGGATAGAACCGTTTTTATCCTGATTTCAGAAAACGAAGAAGATATAATACAAACCATTCGTTCCCGATGTCAAGTCCTACATTTTAACGGATTAAACGAAACCGTAATTGCTGAAGCTTTGGTTTCAAGAGAAAACACAGAGCCTAAAGAAGCTTTAAAAATAGCACATCAAGCACAAGGAAATTATAACAAAGCATTGCAATTATTACAACCGGACAGCGAATCGGTTTTTTTTGAAAAGTGGTTTGTTGATTGGGTTCGTGCTGCTTTTAGAGCCAAAGGAAATGCAGCAGCCATTCAGGATTTGATTCAATGGAGCGAGCAAATTGCCAGTTTAGGAAGGGAAACCCAAAAGAAGTTTTTACATTTTTGTATCGATATGTTCCGTCAGGCTTTGTTGCTCAATTACCAAACGGAAAGCTTGGTTTATATGGAACCAAAAGTGGAAAAATTCAAACTGGAGAATTTTGCCCCTTTCGTAAATGGCAACAACATAAATGATATTTTCAAAGAACTTTCGGATGCCATGTATCACATTGAGCGCAACGGAAATGCTAAAATTATTTTAACCGATTTATCTATAAAACTAACCCGTTTAATTCACAAAAAATAAAAAAATGAACAACATTACTTCGATTTTAATTTTAATTTTTCTGGCCATTACTTTCCTGCAATCCGGTTACGATAAACTGTTTTATTGGAAAGATAATGTGGACTGGTTGAAAGGTCATTTTTCTAAAACACCATTAAAAAACCATGTGCCATTAGCATTACTTAACATTTTAATATTAGAATTAATCTCTGGTATTTTATGCGTAGTGGGTTGCATTGAATTATTCGTAAATAATGGTAGAATATTTGGTTTTTATGGAGCAGTTTTCTCTTGTATCACCTTGTTAATGTTGCTTTTCGGACAGCGATTGGCGAAAGATTACGATGGTGCCAGAACAATTGTTATCTATTTCATACCAGCTATATTGGCCGTTTATTGGTTAAACTAAAACCCAACTATTATTTAAAAACAACGATTCCCTTTTATATAAAAAACATGACTCCAAAACATCCTTCAGAATCCCTGACTATATTAACTGATTTGGTTTTACCAAGTGAGACCAACCCTTTGAATAATCTTTTTGGTGGTGAATTATTGGCCCGAATGGATCGTGCAGCCAGTATATCCGCAGGAAGGCATTCTAGAAGAATTGGCGTGACCGCATCAGTAAATCACGTAGCTTTCAATAAAGCAATCCCTCTTGGAAGCGTGGTTATTATAGAGGCCAAAGTTTCCCGATCATTTAGAAGTTCAATGGAAATATATATTGACGTTTGGGTTGAAGACAGACAATCAGGAAACCGTACCAAAGCTAATGAGGCAATTTATACTTTTGTGGCGGTTGATGATACAGGAAGACCGGTAGAAGTACCTCAATTAATTCCAGAAACAGAACTGGAAAAACAACGTTTTGATGCCGCATTGAGACGCAAACAACTCAGTTTAGTTTTAGCAGGAAAATTAAATCCTCATGAAGCTACTGAATTGAAGGCATTGTTTCAGTAACACGTATAAGCCACTTATTTTTTATTGAAATTTAGATTTAAAATATTCTTGAAAGAGAAAATTTACATTAAAAAAAGAAGTATTTTTACGAAAATAAATCTTTGCATATAAATGAAATTTTCAGGATAATTAGTCATTCTGTCAGTTTCTTAGAGTTATAAAATAATACAAATAGATGAAAGAAAAGGTAAAAGAGAAGATGAGTACAGAGAAAGAATCCAAATTAAAAGCGCTACAACTTACGCTTGACAAACTAGACAAAACGTACGGAAAAGGAACAGTGATGAAAATGGGGGATAAAGCCATTGAAGAAGTGGAAACTATCTCATCAGGATCTTTAGGAATTGATTTAGCGTTAGGCGTTGGCGGGTATCCAAGAGGTAGAATCATTGAAATATACGGTCCGGAATCTTCTGGAAAAACAACCTTAACACTTCATGCTATTGCCGAAGCTCAAAAAGCGGGTGGAATTGCAGCTTTTATTGATGCGGAACACGCTTTCGACAGAAATTATGCAGAGAAGTTAGGTGTAGATATCGAAAACTTAATCATCTCGCAACCAGACAACGGAGAACAAGCTTTAGAAATTGCGGAGAACTTAATTCGTTCAGGAGCGATTGACATTGTAGTAATTGACTCGGTTGCCGCTTTGACTCCAAAAAGTGAAATTGAAGGAGAAATGGGAGATTCTAAAATGGGTCTTCACGCTCGTTTGATGTCTCAGGCATTGCGTAAATTAACAGGAACCATCAGTAAAACAAATTGTACTGTTTTCTTTATTAACCAGTTAAGAGAGAAAATTGGTGTAATGTTTGGAAATCCAGAAACAACAACTGGAGGAAATGCCTTGAAATTTTACGCTTCGGTTCGTTTAGACATTCGTCGTTCCACACAAATTAAAGATGGTGATAACGTCCTTGGAAACAGAACCAAAGTAAAAGTGGTGAAAAACAAAGTTGCTCCGCCTTTTAAAATTGCTGAATTTGACATCATGTATGGTGAAGGAATTTCAAAAACAGGAGAAATTTTAGATCTTGCAGTAGAATTTGAAATCATCAAAAAAGCGGGATCTTGGTTCAGTTATGGTGAAACCAAATTAGGACAAGGCCGTGATGCTGTTAAGTCTTTAATAAAAGACAATCCGGAATTAGCGGATGAACTTGAAGAAAAAATTAAAGCCAGAATAAAAGAACTAGCTGAAGCATAAAAAACTAAAAACCCGAGAATATCGGGTTTTTTTAATTTACAACGCAACCTTTTTAAAAAATTTCATCTATTAAGAAAACCGTCACTAAAAACTTTTAAACTGACGGAATAGTATTAACTTTTAAATTAATAAAGATGAAAAAAATTGTTTTACTCACCCTGTTTTTATTGACCCTGACGGGCTGTAGTATTGACGATGATCAACCCAATTACAGCTATGAAGTACTTCCGGTAGACAGTTACACAGTGCCTCAATCTTTCACCTTAGGGCAAACCTATGAGATAAAATTGAAGTACAAAAAACCTTCTGATTGCCATTCTTTTCAAGGAATCTATTACGATAAAAATTTGAACGTAAGAACAATTGGTATACAAACCTCCGTTCTTGAAACTACAAATTGCACACCTTTAACTACGGAGCCCATTGAGGTTTCTTTCAATTTTTATGTAACCAATACCGGTTCCTATATTTTTAAGTTTTACAAAGGTGAGGACGCCAATGGTCAAAATATTTTTGAAGAGGTTGAAATTCCAGTGACTAATTAATTAATGTCCTTAAAAACTGTGGTATTAGATCAAATAATTAATCAATGTAAAAAAAACTGCCCCAAGGCACAAGAGCAATTGTACCAATTGTTTTCTAAAAAATTCTTTGGGGTGTGTTTAAAATACTCCACTGATTATGCAGATGCCGAAGACAATCTACAGGATGGATTTTTGATCATTTTTGATAAAATTGAGCAGTATAATTTTAAAGGTTCTTTTGAAGGATGGGCAAAGAGAATATTAATTAACAATGCCCTTCAAAAATTCAGAGGCGTAAGATATATGGAAGTTATAAACGACAATATTCCTGAGGAAGAAGTCGAAATTGAAGACGAAAATATTTCTATCGAGTATCTAATGCAAATCATTCAAGAGTTACCAGACCAGTATAGATTAGTTTTTAGTCTCTATGTACTTGATGGATATTCTCATAAAGAAGTTTCCGAGATGCTTAAAATCAGTACCGGAACCACAAAGTCAAATCTGGCGCGAGCAAGAGGAATTTTGAAAGAAAAAATTGATCATCATACAAAAACTAAAATAAATTCATTGGCAAAATGAACGATAAAAAAAATATAGACCGATTGTTTCAAGAGCGATTCAAAGATTTTGAATCAGAGCCCAGTAAACAAGTTTGGATAAATATCCAGGCCTCTTTAAAAGAAAAAGAGGAGGACCGAAAAGTAATTCCTTTTTGGATGAAATCTTCTGGGATAGCCGCCGCTTTCCTTTTAGGTTTTTTTGCATTGAACACCATTGTAAACAATAAATTTGAAATAAAAAATGGTGTCGTTATAGACACGAAAGTTTTAAAAAATTCGTTTGAAGGAAAGGATTCTACTCTTGAAAAAACAAAAAGAGCACGTAATCCTTTAGAAGTGAAAACAATTCCTCAGGTCGTAGTTAACAAAATTAAAACAGGAAAAACAGATGAAAAAGAAATTATATCTTCTGATAGATTTAAAATCAATTCGAACAAAGAGAAGAATCAGAACGGTTCTGTTGTTTATTTCCAAAAAAATAATTCACCGCTAAAACAAACAACAACAAATAATGACAACCAAAACGCTACGGTTGTTACTGCTGAAAAAAACAATACAAAAACCCATAATCCGTTTGAAAACATTCAACAAAATCAAACACTGGAAAAAAGCAATTTAAAAGAGAATGAAAACGCTAAAATTGCAGCAACAGACACTAAAAAAGAGCCCGAAAATAGTGTTGAAACACCAAACGAATTAGAAGAAATCCTTAAAAAGAAAAAAGGAGAAGAAAAAGAGACTGTGGTTCTCAATCAAAAAAACAAGTGGCAAATTACGCCAAATATTGCGGCTGTATATCTGAATTCGAATTCAGGCGGTTCAGCCATTGACCCTCAATTTTCAGAAAATCAAAAAACAGGCGATAACAGCTTAAGTTTTGGTGTTGGGGTAAATTATGCTGTTTCTAAAAAAGTGGCCTTACGAAGCGGAATTAACAAGCTCTCGTTAGGATACAACACGAATAACGTAGTCTACTCGACAGGTTTGGCAAATAATAATCTGGCAAATATTAATTATTCCTCAAATGGATTCATTGAGATTAAAAACCAATCAGCTCTGAACGGCTTAATCACTTTTGAAAAAGACCTACAAAAAACCAATACAGGCGCTATCAATCAAAAAATGGGGTATTATGAAGTTCCTTTGGAGGTTTCCTATGCTGTTTTGGATAAAAAATTCGGAATTAACGTTATTGGTGGTGTAAGTACTTTGTTTCTCAGCCAAAATAAAATATCGTTAGTTTCATCTGAAACCAATGTGAAATTAGGTGAAGCAAAAAACTTGAATCAAGTCCATTTCAGTACTAATGTGGGTTTAGGATTTAAGTACCAGATTATAAAATCATTCCAAATTAATGTGGAACCAATGGTAAAATATCAACTGAATACATTTTCAAACAACTCGGGCGACTTTAAACCGCTATTTATCGGATTGTATTCTGGTATTAGCTATAGCTTTTAATTGGATCTGGGTCGAAAGCTACTAGTTGATTGTATATTATTTCGCGTACTTCTTCACGAATTTCTTTTCTGTCAACGCCGGTTTTTCCTAAAGTTTCTATGTGTGAATGCATTTTTACACGCATAATTCCTGGGCTTCCGCTAAAAAAAGTATACGAGAATCTCTTCTTGTTATCAGCAAAAGTAATGGGAACAATAGGGATTTCATGTTCTATCGCCAAGCGGAAAGCACCGTCTTTGAAAGTATCTAACAAAATAGATTCATCATCTGGAACGCCACCTTCAGGAAAAATACAAATACTCAATCCTTGATTGATTCTTTTTTGAGCGCGATTAAAGACTTCCATTCTGCTTTTTGAAGAACTTCTGTCTACCAAAATACAGGTTCTTTTATAGAAAAATCCAAACAAAGGAATTTTTGAAAGTTCTTTTTTACCCACAAAAACAAACGGATTTCTAGTCAGTGCAAGCATCAGCATAATATCGGCCATGGAAGTATGATTGGCAACTATCATATAACTTTTTTGGTATTCCATTTCTTGGTTTTTATCTATTTTATAATAGAATCCCATACCGAAAAGAATAAATTTTGCCCAAATACGAGCCATCTTAAAAAAATAAGGATAACCGCTTTCTGTCAAAATAGACAATACCAGAAAAGGAAACATCACCAATATGGGAATGGCCATCAAAATATAAAACCATACGCGCCACAAAACCCAAAAAACAATTTTTAATCCTCTCATAAGTTCAAAAGTAAGAAATCGTAGGCGAATAATAATAAAAGAATTTGCTTTGGAAAGCTAAGTATTAGAAAAACTTTACAATCGTTGCAAACTTTGCGAAAATCTTTGCGAACTTTGCGGTTAAGAAAAAAGAAATAATGGCAAAAATACTTACAGGCGTTCAAAGTACAGGAACACCACATTTAGGAAACCTACTTGGCGCAATCATTCCCGCAATAGCATTATCAAATAAACCTGAAAACGAATCCTTTCTTTTCATTGCCGATTTACATTCGATAACACAAATAAAAAACGGCGAAACCCTACGAACCAATACCTACAGTACCGCTGCAGCTTGGTTGGCGTGTGGTTTGAATGTAGACAAAGTAGTTTTCTACAGACAATCGGATGTGCCGCAAACAGCGGAACTATCTTGGTATTTGAGTTGTTTTTTTCCTTTTCAACGCTTGACATTAGCACATTCTTTCAAAGACAAAGCCGATAGACTCGAAGATGTAAACGCTGGTTTGTTTTCGTATCCAATGCTGATGGCTGCGGATATTTTATTATACGATGCAGAATTTGTTCCCGTAGGAAAAGACCAATTGCAACACCTTGAAATCACTCGTGATGTAGCCTCTCGTTTCAACCATCAAATGGGAGAAACGTTTGTAATTCCCGAAGCCAAAATTCAGGAGGACAGCATGCTTATTCCAGGAACCAATGGTGGGAAGATGAGTAAATCAGCCAATAATATTATCAATATTTTCCTGGATGATAAGTCCTTACGCAAACAAGTGATGAGTATTGAAACCGACAGCACACCGCTGGAAGATCCTAAAAATCCAGATACGTGCAATGCTTTTGCTATATATTCTTTATTGGCAAATGAAGAACAAATCGCAGCGATGAAAGCCAATTACCTTGGCGGAAATTACGGTTACGGTCACGCCAAACAAGCGTTATTTGAATTGATTACAGAAACTTTCAAAACGGAGAGAGAAAAATACAATTACTACATCAATAATCTTAATGAAGTTGATGCACTTTTAAAAATTGGCGCTCAAAAAGCAGCTGCTGTTGCGAATGGAGTTCTGGCAAGAGTGAGAGAAAAATTAGGATTTGAGGTGTAACAGTCCATTTTTATAAACATATAAATTATATCGCATTTATAAAAATCCCTTTTTGGTTAAGAGACTGGAAAGGGATTTTTTTAAAATATCATTAAAAGTGGGTATTTCCATTACAATAAACACTTCCTATGTTTGTAAACAGCTATTAGGATAAATAGTCTTAACTTTACGAATCAAACTATGAAACAAACCAAAAACCAAAAACCAAAAAGCTACATTAGCAAATTTCTACTTCTTTTTGTTCTAGCAATAACGTTGAGCAATTGTCAAGTAGAGGAAGATCTAATTAGAGAGGAAAATATAATACAAACTGTCAGCCTTGAGGAGGCAATTTCTTTCTTGAAGCAAAATACTCTAAAAAGTAGTTCTAAAATTGGAGATAAAACGGCTATATATTCTAAGTTTGACGCCATAACCCAAGAGAAAATCACAAATAGCGACCAATTAATAACTGTAATCCCTTTATCTAACACTACCAAACAAGAATACAGCAGAATTCTATTGTTGAAAATAAAAGACACTATAAAAAGTGCCGTTTTTAGTATGTATCCCGATAAAGATGCTAAGTCGAAAGATTTCTCTGGAAAAATAATGATTACTACAATCGATGGTGAATTTGTAAACGCATTTCGAGTAAAAAACGGTGCCCTTGTTTCTAGATTTGTTATAAAAACAAAAACTAATGCTTCTTTTAAAATACAAAATAGAACTATTATAATTGATGGAGTAGAATTTGAAGAATTAAATGAGGTAATAATTCCTCCTAGAAATAGTTCAAATACAATTCAATATAATGTCCTCTATGATTGGTCCGCTTATAGTGATATCAATGGATCCGGAATGGAATGGAATTTTGGTGGCGGAGGCGGAGGCGGATCTGATATAAGTACAACAGCAAACATAGTTTTTGTTGGCCCTTCAAATAAAATTTCAAACATTAATGATTATCTAAAATGTTTTGATTTAGCACAAAGCGCAGAGCTTATCATATATGTGGACCAACCAACTGCAAATAGTGCAACTTCTTGGTCTGGTACAATTACCGACCCATATGTTGGACATACCTTTGTAGCAATACAGCAAGGTGGAATCAGGAAGGTTTTTGGGTTTTATCCTAGTACTAACGTAAGTCTTTCATCTCCAAATGACTCGAAAGCATTTGGCAATGACCAAGGGCATACTTTTGATGTAAGCTTGTCAATCCCGATAAATCCAGAGCAATTACTTAATGTAATCGGGTATGCCAATAATGCTCCACCAACATATAATTTGAATACCTATAACTGCACAGATTTTGCAATCGAGATTGGAAATTTGGTTGGATTAGGTTTACCAGACTCTTACGGCACATGGCCAGGCGGAGGTGGAAGTAATCCAGGTAAATTAGGCCAAGAGATAAGGAATATGGCATTGCCTACAAATACCAGTAGACAAACTACTGGGGCAAATGCAGCTAGTAATACAGGAACTTGTAATTAAAAAATCATGAAAAAAACAATATTAATTTTGATTGCAATTTTAGCTGTTTGCGCAGGGTCATACTATTATTATATGCAAAGCGATAAAAAAATGATAAACGATTTTGCTTGTGATGTAACAAATGGTGCTATAAAATTAGAAGATGTAATAAATAAATATCTACTATATAATAAAGATTCAAAGGAAATAACTTTAATGCAACTCGAATATATTAGAACTGAATATAGAAAAAATCCATCAAATAATATCACGGTATCCTCTTATGAAGATGCTGTAGAACAAAAAAAAGTAGAAGATCATATTGTTTCTGAAGATTATGATAATGTTTTTATAATATTCGTGAATGATAAAATCCAAATACCGATTCTTTTAAATGCCAATTCAAAAATTATAGCAATATCTACAATAAATAAAGGAGGGCCTCGATTTTTTATGAGGTTAGATGGTAAAAAAGATTAAGTATACGGTAGTAGGCATTGATAAAACAAAATTAAGACAATCCCTTATAAATAAAACAGTTCGGAATCTTTTATAAATTAATATGATAAGGTTGCCTTCAATTAACATAAAATATTAGAGATCTCAAATCTCTAGGTACAGTTATACATATAACGGGAACAAAGAGTAAGAGAAAAGTTAGGATTTGAGGTGTAACAATCCATTTTTAAAACATATAAGTCATGTAGTTTTTTTTTAAAGTTTAATATTAGTTCACAAAAACTTAAATGACTTATATGTTAAATTATATCGCATTTATAGCAATCCCTTTTTAGTTTAAGGACCGGAAAGGTTTTTTTTTGAATATCACTAAAAGTTGGGATTTGAATTATACAGAATTTTCTTTACATTTTAAAAACTCATAATTCATTCAATCTTGAATAATACACTTAAAATTCTCACGCTATTTTTACTTATAAACACTAGTTGTAAAGCGCAACAAATGGTGCAAACAACCAAAGATGTTTTTTTATTAAAAACAAATGAGCAACTATTTATTAATAAACCTTTAAAAGATTTACTTAATGAAATTAAGCCCAAAATAAAAATTGCAGGTGCCAACAATGAAGAGGGATATCAGTACTTTTCGTTTAAGTTTAGAACAGTTGAACAACATAAGAAAAATGAGGGTGACTGGGAAGATCGTGTGTCACTATATGTATATGTTAAAGAGCCTATAGATTGGAAATGGGAAAAAAGACCCAAAGGGAATGAGTTGACATGGACAAAAGAGGATATTGAAAAATATGGCAGCCTTAATGTAATCAGGATAAAAGTAATTAATCCGCCTAGAGATTAAATAGATCGAAAGTAAGCTTGAATTTTTCTAAATTCTAACCTTTTTAGCAAACCACTAAAAATCTACTGACAATAAAGATATAATGATTAACCACAGATTCGCAGATTATTTAAAATCTGTGTATTTGCGGTTTTTCTTTTCATTTAATTGCTAAATAGCCTCAAACAATTTCCCGGGCAATGGTCGAATTACACCTTTCAACTCCATATTCAACAGCATTCCTGAGATTTTATAAATAGGAAAATCGCAGCGCAAAGCAATAATATCCATCAGTTCTTTTCCGGTTTTAAGGAGGTAATCGTATACTTTTTGCTCGTCATCGTCTAAACTTACAAACAATTGCTTCTGTACGGGTTTGGATTCCTTCTGGATATCCCAATTCAAGATATAAACCAAATCAGCGGCACTTGTCAAGACATTTGCTTTTTGGGTTTTTATCAAATTGTTGCAACCCTGGCTGTACTTATCCGTAACACGTCCCGGAACTGCAAAAACATCACGGTTGTAATCATTAGCCATGTTTGCCGTAATCAACGATCCGCCTCTATCGGCTGATTCAATTACGATTGTCGCTTCTGACATTCCTGCAACAATTCTATTTCTTCGAACGAAATTTTCTTTATCGGGATTCGAAGAACTCCAAAACTCAGTCATGAAACCACCGTTCTGTTCTACTTTCGACACATATTTTTTATGGGTTTTCGGGTAAATTTGGTTCAAACCGTGCGCTACTACTCCTATTGTTTGTAAATTATGTTCCATTGCCAGTTGATGTGCCACAATATCAACGCCATAGGCAAAACCACTGACAATTATAGGATCTAGCGGAGCTAAATCTTCTATCAATTTTCGGCAAAATTCCGTTCCGTACGAGGTAATTTGACGCGTTCCTACAATGCTGATTATTTTTCTGTTTTTTAAATTGATATTTCCAGAGGTGAATAATAAAAGTGGTCCGTCAATACAATGTTTCAACCGTTCCGGGTATTCCTCGTCCAAAAAATAAACTGCATTAATTTCATTTGTTTTTATAAATTCCAGTTCTTGAGTTGCTTTTTCGAAAACCGATTTATCCTTTAAATTTTTCAGCAAAACAGAGCCTACTCCATCAATAGCAGCAAGTTGCGAAGCCTTTGTATTAAAAACCGCTTCTGCAGTTCCAAAATGGGTAAGCAGTTTTTTGGCCATTATGTCGCCCACGCCTTCAATTCTTTGCAATGCCAATAAATAAAATAAATCCTGCTCTTTCATATGTAGATAATACTTGTTTTTTATTGGAATATGGAATACGCCAGTTTAAAGAAATCTTTATTTATGTTTGTATAACGATTAAACATGGCTATTTCATGCTAATTATTTGAGAGTGAAATGTATAAATTTTTATGCGGATTGTTAATAAAAATTGTGAATAAAATTTTGATAACTATTTTGGTTGTATAACTTTGTAAGTATGAAAATCGAACTATACATCGCGCAGCTATTATACCGTTATCAATGTGTTACCGTTCCTGGTTTCGGAGCTTTTTTAACCGAAATCCAATCGGCTAAACTAAACGAAAGTACAAATTCATTTTCTCCTCCCAAAAAAATGATCGCTTTCAATGCTAATTTGAAAAACAATGATGGTTTATTAGCCAATCATATCGCTTTAGCAGAAAAAACGTCTTATGAATATGCCGTAAGTAAAATTCAATATGAGGTTTTTAATTGGAAAAAAGCATTTGAAGAAAACGAATTTATATCAATAAAAAATGTAGGTGATCTTCGTTTGAATGCAGATAAAAACATTGTTTTCACGCCTTACGATCAAACAAATTATTTAACCAGTTCTTTTGGTTTGGCTCCTTTTGTTTCTCCACTTGTTAAAAGAGCAATCTTCGAAAAAGAAGTGGAAACAATTGAAGAAAAAGCAACCATCACAATGGTTCCTGAAGAAACTAGAACAGCGAATCCATATTTAAAATATGCCGCTATTTTTGTGTTAGGATTGGGACTTGCAGGAAGTATTGGTTATCCAATGTATCAAAACCAAATCGCCTCAGAAACGATTCTTGTTGAAACTGCCGTTCAAAAACAAGTTCAAAATAAAATTCAGCAAGCCACTTTCTTCATCGAAAGTCCGGTTCCTGCTGTTACACTCTCCGTAAAATCGACTGCCGAAATAAAAATGCCGTATCACATTATGGCTGGAGTCTACAGAGAAGAAAAAAATGCAGACAAAACGTTGCGAATTTTAAATCGTTTAGGATATGATGCCAAACGAATCGCTCCTAATAAAAACGGTTATTTTCCGGTTTTATATGGCAGTTACGCCACATTTGCTGAAGCAGAAAAAGCAAAAAAAGAAATTAATGAAAAGCACAACCCAGAAGCTTGGATATTGATTCAATCACTATAAAAACAAAAACCCTATTCTTACCGAATAGGGTTTTTTATTTTTAGCGCTTTATTGCTTTAATTCAAACTCGCTTTGTACATCCTCGCTTCTTCCCAAGAGAATTTATGACCGTGTTTTTCCATCATGGTATTCAGTGATTCTTCTTTATATCCTGCAAAAGCAGCTGCCAAATCCTGCATTTTATCCTCCGGTAAAACTTCTGAAATGGATACTGCTTTGGTTTGTATCAACTTCACAAAATGCGAGTAAATCGTTTGTTTCGTCAACACCCTGATTGTCGCAATATCCTCAATTGATTTCTTTTCGACCCACAAATCATAGGTTTCCTGAACTGTTGATTTTTTAGGCACTGCTGTTTTGGATTTTTTCGCAGTATAGCGCTCCACATCCCTATCGTCTTCAATCAACGTAATATTTAATTCCTTGAATTGATTTTGTATGGCTTCCGTTTTTCGGCTAATGTATTTTTTTATTTCTGAGGAAGTCAATTTCTCTTTCGAAATGGTTTCTCCTGCAACAACGGTTTCAATCAATAATTTAGCCTTCATTAAGCGTAAAACGGCCTTGGTTTGCAATTCTTCCAGCACGATTAATTCATCGTAAAACGCTTTTACTTTTTTGATGCGTTTTACTTCTTCTATTTTCCAAAGGATTTCAAAAACCAAATCGTCCATTGGTTTTAGGAAATAACTGAAAGCGGCTTGAATGCGTTCCGAAACATGATTCATATCGACTGTTTCCTGACCAAAAAGTTTATTCAATTGCGATATGAATTTTTTGGATGGATCCAAAAGCTGTTCGATGACTTCCGTTTGTTTTTTGGCCCAAACGGCATGCTTGGATTTCTCTGATATTTCTGATTTTTCGTTGTAACTGAATTTATGATTGCGCCATTCCTGAGCCAAATCACTCCAATCGAACGTGTTTATCAGATAGTTATGGATGAAATTTTTAGTTTCAAAATGCAACGCATTCTCTAAAAACGAATCCGAAGCTTTGTTTAACGAATAATCCATCACATCCTGATCGTTTGAAATACCGTTCATGCGCAGCGGAGAAAGCAAAATAAGCCCTTCTAAGGAGCGTAAACGCGACAATGCGACATATGCTTGTCCGGGAAGAAAAACTTGCGAAACATCAAGCGCAGCTTTATCAAATGTCAATCCCTGGCTTTTATGAACCGTAATTGCCCACGCCAATTTGATGGGATAATGCACAAAAGTCCCCAACACCTCTTCTTCAATTTCTTTGGTGGTTTCATCTACTTTGTAGCGGATGTTTTGCCACTCGTATTTTTCGACTTCTATAGTTTTATTTTCTTCTGGAAAATGAACCAGGATTTCCTGACTAGAAAGCGATTTGATAATGCCCATCTTTCCGTTGAAATAATGCTTATCAAACGACAAATCGTTTTTTACAAACATGATTTGCGCGCCTACTTTCAACTGCAATTGTTGTTCAACGGGAAATATCTTATCTGGAAAATCTCCTGTTATTTCAGGTTTGTACGTCACTAACTTTCCTTCCAGATCTTCCAAAGCCTGCGCATTCATAGAATCGGCTTTGTTGTTGTGCGTGGTTAACGTGATGTATCCTTTGTTTGCTTTTAAATCAAAATCTGGTTTTACATATTGATTTAAAGTTTGAATGTCTTGCTGGGAAATCTGGTTGTTGCGCAGATTATTCAAAACCGAAATAAACGTATCATCAGTTTGACGAAAAATCTTAGATAATTCAATGTATAAAGGTGGGTTTTGCTGCACGACATGCGAATGGAAAAAGAATTTTCCTTTGTAATAGGTTTTCAGCGTACGCCATTCTTCGTCCCGAATTACGGGCGGCAATTGCAATAAATCGCCAATATACAAGACCTGAACGCCACCAAAAGCACTGTTTTTTTTACGTACCGTTTGCATCATATAATCCATAGCGTCCAGTAAATCAGCACGAAGCATACTCACTTCATCAATAATCAGCAATTCCATATTGCGAATTACTGATTTTTTCAAACCGCTCATTTTGAAATGCCTGCGCAAGGTAGCTTTGGTTTCAAATTTGGTGCTTTCAGAAAATTGAGGCGATGAATTATCCGGAATAAACCCTCCAAACGGCAACTGAAACATGGAATGAATCGTTACACCTCCAGCATTTAGCGCGGCAATTCCCGTTGGTGCCACAACTACAGTATTCTTGTGCGTAGTTTGGATAATTTCCCGTAAAAGGGTAGTTTTTCCCGTTCCAGCTTTCCCGGTTAGGAAAACGGATCGATGGGTTTGATTGATGAATCGTAAGGTGTAAGCAGCGGCTTCTGAAATGGTTTGCATTAGGCGTGTATATGTAAAGCTAAAGTATTGAAAATTAGGAATACTATTTTAATTTTGGAAAACATTTTATGTTAATAATTCCAATGTTTTTTAGCCCAGATAGCTTCAAAAAAAATGCCTTCAATCTAAGGGTAGACGAAGGCAATTTTTTGAATTAATATAAAAAAATTATTTTTTAGCTTCTGCTTTTTCTTCTGTTTTAGCAGGAGCTTTGTACTTGTCGTTCAAGGCTTTGATGATTTCTTTTGTGATATCAAATTTGTCTTCAGCGTATAGAATTGAAGCTGCATCACCTGTACCGTAGATGTATGCATATCCTTTTTCTTTACCGTATGCTTTTATGAATTTTTTCACTCCGCTTACTAAAGAATCCATTTCTTTTCCGCTTTCTTGTTGCAATTCTTGAGACAATGCTTGTTGCGCATAACCTAATTGTTGCTCTCTTTTTTGCAATTCAGCACCTTTTTGTTGTGCCCAAGCTTGACCGTTTGCTTGTGCTTGAGATTGAAAACTTGCTGCTTCTTGCTTAAATCTTGCAATTTCAGCTTCTAATTGTCTTCCTTTTTCTTCTGCTTTTGATTTATATTTTGCTTCAAGGTCTTTTGCCTCTGTATATTCTTTCATTAATTCAGAAGTGTCTACGTAAGCTGTTTTTACTTCTTTAACTTCTGCAGGTTTATTACAAGCAACAAGTGAAATTGAAAGTGCGATAATTACTAATGCTTTTTTACTCATATTTTTAATATTACTTTTTTGGTATTCTTGAATATTCGATTTCATTTCGGTTAATTTCTAATTTTAAGTATTGGTGACAAAAATATAAAAAAATAGACAGCATTGACATAAAGTTTAAAAAATGCTACATATTTATGATATAAGATTTTATTATTGTGATTAATAAACGTATAATTTATGACTATCAAAAGTGACGTTCATATCTTTTAAATAAACTAATCAGTCTAAAAATCCGATAATCACCCTCGATTTCATCAAAAAATGCGCTTAAATACGCTTAAAATGATTTTTAGTTGTTTTTTAGGATGTAAATGTGTGAAGAATACTCAAAATTCTTCTTCGCTTCCCAATTCGATTGCAATCCGACAAAAAAGGCTTTTATATAATTCATTTTACCTGTTTTATATTTTTCCGAAAGTAAACTCACATAAAAAGAGTCAAATTTCATTGGAAGCACTTTTACCAATTTCATTTCTTCTTTTTCGAAAAGCAATTTTATTGCCGTTTTAGAAAAATGCCAAAAATGAATTGGCACATCATAAGCAGCCCAGAACTTTCCGTAATGTTTTGCATCGAAAGATTTGAAATTTGGAACAGCAATAATTAAAGTTCCGTTTGGTTTTAATAATCGTTTCAGTTCTTTGATTTGGTTTTCTAAATTAGGAACGTGTTCTAAAACATGCCACATCGAAATCACATCAAAAGAATGATTGTCTAATTCGCTGGTTGCTCCAACAAATGAAACGCCTTTCTTTTTTGCAATCGCTTTTGCTTTTTCGCTTGGCTCTACTCCTATGGTATGCCATCCGTTTTCTTTGGCCACAGATAAAAAATCACCTGTTCCGGCACCAATATCTAAAATGCTTCCTTTATTCGATTGCAGTGAATTGATTAAATTCAATTTGTTTTTCAGCGCAATAGTTTTTACAAAATGATATGCTTTTTCAAACAGAGACCTTTTGCTGTCAGTATGCGAAATATAATCCACGCTTTCGTAATACTTTCCTAAATTTTCTAAGCTGGGTTGCGGAGACGTAATCAGCATGTCCAATTTATCATCATGATATAAATCGAAAATTTCCTGAGAAACAGAATAATCTTTAACGGTTAAAAAAGGCTGTTGGTTTGAAATGTCCATTAATTAATAGTGCTTTTATATTTTAATTTTAAACTAAACCCTGAAAACACCAACGGATGCTTTCAGGGCTGAATTATTTATTTTTGTGATTCTTCAATTATAACAAGGCTTCACAACGTAGTTTCACGTGGAACAGTTGATTGCAGATTTCAGATTAACGATTTCTGATTCCAGATTTAAATCAAAAATCGTTAATCCTATATCAACAATCTTAAATCTTATCGTCCCATATAAATCAACAACACCGAAACATCACTTGGCGACACACCACTGATTCTTGATGCTTGAGAAATGGTTACCGGACGAATCTTGCTTAATTTTTGCTTGGCTTCAATTGACATCGATTTGATTTTTTCATAGTCAAAGTTCTCTGGAATCTTTACATCTTCCAATCTTGTCAATTTATCCGCATTGTTTCTTTCTTTTTCGATATAACCCGAATACTTCACTTGAATTTCGGCTTGTTCCAAAATTTCCTGATCCAAATCATTTTCTGCAACATAAGCTGCAACCTTTTCAAATTTCATGATGTCTTCCAAATCAATTTGCGGACGAGAGAATACTTTGAACATTTTATCCCCTTGCGTAATCAACGCCGTATCTTTTGATTCTAAAATAGGATTTGCTTCCGCAATCGAAACACTCGTTTCTTTGAAGAAAGCCACCATTTTTTCAGACTCATTTAATTTGTGTTCCATTCTACGCAAACGCGCTTCCGAAGCCAAACCAATTTCATGTGACATCGGCGTTAATCTGAAATCAGCATTATCTTGACGCAACAACGTTCTGTATTCTGCACGAGACGTAAACATTCTGTACGGCTCTTCAGTTCCTTTGGTAATCAAATCGTCAATTAAAACTCCAATGTAAGCTTCGTCTCTTTTTAAAATTAATGGTGCTTTTTCATGCACTTTTAAATGCGCATTAATTCCAGCCATTAATCCTTGAGAAGCTGCTTCTTCATATCCTGTAGTTCCGTTTATTTGTCCCGCGAAATACAAACCTTCAACAAGTTTTGTTTCCAAAGTATGTTTCAATTGTGTTGGTGGGAAATAATCATATTCGATTGCATACCCTGGACGAAAGAATTTTACCTTCTCAAATCCCGCAACAGAACTCAACGCTTTGAATTGAATATCCTCAGGAAGCGAGGTAGAAAAACCATTTACATAAACCTCGCACGTATTCCATCCTTCAGGTTCTACAAATAGTTGGTGTCTTTCTTTATCAGCAAAGCGATTAATTTTATCTTCTATCGATGGACAATATCTTGGTCCAAGACTTTTTATTCTTCCATTGAACATTGGCGAACGATCAAAACCTTCCCTCAAAATATCATGAACATCAAGAGACGTATACGTCATATGACACGATTTTTGATGAATCAACGGAGAAGTCACATCGGAATAGGAAAACTTATCCGGTTTAGCATCTCCCTTTTCTTCGTTCATTTTTGAATAATCCAAAGAACGTCCATCAACTCTTGGAGGCGTTCCCGTTTTCATTCGTCCTGATTGAAAACCAGCCGCAACTAAATCTTCGGTAATTCCATACGCGGCACTCTCGCCTGCTCTTCCACCACCGAATTGTTTTTCACCAATATGAATCAAACCATTTAGGAAAGTTCCATTGGTCAATACAACCGATTTAGACCGAATCTCTACTCCAAGCGAAGTTCGGATTCCTTTTATTTTTCCGTTTTCAATAATCAAACCTTTCACCATTTCTTGATAAAAATCAAGATTTGGAGTTCCTTCCAACATCATTCTCCACTCCTCAGCAAAACGCATACGGTCACTTTGAACACGCGGCGACCACATTGCAGGACCTTTGGACTTGTTCAGCATCTTGAACTGGATTGCAGTCCTGTCCGAAACAATTCCCGAGTATCCTCCAAGCGCATCAATCTCACGCACAATTTGTCCTTTGGCAATTCCACCCATCGCTGGATTACATGACATCTGCGCAATATTCTGCAAACTCATTGTAACCAATAAGGTTTTTGAACCCAAATTTGCGGCAGCGGCGGCAGCTTCTGAACCTGCATGCCCTGCGCCCACAACGATTACATCATATTCATTTAGAAACATCTTCTTTTATAATTTAATCCTTGTTCAGGATTGTAATTTTGAAATCTATATTTTGTTCCACGTGAAACATTGCAAACCTATTTTCAAACCAACTTTAAATGTTCCACGTGAAACACTTTAGATTTAAAAACAAAACAGCACTATTGTTCCACGTGAAACATAGCTATTTTTTCGTCTTCTTTACTCCTCATCAAAAGCTCTTCAGCTTCCCCTTTATCTTTATAACCGCAGTAATGTAAAATACCGTGAACTAAAACGCGCTTTAATTCTTCCTCAAAAGAAACATTGAAATCAGCCGCATTGTCTTTCACTCTTTCGATAGAAACAAAAATATCGCCATGCAATTCATTACCCATAGAATAATCAAAACTGATGATATCTGTTAATGTATCATGGTCAAGATACTCAACATTGATTTTGTGCAGATATTCATCATCGCAAAAGATGTAATTTATCTCTCCTTCTTTTTTCTTTTCCGACACAATAACATTTCCCAACCAAGCCTCAATGGCTACTTCGTTGTCTAAATTAAAGTCGGTTTCGTAATTAAAATTGATCATTTTTTATTAAAATATTCTTGAACCTTTTGATTAAAATTCGAGCGCAAAGGTAAGGATTGTCTATTTAATATTTCTATGCTATTCAAATAATCTAATAGAGCAGCTGGCAGCGCATTAGATTGATTATTAAACTCCTTTTTATTGGTTTCAGATTGGCGCTTATTTTCCTCTCCTTGTTGTTGTATGGCAGAATTCAATTTCAATAATTCCTGTTTTACATTCAGTATCTTTTGAAGTGTTTCGTTCTTAAAACCTTTGTTCAATAATTGCTTTTCAATTTGCTTCATCTGTTCCAAAGCGCTTTGTCCATTACCCCCCAATCCTTGTTTATTCAATTCGTTTTGCAATGCTTCGCGCAATTGCTTTTGCTCTTTATAAATTTCCATTATAGCTTGTGCATCGCCTTCTCCACCTTCGCCTTCTTCACCCGATTCTCCAGGTTTAGCTTGCTTGCCATTTTGTCCTTTTTGACCTTCTCCAGGTTTCTCCCCTTTTTTGATTCCATCTTTCATTTTCTCGCCAAGATCTTCTTGCTTTTTAATAATATCCGGCAATTGCATTCCTTGTCCTTGTCCTGGTTTCGGTTTCCCAGAACCCATTCCTGACATCTGCATTTGCATATTGTTAAGCATATCACTTAGAAAATCTGCAAGTTTATTAGCCGCAGAAACAGTGTACTGCTGGTGTGATAATCCTTTTGGAACTTGAGCATCGGTTAAACTGGATAAAGACTTATCTACGTTGTAAACTACATTGCCAATTTCTTTGGTTATGTCTTCTGCTATTTTTGGATTACGCAACGACATTGCAAACAAACTGTCATCAACATGCTTGAACTGTTGCTTCAAATCCTGTTGGATTTTAATGTTTTTATTAAAAGCCGGAGACCCTGATTTATGCTTTTTAAACTGATTCATCAAGTCTTCTTGTGACAAAGAAAATGCTAATAAATTATCTAAAATTTGTCGCAACATTGCCACATCTTCCTGCAACTGTTCCATCTCACCTTGCTCCAAAGTTTGTGCCATTTTTTGCGCCATCTCTTTCATCTTTTTAGAAGCGCTTTTTTGATTTGGTTTGGCTTTGTCCTTTTTGTCTTTCTTCAATTCCTCAGACGCTTTCTTTAAATCTTCGTCAATGCTTTTTTCTTTAGCATCCTCTTTAGGCAAGTCCAAAGGTGATTTTAACTCCTTATTTTCTTTTTCAAGATCGTTTAAATCTTCTTGGATTTTATCAAACTCAGCATTGATATCTTCTTGTTTATCCAGTTTATTTTCCTCTTCATCATTAGATAAATTTTCTTGTTTATAAGAAAGCTTGTCGAGTTTGTCACCTAATTGTTCTGCTTTCTTTTCTACATAAAACCTCTTTGTCAATTCAACCAACTGTTCTAAATTCTTAGTTTGGTTTTTACTGTTTTGTTTGAATTTATCCAACTTAGACAACAACTCTTCATTCTGAATTTTATCGTTTAGTTCTTTCAATTCATCTAAAAGTTTCTGATTTTTTTCCAATTCCTTTTCGGCTTTGTCCATTCGTTTTTGAAGCTCTTCTTTCAACTCATCCTTTTTATCGGTTTTGAATTGCTCCAAATTATCGTTCATTTTTTTAGTGAATTCTTTCATCATCTCATCCTGTTTCATTTGACGCTTGATGAAATCATTTACTTTTTGCTGATCTTTGAAATCCAGATTTTCTTTTTCTTTTCCAGTTTTTTGCAACTTCTCCATTTCAGAAATTTGCTTATCCTGGTTTTTTAAAGACTTCTCTAAACTGTTAATGTTATCATTTTGCTGTTGCAAAATTTGATCTTCCTTTTCTTCATTTGTGGAAACACGATTCGAGAAAACGGAAGACTTTGTACTTTTGAAATTATGAATGGCATCGTTATCAAAAACTTCAAAATAATAATCATAAGACACGCCTTGCTCCACCGGAAGATTGCTTGGAAATGAAAATACGAATTGGTCAAAAGCACTTTTCTTAATAGCAATTGTTCCACGTTTGGCAGTTTGTGGTTTCTCTCTTTCGTAATACACAATCTGAAGTCTAGACAAACCATAATCATCTGAGATTTGACCTAAAACATAGTTCTTAGCCACCTTCAAACTGTCTGGTGCATTGTTCACATTGATTGTTGGGAACTGATCTTTAATAATAGTAAGCTTATAATTGAGTTTTTCGTGGTTTTTTACTTTATCATTTGAAGTAAATATTTGATAATCTGTGTTTTGAATTATATTTTTAGATAAAACAAAGGTGTTTTCAGTTTTCGAAAAAGTAGCTTTTGAAATTCCATCCATCCACGCTACATTTTCTGTGGCTTGCGTATTCATTTTCCAAGTCACACGCGTTCCTTCCGGAATAACAGCATTTCCTGTTCCTTTTATAGTTTCTGATTTTTTATTCAAATACGAAGGAAAGTTCAACTGCATTTCAAAATTTGCAATCGACGGAACCGTAATCACTTTCAATTCATAATCCGGCGAAGAAATAGCATTTCCCTCCACGTGGAACAAAATGTTTTCAGAAGGCTTTGCCATCTTAAATTGAAACTCTCCTGCTTTAGATGATTCCATAAAATAACTTTCGTCGTCAATAAAAATCATCGCATTCTCAGGAACAATTTTTCCTTCGGTTTTTATTCGAAGGATAAAATCCTTTCCTTGTTCGGTTTGTAAATTCGAATTAAGAACTACAAATTTAAAAGGAGCTGGCGGCAGAAAAGCCGAATTGAAATGTACTACTCTATTCAAACTTTGAGAAATCATGTTGCTGTTACCCGAGACATAAAAGAAAGCAAACAATAATATTGGAATTAAAGCCAAAGGAAAATACTTTCTGTTTCGGTTATAATTAATGGCATTCCCAAAAGGAATTGGTTGCAACGCATTCGCTTTTTGTTCAATCGATGCGGCCAATAATTCCGATTTGATTTGATGTTCACTGGGATTTGATAATTGCAAAAAGTTAGTCAGCTTGTCGCTCACTTCTGTAAAATGATTTCCAATAATTGCAGAAGCCTGATTGTAATCAATTCCTTCTTGAAGTTTGAATAATTTAAAAATTGGAAACAAAATAAAACGAAACAACAAATACACTTCTACTCCAACAAAAGTCCAAAACAAAATGGTTCTTCCCATTGGCTTGAGCCAAAGAAAATATTCGACAAAAAGCGTAAATAGAAAATACAACAATCCTAAACCGATAAAGAAAATAGTTCCTCGTATCAATTCGTTCGTATAAAACTTCCTGATGAAAGCTTCTAGTTTTTGATAAATAAATTGCTGATTTTCCAAAATTTATGCTTTGTTTTTTGTAACCAATAAAAGTAATAATTTATATGAATAAAGAAATGTTAAAAATCATCAAACTCATTAATCTTACATTATCTCATTTTCAGATAATCCAATTGAGTAATCGAATTTGTATCTTCGCAAAAAATTTACAGCAATGTCTAAACAAGTTCGGGTGCGTTTTGCACCAAGTCCAACTGGACCTTTACATATTGGCGGAGTTCGTACCGCATTATTCAATTATTTGTTTGCCAAAAAAAACAATGGTGTATTCTTCCTTAGAATTGAAGATACAGACCAAAACCGTTTTGTTCCCGGTGCCGAAGAATATATCATGGAAGCTCTGGAATGGTTAGGAATTGCACCAGATGAGACCATTGGTAAAAATGAAAAATTTGGTCCATATCGTCAAAGCGAAAGAAAAGATTTGTACCAACAATATGCTGCTGAATTAATCAATTCCGGGAATGCGTATTATGCTTTTGATACAGCAGAAGCTTTGGATGCAGCAAGAAAACTAGAAGAAGAACAAGGAAAAACCTTTATATACAATCATACTAACAGAGAAAAACTGGACACTTCTTTGGTGATTTCTGCAGACGAAACTGCTAAAAGAATTGCTGCTGGAGAACATTATGTGATTCGTTTTAAAACTCCAGTGAACGAAACGTTGCATTTGCATGACATTATTCGTGGTGATGTGAAATTTGAAACGAATCTTTTGGATGATAAAGTATTGTTTAAAAGTGATGGAATGCCAACCTATCATTTGGCTAATATTGTGGATGATCATTTAATGGAAACGTCTCACGTAATTCGTGGTGAAGAATGGTTGCCATCAATGCCATTGCACGTTTTATTGTACAGAGCATTTGGTTGGGAAGCACCAGAATTTGCACATTTACCTTTGATTATGAAACCTGTTGGAAACGGAAAATTATCCAAACGTGATGGTGACAAAATGGGATTTCCAGTATTTCCATTGGATTGGAAAACCGCAGAAGGCGTTTCATCAGGTTACAGAGAAAAAGGATTTTTCCCAGAAGCAGTAATCAACTTTTTAGCATTATTAGGTTGGAATGACGGAACCGATAAAGAATTATTCTCGCTGGAAGAATTAGTTGCAGCATTTGACTTGAACAGAGTTCATAAAGCTGGGGCTAAATTTGATCCGGAAAAAAACAAATGGTTCAATCACCAATATTTAATCAAGCAAGAAGATGCAACTTTGGCGAAAGCCTATGCTCCTATTTTGGCTGAAAAAGGGTTTTCTGTAGCTGATACTGTTCTAACAAAAGTGGTTTCTTTAATCAAAGAACGCGCGCATTTTGTTTCTGAATTTTGGGAAATGAGCGATTTCTTTTTTGTAGCTCCAACTGCTTATGATGAAAAAGCAAGCAAAAATTGGAAAGCAGAAACTCCGGCGTTAATGCAGGAATTAATTTCTGTTGTCGAGGAAATCACTGATTTCACTTCGATGAATATAGAAACCATTGTGAAAGACTGGATGACTAAAAACGAAATTGGAATGGGAAAAGTAATGCAACCATTTCGTTTGAGTTTGGTTGGAGCACTGAAAGGTCCTCACCTATTTGATATCGTTGAAGTAATTGGAAAAGACGAAACGATAAAAAGAATTCAAAAAGCGATAGCGACTTTGTAGTTTTTAAACACAAAGTTATCCAAGAAAGGCTCAAAGTTCACTAAATAAACCTAGTGAACTTTGAGCCTTCTACTTAATACTCTTATGTGATTAGCTACAAATAAATAATCAAATTCCCGTTTAGTATTCCTGGATTCCCTTTGAAATTTACTCCTAAATTCTTGTTGTTCAAGTTTTCAAGCATGTTATTGACACCATATTGATAGGAAACATTGGCTCTGAAATGACGAACACCAAACGTGATTCCAACCGTTGGATAAAAATTAAAATTTGAAATCTCTCTAATATCTTTGGCTAACAACGTTGTACCAGAAATAACATTATTTTCATCTGTATTATCAATATTTAATTTTCCATTTACTTGAACAATGGGTCCAAACTCAATACTCAAATGATTTTCAACAAGTTTATAACTCACTTGTAAAGACACTTGAGCTGACGCCAATTTATAGTTAACATCTTCCTTAGCCAAAGTAAAAGTGTTTGTTGCAACAGAAAAATTATTCTCGCTAAATTGAATGTTATACACCATGTCCCAATTATTATAGAAATTTCCCCGCATAGAAAGTCCGGCATTCCAACCCAATTCAGGTTTAGTTTGGAAATTATCAGTGTTCAAGGTAAATTGATTGACTCCAAAACTGATTCCTATCCTATTTGAATCCCTGTATTTATATTGGGAAAAGGCTGTTATGGAAATGAAAACAAAAAATAAAGTAAACGATATCTTTCTCATATAATTGAAATTTACAAAGACAAACCTAAAGTTTTTTTGTAAATTGTGAGATAATTTTTAACTAAAAACAAAAAATATTATGAATATTGCGTTAATTATCCTACTAGTCTTTGGGTTCTTTATTTTACTGTCTTCGTTTTTTACGGTAAAACAACAAACAGCTGTTGTTGTAGAACGATTTGGAAAATTTTTAAGTATCAGACAATCCGGTTTGCATTTAAAAATTCCTTTGATAGACAGAATTGCAGGACGTGTGAATCTAAAAATTCAACAATTAGACGTTATCATTGAAACAAAAACTAAAGACAACGTTTTTGTTAAGCTTAAAGTTTCAGTTCAATTTATGGTTATTAAAGAGACCGTTTATGATGCTTTTTATAAACTGGAATATCCTCACGATCAAATTACTTCTTATGTATTTGATGTCGTTCGTGCCGAAGTTCCTAAATTAAAATTGGACGATGTTTTTGAAAGAAAAGATGATATTGCCATTGCTGTAAAAAGAGAATTGAATGAAGCCATGACTACTTACGGATACACAATTATCAATACTTTGGTAACAGATATTGATCCGGATATTCAAGTGAAAAATGCCATGAATAGAATTAATGCTGCTGATAGAGAAAAAACGGTAGCTGAATTTGAAGCTGAAGCATCAAGAATTAGGATTGTAGCCAAAGCCGAAGCTGAAGCCGAAAGCAAAAGATTACAAGGACAAGGTATTGCGAACCAAAGAAGAGAAATTGCCAAAGGTTTAGTGGAAAGTGTAGATGTTTTGAACAGAGTTGGGATAAATTCTCAGGAAGCTTCGGCATTGATTGTAGTGACACAACATTATGATACACTGCAAGCTATTGGCGCTGACGCAAATTCAAATCTGATTTTATTGCCTAATTCTCCACAAGCTGGAAGTGATATGCTCAACAATATGATTGCTTCGTTCAGTGCTTCCAATCAAGTGGGTGAATTGATGAAAAAAAGAGGTGAAAAAGGAACTTCAAGAAGAGAAAAAAATATAGAAATTCCTGAAAAACCAGAAACTCCAGAAAGCCCGGAAACAGAAGAATAATTTACTAGAATTCATAAAAAAAGAGGCTTAATTGCCTCTTTTTATTTTTTTAATCCATTTGATTACGTACGGTAATGCAATGTTTAAGATTGTTCCGTATGACCCTGAAAATGCAGATAAACCAGAACCAACAACTCCACTTACAAGATTCATTTGCGTTATGCTTTCTTTTGTTTTTTGAAAACCATAAGCCAATTTCTGATAACTGATTTCTTGTTCAATCTTTAAAATTTCAAGTTCCCTTTCAATTTGAGCATACGAAGAATATTTTTTGGTTTCCATAAGTTAGTCGTTAAAAAATATTTCTGAAAATTTCTCTAAAATTGGTCCTTCAACGATTTTATCTTTTATAGAAAATAAAATTCCTGTAATCACAAGATAAACTCCTCCAACGATTAAAAATCCCAAAGCGTAACTATCTAAAGCGATACCTATAGCTAACGCAGCGGCAACAGAACAAAACAATAAAACCATACTGAAACACAATAAAATCAATGAAAATTTTATGATCATCGTTGTTGATTTCATTGCAACCTTGAAACCCCACAATTTATAATACGCCACAGTACTTTCTAAATAAGCTTTGGCTTGTTCTTGAATGTTTTCTGTATTTTCTTTTAGTTCTTCAAAGGCCATGGATTTGTTTTTAGGATTTGATACAATAGGTAAATCAAAATTATTTTTGAAGTTTTGCGTTCTGCCTCTTTAGCTCCGCTAATTTTTCTTCTAAGAATGAAATTACATCTTCGGTCTTGTGACTCATATTTGAAACTAGTTCTTCATAAGTTTCTTCTAAATCAAATTTTGCACTTGTGAATTTATCTTTCAATTCTAAAGATGCATTGTCCAATTTATTTTTTAATTCACATTTAACATCATCAAAACCATCTTTAATTTTTCCTCTTGTTTTAGAACCTTTATCCGGAGCAAATAAAATTCCGATTCCAGCTCCGATAGCTGCTCCTGTCAAAAGAGCCAATAATGTATTTCCCGTATTATTCGACATGATTCTTAATTTTAAAAGTTTGTTTCATAAAGATACGGATTTATTAACAACAACCCGTTAACAACTCGTTAAAGTGTAATTTTACAAGGCAAAAAGCAAATAAAAGCGAGCTGTTTAATGTTTATTTGAATTCTATATTGATTGTTATTTGTTTTAAAAAACTGCCTTAAAATCAATTTATGAACCTCGTTTTTAATTGGAAATAATTATTAAAAACACTTTTTTTATAAGAAATTACAATAATAATAAAAGCCCTCTAAGAAGAGAGCTTTTAATTGATAAAATCTATTTAAAAATAAATCTTAAAATTTAAGGTCATTTAATAATTGTAACACTTTTTCGTTTTTCTCGTTCGTTTTTAATTCTGAAAGTTGCGTTTCGAAAAGGCTGAAATTATTCAAATCATTTTGCAAATTTTCAACAGCTAAAATTCTAACGGCTGCCATTTGACTTTTTAACGACATTGTGTATAATTTTGTCAAAGCTTCTTCTTCAATATCTTTTACTTGAACTTTATCTGAATGATGTAAAATCAAATTAGAAAACAACAAGGAGTTATTGTCATTCTTGATATTTTTGACAATAGTCTGAATAATTAAACTGTAATTATCAATACTTTTTATGTTTTCAACAATGCTGTTTAAAATCAAAATCGCGTTGTTTTCATCCTTTTCTTTTACATATTTATTGATTTCTTTTTGAGTGTTCATCAATAAATTTTCCTCTTTTTTGCCTTTTTCTTCCCAAGCATCTTTCAATCCAACGGTTTTATTAAAGACAATTTTACCTTCGGTTGTATCTTTATCCACATTGAAATAACCCAAACGTTGAAACTGGAATTTCTCTCCAGATTGAACCGTTGCTAAACTTGGTTCTACAAATCCTTTTACAATTTGTAACGAACTTGGATTCATAAATTCTAAGAAATTTTTCTCTTTATGACTGTCTGGTGCTTCATCAATAAACAAGCGATCATAGAGACGAACTTCTGTTTCTAAAGCATGTTGAATAGAAACCCAGTGCAAGGTTCCAGCCACTTTCCTTTGACTGGCTTCACTCCCACTTCCGCTTCTGCTGTCTTCATCATACGTTACATGAATCTCCGTAATAGTTCCAGCTGCATCTTTTATAACACTTTCTCCTTTAATGATATACGCATTTTTAAGACGTACTTCTCGGCCTAAACTCAATCGGAAAAACTTCGCGGGAGCATCTTCTAAAAAGTCTTCTCTTTCAATAAATAATTCTTTTGAAAAAGGAACTTTTCTAAATCCTGCACTTTCATCTTCCTGATTATTTTCGGCTTCCAGCCATTCTTCTTTATCTTCCGGATAATTAGTAATTACTAATTTTATCGGATCTAAAACCGCCATAACTCTTGGAGCAGTTTTATTCAAATCTTCGCGCAAGCAAAATTCCAAAAGTGAAAAATCGATTATATTTTCTCTTTTGGCAACACCAATAATATCACAAAACTTACGAATAGAATTAGCTGTATAGCCTCTTCTTCTTAATCCGGAAATCGTTGGCATTCTTGGATCATCCCAACCATTAACTATATTTTCCTGTACCAATTGCAACAGTTTTCGCTTGCTCATTACAGTGTAATTCAAGTTCAAACGCGCAAATTCATATTGATGTGGTTTTACTTTTGAGTCATCATAAATTTGGTCCAAAAACCAGTTGTATAATTCTCTGTGCATAACAAATTCTAACGTACAGATAGAATGCGAAATTTGTTCTATATAATCACTTTCTCCGTGTGCGAAATCATACATTGGATAGATTTTCCAATCGTTTCCTGTTCTGTGGTGATGACGGTGTAAAACACGATACATTAATGGATCACGCATCAACATATTAGTCGAAGTCATATCAATTTTAGCACGTAAAACATGGCTTCCTTCCTCAAAATCTCCATTTTTCATTCCTTCGAACAAAGTAAGATTTTCTTCGATAGAACGGTTTCTGTAAGGTCCATCAACTCCAGGTTGTGTGGGTGTTCCTTTTTGCGCAGCCATATCCTCTGAAGATTGACTGTCAATATAAGCTTTACCGTTTTTAATCATTTTTACAGCCCAATCATATAATTGTTGGAAGTAATCAGAAGCATATCGTTCTTCGGCCCAATTGAAGCCCAACCATTGCAAATCTTCTTTTATGGCATCTACATATTCCTGCTCTTCTTTGGCAGGATTTGTATCGTCAAAACGTAAGTTAACTGGCGCATTGTACTTTAATCCCAATCCAAAATTCAAGCAAATCGATTTGGCATGACCTATGTGTAAATACCCATTAGGTTCTGGTGGAAAACGGAAACGTAATTTATCTTGGGGAAAACCGTTTGATAAACTGTCTTCTATGATTTGTTCTATAAAATGGAGTGATTTTTCTTCAGTTGACATTTTTTTGTTTTATTTTAGCAAAGGTAAAAAAGTTTAAGGTTTAATGTTTACTGTTTCCATAGAAACCTATGAAAAGTTAGCAATTCAGCTTTAAACTTTACGCTTTAAACAAAAAAATAAAATAATGGGAATCATAAAACTTAAAAATATAAGAACCTACTCCTACCACGGTTGTTTAATCGAGGAAGGAAAAATAGGGTCTGACTATACCGTAAATTTAGAAGTTAAGACTGATTTGAGAAAATCTAGTATCACGGATGATTTGAAGGATACCGTGGATTACGTGCTTTTAAATCGCATTGTTGTAGAAGAAATGGCTATTCGTTCGGACTTATTAGAACATGTGGCACACCGAATCATAACTCGAATTTTTGAGGAAATTCCTGAGGTTTCCAGAATTATTGTTGCAGTTTCTAAACTCAATCCTCCTATTGGTGGTGATGTTGAAGCAGTTACTATAGAAATGGAAGAATATAGAAGTTAAATAAGAAATGTTTGAAAAGGATAAAAAAATATTTTTTGAAACTTTTAAACTTTAAGCTTTTAAACTTTAAACTTTTTAAGTACTTTTGCCATCCGTTTAACCATGGCGTCGTGGCCGAGCGGCTAGGCTGGGCTCTGCAAAAGCTCCTACTCCGGTTCGAATCCGGACGATGCCTCTAAAACCTTCAAAGTAATTTGGAGGTTTTTTTATGTCTAATTTTTAAGAAAAATTAAAAAAAGATATAGTTCGAATCCGTCCTGAAGCTTCGGGAGATGCCGCTAAAACCTTCAAGGAAACTTGGAGGTTTTTTTATGTCTAATTTTTAAGAAAAATTAAATAAAAAATATAGTTCGAATCCGCAGAAAAATCTAAAACTTTCAAAGTAATTTGGAGGTTTTTTTATGTCTAATTTTTAAGAAAAATTAAATAAAGATATAGTTCGAATCCGCAGAAAAATCTAAAACCTTCAAAGTAATTTGGAGGTTTTTTTATGTCTAATTTTTAAGAAAAATTAAATAAAAGATATAGTTCGAATCCGCAGAAAAATCTAAAACCTTCAAAGCAATTTGGAGGTTTTTTATGTCTAAATTATTAATCATTAAGAAATTAAGTTTCATTAAGATTTAGACTTAATTTTTCTTAATTTCTTAATGGTTAAAAAAAAATGACTTAACTTTTTAAATAAAAAAAGCCCTGACTCTAAATTAATTAGAATCAAGGCTTTTTTTATTATTATAGAAATTATATTCTTTTAATTATCTATTTTATCAAATGCTTTTTTAACCATTGCTTTTTCTTCTGGGAACCAACCTTGAGTTATTAAAACCATCCCAAAAACCATCATCACAATACTGATTCCTTTTTTGATTTTAAGAATGTTTACCGGTGTTAGTTTTGTTTTTAATTGCTTGGCTAATAATATTTTAATACAATCAATAAGTAAATATGAAACCACCACTGATGTAAAAAAAGTTATCATTCTGGAGGTTTGCATTTCTAGTTTTGGTCCTACTGAAATAATAATAGCCAACCAAAAACCAAGAACACCAATATTAATAATGTTTAACAAAAACCCTTTTATAAAAAGACTTAAATAGTTTTTTTTGACTATTTCCCTGTCAATAATATCAGTATTTATTTTTTCTTCTTTTTTTAATTGTATGAAGGAAATTATACCATAAACCAGCATCAATACACCTCCAAAAATAAAAAGTGCCGGTTGATCTTTTAAACTTTGAATCAACCTGTAACTTCCTAAATAAGCAATTCCAATAAAAACAATATCTCCTGAAACTACTCCTAAATCAAATACTAAAGCAGCTCTAAACCCTTTTATAATACTTGTTTCCAGTAAAATAAAAAAAACAGGACCAATCATAAAACTCAAGAAAATTCCCCAAGGAATACCAGATAAAATATCGTTTATCATTAAAAATTTAAATTTATTACCATAAAATCTAAACCAAAGTACTAATTTTTTTCTAAAATAGTACCGCCAATGAAAACTTCCTTATTAATCTGTTTTGGTTTACCGTAGATAAAAATAGAGCCTCCTGCTTTCACTTTTGCATCAACTAATGTAGTTGCATGAATTTCAGATTTTCCTCCGGCAGCAACGCTTATTGTTGTTTGTTTTGTATATAAATCAATTGCTTTTAGAATTCCGCCTGAAGTAATAACAACATCTTGATTTGTTGCTTTACCAGAAACATCAATTATTCCGCCGGCACTTGCTTTTATATTCACTTTATCAACATCAATTTCAATGTTAATCTCTGCTCCTGATTTTGCATTTAAATCTAACATAGTTTGTTTGAAATCAGTTTCACTTGATACATAACTTCCCTCACTGGCGCTGATACTTTCAATATTTTTGAAATATAATTTTATTGTAATATCATCTCCAGATAACAATTGTGGAAATGGCATTCTGATTTTCAATTCGCCATTTTTATTTACTGTTTCAACTTCATCTGCTCGATCTCCAGTGATAACTATTTTATTTTCTGAAGCTGGAATTAATTTTACATTAATTTTATCAAATACTTTTACTTCATCAAAATCTCCTAAGTTTCTGCTTACCTGAGCATTTGTAATTTGAATTAACAATACAAAGGCAATAATCACTAATTTTTTACTCATATTTCTAATATTGCTTTTTTGGTATTCGTGAATCTTTGATTTCATTTTTTTTATTTAATTGGTTCTTCAATTCTTCTTAAAAAATTAAAATCCAGTTGTTTTTTAACTAAATCGGCATTTTTTACTTTAACGTAAATTTCATCTCCTAATTGTAATAATCTGCCAGAAGTTGCGCCAGTTAGTGCATATTGTTTTTCATCAAAAGTGTAATAATCGTCTTTTATATCACGTATTCTACACATTCCTTCACATTTATTTTCGATGATTTCTACATAAATTCCCCATTCTGTCACACCAGAAATTACACCTAAAAATTCCTGATCCTGATGATCCTGCATGTATTTTACCTGCATGTATTTGATAGAATCACGCTCGGCATTGGTTGCTAAACCTTCCATTGTAGATGAATGCAAACATTTTGTTTCATACGTTTCTTCATCAGCTGATTTTCCTCCATCAAGATAATGTTGTAATAATCGATGCACCATTACATCCGGATAACGACGAATTGGCGAGGTAAAATGAGAATAATATTCAAAAGCCAAACCATAATGTCCTATGTTATCCGTAGAATATTTGGCTTTACTCATACTTCTAATCGCAAGCGTATCAATTAAATTCTGCTCTTTTTTACCATTCACTTCTTCCATCAACGCATTCAATGATTTAGAAATATCACCTTTGTTTCGGAAATCAATTTTGTAACCAAACTTGGCAATTACCGTTTGCATGGCAATTAATTTATCTTCATTTGGTTCATCATGAATCCTGTAAATGAAGGTTTTCTTTTGTTTTCCAATATATTCTGCTACTTTTTTATTGGCCAAAAGCATGAATTCTTCAATCAAATGATTCGCATCTTTTGATATTTTAAAATAAACACCTTGAGGTTCTCCAGCTTCATCTAAATTGAATTTCACTTCTACTTTATCAAAAGAAATCGCTCCGTCAGCCATTCTTCTTTTTCTGAAAATTTTAGCTAATTCATCCATTTTTAGCGTCGCTGCAACAATTGCTTCTGAAACTTGATACGAACTTCCAGTTATAGAAATTTCTTCCGGAATAACATCATCCTTGGTTTCTATGATGTATTGCGCTTCCTCGTAAGAGAATCTTTGATCTGAATAAATTACTGTTCTACCAAACCATTGATTGACCACTTGAGATTTTTCGGTAATTTCGAATATAGCCGAAAACGTATATTTTTCTTCATTTGGACGCAATGAACAAGCAAAATTTGATAATACTTCCGGTAACATTGGTACTACTCTATCTACTAAATAAACTGATGTTGCTCTTTGATAGGCTTCATCATCTAGGATTGTTCCTTCTTGAAGATAATGGGAAACATCGGCAATGTGAATACCAATTTCGTAATTACCATTCTCCAATTTTTTAAATGATAAAGCATCATCAAAATCCTTTGCATCTTTTGGATCAATGGTAAAAGTCAATGTATCACGCATATCGCGACGTTTGGCAATCTCACTTTCTTCTATTGAAGTATCAATTTTTTGTGCAAACGTTTCTACTTCAATAGGAAACTCTGATGGTAATCCGTATTCAGCAAGAATAGCATGAATTTCTGTATCGTGTTCTCCTGGTTTCCCTAAAACTTTTATTACGGAACCAAAAGGACTATCAGCTCTGGCTGGCCAATCTTCGATATGAACCAAAACTACATCGCCTTGCTCCGCCTCGCCTATTTTATCCTTTGGAATAAAAATATCAGTATACATTTTTGGATTTGCAGTAGAAACAAAAGCAAAATTAGCTTGAATGTCAATTACACCAACAAAGTCAGTTTTATTTCTTTCAATAACTTCAATGACTTCACCTTCAGGTCTTTTCCCTTTTCTTCGATTGTAAACATACACTTTGACAATATCTTTGTCTAAAGCATGGTTCAAATTATTGGTAGGAATAAAAACATCTTCTTCTAAATCTGGGCAAACAAAATAAGCTGTTTTACGTCCCGTCATGTCAATTTTACCTTCGTAATAGTCTTTGCTTATTGCTTTTACTAAATATTTACCAGGTTCAGATTCTATAATTTTATTTTGAGAAGCCAGAATCTTCAAATCTTTTATAATTTGATTTCTGCTTTGGGTATCATCGAGTTCCAGCTTTGCTCCTATTTGTTTATAATTGAATGCTTTATTAGCACTTTGCGATAATATTTTTAATATTTTATCAGAGTAGTCTTTCTCTTTTTTTATCGGCTTTCTTAATCTTTTACTCATATATCTTTTCTTAAAAGTTTAAAATTACAAAATACTTAACTGTTTTTGGTAAAGAGCTAACAGTTTTAAAGAAAATATAACTTTAAAGAATAGTTGTATCTTTATAAAAACAATTAAAATGGAAGACTTTCAAACAATTGCGATTTTTAATTATTCACATGAAATTGTAGTGCTGAAGCATTTATTGGAACAAGAAAAAATTAATTATTTTTTTGAAAACGAAACCTTAGTTTCAGTTGATCCATTTGGGAGTTTTGCCTACGGTGGAATCAAGCTTAAAATTCACATCAATGATTTTGAAAAAGTGCAAGAATTTCTTGATGACTTGAATAACAATCTAAAAATAGTTTAAAGGAAATTAGAACAGTAAAATCTATTTTTTAAATTTTAATTTTTTCAAAGTTGTCAACATATATTTAAATAAACAAAAAGAAAAATTAAATTTAAATTCTTTCTTGGTTGTTATTATAGTGTGTTAATAGTGGCAATAAATTTATTTTAAAATGTATTGTAATCAAGTTAAAAGATGTTATACGGACTTATCAACATAGTTATTTTATACTAAAGTCTTCGTTTTAAAGTCTTTTCTAATTTTAATTAACAATGGTTAATAATCTAAAAAGAATTGATTTTGTAAATAAGTACTTTTTTAAAATTTGTTGATAAACTACTTTTTAATATTGATAACTATTCTAAAAATTCAACGAACTTAATTTGGATTTCTAATGTGGGTTTTGGATTACTTATTTTTTAGATACAACCATAAAAAACTTCTAATATTCTATCTAAAGTTATGAACATTGTATGTTAATTTAAAGTTAACTGAATATCAAGCAATTGCGTTTTGCTATTAACAATGTAAATTTTTAACATTTTAAATATAAAATCCACATTGATTTACAGCTATTTATAGATTTATTGGAATTGTTGATAACCGCTAATACAATAGCAATCTGATAGTTATAAAATATCCTGTTAACTTATATTTTTCCTGACTTATATCAATTGTAATAATCAATTAAAGAAGCGAAATTTAAATTCTGCAAAACTAGATTTCTTTATTTAAATTTGCACCACACAACTTAATACATACAAGATGAAAATCTCCATAGGAAACGATCACGCAGGACCAGATTACAAAAAAGCAATTGTTGAAATGCTTAAAGCAAAAGGACATGAGGTAACTAATTACGGAACAGATTCAGCAGACAGTGTGGACTATCCTGATTTTGGTCATCCGGTTGCGACCGATGTTGCTGAGGGAAAAGCTGATTTTGGAATCGTTATTTGCGGAAGCGGAAACGGAATTTCTATGACAGTGAATAAACAGTCTAAAGTTCGCGCTGCTTTATGTTGGATGAAAGAAATTGCAGTTTTGGCGCGTCAACACAATGATGCGAATATTATTAGTATTCCCGCTCGTTTTACTTCAATTCCACAAGCAGTTGAAATGGTAGAAGCGTTCTTAAACACCGAATTTGAAGGTGGAAGACACCAAAATAGAGTAGATAAAATTTCTTGTTAGAAATTTTTATTGACTGAATTTACATTAATTCAGTCAGTACGTTGACTGAATTTACATTAATTTAGTCAACTTACTGACTGAATTACTATTTTTTGATTATATTTGGTTTAGATTTCTAAATCAAATAGAATGGAAAATTATTTAAAAAGAGCAGTGTTTCAAGATTTTGGTAAAAAAGTACTTCCTAATAAAGTATTGATTTTACTAGGTGCTCGTCGTGTTGGAAAAACCGAATTAATAAAAAATTACCTTCAAACTATTCCTGATGGAAGTTATTTGCAACTGAACGGGGAAGATATTAATGACGCTAATCTGCTCAAAGAACGTTCCGTAGCAAATTACAAGCGATTATTACTCAATATTGATTTACTGGTTATAGACGAAGCCCAAACGATTCCTGATATTGGTTTGATTCTAAAATTGATTGTGGATGCTATTGATGGAATCAAAATCATTGCTACAGGTTCCTCAATATTTGATTTAAACAACAATCTTGGTGAACCATTAGTAGGACGAAAAAACACCTTGTATCTTTTTCCATTGGCACAAATGGAATATTCCCAATACGAAAATTACAAACAAACTACAGAAAAATTAGAGGAAAGATTACTCTTTGGAAGTTATCCGGAACTGATTCAATATTCAGATTGGGAAGATAAAAAAGAGTATTTGTATGAAATCATCAATTCGTATTTACTGAAAGATATTTTAGTTTTTGAAGGAATAAAACACGCCGATAAAATATATTATTTGCTACGTTTGATAGCCTATCAATTAGGAAAAGAAGTTTCGTTGCAGGAATTAGCAAATCAGTTGCAAATGTCTAAAAATACAGTTGCCAACTATTTAGATTTGCTTTCTAAAGTGTTTATTATCTTCAAAGTAGAAGGGTTCAGTCGCAATCTTCGAAAAGAAATTGTGAAATCCAGCCGTTGGTATTTTTATGACAATGGTATTAGAAACGGCATCATTAATAATTTCAACCGATTGGATTCTAGAACAGATGTGGGTGATTTATGGGAAAATTACTTGGCGGTAGAACGCGTTAAAAAACAAAATTACCTAAAAATAAAAACGAATAATTATTTCTGGCGCACTTATGATCAGCAAGAACTAGACTGGCTTGAGGAAAAAGGCGAAGAACTGGCTGGATTTGAGTTTAAGTGGAGTGAAACCAAAAAAGTCAAAATTCCTGCTGCTTTCGCAAAAGCCTATCCGGAAGCTACTTTTGAAGTAATCAACAAGAGTAATTATTTAGATTTTATAACATAGAAATACACTATAAAAAGTTGCAATATCCCAATTAAAAAAAACTTCCATAAAAAAGACATTTTAGAGGTTTTGTGTCGAAAAACAAGCATCGCTAAACCGGAACCAATTGTTCCGCCGATTAGACTCGTAAGCAATAAATTACGTTCAGAAATGCGCCTTTTTTGCTGTATGGCCAGCCGTTTGTCAACTCCTATTATTGAAAAAGCAACTAAATTAATAAGTGGAAAATACCAGAATAAAAAAGACATAAATAAGGAGTTTTGACTCAAAGATACTATTTTAGCAACATGATTTTATAATCTTAAATTTAAAATGACTAATATACAATTCATATCAAAAATCGTTGCTACAGCAGCAATAAACATTGAAAAAACCGTTCAATTGTTACAAGAGGATTGTACCATTCCTTTTATTTCAAGGTATCGAAAAGATACAACAGGAAATCTGGATGAAGTACAAATAGAACAAATTGCAAAGCTTCAAAAAGAATACGAGGTTATTGTAAAACGCAAAGAAGCGATTTTAAAATCGATTCAGGAACAAAATGTGCTTAGTCCAGAATTAGAAAAAAAAATCCAACAGAGCTTCGATTTACAAGAATTGGAAGATTTTTATCTGCCATTCAAAAAGAAGAAAAAAACGAAAGCCGATGTTGCCCGTGAAAACGGATTAGAACCGTTGGCAAAAATCATCATGGCGCAAAATAATGATGATGTCGATTTCATTTCAACACAATATTTGAATGAAAATGTCATCAATGAAGAAGCAGCTTTGCAAGGAGCAAGAGACATTATTGCCGAATGGATTAATGAAAATATTTATGTTCGAAAGCAACTCCGAAGATTGTACGAACGCAAAGCAACCATTACCACCAAAGTAGTAAAAACGAAGAAAGACGACGAAGCGGCGCAGAAATTCAATCAGTATTTCGATTGGTCAGAACCGTTGACTAAAGCACCATCGCATCGGTTATTAGCGATGCTTCGTGCCGAAAATGAAGGCTTTATCAAGTTTAAAGTAGAAGTTGATATTGATGAAGCGTATGATATTATTGATGCGTTAGTTTTAAAAGGTCAAAATAAAACCACGCCACACGTACAATTAGCCATCGAAGACAGTTACAAACGATTGCTAAATCCAGCCATTTCAAATGAAGCCTTGCAAGAAGCAAAAGCGAAGGCTGATGCTAATTCGATTCAGGTTTTTGCGAATAATCTTGGACAGTTATTATTAGCTCCGCCTTTGGGTGAAAAACGAATTCTGGCGATTGATCCAGGATTTAGAAGTGGTTGTAAAATTGTTTGTCTGGACGAAAAAGGGGATTTGTTATACAACGAAACAATTTATCCGCATGCGCCTCAAAAAGAGGAAGCGATGGCGATGAAAAAAATTCGTTCAATGGTGAATTCGTATAAAATTGATGCTATTTCAATAGGAAATGGAACGGCTTCACGTGAAACCGAATTTTTTATCAAGAAAATAGCTTTCGATAAACCGGTTCAGGTTTTTATTGTTTCCGAAGCCGGAGCATCGGTGTATTCAGCTTCAAAAATCGCTCGAGACGAATTTCCTAATTTTGATGTGACGGTTCGTGGTTCGGTTTCTATCGGACGACGATTGAGTGATCCATTGGCGGAGTTAGTAAAAATTGATCCAAAAGCCATTGGCGTAGGCCAATATCAACATGACGTGGATCAAAACAAGTTGAAAGAAGAATTAGACAGTACGGTGATTCGTTGCGTGAATTCGGTTGGTGTAAATATCAACACAGCAAGTAAACATTTGTTGAGTTATGTGAGTGGAATAGGAGAGAAGCTGGCCGAAAACATCGTGCAATACCGTTCCGAAAACGGTCCTTTTCAAGACAGGAAACAACTCAAAAAAGTGCCGCGTTTGGGCGAGAAAGCGTACCAACAAGGCGTTGCTTTTATCCGAATTTCGAATGCGAAAAATCCGTTGGATAATTCGGCTGTGCATCCGGAAGCGTATGGAATTGTGGAGAAAATGGCAAAAGATTTGAAATTGACAGTAAATGATTTGATTGCTAACAAAGAGAAAACCGCTTTGATAAAACCAGAAAATTATATTACTCCAGAAATAGGTTTATTGGGATTGAAAGACATTATTAAAGAACTCGAAAAACCGGGATTAGACCCAAGAAAATCTGCGAAAGTATTTGAATTTGACCCGAATGTAAAAACGATAAAAGATGTAAAAACGGGAATGGTCTTACCTGGAATTGTAAATAATATTACCAATTTTGGTTGTTTTGTGGATATTGGAGTGAAAGAAAGTGGTTTGGTTCACATTTCACAACTCAAAGCAGGTTTCGTAAGCGATGTGAATGAAGTGGTAAAATTACACCAACATGTTCAGGTAAAAGTGACTGAAGTCGATGAGGATAGAAAACGGATTCAGTTGAGTATGATACTTTAAAATAAAAAAAAGGCTTTTCAATTGAAAAGCCTTTTTTTTATTTTGTTTCTTCTTCTTCTTTTTTATCAGCTGGCTGATTGTCTTTGGCTGCGTTTTTGAATTCTTTAATTCCGCTTCCTAGACCTTTCATTAATTCTGGAATTTTTTTACCTCCAAAAAGTAATAAAACAATCGCCAATATAACAAGGATTTCTGTAACACCTAATCTTCCCATGATTGAATAATTTATTGCTTAAGCAAATTTGTAATAACTCTAATGGCAAAGGTATATAGAATTAGTTAACGGAAACTCATTTTGGTACATTTATTTGGTTTCAAAAGCGTTAAAAATTTATTAAAAATAAATTTAGATGAAAAAAAGTGAACAAAAACAAGCGAATACAATCAACGACAATAATTGTTATATTTGTTCAATAATAAAAAAGTATGTCAAAAAAACGACTAAAACGGCGCAAACTCAAGGAAAATTTATTCAATAAACGACGTTTAATAATACTTAACGAAGATACTTTTGAAGAGACATTTTCTTTGAAACTTACTTTAATGAATGTTTTTGTGGTAGCGACTTTAGGAGCGATAATAATTACATTTGTTACTACTTTTATTATTGCTTTTACCCCATTACGAGAATTTATACCCGGTTATTCTTCCTCAAAATTAAAGAAGGACGCAATGGAACTGGCTTTGAAATCAGATTCTTTGACACGAGCTTTAAAGAAAAATGAAGCGTACATCCAGTCGATTCAAAAAGTGTTGACAGGAGAGTTAGAATATGCAAAATTCAATAAAGATTCGATACTTTCGGCTGCGGATGAAGTGCCTTCTCAAGCTGATTTAGCTGCATCAAAACAAGAACTGGAACTGAGAGAACAAGTGGCGAAAGAAGAAAAAAAAGCACTTTCTAAAAAATCAAAAAAAGAGTAAAAAAACCAACTTTTATCTTTTAAAGAACAAAAATAAAAATGTCAATAAAATCTACGGCTGCAAAATTATTTGCACAAAAAATATACAAGAAAACACAACTTTGGGCCAATAATCCTATTGAAACTCAAAAGAAGGTTTTGCAAAAATTAATCAAAGAAGCGAAGAAAACACAATTTGGTATTGACCATCATTTTGACCAAATAAAAACTCAACAGGATTTTGCGAAACAAGTTCCAGTAAGAGATTATGAAGGATTGAAACCTTATGTTGATAAGGTGGTAAAAGGCCAGGAGAATATACTTTGGAAAGGAAAACCGCTTTATTTTGCCAAGACTTCCGGAACTACTTCTGGGGCAAAATACATTCCGTTGACTAAGGAATCCATGCCGTTTCATATTGAAGCGGCTCGAAATGCAATTCTACATTACATTCATGAAACCGGAAACGCTGATTTTGTGGATGGGAAAATGATTTTCTTGCAAGGAAGCCCAATATTAGAAGAAAAAAACGGAGTTAAATTAGGCAGATTGTCTGGAATTGTCGCTCATTTTGTTCCAAAATACCTTCAAAAAAACAGAATGCCTTCTTGGGAAACCAATTGTATTGAAGATTGGGAAACCAAAGTAAATGCGATTGTAGAGGAAACTTTTAATAAAGACATGAGAGTTATTTCTGGAATTCCGTCTTGGGTTCAAATGTATTTTGAAAAACTAAATCAAAAAGGAGGGAAGCCCGTAGGAGACATTTTCAAAAACTTCAATTTGTTTATTTACGGTGGTGTGAATTATGAACCGTATCGCGCCAAATTTGAGAATCTTATTGGACGAAAAGTAGACAGTATTGAGCTATTTCCGGCTTCGGAAGGCTTTTTTGCCTATCAGGATTCGCAAAAAGAAAAGGGAATGTTACTGCTTTTGGACTCCGGAATTTTCTATGAATTTATAAAAAGTGACGAATTCTATACTGAAAATCCAAAACGATACACCATCGGCGAAGTAGAACTGGGTGTGAATTATGTCCTGATTATTTCTACCAATGCGGGACTTTGGGGCTACAATATTGGAGATACCGTTCAGTTTACCAGTTTAAAACCTTACAGAGTTATAGTATCCGGAAGAATCAAACATTATATTTCGGCTTTTGGAGAACATGTGATTGGCAAGGAAGTGGAAAGTGCGTTGCAGGAAGCAATTATTGGAACAGATATTCGCATCAATGAATTTACCGTTGCGCCACAAATCACGCCGGTAGAAGGATTGCCGTACCACGAATGGTTCATCGAATTTGAGAACGAACCGGAAGACAGCGTATCTTTTGCGGAAGCGATAGATACCGCCATGCGCAAACAAAATGTGTATTATGACGATTTGATTGTGGGCAAAGTGTTGCGTAAAGTGGTTGTCACCAAAGTGGCTAAGAATGGGTTTCAGGATTATATGAAATCGATAGGCAAACTGGGAGGACAAAATAAAATTCCGAGACTCTCTAATGACAGAAATATAGTAGATTTATTAAAAAATAAATAAAAGAGTTACCTTTGAAGGTTAGAAAATAATTAGAAAATGAAAGAGACTAAAAATATATCACGCTCCAGAGCGCAAGAATCATCGGCAGCAATTGAAAAAATGTACATCACCATGCGTCATCTTTTCAATAGAGGATTTTATAAGCCAATGGGAGTTTCCGGAGATACATTGAGAGAAGCATTATTGGCATTAAGCCCAGAAATATATGGAAATATTGCAGATGAAAAAGTAGAATTAAATGGACTTTTGTATGTTATAGAGCGTCTTCCGGTAGGAATTGAAGAATGTAGATTCATCAATTTAACTTCGGAAGAAGGGTATTCAAAATCTCATTTTCAAGCGATTGTTCCACCAAAAAGACGACGCAATTGTTACCGTATAGACGAAGAACAAATGAACGTGGAAATCACCCGCGGACGTTCAGATATTTATGATATTTTGACGCATTTGACGTTTATTTTCATCGAATCCCACAAAATTAGAAATAGAGTTTTACTAGATGACGCAGGCGAAGTTTCCCGCGATTGGTTCAAACTGGAACAAGCCGTTTCTCAAAAGAAAAAGCTGACACAGATAGAAAAAGAAAAAGCCATTTCACATGCTGCAAATATCCTGGGAAGAACATTTGAGGAAGTATTGGATATTTATGATGCATTCGGTTCAACAGCGGCGCCAGATCGATTTTTGCACGTTATTTTTTGGTTAGGAAAACTGGCGATTGAAGAAATAGTTGACGATAATAAGAGAACCATAACGTTTAGCCCTATCTTAAGGGAACGTTTGGGACATCATATTCACGGCGAAATTTGGGCCACAAACATTAAGGAGGTTTTGAAAGAAAACCAACTTTTGGACCGACCGATTCACGTGATTAGCGCGAACATGCACAGTGTGATGAACTCTATTTTTGCCACAGAGGTTTTAAAAACGAGGTTTAAAGACAAATCGGATTTCTTTATTTATGAAGAATTAAGCAAATCGGGTGCGAACGAAGTTCGCAATCAGGTTTCAGCAGTAGCTTTGAAACACGGAATGATTTCGTTACTGGATACTTCCGGAACAAATATAGATGTACAGATTTTTGATACCGCTAAAATTGATTGGTCCAAAACATCATTTCCAAAAGCAAATACCGGAGATAAAAAACCGGTGCTTATTGTTATGGATTATGCTTTTGGGGAGCAAGCTTATGAAACCATTGATGAGTTATTGAAGCCGTATAAAAAAGCGACTTTGCTTAATGTGGAATCAGTTTCTATCATGGGAAAAGCGGGAATTCTGGAAGGTGGAAAAGGAGATATTATGATTCCGAATGCACACATCAATGAAGGAACAGCGGATAATTATTTTTTCGAAAATGAATTGACTGCTGATATGTTTGAAGGAAATGATATTGCTGTTTTTGCCGGACCAATGGTCACCGTTTTGGGGACTTCATTACAAAACAGAGATTTATTGAAATTTTTCCATGAATCAACTTGGGGAGTTATAGGATTGGAAATGGAAGGTTCATATTACCAAAAAGCCATCCAATCTGCTTCAAAAATCAGAAAGAGTGTTCCTCATGATATCAAAGTGAGATACGCATATTATGCATCAGATAATCCTCTGGAAACCGGAAGCACATTGGCTTCAGGCGGACTAGGTACTACGGGAGTAAAACCTACTTATTTGATTACAATAAAGATATTGGAACAAATTTTCAACGTAAAATAAAAATATAGGATGAACAAAAACCAACCCAATAACCAAGAAGATCAGGAGATTGATTTAACACAAATTTCTAAAAAAATAGGAAGATTATTTGAATGGATTAATACCTTTTTGTTTAGATGTATTCAGTTTTTTGTAAAAAATGCTATTGTAATTTTGATTTTGTTGGTAATTGGAGTTGGATTAGGATTTTATTTGGATGTGACAAAAAAAACCTATGATCATCAAATTATAGTTACCCCAAATTTTGAAAGCACGGATTATTTATATTCAAAAATTGACTTGATTGAATCTAAAATCAAAGAGCGGGATACCGTTTTTCTGAAAGAAATTGTAGGGATTAAAAATCCTAAAGAAATAATTAAAATTGAAATCAAACCCATAACGGACGTTTATAAATTCATTGAAAACAAGACAGAGAACTTTGAATTAATCAAGTTGATGGCTGAGGGTGGAGATATAAAAAAAATCCTTGAAGATAATTTGACCAGTAAGAATTACAGCTTACATACGATTACTTTCAAAACTAAAAACCAAACAAATAATACGGAAACTGTTCAACCTATTTTAATCTATTTAAACGAAACGGATTACTATAAAAAAGTCCAAAAAGAGACAGTAAATAATATTCAAATAAAAATGATTCAAAATGACACTATTATTTCACAAATAAATGGTGTTTTGAATGGGTTTTCTAATATGGTAAATGGGGCTCAAAAAAGCGATAAACTTGTTTACTATAATGAGAATACACAGCTTAACGATGTTATTAAAACGAAAGAGACTTTAATTAATGAACAAGGAAATCATAGAGTAGATTTAGTTGGATTGGATAAAATTATAAAAGACAATAGTTCAACCTTAAATATTGAAAATACAAACTCAGTCAATGGAAAGTTAAAATTGGTTTTGCCAGTTTTATTTTTACTATCATTTATTTTAATTCGTTTATTTTTAGCGTATTATAAAAGTCAGTTGGAAAAATCAAAAATGATTTAATTGTTTTTCACTTTCTTTTTAAAACTAAATACAGACGAATAGGGTTTTAATTAATCAGATACTATCATTTCCTTAAATTTTGAAAAAATCAATATGGGTTTCAATAAAATAAAAAAAAATCCATTTGTTTTACAGAGTTTAAAAACGATGTTTTTAAGAATTATAGGTGTAGTTACCCTTTTTGGATTTTCATTGTTTTTAACGCATAATTACGACCCAAAAATCATTGGTCAATTCGACTTTATACAAAAAATCCTTTTGGTTTTAAGCAGTATATGTATTCTGGGTTCGGATCAGTCCATCTTATATTTTACAGGTATTTTAAAAAGTACAAATGAAACAGAAAAATTAAAGACAATATATCTGAGAATTATTTCGCTTATTTTAATATTGTCCGTTGTAGTATTAGTCCTTTTTTTCTTTTTTGGAAAAAGCATCATAATCTTTTTTTTTAATGATAATAATACTTATAGATTAGTCTTAAAAGCGGTGGTAGTATTGTTCTTTTATTCCTTGACTCTATTTAATACAGAAACAATAAGGGCATTAGGAAGGGTATATATGGCAGAACTGTTTAGAAACCTATTCAAATATTTGTCAGTCATATTTGGAGCTATAGTTTTACTTTATTTTCATCAGGAAATGTATCTTATCGATACTTTTTTAATAGGATTTATAGCGCTGGCAATTATAACAACAGGAATTGTTATTTGGATTTTAAAAAAAGAAGGATTTGTTTCCTCTAATAAAAGTGACAGCAGTCGTTTTTCCTATTCATTTATTGCGTCAAAATCGTACCCAATGGCGGTAAGTAATTTAGCCATTTTTTTGATGCTGACTTTAGACGTTGTTTTTTTAAAAAAATTCAAAGGAGACGAAATAGTTGCTTATTATTCAATTGCGATGAAGTTGGTCTCTATTTTATTTTTGATTAATAACTCTGTTTTTATATCGGTTTCTTTAAAGATTGCAAAACAATTTACAGATAATAATAAGACTGCTCTTTTAAACACAATGAAACAAAGTTCCAGAATAATTTTTTTTCTTACACTGCCTATTGTTGTGGTCGTTTGTTTTTATTCTGAAAGTATCCTCCATTTCTTTGGACCTAATTATGTACAAGCCAAACAAGCACTTTTAATATTGATGGCGGGTCAATTATTAGCTTCTTTATTTGGGATAACGACTATTTATTTGAACATGACTGGAAGACAGCGTATTTTTCAAGTGGTATTAATTTCAGCAGTATTCCTGAATTTTATTCTTAATTTTATATTAATTCCAATATATTCTCTTACTGGTGCGGCAATTGCTTTTGTGTCTAGCTTACTTTTTTGGAATATTATTACTGCATTTATTGTTTATAAAAAAGACAAACTATTAATTATAATGCATTAAATGAATAAGGTAAATAAAAATATTCTTTTTAGTATAATTGTACCGGTTTATAATGTTGAAGAGTATTTGAATCAATGTATAGATAGTATTTTAGAGCAATCATTTTCTAATTTTGAATTAATTTTAGTTAATGACGGTTCGATGGACACTTCATTAGCCATTTGTTCGGAATATAAAAGTAGAGATGAAAGAATACAATTACTGGATAAACAAAATGGTGGGGCAGCGGATTCTAGAAATTATGGACTGTCAAAAGCTCGTGGACAATATGTGATATTTGTGGATGGTGATGATTTTTGGAGTGGAGACTTTGTATTAAATGAAATGGCTATTTTAATAAAGAACAATGATTTTGATATAATTATTCATGAAGAAAGCCGATATTTTTCTACTAACAACATAAAATGCAAATACAATCAAAATAAACTAAAGCATAATTCAGGAAACTTTGAAGACGATGCCCTAGACTTGGTTTATTATCATTTATATGCATCAAGTCCTTGGGATAAAATAATTAAACGATCTATTTTAATCGACAATGATTTGTTTTTTCCTCTGAACCTAAAATATGAAGATATGGAATGGTGTGCCAAATTGATGAACCACATAAATACCTATTGTATTTATCCTAAATCATTTTATATGTATAGGCAATTAAGAGTGGGATCAGAGGTTTACTCTATGAATGAGCAAGCTGTTTTAGACATTCATAAGTCGGTAAAAAAGGGATTAATTGAAATTCAAAACGAAAAAGAGACACTGCAGCTGGCCATGAAAAATTATTGGTCTTTTTATTATGTTGTAATATTAATGCATTTTGATAAACTTTCCTTAAACAATAAAAAAGTGCTTATTAAGGAATTATCTTCATGGAAAAATTTAATTTCTTCAGGAAGAAACATCACAGTAGATAAAGTAAATTCATTTTATAAAATTTTACCGTTTTCTGTGTTACCAAAATTTATGAGTATATATGCAAAGATGAATTTGTTTTATAAAAAAACGAAATTATGATTTACATTTAAATCGAACCATCATTTACATGAAAATAAAAATTAAAAGAAATAAGGCGGTATTTATAGGGTTGTTTTTTTGTAATTTAATAGTAGCCTTTCTGACGCCTTATATTTTACCGGAAAGATATTTTAACGATACTGTAATCATAGTATTTGACAAGTTACATGAAATAGGCTGGTTTGGCAGTTACCCGTTTGCCATTATGTTTTATAAGCTTACAGGCCTGCGACATCTTCCTTTTTTTCTTATTGCCTTAATTCAATTTCCTATAGTAACATATATATATTATAAAATTGGTGTGCCATCTAACTTCCATAAGTTAAATGTAAAAAATGGTTTGGTCTATGTTGCTTTACTTCTCACGGGAATATACATGTCTATGCCTACTAAGGAATTTATAACTTTTTTAATGTTTTGTACAATTCCTTTTATATTCCAATCCAATAAAAAGCCAAGATTTAAAATCATTTTTTCACTTATTTTAATTGCTTGTTTTTCGTTTTTCAGACCCTATTATATATTGCTGCCAATATTTGCAATAGGGATGTATGTATTGTCATTTATCAAATTTGAGAACAAAACATTTTCTACTATTTTTTATGGATTACTGATTGCCATTTTTTTATCACTGAGTCATGGAGTTGTAAGAGGAGAGTATATTTCTAAACTAACAAGGGAGAATTATGTGATTAATAATATCAATAAAAACAATATAAATACGGCCATAGTATCACCAATATCACAAGACACCTGGTATGGTGAAGCATTTGGTATTGTCTATGGTTTTATGGCAGTAAATGTGCCTATAGTTGAAGCAATTAAGCATATTTTATCTCCTCAAGTATTGGCCTTTGTGCTATGGCAATTATTGATTTTTTATATTTTATTTGTTCGGTTTTCCAGATGTTTAAAAAACAGAAAACAATATCAATTTGAGTTGTGGATATTACTAATTTTATTTGCTTATTTCATAGTTCAAGGTATATTTGAGCCTGATTTAGGGACTTCCATTAGACATAAAATAGGCCTTTTCCCTTTAATATATTTTGCATTGTATTATGAACATTTCAGAAAAGACATTCAACAAAGTATTTAATTTATTTTTATTTTTAATTGCTATCACTTTAATTTTCAGAAAACTATGCACTGTTTTTTTGATCGTTTTTGTTGTTTTCAATTTGTTGTTTTTAAAAAAAATAAAATTTTCAAAAAGCCAATTGCCAATTATGTTGGTAATAGCAGCTCCATTTTTGATGGAAATGTTGTTTTTTGTAAATAATGACTCTTATGTGTTGGGTTTAAAATCATTGGAGAAAAGTCTTTCATTACTTTTTTTTCCAATATTTATAATTGGAAATTATCAACGAATTCAATTTCTTAAAATTTTAAAAGCCTATTGCATTGGAACAACCTTTATTATGGCATTCTTTTTTGGGCGTTTTATACTATTGTATCCGGAACATTTTTTTAAATATCTGAATGGGATTCATCTTTGGGAAATGGGTTATGTGTTTTCTGAAAGTATTGGTATTCATGCACCGGCACTCAATATGCACTTGGCTTTTGTAGCGTTTTCTAATCTTTATTTTTTGCTTGAAACTTCTAAAGCACATTATACTAAATGGTATAAAATAGGAGATTTAATGCTTTTTATCAGCTCTTTCTTTTTTGTTTTATACGTGAATACCAGGATGGCATTATTAGGCACTTTGTTTGGTTTTATGACGGTGGGTTATTTTCAAATTTCCAAAAGATATAGTTCTAAGGTTATCTTCAAAAGAGCAATTATTATGTTGCTTTTAATTGGTTCTGTTTTATTTTTATTCATACAAAAGAATCCTTTCATGAAGGAAAAGTATTCGACTCAAATTTTTTCGAATATGGATAAAGTGGGGAAATTAGATGAGATAGATCATCCCGAAATAGCGGTTTACAGTTCTTTTGTAACCCGATTATCCATCTGGAAATCAGCATGGGAATTGTCCCTTAAAAATCTTCCTTTTGGAGTGGGAGCATCGGACGGAAAGACAGAATTAGTAAAGTATTTTAAAGAAACGAATCAAATATTTTTGGCAAAATATGAGTTCCCAACACACAATCAATTTTTAGATTATTTATTAAAATTTGGAATATTGGGACCTATTACAGCCTTATTCTATATTGGATTTATTGCTTATTTAGGAATTAAGACAAAAAATGCAGTTATAATTTCTTTCTTTTTTTTGTTTTTCACTTCAAACTTTACAGATGATTTCCTGCTTCGCTTTGATGGAATTGTTTTCAGCGGATTATGGATTTCTATATTTGCCAGTTATTGGCTTCAACAAAAAAGTAAGCGGCCTGTTGCATAATTATTTTAAAATGACATAAAAAAAACCGCTTATTTAGCGGTTTTAATTACATCTTTTTTGAATTCTAAATTTGGATAAATTTCTCCAACTTCTGAAAATTGTTGTAATGTTTCAATAGGTACATTTTTTACAACATAATCTTTTCCGGGAGGTAGTGTTTTAATATAATCATCTGTTGCGGCTATAGAATTAGTTCTCCAGCGAACTCCTTCTTTTATTAAATACCATTGACCATTAGTTCCCAAAACAATTTTACCTTCGTAACGATCAAAGTCAGTAACTTCAACTTTTACTTCATTAGACGCTTTAGAATCAACCTCTTGAATGGCATCTTGTTGTGTCGTTTCTTCTTTCTTGTTTCCACAAGACAATGAAAATAAAGCAACTAGAGTCGCAATCATAAACGTATTTTTCATTTGAATTTATTTTAAATGATAGAAATAAAAATTTCCGTAAATATCGTTATTTTTTTTAATCGGAGAAACTTAATAGATGTTATATATAGGTAGGATTATTTTTTAAAATAGGTGCTCATGAGATAATTTAAATCAATACTTTGTAATCATTAAATTTGTGATACATTTGATTTGTGATACTAAATTCACAAGGAATAAGTGAAGATTATTATTCTTTTACATCATAAAAATGGCAAAAAAAAAGATAGTTCATGTATTACATTCTATAGGTGGAGTGGATGTATATTTGAGACTTGTTTTAGAAAATATGGATACTGATTTGTTTGAAAACATTGTTGTTCATGGGACCAAAGACACAAACAAGCCTTTTTTTGATAAAAATGGCCATGAGGTAAAAGAATATAAAGTTTCTATTTTTAGGGACATTTCAATACTGAATGATATTAAATCATTATTTCAAACCTATAAAATTCTAAAAAAAGAAAAACCAAATTTAATACATGCTCACAGTGCTAAAGGTGGTATTATAGGTAGAATCACTGGCAGATTATTAGGAATAAAAGTCATTTATACGCCACATGCTTTTTCGTATTTAAGCACACAAAATAGAGTGAAAAAAAACCTTTTTTTGAGTATTGAAAAGGTTCTTGCCAATGGGAATAGTCTACTTTTGGCCACATCAGCATCCGAAAAAAAGCGAGCGATTGAAGTCGTTGGTTATAAACCTAAAAGTGTAATGGTATTCAATAATTGTATTGAGCCAATAACTAAAACTCAACCCTTACTTATTACTAAAACTTGGCCTGAAGATTATATTTGTACCGTTGGGCGTCCATCGTATCAAAAAAACATTGAACAAATGATACGGGTAATGTATGAAGTTAATAAAGAAGCTAAAATTCATTTAATCGTAATGGGAGTTGGCCCAGTATCTGGACAGTTAGAATCCGTTAAAAAGTTGATTCAGGAATTAGACATGACTAATGATGTCACTCTTATAAAGTGGACAGAAAGAACCGATGTTTTTAATATAATTAATCAATCTAAATTCTATATTTCAACGTCCAGATATGAGGGAATGCCATATTCTATTATTGAAAGTTTGGCATTATCTAAAGCTTGTGTAGTTACTAACTGCGATGGAAATAAAGATTTAATTATTGATAATTATAATGGATTTGTTATTGAAAATGAGGATTTAAAAGGTTTTAAAAATAAAATTTTGAAGCTATTGAGTGATAAAGAATTATTGGATAAATTGTCAAAAAATGCGTTTACTTCTTATTCCGAAAACTATGATATTAAAAAAAATATTTTCGAACTAGAATCTATTTATTTGGAATAAATGCTGTTTATTTAATATTGAAAAAAAGAATTTTAATGCATAAAGAGTTCATCAAACAAAAGATTAAGAAAGAAAAATTTCATCCCGGGATTATAGGTTTTTTCATTAATTATAATTTTCTTATCCGAAAATCAATTCGAAGCGCCATAAAAAATAATGCTCATAAACTCAATGGTTCTTTGTTGGATTTTGGTTGTGGAACAAAGCCTTATAAAAATCTATTTGTAAATGTAAAGGAATATATTGGTGTGGATTATAAGATTGAAGGGAGAGAACAAAACTATAATGAAGTAGATAAATTTTATGATGGAAAAGAAATTCCATTTGAAAATGAACGGTTTGATTCTCTTTTGTGTACCGAAGTTTTAGAACATGTTTTTAATATTGATGAATTATTAAAGGAATTTAATAGAGTATTAAAGAAAAATGGGACGGCTTTAATAACGACTCCATTTATGTGGGAAGAACATGAAATGCCATATGATTTTGCAAGGTATACAACACCAGCTTTACAACATTTGTATCAAAAAAATGGTTTCAAGGTGGTTGACAATTTTAAAACAGGAAATTATATAGAAGTTATTTTTCAATTCAATTTAAATTATATAAAGAATATACTGCCAAACAATAAAAACGTAAGACAGGTTTTCCTAATTCCTTTCATTGTCTTTTTTAATTTTTTTGGAATGCTTTTCAGTTTTGTATTGCCAATTGATAAAACAGCTTATTTCAACAACGTGTTTGTTTTAGAAAAAATAGGATAATTTGAAATGTTTCACCAATAACGGGACATAAATAAAAGGTTATTAAAAAAATATTTTGCCTTATTTCTTTCACAATCCTAATGATAAGTTTATTTTTGACAGAAACCTCTTTATGAGGTCAAGAATAGTTCTAAACTATAAAATCTATATGAAAAGAATACTTATCACCGGAGCAGCTGGATTTTTAGGATCACATCTTTGTGACCGTTTTATTAAAGAAGGCTATTTTGTTATTGGAATGGATAATCTCATTACGGGAGATTTAAAAAATATAGAACATTTGTTCAAACTGGAGAATTTTGAATTTTATCATCATGATATTACAAAATTTGTTCATGTTCCGGGTCAACTAGATTATATTCTTCATTTTGCTTCGCCTGCAAGTCCAATAGATTATTTAAAAATCCCGATACAAACCTTAAAAGTAGGCTCTCTTGGGACGCACAATCTTTTAGGTTTGGCAAGAGTAAAAAATGCCAGAATTCTTATTGCATCTACGTCTGAAGTGTACGGAGATCCATTGGTTCATCCACAAACGGAAGAATATTATGGAAATGTAAACACAATCGGACCAAGAGGTGTTTATGACGAAGCAAAACGTTTTCAGGAATCTATAACGATGGCGTACCATACATTTCATGGCGTAGAAACCCGAATTGTTAGAATTTTTAATACCTATGGACCTAGAATGCGTCTTAATGATGGCCGCGTAATTCCTGCTTTTATTGGTCAGGCAATTCGTGGGGAAGACTTAACTATTTTTGGGGACGGAATGCAAACCCGTTCGTTTTGTTATGTGGATGACCAAGTCGAAGGTATTTTCAGATTACTGCATTCCGATTATGTTTATCCGGTAAATATTGGAAATCCAGATGAAATCACCATCAAGGATTTTGCGGAAGAAATTATAAAATTGACAGGAACTAATCAAAAAGTTGTATATCATCCATTACCGGTAAATGACCCTTTACAGCGTCAGCCAGATATCACGAAGGCAAAAGAATTGCTTGGATGGGAAGCCAAAATAGGTCGTGCTGAAGGAATGAAAATCACCTATGATTATTTCAAATCGTTATCTAAAGAGGAACTTTCTAAAGAGGAACATAAAGATTTTTCCAGTTATATAAAGTAACAGGAATTTTTTTAAACCGATAAAAAACCAACCAGGTTATATTCGTTAATTATGAGTGCATCTCGAACAGGAAGATATTCAAAGTACATTAGACCCATTAGTATCTCAATAGATCTAATGGTTATTTTGACTCTTGGTTTTTTCTTTTTCAAAGACCTTAATTTTAAGATTGAGCACTTTCTTATTTATCAGATACTTGGATGGGGTACAGTTGCTTTTTTTGTAAGGTTCTACGGAATATATCGCTTTACAACTCCGCTTGAAATAATATCAAAACTAGTAAAACAGGGCGTTTTGTTTCTTTTAATAACCATTGCTTTTTTTCCGTTTTCAAAACAAGTCGTGTTTAACGGAGTAGTGATTGCCCTATTTATATCCTCTGTGATGTTACTAATTACTATTTCAAAATTTTTGTTGTTTTACTATTTAAAAGAATATAGGATTATAACCGGAAGTAATTATAGAAGTGCTGTCATTATTGGATATACTCCTGAGGCGATAGAATTAAAAAATCTTTTTGAAACCAGAAATGATTATGGGTATCGCTTTTTAGGCTATTTTTCAGATAAAAAATCAAATCAAAATATTAAAGGGAAATTAGCAGATTTGAAACCCTTTGTAATTGAAAATTGTGTAGATGAAATTTATTGCTCATTAAACGAAATTTCCAATGAGCATTTGAAAGATTTAATTGATTTTGCAGATGAAAACAATAAAGCGATAAAATTCATACCGGATACAAAAGAGATTTTTTCAAAAAATTTGAAAATTGACTACTACGAATTTTTCCCGGTACTCTCTTTAAAAAAAACCATGCTTCATGAGCCTGCTACAATGATCTTTAAAAGGATTTTTGACATTGTTTTCTCTAGTATAATTATTGTATTTCTCTTATCGTGGTTAATTCCATTATTGGCAATTTTAATAAAGTTAGAATCCAGAGGTCCGGTTTTTTTCAAACAAGGAAGACCAGGAATTGATGAAAATGAATTTTTCTGTTATAAATTTCGCTCGATGAAAATCAATAAAACAACAGAAAAAGAAGCTTCAAAAAACGATCCGCGTGTTACCAAAATAGGGAAGTTTATGAGGAAAACAAGTTTAGACGAAATGCCTCAATTCTTAAATGTTTTACTCGGAGACATGTCAGTTGTAGGTCCGCGGCCACATCTTTGGGCTCAAAATAAAGCCTATGGAAATAAAGTTAAAAAATACATGGTACGCCATTATGTTAAACCAGGGATTACCGGATTAGCACAGGTGAGTGGTTTTCGAGGTGAAATCGAGACAGAAGCCGATATGATTAATAGAATAAAATTTGATGTTTTTTATATTGAAAATTGGTCCTTAATTTTAGATTTAAAAATAATTTCTCAAACAGTTGTCAATATTTTTAAAGGAGAAGAAAAAGCGTATTAGAAAACATTTTGTTGAATCAAATCTTCTATTTGTATATCAAGATTAAACGAAGTTTGAACGTCATTAAAAATTCGTTTTTTCATTAAATCTAATTCTGCTTTTTGAATATTTGAAATAGTTTGCAGTTTTTCGTTCAAATCATCATAGTTTCCTACTTTGGCTACCCAGCCTAAATTATGCTTTTCTGTTATGATTTCTCCTTCACCACCACCAAAGTATAAAACAGGAAATCCTAATGCGCCATACTCGAAAATTTTAGAAGGAACTGAACCATAAATTCTTGTTTTTAATGGTACTATTGTGATATCAAACGTTTTTAACATTTTATGCAAAGTGTTGCGGTCCATCATTCCGTAAAAAATAATTTTCTTATCTGTTCTGGACTGAATTAGGGCTTCTATTTGTTTTTTTTCAGCGCCATCACCAAATAGGTGTAACTCGATATTTAATCCTTCTAAGTTGATTTTTTCGCACAATTCTAAAACACCTTGTGCCACCCCAAAAAGACCGGCATAGAAAATTTTAACAGGCTCATTTTCTCGGGTTTCTAAATCCATTTCAATGGTTTTATGGTCAGGAAAATTGCGATATAAAAAACACTTTTTTTCAGGAAAAATAGAGTGGACATGAGTAATAATTTCGTTGGATTGGCCTAAAATTAAACTTGCTTTTTTGTAGATAAAACGTTCTAAAAATAAAGAAACACGATGCGAAAATGAATTGGCTTTTAAAGCATTTAATTCAACTGCAGCCAATGGCCATAAATCAGAAACATTCAGAATAATTTTTTTCCGCTTCAGCGAAAGAACTAAAACTGAAATAAAAGAAAGTAATAATGGAGGTGATTGAACCACTACTTTTTGAGGTGTTTTTTGAAATAATAAGTAAAAAAACAATCCAAAAGAAAAGGATAAAACCGATAATAGTCTCTTGATTATATTTTTACTGTTGCTCGGATAAATCCAAAGACGTTTTACAATAATATTTTGTAGATTTTCAGTAACAGAAAATTTGCCTTTGTATTCCGGAAATAGTTCGCCTTTTGGATAATTCGCCAAGGGACAAATTACAGAAACTGTATAATTATTTTGATGTAATTTTAAAGCCAGCTGCTCGATTCGATTCGCTGCCGCACCTTTCTCCGGTGGATAATAATTAGATATGATGAGGATTTCTTTCATTGTTTTTTTGAAAGTAAAATATCAATTATTCGTTCAGAAGCTTTTCCATCCCAAAGTTCAGGAATTCCTGCTTTTCGACTACCATTTTGAACAAAATCGCTAAACATTTTCTTTAGATTCTCAATCGATGTACCAACTAAAGTATTAGTGCCTATGGTTTGTGTTTCGGGTCTTTCGGTATTGTTTCGCATGGTGAAACAAGGAATCCCTAAAACCGTTGTTTCTTCTGAAATTCCGCCAGAATCTGTAATGACAGCAAAACTGTTTTTAATTAAAAACATAAAATTCAAATAACCTTGTGGCTCAACAAATAGGATGTTTTTCAATTTTAAATTAGTTTCACCTAAAATCGCTTTTGTTCTCGGATGAATAGGGAAAATCACTTTTTTATCACCAACCATTTTATCAATTCCTTGCAAAAGTTGAATCAATGACTGCTCTTCATCTACATTCGAAGGACGGTGTAAAGTCAAAATGATGTAATTTTTGGTTTCTAAATTGAATTCATTCCAAAAAATTGGTGCTGAAATTCGATCTAAGTTTTGATACAAAGTGTCTATCATCACATTTCCAACAAAATGAATATTAGAAGAATCTGCCCCATATTTTAATAAATTTTCACCTGCCCAAGTTGAGGTTGTGAAAAAATAATCCGTTATACTGTCCGTAACAATTCGATTGATTTCCTCCGGCATTGTCATATCACCTGAACGAATACCAGCTTCTACATGGGTTACTTTAATATTTAATTTTTTAGTAACAATTGCACAGGCCATAGTCGAGTTGACATCGCCAACTACCAAAACTAAATCACATGGATTTTGCATTAATTCTTGTTCAAAAGCAACCATTATTGCAGCAGTTTGTATCGATTGTGATCCACTTTTTACTTCTAAGTTTGCATTGGGCTCAGGAATATTTAATTCTTCAAAAAATGTGCCGCTGAGGTTTTTGTCATAATGTTGTCCAGTATGTACCAACCGATATGAAATTTCAGCACCTTCTGCTTGTTTTTTCTCTATCGCTTTAATGATGGGGGCGATTTTTATAAAATTGGGTCTTGCGCCTGCAACTATTGTGATTTTCATAGTGTTATTTTACAAATGAAACAAATTGTTTTAATTTTCCGCTTTTGTTTCGTTCTAATTTTTCTTTTTTATGGAAGATGAACACCAAATCATTTTCTAAATAAAGTGCTATCGCCTCTTCAATTTTTTTAATTTGTGCCAAATTTAATTCGATATCGCTCACATATTCAATTTCAAAAGTATCTATTTTGGTTTGTTGTATCACAAATTCTTTTACGTTTCCGTCATCTTCAATGATGCTTTTTGTAACATAATAAAAGGTAAGTCCGGGTGATTTTTTCCCGCTGGGTAAAATAGCAACATCATTGGTTCGGCCTATTAATTTTTTGAGAATCGGTTTTTGTAACGTGCTTTTTTCGTCCAGAATTCCAATATCGCCAATGTCATATCGTATGAACGGATGCGCTTTATTGAACAAGGAAGTGATTACAATTCGGCCTGCGGTACCATCAGGAACCGCTTTATTATTATCATCCAAAATTTCTACAAACAAGGTTTCTGAATTGACTTGCCATTCGTCTTCAGGGTTTTGAAAAGCAATCAAATCTAGCTCCGAAGCACCATATTCATTGACAATAGGAATGCCAAATTGTTTTTCTAAAAGGAGTTTGTCTTCTTCAAAAAGCATTTCTGAAGTGACCATGCATACTTTCAAAGTGGGACAAATTGTTGTTAATACGATATTTTTCTTTTGTAAAAATTTAGCAAACAAAACAATCGAACTGGTATAACCATTGATGTAATCGAATTTTTTATTCTGAAATTTTTTCAGAATCTTTTCTAAAACGTCATCCGATAAATCAAAAATGGAGAACCGAAACCGATGACTCAATAAATCTTTAAAACGTTCTTTTTGATTGCCTATGAAATCCATCGGAATTCCATAAAAACGCGCTTGATAGGAAGTATTAAAATCAATTCCATACCAACCAAAACGGTATATGTTTGAAGCCCAAGTCAACGCATGACAGTATTTATCTTTGGCAAAAATAAAAGGAGTCCCACTGGAACCGGATGTTTTATTAATGTAACTGTTTTTAGAAGAATAATTTAGGGAAAGCCTTTCAAGCAATGGTTTTTGCAAGTTTTTCTTATTCAAAACGGGTAAATCTTCCCAGTTTGTAAAAGTTGTCGTTCCTGCTAAATCTTTATAAAAAGCATTATTTTGCAAATGAAAATGGACAATTTCCAATTTTTTATTTTCGACGAAAACGGCGTGTTCTTTTTCAGAAAAGGCTACAATTTTCCGCAATTCGGCTTTAGCTTCCTTCATTTGGAAGCCATTTATCTGCAACGATAAGTCGAATAGTCGAAACATTTTAAAGGGATATTTTACCAAAAATAATATTTACCAACAACTAATGACGGAGAACCAACAACTTTTTGAAAATTAATTATTTTTTAAGTTCAAAAGCAATTATTTTTGCACCACAACTAAACACAACTACACATGACAATTTTACTACTGGGTTCGGGCGGAAGAGAGCATGCTTTTGCATGGAAAATGATTCAAAGTCCGCTTTGTGACACACTTTTTGTAGCGCCAGGAAACGCTGGAACGGCTTCAATAGCTACTAACGTTGCTATTAGCCCAACTGATTTTGAAGCTATAAAATCGTTTGTTATTCAGGAAAAAGTAGCAATGGTTGTGGTAGGACCAGAAGATCCTTTGGTAAAAGGGATTTATGATTTCTTTCTAAACGATGCTGCATTAAGTCATATTCCGGTTATCGGTCCTTCAAAAATTGGTGCGCAATTGGAAGGAAGTAAAGAATTTGCCAAAGAATTTCTAATCAAACATAAAATACCAACTGCCGCTTACGATAGTTTTACTGCAGAAACGGTAGAAAAAGGCTGTAAATTTCTGGAAACATTGCAACCGCCGTATGTTTTGAAAGCGGATGGATTAGCAGCTGGAAAAGGGGTTTTGATTATTCAAGATTTGGCGGAAGCCAAAGAAGAATTAAGAAACATGTTGGTGCATCAAAAATTTGGTGACGCCAGTTCAAAAGTCGTTATCGAAGAATTTCTTGACGGAATAGAATTGAGCTGTTTTGTTCTTACCGATGGAAAAAACTACAAAATATTACCAACGGCTAAAGATTACAAACGCATTGGCGAAGGCGACACAGGATTAAATACAGGCGGAATGGGAGCTGTTTCTCCGGTTCCTTATGTTGATGCTGTTTTGATGGAAAAAATAGAAACACGTATTGTAAAACCTACTATTGATGGTTTTCAAAAAGATGGAATTCCATACAAAGGTTTTGTTTTCATCGGATTGATTAATGTGAAAAACGAGCCAATCGTAATTGAATACAATGTGAGAATGGGCGATCCGGAAACCGAAGTGGTTATCCCGAGATTGAAAACGGATTTAGTGGAGTTATTTTTGGCAGTAGCCAATGAAAAACTGGACGAAATCAATCTAGAAATTGACGAAAGAAGCGCCACTACAATTATGGTTGTTTCTGGCGGATATCCTGAAGATTTCGAAAAAGGAAAAGTAATTTCTGGATTAGAAGCCATTGAAGATTCGATTGTTTTTCACGCAGGAACCAAACTGGATAACGGAAACGTAGTCTCAAACGGAGGAAGGGTTTTAACCGTAACTTCTTATGGAAATAATTTCGAAGAGGCCATAAAAAAATCTTACCAAAACATAGATAAACTAAATTTTGATAAGATGTATTTTAGAAAAGATATTGGAAACGACTTAAAATAGTTTCCAATTATCGTTCACTTTTTTTTAATTCTTATTTTAAGAAAGAGTGAGCGGTAGTATCTTGCTTCTCTGTTCCGGCGTCTTCAAAAATTTTCAATTGTTTGATCCAATATACCATTGCCGAAGCACAAATAATCATGAAAATCCAATTGATTGTATTAGCAGCAAACCAAGATGATAGCTCTAATGAGCGTAAAAAGTCTAGAGGAGCAAATAAAATATTTACAAATAAGTATTGTATTCCTTCGAAAAATGCTTTCATAATGTATAAAATTAATTTTATTAATTGTTTTTGAGGAACTCTGGGAATTAAAAGTTCTTATTTAGAAGAATCTTTTTGAACTTGCAGGGCTTACTTTTTAAACAAGTATTATATTTACGAACACAAAAGTATAAAATATCCTTATGATAACAAGTGTTTTTAGAAAATCTACACCATTAAATTTTTCATTGGTCGTAATTTTAATGCTGGTTTTCTTTTCTATATACCAATTTCAAGATTTATCCTGGATGAATTCCTTTGTATTAATTTCAAAAAAGGGAATGTTGTTTTGTGTTTTATTGGCATCTGTTTTTATCACGAATTTTGTTGTTAAGAAAAACGGATTGAGTAAAGACAGCAGCTACACAGTTTTTTTTTACTTTTTGTTTCTACTTTTTTTTCCTTCAGTATTAGATAATTTAAATCTGATTTTGTCTAATTTCTTTATTCTTTTGGCGCTTCGCCGATTGATTTCATTGCAATCCCTGAAAGCTTCCAAAGAAAAAATATTTGATGCCTCTTTATGGGTTTTTTTAGCGGCACTATTTCATTTTTGGAGTATAATTTTCATAGTGCTGGTTTTTATATCCATAATTTTCCATGTTTCCAGAGATTATAGAAACTGGATATTGCCTTTTATCGCTTTTTTTATTGTTGGAATTCTGTTCATGATTTATGCAACAGTTTTCGATTTGGATGTTCTTGAATACATCATTAAAAGTGTACAAATCAATTTTGAAATCGACTATTTCACGAATAATTATCAAAACGGGGCTTTATCAATTTACGCGACTGTAGCTTTGTTTTTCTTGGTTTCCATGTTTGCCACATTATCAAACAGACCACAATTGTTACATACTTCTTTCAAAAAAATCATCGCCTCTTTCTTCATCGGAGTTGTGATTTTTCTGATTTCGGCAAATAAAAGTAATGATTTGTTGCTGTTTACATTTGCGCCTTTGGCCATGATGGCAACCAGCCATATTGAAATTCCTCAAGAAAAATTAAATCAGGAATTAGTGATGTATGTGCTGACTGCCTGCAGTTTTTTTGCTTTTTTCTCCCAATTATAATTTTTCACCGTACGCTAAATCTCCAGCATCTCCCAATCCTGGTACAATATAACTGTGCTCGTTTAGTTTTTCATCCAAAGCAGCAACCCAAAGATGACAGTTTTCCGGCAAATGTTCTTCAAGATAAGCAATACCTTCCGGAGCGGCAATCACAACAGCAATGTGAATTTCTTTTGGCGTCCCTCTCTCCATTAATTTATTGAAAACGGCAACAATAGATTGACCGGTTGCAAGCATGGGATCTACTAATACTAGGTTTTTTTCATTTATAGCAGCAATGGCTTGGTATTGCACTAAAATATCAAAATAATCGTCATTGTTTGGATGGTGTCTAAAGGCGGAAATGAAACCATTTTCGGCATTATCAAAATAATTCAGAAACCCTAAATGTAAGGGTAAACCAGCGCGTAAAATGGAACATAAAACCAATTGATCCTTAATCTCAGTTGTTGTTTTTATACCTAAAGGAGTTTGGATTTCGACACTTTTGTAGTGTAATTTTTTACTTAATTCATACGCCATTATTTCACCAATACGTTCAATATTTCTTCGGAAACGCATGCTGTCATTGTGAACATTTACATTTCGTATTTGTCCTAAAAAATGATTTAGGATGCTATTGTCTTCTGATAAATAATGGATTTGCATGTTTTTATTTTTGCTATTAAACTTATAAATATTTTTATAATCTATAAAAGTATAAAAAAGTATCTTTGTCCTTTAAAATATAAAGATATGTTTTCAAAATTAGCTTATTCAGTATTCGAACAAAGTATTAAAGATTATCATCAGTTTGATAATGTAGACCAACCGATTAATAACCCTTTCCCAAAAGATAAATTTGAGCATTTGTTGTATCACAAAAACTGGATTGATACCGTTCAATGGCATTTTGAGGACATTATTCGTGATCCAAACATTGATCCTGTTGCTGCTTTGACTTTGAAAAGAAGAATCGATGCTTCTAATCAAGAACGCACTGATATGGTGGAATATATTGACAGTTATTTTCTTCAAAAATACAGTCATGTAAAAGTAAAAGAGAATGCAAAAATCAACTCAGAAAGTCCGGCTTGGGCTTTTGACAGATTGTCTATTTTGGCATTGAAAATTTATCACATGCAAGAAGAAGCTACTCGTGCCGAAGCTTCACAAGATCATAGAGATAAATGTCAAGCAAAGTTGAATATTTTATTGGAACAAAGAACAGATTTGTCTTTGGCTATCGATGATTTATTGACAGACATTGAAAATGGAGATAAATTCATGAAAGTGTACAAGCAAATGAAAATGTACAACGATGATGATTTGAATCCTGTTTTGTATCAAAACAAGAAGTAATTTTTGACAACCTCAAAATTGTCAAATAAAATAAAGCATATAGCCGTCATGAGACTTTCCGCAATGGGAGATGTCGCCATGACGGTTCCTGTTTTACGCACTTTTGTAAACCAGCATCCGGAAATTAAAATCACAATGATTTCCAGACCTTTTTTCAAACCTTTTTTTGAAGGGATTCCTAATATTACTTTTTTTGCTTTCGATGAAAAAGAACGACACAAAGGATTTTTGGGGTTGTTGCGTTTGTTCCAAGATTTAAAAGGTTTAAATATTGATGCTTTTGCCGATTTACACAACGTGTTGCGCTCTAAAATTATCCGAAACCTTTTTGCTTTAAGCGAAAAAAAAACAGCTTCGGTTGATAAGGGAAGAGCAGAAAAAAAAGCATTAACACAACCCGAAAATAAAGTGTTCCAGCAACTGCCAACAATGTTTGAAAGACACGTAAAAGTTTTTGAACAACTCGGTTTTACGGTTGATTTATCATCCCGAAGTGTCGGGACAGTTTTTCCTGAAAAAGCAGTTTTGAGTCCGGAAATTCTAGCGGTAATTGGAGAAAAAAGTAAAAAACTAATAGGAATAGCTCCTTTTGCACAATACGATTCTAAAGTATATCCGCTGGATTTGATGCAGGAAGTCATCAATCAATTATCGAAAAATTTAGACTATAAAATTTTACTTTTTGGTGGTGGAAAAAAGGAAATCGAAATCCTGGATTCGTTTTCTGCTAATAAAGAAAACGTCATCAATATGGCGGGCAAAATTAAATTCCAACAGGAATTGCAACTCATCAGTAATCTGGATGTAATGCTTTCCATGGATTCCGGAAATGCCCATATAGCAGCTATGCTTGGGGTTAAAGTCATTTCACTTTGGGGCGCGACGCATCCGTATGCGGGATTTTCACCGTTTAATCAGCCTTTAGAAAATGCGTTGGTTTCGGATAGAAATCAGTTTCCAAAACTACCCACTTCAGTTTATGGAAATAAAAAAGTAGAAGGATATGAAGATGTCATGCGAACGATTACTGTCGACTCTATTATAAAGGTTTTAAATTAGTGTAAACAAGTGAGTTTAATCAAATTCATAGTTAGGTTTATTGTTTTTTTAGCTATTTATTTGAAGGAATAATTTTATAAATTATTTAACAAATAGGTTTTAAATTATTAGTATTAAAAATACTACTTTGGCTTGCTGTGAGTTAGACCTTACAAATCAAGTTTCAATTAGGAGAAAGAGGCGCTTTTTTAATCAAGTTGCTTTTAGAAATCCTGAAATGCTAATACAATAAAAATAGAAACTATTTATGCTAAAAATTACTGTAACAACTGCAATTTTGTTCTTATTCTCTTTATCGGCGTTTTCTCAAAAAGCAAACCTTTCGGGTGTTTTAAAGGAAGGAAGCGAAAAACCCCCCATTTACAATTCGGTTGTTGCTTTATTAACCCCCAAAGACTCTATTTTATATAAGTTTACCCGATCGGATAAAGACGGAAACTTTAATCTCAAAAATGTAAAAGCAGGAAATTATATACTGATGACAGCTCATAGCCAATATGCTGATTATGTAGATGCCATAACTGTTGAAGAAGGCGAAAAAAAAATGGGGACAATTGCATTGATAAGCAAAATTAATGCGCTAAGAGAAGTAATTATAAAGACGGGTTCTATTAAAATTAAAGGAGATACGACCAGTTATAGGGCAAGTGATTTTAAAGTAGATGCCAATGCCAATGTAGAAGAATTACTAAAAAAACTACCAGGAATACAAGTAGATAAAAATGGGACCATAAAAGCCATGGGCGAAACGGTAGAAAAAGTATTGGTAGATGGCGAAGAATTTTTTGGTGACGACCCTGGCATGGCGGTAAAAAACTTACGAGCAGATGCGGTAAAAGAAGTACAAGTTTTTAATAAGAAAAGTGATCAAGCCGAGTTTACAGGAATTGATGATGGCGACACAAAAAAAACAATTAACCTAAAATTAAAGGAGGATAAAAAGAAAGGCTATTTTGGTAAAGTAGATGCTGCAAACGGACCATTAGCAAATATGGATTCCAGATACAATAGCAATCTTATGTTTAGCTCTTTTAAAGGCAAAAGAAAACTATCCGCTTTTTTATTAAATGGGAATACAGGTCAGGATGGACTTGATTGGCAAGACAGTGAAAAATTTGGAGCACGGGATGATATAAGCATGAACATGGATGACGATGGAAATGTAAGTTATGAATGGACGGGCGGCAATACTGATGAAGAACCGTATGTTGACACTCAAAATGGTTTTATCAAAAACACCAACGCAGGATTGCAATACAGCAACAAGTGGAATGATAAGCAAACATTGAATCTATCGCCAAAATATAATAAGCAAATTTACACCAACAATAATAGCAGGATTACTCAAACACAAGTGGGAGAAACCCAGTTAAACAATTCTACATCCACGGTAAGCAATGTAAACAGAAGTAATTTTAAATTAAATGCTACTTACGACGTAAAATTAGATTCTGTTAACTCGATAAAATTTACCGCCAAAACCAATTTTTATGATACGGAAAGCGATGAATTTACAAACGGAAGTACCACAGGAGGTGACGGATTGTTAAAAAACAAACAGGAAAAAACATTCATTACAAAATCGGATAAGGAATCGTTGTTTGCCAGTGTTTTGTTCAAACATAAATTTACCAAAGCCCGTCGTACATTTTCCGCAAACGGTAGTTGGAACACGTTGAATACAGATGCAAATAATTTTTTAAAGTCTTCCAACGAAAGTTATGAAGGAGGTGTTTTTTCCTCCAGAGATGATGTGGACCAAAACAAAATAGGAGAAAAAACAAATCAAAATCTTGCTGTAAACGTTAATTATACAGAGCCTATTGGTAAGAAATTTGCATTGCAATTTGCCTATCAAATTACTCATAACACTGGCGAAAGCAATTATTTAACCTACGATTATTCAGATGTTACAGGCAAGTATGATGTGATTGTAGATTCTCTATCAAACCAGTTCAAACAGACAATAACAACGAACAAGCCCAATATAAAATTGAGTTATAATGCCAAAAAAATAAATTATAGCTTAGGAAGTGGCTTTGGTTTTACTTCGTTTGATTTGCAAGATCAAACCTTAAACAAAGAATACAAGCGCAGCTATACCAACTTTTTCCCAACTGCAAATTTCTCCTATAAGTACAAAAGCAACAGTAATTTACGTTTCAATTATCAAGGGGCAACCAAACAGCCTACTATAGATCAATTACAGCCTTTGAGGAATAATCAAGATTTTTTTAATCAAACTTTAGGGAATCCGGATTTAAAGCAATCCTTTACCAATAGTATAAGCATATCACACAATACTTATAGTATTTTGACAGAATCGCATTTTTACCAAAATATTTTTTTTAGAACGACTTCCAATTTAATTTCTTACAATAAAGATATAGATCCGGAAAGTGCTAAAACGATTACCACACCTATAAACACAAACGGTAATTTTTCTGGTAATTTTTATTTTGGATATGGGTTTAAGGTAAAAAAAATAGATTTACAGGTTAATCTTAATCCATCTGTTAGCTACAACAAATCGGTACTTAGTATTAATAGCAAAATCAATAATTCCAGTACTTTAAATTCAGGATTTTCAATTTATTTAAATAAATCAAAAGATAAGAAATACGAATTTAGTTTAAGTAATAGATTTTCAAATAACAGAAACAGTACTTCTCAAAACGATGAAGTAAAATCATTTAACACTAATAATTTGGATCTGAATATAGGGGTTTATTTTAGAGAAAAATGGAAATTGTCCACCGACTACAATTTAAATTCTCGTCAAAAAACGACCGACTTCCAAACCAATCTTACCAATCAATTGTGGAATGCAAGGTTGCAACGCACTTTCAAAAACGATGAGTTTACGGCTTATATTCTCGTAAGGGATATTTTGAATCAAAATGTAGGCATCAATAGATATGTTTATGAAAACATAATAGGTGAGGAACGAAACGACAGGCTAAAAAGATATGCTATGATAGGCTTTACCTGGAATTTTAAAAACAAAGGAGAAAAGGAGAAACAGTAAAGAAATAAATTAGCAACTGTCCTGAACGAAGTTCAAGGAATTGCAATAATGAGCATTCAAAAAATCTAATTATCAACATATGAAATCAATACTTTTTTTTATAGCAGCACTACTTTTTACAACTACATCAAAAGCACAGCAATTTATAGATGAAGCTGTAATTGAATATGAAGTAAATACTAATCTCAAAAAAACGATGAGCAATGACAGTTGGGATGAGATGATGAAAGAGAACCTGTCCGACCTAAAAATATCCTATTTCACCTATACTTTTGCGGATAACAAAAGCATCTACAAATTTGACAGATGGAGTCCAAAAACAAGAATACCAAAACACGAAAAAGATGCGGATGAAGAAAACATCTGGTATTCTGATTTTGCGACAAGAAAAATGAATATGCAAAAGCAAATAGTGGGAACTAATTTTGTAATAGATGACAGCATACCAAATATACAATGGAAAATCACCAATGAGCATAGAGAAATTGCAGGTTATAATTGCCGAAAAGCCGTTGGAAAAATAATGGATGACGTATATGTGTTTGCTTTTTACACGGATGACATCACCATTTCTGGCGGTCCATGTTCTATAAATGGTTTACCGGGTATGATTTTGGGGCTTTCAATACCAAGATTATATACTTCGTTTATAGCTACCAAAATAGATTTAAAAATCAGTAACCCATCTGACATAAAACCAATCACAGCCAAAAAAACCTATGATTTAGTGGGTCTGAAATCGATGATAGAAGAAAAAACAAAGGATTGGTTCAAATATGGCGAGGATAAAGAAGAAAACAAAAGACAAAAAAATCTTTTCTTGTGGAATGCTTTTCTATAATGGGTTAATAAGTTGATTTTAAATTTGGTACTACAACTCATCAGTAATTAAGATGTGATGCGAAGGATTGCTGTTGAAGTGATTGTTTAAAAAATTTAAAGTGTTTTGAACCATTAAGGAATTTAGAAAAATTAAGTCTTAAATTATATATCACAAGATGTTTTTACAACATTTAGTTAAAAAAAAGAGTTTGCACATTGCAAACTCTTTTTTTTTAATTGAACACCGCTAAAAATGAAACAGTTTTCTATACGTCATCATAATCTACATAAATAGTTTCTGATGTTGGATGCGCTTGACAGGTAAGAATCAAACCATCTGCTATTTCTTTATCGGTAAGAATAGAGTTTTTAGTCATTTCGGCAGTTCCGGAGGTAACGCGAGCCAGACAGCTGCTACAGATTCCGCCTTGGCAAGAATACGGAGCATCAATGCCTTGTTTTAAAGCAGCATCAAGAACAGTTTGTTTTTGTGACATTTCGAAAGTCGTTTCCTCATCATCTACCATTATAGTGATTTTAGAATGTCCTTCTAATGATTTTTCTATTTTGTTTTCTTTGGTAGAAGAAGAAAATAATTCAAATTTTATGGCTGATTCTTTAATATTATGCTCTTTCAAAACGCCAGAAACAGTATTGATCATTTCTTCCGGTCCACATAAATAGAACTTATCAAATTCTAATTCTTTGTGTTTGTTATTCAAAACAAAATTCACAGTCGATTTTTCAATTCGCCCAAACAAAGCATTTTCTGCTTTGGCTTGACTGAAAACATAATGTACAAAAAGGCGACCCACATATTGCAATTGCAAATCGTGTAATTCTTGATGAAAGATGGTTTCTTCGGGAGATTTGTTTCCGTAAACCAATACAAAAGAACTTTTAGGTTCATTTTTTAGTATTGATTTTAAGATGGAAAGTACTGGTGTAATTCCGCTTCCGGCTACAAAAGCGACGTAGTTTTTTTGTCGGCCAACTTGTGGTTCGAAAGTAAATTTTCCTTCCGGTTTTCCTACTTCAAGAACATCTCCAGCTTTTAGTTTTGTGTTAGCAAACTGAGAGAAAGCACCGTTTTTCACTGCTTTCACTGCAATACGCAATTCTCCGCTGTCAGGAGCCGAACAAATAGAATACGCACGACGAATTTCCTCGCCGTCCAAGGTTAATCTTAAATTGATATATTGACCTGCAACAAAAGTATAATTTGCTTTTAATTCCTCAGGTACGTTAAAAAGTATGGAAACAGCGTCTTTGGTTTCGCGTTTTACTTCTTTTATTATTAGTTTTAAAAAAGATGGCATGTGATTATTTTTTTACAAAAGTAGGAAATGGCAAATAAATGAAGATTATAAATAAGTGTTTTTTTATATTTGATGTAACGTTTTCTTATTTTGACTACATACTATAAAACCAAAATAACCAAAATAACCAAACTATGATTCAAAAATTTCTTTATCTCGAATGGAAAGCATTTTTTAGATCGGCTTCCTTCGCAACTAATTTGGCTTTAAAAATCCTGATGGGTTTCGTGGCCGCTTATTTCATTTTAATTTTCTTAGCATTAGGAGTCGGGGCATTTTATATTCTGAAGAAAATGAATTTAGACCCAATTGTAACGGTAAACAAATTCATGATTTATTATGTATTGATGGATTTAATCATCCGATTGCTGTTGCAAAAAATCCCCGTGATGAACATTTGTCCCATGTTGATTTTCCCCATAAAAAAAGCCACAATTGTTCATTTCTCTTTAGGAAAGACGGTTTTGTCCTTCTTCAATTTGGTGCATGGTTTTTTCCTGATTCCGTTTAGTGTTGTTTTGATTATTGAAGGTTATGATCCAGTCTCTGTGGTACTTTGGTATACTGCGTTGTCATCTTTGATATACATCAACAATTTTCTAAATATTCTACTGAGTAATAAAGACAATTTATTTGCTATTTTCTTGGCAATAGCAGCCGTTTTAGGAGGATTACAGTATTATGGATTGTTCAATATCACGGAGTATACAGCGCCATTTTTTGATGCTATTTTCAATACGTATTGGGCTTTTGCCATTCCGGTAGTGGCTTTAATCGCTTTATATTATGTCACGTTCCAATATTTCAAAAAGAATTTATACCTGGATGCGGGATTGTCAAACAAACACGATGTTGCCAAAACGGAGGAGTTGACTTGGTTGAATCAATTTGGAACCATTGGAACTTTCTTGAAAAATGACATTAAATTAATCAAAAGAAACAAGCGTTCAAAAACCACTGTAGGACTGAGCATAATGTTCCTTTTTTATGGTTTTCTTTTCTTTACCAATGCAATTGAAGTGTACAACAATCCTGTAATGCACATTTTTGCCGGGATTTTCGTTTCGGGAGGATTCTTAATCACTTTCGGACAATTTGTACCGAGCTGGGACAGCGCCTATTATCCCTTAATGATGACGCAAAATATTCCTTACAAAGGCTATTTGAGTTCTAAATGGTGGTTGATGGTAATAGCTACAATAGTCACCACAACAATTGCTTCTTTCTACCTCTATTTTGGATGGCAGGTGTATTTAACCATTGTTGTAGGTGCGATTTATAATATTGGAGTCAATTCCCATTTGGTTTTATTGGGTGGCGCGTATACCAAAACGCCAATCGATTTGAGTTCAGGTAAAGGCGCTTTTGGAGATAAAAAAGCATTCAACGTAAAAACCATGCTAATTTCACTGCCGCAATTAGGATTGCCCGTTTTAATGTATTGGTTAGGTGCTAAATTAGGCAATCCCAATGTAGGATTAGCGTTAGTGGCGTCGATGGGAGTGATCGGATTTGCATTAAAAAACAAAGTTTTCTCCTTGATTGAGAAAATTTACAAATCAGAGAAATACGCGACCATTGCTGCATACAAACAAAAAGGATAATCAAGCGATTAACGAAATCAACAAATAACCGAATAAACTTTTTCAAAAATGATACAAGTAAACAACCTTTCGAAAACATACAACGGAACAACCGTATTAAAAATAGATACTTTAGAAATAAAAAAAGGCGAAAGCTTTGGATTAGTGGGGAATAACGGAGCCGGAAAAACCACTTTTTTCAGCCTTTTATTGGATTTAATCCAGCCTTCAACAGGGAATATTGTCAACAACGAGGTACAAGTAAACACCAGCGAAAACTGGAAACCATTCACGGCTTCCTTTCTGGACGAAAGCTTCTTGATTGGCTACTTAACGCCCGAAGAATATTTTTATTTCATAGGCGATTTACGCGGACAAAATAAAGCCGATGTCGATGCTTTATTGGCCACACACGAAGAATTTTTCAACGGCGAAATCCTTAAAAACAAAAAATATTTACGCGATTTATCCAAAGGAAATCAGAAAAAAGTGGGCATCATCGCCACATTAATCGGGAATCCGGAAGTTATTATTCTGGACGAACCGTTTGCTAATTTAGATCCAACGACACAATTTAGATTAAAGAAAATCATCAAGGATTTAGCTGATAATCCAGATGTTACCGTACTGGTTTCCAGCCACGATTTGTTGCATACCGTTGAGGTAAGTGACAGGATTGTCGCTTTACATAAAGGCGAAGTGGTCAAAGATATTCAAACTTCTGAGGAAACATTAAAGGAATTAGAAGCATTTTTTGCGGTTTAAACAGAATATAACTCAACCGCTAATTCGCAGTTTATTTTTAGTTTGTCAAATGCCAATAAGAGTTTAATTTGGGCGTGACCCGGAAAAAAATCCGGGTCGGGCTTTCACTCCCAATCTTTTTTATTCTTGAAAAAAAGAATAAAAAAGGATTTCCGTTACATCCCTCACGCGCACAACAGACTCAAATAAACCCCGATAATTTTCACGATATCAAAAAGAAACGTATTTTTACCAGTCAGTATACTAAAAAGCATATTTAAAAGTTAATTGATAAAAACGTTTTCCATTGAAAGTCAATAGATTTAAACAGTTATTTTTCTTCTTATTCTTCGGTTTTTTAGTAGCCTGTTCTACTAAGAGAGATACTTTTATGGCCAGAAATTCCCACGCCTTAAGTACAAAATATAATATTTTATACAACGGTCAAGTAGGTTTGGACAAAGGAGTCAAGGAAATAAAATCCAACAGCGATGACGATTTCTGGAAACGTCTGCCAATAGAAAAAATGCAAATTGTAGAAGACTTGACTTCCACAACAAAACCTAAAAACACAAATTTTGAATTGGCTGAAGCCAAAGCGACCAAAGCCATCCAGAAACATTCCATGAACATTGGCGGAAGAGAGAAAAACACTCAAATTGACGAAGCGTATCTGATGCTTGGTAAATCCCGTTATTACGACCAACGATTCGTTCCGGCACTTGACGCATTCAATTATATTTTGTACAAATATCCCAACAGCAGCAAGATTTATGAAGCTAAAATTTGGCGTGAAAAAACAAATATGCGTTTAGGAAATGACGCTTTAGTAATAAAAAACATAAGTAAATTATTAGAAGATCACGAAGTAAAAAAACAAGTTTTTGCGGATGCAAATGCGCTTTTATCAGAGTCTTTTTTGAACTTAGAAGAAAAAGACAGCGCAGTTGCTAAACTAAAACTAGCCATTGAGTTTACCAAAGTAAATCAGGAAAGAGCACGATATCGTTTTGTTTTGGGACAATTGTATCAGCAATTAGGATACAAGGACAGTGCTGTTGCTTCGTATCAATCAGTGATTGACATGAACCGAAAAGCGGACAGGAAATTTGTCATTCAGGCGCATGCTAAAAAAGCAGAATTGTTTGATTATCAAAACGGTGATTTCAATTCTTTTACAAAAACATTTGACAAACTGGCAAAAGACAGAGAAAACAGACCGTATAAAGATTTAATTTTTCATCACATGGCGGTGTTTTATGATCAAAAAAACGACCAGAAGAAAGCGTTAGATTTTTACAACTTATCCTTAAGAACAGATTCTAAAGATTCCTATTTAGTAGCTTCAAATTACCGAAATTTAGGAAATATGTATTTTAGAAATGCAGAATATCCTGCTGCTGCAAAATACTATGACAGTACATTGGTAAAACTCAATGACAAAACCAGAGAGCATAATAAAATTAAAAAAATTAGAACTAATCTGGATGAGGTGATTTTGTATGAGGCTCTTGCAAAAAGAAATGACAGTATTTTGAATGTTGTTTCATTAAATGAGAGCGATAAAATAGCTTATTTTGAAAAGTACATCGTCAAATTAAAAGAAGAGGATGAAATCAAAAGAGTTTTAGAAGAAAAACGAAAAGAAAAACAAGAAAACATAGAAAGGAATAGTACAACCAGTTCTATTGATCCGGCTTCTAGTCAGGAACCGGGAAAACCGGCCAAAAAATCAGCATTGATGCCGCCGGCTATTCCAAATGTTTCCTCACAACAAGCAGGTAGTATTTTCTATTTTTATAATCCTACAACCGTAGCTTTTGGAAAAATAGAATTCAAAAAAACGTGGGGCGACAGAACCCTGAATGGTAATTGGAGAATATCATCCAGTGCTGTAAATCCAACTTCAGCTGATCCGTTGAATGATGATAAAGAAACTGTTGAAGAGGTTTCAACGGCGGAGAAAATCGTAGAGCAATACACCACAGATTTTTATTTGAAACAACTTCCCATAGCACAAACGGAGATAGACAGCATAGGTAAAGAACGTAATTTTGCGTATTACCAATTAGGAATTATTTATAAAGAAAAATTCAAAGAAAATAATTTGGCCATCGCTAAACTGGAACAATTATTAAACAATAATCCAGAGGAAAAACTGGTGCTGCCATCGATGTATAATTTGTATAAACTATATCAAATTACAGATGCAAGCAAAGCGGAAGCGATGAGAAAAAGAATATCGGCTCAATATCCGGATTCTCGTTATGCACAAATTATGAACAACACAAGCTCTAATGCGGCTTCAGTAAATGAGACACCGGAAAGTGCCTATACTAAATGGTATAAATTATACCAACAAGAACAATTTGTTTTGGTTTTGGAGAACTCAGACGCTTTGATTAATCAGTTTTCGGGAGATGAAATTGTATCAAAATTTGAACTGCTTAAAGCAAATGCAATTGGAAAACTAAAAGGAGTAACAGCTTACAAAAATGCATTGCAAGTAGTAGCTGATAATTATCCGAACAGTGAAGAAGGCAAAAATGCACAAGAAATCCTGACGAGTCAGATTCCGTTTTTAGAGAAAATGGAGTTGAGTACAACAAACTCAAATAATTGGAAAATTTTATATCGAGTAGGTTCACGAGAGGATAAAAATACAAAAGCAATAGAGGAAAAAATCAAAATGTTAGTTGCTGCAGAAAGCCCTCAGAAACTATATTATTCCTATGATATTTATACTGAAAAAGAAAATTTCATCACGATTCACGGAATAAAATCAGAACTTTATGCTAAAGACATTGTATTTGTATTGAAGGATAATGTAAAATATAAATTGGTCGATCCTGCTATTGTGGTTTCGGGTGAGAACTACAAAGTGATTCAAATCAAGAAAAATATGGACACTTATTTAGCACCAAAAAACCCATAAATATGTTTGATAAAAAGCAAAAATCATACACTGATCTTTTGGGTAAAACCAATAGAATTGTTGAAGGTACTACTATAAAAGGCGATATTATTTCGCATGCTGATTTTAGATTAGACGGAAACTTGATAGGTAATTTCCAATCTGGCGGGAAAATTGTTATTGGTCCGGCCGGAAGCGTTACCGGAGATATTGTATGTAAAAATGCAGATATTGAAGGAAAATTTGACGGAAAAATTCAAGTAACCGAAGTGCTGAATGTAAAATCAAAAGCCAGTATCCATGGAGAAGTTACCACTGGAAAACTATCAGTAGAGCCGGGAGCTGATTTTAGCGCTTCTTGTACAATGAAGACTAATGTAAAAAATCTAATCCAGAACGATGGACAACAATCCCAAAAAAAGAGCGAATAAATGGCTTGCGCTGATTAACATTCCGATTCAAATGGGGGCCATCATCTTTCTGTTTTCCTATCTGGGAGACTGGTTAGACGAAAATCATCCGCATCCAAAAGTATATTACAGTAAAATTTTAGTAATGGTAGGCGTTGCACTGGCTTTGTATAATGTGATACGACAGGTAAACGAAATCAATAAAATGCAGTAATTTTTCAAGAGGGAAAAGGAATACAAACGAGCTGTAAACGTCCGGATGGTCGAATAAATTAAAATAACTTTGCGCCTTAGTGCCGTTGCGGCAAAAAATAAATACAATGAATTTAAAAAATTACAAACCGCTTCTGTCTTTATTGGCACTTGCGGGATTGGCTTATGTGGTTCATCGAGTTGCTTTTTATCTATTAGATATAAATGATGCGACTTTTTATTATTCGATAGAAACCCTTTATATGGTATTTCTGGTTTTGTCTATTATGGTATTTGTAGTTTTGTTAAAAGTCAAAGAACGCAGTTTTGATAATGTGGGTATGTCATTTCTTTTGAGTACCAGTATTAAAATGATTGTTTGTTATCTGATTTTAAAGCCTATATTGCAGGTTACAGCACAAAACAATGCAATAGAGAAAAAGAATTTTTTTATGATGTTTATTCTCTTTTTAGCAATTGAAACCATATTAACAATACGTATATTAAACGAAAAGCAATAAATATGTTATTCAAGGAACAAATCCATCAAAAATAATTTTTTATATTCTTTTGAATATTAATAAAAGATGTACATTTGCACCAAATTTCAGAAACGTAATAAATTAAGATAATTAACTGTTATGGTGATTTCAAACAAACCACTTAGATTTATATTAGCGACTTTAGTAGCGTGTCTTCCTTTAATTAGTTTTGCAAATCCTGAACAGGATACTGTAAAAGTAAAAACAGAAGTTGCCCATGAGGCAGCCGAAGGAGCTCATGCTGAACCAACAGATGTAAAATCTAAAATTAAGGCATTTATTAATCATCACCTTTTGGATGCGCATGATTTTACCTTTTCAGCAAATGAAGAAACAGGCGCGCATTATGGTTTTTCATTGCCAATTATTCTTTGGGACAATGGTTTGCAAGTATTTTCTTCTTCAAAATTTCACCATGGTGAAGAAGTTGCTGAACACAATGGAAACTTCTACGTATTACACCACGAAAAAATATACAAAACGGATGCTTCTGGAACTTTAACAGAAGAGCACGGTCACCCTACAAATGCAACTCCACTAGATTTATCTATTACAAAAAGTGTAATCGGTATTTTAGGAATAGCAATCTTAATGTTTGTATTGTTTACAAGTTTAGCAAAATCGTATGCTAAAAATGGCGGTATAGCTTCTGGAGCTGGTCGTTTCTTTGAGCCGCTTGTTCTTTATGTAAGAGACGAAATTGCCATTCCAAACATTGGAGAAAAAGGATATAAAAAATACATGAGTTATTTATTGACTATATTTTTCTTTATTTTCTTTTTAAATATATTAGGATTAACTCCGCTAGGATTTAACGTAACTGGAAATATTGCTATTACAGCATCACTAGCTTTGTTGACGTATTTAATCACAACTTTTACAGCTAATAAAAATTACTGGGGACACATTTTCTGGATGCCAGGTGTGCCAACTCCAATGAAATTTATTTTGGCTCCAATTGAATTATTGGGAACAATCATCAAACCATTTTCATTAATGATACGTTTGTACGCTAACATTTTAGCAGGACACGTTGTATTGATGAGTATTATTGGTTTAATGTTTATCTTTAAAAGCTGGATTGGAAGTACTTTGTCATTTGGATTGGCATTCGCACTTTCTATCCTTGAAATATTAGTTGCGTTTTTACAAGCGTATATTTTCACCATGTTATCTGCACTTTATTTTGGAGCAGGAAACGAAGAGCATCATCACGACGAAGCTCATCATTAATAGGTTAACCGTTTAGCCGTTAATTTGTTTAACCGTTTCAACGAATAAACAAATCATCGATTAAACCATAAAAAAGAATGTTTAATTTTTAATATATATATTATGGAAATTCCAACTATTGTAGGAGCAGGATTGATTGTTATCGGAGCAGGTTTAGGTATTGGTAGAATTGGTGGTTCAGCAATGGACGCTATTGCTCGTCAGCCAGAAGCTTCTGGAAAAATCCAAACAGCTATGCTTATCGCAGCTGCACTTATTGAAGGTATTGGTTTCGCTGCGTTATTCGCATCGTAATTAAAACTTAAAAAAACGATAGTTACAACGGTTGGTTGTAACTATTGTTTTTAAAATTAAAACATTACAAATTGCGATTAAAAGCAATTCATACTTTAAAATTTATAATTAGATATAATGGATAAGTTAATAAATGATTTTTCGTTTGGTTTGTTTATTTGGCAAATAGCAATATTTGTTGGATTAATACTCTTGTTAAAAAAATTCGCTTGGAAACCAATTCTTGATGCAGTTAATGATAGAGAAGAAGGAATTAAAAATGCATTACTTTCTGCTGAAAATGCTAGAAAAGAAATGCAAAATCTTCAAGCTGACAACCAACGTATTTTACAAGAAGCAAGATTAGAGCGTGACAACATGCTTAAAGATGCTCGTGAAATGAAAGAGAAAATGGTTGCTGATGCTAAAAATGAAGCGCAAGCTCAAGGATTGAAGATGATTGAGCAAGCGAAAGCAGCAATTGAAAGCGAAAAAAATGCAGCTATGGCAGAATTGAAATTACAAGTTTCAACTTTATCATTGAGTATCGCAGAAAAAATATTGAAAGACGAATTATCTAACAAAGAAGCTCAAACTAAATTAGTTGAGAAAATGTTAGGTGACGTAAAGTTAAACTAACAATTATGGCAAGTACAAGAGCAGCAATTCGTTATGCAAAAGCAATTCTAGACTTAGCAAACTCAAAAGGTGTTGCCGAAGTTGTAAATAACGACATGAAATTGATTGCTTCAACAATTAGCAGTAATTTGGAATTGAGTACTTTTATTCAAAATCCAACTACTAAAGTTGAAGTAAAAGAGAAAGCACTGTTAGAAGTTTTTGCAGGTATCAATGGCGTAACTCAAGGGTTGTTTCATTTGTTATTTGAAAACAAAAGATTCGAAATTCTAGAAGCAATTGCAATAGAGTACAGTAAATTATCTGATATTATGAATGGCGTTGAAGTAGCTCAGGTTACTACAGCTATTCCTATGGATGCAGCATTAGAAGCACAAGTTTTGGCTAAAATTGCAACCCTTTCGGATAAAAAAATCACAATAGAAAATATAGTAGATGCTTCAATCATTGGAGGATTTATTCTAAGAATAGGCGACAAGCAATACAACGCTTCGGTAGCCAACAGATTACAAGTATTAAAAAGAGAGTTAAGTAATTAGTTTTATTGCACATTTAAGTGTCTAAATTATAAATTAAGATGGCGGAAATCAAACCTGCTGAAATTTCAGCAATATTAAGAAAGCAAGTAGAAGGTTTTGAATCTGGTGCTACACTAGAAGAAGTAGGAACAGTACTTCAAGTTGGAGATGGTATTGCTCGTGTTTACGGGCTTTCTAATGTTCAATATGGAGAGTTAGTTGAATTTGACAATGGATTAGAAGCTATTGTTTTGAATCTTGAAGAAGACAATGTTGGTGTGGTACTTTTAGGACCATCAACAGGAATCAAAGAAGGTTCAACTGCTAAAAGAACACAACGTATTGCTTCTCTTAAAGTAGGAGAACAAATGGTAGGTCGTGTAGTAAACACTCTTGGTTTTCCAATTGATGGAAAAGGACCAATCGGTGGAGATTTATACGAGATGCCTTTGGAAAGAAAAGCTCCTGGAGTTATCTTCCGTCAACCAGTTACTGAACCATTACAAACAGGTATTAAAGCAGTAGATGCTATGATTCCAGTTGGTCGTGGACAACGTGAGCTAGTTATTGGTGACCGTCAAACAGGTAAATCAACTGTTTGTATCGATACTATCTTAAATCAAAAAGAATTTTATGATGCTGGGAAACCAGTATTCTGTATATATGTTGCAATTGGACAAAAAGCGTCAACTGTAGCAGGAATTGCTAAAATGTTAGAAGAAAAAGGGGCAATGGCGTATACGATTATTGTTGCAGCTAATGCTTCTGATCCAGCTCCGATGCAAGTTTATGCTCCTTTCGCAGGTGCTGCAATTGGAGAATATTTTAGAGATTCAGGTCGTCCGGCTTTAATTGTTTATGATGATTTATCTAAACAAGCTGTTGCGTATCGTGAGGTTTCTCTTTTATTAAGAAGACCACCGGGACGTGAAGCATATCCTGGAGACGTTTTCTACTTACACAGTAGATTATTAGAGCGTGCTTGTAAAGTAATTGCAGATGATGGAATTGCTAAAAACATGAACGATTTACCAGATTCTATCAAATCAATTGTAAAAGGTGGTGGTTCATTGACTGCTTTGCCAATTATTGAAACTCAAGCGGGTGACGTTTCTGCATATATCCCAACAAACGTAATTTCGATTACTGATGGTCAAATTTTCTTAGATGGAGATTTGTTTAACTCTGGGGTTCGTCCAGCAATTAACGTAGGTATTTCGGTATCTCGTGTTGGAGGAAATGCACAAATTAAATCGATGAAAAAAGTAGCGGGTACTTTGAAACTGGATCAAGCACAATTCCGTGAATTGGAAGCGTTTGCTAAATTTGGTTCTGATTTAGATGCTGTTACTTTAAACGTAATTGAAAAAGGAAAAAGAAACGTTGAAATCTTGAAACAAGGTTTGAACGATCCTTATACTGTTGAAGATCAAGTTGCAATTATCTATGCTGGTTCTAAAAACTTATTGAGAAATGTTCCTGTGAATAAAGTAAGAGAATTTGAGAAAGATTTCTTGGAATTCTTGAACAACAAACACAGAGCAACTCTTGATGCTTTGAAAGCAGGAAAATTAACAGACGAAATTACAGATGTAATCGAAACTGTAGCAAAAGAATTATCAGCAAAATATAATTAATATAAGTGAATAGTGAATAGTGATTAGTGAAGAACTAATTACTATTTACTTATTACTAATTACTAGAAAACAATGGCAAATTTAAAGGAAATCCGTAATAGAATTACTTCCGTTTCATCTACGATGCAAATTACATCGGCAATGAAAATGGTTTCTGCAGCAAAGCTAAAGAAAGCACAAGATGCAATCACAGCAATGCGCCCTTATGCCGAAAAATTAACGGAATTATTGCAAAATCTTTCTGCTACACTTGAAGGTGATGCAGGTGGAGAGTTTACAACACAACGTGAGATTAAAAAAGTTTTAGTGGTAGCCATAACTTCAAATAGAGGTTTATGTGGTGCATTTAATACAAATGTTATCAAAGAAGCTAAAAGCCGTTCGGAAGTTTATGCCGGAAAACAAGTTGATATTTTTGCTATTGGTAAAAAAGGAAATGATGTTTTGAGCAAAACATTGTCAGTAGTAGATAATCAAAGTACTGTTTTTGACGATTTGACTTTTGATAATGTAGCTAAAATTGCTGACCTGTTAACGGAGAAATTTGTTTCTGGTGAATACGATAAAATTGAGTTGATTTATAATCAATTTAAAAATGCTGCGACACAAATCGTTCAAACAGAACAATTTTTGCCATTAGCACCTATAAAATCTGATCTTACAGTTTCGACTGGAGATTATATTTTTGAACCTTCAAAAGAAGAAATCGTGTTGACTTTGATTCCAAAATCTTTAAAAACACAATTGTATAAAGGAATTCGTGATTCATTTGCTTCAGAGCACGGAGCGCGTATGACTGCCATGCACAAAGCAACTGATAACGCAACTGAGTTGAGAAATCAATTGAAACTGACTTATAATAAAGCACGTCAAGCGGCCATTACTAATGAAATCTTAGAGATTGTTGGTGGAGCGGAAGCATTGAATGGGTAATAATTATTGATTCAAAATATATTCTAAGAGCCAACAGATGTTGGCTCTTTTTTTGTTTAATTTTATAGTTTAAAACAATACTAGGAAGAATGAAATTAGAAATTAGAGAACTGACTACAGTAGAAGAAATGCTTAGTAACATTGAAGTAATGCGGTTTTTATATCCCACATTTACGGTAGAAAAGTATGAATCGTATTTAGTAGAAATGATTCCGTATAATTACAAGCAGGTAGCCGTTTTTGAAAATGAGGTTTGTGTGGCGGTTTCCGGATTTTGGTCAGGAACAAAACTTTGGTCGGGAAAATACATCGAGATTGATAATTTTATTGTTCATCCAGAGCATCGTTCCAAAGGTTTGGGCAAAATGATGACCGATTATGTTGATGTTTTGGCTAAAGAAACCGGCTGTACAATGATTGTTTTGGACGCTTTTACCGGGAATTTTACGGCACATCGTTTCTATTACAATCAAGGTTATGTCCCAAAAGGATTCCACTTTCTTAAGATTTTAAACGAAGAAGGATTAAGTTAAATAGAACAATATGAAAGGATATAAAAGAATCGTTGCCTTATTTATTATTGCAATCAGCCTGACTTTTTGTGCCATGAAACCAGAATTTCAAACGGAATTTCCTCAAGAAATACAATCTGCTTTTTACCAGAAATGGGTAGACGGCAAGCAAAGTAGCGGAATTGATTTTTATATTGAATTCAAAAAATCGCTTGCGGCAAACATTAAGCTGGAGAAAATCTATTTTCAAAATCAGGAATTAGTTATAAAAGGAATTGTCAAAAATACTTTTACAGCCCATTTTTACAAAGAAAATAAAAAGGAAGATTTCATTCTGCACAAAGACCCTTCAAAAGAATATGGGAATAAAGCGCCGGTAATTCAAAAAACTAAATTTGATTTGAAACCTAATGAAGCGGTGTTAGAATACAAGAAAGATGATAAAACCTATTTTTTCAAAATAATTAATCCCATAGAAAAGCCATTAAGGTAATTTTGGTGAAAATGAATCAGTTCTTGTCGTGGTATTTCTGTTCTAAAACAAATATTCACTTCAGATGATTAAACCAAAGAATTCGTTATTTTTGTTTTTATAAATAGTAATAGACACATCATTTTGGGATTATATAAAAATCTTTTTAAACAGACTGCCATTTATGGATTGGCTACGGTCATACCAAGAATGTTCAGTTTTATACTGGTTCCATTATACACAGATTTGCTTCCAAAAGCCGAATATGGTAAGGTTTCCATCATTTTTGCCTGGATGATCTTTTTTAATGTAATTCTAGCTTACGGATTTGAGACTGCTTTCTTTAGGTTTTACAATAAAGAAACAGATAAGAAATCAGTGGTGGAAACGACATCTGTTTCCCTTTTTTGGACTTCACTTTCGTTTTTATTCCTAGCCTTATTATTCCGAAATAAATTGGCCATTTGGTCTGGAATTGATGCGCAGTACATTACGTACACCATCTGGATTTTAGTCCTGGATGCCTTGGTGATTGTTCCTTTTTCTAAACTAAGGGTCAATCAGCAACCCATAAAATATGCTATAATCAAAATTGGAAATGTTGCAATCAATCTGGTTTTAAACCTCTTCTTTTTAAGTTATTTACCAGTAATTGCACAATCCAACCCAGATAGTTTTTTAAGTTCTTTTTACTTAGAAGATTTTCAAATAGGCTATATTTTTGTATCTAATATTGTTGCGAGTTTAGTTACATTCTTAATACTTTCCCCTAATTACCTTTTGCTGAAATGGCATTTTGATTACAAGCTTTGGAAACGAATGATGGGGTATGGCCTGCCTATTATGGTGGCCGGAATCGCATTTGCTATCAACGAACAATTCGACAAAATTTTGTTATGGAAATTACTGCCTGCTAATATTGCAGATGCCGAAGTAGGAGTATATTCGGCGTGTTATAAACTCGGTTTGTTCATGGTTTTGTACCGTACGGCCTACACATTAGGAATCGAACCTTTCTTTTTTAGCCACGCTGATAAGGAGGATGCGCCTCAAACCTATGCTACGATTACCAAATATTTTGTCATTTTTGGTTCTTTTATTCTGTTGTCAGTAATCGTTTTTGCCGATGTTTTAAAATACATTATGATTCAAGATGAGTCGTATTGGGAAGCGATGAAAGTGGTGCCGTTAATCATTTTGGCTAACTTTTTCCTGGGCATTTACACCAATCTTTCCGTTTGGTACAAACTGATAGACAAAACCCATATTGGCGCTTATATTTCTATTATTGGCGCAATAATTACACTGGCGTTAAATTACCTGCTAATCCCAACAATGAGCTATTACGGCTCAGCAATTGCCACGATTGCGGCTTATGGAAGCATGATGTTTATCTCCTACTATTTTGGAAATAAATATTACCCCATTCCGTATGATACGAACAAAATTGCCATGTATCTATTGATTTCAATAGGATTTTCGGCAGTTTCATTTTATGGCTTCAGGGAAAATTATTATGTCGGAATCACATTATTACTAGCGTTCATGTATTTTATATACCACAACGAAAAAGAATTATTAATCAAAATTTTGAACCGAAAAAAGAGTTAGAACTTAATTTAAATTTTTAGGAGCTATTTCCTGCTATTCGTTGCAATCTTTTCCCTTTTAAAGAAAAAAGGAAAAGGATTTTCACTATTATCAGGGCTATAACTCAAAATAATCGAAACATAGTTACAGACAAGAAGGGACAAGTCGCGATTTGTCCCTACATATTTTAAATAAAAAAACAATGACAATAAACATAATCAACAAATCACAACACGCCTTGCCAAACTATGAAACCATAGCATCGGCAGGAATGGACTTAAGAGCGAACTTAACAGAATCGATACACCTTAAACCACTGGAAAGAACCATTGTAAAAACAGGTCTTTTTATAGAATTACCCATAGGTTACGAAGCACAAGTACGTCCAAGAAGCGGTCTGGCTGCCAAAAAAGGAATTACAGTCCTGAATTCTCCAGGAACAGTAGATGCAGATTATCGTGGTGAAATTGGTGTGATTTTAGTAAATTTATCCAATGAAGATTTTGTAATCGAAAACGGGGAACGTATCGCACAACTTATCATAGCTAAACACGAACGTGCCGAATGGATTGAAGTACAGGAACTAACAGAAACGTCCAGAGGTGAAGGTGGTTTTGGAAGTACAGGAGTGAAGTAAGTATTCAGTACTCAGTTTTTAGTGTTCAGTCCTAGTGTAGCGGTCAAGAAACATGTAATAAAATTAATTAAAAGTCTGTGGGAATCGGTTTAATCCGTTTAATCTGTGGCTAAAATAAAAGAGTAATATCTTCGTGAACTTTGCGAAAAACTTCGCGACTTTGCGGTTAAATAACCAATAAAAATGAAAATAATAGTACCAATGGCAGGACGCGGATCACGTCTTTGCCCGCATACATTAACCATTCCTAAACCATTAATTCCTATCGCTGGAAAACCAATCGTTCACCGTTTGGTTGAAGATATTGCTGGCGTATTGAATCAAGATATTGAAGAAGTAGCCTTTATTATTCACGAAAGTTTTGGTAAAAAAGTAGAAGAAGAATTACTTGCTATCGCACAAAAATTAGGCGCCAAAGGCACTATTTATTATCAAAATGAAGCTTTAGGAACCGGTCACGCGATTATGTGTGCAAAAGATTCCTTGAGTGGACCAGCTGTTATTGCTTATGCCGATACGTTAATTCGTGCCGATTTCGATTTAGATCAAAATGCCGATAGTGTTATTTGGGTAAAACAAGTAGATCATCCAGAGGCTTTTGGTGTGATAAACCTAAACGAAGCGAATGAAATTGTAGAACTGGTAGAGAAACCTAAGGATTTTGTTTCGGATCTTGCCGTTATTGGAATTTACTATTTTAAAGATGTTGCCGTTTTAAAAAACGAACTTCAATTAGTATTAGATAATAATATTATTCACGGTGGAGAATATCAAATTAACGACGGAATCAAGCAAATGATGGCAAAAGGCATGAAATTTGTACCAGGAACAGTCGATGAGTGGATGGATTGTGGAAACAAAGACGTTACGGTAGAAACAAATTCCAGGATGTTAGGTTTCTTGCATAATGACGGGACACATTTGGTAGATTTTGATGTCAAATTAGAGAACTCCACAATTATTCCGCCATGTTATATTGGGGAAGATGTAGTGTTGATAAACGCAACGGTTGGTCCTAATGTTTCCTTAGGAAAAGGATGTCATGTAATAAACAGCAGTATTAAAAACAGTTTGGTACAAACGCACTCCAACATAAAAAACGCGAATTTGGATAATGCGATGATTGGTAATCATGCTAGTTTTGATGGTAACTTTACAAGCATCAGTATTGGAGACTATTCGGTTTTAGAATAAAAAATGGTTCAATTCTTGTATATATAAGAAAGATTCAGGATTAAAAAAATAGAATGAAAAAAAGCGCTTTAATAGTTTTATTTCTGGTTTTGCAATGCAATTCAGCTTTGCTATTGGCACAAACGGAACCCGAAGAAATTAAGCTCGATGCAGATCAGTTTCAGGAATTTTTTTATGAATCATTGCTTCAAAAAGGAATCGAAAATTATGATAAAGCGGTAGTGGCTTTGGATAAATGCATCAAGATTAAACCGAATGATGCCGCTGTGTATTATGAATTAGGGAAAAATTATTTGGCATTAAAGGAATATAAAAATGCCTATTCTTCATTTGAAAAAGCCACACAAATTGATCCAAAAAACAAATGGTTCTGGGTGGGAATGTATGATGTGAGTTATGAAACGAGCGATTATAACCAGGCAATAATGGTTATCAATAAATTGATAGAATTTGATGAGAAGTATAAAGAGGATTTGACATCGCTTTATATGGGAACCAAACAATTTGACAAAGCGTTGGATTTAATCAACGAGTTAAACGAAACATTTGGAAAAACGGACAGAAGGGATTTATACAAAAGCCAGATTTTATCAGAAGGGAAATTTCAGAATATGGAAGCTTCAAATTTGTTAGAGCAAATTGAAAAGAACCCCAAAGAAGAATCTAATTATATCAGTTTGATTGTTTTGTATTCTAAAAATAATGAGGAAGAAAAAGCATTTGAAATTGTCAAAAAACTCGAAAAAGCTTTACCAAATTCCGAATGGGCTCAAGTAACATTATTCAAAAATTATTTGGATAGTAATGACGCTCCAAAAGCAATAAACGCCATGAATGTGGTTTTGGCCAGTACCAAAATAGATGCTAAAATAAAGCACCGAATACTGAATGAGTTTTTGATTTTTGCAGATAAAAATCCGCAATACACAGCTGATTTAGAAAAAGCGATTTCGTATTTTGATAATGACGCAGCGGTTAATGTCGCTAAGGAAATAGGAAAGTTTTACCACGCTAAAAAGCAATGGGCAAAAGCGACAAAGTATTATGAGCAAGCATTGAAAAACGGTTCAGGAGATGATATCGAAACTAATTTGCTTTTGCTTCAAACCTATACAGAGACAAAGCAATTTGAATTAGTTGCCAAAAAAGCCTCCGCAATGGTGGATACTTTTCCAACACAGCCTCAGTTTTACTACTATTCAGGGATGGCAAATAATCAATTGCAACAATTTAAAAAAGCCAAAGATATGCTGGAAATGGGCTTGGATTATTTAGTGGAGGACAGAGCATTAGAAATAAATTTCAACATTCAGTTGGGAGAAGCATACAACGGTTTAGGAGATTTCAAGAAAAAAGAAATGTATTTTTCTAAAGCCAATCAATTATTAAAAGAAAAAAAATAATGAAAAAAATAGCAATAATAATAGTACTCGCTCTTTTTGTGGTTTCCTGTAAATCGAAAGCCATTGCGGTTGCGGCCAGTAATGCGCCAACAACGGAGGCGGCGGGTTATATGACGTCCAAAAAAATAATAGAAAATCACTACAACAATAAAAATCAATTTTCTACATTATATATTAAGTCAAGCGCCCGTTATGCTGACAACAAACAAACTCAAAATGTTACGGCCGAAATTAGGATTAAGAAGGACGAACAAATTTTGGTAAGCATCCGTTTTCTTGGAATTACAATGGCGAAAGCATTGATTACGCCAAAATCAGTGAACTATTATGAAAAGATAAACGGTAGTTATTTTGAAGGGGATTTTAGCAGTTTAAGTCAATGGCTGGGAACTGATTTGGATTACAATAAAATTCAAAATATGTTATTGGGACAAGCAATTGATGATTTGACAAAAGGGAAATATCTTGAATCATTATTGGAACAAACGTATCGATTAGATGATGCTTCGAATTCAAATACGAAAAAATCGTTCTTTTTGGATGCCGATAATTTTTTGGTTCAAAAGCAAGAAATCACACAAACTGCTGAAGAACGAGTGATTAAAGTGGCTTATGCTGACAGTAAAGTGTACAATGAGGCAACGTTGCCTACAAGTGTTCTGATCAATACTTTTCAGAAGAAAGGCAATACCGAAATTAATCTGGATTACAACACGGTAACTTTCAATGAAGAACTTTCTTTTCCATATAGTGTTCCAAATGGGTACAAAAGAATTATAATTAAGTAAATTAGCAAAAATATTTTTTTAATATGCCAAAATTTCTCCTTAGCCTAATCTTTATCTGTATGACTTCATTACTATGGAGTCAGGAATCCCAACAAGAAAAATTAGAAGAACGTAAAGCTCAAATTCAAAAAGAAATTAGAGAAAATGAAAGGTTATTACAAACCGTAAAGAAAAAAGAAAAATCTGCTGTGAATGTAATAGTGATTCAAAGCACTAAAATAAAGCTTAAAGAAAAATTGATAAACACTACCGAAAAGCAAACTAAATTGCTTGGAAATGATATGTATATCAATCAAGTGCAAATTAATAAGCTAAAAAAAGAATTGGCTTTACTCAAGGAAGATTATGCTGAAATGATTGTGAAATCATATAAAAGCCGTTCCGAAGAAAGTCGTGCGATGTTCTTATTGTCTTCCGAGAATTTTTTACAAGCGTATAAAAGAGCGCAGTACATGAAACAATATACTGGTTTCAGAAAAATGCAAGGCGAAGAAATAAAATCGAAATCCAATCAGCTTACGGATTATAACGAGAAATTAAATGTTCAGAAAAAAGCGAAACAAAAACTGATAGCTGAGAACGAAAAAGAGCGATTGGCATTAGAAAAAGAGAAGCAAGAGCAACAAAAGCTAGTCAATTCCATTAAAAAAGACAAAAATAAGATTGCCCGAGAAATTAAGCAAAGACAACAGGAATATAGAACAATCGACAGGCAGATCAATAAATTAATACGTGAAGCTATTGCGGCTGCCAATAGAAAAGCAGCCTTAGAAAAAGCAAAAGCAAATCCTAGTGCTCCAGTTTCAAAAGCTGCAGTTTCATCATCAAAAATAGAATTAACACCAGAGGCTAAAATAATTGCAGATAATTTCAGAGCCAATAGAGGAAGGTTGCCTTATCCTGTGGAAAAAGGATTTATATCACTTGGTTATGGAAATCAGACGCATCCATTATTTAACACCATAACGGTTCACAATAGTGGTGTTGAAATTACAACAGACCGTGGTGCAAATGCAAGAGCTGTTTTTGGAGGAGAAGTAACTAGTGTTATTGTTTTGTCACCTGTAAACAAAGCGGTAATGATACAACACGGGGATTTCTTCACCGTATATCAAAATTTAAGTTCCGTGAGCGTAAGTAAAGGTGATAAAGTAAGCATTAAACAAAGCATTGGAAAAGTAAGAACCAATGGCGAGACAGGAAAAACAGTAATTAAATTCCTAATTCTTCAAAATACAACGTACAATAATCCTGAAGGTTGGTTGTCACCAAGATAAAACGGTTATTTTACATAAAGCAAAAGCACTATTAATTCATTCGAATAAATAGTGCTTTTTTTTGTTATGAAATTTTAGAACAAACTAAGTGGCATTAATTATTGCTGCTGCTGTTGTTGCTGTTGCTTCTGCTGTTGTTGGAGTTGTTCAATATAATCCAATTGTTGTTGAATTTCTATTGAAACTTCTTCGAGTTGTACATCATTTATGTCTTCAAATTGTCGTCCATCCTCATATCCAATCGAAACACAAACCGAAAGCGTTTGCCTGGAAAGACCTTTGAAAGTTCCTTTTACGGGAGTGCAATCATAGAAATTACGCCCAACGGAAAGTTTCACATGATTGTCCATCGTCCAGATATTATTGGTGGGATCTAAGCCAAGCCAACCTTGTTTTGGAGTGTAAATCTCAACCCAAGCGTGTGTGGCACCTTCGCCTCTAAGTCCGCTTTCGTTAGGGCAAATATAACCGCTCACATATCGGGAAGGAATTCCAGCAGTGCGTAAAAGTTGTAATAATACATGAGCAAAGTCTTGGCAAACTCCTTTTCTAATTTCTAAAATCTCATCTACTGTGGTTTCAATATTAGTGATTCCTTTGGTGTACTTAAAATTTGTAAAAATATATTGATTGCATTGTTGGGCAATTTCTATAATGGGTTTATCGGAACAATTTATTTCATTGAGAATCGCATTGATTTCGTCTTGTTTTTTAATCGTTTCGGGATAACAAAGTCGGAGTAAAGAAATACTTTTTTCTTTTTCCTTGACCAAATCTTTTACCGTTGTGTGATCTATTTCGGGAATTTTTAGCGAATGATTGACACGTACCAACATTCTGGATTCTATAGTCATTTCGGTATGGGATTCCAAAGTATTGAAATTCCCCACGCGATTGCCGTAGTAATCCTGCGAAATCTCAACTTCGGGATTGTTCGTTATCAATAGCTGGTATTGAAGCACATCTTGGTTGTCAAAATGATGTGGAAATAAACGAATTTCATTAATGCTTTCTTTTATAGGCCAGTTGTATTGGTATTTTGTGATGTGTACTATTTTGAAAATCGCCATTTTTATTAAGTGTAAGAGAAAAATAATTTTGAAAAATCCGTCGAAAATTGAATCAGTTGCGTTCTTGTGTTGTTAAGAATGTCTTCCAGTTCTTTATTGGTAAGATGATGATAATCTGTAAATTCAACATAACTTTTGAGTCTTCCAAATTGATTGTGCAATGTTCTCGCTTCGCTCAGATTATTGTCTTTAAATAAGCTGTTTAAATAGGTGTCTATTAATTCTAATGTGTAAATCACCGAGTGTGCAAAATCTCTGTTGAAGATGACTTGTTGCACCACTTTACGATTGTGCGGAATATTACTGTAGCTTTTTAAATACAGCTCATAGCCCGAAAGTGACAGTAATAATCGTCTCCAATACAATAAATCTTCTTCGCCGTCCAGATTATAATCAATAGGAGCGTAGTACGCTTGGGTTAAGGAAATAGTCTGTAAACATCTCTCGATGTGTTTGCCAATGCTGGAAAAACACCAGCCCAATCCTCTGGGCATTGTAACTTGCAAAATACCATTATACAGCAAAAAATCTTTATTGAGCTTAGAAATAATATTACTCGCATCAGAAGTTTCCAATTTTTTTGGCAAATCAGGTGAATTCATGAAGTGGTATAAAGAATTGATATGTTCCCAAAGTTCTTTTGTGATTTTATCCTGTGAACCTCTCGCATTTTCTCGTGCTTTGATAACTAGATTTTTCACTGAATTATAATTTGGGCTGTCGCAGATAATATATTTTAGAACAAAATTAGTGTCGTATTGCACTTGATTTATTTGTTCCATAGGCAAATCAGTATAGTATTCCAATAACGGCTTGTAACCCTGAGAATCGTTCATTTCCTTATCAAAAGATAAGATATAAAAAGTATTTAGGGTAAGTAACATTCCATCTGTTCTTTCCATATATCGGTTAAGCCAAAACATTCCGTCTGCAACCCGGCTGAGCATATTTACTTTCATTCTGTTATTTTTTTAAGAGAGCGTAGAATTAATTCTGTGATTTATTTTACAATCCACGTGTCTTTACTTCCTCCTCCTTGGGAAGAATTAACGACTAATGAACCTTCGGTAAGCGCCACTCGGGTTAGTCCGCCCGGAACTATCTTTACACCATTCGGACCGCACAAAGCATAAGGTCTCAAATCCACATGACGCAGTTTTAGTTCGCCGTCGATAAGGCAAGGAACGGTGCTGAGTTGAATGATGGGTTGTGCAATGAAATTACGCGGATTGTCAACAATGGCAATTTTTGCATCTTCTAATTCTTGTTGGGTTGCTTTGTTTCCCATTATCATTCCATAACCACCACTTTGATTGGTTTCCTTGATTACCATGTTTTCCATATTGGCAAAAACCATTTCTCTTTCGTCCAGATTTTCCATTCTGTACGTAGGAACATTTTTTAGAATCGGCTCTTCGTTCATGTAATATTTTATCATGTCAGGCACGTAAGCATATACAGCTTTGTCATCGGCAACGCCATTTCCCACAGCATTCACAAGTGCTACATTTCCTTGTCGATAGGCACTTATAAGTCCGGGAACACCCAAAGTACTGTCTGGTTTAAAAACCAAAGGATCAAGATATTCATCATCTAGTCGTCTGTAAATAACATCTACCTGATGAAGTCCCGAAGTGGTTTTCATATAAACTTTATTGTTATTTACGACTAAATCTCTTCCTTCGACCAAAGGGATTCCCATTTGCCTTGCTAAAAAAGTATGCTCGTAATACGCCGAGTTGTACACTCCCGGTGTTAGTAAAACTACATTTGGGTTGGAAATGCTTCTTGGAGAAAGTGAAACCAGAATGTTATGAAAAATCATCGGATAATTGCTCACCATACTGACATGGTTTGAAGTAAGCATTTCAGGAAAAATACGTTTGGTTATTTCTCTGTTTTCAAGCATGTAACTCACACCGCTTGGACACCTCAGATTATCTTCGAGCACATAAAATTCTCCTTTGGCACCTCTAATTAAATCAATTCCTGCAATGTGTACATGAATGTTGTGAGGAACTTTAATCCCGTGAACTTCTTGAATGTAATGAGGACAAGAGGCGATTAATGCTCCGGGAATTATACCGTCTTTTATAATATGCTGCTCGTTATAGATGTCTTCCAAGAATAAATTGAGTGCTTTCAGCCTTTGTTTTATTCCAGATTCTACTTCGTTCCAGTCACTTTGGGTAATAATTCTTGGGATTATATCAAAAGGAAAAATTCTTTCGATACCTTGATTGTCGTCACTGTAAACCGTAAAAGTGATTCCTTGATTCATAAAAAAATCAGAAGCCTGTCGGTGTTTGTCGTTCAGATTATCGTGGTTTAGGTTTTGTAATGTTTGTAGTACCTGACGGTAAGATTCCCGAACACCTTCATTAGAAAACATTTCGTCCCAGCCGTTCGGGTTTAAATTAGGTATCGACTTCATCATATTTTACACCATTATTAAATAATTAAACTTAACAGCATTTTGTTATTTAAAACGCATTATAGTAGCTAAAATACCAATTTTAAAGCGATGTAAATGATGATTATGTGACTATTTAATAATTTTTACAGCATTCTTTTTTTGATAATTCTTTTTTGATAATTCTTATTTTTTGCAATGTTGTTTTTTGTGATTTCGCAGTGAAAAATATTTATTGAAATAAAAAACCCTGTTAGTAAAGGAGTATTGGTGTCAATTGTTGTAAAAAATAAATCAAAATAGAGATTAAAGTAGGGGTGTAGAATTAAAAATAAAAAAGATTCAATTTATTTTTCGAACAAAAAAAACCTCAATTATTAAGATGATTTAATAATTGAGATTAGTTTGTATTTTTAAACAAATACTGTTTTATGGATTTTTATTAAAGGAAGAATTAACAGCCTTCATCATTCCTTCAGTAGACCAAGTTCCAGAAACGATGATGCGTCTGATTGTGAATAATGGATCTACAGAATCCCTTTTGGTAGACAAGATATAAGCCATTTTATAATCGCTCTTTTTTATTTCAGGAATTGCCGCTGTATTCCATAAACCAAACGGATAGGCAAAATCTTTAACCGGTTTTCCTATTATATCTTCCAATTTTGCTTTTGGTTTTACTAATTGCGTATTCCAGTCATCTCCGGTATATTTTGTAACCATATGATGATCCCAAGTATGAGCGCCTACAACATGCCCGTTGTCAGATAAGCTTTTAATTTGTTCTTTGCTCATATATCCAGGACGGTTAATTGATACTGTCATGATAAAAAACACGCCTTTGAAACCGTATTTTTTCATTTCGGCTGCACCAATGCTGAACTGTTCTTCTCTCGTGTCATCAAAGGTTATCATAATAGGTTTTGCAGGCAATGGACCGTCATAGACTAAGTAGTCATACAATTGTTCCGGCAAAATAGTTTCGTAACCTGCATCGGCCAAAGCTTTCATTTGTTCTGCAAAAGCGGGAGGTTTTACGGTGTACACTTTTATGTTTCCGCTCGCACTGGCGCTAAAATCCCGAATGTTATGATAACATAAAATGGGTACTTCTTTTTTCGAAAGAATAGTCGCTGCATCTGCCATGACTTTTTTGGTCACAACTTTTTTTACGGGTACTGCAATAAGTGGTGTTTCAGGGACTATTTTACGAGGTTCTGATTGACAGCCAACTAATATTATAAATGCACCAAAAATAAGACATAAGATATTTTTCATAAATCAAATAGTAATTATTGGTACTGAATGTAAATTGGTTTCGGAGTGAATTTCACTAACTCTTCCGGGCTGTACATTTTCCAATCCTTTTTGTTGTCATTTTTATAGAACAATTTAAAACCGGTAAACTGTACGGGCTCTCTATAAATATAACTCAGGTAAGTGGATTTTTTTAGAATTTTACTACCAAAACCATCCATATCCATTACAATTTGAACTTCAGGAACGGTTTTAATCGCTTTGTAATTTTTAACCATTCCTTGAGTAAAGCGGTGTATTACGAGCACTTTTGGAGTCAATTTGTTTTTGCGCACAATGTTTGCCAAAATATCAATTGCATCATTAATATCTTCAGCATTAAAACTACCAATTTTGGATCCTGGACGCTCTCCATTTTTCATCGAAAATTCAGGGTCAATTCCTAGATGAACATTTGGCAAAGCAAGATATTGTTCCAGTTGTTCCACTTCGTCCTTAACGGTACTGTGTCCTACTTGTACATCTAAAAAAACCAAGGCATTGATTGGTTTAGCCCAACTTATAATAGTGTCTATTTGTTTAAACGGCATTCGCATGCGGTGCATATTATTTTTTCCCGGAGCGCCTTGAGCGGTTACAGCAATGTAATGCAAAGCAGGAATTGCTTTCACAGTAGAGTCAGCTGCTTGCCATTTGGCGACTTCGCCTTGTAGTTTTGCCAGCATTTCTTTTCGGGGAAGTTCACCCAATATTCCCATTCTGGTAGAATATAGATTTCCGTAATACGCAATAATTCTATTGTACGGTAATAATGCGCCGGGCAAAGGATAGGGCGCTTTTACAGGCCATCTCCCGGTAGTGTCATTATTGCTTAATGCCACCATTCTTTTGTTATAGTCAACAGTATCAATGGTAAGGGTTGTCGTTTTTTCTGTAGTATCCGTTTTTACGGTATCTGATTTCTCTGTACCATTTACAGCATCAGCCGCTTTTCCTTTTTCACAAGAAATATTTAAAAGCAGTAAAGGAAGTGTAATAAATGCAATAGCTGATTTTTTCATAAATTAATTCTATTTATTTTCAATGTAAAGATAAAGTATTTTAGAAGTGTGATATCAATTATAATAGTGTTTCAACGGGCTATTTTTTATATAATTCACGGATTTTAATTTTTTTCAAACTACCCGAATTCGATCTTCAAGCTTCTTTCAATTTAATATTCAAACGGAATGTACATCAGTTAATTGTTTGGCTTTTAATTTTTATAAAAAGGCAGTTTACTTTTATCATAATTTCAGAATAGCTTTTGGGAAATACAAAGAAAAGGCTAACTTTATAAAAGTTTTTACTCATCTAAATACCAAACAATTGTTCAAAAATTTCCTTTCTTTTCTTCTTTTTTTATGCAGTGCCACTGCTGTTTTTGGACAAATAAAAAAAGATACTATTGCACTTTCAGAAATCACTTTGAAAGGTTCGCCTATCAAGAATGTGCTTCAAAATGTTGCTTCCTCCGTTTCAGTGATTACTACAGCTGACATTAATAAAAGTGACGGAATTATATTGACCCCAATTTTAAACAAAATCCCTGGCGTTACGATGCAACAAGGCGCTTTCAATACCAACAGGATTACTATTCGTGGTATTGGTGCGCGATCACAATACGGAACCAATAAAATAAAAGCCTATTTTGACGGAATTCCATTGAGTTCCAGTGAAGGCGAAACTACTATTGATGATATTGATTTGGCTTCAATCGAAAAAATTGAAATTATAAAAGGACCAAATTCCACCAGTTTTGGTTCCGGTTTGGGTGGAGTGATTCAGCTGCTTTCAAGAGAGACGCCTTTGCTGGAATCGTTTGGAAAATCAACAGTCACTTTTGGAAGTTTTGGGTTGTTGCAACAACGTCTTTCGGCAGGATACAGCGATTCCAAAACAAATGTATTCACAAGTTATACGGATTTACAAAGCGATGGATTTAGAGTCAATAGTTCCTACAACAGAAAATCATTTAATCTCCACGGTAAACAAAAAATTAATTCCAAAGGTGATTTGTCATTTTTAGGAACCTTCACCCGATTGAAAGCTTATATCCCAAGTTCTATCAATGAGACTGATTTAAAAAATAATCCGGAGAAAGCAGCCGCTACTTGGGCTGCGGCACAAGGTTTTGAGTCGTATGATAAATTCATGCTCGGACTAGGGTACGACCATCAATTTTCTGAAAAATGGTCTATGCAAACCAGTGTTTTTTCTAATTTTAAAGACGCTTACGAGCCCAGACCGTTTGATATTTTGGATGAAAAAACAAGTGCAGCAGGTTTTCGTTCCAATGTGAATTATAAAGACCGATTGTTTTCTTCGCCGTTTGAACTGAGTTTGGGAACCGAATTATTAACGGAAAAGTATGCGTATTCGCTTTTTGAAAATTTATACCAATCGCAACCGGGACAAGGAAGTATAAAAGGCGATGAGTTCAGCGCTATCAAACAAAATAGGAATTACACCAACTACTTTTTACAAATGGAACTTTGGATTTCAGAAAAGCTACATTTGGAAACCGGAGTGGCATTAAACACAACCAAATATTCGTTAGAAAATGTTTTCGAAAATAATTCTGGTGGTCAAAAGATGCCGTTTACTTTTGGAAATGTTTGGTCGCCAAGAGTTGGTTTATCGTATAAAATAAGCAATGGAAAAAACATATTTACATCCGTCAGCAAAGGATTTTCGGTTCCATCAGTTGCAGAAACATTGACTCCCGAAGGTCAAATAAACACCGATTTAAAACCAGAAATCGGTTGGAATTATGAACTGGGCTTCAAAGGGAACTGGCTTGGAAATAAAGTATACACCGAAGTAACTTTTTACACCACACAAATTAAAAATTTATTGGTGGAACGTCGCACTGACAATGATCAATTTGTAGGGATTAATGCGGGCAGCAGTTCGCATACGGGTTTAGAATTCTTGGTTAATTATAAAATTATAGAACTGACCCAACTTCAAATCACCCCTTATTTTTCAGGTGCGGTGAATAATTTTAAATTCAAAGAATTCTTGGATGGTGATGCTGATTATTCGGGAAACCAACTTACAGGCGTTCCCGAAAAGCAATTTAATTTTGGAGTGGATTTGAACACCAAAAATGGATTTAGTGTAAACACGTCTTTCCGAACGATGGGTAAAATTCCGTTAAATGATTCCAATACAAAATACAGTGAGCGGTATTCGTTGCTCGATATTAAAACGACGTATGTTTTTACTATTCTTAAAATCCTGAAGACAGAGCTGAATGCCGGAGTCAATAACGCATTGGACACCAAATATGCGGCTAATATTTTGCCTAACGCAGTTGGTTTTGGCACTGCTGCACCACGTTATTTTTACCCCGGAAATCCCGTAAATTTTTATGGTGGTTTTTCGGTATCGTATATTTTTTAGATAGAAATCCTAAGCTTGAATTTATTTTTTAATGGCTGCGACTTCTTTCTCAGTAACGATTTTGGTTTGTTTATTGCTCCAAGAAGTCATGATGTAATTCATCACATCAGCAACTTCCTGATCCGTAAGTCCCATGGCTGGCATGCTGCTATTGTACTTGATTTTATTGACAACAATTTCGCCACTTTGTCCAAATTTCACAGCAGCAATACTTTGATTTCTCTTGGTTTTCAACCAGTCAGAACCATCAAGAGGAGGGAAGTTCTTAGTATCTCCTTTGCCATTTGCGCCATGACATTGCATGCAAAAATCAGCATAGATTTCTTTTCCGGGTGACTGAAATTTTGAAACAACAGCGGTTTCTTTATTCAATTCAATATAGTTGTCTTGGGAAAATGGGTTTTCGAAAGAGAAACTTCCCAATATAAACACTCCAAATCCTAAAAATAATTTCGTTGTCAACATAATTTAATTTGGTATAATTTTGAGTATTCCTTTTCCTTCAACGCCCATATAAATATAGCCATCCGGACCTTGCACCACATTACGCACACGACCAATATCGGTAGTAATTTTTTGTCTGCCTATAACTTCATTGCCTTTCAATTTTAGCAATTCAAGATATTGGAATTTTAAAGAACCAACCAACAAATGTCCTTTCCAGTCTGGATATTTATCACCGGTCACAAAAGTCATTCCGCTTGGAGCGATAGAAGGCAACCAATAATAAATGGGTTTTTCAATGCCTGGTTTTTCGTTTTCTTTACTAATGGTTGTTCCGTCATAATCGATACCATAAGTAACAATAGGCCATCCGTAATTGACTCCTTTTTTTATGATGTTGATTTCATCGCCACCCTGAGGACCGTGTTCATGTGCCCAAATTGCTCCTGTTACGGGGTTTTTTGCCATTCCTTGCGGATTGCGATTCCCGTAGGTGTAAATCGCTTCTTTGGCTCCGGCTTGACCGACAAACGGATTGTCTTTAGGAATGCTTCCGTCGTCATTTAAACGGTATATTTTTCCACCATCGCGTTTAATGTCTTGCGGATTTACAAAATGTTCGCCACGCTCACCAACAGAGAAATACAAATAACCATCGTTGTCAAATACAATTCGGGAACCAAAATGCTGTCCTTTTGTAGTGTTGGGCGTAGCTTTATAAAGCGATTCGATTTGTGTCAGACTTCCGTCCAATAATTTTGCTCGAATAAGTTTAGTGTTCCCGCCGGTACCTTCACCTTCATCGGAAGCATACGTCATATAAATCCAACCATTTTTAGCATAATCAGGATGTAAAACGATATCTAACAATCCGCCTTGTCCACGAGAATATACTTTTGGAACATTTTTGATTTCGGTTTTTATACCGTTTTTGATATGATACAGAATACCACTTTTTTCAGTAACTAACATTGTTCCGTCTGGCAACCAAGTCATTCCCCACGGAATTGCAATATCTGAAGCTACGGTTTCAATGGTATAATTTTTTACCTCGTCTTTTATAGAAATATCATTTGGCTTTACTTGTGCTTCGCAACTGAAAGAGAGAAATGAAAGAATCGAGAGGGAGACTATTATTATTTTTTTCATGGGTATAATTTTTAATCTTTTAAAGAAAGAAATCTTTTTTAAAGGTAGTAAAAGCGGATTTAAAAAGACAAATAAGTCTTTAATTTTGCGTAGAATTAACAAAACAAAGCGATTGGATCTCTTTTTTATCGTCAGAATTCAAATTCAAATTCAAATTCGGAATTGGACATAAAAAAACCACCTAAATAGCTAGGTGGTTTAAATATAATTTGTTTATTTCTTGACGCTGTATTTTGTAGTTCTGGCATCTTTGATTACCCCTTTCCAGTTTAATCCAAAACCAAAATCATACACATTTCCAGTAGCATCTTTATAGGGTGTCATGTCGTGAGGAACGTCTTCCATTTGTTTTTCAACGGTAGTCATATTCAATGGCATTTGCAAAGGCAACAATCCGGAAGGCTCTGTTTTACCCGAAACAATATCTAATAAAGCTTCTACTTGTACGCCAAATTCTCCCACGATTGCATCAACCTCTTTTTCAAATTCTCCAAAAACCATCGGATTAGAAATATTCACAGACACCAATACCGGTTTTCCATTCATCGCTTTCTTCGTTTCTAGAATTGTGTTTAAATCTGGGTACGAATTTGATTTTGACGTTTTATTCAAATACGAACGGTTGGTAATCGTTGGGTCAATCACAGGATCTCCGGCAGCAATACTTTGTGCTCTGGCATCGACTGCGGTATAATCTTTTAATTGCAAACTAATGGGCACATATCCATTTCCACCAGCTTCTCTATCGGCTCTGCTGTATCCGCCACTTATCGGACTTTTGATAAATACAATTGCAAAATCCGCCTTAGCAGGCTCATCCGTTACCGTATAATATTTTTTAATCAATTCTAGATTAACCGGATATTCAATTTTTTCAGGAGAAGGCTGACCAAAAAAGTTGATTCCCGCCGGAGTAACTCTTTTTGGGATATAAACTGTCTTACCTTTTGCAATTGGCAACGTTTTATTTTGGTTTTTAATCATCACAACCGACTTCAATTGCGCGTCATATCCTGCTTTCATAAAATCAGGTTTTCCCACAATAGCTTTGGTCTCATTAGGATCCAAATAGGAGTTTTCGAACAATCCCACTCTGAAAATATTCAAAAGCAAACGAACTGCTGATTGCTCAAAACGCTTGCGCATAAATGATTCTCCGTGTTCTTTTATACCCATTTGATATGCTTCCAGCACTGGATTGATATCATTATTTCCGCCAAATTGATCTACACCCGCCATTAGGACTTTATAATGTCTTTCGGCAACACTTAATTTTTCAACACCCCAAGATTTTCCTGAAAAGATATCTGGCTTAGCGCCTTCATCTGCTGTAATTAACCAATCGGTGCAAACCACTCCATCATACCCGTATTTGTCTCTTAACAAATCTGTAATAATGTATTTACTGAATCCGTTACCCACATTCTCACCGTATTTTTTATCCTGACCATACGAAATAGTGTAATATGGCATGACTGCTGAGGCTTTTTTAGTAGCTCCTTTTAACTGAAAAGCACCATCGGTAAAGGGTTTTAAGTGGGTTTCGAAATTATTTCCCGGATATACTGCAAATTTTCCATAAGCAAAATGTCCATCACGACCTCCTTCTTCCGGACCACCACTTGGCCAGTGTTTGATCATCGCATTGACACTTTGATTTCCCCATCCTTCATACGCATTAATCGATTTTGGTGATGTTTGAAACCCATCTACATACGCTCTTGCCATATCAGTCGCAAGTTTTGGGTCTTCGCCAAAAGTACCCACAAAACGATTCCACCTTGGTTCTGTTGCTAAATCAATCTGTGGCGATAGCGCTGTTGTGATTCCCATGGCTCTGTATTCTTTGGCAGCAATTGCACCAAATTGTTCCGTGATAGCGGCATCAAAAGTAGCAGCTAATCCTAGTTCTTCCGGCCATTGTGATATAGCTCCACCGGAACCTGCATTGTATTCAGCATCTTTATTCGCTCCATTTCTTGGATCAGAACTGTTGTTGGAAGGGATGCCCATTCCAATACCTTCTACTAATGCTTGTATATTATTATTCCATGTTGCTGCAACTACTGGACTTTCAACAGATGTCATTAGTACATGGCGTAAATTGTCTTTGGTTAAAAATGCAATTTGTTGATCAGACAAATCAGATGATTTTGCACCACTTTTAGAAAATGGTTTTTCATTATAGGTTCCAGTAAACATTCCTGCTTCCTGAGCTGGAATAGCTTGATGCCTGCTGTATAACATTAACCCGGCCATTTGTTCTACCGTCATTTTAGAGGCAAGATCTTTGGCACGTTCTGCTACCGGTTTTCTCCAATCTTCATAAATATCTAACTTCCCATTTTTGTTGAGGTCTTTAAAAGCCAAGCCGTCTGCTTGTATAATTTTAATTCCTGATTTTGGAGAATATCCTAATGTTTGTCCTCCTTGGTTTTGAACAATGTTATGGGAGTCTTTAGGCGTTTCTGTCCATTTTTTTTGGGCATACGTTTGCGTTCCAACAAGTAAAAGTAACGCAGGTAATACAATTCTTTTTTTCATATCTTGGTTCTTGTTTTTAGTAATTAAATAGCTAAATTATAGTGGTTTATGTTTTTTAATCTTGTTTTTAAAAGGCAAAATTGTAATTGACACTCTTTTCTGTTTCCGTTAAATTTACGAAAACGATTTCAAATATAACAAATAATGTGTCACATCAACACAATGATATAAAAAAACATTGTTAAAATATAGCTATAACTAACTCAAAATATAGGTTTTACGATGGTTATAATAAGTAAAAGGCATTTTGATTATGAGACAAAAACAAAAAAGACCATCAGTACCGATAGTCTTTTACGTATTATTTTCTATAATTATGAATGCTTACTCCAACTCTTTTATTTTGATATTTCTTAAAGATACTCCATTTGCCCAATCCTGAAATGCAATTTTACCGCTAGTTGCTTTTCCAAAAGACGGAAATTTTCCCAAATTACTTTCTGCAACTAACTCCTTCCAACGACTGCTCTTCATATCTTCTTGGCCTGTTAAAACACCATTTAACCAAAATGTAATTTGGCCATTTTGTTGAAGAATTCGAGAAGTATTCCATTCGCCAAATTTTTTCGACTGTACTTTATTTTTTAATGGAGACAAACTATAAATACAACCGGATAAGCGCTTTCCATCTTTCAAATTATGGCTTGAGGCATTTGCATTATCCAACAGTTGGTACTCAGGACCAGTTGTCCAGGCTGTTGGAAATTCGGCCGCTTCTTGAACATTGATAAATACACCGCTATTTCCACCTTTGGTAATCTTCCACTCAAAAGTCAAATCATAATTATCATAGGCTTTATCTGAAACCAGATCTCCACGAACAACTTTTTCTGTATTTGGGTCACATACCAATTCTCCTCCTGCAGCTGACCAAGCCGATTGGATATTTCCTTCATTGTAAAGGTGCCATCCTTTGGTTGTTTTTCCGTCAAAAAGCAGTGCCCAACCCTCTTTGCTTTCTTCTTCTGTCAGCGTATTTTGATTTTCTATTTTCTGGGAATGGGACAGCAAACTTATTGAACACAATAAAATAGCAGACCAAACGGAGAGATTGTTTTGTTTCATTCTTTTACCTTAAAATTTATTTATAAAATTGATATTCTCTTTTCAAAACTGCTTTTTAGAAAAACAACTTAAAAAACCATTTCCAAATATAAAAAAATAATGCGTCGTTAAAACACAAAGAATATTTAAAACAGTATAAAAATTTTTAGAACTCATTAAAAACAAACCTTTTAACGGTAGATTTTACTTTTTAATGAAATCTGATGGTTTTCGAATTATGCCGAATTAAAAGGAAGCCTTTCAATCATTCTTTTTTAATCGTATTTTTATCCGTGTAATAACAAAAGGAGGTATGGAAGAAATTTTAAGAAGACAAATTGAGAAAATTGTACCATTAACAGATGATGAATTTCAATTGGTGCTCTCTCACTTTTCTGTTGGTAAGTATAAAAAACATCAATACATTGTTCAGCAGGAAAATCCTGTTCCGTATGTTCATTTTGTTGTAAAAGGGCTGTTGAAATCTTTTTATATAGACAAATCAGGTAAAAGCCATATTTTGCAATTCGCCATGGAAGATTGGTGGATAACGGATAATCAGGGTTTTTATAATAACCAGAATGCCACACTCAATATTGACTGCTTAGAAGACGCGCAAACTTATTATATCACTCTTGATAACAGAGAAAAGCTGTGTGCCGAGTTGCAGAAAATGGAATTCTTCTTTTTGCAAAAAATGACCGCTGGTAATATTGCGCTTCAAAACCGAATTCTATCACTAATGAGCAAGAATTCAGAGGAACGATACACGCAATTTATCCAGTTATATCCAGATTTGATTCACCGCATTCCTAAAACTTTGATAGCATCTTATCTTGGTATTTCAAGAGAAACATTGAGTCGCTTGTCGCATTGATGTGATATAGGTCACAAGTTTTCTGTGAGGTATGTCCTTTATAATCCATAGAATGTTTTCGAATTTTGTATTTCATAAAATTTTAAAATAGAATTATGGAAAATATAGCGTTAGTAGTTGGAGCGACCGGAATAACGGGTAGCAATCTCGCAGAAAAACTTATTGCTAAAGGCTGGACGACTTTCGGTTTAGCCAGAAATCCAAGAAAAGACATTGAAAATCTTCAGCCAGTTGCTGCAGATCTTTTGGATTTGGAGAATTTAAAAATAGCTTTAAAAGATATTTCTCCCACACACATTTACATTACAAGTTGGATGCGTCAGGACTCTGAAGCCGAAAACATACGTGTGAACAGCTTAATGGTCAGAAACCTTCTCGAAGCATTATCGCCTAAAAATTCAGTGCAACACGTAGCGCTTGTTACAGGACTGAAACATTATCTTGGGCCGTTTGAGGCTTACGCCAAAGAAGGATTTTTGCCTGAAACTCCACTTAGGGAAGAGCAACCGCGTCTTGAAATAGAGAATTTTTATTATGCTCAAGAAGATGAAGTGTATGCCGCTGCAGCGCGAGATGGTTTTACATGGAGCATTCACCGACCGCATACGGTTATAGGAAAAGCGGTAGGCAACTTAATGAATCTGGGAACTACGCTCGCGGTGTATGCCAGTATTTGTAAAGAAACAGGAAAACCATTTCAGTGGCCGGGTTCAGCAGCACAATGGAATGGACTTTCAGATGTTACGGATGCTAGAGTATTGGCAGAACATTTAATATGGGCTTCCACTTCAGAAGCGGCTCGTAACGAAGCATTCAATGTAGTAAATGGAGATTTTTTTCGTTGGAAATGGCTTTGGAAAAAATTAGCGGCATCATTCGGGATTGAAGCAATAGGGTACGATGGCACGATTCATCCACTTGAAGAACAAATGGTAGATGAAGCTCCGGTTTGGAAAAACATTGCCGTTCAATATGCTCTTGAAGAATCTGATTTAAATAAATTGGCTTCTGCGTGGCATACTGATCTTGACTTAGGGCGACCAATTGAAGTCATGACGGATATGTCTAAAAGTCGTAAACTCGGATTTCCTGTTTTTCAAAGAACGGAAGATTCATTTTACGATTTGTTTGAACAGCTTCGTATTGACCGATTAATTCCGTAGTTATCGAAACTAAAGTAGTGCGCATAAAAAAGGGTTTCAAGATTTATTTCTTGAAACCCTTTTTAGTTGTGTTTTTCTTGTGTTGGCAATAGCCAACACCTTCAATATTTATACATCTATAGCATCATAAACCACTACTTTTTCCCATAAATGAGAACAGTTCTTTATAAAATCCTGATGAATAGGATGGTCCTGATATATTTTTTGTCCGGCCTCATCATCAAAAAACATCAGCTCTGAAACATCCCAAGAAGTGTCTACAACTTCTCGTTTCTCGGTCGAAGCTAAAACGCCCACGTGAATTTGACGAATCGTTGGAATTCCCGCCAAAGTTTTCAAACCAGTGATCAATTGTTGTCTATCAGCTTCTGATTGTGGGTTCTTTAACCAAAAAAATACATGGTGCAACAAGAATTTTTTCTTTGGACGCATTGCAAAGCCCATAATACCGGCAACTCCAAATAAAGCTGCGGAACCTATAAATCTTCTTCGTATCATCATTAATTTGTTTTTAATAAGGTAAATATCGAAATTTTAAAAATATAAAAGAAAAATAACTCTTTTTATTTGTTTGAATAGCCTTGCATAAAAAAAGGTTTCAAGAGAGTATCTTGAAACCTTTTGGAATAGTATTCTATTTCTACAGTCTTATTTTATGGCAGGCATACCACCTTGATTGTTTTGATCTCCTTCTTTAAGGTCATCATTATTAACCCCTTTCTTTTTAGCGCCAGTGAAATTCATTGAACCAAAATTATAACTGAATGTAACTCCAAAAGAACGAATTGGAAATTTAAAAGTACTGCTTTGGCTGAAGCCTTGTCCACTTGAATTTTGTTTAAATTCTAAATCCTTTTTGAATGGCGATACCATGTTCAATCCAAAGGATGCTGTTTTTTTCCACAATTGTTTTTTAACTCCAAAAACCATTAAATTAAAAGCTGGACTGGTGCCTTGAAGCGTTTTCTTAGAAGAATTTTGGATTACAAAAGCTTCCGCAGAAATGTCATTTTTAAATTGAAGTGTCCCACTCACGAACGCAGAATATTGTATCGATGTACCATTCGAAGATTGTTCCAGGTTATATAATCCTGTTGGATCCGGTTTGTAGGTAAATGCATTAAAATTTCCACGTAAAGTCAATATTTTAAATGGATTTACAGAACCGAAAAGACTCATTCCAAACGATTTATTGTTTCCAATATTTTGATAATTAGTGATTGTTCCTGTCTCATCTGATAAAGGTGTTGCAATACCTTCAATTAAGTCTGAGGTATATTTATAATAGGCCGAAATATTCAGTGTGCGCTTTTGCGAAAATGTGGAATATCCAAATTCTACAGTTTGTGATACTTCAGGATCAAGGGTTGGATTTCCTTGAGTTTGTGCTTGAATATTTGATTTATTAATAAATGGGTTGAGGTATGTAAAGCTTGGTCTCGAAATACGTTTGCTGTACGTTAATTTTAAAGATGACGATTCTGATAATGCTTTCTGTACGGTAAAACTTGGGATAAATGTCCCATAGTCAATTTTGAATGGACTTAAATCGGTTTGCAATGCATTTGTAGGATCACCTTTGATAGCTGTGTTTTCAAAACGCGCACCTGCCATTACAGTAAAACCTTTGGGCAAAGTAACCGTTCCTACAGTATAAAGCGACGCAACATCCTGATCGTAATTGTATAAATTAGAACTGATTGGGTCAAACACAAATGCATTTTGTGCATCAGGAACATAATTTTGAAAATCACTCGAAATCTTTCTGATGATGGTTTTACCTCCAGCTTCCAGTTTGAATTTTTCAGTTACCGGCAAGGTGTAATCCAATTGAAGCGTGTATTCATCATTATTTCCGTCATTATTTGCTTTTTGATTGGTATAAAAACCAGAGTAGATATTTTGATAATTAGTCTCCACTATATTGTGACTCCATTGTGATGAAAAGGTAAGTTCGTGTCCTTCCTTTGCAAATTTATGTGCATAATTCAGGTTCCAGTCAAATCCTCCAAAAGAGTTTTTTGCGCTGCTTTGTCCCGTATAAACAGTACTATTTGAAGGATTCATATAATCAGTAAACTGATTTTCATTTGTACCTGTTCGTTCAAATCCTCCGTCATTATATCTAAAGGTTGTGCTTAAACTGTTGAAAGCATTAAAATCATATCCTGCCGTTACAGATGCTACTACGCCACTACGCTGCACTTCATTAGTACCTTTGGTTGTCTGTAAACTATTGGCCGTACTGTTGTTCAAAATTTGATTCGATTCGGAATCGGATTCTTGTGGCCAACCATTGTTGAATCCAACATTTGCCGAAAGGCTAAAACGGTTTTTGTTATAATTAATATTGGCATTAAGGTTATTTTGTCTCGTCCCAATACCGCCACTCACGGACCCACTTACTCCTGAAACACTTTTTTGTTTGGTGATAATGTTTATGATTCCGGCAGATCCTTCGGCATCGTATTTTGCAGATGGCGAAGTAACCACTTCGATATTTTTGATTTGGTCAGCCGGTATTGTTTTCAACACATCCGCAAGGTTGGCAGAAGTTGCTCCCGATGGTTTTCCGTTGATAAGCACACGTACATTTGCATCTCCACGAATGGATACATTGCCGTCAATATCCACATTTACCATAGGAACTTTTTGCAAAACATCTGTAGCATTACCGCCACCTGCCGTCAAATCTTTTTCTACGTTGTAAACAATTTTATCAATCTTGTTTGTTACTTGTTGCGTTTTTCCAACCACGACAACTTCTTTCAATGTGTTTGTTTCCGGACTTAGAATTACTTTCCCAATCTCAAGATCCAGTTTTGCATCTGTTGTAATTACGGATGTAATAGTTTTGTCATTGTAGCCAATAAACGAAATGGTGACAGTATAGGTTCCAGCTTCAACTTCACTCAATTTGAAATTTCCGGTAGCATCGGTCAAAACCCCAGTCACTGGTTTCGTTGAGTTAATTTTGAAAAGGCTTACCGAAGCATAATCTACTGGTGCCTGAGTTATCGAATCGATTACGGTACCAGAAATTTTTCCTTTTAAACTGTTCGTTCCGGTAAAATTTTGGGATTTTACTGATAAAACAGCAAAAAGCATTACGGTAATAAGGATGATTTTTTTCATTTCAAGATATTTTAAGTTCCAAATCCATTGGAATTTTTAAATAAATTCGTTTGGATTACGGTACAAAGCAACATCTTAAGAGGAACATATACCAGCACATTCGACAGAGAGGCGGAGAACGTCGACGGAATTTTTACAATTCAAATTTTTAAGCCCAGTCTTGGAAAAATTTCATAAAATTATCTTTGTATTGGTCAGTGACAGCAATGGTGATTTTGTCAATTTGGACGGAGTTTTTTGTAGCGGATTTTATTTTATCAAGCGATACAATATAGGACCTGTGGATGCGCATAAATTTATTTTCAGGAAGCTTTTCTTCCAGTGATTTCATACTTGTCAGTGACAATAAAGGCTTGTCTTCGCTGAGGCGGAATACTTTTACATAATCTTTCATGCTTTCTACATAAATGATATCATCGACTGCGATTCTAACGAGCTGGTATTCAAATTTCAGATAAATATAAGCAACTTCAGTTTCGGGAATTGGCGGACTCAGTTTTTGTACTTCCTGTTCCGGGTTTCGGATGAGCTCAAAATAACCCAGCGCCTTTGCAACGGATTTACTGAAATCAACAAAACTAAAAGGTTTAAGAAGGTAATCAAGCGCATCAACCTTGTAACCATCAAGCGCGTACTGGTCAAAAGCCGTTGTAAATATGATTCTTAAATTCCCTTTTACACGGTATTGTTCGACAATTTTTGCCAGTTCAATTCCGTTTATGTCCGGCATTCGAATATCAAGAAAAATCAGGTCAATATCCTGTTCATGGATTGCTTTTAATGCTTCGATGGCATTCGAAAACTGTCCCAATAATGCTAAGGACGGCGTTTGTTCTATATAAGAAACTAGAATTTGTAACGCCAGCGGCTCGTCATCAACCGCGATACATTTTAATATCATGAGATTTGTAATTTTAAGATTACCGTGTATTCCATTTGAAGGGTATCTTCATTAGTAGACAATTCGTACTTGTCAGGATAAATCAAATCGAGTCTTCGGCGGGTATTGATTAAACCTATTCCGTTGCTTTCTTCTTTGCTTAGGGTTTGATTTTCAAATATAGAATTGCGGACTTCAATTTGGAGAAATTTTTCGGACTGCTCAATTCCGATGTAAATATAGCTTGGATAAATCCCGCTGATTCCGTGTTTATAGGCATTTTCGACAAAAGGTAAAAATAGCATTGGCGCTACTTCGACATCCTTTACATTGGTAGGTTTTTCAAATATTACCTGCACTTTATCTGTTATTCTGAGTTCCATCAATTTAAGATAATCTTCTACAAAACCTATTTCTTTGCTTAGCGTTGTCAAGTTATTTTTAGTATCATAAAGCACATAGCGCATCATGTGTGACAAGGTATATATGGCTTCCCGTGCCGGTTGATTTTCGGTACCAGCCAAAGCATAAATACTGTTCAGAATATTGAAAAAAAAGTGAGGATTGATTTGGGATTTCAGGAATGATAATTCCGAAGTGACTTTTTCCTTTTCAAGATTTTGTCGCACTTGGGTTTCCACTTGCAGTTTTTTGGCAACACTTATGACTGTGCTGGCTCCTACAATTAATAAGGTTATTATGATTTCGCTTAAATTTGATATCAAAGCACCTTGCAAGTTATCTTTTTTCGAAATTTTAAAATGCTGATTTAAAATAGCATCAAGGTTTATGAGTGAGTTGAAAGTGTCACTAATGTAAAGAACTGATACTATAAGAATACATATTGCAATAAAGAAAAAACCGTTCTTGCCTTGAAATAAAAGAGTAGGAATGATTATTTTATAGGTAAGATAAAATACGGAAATCCATAAAATATACATGAAGATTTGTTTGATCCAAAATTCCATTGGAAAACTAATATTCATGTATAGCGGCATACTTTGAACTATAAGCAACCCAAGAAAGAGTAAAGCTTTTGAAAAAATCGAAATGTCTTTGACTGAAAATGGTTTCATCCGGTACAATTTAAAAATAAATGTACGGAATATATTAAGTCCTAAAATCGAAATCGGCAGTTTCCTATAGAATATCGACAGATAGCTCTAGTTCATCTGAGAAAAAATAAATGTATTGAGATAAATAGTTGAAAAGTACAAATTTAATCTGGTCAACGAATTTGTGGAAAACATAAAAAGCAATTGCAAATTTTCAGCCATAAAAAAGCCCGACAGTACTGTCGGGTTTTTTATCCAAGAATCATCGAATTTATGAATCAATCATTTCTTCGTTACTTTCAAATCTTTAAAATATCCAACTGTTCCTATTTCAACCCAAAGTGCAATACTGCCAGTTTTAGAAGTCCCCAGCATTTTAGTAACGATAAATGAAGGCGATTTTTGGTTATTGATGTACAAAACTGCCTTTTCATCTTGAAACTCAATACGCACATCAATCCATTCGTTTAAACCAATATCAGCATAGGTTTCATATAAACCGTTCGCTTCTTTTCTCAAGCGGCTAAAGGTATTTTCTGGATAGGAAAAATACTGAACGGTGTGGTTGCGCCTCAATTGATCATCGGCTCTCCCATTACTTGGACGAAGATAAATGGCATCAAAATTTTTATTTTCTTGTTCAACACGGTAAGCCACGCCAATAAATCCTCGCGCAGCAGGAAAAGGGGAATTTTCCATGATTCGGCTTAACATTTTAACTTCAATCGTTCCGCTATCGATGTCAACATTCGTTAATTTAACGTAAGTAGGACCGTCAGTTGAGGCGTCAATGTTTTTTTCGTAAAAAGGGGAGGCAACTAAGTCGCGCTCTACTTTTAAGACTTGGACACCGTCCATATTCACGATTGCTACTTTGGTATTCACCGCTTCAAATTCCTTATTCTCCCAAGTAAATTTTTGAGCAAAAGCCATCGTCATATTTAAAAGAAGGACGCAGGATAAAATTACTTTTTTCATGTTCAACGGATTTAGTTTTCTTTTATAAACGGAGCGATACTTGCCCAAGTGGCGTTAAAATTAACAATAAAAGCAGGATGACCAGCATTTGGAATAATCGCTAACTGATGATTCGGAATTAGCAATACGGCATTGAGTACATTTTGAACCGAGTTACCCTCATCTCGGTCGCCCGCCATCACTAAAACGGGACATTGGATAGCGCCCAATAATTCGGTGCCTACGGTAAGTTGGCTATAACAAGTCGCAATTTGCTGAAACACCTCTTTCAATCGATTCGGTTCTGGCATTAAGGCACGTTGTTGTGCCCAAAATCCCGAATCCATTTCCATCGCTTGATTGAAGTTAAAACTAAAATCCCTTAATCCGGGATATAAAATCCCTGCACCTATCACAATCATTTTTTTAACTTTATCAGGATACATTGAGCCAAATTTATAAGCGGTAAATCCGCCATCACTAAATCCAAGAATCATTACTTTTTCTGTGGTTACTTTTCGGATTACTGCCAGTACATCATTCGCTCTTTGTTCTAATGTCAATGGTTCGGTTCCGATTTCCGATTTCCCATGGCCACGGGTAGAAACAGCGATTACCTGAAAATCAACTGAAAGACTATCTATGATTTTTGCCATTTCTACGGTTGACCCAAACAATCCACCATGTAATAGTACAATGGGTTGCCCTTTGCCGTATACTTCATAGTAAATTTTGGCATCTTTAGATTGTACATAATGCCCTGCCTGTTGATTATTACCATAGGGAATGGTATTAATTACATTTGATGGCTGCATAAAATGTCGTAACGGTTTTTGTGCAAACGCGCCACAACAAAAAACTACATTTACTAAAAATACCAGTATTAATTTTTTCATATATCTAATTTACTTTATAAAATAATCCTGCTCCATAAGAAGTTCCTACTGTTCCTGGCTTCAATTGCAAATAATAACGGCTGGTTTGATCTTCTTCAATAGCTAAACTCCCAGCTTTTTTAATCTTAAAATCTGAATTATACTTTAATTTTTTTGGATCGGCTGGGATTCCAAAATCTTGTGGACCACCGCCTTTATTCACTAATTCATTATATCCAACCAACATAGAATTTTCAATCGTGTATGAGTTTTTGGCTTCTTTTTCCAGAACCCAAAATACATTGGCACCACTGATTACATTGTTATAAAATTTAAAATCCTCCATTGTCGACCAAGTCCATACAACGGCTCCATAACTATTTAAAATTAAATTATGATGCATTGTACATTGATCTGCGGGTGTATTCCACATAACAACAGCATCTTTAACGCCATAAAAAACACAATGGTCAACCTCTAATTCTTTACCACTTGCTAAAACTCCTAAGTGATTTGGAAGAGCAAATTTATTTCCTAAAAACAAACATTGTGTTATTCTCAAATCGCTTAAATTCTTACCGTCCCAAACGATAGGATAATTTCGAACTAAAACCCCTTCAGAAGGTTTTTCATGTACGGGTTCGCCCAAAATTCGTAAGCCTTGAATGGTTACGTGGCTTGTTTCAATCAAAATACCATAGTTAGAACCACCTGTTACTTCCTTCTTGTCATTTGTTTCGATGTTAAAAGGCATCGTTGAAACAATTATAGGCATCTTACTTGGATTCCAAACCGTGGTATCAGGTAAAATTTCAGCACGAATAATCAAACGATCCTTTTTTGAAAATTTCCAATTAGTTGGATTAAAAGAAGCTGTTTCAGATAAGCCATACGTTCCCGCTGAAAGATACACTTCAATAGACCCTTCGCCAACCATTTTGTTGACCCGCTTCGCTGCTTCGGGTAATGATTTAATCGGCTTGTCCTTTGTACCATCGGAATCATCTTTCCCTAGATCTGGATTCACATATAAATGTATACCAATTTTTTTTTCACTAGTATTTTCTTGAGCAAATATATTTATGGAAGCCAGCAAAACAATTGCCAGCCAAATCCTTTTATTGATTTTCATATGTAGGTTTTAAAATAATTTTTCAGATGGAGGAGTAGCGCCTACCAATCGTAAATAAACAGTAGTTTGCGCTCTATGATGAGTTTGGTGTTCAAAACACTTGTTTACTACTTGTGCTCTGTTCATATCAAATTGTCCAAACAATTTAATAGGCTCTGAAAGTTTTGCATTAGGATATTTTTTAATGGCATTAATAGCAAAATCATAGGCAGCCATTACTTTGCTAGTAACACTTGCTTTGTTCTCATCACCTGATTTTTCTATATCTCCAAAACCTACTGGCGGCTTTTCATCGGTAGCAGTACCTATGAAACCATATATCGCATCGCTCAAGTGTAAAACCTGACCAGAGAAAGAACGCATTTCTTTTGTTGGTTTAAAGGAATAGCCACTTTCAGGCATGGCATCCAGATATTCTTTAGTATAGGCTTTGGCTCTTTCCCAATCTTTAAGGATATCAGTTGTTGCAGTTTGTGCATTCAAATTAGCCATAGATAATATGAATGTCAGAAGTAATACAATCTTTTTCATGTTTCTTGTTTTTCTTGTTTTTTACAAATTTACAACCATTAGTGTATATTTGTAACCAACAAATTAAATACCGGTAACCTGTAGGTTACTACAAATTATATGAGATATATAGAAAACCCTTATGATTGCCCTGTGACAAGAGCCATGTCCATTTTTGGAGGTAAATGGAAACCTATAATTTTAAATTGTATTGGCGAAAGTTCATTGCGGTTCGGGAAATTAAACCAATTAATGCCTGCTATTTCAAACAAGGTGCTCTCTAATGAATTAAAAGAATTAGAAACATTAGGATTAATCGAAAGAAAAGAATTTCAAGAAAGTCCTCAAAGGGTAGAATATACTTTGTCTAATTCAGGGAAAAGTTTGATGCCTGTTTTGCATGAAATTGCAAGCTGGGGTAATTCAAATGAAGCAAAAAAGATTGTTACGGAAATGATAAAGTAGAAAATCCCATCTATAATTGCGTTAAACAAATTCTTTAAGATTTCAATGCGGAAAAATCAGGAATCGCTAATTTTTAGACATAAAAAAAGCCCGACATTGCTGTCAGGCTTTTAAAGCTCCCTCTCTTGGGCTCGAACCAAGGACCCTCTGATTAACAGTCAGATGCTCTAACCAACTGAGCTAAGAAGGAAACTGTATATTTTTATTCTAATAATGAATGAACGTTTTTTTGTTACTTATTAGTGAGGTGTGTTTCACTTGTAAAGCGGTGCAAAGATAGGGCTTAATTTGATTTTCGCAAGCAAAAATTAAAAAAAAATTAATTTTTTTTACTTCCCTACAATTGACTTGTAAATGTCGTTTCCGTTAGCGAATAACAACAGTGTTATAAGTAATACGAAACCAACCATTTGCGCATTCTCTAGGAATTTATCACTTGGTTTTTTACCGCTGATGATTTCATATAATAAAAACATTACATGCCCACCATCAAGTGCAGGAATAGGCAATAAGTTCATTACACCAAGCATAATGGATAACAAAGCAGTGATGTTCCAAAAAACTTCCCAGCTCCATGTATTAGGAAAAATGTCAAATATCGCTTTAAAACCACCTACCTGTTTGTATGCTCCTGTACTTGGACTAAAAATCATTTTCAATTGTTTTCCGTAACCCAGTAATTGATCTTTTCCTTTCTCCAGTCCTACAGGGATTGATTCCATCAAACTAAATTCCTGTTTGCTGATTTTATAGTATCCTAGTTTTTCTAATGATTCCATTCCTAAGCTTCCGATACCAATTCCTAATTTTGCATCTTTAGAAACAATAACTTGCAACGGAACTTCTTTTTCATCTCTTAAAACAACAGCCGAAATAGTTTTGTTTTTATTCTTTTCTAAAACTGAAGTTACTTGATCATAATACTTGGTTGGTACTCCATTTAAAGACAAAATGATATCTTTTGGCTGTAAATTAGTATTCAAAGATCCTTCAGAGATTGAAGTTATGGCAAATGGTTTTCTAATCGAAACTAAAGATCCTTTTTCTAATTTAGACAATTGATCCACAAAATCAACCGGGATTTTTATAGTTTGCTCTATTCCATTTCTCTCAATCAAGACTTGTTTAGCCATGATGATTTTTATATTCATTTCATTGTCATACTTGATGATTTTTTCACCATCAATGGCAATGATTTTATCTCCAGTTTGAAAACCTGCTTTGTTCATCACGGGATTCTCAATCAAAAGTCCATCTTTCAAATCTTCATTCGCAATGTAAGTATCGCCATAAGCAAATGCCATTCCGATATAAATGATAAAAGCCAAAATAAAATTAACCGTAACACCACCCAACATAATAATCAAACGTTGCCAAGCCGGTTTAGAACGAAATTCCCATGGTTGCGGTGGCAAAGCCATTTGTTCCTTGTCCATACTTTCGTCAATCATTCCGGAAATTTTCACATAACCACCCAAAGGCAACCAACCGATACCGTATTCAGTTTCGCCAATTTTCTTTTTTATCAGGGAATATTTAACGTCAAAAAACAAGTAGAATTTTTCAACTCTGGTTTTAAACAGTTTAGCAGGAATAAAATGTCCTAATTCGTGAAGTATAATAAGTAATGATAAGCTCAATAAAAATTGAGAAAGCTTGATAATTATGTCCATTTTTTAATTTTAGTTCTTTTACAACTCACAAAAGTAAGGTTTTCTATTTGTATATTTTACAATAATTGTTCCATACCATTTTAAATGTTTGTTAATTAATAGAAATTCAATTCTTAGTTTCGTCGTTGTCGCTTAACTTTACTTTTCTAAAAAGGAAATTTCCTTTATCTTCACTTAAATTATATTAAAATTAAAGGTATGTCATCTCAATTGTTTTCACCACTCCAAATAAAGAGCATTACGCTCAAAAATAGAATTACAATTTCTCCCATGTGTCAATATTCTGCTCAAGATGGCTTTGCCAATGATTGGCATCTTGTACATCTGGGAAGTCGTGCTACCGGTGGAGCAGGATTAATTATTCAGGAAGCGACTGCAGTTTCTCCCGAAGGTCGAATTTCTCCCGGAGATTTAGGACTTTGGAAAGACGAACAAATCGAAAAAATGCAGCAGATTAATCAATTTATTATCAGTCAGAAATCCGTTCCCGGAATCCAATTGGCGCATGCCGGAAGAAAAGCAAGCGCAGCGGCTCCTTGGGAAGGCGGAAGAAAACTAGATGATTCACAAGGTGGTTGGAATACTGTTGCGCCAAGTGCTGTTGCTTATCATGATAACGAAAAAACACCTATAGCATTAGATAAAACGGGAATTGAAAAAGTAATTTCCGACTTTAAATCATCTACTAAAAGAGCGGTTCAAGCCGGTTTTCAAGTGCTGGAAATTCATGCAGCTCACGGCTATTTGTTGCATCAGTTTCTTTCGCCTTTGTCCAATTTTAGAACGGATACTTACGGTGGAAGTTTTGAAAACCGAATCCGTTTGACACTCGAAGTTGTGGATGCAGTTCAATCGGAATGGCCGGAGAACTTACCTTTATTTGTTAGAATTTCGGCAACAGACTGGGCAGAAGGCGGATGGAATGCTGAAGAATCAGTGCAACTTTCGAAAATATTAAAAGAAAAAGGAGTGGATTTAATCGATGTTTCTTCGGGAGGATTAGTCTCACACCAGCAAATTCCGTTGGGCCCAAACTACCAAGTTCCTTTTGCGGAAAGCATAAAAAAAGAAACTGCAATCCTTACTGGCGCAGTTGGTTTAATCACCGAAGCCGCTCAAGCCGAGGAAATTATTGCTTCAGGAAAAGCAGATTTGGTCTTGTTCGCCAGAGAATCCCTTAGAAACCCAAATTTAGGATTGAAATTTGCCGAGGAACTTCAGGCGGATATTCAATGGCCTAAACAATACGAAAGAGCTAAAATTAAATAACAAAACCCATCTCTTCAATGAAGTTATATTCCTTTTGTGGTTAAAATTTGAATATAAGTCTTAAGATTAAAAAGTATAAATTCGTATTTTATAAAATAATACCATGCAAAAAATAAAAACTGCTTTGCTTTCCTACGGAATGTCCGGAAAAGTATTTCATGCTCCTTTTTTAAATTTTCATCCCGGATTTGAACTACTTGGTTCTTGGGAGCGAAGTAAAAAATTAATTCATCAGGATTATCCTTCGGTGAAAAGTTACGCCACGATAGAAGAGTTATTGCAAGATGATGTCGATTTGGTGGTCGTAAATACGCCCGTAGATACACATTATGAATATGCCAAAAAAGTTTTACTTGCAGGAAAACATGCTTTAGTCGAAAAAGCATTTACCACAACTGTTGCCCAAGCGCAGGAATTAGCGGCTTTGGCCAAAGAAAAAGGATTGAAACTGTCCGTTTTCCAAAATAGAAGATGGGACAGCGATTTCAAAACGGTACAAAAAATCATTTCAGATAATGTCCTTGGCGAAATTGTGGAAGCCGAATTCCATTTTGATCGCTACAATCCGATTTTAAGTCCAAAACAACACAAAGAAACGGCGAATTCTGGTGCTGGAATTCTGAAGGATTTAGGACCACATTTAATTGATCAGGCGTTGTGTTTGTTTGGTTTGCCTCAATCGGTTTTTGCGGATATTCGCATCACACGGGAACATTCTTTGGTAGATGATTATATTGATATTTTATTGTATTATTCCCATTTCCGTGTCCGATTAAAAGCTGGTTTTTTTGTGCGTGAAGCCGTTCCGTCTTTTGTGGTTCATGGCAAGAAAGGTTCTTTTCTAAAAGCGCGTGGCGATGTACAGGAAGACGAATTAAAATTAGGAATGAAACCGAACTTGGATACTTGGGGAACGGAATCTTCAGATAAAAAAGGACTTTTACACACAGAAATAAATGGTGCAATTGTAAAAGAATATATCCCAACTCTTCAGGGGAATTATTATGACTTTTTTGACGGCGTTTACAATTCAATTACACAGGATGCTATGGAACCGGTAACGGCACAAGATGGCGTTCATGTGATGCAAATTATTGAAGCAGCCATTCAAAGCAGTGCCCAGAAAAAAGGGATTGATTTGTAAAATCAACTATCAATTACCAAGTATAAAAGGAATTCGCGAATTCGCGGCCATCACTTTTTATAGCAGTAATCTGTATTTTTATAAACAATAACGATGTATTTTTTTTCTTATGTGTTGTTTTGACACAACCAATGATTGGATTTTGTAATTTTGATAAATCAAATTTCAAAATCCAATTATCTTGATAGACTTAAATTTTATATCCCGATTTAGAACCAAAGCAAAATTTAAAAAAACATATAAAGACGCTAAGATTTCCTATTTGAAAAGAACGCGTTGGGCAGTTTCCATGTTTTATTTTGCAATGGGTTTGTGTTTTGCCACTTGGGCAAGCCGCATTCCGGATATTAAAACAGCATTGCAGTTAAGCGAAGGAGATTTAGGAAGTATTTTATTTGCATTACCATTAGGACAACTGGTTGCTATGCCTTTTTCCGGTAAATTGGTCACTCGTTTTGGGAGCCACCGTATTCTTATAGCATCCCTGCTTTTTTATGTTTTATGTTTGACTAATTTAGGCTTGGCTGCTCAGGCTTGGCAACTGTCATTGGGTTTGTTTTTATTTGGGATTTTTGGTAATTTATCGAATATCGCTGTCAATACACAAGGTGTTTATACCGAAGTCCTTTTCAAAAAAACCATCATGTCCTCTTTTCATGGAATGTGGAGTTTTGCCGGATTCACGGGAGCTTTAGTAGGTTTAGGAATGCTGGCTTTGGAACTTAATCCATACCAACATTTTTTAATCGTTGCGGGAATCGTGCTTTTGATGATTGCTTTCAATTATAAATTTTTAATAAAAGCGAAAGAAACCGTCAAAACCGAAAAGAAAAAACTCTTTTCAAAACCGGATAGTGCCTTAATTTGGCTTGGTATCATTGGTTTTTGTTGCATGGCAAGTGAAGGAGTTATGTTTGACTGGAGCGGTGTATATTTCAAAGATGTCATCAAAGCACCCGGACCATTAGTGATTTTGGGATACACTTCTTTTATGATTATGATGGCGGGCGGACGATTTTTAGGAGATGGTCTTATTCATAAATTTGGTAGAAAAACTGTCTTGCAAATCAGCGGAATCATGATTTCGGCAGGACTTTTTACAGCGGTATTTTTCCCGTTCGTCATCCCCGCAACCATTGCATTTATGTTTGTTGGTTTGGGAGTTTCCACGATTGTGCCTACCGTTTACAGCGTTGCCGGAAAAAATCCAAACGTTTCTCCCAGTGTAGCGTTAACGACAGTTTCAAGTGTCAGTTTCTTGGGTTTTCTTATGGGACCGCCTATTATCGGTTACATCGCTGAGTTGTCGAGTCTACGATTTTCATTTGCTTTTATTGGTATTTTTGGGATTCTCATCGCAATTATGGTATCGAGAATCAAAGCAATCGAATAAATAGAAGTATTAGGAGCACTATATTTCGGTTCCATAACAACACATCCTCCCGCTGTGCGCAGTATCTTTCCAGTCCTGAAAAAAGTTCAGGACTGGAAAGGATACTTGCTACCATCGGGGCTAAAGACTACTTTTATATTTTATAAGAAATTTTTTATTTAAAAATCAATTGTATATTATTTTTTTGTATATTTAACATTATAATTCTTTCAATAAGGAATTAATAAAACATACAAAATTTCAAATACCACTCTTTTATAAGTATTCCCATTGGGATTTATATCCCATTTTTCCAAAATTCATTTTTAATTATTTTCAAGTTGTTGTCCTAATTCGGATGACGTTTTCTATGCTTTTTGTTCAACCGTCGAAATTCCTGTCGACGGTTGAACTTTTTGCTAGGAATAAAAATTCTCTCAACCGCAATTTTTAGTGAATGTAAACCATCATCATAATTTGAATATATGAATAAATTTTACCTGGGTTTTTTCTTTATGTTTCAAATAGGATGCGTTATAGCACAAAATAATACGGGATTTTTCGGTAAAGTTATCGACTCAAAAACACAAAACCCGCTAGGGTTTGTAGTCGTCAGTATTCAAAATACTACTTTAATGCAACTCACCAAAGCCGATGGTAATTTTAGTTTTGATACGGTTCCTACAGGAAATATATTACTGCTTATTCACAGTCAAGGTTTCAAAGATGCCTTATATCCTATAGAAATTACGCAAGGAAAAATGTTGGATTTAGGAACCATAACTTTAGAAGAAGATCAATCCACAGAACAACAAAATAGCATCATCACACTTATCGAAAGCGATTTTGGCGAGGACAACAGCAGTTCCGAAAGTACTTCCGGACTCTTGCAATTGTCCCGAGATGCTTTCTTGCAAGCCGCCGCTTTCAACTGGGGGCAAGCCCGTTTTAGAGTTCGCGGATTTGACAGCGAACATTCCACTATGATGATTAATGGTGTTTCCATGAATAAAATCTATGATGGAAGACCGCAATGGGGAGAATGGGGCGGATTGAATGATGCGCTCCGCAATCAGGAATTCACACTCGGAACCACACCTTCGGATTATACTTTTGGCGGTATTTTAGGAACACAGGAAATTAACACACGAGCTTCTATTTACAGACCGGGTTCCCGAATTTCATTTTCATCAACCAATACTAATTACAGTTGGCGTACCATGGCAACGCATGCTTCCGGAATGAATTCCAGTGGTTGGGCTTTTGTAGTTTCGGCAGGAAAGCGCTGGGCACAGGAAGGCTATTTTGAAGGGACCAATTATGATGCGAATTCCTTTTTTATAAGTCTCGAAAAAAAATTAAGCGAGAAACATTCGTTAAATTTGACGGCACTGTATACCCCGAATTCCAGAGCCAAAAACTCTCCAAACACTGCCGAAGTTACACAATTGACAAACGTAAAATACAATTCCTATTGGGGTTTTCAAGATGGTGAAAAGAGAAATGCTCGTATAAAAACCATTGAAGAACCTACGATAATGCTGAATCATTATTTTAAAATCAATGATAAAACCAACTTGAATTCGAGTGTAATGTATCAATTTGGTAAAATTGCCAACAGCAACATCGATTATCAAAATGCCAATAGTCCAGACCCAACGTATTACAGAAAAATGCCTAGTTATTACAGCTCGCTTTATGCACCGGATAACGGAGAATTTTCGGGAGCATTTACTCCGGATTATGAAAATGCAGCCAAAAGCAAATCAGAATTTTTAGCGAATCCTCAAATTGATTGGACGGCTTTGTACCAAGCCAATCAAAATCCAGTTTTGGATTCCAACGGTACAATTTCAGGTTATGAACCCACAAAAAGCAAGTACGTTTTGTATGAAGATCAAGTGGAAGACCAAATGGCGGTTGCCACAACAAATTTGAGTGCGCAACTGTCAGAAAACATTTTTTTAAATGTTGGAGCGTCTTTCAAAAAACTAAAATCGCATAACTCACAAAAATTGTTGGACTTGCTTGGCGGTTCCTATTTTGAAGATATCGACGCTTTTTACAGCGGAAATCAATCCCAATCGGATTTGAATAATCCAGACCGCCAAGTCGTAGTTGGGGATACGTATGGGTACAATTATAATTATTTTGCCAATACTTTAGAGGCTTTCACGCAATTTAAATTCACGTACAATAAAGTAGATTTTTATCTGGCTCAAAATTTCTCCACTGTCAATTATCAGAGGGAAGGTTTGTACAAAAACGGAATCTACGAAACGAATTCCTTCGGGAAAAGTGAGAAAGTAGCGTTTGAAAACTTTGGCTTCAAAGCCGGATTCAATTTAAAAATTTCCGGAAAACAGTTGGTGACTTTCAATGCGGCACATTTGACCAAAGCACCTTCTCTGAGAAATACTTTTGCAAATTCCCGATTGAATAATTCAATTGTTGACGGACTCGAAAGTGAGAACATCAGCAGTTTGGATGCCAGTTATGTCTATCGCTCTCCAAAACTGAAAGCCCGACTAACGGCTTATTATTCCCTAATTAAAAATGCGACTCAAATTTCCTTTTTTTATGCCGAAGGGATTTTTGATGATGGCGCGGGTTATTTAAATACCGATGCTTTTGTGAGTCAGACGTTAACGCAATTGAACAAGAAGAATATGGGTGCAGAATTCAGTTTGGAATATCAATTAAGCCAAACGTTTAAAACTACTTTTTCGGCGGCTTTTGGGGAATATACATATGACAGTAATCCACATGTGACGTTGACAAACGATGCCGAAGCGTCATTGGAAAACACCAGTCCGGTTTTTGATTTTGGAACTGCCTCACTCAAAAATTACAAACAAGCAGGAATGCCACAGCGAGCGTATTCAATGGGAATTGAATATCGAGATCCAAAATATTGGTGGATTAGTGCCAATATGAATTACCTCACCAATAGTTACATTGATATTTCGCCTATTTCCAGAACTGAAATATTTTATAAAAATCCTGCAAGCGGTTTTAATTTCCCGGAGGCAACCGAGGAACGTGCAGCAACACTATTAAAACAAGAAGAATTTGACCCAACGATGTTGTTCAATCTCGTGGGTGGAAAATCATGGCGCATTTATGGAAAGAATGTTGGAATTTTTGCCAGCATCAATAATGTGCTGGATGTTACCTATAAAACAGGCGGTTATGAACAAGCCCGAAATGCTAATTTCAGACAAATCAATCAGGATGTTTCCAGTGGTACGCCTTCTTTTGGACCAAAATATTTCTACGGATACGGAAGAACGTATTTCGTGAATCTTTATATCAATCTTTAAATTAAAGCATATGAAATCAACATTCTGCAAATTATTTTTACTGTTGACAATTACTTTCAGCAGTTGCGTAACGGATGAGGTTGCCGCTCCAAAACTCATTTGTACGCAACCGGATTTAATTACTAATACAACGGTAAGCGAAGTTCATGCGGTTGCAAATGCGATTGTAGCCCAGTATAAATACGATGACATTATCGAGGCGTATGTGGTTTCCAGTGATGAATCGGGGAATTTTTTCAAGTCGATTTCCTTTCAGACTTTGGCAACAGCCACAACACCTGCCATAGGATTTAGTGTTCCCGTGGATGCTACAAATTTGTACATTGATTACCGACTGGGCAATAAAGTATACATAAAGTTGAAAGACCAATACACGGATATTTCGTTTGGAGGGATGCGCATAGGAAGTATTTTTGTGAATTCCTATAATGAAGGCGGAGTGGGGCGACTTTCTCAAAATGAGTATAAAAAAGTGCTGAATGCGTCTTGCACGAATGTAAAGGAAGAGGTTTTGGTTCGGTCTCTGACCATGTCAGAACTGCTGAATGATTCTAATTTGAATACGTTGGTTGAGTTGTCTGATGTTCAGTTTTCAGCTGCCGCAATAGGACGCCATTATTTTGAAGAAACGAATAATGTTGGCGGTGCGACGAATTGGAGTTTGATGGATAAACTAGGGAATCAAGTGTATTTTAGAACAAGCAGTTTTTCTGATTTTGCGACTAAATTAGTCCCTAATGGAAGTGGAAAAGTAAGAGGAATTTTAACGAAATACGGAAGTGATTACCAATTATTACCGCGTTCCGAAAAGGATGTGGTGATGTCCGGAAGCAGAGCGACTCCTTTTTTCTCCCAAGATTTTGAAACGGTTGAAAACAATGTTAAACTAAATCTTCCCGGCTGGGCTAATATTGTCCAAAAGGGAACGCTTTTCTGGAAAGGCACTGTTTATTCCGGAAACGGTTATGCCGAATTTAATATTACAGGAACCAAAGTCGTTTCGAATGTGGCTTGGTTGATTTCGCCAAAAATAGATATGGAGGTTCATACAAAAGAAGTCTTGACTTTTAGAACGGCTCAGCATCACTTAGATGTTGATTCCCAGTTAAATTCTTTGGAAGTTTATGTTTCCAGTAATTTTGACGGGTTGAATATTACTACCGCAACTTGGACTCCGTTAGTTGTTAATTTGCCTAAACAAGCTACGCCTTGGTATCAATTTGTAGGAAGCGGCGCTGTAGATTTATCTTCGTACAAAGGTAAAATCAACATTGCTTTTAAATATACGGGTTCCGGTAAAAACCTGGCTTTGGATGGTGCTTTTCAAGTAGATGATGTTCAGGTTTTTGGAGACAAATAATTTTTATTAAAGGCTTTACTTGAATTACTATATTTGCAGCCTTAACATTTAAATTAAATTATGAAATCTACTTTATTAGCCCTAATTTCTTTATTATTTGTTTCTTGTTTATCAGATAATGAAGCATCTAAACCTGTTGATTACACCGTTCAAAACGAAAAAGAAATCGTGGATTACGTTGCCAAAAATAAATTGACTGCCACAAAAACCGATTCAGGATTGTACTATGTGATTAATGAAGCTGGTGATGGAGAACAACCTACCGCAACCTCTAATGTGACAGTTGCTTACAAAGGGTATTTTACTAATGGAAATGTTTTTGATCAAAGTAATGCTTCAGGAATTTCATTTGGTTTGAACCAAGTGATAAAAGGATGGACGGAAGGAATCCCTTATTTTAAAGAAGGCGGAAGCGGAATCCTTTTGGTACCTTCTCATCTTGGTTATGGGAGTAATGATTACAGTAGTATTCCCGGAGGTTCTGTACTTATTTTTGAGGTAAAACTTATTTCAGTGAATTAGTTTAACCCAACTTGCAGACTTTAGCTTGTAAACCTTTGTTTAAAAAGGAAATCTTGTTTTAGGATTTCAGATTTGGGGACTACAAATTTTTTCCTGGTAAAGGGACATTTTTTATAGTTTAGGGCTAAGTAAATTTCCTTTAGTTTAGGGCTTGGCTCTGAACATTTCTTAATTTCGATTGTGTTTTCAAGTACATCTTTTATCTCTGTTGTAACTAACTTTTGAGTATTTGCAATTCTCATAATTTCTTGCCAATCGTGATTTATTTTTTTTACTTTTAGTTGATATCTAATCGTATTTACGATCCAATAGGCTAACAATCCAAGGTTTAAATGTGCCATAGTTGACTCATCGTTCTGATGATAAATAGGTCGTAAATCCAAGTCTGTTTTTAACGTTCTAAAAGTACTTTCAATTTCTCGTATGCAATTGTATATTCTCCAAATTGTTTGCTCATCCCTTTCTTTTAGAGACGTTTTTATAAAATAAACGCCATGTTCTTTTTTCTGATTTATTTGACTTTCTTTGACCTCCCATTTCATAGAAGTTACCTTGCTCGTTTTTTGGTCAACCAATAAATCAATTTGGTAATGCTTGGCTATTGAGGGATATTTTTGTTGCAATCGCCCTATTTTTTGATTTATAATTTCTTGCTTTTTTATCCCCGATTTTTTGGCTAATCCATTGGCAAGTTTGGTTAATGTGTCTTCATAAAGGGTTTTAAATTTGCGATTCATTGAACGTTCTTTCATTGCTTTCATGTCGCTTTTCACCTTGAAAACACACTGATTTTGTTCTTCACCTTCAATTTCATTCAGCTCTATTTTCTGATTTTTTTTGTCATAAACTATTGTAGGGATTTCATTTTTTAAGGCATATTTTTTGGGTTTAGTACGGCTTACACATAAATAATCATATCCTTTTTCTGTCACCAATTTCAAGTTTTCGTCAGTGGCAATACCAGCATCCATAATCACCAAAGCCTTTTTTGTGGACTCACTCGTAGCCTCACGAAGGCTATCAATCATATCGGACAAGGTCTTGCAATCGGCCATATTCCCTTGGTAGATATTGGAATATTTCAAAAAGCCTTCTACATTTACAACAGCTGCCAAAACAACTAGTTTGGCATCGGTTCGCTTTTCCTTGCTACGTCCGTACTGAGCTAAATCACTGTTCTTTTTCTGACCTTCAAAATAGGTATTGGTTAGGTCATACAAATAAAATTTATCTTCAATATCAAATAATTCATTGGTCTTTTGAGACAAATATTTTTCCATCTCATCTTTAACTTGATACAAATTTAAGGCAGATTGATATAATTTATCCTTTGTTATTTTTTTGATAGGATAAGCGGTTAATTCACAAATAGCCGAATTTTCTTTTATCCATTTACTGGTTCTGTTTTCGCTCGCGGGATAAACGGCTCTGCTTATAATTTGAGTGAGTGCCAATTGAACTTGTTCTTCCGGCCAATTTTTATCCAATAAAAACTGGTCTATTTTTAGTTGCTTCAATGTTTGCAAACTCATCCATTCACCTCCTAGTTCACGTGCTTCAGTGTGTTTTAGTGTGTTCAAATCTACACTGTGAATGTCTTTTTGGGAAGAATGAGAATTATCTATTTTGTTTGATTTTAGTATTTTGGAATACAATTCATCAATATACTCCCAAAGATGTTCTTGAAAATCATCTTCAAACAAGCTGTTTTTTCCATTGAGTTTTTCAGTCAATTTTTTCTGGATATAATTCAATTCCTCAGCCGTTAAATGGTCTATAAATCCAGCAGTTACAATAGTTCTGTTTCTAACAATATCGTTTTGATCACGAAAACTCTCTACCAATCGGTAGTAGGATTCCATTTTGCCTGTTTCAGGATTTCGACGAAAAGTAGATTTGAAATACATTTAGTAAAAATCGGAAATATCCCCATTAAAGACAAGATTTGCTGGGGACTACAAAACGGAATTTACCTAAAAAACACCTGTTTTGAATACAAAAAATACCAATTTTTAAATAAAAACTTACAGAAATGATTGTTAAAATGATGTAATTAACAATTAATTAACTTTTATCGTCATTCAACCCTGCAAGTTGGGTTAAGGCTATGATAAAATCAAGAAAGGCTGTCTATTTGGACAGCCTTTCTTAGTTATTTACTTTTTGATTTCAACTATGCTAATGGCATAACCTCCTCCCGGAACACTCAGCTGTGCCAGTTTGGATTTGTTAGTCACTGTCATTTTGCGAATTGTATAGGCTTGTGGATTGGTTTTATAATGTGCATCCTTGGCATCAGCATAAATCGTGGCTACATATTTTTTCCCTTTTTCCAAGAAATCAAATTTGATTGTTGAGGTACGAGAATTGTCTCCGTTTACATTACCGATAAACCAGTTATTCGTCACTTTTGCTTTACGCGCAACGGTAACATATTGACCAGGTTCTGCCTCAAGGTATTTGCTGTCAGACCAATCTACTGCTACATCTTTGATGAACTTAAAAGCATCCGGAAAGCGATCATAGTTCTCCGTTAAATCAGCTGCCATTTGTAACGGGCTGTACATCGTTACATACAATGCCAATTGATTTGCAATTGTACTGTTGACATGCGAATTATTATCCGGATTCAATTTACTTAAATCCATTTCAAAAATACCCGGCGTGTAATCCATCGGTCCACCTACTAAACGTGTAAAAGGCAATACCGTTACGTGATTTGGTTTAGAACCTCCAAAAGCTTGATATTCTGTTCCTCTTGCTGCTTCGTTACCAATTAAATTCGGATATGTTCTGGAAATTCCCGTTGGACGAACCGCCTCGTGCGCATTCAGCATAATTTTATAATCAGCTGCTTTTTCTAAAGCATATTGATAATGATTGACAATCCATTGGCTGTAGTGGTTTTCGCCTCTTGGCATAATATCTCCTACATAACCACTTTTCACGGCATCATAACCATTGTCTTTCATAAACTGATACGCTTTGTCCATGTGACGCTCGTAGTTACGCACAGAACCCGAAGTTTCATGGTGCATAATCATTTTTACGCCTTTTGATTTAGCATATTCATGCAATCCTTTGACATCAAAATCTGGATAAGGAGTCAGAAAATCAAAAACATAATCTTTGGAATGACCAAACCAGTCTTCCCAACCTTCATTCCATCCTTCGACCAAAACGGCATCAAAACCGTGTTTAGCTGCAAAATCAATGTATTTTTTCACATTAGTGTTGTTTGCACCATGTTTTCCATTAGGCTTCGCTTTTGCAAAATCAGTAACGCCAAGTTGTACCGTTGGAAATTCATCCGTGTACGCCCATGAGCTTTTTCCAGTAATCATTTCCCACCAAACACCTACATATTTAACGGGTTTTATCCATGAAGTATCTTGAATTTTACACGGATCATTCAAGTTTAAGGTCATTTTTGAAGCCAAAATTTCTCTTGCATCATCACTGACAATTATGGTACGCCAAGGCGAATGATTTGGAGCCTGCATATATCCTTTGTCTCCTTTGGCATCTGGTGTCAACCAAGATTCGAATACCATGGTTGCATCATCCAGATTCAAATGCATGCAGGAATAATTAATTAATGCCGCTTCATGCAAATTGATATACAATCCATCCGCTGTTTTTAGCATTAGCGAAGTCTGAACTCCTGTTGTAGAAAAAGACTTTTGAGAAACATTTGCAGTAGTTGCTTTCTCTGATAACCCTCTAATTTCTGATAATTTTGAGGTAGTATAATCGTATTCTTGGGTATCATAATCCCCCGGAATCCAAAACGCAGTGTGATCACCAGTCATTGCAAACTGGGTTCTTTCTTCTTTGATTACAAAATAAGTAAGGTTTTTTTGCGAAGGGAATTCATAGCGAAATCCTAAACCATCGTCAAACAAACGAAAGCGAATAAGAATTTTTCTGTCAGTTTCTTTCTGATTTAAGGTTACTGCGAGTTCGTTATAATGATTGCGGATTGAGGCTACTTCTCCCCAAACGGGTTGCCAGTTTTCATCAAAAGTTGTCGCTTTCGAGTCAACAACCGTAAAGTCATTTAACAGTGATTTTTTATCATTTTTTAACTCAAGACCCAATTTACTTGGTTTTACAACTGCTTTATTTTTGTAATTTAAACTGTAACTTGGAGTTCCGTCATCTTGTAATGTAAACTCCATTACAAATTTTCCATTTGGTGATTTTAACTGCTGCGATTTTGCAGGGCTAAAAAACGTTAGCCACATTAGGGCTGTGAAAAGAAATTGCTTCATTTTTTAAATAGAATTTGATAAATTAATTTTTCAGGTTTGGTAATAGATTGTGATAAACATGATTTTCACGAAATCGATTTATTGAAAAAACCAAAGTTTTTCAGATTTCGAGGAAGTAAAAGTAAACGCTTTACACACTACATATTTTTATCATTCTAAAAAAGTAGATTGTGTTTCTCTTTTTTACATGCAAGATACTGAATAACTGTGTATTGTGTAAATTTATCGTTTAAAAAAAGTGGTGAATTTATAATGAAAAAGAGGTGTTCGAGATTGTTTTAATCCCGAACACCTCCTTTAAAAACAGAATTTTTCTATTTTAAATGGGTTCCAATCCGCATTACTTTAGCTTCAAAATCTTCTCGTGGACCTGCTGCTTTATTTTTGAGTTGTGAGCGGTAATTGTAAATTGTGGATACCGAATACCGAAGAAAAGTCGAAATTTTTGCGCTGTCCTTGATGCCCAAACGGATGAGTGCAAAGATTCTTAGTTCCGTATTCAAGAGTTCGCCTTCCTTCAATTGTGTTGCTTCGTCATCAAGCAACAAAGCCCTGAATTCCGGTATGAAGTTAGGAAAGAGTTGCAAGAATGTTTTGTCGAAATTAGTATAGAATTCCTTAAGCTCATTTTCGACAAATTGTTTCGATTTTACGGCACTGATGAGGTCGTTCATTTTTCCTGTCGTTGCCATGACATTCAGTTTTCGGCGGTATTCGTCTAACTTGCCTAAATAATCGGAACACTGATCCATGTAACGACCAATGTATATTTCCTTCAGAAGATTGGCTTCGGTCAGCGTATAATTGGTCTCATTCAATTTTTCATTGAAAGTATTTAATTCGGTATTCAGTTCCGAAAGCTTGCCGTTAGCCAAACTTAAATCCTGCTTTGCTTTAGACAATTTTTTCATTTGCTTAAAAAGTAAAAAAAGCACCGTCAATAAGAACACGGATAATATACTGGCACTTATCAAAAACAGAATCAACTGAAATCGATTGGTTTCATTTTGTTTTTGATACGCTTCGTTGATAATGGGCAGCATCTTCGATATTTCATAGGTTCGTAAGCGCGCATTACAAAAAAGGGCGTCTTCCAGCGAGCGTTTTATGTAGGTATAAGCGCGGTTAATAGCTCCGCTTTCGTACATTAGAAAAGCCAACGAACGCAACGAAATATATTCTTTTTTGGCCAATTGCAAATCAGAAATAGCAGAAATAGTCAGCCATTTTTTCTCCTGTTCAAGGTCTTTTTTTTGGCGATATGCTTGCGAAATAATATAGGCAATCACCGCTCGATCATCACTGTTCTGAGCAATATTCGGAAAATAGTTCAGCAACAAAGCCAGTGTTTCATCGTGTTTTCCGGCATCAAGAAGCGTGCTGGACTTCGCCATAATATAAGCACTGGATTGCGGTTTGTAGCAGTTTAAGGAGGAATCACGGTACTTTTTGGTCAGTACAATATACTTTTCTTTTTCCTGAAGCGAAGCCGCATAATCTGACATATACCCATAAACGACACTGTTTACCGTAAAATAATAACCTTTTAGTTCGGGCGAAGTAGTGATGTTGATTTGATTAAGAATATCAGTTGCTTCCTTGTACATCCCTAATGTTCCCATGATGGAAGCCAAATTTAATCGGGCGTGATTTAGTTTTCGGACATCATTTAGTTTTTCGGCGATTTGAAAACTCTTTCGAGCGTAAATCAATGCTGAATCCGACTGGTACGATTTATATTCCGCATACAACTTTCCATAGATGTCGTATTTTTGAATATCGGCAGAAGTGTAGGAAAGCTGTTCCTTGAGTTTGTTTATTTCGCCTTCTTTTTTATTGGAATAAACAGCATAATCAGCTACCGCTTGATCCAATTCATCCAATAATTCCTCAGAATTATTTTGGGCAAAAAGAAAAACGGGAAGCAAGAATACAATAAGGAATGTCAAAAAGCGATTCATTCAAATGGGATTATATTGGTGTAAAAATAATTAAAAATCCAGTGGAACTCCTAAAGTCGTTCGTGCAAAAGCAACAGTTTTCAAAATAACCGCAAATTCGCTGATTTCTGTTGGATAAATTTTTTAGCCATGAATTACCCGAATTTTAACTAATTTTTTTAAAAAGTAAAGATTAACCCGTGGCAAAAGTTTTCTTTAGTCTTATTTCCGTCTCGACCCAAAAACTATCATTATTCACGGCTTCTAATTTTTTATAAACCCATAACTAGATAAGTCCCTGACAAATCATTAAATTTGTAGCTTATTCAAAGACATGTTAGAAAAAGAAGTAATAAATTTCGAAAAAACGGCTATTGTTGGTATTGTAACTCAAAACCAAAGTGAAGAGAAACTTAACGAATATCTTGACGAATTGGAGTTTTTGACTTTTACCGCAGGTGGAGAAGTGGTGAAACGTTTTTCGCAAAAAATGGAACGCCCAAATCCCAAGACTTTTGTTGGAACGGGAAAAATCGAAGAGATTCATCTTTTTGTAAAAGAGAATGATATCTCAACTTTGGTATTTGATGATGAATTATCGCCTTCACAGCAAAAAAATATATCTAAAATCATTACGGAATGTAAAATCCTGGACAGAACGCACCTTATCCTGGATATTTTTGCGCAACGCGCCGAAACTTCGTATGCAAGAACGCAAGTAGAATTAGCACAATGCCAATATTTACTACCAAGACTTTCCGGAATGTGGACACACTTGGAGCGTCAAAAAGGGGGAATTGGAATGCGTGGACCTGGGGAAACGGAGATTGAAACTGACAGACGTATTGTTCGTGACCGAATTGCCTTATTGAAGGAAAAAATAAAAACCATCGACAAGCAAATGGGCGTGCAACGCGGTAATCGTGGCGCAATGGTTCGTGTGGCTTTGGTGGGATATACAAATGTGGGGAAATCGACTTTGATGAATGCTGTTGGGAAAAGTGATGTTTTTGTAGAGAACAAACTTTTTGCAACTTTGGATACGACCGTTCGAAAAGTAGTGATTAAAAACCTGCCTTTCTTGCTTTCGGATACCGTAGGATTTATCAGGAAATTGCCAACGCAACTGGTTGATTCTTTCAAAAGTACGCTGGATGAGGTTCGCGAAGCTGATTTGTTATTGCACGTAGTCGATATTTCGCATCCTGAATTTGAAGATCATATTGCATCCGTAAACCAAACGTTATTGGACATCAAGGCTAATGACAAACCCGTTATTATGGTTTTCAATAAAATCGATGCGTATAAGCATTTGACTATTGATGAAGATGATTTAATGACCGAAAAAACGCCAAGACATTACACGCTGGAAGAATGGAAATCGACTTGGATGAGCCGAGTAGGAGAACAAAATGCCTTGTTTATTTCGGCTACCAACAAAGAAAATTTCGAGGAATTCAGAGAACGCGTTTACGAAGCCGTACGACACATTCACATCACCCGTTTTCCGTACAATAAGTTTTTATATCCGGATTATAAAGACGCGGTGGATAAAGAAGACAAAGACGACGAAGAAACCGAATAATTCTCTCTAAAACATAAAGTACACAATCCCTTTTGACATTCTCAAGAGGGATTTTTTTTGGGCATGTCCCAGCTTCCTCTGCGTTACAGCTGTGTCAGGACCTCGAGGCTTCGGGACGCTGCAATCTTTTATTTCGCTGCGCTGCATAAAAGGATTTTCACTGCTATCCTTCATGTGAGCTCTGGTGGTATTAATTCCTTTTCTGTTATTCATTATCGCTTTGTAAGAAAAATTAAATATATTTGAGAATAAATAAAGTATGCTTTTTGTCATACCTATCTACCTAAAATTGGGTGGCTTTGTATGATTTTGTCATACATATATATAAGTTATGCGTCATACTTACAATACCCCGTAAATAAAGTTCATTACCTAACTTAATAAATAAAAATGAAGGCAATTATAATAAATGAATTTGGAGATATAGACAAGCTATTAATGACGGAATTACCGTTACCAGAAGTTTTGGAAAATGAGGTATTAATTGAAGTTAAAGCAATCAGTATAAATCCGGTGGATGTAAGAACAAGAAGTGGTTCAGCCATGGCTGAGTACCTCAAAGACAATATGCCTTTAATATTAGGGTGGGATATTTCTGGAATAATTACGGATATAGGCACAAAAGTCACAAAATTTAAGAAGGGCGATGCTGTTTTTGGATTGATTAATTTTTTAGGACACGGGAAAGGATATGCAGAATATGTAGTAGCACCTGAAGATCAAATCGCCCATAAACCGATAAACATAAGCTACGAGGAAGCTGGTGGTGCAACACTATCTGCATTAACTGCCTGGCAATTGTTGGTTCATTATGCAAAAATAAAACGAGGAGATAGGGTTTTGATACAAGCTTCATCAGGAGGAGTTGGGCATTATGCAGTTCAAATAGCTAAATATTTTGGAGCTTATGTAATTGGTGTTTCCTCTGCAAAAAACAAAGATTTTGTATTGGAGTTAGGCGCTGATGAACATGTAGCGTATGACGAACAAAAATTTCAAGATGTTGTGAGCGAGGTAGATTATGTAATTGATGCGTTTGCAAAAGATAGTTTGTATCAATCGCTTAAAGTTGTTAAAAACGGTGGGACAATTTTGAGTCTTTTGCCAATGATTAGTGACGATTTATTGGAAAAAGCTAAGGAAAAAAATGTAACGGTATATTATTCTCTTGTGAAATCAGATGGTAAGGACATGAAAGCAATTGCAGAACTTTTAGAAAAAGGTATTATTAAATCTCATATCTCAAAATGCTTTTCACTTGATAAAATGGGTGATGCCCATATTGAAATGGAAACAGGCAAAACAGTTGGAAAAATTATAGTTAAACCATGAGGACTTTATGTATTGCGAAAAGAGAATTTACTAAATTATAAAATATGCCTAAAATAGTACGAACGCACAACAGCTACTACAACGGATTTGGGCAATTGGCTTAATGGAGAGCTGGTTTTGTATTTGAATGATTTGCTTCGCCTGTTCGCTATCGCATTCTATGATGAAAAACAAGTAAAAATTGTTAAAACTACGATGCAAATTTATACGTGTTTATATATGAAGTTTCTCTGTTAATGACAGCAAAAACCCTGCTTATAAGTTTGCATCTAATATTGTTTAAAACAAGCATAGAATTTTTTCCTTCAGCCTTTTTCTTATTGTAATATTCTTTTAATTGAGGATCATACTTCAATGTGGTCATAGCGCACATTTGCAGCAAGGATTTTATTTTTTTATCAGCCATATGATTTACTTTAGTCCTGCCTTTTATACTAGAGCCGGAGCTGCATTCAAATGGGGCAACTCCAGAATAACAGGCAAATTGTCTCCAATTTTTAAAAGCCGTAAATCCTTTTGTGGCAATGATTAAATATATGCTGGTTTGTTCCCCTATTCCAGGAATGGTTCTGATGAGTTGAGTCTGTTTGTTCAACTGAGCATTTGCTTTGATGATTTCTTTCATCTTGGTTTCTATTTTGCGGATAGCATTTCTAATGGTTTTGGTTAAACTTTGATTGATTGATGATACTTCCTTGAAAACTTCTTTACTTGCAAAACCCTTATTTTCCTTAGTTGTTTCTAAAAGCAATAATGATTTAAGCATTTTTTCTCTTTCGGTATACAGAATTTTTAGTTTTTGAATGTCTATAGCTGTCAAAGTAAAAAGTTTGAGTTTGTCAATATTTCTATAGCTGTAATAGGCAATATCTTTAGCGTCTGATTTATCGGTTTTTCCTCTTGAAATCCCCTTTGATCTTTTTATTTCAACGGCTGGGACAATCCATAAATCTAACTTTAAATCCATTGAAGCAGACGAAAGATGATTGGTATAAACCCCTGTGTTTTCACAACAAAAAAGAGTTTGATTTATGTCAATCTTCTTGCTTAGATTTTTGACAAACAGACTAATGCTTTTTATGTTGTTTTCAACAACAAAATGTTCCGATTTCAAAGAAGAAACATCAAGAATAGTGATATCTAATTTTAGTTTTGAAATATCAATACCCACATAAAATAAATAGTTTTTCATAACTTTGGATTTAGGATAAACAAAAATGTTGAACTTCTTTAGAGCCTTTATTAGACCTTGATGTCTATCATTCTATTTGAAGCAATTCAACGGGTTCAAGGAGAAGGCAGAGGACTAATGCGATAGTTAAGTCTTAAGCTTAGCTCGGGTGAAAGTTCACCTCTGCTTTCCTTTGAATAAATTTAATGTTTTTTACTCTAACACAAAGTAAAGGCTCGGGTGGCAAATCCGAAAATAGGGCTTAATTTAGTCCCAAAACTGCTGTATTACCAGAACGTTGTAGGCAATGCTAACGATGACCATTCAAAACAATTTTTTATATTATACTAATATGAATATTAACTTTTTTTCTAATTCACTTCTTTGGTTATTATTAATAATTTTACCAGAAATAGTATTTTCTCAATCGACCGACTTTACCATTCAAGAGGTAAAGTTTGAAAGTCAGGGCATCACTCTTGCAGGCTCAATTTTAACACCTAAAAAAACATTGGCAGCAGTTGTAATTGTTCATGGGTCTGATCCTGTAAAAAGAGAAATGGATTTCGCTAAACGTCTTGCCAAAGAAGGTATTGCTGTATTGACATATGATAAACGTGGAGTTGGAGAATCTGGTGGTGTATATGTAGGGCCATCTGTTGGCACCAATAATATTGACACTACTAATCTTAATTTATTATCTCATGATGCAAGTGCAGCAGTAAATACATTTCGAACCTATTTGAAAGATAAAAAAACACCTGTAGGATTAGTTGGCTTCAGTCAAGCAGGATGGATAATCCCAATTGCTGCAAGCAAAAATCCACAAATTGAATTTATGGTTTTATTTAGTTGCCCTACAATTACAACCCTAGAACAACTTCGATTTCAGTTTTATACTAATGGAAACAATAATTTTTGGGAAAATCATACAGAATCAGAAGCTCGTGAACATATCAAAAATGATTCTGACAGGTATCAATTTACAGCTACTGACCCAAAAATTTTCTTGAGTACTCTTTCAATTCCAGGACTTTGGCTTTTTGGTGAGAAAGATATACAGATTCCAGTAAAGTTATGCATGGAGCAATTAAATACATTGAAAGCTCAAGGTAAACCTTTCGAATATGCCTTGTTTTCAACATTAGGACACAATACTGTTTCTGACAATATTACAGCACCTGTTGATATTTCAATTCAATGGATAAAACAGAAAACTTTGAACATTAAGAAGTCTAAAGCATCAAAATAAAGCACTGCCTAGAAACAGCTACTACAACGGATTTGGGCAATTGGCTTAATGGAAAGTTGGTTTTGTATTTGGGATAATTTGCTTCGCCTGTTCGCTATCGCTCGGCTGGTAATATGGCGGGTTTGGTACTTTTATCAAACATTAGTGCTAGGTTCAACATCAGGAATTCTATTGAACTCTCTGGCTCTGGTGGTACTATTTCCTTTTATGTTATTCATTGTAATTTTGTAAGAAAAATTAAATATATTTGAAAATAAATATTGTAAGATTCTGTCAAATCTATAAACAAGTTAACTGCTATTTTTTAAAAACTTATCGTATAAAATGTCTGTAAAGAAAAGTATTTTAGAAGAAAAAAATAATAATGAATTATATTTTTATATTCAACCAGAGAGTAGATTTGTAGCTCAGGCTGTAAAATATTCATTTGATATTTTAAAAGAAAGAGGAGAAATTTTTTCTGATGAAGAAACCAATCGCGTATTAAAGTTGATTGAGGATAAAAAATTAAAAGAGAGCCAAGAAATAATTCAAGAAAATATTTGGGATAAAAACTCAGTAGAAGATAGCAATGCACTCGAATTATTTTCACAATTAAATATTTGGTGTTTTAGCATTGTTTTCGGAGTAATTTTCGGGAGTGTATTATTAGCATTGAATTTCAAAAAATTAAATAAAAACAAACTCTCAATAATAGTTATTGTCTTTGGTGTTTTTTATACAATTTTTCAAGTTTTTGCAATAAATTATCTTGATGAAATAAATTTTGAAATTAAAAATCTAACATTGGTCTTTTCTGGTATTGGAGCAGCAATTCTTCACTATCTGTTTTGGGAGAGCTATATTGGAAGAGAAATTAGTTACCAAAAAAAGTCTATACTAATTCCTTCTGTTATTTGTATTTTGATTTATATTCCAATTATATATTTAATGATAATAGGAGATTAACACACAGGTGCCCGTCTGCGACGAATTCCTACTTAAATTAAGATACAAATTATAGCGTTTGCTATGTGGATACAACTTAAAGCATTATATGAAAAATACGAGTACTATAGTTTTATTATTTTTAGTTCAAATAAGTTTTGGACAGAGTCTAAACATAATAAATAATCAAGCAATTCAATTTAGTCTAAAGCAAAAAAAAGATACAATTGATTTTATATTAATTGACACAAAATTAGATGAAATAAAACCGATTTTTTTATTTTGTCAAGGGTCTTTACCATTGCCACTATTTGTAAAACCAGAAAAAGAAAAAATGTGGATGATTGGCGGTGGAATTACAAATTTTGATCTTAAAGAGATTAAAAAAAATTATCATTTAATTGTAATTTCAATGCCAAAAACACCTGTTATTGTAAATGAAAAAAACTTAAATAAATCCTATTGCTATATTCCAAATCCAAAAGACCCGAATGAATTTGATAAGGATTATGTGAAGTCGGATTATTTAGAAAATTATGCAAATAGGGCGGAAATAGTTTTAAAATTCTTGCGAAAACAAAATTGGGTAGATAATTCCAAATTAATAGTTGCAGGACATTCACAAGGTTCAAAAGTTGCAACTTTAATAGCTTTAAAGAATAAACAAGTCACAAATTTGGGATTATTTGGTGCAAATCCGTTCGGTAGAATTGACCAAAATATTCGTGATTATAGAAAAAGTGCAGAAAGTAAACAAATAACTTGGGAAGAAGCGGATGAACGTATAGAGCTAACATATAAAATGTTTAAAGATTCTTACGATGAAAGAGCATTAATTGAGAATCCAAATTTATTAGCTTGGAAATCATTTTCAAGACCATTAATAAATGATTGGCTGAAAATCAAAATTCCAACCTACTTAGCTTACGGAACAAATGATATTGCTTCAGATTTATGTGATTTAGTTCCATTATTTTATATTCAAAATTCAAAAACAAATTTGACTTATAAAAGATATTTAAATTTAGAACATAATTTTTTTGAAGTAAAAGAAAATGGAAGGGCAAACTATGAAAAAGAACATTGGAAAGAAGTAATGGACGAATTTATTAAATGGACATTAAAATAAATTGAAACTAGCTCTCATTTGTCCACGTTTTCGGGCGTTAGTCTGCGACAGATATCTACTTAAAAGAAAACCATAAAAAACGGCACTCAAAAGAGCGCCGTTTTTTTATGAGATACATTCGGAGTTCTGCAAACTGGGACTTAAAAAATTTATTTCTTCGGAGGCATTGCTTCCATGATAGGCACTCGATCCAGGTATTGGTTGACCATATCAATTTTATCCTCTGAATTAAAATGATATGTAGAATGAATCCATTGTGTCATGCTCTTGCCGCCTTTGTATTTTGCGGTGGTTTTGTACCAGCTAAGAAGCCAGATACCATCCATCGGAATGTTGCCTTTCTCATTTACTTTGACCGGCAACCAAATTTCTTTTTCAAAAGTGATGGTTTCAATAACGTTACCTCTTCGGTCTCTCCAGTATTTTTCTATGGCTGGTTTTCCTACCAGACTGTCTCCGCTATTCCAGTAATACTTGGCATCCTCGGCAAAGCTGTCTGTCCAGGAATCCATGTCGTTTTTCGATAAATCTGCTAACATTTTTTTCCCGATATCGGAATATTTGCTATCGGCAAATTCTGTTGGAGGTGTTGGTGTATCAGGTGTTTCAGAAGTTGATACTGCTTTTGGTGTAGCTTCTTTTTTGCATGCTACAAAAAGTGTCGCACACAGGACAAATAAAAGTAATTTTTTCATAAGGTGAAGTTTTAAAATAATTAGTGTTAGTTTAAAATGCTTACCATTATGTCTTAGTAGGTTAAATAGGAGAATAAATGTACTAAAAAAGATAGTGCGTTTATGATTTTTGCTGATAAATATTTTTTACAAGTATCTGATTGTCAGTATAAAGTGATTGAAAATGTGTTTTCTAGAAACCGTAAGTAACGCCTAAACCAAATACTTCTCTCACCTGAACAGCTTTTACGGAATTGTCATCATAAATGGCTTGTACCGCTACATTTGCCGACAAGTATTTATTGATTTTCATGATTACATTCATTTGATAATCGACATCTATATTCTGTGGATTATCTAAATAATTAGAATATAAATTCAATCGGTTTTCTACAGATACATTTGTCATGATATTTAATTTGTAATATCCCTGAATACTGGCACCAAATTCAAATCTGGAAGTATCGCCTTGCAAGACTCCAAAAGAAGGGCCAAATTCAGTAAAATGATCGTCAACCAAAATTAATTTTGCTGTGGCCGGAGAAAAGTTAACGCTTAGGTTGTTGCTTTTTTTCCATAACATTCCGGGTCCAAATTGAAAATAGGAAGGTGAAAAGAAATGAGAAATTCTGACCCCATTTTTGTCAAAACCAGAATCCATTTGTGTTTTTAAATTAAAAAAAACAGAATAGTACCAATCGCCTTTGGCTTTCTTACCCCAAAGGGAATTCAATTCTAAACGGTCATCCGTCTTTGCCGTTTTTTCGTCTCCTTTTATTTTGCTTAAACCGTAGCCTAGAATGAATTTGTTATCCCAGACCACATCTCCTTTTTTATAATTGAAATCATAATTAAGGCTAAAATTCCCGGCGACGTTTGAAGTCCCTCCGCCCAGCCATTGTTTATTGTAAGCAGATTGACTAAAAAGTAAGGAGATATTTCCTTTTTTGGTCCAAAGTTTTGTAGTGTCTTTTGAAGTTTCTTGCGCATGTATAGAGATTATCGCAAAAAGTAATACGATAGAAAAAGCTATTTTTTTCATGACTTTATATTTTAAATTCCACCATTAAAGTATAAAATAAATGCAATATATTACTCCTTTTTAGGCGCTTTGTACAATGGAACGGCAGAGCATGCTTCGCCATACATAATACTTCGTGCAAAAGGTTGCAAGTAATGCGCAGCTAATACATAAGCCCGCATCGGAACCGGTTTTCTGGAGCACCCTTTTATGATAATGGGCTTATTTTTATAAACGGAATAATCAATTTTAGGCAATAATTCTTCGTAAAGCGAAGCGTCTAAATCTTCTAATGTTCCATTGATGATTTTCTTTGCAAATGGCGCTAATTGAATAGCAACCAGAATAGAAGCCCAAGCCGGAACAATAGCATCGGTGCTGCAATGAATAGCAACATACTGATCTTGGTATTGTGACCAATCCTGATTTTTCAGTTCTTCTCTAAAGTCTTTTTCTTTCAATAAAAAACCTTCCAAAAGCCATTGCGAAATATCGATTTGCGTACGAATTCCTTTTGGATAATAATCTTCGAGATCGAAAACTTCCAAAACACTATTCGCAACTTTATTTATTATTTCTTCCATTTGAACAAGTTTAAAAGATTTAAAGTTTAAAGTTGCTTAACCTTAAACTTTAAACCTGAAACAAATTTTACAACATTCCCAATTCTAATTTTGCTTCCTCGCTCATTAAATCTTTGCTCCAAGGCGGATCAAAAGTAATTTCTACTTCAGCATCTTTTACATTAGTAATCGATTTTACTTTTTCTTCCACTTCTCTTGGTAAACTTTCTGCAACGGGGCAGTTTGGAGAGGTAAGTGTCATCAAGATTTTTACTTCGTAATCTGTATTGACCATTACGTCATAAATCAATCCTAATTCGTAAATATCTACAGGAATCTCCGGATCGTAAATAGTCTTTAATATTTTTACGATTGATTCTCCTAATTCAGTGGTGTCTATTTCTTGTGTCATTTTTTAACAATTTATTTTTTATTATTTTTTTGAACCATATAAGGAATATAAGGTCATTTAAGTTATTCGTTTAATCTTCTAGATATCTATATCTTTCATTGACATAGGTTTTTTGTCCCTCTTTAAAAATATGAGTTACATTAAAATTTAGCATTAACCCTATCGGAACTTCCAATAGTTTCATATAGGTTAAAATTTGAGCTTCGTGAATGGGGAGAACTTTTTCTATTGCTTTCAGTTCAACAACTAAACTTTCTTCGACCAATAAGTCACATCTTAATCCTGTTTCAAGTTCTAAACCTTTATAATTAACAGGTATTTTAAGTTCAGTCTGGAATTCAAAACCTCTAATTGTTAATTCTTTTTTCAAACAAGTATGATAAACACTTTCTAAAAGACCAGGACCAAGATGCTTATGTACTTCTATTGCACAACCATTAACTTGATAAATTAAATCTTTTAGATATGTTTTTGTCATAAATTTTCGTTTTATTCTGGCTTATATGACCTTAAATGCCTTATATGGTTAAAAAAACTCGGTTTATAAATTAATTTTGTGCGTTGAACGCCAAAGCATACATTTTTATATTTTTTATCATCGATACTAATCCGTTGGCACGCGTTGGTGATAAATGTTCTTTCAGACCAATTTTATCAATAAAATCCATATCGGCATCCAAAATATCTTTGGCACTTTGATTGGAAAAAGTACGAATTAATATCGCAATAATTCCTTTGGTTAAAATGGCATCACTATCGGCAGTGAAAACAATTTTGTCATCCGTTTGTTCTCCCTGCAACCACACTTTTGATTGGCAGCCTTTGATCAGATTGTTTTCTGTTTTGAATTCTTCTTTAATCATAGGAAGTTTTTTTCCTAATTCGATGATGTATTCATAACGTTCCATCCAGTCGTCAAACATAGAAAACTCATCAACAATTTCTTCTTGTATATCCTTAATTTTCATTTATTTTTTTTTAGCAAATGAATTTATTTTATTTACGAATTTCTTAATCTCTTTTGGTGGAAAACCATGATCAAAACTAGTCGTTTCATAGGTTTTGTCTTTGAAGGTGATTTTCAAATTGGCAATAGCCGCACCGTCATGAAAACGTTTTTCGGTAGGTGCTTTTAATTTGGACAAACTATCCAATTCCATCGTTTCAAAACAGTCTACGAGTTCTTTCCAGTCGGCATCCGATATTTTTGTTGGTGTCGGTTTGTCATTTCCATCCCTATCCTTAGAAATAGTAACCATCTGATTCTTCACCGTTATTTTTTGATAAAAACCTCTGGTGTTGGCTTCATATTCAATTACAGCATTGCTGATTTCTTGCGCTTGAGCACTGTTACACCCTTTTCCAAGAAAAATGGTCAGAAACAATAAAGATAGTATTTTCATATGTAGATAATATTTGTTTTTTATAGGAACATGGTATCGCCATTCGATAGTACCATTTACGATTTTGAATCATGGCGATGTCATAATTTTAAATTTTTACGACAACATGAGTTGCGCTTTTTTAATGGCTTCAACCATAATATCAATTTCTTCTTTGGTATTATAAAAAGCAAACGATGCTCGTATTGTTCCCGGAATACAAAAGAAAGTCATGATAGGCTGGGTGCAATGGTGGCCGGTTCTTACGGCTATTCCTAATTTGTCAATTATCGTACCAATATCGTACGGATGAATGCCTTCAATATTAAACGAAACTACAGAAGTTTTTTCCTTGGCTGTGCCAAAAATTTTCAAACCCTCAATTTCTAATAAACGTGAAGTTGCATGCTCCAACAATTCTTTTTCCTGTTGTTGAATGTTTTCAAACCCAACTTCATTCATATAATCAACCGCAGTTCCCAGAACAATTCCTCCGGCAATATTTGGTGTTCCAGCTTCAAATTTATGAGGCAATTCAGCATAAGTAGTTTTCTCGAAAGTCACTTCCTTAATCATTTCGCCTCCACCTTGATAAGGCGGTAATTTATTCAACCACGCTTCTTTTCCGTATAAAATCCCAGTTCCTGTAGGACCACACATTTTATGTCCTGAAAAAACATAAAAATCACAATCTAGCTCTTGAACATCTGGTTTCAAATGCGGTACGGCTTGCGCTCCGTCAATCAAAATCGCCGCACCAACTTCATGCGCTTTGTCAATCATGTATTTAATTGGATTGACAGTCCCAAGAGCATTCGAAATATGATTTACGGTTACAATCTTCGTTTTATTCGAAAGCAATTTGTCATATTCTGACATGATCAATTCACCATCTTCATTCATAGGAATTACGCGCAAAGTCGCACCCGTTTTCTCGCATAACATTTGCCAAGGCACAATATTGCTGTGGTGTTCCAATGCCGAAACTAAAACTTCATCGCCTGGTTTCAAAATCGAAGCAAATCCATTGGCAACTAAATTAATTCCATGGGTTGTTCCCGAAGTAAAAAGTACTTCATGAGCAAATTTTGCATTGATGTGATTTTGAAGTTTACCGCGGGAAATTTCATACGCATCAGTTGCCAGTTGACTCAACGTGTGCACGCCACGATGAATATTAGCGTTAATTTCCTGATAATATTTTGAAATTGCATCAATCACCACTTGTGGTTTTTGCGAAGTAGCCCCGTTGTCGAAATAAACCAATGGTTTTCCGTTTACTTTCTGGGAAAGAATAGGGAAGTCGGCTCTAATTTTATTGATATCTAACATGTAATCTGCCTGTTTTTATTGTTTTTTTATTGGTTAGATAGAACGCCAATAAGTAACATTTTTTAGATAACCCAATTTGTTGTTTGGGCTTCATTATTTAGAATTTTTCTAAATACAAAAGTAATGAAATTGAAATTAATTTTCGGCAAACACTTGTTAATAATAATCAATGTGGTAACAGTTCAAAAAATGTATGCTTCTTTTTTATTAAATTGCTTCAAATTAATTCTCTATGAAAAAAGTTTTCAGATTATTTGGTTTCGTTTCTTTCATTGGTGTTTCTTATTTTGGTTTCACCACTTATCCAAAACTGGATTTAATTTCTGGCTTTTCAGCCAAAAGTATTGCTTCGGGACATTTTATTGATAATCGTTCGCAGGAAATGATTGAGAAAGGTGACAATGACATCGACATGATTGATTTGGCCAAAAACAAAATTGAAGACGCCGGAAAGTTTGCTGTTGCTTCGGTTTATGGTTTGAAGGAACGAAAAGCAATTTACCGAGAAGGTTTGGGAGCGACTTTAATCAACGATGATTTTGATGTGACAAAACCGTATTTGGTTCCAAAAAGAACAAAATTGAATAACAATTTACCTTTTCCGTATGGAAATAACGAACCTAGAGATAGCATTTTTGCTAATGTTGATTATACTAAATTGAATGCGGCTGTCGCCAATGCTTTTGATGCAAAAGGAGAATTGAAAAAGAGAACGCGCTCCCTTTTAGTAATTTATAAAGACAAAATCATTGCTGAAAAATACGATACTAGTTTCGATAAAAACAGTAAATTATTAGGTTGGTCTATGACTAAAAGTATCACTAGCGCCATGTTTGGAATTTTGGAGAAAGAAAGAAAATTTGACATTGATGATCCTGCGCCAATTCCAGAATGGGCAAATGACAACCGAAAATTGATTACAACAAGCGATTTGCTACACATGAATTCCGGTTTACAATGGGTGGAGGATTACGCGACTATTTCTGATGCTACCAAAATGCTTTTTCAGGCCGAAGATATGACCAGCGCGCAATTAGAAAAACCGGCAGAGCATAGACCGAACACGCGATGGAATTATTCATCTGGAACGACAAATTTACTTTCCGGAATTTTGCGGAAGCAGTTCAAAACGCATCAGGAATATTTAGATTTTTGGTATTCGGCTTTGATTGATAAAATAGGAATGAACTCGATGGTAATCGAAACGGATATGGCGGGAAATTATGTAGGTTCATCGTACGGTTGGGCTACAACACGCGATTGGTCAAAATTTGGGTTGTTGTATTTGCACAAAGGCAATTGGAACGGAGAACAAATTTTTAACGAAAGCTGGGCGAAATACACCGCAACCCCCACGAATACTTCCAATGGAAGATATGGCGGACACTTTTGGCTCAATGCCGGCGGACATTTCCCAGATGTTCCAAGAGATATGTATTATTGTAGCGGTTTTCAAGGACAAATGGTGGCGATTATTCCGTCACTTGATTTAGTGATTGTAAGAATGGGTTTAAAGGAAGAATCTAATTTTGATTTTAATGGAATGTTGAGAGGGATAATATCATCAATAAAAAAATAAATTTAAATACAAATAAAAAAAACAAAGGGCGCAAAGTTTAGTAAAAACCTTGCGCCCTTTGTGTAAATCTTTGCGAACCTAGTGTTTAAAAACTATAAATCAAATCCCAATTTCACACCTAATTTTGTGGCGATGATGGTGGTAATTCGTTTTTTAAGTTCCGGTATTTTGATGTTTTCGATAACGGCATTCGAGAATGCATACATCAATAATGCTTTGGCTTCTTTTTTAGGGATTCCGCGTTGTTGCATGTAGAACATTGCCGTTTCGTCTAATTGTCCAACAGTACAACCGTGAGAACATTTTACGTCATCGGCAAAAATTTCCAATTGCGGTTTAGCATTTATAGTCGCTTTGTCGCTCAATAAAATGTTATTGCTTTTTTGGAACGCATTTGTTTTTTGAGCGTCTTTTTCCACATACACTTTTCCGTTGAAAACTCCTGTAGAACGATCAGCATAGATTCCTTTATAATCTTGGAAACTTTCGCAATTTGGAGCTGAATGCTTCACTAAAGTATAATGATCTACGTGTTGCTTTTCGCCAATAATTGTGATTCCGTTTAAGGTGCTTGTCAATCGTTCGCCAAAGTGATAAAAATTCAAGTTGTTTCTCGTTAAGTTTCCTCCAAAAGAGAAGGTATGAACCGAAACGTGACTTTCTTTTTGCTGGGAAACATAAGTGTTATCAATTAGATTCGCTTCAAGCGTATCGTTTTGAATTTTGTAATAATCAACAATCGCGCGTTTTTGAGCAAAAATCTCGGTAACAGAATTCGTTAACACAGGATTTTCGTTTAAACTTTGATGACGCTCAATAATTTGAACATGTGAATTTTCACCCACAATCACTAAGTTTCTTGGTTGAACCAAAAGTGCCGCTTCATTTCCTGTTGAGAAATACATAATCTCAATTGGTTTATCCGCTACTTTACTTTTCGGAATGTTGATATACGCTCCTTCAATAGCAAAAGCCGTATTCAATGAAGTCAAACTTTCTTCTTTATTGGCAATTTGGTTAAAATAAGTATCAATAACCATTTTGTATTTTGGTTTGGTCAATGCCGAAGACATCAAGCAAACATCAATTCCTTCGTGTGTTGTTGACGACAAATGCGAACTGAAAACACCATCAATAAACACTACTTTATAGGTGTCTATTTCGTGTAAAAAGTATTTTTTTACGTGGTTGAATTCAACTGCATTTTCTTGTTTTGGAAAAACGGTAAAGTCATTTTTTAAGATGGCATTTAGCGAAGTGTATTTCCAAGCTTCGTCTTTTTTGGTTGGGAAACCTTTATCTTCAAAGTTTTTTATGGCGGCAGTTCTCACGTCATGAAGTTCAGAGTGAACATCTACACGCTCTTCGAAAGCCATAAAAGACGATAGTAATTTTTCTTTCAATTCCATTTTTTGATTGTTTAAAGTTTAAGGTTTAAATGTTTAAAGTTATCTCGAGGCAACTTTAAACTTTAAACTTCAAACAAATTTTTAAGCTTCTTGTTCTTGTTTAATCCAGTCGTATCCTTTTTCTTCCAGTTCGTGCGCTAGTTCTTTTCCACCGGATTTTACAATTTTTCCGTTGTATAATACGTGAACGAAATCAGGGACGATATAGTCTAATAATCTTTGGTAGTGCGTAATCACTACGATTGCATTTTTGTCACTTTTTAGTTTGTTAACACCATTTGCAACAATTCGTAAGGCATCAATATCAAGTCCAGAATCGGTTTCATCAAGAATAGCCAATTTTGGTTCCAACATCGCCATTTGGAAAATTTCGTTACGTTTTTTTTCTCCACCAGAAAAACCTTCGTTTAGAGAACGAGAAAGAAATTTACGGTCAATTTCTAATAATTCTGATTTCTCACGAATCACTTTTAGCATTTCGTTTGCAGGCATTTCTTCCTGACCGTTTGCTTTACGCGTTTCGTTGATGGCAGTTCTCATGAAGTTCGTTACTGAAACTCCTGGAATCTCCACTGGGTATTGGAACGAAAGAAAAACACCTTTGTGTGCTCTTTCTTCTGGTGCCAATTCAGAAAGGTCTTCTCCGTCTAAAGAGATTTCACCTTCGGTTACTTCGTAGTTTTCGTTTCCAGCAATGATAGAAGCAAGCGTACTTTTTCCCGCACCGTTTGGTCCCATTATCGCGTGAATTTCTCCCGCTTTTACTTCAAGGTTAATCCCTTTTAATATTTCTTTATCCCCAATTGAGGCGTGTAAATTTTTTATTGATAACATAAACGTCTTGTTTTTATAAAGTCTTAAAAAGGTTATCCTACTGAACCTTCTAACGAAATTTCTAATAATTTTTGTGCTTCTACGGCGAATTCCATTGGTAACTTATTCAATACATCTTTACTGAAACCGTTTACGATTAAAGCAATAGCTTTTTCGGTTGGAATTCCACGTTGGTTGCAATAGAAAACTTGGTCTTCGCCAATTTTACTTGTCGTAGCCTCATGTTCAATTTTTGCCGATGGATTTTTACTTTCGATATAAGGGAAAGTATGTGCTCCACAATTGTTCCCCATTAACAACGAGTCACATTGTGAAAAGTTTCTGGCGTTATCTGCATTTGGTGAAATTCGTACCAAACCTCTATAACTGTTTTGTGATCTTCCGGCAGAAATTCCTTTAGAAATAATAGTCGATTTAGTGTTTTTACCTAAATGGATCATTTTGGTTCCTGTATCGGCTTGTTGGAAATTATTGGTAACCGCAATCGAATAAAATTCTCCTGTTGAATTATCTCCTTTTAATATAACCGAAGGATATTTCCAAGTTATCGCTGAACCGGTTTCAACTTGTGTCCAAGAAATTTTTGCGTTTTTCTCGCAGATTCCTCTTTTGGTCACAAAATTATAAACCCCACCTTTTCCTTCTTTGTTTCCAGGATACCAGTTTTGTACGGTTGAATATTTGATTTCGGCATCGTCCAAAGCGATTAGTTCCACTACAGCAGCGTGCAATTGATTTTCATCACGACTTGGAGCGGTACAACCTTCAAGGTAAGAAACATAACTACCTTCGTCAGCAACTAATAATGTTCTTTCGAATTGTCCTGTTCCTGCCTGATTGATTCTAAAATATGTCGAAAGTTCCATTGGGCAACGAACACCTTTTGGAATATAACAGAAAGAACCATCAGAGAAAACTGCCGAATTCAGAGCAGCATAAAAATTATCTTTTTGTGGTACAACCGTTCCTAAATATTTACGAACTAATTCTGGATGCTCTTTGATGGCTTCAGAAATACTCATGAAGATAATTCCTTTTTCGCCTAATGTTTTCTTGAAAGTAGTGGCTACAGAAACCGAATCAACAACGATATCCATCGCTACATTATTCATCATCTTTTGCTCATCGACAGAGATACCTAACTTTTTATACATTTCTAAAAGTTCAGGATCTACATCGTCCAATGTTTTATTAGGATCTACCGCTTTTGGAGCTGAATAATAGGAAATAGCCTGAAAATCAGGTTTGGTGTAATGCACATTTGCCCATTCTGGCTCTGTCATTTGCTCCCAAGCACGAAAAGCCTCCAGACGCCAATCAGTCATCCATTGTGGTTCTCCTTTTTTATGGGATATGGCCCTAACGATATCTTCATTTAAACCAATAGGAAACGTTTCTGATTCTAATTCGGTGTAAAATCCGTATTCGTATTCTTTATTTTCGAGTTCGATTTTTAAGTCGTCTTCTGTGTATTTTGACATATTTTTTGTCTTAAAGTTTTAAAGTCTAAAGTTTTAAAGTCATTGCAAGTCTTTCGACTTTATGACTTTCGACATTCGACTATAATGAAAATGATTCTCCGCAACCACAAGTTCTGTTTGCGTTAGGGTTATTGAAAACAAATCCTTTTCCGTTTATTCCTCCTGAAAATTCTAAAATTGTTCCGGCTAGGTATAGAAAAGATTTTTTCTCAACAGCGATAGTGATATCGTTGTCTACAAAAATTTTATCGTCGTCGCTTTTTGTTTTATCAAATTTTAAATCATAAGACAATCCAGAACATCCGCCGCTTTTTACACCCACTCTTACGTAGTCAATTGCAGCGTCAAAACCATCATCTTTCATTAAATCGATGATTTTTTTTCTTGCTGTGTCAGAAACTTTTATCATAGCTTATATTGATTTTGTCTAAATTAAGCACAAAGATAGTGTATAAAAAGCTTTTTCCATAATTGATAACATTATTATAACTAATGCAAAAATAGAAAAAAGCTATTTGCGACCAGTAAAAGCGTTTGAATTTCTTAACTTTGGTTCCTCTCGAAAAAAATAAAAAAAATGAAACTATACCCTATAGAAACCGGAAATTTTAAACTTGATGGTGGCGCAATGTTTGGCGTAGTGCCAAAGACTATTTGGAATAAAACCAATCCAGCCGATGAAAATAACCTGATTGATATTGCGGCACGCTGTTTATTGATTGAAGATGGCAACCGATTGATTTTGATTGATACCGGAATGGGAAACAAACAATCAGAGAAGTTTTTTGGTTATTATTCGCTTTGGGGAACACATTCGATGGATAAATCGTTGGCTAAATATGGTTTTCACCGTGATGATATCACCGATGTTTTTATGACGCATTTGCATTTTGACCATTGCGGCGGAAGTGTTCAATGGAACGCTGATAAAACCGGTTATGAACCGGCGTTTAAAAATGCTAAATTCTGGTCTAATGAAAATCACTGGGAATGGGCAACAAAACCCAATGTCAGAGAAAAAGCATCTTTTCTATCCGAAAATATTTTGCCGATGCAGGAAAGTGGGCAGCTGCATTTTATCCAAAAACCGGAAGGAGATTTTTTGGCAACATCAGAACTTGGTTTTGGCATCTTCTTTGCAGATGGACATACCGAGAAGCAAATGATTCCGCACATTCAATATAAGGATAAGACCATCGTTTTTTGCGCTGATTTATTGGCAACAGCCGGACATATTCCAATTCCGTATGTGATGGGATATGACACACGACCTTTATTGACCATGCCAGAAAAAGAAAAATTCATGAATACGGCGGCTGATAATAATTATTATTTGTTCTTGGAGCACGACGCGCATAATGAAATAATAACCGTACAAAAAACAGAAAAAGGCGTTCGGTTGGCAGAAGTTTTTACTTGCGAACAAATCTTAACATAGTGTTAATCATAACTCCTTTTGTAACAAAAAAAATTATTTTAGACAAATATTTCAAAATTAACAAAAACATTTTCGATGAATACCATTAAACCTATTTACATTTCTGCTTTTGCTCTTTTAGCATTAGTAGGATGTGGCGCTTCAAAACAAGTTTCAAATACCACTAATTCTGATCTAGTTGCCATAAGCGCACCTTTAAACATTAAAAAAAAGGCACCAATTGCTGAAAATGACTTGAAAAGATGGAGTCATCTGGATATCGTAACTGATACTATTCCTGGAATGAGTGTTGACAAGGCTTATGCTGAATTATTGAAAGGCAAAAAAGGCGTTCCAGTTATTGTTGGAATTGTAGATTCTGGTGTAGATATCGAACACGAAGATTTGAAATCGGTACTTTGGACCAATACTAAAGAAATCGCCGGAAACGGAATTGACGATGACAAAAACGGATATATCGATGATATTCATGGATGGAATTTTCTTGGAGATAGTACCAAAGAGAATCTGGAATATGAAAGAATCATTAAAGATAAAACCTTAGTTGATGGCGCTACGTATCAAGAGGCTAAAGCATTGAATGATAAAAAAATTGCTGATGCAGTTGCAGGAAAAACACGCTCAGAGCAAATGTTAGAGACTATTGCTGCAAGTGATGCTGTTTTGGCAAAACATTTTGGTAAACCAGTTTACACAATTGAGGAGGTAAATGCAATTGTTTCGCAAGAACCGGCAACACAAAAGAGCAAAGCAGCTATGCAACAAATGCTTTCTTATGGATTGCCAATAGCGGAACTAAAAGTTGCTGTTCAAAAACAACTAGAGGATCAGGTTGCACTTATAAATGGAGACAATCTGAAAACAGATTACCGTAAAGTAGTAGGAGATAATCCAAATGATATCACTGATACAAAATACGGAAACAATAATGTGATGGGACCAGACAAGAACGAAATTCTTCATGGAACGCACGTTGCCGGAATTGTTGCTCAAACTAGAAACAACGTATTAGGTGGTGATGGTGTTGCTAATAATGTTCAGATTCTTACCGTTCGTGCAGTGCCAGACGGTGACGAGTATGATAAAGATATTGCACTTGGAATTCGTTATGCAGTAGATAATGGTGCCAAAGTAATCAACGGAAGTTTTGGAAAAAGCTTTTCTCCACACAGGCAATGGGTTTATGATGCGATAAAATATGCTGAGAAAAAAGATGTATTGATTGTTCATGCAGCAGGGAATGATGCAAAAGACATTGATTATGCAGAAAATTTCCCTAACGATTCTGAAGATAAAGTAACAGAGTTTGCAGATAATTTAATCACAATTGGTGCATTGAATTTTGAATACGGAAATAAAGTGGTGGCTCGTTTTTCTAATATTGGAAAAATTAATGTTGACGTTTTTGCTCCTGGAGTAAAAATCTACGCTACAACTCCAAACAATACCTATAAATATTTACAAGGAACATCAATGGCTGCGCCAAATGCTGCCGGAGTTGCCGCTTTAATTCGTTCGTACTATCCAAAATTATCTGCTCAACAAGTGAAGCATATTTTGATGGATTCAGGAGTTGCGATTACAACGGATGTTATTGTAGGAGGAAAAGCAAATGACACACGTTCTTTTACTGCTCTGTCTAAATCAGGAAAAATAGTAAATGCATACAACGCTTTACTGATGGCAGAAAAAATGTCTAAATAATATTTTAAGAATTCATTACTTTTGGAAGGGCAATTTGCCCTTCCATTTTTATTTTAACCTACATGAAAAAATTACTTTTAGTTTCTATTTTATCCTTAAGTTTTGGAAGTCTTTTGGCTCAAAACGGTACGTATTGGCAGCAGCATGTCGATTACAAAATGGATGTGTCCATGGATGTAAAAACATACCAATACAAAGGAAAACAGGAATTGGTTTACACCAATAATTCTCCTGATACTTTGAGAAAAGTATATTATCACCTATTTAATAATGCCTTTCAGCCCGGAAGCGAAATGGATGCCAGAATCCAAAGCATCAAAGATCCAGACGGCAGAATGGTCACCAAAGTAAAAGTTGGTGATAAAGAAGTCAAAGAAAGCCGCATTAAAAATTTGAAACCAAATGAAATTGGTTACTTGCGAATTTCTAATTTCAAGCAAGACGGAGCAGTTGCTAGTGCAAAAGAGATTGGAACTATCCTTGAAGTGACTTTGGCTAAGCCAATTCTACCAAATTCAAAAACTACATTCACATTAGATTTTGATGGTCAGGTTCCCATTCAGATTCGTCGTTCCGGAAGAAATAATGCCGAAGGCGTAGAATTATCAATGGCGCAATGGTATCCAAAACTGGCTGAATTTGATTTTGAAGGTTGGCATGCTGATCCTTATATAGCAAGAGAATTTCATGGCGTTTGGGGAAATTTTGACGTGAATATTACTATTGATAAAGATTATGTTTTAGGAGGTACCGGTTATTTGCAAAATAAAAACGAAATTGGTCACGGTTATCAAGACCAAGGTGTTGTTGTGTCTGTTCCAAAGAAAACAAAAACATTGACTTGGCATTTTAATGCGCCAAAGGTTCATGATTTTACTTGGGCTGCTGATAAGAATTACATTCATGATGTAGTAAAAGCACCTAATGGTGTCGATTTACATTTCTTGTATAAAAACAATCCAAAATACATTCAAAACTGGAAAAACCTACAGCCAAAAACGGTTCAGTTAATGGAAATTTACAACAAAACGGTTGGAGATTATCCGTACAAACAATATTCTGTGATTCAAGGTGGCGATGGTGGAATGGAGTATGCCATGTGTACGTTGATTTTGGGTCAAGGTACATTTGACGGATTGCTTGGTGTAACCGCACATGAAATGGCACATTCTTGGTTCCAGCATATTTTGGCTTCCAATGAATCAAAACACGGATGGATGGATGAAGGATTTACCTCATTCCTGGAAGATTTTGGACTCAATGAAATTGCCGATAAAAAAGTAGAAAACCCATTTGCAGCAGCATATAAAGGGTATTTTGCAATGGTAAATTCAGGAAAAGAATTGCCACAAGGAACTCATGCGGATCGTTTTGATGAAAACAGAGTCTACAGCGTTACTTCATACAGTAAAGGTGAAATTTTCTTAGCACAATTGATATATTTAATAGGTAAAGAAAATCTATTTAAAACGTTGAAAAAATATTACAGCGATTTCAAATTCAAACATCCTACGCCAAATGATATCAAAAGATCTGCCGAAAGAGTTTCTGGAGCAAATCTGGATTGGTATTTAGTGGATTGGACTGAAACCACCAATACTATTGATTATGGTATCAAAGAAGTAAAGGAAAATGTGGATAAAACAACCGTTACTCTAGAAAGAATTGGAAGAATGCCAATGCCGATAGATTTGACAGTGGAATATACAGACGGAACAACAGAAAGTTTCTACATCCCGTTGCGCATGATGAGTTTTGAAAAAGAAAATCCAAATCCTACAGTAAAAAGAACGGTTTTGAATGATTGGGCTTGGGCGTACCCAACTTTTGAATTCAATATTGCGAAATCAAAAGCTTCCATCAAGAAAATAACGATTGATCCAAGTGGGTTAATGGCCGATTTAAAAATGGAAAATAACACTTATGAGATAAAGTAAAATTTATCGAAACTCCATAAAAAAAGTCTAGTTCTTGAACTAGACTTTTTTTTGGTTTTATTTTTAAGGAAACTATTTCAAATGCTCCAGCATATCTGTAGTCATCGATGCTAAATCAAATTCATGTTTCCAGTTCCAGTCTTTTCTGGCTTCAGCGTCATCAATACTCGCTGGCCAACTGTCGGCTATTTTTTGACGGAAATCCGGTTTGTAAGTAACGGTAAATTCAGGAATGTGTTTCTTGATTTCGGCAGCAATCTCCGTTGGCGTAAAGCTCATTGCAGCTAGATTATACGAAGAATGAATTTTTATTTGCTCTACCGGCGCTTGCATAATTTGAATGGTCGCAGCAATGGCATCGTCCATATACATCATCGGCATTTTAGTTTCTGAGGATAAAAAGCATTCGTATGTTTTATCCGAAAGTGCTTTGTGAAAAATATCTACTGCATAATCCGTAGTTCCGCCACCAGGAGGCGATGACCAGCTGATTAAACCCGGATAACGGATGCTTCTTACATCTACACCAAAGATATTATGGTAGTATTCGCACCATCTTTCGCCCGCTTGTTTACTGATTCCGTACACCGTTGAAGGTTCCATAATGGTATATTGTGGCGTATTTTCTTTAGGAGTTGTTGGTCCAAAAACCGCAATACTCGAAGGCCAGAATATTTTTTTTATTTTTCCGGCTTTCGCCAAATTCAAAACGTGAAACAACGAATTCATATTTAAGTCCCAAGCAAATGCCGGGTTTTTCTCGGCTGTAGCCGATAATAATGCCGCCATCAAATACACTTCGTCAATTTGGTGTAATTCTACCAAATGTTCAATTTGATTGAAATCTAAAGCGTTCACCACTTCAAATGGACCAGAATTGACAACATCAATATTTAACTTTCGGATATCCGAAGCAATTACGTTTTCTGTTCCGTGTAGTTGCCGCAGCTTTTGGGTAAGCTCCGTTCCAATTTGTCCGCAAGCTCCAATAATCAATATTTTAGTACTCATTTTTGTCTGTTTTGAAAAACAAAGATAACGTTTTCGCAAATAACATAATTTTGATTAAAAACAATGTGAATTTCTTAAAATAGTATTTAAAAAGGAGTTTTATTTCTTAATTTATGACTTTTTAAACACAAAAACTGCTTCAAGAATATTAGATTGTTATTCCTATGCGGTAATTCGTAATTGTAAATTTACTTTGTAACTTTGTAGCTTAATTAATGGAAATTTTTAAAGGAGCATAACTCGTTCTAATTTATAAAATTAAGAGCGTATGTGAATTACATTCAGCCATTAAAAAAACGATAAATAGCCACACATGAAATATAAAATAGCAGTTTTCTTTTCTCTGGTTTTTCTTTTGTTGTCCTGTAAAAATGACAATCAAAAACGCATTGCCGAAAATAAAAAAGAGATGCAAAAAAGAGAAGTCATTTTCAAAAACATAGAGAAAGGTTGGGTTTTTTATGACACACCTGTAACGGAAGCTTCTGAAAAAAGCATCGCATCTTGGAATGAATGGCGCATTTTTTTGGCTGAACTAGCCTTGAAACCTAAAAAAACCATTGGCGCTTTTCAGCAAAAATCGAAAGCACTTTCTAAAAAAGTAATGGCTTTGAACACTAATATTCCGTATGAATACAATAAACCTCAAATAAAAAGTAGGATTTCGACTTTAATTACTAAAGTACGTTTGTTGGATTTATTCATTCATTTGGATAATATTCCGGATAAAAAAGTGACATTATTAGTATCAGAAATCAACTTGGAATTGGTTTCGTTACAAAGACAAATGGACAAAATTGTGGAGAAAAGTAGAATTCCGCTTGAAGAAGGGGAATCTGATTTATTGAAAATGATGGACACCACAAGAGCCATTCCTAATACACCAGTTATCGACCCAAATCTGCCACGCGTTGAGTAAAACAGCCTTATACAATACCTACGATAATTCGCCAAAAACCCAGCAAATTGTTGCTCGTTTATTGGAAAACAACCAAGTCAAAATGCAACTGTCGGGACTTTTGGGTTCTGCACTTTCGTTTGTAATTCGATCTGTTTTCAAGAAAGCCGAACTTCCTTTTTTGATTGTTTTAAACAATAAAGAAGAAGCGGCGTATTATTTGAATGATTTGGAACAAATGATTGGGGAGCAAGATGTACTTTTTTATCCCGGTTCATTTCGTCGCCCTTACGAAATTGAAGAAACTGATAATGCTAATGTTTTGCTTCGCGCCGAAGTGTTAAACCGAATCAATTCCCGTAAAAAACCAGCCGTTATTGTCACCTATCCCGAAGCCTTATTCGAGAAAGTGGTTACCCGAAAAGAATTGGATAAAAACACGTTGAAAGTTGCTGTTGGTGACAAGATTTCCATCGATTTTATCAACGAAGTTTTGTTCGAATATGAATTTAAAAGAGTTGATTTCATTACAGAACCCGGAGAATTTTCGGTTCGTGGAGGAATTGTCGATGTGTTTTCTTTTTCGAATGATAATCCGTACCGAATTGAGTTTTTTGGAGACGAGGTGGAGAGCATTCGTACCTTCGATGTAGCCACACAATTGTCCATTGAAACGCAAAAAAAGATTACTATAATTCCCAATGTGGAGAATAAAGTTTTTCAGGAAAACCGCGAAAGTTTCTTAGATTATATTTCGGAGAAAACGGTAATTTTTATTCAGAACACCGAAGATTTTTTAGCACAATTAGACAAACAATTTGGCAAAGCCGAAGAAGCTTTCGCAAAATTGTCGCAGGAAATAAAACGGTCATCTCCAGAAAAATTGTTCTTGAATCAAACCGAATTTATAAAAAGAGCGTTGGATTTTTCCATTGTGGAATTGAGTTCGAAACCTATTTTTAGAACTAACAAAAAATTCGAATTTCACATTCAGCCGCAACCGTCGTTCAACAAACAATTTGATTTGTTGTTGAATAATCTGAATGAAAATCATTTCAACGGCTACAAAAATTATTTGTTTTGTTCCAATGATGCACAAGCCAAACGATTTCATGATATTTTCGAAACCTTGGATGAGGCCAATTCGGAGAATATCAGAAAACAATATCATACCGTTGTTTTGCCTTTGTACCAAGGATTTATCGACGAGGAAAACCAAATAACCTGTTACACCGACCATCAAATTTTTGAACGCTACCATAAATTCAGCATCAAAAATGGCTATTCGAAAAAACAGAATATCACTTTAAAAGAACTCACAACTTTGTCTGTTGGTGATTATGTGACACACATCGATCACGGAATTGGACGTTTTGGAGGATTACAAAAAATACAAGTCGAAGGCAAAACACAGGAAGCAATTAAGTTGGTCTATGCCGATAATGATATTGTGTATGTGAGTATTCATTCGCTGCACAAAATTTCAAAATACAACGGAAAAGACGGAACGCCGCCCAAAATTTACAAATTGGGTTCGAATGCTTGGAAGATTTTAAAACAAAAAACCAAGGCGCGTGTCAAACATATTGCATTCAATTTGATTCAACTGTATGCCAAAAGAAGACTGGAGAAAGGATTTCAGTTTGCACCTGATAGTTATTTGCAAAACGAACTAGAAAGCTCGTTTATTTATGAAGATACGCCGGACCAAACCAAATCAACTGCAGAAGTAAAAGCCGATATGGAAAGCGACCGCCCGATGGATCGTTTGGTTTGTGGTGATGTAGGTTTCGGTAAAACGGAAGTTGCCATTCGCGCCGCTTTCAAGGCGGTAGACAACAGTAAGCAAGTGGCAATTTTGGTTCCTACGACGATTTTGGCGTACCAACATTACCGCACTTTCACGGAACGATTGAAAGATATGCCAGTTTCTATTGGGTATTTAAACCGTTTCAGAACGGCCAAACAAAAAGCAGAAACGCTAAAACAATTAGCCGAAGGAAAACTAGATATTGTGATTGGAACACATCAATTAGTCAACAAAAATGTAGTTTTCAAAGACCTTGGATTGCTGATTGTGGATGAGGAACAAAAATTTGGTGTCAACGTAAAAGACAAACTCAAAACCATTGCGGCGAATGTCGATACTTTGACATTGACAGCAACTCCAATTCCGAGAACGTTGCAGTTTTCGTTGATGGCAGCGCGCGATTTATCAGTAATTACAACGCCTCCGCCTAACAGATATCCTATTGAAACGAATGTAGTAGGTTTTAGTGAAGAGTTGATTCGGGATGCGATTTCGTATGAAATTCAGCGTAACGGACAGGTTTTCTTTATTAATAATCGAATTGAAAATATCAAGGAAGTTGCTGGAATGATTCAGCGTTTGGTCCCAAATGCCAGAGTTGGAATTGGTCACGGTCAAATGGACGGAAAAAAGCTCGAAGAATTAATGTTGGCTTTCATGAACGGAGAATTTGATGTTTTGGTGGCAACCACAATTATCGAAAGCGGTTTAGACGTTCCTAATGCAAATACGATTTTTATCAACAATGCGAATAATTTTGGATTGTCTGATTTACATCAAATGCGGGGTCGAGTAGGGCGTAGCAACAAGAAAGCGTTTTGCTATTTTATTTGTCCGCCGTATTCTGCCATGACCGATGATGCCAGAAAAAGAATTCAGGCTTTGGAACAGTTTAGTGAACTGGGAAGTGGATTCAATATTGCGATGAAAGATTTGGAGATTCGTGGTGCCGGAGATTTATTGGGAGGCGAACAAAGTGGTTTCATCAACGAAATTGGTTTTGATACGTACCAAAAAATCATGAACGAAGCCATCGACGAATTGAAAGAAAATGAATTCAAGGATTTATATCCGGAAGAAAATAATTTGGAAACCAAAGAATACGTAAAAGACCTGCAAATTGATACCGATTTTGAGTTGTTGTTTTCGGATGAATACATCAATAACGTTTCGGAACGATTGAGTTTGTACAATGAATTAGGTGCTGTAAAAAATGAAGAAGAACTCATCATTTTCCAAAATAAATTGATTGACCGCTTTGGTCCAATGCCACCACGAGCCAATGCTTTGATGAATAGCATTCGTATCAAATGGATTGCGACTCGCATTGGAATCGAGAAATTAGTGATGAAACAAGGCAAGATGATTGGTTATTTTGTATCTGATCAACAATCAGATTATTACCAGTCCAATCGTTTTTATCAGGTGCTACAATTTGTGCAAAAACACAGTTCTATTTGTAAAATGAAAGAAAAACAAACGCCAGCAGGGTTACGATTGCTATTGACTTTTGACAATGTAAAGAATACCAGAACTGCTTTGGAATTGATGGAGTTATTGGGAAAATAGAGGATAAATATTCAATTTGACAGTGACTGAAATTAAAAGAAGAGTTATTTTTAAATTTGACTTGCATTGAACAAATTAAATCCAAATGATATGCTTACAGATATTAATCCCAAACTGCCGATGCGTAATAAAGCGATTACGCGAGACTACTATTTGAACGAATTGGGTTTTGAGGAATATGGGAGTGCTGATTTTGACGGCTACCTTATGGTGCAAAAAGACAGTATTCAAATTCATTTTTTTGAATTTAAAGAACTTGATCCAAAAGAAAATTACGGACAAGTTTATATCAGAACGGACGATATTGACAAATTGTACCAATCATTATTGGACAAAAAAACAAGCATCCACCCAAATGGACCTTTAGAGATTAAACCTTGGGGACAAAAAGAATTTTCATTACTTGATCCAGACAATAATCTGCTGACTTTTGGGCAGAGTATATACTAAATTATTTTGGCGAAAGCGTTTAACCTTTTAAAGGATGAAGGTTTTGGTTTTAATTTGTATATTTGATTTTTACAAATTCATTCTCAATGAAATTAAAATCAATAGACGAGTTTTACCAGGAAATCTCTGGAGACTCGGGTACAGAACCAAATACATTATTACCTAAAGGCATCCAAAAAGAGATTGGTCATTTCAATGTTTTTAATATCAAAGAACTTTATGAAAGGCTAAAGGACAAGTCTTTTATGCCTTATGACCGGAGAGCGTATTATAAAATAAGCTTGATACGAGGGAAAAACAGAGCGGAATACGCAGATAAAGTAATTGACATTGAAAAGAATGCTCTTTTATTTGCTACGCCAAAAATTCCGTATCATTATGTACCGCAAGACACGCAGCAATCGGGAAATTTTTGTGTTTTTACGAGCGAGTTTTTAACAAAAGATAAAAGCGGAATTGTACTTGACGAACTTCCTATTTTTAAATCAGACGGCTATCCTGTTTTTGAGCTTTCTGATGAAGAGGCAATAGAAATTGATTTGATATTCAAAAAGATACATAAAGAAATCAATTCTGATTATGTTTATAAATACGATTTGATTCGGAATTATGTAGCGGAGTTAATACACTTTGGACAGAAACTACAACCGGTAACTGCTTTATATTCAAAACACAATTCGGCAGCCAGAGTCTCTTCCTTATTTGTGGAACTACTCGAAAGACAATTCCCGATAGAGTCGCCTCGACAACGGTTTGAATTGAAATCTGCCAAAGATTTTGCCACTCGATTGTCCATTCATGTCAACCATTTGAATAAAGTTTTAAAAGAGAACACAGGTAAAACGACTACTGAATTAATCAGTGACCGATTAATACATGAAGCCAAGATTCTTTTAAAAGAAACCGATTGGAATATTTCGGAAATTGCGTATTCACTCGGTTTTGAAGAGTTGGCACATTTTTCTAATTTTTTCAAAAAACAAACAACGTTGACACCTATCGCTTTTCGAGTATAAAGAGATTGATTTGAATTTCGCAAACTCTGGATTGATATTTACAATTGGTAAGCTTTACATCTGAATTAATTTTGTGGTATTAATTTAAAACAATAATAAACATGGAAATCAAGAACAATAAAATAGCATTAGTTACCGGAGGAAGCCGTGGATTAGGAAAAGATATGGCTTTGAATCTTGCCAAAAAAGGGCTTGATGTAATCCTAACGTACAACAGCAAAAAAACCGAAGCGGATGATGTTGTTGCTGAAATCGAAAAACTGGGGCAAAAAGCAGCAGCCATTCAATTGAATGTTGCTGATGTGAGTAGTTTTGATTTGTTTTTTCAAAATGTAGCGAGCGCTTTGAAAAGCACTTTTGGTGCCGAAAAAATTGATTTTTTAATCAACAATGCAGGTGTTGGACTTCACGAAAGTTTTGCGACAACAAGTACAGCTCAATTTGATGATATGGTTAATATTCAATTCAAAGGACCCTTTTTTCTGACTCAAAAAGCTTTGGAAGTACTGAATGATGGTGGTGGAATTGTAAATATTTCGTCAGGATTGACCCGTTTTTCATTTCCGGGATATTCAACTTATGCGAGTATGAAAGGAGCAATGGAAACATTGACCAAATACCAAGCGAAGGAATTGGGCAAAGAAAAATCAGAGTCAATATTGTGGCTCCGGGTGCAATAGAAACTGATTTTGGTGGAGGAGCCGTTCGTGATAACGAACAATTAAACCAATTGATAGCTTCATTAACAGCTTTAGGACGTGTAGGTTTGCCGGATGACATTGGAAGCGTTGTAGCATTTTTGTGTACAGACGATGCTAAATGGGTGAATGGACAACGCTTAGAAGTTTCGGGAGGAACGAATTTGTAATTTTAAACTGCTGTTTAGAAATACAATAACAGAATATTATTTTATAAAAAAGCTTCCAGTCCTAGTAGGATGGAAGCTTTAAAATTATAGAATATGAGATTTCTAATTCTTCAAATCCTTAATAACTTTGAAAGCTACATCCACTTGTTCTTCGCTCACTAAAATGGTGAACTCATTAGAAGTCGAAATTACTTCATTGATGATGATTCCTTCCCAAGCCAAACGTTGAAAAATAAAATAGTAAATCCCTGGAACGACAATATTTTCTTTAGGTAATTTTACCGTAATCGAAGCCAGATTGTCTAGTTTTTGAATCAATTTTTCATTGGCAAAATGCTTGTCAACTAAGTGATTGATGCTATTGCTTACCACGATATTAGTTTCATTCACACCTCTGGAGGAAGTGTAAAAAATATCCGGAAAAGCATTGATGTCAGTAATTAAGTCGGCTTGCTTGTTCAAAACGGTTTCTGATGCAGCATAAGTATAATCAGTCAAAGCAGAACGAACGGTGATTTCCCCAATATTCTTGATGACTTTGTTAATTTTATGGTTTAACCTGAAGTCTAATTCTTCCGTTAATCTTTTTAAAGCCATTACAACAGCGCCTTGTTTTACTTCTTTGCCAAATTCACTTTCTAATTCGGTCATTATATTTCGGGATAATGACGTTAAATTGATAATTCCAAGTGATAACGCATTCAACAAGAAAGGCTTTGTTTTGATGTAATTTTCTACAATAGAAGAAACAGTTTTCATAATTTCTAAGTTTTTTTAGTTAGTTAGATTTGTAAGTTTAGTTAGTTGTGTGTTAAAAACATGGCAAATGTAAATAAAAAAACAATTTGTTACAAATATAACATTCAAAAAATTACTTAAAAATGAAAAAAAGCATCTATAAGGTGCTCAATTACAAAAGATTTACCTTCTTTATGGATGGCAATTATGTCAAAACGGACTTCAACATCTAAATTTCTTTCGTTTACAAAAGCGTCTACGGCCTTTACAAGTAGCTGAATTTTTTTTGGTTTTACAAAATCCTGAGGCAAACCAAATTCCAAAGAGGAACGCGTTTTGACTTCGACAACGGCGAGTGTATTTTCTTTTTGGGCAAGAATGTCTATTTCGGCTTTTTGAAAGGTCCAATTGGTTTCTAAAATAGTATAGCCGTCTTTCCTAAGAAATTCAACTGCCATTTCTTCTCCAAGTTTTCCGAGCTCGTTGTGTTCCGCCATAAAAAAGTTTTCAGTGTTCAGTTGCAGTATTCAGTTTATAAACTTCTGCAATCAAAAATCAAATTGCCATTATTCAAAAACCAGCGTACTGCATTTTTCATTGACATTAATAGTGACATTATTCCCTAAAATTAAAGCTCTATTGTCTTGAATATGACCGGCTGGAAAATTATACAAGATAGGAATATTGTATTTTTTGGTAACATCCTCGATAATTTCAATGGCATTTTTCCCCCATGGAATATCATTATCCTTCATTTTTGTCATGGAACCCACAACAATTCCTTTGATGCTTTCGAGACAACCGTTTCGTTTTAAATTCATCATCATGCGGTCAATGTGATACAAATATTCGTCTAAATCTTCTATAAACAAGATTTTATCAGCGCAGTCAATCGCTGATGGTGAGCCAAACAAACTGTATAGAATCGATAAGTTTCCGCCTACTAATTCTCCGGTAGCTTTTCCGGGTCTGTTCATCAGGAAAGGATCTATTTCATACGACAATTTTTCACCAAATAACGCAATTCGTAAGGTTTCTATGGCTTGAGGAGTGGCTCTAGGAGCGGTTATTGGCATGATTCCGTGAATGGATTTGTAACCCATAGTATTCAAATGATTGTGTAAAACAGTGACATCGCTAAATCCAACAATCCATTTTGGATTTTTTTTGAACGCAGTAAAATCCAATAAATCAATCATTCGTACAGTTCCATATCCGCCTTTTACACACCAAATGGCTTTGATATTTGGGTTGTCCAGTTGTTGCTGAAAATCGGCAGCGCGTTGTTCGTCAGTTCCGGCTAATTGATCGTTGTCTAAACCTATGGTGCTGCCAATAACAACTTCCAGTCCCCAACTGTGCAACAAATCGATAGCGGGTTTCAGGTTGTCATCTATATTTTTTCTGGCTGTTGCCAAAATTGCTACGGTATCTCCTTTTTGTAAACTTGGTGGTGTAATCATTTTGTATTGGGCTTGACTGTTGAAAGATTGTAAAACAAAAATAAGGAATAGAAATTTATATAAAACAGAATGGTGTAGTGTAAAAGTAAATCGGTTTGCATTCATGTTTTATTGTTTTTCTAAAATATTTGGAATCATGGAGTCTTAAAAGACAAAAACAAAGATAGACAATTAGAAAATAATTTTAAGTTCACGACCAAATGACTATTTTTACAATAAACAGATTCAAAAAGGAATCTAATCAACGACTGGAAATAAATGATGCCTATGAGAATTACGTACTGGATTCCTGTTCTTTTTTTATTTTTTCCAATAGTAAAATCTACTGCACAACAGAAAAAATACGTCATTCATACCGTTGCATTTTATAATTTCGAGAACCTTTTTGACACTATAAATGACCCTGCCACTTTTGATGAAGAATGGACGCCAACCGGTTTGCAACGTTGGACATTTGATAAATACGAAAAGAAACTGGGGAATTTAGCCCGCGTTTTATCTGAAATAGGTTCTGCTGAAAATACTGATTTGCCCACTTTTATTGGCGGGTGCGAAATAGAAAACAGAAGCGTTTTGGAAGATTTAGTCAAGCAACCCAAATTAATAGAGAAAGACTACGGCATCATCCATTTTGATTCGCCCGACAAAAGAGGAATTGATGTGGCGCTGTTGTTTCAAAAAAAGAAATTTCAGCCCACGAGCTACAGCAATATTCCGTTGTATATTTATAAAGAAAGCGGAAATACAAGTGAAAGTAAAGCCAGTTTTGAAGAAAAAACAGATGATGAATTGCAAATAAGCACCAAAAATTATCGGGTTTATACACGAGATCAATTGTTGGTAACCGGATTCCTGGACGGCGAGGAAATCAATATTATTGTCAATCACTGGCCGTCCCGTTCTGGCGGAGAGAAAAAATCAAGTCCGTTTCGGGAAGCCGCCGGAGCATTAAACCGAAAAATAATCGATTCGTTGCAACGGATAAATCCAAATGCAAAAGTGATTACTTTGGGCGATTTAAATGACGGTCCGTATAATAAAAGTGTCAAAATTGGGCTTGGCGCCAAAGCAAAAAAGGCAGAAGTACTTCCTTTTGGGATTTATAATCCATTCGAAGAAATGGCCAAAAAAGGATTTGGAACTATCGCATTTCGGGATGCATGGGATGTTTTTGACCAAATAATGGTTTCCGAAACCTTACTGCAATCAGATTATTCGAGCTTTCGATATTGGAAAGCCGGAATTTATAATAAGTCATTTTTGATACAAACCAGCGGACAATATAAAGGGTATCCGTTGCGACATTCTAACACCGAAATAGGGTTTAGCGACCATTTTCCGGTGTATATTTATTTGATTAAGGAAAAAAAATAACGATTTATTATTTCATAACTTTACATTTAAAATAAAAATCATGGCAATTGCAAAACCTTTCAACCTCAATAAATGGATTAACGAAAACCGTCATCTCCTAAAACCACCCGTTGGTAATAGAAACTTGTACAGGGAATCCGGTGATTATATCGTTATGATTGTTGCGGGTCCAAACGCCCGAAAAGACTACCATTACAACGAAACCGAAGAACTATTTTACCAACTTGAAGGCACCATCAAAGTGATTATTCAAGAAGATGGTGTGCGCAAAGAAATGGAATTGCGTGCCGGTGATATGTACCTTAATCCTGCTAAAATTCCGCATTCTCCGGTACGTTCCGAAGGTTCTATAGGACTTGTCATCGAACGAAAAAGAGCTGGAAAAGGATATACGGATGGTTTATTGTGGTTTTGTGATACCTGCAATCACAAGCTACATGAGGTTTATTTTGAATTGCATAATATCGAGAATGATTTCTTGCCTCATTTTGAACATTTTTACAATTCAGAAAAGTTGAGAACCTGCGAAAAATGTGGCAGTGTAATGGAAACAGATCCAAGATTTGTTGCCAAGAAATAATTTAATGCTGAATTTATTTCAGTTTTAGGAGCTATTTACTTCGTTAGTTCGCTTCGCTCGTGCCCCGCTATTCGTTCTATCTTTTGTGGTCTTGTAAAAAAAATGAGACTACAAAAGGACGCAACTTTTATCGGGACTAAAAAGCGTAAAATAAAAGTAGCAATGTTTAGTTTTTCACCTTAAATCAATATATTTGTAAAAAAATATAACAATTTTTAATAAAAAAGTTACAATGATAACAATAGCAGATCAATTCGGAATCAAAGAAGCCCTTAAGCAATTAGGGATTGAGGAGATAAATGAAGGAACATCAACTGGAGCAGCTAATTTTGCCAACGGAAAAATCATCGAAAGTTATTCGCCAGCAGATGGGACTTTAATTGGAAAAGTAAAAACGTCTTCTAAAGAAGATTATGAAAAAGCAATGCAAAAAGCTTCGGAAGCGTTTTTAGAATGGCGTATGGTTCCAGCTCCTAAAAGAGGTGATATCGTTCGTCAGATGGGAGATGAATTAAGAAAATTCAAAGAGCCTCTTGGGAAACTGGTTTCTTATGAAATGGGAAAAAGTCTTCAGGAAGGATATGGTGAAGTACAAGAAATGATTGATATCTGTGATTTTGCGGTGGGATTATCCCGTCAATTGTACGGATTAACCATGCATTCTGAAAGACCTTTGCACAGAATGTATGAGCAATACCATCCAATAGGAACGGTTGGAATTATTTCGGCGTTTAACTTTCCGGTAGCAGTTTGGAGTTGGAACGCAATGATTGCTTGGGTTTGTGGTGATGTTGCGATTTGGAAACCAAGTTCAAAAGTACCTTTATGTGGAGTGGCTTGTCAAAATATTATCAAAACAGTTTTAAAAAGAAATAACGTTCCCGAAGGTGTTAGTTGTTTAGTAACAGGTAACGAATCAGGAGATTTAATCAATAATGACAAAAGAATTTCGTTGGTTTCTTTTACAGGATCAACCAGAATAGGACGTCACGTATCAAAAACCGTTGCAGAACGTTTTGGAAATACCATCCTTGAATTAGGAGGAAACAATGCGATTATTGTTTCGGAACATGCGGATATCAGTATGGTATTGGTTGGAGCCGTTTTTGGAGCGGTAGGAACAGCAGGACAACGTTGTACATCGACCAGACGTTTAATCATTCACGAAAGTGTGTATGACAAAACCATCAGCGTATTGAAAAACGCGTACGGTCAATTGCAAATAGGAAATCCATTAGATGAGAATAATCACGTTGGGCCACTTATCGATAAAGGAGCTGTTAAGGATTATTTGGATGCGATTGAAAGTGCCAAAAAAGAAGGCGGAAAAATCATCGTTGAAGGCGGATTGGTTGAAGGCGAAGGATATGAAAGTGGTTGTTATGTAAGACCATGTATCATTGAAGCTGAGAATCACTTTGACATCGTTCAAACAGAAACTTTTGCCCCTATTTTATATGTAATGAAATACAGCACAATTGAAGAAGCGATTGCATTGCAAAACGGAGTTCCACAAGGACTTTCTTCTTCTATTTTTACAAACAGCATGAGAGAAATGGAATTATTCCTTTCTCAATCGGGTTCTGATTGTGGAATTGCCAATGTAAATATTGGTACTTCAGGAGCAGAAATTGGTGGTGCTTTTGGTGGTGAAAAAGAAACCGGTGGCGGACGCGAATCTGGTTCTGATGCTTGGAAAGCCTACATGAGAAGACAAACTAATACGATCAATTACGGAACCCAATTGCCATTGGCACAAGGAATCAAATTTGATTTGTAGAAACAAAATAAAACAAACTAAAAAAGGCAATTTGAATAGTTCAAATTGCCTTTTTTTATTCAAATTGCTTCGTAAACGTTGCAAATAATCTTTTTACAGATTGAAAGAAGCGCCAATATTAAACGTAAACTGGTTGTTTAATTTATCAAAACCTACGGCATCCGTTTTATAAGTTGCGATTGGAATTCCAGCTTCGGAGAAAATACCAAAACCTTCGGTAAAGAAATAACGGAATCCTAAATGCGCACCAAAATTTCGTAGCCCTAAATCCAATCCCGGGTAAATATCCATCTTTGGATCAAATTGAAAAACATTCCCCAAGTTTGCATTGAATTGTCCTTTAATATCTACTCTGTCTCCAAAATCAGGTTTGTTTCCTAAATCATCATTAGAAACGGATAACAAATAAGAAGTAACGAATCCGAATGACATGTTTTCTCCAACTCCAAAATCAGAAGAAACACGAATTCCAGATCCTCCGTTTTGAAAGTTACCTCCAACATCAAATTTAACATCTCCTTTTCCTTTGAAAGCCTGTGCATTGATCAAACCAACTGTCAATAGCAATACTAATGTGGTAATCTTTTTCATACTTTTAATTTTTTAAGTGGGTGCAAAAGTAGCGCAATAAAACCTAATTTCTTCCTTTTTCGTCAAAATACAATTGATTCAAGGGTTCGCTTTGCCAAAATTCCTTAGTGTCAACATCCATAATGGTTAATGGACCTTTGAAGGCAGCGCCAGTATCCACATTCCAAATATTTGCCTTTTGAATTGGGGTTGTTTCGCCTATTCGCGTAACGGGCGTGTGACCAATATAAATTTCGTTGTATAGCGTAAGACGTTTTGGGTAGAAAATGTCATTCGTTTTCAGGGTTTTGTCTAATGCCAAAGCTGTTTCCCATAAGGTTCTGTCCCAATAAAAAAGCCCGGGAAAATATTCAAAATCGACACCGTTCATATTGGTAAAACCAGCATGAACAAACAAACGGCGTTGCTCGTCCAGATAAAAATTTTCTAATGATTTCAAGAATTCAATATGTTTTTGCTTTGTTTCTGCGCTAACGGATTCGTAGGCCAAAACAGTCGCTTCACCACCATGTTTGTACCACAACAGATTGTCTTTACTTTCGTCAAGCCATTCCAGCAATAAATCATCATGATTCCCTCTAATGCAAACGCAGTTTTGTTTGGTTTTTAAATCAATTATAAAATCGAGTACCTGAGGGGATTGGCTCCAGCCATCAACATAATCTCCCAGAAAAATCAGAGTGTCATTTTTAGTAACGTTGGCTCTTTCCATAATTTGGTGCAATGCTCGTAAACCACCGTGGATATCGCCTATAACAAGTGTTCTCATGTACTGAATGTTCTTTATTAGTGTAAAAACAGCCAAAAAATAACGCTGTTTCCAAGTCATAAAATTAAGTAAAAGAGTGATGAAGTATGCTACTTTAACTTATTTTTTTAAATAAATTAAAAGGAACGGTATTTTAAAGATTGTAATTTTTATGAAAAACAGAATAGGAATTTCTTCAGAATGCTGTTTTAATCAGGGAACAAAATATCACTGTTTTAGGTGATGTTTTTTTTATTTTTTAAGATTAACTTTACAAAAAATAAACCACTATAAAATGAGTGCACTTCTTGCGTTATCGTTACTTTTGGCTAAAATGATCTGTCAGGTTTTAAAAGAATTATTGGCTTTGATTTAGAATAATAAATCAATACTGTCATTTTAAAAACCATTTTCAATCAGATAAATGCTCCAAATTCATATGAAAATATACCTGCAAATACTGTTTTGTTTCTTTTTGTTAAGTTGTACATCCCATAAAAACACAACCAATGCTAAAGTCAATAACCAAGCATTTGAGGTCAAATCAGATAGTGCCAGTTGGTTGGACAGTTCCAGAAACAGGTTGATTCCGGTTGCGTTTTATTCCCCAATTGTAGAGGATAAAATTTCAAATCAACAATTGGTAATTGTGAGTCACGGTTATGGAGAAAATAAACCGGGCGCAAATAAATCGTATTCCTATCTGACGAAGAAGTTAGCGTCCAAAGGCTATTTTGTAGTGAGTATCCAGCATGAATTACCAACCGATGATTTGTTGCCTTTGACAGGAATTCCTCAAGTGGTACGACGATCAAATTGGGAAAGAGGAGCAGAGAATATCCTGTTTGTTCTTAATGAACTGAAAAGAATAAAACCAGAATTAGATTTCAATCATGTAAACCTAGTTGGACATTCCAATGGAGGTGATATGACGGTTTTATTTGCTCATAAATACCCGAATTTGGCCAATAAAATAATTTCATTAGATAACCGCAGAATGGAATTACCCAGAACTTTTCAGCCTAAAATCTACTCGCTTCGTTCCAGCGACCAGCCTGCTGACGAGGGAGTTTTACCTACTGTTGAAGAGCAGAAAAAGTTCGGAATTAAAATTATTAAACTCTCCAATACCATTCATAATGACATGAATGACAGAGGAAATAAAAGGCAGAAAAAAGAAATTAATGCTTATATATTGGATTTTCTTGCCGTGTAGAACCTATAAAATAAGTGTAGTTACTGTACATCATATTTCATCTTTCTCAAAATCCGTAATGCTTCTTTAAACGATAAATACACTTGGTTGAAAGGTTTTATCAGTGTTTTTGCATCTATCAGTTTTTGTTTGGCTTCTTCAAAACCGTTGAGGTAACAAATCATAAATGTTGAGGGCAAGTTTTCTAAATCTTTGTGTTCCCGCTCAGATAATGAAAGTCCTTTTTGGAGTTTGTTCAGCAAAGTAATATTGGCATTGTAAATATGAAATAACATTTTTTTGTTGAATTCCGGCGGCTGAAAAAGCATCTCTCTTTCTATTTTATAATAGCCATTATCATGAAAATGAATCGTTTGTTTTTCTAAAGGATAATAGCTTGTTTTGTCATTCAAACCCAAAGGAACATATTCAATAATAGTGAAAGTATCTTCATTATAAACAATTTCGACCACATCCTGAGCCGAATAAAACAGCTTGATTTGTTCATTGATCAGTTCGATATCCACACGTGATAAATAGGTTTTTTCCCGCGATTTTTTTGCAATTCCTGCCCAGCAAATCACAAATAATTCTTTGAATACTTTATACTTTGGCGCCATATCCTTGTGGCGAAAATTCATAAAATCAATCACGCCATCTAGTGTGTATTCGATGCTGTTTCGAGAGTTGTTTTCGATGCCAATTACGGTTTCCGTATTCTGGTAATTCTTTTCAATTTCGCCTTCAATAGGCATCGTGTTACTGCCTCGCCGTATGAAAATACTGTTGGCAGGAATCGTGTGAATTCCTTTTTTGAAATGGGAAGTTTTGCTTTTTGGCTTGACCGTTACCAACCCAATAACTTTATCTTTCGGCAAGTTTGGGAAAGGCACGTTTTCGTACTGAATTTTCGGAGGATTTTCCAGGTAGGCATTCACTAAATTCTGAATCCTACTATCGTCAAAAAAGTCATCGCCCACGATAGTGTTGTCTTGATCTTCAACACCCACAACGATATAGGAATTGTTCGTGGGATTTGAATTGGACAGCGCGCAAATGTGTTTTAAAAACTTTGCTTTTCCTTCCCGTGTATGCAAATTCAACTGGCGCTTTTTATCATAAAAACTACTCTCATCATTGTGAGCGAGCAGGTTTTTAATAAGAATGCGTTTGTTGATCATACAATTAGATTTTTAGATTTCTTAGACCGTTGGATTCTTAGACTCTCTAAATAATCTAAAAATCCAACAATCTAAAAATCAATTTTAAATATCTCTTTTTAAAATTGTAGCAGCGGCTTGTGCTGTTGGCAAGACCATCAAATCGGCAATATTTACATGATACGGTCTGGAAACTACAAAATGAATAATATCAGCGATATCTTCTGGATGTAATGGCTCAAAACCTTTATAAACATTGGCCGCTCTGTCTGTATCGCCTTTGAAACGCACTTCGCTAAATTCGGTTTCTACTGCGCCAGGATGAATTGCTCCCACCCGAATTCCATAAGGATTTAAGTCCATGCGCATGGCTTGGTTCAAGGCATCAACAGCATGTTTGGAGGCGCAATAAACGTTTCCGTTTGGGTATACTTCTTTTCCGGCGATGGAACCAATGTTGATAATATGACCTGATTTTCGTTCAATCATTTGTGGAATTATAGCTTTTGAAACATATAAAAGCCCTTTTACATTGATGTCAATCATGGCGTCCCAATCGTCTAAATCTCCGTTTTGAATAGGATCTAAACCATGGGCATTTCCGGCATTATTAATTAAAACATCAATTTTAGAAAAAGCTTCCGGAATGGAATTGATACTCTCAAAAACCGCTTTTTTATCCCGAACATCAAAGGTCAAAGTATGTACTTCAGTAAATGCTGAAAGTTCTTTTTCAAGAGTAATTAAACGATCTTCACGGCGTCCGCAAAGAATAATTTTATAATTATTTTTAGCTAATATTTGTGCTGTTGCTTTACCAATTCCGCTGGTTGCTCCAGTCACTAAGGCTGTTTTAGTCATGAGTTTTTTTCTATTTTAGATTCTAAAGTTGCTGAAATGAACACTAATTCTAGGCTACATCATTTCCCATGCTTGCTGCCCAAATAGCAAACCAATCTTCTTTGTCTAGTTCTAATTCGACCGCTTTCATCAGCGATTGAATTCGGGCCACATTTACTGTTCCGGCAATAGGAATCACATTAGCAGGGTGTTTTAAAATCCAGGAAAGCAAAATAGTATCGGAGCCAAAATGGTATTTTGAAACTAAGGTCGCCAGTAATTTTTTCAAACGTCTGGTTTGTGGAATGTCTTCTCTAAAAACGGATCCAAGCGGATTCCAAGACATCGGGCGAATGTTGTTTGCTTGCATATAATCAAAACTTCCATCCACCATAGGCTCAAAATTAGTGGCCGAAAACTGCACTTGATTGTACAAAATTTCTGTTTTTTGACGGATCAATTCGGTTTGTGAAGCCGTGAAATTAGAAAGACCAAAATCAATGATTTTACCATCTGATTTTAGTTTCAAAACTGCTTCGGCAATTTCATCCGCTTGCATTAACGGGCTGGGTCTATGGAGTAAAAGAACATCCAGATAATCAGTGTGTAGATTTTTTAATGAATTTTCAACGGACCAGATAATATAATCTTTGGAATATTCATAATGTTTTATAGTGTTGATGCGGTTTTCCGTCACCATTTGAATACCACATTTGGAGATTAATTGTATTTTTTCTCTGGCAATTTTACTAGATGCAAAGGCTTTTCCAAAATCAGATTCGGTGGTATAATCACCATATATATCGGCATGATCGAAAGTAGTAATTTTGTTTTCCAAACATACATTAATCATGTTTTCCATTTCTTTGGTATTGAGATTTTTATCCCATATTCCCCAATTCATGACACCCGCTACAATAGGTGATAATTTTGTTTTATTCATGGTTTTTATTTTTTATTGAAATTCATTAATCTGCTATTTCAAGGTATATTTTTCAAAGTTCTTAAAAATATAAAAATTGTATCATAATTCGTCCTTAAAATTAGGGCTTTTGTCGAAGTTTTAACCATTTTTTAACATCTTACTTCTAAAAAAAAATTCAATTTGCACCATCAAAACGAGGGCATTAAATTCAAGGTTTTAAAAATAATAAAATGGAAGAAAATACAGCGACTTTAGACATCAGAGCAATCAATGAAAAAATAGAAAGAGAGAGTGCTTTTATAGACCTTCTCACAATGGAAATGAACAAGGTTATCGTGGGTCAAAAGCATATGGTGGAGCGTTTGTTAATTGGACTTTTGGGTCAGGGGCACATTTTGCTGGAAGGAGTTCCCGGATTAGCAAAAACATTAGCGATAAACACTCTTTCACAAGCGGTACAAGGATCTTTCAGCAGAATACAGTTTACCCCGGATTTATTGCCAGCCGATGTTGTGGGGACTATGATTTATAATATTAAAGCCAATGAATTTTCGATAAAAAAAGGACCAATTTTCGCTAATTTCGTCCTTGCCGATGAGATTAACCGTGCGCCTGCCAAAGTACAATCGGCATTACTGGAAGCCATGCAGGAAAAGCAAGTGACTATTGGTGATACTACTTTCAAATTAGACCGACCATTCTTGGTTTTGGCGACTCAAAATCCAATTGAACAAGAAGGAACATACCAACTGCCTGAAGCTCAAGTCGATCGTTTCATGTTGAAAACAGTTATTGATTATCCAAAAATGGAAGACGAGCGTTTAGTGATTCGTCAAAACCTAAAAGGGAGTTACGAAAAAGTAAATCCTGTGGTTTCAGTAGAACAAATTTTACGTGCTCAAGAAGCGGTTCGTGAGGTTTATATGGATGAAAAAATAGAAAAATACATACTTGATATCATTTTCGCCACACGTTACCCAGAGAAATATAAATTGGCTGATTTGAAACCATTAATCAGTTTTGGAGCGTCGCCACGTGGAAGTATCAATTTGGCGAATGCCGCAAAATGCTACGCTTTTATCAAACGTCGTGGCTATGTAATTCCAGAAGATGTTCGTGCTGTAGTTCATGATGTGTTGCGTCACAGAATTGGAGTTACCTACGAAGCCGAAGCCGAAAATATTACTTCAGTAGACATCATAAACAAAATCGTAAACGAAGTAGAAGTACCCTAAAAGTGAATAGTAATAAGTGAATAGTAATTAGCCTTGGTTGGTTACTATTCACTATTCACTAATTACTAATTACTAAAGAAATGGATACAAAAGACCTCTTAAAAAAAGTACGGAAAATAGAAATCAAAACCCGAAGATTGAGCGATCACATCTTTTCGGGAGAGTATCATACGTCTTTCAAAGGACGTGGAATGACGTTCAGTGAAGTGCGTCAATACCAGTACGGAGATGATATTCGTGCGATTGATTGGAATGTAACCGCACGTTACAACGAAGCGCACGTAAAAGTTTTTGAGGAAGAACGTGAATTGACCATGATGTTAATGGTTGATATTTCAGGTTCAGAAAGTTTTGGTTCAAAAAATCAATTCAAGAAAGATATTGTTACGGAGATTGCTGCAACGATGGCTTTTTCGGCAACTCAAAACAATGATAAAATAGGTTTGATTTTGTTTTCGGATGAAATCGAATTATACATTCCGCCAAAAAAAGGAAGATCACACGTACTTCGAATCATTCGAGAATTGATAGAATTTCAGCCTAAAAGTCGTAAGACAGATATTGCCCAAGCCTTGAAATTTTTATCGGGAACTCAAAAAAAGAAAGCGATTGTGTTTGTAATTTCTGATTTCATGTCGGAAGATTACGAGCAAACATTAAAAATAGCCTCTAAAAAACATGATATAACAGGGATTCGCGTATACGACATTCGAGAAGAAAAAATGCCGGATTTAGGAATGGTTTCTATGCTTGACGCCGAAACCGGAGCAATCGAATTGATAAATACCGGTTCGAAAGCAGTGCGAATGAATTATGAAAAACAGTACCACGATAAAGTTAACTATTTTAAAGAAACATTCAGCAAATCAGGTTCAGGTGTTGTAAATACTAGAGTTGACGAAAGTTATGTGACGAAATTGCTGAGTTACTTTAAATCGAGATGATGATTTCAGATTTTTGATTAACGATTTTTGATTTCAGATTTTGTAGAAGTGGGAAATAGATTTTAAACGGGTAAAATAAAAATATAAACTTAATAAGTGAATAAGCAAGAATTAGAAAATAGATTGATAGATTTTGCAGCAACAATAATAATCGTTGCAAGCAAATTTGAAAAAAACTATGCTGGGAATCATCTTGCTGGGCAAATAATTAGATCTGGAACTTCTCCTGCTTTAAATTATGGAGAGGCACAAAGTGCAGAAAGCAGTAAAGATTTTATTCATAAAATGGGCATTTGTTTAAAAGAATTAAAAGAAAGCTTTGTTTGTTTAAAAATTATTGAAAAATCAAATTTAACGTCCGATTTAACAAATCTAACTATTGCAAAAACTGAGGCTAATGAGCTAATTTCTATTTTCGTATCAAGTATTAAAACAGCTAAAACAAATCTGAAATAAATTTAGATTTTTGATGAAAAGCGAATCGAAGTTTCGGGATCAAATCTGAAATCAAAAATCGTTAATCCTCAGTCAAAAATCGAAAGAGGTTCAATAATAAAAGATGAAAAAACAATTATACCTACTACTATTACTGCTTTCTACAGCTGTTTTTGCACAACAAAAACAAGTAGTTACGAGCATTGATACAACTAAAAATAAAATTGGTGCCGAGTTTAAACTGTCTATAAAAACAACGGTAGATACCGCTTCAAAAGTGATTTTTCCAAAACTAAAAAACTTTGGTGCTTTAGAGGTGATTCAGTCATATCCTATTGATACTGTGAAAATGGATGGCCGTTATGAATTAATCAAAAAATACGGTTTAACCCAATTTGATTCCGGTAGATATGTTGTTCCAAGTATAAAGATTTTTATCGACAGCAAACCGTTTATGACGGATTCGCTTTTGGTTGAAGTGGCAAATGTTCAAGTGGATACTTTGAAACAAAAAATGTTCGACATTAAGGACATTGCACCAGCAGATAATCCAATAGGCGACTGGTGGAAATACCTGTTAATTTTTGCTTTGATTATTGGTATTGGAGCGTTTATTTATTGGTTCATTAAAAAACGCCAAGAAAAGAAACTACAGGAAGAAATCTATAAAACGCCAATCGAGAAAGCGACTAGTTTGCTGGATACTTTAGAGAAAAAAGAACTTTGGCAAAAAGGGGAAGTCAAAGCATATTATAGTGAATTGACGGATATAGCCAGAAATTATATCGAAGAAGCGATAGAAATTCCAGCAATGGAAAGTACGACTTCAGAATTGATTCAAGGACTTAGAGCGGCTTCTGTCAAAAAGAAAATGACGCTTTCACAGGAAATCATCGAAAATCTGGAGCGTGTTTTGAAACAAGCCGATTTAGTAAAATTTGCCAAGTCAAAACCACTGGATTTTGAAATTACCGAGGATCGAAATAAGATTCAAAAAGCAATTCTGACATTAGACAATTCAATTCCTGTGGAAGTACCAGTTGAAGAAGATGTGTTGTTGAATGAAGCGCAAAGACAAAAGCAGATACAAATTCAATTGCGTAAACAAAGAAATAAACGTATTGTTACTGCCGTAGCATCTGTTGTATTTTTATTGGCAGCGACCACAACTTTTTTCATTGTAACCAAAGGATTTAGTTATGTAAAAGACAATATCATTGGTCATCCTACCAAAGAATTATTGGAAGGAGAGTGGGTAAAAAGTGATTATGGAAATCCAGGAGTTATTATAGAAACACCAAAAGTGCTTAAGAGAGTAGATTTGACAAAAACACTTCCTAAAGATGGAATGGCTTTGATCAAAGAAATGCAGTCTTTTGCGTATGGAAGTGCTTTGGATCCTTTTTATCTGATGGTTTCTACTTTAAAATTTAAACAGGAGACACAAATAGATTTGGCTAAATCTATGGATGGAATATTGCAATCAATGGAAGCTCAAGGCGCACAAAATATGATTGTGAAGCAAGAGGAATTTGAAACCAAAGAAGGGGTTAAAGGCATTAAAGCCTATGGTACTTTTTCGCAAATTAATGGAGATGATAAGTCAAGTGCAAAAATGTATTATGAAGCATTACTGTTTAGTCAGGAAGGTGGATTACAACAGATTTTACTTTTTCATGAAGAAGGAGATACCTATGCAAATGAAATATCAGAACGAGTTTTGAACTCTGTCGAATTAAAACAAGCAAGTAAATAATGACTAAAGTAACTTTTTTAAACCCAGAGTTTTTTTGGTTGTTTCTTCTGATTCCAGTAGCAATTGTATGGTTGTTACGGAAAAAGAACCATCAATCAGCCACATTAAAAATAAGTTCGTTACAAGGATTTAAAGGTTCCAAGTCGTATTTAACAAAGCTAAAGCCGATGTTGAATGTACTTAGAATTCTGGCTTTGTGCTCTTTGATTATTGCTATGGCAAGACCAAGAACAGTTGATGTAAGTAATAAAACAAAAACGACCAAAGGAATTGATATTGTTATGGCAATTGACGTTTCTGGAAGTATGCTTGCTAAAGATTTGAAACCGGATCGAATGCAAGCACTTAAAAAACTGGCGTCAGACTTTGTTGAAGAAAGACCAAACGATAGAATTGGGCTTGTGGTGTATGCTTCGGAAGCGTATACAAAAACACCGGTAACCAGCGATAAAGCGGTTATTCTGGATGCTATCAGAAGTATAAAATACGATAATGTTTTAGTGGACGGAACGGGAATAGGAATGGGATTGGCCACTGCCGTAAACCGATTAAAAGACAGTAAAGCAAAGAGTAAAGTGGTTATTTTGATGACTGACGGAGTAAATAATGCCGGATTTATTGAACCGGATACAGCTTCTGACATTGCAAAACAATACGGAATAAAAGTATATACAATAGGAATAGGAACAAACGGAATGGCGATGTTTCCCTATGCTATTGCGCCAAATGGAAAATTTCTTTTCCAAATGATGAAAGTGGAGATTGATGAGCAAATGATGAGAAAAATTGCTAATAATACGGGTGGAAAATATTTTAGAGCAACGAGCAACAGCAAATTAGCCGAAATTTATGCAACAATAAACAAGTTAGAAACCACTGAAATCGAAGAATTGAAATTTTATGATTATGATGAAAAATTTAGGCCATTTGTATGGTTAGCCGGTTTTTTATTATTGTTTGAATTAGGATTGCGAAATACAGTTTTTAAAAGCTTTATATAATATTTAAAAACACAAAAGACTAGAAGTCTTTAAGGGAATGAGTTTAGATAGTTAGTAAACTTTGCGCCTTCTTTGTGAACTTAGCGGTTAAAAAAAATTATGGAATTAGACGAAAAAAAATATTTATACCTCCTTTTTATACTACCACTTTTGGTGTTGGTTTTTTTGGCCAATTTATATTGGAAAAGAAAAAAACAGCGCGAATTTGGGGATTTAGAAATGGTGAAAAGACTGAGCCCGGAAAGTTCTGTTTTTAAACCGGTTTTGAAATTAGGAGTATTGCTTTTGGCATTGACCGGATTAATTCTTGGATTGGTAAATCCAAAAATTGGTACCAAAATGGAAACCGTAAAAAGGGAAGGAATCGACATTGTTTTTGCAGTGGATGTGTCCAAAAGTATGCTGGCCGAAGATGTAGCGCCAAACCGTTTGGATAAAAGCAAGCAAATCGTTTCGCAAATTATCAATCAATTGGGAAGCGACCGAATAGGAATTGTGGCGTATGCCGGAAGCGCTTTCCCGGTATTGCCAATTACTACGGATTATAGTGTTGCAAAAATGTTTTTGCAAAGCATGAATACGGATATGGTTTCTTCGGTAGGAACGTCATTCAACGAGGCCATCAAATTGTCATCAACGTATTTTGATGATAAAAAAACGAGCAAGCTCTTGATTATGATTTCTGATGGTGAAGACCATAATGAAGGTGCAGAAGAAGCAGCGGAAGAGGCCAATAAACTAGGAATTAAAATCATTACAATTGGTGTTGGAACTGAAAAAGGAGGCACGATTCCATTGAAAAGAAATGGAATTGTCGAAGGTTTTAAAAGAGATAATAACAATGAGGTTGTTATAACGAAACGAGTTCCAGAAAGCCTGACAGCGATTGCTAAAGCGACCAAAGGCGCTTATGTAAACGGAAACAACACTAAAGAAGTGCTTGAATATATTAAGAATGCATTGAATAATATTCAAAAAACAGAATTTGAAGCGACAGAAATGGCTGATTTTCAATCGCAATTTCAATGGTTTTTAGGTTTTGCTTTTGTTTTCTTATTTCTGGATATTTTCCTTTTGGAACGAAAAACAAGTTGGGTAAACAAATTGAATTTATTTAACGAGAATAAAAAAGTTTAAAGTATAAAGTTGCGCTCCATTATTGGAACAAAAACACTAAGTATACTTTGACACTTACATTTAAAAACACAATGAAAAACATAATTTTATATCTGTTATTGCTTTTTTCTTTTGTTGCAAACGCACAACAGAAAGATAGAATATTGCCTAAAGCGAACGAGGAATATGCTGAAAATAAATTTGTAGATGCCGAAGCTAATTATAGAATTTCGGATTCAAAATTTCCTAATAAAGCAACTGCACCTTTCAATCTTGGAAATACTATTTATAAACAAAAACAATCTTCGGAAGCAAAATTTGCATACGCTAAATCTTTAAAAAATTCAAAAACAAGACCACAAAAACATAGAGCCTTTCATAATCTAGGAAATGTTTTCATGAATGAAAAGGATTATACGCAAGCAGTTGAAGCCTATAAAAATGCCTTAAGGAACGATCCAACAGATGAGGAAACGCGTTATAATTATGCTTTGGCAAAAAAAATGCTGAAAGAAAATCCTCCAAAGGATGACAATAAAAAAGACGACAAAAAGAGCGATAAAGACAAGAAGGACGATAAGAAAGACGGAGAAAAAGATAAAAAAGACAATAAGGATAAAGAAAAGAAAGACGATAAGGGAGATAAAGACAAGCAAAATAAAGATCCTAAGCCAAATGAAAATGGAGAGCCAAAACCAGCTCCCGGAGGAATTTCTAAAGAACGTCTGGAAAACTTGTTGAATGCAGTGAATAAAGAAGAGAAGAAGGTACAGGATAAAGTAAACGCCAAAAAAGTACAAGGAAAACCAGTTAAGACGGAGAAAGATTGGTAGTTGAATTAGATAATTTGAAAATGAAAAAATTTATAGCAGTACTAGTTTTAATGGTGTGCAATTTACTTAGTGCTCAAGTACAATTTGAGGCTAGAGTGAGTAAAGCTACGCTAGGTATAAACGAGAGACTTCGTATTGATTTTATGATGAATGTAGATGGTGATAATTTTGTTCAACCGTCTTTTGAAGGATTTAGAATTATTGCCGGACCAAGCCAGCAAGTGAGTCAATCTTGGGTGAACGGAAGAAGTTCTTTTGAGAAAATATATTCTTATTTTCTTTTGCCAAATCAAAAAGGGACGTTGGTTATCAAGCAAGCCGCTATAGAATACAACGGGCAAATCTATAAAACATCGCCTATAAAAATAAATGTTACCGCAGCAACGGAACAGCCTAGAGATCCAAATGATACCAGTGTTTCTGCAGATGGAAATCTCTATTTAGTTGCTGATATTTCTAAAACAAATCCATATATAAACGAGCCCATTACGGTGGTTTATAAATTGTATTTTAACAATATCGGAATCACAAATTCTAACGAAGTTAGTAAGCCAAAATACAATGATTTCTGGAGTCAGAACATTGATATAAAACGATTTGTTGCTGAAGAAGGCATGTTTAAAGGGGAACAATACCGTTTTATTGTGCTTAAAAAAATAGTTTTGTATCCTCAAAAATCAGGAAAGTTGGTCATTGAACCATTGTCATTAGATATTGATGTTCAATTGCCGTCGAATCGCAGGGATATGTTTGGTCGAATGGTTGTCACCGAGGGTAGCAAGAGAGTTTCTGCAGGAGCTAAAACCATAAATGTAAAAGCTCTTCCCGAAGCTGGGAAACCGGAAGATTTCTCGGGTGCTGTTGGGAATTTTGATTTCAAAGTAACACCAACCAAAACCAATTTAAAAAACGGAGAAAGCCTGGACTTAGTAGTAAGTGTAACCGGAAAAGGAAATCTGAAATTATTCAGTTTACCAAAACCGATAGCTCCCAATGCGCTGGAAATGTATGAAGCTGTTCATAGCGAACAAGTAAACACGCCACTTTCAGGAATGACCGGAAAAATTTCGGACAGCTACACCATCGTTCCGCAATACAAAGGGAATTATCCGATAAAACCATTAAAATTTACGTATTTTGATTTGGGTTCCAAAACCTATAAAACGCTAAGTTCTCAAGAGATCATGATTAATGTTCTTGACGGTCCTTCGCCTACTGATGCAACAGTAGCTTCTGGCACGGATACAAATAAGAATAAAATAGACAAAGTAGAGCAATTCAAATTCATAAAGTTAAAAAGCAATCTTTTGACAATGAATAAGAAAGACTTCTTTGGGTCTAATTTATTTTACGGATTGTTCTTTTTTCCATTTTTAATGTTGCCTTTAATTGTATTATTCAAAAAGAAAAAAGAAGCTATTGATGGTGATATTACAGGAAACAGAATCCGAATGAATAATAGATTGGCAAAGAAATATTTATCGGAAGCCAAGAAACAAATCAATAACAAAGAACTGTTTTACATTGCGTTGGAGAAAGCGATGCATAATTTCTTGAAAGCCAAGTTGCATATTGAAACTTCAGAAATGAGTAAAGATAATATTCAAGAATTGTTATTGTCAAGAAATGCTAATCCTGAAGCGGTGACTGATTTTATTGCACTTACGGAAAACTGTGAAATCGCTCGATATGCACCATCATCAAGTGTTACGATACAAAAGGATTTTGATAAAGCGGTAGTGATTATTTCAGATTTAGAAAAACAAATTGCTTAACCAACGATGTCATTGCGAGGAACGAAGCAATCTCATGTAGATTTGCAAGAATGGTTAATCGACAACTTATAACATTAAAATGAAAAACATACTTTATATATTATTATTGACAACCCAAGTTTTCTTTGCCCAAAGTGGCTTTGAAAAAGGAAACGAGTATTATCAAAAAGGGAAATATAATGAAGCGGTTGCGGCTTATGAAAGTGTTTTGACAGAGAGCAAACACTCTTCTGAATTGTATTTTAATTTAGGGAATGCGTATTATAAATTGAATAAAGTAGCACCTTCTATTTATAATTATGAAAAAGCATTGGTTTTAAATCCAAATAATACCGATGCGATTAACAACTTGAAATTCGCTCAAAAACGAACTATCGATGAAATTAAAGTAATCCCAAAAGTAGGTTTTGCAAAGCTGATTCGTGATTTTACGGGAATCTATCATTACAATACGTGGGCATGGATTTCTGTTGGACTGGCAACGGCGTTCCTGTTGTTTTTTATTGGGTATTATTTTTCACAAATTACACTTTCTAAAAGGATTTTCTTTTTTGGAATGTTTGTGCTTTTTTTTCTAATTCTAATCAGTGTTTCGTCTACCATTTTTGAGAAAAGTCACTTTGATACTGAAAAACCAGCTATTGTTTTTGCCGAAATGGCCAATGTAAAGAGCGAACCCCGAAATGGCGGTCAGCCAATATTTGTGTTGCACGAAGGAACAAAAGTCTATGTGGGGGAAACCATTGGAAAATGGAAAAAAGTACAACTAACGGATGGAACCGAAGGCTGGATTGAAAGCAGTGCAATTAAAGAAGTGAAATAATAGTGTTCAATTGACCACTGATTACTTCTTCTTCAAATCATCATACCAATTTTCTATCGAAGGATACATGAATCCTGCTGTTTTTTGGATTGGATTATAAAAAAGAGACTTGTCTAAGGTTTCTTTTTTGGCTAAAAAATTATGGTAGTTTATTTTTTCGAAAACCTTGAAAACAATTCCTATTATCAAAATTGTTTTTAGCACCCGGAAGAATCCGCCACCAATCTTATTCAACCATCCTAAAAAGGCAAAATCAGCAATTCCGGTGAGGAATTTACCCAAAAGGGATATTCCAATTACTACCAGTATAAACGTGAGTATAAAAGCAATTACTTGGATTGTATTGGGATTCCATTTGACAAATCCGGCTAAGATTTCTTTGATAAATGACGAAAATTTTATGGCAAAATAAATTCCTGCCAATAGCGAAACCAAAGAAGCTAATTCCACAAAAAGACCATTTCTAATGCCTTTATATAAAGCAAAAGCAAGTAATACGCCCAAAACAATATCCAAAAATCCCATGATACTTAATTAAGAAAAATAAAAGTGCAAATATAAAAGAATTGTTCTTTACCATTGCCAATTTTCAAGTTCTTATCTTTGCTCAAAATAATTTCATAGATTATGGACTCATAGTTCATAATTTGTCACTCATAATTAAAGAAATGTCAAGAGACACACAACTTAAAGAACGCTGGGAACAGCTTGTAAATATACTTTCCAATCAATTTTCTCAAGGTGAGGATTTAGATCTTGACGCTATTATTTATCTAATTGGCGTACAAGAACTTGGAAAAGTACACAGTGAATACAAAAAAGACGAAAAATTAAACCTGATGCACATTGCGATTTGCAGGTTATTAGAACCTTATGGTTTCTATGAATTTGAGTTTTTTGACGAAGAAGGCTGGCCACATTACAAAGTAAAAGAGGAATTACCACCTTTAAAAGCTGGAGAACAGTCGGTTTTAATGAAAGAAGCCATTGTGAATTATTTCCTCGAAAGAGAACTTATTGAATAGTGTTCAGTAAAAATACTCGGCTTAAACGAACTTTTAGGATTTAAAAAGAAGCATAACAGCAGTAAAAAGGAATCTAACAATTTAGAATGGAAACTTTAAACTTTAAAGAGTATACTTGGAACAAATTTCCTAAATTTGCACTCTCAATTATTGGATGAAAATGATAGATAAGATAAAAGGATATATTGGTGAAGCACAAGCTTTCTCAACGCAAAATGCAGCAGAATTAGAAACATTCCGAATTAAATTTCTGGGAAGCAAAGGACTTTTAAAAGACCTTTTCGCTGAATTTAAAAACGTTCCTAACGACCAAAAAAAGGAATTTGGACAAGTAATCAATTTGCTTAAAACTTCTGCCGAAGACAAAGTAAAAACCATACAGGAAGCTTTAGAAAGTAAAGAAGAAATTAAAGGTTTTTATGGTGATTTGACGCGTTCGGCTGAACCAATAACTATTGGCTCTCGTCACCCTATTTCATTGGTAAAAAACCAAATTATTGACATCTTTTCAAACATTGGTTTCAACGTTTCTGAAGGTCCGGAAATCGAAGATGACTGGCATAATTTCACCGCATTAAACTTACCGGAATACCATCCGGCACGTGACATGCAAGACACGTTTTTCATTCAAACAAATCCTGATATTTTGTTGCGTACGCACACATCATCAGTGCAAGTACGTTACATGGAAAACAACAAACCGCCTATTCGTACCATTTCTCCGGGAAGAGTATTCCGTAACGAGGCTGTTTCGTCACGTTCACACTGTATTTTTCACCAAGTGGAAGGTTTGTATATTGACAAAGACGTTTCTTTTGCCGACTTAAAACAAACGCTTTTATATTTCACCAAAGAGATGTTCGGAAAATCAAAAATCCGTTTGCGTCCGTCCTATTTCCCATTTACTGAGCCAAGTGCTGAGGTTGATATTTATTGGGGTCTGAAAACAGAAACCGATTATAGAATTACCAAAGGAACTGGTTGGTTAGAAATTATGGGTTGCGGAATGGTAGATCCTAATGTTTTGAAAAACTGTGGCATCAATCCTGACGAATACAACGGTTTTGCATTCGGGATGGGAATCGAAAGAATTGCCATGTTGTTGTATCAAATCGGCGATATCCGTATGTTCTACGAAAATGACGTTCGTTTCTTAGAGCAATTCAAATCAAGCATATAAAATTTAAGATTAGCGATTTTTGACCCGAGCGAAAGCGAACTGGCGAAGCATTTTAGAAGTTTAAATCTGCAATCAAAAATCGTTAATCATCAATCAATAATCAAATAAATGAAAGCCGACATCATCATCCCCGAAGTAGAAAACGTATTTCTTGCTGTAGTTCAAGAATGGAGTGACGATTTCATGGAAAAAGTGTGGTATGCTTATTTAGTAAATGATAGCGATTACTTAATCGAAAGTGTTATGGTAGTTTCCAAAGCTTTTGGGACTATTGACGGCGAAATGAAGAAAACATCGCTTTTGCGCCATGCTTTTGTAGAAGTGCCAGCGGTTTCAGTGGTGAAAATTGAAATGATTGAAAAAAGTGTTTTGGCGCTGAACAATGAGTTCATGCTAACGTTTTTTATTGGAGACAAATTATACGATAAAAAGTTCATTTTCAAAGCACATTCCATCCATGAGGATTTCGTTGAAGAAGTGCCTATTCTATTTGTTGACGGGATTATCGTGAGATAATTCAACACTATTTTCTCTTTTTATTTTTTTCTTCCAATTCGAATATCCAACAATAAATATTCCCGCCAAAACAAAATAAAGTGTTCGGAATAGATTTTCTTTGGACAAAAAAGCATCTTTGAAAGACAGTTCAGATAGGTCAAATGCGGCCATGATAAAAGAAACGATAAATCCCCAAATCAGCCCATTTTTAAGTTGGAATTTCCATCTTTCACTCATAAAATTATTTAGCGGCTTGTTGTTTAACTTTGGATTTCCAGGTAAAATACCCTAAAACAAATATCCCTACAAGGATATAAGCAGCTGCGCGAATATAAAAATTAGGTGTAGCAACCTGTTCTGAAAAAGGAATTTCTTTAATGTCGAATAATACATTGAAGACCGTCATAAATAGACCCCAAATCCCACCAGTTTTAATCTGGTATTTCCATCTTTCGCTCATGAAGTGATTGTGTTTGGTTGTTAAATCTGTAGATAATTAATCCAGTTTATCAGTAAGTTTCTTAAACACGGACTTGGCATCCTGTCCTTCGTATAGAATACTGTAAACGGCATCTATAATTGGCGTTTTGGCACCATAAGCCTGGTTGAGTTTATACGCGCTTTTTGCAGCATAATATCCTTCGGCAACCATACTCATTTCCATCATTGCTGATTTAACGGTATAGCCTTTACCAATCATATTTCCAAACATTCTATTTCTGGAGAAAATAGAATAACCCGTAACCAATAAATCGCCTAAATAAGCTGAATCATTGATGTTGCGTTTCATTCTATGAACTTTCTTGATGAATTTTTTCATTTCTCGAATCCCATTACTCATCAATACCGACTGGAAATTATCACCATAGCCTAAACCATGGGCAATTCCCGCTGCAATAGCGTAAATGTTTTTAAGCATGGCTGCATATTCCGTTCCTATAATATCATCTGTAATTTTAGTCTTGATATAATTTCCGGATAAATTTTTAGCTACAGTTTTTGCTTTATCGGGATCGCCACACGCAATGGTAAGGTAAGAAAGACGCTCCATAGCTACTTCTTCTGCGTGACAAGGACCAGTGATCACACCGATGTTGTAATAAGGAATATCATATTTTACATGGAAATGTTCTCCTACAATTAAACTCGTTTCCGGAACAATTCCTTTAATCGCTGAAAAAATGATTTTATCTTTTAATGAAACCGTTAATTTTTCTAACTCACCATCCAAAAAAGCAGATGGAATTGCAAAAATGATGTAGTCTGCATACGCTACAGCTTCATTGATATCGCTGGTCAGTTTCAGTTTATTGATGTCGAATTCTACAGAACTCAAATAGTTTGGATTGTGTTTGTATGCTTTAATGTGTTCTATAGCAGCTTCATTGCGCATATACCATGAAATTTCGGTAAGATTTACGCATAACATTTTTGCTATCGCTGTCGCCCAACTTCCACCACCTATTACTGCGAATTTTATATTTTCAGCCATTTTTTTATTGAATTTAATCAAAAGTACTTAAAAAAGTACTGATTATACAAATAAAATTAGAACAAGAAGGTCGATTTTTAAACGTGTTGGAAATATTACAATTCTAACAAGTAAAAAATAATTTTAATTATTTTTGTTTTTTAACACAATATAAGTATCGCTATTTCGTTCTTGTTACTTATTGTTTAATAATTTAACAAAATAATGCGAATTGAGTTAGTTAGTTATAATTTAGAATTTTAAAAGGCGTTCCCAATAAAATGAGAACGCCTTTTATTTTATACTGACTCTATCAGTTATCGGGTGATTTGAATTAATAACTCATTTCAACAATAGATTTCACCTTTTCTAAAGTAATATTTTGTTTTTCTCCCAATCCTAACCAACCTCTTTCTTCAAAACGATTTACAATGAAATCAGCCGTTTTGTCAAACTCTTTAGTGTAATCGGATAATTTGGTTTCCATCCCCATCGTATGGAAAAATTCTACCGTTTTGTTGATAGCTTCATTTGCAATTTCGTCCTCAGTTCCAGTTAAATTGAAAATACGTTTTCCGTATTGTGCCAATTTTCCCTTTTTAGTTTCAAACATCACTCGGTATAAATTTGGACCCACAACTGCTAAAGTTCTGGCATGATCAATTCCGTACAAAGCCGTTAATTCGTGACCAATCATGTGCGTTGCCCAATCCGAAGGAACTCCTTTTTGGATTAATCCATTCAAAGCCATGGTACAACTCCACATAAAGTTAGACGCCAAAGCATAATCAGTAGGTTTTTCAACAACATCAGGACCTACTTGAATCAAGGTTTGTAGAATACTTTCGGCAATTCTATCTTGAAGATATCCTTCGTGCGGATACGTTAAATATTGTTCTAAAACGTGGGTGTAGGCATCTACAACTCCGTTTTGCAATTGTCTTTTTGGCAAAGATTCAATTACGGTTGGATCACAAATAGAAAATTTTGGAAACAAAGCGCTACCGCCAAATGATAATTTTTCTTGCGTAGATTCAATAGTAACAACTCCACCGGAATTCATTTCACTCCCAGTTGCCGGTAATGTCAGAACAGTTCCAAAAGGAATAATTTTAGAGACATCTTTGGTCAATACTCTTTTTTGAAGAATGTCAATTGGGTTTCCGTCAAAATGTACGGCAGCCGAAATGAATTTTACCCCATCAATTACGGAACCACCACCTACGGCAAGGATAAAATCTATTTTTTGTTCTTTGATAACCGCAACTGCTTTCATCAATGTTTCAAAATGTGGATTTGGTTCAATTCCACTAAATTCCACGATTTCAAAACCTTTTAAATTATTGATTACTTGTTCGTGAATTCCATTTTTAAAAATACTTCCACCACCATACGCGAGAAGAATTTTTGCTCCTTGTGGAACCAGTGTGGAAAGTTTTTCAATTTGTCCTTTTCCAAAAACTAAATTGGTAGGATTGTATAATTCGAAATTTAACATGTTTTTATTTTTTTGAATTCAATTGGTTTAATAATTTTTCGGCAACTAATTTGGACGAAGCCGGGTTTTGCCCTGTAATCAATAAACCATCCTCCACTGCGTACGGCTGCCAGTCTGCACCTTTTGAATAGGTTGCGCCATTTGCCTGTAAAGCATCTTCCAATAAAAATGGAACGACATCAGTTAAACCTACAGCGGCTTCTTCGGTATTAGAAAAACCAGTTACTTTTTTACCTTTCACTAGAAATTCTCCATTTGCTTTCACACTTTTAAGAACGGCAGGCGCATGACAAACAAAAGCAACGGGTTTTTTGTTTGTATAAAATGCTTCGATTAAAGCAATTGAAGTTGCATCAGTGGTCAAATCCCATAACGGACCGTGACCTCCAGGATAAAAAACCGCGTCATAATCAGACTCTTTTACATCCACTAATTTTTTTGTGTTTTTCAGTTTTGCCAATAACTCAGTATCGGCATCAAATCTTTTAGTATCCTCCGTTGCAGCTGATGGATCTTCACTTTTTGGGTCAATAGGCGGTTGTCCACCTAGCGGAGTAGCAACGTCAATAGTTACTCCTTTATCTAATAATTCGTAATAAGGTGCAGCAAATTCTTCTGTCCAAAATCCTGTTTTTTCTCCCGTGTTACCTAATTTATCGTGACTGGTAACAACAAATAATACCTTTTTCATGTTTTTTTTATTTTGTGCAGTTGCAGTAATGCAACTTGCGGTTAATGCTATAATGGCAAATAGTGCTGTTTTTTTCATTTCTAATTTTGTTTGTACAAATTTAGGGCGAATATGCTATTAGTAAAAATAATTTAAATTATGTTTGTGATAAATATATTTATATCATGGTCAATCTCGAATGGTACCGAACGTTTAAATCCGTTTATAAAAATGGTAATTTTTCTTTGGCTGCCAAAGAATTATTTATCAGTCAACCTGCTGTTAGTCAGCAAATATCCATGTTGGAAGCGCATGTAGGGTATAAGCTTTTCAATCGAAAGTCAAAAGGCGTGGAGCCAACGGAATACGCTAAGTTACTCAATAATTTAATCATTGAGGCTTTAGACCGATTGGAAAATGTGGAGAATGGTTTTCGTGCCAAGGCGTTCAATGCCAATCGATTAATTTCAATTGGAATCTCCAAACATTTGATGAGCAGTTTGGGAAGTGCCCTAGTTTCAAAATTTGAATTTATCGATTTTAGTTTTCATGAAAATGACACACTTTTTGAATTGGTGGATTCTAAAAAATTAGATTTTGCAGTTGTCACCAAGCAATATGATACGTTTGACACCATTCAGAAAAAGGTAGGAGAAATTAAACAAGTGATTGTTGGTTCAAACACTATTGATGCTTCTGAATTAAAATCCAATATCAAAATAAAAGATTTCCCAGCAATTGAGCATTGGTTGAACGACCAAAAATGGTTCAGCCACAATGCGCAAATTCCGCATATTAAATTGTTCTGGCTGCATGTTTTTAATAAAAAACGACCTTCGATGATTCCGAATTATATCATTCCATCTGAATATGAAATGCTCGAAATAATTTCGAAAAACACCGGAATCGCTGTCGTTTGGGATTGCAATGCGAAAAGTTTAATAGCAGAAAATAAAATTCAGTTGTTGTGGAATAGCAAGCAAATGCCAAGTACCGAAGTGTTTTTATTATCTGGTAAAAACGATAATTTGAATACTATTTTTGAGAATATTGAAGTAGAATTGAAAAGAATTTTGGCGTAATTACTTCTTATAAAAGTTATTGTGATCAATGTATTCCCAAACTTTTGCAGGCAATAACGGTTGCACATTTTTTCCTTTTTTTATATTGTCCCGAATAAATGTCGACGATATTTCTACAACTGGAGCGTCAATCATATGGATTTTTGGGTGATTATTGAAAGTTGTATTTTCTGTTTCCAAAGCAGTTGCTTCACCTGTTCGGCCTTTGGTCTCGAGTCGTGGATAGACATAAATTTCATGATGCGCCAGAATAGCTTCGTAGTTTTTCCATTTGTGCAACGACCTGAGATTGTCTTCGCCCATGATTAAGGAGAATTCGTAATTTGGATATTTTTCCTGTAAGTGAACTAAAGTATTCACGGTGTAATTGGGCTGCGACAATTTAAACTCAATATCCGAAGGTTTGATTTTTGGAAAATCTTCTGAGGCAAGATGTACCATTTGCAAGCGATGGTAATCATCGAGCAACGTGCTTTTTTTCTTTAAAGGATTGTGAGGCGTGACCACCATCCAAACTTGGTCTAAATCGGCATGCTCCGCCATATGATTGGCAATGATGAGATGCCCAACATGTATGGGATTAAACGTTCCGAAATACAGACCTATTTTCATTGACTTAGTGACTAGTGATTAGTAAAAAGTAATTAGTTTTTGAGGGTTTTAGAGAAAGCATTAATCATTTTGGATTCTTCCTCAATTTGACTTAAAATTTCTGTATACAAAGTCTTGCTTGTTATAAAGCCAAGTTCATTAGCAATTAATAACTGAGTTTCAATTTCGAATAATGAGCCTCTTGAAATATCTAAAAAATGACTGAATGATTTATCCGTATTTCTTCCATAGCCTTCAGCAATATTCGAAGGAATAGATACTGAAGCTCTTTTTAACTGACTTGATAGAGCATATAATTCTTCTTGAGGAAATGATTTTACTAATTGATAAACTAAACAGACTATTTTAATCCCTTTTTGCCAAATCAATAAATCTTTGTATGATTTTATCTCACCCATTTTTAAGCTAATTACTAGTAACTTTTTACTAATTACTATTTTTTCACATAATTCTTTACCAATTGATACGCTTCTTCCAAGGCAATATCTAAATCGTAGTTTTTTATAATCACATCAAATTGTGGTGCTGTTGCCAGTTCTACAGAAGCTTTTGCAATACGCATATTGATTTTGTCATCACTTTCGGTAGAGCGTTCCTTTAATCTTCTTTTTAGTTCATCCACGCTTGGTGGTTTCACGAAAACGGCTAAAGTTTCTTCAGGAAATTTATGTTTGATACGCAATCCGCCAGATACATCAATATCAAAAATCACATTTTTGCCTTTGGCCCAAATACGTTCCACTTCACTTTTCAGAGTTCCGTAAAAATTGTCGCGGTATACTTCTTCCCATTCCAAAAAGTCTTCGTTCTTAATGTGTTTTTTGAATTCTTCGGTAGACATGAAATAATAGTCTTTTCCGTTTACTTCCTCGCCTCTTGGTGCGCGGGAAGCTGCTGAAATTGAGAATTCAAGATTCAAATCTTCTTTGCTTAATAAATGTCTAACGATAGTAGTTTTCCCTGATCCTGATGGTGCCGAAAAAACGATTAATTTTCCTCCTGTGCTCATTTTATGCTGAATTTATTTCAGTATCTGTTTATGTTTTCCTGCAAGGTTCATAAACCTTTAGGTATATTGTAAAATTAATAAACCTGCAAAGTTAAAAACAGTGCAGGTTGATAATTACAATACGTTTAATACTTGTTCCTTGATTTTTTCCAATTCGTCTTTCATTTGAACGACTAATTTTTGCATTTGTGCGTGATTGGATTTAGAACCCATCGTGTTGATTTCACGTCCCATTTCTTGGGTAATAAAACCTAATTTTCTACCGTTAGCTTCGGTTCCGTTGATGGTTTCCAAGAAATAATCCAAGTGATTGGTTAAACGTACTTTTTCTTCGGTGATGTCTAATTTTTCTAAATAATAAATCAATTCCTGCTCAAAACGATTTTCATCTACATTCACTTTCAATTCTGAAATTGCAGTTTGCAAACGGTCTTTTATCGCTTGAACGCGTTCTGGATCAAGTGCCAAAGCTTCGGTCATGTATTGACGAATATTACCAATTCGCAATTGAAATTCTTTTTCAAGAGACATTCCTTCATCTTTTCTGAAGTTCAGGATGTTTTGCAACGCTTCCTCGATAATAGTTTGGATTTGTACCCAGTCGTTTTCATCGATTTCTTCTCGTTCTATTTTTAATGCGTCTGGCATTCTAATTGCCATTTTCATTAATTCGGTTTCGTATCCTTCGTTACAAATTTCTTTAAGTTGATTCATATACGCTTTCACAATCGGCACATTCACTTTCGTAGAAGTTTGTTCGGCAGTACTTTCGATAAAAATAGAAAAATCTACTTTTCCTCTTTCCAGTTTCAGTGCAATTTGGTTGCGTAAACCCAATTCCATTTCGCGGTACAGCGAAGGCATTCTCACATTTAAATCTAAACCTTTACTGTTTAAAGATTTTACTTCTACCGTGATTTTTTTGGTTGGTAATTGCAAAGTCGCTTTACCAAAACCTGTCATTGATTGTATCATATAATTTTCTAAAAGAGGTCAAAGATAATAAAAAAGTGGTCAGTGGTCCGTTTTTAGTATTCAGTGACTCGGTATAAGTAAATGTTTAGTAATCAGATTTTAATTTTTGCATTCCTAATAATAAGTTTAATGAATACTATAAGCTACGATTTGTGCGCTGAACACTACTAGTTGATTACCGAACACTCTTCTTCTGTGTCACCAAATAAACGCCGACAAATATCAAAACTGCCGAACCAATTTTCACCAAACTCAATTCGTCTTTTCCTAAGCTTATCGCAAAAATAGTGGCGAATAGCGGTTGTAAATAAATAAAAACGGCAACCGTGGTTGGTTTTAATTCTTTCATCGAAAGCAAATTCAGCAAATACGTCAGAAAGGTCGAAAAAACGACCACAAATCCTATTTTCCAGCAAATATCGATGGGAACCAAAGCCCATTCAACAGCTTGAAATTGGCTCCAGCCAAAAGGTAAAACCATAATAAAACCGAACAAATAAATCCATTTTACAAACGTAAACGCATTGTATTTGTCCATTAATTTCTTGACGATAATCAGGTAAAATCCATAGGAAATGGCGTTGACCAAAACCAGAAAATTTCCTAATCCGGCGTTTGTGGCGCTGCCAATGGATTTTCCATACAGAATGAGAAAAGCAGTCCCGATTAATCCAAGGATAATCCCAAAAACCATTCGTTTTTGCATGCGTTCCTTCATGATTAATGCCGAAAGTGTCAAAACAATCATTGGTGTTGAAACCATGATTACCGCAGCGCTAATGGGAGAAGTAAGGCTTAATCCTTTGAAAAACGTAAGCATATTAAACGCCACACCAAAGAAAGCTGCGGCAACAATTCGGGGGAAATCATTCAGCGCAATTTTTTCTTTCGGTGTAAACAACCAAACCAACCAAAACAAAATCATCGAACCGCCGGCGCGCAACAAGATAAAGCCATAGGCGTCAATGTACAATGGCATGACATCTTTGGCAATGGTAAACGTAACTCCGTAAATTATGGAGACAATTGTGGCGGCAATAAGTGCGAGATTCCTTCTAGACATTTGCAAAAGCAAGCATTACCTGATGCATGTTTTGTTGTGTGTTGCCAATGTAAATTTTGCCTTTAATAATAAAAACGGGACGACTTAAGAACGTGTAATGTTCCAAAATGTATTTTTTGTAATCGTCTTCGGTTAACGATTTATTCTTTAAATCCATCGATTTATACAACTGTGCTTTTTTGCTGAAAAGCGCTTCGTAACTTCCGGAAAGTTCACGCATTTGTTCCAGTTCTTCTACTGTAATTGGATCTTGTTTGATGTCGTGAAACTTCAAGTTATGATCTTTTGGTAATGATTTTATGATTTTTCTGCAGGTATCGCAAGAAGCGAGATAGTATATTTTGTCCATGTAAATAGCAATTTCTTTGTGCAAAGAAAATCCATTTGATACGGAAAATGATTATTTTTATCAAAAAAAATAAAAAAATGAATCAATTATTCGACGTTAGCACTACAAGCAGAAATATGGTTTCAAAATTTCTATCGGGATACAATCTTGACCAACTCAACACGATTCCGGAAGGATTTAGCAATAATTTGATTTGGAATATTGGACATATTGTTGTTGTTCAGCAAATGTTGGTTTACAAATTGTCAGGTTTGCCTATGATGATTTCAGATGAGATGGTCGAAAAATATAAAAGAGGGACCAAGCCGGAACAAGACGCAACGCAAGCTGATGTAGATGAAATTCAATCCTTTCTTTTTGAAACCATCAATCAAACCAAAGCGGATTTAGAGAAAAAAGTATTCAAAGATTTCCAGGAATTTACCACCATGACTGGTTTTACAATAAAAACTGCAGAAGATGCGATGGCTTTTAATGTCTATCACGAAGCGCTTCACGCCGGAATGATGATGAGTATCCGAAAATTTATTTAGAATCTCATTACATTCAATCTTAAGTAAATCTCAAATTATAAAGTTAGGGAATTATATGAAAAACATGACTTTGAATATAATAGCACTAACGACATTGATAATTTTATGTTCAATGAAAACTCAAAATTTAGATGTTTGTGAGATTTTAAAGTATGTAAACAAATCAGTTGGACATAATTACAATTCAGAGGTTAAATTTGGTTTCGAAACAAGTCAATCAATAGCTTTAGATAAAAATGCATTTAAGTTATTTTTTGAACGAGAAATGTCAGAAATAGATACTTGTTATTTAGTTGGGCAATTTAAAATATCAAATAATCGAGTTGGTATTATAAGCTACAATACTTCGTTTGAATGTGACCATCCAATAAATTATCTTTTACTACATGTTGTAGATAATTGTAAAATAATTGATACTAAAATGATTTATTATCAAGATTATGATGGATTTAACTATGAAATTTCAAGTAATCTGAGTAAAAAATTTGATATTTTGACAATTACAGAAAAAAAATTTAGTGAATATGCAATGGAACCAGATGCTAAAACTGACACAATTTTCACTAAAATTTATAAAATTAATTTAAAAAGCAGTTCTTTAGATACAATTTATAGGAAGTCAAAAGCAGAAATATTAAAAATGCCTCACAACTAATCATGTTCTAACAAAAGAGGTTTTTACAATCTTTATTCATCTAAATTAATTTATTTAACCGCCAAATATTCGTTCACTTCAGTATAAGGCAATAACAATTCTTTAGGTCCGTCAGCATACGATGCGGCTTCATAGGAATTGTAATAAAGCAGTAATCCTTTATCGGTATAGAAAATATTTTGAGGCAGATTGAATTTCTCATCTTCAAACATTAATCCGGTTGCATTGATCGATTTGTTTGCAGGGATTTTATATTTGGCTCTGAATTTTTTTTCGGCGAAAGCCTTGAAAGCTTCTTTATCATTGAATAATTCGGTATTCGGAATAGATTTTCCGGTAGTTGGGTCAAAAAGTAGTGAACGCAATCCTTGGTATCCGTGAGCGCCACCGGTATAGGTGTAATGGTTGATTTCTATATTCAAAACACTTTCGGACTGGTATTTTATGCTTCCTTTGATTTTCGCTTCCCAGCCAAAGGTGTCATTCGGAAATTCTTTTTGGAGTTTCTCGTAGGAATCAATAAAAGAGGTTAATAATCCATTATAATCTGTTGATGTATATGGTTTTTCGCCAAAATAAATAATCTCTTTCAATACTGAAAACACTTTTTTATTGATGCTGTCCGCTACAATAGGATCGTTTTTTGCAACAGGAATTTTTACGGTTATTTCAGGACAATTTTCTTTGCAGGGTAACGTTGTTTTTTTCTGAAAAGATTGGTCTTTAAAAGCCAATTCGTTTGAACAACCCGTTATTAAAAAAAGGAATGCTGCAAAAATTATAAAGTGTTTCATCTCAAAATTGTTAATTATATACAAAGGTATCAACTTGTGGCTTGGTTAAAATAAATTAAAGGGTAAATTTGTGAAGTTATTTAGCATTTAAAATTAAAAAGATATGAAATTCAATACGAAGGTTATTCACGGAGGTCAGCATCATGACCCAAGTACGGGAGCAGTTATGCCACCAGTATATCAAACGTCAACATTTGTACAAACCAGCCCGGGACAACCTATAAATCCAGATTATGAGTACAGTAGAGCTGCAAATCCTACCAGAAGCGCGCTTGAAAATGCATTAGCAAGTATTGAAAATGGAACGCGAGGATTGGCTTTTTCATCAGGATTAGCAGCTACAGATTGTGTTTTGCGTTCTTTTAAAGCGGGTGACGAGATCATTGCTATGGATGATTTGTATGGTGGAACGTATCGAATGTTTACCCGTATTTATAAAAATTCAGGAATAAAATTCCATTTTGTGGATATGAATGACATCGAGAAATTCAGGTCATTAATTAATGAAAACACGAAACTGGTTTGGGTAGAAACACCAACGAATCCTTTGATGAAATTGGCAGATATTCAAGAAATTGCCAAAATTACAAAGGAAAATAAAATCCTTTTTGCAGTTGATAATACTTTTGCAACGCCTTATTTACAAAAACCATTAGACTTAGGAGCTGATATTGTGATGCATTCGGCGACGAAATATTTGGGAGGTCATTCTGATGTTATTGCCGGTGCTTTGATTGTAAAAGATGAAGCGCTGGGAGAGCAATTGCATTTTCAACAATTTGCGACAGGAGCAACATTGGGACCAATGGACAGTTTCTTGGTGTTAAGAGGGATTAAAACCTTGCATCTTCGCGTGGAAAGACATTGTGAGAATGGAGGAAAAGTGGTGGAGTTTTTGAATAACCACCCAAAAGTTAAAACAGTATATTATCCGGGATTACCAAGCCATCCGTATCATGAAATTGCCAAAAAGCAAATGAGCGGTTTTGGAGGAATGGTTTCCTTTACTTTTGTTTCGGGCAAAAAAGAAGATGCAATTGATTTTCTGGAAAAACTAAAAGTTTTCACTTTGGCTGAATCTTTAGGCGGAGTGGAGTCATTAGCGAATCATCCGGCTTTGATGACACATGCATCTATTCCGGAAGACAAACGAAAAGAAGTTGGAATCACTGATGATTTGGTTCGATTAAGCGTAGGTATAGAAGATGCTGATGATTTGATTGAAGATTTGAAACAAGCATTAGCATAAATTAATATAAAAATAAAATCCCCAATTCTATCCCGAAGTGTCGGGATTAGAATTGGGGTTTTTTTATTTTCATAACGGTTGTTTAAATGCTATTGCAAGTAATAAATATAACCCACATTGAACCAAACCAACCAATCGTTTGCTTTGTTTTCTTTGTAAAGTTCCGGATTAGGATTTAAACCATCTACCCAATTGGAGAAAAAGTATTGAAATCTTAAATCAACCATTAAATCGCGTAATGGACTTAATTTATAGCGAGTTCCCACACTGGTTATTACAGACCAAACGGTTCCGCTTTCGGTAGAAAAACCATAAGGACGCCCGTCCGTAGGAGTTAAATATTTCGGGAAGGTAGTCAAAGGAGTTCCTAATGGACCTAGTGTTGATGAAGCTTCGGCATTGTAATAACTGAACTGTCCGCCTAGACTGACAAAGGGCCCAAGACTTCCTGTTCTTGCAGTGAAATCACGAATACTCCAAGGGAAAAATTCAAGTTGCATCCCGATATTAGTTACGGCTGTACTCCCCGTCATTGCTTTCAATTGCTCTTTTCCTAGCGAAGGTTTGCCTTCAGTCCATTGTCCAAAATGTTCTAATTCGGTTTTATTATAAGAGAGTTCCGATCTTAATTTAAAATGGTCGTTAAAATAAGTTTCAGGGGTGTAACAGTTACATTCTGCTTTGTAAGAAAAGTTGAGATAATGAATAATTCCAATTCCAATTCCCGTATTCCCTGAGTTTGTAGAAAGATCATGACGTTCCCCATAATCAGATTGAAAAGCAACAGGTCCCGCTATTACCCCTATTTCATGCGAAAACCCACCGAATTGCGCATTAGAATCAGGTGAAAATCCAAAACAGATTAATAAAAAGAGGATTGTTTGTTTGACCATTAGGGTTGTTTTTCTAATCTTGACAAATATATAAAAACATCATACACATATAAAAATAAAATGAAAATTAAAAATAATCAGACAAATTCTTATTTACTTACGAAAGTGGTAGCCATTTGGTTTAAATGAGGATATCATAAACACTATTGTCTAAAAATGCTTAATAAAAAGATAATTCTATTTAGAAATTAGAAAAAACAGAGTCCGAATATTTTTATAAAATGTATCTTTGTAAATTATAACGAAATCGTTTTCTTAATTAATTATTTATAATCTATGTTACTAAAAATAAATGATTTTATGGCTCAAGTTGAGGCCAAGAATCCAAATGAACCTGAATTTATTCAAGCTGTTAGGGAATTTGCAGAGACTGTAATTCCATTTATTGCAGAGCAAAAAAAATACGACGGAAAAAATTTGCTTCTTAGAATAGCCGAGCCGGAGCGTTCTATTATTTTTCGTGTTCCTTGGGTAGATGATAAAGGGGAAATTCAGGTAAATAGAGGTTTCAGAATTCAGATGAATTCAGCAATTGGACCTTACAAAGGTGGAATTCGTTTTCATCATACTGTAAACTTATCAGTACTTAAATTTTTAGCCTTTGAACAAGTATTCAAAAACAGTTTGACTACTTTGCCAATGGGTGGAGGAAAAGGAGGATCTGATTTTGATCCACAAGGAAAATCTGATGGGGAAGTGATGCGTTTTTGCCAGTCTTTCATGACTGAATTGTGCAGACACATCGGTCCACAATTAGACGTTCCTGCTGGAGATATTGGAGTTGGAGCCAGAGAAATTGGATATTTATTTGGTCAATACAAGAGAATAAGAAATGAATTTACCGGAGTTTTAACTGGAAAAGGATTGGCTTATGGTGGTTCTTTAATCAGACCGGAAGCAACAGGTTACGGAGTAGTTTATTTTGCAGAACAAATGCTGAATACTATTGGTCAAAACATCAAAGGAAAAAGAGTATCTATTTCTGGTTTTGGAAACGTTGCTTGGGGTGTAGCCTTGAAAGTAAATGATCTTGGAGGGAAAGTAGTTACTATTTCTGGTCCTGATGGTTATATTTATGATGAAGAAGGAATCTCAGGAGATAAAATTGACTTTATGCTTGAATTAAGAGCAAGAGGAGATAATAGAGCCGAAGCTTATTTAGAAAAATATCCAAACGCAGTTTTCCACAAAGGGAAAAGCGTATGGGAAGTAAAAGTTGATGTTGCAATACCTTGTGCTACTCAAAATGAGTTAAACGAGGAAGATGCTAAACATTTAATTGCTAATGGTGTTATTTGTGTAACTGAGGCGGCAAATATGCCATGTACTTTAGAAGCAATCAAATTATTCTTGAAAGCGAAAGTACTTTTTGCTCCTGGTAAAGCAGCAAATGCAGGTGGTGTTGCAGCTTCAGGATTAGAAATGACACAAAACTCTATTCGTTTAAACTGGACCAGTGAAGAAGTGGATTCCAGATTAAAAGAAATCATGGTTGGAATACACAATCAATGTAAAAGATACGGTACTGACGAAGAAGGTTATGTGAACTATGTAAAAGGTGCAAACATTGCCGGATTTGTAAAAGTAGCTGATGCTATGCTTGCTCAAGGAGTGGTATAATATTGTTTTGATTAAGGAATTTTGATACTTTATTTAAGATTTTTGATTAACGATTTTTGATTTCAGATTTGCAAAAAGATGAAATTATTTAAAAATTTAATTTTTATAATAAAATGGGTCGTTAATTTTAAAATAAATCTGAAATCAAAAATCGTTAATCATCACTCAAAAATCTCTTACTTAAAAGCCTTTCACCATTCCGAAGTTCGGGATTGGATGAAAGGCTTTTTTTTGCGTAACAAAATGCTAAGACTTTCGTTTGTTCTATATTTGTAAACCAATATTAATGCAAATAATGAAAAAGAGCGTTTTATATTTTTTGCTTTTACTTTTTATCCAAATGGGTTTTGCCCAAAGCAACTTGTCGTGGCAAGGTTATTTCTCTTACAATGAAATTAAAGATGTATCAGAATCTGGAACGGCTGTTTTTGCCGCTTCCGAAAATGCATTGTTTTCAAAAAATTTAGCGACAAACGTAATTAAAACAACGAATACTATTGACGGGCTTTCCGGACAAACAATTTCGGCGCTATACTATAGTACAACATTCAATAAAACAATTGTAGGATACGAAAACGGACTGATAATCGTGATTAACGAAGCCGATGGAAGCATCTTGAATGTAGTCGATATTATTAATAAACAACTTCCTCCTAATATAAAAAAAGTCAATGACTTCATGGAGTTTGAAGGTATTGCCTATGTCTCCTGTGATTTTGGGATTGTTCAATTTAATCTGGCTACCATGCAATTTGGGGACACTTATTTTATTGGGGACAATGGAGCCGAAATCAGAGTGAACCAAACAGCACTTTTTAACGGATTTATTTATGCCGCTACAAATAACGGGATAAGAAGAGCCGATATTTCTAATAAAAACCTAATCGATTACAATCAATGGGGAACAATTGCTACGGGAAACTGGTCAAGTGTAGTGACTTTTGGTACAGATTTGTATGCCATTAATGCTGCGGGATACATTCATAAATTTAATTCTGGGTCTAATTCCTTTACAGGATTTATCCAGCTTTCTCAGCCTTCATTGGATATGAGGGCAACAGCGGATTATGTAATTGTAACGACTTCAAGCAGCATTTATATTTACAACAATCAAATGGCATTGGTGCGCCAAATAAATACAAATCAAATCCCGGACAGTAACCCAAGTTTTACGTGTGCCACAATAATAGGGGATGCAATTTTTATTGGAACAAAAGAAAATGGATTGATTACTGCTTCGCTTTCTTCGACAGTAACTTTCGAAAACATAACGCCTATTGGTCCTTCGCGCAACAATATATTTGCGCTTCAAGCCACGACAAGTGTACTTTGGACAGTTTATGGGGATTATACAGCAGATTATAATCCATATCCGTTAGACAATTATGGTATCAGTAAATTTAGTGAAACAGGATGGCTGAATATTCCGTATGAAGAAGTTTTAGGAGCACAATCGATGACCAGAATTACGGTAAATCCAAGCAATGAAAACGAAGTATATGCGAGTTCTTTTTTTTCGGGTTTACTAAAAATTGAAAATGACATCCCTACAATTTTATACAATCAGACCAATAGTGGCTTAGAGTCTTTGACCTTTGTGGGTCCTACTTATATAGACATAAGGGTTAACGGAACGGCATTTGATAAATCAGGAAATCTTTGGGTTACCACCAGCCGAATAAAAAATGGACTGAAAGTGTTTAAATCCAATGGTCAATGGCAAAGTTATGCTATGGAAAATATACTGGATTCGGCTATTGATAATAATTTTGGAACAATTGCCATTGATAAAAATGGAACGAAATGGCTTTCTACAAGTGAAGATGGGGTTGTTGGTTTTAATGAAAGTACCAATGTATTCAAGAAAATAACAACTGGTTCTGATGCCGGGAATTTGCCTGTTTCAAATGTAAAAGTAGTTGCGGTGGATAATAGAAACCAGCTTTGGATAGGAACCACAAAAGGATTGCGTGTTTTGCCGAATGTAGGCAGTTTTCAAACAGAAGACCAAATGACAACGAATCCCATCATTATTTTAGAGGATAATCTGGCGCAAGAGCTCTTGTACGAACAATTTATTACTGATATTGCTGTTGATGGAGTAAACAATAAATGGATTGGTACTGCCGATTCAGGTTTGTTTTTGGTCTCGCCAAACGGTCAGGAAACCAAATATCATTTTACGATAAATAATTCGCCGTTGCCCAGCAATGTTATAAATGATATTGGTATTAATAGCGCTACGGGCGAAGTTTTTATAGCTACGGCCAAAGGTTTGGTTTCTTTCAAAGGAACTGCGACTGCGCCAAATGATGATTTAAGTAACGCGTATGTATATCCAAATCCAGTGCGGCCGGAATACCAAGGAACGGTTAAAATTGCCGGATTACTGGATAAAGCCAATATTAAAATTACCGATATCGAAGGAAATCTGGTATATGAAACCATTTCCGAAGGAGGAACAATAGAATGGGATACCACCGCTTTTGGGAAATATAAAGTCGCTTCGGGCGTGTATATGATTTTTATTTCGGCACAAGACGGAGTGGAAACCAAAGTTAAAAAAGTAATGATAATCAGATAGTGGTCAGTTCTCTGAAGTCTAATTATCTAAGAAGTCTAAAAATCTAAAAATCTAAACTTGTTAGTAAAAACAAAAGCCATTGTCCTTTCATCCTTAAAATTTCAGGAAAAAAGCTTGATTGTGAAATGCTTTACGCTTTCTCATGGTTTGAAATCGTATTTTGTTCGCGATGCTTTTTCGAGCCGAAAAGCCAATCAAAAAATCGCCTATTTTCAGCCGTTGACCATTCTCGAAATTGAAGCGGTTCACAAAAACAAAGGTACTTTAGAAAATTTCAAGGAAATAAAAATTGCCTCGGCTTTTCATTCGATACATTCGGATATTTATAAAAGTACAATTGTGATGTTCATTTCAGAAATGTTGCACCATTCCATCCATGAAGAGGAAGAAAACGAACCGCTTTTTACCTTTCTGGAAACCGCTTTGCATTGGTTGGACAATCACGATGAAATTGCTAATTTTCATTTGATTTTATTATTGGAAACCACAAAATATTTGGGTTTTTATCCTGATATTTCTGATATGGATATGCCTTTTTTTGAAATGACTGAAGGTATTTTTACACCCTTTCATGCCATCAGTTCACTAACGGAACATGAAAGTAATTTATTCAAAAAACTGATCGATTTGAAATTCGATAACAATCAAAAAATATTCTATGTCATTGAAAGACAAATTGTTTTAAGAATACTGATTGATTACTATAGTTTTCACTTGGACGGCTTTAAAAAACCAAAATCATTAGACGTTTTGAAAGAAGTTTTCTCTTAGAAAGCAATAAAAGGATATTTTGATTCCGTTTTATCGAATTATCTGCCCAATTTCGTCTATTTTTTCTCTTCTTTTCTTTCTTTTATTCAAAATTCCTTACTTTCGCACCTCGATTTAGAAAAGGATAAAATGAGCACAAAATTTACTGAATACAAAGGACTTGACTTACCAACTGTAGCGTCAGAAGTACTTGATTTTTGGAAGAAAGAAAATATATTTGAGAAAAGCGTAACCACTCGCGAAGGAAACCAACCATTCGTGTTTTTTGAAGGTCCGCCTTCGGCAAATGGATTGCCTGGAATTCACCACGTAATGGCGCGTGCGATTAAAGATATTTTTTGCAGATATAAAACTCAAAAAGGGTTTCAAGTAAAGCGTAAAGCGGGCTGGGACACTCATGGTTTGCCTGTGGAATTAGGTACCGAGAAAGAATTAGGAATTACCAAAGAAGATATTGGAAAATCAATTTCTATCGAAGAATATAACGAAGCGTGTAAAAAAACCGTAATGCGTTATACTGACGTATGGAATGATTTGACCGAAAAAATGGGGTATTGGGTAGATATGGAAGATCCGTATGTGACTTACAAATCCAAATATATGGAAACGGTTTGGTGGATTTTGAAACAAATCTACAACAAGGATTTGATGTACAAAGGCTACACGATTCAGCCGTATTCTCCAAAAGCAGGAACAGGATTATCGTCCCATGAAGTAAACCAACCGGGAAGTTATAGAGATGTAACGGACACGACGGTTGTGGCACAATTTAAAGTGATTGATGCGCACAAAGAATTGTTGTTCTCAAAGTTTTATGATTACATCAGTTCTAATAATTTACTGCATTATAAGTTAGAAGCTTTAGATTTAGACGAAGTTTTTATCTTGGCTTGGACAACAACACCTTGGACATTGCCAAGTAATACGGCTTTGACAGTAGGTCCAAAAATCGAATATGCTTTAGTAAGAACATTCAATCAATATACATTTCGTCCGGCAACATTGATTTTAGCTAAGAATTTAGTTGGAAAACAATTCGGGAAAGGATTCTTTGAAAGTACAGAACCTGCTGATTTTGAAAATTTCAAAGAAGGCGATAAAAAAATACCGTTTCAGGTTTTGGCTGAATGTAAAGGAGCTGATTTGGTTGACATTCGTTACGAACAATTAATGCCTTTAGTGCTTCCCTATCAAAATGCTGAAAATGCTTTTAGAGTAATTTCAGGAGATTTTGTAACTACGGAAGATGGAACTGGAATCGTGCATACTTCACCTACTTTTGGTGCTGATGATGCAAAAGTAGCTAAAGAAGCTACACCAGAAGTCCCGCCAATGTTAGTTCTTGATGAAAATGGAACTCCGGTTCCGTTAGTAGATTTGCAAGGAAAATTCACTTCGCATGTAGGGGAATATGCCGGTAAATATGTAAAAAACGAATATTATAACGAAGGTGAAGCACCCGAGCGTTCTGTAGATGTTGAAATCGCCATTCGATTAAAAGAAGAAAATAGAGCATTTAAAGTAGAGAAATATGTCCACAGTTATCCGCATTGCTGGAGAACAGACAAACCTATTTTATACTATCCTTTAGATTCGTGGTTTATAAAAATCTCAGAAGTTAAAGATAGAATGTTCGACTTGAACGAAACCATCAACTGGAAGCCAAAAGCGACTGGAGAAGGACGTTTTGGGAATTGGTTGAAAAATGCCAATGACTGGAATTTATCGCGTTCAAGATATTGGGGAATTCCATTGCCAATTTGGAGAACCGAAGAAGGAACTGAAGAGATTCTGATTGGTTCAGTAGAAGAATTATACAACGAAATTGAAAAATCAATCGCTGCAGGTTTCCAAAAAGAAAATCCTTTTAAAGGTTTTGAAATTGGAAATATGGCAGAATCCAATTATGATTTAGTTGATTTACATAAAAATGTAGTTGATGAAATCACCTTGGTTTCGGCTTCTGGAAAGCCAATGACACGTGAAGCGGACTTGATTGACGTTTGGTTTGATTCAGGTTCCATGCCGTATGCACAATGGCATTATCCTTTTGAAAACAAAGATAAAATTGACCAAAATAAAGATTTCCCTGCTGATTTCATCGCAGAAGGAGTAGATCAAACACGTGGTTGGTTTTATACCTTGCACGCTATTGGAACATTAGTTTTTGATAAAGTAGCCTATAAAAATGTAGTTTCTAATGGACTGGTTTTGGACAAAAACGGACAAAAAATGTCCAAACGTTTAGGGAATGCCGCAGATCCATTCGAAACATTAAAAGAATACGGTCCAGATGCGACGCGCTGGTATATGATTTCCAATGCGAATCCTTGGGACAACTTGAAATTTGATTTAGAAGGAATTGCTGAGGTTCGTCGTAAATTCTTTGGAACCTTATACAACACGTATTCGTTCTTTAGTTTGTATGCTAATATTGATGGTTTCAAATTTGAAGAAGCGGAGATTCCTTTAAATGAAAGACCGGAAATTGATCAATGGATCATGTCAGAACTGAACACTTTGATCAAAGAAGTGGACGGTTTCTATGCGGATTATGAACCAACGAAAGCAGCTCGTGCAATCTCTGAATTTGTACAGGAAAACTTAAGTAACTGGTACGTTCGTTTGTGCAGAAGACGCTTCTGGAAAGGGGAATATGCGCAGGACAAAATAGCGGCTTATCAAACCTTATATACCTGTTTGTTAACCATAAGTAAACTGGGTGCGCCAATCGCTCCGTTCTTTATGGACAAACTTTACAGAGACTTAACTTTAGCAACACAGTCGGAAAAATACGACAGTGTACATTTGGCGGAGTTTCCAATTTCGGTTGAAAACTATGTTAATAAAATGTTAGAGAGCAAAATGCAGAAAGCACAAACCATTTCATCATTGGTTTTATCACTCCGAAAAAAGGAAATGATAAAGGTACGCCAACCGTTGCAAAAGGTAATGATTCCAGTACTTGACGACAATCAAAGAGCTGAAATTGAGGCTATTTCTGACCTTATAAAAGCAGAGGTAAACGTGAAAGAAATCGTACTTTTGGACGATGCTTCCGGTGTTTTGGTGAAACAGATTAAGCCTAATTTTAAGACACTAGGGCCCCGTTTTGGAAAGGATATGGGCTTGATTTCTAAGGAAATACAAGGGTTTTCGAAAGAGCAAATCAGTCAGCTGGATAAGGAAGGAAGCCTGAATATTGTTATTGCAGGAAATAACGTAATTTTAACTTTAGAAGATGTAGAAATAACATCACAGGATATTGAAGGTTGGTTAGTAGCCAATTCAAACGGAATAACGGTTGCGCTTGACATTACAATTTCTGAAGAATTAAAACAAGAAGGAATTTCCAGAGAATTAGTAAACAGAATTCAGAATATCCGTAAAGATTCCGGATTTGAAGTTACTGATAAAATTAAAGTTCAATTGAAAAGAAATGGAATTCTAGAAGAGGCGATTCTTAAAAATGAAGCGTATATAAAATCAGAAACATTAACCAGCGATTTGGTTTTTGTAGATGAAATAGAAAACGGTACAGAAATTGAGTTTGACGATATAAAAACAATGATATTAATTTCAAAATAATACAAAGATGGTAGATGAAGCTACAAAATACTCTGAAGCTGATTTAGCAGAGTTCAAAGAGATAATCCTTAACAAAATTCAAAAAGCACAATTAGATTTAGATTTGATAAAAAGTGCATATATGAATGATTTAAATAACGGAACTGACGATACTTCGCCAACATTCAAAGCTTTTGAAGAAGGAAGCGAAACAATGTCTAAAGAAGCAAACTCACAACTGGCGATTCGTCAGGAGAAGTTTATCCGTGATTTGAAAAATGCACTCTTCCGTGTAGAAAATAAAACCTACGGAGTTTGTAAAGTTACAGGCAAATTAATTGGGAAAGAAAGATTAAAAATCGTTCCTCATGCAACAATGAGTATCGAAGCAAAGAACTTGCAACGATAAACCTCTTGTTAAACAAGATTTAACGCTCCATTGGGAGCGTTTTTTTTGATTAAATTGTTATTTTTGCGCCATTAAAATTTATAAAATGTCATTACGAAAAGCCTATCTCCTTATTTTTATCTTATTGCTTGTTGATCAAGTTTCTAAAATTTACATTAAAACTAACTTTATTTTAGGAGAAGAAGTTGAAGTATTCAAATGGTTCAAAATTCTGTTCATTGAAAATGAGGGAATGGCTTGGGGGGTTCAAATCCCGGGAGCTTATGGAAAGTTGTTTTTAACTCTTTTTAGAATCGCCGCTGTTGGTGGAATTGGATATTGGTTGTGGGATTCAGTGAAAAAGAAGAGTTCAGATTATTTAATTGTTGCTATTTCTTTAATTCTCGTAGGAGCTTTCGGGAACATCATCGATTCTGTTTTTTACGGAGTTATTTTTGATGACAGTCAACAACAATTAGCTACTTTGTTTTCGGATCAACCTTATGGGACTTGGTTTCACGGAAAAGTAGTTGATATGCTTTATTTCCCTTTTTGGCATGGAACTTTACCAAGTTGGTTGCCTATTTGGGGCGGAAAAGAATTTACTTTCTTCAACGCTATCTTCAATGTTGCCGATATGGCAATTTCAACAGGAGTTGGAATCTTAATTTTTTTCAACAAAAAAGCATTTCATCACAATTAGATTCAAAATTATTCACAATAAAAGAAAAAGACCTGTTCAAATTATGAACAGGTCTTTTTCTTTTATTGGATTTATTTGTTTTGTCCAGGAGCATAACGTTTAGCGCTTTTTCCGCCGTATATTTTTTTAGCTTGACCCGGAGGAAGTTTTTTAGCTTTATAGGTTGATCTGCTGGTTCCGGTTTGAATGCTACAGTTTGAAAATGAAACTGCAAATAGAATAACCATAACGCTTACGGCAAATCTTGAATTTTTAAATGTTCTCATAACTTGATTAGATTTTATCTGTTGCTAAAGTACGGATTAAAAATTAAAATGAGTGAACTTCATTAGGGGTCACACAATAATCCAGTTTTACATCACCTTCAAAAACATCTGTAATCAATTCTTCGGGGTCAAAAAAGGAAAGACCAATTTTGATTACATCCGGTTTACATTCTGATAAAAATTTATCGTAAAATCCTTTGCCGTACCCCACGCGATGTCCTTTTTTGTCGAAAGCCAAAAGTGGTACAAAAACCACATCAATTTTATGCGAAGGAACTTCAATACCATCTACGGGTTCTGGGATATTGTATGCATTTTTCTTGATTCGGGTGTTGTCAGTCAATAGAAAATGAATCATGTTTCGGGTTTCAAAATCAGCTTTGGAAACAATAATCTCTTTGTCTTTTCCGGATAATAAGTGAAGAATGAATTCGGTATTGACTTCTTTTTGTTCTATAATAGGTAAGAAAATATGAAAATAGGTTTTCTCCCAAATAGGCAGTGTCAGTATTTTATTGGCTACAGCCAAACTCATTTCCTCAATTTCATTTTCGGAAAGTGCATTTCGTAAGGTTTTGGATTTGAGTCGCAATTCTTTTTTATTCTTCATCCTCTTCATTAGTGTTTGACATGTGGTAAATAGCATCGCCTTCGTAGACAATAGGGGAATGATTGGCGTTGATTACATAACCATCATTTGGCGCTTTAACTTTTCGCTCAAACTTTCCGTACGGATCAGTTATGGTGGCTAGAATTGTTCCCTTTTTAACAAAATTACCAATAGTGTTATAATCGTGCAACAATCCGGAACATTTGGCTCTGATCCAGCCTGATTTTTCAATATAGATGGAAGGCGATTTTGGTTTGATTACAGTATGTTTTGGATCTAACATACCAAGGTGAGACAATAGGCGTTTTGCGCCATTAACCCCTTCATCGGCAACGGAATTATTAATGTCAAGTGATTTTCCGCCTTCAAAAAGTAACATTTTGACATCCATTCTTTCGCTTGAACTTCTAAATGACCCGATTATATTTCTGGAATATAAGGTAAATGGAGCATTAAATACATCTGCCAGTATTTTTAATTCGGCATTGCTATGAGCTATTCTAATTTGTGGTGCGTTGAAACGGCTTGCGCCACCGGCGTGAAAGTCAACGGCATATTCCACAATTGGCATGATTTCGGCTAAAATATGGAACGCAAATCGACTGGCCAATGAACCGGTTTTACTTCCTGGAAAAACTCGGTTTAAATCCCTTCCGTCTGGAAATTCTCTCGATTTGTTGACAAATCCGTACACGTTGATTATTGGGATACAAATGATTGTACCTTTTTTTGGTCGGTTTATTTTTTTGTGAATGAGTTGTCTTACGATCTCGACGCCGTTAATTTCATCTCCATGAATTCCTGCTGAGAAAAGTACCACGGGACCATCAATTTTAGACCGTCTAACAATAACGGGGATGTTCAGTTTTGTTGTGGTGTGTAGTCTGGCAATTTCGACATTGATAGTTTTGCTCTCTCCGGGAATAATGCTTTCGCCGAAAATTACGATTGGTGTGGTATTGGTTTTTATCATAGATTCTTGAAAAGATAAAAATAACGATAATAACGAATTAGAAACTAAAATTCTGATAAAAATTTAGCAAGAAAGATTTCAAGAATATTGATTTGTATTTCGGGATTTTAGAGATTAACTTTGTTACATGAATCCAACAACTTTAGCCTTACAAATCCAAACCTTGCCGGACGGTCCCGGCGTATATCAATATTACGATAAGGAAGGGAAGATTTTGTATGTGGGCAAAGCCAAAAACATAAAAAAAAGAGTTGCTTCGTATTTTAATAAAATTCATGATACGGCCAAAACCAATGTGCTCGTAAAGAAAATTGTCACCATAAAACACATTGTGGTTCCTACGGAGACCGATGCCCTTTTATTGGAAAACAACTTGATAAAAACCTTGCAGCCGCGTTATAACGTTTTGTTGCGAGATGATAAAAGCTACCCGTGGTTGTGTATCAAGAAAGAACCTTTTTCGCGCATTTTCGCAACCCGAAGAATGGTCAAAGACGGGTCGGAATATTTTGGACCGTATACCAGTTTCAAAACGGTAAGCACTATTTTGGAGCTGATAAAAGAATTGTATCCGCTGCGAACTTGTAACTATGATTTGAGTAAAAGCAATATCGAAAGCGGAAAATTCAAGGTTTGTCTCGAATACCATATTGGGAATTGCATGGGGCCTTGTGAAGGTCACGAAACCTTAGAAAATTACCAAAAGCAAGTTGATGCGATTCGCGAAATTTTGAAAGGAAATTTCAAAGAAAGCATGAAGGATTTCAAGCGCGTCATGACCAATCTGGCCGCCGATATGCATTTTGAGGAAGCCCAAAAAATAAAAGAGAAAATAGAAGTTCTTGAAAACTACCAATCGCGTTCTACAATAGTAAATCCAAAAATCACCAATATTGATGTCTTTTCGATAGTTTCGGATGAAAGTGCGGCGTATGTGAATTTCCTGCAAATTTCTCACGGTTCGATTATTCGTTCGCACACGATGGAAATCAAAAAGAAACTCGACGAAACCGACGAAGAATTATTAGAATTGGCTATTGTCGAATTGAGAGAACGTTTTCAATTGTTGTCACGAGAAGTGATTGTTCCGTTTCACGTTGACTTGGGTGAAAACATAAAAATTACCGTTCCACAATTGGGAGATAAAAAGCAAATTTTGGATTTGTCCATTCGAAATGCTAAATTTTACCGAATCGAACAGTTGAAACAACTGCAAATTGTAGATCCGGATCGACATACGAAAAGGATTATGGCGCAAATGCAAAAAGATTTGCGATTGCCGGTGGAGCCTAGACACATAGAATGTTTTGATAACTCAAATATTCAAGGAACAAATCCTGTTGCGGCCTGCGTAGTTTTTAAAGATGGAAAACCAAGCAAAAAAGATTACCGCCATTTTAATATAAAAACGGTCGAAGGACCGGATGATTTCGCTTCGATGACCGAAGTAGTTTACAGAAGATACAAACGATTGCTGGATGAAAACGAACCTTTGCCCAATTTGATAATTATTGACGGTGGGAAAGGGCAATTGTCATCGGCGTTGAAAAGTATTGATGAATTGGGATTACGAGGAAAGATTGCTATAATTGGAATTGCCAAAAGACTGGAGGAGCTGTTTTATCCAGGGGATTCTATTCCGTTGTATTTAGACAAAAAATCAGAAACCTTGAAAGTAATCCAGCAATTGCGAAACGAAGCACACCGTTTTGGGATTACACATCACAGAGATAAAAGGAGTAAAGCAGCACTGAATTCTTCGATAGAAAGCATTCCTGGCATTGGAGAAAAAACGATGCTGACTTTAATTCAGCATTTTAAAAGTGTTAAAAGATTGAAATTAGCGTCAGAAAAAGAAATTTCGGACGTTATAGGTATGTCTAAAGCCAAAAAAATTACCGAATTTTACAAGGCTACAAATGAATGATTAATTTAGATTATTGATATTTGGGCAAATGATATTTGATCTTGCTAAATTCTATTACCACCAAATTGCTATTTATGAAGAAAATCATGCTGTTACTGATTGTTTTTGCTAGTTTGACTGTGTTTTCGCAAGAGCAAAAGAAACCAAAAATTGGTTTAGTTTTAAGTGGCGGCGGAGCAAAAGGATTTGCTCATATTGGCGTTTTGAAAGTATTGGAAGAAGCGGGTGTCAAGATCGATTACATTGGTGGAACAAGTATGGGAGCAGTTATTGGCGGTCTTTACGCATCAGGTTATAATGCCAGCCAAATTGATTCTATTTTTCAAGCCACAAATTTTAATGAATTACTAAACGATTTCATTCCTAGATCTTCTAAAAATTTTTACGAAAAAAGAAATGACGAATTATACGCGCTCGTTTTGCCGTTTAACAAACTCAAAATAGGTATTCCGGAAGCATTGTCAAAAGGGATGTATAATTATAATTTATTGAGTAGAATTACCAGAAATGTCAGGCACATAAGGGATTTTAATAAACTTCCAATTCCGTTTTTATGCATTGGAACTAATATAGAAACTGGAGAACAGGTTTTACTGAATAAAGGAAATCTGGCGCAGGCTATGATTGCGAGTTCTGCATTTCCATCTTTGTTTTCTCCTGTAGAAATTGACGGGAAATTGCTTGTAGATGGAGGTGTCATTAATAATTATCCAATTGAGGAGGTTCGTAAATTAGGCGCAGAAATTATCATAGGAGTTGATGTTCAGGATGATTTATTAGACAGAAACCAGCTTAAAGATGCAACGAGAATTTTGGTTCAAATTACAAATCTTCAATCCATTGAAAGGATGAAGAAAAATGTAAAACAAACCGATGTCTATATAAAACCGGATATTAAAAATTATGGCGTAGTATCTTTTGATAAAGGAAAGGAAATCATCAGGAAAGGAGAAGAAGCTACGTTCTCTGTTTATGAAAAAATTAAATTATTGGTTGATGATTCCAATCCGTACAGGAAACCGAATCTAAAATTAGCATCAGACAGCTTGCAAATTGTGGATATCAATAGCAATGAATTAGATAATTATACCAAAGAATATGTGATTGGTAAATTAAGGTTTAAGCCAGGAGTAAAAACCTGTTACGATGATTTGCTGAAGGGAATAAATAATATAAACGCAACTCAAAACTTCAGTGCTATATCTTATTCATTAGATGAAAATAAAAATGGGGATGATTTAAATTTAACGTTAAAAGAAAACCCTTCAAAGACATATTTGAAATTTGGATTGCATTATGACAATTTATTCAAGAGTGCCGTTTTGATTAATCTAACCCATAAAAAAACGTTTTTTAAGAATGACAGAACTTCGCTGGATATCGTTTTGGGAGATAATATCAGGTATAATTTAGATTATTATATAGAGAATGGATTTAATTTGAGTTTTGGTTTCAAATCACAGTTCAATCAATTTAATAGAAATGTTGCCAAAGAAATTAGCAGTTTAGATTTAGGCGCTTTGGGTATAAATGCGATTAATGTAGATTTTCACGACTTGACAAATCAGGCTTATTTTCAATCGCTGTTTGTTCAGAAATTTTTAATTGGTGGAGGAATTGAATTGAAATATCTGAAAATAAAGTCCGAGACATTGGCCAATACGGATCCGGTAATTGACAACAGTAATTACTTAAGTCTTTTTGGTTATATGAAATTTGACTCTTTTGATAATAAATATTTTCCCAAAAAAGGATGGTATTTCTCAGGAGATATACAATCGTATTTGGTGTCTTCAAATTACACAGGAGATTTTCAACCTTTTTCTATTGCAAAAGCTGATTTTGGAGTAGCTGCGACACTTTTTAAAAATGCTACGGTAAAATTGAATACAGATGCTGGTTTCTCCTTTGGGAATGAAAGCGTTTCTTTTTTCAATTTTATTTTGGGAGGTTACGGATACAATCCTATAAATAATTTCAAATATTTTTATGGGTATGATTATTTGAGCATTGCGGCGAACAGCTACATAAAATCAACAGGAACTATTGATTATGAATTTTATAAGAACAATCATTTCAATTTTTCGGCAAACTTTGCTAATGTTGGAGACAGGATTTTCGAAACGGTAGATTGGATTTCAATCCCAAAATATTCAGGTTATGCAGTAGGTTATGGTCTGGAAACGGTAATTGGACCTATAGAAGTAAAACATTCCTGGTCTCCGGAAAATGCAAAAGGATATACTTGGTTTAGTATCGGGTTTATGTTTTAATTGTAATTTAATTCAATAATAATTCCGATATTTGTTATCATGAAAACAACTTGGAGCGGTTTATTAGGATATCTGCAATTTCTCATCAAGAGGAATCCTGAATAAATTGCATTTTTTTGATTTAATTAAATAAGTTTAGTTCAATACAACTTTAAACTTTTAAACTTTAACTTTTAAGCAAAAAAATCATGCCTTTATACCATAAATTGGGGAATTTCCCCCAAAAAAGACACACACAATTTGAAAAACCAAATGGCGGTTTATACTACGAACAGCTTTTTGGAACAGAAGGTTTTCACGGCCATTCCTCATTATTATATCATGTTCACAGACCAACACAGGTAAAGGAAATTCTAAAATCCTATTCGGTTGAGCCGAAAATTGCTATTGGAAAAAACATAAAATCATTGTTATTAAAAGGATTTGAGTTAAAACCCGAAGATGATTTTCTGGACAGTCGCAAACCGATGTTAGTCAATAAAGATTGTACGATAGGATTGGCAGCGCCAAGACAATCGTTGCGTAACTACTTCTATAAAAATGCCGATGCCGATGAAATGATTTTCATTCACAAAGGAAAAGGAAAATTGCGCACCATGATGGGAAATATTCCTTTCGAATATGGGGATTACTTGATTATTCCTCGCGGAATGATTTATCAAATTGATTTTGAAACAGCCGAAAATAGACTTTTCTATGTAGAATCATTTGCGCCATTTTATACGCCAAAACGTTATAAGAATGAATCAGGTCAACATTTAGAGCATTCACCATTTTGCGAGCGCGACTTTATTTTGCCAACAGAATTAGAAACGCACGATGAAAAAGGAGATTTTCTAATCAAAATCAAAAAAGAAGGAATGATTCATGAATTCGTTTACGCCACGCATCCCTTTGATGTAGTAGGTTGGGACGGATATAATTTTCCTTACGGATTCAGTATTCACAATTTTGAGCCTATAACAGGTCGCGTGCACCAGCCACCGCCGGTTCATCAAACATTTGAAACATCAACATTTGTGGTTTGTTCGTTCTGTCCACGATTATACGATTACCACCCAAAAGCAATTCCGGCGCCTTACAATCACAGTAATATTGATAGTGATGAGGTTTTGTATTACGTAGATGGCGATTTTATGAGCCGCAACAATATCGAGCAAGGACACATTACATTGCATCCAAAAGGGATTCCGCACGGACCCGCACCAGGAGCAATGGAGCGTAGTATTGGTCAAACCATAACCCATGAATTAGCCGTAATGGTGGATACATTTCGCCCATTAATGGTAACCGAAGAAGCTATGGGATTAGACGATGGTCAGTATTACAAATCTTGGGTAGAGTAATAAGGAGCTATTTCCTGCTGTACGCTTTATCTTTTTCTGGTCTCGTTAAAAAAACGAGACCAGAAAAAGGATGCCGCTTCCATCAGGGCTAGGACTTTAGAGTAAATAACAACATTTTTTTTAAATTAATAAATCCGTGTAAATCTAATGTAGTACCATCAACGGCGTTGCAGAATTAGAGTTACCGAGTCAAAAAATAAATACCATGTCAAAAGAAGTAAAATCAGTAGAATACGGACTAGAAAAAATATTTGAAGGAGCACAAGATTTCCTTCCGTTATTAGGAACCGATTATGTAGAATTCTACGTAGGAAACGCAAAACAATCGGCACATTATTATAAAACTGCTTTTGGTTACCAGTCATTGGCTTATGCCGGATTAGAAACCGGGGTAAGAGACAGAACATCTTATGTGCTAAAACAAGATAAGATTCGCATCGTATTAACCACGCCATTAACACAAGATTCTCCTATACACGATCATTTGAGAAAACATGGTGATGGAGTAAAAGTAGCGGCACTTTGGGTAGAAGATGCCACAAGTGCGTACGAAGAAACAATGAAACGTGGCGCCCGTTCTTTCATGGAACCTACAGTGGAGAAAGATGAATTTGGAGAAGTAATACGTTCGGGGATTTATACTTACGGAGAAACAGTTCACATTTTTGTAGAGCGCAAAAACTATACTGGTATTTTCTTGCCAGGGTATAAGGAGTGGAAATCTGATTACAATCCAGAACCAACAGGTTTAAAATACATAGACCACATGGTAGGAAATGTGGGTTGGAACGAAATGAATACTTGGGTTAAGTTCTATGAAGACGTCATGGGATTTGTAAATTTCCTTTCTTTTGATGACAAACAAATCAATACCGAATATTCGGCGTTGATGAGTAAAGTGATGTCTAATGGAAACGGAAGAATCAAATTTCCAATCAACGAACCTGCCGAAGGAAAGAAAAAATCACAAATAGAGGAATATTTGGACTTTTATGGCGGACCTGGAATTCAGCATATCGCTATTGCAACAGATGATATTATCAAAACCGTATCGCAATTGAAAGCAAGAGGAATCGAATTCTTATCTGCTCCTCCGCATACCTATTACGAAGCAATTCCGGAACGATTGGGAGACCACATGAAAATGATGAAAGAGGATTTGAACGAAATCGAAAAACTGGCCATTATGGTTGATGCCGATGAAGAAGGATATTTACTGCAAATATTTACAAAACCGGTGCAAGACAGACCAACCTTGTTTTTTGAAATTATACAAAGAATGGGAGCCAAAGGATTTGGTGCAGGTAACTTTAAAGCGCTATTTGAATCAATCGAGAGAGAACAGCAATTACGAGGAACGTTGTAAAAAAGCATTATTTTTACATATTGTGAAAAAATAACCGATGAACAGCGTGTTTTTTTGTAAATGTTGTGTTAAACTTTATTTTTCACTAAAATAACTGAATTTGTTAGCTACCTTTGCACTCGCAAAAAGGGAAGGGGTGGTTTCCTTCCTGATTTCATATAAATTTCATAGTTTATAGTTTTTTGGTTAGTTAATAGCATAAAAACTCAGTCATTATTTGACTGAGTTTTTTTGTTTTAATATATTTGGAACAAAATTTGCTATTAGAGTCAATAAATTGACGAATAAAGTAATGATGAAAAAAATAATACTATTCTTTGTAGTGATATTGACCGTAAGTTTTGATTCTCCAAAAGAGGATGCTTATGATGTGGGGGAGTGGTTTAAATTTCGAATTCATTATGGAATAGTAAATGCCGGCTATGCCACATTGGAAGTAAAAGACGCTACAGTAAATAACAGAAAGACGTTTCATGTCGTAGGTAGAGGATATACTACCGGAATGTCTCGATTTTTCTTTAAAGTAGATGACTTATACGAAAGCTATATTGATAAGGATACCAGAAATCCATACCAGTTTGTCCGAAAAATTAATGAAGGCGGGTATACTAAAAACCAAGAAGGCTTTTTTAATCAGTCTACAAATAAAGTCCTTGTCAAGGATTACAAGCATAAAACAGAGAAAACACTTTACGTTCCTAAAAACACACAAGACATTTTGTCTACTTTCTATTATCTAAGGAATTATCCTGGAATTGATAAGTTAAAAATAGGAGAGTCAGTTGCGATTGATATGTTTTTTGATGATGAAACTACTAAATTCAAGCTAAAGTTTATGGGTCGTGAAAATATTACCACTAAATTTGGGGCAGTGTCAACGATGGTTTTTAGACCTTTGGTACAATCGGGACGTGTTTTTAAAGAACAAGAAAGTCTTACCGTTTGGATTTCAGATGATGATAATAAATTACCAATCAGAATAAAAGCCAGCTTGGCAGTAGGTTCTATAAAAGCAGATATAGATGCATACAGAGGATTGAAGTATCCTTTTAAAACAAATAAATAATGAATAATATTGATAGTTCAGAAGCGATTTTAAAGGAAATTGAAATAAAATACCAAGCAATAAATCAAAAAACAGAGACGCAACTGGAAGGATTATTATGGTCAAAACCAATTACGTATTGGGATTATATACAAACAGATGCATTGTTAAATCTTCAAGTTCAAAGAACAACGCTTCCTGATGAAATGGTTTTTATTATGTACCATCAGGTGAATGAATTGATATTTAAGATGATACTTTGGGAAATGCGCCAAATTTCCTACTGTGAAAATATTCAAACTGATTTTTTCACTGAAAGATTAATGAGAATTAGCCGATATTTTGATATGCTAACGACTTCTTTCAGCATTATGGGAGACGGAATGGAAGTAGATCAATATATGAAATTTAGAAATACGCTAACTCCTGCCAGTGGTTTTCAAAGTGCGCAATACCGTTTAATAGAATTTTCTTCTACAGACCTAATAAATCTTATCGATCACCGTTATAGAGAGTCAATAGACAGGAATACGCCTTATGAATTTGCCTTAGAGCATTTGTATTGGCAAGCAGCCGGAAAAGATTATCATACGGGTAAAAAGTCTTTTCTACTGGAGGAATTCGAAAGAAAATATAAGAAGATGTTCCTGAATCATATGGAAGAATATAATACCATAAACATTTGGCAAAAATTCAAACAACTTCCAGATTTAGATCAAAAAAATCCAGAGTTAATTTTAGCGATGCGTCATTATGACCATACGGTAAATATTACTTGGGTAATGCAACATTTGAATACTGCAAAGAAATATATAGATCAGAGCGGTAAAGGTGATGGAGAAGCGACAGGAGGAAGTGACTGGAAAAAGTACATGCATCCAAAATACCAACGCAGGATATTTTTTCCGGAATTATGGTCGGCAGAAGAACTGGCGCATTGGGGAGAAGAAAAATAATTTGAATAAAAAAACATAGTTTGAAACAAGTATTATTAGCAATTATAGTATTATTTTCTTTGATTTCTTGTAATAAATCTGATGAGATTCTAGAAAAAGAAATTATTAAACCAGCAGTTAAAAAGATAGAGTTTGGGTTTAAATATTCTGATTTTAATGTTGTTCAGGATACTATAAAAAAGGGAGACACTTTTGGGACTTTACTAGAAGGACAAAATATTGGAGAGCGAGAAGTATATGATATTATCGCTAAAGTAAAAGATACTTTTGATGTGAGAACCATCAGAATAGATAAGCCTTTTACAATGCTTCGGTCAAAAAATAAGAAGAATGATTTACAGGTGTTTATCTATCAGCCGGATGCGTTAAACTATTATGTAGTTGATTTACGCGACACGGCTGTTGTTGCTTATAAAAAAACAAAACCCATTACGATTAAACGACGCACCATTGGTGGAGTTTTGAAAGAATCATTGTCAGAAACCTTAGGTAATGCTAAGATTGAAGGAGCTTTGGCAAGTAAAATTTCTAAAATTTACGCCTATTCCATCGATTTTATGAAACTCAAAAAAGGAGATCGTTTTGCGATAACTTTTACAGAGCGATTCATAAATGACACTGTTTATGACGGTGTGGAAGAACTGGAAGCTTCCTTTTTTGAATACAAGGGGAAAATTATTTATGCATTTCCTTTTGCCCAAAATCCAGACTCAGATAAAATAGAGTATTACGATGAAGATGGGAAAACGTTGAAAAATTTCTTTCTTAAGTCTCCAATAAAATTCAGCAGAATATCCTCTCGATTTTCAACCAGTAGATTTCATCCTGTTCAACACAGATGGAAAGCGCATAAAGGAACGGATTATGCAGCGCCACGCGGTACGCCAATTTCTGCAACGGCTGGCGGAGTTGTAGAGCAAAGTGGTTTTACTGCCGGAAACGGGAATTTTGTAAAAGTGAAACACAACGGAACCTATTCGACACAATACTTGCACATGTCTAAAATATTAGTGAGGCGCGGGCAACGTGTAAGTCAAGGACAGGTTATCGGTTTAGTGGGAAGCACAGGTTTGGCATCTGGCCCGCATGTATGTTATCGATTTTGGAAAAATGGTGTTCAGGTTGATGCTTTGCGATTAAAATTGCCTACCGGCGAACCCATGAGCGGAAGAAATAAAGAGCGATACATTAAAACGATAACTCCGTTAAAATTTCAATTGGATAGTGTTGCTAATTTATAATTCTGCAACTATAAATAAGTTGAAAAGACTTATTTGACAGCAAAATAGTAACACTTAGGTGATTGTGGGATGGTCACTATTTAGTGTTTTTCCTGCTAAATTGTTATATAATCGTAAACTCATTTAGCATTAAAACTAATTTCAGTATTTTTGCCAAATTCAAATAATACTACAAACTACCTAATAAATGGCTTTAAATACAATAAACCCAACAGAAACGAGCGCTTGGAAGAAACTTGAAATGCATTACAACGAAATGCAAAAAGCTTCAATGCAAGAATTATTTCAATTGGACGCAACCAGAACTGAAAAATTCAATTTGAAATGGAATGATTTTTTAATTGACTATTCAAAAAATATTATCACTCAAGAAACGCTTCAGTTATTATTAGAATTAGCGGATGAGGTGGGACTAAAAAGTGCTATTGCTGATTATTTTGATGGTGCAATAATCAATCAAACCGAAAATAGAGCGGTGCTTCATACCGCATTGCGAGCCAAAGAATCAGCAGTTATTAATGTTGATGGAGATAATGTGGTTTCTGAAGTTTATGAAGTAAAAAGTAAAATAAAAGCATTTACTAATGAAGTTACTTCGGGTGAAAGAACTGGTTACACGGGAAAACCGTTCACGGATGTTGTTAATATAGGTATTGGAGGTTCTGATTTAGGTCCTGCTATGGCTGTTGAGGCTTTACAATTTTATAAAAATCATCTTAACGTTCATTTTGTTTCAAATGTGGATGGCGATCATGTGAATGAGATTATAAAAAAATTAAATCCGGAAACGACTCTCTTTGTTATTGTTTCTAAAACATTTACAACACAAGAAACGCTTACTAATTCTGAAACTATCAGAAAATGGTTTTTAGAATCAGCTACTCAAGAAGATATTGCTAAACATTTTGTTGCGGTTTCAACCAATATCCAAAAAGTAACAGAGTTTGGGATAAATCCTGATAATGTATTCCCTATGTGGGATTGGGTTGGTGGAAGGTTCTCTTTGTGGAGTGCTGTTGGACTTACAATAAGCTTAGCTGTTGGATACGATAATTTTGATGAATTGTTGCAAGGAGCTAATGAAATGGATGAACATTTTAAAACAGCTGATTTCGACAAAAATATGCCGGTAACATTGGCTTTACTGAGCGTTTGGTATAATAATTTTTTTGGTGCCGAAAGTGAAGCTTTAATTCCTTACACACAATATTTGCAGAAATTAGCTCCTTATTTACAGCAAGGAACTATGGAAAGCAATGGTAAAAGTGTGGGTCGTGATGGAAAGCCGGTAAACTATCAAACAGGAACTATCATTTGGGGAGAACCTGGAACGAATGCTCAGCATGCATTTTTTCAGTTAATTCACCAAGGGACAAAATTAATTCCTGCAGATTTTATTGGGTTTATAACTCCTTTATATGGTGATAATGATCATCACGATAAACTAATGTCTAACTTTTTTGCACAAACGGAAGCGTTGATGCATGGAAAATCTGGAGAACAAGTTCAAGCTGAATTTGACAAACAAGGTATTTCAGAGGAGAAAGCCAAATTTCTTCTACCGTTTAAAGTTTTTACAGGTAATAAGCCTACGAATACTATTTTAATTCAGAAGTTAACCCCTAAAACTTTGGGTTCTTTGATTGCATTGTATGAGCATAAGATTTTTGTACAAGGAGTTATCTGGAATATCTTTAGTTTTGATCAATGGGGAGTTGAGTTGGGAAAACAATTGGCTAATTCTATTTTGGAGGAGATTAGTACAAAAACGGTTGATAATCATGACAGTTCCACAACTTTTTTACTGAATCATTTTTTGCTAAATAAGCAGTGTTGATTTTTGAAATTAATTCTTAAAAGTGTATGAATTTTTCCTAAGATTTCGGTTTCGCCCTTTTTTTTTAATAGTTTATAACTCTCAAAAGCTCTGATTTTATCTAAATCGGGGCTTTTTATGGATAAGTGACTCTGTTATAGTAGTTTTTAAAAATTATGTTATTTTTTTAATTTTGATTGTTGAAAATTATATGTGAATAATTCAATAAAAAACATTTATAGCTATTAAAAATTCAATTATTCGCTTGAAATTCAATTAAAAGTGTTTTAAGTGAAATGCTCAACTTAAAAATAATGCCATTCTTAACGTTGTGTTAACTTTTTAAAGTAAAAATGTTATATTTTTGCCAAATATTTTTAAACTAAACAAGAAACAAAAATGAAAAGAATTATTTTTATTTTGATTATTTTTTTATCAGCTGTAGGACATTCGCAGGTTACTAGTTCTGCTATGTCTGGTACTGTTAGATCAAATTCTGGAGAAACTCTTCCAGGTGCTTCAGTTGAGGTTAGACACAATCCAACTGGGACTAAATATTTTTCAACTACAGATTATAATGGAGGGTATGCTGTTCAAGGAATTAGACCAGGTGGTCCTTACACAGTAAAAGTAACTTATGTTGGCTATAAAACTACAGAAATTACAGAAATAAATGCGCCTCTTGGAAACAGCTTAACAGTAAATGTTGTTGTTGAAGAAGAATCTAATCTACTTAAAGAAGTAGTTGTAGTTTCAACAAAATCTAATGGAGCATTCAATAAAGGAAGAACAGGAGCTTCTCAACAGTTTTCTAATAGAGAGATTACTGCAGTTCCCGTAACAGGAGCTCGTTCAATAAATTCTATCACAAAATACAACGCTAATGCGGGTAGTAATGGTACTTTTGGAGGACAGGATTCAAGATTAAATAACTTTACTATTGATGGTTCTGTTTTTAACAATGGATTTGGTTTAGGAAGTGATTCACAAGCAGGAGGTAGAACAGGCTCAACAGCTATTTCTTTAGATGCTATCGAACAATTGCAAGTAAGTATTGCTCCTTATGATGTACGTCAATCAGGATTTTTAGGATCTGGAATAAATGCAGTTACTAAAAGTGGAACAAATGAAGTTGAGGGATCGGTTTATAATTCATTCAGAAGCAATAAAAAAGATTTTATTGGAACTAAAGCTGGAGATAATGTAATCGTTCCTGGGAAATTTGAAGAAAAAATTTGGGGAGCTAGAATAGGAGCGCCAATCATTAAAGACAAATTGTTTTTCTTTGGAAATTTTGAAACTTTAGAGAACATAAGCCCAGCAACTACTTGGACTTCTACAGGTTCGCCACAACCTAGTGCTCAGGTTTCTAGACCTACTTTTGAACAGATGCAAACTCTTTCTAATTTTTTACAAGACAAGTTTAACTATACAACTGGACCTTGGGAGAATTATGATTCTGAAAGGATTTCTAAAAAATTCTTAGGAAGAGTTGACTGGAATATTAATGATAATCATCAATTAACAGTTCGTTATGTACATCATGATTCTAATTCTGATGAATTGACTTCTAATTCTAATTCTTTAGGTTTTGGTAACAGAAGAACTAGTCCATTAGCAATGTCTTTCAAGAATAGTGGTTATGTGATACAAGACAACACTAGATCCGCTGTTTTAGAATTAAATAGTAAATTAAGTAATTCTTGGTATAATAACTTCATCGCAGGTTATGATAAACAAATAGAGGACAGAGCTTTACAAGGTGGTGGGTTGTTCCCAACTATTGATATATTAGATGGTGCTACAACAGCTATATCAGCTGGTTTAGATCCATTTACACAAGGGAATAAACTTTCTTATTCTACATTGCACTTTACAAATAATTTAACAAAAACAATAGGAAAACACTCTTTATTGTTTGGAGCTAATTTTGAGTATTTTAAATCAAGTAACTTGTTTTTCTCTGGATCTAATGGTGTTTATACTTTTAATTCATTGAATGATTTTTACGCTGCTGCTAATCAATCAGCTAACACAGGAGGTATTCCTTCAACAACTGCACTTCCGGCAAGATTACAATTTAGATATTCAGCTTTACCGGGTGCTCAAGAACCTTTGCAAATATTCAAGTCTAATAAACTTGATTTATATGTGCAAGATGAAATGAAATTAAGTGATAGATTTAAATTGACTGTAGGTCTTCGAGCAACATCAGTATGGTTTGCTGATACCGCTCTTGAAAACCCGGCAGTTACTGCATTAACGTTTGCTCAAGGAGAAAAATTCAATACAGGGGATATGCCTGATACACAATATTTATTTGAGCCTAGAGTTGGTTTTAACTTAGACTTAAATGGAGATTCATCTACGCTTCTTCGTGGAGGTAGTGGTGTATTTACAGGAAGAGCACCATCTGTTTACTTGTCTAATGCTATTGGAAACAATGGAGTTCTTACTGGCTTTGTTGATGTTAGTGGTACGGCTTTAGCTAATGGAGGATATGGATTTACTCCTAATCCTAATGATTATTTTATTCCTGAAACTCCAACTCTTCCTACAACTTTTGAATTGGCTTTCTCAGACAAAAAATTTAAGTTCCCGCAAGTATGGAAAACTAACATTGCAGTTGATCAAAAACTTCCTTTTGGTTTTGTAGCAACTGTTGAAGGTATTTTTCAAAGAAACATAAACGCTATCGATTATTATAATGCTAATTTTGATGCTCCAGTAGGAACTTTCAGTGGTCCAGATAAGAGACCAAGATATGCTCGTACAGACGCAGGTGTTCGTGTAAATGATAATGTTTCTAGTGCAGTTGTTTTAACTAATACTGATAAAGGAACTTTTTATTCTACAACTTTTAAATTAGAGTATCCTTACAAAAAAGGTCTTTGGGGATCTTTTGCATACACACACTCTAGCGCTAATGATTTATTATCTCCTGGCTCTATTGCATCTGGTTCTTGGACCGGTGCTAGATCTGTAAATGGAAATAATGACTTACCACTAGCATTGTCTAACAATAATACGCCACACAGATTAGTTGGTATTTTAGGATACAAAATCGAATACGGTAAAAATGTAGGAGCTGCAACTTCAATCAACTTAGGATATATTGGTGAGCAAGCTGGACCATTTTCTTACTCTTATGGAGGTGATATGAATGGAGACAGAGTAAACAATAATGATTTGATATATGTTCCTAATAGAGCAAGTGAAATTCGTTTTCAATCACTTTCTGTTACTAATGGAACTGTTGTGACTACATACACTGAAGCTCAACAACAAGCTGCTTACGATGCTTACATTAATCAAGATAAGTATCTTTCTACAAGAAGAGGACAATATGCTCAGAGAAACGGAGGAGTCTTACCTATGTTGCATAGACTAGATTTATCAGCAACTCAAGATTTTTATATTACTATTGCTGGTAAAAAGAATAATTTCCAGTTCAGAGCTGACATCTTAAACTTTACTAATTTTATTAATAAAGATTGGGGTATTTCCCAAAGAGTTACTAATGCAAACGTTTTAAATTATAGAACTACTACTGCAAATGTACCTTTTTATCAATTGGCAACTCAGGTAGAGCCTAATGGAAGCAGAGTCTTAATCAAAGACACTTTCCAGAAAAATGCATCAACTTTTGATGTTTGGCAAGCACAATTTACACTTAGATATATTTTCGGTAAATAGTCTAAAAAAATAAAAAAAATGAAAAACCACGCTTAAAAGCGTGGTTTTTTTATGTCTTTTTTTCTTATATTTGTTAAAACAAAAACAGTATTTATGTCCGATTTCATTCAAAAATTCCATTCAGGGTGGGCTTATTTAGCACTATTAGTATTAGTGATTGCAGTGATTAATTCCGTTATCGGGATGACTTCTAAAAAAGATTTTACTTCAAAAGACCGGAAAATTGCATTGTTTGCTTTAATAGCCATACACACTCAATTACTAGTTGGTTTTATTTTATATTTCGTCTCTCCTAACGGATTAGATATGATAAAAGCATTAGGAATGGGTGGGTTAACAACTGAAAGTAGGTTACTGGCTTTAGAACATCCTTTAATAAATATTATTGCAATTGTTTTAATCACTATAGGTTGGTCCAAGCATAAAAAATTATTAACTAGTGAATCAAAATTCAAAACTTTCTCTATTTTTTATGGTTTAGGATTAGTACTTATTTTAAGTAGGATTCCATGGAAAATTTGGTTTTAAAAACCAATTAAAGCTCTAGAAATAGGGCTTTTTTTATCTAGGTATGGTTTTTGTAAAATAGATTTAACTAATACGATATATATGAAAAAAGCAATAACATTATTTTTTTTACTTGCAATTATTAGCTTAGTCAGCAGCCAAAGTTCAATCATAGAAAAACAAAAAGCAGCAACTCAAAAAGATACCCTCAAGAAAGGTAAAGCAACTATTGAATTAGATGAAAACAAAATAGATTCTTTAATAACCTCATTAGGAAAATTTAAAATCTACAAAAAGGAAGCACATGCGTCTTATTATGCTGATAAATTTAATGGAAAACGGACTACAAGCGGTAGAAAATTTGATAATAATAAATATACTGCAGCACACAAAAAACTCCCTTTTGGCACAAAGGTAAAAGTGACTAATGAAAAGAATGGAAAATCCGTAATTGTGGAAATTACCGATAGAGGACCATTTGTAAAATCTAGAGAAATTGATCTTTCAAAACGAGCATTTATGGATATAGCCTCTAATAAAAGTAGTGGAGGAATGCAAGTGACAATAGCGGTATTAAGTAATTAAATCACCAATTTTTGTATGGATTAGTGCTTAAATAAGCATTATAATAGCGATTGATATTTGTCACTTCTTCACCTAGCCAACTTGGTTTCTCAAAAGTTTCCGTTTCAGAATCAAGCTCAATTTCAGCGACAATCAAGCCTTCATTTTCGCCATAAAATTCATCAACCTCAAAAATATGTTCGCCTCGTTTTATCTCAAAACGGGTTTTATCAATAACACCTTTCTCGCATAACAATAGTAATTCCTTTGCTTCAGCAACAGGAATTTCTTTTTCCCACTCAAAACGGGACATGCCGGAATCATTCGAAATACCTTTTATCGTCAAATATCCTTTGCTGCCTTTTATGCGTACTCGCACCGTACGTTCTGGTGCAGAACTCAAATACCCTTGCGCAATATGATTTTGTGCGAAAGCTTCAGCTTTGAATGAATCGTTTAAAACCAAAAATTTTCTTTCTATTTCAATCATTTTTTATAAATATTTTGGAGCTTTATCCAGCTATTCGTTTCAATTTCTCAATCATAAAACTTTTTTTCTATTTTTAAAAAAGAAGCTTCTTGGGTCGCTCTTTTTTAAAAAGAAAAATAGTTTTTTTCAATCGAAGATTTCCACTTCTATCTGGGCTAATCCAGAAACTCAAAGGTATCAAATATTTCTATTTCTCATGCTTTAATATCTTCCGTTAAGATTGTATAATCAAAAACAATAGTCTTAATTATACCATGAATTAGTTTTCGAGCGAATACATTTTAGTACCTTAATTGTGTATAAAGGATAGTTTGCATCTAGTTTAACAGTTATTTTATGAATAAGTTAATGGAAGTTATTGCGTCGATTTGTATTTTTACAAAAACCGAATGAATTTTAATATGCCAATTTTCAAAGTAAAATCTAAGCCAACACCTGCAACACTACTGATTAAGTTTTTTGGAGAAAGCCAATCCTGGCGTGAAACAGAGGATAACTTAGAACCTTTAATCGAATTAATCAGGCTGATTAGACCTTTGAAAATTAAAAATCTGGAAACGGTTGATTTACAGGAAATCATTTCTTTTTTCAACGAAAATGATTCTTGCAGAGAACAATTTTCAATCTATCTGAAAGAAATAGTAAAAGACAAAAAATTCAATAAAATACTTTCTGACGCAGCTATTCTGCAGGATGTAGACTTTATTTTTGAAGTCAAAAAAAGAATATTCGCTAAATTTTTACCCTACCAGCCTCAAAAAGATACTTTAGAATACATACTGAATCAGGTTTTCCATTTAGCCAATGATACCATTTGGATTAACAAAATTCCATCAAGTCAATTGGAAGAATTATACGGACTTTTAAAATTTAAATCAATTTATGAAAGTGTTGAACCGAATTCTGTTTTGTCGGAAGTATTAGTTGCAATGGATTTAATCACGCAACGCATTAGTGGCCGAGCCTTGGAAACGGATGTTATCAAAATGGTGCCAGAATTTGATGATTACGAAAGTCCTTTTACAGCTTTTGAAAAGGAATTATTCCTAATTGAAGACAGAATCAGAAATTCCGAAAACCATTTTATTAAGTCTGATGATTTATCCTATGCTCAGGTATTAGTTTTGCATAAGCAATGTGAAGACTTTGTGGAGAAAGCATTTCATAACAGTTCAAAATATGGCATTTCGCTTCGTGTAAATCAGAATTTATTAAAAATTAGACAGCAATTAGTTCGGCTTAAGTTTTTAATTTCGTTATTGATTATAGAAAAATGGACTGATAAAAAAAACAATGGAATTGCATTGGCTCTCCACTTAATTAAGTACAATTGCTATAAGAATAATGTCAGGAAGTTTATTGGCGAAAGCACCCAACTCATTTCCTATGAAATAACGCAACATACAGCTAAAACCGGTGAACATTATATTACTGAAAGCCGTAAGGAGTATTTTAAAATGTTTAGAACTGCTTTAGGAGGAGGATTTATAGTAGGGATTTTATGCATTATTAAAGTTTTGCTTTCTAAAGCTGATACCAGTTTTTTTGGGCATGCTTTTCTTTACAGCATGAATTATGCTTTTGGATTTATTGCCATTTATCTTTTAGGTTTTACGCTGGCGACAAAACAACCGGCCATGACAGCTTCAGCTTTAATAAAAGCATTGGAGGAAGGTGTTATAAAAAAAGGGAAAGATGCTGAAAAATATAAAGCTTTTGCTATTCTTTTTGCACGTGTATTTCGTTCTCAGTTTATCGCTTTTGTGGGGAATGTAATCATGGCTTTTCCGGTTTCGCTACTTGGAATCTGGGCTATTGATTATGCGTTTCAGTATAACATTGCTGCAACTAAATGGGAAGGGTTACTTATTGATTTGAGTCCTATTCACTCGTTAGCCATACTTCATGCAGCTATTGCCGGAGTGTTTTTATTTTTATCAGGAATCATCTCCGGAAGTATTGCAAACAGGGACAAACACAATCAAGTGTATTTCCGAATTACAGAACATCCTTTGCTGAAAAGGAGTTTTGGAAAAGAAAGAACGGTTAAATTAGCTAAATTATATAGAAAAAGATGGGCTGGGATTATTTCAAATTTCTGGTTTGGAATATTCATGGGAAGTACTGCCTCTATAGGTTTGTTTTTAGGATTGAATCTTGATATTCGACACATCACTTTTGGAAGCGGAAACTTGGCTTTGGCGCTTTATGGTGCGAATTATGCTGTGAGTAACTCTATGTTATTCTGGGGTATTTTTGGGATTGGTATTATAGGATTGGTTAACTTTATAGTAAGTTTTAGTCTTTCACTAGGGCTTGCATTTCGTTCTAGAGCTATTTCATTATTCGAATTGCGATTTGTCACAGTTTCCATTTGGAATCATTTCAAGTCAAGGCCCATTAGTTTCTTTTTTCCAACAGAAAAGAAAAATAAATCGGAAGTTGTAGAAAACTATTTACATGTGGAAGATCAAAAATAATTTTTAGCGTTACTAAATCATTCGAAAAAACAGTGCATATTCAACCAGTTTAGATGCAGGAATTAATTCCAAATAGAAAAATCATACACGTTGACATGGACGCTTTCTATGCTTCAGTAGAGCAAATGGATAATCCATTATTGCGTGGGAAGCCTATTGCTGTAGGTGGCTCAGAAAATCGTGGCGTTGTTGCTGCGGCAAGTTATGAAGCCAGAAAATTTGGAGTTCGAAGCGCTATTAGTGGCGTTATGGCCAAAAAAAATTGTCCGGAACTTATTTTTGTACGACCACGTTTTGACAGATACAAGGAAATTTCGAGTAAAATTCAAAAGATTTTTTATGAATATACGGACTTAGTTGAGCCATTGTCGCTTGACGAAGCGTATTTAGACGTAACCAATAATAAAAAAGGGAATCCCAGTGCTACGTTATTGGCACAGGAAATAAGACAGCGTATTTTTGACGAAGTGGGCTTGACAGCTTCGGCAGGAATATCAGTGAATAAGTTTGTGGCTAAAATTGCCAGTGATTACAACAAACCCAATGGTCAGAAAACCGTGAATCCGGATGAAGTTATTTCGTTCTTGGAAGAATTGCCTATTCGAAAATTTCATGGTGTTGGAAAAGTAACCACCGAAAAAATGTACCAACTGGGTATTTTTACGGGAGTGGAATTGAAAAGCAAAACATTGGAATTCCTGGAGAAGCATTTCGGGAAATCGGGAAGCTTTTATTACAATGTTGTAAGAGGAATTCATAACAGCGAAGTGAAATCAAACCGAATTACAAAATCAGTTGCTGCCGAACATACTTTTGACGTTAATCTGTCTTCAGAAATTTTCATGATTGAGAAATTAGAGGTTATTGCCGCTGCATTGGAAAAAAGATTAAAAAGATACAATGTAGCCGGTAAAACAATTACTTTAAAAATAAAATACAGTGATTTTACACAACAAACTCGAAGTAAAACGTTGCCTTATTTTATTTCAGATAAAGGTTTGATTGTAGAAATTGTAAAGGAGTTGTTGTATCAAGAACGCATGAAGGATTCTGTGCGATTACTTGGAATTTCACTCAGTAATTTAAACACTGAAGAGAAAAAGTTTGTTGTTGTGCAGTTAAAATTTGATTTTTGATAAGCTAATTCACTCGTTGAACAATGGTTAAAGTCTGGAATATGTTGTTTTCTTTTTATAAATAAAATTATATTTGGTTTTAAATACAAAAGGGTATGAATAATTTTAGACAATATGAAGAGGCTATTGCCAAGTATCACAACGGTTTAAGTGTAAAGACGGTTCCCGTTTCATCTTGGAATTTCCATAATGATTTTTTAGGATTGATGAAGAATATCTTTGTGGATTTAAGCAAGTTGCATGCGTTATCTTCTCAAAATAAATGGATTCAAAATAATTGGGATTTAAAAACTCGATTGAGGGAAGAGGTAATAATTTTGACAGATACTAAATTGAATATTGTTTTTGCATCGCATAATATGATAAAGATGAATGGTTATGTTGAAGCAGAAGTTTTAGGTAAAAACCCAAAGATTTTTCAAGGTGATGCAACCGATTTAACAGTTTCGAGCGAAATACGTACTGCTATATCGCTTCAAAAACCTTTTGAAAAAACGGTGATGAATTATAAAAAAAATGGAGATGTTTATGCCTGTTTGATAAAAGGATTTCCAGTCTTCAATACAAAAGGGCAATTAAGCCACTACATAGCTTTTGAGAAAGCGGCATAAAAGAGAAAACCTTTCCAATTTGGAAAGGTTTTCTCTTTTATAAACTTGTGATGATTTTAATTTTTACTGTTCAATTTAGACAGCAATCTTAAAAACTCGATATACAACCAAACTAGTGTAATCATTAATCCCATTGCGCCATACCATTCCATGTATTTTGGCATTTTCTGTTCGGCTCCTTTTTCTATTCGGTCAAAATCTAAAAACAAATTTAAAGCGGCAACCACAATAACAAAAATACTGATTCCAATGCTCATCATTGAGTTTCCATAATGCACGGGAACAAAGCTCGTAAACATAGAAAATACCCAAGATATAAGGTAATACGTTGCTATAGCAAGTGTCGCTGCCACAATAACCGATTTGAATTGCTCTGTTACTTTTACAATTTTATATTTATACAATCCCAAGCAAACCATAAAAGTAACAAAAGTTGCACCTACTGCCTGAATCACGATTCCAGGATACATTGCTTCAAATATTGCTGAAATTCCACCAATAAATAGTCCTTCGAACAGAGCATATCCCGGAGCTAAATATGGAGAGTATTGTGGTTTGAAAGCAGAAATAAGCACTAAAACTAATCCAACAATAGCACCGCCAATTGCAGGAACCATCGGATTCATTCCGTTGAAAGCCAACCACCAGATTACTGTTGCAGAAGCGGTAAGGAGTAAAAACAAGATTAAACTTTTATTGATGGTGCCAGACAAAGTCATCTCATCGTTATATTCAATGATAGTAGCTTGATGTACTTCGTCATTTTTTGAAACTGCAGTTGAAAAAGTTTTGTTGTTTAAAAATGGATTTTTAGAATTAAAACTCATAATTTGTAGGGTTATTTGTTGTTCAAATATAAATTTTATTTTGCAGATGATTGTTTAAATAGTCTTAAAATTTTTTCAAAGGAAAATCCTATTACATTGATTGATGCATAAAAAAATCCGTCTTATTTCGTTTTAAAACGAGACAAGACGGATAAGTATTTTAGGTAGTTTTAAACTATTCTATTTCGGATACTCTCAAGGTGTTAACCATTCCTTTATCTTTAATTGGCATTGCTGCTAAATTGATAAGGAAATCTCCTTTTTGTACAAAACCTTTTTGTTTTACAATTTCGTTTATGTCAGTTACGGTATCATCCGTGCTTACATCTTTAGAGTACATGAAAGATTTTACACCCCATAATAAATTAAGTTGTGTAAGGATTCTTTTATTAGAGGTAAAAACTAAAATATGTGCATTAGGTCTCCAAGCCGAAATTTGGAAAGCAGTATAACCACTATTTGTCAATGTACAGATAGCTTTTGCTTTGATAACGTTAGCCATAGTTGCAGCATGGTGACAAATTGTTTTAGTGATAAAACGTTTTGTTTTAATTTGTGGTGTGTTTTGTGGTACTTGAATTAGCGGAGAATCTTCTACTGCTTCAATGATTTGAGTCATTTTTTGGATAACTTGAACAGGATAATTTCCAGTAGCAGTTTCTCCAGAAAGCATTACAGCATCTGCACCATCCATAACTGAGTTCGCAACATCATTTACTTCTGCACGGGTTGGCGTCAAGCTTGTGATCATTGTTTCCATCATTTGCGTAGCAACGATAACAGGAATACGAGCTGTTTTAGCTCTACGAATCAATTCTTTTTGAACTAAAGGTACTTCGTGTGCAGGAAGTTCAACTCCTAAATCTCCACGAGCAACCATTAATGCATCACAATACGCAACAATTTTGTCAATATTTTCTAATGCTTCTGGCATTTCTATTTTGGCAACAATTGGAATTTTATATTCAGAATGTTGTGCAATTAATTCCTGTAAATCTTGTAAGTCTCTTGGTGTTTTCACAAAAGATAGTGCAATCCAATCAACGTTTTGTCCAATGGCAAAAATAGCATCTGCTATATCTTTCTCAGTCATTGCAGGAAGAGAAATTTTTGTATTAGGCAGATTTACTCCTTTTTTAGATTTCAATTCACCACCTTGAATCACTCTTGCTATAACTTCTGATTTTTTATCAGTTTCAACGATTTCAAAGATAAGTTTTCCATCATCAAGCAAAATTCTTTCTCCAGGATTTACATCATTTGGAAAGTTTTGGTATTTCATGAATACTTTCTTTGCTGTCCCAAGAATGTCTTCGGCAGTCGTAAATGTAATTAAATCACCATCATGTACTACTACACCTTCTTCCATAACTCCTACGCGAAGTTTAGGTCCTTGTAAATCACCTAGGATTGCAGTTGTATAGCCAAATTCTTCATTAAGACCTCGTATGATATTAATTTTTTCTTTTACATCATTGTAGTCAGCATGTGAAAAATTCACTCTAAATACATTTACACCGGCATCAATCATGTCTTTTATGATTTCTCTTGTACTACATGCGGGCCCAAGTGTGGCTACAATTTTTGTTTTTTTGTTTGTAAGCATTTGTATTAAAAAATTAAATTGTTTTTTGATTTTATTTGATTTGTATCTACTGTATAAACTGTTGATACGTTATCTATGGTATTTAATAGTATCTGTATTTTTGATACATTCATAGTATCCTCATTATTTTCTATTTTTAAAAAGTAATCTACTTTTTTAAATTCTGGAAGCAAAAAAACTTTTGTTGAAACTTCCATTGTTACATTTGAAAATAAATTTTGAGTACTTCCTTTTTTATATTGAATTACTTCATTTTTATTTTGAATCAAATTCCAAGAGATCTCTTTTTCGGCGTCATTATAATAGAATCTCGAAAAATTTGTTTCTCCTTCTTTTATATTAATTTGAATTTCATTTTTGCTTTTACTCAAATTTATAGGCAGCTTTTGATTAATAAAATAGGCCAATCTATAGTCTTCTAATGAAGTATGAATTGCGATGAGATAGTAATCTATTTCGTCAAATTCGCCAAGATCCAATTTATGAATTGCCATTTCATGAAAAAATAAGATGTAAATATAGTATTTCTATTGAAGCGTAGACCTCTCAAAATAAGATGTTTTTGTTAATTTATGAACGAAAACGTTATAGTTTTATGAAAATTGATATTATTTTCGGTCCATTTTTTCTTGAAATGCAAAATAAGCGCGTTGGGACGCTTTTTCTTCCGCCTTCTTCTTTGAGGTTGCTCTTGCTCTTGCAATCACTTTGTCATCAATACTTAGTTTTACGCCAAACAAACGTTGCCCGTCAATTGCGTTGTCTTCGAAAATATCATAATGAAATATTTTCTTTTCTTTTTGGCACCATTCTATTACCAAACTTTTATAACTAATTACTTTTCCTTCGAGTCTTGCGATATCTACGTAAGGAACAATAACTCTTTTTTGAATGAATTTTTCACAATAGATATAGCCTCTATCCAGGTAAATTGCTCCTACGAGTGATTCAAAGATATTGCCATGTATGTTTTCTCCAAAATGCTGTATCGGCACTTTGCTTTCAATATATTGTACTAAATTTAGGTCTTTTCCTAATTCGTTCAAATGTTCTCTGCTTACAATTTTTGAACGCATTTTGGTTAGGTAACCTTCATCTCCAGCAGGTGCTTTACTAAATAAATGTGCTGCAATTACAGAACTCAGCATCGCGTCACCTAAAAACTCTAATCGTTCGTAATTAATTGGATTTCCTAAAACATCCAAGCGATTTGAGGAGCGATGTGTGAAGGCTTTCTTGTAATAATCTAAGTTTATTGGGTTAAAACCCAAGATTTTCTGAATAGAATCAAAAAAAATCCCGTCTTCTGGAGAACGGGATTTTGAAAATATTTTTCTGATTATACGCATATATAACTATTAGATTTCTAATTTTTTTACCAATACACAAGCATTGTGACCGCCAAAACCAAAAGTATTACTCATAACAACATTCATTTCTCTTTTTTGAGCTTTGTTGAAAGTAAAATTTAATTTAGCATCAATGCTTTCATCATTTGTAAAATGATTTATTGTAGGTGGCACAATTCCATATTTCATGGAAAGAATAGAAGAAATTGTTTCAACAGCACCTGCTGCGCCAAGTAAATGACCCGTCATGGATTTAGTTGAATTTAGATTCATTGTATAAGCGTGATCGCCAAAAACATGAAGTATAGCTTTAGATTCTGCCATATCACCAAGTGGTGTTGATGTTCCGTGCATATTTACCCCGTCTACATCAGTTGGTTTTAAACCAGCGTCTCTCAAACAGTTCAACATTACGTTTTTAGCACCCAATCCATCAGGATGTGGAGCGGTTATATGATGAGCATCTGCTGACATACCACCACCACCAATTTCGCAATATATTTTTGCGCCACGAGCAATTGCATGTTCGTATTCTTCAAGAACAAGAGCACCAGCACCTTCTCCTAAAACAAATCCATCACGGTCTTTGTCCATAGGTCTAGAAGCTGTTTTTGGGTCGTCATTTCTTGTTGATAAAGCATGCATGGCATTAAATCCACCCATACCTGCTATAGTTACAGCCGCTTCAGATCCTCCAGTTACCATAGCATCTGCATGACCTAGTCGGATATAATTGAAAGCATCAATAATAGCATTTGTAGAAGAAGCACAAGCTGAAACAGTTGTAAAATTTGGTCCTCTAAAGCCATATTTTATTGAAATATGACCTCCAGCTATATCGGCAATCATTTTAGGAATGAAGAAAGGATTAAATTTTGGGGTACCGTCACCAGCAGCAAAATTAAGAACCTCTATTTGAAAAGTTTCTAATCCTCCAATTCCAGATCCCCATATTACACCAACTCTGTCTTTATCTAGTTTTTCAAAATTGAAACCGGCATCATTTACAGCTTCGTCTGATGATACCATTGCGTATTGTGCATAGCGGTCCATTTTTCTAGCCTCTTTTCTGTCTAAGAAATCTTCAGCATTAAAATTTTTCAATTCGCATGCAAATTGAGTTTTAAATTTTGAAGCGTCAAAATAAGTGATTGGAGCAGCTCCACTAACGCCGTTAATAAGTCCGTTCCAATACTCTTCAATGTTATTTCCAATGGGTGTAAGAGCGCCTAAACCTGTTACAACAACTCGTCTTAATACCATAAATTCTTTATTTTTGTTATCTTTAAACAAATAAAACCCATGCTTTCTTTACTGTATTACTATTACGAAAGAGCCATGGGTATTACAATAAATATAGTTTTGATTGAAATTCAATCTCGAATTTAATTTTAAAAAAAATAATAACACCCGTAAGCAAGATTGCAAACGGGTGTGTAATTTATTATTTTTTAGCTTCCTCGATGTAAGAGATTGCTTGACCTACAGTAGCGATGTTTTCTGCTTGATCGTCTGGAATTTGAATGTCAAATTCTTTTTCGAATTCCATAATAAGCTCAACAGTGTCTAATGAGTCAGCTCCTAAATCATTAGTGAAGCTTGCTTCTGTTACAACTTCGTTTTCGTCAACACCTAATTTGTCTACGATAATCGCTTTTACTCTTGATGCAATGTCTGACATAATCTTTAATTTTAGAATTTAATTTGTTGGCAAAAATAAAAAACTTTATTTTAAAACAACGAATAAGTTAATAAATGTGACATCTAATTTATGAAATTTATTTTAACAAAGCTGTCGCAATGTTATTTATTTTCAATTTTTATGCCTTTTTTTGTGCAATTAAAATAGGATAGGTTATGAAAAAAATTGTGGTTTTTGCTTCTGGATCGGGGACTAATGCTGAAAATATCATAAAGTATTTTACAAAAACAGAAATCGGAACTGTCGAAGCGGTGTTTACAAATAACCAAAGTGCTCAAGTGATTGAAAGAGCAAAAAACTATGGAGTTCCATCGGTTATTTTCTCAAAAGAAGAATTAATTGAGGGAATTGTATTACAAAAAATAAATGAAATCCAACCTGATATGATTGTTTTGGCAGGATTTTTATTAAAATTTCCTGAAAATATCATTACAGTCTACCCTCATAAGATCATAAATATTCATCCGGCATTACTGCCAAAATACGGTGGAAAAGGAATGTATGGTATGTATATTCATAGAGCAATTGTTGGGAATAAAGAAGTAGAAACTGGAATTACCATTCATTTCGTTAATGAAAATTATGATGAAGGGAATATTATTTTTCAAAAAAAGGTAGCCTTATCGGGTGATGAAACTCCAGAAGAAGTGGCCGGTAAAATACATGAATTAGAACAAAAATATTTCCCGGAAGTAATTGAGAGATTATTAGAAGGTAAGATGAGTTAGATTTTTCTGTTGTAAATAAAATAAAACATGTTCAATACTTAAAATTTTAGAAAAGCCTAAATCAATTATAGTTTATCTCTCTAACCAGTCTAAAATATCCAAAAATCTAAGAAATCTAAAATGGAACACGACGTACATATATATACTGATGGTGCTGCCAAGGGGAATCCTGGGAACGGTGGTTATGGTGTTGTTATGGAATGGGTAGGAAAACCGTATAAGAAAGAATTCTATGAGGGGTTTCGTCGTACGACTAATAATAGAATGGAACTGTTGGCGGTTATTGTAGGTCTCGAAAAATTAAAAAATCCAAACACTAGAGTTCTGGTTGTTTCGGATTCTAAATATGTGGTAGATTCAGTTGAGAAAAAATGGGTTTTAGGTTGGGAGAAAAAAGGATTTGTTGATAGGAAAAATTCCGACTTGTGGAAACGTTTTTTAGTGGTGTATAGAAAACATAAAGTTAATTTCAAATGGATAAAAGGACATAACAATCATGTCCAAAATGAAAGATGTGATGAATTAGCCGTTATGGCTTCGATGCAAAAGCAACTTTCAGTTGATGCTTTTTACGAAAAGGAAGAAGAAAAGTTGTTGTAAAACGATGTAATTCAGTGAAATAAATTGGCAAAACTTTACAATAAAGACCCTTTGCAACTTTACAAGTTATAAACTATCTTTGCGCCTTAATTCGAAACTCAGAAAATGAATAAATTATTGATTGTTGGAAGCGTTGCTTTTGATGCCATAGAAACGCCTTTTGGCAAAACTGATAAAATTTTAGGTGGAGCTGCACCTTATATAGGGCTTTCGGCTTCTTTTTTTAATTTACAATCTGCCATAGTTTCTGTAGTTGGCGATGATTTTCCACAAGAATATTTAGATTTATTAACAGCAAGAAATATTGACATTTCAGGACTTGAAGTTGTTAAAGGTGGGAAAACGTTTTTCTGGAGCGGTCTTTACCATAATGATTTAAATTCAAGAGATACATTGGCTACAGAACTTAATGTTTTGGGTGATTTTCAACCAAAAGTCCCTCAAAATTTTAAAAATGCTGATGTAGTGATGTTAGGTAACCTACATCCATTGGTACAAAGCAGTGTTTTGGATCAAATGGAAAGCAAACCAAAATTAGTAGTTTTAGACACTATGAATTTTTGGATGGATTGCGCTTTACCGGAATTACTTGATGTAATGAAACGTATTGATGTAATCACGATTAATGATGAAGAAGCAAGACAGCTTTCCGGAGAGTATTCTTTAGTAAAAGCAGCTGCTAAAATTCATGAAATGGGACCAGAATACGTGGTGATAAAAAAAGGAGAGCACGGAGCACTTTTGTTTCATAAAAAAGAAGTGTTTTTTGCGCCAGCATTACCATTAGAAGAAGTTTTTGATCCAACAGGAGCTGGAGATACTTTTGCAGGCGGATTTGCCGGATTTATAACGCAGAGTGAAAACATCTCTTTTGAGAACATGAAAAATGCCGTTATATACGGTTCGAATTTAGCTTCATTTAGCGTGGAGAAATTTGGAACAGAAAGGATGGTTAATTTAGATAAAGAGGAAGTTGTGTCCAGATTGCAACAATTCAAATCACTGACACAATTCGACATAGAATTATAATGCACTGAAACCTCGGAAACGAGGTTTTTTTGTTAAATAAAATTAGCAGGGAATTACATCTGATTTATCGATTTTTTTAAATCAGTTCAATTTATTTTTAGAATAACACAACAACACAAACAACCTTACAATGAGCGATGCTTTAAAACACGAGTGTGGTATAGCCTTAATTAGACTACTCAAACCGCTTGAATTTTATAAAGAGAAATACGGAACTGCTTTCTACGGAATACAAAAAATGTATCTTCTTATGGAAAAGCAGCACAATCGCGGGCAGGACGGAGCAGGTTTTGCAAGCATAAAATTAGATGTGGAGCCAGGAGAACGTTACATCAGTAGAGTACGTTCGAATCATGCACAACCTATTCAAGATGTTTTTGCCCAAATAAACGACAGAATAAATGAGGAAATGGCTTCTCATCCAGAATATGCTGACAATGTTGCTTTGCAAAAACAGAAGATTCCTTATTTAGGAGAATTGTTTTTAGGACACGTTCGTTATGGAACTTTTGGGAAAAACAGCATTGAAAGTGTTCATCCTTTTTTACGTCAAAATAACTGGATGCACAGAAACTTGATTTTGGCAGGAAACTTTAACATGACGAATGTTAAAGAACTTTTTCAAAGTTTAGTGGAACTAGGTCAGCATCCAAAAGAAATGGCGGATACAGTTACCGTAATGGAAAAAATTGGTCATTTTCTGGATGGTGCAGTAACTGATTTGTACCAAGAATGTAAAATTAATGGGTTGACAAAAAGAGAAGCTTCGCCAGTAATTGCTGAAAAGCTAGATGTTGCTAAAATTTTGACTCGTGCGTCTAAAAATTTAGATGGAGGTTATGCTATGGCAGGACTTCTGGGTCATGGTGATTCATTTGTATTTAGAGATCCGGCAGGAATTCGTCCCGCTTATTTTTATCAAGATGATGAAATAGTGGTAGTGGCTTCAGAAAGACCGGTAATCCAAACTGTTTTTAATGTTCCTTTCGAAAAAGTTCAAGAAATTGAACCTGGAAATGCATTAATCATCAAGAAAAACGGAACGGTTTCTATGCAGGAAATTCTTCCGCCAACGGTTAAAAAAGCATGTTCTTTTGAACGAATTTATTTCTCCAGAGGAAGTGATGCCGAAATATATCAAGAAAGAAAAAATTTAGGAAAACTTATTTTGCCTGCCGTTTTAGAGTCAATAGACGAAGATACAGACAATACCGTTTTCTCTTATATTCCAAATACAGCTGAAACTTCATTTTACGGATTGGTTGAAGCGGCACAAGATTTCTTGAATCAAAGAAAGAATAATTACATTCTTCAGAATAGAAATACCTTAACAAAGGAATCATTGCAAGAATTGCTTTCGGTGAAAATACGTACCGAAAAAGTAGCTATCAAAGATGCTAAATTAAGAACCTTTATTACAGAAGATAGTAGCCGTGATGATTTAGTGGCTCACGTATATGATGTGACGTATGGTGTTATAAAGCCAACGGATAATTTGGTAATTATAGATGATAGTATTGTTCGAGGTACTACCTTGAAAATGAGTATTATCAAAATGATGGATCGTTTGAATCCAAAGCGAATAGTTATCGTTTCATCAGCACCGCAAATACGCTACCCGGATTGTTACGGAATTGACATGGCTAAACTGGAAGGTTTAGTGGCTTTTAAAGCGGCATTAGAATTGCTTAAAGAAAGGAATTTATATCATATTGTTGATGAAGTATATCTGAAATGTAAAGCACAGGAAAACTTCAAAGACATCGAAGTTGTAAATTACGTAACTGCAATATATGCACCTTTTCAACCACAAGAGATTTCAGATAAAATAGCACAAATGTTGAGTTCTCCGGAGATAAAAGCCGAAGTGAAAATTATTTTTCAAACGGTAGAAGATTTGCATATTGCTTGTCCTAAAAATCTAGGAGATTGGTATTTTACCGGAGACTATCCAACACCTGGAGGTAACCGAGTAGTAAACCGAGCATTCATGAATTTCTATGAAGGAAAAGATGCTAGGGCATACTAATAATTGAGCCTATGGGTTTTTAATCGGTTTTCTAAGTTGTTCATCTAATTTATTTGGTGGCAACGAAGAACTAGCATAAATTTGAATCACCATAACATTAGTAGGTTAAGTTTATGGTAGATTTGGGGCAAAAAGGGTGGAAGAGATTCCACCTTTTTTATTGGAATAAAGTGAAAAAATGACATAACAAAAAGCGCCGATTTCTAAACGTAGAAATCGGCGCTTTTTGTTTTAAGATAAAAGAAATAAGAATAAAGACAACAGTAATTCTTGAAGTCTTTATTCTTTCATCTGACTCTCTTTTTATTTCTCTAAAGCGTATCTTCTTGCCACTTCAGTCCAGTTAATTACATTGAAAAAAGCTTCAATATAATCTGGTCTTCTGTTTTGATAATTTAAATAATAAGCATGTTCCCAAACATCCATTCCTAAAATTGGAGTTCCGCCACAGCCTACACCTGGCATTAATGGATTGTCTTGGTTTGGAGTACCGCAAACATCTACTTTTCCACCTTTATGAACACAAAGCCAAGCCCATCCAGAACCAAATTGTGTTGCTCCAGCTTTGCTGAAACTAGCTTTAAACTCTTCAAAAGTTCCAAAAGCAGCTTCAATCGCAGCCAGTAAATCTCCAGTTGGAAGTCCGCCACCGTTTGGTGTCATAACAGTCCAATACAAGTTGTGATTGTAAAAACCACCACCGTTGTTACGAACTGGCATGTTTTTCATATCAAGATTAATCAAAATATTTTCAATCGTCTTACCTTCCATATCCGTCCCTGCAATTGCAGCGTTCACGTTGGTAATGTAAGCGTTGTGATGTTTCGTATGATGAATTTCCATCGTGCGCGCATCAATATAAGGTTCTAATGCGTCGTACGCATAAGGTAATTGTGGTAATTCAAAAGCCATAATATGATTGTTTAATGATTTATAAATATTTATTCAAATTTAAACATTAAACTTTGGAAACGGAAATTCTATTTCGTTATAATTTCATTAAATTAATTGATAGTGTGCTCTTTGGGATTGTAACAGACTTGTTTTCAGGAGCTCTTTCCTGCTTTTCGTTATAATCTTTTTATCCGCCGAAAAGGCGCATAAAAAGGATTCCCACTTTAATCAGGGCTAAAAACGGCTGTGCTTTAAATTACCATTCTGTTTTAATTACCAGTTTTGTAGCCAAAATGTCCAAATTATGATTGCGCCATTGCCATACAAACAATACTAATTTTTGAACCGGGAATTTTTAGTAAAGCTCTGGAACAAGCTTCCAGTGTTGATCCTGTTGTGATAACATCATCTATTAAAAGGAAATGTTTGTTGTGGTCTTTTTCAGTAAAGGAAACATCAAAAGTGCTTTCAATTCCTTCTGTTCTTCCTAATAAATTTTTCTTGGATTGCGTTTTTGAATACACATTCCGAATCAAAAGCGAATCATTATAATCGATATTTAAACTGGAAGAAAGTGCAGTTCCAAAGGCAGTCACTTGATTGTATCCTCTTTCTTTTAGTTTTCTTAGGTGCAATGGAACCGGAATAATTTCATCTACAGACTCTAATAATTCGATTGTTTTTAAATCTTCGGCGTACCATTCGCCAAGAATTGCCCCTATTTCCTCATGTCCTTTGTATTTTAAATTATGGATGAGCTCCTGTACAATTCCCTTTTTATGAAAATAAAATAATGCTGAAGTATGGATTACAGGAATTTGTCCATAAAACTTTTTGAAAGCATCATTCTCTGGATTCAAGTGGTGGTTCGTCAATGGAATATCGTGTCTGCAAACCGTACAAATTACATTTTCATTAGACAATAAAAACGAGCTGCAACCGGAACAGACTTTTGGAAAAAAGAGATTAATAATGCTTTCAAACATGTAATCAGGGATTTATTTATAAAAATAGACAAATCAATGCTTCAATCTTTAACAATTTTCTTTTTTTTAAGTTCACTTTTTATATTTTTGCATCATTATGGCAAAACAAGAAGATTTATTTAAGAATGTAGTTTCGCACGCAAAAGAATACGGATTTATTTTTCCGTCAAGCGAAATATACGATGGTTTAAGTGCAGTCTATGATTATGCACAAAACGGAGTAGAATTAAAAAAGAACATACGCGAATATTGGTGGAAAGCAATGGTTCAAATGAACGATAACATTGTTGGTCTTGACGCGGCAATTTTGATGCATCCAACGACTTGGAAAGCATCGGGTCACGTAGATGCTTTCAATGATCCATTGATTGATAACAAAGATTCAAAAAGAAGATATAGAGCCGATGTTTTGATTGAAGATTATGCCGAAAAGCTAAATCAGAAAGCAATCAAAGAAATCGAAAAAGCCAGAGCTCGTTTTGGAGATGCGTTCAACGAACAGGAATTTGTAACAACAAATGCCCGTGTGATGGAGTACAAAGCCAAAGAAAGAGAAATTCTGGAAAGAATGGCTCGCTCTCTTGGTAACGAAGATTTGGAAGATGTAAAAGCATTAATTGAAGAATTAGAAATTGCTTGCCCGGAATCAGGTTCAAGAAACTGGACCGAAGTACGTCAATTTAATTTGATGTTTGGAACAAAACTTGGAGCTTCAGCGGATTCTGCAATGGATTTATATTTACGTCCGGAAACAGCTCAAGGTATTTTTGTTAACTTCTTGAATGTTCAAAAATCAGGAAGAATGAAAGTTCCTTTTGGAATTGCACAAACTGGAAAAGCCTTCAGAAATGAGATTGTTGCGAGACAATTTATTTTCCGAATGCGTGAGTTTGAACAAATGGAAATGCAATTTTTTGTACGTCCAGGCGATGAAATGAGATGGTACGAACATTGGAAAACAGCTAGACTTAATTGGCACTTGTCACTTGGTTTAGGAAAAGAAAATTACCGTTTTCACGATCACGAAAAATTAGCACATTATGCGAATGCAGCTGCTGATATTGAGTTTAATTTCCCTTTTGGGTTCAAAGAATTGGAAGGAATTCACTCAAGAACTGATTTTGATTTGAAAGCACATGAACAATTTTCAGGTAGAAAATTACAATATTTTGATGCCGAATTGAATCAGAATTACGTTCCTTATGTAGTGGAAACTTCAGTAGGATTGGATAGAATGTTTTTGGCTGTTTTTGCTACTTCATTAAAAGAAGAAACTTTAGAAGATGGATCTACAAGAACAGTACTGAAATTACCAGCAGTTTTAGCGCCAACAAAAGCAGCAATTTTACCATTGGTAAAAAAAGATGGATTGCCAGAAATAGCACATAAAATCATTGATGATTTGCGTTGGGATTTCAATGTTTCGTATGATGAAAAAGATGCGGTAGGAAGACGTTATAGAAGGCAAGATGCACTAGGAACTCCGTTTTGTATTACAGTCGATCATCAAACAATAGAAGATCAAACGGTAACAATTCGTCATAGAGATACGATGAAACAAGATCGTGTAAATATTAGTGATTTGAAATCAATAATAGAGAATGAAGTTTCGATGAAAAATTGGTTGATGAAAATGTAATTAAAAATTTTTTATATAAGAAAAGCTTTCCGAATAGGAAGGCTTTTTGTTTTTAGGATAGTATCAAATGATTTTTTTGATACGCAATTAATTAGAATAAACGGAGTTATTAGTTTCTTTTGCGCTATAGATTTGCGCTCTTTATCGGATTTATTTGCACTTCATCTTAACATGTCAACATTTGTTAAGAACATATTAACAACATATATGGAAAAAAGGTTAAATGCTTATTTTTAGAATGTTAAATAAGCATTTTTTGTTTAATTAGTTTCCCAAAACTACCATTGTTACTTAATAATTTGAAGTATGTTTTACTTTGGACGTATAATGTAATGCCTAACAATTCCACGAAAAACCATTGATGAATTATTCGTACATTATTATTGACGACGATCAAGAAAGTGTTTTGAAAACTAAAGCCATAGCTGATAGTTTTTCAGAACTTGATTTTGTAGCATCGGCTAATAATTATGAAGAGGGTTTGAATCTAATATTAGAACATACTCCACAAATAGTTTTTCTGGAAATTGACCCAGTTAATCCGGCTAGTAATTTGTCGTTGACTCTAATTAATGAGTTATACAGGTATTTGAACGTGATTCCTAAAATTATCATCACAACGGCTAGGAAAGATTTAGCTTTTGATGCTATAAAATATGAGGTTTTCGATTATTTAATAAAACCACTGACACGAATCGATGTTGTAAAATCAGTTTTAAAATTAAATAAATCAATTGTTCCGAAAGAAATTTTTTTAGAGCAGTCATCAGTTGCTGATAGAGAACCGGAAGTTTTTCCCAGACAAGAAACACCAAATCAAGATCAATCTCTAATCCTGTGTGTCAAATCCTATGGTGATTACAGATATATTGATGCTAAAGATATTTGTTATTTCCAAGCCGATAATAATTCTACGGATATATATCTAAATAATGGTGAGATGATAACTGCTTTCAAAACATTGAAGCATTTTGAAGGCGTCTTATCGTTTCCTTTTATTAGAATTCATAACAGTTATATAGTCAATCGTAATTATATTTCTAGGATTCATAGTGGGAATTCAGTGTGTTATATTAAGAACAGTGCTGTGAAACTTCCTTTCTCCAAATCATATAAAGTAAATATCGACCTAATTATTTCTGATTTTTCCAATGGAAATTATCTGGAAATTTAAAAAATAGTCATTCACTTTAATTTGACAGTCATTCACTATCAAACGGCTACATTCTACCATAAACGCCTTTTTTTGTAGGAATTTTTGAAGTTGTCTCTGTAGTTTTACAAAAGAATCCAATGTAAATGTGGTTCCAAGATAAGACAAAACAAAACAACAACATAAAAACCCCAAATTATGAAAAAAGCAATCTTAACAATCGGATTATTCTCTTTAGTAATGATATTAACATCTTTTACAACACCAGAGACTACTAATGTGTCCAAAGCAGAGAATAACGCAACAGTTGATTTAGTTGGTGGAGGATCAGCAGGAGGAAATAAAAAAGTAGACCTAGTTGGTGGAGGATCAGCAGGAGGAAATAAAAAAGTTGATTTAGTTGGTGGAGGATCAGCAGGAGGAAATAAAAAAGTAGACCTAGTTGGTGGAGGATCAGCAGGGGGTAACAAGAAAGTTGACTAATAAAATATTTTAAAATAAAAAAAAGGTTGTCATTTTATGACAGCCTTTTTTTATGTCAATAGTTTTAGTATTTTTGGTAAAAATGAACTATTGAAATTTTTTCGTAACATATTTTTATTAATACTGTTTCCCTTTTTTAGTTGTACTAACAGAGATGGTTTAAATCCAGCTGATAATTCATCTGAAGATAGTCTTTCTATTTATCTAACTTTAGCTAATGATTTTAATTTGCCTAAAATGGAAAGGCAAAAGTATAACCAAAAGGCATTTTTAATTATTAGTGATAAACCCAACGATTCAATAAATAGAGCTAATCTTTTCAAAATAGCTAATCGCTATTATAATATGGATAATTGGGAAGATTACAAAAAAACAGTGAAAGTAGTTTTAGAAAGATCAAAAACTATAAACGACACAGTAAATATTTTAAAATCTTTCATCTATTTAGGTGATTATTATGGGGCGCAAGGAGAATCAGATACCGCTTTTATGTATTATTTTAAAGCTGAAAAGATTTATTTAAATCGACAAGATAATTATAATCTAGCTAGAACTCGCTTGAATAAGGCATTACTGAAGTATAATGAAAGTGATTTTTTAGGGACAGAAATAGAAGTTTTTAAAGCTTTAAGCGCTATAAAGGGTGAAAAAGCTAATGATTTAATATATGAATCTTATAATCTTTTAGGATTAATATATAATGAGCAGGGTGATTATGATAAAGCAATTGGTTATCAAAATAAGGCATTGGCTAGTATAGATAATAAAGTTATCCCATTAGTGTTTCAGTCAAAAGCTACGTCATTAAATAATATAGGGTTTGTTTATCAGAATTTGAATAAACATAAAGAAGCAAAAGCATATTTTATTCAAGGCTTAGAACAAAAGGACTTAATTACCGACAAACCTTCTTTATATGCTATATTGTTAGATAATTTGGCATATTCAAAATTTAAATTGAAAGAATCTGAGGGACTTCCTGAGTTGTTTTATAAATCACTTAAAATAAGAGATAGTTTACAGTTGACCGCAGGTGTAATTTTGAATAAAATTCATTTATCGGAATATTTTGCTTCCAAAAAAGATACCGTACAGGCAATCCGTTATTCAGATGAAGCATTAATGCTATCTCGTAAAACTAAAAATTATAGAAATGTTTTAGGAGCTCTAAAGCAATTAGCAGCTATAGAACCCAAAAAAGCATCATCTTATACGAAGGAGTATATTCATATAAATGATAGTCTCCAAAAGGTAGAGCGAAAAATTAGGGATAAATTCACCCGCATTGAATATGAAACAGATGAAATAAAGAGTGAGAATACAAGTTTAACAACCCAAAATAGGAATTTAGTTTTTATCTTCAGTGGATTAGCAATGTTAGGGTTGTTTACTTTTGTAATCAAAACTCAAAAAGCAAAAAATAGAGAGTTGTTATTCAAACAACAGCAGCAAAAAGCAAATGAGGAAATCTATAATTTAATGATTTCACAACAGAATACTATTGAAGGGATTAGAATTAAGGAGAAAAAAAGAGTCGCTCGTGAATTACACGATGGAGTTTTAGGAAGGATGTTTGGTGTTCGAATTAACTTAGACAGCTTAAATAAAATTGATGATGGAACTGCTGTTGAAAAAAGAAATAACTACTTAACAGAGTTGAAAAGTATTGAGCAGGATATTCGTGAAATTTCTCATGATTTAAATAGAGAAAAATCAGAATTAATTAATAACTTCGTTGCTATTGTTGACAATTTGTTTGAGGATCAAAAAAAGACATTTAAATCAAAATTAGTTTCAATTATTGATTCAGGTATTAAATGGGAATTAGTAAGTAATTCAGTCAAAATTAATTTATATCGAATTCTTCAGGAAGTACTTCAAAATGTCAATAAATATGCTATAGCAGATAATATTAAAATTGAACTTAAAAAAGAAGAAGATCATCTGATTTTAATGATGAGTGATGATGGAGTCGGTTTCAATGTTAAGACAGCTAAGAAAGGAATTGGCTTGCAAAATATACTTTTTCGAACTAATGAATGTGACGGAGTTGTTGATATAAAATCAAAAAAAGGAGAAGGCACAATTATAACAATTACAGTCCCAATAGAATAAATATAAAAAACTTATACAGAAATGATAATTGACCAATCAACAAAAAAAAATAATATATTAATCGTTGATGACCACCCTTTTATTATAGAAGGATACAAAAATGCAATTACTAGATATAATCCTGATGAGTTTGAGTTTTTCATAACACAAGCTAAAGACTGTGAATCGGCTTATGGTATTATTACAAATCCTGATGCTTTGTTGTTTGACATTGCCTTTTTAGATATTAGTATGCCTCCTTATGAAGAAAAAAATATTTATTCAGGGGAGGATTTGGCAAGATTAATATCGGAATTTATGCCAAACTGTAAAATAATTTTGCTTACAATGTATACAGAATTATTAAAAATAAAAACCATCATCAAAACTATAAATCCTAATGGATTGGTCATAAAAAATGATTTAACATTTGATGAATTACTTTTCGCTTTTGATAAAGTTATAAAAAATGAAAAATATTATAGTCAGTCTGTTCTAAAAATGTTATCTCAATCGGAAGAAGATAGTATAGAAATTGATCAATTTGACAAAGAAATTTTATTTCATATTTCAAAGGGAACGAAACTGAGTGATATCCCGCAATATATTCCAATTTCATTAGGAGCAATTGAGAGGCGAAAAATAAAATTAAAAGAATTATTAAAAATAGAAGAAGGTAGTGATATCGACTTAGTCCGAGAAGCTAAAAGCAAAGGATTACTTTTTTAATTTCTTAAACAAAAAAACGACACTTAATTGGTGTCGTTTTTTGTTTTATTTAAAGAAATTTTATTGTGTCAAAGCATCCCAGCCACGGGCTTTTAAAGCAATTTTTGTGTTAGCTCGAGTTACTAAATGAATGCCTTCACTTTCTTGTGTCATGTGACCAATAATAGTGAAATTTGGATTTGCTTTGATTTTTTCAAAATCTTCCATGGCAATAGTGAAGAGTAACTCGTAATCTTCTCCGCCATTTATGGCAACCGTTGTACTGTCAATATTAAATTCTTCACAAACATTAATAAATGTTGGATCGATTGGTAATTTGTCCTCATATAAATTACAACCCACTTTAGACTGCTTGCATAAATGCATAATTTCCGATGACAATCCATCTGAAATATCAATCATTGAAGTTGGTTTTATTTCTAAAGCGTGTAATAAAGTGCGGACATCTTTGCGTGCTTCCGGCTTCAATTGACGTTCAATTAAATAGGTATACGCGTCTAAATCTGGTTGTGAATTTGGGTTCACCTGAAAAACTTGCTTTTCTCTTTCTAAAACTTGCAATCCCATATAAGCAGCTCCAATATCGCCAGTAACCACTAATAAATCAGTTTGTTTAGCGCCATTTCTATACACGATTTCCTCTTCATCAGCTTCTCCAATAGCAGTTATACTGATGATTAATCCTTTTTGTGATGAGGTAGTGTCGCCACCTATAACATCTACATTATATTCACGCGCTGCATGCGTAATTCCTGCAAATAATTCATCTAATGCTTCCAAAGGAAAACGATTTGATACAGCAACAGAAACCGTGATTTGCGTTGGTTTGGCATTCATGGCACAAATGTCAGAAACATTGACTACGACTGCTTTATAGCCTAAATGTTTTAAGGGCATGTAAGCCAAATCAAAATGTACGCCTTCAATCAACAAATCTGTAGAAACAACTACTTTTTTATCTTTGAAATCCAAAACGGCAGCATCGTCCCCAATTCCTTTTAAAGTCGAAGGTTGGTTGATTTCAAAGTTTTTTGTCAAATGGTCTATCAATCCAAATTCTCCTAATTGAGCAATACTTGTTCGTTGTGGGTTTTTATCTTCAATCATTATTTTAATTGTTTTTGAGGTTGCAAATATACGAAGAAATATTCGCCTTGATTTGTACCAATTTTTATGAATTTTATCCGACCTTTAGAGTAGTAAAATTTGTGAAAGATGAAATCATTTGATATAGTTACGCTTACAGTTAATCCTGCTTTAGATAAAAGCACGCATTTTAAAGGCTTAGTCCCGGAACAAAAAATACGATGTGATGAACCACGTTATGATGCGGGAGGAGGAGGAATCAATGTTTCTAAGGCAATCTCCCGTCTAGGAGGGTCATCTTTAGCGGTATTTACTTCAGGTGGACCAATGGGTAAAATGCTTGAGGAATTGGTTAGTAAAGAATCTGTTGAATTTAAAGCAATCGAAGTCAAAACTTGGACAAGAGAAAGTTTTGTCGCTGTGGATGATAATACCAATTCACAATACCGATTTGGATTTACAGGCGGAAAAATTTCAGAAGAAGAAAGCAAAAGAATATTAGAAACCATAGCTAATTTTGATCTAAAATTTCTAGTAGCCAGTGGAAGTTTGAATGACGGTTTGTCAATAGATTTTTATCAAAAAATTGCTGAAATAGCCAAAAAATCAAATGCTAAGTTAATTGTGGATACCTCTGGTGAATCATTAAAAAAAGCATTAGAAATTGGTGTTTATATGATCAAACCCAATGTTGGAGAATTGGCAAAATTAATAGGTGTGGAACGATTGGAACTGGAGGAGGTAAACGAAGCCGCAAAACAAATCATTGCAAAAGGCGGAGCCGAAATCGTAGTTGTTTCACTTGGTCCGCAAGGCGCAGTTTTGGTTACCAAAGACTCCTATGATTTTGTACCAGCTCCCAACGTTGCCAAAAAAAGCACAGTAGGTGCCGGTGACAGTATGGTAGGCGGAATGGTTTGGGCGCTTTCGCAAAATAAAAGCCTGAAAGAAGTTATTCGTTGGGGCGTTGCCTGTGGATCGGCAGCAACAATGAATGAAGGAACCCAATTGTTTAAGTCCGAAGATGCAGAACGATTGTTCGAATGGTTGAAGAATAAATAAAAACAAAAAAACCTGACAATTTTTACATCGTCAGGTTTTCTCTTTATTCTTTCTTCTATTCTCTAAAAAAATTAATCATTCAACTTCAAAACAGCCATAAACGCTTCTTGTGGAATCTCAACATTTCCAACTAGTCTCATACGTTTTTTACCCTTTTTCTGTTTTTCCAATAATTTACGTTTACGCGAAATATCTCCACCGTAACATTTTGCGGTAACGTCTTTACGTAACGCTTTTATCGTTTCACGAGAGATTACTTTTACCCCAATTGCTGCTTGTACAGGAATATCAAATTGCTGACGTGGTATTAATTCTTTCAACTTCTCACACATTTTTTTTCCAATAGAATACGCATTGTCGGCATGCATTAAGGATGACAAAGCATCAACAATCGTCGCGTTCAATAAGATATCCACTTTAACCAAATTAGAAGTTCGCATTCCAATAGGCGTATAATCAAAGGAAGCATATCCTTTAGAAACTGTTTTCAAACGGTCGTAAAAATCAAATACAATCTCGGCCAACGGCATGTCAAAAGTCAACTCTACACGTTCTGTAGTCAAATATGTTTGATTGGTAATCAATCCACGTTTTTCGATACACAAACTCATTACATTTCCAACATAATCAGATTTAGTAATGATTGTTGCTTTGATAAAAGGTTCTTCAACATGGTCTAAACGAGAAGGCTCCGGCAAGTCCGAAGGATTGTTTACGATAAGCGGTGTTGTAGGATCTTTTTTGGTGTAAGCCAAATACGAAACGTTTGGAACTGTAGTGATTACAGTCATGTTGAATTCTCTCTCCAAACGTTCTTGAATGATTTCCATGTGTAACATTCCTAAAAATCCGCAACGGAAACCAAATCCCAAAGCTGCTGAACTTTCCGGTAAAAACACTAATGATGCATCATTCAACTGCAGTTTTTCCATAGAGTTTCTCAACTCTTCGTAATCTTCAGTATCCACAGGATAAATTCCCGCAAAAACCATTGGTTTCACATCTTCAAAACCAGTAATTATATTTGTAGTCGGGTTTTTCGCATCTGTTAGCGTATCACCTACTTTTACTTCTTTCGCTTCTTTAATTCCAGAAATTAAATACCCAACATCACCAGCTGAAATTACTTGTTTCGGAACTTGATTTAGTTTCAAGGTACCAATTTCGTCTGCAAAATATTCGTTTCCGGTAGCCATGAATTTTATCTTCTGACCTTTTTTAATCTGTCCATTTTTCACACGAAAAATAACTTCGATTCCTCGAAACGGATTGTAGTGCGAGTCAAAAATCAACGCTTGTAAAGGCTCGTCAACATTTCCTGATGGAGGAGGAATTCTTTCAATAATGGCTGCCAAAATATTTTCTACACCCAAACCAGTTTTACCTGATGCATGAATAATTTCCTCTAATTTGCATCCCAATAAGTCCACTATATCATCGCTTACTTCTTCAGGATTGGCACTTGGTAAATCTACTTTATTCAAAACAGGAATAATTTCCAAGTCATTTTCAAGAGCCAAATATAAATTCGAAATCGTTTGTGCCTGGATACTTTGCGCTGCATCTACAATCAAAAGCGCGCCTTCACAAGCTGCAATCGAACGAGAAACTTCATACGAAAAATCCACGTGTCCCGGAGTATCAATCAAATTCAGGATGTATTCTTGTCCTTTATATGTGTATTCCATCTGAATCGCGTGACTCTTAATCGTAATCCCACGTTCACGTTCCAAGTCCATGTTGTCAAGCAATTGCGCCTTTTCTTCACGAGCGGTAACAGTTTGTGTTGCGCCAAGTAATCGGTCAGCAAGCGTACTTTTTCCGTGATCAATATGTGCAATAATGCAAAAATTCCTAATATGTTTCATGTTCTAAATAATATCAAATTTATTTGGGTTTACCCTGAATTTATTTCAGGGCGTGACCACAAGGGTCGGGCTTTTCGCTACAATCTTTTCCTTTTTAAAGAAAAAAGGAAAAGGATTTTCACTGCTATCCCTCACGCAATCGCCAAACAGCGACAATTAATCTGCAAATATAAGCTAAATTCAACAGTTTCAAAGTCCCGAATTCGCAAACTAATCGGTTTAATACTAAGTCTTTCTTCTTTCTTCTTTTATCCTTTCATCTAAAAAACGTAATTTTGCACCAAAATAAATGAAGATGGTCAAGATTGGCAACATAATATTACCCGAATTCCCTTTACTTCTCGCGCCTATGGAAGATGTGAGCGATCCGCCTTTCCGCAGATTGTGTAAAGCTCATGGTGCCGATTTGATGTATTCGGAATTTATTTCTTCCGAAGGATTAATTCGTGACGCCATCAAAAGCCGAATGAAATTAGACATCTTCGATTACGAACGCCCTGTAGGAATCCAAATTTTTGGTGGTGACGAAGAAGCAATGGCCATGTCCTCCAAAATTGTTTCCGCAGTAAACCCAGATTTAATAGATATTAATTTTGGTTGTCCCGTTAAGAAAGTCGTTTGCAAAGGCGCTGGTGCCGGTGTTTTGAAAGATGTAGATTTAATGATTCGTTTGACTCAGGCTGTTATAGATAGTACCCATTTGCCGGTTACGGTAAAAACGCGTTTAGGTTGGGACGATAATTCCATTAATATTGATGAGGTTGCTGAGCGTTTGCAAGACATTGGCGTAGCCGCTTTAAGCATCCACGCCAGAACCCGTGCCCAAATGTATAAAGGTCATTCCGACTGGTCGCACATTGCCCGAGTAAAAAACAATCCTAGAATCACAATGCCAATTTTTGGAAACGGCGATATCGATTCTCCGGAAAAAGCATTACAATACAAAAATGAATATGGCATTGACGGAATCATGATTGGTCGTGCAGCTATTGGTTACCCTTGGATTTTTAATGAAATCAAACATTACTTCAAAACTGGAGAACATTTGCCAAAACCCACCGTTGTCGATAGAGTTGAAGCGGTGCGCAACCACCTCACTTGGGCAATGGAATGGAAAGGAGAAAGACTAGGAATTGTTGAAACGCGTCCTCATTACACCAATTATTTTAAAGGAATTCATTCTTTTAAACCCTACAAACAAAAATTAGTAACGCTGGATCGTCCTGAAGAATTATTTGCTGCTTTGAATGAGATTGAAGAGGCATATGCAGGATACGAGGTTGTTTAAAATAAAAAAGGGCTTAACAATTTGTTAAGCCCTTTTTGTTATACTTCTATACGTTTCCACTTCCCCCTTTTGTAAAGAACGATACTTGCTAAAGTAATTGCGGTTTCGGCTATAGGAATCGCTATAAAAACACCTGTTGGTCCCATTTTATAATATTTGGATAATAAATAAGCCAATGGAATTTGGAACAACCAGAATCCGAAAAAATTAATCATTGTTGGAGTCCAGGTATCACCGGCTCCATTGAATGTATTAATTAACACCATTCCTATTCCATAAAAAACATATCCCAAACACATGGTTTGTAATGCTTCAACGGCAATCTTTTGAATAATAAGATCATTTGTAAAAAATGAAATCAGGGAACTGGCAAAAAACAATGTGATAACTGTAATAATTGCCATAAAAATTACATTGTATTTTGCGGTCGTAAAAACGGATTTTTCGGCACGTTCAATTTTTTTGGCACCTAAATTTTGACCCACCAAAGTTGCAGCAGCATTACTTAATCCCCAAGCAGGAAGAATAAAAAACATCATGATGCGCAATGCCGTTTGATATCCCGCCGAACCATGATCTCCACCCGTTGTGGCGACTAATTGAGCCAAAAATATCCAACTGCAGGAAGCAATTACAAATTGTAATACTCCAGGAGCAGCGATTTTTACCAATGCTTTTATTTGTTCCAAATCTGGAATGAAATAAGAAGGTATAATTTTCAATATTCCCCTGCCATTAAATAAATGATACAATTGGTACAAAACACCAATACTTCTGCCTATAGTTGTTGCCATTGCTGCACCCATTAATCCAAAAGCAGGAATAGGTCCAAATCCATTAATTAATATGGGACATAAAATAATGTTGCAAATATTAGCCAACCAAAGACTTTTCATGGCAATGGCAGCATTTCCTGCACCACGGAATATTCCGTTAATAAGAAATAAAAGCATGATGCATAAACTTCCGCCCATCATAATTCGAGTGAAGTTTAGCCCATATTCAGCAGCTTCAATAGAGGCTCCCATAAATAACAAAATATCTTTGGCATAAATAAAACCAAAAATGCTGATTATTGTGTTGATAACAAATGCAATAATAATGGCTTGCATTCCGGATTTTGCAGCAGCAACAGGATCTTTTTCGCCAATTCTACGAGCAACAACCGCAGTAGCAGCCATACTAATTCCGATAGCAATAGAATAAACAATCGTGATTACCGATTCGGTTAAACCAACCGCTTGAATAGCATAACTGCTTTGCTCTAAATGACCAACAAAATATAAATCGACTAAAGCAAAAACGGATTCCATAAGCATTTCCAATACCATCGGAATGGCTAGAAGAATTACTCCTTTTTTGATGCTTCCAGACGTGTAATCAAAAGATTCATCTCCTTTGATAGCTTGTTTTAATGTTGCAAAAATTCGAGAAAATAAGTTTTTTTCTATTGTTGTTTCTGTCATGATAAATTAGGATTAATAAGATGAAAAGTCCAGACGTATTAGCTGGACCTAAAAGTAAATAAAGTGGCCCTAATTATTTAGAAATAAAGAAGGACTAGACAGAAACTATCATAGCGTTTAGATTTTAAGAAAGGTAAATGTAAATATTCTTTTTAATTAAAAAAATTAATCCAACAACTTCTTGCTCACGCGACTACTTGCAATTAAGGAAGCAATAAAGCCTAGTGCAACGATAGTTCCCATGACGATTAGTACGTTTTCGAGAGAAAAAATTACTGGATACGCCAGTGTAGGAGTAATCATGACCAACTGAAAATATTCTTGTAACAACACAATAATAATTCCTAAAACCAAGCCAATAATTCCGCCGAAAACACTCAATAAAGTGCCTTGAAGCAGGAATATTTTTCGTAAATCCTTGATTTCGGTTCCAAGATTAAAAAGGGTTTTTAGGTTTCCTTTTTTGTCTAAAATCATCATAATTAACGCGCCAATCAAGTTAAAAAGTGCCACAACTATCACCAAAGTAAAGATTAAATACACGGCAATATTTTCGGTATTCAACATTTTATAGAGCGATTCGTTGAGTTGCGCCCTGTTTTTTACGGTGATTTTATTGTTGAAAATAGTTTGAAGTTGTTCTGTAATTACACTTTCGTCAGCATCGGTTTTTGTCTTGATTTCAATCCCGGAAACCTGATTGGTTTTGTATTCCAATAATTCCTGCGCTAAACCTAAATCAGCAAAAACATATTTCGAATCTAAATCTTCGCTAATGGCATAAATCCCAACAGGAATTAGATCCGTTTTGTTAAAAGCTTCTTCTGGATTTTCGATAGCGCCTTTTCCTGGCTTTGGAACTAAAACTTCTAATTGACGATTAAAATCCAGTAATCCCATGGAGAATTTTTGGGAAATTCCGTAGCCCACAACCACTTGATACGTATTTGGTTTCAACCATTGTCCATTGAAAAGTTTTGTTTCTATGGCATTTACTTTACTGAAATTAGAATCAACACCTTTCAAGTAGGTAACTTCCTGTTTTCCGTCAAAAGTGAATAAAACACGCTCTTCAATAATTTTAGTATACGAAACCAAACCGTCAATTTTCTTGATTTGGCTTTCTTGATTTGGAGAAATCAAAAAGGATTTTCCCAGAGTACTGCTTATTTTTAGGTCGGGGTCAATCTCATTCGTAAACGAAAGACTAAAAACTTTCAACCCGCTAAAAACAGATAAAACCACAAACAAAGCCATTGCGCCAACAATAATTCCCATGCTGGCAATGCGATTGATAATATTGATAGCATTATTTTTACTATTGCTACGAATGTAGCGTTTGGCTATGTAAAGGGGGAAATTCAAATTTTATTGAAATCTGCGTTTGTCCAAAAGATCTCTGTTTTCGATAGGATTATCTCTGTTGGCTAAGGCGTTGTCAATTTTTTCAATGTAATCCAAAGAGTCGTCAATAAAGAAAACCAAATTTGGAACTTTTCTTAATTGTAAGCGAACACGTTGTGATAAATCATGCTTAATGTTTTTAGCATTGGACTTCACCGCCTCTAAAATCTCTTTTGCTTTGTCCTGAGGGAAAACGCTTAAATGCACTGTCGCTACTGATAAATCTGTAGTCACAGTAACCTTGGATACCGAAATGATTAAATTAGCCAATCCGTTTTTTCTCACTTCACCTTGCAGAATATCAACCAAATCTTTTTGGATAACCCCACCTATTTTTTTCTGTCTATTTGTTTCCATGCTGCAAAAATACTACTTTTAAGTTTTATCCCGAAGTTTCGGGGCAAATTTTAAAAGTAACCTATTAATACGTGTGTTTTTAGAAGCTATTTCCTGCTGTTCACTATATCTTTTTATAAAGTGAAGAAAAATCACCTTATAAAAAGGATGCCGTTTCCATCAGGGCTAGGAGATATGAGAAATTAGGACGCTAATTCTAAATCAGAAATCTAAAATCGTTAATCAGAAATCTAAAATCTTAATGCAAAGACCTTCATTCTCCATATACGACGCATCGGCAGGCTCCGGAAAAACCTATGCGCTTGTCAAAGAATACCTAAAAATTATCCTTGTCGCGCCAAAAAATGATGCCTACCGAAACATTCTCGCCATTACGTTTACCAACAAAGCGGTTCACGAAATGAAAAGCCGAATCGTAGGCAGTTTATCCGAATTTGCTAAAGACGAACCCAGCGAGAAAGCGCAGAATTTAATGCAGGATTTGGTGAATGGAAAACGAAAAGAAAATAATCCTGAAGAATGGAGCGAAGAACCAATAGGACTTTCGATTATTGAAATCAAAACGAAATCCCAACAAATCATTAAGCACATTATTCATAATTATGCCGCTTTTGATATTTCGACCATTGATAAATTTACGCATAAAGTGATTCGGGCTTTTGCGCATGATTTGAATTTGCCCATGACTTTTGAAGTCACTTTGGATACCGAAAATTTATTGATAGAAGCCGTCGATGCTATTATTGCTCAAGCTGGAGAAGATGAAACATTAACAAAATTGTTAATTGATTTCACGATGGAAAAAACCGATGATGATAAATCTTGGGATATTTCTCGGGAAATTCTCGAAACGGGTCGATTGGTTTTAAACGAAAATAACAGAAACGAAATCACCCATTTTCAAGATAAATCCATCACTGAATTTGTCGAAATAAAAAACAAACTTTCCGAAGCCTGCAAACACTTAGAAAAGCAAACTATTATTTTTGCAGAAGAAGCGCTAACGGTAATTGATAAAAACGGAATTGATGTAAAATCTTTTTCCAGAGGGACTTTTCCAAATCATATTACTAGTATTCAACAAGGGAAATTCAATCCCAAGAATAAAACTTTTCATGAGTTTGATGATATTGCAATCAATAAAACGGCAAAAGATCGAGCGATTATTGAAAATCTTATTCCTGAATTTTTGTTAATTCTTACTAAAGTTTACACAGCTTTCGAAAAGATAAATTTCTATAAAGCGTTCCTGAAAAACATTACGCCATTATCATTACTAAATACCGTAAGTAATGAATTAACCAAAATTCAGGAAGAGCAAAATGTACTTTCTATTTCAGAATTTAATGCGATTATCCATCGCGAAATTCAAAATCAGCCGGCACCTTTTATATATGAACGATTGGGCGAGCGCTACCGTCATTTTTTTATTGATGAATTTCAGGATACTTCCGAAATGCAATGGCAAAACCTGATTCCGCTGATTGATAATGCGCTTTCGGGTCAGGATGATTTTGGAGTAAAAGGAACTTTGATGATTGTTGGCGATCCAAAACAATCTATTTACAGATGGCGTGGCGGGAAAGCAGAACAATTTATCGAGTTGAGTAAAGACCAAAATCCGTTCAATAACCCAGACAAAAGACTCGAACATTTAGATAAAAATTACCGCTCTTATTCACAAATAATCGAATTTAACAATGATTTTTTCAAATTGATTTCGAACGAATTCGAACATTTGGATTATAAAGATTTGTATGAAAATCACAGTCATCAAAAAACGAATGACAAAACCGGTGGATACGTAAATATTTCTTTCATTCCAAAAGTAGAAACTTCGGAAGATGAAGAAACGTTGGACAAAACCGATTTGTATGTTTTAGCGACATTAAATACGATTCAAAAAGTACTGCAACAAGGCTTTCAATACAAAGATATTGTGATTCTTACTCGGAAACGAAGTCAAGGAATTGCGATTGCGAATTATTTGACCGAGCAACGGATTCCACTTTTGTCATCGGAAACTTTGATGATTCAAAATGCCACCGAAGTTCGATTGATTATTCATTTATTGAAATACCTGAAAAACAGTTCTGATTTGGAATCCAAAGCAAATTTTCTTCAATATTTAGCGCAGAACAGTCAGGATAAATTACCTATTCATGATTTTATCGCTCAAGGAATGGCGTTGTTTCAAGAAGCTGATTTCGAAAATTGGTTGATGAGTTTCGATGTTTCGCTTTCGTTTCAAAACATTAGAAAAAAATCATTGTATGAAGCGGTGGAGACAATAATAACAAAGTTCCTGAACCCAAAAATTAGTAATGCCTACGTTCAATATTTCCTGGATATTGTTCTGGAGCGAGATATTCGCAATCAAGCAGGAATTTCGGATTTCTTGAATTTCTGGGATAAAAATGCGGAGAAATTCAGTATTCCGTCTCCAGAAGGTACTAATGCAGTTCGGATTATGACGATTCATAAATCGAAAGGATTGGAATTTCCGGTTGTTATTTTTCCTTTTGCAGAAGAAGATTATAGTCTAAAGCCAAAAGATAAATTATGGCTCAACGCGGAGGAACAAGATTTTGGTTTGCCAAAAGTATTGATTGACAATAGTAAAGCGGTGGAAGGATTTGGAGTCGAAGCTGCGGAGGTTTATAATCAAAAAAAGCAGGAAGAATTATTAGATAACATCAATGTTTTATACGTTGCTTTGACAAGAGCTGAGGAGCAATTATATGTGATTTCGAATATGAATTTATCCAGTAAAGGAGAAATTCCAAAGAATAATATGTGTAGTTTTTTTATTAATTATTTGGATAATAAAGTTGGGTTTGATGAAAATAAATTGGAATATGAATTTGGAAATCCAGCGAAATTATCTTCAGTAAAACAACACATCGACACTTCAAAAACGATTCCTTTGGTTTCTGAAATTCTGAATCCAAAGAATATAAAAATTGCGCAACGAGAAGCATTAATGTGGGGAACGCATCAGCAGGAAGCTATAGAATACGGAAATGTGATTCATGAGATTTTATCTTTTGTCAAAACGAAAAATGATGTTGATTTGGCAATTACAAAGTCTATTGAAAATGGATTGATCACTTTTGCTCAAAAAGAAATAGTTTTTAATACGATTCAAGAAATTGTCAATCACAGTGAATTAGGAATTTGTTTTGCCGAAGGAAATGAAGTTTTGAATGAACAAACTATTATTCAAAAAGAAGGTAAAACCATTAAACCGGACCGAATGGTTTTAACAAAAAACAAAGAAGTGTTATTGCTGGATTATAAAACAGGAACACATAATGTGAAATACCAACAGCAATTGGAAAATTATCAAACAGCAATTGAGTTAATGGGATATAAAGTGATAAAAAAAGCACTTATATATATAGGAAAAGAAATCGATGTAGTAAATTTGTAGCTTGAGATATTTATAAACATAAAACGAATTAATAAACACTAACTAATGTACGGAAAAATAAAAGAACATCTTCAAGCAGAATTACAAACTATTGAAGATAATGGAATTTTCAAAAAAGAAAGAATTATCACTTCGCCTCAAGGAGCAGAAATCACTATTTCTACAGGAGAAACTGTTCTGAATTTTTGTGCTAATAATTATCTTGGATTGTCATCACATCCAGAAGTAATTCAGGCTGCAAAAGATGCTTTGGATACACATGGTTTCGGAATGTCATCGGTGCGTTTTATATGCGGAACTCAGGATATTCACAAAACATTGGAAAGAAAGATTTCTGAATTTTATGGTACTGAAGATACTATTCTTTACGCGGCAGCTTTTGATGCTAACGGCGGAGTTTTCGAACCTTTATTAGGGGAAAACGATGCGATAATTTCAGATAGTTTGAATCATGCTTCTATCATAGATGGTGTTCGTTTGTGTAAAGCTGCTCGATATCGTTATGAAAATAGCAATATGGAAGATTTGGAGCAACAATTAATAAAGGCTACTGATGCAGGAACTCGTTTCAAGTTGATTGTAACAGATGGTGTTTTCTCTATGGATGGTGTCGTAGCTCCTTTGGATAAAATCTGTGATTTAGCAGATAAATACGATGCGATGGTTATGGTAGATGAATGTCATGCTGCCGGATTCATTGGTGCAACCGGAAAAGGAACGCTCGAGGCAAAAGGTGTAATGGGTAGAGTAGATATTATTACCGGAACATTAGGCAAAGCACTTGGTGGCGCTATGGGTGGTTATACGACTGCCAAAAAAGAAATTATCGAAATATTGCGTCAACGTTCCAGACCGTATTTGTTTTCTAATTCTTTGGCGCCAGCAATTGTTGGAGCTTCTATTAAAGTTTTTGAATTATTAGAAAAGGATACTTCATTGCGTGATAGATTGGAATCGAATACTAACTATTTCAAAGAAGGAATGAAAAAAGCTGGTTTTGATATTATTGATGGGGACTCTGCTATAGTTCCGGTTATGCTATATGATGCAAAATTGTCACAAAAAATGGCAGAGGAGCTTTTGAAAAAAGGGATTTACGTTATTGGTTTCTTTTTTCCAGTAGTTCCTAAAGATAAAGCGAGAATTAGAGTACAGTTATCTGCAGCACACACAAAATTACACCTAGATAAGGCTATCAGTGCTTTTGTTGAAGTTGGTAGAATGCTAAATGTTATAGAATTTTGATTTGAAGTTATATAATTTCCACTTTTGACAGTTTTTATGGGTTTTTTTTAACATTTAGTTTTGTAGTTAAAAATTTACGCATTACTTTTGTTTATAATTAACTAAATTGTAATTAAAAAAATTAAGTATGAAACATCTTAACAAACTTTTAGTTGCTGTAATGATGGTGATGGGATTAAGTTCTCAAGCACAAGACAGTAACAATCCATGGGCAATCTCTTTTGGAGTTAATGCCGTAGACACTAAAACTAGTGCTGGTGGAGGACATAATTGGCTAGATCAACATTTTTCTCAACCATTCGCAATTAAAGACAATTGGAATATTCTTCCTTCTGTGTCTTATTTAAGTGTATCTAGATACGTAGGAGATAATTTCTCTTTTGGACTTTCTGGATCTGTGAATAAAATTGACAAATATGTGAGATTTGCTCCAACTGCAGTAGGTCATGATTCTCGTGGATATGTAGTTTCTAACCCAGGTGATTTAATGTACTATGGTGTTGATGCAACTATCAAATATAGTTTCATGAATTTAATTAGTTCTAAAGTTATTGATCCGTCTCTATCTGTTGGTGGAGGTTATACTTTCTTTGGTGATAGTAGCTACGGAACTTTAAACCCAGGAGCTGGATTAACTTTTTGGTTTACTGAAAATGTTGGTTTAGAACTTGCTACAAAATATAAAAAATCTTTTGGAGATAGAGAAGATGCAGCTGGAGTTCCAGATGCACCATCACATTTTCAACATTCAGCTGGACTTATCTTCAAATTCGGAGGTAAAGATACAGATGGTGATGGAATTTATGATAAAGATGATGCTTGTCCAGAAGTTGCTGGTTTAAAAGAATTCAACGGATGTCCTGATACAGATGGAGATGGAATTCAAGACAGTGCTGATGCTTGTCCAGAAGTTGCTGGTTTAGCTGCATTGAACGGATGTCCTGATACTGACGGAGATGGAATTGCTGATAAAGATGATGCTTGTCCAGAAGTTGCTGGTTTAGCTGCATTGAAAGGTTGTCCTGATACTGACGGAGACGGAGTAGCTGATAAAGATGACAAATGTCCAACTGTTGCAGGTCCTAAAGAAAACGCAGGTTGTCCTTGGCCAGATACTGATGGAGATGGTGTTTTAGACAAAGATGATAAATGTCCAGAAGTAAGAGGTACTGTTGCTAATCAAGGTTGTCCAGAAGTTTCTGAAGAAGTTATGAAAACTTTAAACAACTATGGCAAAATTATCTTGTTTGATTCTGGTAAAGCTACTTTCCAAAAAGGTACTTACACAGTTTTACAATCAATCACTTCAATCTTAAAAGAATATCCTTATTCAAGATTTATGATCGAAGGTCACTGTGATAGTGATGGTAGTAATGAACTTAACCAAACTTTATCTGAGAACAGAGCTGCTGCAGTTAAAAATTATTTAATTGAAAACGGAATTGCTGCTGATAGACTTAGATCTACAGGTTTTGGTGAAACTAAACCAATTGCAACTAACAAAACTGCAAAAGGAAAAGCAATGAACAGAAGAGTTGAAATATCTTTGATTAAAGAATAATTTCTTTCTAAAATATTTATTAAAACGCCCCGATTTATCGGGGCGTTTTTTTATTTTTATAGAATGACAAATACTTCTTTTTTAGATAAAATAGCCACAGTTTTAATTGAAAATTATTTAGGCAATCTTTCCAATGCGATTGTAGTTTTACCAAACAAACGAGCTAAAATATTTCTGATTGAAGCGTTAAAAAATCAAGTTTCAACTAATATACTTTCTCCCGAGATTATAAGTATCGAGGATTTTGTGCAAAACATTGCGGGAATCCGAACCATAGATCCTATTGAGCTATTATTTGAATTCTACGAAGTCTACTTATCTATTACCGATAAAGCTAATCAACAAACGTTTGAATTGTTTGCCAATTGGGCAAAAACGCTGTTACAAGATTTTAATGAAATTGACCGCTATTTATTAGAACCATCACATGTTCTTTCGTATTTGAAAGATATCGAGGATATTAAAAAATGGGGAATTGAAGTCGAAAATAAAACGGTATTATTAGAGAAATATATCGATTTTTGGAAATTACTACCCAATTATTATCAATCACTTTATACACATTTGCTAAACAAAGGAATTGGATATCAAGGCTTGATTTATCGTGAAGCAGTTAATAATCTAAATCATTTTTCGAATTCGTTACAAGGTAAACAATTCCTGTTTGCCGGTTTTAATGCATTAAATGCAGCCGAAGAAAAAATAATCCAGCACCTTATCGCTTCTGATCAGGCCAAAATATATTGGGACGTAGATCAAACATTTCTCAATGATCCGTATCACGATGCAGGGCTGTTTGTGCGACGTTTCAAAGAAAGTTGGAAACATTATAAACTACATCCGTTTGAATGGATTGTAAATGATTTTTCGCAGACTAAAAACATACAGGTTATTGGAACGCCAAAAACAATTGGTCAGGCCAAAATAGCCGGAAGTATTATTGAGAATGTCATTAATAAAAATCCCAACGGGAAGTTGGATAAAGTGGCTGTGGTTTTAGGCGAGGAAAATCTTCTGGTGCCGCTTTTATATTCGTTACCGTCAAGCGTTGGAGCTTTGAATATCACGATGGGGTATTCAAGCAAGAACAATCCAGCCCAGATTTTGATCGCCAAATTATTCAAAATGCACACGAATGCGTTGTCCAGAAATGCTAAAAGCTATGTCTTATATTACAAAGATGTATTGGATATTTTGACGCATCCTTTGGTGGAGCCGTATGCGAAAGCCAGCGCGCTTGTCCATACTATCAATCAAAATAATTATACTTTTATTACGCATCATAAATTGATGGAATTGAATGTAATTCCAAGCGAGTTGTTTCTCTTGTTATTCCAAAAATGGGAAAATGGTTCGATTCCGGTATTAGAGACTATTTCTAAATTATTGCAAACCATAAAAGAAAATTTAAGTAACGACAACGAAGAAGAAAAAATCACAAAGGCTTTTGTTTTTGCCATTTTCAAAGTCATCAATAAACTGATTAATTACTATTCCAAGCACGAACATATCGATAAAATAGAAACGCTTTATGCCATTTACAAACAAGTAATTGATTTAGCCGAAGTTTCTTTTGAAGGAGAACCTTTGAATGGTTTGCAAATTATGGGAGTCTTAGAAAGCCGTGTTTTGGATTTTGACACCGTTATTGTAACTTCAATGAATGAAGGGAAATTTCCGGCGGGAAAATCACAAAATTCGTTTATTCCGTATGATGTGAAACGTGAATTGGGGTTGCCAACTTTCAAGGAAAAAGATGCCATTTATACCTATCATTTTTATCATTTGTTGCAACGTGCCAAAAATATTTATTTACTGTATAATACTGAAAGTGAAGGTTTGGATGCGGGTGAAAAAAGTCGATTCATAACCCAACTCGAAGTCGAAAAGCAAAAAAATCATACATTGACACACGAAATTTATAATGCTGTTTTACCCGAAACAGCATATCAACCGATGGTGATTCCAAAATCGGAAAGTGTAATGTTGCGATTGAAAGAAATTGCAGAAAAAGGGTTTTCTCCATCGGCATTGACGAGTTATATCCGGAATCCAATTCAGTTTTATTTCCAGAAGATTTTACGCATCAGCGAAGTCGAAGAAGTCGAGGAAAATATTGCCTTGAATACGTTGGGAACCATTATCCACGAAACTTTGAAAGTTTTGTATGAACCTTTCATTGGCAAATTTATTTCGGAAAGTGATATTTTAAATTGTTTCAAACAAATTGACGCTGAGGTTTTGAAGCAATTCAAATTGGTGTATAAAGAAGGCGAAATCAAAAAAGGTCGAAATTTATTGGCGTTTGAAGTTGCTAAACGAAATGTTTCGAATTTCTTAAAAGTAGAACTGGAAAGTATAAAGAACGGAGATGCAATAAAAATTCTAGCGTTAGAACAAACTTTCGAGCGACCATTACATCATCCTAATTTGCCTTTTCCGGTATTGATAAAAGGAAATGTGGACCGAATTGAAGAGCGCAACGGAATTATTCGAATCATTGATTATAAAACAGGAAAAGTAGAAAAAGCAAGTGTCACATTGAAATCTTGGAAAGGATTAACCGAAGACATTAAAAGCGATAAAATCATTCAGGTGCTCGCGTATGCTTATATGTATGAACATGAGGCAAAAGGAAAGCCAATTGAAGCAGGAATTATTTCTTTTAAGAATTTAAAGGCAGGTTTTCTTCCGTTTAATTTTAAAGAAGACAAAGAAATAAATTCGATTATAAATGAAGAAATTTTGAGTAATTATTTAGAGCAAATGGTTCTTTTATTGAGCGAAATTTTAGACGAGAATATTCCTTTTGAAGAGAAAATAATTTAAACAGAGTTCCCAATCAGAAAATTAGCCAACATCTTTGAGTTTTACAAAAGTACATTGACGATAAACGTGTCAATAAGTGTTTTGGCATGGGTTTTTGGAGGGTTTGAAACCTTCAAATACGTGCTTATTATTTTTGGTTTCTTCATCAGTATTTTGATAAAAGAAGTGAATGCTAAAAATGAATACCTGTTTTATTACAACAACGGAATCTCAAAACTGCATTTATTCATCTATGGTTTTCTAATGAATTTTGTTTTTTCGTTGATGCTGATTTTAGTCATTAATTTAGTAATCAAACTCGTATGACTAAAAATATTTTAGAAGTAGACAGTGTTCAAAAACAATATGATGGAAAAATCATAGTTTCCGATGTGTATTTGAAATGCGAAACGGCTGATATCATTGGTGTTTTAGGAAGAAATGGTTCCGGAAAATCTACTTTGTTGAAAATCATTTTCGGAATTGTAACTGCCGATTTTAAATTTGTTCGAGTTGATGGCGTCGTGAAATCAAAAACTAGAGATTTACTAAATGAAATTAGTTATTTGCCTCAAGATAATTTTATTCCAAATTCATTTTCGATAAAAAAGACAATCTTATTGTCGATTGCCAAAGAGAAATTACAGGATTTCTATGCTGATGAAATGATTCAATCGATGTTAGATAAAAAAATAAAACATTTATCCGGCGGAGAATTACGGTATTTAGTGATTAAATTAATCCTGAATAATGCGTCAAAATTTGTTTTGTTGGACGAGCCTTACAATGGTTTATCGCCCATAATGATTGAAAAAATAAATGAATTAATTACAGAAATGTCCAGTGTAAAAGGTATTATTATCACGGATCATAATTATGAAAATGTGATTAAGGTTTCCACAAAACTAGCGTTGATGAAAGAAGGAAAAATGCACCACTTGAAAGACAAAAGCGAATTGGTTGAAAAAGGGTATTTGAAATCAGGAATGATTTAGATGCTTTTGAAAAAAGCCAACAATACAATCAATAATTGGTCCTGGTTTTCAATATGACTCATGTGTCCGTCCGGAAAAGTCACCAGTTTTACTGCAGTGTTTTCTATCTGTTCTTTGGTTTCTTCGTAATTTAAAACAGGATCTTTTTCTCCAAGAATTAATAATTTAGGATAGGGTGTAAGATGCAACAACACTTCCCGATCTTGTCGTATTTTCATTCCTTCCAGTGACGCAACGATTCCTTGAAGCGGTGTTTTTAAAGCTTCTTTTTTTACGCTTTCAATTTCGGATGAAAGTCGTTCTCTGTTGGATTCACTGAATAAGTTTGCAATAGAAAGTGAAACAAAATTCATAAAAGATTGTTTTACCGCTTTAATAGCTCGATCCCGATTTGTTTTTCGTTCCTCGCTGTCGGCTCTAGCGGTCGAGTTTAATAAAACCAATCCTTTTATGGTGTCAGGATATAATTCGGCGAAAGCCAAAGCCACATAACCACCCATAGAATGTCCGACAAAAATGGCTTTCCGGATGCGTAATTCCGATAAAACGGCGTGAACCGCATCGGCATTATCTTCCATCGTTTGAACGTAACTCAAACATTCCGTTTCTCCATGTCCCAATAAATCAATCGTGATAACGCGGTTTTTTTTAGCAAACTCCGGAATATAAAAATCCCACATGCCTTTGTTTTCCAAGAAACCATGAAGTAAGACAATAGCGGTTCCTTTCCCGGTATCGGAATAGGAGATGTTGGTATTTTTAAAGAGAATTTGTTTCAAAATGAAAATTTAGTCTACAAAAGTAACATTTTATTTTTTTAACCATTTAAGAAATATAAGGTCATGTAAGCAATTCATGAATGCACTTGTATTAAAAATAGTATATTTGAGAAAAGCATTTATAAATATGAACAGACTTGTGATTATTGGAAACGGATTTGATTTGGCTCATGGATTGCCGACTTCTTATAAAGATTTTATGAATGATTATTGGAGAAATGTCATACAAGTTTTTGAAAATAAGGATAATTATGAGGACAATCTTTTTTCATTAAAATTAAATATGGTAAGTATAGGAATTGAAGGTCGTAACGAATTTTATAAAGATGTTAAGTGTTATAAAACGTTAAAGCAGTTTGCTGAAAGAAATAAAAAATACTGTATTAAAGAATTTAAGAATAAATTTTTCCTCTATTTAAGTGATGTTGCTATGGTAGAAAATTGGGTTGATATTGAAAATACTTATTATTGTATTTTAAAGGAAAGTGTTAAAGGAGGCTTATCTAAATATAATTATCCTTGGGATGTTTCTAGACTGAATAAAGAATTTGAAGAAGTAAAAATTCTACTTGAAAAATATTTAGTGGATGAAGTAGTGAATAAATATAATTTAGATTTCACAAAAAATCCAAATACTAATTGGCTGAAAATTTACAATTTTCTAAAGCCTATTTCTTTATTAAGTAATGAAGAAAATATTTTAAAGGAATTTATAAGTATTGATGATGTTAATGAAATAAAAGAACATTTTGAAAAAGAACGAAAAGAAGAATTGGTAAATAATTTGTATTTTTTAAATTTTAATTATACTCCAATTACAAGTATTTATCGTGAATTATTAGGTAAAGATGATAAAATAGAAACAAGGATGAATTTTATTCACGGAAGTTTAGGAAATGTTTCAGAAAATAAAATCAATTTTGGTTTTGGGGATGAAATGGATGATGAATATAAGTCGATTGAAAATTTGAATAATAATGAGTATTTAAAGAATTTTAAATCTTTTCAATATCTTCAAAATTCAAATTATAATGATTTGTTACGATATATTGATAATGATAAATTTCAGGTTTTCATAATTGGACATTCTTGTGGATTATCAGATAGAACCTTATTAAACACTATTTTTGAACATAATAATTGCAGATCAATAAAGGTTTTTTACCATCAAAAAGAGAATGGAACTGATAACTACACTGAAATAATTCAAAATATATCAAGACATTTTAACAAGAAGAAATTAATGAGAGAAAAGATTGTAAACAAAACACTTTGTCAACATTTACCACAAATTCAACTTCCCTTAAAATAAAACGGCCTCCATTTCTGAAAGCCATTTTAATTATTTAAAATCGTTTATCTCCATCGAGCAAACTTCCTAATCCGCCTAACAAACTGCCTTCGTCGCGACTGTTCCCGCCGGCTCTTGGAGCAGATGCGATGATTCTGTCGGCTAGTCGGCTGAAAGGCAAAGATTGTACATAAGCTGTTCCCGGTCCGCGAAGCGTGGCGTAAAACAAACCTTCGCCTCCAAAAATAGAATTCTTGATTCCGCCAATAAACTCAATATCATAATCAACATCTTTGGTAAAACCTACGATACAACCAGTATCCACTTTTAGGATTTCGCCTGCGGCTAATTCTTTTTTGGCCAATGTTCCGCCGGTATGTACAAACGCCATTCCGTCGCCTTCTATTTTTTGCATGATAAAACCTTCGCCACCAAACAATCCGCGACCGAGTTTTTTAGAGAATTCAATTCCCACAGAAACGCCTTTGGCAGCACAAAGGAAGGAATCTTTCTGGCAAATGAATTTACCGCCAAATTGTGTTAAGTCAATTGGGATTATTTTTCCTGGATAAGGCGATGCAAAGGAAACTTTGCTTTTGGTATTGTTTTGATTGATGAACGCCGTCATAAAAAGACTTTCGCCGGTTAAAACTCTTTTTCCGGCACTTAAAAGTTTGCCGAACAGTCCGTTTTCCTGTCCGGAACCATCTCCAAAAATGGTTTCCATTTGGATATTATTGTCCATCATCATAAAACTTCCCGCTTCGGCAATTACTATTTCCTGTGGGTCTAATTCTATTTCCACATATTGCATTTCCTCGCCGTAAATGTGGTAGTCTATTTCGTGTGCTTGCATGATTTCTGTGTTTTAAGTTTTTATTTAAAAGTTTTTACCATTAAGAAATTAAGTTTCATTAAGAATCAGAGCTTAATTTTTCTTAATTTCTTTTTGATTCAAATTACATATTGAATATGTTTTAAAAAATAGTTGTTGTTTTAAATAAGTCGGAAGGGTGATTATAAAGTTACAGTTTTACCATGAATTTTGGAATTCGTGTTTTGGAATTATAGATTTTCTCGTTGTAGCGCGCAAGGGATAATAGCGGAAAGCCCACAGTCTTGTCTTTTTGGACGAGACGAGGACTTATAGCGGATAGCCCGACGCAGCTGGAGTTTACGGAAGCTGGGTTGCGCCCAAAAAAAAATCGGTTCACATTGCTGTAAACCGATTTAGTTGTATGTATTTAAGGAATTAACTGTTCATTAATTCTTCGATTTCGTCCACTTCAATTGGGATGTTGCGCATCATGTTGAATGGTTCACCGCTTTCCTGAACGATAATGTTGTCCTCCAGACGGATTCCGAAACCTTCGGCAGGAATGTAAATTCCAGGCTCTACGGTGAACACCATATTGGCTTGCATTGGCTCGGTCAAGATTCCGTAATCGTGCGTGTCCAATCCCATGTGGTGGGAAGTTCCGTGCATGAAATATTTTTTATAAGCGGGCCATTCCGGGTTTTCGTTTTGCACATCGGCTTTGTCAATAAGACCTAAACCTAGTAGTTCTGAAGTCATTAATTTCCCCACTTCGATATGGTATTGTTTCCAAAGTGTTCCTGTAGTCAGCATTTTGGTCGCTTCGTTTTTTACATTTAAAACGGCATTGTACACTTCTTTTTGTCTTTTGGTGTACTTTCCTGAAACCGGAATGGTACGCGTCATATCACTGGAATAATTAGCATATTCAGCTGCAACATCCAGTAAAATCAAATCGCCAGCTTTGCATTGTTGGTTATTTTCGATGTAGTGCAACACATTGGCATTGTTTCCGGAAGCGATAATTGGCGTGTAAGCAAAACCTCTGGAACGGTTGCGAATGAATTCGTGAATCAGCTCGGCTTCGATTTCGTATTCGGTCACGTTTGGTTTCACGAAAGACAATAATCTTCTAAAACCAAGTTCCGTAATATTACAGGCTTTTTGGATTAAGTCCAATTCTTCGGTTTCTTTTACAGAGCGAAGACGTTGCAATATCGGATTACTTTTTGCGACAGTATGTGCCGGATATTTCTCTTTCCACCATTTTACAAAACGGGCTTCACGCGTTTCAGTTTCTACAGTGGCACGGTAATGCTCGTTTGTATTGATGTAAATTGTTTCAGCGTGCGTCATCATTTCGAATAAAACTTTTTCGAAATCCTGTAACCAATGTACGGTTCTGATTCCTGTTACTTCAAAAGCACGCTCTTTAGTCAGTTTTTCACCTTCCCAAATTGCAATGTGTTCGCTGGTTTCTTTTAAGAAAACCATTTCTCTTTGGTGCTCGTATGGCGCATCGGGGAAAAGCAATAAAATACTTTCTTCCTGATCTACTCCGCTTAAATAAAAGATATCGCGGTGTTGTGCAAATGGCAAAGTACTATCGGCAGAAACGGGATAAATATCATTAGAATTGAAGATGGCAACGCTTTTTGGCTTCATCTGAGCCATGAATTTTTCTCTATTTTTTATAAATAAATCTCGGTCAATTTGATGATATTTCATTTGTTGATTTTTATTGTTTTTTATTTGTCAAATGGAATTCGCATAAAGCTAAAATTGGTTTTTTATACCATTTTTTTCTGTGCTCATTTCATAACAATTCGTTTTTATACATTGAATATTCAAAAATACTAACTTTGAGAGAAACGGATGTTAATTACACTATAAAATTTTCAGATAACTATTTTTATGATTAATTTTCCAATTCAAATCAGTTTTTATGAAAAAAATAGTACTCTTTTCTGCCTTCATAGTCCAAAGTGTCTCTTGGGGACAAGTTTCTGCGGAAGCGATTCAGCAATCATTGGAAGCCAAAAAACAAATGGAAAATCAATCGCTTTTTCAGAATGTTGCTTTTGAAAATGTAGGTCCAACGGTGATGAGCGGTAGAGTGGTGGATGTGGATGTAAATCCGGAAAATCCAACCGAATTTTATGTGGGTTATGCTTCAGGTGGACTTTGGTACACGAATAATAATGGGATGAGTTTTTCGCCAGTTATGGATGCGGCGCCTACGCAAAATGTGGGTGATATCGCGGTAGACTGGAAACGAGGAACAATTTGGGTAGGAACTGGTGAGGTGAATTCGTCCCGATCCTCTTATGCCGGAATTGGAATTTTGAAATCCGAAGATAAAGGAAAGACTTGGCAAAATATGGGCTTGTACGACAGCCATCACATCAGCAGAATCCTTATCAATCCATCAAATCCAGATGAAGTTGTTGTGGGTGCAGTGGGTCATTTGTATTCTAAAAATGAAGAACGAGGAATTTATAAAACGACTAATGGCGGAAAAACGTGGAGTAAAACCCTTTATATCGACGATGAAACCGGGATTATTGATGTGGCTGTTTCGCCAAAAAACTTCAAGGTTCAATTTGCGGCTTCTTGGAGCAAAGATAGAAAAGCTTGGGATTTTATTGGGAGTGGCGCCACTTCAGGAATTTATAAAAGTGAGGATGCTGGATTGACTTGGAAACTTTACACGAATGCTGAAAGTGGATTTCCTGTTGGCGAAGGCGTTGGCCGTATTGGTTTAGCGGTGTATGATGATGCAAATGTATATGCCATTTTAGATAACCAATTCAAAAGACCGTTGCAATCCAAAAAAAGCAATTCGTTACCGATTGCGTTTTCAATGCCGGGAGACGAATTCTTGAAATTACCAAATAAAAGTCTGAATTCTATTTTAAAGAATTACGGATTGACCGAAAAATACAGAGCCGAAAATATCAAGCATTGGGTTGAAAACGGGTATTTGCAACCAAACGAAGCTGCAAAAGTAGTTCTGGACGCAATAAATAGTTTGGCCGAAACAGAAGTTATTGGTGCCGAAGTATACAAATCAGGTGACGGAGGAAAAAATTGGACAAAGACACACCAAGATTTTATTGATGATTTCTTTTATTCGTACGGGTATTATTTCAGTGTTATATCTGTTGATCCAAACGATGTGAATAAAATTTATTTGTCAGGTGTACCCATTATAAAATCAACTGATGGCGGGAAAACATTCACCTCCATAAGCGAAGAGAATGTTCACGCGGATCATCACGTGGTTTGGGTGAATCCAAATAAATCTGGGCATTTAATTAATGGAAATGACGGTGGTTTGAACATTTCGTATGATGATGGAGCACATTGGGTGAAAAGTAATTCACATTCCGTAAGTCAGTTTTATGCAGTGAATGTAGATGAGCAAGAACCGTATAATATCTATGGTGGGATGCAGGATAATGGCGTTTGGGTTGGGCCAAGTACTTATAAATATTCATCAGAATGGTACCAAACCGGAAAATATCCATACGAAAATTTGATGGGTGGAGACGGAATGCAAACTCAAATTGACAAAAGAAATCCAAGTATTGTTTACACAGGTTTCCAATTTGGAAATTATTACAGAATTGATCGTGCAAAAAACAAACGTGATTATATTTCTCCAAAGCCAAAAAAGGACGAAAAACCATTTCGATTCAATTGGCAAACGCCTATTTTATTGTCTTCGCACAACCAAGATATTTTATACATGGGATCTAATTTCTTGCACCGTTCGATGAATCAAGGACAAACTTGGACTGCTATTTCGCCTGATTTGACGCAAGGAGCTAAAGAAGGAAATGTAGCTTTTGGAACAATCGCCGCCATCAGCGAAAGTCAATTGCAGTTTGGTTTGCTCTACACGGGAAGTGATGATGGATTGATTCATGTTTCGAAAGACGGCGGTGCGACTTGGAATAAAATTTCGGGAGATTTACCTCAAAACCGATGGGTTTCCAGAGTAGTGGCTTCGGCACACAAGAAAGAAAGAGTGTATGCGACTTTAAACGGATATCGAAATGATGATTTCACCAGTTATGTGTATGTGTCAGATGATTTTGGGCAAACCTGGAAAAATATAGCCAATAATCTGCCTGCAAGTCCAGTGAATGTAATTGTGGAAGATAATGTCAACGAGAATGTTTTGTACGTGGGAACGGACAACGGATTGTATGTTTCGTTAAACAAAGGAACAAGCTGGGATGATTTTTCTAGTGGAATTCCAAACGTGGCCGTTCACGATGCAGTGATTCAAAAGAAAGCAAAAGATTTAGTGGTGGGAACTCACGGTCGTTCAGTGTACAAAGTTAATTTGGAACAAGTGGAACAATTGAATGATAAAGTAATAGCGGAAAATCTTCATGTTTTTGAGCTTAAAAAGATAAAAAAATCAAGAGAATGGGGCAACAGTTGGAGTTCTTGGGCTAAGGCTTCAGAACCAAAAGCAGAGGTTTGGTTTTATTCGAATGAAAATGCAGAAGTGCTTTTGCAAATTGAAAACAGCTTGAAAGAAGTGGTTTATTCTCAGAAGGTAAAAGCTGTAAAAGGACTGAATAAACACATTTATGATCTTTCAATGACTAAAACGGCAGCAGATAATTGGAAAAATAAAGACAAAAAACTAAAATTGGAAGCAGCCAAAAACGGTAAATATTACCTTCCAATTTCAATCAATAAAATAAGTATTCAAAAAGGAAAAGAGAAAGTGGTTACTGATCTTGAAATTATAGAATCAAAATAAACGGTCCTTTTATTTTAAAAACAAAAAACACGATTTCAGATGAAATCGTGTTTTTTTATGGTTGCAGTTTTTCTAAAATTGAGCTACTTCTGTAGAATCTTTCATCGCAGTAGTAGAAGATTTTCCTATTGTTACGGTATTTTGTACTGCATCAAAATAGGATGTCCCTACGAAACCTTGGTGTTTTACGGCTTTGAAACCGTGTTTTTGTAAAGCAAATTCTCTTTCCTGCAATTCAGAATAACCTGCCATTCCTCTTTCTTTGTATGCTTTAGACAATTCGAACATGCTAGTGTTCAACGCGTGGAATCCGGCCAATGTGATGAATTGGAATTTGTATCCCATTGCGGCAAGATCTTCGCGGAACGTTTCCATTTCAGCAACGGATAATTTTGCAGCCCAGTTGAAAGATGGCGAACAATTGTAAGCCAACATTTTTCCTGGGAATTTTGCGTGAATTCCTTCGGCAAATTTTCTTGCGTAATCAAGATCCGGGTTGCTGGTTTCCATCCAAATTAAATCAGCATAAGGCGCATAACTCAATCCTCTGTCAATTCCTTGCTCCACACCACAATTTACATAGAAAAAACCTTCTCCAGTTTTTTCACCCGTGATGAATTTAGCATCTCTAGGGTCAATATCGCTAGTTAATAAGTTAGCCGCATCAGCATCTGTACGAGCAACAATCAACGTTGGCGTTCCCATTACGTCAGCTGCTAAACGTGCTGCAATCAATTTGTTGATGGCTTCTTGTGTAGGAACCAAAACTTTCCCGCCTAAGTGTCCACATTTTTTAGCAGAACTCAATTGGTCTTCAAAGTGAACTCCGGCAGCCCCCGCTTCAATCATCGATTTCATTAATTCGAAAGCATTAAGGTTTCCTCCAAAACCGGCTTCGGCATCAGCAACAATAGGAACTAAGTATTGTTTTTTATCGGTTGTTCCGTTTACTACTTGTATTTGGTCTGCTCTCAAAAGGGCATTATTTATTCGTTTTACTACCAATGGAACACTGTTAGCAGGATATAAAGATTGGTCAGGATACATTTCGCCGGCTACATTTGCGTCAGCGGCAACTTGCCAACCGCTCAAATAAATAGCGTCTAATCCTGCTTCTACTTCTTGAATCGCTTGGTTTCCGGTAAGTGCGCCAAGTCCGGCTACAAAATCCTGAGAATTTAGTTTGTTCCATAAGTTATTCGCTCCAATTCTGGCTACACTGTGTTCTATTTGATAAGAACCTTGCAATTTTACCACTTCTTCAGCAGTGTAAGGTCGCTCAATGCCATTCCATCTTGGGTTCGTAATCCAGTCGGTAACTAATTCTTGAATTCTTGTTTCTGTAGTTTTCATTTTTCTTTTTTTTTGGTTGTTTGTTAATAGGTATTGCAATTGATTTTTTAAATGTATTTGTATCCTGGAATTGTCAAAAATTCGATAAAATTGTCGTTTACGACCAGAATGTCTAATAATTGTTCCGCCAGTCTGTATTTTTGTTTTTCATGATTTTCGTCTCCAACGAGTTTTCTGATTTTTTCAAACTCTTCCATCGCTAATCGATGATAGTAATTTGTATTTAATACTTTTTTATTGTCCAATACCACTCCGTTTTGTAGCCATTGCCACAATTGTGATCTTGAAATCTCAGCAGTAGCAGCGTCTTCCATTAAATTGTGTAATGCGGCAGCGCCTTGTCCGTTGAGCCATGAAGCGATATATAAAACTGAAATGCTGATGTTTTTTCGAACGCCTTCCTCTGTAATTGTTCCTTTTGGAGTTTCCAGCAAATCACTTTCGGTAACGTGTACGTCTTCTCTTTTTACATGAATCTGATTTTTGGTCGGCATGTTTTTATCGAATACCGTCATGGCGAGCGAAACCAAATCCGGATGTGCGACCCAAGTGCCGTCATGACCATTTTTAACCTCCCGTTCTTTATCGGCAATTACTTTGTCGAAAGCTATTTTGTTGGCTTCTTCGTTGTTTTTTATTGGAATTTGTGCTGCCATTCCGCCAATTGCATGAATATTTCGTTTATGACATCTTTGAATAACCAATTGGGAATACGCACTCATAAATGGCGAAGTCATCGTTACTTGATCTCTGTTTGGAACTAGGAAAGCCGGATTTTTTCTTAGTTTCTTGATGTATGAAAAGATGTAATCCCATCGTCCGCAATTAAGACCAACAATATGATCTTTCAATTCAAAAATGATTTCGTCCAATTGAAAACTGGCAGTTATGGTTTCGATTAAAACCGTGGCTTTGAATGTTCCGTTTTTCACGCCTAAATATTCCTGCGTGAATTCGAAAACTTCATTCCACCATCTTGCTTCCAGATAATGTTCCAGTTTTGGAATGTAAAAATACGGTGCCGTTCCATCCTCAATAAGTTGTTTGTGATTGTGAAAAGCATACAAACCAAAGTCAATTAAGGAACCTGAAGCTTGTTCTCCATCAATCAAAATATTTTTCTCAGGTAAATGCAAGCCTCTTGGTCGAACAATCAATACGGCAGTTTCGTTGTTCAGACTGTATTTTTTATTTTTCACAGTGTCTTGAAGAGTGATGGTTTTATTCACCGCATCTTTCAGGTTTTGCTGGCCTGTCATTAAGTTGCTCCAAGTAGGAGAAGTGCTGTCTTCAAAATCAGCCATGAACGTTTTTGCTCCTGAATTCAATGCATTGATAACCATTTTTCTATCGACCGGTCCGGTTATTTCGACTCTTCGGTCTAATAAATCCTCTGGAGTTTTTGCAGCTTCCCAATTACTTTCTCTGATGCTTTTTGTTTCAGAAGGAAATGTTGGTAACGCTCCTGCATCAAATAAATGCTGTTGATTTTTTCTTTCGGCTAATAGCAAAAGTCTTTTGTCATTGAATCTGTGATGCAATTCCGTTATTAAATCAATAGCGTTATCCGTCAAAATTGCTGGATAATGCTCTTTCGTTTCAGGTGAAAACTGTAACGATTTTTCGGTTGTTTCAATAATATCTTTCATGGTTAAAATGTTTTACACGACAATGTTACAAAAAGTTTTTTACAAAACAAGCGAACGTACGCTAAAAATGAAAAATATTTTTTTTGGCGAAAATATTTTTTTAGTATATCTTTGAGATATGAACATAGAAAAGGATTATATCAAGTTAATTTTTGGATTAAAACTGAAGCAGGCTCGTACCAATAAGAATCTGTCATTATTTGGTTTGGCAAAAATCACAGACCTTTCAAAATCGTATTTGAACGAAATAGAAAAAGGAAAAAAATATCCTAAAACGGATAAAATCATTCTGTTGTCTGAAAAACTGGATGTTTCTTATGACAATATGGTTTCGTTGAAACTGGATAATAATTTGGCACCTATTGGAGAAATCCTGAAATCTGGTATTCTAAAAGAGATTCCTCTGGAGATTTTCGGGATTCAGGAAAATGATCTTATCGATATTATTGCCAATGCTCCTGCAAAAGTCAATGCGTTTATCAGCACGATTATTGAGATTGCGCAACATTATAATTTGACAAGAGAGAGTTTCTTTTTGGCTTCGTTGCGTTCGTATCAAGAAGCGCATACAAACTATTTTGAAGATTTAGAGCAGAGAGTGTTGCAGTTTTCCAAAGCGTTTCATGTAAATATTGACACCAAGATTTCGATTGAAGAACTCACAGCGATATTAATTGAGGAATACGGGTATACGATAAAAGAACTCGTTTTTTCTGAGCAAGAACAATTGGGGGATTTGAGATCGATATTTGTACCAAAAAGCAAGACGCTATTGCTTTCATTAGATATTGACGAGCCTCAAAAGGCATTTATTCTAGCTAAAGAAATTGCGTATAATTACCTTGAGATTACCGAAAGGTTATATACGTTCAGTTGGATTAAGTTTGATAATTTTGACCAAGTCCTGAATAATTTTTATGCTTCCTATTTTGCCGGAGCGTTGCTTATTCCAAGGCAAAAACTGATAGACGAACTGAATTTATTTTTGTCAAAAACTGACCCGAAGCCTCAGGAAATGATTGCTTTGATGAGCGGATTTAATGTTTCGCCTGAATCGTTCTATCAAAGATTGACTAATATTTTACCAAAAGATTTTCAGTTGAAGAATCTCTTTTTCCTGCGATTGTCTCATCAGATAGGAACGGATACGTATCAAATAAAAAAGGAATTACACATTACCAATCAGCAGGAACCGCATGCGAATGAAATGAATGAACATTACTGCCGAAGATGGGTTTCTATACGTACTATTGAGGAGTCTTTGAGGCAAAAGAAAAATCATTTTTTTGATGCGCAAATTTCCAGTTATGAAAATAGTAAAAATGAATATCTTGTTTTTTCATCGGCAACGCCGGATCCGTTTAAAATAGATTGTATTCGTAGTATTTCGGTAGGGATATTGATTACACCGGGAATGAAGAAAAAATTCAAGTTTATCGAAAGTGATTCGATCAAGAGACAGGTTGTTGGGGTTACCTGCGAAACTTGTGCTGTTAAAAATTGTTTGGAAAGAGCTTCACCTCCAATTCATTTAGAACAAAAAATGCGCAATGAAAACACAGATTTAATTGTGCAGCAATACATGACAAAATTCAGTTAAACATATTCTGTATTTAAATAAAAAAGCACCGAAAGTTCAACTATGAATTATCGGTGCTTTTTTGTTTAAGTAAAAATTAATCAACCCATTTGTAATAACGAGCGCCAATTAAATTTGGAATTTCATTTTCAATTCGGTCCAAAGTCCATTCGTTTTTAGGCGTTTGAATGCTGGTTTTTTGCTCCTTTTTATGTAGTTTGTTGTAGGTGTCAAAATCAATTTCGAAGCTTTTTTCTATTGTTTCAAAAAGATTGACACCAGCAATTGCTAATTTCCAGTCCGGTTGAATCGTTCCTTCAAAAACTTTCGATTTTGAACCACTTCCGTAGGCCAGAAAGCCAAATTTACTGCCGCTTATTTCTTTTTCAGTATCGTAAAAATGAGCCAAAGTTGATAGTAATCCCATGAAAATAGAACCTGTGTATAAATTTCCAATTAATGAAGAAGCAATTTCTGCGGGCATTAATTTTTCGTTTACAAATTCCTTGTAGGCTTCTGATTTACTAATTTCTTTTAGTTTATTTTGGTATTCTGATGCGTCTTCATCACCGGAAACAATTGTATTGGATGCGTCCAAAGCATATATTTCAGATAGCATTCGGCGTCCCTGAAAAGCATAAGGCAAATGCATGACGATGCTTTTCCAGGAATCGTAAACAGTTTCGGTGGTGTTTTTTAATTTTTTGAATGAAAAATACGCATCTCTGGTTCTGTCCATGTAACATTGATTCGAATATTGTCCGTCAAAAACAGGTTGGTCTTTGTGAATTTCAACTTCACTTTCTAAGTTTTCAAACCATGGTTCGTTAGTTGAATTTCCAGTAATTGCTGTTTTCGAAATCGTTCGGTACGGTTTGAAAAAGTCAAAAACTCCTTTTGTGCTGGTTGCCCAATTGTTTTCGAAAGCAATGATTCTTGGATTTGCAGTAATCAACATTGCCAAAGCTCCGGCGCCTTGCGTGTATTCTCCGGTAGAGTTTAAATCGTATTTTGCAAAATCAGTTGTGACAACAATTGCTTTTTTTGTTGGATTCAATTGTATAAAATCAATACAGTTTTGCATGGCATCAACTCCGCCAATACAGGCAAATGTAAAATCAACCACATCGCATTCTGATAAAGTGTCTTCTCCAAATTTTTGTTCCATCAATGCAATCAAAAATGAGCTTATTGGTTTTGAGCTGTCAATAGCGCTTTCTGTTCCTATATAAATTCGGGTGATTTCATTGAGGTTGATGTTGTTGTCTGAGATTAATTTTGTTAATGCATTGGCGCCAAAAACAACTGTATCTTGATGTGTGTCCGGCAATGTCATTTTGATTAAACCCAGTCCTTTTTCTAGTTTTTCGGGTTCGATATTTCTGGCTTTTGCCAAAGTGTTTATAGGTAAATGTATTTTTGCAACATCAAAAGAGATGGCGTCAATTCCTGTTTTCATTCTTCAATTTTTAACGTGTAAAGTTAAAAACGCATTGTCTCGATACAATTATTTTAGGGACATAAAATCATCGTGCTGGGTGTTTTTATTGATTTGGAAATAAAGAACAATAAAAATTATTGAATTAGTAATTTCGAGCTGTTTGAGGACTGGTTTTCGGTCAATTTCGTGGCGTATTATTTAAGATTTTTTTCTTTTTTGTTTAACTGTTTTTCGGGCTGTTTTTGGATTTATGTTTGATATTTAAGGATTTCTTGATATTTTGTGTAAAACACTTTAAAATCATTATAAATAACAGCGAAAAGGTTGTAGTTACTGTCTAATTGCTTTATTTTTGTAGAATTTTTTAAAACAAATTATATAAATCTTATGGCAAAATCTGCATTATTGAAATCGTCAATAGCAAAAAAAGTAGCTATGGCACTTTCAGGACTTTTTTTGATGTTGTTTCTAGCACAGCATTTTTTTATCAATATGACATCGGTTTTTAGTTCCGATACTTTTAATTCGATTTCTCATTTTATGGGAAATAATCCATTAGTTCAATTCGTAATACAACCTATTTTGATTGTAGGAGTGGTTTTTCACTTTATCATGGGTTTTGTTTTGGATTTCAAAAACAGAAGTGCCAGACCAATTGCATATGCAAAGAACAACGGAGCGGCAAATTCTTCTTGGGCATCAAGAAACATGATTATTTCCGGTTCAGTTATTTTAGCATTTTTGGCATTGCATTTTTACGATTTTTGGGTTCCTGAAATGGTGTACAAATATGTAGATGTTAGTCCATTGGATGAAACAAGGTATTTTCATGAGCTAGTGGCCAAATTTGAAAGTCCAGTTCGTACAGGATTGTATATCTTGTCTTTTGTATTGTTAGCGGTACACTTAAACCATGGATTTAGTTCTTCTTTTCAATCAGTAGGATTTAATAATAAATATTCTAAAGGATTGAAAAATTTCGGATTAGGATTTGCTTATGTGGTTCCTTTCGGATTTATTTTTATTGCGCTTTTTCATCATTTCAATCATTAATATTCAATTATAATGGCATTAGATTCAAAAATTCCGAATGGTCCAATTGCGGACAAATGGACAAATTATAAAGATCATATTAATTTAGTAAACCCTGCTAACAAACGTAATTTAGATGTAATTATAGTTGGTACAGGTCTTGCTGGAGGTTCTGCTGCTGCAACTTTAGCAGAATTAGGATATAACGTAAAAGCTTTTTGCTTTCAAGATTCACCACGTCGTGCACACTCAATTGCTGCACAAGGGGGAATTAACGCTGCAAAAAATTATAAAGGAGACGGAGACTCTGTTCACAGATTGTTTTATGATACTGTAAAAGGTGGAGATTACCGTGCTCGTGAGGCTAACGTACACCGTTTGGCTGAAGTTTCGTCTAATATTATTGACCAATGTGTGGCACAAGGTGTTCCATTGGCTCGTGAATATGGAGGATTGTTAGACAATCGTTCTTTTGGAGGAACTTTGGTTTCTCGTACTTTTTATGCACAGGGACAAACAGGCCAACAATTGCTTTTGGGTGCTTACTCAGCAATGAACCGTCAAATAGGTCGTGGAAAAGTAAAAATGTACAACCGTCACGAAATGTTGGATTTAGTAGTCGTAAACGGAAAAGCAAGAGGAATTATCGCTCGTAACTTAGTTACCGGAGAAATAGAAAGACACTCTGCTCATGCTGTTGTTATTGCTTCTGGAGGATACGGAAACGTTTTCTTCTTGTCAACCAATGCAATGGGATCTAATGCTACTGCAGCTTGGAAAATCCACAAAAAAGGGGCTTTCTTCGCAAATCCTTGCTACACACAAATTCACCCAACTTGTATTCCAGTCTCTGGAGAACACCAATCGAAATTGACATTAATGTCAGAATCATTGCGTAATGATGGGCGTATCTGGGTTCCTGCAAAATTAGAAGATGCGCAAGCTATTCGTGAAGGAAAGAAAAAAGCAACCGATTTATCAGAAGCGGAAAGAGATTATTTCTTAGAAAGAAGGTATCCTGCTTTTGGTAACTTAGTGCCTCGTGATGTAGCTTCTCGTGCTGCCAAAGAAAGATGTGATGCTGGTTTTGGAGTAAACAAAACAGGAGAAGCAGTTTATTTGGATTTTGCCGCAGCTATTCAACGTTACGGAAATGAGCAAGCTTATGTAAAAGGATTGGATACTAAGGACACTAAATTAGTAACTAAATTAGGTACTGAACTTGTAAAAAGTAAATACGGGAACTTGTTCCAAATGTATTATAAAATTGTAGATGAGGATCCTTATACTTCTCCAATGATGATTTACCCTGCGGTACATTATACAATGGGAGGTACTTGGGTTGATTATAACTTACAAACTACAATTCCGGGTTGTTTCTCTATTGGGGAATCAAACTTCTCAGATCACGGAGCTAACCGTTTAGGAGCTTCGGCTTTGATGCAAGGTTTAGCTGATGGCTATTTTGTATTGCCTTATACAATAGGTGATTATTTAGCTCCAGATATTAAAATGGGAACAATTTCTACAGATTTACCTGAGTTCGTAGCTGCTGAGAAAGCGGTTAAAGACCAGATTGATAAATTCATGAACAATAACGGAACACATTCAGTTGACTATTTTCATAAGAAATTAGGAAAAATTATGTGGGACAAAGTTGGAATGGCTCGTAATGAAAAAGGACTTAATGAAGCAATTGTAGAAATTGCTGCTTTACGTGAAGAGTTTTACAAAGATGTTAAAGTTCCTGGAACGGATAAAGGTTTCAATCAAGAATTGGAAAAAGCGACTCGTGTTGCCGATTTCCTTGAATTGGGTGAATTGTTCGCTAAAGATGCCTTACATCGTAACGAATCTTGTGGAGGACATTTCCGTGAAGAATACCAAACCGAAGAAGGTGAAGCGCAACGTGACGATGAAAATTTCGCTTACGTGGCAGCATGGGAATACACAGGAAAACCAAGTGAAGCTGTTTTGCATAAAGAGCCGTTGGTATTTGATAACGTGAAATTAGTTCAAAGAAGTTATAAATAATAGTCTATTGTCTAACGTCTAAAAGTCAAATGGCTCAATGTCAATCGACTTTCGACTTTCGACTTTATGATTTTCAAACTAAAAATATGAAACTTACATTAAAAATATGGCGTCAGAAAAATGCCGCTGCAGAAGGAAAAATAGTTGAATATCCGATAGATCATATTGAACCAGACATGTCGTTTCTTGAAATGCTTGACATTTTGAATGACGAACTAATCATGAAAGGGGATGAGCCAGTTGCATTTGATCACGATTGTCGCGAAGGAATTTGCGGAATGTGTTCTTTGTACATCAATGGTGAAGCTCACGGACCGGACAGAGGTGTTACAACGTGTCAATTGCACATGAGAATGTTCAAGGATGGTGATACTATTTTTATCGAGCCATTCAGAGCTAAAGCTTTTCCTGTAATTAAAGATTTAGTTGTTGACAGAAGTTCTTTTGACAGAATTCAACATGCGGGAGGATTTATATCTGTAAATACATCTGGAAATACAATTGATGCAAACACAATTCCAATTAACAAGAAAGATGCTGATACTGCTTTTGATTCAGCTGCTTGTATCGGTTGTGGAGCTTGTGTAGCGAGTTGTAAAAACTCATCGGCAATGTTATTTGTTGCTGCAAAAGTATCTCAATATGCTTTATTACCACAAGGACGAATTGAAGCTACCGACAGGGTTTTAAATATGGTTAGTCAAATGGATGCCGAAGGTTTTGGTAACTGTACCAATACTGGAGCTTGTGAAGTAGAATGTCCAAAAGGAATTTCTCTTGAAAATATTGCTCGTATGAACAGAGAGTATATGTCAGCAAGTTTGAAAGGATAATAAGCTAGTCTTAAGGTCCAAACTCTAAGGCCGAAAGATTAAAAAAAAAACGCATTCATTAAGTTGAATGCGTTTTTTTATGACTAAATGTTAGGTTTCAGCATTTTTTTAGTCTTTCCATCCCCAAGGTGCGGAAGGTGTTGGAACTGTTTTTGTAATGTCAAATTTTACGGTAAACAATCGGTCTGAACCGATACGTCTTAGGTTATAAGTAAAAGAAGTTTCGTCTAAAGTAATCCACCAGACATTTGCAGCGGCATTTGGGATTAAATCACAAGTTTGTTGATCTGCGGGGAAAAACTGAAGTGTAGATGAACCAGAATTAGAAGTTGTTCCGCCGTATTGTGTGACTTTATCCTCGGAACCATCTTCGTGGCGGTGGTCGTGTTTCAATTGAATACGGTCATTTTTGTATGATAATACCCAAGTTCTGGATTTATCCTCTCCTACAAAAAACGGAATCCGAATCGTGTTTTCGTCACAATTGCGAATGTGCATTATTAGTTTTTTATCTCGAAAAGTGTCATTGGCAGCGCCTTCTTTTACTTCACCTTCAAATGATTTGCCGCATTGTTTTTGTAAATTTTCCCAAAATTGTTTAGCTCCTGATTTTTCTTGTCCAAAAATCAGAATAGAACATAACAGTGAGCAGACAAGAAGTATTTTTTTCATAAAGTTGTTTTTTGCTAATATAATGAACTTATGGTATTGTGATATTTCTTATTTTTATAAAAAATAAAACAATGCAAGTCATCCTTATCCAAGCTCCTTTAATTTGGGAGAATCCAAAGTTAAATCGCGATTATTTTGAGACCAAAATAAATGAAATTGCTTCGGCAGTTGATTTAATTGTATTACCGGAAATGTTTACGAGCGGTTTTACAATGAGTCCTGAAAATGTAGCTGAAACAATGGAAGGGGAAACAATAACTTGGCTTAAAGGATTGGCGAAAGCCAGAAACTGTGCCATTACAGGAAGCTTAGTTATAGTGGAAAACGGAAATTTCTACAATCGATTAGTGTTTGTATTTCCTTCCGGAGAAATGCAATTTTATGATAAAAGGCATTTGTTTACTTTGGCTGGCGAAGACAAAGTCTATACAAGTGGGGACCAAAAAATAGTGGTGGATTATTTGGGTTGGAAAATTTGCCCATTGATTTGTTATGATTTACGATTTCCTGCTTTTTCAAGAAATTCAGAGGATTATGACGTGTTGATTTATGTGGCAAGTTGGCCAAAAATCAGAACGAATGCTTGGGATGCTTTATTGAAAGCCCGAGCGATAGAGAACATGAGTTATGCGATTGGTGTGAATAGAATAGGAACTGATGCGAATGATTATGAATATATTGGTCACTCGCAAGCAGTCGATTTTCTTGGAAACTATGTCTTGGCACCAGAAGAATCTGAAGGTTTATTTTCAGTGGTTTTAGACAAAGAAAAAATGCTGGAAACTAGACAAAAATTAGGTTTTTTGAACGACAGAGATGCTTTTGAAATAAAAAACAGGTAATTTTAGTTTCGCTTATCGGTTTTCTTGTCTGTTTTCTTTTTAGGTTCAGGAATGTAAGGAATGCTCAAATCAAAAACTTGATTTACATCCCAATTAGCACGAACATCAATTTCCTTGGAAAAATAAATCACTTCTTCGGCTTGGCGTTTTTCTAAAAAATTACCGGAATCCCATTCCTTATTTTTATTGGTGTCATAAATAGCACGTAATGTATAAAGCGCAGGTTCGATTAAATTAAATTCTAATGTGGTGTTTTTTTCGCTGTATTCAGTCGCTAAAACATCGCCTTTTAGATTCGTCAGTTCTACAATGACAGGAAATTGTTTTACATTTTCCAATACCACTGTTAGATTTCCATAATCGGAGTTGTTTCTCGTATTTAGTTTATAGGTCAACGTATCATTCGATTTTTCGAAAAAATCAGTTAACGCTCCAGGCAAAATTTCAAAAGTGTAATTTTCTGAGGGTTCCTTTTTAAAGTCAAAATACAATTTTTGATTAAATTCGTCATATTCAGTGGTAAAAGGCACTGCGGTTTTTGCATTATTGATTAAATTTATTTTAGAATTCTCAATGCGAATTAATGGAGTTGAGCTTTCTAAAGTAAAACGCTCTCGGGATTTTAAGTTCCCGATTTGTAAGGCAGAAATACTCAAAGTGTCTTTTTTCTGGTCTTTTATTTTAAAGGTGAAATTGGCTTCGTATTTGTCTTTGGCTACAGCCAAATTTAGCGAATCTACTTTGATGGGTTTGTACCAAACTTGAAGGGAATCCTTTTTTGGTAATTTAGTAATGATATTGGAAAGGACTTCCGTGTTGTTTTTTAAGATTAATTTTGGTCGGGCAGCAGCAGAATTTACAACGCCTTCATATCCTAAAAACAATCTGTTTCCAGATGCTTGAGTTGGTTTGAACGTTTTGAAAGGCAATATTTCCTTGAATAATTCTAACTCGTAAAGGGTGTCGTTTGGAATAGTGATAAACGCTTTGCTGAATCCAATTTTATCCGTTTTTGGATTGTATTTGTTGTTGCTGTTGTAGTCTTTCATAGCCACAAGAAGATACTTTCCGGCTTTTAGATTCTCAAAACGAAAGGTCTTCAAGCTGTCTAAAGTATTGGTCACATATCTTGGGTTCTCATTATAGACTACTGAATCTTTAAAAGTATCATTCACGTCATAAAGCATAACCGAAACGAATGATTCTACTTCTTTATCATAAGCGCTTTTTACAGTTCCGCCAAGGCTTAAAGAGTCAATATAATCGCCAGTTGAAAACACATATTTGAATTGATTTAACGGATTTCCTTCGTTATTGTCAGCGATACTTTGGCCAAAATTAAAGCTGTAAGTGGTATTAGGCTGTAATGTATCTTTGATTTTTATAGTAATCGTTTTGCTTGGAGTGGTAGGCAGAATTGACGGTTCGTATTTCATTGGTGGTGAAATAATCAATTGCTTGTTAAGATTTTTGAGTTTAATGTTCTCGTCAAAAACTAGTTTGATCTCGTTTCCTTTGAAATTTTTGTTGAAATTTTCAGGAAAACTTACTTTTAAAACAGGGGCAATGGTATCTTTCAAACCGCCAGTGATGGAGCCTCTTTTTGCGCATCCAACAATAATTAAAAGCAATAAAAAGAAGGAGTATTTTAAATTGTTTTTCAACATATCAAATCATAATTAGAATCTACAAAATAACAATTATAATTCATGCAATCGAAATTTTTTATAGAATTATTATGAGCGATTTAATTCCGCTTACTTTTTAGAATGCTTCCCTTTTTTTGTTTTTAATGTTTAATTTTACATCAAATAAGTTTTGTTACGGCTGGCTTACTGCTTAAATTTAAAACCAACGTTGAATTGATAGTATAAATAATGAGAAAAATAGAACATATAGGGATTGCTGTTAAAGATTTAGAAGTATCAAATTTAGTTTTCGAAAAGCTCTTCGGTGCTCCGGCTTATAAATTTGAAGATGTAGAAACCGAAGGGGTGACAACTTCTTTTTTTATGAACGGACCCAATAAAATTGAACTCCTTGCTGCAACCAATCCAGAAAGTCCCATTGCCAAGTTTATAGAAAAAAAAGGAGAAGGGATTCATCATATTGCTTTTGATGTTGAAGATATTGTTTCAGAAATAGCGCGTTTGAAAAAGGAAGGGTTTGTAGTCTTGAATGAAATTCCTAAAAAAGGAGCTGATAATAAGTTAGTTGCATTTTTGCACCCAAAAAGCACTAATGGTGTTTTGATTGAATTGTGTCAGGAAATAAAATAATTTAAGTCCATATAAATGAGTAGTATTCTAATATTCAGTTGGTTTCTGTTTGAAATAAGTTAATAATTGAACTATATTAAAATCTAAGTCAAAAATATTTGGAGCAAATGAAAAATAGTAGTAATATTGCACACTCTTAACCGGTCCTATAGCTCAGCTGGTTAGAGCACCTGACTCATAATCAGGTGGTCCCTGGTTCGAGCCCAGGTGGGACCACAAAACCCTTTAAAACATTTGTTTTAAAGGGTTTTCTTTTTTACTAAAAACCAAGTTGGACTAAAACACGTATCTTTGTTATGATGTTAGGGATAAGACTTTCTTATTTGTGATTTTATAGATTTTTTTATTTCAGTAAATTTACTATTTTTGAAGCCGATGAAAATTGAGTCAAACAAATTTTATTTTTTAATCATTTTCCTTTTTGGGATTATGGATGTTTTTGCTGGCCCTGGAGGTTCTGGTCCTCCTGCGCCGACGGCTAAAAAACCGCCACCACCACCTGGATTGTCTATTGATGAAAATAGTGTTATAATAATTGCAATTTCATTATTATTTGGAATTTATATCATTTACACCAATATATTAAAAACAAAAACCCCAATTTAAATTGGGGTTTTTGTTTTTAGTATGGTTACGAGTTATTTGTTAGCGTATAGTCTGGAAACGTATTTGCCAATTACATCGAATTCAAGATTTATTTTTGTGCCAACTTCAAAGGTTTTGAAATTAGTGTGCTCATACGTGTAAGGGATTATGGCTACGCTAAATTCATTTTTTTTAGAATTCACCACGGTTAAGCTTACACCATTTACGGTAATTGAACCTTTTTCGATGGTAATGTTGTTTAATTTTTCGTCGTATTCAAAGGTGTAAAGCCAGCTACCATCGGTTTGTTCTGCAGTAGTGCAGGTTCCCGTTTGGTCTACGTGTCCTTGAACAATGTGTCCGTCAAGTCTGTCGCCAAGTTTCATTGCTCTTTCTAAGTTAACGCTGTCTCCAACTTTCCAATCCGCTAGATTTGTTTTTTTTATCGTTTCGTCTATGGCGGTCACGGTATAGAAAGTATCATTGATAGCGACAACAGTAAGGCAAATTCCGTTATGAGCAACGCTTTGGTCAATTTGTAGTTCGCTCGTAATCGATGAATTCATCGTTATGTGAACATTACTGTTCTCTTTTTTTATTTCTTGGATGGTGCCAAGGGTTTCTATGATTCCTGTAAACATTTCTTGTTTTATTTTACTAAATTTGCACTTCAAAATTAGCAATAAATAACGTTAGGTCATGATGAAAAAAGCAGAAAATATAATCGTTGGGATTTCTATAGGAGATTTAAACGGTATTGGAAGCGAAGTTGTTTTAAAAACATTCGAGGATTCTCGTATGTTAGAGTTGTGTACTCCTGTTATCTTTGCTAATGTTAAGTTGTTGTCTTTTGTAAAGAAAAGTTTTCAATCGGCTTCTTTATTACATGGAATTGATAAACTGGATCAAATTGTTCCTGGAAAGATTAATGTTTTAAATGTTTGGAGAGAAGGAGTTGATTTGAATCTTGGAGTAAATGATCCTAAGGCAGGTGAATATGCTATAAAATCATTTGTTGCGGCTACCAAAGCTTTAAAGGATGGTCTTGTAGATGTATTGGTTACTGCGCCTATAAATAAGTATAATATCCAGTCAGAGGATTTTAAATTTCCTGGGCATACGGATTATTTAGACCAAGAGCTTGAGGGAAATGCACTTATGTTGATGGTTCAGGATAATTTAAGAGTAGGGCTCTTGACGGATCATATTCCGTTAAGTGAAGTGGCTTCTCATCTTACGGAAGAATTGATTAAAAGAAAAATCGAAACGGTAAAGCAATCATTGATACAGGATTTTAGTATTAATAAGCCTAAGATAGCTGTTTTGGGATTGAATCCGCATTGTGGTGATGGAGGTGTTATTGGTACCGAAGATGATTTGGTTATAAAGCCAACATTGAAAAAGATATTTGACAAAGGAACCTTGGTTTTTGGTCCTTTTGCTGCGGATGGTTTTTTTGGAAGTAGTCAATATGAGAAGTATGATGCTATTATAGCGGCCTATCACGATCAAGGATTAATTCCTTTTAAAACATTATCTTTTGGTAATGGCGTGAATTATACTGCGGGTTTGAATAAAATAAGAACCTCGCCGGATCATGGTACTGCATACGATATTGCTGGAAAAGGAGTGGCTGATTTTAACTCATTCAAAGAGGCTGTATATCTTGCAATTGATATTTATCATTCGAGAAATCAATATGCCGAAATCAGTGTGAAGCCATTGAAAACAAAAGAAAAACAGTTGTGAACAAAAAAAAGTGAATAACATTATTAGATTTGCAATAATTTTATATCTTTGCACTCCCGAAGTTTAGGGTCAAATTGTTGTTGAAATGAAGAAGACAAAAGATTTTTTAATACCTTTTATAGGATTAAAGCTAGGAAAACATCATTTTGAGTATCAAATAAATAATTCGTTCTTTGAAATCTTTGATTATAATGAATATCAAGATTCAAATATCAAAGTAAATGTAGTTTTAGAGAAAAAAAGTACGCTGTTAGAGTTAAGTTTTAAGCATAAAGGAGTCGTAAATGTACCTTGTGATTTGACAAGCGAAGATTTTGACTTACCGGTTAAAGGCAAAATGAAATTAATAGTTCGTTTTGGCGAGGAATATAATAATGACAATGAAGAATTGTTGATTTTACCTCATGGAGAGTTTGAAGTAGATATTGCACAATATATCTATGAAATGATAGTGTTGTCAGTGCCTCTAAGACGAGTTCATCCAGGAGTTAAAGATGGAAGTTTAAAAACCGAAGCTTTGACTAAACTTAATGAACTGATAGTAAAAGAAGAAAAAAAGAGAATAAACAAGAAGAAAATATTGACCCGCGTTGGGACAAATTAAAGCAACTATTAACGGATAAATAATATAGTAAAATGGCGCATCCTAAGAGAAAAATCTCCAAAACAAGAAGAGATAAAAGAAGAACACATTACAAAGCTACTGTAGCACAGATTGCTACTTGTCCTATTACAGGAGAAGCGCATTTATACCATAGAGCTTACTGGCACGAAGGTAAAATGTATTACAGAGGGCAAGTTGTTATAGATAAATCTGTAGCTGTTGCTTAATACATTTTTGTAAATGATATTCGAACTCTCACATCGTGAGAGTTTTTTTGTTGTTTATAATTTTCATTAAATAAGAAGTTCCAAATCAAATGAGAATGGAATTTTTTTTGTAATTTTCAAGTCTTTTAAAAATTTTTCAAATGGCAACATTTGACAAAAAATAATCGCATACAATGAATACAATTACAGCCGCAATAACCGCTGTTGGAGCCTATGTTCCAGACTTTGTTTTAACTAACAAAGCTCTTGAGACCATGGTTGACACCAATGACGAGTGGATAACCTCTCGTACAGGAATAAAGGAAAGAAGAATCCTCAAAGAAGAGGGTAAAGGAACTTCTTTTTTAGCAATAAAAGCTGCACAAGATTTATTAGCTAAAGCCAATATCGACCCTCTAGAAATAGACTTGTTGATAATGGCAACTGCAACGCCAGATATGCCAGTTGCTTCAACAGGTGTATATGTAGCAACCGAAATAGGAGCTTTAAATGCTTTTGCATATGATTTGCAAGCTGCATGTTCCAGTTTCTTATTTGGGATGTCAACTGCAGCAGCTTACATACAGTCCGGAAGATACAAGAAAGTGCTATTAATTGGTGCTGATAAAATGTCTTCTATCGTAGATTATACAGATAGATCAACTTGTATCATTTTTGGAGACGGAGCTGGAGCAGTATTGTTTGAACCTAATTATGAAGGATTAGGATTGCAAGACGAATACTTACGCAGTGATGGAATCGGAAGAGATTTTTTGAAAATTGATGCCGGTGGTTCTCTACTTCCTGCCTCTTACGAAACGGTAAGAGATAATAAACACAATATTATTCAAGACGGAAAAACAGTATTTAAATATGCTGTAACTAACATGGCTGATTCAAGTGAATTAATTCTGAAAAGAAATAATTTAACCAATGAAAATGTTGATTGGTTAGTTCCTCATCAAGCCAATAAACGTATTATCGATGCAACAGCAAATAGAATGAATTTAGAAGATTCTAAAGTGCTGATGAATATTGAAAAATACGGAAACACAACTTCTGCGACTTTACCATTAGTCCTTAATGATTTTGAACATTTATTCAAAAAAGGAGATACGATAATTTTGGCTGCTTTTGGAGGTGGATTCACTTGGGGATCTATATATCTAAAATGGGCATACGATAAAAAATAAATTTAAACTAAAAACAAATAATTATGGATTTAAAAGAAATTCAAAATCTAATCAAGTTTGTAGCAAATTCAGGAGTTGCAGAAGTTAAATTAGAGATGGATGATGTAAAAATTACCATCAGAACAACTTTAGAAGGGAATGTAACTGAGACCACGTATGTTCAACAAATGCCAGCTCAAGCTACACTTCCACAAGCAGCAGCACCGCAACAAATTGCTCCGGTTGCAGCAGCTCCAGAAGTTCCAGTAGTAGAAAATGCGCACTATATCACCATAAAATCTCCAATTATTGGAACTTTTTACAGAAAACCATCTCCAGATAAACCAATGTTTGTTGAAGTAGGTAAAACAATTTCTAAAGGTGACGTACTTTGTGTAATTGAAGCCATGAAATTATTTAATGAAATTGAATCTGAAGTTTCTGGTAAAATTGTAAAAATATTGGTTGACGATATGTCTCCAGTAGAATTTGACCAACCGTTGTTCTTAGTAGATCCATCATAAGAAATTATAAATTATAAATTATAAATTTTGAATGATGAGTTTTCGTTATTTGAAGTAATTTAAAATTTAAAATTCAACATTTAAAATTTCAAATAAAGATGTTTAAAAAAATATTGATTGCCAATAGAGGGGAAATTGCGTTACGCGTAATTAGAACATGCAAGGAAATGGGTATAAAAACAGTAGCCGTTTATTCTACTGCTGATGCCGAAAGTCTACATGTAAAGTTTGCTGATGAAGCGGTTTGTATTGGACCACCTCCAAGCAACTTGTCCTATTTAAAAATGTCAAATATTATTGCCGCTGCCGAAATTACAAATGCAGATGCAATACACCCAGGATACGGATTCCTTTCTGAAAATTCTAAATTTTCTAAAATTTGTCAAGAGCATGGTATCAAATTCATTGGAGCCTCTCCAGAAATGATTGATAGAATGGGAGATAAAGCTTCCGCAAAAGCTACGATGATTGAAGCAGGTGTTCCTTGTGTTCCAGGTTCAGTAGGAATTTTAGAATCGTATGAGCAAGCCTTACAATTATCAAGAGATTTTGGCTACCCAGTAATGCTTAAAGCAACTGCTGGTGGTGGTGGAAAAGGAATGAGAGCCGTTTGGAAAGAAGATGAATTGTTGAAAGCTTGGGAAGGTGCACGTCAGGAATCTGCGGCAGCTTTTGGAAATGACGGAATGTATCTTGAGAAATTAATCGAAGAGCCACGCCACATTGAAATTCAAGTAGTAGGCGATTCTTACGGAAAAGCCTGTCATCTTTCTGAAAGAGATTGTTCCGTTCAAAGACGTCATCAAAAATTAACCGAAGAGACTCCATCTCCATTTATGACAGATGAGTTGCGTGCAAAAATGGGTGAAGCAGCTGTAAAAGCAGCCGAATACATTAAATATGAAGGTGCTGGAACAGTAGAATTTTTGGTGGATAAACACCGTAATTTCTACTTTATGGAAATGAATACCCGTATTCAAGTAGAGCACCCAATTACAGAGCAGGTTATTGATTATGACTTAATCCGTGAGCAAATTATGGTTGCTGCTGGAATACCTATTTCGGGTAAAAATTACTTGCCACAATTACACGCGATCGAATGCAGAATTAATGCAGAAGATCCTTATAATGATTTCCGTCCGTCTCCGGGGAAAATCACAACATTACATATGCCGGGTGGACATGGAGTTCGTTTAGATACTCATGTGTATTCAGGCTATACTATTCCGCCAAATTACGATTCAATGATTGCAAAACTTATTACTACTGCTCAATCTCGTGAGGAAGCTATTAGTAAAATGAGAAGAGCCTTGGATGAATTTGTAATCGAAGGAATAAAAACGACAATTCCGTTTCATAGACAATTGATGGACGATCCTCGTTACATAGCAGGAGAGTACACAACTGCATTTATGGATACTTTCAAAATGAACGATCCAGAATAGTAAAATATTCAAAATATAAAAAAACCTCACTGAAAAGTGAGGTTTTTTGTTTTTCATCGATATATAAATCTACAAAGTTTCTTTCAACCATTTGAAAAATTCACTTTGCCAAACCTGAGCATTCTGAGGTTTTAATACCCAATGATTTTCTTCTGGGAAATACAAGAATCTACTTTTTACTCCTCGTAGTTGTGCCGCTTGAAAAGCTTCTTGTCCTTGTCCAGTTGGTACACGAAAATCTTTTCCGCCTTGAATAATTAAAATAGGTGTATTCCATTTTTGTACCAGCGTCATTGGATTGAATGTTGTGTAAGCTTTTTGCGCAACAGCATTGTCTTTTTCCCAATAAGCACCACCAAAATCCCAGTTAGTAAAGAAAACTTCTTCGGTAGTTCCATACATACTTTGAGTATTAAAAATACCGTCATGGGCAATAAAAGTTTTGAATCGGTTGTTGTGTATTCCAGCTAAATAGAAAACAGAATATCCGCCGTAACTAGCGCCAACACATCCTAAACGTGTTGCATCAACATATTTTTCCTTTGCTACATCATCAATTGCAGATAGGTAATCATCAATTACTTGTCCGCCCCAATCTTTACTGATTTGCTCATTCCATTCTACGCCATGACCTTGCATACCGCGTCGGTTTGGAGCAACAACAATATACCCATTGGCAGCCATCAACTGTAAATTCCATCGGTAAGAATAAAATTGTGTCAATGGAGATTGTGGTCCGCCTTGACAATATAAAAGTGTTGGATATTTTTTTGTGGCGTCAAAATTAGGCGGAAGTACCACCCAAACTAACATTTTTTTACCATCCGTAGTCGTTACATATCGTCTTTCTGTTTTGCTTAACGCCAAAGAATTATAGGTAGCTGTATTGACATTGGACAATTGTTTCCAAGTGCTTTTCTTTAAATTATACGAATAAATTTCCGCCGCATGATTCATGTCGGTTCTCGTTACAATAATGTTGTCACCAGAAAAACCAACTAAATCATTGACATCAAATTCTCCAGTGGTGATTTGGCGAACGTTGATTGCTCCCGAAGCTTCGGGATTGGTCAGAGCCGGAAAATTAACTTCAAATAACTGTTTTGTTCCGTCTATTGGCGCCACAAAATAGATTTTTTTCCCGTCAGGGCTCCAAATGAAATGATCGACTGTTCCATCCCAATTCGCCGTTAAGTTCATTTTCATGCCTTTGAAACTAACAATCAGGTCGTTTTTATCGGCTTCATAACCGTCTCGTTTCATTTGTAACCAAGTCAAATTTCCTGTAGGAGAAAATTGAGGAGCTGTATCATATCCGAGATTTTCTTCGGTTCGATTGCTAGTTTTTCCAGTTTCCAGATTGTATTCGAAGATATTGGTGTTGGTAGAAACTGCATAATCGGTCCCTGATTTTTTCTTACTTACATAAAGGATACTTTTGCTGTCTGGTGACCAAATATAATCTTCATCCCCACCAAAAGGTTTTTGTGGACTGTCGAAATTTTCTCCTTTTAGAATGTCAATTCCCACTGCGCCTTCTTTGTTTTCTTTGTAAAAAACATGATTGTATTTGCCTTCGTTCCAAGTATCCCAATGGCGATAATTCAAGCCATCGTAGATTTGAACATCTGATTTTTCCAGTTCAGGATAAAAATCTTTTCCGTGAATATTTTCGATTTTCACTTCTTCATTGTAAACAATATATTTCCCGTCTGGAGAAATGTTCTTGTCTTTTAATAGATCTTTAGTCTCTTTTACTTCGGTTGGATTTCCACCATTTACGGGTAAAATGTAGAATTTTGTTTCCGATTTGTTTTCTTGAACAGAAGGAGTTGCGACTTTATAAACTATATTTTTTCCATCTTTGGAAATACCTAAAGGAGTTACTCTTCCTAGTTTCCAAAGTAGTTCTGGAGTCATTACATTTTGTGCTATAGCATTTAAACTCATCATTAATAAGGGTATAAGCAGTATTTTTTTCATTTTAATAATTGATTTTTCAAGCTATAAAATTAGCCAATTTAATTTGATGTTTTTTCGTTTTTAACACTTGCTTTTTAGCCCTGATACTAGTGGAAATCCTTTTATTTTTTTCTTTAAAAAAATAAAAGATTACTTCACACTACTTTTATTTTAATTGGAGTTCAGTGAATTTATTTGCAACGGATAGCGGGATTAGCTCCTGAAATAAATTCAGAATAAATCCAAAAAATTATTATTTTTATGAAAAAAATTGAACATGGATTTGAGCTATTGGGAATTAAAAAACTGGTTTACTGATGTAGATTATACCATCGTAGGAAGCGGTATTGTAGGTTTACATGCTGCATTACGCTTGCGCGAAAGATTCCTTGAAAGCAAAATTCTAGTGTTGGAAAAAGGAATGTTACCGCAGGGAGCGAGTACGAAAAATGCTGGCTTTGCCTGTTTTGGAAGTCTTTCAGAAATCATAGACGATTTAAAATCCCATTCGGAAGAAGAAGTGATTCATCTTGTTCAAAAACGATGGAAAGGCTTGCAATTGTTGCGAAAAAGACTCGGTGATGACACGATAGATTTCAAACCGTATGGTGGATATGAGTTGTTTTTAAAAGACGATGAAAGTTGTTACAGTGAGTGTGTTGGGAAATTGCCCTTCATCAATGAAATTTTAAGACCACTATTTAAGGCGAATGTTTTTGCCAAAGAAGTAGACCGTTTTGGGTTCAACGGCATACAGGAATATTTAGTTTTCAATCCGTTTGAAGCACAAATAGATACCGGAAATATGATGCAGGCGTTGTTAAAAGAAGCAGTTTCTAAAAATATTTTAATTCTAAACCAGCAAACCGTTACTTCTTATTTCGATAAGGGAAATGGAGTAGAAGTGGCACTTGGTGATTTCAGTTTTAGTACCAAAAAAATATTGTTTGCGACTAACGGTTTTGCAAATACATTGACAACTGGAGCTGTTAACCCGGCCAGAGCGCAAGTTTTAATCACTGAACCTATTAAAAACTTAGATATAAAAGGAACTTTTCACTTGGATAGAGGGTATTATTATTTCAGGAATATTGGCGACAGAATATTATTGGGAGGTGGAAGAAATCTGGATTTTGAGACGGAGAACACAACCGAATTTGGACAAACAGAAATTGTCCAAAAAAAATTGGAACAATTATTAAAAGAAGTAATTTTGCCTCATCAGGATTTCCAAATTGCACACCGTTGGAGCGGCATCATGGGTATTGGTAACAGCAAAAGTCCCATTGTTTCACAATTATCTGATAATGTCTATTGTGGTGTACGATTGGGCGGAATGGGAGTAGCAATAGGAAGTTTAATTGGAACAGAATTAGCAGATTTAGTATAATGGCAACGAAAATAACACCAAGAAAATCAAGACAACCCGTTAAAAAAGAACCTACCTCTCTTATGAGCAAAATAACTCGTTTTTTATTCAAAGCATTGCTATGGTTCTTTGGACTCTCTTTGTTTTTTGTGGTACTATTTAAATTTGTTCCGGTTCCGTTTACGCCTTTAATGGTGATTCGGGCGATTGAAAACAAAACTGCCGGAAAAGAAGTTTTTTTCAGTCACGACTGGGAACCAATTGAAAACATCTCCATGAATCTTCAAAAAGCCGTTATTGCCAGTGAAGATGGAACGTTCCTGAAACACAATGGTTTTGATTTTGTCGCGATGCAAAAAGCATATAAAAGCAATGAAAGAGGACGAAGAATAAAAGGAGGAAGCACCATATCGCAACAAACCGCCAAAAATGTATTTCTTTGGCAAGGACGAAGTTATTTGAGAAAGGGACTTGAAGCGTATTTCACAGTTTTAATCGAAATCATTTGGGGAAAAGAACGCATTATGGAAGTGTATCTGAATAGTATCGAAATGGGAAATGGTGTTTATGGAGCACAAGCAGCCGCAGAACATTGGTACAGAAAAGGAGCTTCCAGTCTCACGCCGATGCAAGCAGCAGGAATTGCAGCCATTTTACCCAATCCAAGAAAATATTCGGCAACCAGTTCTTCTTCGTATATCAACAGACGAAAAGCTAAAATCGTTCGTGTGATGCGACAAGTGGGGAAAATAGATTATTCTAAATAGTTTTTAGCAGTCTTAAAAAGTAATCAAACAATTTCTAAAAATAAAAAACCGTAAACTCTTAATTAAAAGATTTTACGGTTTTGTTTTGTGGAGAATATCGGATTCGAACCGATCACCTTCCCGAATGCTTTCGGGACACTCTATTCAGATGATTCTTTTGATATTAAAAATTCAATATATTTTCTACTTTTCTTCTTTTTGATTTCCATTTCTCTTTGTACAGCCAATGAGCGTGAATCAAAACTTTCAAAATAAACCATTATCCAATCTTTAGCCACTTTTGTGTAAGTACTTCTGCTATTTAAATGGTCATTAAGTCTATTTTCAATATTTTCACAGGAACCAGTGTAATATTTGTCTAAAGTTTTAGAGAAAATGATATAAGTATAAAACATAGGATTTAAAATAAAAAAGCCTCACATCTCTGTAAGGCTTGATTTTACTGGTGGAGAATACCGGATTCGAACCGGTCACCTCTTGCCTGCCAGGCAAGCACTCTAGCCAAATGAGCTAATCCCCCCAATATTATTTATAAAGTAATTAAGAACTTCGAACTAATTGCCCTCCCGAAAGCTTTCGGGATACTCTAACCAAATGAGCTAATCCCCCAAACGTGTTCGCAAATATAACATATAAATTTTCCAAAAAGCAAATTTCAAAATACAAATCCATTCTATTTGAAAAAAAGCCAAATCCTCCTTTACTTTTTTTAACTTTACATCAAAATCCCCGCTATGGTATCAGAAAACCCAACAGGTTCGCTCTTCACAACAATCGAAAATAAAATTGCAACCGTTTCATTTGGTCATCCTTCGAGCAATTCTTTTCCAAGAGAATTATTGAATCGTTTAACAAATGAGTTCGCTATTTTAAGCACAAATCCAGCTGTTTCGGTGATTGTTATTCAAAGTGAAGGCTCGGGAGCTTTTTGTGCAGGCGCTTCTTTTGATGAACTTTTGGCTGTTTCTGATGAAGCAGCAGGAACCCATTTTTTCTCTGGATTTGCGCATTTAATCAATGCGATGCGTTCGTGTTCCAAGCTTATTGTGGGCCGCGTTCACGGAAAAGCAGTTGGCGGCGGCGTAGGAATTGCGTCAGCTTGTGATTATACATTGGCGACAAAAAATGCATCAATAAAACTATCAGAATTGGCAATCGGAATTGGTCCCTTTGTAATAGAACCTGTAGTTTCCAAGAAAATCGGAAAGACGGCAATGGCCGAAATGACGCTTGCAGCCCACGAATGGAAAACCGCTGATTGGGCTGCAGCCAAAGGATTGTACGCCAATACTTTTGAAACCGTCGAAGAACTGGATGCCGCAATAGCTGATTTCAGCGCTAAATTATCCAGTTATAACCCTGAAGCTTTACTGGAAATGAAAAAAGTGTTGTGGGAAGGAACGCAACATTGGGATACATTGTTGCTGGAACGCGCCGCGATTTCGGGTAAATTGGTGCTGTCTGATTTTACCAGAAAAGCGTTGTCCCAATTCAAAAAGTAATTTTTTCAGGATTTATTCTGTCCCGACGCTTCGGGATATTTCAGGAGCTATTTCCTGCTATCCGTTGCAATCTTTTAGTACCCTGTCAGGGTTCGAAACCCTGACAGGGTAACAAAAGGATTTTCACTCCTATCAGGGCTAGGTCTCAGTGGAATCCGAATATTTTTTTGACTAATTTTTGTTTTGTTTACCATTAAGAAATTAAGTTTCATCAAGATCTTAACTTAATTTTTCTTAATTTCTTAATGGTTTAATTATTATATTTTTTATGCTTCTTTGTAAAACTACGTGTAATAATTCCTTAAAATCGTTTGCCCTACATTTACATCCCATTTCTCATATCAATTTGCTAAATTTGCATCAAAATTAAACTCCGATGAGCAATATCAGAATTACAAAACAATTTAGTTTCGAAACCGGACACGCTTTATACGGTTATGACGGGAAATGTAAAAATGTTCACGGACATAGTTATAAATTGTCAGTAACGGTAATTGGAACTCCAATTACAGATCGTTCCAATGTGAAATTTGGAATGGTGATTGACTTCACGGATTTAAAGAAAATTGTAAAAGAAGAAATTGTAGATCAATTTGACCATGCAACTGTTTTCAACGGAACGACTCCGCATATCGAATTGGCAAACGAATTAATGAGCCGCGGACACCACGTTATTTTGGTAGATTACCAACCAACAAGCGAAAATATGGTAGTCGATTTTTCTCAAAGAATCATCAGCCGATTACCGGAAGGAATCACTCTTTTCTCTTTGAAATTACAAGAAACCGAATCTTCTTTTGCAGAATGGTTTGCTAGTGATAATATGAAATCCATACTGTAACTTCATGCAATTACCCAATAACAAAAAAATATATTTCGCCTCCGACCAGCATTTTGGCGCACCAACACCTGAATTGAGTTTTCCGAGAGAACAAAAATTTGTGGCTTGGCTCGATGAGGTAAAAGGCGATGCCGAAGCTATTTTTCTATTGGGCGATTTATTTGATTTTTGGTTCGAATACAAAACTGTAGTCCCAAAAGGATTTATTCGTGTTTTAGGCAAACTCGCCGAAATCCGAGACAGTGGAATCCCTATTTATTTTTTCGTGGGAAACCATGATTTATGGATGGAAGATTATTTCCAGAAAGAACTGAATATTCCCGTGTTTCATGACAATCAAGAATACACTTTTGCAGATAAAACATTCCTTATTGGTCACGGTGACGGAAAAGGTCCTGGAGATTTAGGATACAAACGCATGAAAAAGATATTTACAAATCCGTTTTTCAAATGGCTTTTTAGATGGCTTCATCCGGATATTGGCGTGAAACTGGCGCAATACCTTTCCGTAAAAAACAAATTGATTTCTGGTGATGAAGATGTGACTTTTCTTGGCGAAGACAACGAATGGCTAATTCTCTATTCCAAAAGAAAACTGGAAACCAAACACTACAATTACCTTATTTTTGGCCACCGCCATTTGCCTATGAAAGTAACCGTAGGTGAAAATGCCGAGTACGTAAATCTAGGCGACTGGATTACGTATTTTACTTATGGCGTTTTTGATGGCGAGAATTTTGAGATTAAAAAGCATTAAACCCTAATTCATTCCCTCTCCATACAAATATTCATCTAGATTTATTTTAAACAAAGTACCTTCCACCAAGTCTTTTACGGCATCTAATTCTTCCATGGAAACAGCCAAATCAATTTGGGAACAAGGCGTTTTTAGTAAAAATTTGTGACATTTGTTTTTCAGTTCACAATCCTCGCAGCATTTATTTTGGAAATAGCTGTCCTCAATACAGCGCTTAAATAGTTGCAGTTCCTGTTGGGTAAAATAAAAACCCATTTCTCTAAAAACCAGTTGGACTTTGTCCAGTACAATGCCATTATCCTTTCTCCAGTAAAAAGAAGTACCTAAATTGTTATGATATATTTGTTTTATTTCTTGCATCTGTCATCAGTTTGAAACAAATATAAGTATTATTTATATTTATTCTAAATAATAAAACATAAAAAAGACATAAAAAAGTCGGTAAGTAATCTTGAGATTATTTTACCGACGAGCTATAGCAAGTGTTTTTTCTAAAAAACTATTTATTACTCGCTCTTTTCGTGTTCTTCAATATCTTTTTGTAAGTCTAGTTTTCTAAAAGTAGGCGATACGGCTCCGGTAAGAAATACGGTAATCAATGTCATGCTTCCGCCAAAGACCACTGCGCTAACAGTTCCCATTAGCTTTGCAGTTAAGCCGCTTTCAAAAGCTCCTAATTCATTAGAGGAACCTACAAATATAGAATTCACAGCTGCAACTCGGCCTCGCATGTGATCGGGAGTTTTCAATTGCAAAATAGTTTGGCGTATCACCACCGAAATCCCATCGAAAACACCGCTTAAAAATAAAGCAATAACTGATAACCAAAAAATCGACGAAAGTCCAAAAACGATAATACAAATCCCAAACGCAAAAATTGCCGACAGCAGTTTCATACCCGCATTTTTAGTAAAAGGAATATAAGCGGAGATTATCAGCATTAAAAAAGCTCCAACAGCAGGAGCGGCTCTCAAAACACCAAATCCCTGCGGTCCCACTTTTAAAATATCTTGTGCAAAAATGGGTAATAAAGCAACGGCTCCACCAAAAAGAACGGCAATCATATCTAATGATAAAGCGCCTAAAATCGTCTTATTGTTGAAAACAAATTTTACGCCTTCTTTCAAACTTTCCATAATAGGTTCCCCAATTTTTGGATTCAAAATAGGCTTCGTTGCTATTTGGGTTAAAGCGATTAAAGCAAAAAGTGAACATCCCAAAACGATAGACATTGACCAATGAACGCCAATCCAATTGATGGAGAAACCAGCTACTGCAGGTCCTAAAACCGAACTTATTTGCCATACGGAACTGCTCCATGTGGCAGCATTTGGATATATTTTTTTAGGAACAATCAATGCCAAAAGAGAAAATATCGTCGGGCCAAGAAAAGCACGGACCAATCCTCCTAGAAACACGAAAAAGTAAATGGAGTATAAAATAGTTTGGGTAGAAAAATCTTTGATAAACGGTGGCCACGTAAATAAAAACAAGCCCAAACTAATGATTGAAAACCCTAAAATACATTTGAAAAGCAATCCTTTTTTCTCCTTTTGATCAACAATGTGTCCGGCAAATAATGCCATCGAAATAGCTGGAATGACTTCCATTAATCCAATAATTCCTAATGATAACGGATTTTTAGTCAAACTGTATACTTCCCATTCAATCACGATAAACTGCATCGACCAACCAAAAACCATGGCAAAACGCAATAATAAAAAAATGTTGAATTCTTTATAACGCAGGGCTGAGTATGGGTCATTTTTTTTCATAGCAACAGAATCATTGTTTAATATCTCGCAATCGCAATTGCAAACTTAATTTACCTTTCCATTCGTTTTCATCAATGCAATACACGGCTTGAAAAGGTTTTTGATGGGTAGTCAGTTCGATTTTGTTACCCAAATTAAAACCAATTGCAGTGATGCCTTCGGTCCCGAGGCTACGGGATTGTTTGACAAAAAGTTTTAAGTGTTCGTCTTCTTGTCCAAGCGGTTTTCCATAACCGGTATCTTTGATGTTTTTAGTCAGGAAAATTGGAGTCATATTTTGTGGTCCGTACGGTTCAAATTGTTTCAGGATTCTAATTAATTTTGGGGTAATATCCGCAAAATCAATTTCGGCATCAACCGCAATTTCGGGCGTCAACATATCCGGATGAATGGTTCTTTCGACTTCTTTTTCGAAAGCATCTTTGAAAATTTGGTAGTTTTCTTCCTTTAAAGTCATTCCCGCAGCATACATGTGACCACCAAATTGTTCCAAATGTTCGGTACACGCTTCGAGCGCATTATACACATCAAATCCTTTTACGGATCGTGCCGAAGCCGCATATTTATCGCCACTTTTGGTAAAAACAAGTGTCGGACGATAATAGGTTTCTATCAATCGGGAAGCTACAATTCCAATCACACCTTTGTGCCAATCTTCTTGAAAAACTACCGAGGTAAAACGTTCTTTTTCATTGTTTTCCTCAATTTGTTTTAACGCTTCTTTGGTGATTAATTTGTCTAAATCCTTTCGCTCCGAATTATAGGCTTCAATTTCGGAAGCAAATTGTTGGGCTTGCTCAAAATCAAATTCGGTTAATAATTCCACCGCATGATTCCCGTGTTTAATGCGTCCGGCGGCGTTTATTCTGGGTGCGATGATGAAAACAACATCGGTAATATCTAAAGTTTGTTTTTTTATTTGGTGAATGATGGCTTTGATTCCCGGTCTTGGGTCAGAATTGATGACTTGCAATCCAAAATAAGCCAGTACCCGATTTTCTCCGGTCATCGGGACAATATCAGCAGCAATCGCAGCTGAAACCAAATCCAAATACGGAATCAAATCATCGATTGTCTGGTTTCTGTTTTTTCCCAATGCCTGAATCAATTTGAAACCGATTCCGCAACCGCATAATTCATCATAAGGATAAGTACAGTCGTCTCGTTTTGGGTCGAGAACGGCAACGGCTTCGGGTAAAAAATCTCCCGGTCTGTGGTGATCACAAATGATAAAATCGATGTTTCGTGCTTTGGCGTAAGCCACATGATCGATAGACTTTATACCGCAATCCAAAGCAATGATGAGTGAAAATCCATTGTCATCAGCAAAGTCAATTCCCTTAAAGGATATTCCATAACCTTCGTCATAACGATCGGGAATGTAGGTCGCCACGTTTGGATAATAGGTTTTTAAATAGGAAGAAACGAGTGAAACCGCAGTTGTTCCATCGACATCATAATCGCCGAAAACGAGAATATTTTCTTGATTGGCTATCGCTTTTTCAATTCGTTCCACTGCTTTTTCCATATCTTTCATCAAATATGGATCGTGCAAATGGTCTAATGAAGGTCTGAAAAAAGCCTTAGCTTCTTCGAATGTTTCAATACCGCGCTGCACTAATAACGTAGCCACAAAATCTTCCACATTCAAAGCTTTCGCCAAATTTTTCACGGTATCTTCGGAAGGTTTTGATTTGAGGGTCCAACGCATATTAGTTTAGGATTTTAGATTTTGGAATTAGGAATTTGAAAAAGGAATAACCGCAAATTCGCGGTTCAACTATTTTTATTTCAATACTAAAGCACTTCCGTAAAATGCAATTCCATCCCAACCGGTTTTCATGAAATTGCGAATATTCTGGTGATCGGTTCCTTCTGGGTTTTTCAAAACGTCCTCAAAATAATAGGCTCCAAAACAAGACAATGTTTCTTTCTCAGTTAAATCTTGCAATTGGGCAAAAGCAAATAATTTGCAAGAGCCGGAATTTTCTCCTGCGGCATTGTGTTGCAAACCGTTTTCAAATGCCGTTGGAGTAAAGTCGTAGTCTTGTTCAATGGTTGCAATAGTTTCTGTAAATGCTATTGCTTCTGGAGTTTGTTTTAATTTTTCTAAGAAAGATGCTGGACTCATAATTATTTTATTCTTCAGATGAGAATTTGGATTTTTTAGGTTCTTTTGTTATTGGTTTTCCGCCTACAACCACAACAATTTCTCCTCTTGGAGCTATTTTTTCAAAATGAGTCAAAACTTCTCGTACAGTTCCTCGAACATTTTCTTCGTGTAATTTTGATAATTCTCTGCAAACACAAATCGGTCTGTCTTCTCCAAAATAAGTAATAAACTCCATTAAAGTTTTTAGTAATTTATGAGGAGAAACATACAAAATCATCGTGCGTGTTTCTTCGGTTAAAGCCAAATAACGGGTTTGTTTCCCTTTTTTGTCAGGCAAAAAACCTTCAAAAACAAATTTATCATTAGGTAAACCACTATTCACTAATGCAGGTACAAATGCTGTTGCGCCTGGCAAACATTCTACTTCAACTCCATTTTCGACACAAGCGCGGGTTAATAAAAAACCAGGATCCGAAATGGCAGGCGTTCCTGCATCTGAAATTAAGGCAATATTTTCTCCGGCTTTTAAACGGGAAATTAAATTCTCCACGGTTTTGTGCTCGTTGTGCATGTGATGGCTATACATGTGCGTGCCAATTTCGAAATGCTTCAGTAATTTACCGCTCGTCCGAGTATCTTCGGCGAGAATCAAATCGACTTCTTTAAGAATTCGAATGGCTCGAAAAGTCATGTCTTCGAGATTGCCAATTGGCGTAGGAACGATGTATAATTTTGACATAGATAAAATAATTAAATACAAATTCTATAGAAAATCTGTATTTGTTCAAATGTATATTCAGAAAGTTTAAGGAAGTTTACAAGAATTTCTTCTCTATAATATCCATAAAACGTTCCTCATATTCTTGTTTTCCTTCCCAGTTATTGTAGTCCGGTTTTACCATTTCCTGAATAAAATCTCTGGTTTCGTAGAACGTATCAAACGTGATTAATTGATTTAAAACGCGGTTGTAATCTTCGCTGCTGTTTCCAAAAAGGTGTTTTATAAAAGCAATGCGATCATTCAAATCGATGTTGATTCCTTTGGCTAATTTTTCGTTCAGCGAAACTGTTTTTGGTTCAACAGCTTCTTCTTTGACAGGTAATACTTTTTCTTCCTCCGCAACGATTTCTTTTGGAGTTTCGATTACTACTGCAGTGGGAATATTTTCAATTTGTTGCACTTTTACAAACTGGGTGTCATGGTAATTTCCGCCCAATAAATCTTCGAAAGAAATTTGTACCGGTTCCATTTTCTTTGGAGCTTCCACTTCCGTTTCTACTTCCTCCTCTTGAGATAATTCAAAAGCCGGAGTGAACGCTGTCGTTTCAGGTGCTGAAGTTTCTTTTTCCTCCACAACTATTTCTTCCTCAATAATGGCTTCTTCTTTTTCTTCTTCCGGAGTTACTTCTTCATTAGAAATTGTCTCTTCCAAAGGAACTTCAACAGTTTCTTCTTCCACAATATTTGTTTCAGATTCAGATTCATCAGCAGTTGTTGTTGCTTGTTCCAAAGGCGTTTCAGCAATTTCTTCGACAACAGTTTCTTCGATTACTGCTTTAGCTTCCGGTTGAACCGATTCTGTTTTATCAAAAATGGATTCAATTTTCTGCTCTATTTCAGCAGCGCCAATAGTTGGTTTCGCCTCACTAAAGTGCTCGTCTACAAATCGTAAGACAGAAAGTTTTTCATATAATTTCTGCGTTTCCAGATATAATTGATTGATGTCAGATTTATTTTTTAATTGTAATATTCTGTGTGCAATGCTGATTAAATCGGCTTCCAATTTTTTTTTCATAACTTTTGAAATTATAGTGTGTTAGGCGGGTCTTTTTAATAAATATCTTCCTATTTTTATTTAGCATAAGGAAGAAGGAACCTTTGCTCGCATGATTTTATTTTTTAAATAAGAGCTCGCGAATCTCCGATTCAATAAAAATGTTATACTTTTGAAACGACGTAAAAGTATAAAATTTTTAAGTCGGTTTTATCCATTACAAAGTAATAAAAACTATTCATTTTTTAAGTCAGAAAAATACAAAATGTTTCTCGAAAATACAGTAAATCATAAAGAACAATTTGGTTGGATCGAAGTCATTTGTGGCTCCATGTTTTCGGGTAAAACCGAGGAATTGATCCGTCGTTTGAAAAGAGCGCAGTTTGCCAAGCAAAAAGTAGAAATTTTCAAACCGGCAATCGATACGCGCTATGATGATGAAATGGTCGTATCGCACGATGCCAATGAAATCCGTTCTACGCCCGTTCCTGCTGCCGCAAATATTGCTATTTTGGCGCAAGGTTGTGATGTCGTAGGAATTGACGAAGCACAATTTTTTGATGACGAAATTGTCAAAATTTGTAATGATTTGGCCAATCAGGGAATACGAGTAATTGTTGCCGGATTAGATATGGATTTCAAAGGAAATCCTTTTGGTCCGATGCCCGCATTAATGGCAACTGCCGAATATGTTACCAAAGTACATGCCGTGTGTACCCGCACCGGAAATTTGGCGAATTACAGTTTCCGAAAAACTGACAATGATAAACTGGTCATGTTAGGCGAAACCGAAGAATACGAGCCGTTAAGCCGTGCCGCTTATTATCATGCGATGAAGAAGGATCAGGAGAAAAAATAGAAATCCTCTCCTCTCCCGACGCTTCGGGACTCTCCGAAGGAAAGGGAGCTGAGACAGGATTGAAATATTAAAGTTTTGAAAATTAAAAACCCTTTCAGAGTTTAGAACTCCGAAAGGGTTTGTCTTTTTATAAAATCATTTTTTAGCAACACTAAATCTTAAATCGTTAATCAGCATTCTAAAATCAACATTCTTACATTTTCTTCCTCATTCTCGCTACCGGAATATCGAGTTGTTCCCTGTATTTTGCAATGGTTCTTCTCGCGATTGGATAGCCTTTTTCTTTAAGAATTTCGGCTAGTTGATCGTCTGGAAGTGGTTTTTTCTTGTCTTCTTCCTCAATAGTGTTCTGGAGAATTTTTTTGATTTCCAATGTCGAAACATCTTCACCTTGGTCATTTTTCATCGCTTCCGAGAAGAATTCTTTAATCAGTTTCGTGCCATAAGGCGTTTCTACATATTTGCTGTTCGCAACACGTGAAATTGTCGAAATATCAAGACCCACCATATCGGCAATGTCTTTCAGAATCATCGGTTTCAACTTGGTTTCATCACCATCCAGAAAATATTCTTCCTGATAATGCATAATCGCATTCATGGTTACATAAAGTGTTTCCTGACGTTGGCGAATCGCATCGATAAACCATTTAGCCGAATCCAGTTTTTGTTTGATAAACTGCACCGCATCTTTTTGCTGCGCTGATTTATCTCTGGAATCCTTATAGGTTTGCATCATTTCCTGATAATCTTTGGAAACGTGCAGGGAAGGAGCATTTCGCCCGTTTAAGGTAAGTTCCAGTTCGCCGTCCACAATTCTGATGGCAAAATCAGGAACTACATTTTCCGTTACTTTGTTGTTTCCGGTAAACGACCCGCCTGGTTTTGGATTCAGTTTTTCTATTTCGTGAATCGCTTTTTTAAGTTGCTCATTCGAAACATTGTATTTTTGTAACAGCTTGTCGTAATGTTTTTTGGTAAACGCATCAAACTGATTTTCGATAATATCAGTGGCTAGCTCTACGTATTCCGTTGGTGTTTTGTGTTTCAATTGCAACAATAAACATTCTTGCAAATCACGCGCTCCCACACCGGATGGTTCCAGTTCATGAATCACCTGCAGCATTTTCTCCACCATTTTTTCATCGGTGTAAATGCCTTGTGTAAACGCCATGTCGTCTACCATATCTGGAACGCTTCTGCGGATATAGCCCATGTCATCAATACTTCCTACCAGAAATTCGGCAATTTCCCGCTCTTCATCATTCAGGATAAAAGTATTCAACTGATTGATTAAATCCTGATGAAAACTTACTGGCGCAGCAAAAGGCGTTTCGCGATCTTCATCGTCGTCACTGTAATTGTTGGCCTGTGTTTTATAATCTGGAGTTTCGTCGTTGCTTAAATATTCGTCAATGTTGATGTCTTCGGCTTCAATTCTATCTGATTCCGAATCATCATAATCGTCATAATCTTCGTTTTCGAACTCGTCCTTTTCATACTCATCTTCTTCTTTTCCGGCTTCCAAAGCTGGATTCTCGTTCATTTCTTCCAATAAACGTTGTTCGAAAGCTTGCGTAGGCAATTGAATTAACTTCATCAACTGAATTTGTTGAGGAGATAATTTCTGTGATAATTTTAAATTTAGAAATTGCTTTAGCATTAAGTTTAATCGTTTATTTGTTTAATCGTTTATTCGGGATGATCGGTTAAACAAATAAACGATTAACCGAATAAACCTTTTTAGAATTCCGCATTCATTGGTGTTCTAGGGAAAGGAATTACGTCACGAATGTTTGTCATTCCTGTTACAAATAATACCAATCTTTCGAATCCAAGTCCAAACCCTGAGTGAACCGCTGAACCGAATCGTCGAGTATCAAGATACCACCACAATTCTTCTTCATCAATTCCTAAGGCTTTCATTTTTTCAACCAAAACATCAAAACGCTCTTCTCTTTGAGATCCTCCCACGATTTCTCCAATTCCTGGGAAAAGGATATCCATCGCACGAACCGTTTTTCCGTCTTCGTTCAAACGCATGTAAAATGCTTTGATATTTGCCGGGTAATCAAACAAGATTACTGGACATTTAAAGTGTTTCTCCACCAAATAACGTTCGTGTTCTGATTGTAAATCAGCACCCCATTCGTTAATGATATAGTTGAATTTTTTCTTTTTATTTGGCGTACAATCTCTTAAAATATCAATTGCTTCGGTGTATGAAACACGCTTGAAATTGTTTTCCAAAACAAAGTTTAATTTGTCAAGCAAAGCCATTTCGCTTCTTTCAGCAACTGGTTTTGATTTCTCTTCGTCCAATAATCGCGTTTCTAAGAATTTCAAATCTTCCGGACATTTGTCCATCGTATATTTGATTACATACTGAATAAAATCTTCGGCCAAATCCATGTTGTCATTCAAATCATTGAAAGCCACTTCTGGCTCAATCATCCAAAATTCCGCAAGGTGGCGCGAAGTATTCGAGTTTTCCGCTCTAAAGGTTGGCCCAAAAGTATAAATCTGACCCAAAGCCATGGCGAAAGTTTCTCCTTCTAATTGTCCCGAAACCGTAAGGTTCGTTTCTTTCCCAAAGAAATCTTCTTTGTAATTCACTTTTCCGTCTTCTGTTCTTGGCGTTCCGTCAAATGGCAAAGCGGTAACTTTAAACATTTCACCAGCACCTTCAGCATCCGAACCCGTGATGATTGGCGTATTCACATACACAAAACCTTTCTCTTGAAAATAACTGTGAACCGCATACGACAATACCGAACGTACTCTCATAATTGCTCCAAACATATTGGTACGAACTCTTAAATGCGCATTTTCACGCAAGAAATCCAAGCTCGGTTTATTTTTTGGTTGTATCGGGAATTTCTCTGCATCTGAATCTCCAAGGATTTCTAGTTTAGCTACCTGAATTTCAAATTTTTGTCCGGCACCTTTACTTTCTACCAAAGTTCCTGTTACTGAAATCGCAGCTCCAGTTGTAATTCTCTTCAAGGTTTCGTCTGGCGTGTTCTCAAAATCGACAACACATTGTATATTATCAATGGTTGAACCATCGTTTAAGGCAATAAATTGATTGTTTCTAAAAGTTCTCACCCATCCTTTTGCATTCACTTCATGAAGCGTTGTTGTGCTGTTTAGTAAGTCTTTAACTTTTGTATGTCTCATTTTATGTATATAATTGATATTAAAAATTGTCTCGTGACTGAACTGCAAATATAAATGATTTGTTTGAAAAGTCATTGTAAGAAATAGGGTAATCAGGAGCTATTTCCCGCTATTCGCTATATCTTTTACTTTTTAAAGGAAAAAGTAAAAGGATGTCGCTATTATCGGGGCTAGGGAATAGTGGAATTATATTTTTTAAACGGATTTATTACTCATGCAAGTTTTTTAGGCACAATAATCAAGCTAGGTAATGTTGAAAATATTCTCTAGAATCATTTATGTGAGTTTTTAGCTATATTTGCGGATATTAAAAATAAAACTGACTTTGGAAAAATTTGAAATAGATGTAAAATGGGCGAGCTATTTTGTTATAGTTAATGTAATAGTTTCAAATGTAGTAGCTTTATTTGCTGTAGTTTTCTTTTCGTTAAGTTTTGAAGACAGGTATAATACAAAATTTGTGTCTAGTGTTCTTATATTGTTTTTTGTAATTCAGCTGTTTTATTTTGTTCGAAAAGCAATTAAAGAAAACAAAAAACATCAAACAATTAGAGCTTTTATAAAGGTGTCAATTTTTTTTCGTGTTTTGGGTTTTTATCTATACATTATTTTTTTGATTAATTATTCTCCTGTTTCTAGTTGGGACACCAACTTTGTTAATTTACAATGTAGAAAAAATGATCTTTCAGAATTTTTAATAGATGAGGATGAAATAAAAGATAATAAAAGTAATTGGTTGAATGATGTAGTAATCGCAATTAATAGAAGATTTAGCAAATAGAACATTTTGAAGAAATTTGTAATATTTTGTTTTTAAAACATAAAAAAATCCCGCCTTACTAGACGGAATTTTCAATTTTAGTGTAATAAAAATGTAACCCTGACAAATTGGATTAGACAATTTACTCTTTCGTCAAAGCGTCAATTTCGGTATCGCTTGGTTCGATGTCAATTTTGGGTTTTTTAAGTAAAAGTAGATGCTTCCCCAACTACAAGCTGCATAAATATTTTAAAAACTTGACAAACCTAGTAACAGTTTGTATTTTTGCCCTATGAACGACAATTTTGTAACAGAGTATTTTGGTATTGGAATTCAAAACGGTAAAACTCCTGAGAACTTGGGTGTATTATGGCGTACGGCACAAAACTTAGGGGCAAGTTATATATTTACCATAGGCAATCGCTACGCTAAACAGGCTTGCGATACGCACAATGCTGTAAAGTCAATTCCTTATTTTCATTATGAGTCGTTCGAAGACTTTTATAAAAACTTGCCAAAAGGTGCCCGATTAGTAGGTGTCGAATTAGATGAAAACGCAACTGATTTAGAAACTTTTGAACATCCAAGACGATGCGTATATCTATTGGGCGCTGAGGATAACGGACTATCAAAAGCAGCCATTGCCAAATGTCATTACCTCGTAAAATTCAAATCCGAAAAAAGTTTAAATGTATCTGTTGCAGGCAGCATTGTCCTTTACGATCGAGGACTTAATAAACCCAGATCATAAAAAAAGCTGTTTTTATGTCTTATTTTATATCTACTTTACAACTAATTCTGTCAGGGTTTTGAACCCTGACAGGATTGAAAAAGATTGTAGTGTAAAGCGGGAACGAACGAAGTAAACAGCGTCTAATTTTCTTATTTATTTTTTTCGAAATTGTCAATCTCCTCATCGGTATGTTCGATGATGTCAATTTTTGGTTCGATGAATTCCTGTTCGTTTGCCAATGTTTTATTCAACGTCAATACCAAAGCCGGCAATAACATCAAATTCGACAGCATTCCGAACAATAATGTCAACGAAATCAATCCGCCAAGAGCAATTGTTCCTCCAAAACTGGACAACATAAATACCGAAAACCCGAAAAATAACACGATAGAAGTATAAAACATGCTCAAACCGGCATCTGTAAATGTGGCGTAAACAGACTTGCGGATTTTCCAGTTGTTTTTCTTTAATTCCTCGCGGTATTGCGCCAAAAATCGAATCGTATCATCTACCGAAAGTCCAAACGCAATCCCGAAAACCAAAATCGTTGATGGTTTCAGCGGAATATCCAGAAAGCCCATAATTCCTGCCGTTAGCAACAACGGCAATAAATTCGGGATAATAGAAACCAGTACCATTTTGAACGAACGGAACATAAACGCCACCAAAAGTGAGGTTAGGAAAAAGGCAAAAACCAAAGAGGAAAGCAAATTATCCAGCAGGTAACCGGTTCCTTTTTGGAAAACCAATGCTTTTCCGGTAATGCTAACGTTGTATTGACTTGGTGGAAAAAGCTTATCTGCTTTTTTACGAATTTCAGCTTCAATTTTGGCAATATTATCGCCGTTTTCATCGCGCATAAAAGTTGTGATTCGGGCAAATTGTCCAGTAGAATCCACATAACTTTTCATCAGATTGTCTTTCGAGTTTTTTGTGGCATTTTTAGCATATGACAAAATAAACGACTGTTCCTGTGACGTCGGCAATTCATAATATTCCGGATTTCCGTTGTAGTATGCTTGCTTGGAATATTTAACCAAATTGACAATGGAAATGGGTTTTGATAGTTCCGGGATTTCGTCAATGGTTTCCTCGAGTTCTTCCATTCGCCTCAGCGTAGACAATCTCATGACTCCTTTTTTACGTTTGGTGTCAATCATGATTTCCAGCGGCATAACACCATCAAATTCTTTTTCGAAGAAAACAATATCTTCAAAAAAGGCTTCTTTTTTAGGCATGTCTTCAATCAAACTGCCGGAAATACGCATTTCATAGATTCCGATAATACTAATTACTAAAAGTAGAATTGCAACGACGTAAATCGAAAAGCGATTGTATTTTACGTTTCTCAGAATCCAATCCATGAAAACCTTAACATAATTTCGGTCTAAATGCTCAATGTGGCGCTCTTTTGGCGCTGGAATATAACTGTGAAAAATAGGGATAACAATGATACACAAAAAGAAAAGTGCCATAATATTGATGGAAGTCACCACCCCAAATTCTAATAACAATTGATTATTTGAAGCGACAAACGTAGCAAAACCAATAGCTGTGGTAAGATTTGTCATTAGTGTTGCCATTCCCACTTTGGTAGTAACACGCTGTAAGGCTTTGGCTTTATTGTGGTGAACTTTGTATTCCTGATGGTATTTATTGGTCAGGAAAATACAATTCGGAATTCCGATTACGATGATTAATGAAGGAACTAAAGCCGTTAAAACCGTGATTTCGTAATTCAATAATCCTAAAAATCCAAAGGACCACATCACGCCGATAATAACAATTACCATTGATATTAAGGTGGCTCTAAAACTTCTAAAAAAGAAGAAGAAAAGCAATGAAGTGACTAATAATGAGGCGCCAATGAAGATGCTTATTTCATCTGTAATGGTTTTTGCATTCAGCGTTCGGATGTAAGGCATTCCCGAAACACGCAGGTCGATTCCGGTTTCTTTTTCGAATGTTTCGACTGCAGGAACTAATTTATCAAGAACAAAATCTTTTCGGGCCGCCGTGTTTACAATTTTTTTATCCATGTAAACGGCTGAACGTATGCTTCCCGATCTTTTGTTGAAAAGCAATCCTTCGTAAAACGGTAAATCATTGAAAAGTTCTTTCCTTATTTTTTGAAGATAGGCTGGATCAACGGTTTTGCTTTGGTCCACAAAAGGAACCAATTCAAAGGTTGCCAACGAATCATTTTTTTGTAATTTCTTTAAGTCATTTAATGAAATTACTAAATCTACCGCTTGGTCTCCTTTCAGGGTATTCATCAGTTTACTCCAGGAAGCATAAGCTTTTGGGGTAAATATGGCATTGTCTTTTACACCTATGATGACTAGATTTCCTTCTTCACCAAATTTATTTAAAAAGGCATTGTACTGAATGTTTACAATATTGTCATCCGGTAATAAATTGGCTTCGGTAAAGGTGAAGTGGATATTCTTCCATTGCATTGCTAAAAGAGCTGTTATCGCTACAATAATGGATAACATCAAAATTCTATTTCTAAGGACAATTCGGGCTATTAATTCCCAAAATCCTAAACTAAACCACTTAATCATAATTCATATTTAACGGCGGTAAAGGTAGTCAAAACCGCTATAAATCATTTGTTTTAACTAAAACTTTTTGTTGTTGTATGGGACTGATTATGCCGGTTTTTTATTTTACAATTAAATAATTTTGTGGGATATAAATTATACATTTGAATTTCTCATCTTTGTTTTTTTAGAGTTGAGCATGAATACATAAAAATGGATATGAAGAATTATAAAAATACATTGTTTTATTTAGGTGTAACAGGCGGTTTCACTGCATTAATGTATTGGATTATTAGTAAAGGAAAAAAATTAGAAGCAAGTGAAGTTATTGTAATGCCTGAAAGCGGAAACGGTTCTTGGGGTGATTTTATAGCTTCTATGCAACACAATTTTCAGGATCCTTTAGCCATCCTTTTGGCACAAATTATAACGATAATACTTGTTGCCCGAGTTTTTGGTTGGATTTTCAAGAAAATTGGACAACCATCAGTAATTGGGGAGATTATTGCGGGAATTGTTCTTGGACCGTCCTTATTGGGATTGTATTTTCCTGAATTTTCCGGGGCATTATTCCCGGCTGAATCCTTAGGAAATTTAAAATTTTTGAGTCAGATAGGATTGATACTTTTTATGTTCGTCATAGGAATGGAACTCGATTTGAAAGTGCTGAAAAACAAAGCTAATGAAGCGGTGGTAATCAGTCATGCCAGTATCGTTATCCCTTTTGCACTTGGGATTGGATTGGCTTATTTTGTTTACAATCGATTTGCTCCCGAAGGAGTCAAATTTCTTGCTTTCAGTTTGTTTATGGGAATAGCCTTGAGTATTACTGCTTTCCCGGTTTTAGCAAGAATTGTTCAGGAACGAGGAATTCATAAAACAAAATTAGGTGCTATTGTCATTACGTGCGCCGCTGCCGATGATATTACCGCTTGGTGTATTCTGGCCGTGGTAATTGCAATTGTAAAAGCGGGAACTTTCGTCAGTTCATTATACATTATTATGTTGGCAGTACTTTATGTTGTTGCCATGATTTTTATTGTAAAACCATTTTTGAAAAGAATTGGGGATTTGTATGGTTCAAAAGATACTATAATTAAACCAGTTGTAGCTATCTTTTTTCTGGTACTGATTCTTTCGTCCTATGCTACTGAAGTTATTGGGATTCATGCACTTTTTGGAGCGTTTATGGCGGGAGCTATTATGCCGGATGTTCCAAAATTCAGAACGATATTCATAGAAAAAGTAGAGGATGTTGCGTTAATACTTTTACTGCCTTTGTTTTTTGTTTTCACGGGTTTGAAAACCGAAATTGGCCTTATTAATGATCCTTACTTATGGAAAGTTACCGGTTTTATTATTTTGGTAGCCGTAGTGGGAAAATTTTTAGGAAGTGCTTTAGCAGCCAAATTTGTAGGTCAGAATTGGCGAGACAGTTTGACTATTGGCGCCTTGATGAACACCAGAGGATTGATGGAATTGATTGTTTTAAACATCGGTTTAGAACTTAAAGTTTTAACTCCCGAAGTGTTTACAATGATGGTAATCATGGCTTTGGTTACTACTTTTATGACGGGACCTGCTTTGGATTTAATCAATTATATTTTTAAGACTAAAGATGGTGTTGAAATTATAGAACAAACAAACCATAATAAATATCGAATTTTAATTTCATTCGGGAACAACGAAAAAGGAAAATCCTTGTTGCGATTGGCCAATAGTTTAATAAAAAGGCAAAAAAATACTTCCAGTATTACCGTGATGCATTTATCTTTAAGTGATGAGGTGCATACTTTTAACATGGAAGACAAAGAAAAAAATAGTTTTTACCCTATTGTTGAAGAATCCCACCTACTTAAACAGGATATTACCACCATTTTTAAAGCAACGATGGATATTGAAACCGAGATTGCCGATGTTGCCAATCAAGGGGATTATGATTTACTGCTGATAGGTTTGGGAAAATCAATATTTGAAGGAACCATTCTTGGAAAAGTAATTGGTTTTACCACAAGAATAATCAATCCGGATCGATTGATTGATAAGTTCACCGGAAAAGAAGGGTTGTTTGAAAATTCCCCTTTTGACGAAAGAACCAGACAGATTATTTCTAAAACCAAGATGCCAATAGGGATTTTGATCGATAAAGATTTGCAGCAAGTAAACCATGTTTTTATTCCAATTTTCAGCCCAGAAGATTCTTTTTTGATTGATTATGTGCAAAAATTAATTTACAACAACAATTCTAAAATTATTCTTTTGGATGTAAATGGACATCTTACGACTAATTTTGTGATGAATAGCGCTATAGATTCTTTGGAACAAAAACATCCAAACAACATTAGTTTGATAACCAATAAAATAATTAAAAAGGAATTTTTGGATCAACAGGATTTAATGTTAATCAGTCTTGAAAGCTGGAAAGAACTCGTTGATTCCAGAAGTACTTGGTTGAGCGGCGTTCCTTCGGTATTAATTATAAAGCATTAACATGAACTGGATTTTATTAATTATAGGTGGTCTTTTTGAAGTGGGTTTCGCGACATGTTTGGGCAAAGCCAAAGAAAGTTCAGGAACGACAGCAACATTATGGTTGGGAGGATTCTTAATATGCTTGGTAATAAGTATGGTGTTGCTTTACAAAGCCACACAAACATTGCCTATTGGAACGGCTTATGCGGTTTGGACAGGAATTGGGGCAGTAGGAACAGTTCTTGTTGGAATTTTTGTATTTAAAGAACCGGCCGATTTCTGGCGAATATTTTTCATTACCACTTTAATCAGTTCGATTATTGGTTTGAAATTCGTTTCGAGTCATTAAAGTCCCAGATTAAGGACGAAACTTATTTTTACCGCAATATTATCTTGAAATTTACTCAGCTGGTTTGGACCGTATCGGTAAAATCCGCCTAATCCCAAGCCATTGTAAATTTGGTTTAGCTCTATTCCAGATTCGAAATAACCTTTGTCCAAGGTTTTGTAATCCAATCCGACATGTTGTTCCGGTTTTCGTAAATTTCCCCAAGCCATTCTGGAAACAAGAACTAATGAAGGTTTTACTTTTTTGAATAATGTTACGCGGCTAAAGCCATGTTTAAATTGAAAATAGGCATATTCACTGGAGAAAAATTCATTGAAAAACATGGTTTCAAAACTGTTTTTTCCTGCAAAAGTGATTCTCTGCATAATAGTTTCTTTGGTGATATTATTAGGAGACGTATTGTACAAATGTGTCAGCGGTACATCGCCAAGTGCATAACCGGCTTCGAAAAGTAGACTTGTTTTTTGCCCGTTTAAATATTTCTTTTCATACTCTGTTTTGAAATCAAATTTGCTGAATTCAAAATCATTTTGCATAACCTTAGGCAGGGATTGTGTGTATTGAAAAGTGAATTTCGGGAAACGTTTTTCTACTTCAATTCGTCCCGTAGGCGTTTGCATGTAATCGCTGAATGGATTCCATCGTAAAGAAACCATTGCGGTTGTCATTACATAACTCGAGTATAATTTATCGTTTAGGTTAAATATATAATTGAATTTTGGTTCTATTGCGGCACGGGAAAGTTCCCAGAAACTTTCTGTTTTCGGAATGATTTTGGTTTCTATAAATGTTTTCCAACTCACATAATTGTAAAATGTACTGATGTTTATTGGTCTTGGATCATAGATTTTGAACGCTTTTTTATCAATTGTAAACACGGTGCTTGCAATTTCCCGAACATCATCGGTATAAGAAACGCCAATCCAGGAATTAGAAAATTTGCCAACCCGAGTCGCCATTCCCAAATTGTATTTGAAATTCCCATCCTTAGTTCCATAAGCGGTGTAGCCTTCGATTCTGAATTTTTTTGAAAATTGTTCATTGGTGACTCCGCCAATTCCCAATCTGAATCCTTCGTAATTATTATAACTGAATAATTTACGTAAGTCTAAATCGAATTTTCCTATTGGTAAATATCCGTTGATGATTTTTCGACCAAAACGAATGCGGCTTTCAATTCGTTTTTTGGAAGAAATACTGTCCAATGCCAAATACGTTTTTTGGCTTCGACTGTCTAAGCTGTCTTTTCTGTAAGTGTTCCAAAAATGTTCTGGTTTGTTAATTGCATCGTCTTTGATTTCGATGTAAATCGCCGATTTTTTAATTTGTATCGGAATGTTATATTGAATTTCAAAATTATTCGTGTGCGAAAGCAAATAAGTAAAATCTGAAGCAACCTTTTTTCTTTCTTTAAAATCTTGTTCTACATCGCCATCAAATTGAATCGTTCCGCCAAGAATTTTTATATCGTCATCATTCTTGCCCTTTACAATTTTAAACGTTTTGTCTGTTGGAAACCATAATTTTTCATTGGGAATGTACTTGAAATCATGAATTCCGCTAATGTCAAGAACGCCTTTTATGCGCATTACCGCTTTGGCAACAGCAAAATTATTTTGGTCAATATAAAGTACACCTTCCAGTCCTGATGCTTTTCTTTTTTTCTTGTTTTTGAAGTAAATCATATAGGTGTTTCTGCCGTCAATGATAAGTGAATCCAAGAGTTTATAGTTGTAATCGTTTAGCGCATCATTGGCAATAGGACTGTTGTATTTGGTTTCAAAAAGTTCGTAACTGGAATCGTAAATAGAGAATGACTGTAAATTGAAAGCAATGATTTCATAAACAGGTTGCTTGAAACCAGCCATTTTGGTACCTAATATCGTTTCTTTTAATGTACTATTGGCAAATTGATATTGTGACACTTTTTCGGTTTGAAAAAGATGCTGTTGGCGTATGACGTCTTTAAATTTATAATCGGAAGAGTCAATTTTTGAGAATTGTTTCCCAATAGATTTTTGGACAAAAACAGAATCGATTCTTCCGTCAATAGAGTCAGGATTTGCGGTTACAATGAGTTTATTGTAGGATTTAAATTCAAAACTGCGGAGCTTTTTCTGTGGATTATTGTTATTCTTATTTTTGATTGTCTTCCTGATAATTGCCAAAGCCGGGTTTTCATTTGAAATTCTCACTTCATTCAAATTATCCGTTTTTTGGGAAAGAACAACCACATAATAATTTTTGTTTTTTTCAATGGCAATCCTAGCCTTGGTGAAACCAATATAAGAAATATCAAAAGCTGTAAAGGGAATTGCTGTTGCGATACTAAACTTTCCATCTACATCAGAGATGGTATTTAGGCCATTATTTGTAGTAATGGTGGCAAACGGCAACGGTTTGTTGGTGTTAGATTCTTTCACAATTCCATTTACCTGAAATTGCGCCTGTAGCGAAAGCGTTAAAAAAAAGAAGAACAAACACAATTGCTTCATAAATAGGGTTTACTGCAAAACGGGTATAATCTCGTTTTGGTATCGCAAAAATAACAATAAAAAAATCCGTCTCGCAAAACTAACGAGGCGGATTTTTAATATAATTTGAAAAGGAATTACACCTTCATGATTTCAGCTTCTTTCACCACTAAAAGTTCATCAATTTTACGAATAAACGTATTAGTTAAGTTTTTAACTTCTTCTTCGGCACTTTTACAAATGTCCCCAAGCTGGCGCGAGCGTCCCACTCGTCAACACAATTTATACCGAAACATACTTCAAAAGAAAGCTAAATACTAGCACAAACCTCAATACTATTATTCATTAAGAATTATCACGAGCGGGACGCTCGCGCCAGCAGGGGACGCTAGCGCTAGCGGGGGCAATTTTTATATACCCAGCAAGAGCTTGCATGAAGCTCTTGTCAAAAGGTACATTTTTAATAATTTATTCCATTACATACACTAAAGAATTAACCTCGGTTAATTTAATCTTATTTTTTCTGAAATCAGCCATGTCAATAATGTAGTAAATTTGAGGTTTGGACCACTCCCCGAATTCCTCCATATTTTTTTCTAATTTTAGAAAAAAATTAATATCGATAATTTCTTTTTTATGCTTTTTTAAAAAAGACTTCTTTTCATATCGGTCATTAGCAGGCCTATAGATTCTGTTAAAATCCTTATCATACGTAAAAATTCCCAAAGTGTCTTTTTGTAGAAAAAAACCCTGCAAAAAATAGTATCCTCGGCATGTGATACATTCATTTTCAAAATATTTTGTTTGATTTTTGTCTGCTTTAAACAGTATATATATCGTATCTAGTTTTCTGACTTCTGCAATTTCTTGCGCTTGTAATAAATTTACAAATAAATAGAAGAATAATAATGTGACTTTCATAATTAATTTTTAAGGTGTTTGTGGCCAAAAAAGTTGTATTCAAGAAGTAATTCAAATTGATCGGTATTAGCAGGAAAGCTTATTTTAAAAGCTTCGGTATCTTGCAGACCGTTTAAACTTAGATAATAGAAATAATCATTCCAATTCCAAAGTGTTGTTTTTATTGGGTTAGAGTAAAAATTAGGTTGTAGCCTTATAGATTCTACAGTTGCTCTTGTCGTACTAGAAGTAACTGAATCTCTAATTTCAGCAAGAATTTTTTGCATAGTTGGCACCATGTTTTTGTACATAAAATCGTGTTGAGCGCCAGTGCCAGGTCTTGTGGCTTTCAATACCTCTGCAAATGTCATGTTTTCTATACCTGGTATAGTGCTGCCGCCAGCATCAGGATATTTGCCTTTGATTGCTAAATAAGCATGTATACACTCGTGTAATATGGTTTTAGCAATTTCAATATTTGTCATAGGCCTTAATCCCGTAGAGGTCAATATTTGTTTGTTAATTTGAATCAGAGTTGGTCTGCCTTCAAGTACTGGAGGCGTTGTAAATCCATCTATTTTCCTTGTGATGTTATCTAGATTTTCAATGATTTCAAATTTCACATTGAATCGCTTGTTGTTATTATCAAATAAAGCTAAAAATAAGTTTTTAAATGCGGGGGAATCAGTTAAAGATTTATATACTGAATTAAACTTTTTATCCTCTTCGGTAACATCTTTTATTGATGATTTATCAATATTAAATGGTGACTTAAAAGATGATTCTACATCAAGCTTTAATGATGGATCATCAATCATTTGTAATAGCATCTCTCTAGCAAATTCTATTTCATCAGGATATGCAATTAAAAAATTACTTATTTCAGCTTTTTTATCAGAATTCCTGCTGCTATTCCACCAGTTTTGTTGATTTAGGTCAAGGTATTGCTCAAACTCAAGTAGCGCAATATCAACATTAGCACCACCACCTCCAATACCATTTGAAAGATTCATTAATTCATTTGGTACTGGTGCGCTGTTGTCGTATCCGCTAGAGGTACAAATTTCGCTTATTGAGGTATATTCATTGTATGCGTCGTTAATTAAATTCCCGCCACATGATTCCCCGAGACTGTGATCGCCTCCGTTAGTACAATAATGTGCTATGTACATTACTTTTATAGTACAATTTTCTGCTGTTTTTGCTGTTACAGTATTAGCTTGTTTTTTAGGTTGGCCGTTTAGAAAGCTACTTTCTGTTCTAATATTTTTTTTGAGGTCCAGTATCTGGATTTTTCCTGAAAAGGTGTTTATGTCAATGAAAGGTATGGCAGTATCAGGGATGTATTTTAAGTATCCTACTTTTTCAGTAGTGGCGTCTTGTGTTATCACATAATACATGAAATAAGGATTTTTAGTAGAGTAACTGTTTAGTAACAAGAGATAAGTGGTATATTCATTACCTTTTACTATTTTAGTGAAATATACATTTGGTTTTTCACCGCTTTTCTGGGTGATGCCTTCTGGGGTGCTGGTTTTGAAAGTTTCCGTTCGGCTAAGTATTGCAGGGTTCTTAAGTACCGAAAGTACATTTTCTATACTCACTTTCTCAGAAGTAATATAGTTTTTTTTATTTGCTTCACGTTCAAGTACTACCTCTTCCGTAGTGCAGGATTGCAAAAAGCATAGGACTAACCCAATAAAAAGGACATGGACTTTCCGCTTTAATTCAAACGTTTGTTTGTTTGTTTGTTTGTTTTCATAAAATGTTTAGTTCGTTTATATTTCATAAAAATAGGAAATATTTCACAAGCCACAATACCCATTTTTAGTGATATTTAAGCATAAAAAAACCGTCTCGTAAATCAACAAGACGGTTTTGATATAAGTAGAGATGGTTTTACACCTTCATAATTTCAGCTTCTTTCACCACTAAAAGTTCATCAATTTTACGGATATAACTATTGGTTAAGTTTTGAACTTCTTCTTCGGCACTTTTACAAATGTCCTCGGAAGTTCCTTCTTTTTCTAATTTTTTGATATCTGTATTCGCATCTTTACGAGCATTTCGAATTCCAACTTTAGCATCTTCAGCTTCCACTTTGGCTTGTTTGGCAAGATCGCGTCTTCTTTCCTCAGTTAGTGCGGGAACGCTAATGATAATTACATCACCGTTATTCATTGGATTAAAACCAATGTTTGCCACCATAATTGCTTTTTCAATTACTTGCAGCATATTTTTTTCAAAAGGTTGCAATGTGATTGTTCTGGCATCAGGAACACTAATTTTTGATACTTGAGAAAGCGGTGTCGCAGATCCGTAATAATCCACAAAAACACTTCCTAACATTGCGGGAGATGCTTTTCCTGCACGAATATTCAAAAATTCTTTTTCTAAATGCGCAATAGAACCTGTCATAGATTCTTTAGTACTATCTAATATAAATTCAATTTCTTCAGTCATAATTTAGATCTTTGGATTTTTAGATTTTTAGATCTTTAGACTGTCTGACAATCTAAAAGTCTAACAATCTAATTTGTCTATTTATATATTTACTACGGTTCCTATATTTTCTCCATCGCAGATTTTCAATAAGTTTCCTACTTTGTTCATGTCGAAAACTACGATTGGTAATTTGTTTTCTTGGCTTAATGTAAATGCAGTCGTGTCCATTACATTCAATCCTTTTTTAAGGACATCTTCAAAAGTAATATGATCAAATTTCACTGCTGAAGCATTTTTCTCCGGATCAGAATCATAGATACCATCAACACGGGTTCCTTTTAGGATTACATCGGCATTGATTTCCACTCCACGCAAAACGGCAGCTGTATCAGTTGTAAAATATGGGTTTCCAGTTCCAGCTCCAAAAATCACAATTCTTCCTTTTTCAAGGTGACGTACTGCTCTTCTCTTGATATATGGCTCAGCAATCGCTTCAATTTTTAAGGCAGTTTGTAAGCGGGTAAGCATCCCTTTATCTTCCAGTGCGCCTTGTAGAGCCATTCCGTTGATAATTGTAGCCAGCATTCCCATATAATCACCTTGCACTCTGTCCATTCCTGCGCTCGCTCCGGCAACTCCTCTAAAAATATTTCCACCACCTATTACAATGGCTATTTCTACTCCTTTTTCATGAATTTGCTTGATCTCATCGGCATATTCAGCTAATCTTTTTGGGTCAATTCCGTATTGTAAGTCGCCCATTAAAGCTTCTCCACTTAGTTTTAGAAGAATTCTTTTGTATTTCATGTGTGTGTTGAGTTGATTGGTGCAAATATAGAATATTCTTTTTTTTTAAAATAATGTTGCTGAAATTTTATAAATTAAGTTTTTCGTACGATTTTTTGGCGGCTTCGTAGCCAATGTTGAAAACAGCATTCATCTTCACTTTATTGGTTTCAAAGGTGCTGTAAAGACACAAATCCTTTGGTTCAATAACCCAATCACAAATATTGAATTTATGCAGATTTGAATTTGCCGAAAGGATATCAAAGGCTCGTGTAGTTACTGCTTTGATTGAACTTAAATCTTTGGCTTCAATTTTTTGAATCGGACTCACATAAACACCTATTAATGTGTCGCATTGTCCTTGTAAAATATCAGTGGGAAAATGATTCAATATCCCGCCGTCACTGTATATTTTTCCTTTAATTTCATACGGAGACAAAATCCCGGGAAATGCAGAAGAAGCTAAAATGGCATCGATGATCTTTGTTTCCGGGCCAAATATTTTTAATTTTCCACGAACCATATCAGTAGCCGTGATTTGAATCGGGATTTTCAAATCACCTAATGTAGCATCCTTAAAAATACTGTGAAAATAGGATTTGAAGGATTCAGAATCAATTAATCCGGCTTTTTTGAACGTTAAATGCTTCCAGTGAAAAAGGTATATCGATTTGAAAAATTCCAGAATTTCTTCGGGAGTTTTTCCCCAAGCATACATGGCACCAACAATTGAGCCTGCGCTTGTTCCTGCCATTTGAGACGGACGAATGTTTTTCTCTTCTAAAAATTTAATCACACCAGCATGGGCTATACCTTTAGAACCTCCACCGGAAAGTACTAATCCTATCGATTTTGTTTTTAAATCCATCTTTTTTATTTGTGATAAAATTACTCTTTTTGTGGAATTGAAAGTGACATATGTCATATTTATGCTCCAATTTTATGGTAACTTTGTAAAAACAAATAATTCATTATGAAAATTCCAGTAGCTAAAGCGTTGTTTAATAGTCACTCTTATGCGGAGTATAGAAAGCTAGTTTCAGATTTATTACTTGAAGGAAAATCAACAGGTAATGAACAATCGGAAAATTTAACCCATTACAGTGAGTTGAATGAAACCCGAATGAATCGTTTGGACAAAACGATGAAAATTACCGATGAAAATAGTCTGAAATTAAAGAGCTTAAAAAACGAATATATTTGGTTAGTAATTTCCGAAGGTTGGTGTGGTGATGCTGCCCAACTCCTGCCAATTATCAATAAAATGGCAATCGATTCCGGTAAAATAGAATTGAAGATTGTTCTGCGTGATGAAAATGAGGAGTTGATGAAGTTGTTTTTGACCAATAAAAAGAAATCAATTCCAATAGTGATTGTCGTAGAGAAAGCAACAGGAAGTGTTCTTGGAAAGTGGGGCCCAAGGCCCATAGGCGCAACCAATTTAATTACTGATTATAAAAAAGAATTTGGGGTTATTGATGAAACGGCAAAAACCAACTTGCAATTGTGGTATTTGCATGATAAAGGAATCAGTACCCAAAATGAGTTGGTTAACTTGATGCTTGATTTGGAACAATAGAATTTTAAAAAGCGGCAATATTCATAACTTTGGATGCATTATAATTGCCGAAAAATGCTTTAGTATAGAGCAAGAAATCATTGTTTTGAAGTAAAATTTTCAATGCAAAGTCACCTGAGGTTCAGTATTTATTGGGGTAAAATAATTAAGTTTATTTTTTGTTAATTTTTTTGTGTATCGAAAAAAAATTTGTAAATTGGTGACTGCCAACCAGGTCTATTGTTAATTTACTTTTTTAATGGTGTTTAAATATTGTTTCACAACTTAAAAAACATCATCATGAAAAATCGATTTGAAAAGTTTTATGATTATTTGTCACATTTACTATTTGGGGGTAAAAAAGCAACTAATTATTAAACAATCGGCGTGAGCCTAGACAAAAGAGTATGGATTAAAACTACTTTAACTTTAGAAAAAATACATCGCAAATTCAATTTTAATATTGGATTTGTCATGTGTTTTTGCTTTTGGTATTATTCTGAAGTAAGACTATCCTCAAATAAAGTAACGTCCATTGCATCGGCCACATTATAATCTCCAATTTTTGTTCGGCGCAAAACGGTTAAATGAGAACCTGAATTCATGGCTTTTCCAAAATCAAAAGCCAGGGAACGAATGTAAGTTCCTTTGCTGCAAACGACTCTGAAATCTATTTCCGGAAGTGCAATTCGAGTGATTTCAAATTCGTGAATGGTTGTTTTTCTACTCGCAATTTCTATTGTTTCTCCAGCGCGAGCATGTTCGTATAAGCGTACGCCATCTTTTTTTATAGCCGAAAAAATGGGTGGTTTCTGGTCTATTTCTCCTAAAAATTGTTTTACGGTTTCTTGAATTAAAGCTTCGTCAATATGTTCTGTTGGGAAAGTTTGGTCGATTTCGGTTTCTAAATCATAGGAAGGCGTTGTGGCTCCAATATAGAACGTTCCTGTATATTCTTTGGCTTGACCTTGAAGCTCGGTGATTCTTTTGGTGAATTTTCCGGTACAAACTAACAATAATCCGCTTGCCAAAGGATCCAAAGTTCCAGCATGACCAATCTTGAATTTTTTTGGAAGATTAACTTTACTGATTAAAGCCCATTTCATTTTATTTACCGCCTGAAAAGAAGTCCAATTCAAGGGTTTGTCAATGAGTAAAATTTGTCCGTTTTGGAAATCTTCGGCTGTCTTCAATGGGAATTATTTTAAGTATGAAAAGTAGATCAATAAAAAAACACCTACTATTATTCGGTACCATCCCCAAGGTTTGAAACCGTATTTTTTGATGATTTCAATGAAGAATTTAATGGCAATAACGGCAACAATAAAAGCAACAACATTTCCTATTAAGAACAATTGAATGTTTTCGTTTGACTTTAAAATTAATTCGTAGCCTTTCATTTGTGACGTTTCGTAGGTTTTCAAGAATACAGAGTAGCATGTTACTGCCATCATCGTTGGAACCGCTAAAAAGAAGGAGAATTCTGCTGCAGCGTGACGCGTTAACCCTTGTTGCATGCCGCCAATTATGGAAGCAGCAGAACGACTTGTTCCGGGCATCATCGCTAAACATTGCCAAAAACCAATAGTTACTGCTTTTTTAATGGTAATGTCCTCTTCCTGAAGAACCGTTGGACTTTGAAAACGACTGTCTATAAATAATAAAATGATTCCGCCTAAAATTAATACAATCGCAATAGGAATAGGGTCTCCAAGAACCGCTTCGATTTTATCATCGAATAATTTCCCTAAAACCAAAGCTGGAATTACGGCGCAAATAAGTTTTATATAAAAATTGATGGCAACACTTTTTGAAGAGAAATCGAAAAATTTCTTCCAATACAAAGCGACAACAGCCAGAATGGCTCCAAATTGAATCGAAACCTGGAATAGTTTCACAAAATCATCTTCTTGGATTCCAAAATATGAACTTAGAAAAACCATGTGAGCTGTTGAAGAAACAGGAAGATATTCTGTTAATCCTTCGATAACAGCAATTAAAAATGCTTGTAATGTATTCATTATATAGTGATCGGTGTTCAGTTTTTAGTGTTCAGTTGATATAGTTTGCTTTATACTGCAACTTATTACTAGTCACTGTTTACTATTTTTTTGGATTCTTAAGGATGGCATAAACGGTAATTCCAAAACCGATTAAAACGGTAGTTGGCGCCAATCGAATTCTTCTGAAATTGAAGATGTCTTCATTGAAAACATTTGGGTCATCACTTCCTCCGCCAGCCATTAGAATAAATCCTAAGGCAATTACTCCAATTCCAAGTAATAGAATTTTATAATTTATTTTGTCAAAAAGAAATTCTGGTTGCTGTTCGTTATTTTTCATTGATGCTGAATTTATTTCAGCATCTAAAAATGCTGAATGATAATGCTTTTTTTTATCTTCAATTAATAAAGGTCGTCCGTTCTTAAATTCAAGAAACGTTGTGTTGCAAAATACGTGCTTAACCAGGTAATCAATATTCCAATTCCTAAAACAGCTAATAATACCAATGCAATTAAAGCTTTATCGTCAAGTATGCCAAGATTTGGAAAATTAGTTTGAACGTAAATCAAAACGCCAATTAATGCAATAATTGCAAGTCCTGCGCCAATCATTCCCAGTTTTATACTTCTTACCACAAATGGTTTTCTGATAAAAGCTTTGGTTGCGCCTACCATTTGCATGGTTTTAATGATAAATCGGTTGGAGTGTATCGATAAACGCAATGAACTATTAATTAACAATACAGCAATCACGGCCAAGAATCCGCTGATTACAAGAATCCACATACTTACTTTTTTGATGTTGTCATTTACTAGATTCACTAATTGCTTGTCATACACAATATCCGAAACCATAGCATTTTTGCGCAAGCGGGTTTCTATTTTTGCAATACTGTCCTTGATTACATAATCGGCTTTCAGGTGAATATCGTAAGAGTTTTGAAGTGGATTTTCACCAAGAAATTCCATGAAATCTTCTCCAATAATATCCGTATGTTGTTTTGCGGCAGCTTCTTTAGTTACATAATCGTATGATTTTGCAAAACGGCTCGATTTTAATTCAGTTCCAAAAGCCTTTAAAATACTGTCATTCGCTTCGTTCTTGAAAAAAACGGTCATGGCAATATTTTCTTTGAAATCGTCAGCCAGTTTTTTAGAATTTATGATAAAAAGACCCAATACACCCAATAAAAATAAAACTAAGAATACACTTAGCACTACTGAAAAATAAGAGGAAATTAATCTGCGTTTTTGAAATTTATCAAAGGAAGAACTCATAGTTTACTGAAATTATTGGGTAAAAATAATAAAGAATTTCTTTATTTAAAGTTAATAACGCTCAAAGTTTCAACTTTCGTACAATAAACGTAAATTTGGCACCTTGAAATAATCATTTCTCCAAATATAATACAGCAACTTAGTAACCGAGTTACTTTGAATCTAACAATATGACTTGAGTGTGCGACAGCATGACTCCATTAAAAAAATAATAAAAAAAGGAATGAAATACAATCCGAACGAAATAGAGGCCAAATGGCAGAAATATTGGTTAGACAACGCAACGTTTAAAGCCGAAAATAACTCAGAAAAACCTAAATATTACGTACTTGATATGTTTCCTTATCCATCTGGAGCGGGATTACACGTAGGACATCCGCTGGGATATATCGCCTCTGATGTGTATTCAAGATACAAAAGGCACCAAGGTTTTAATGTGTTGCACCCAATGGGCTATGACAGTTTTGGATTGCCTGCGGAACAATACGCCATTCAAACAGGGCAACGTCCTGAAGATACTACTTCGGTAAATATTGACGGTGGAACAGATAAAGAAGGAAATAAAATTGCCGGTTATAGAAAGCAATTGGACAAAATTGGATTTTCTTTTGATTGGAGTAGAGAAGTGCGTACTTCAAATCCCGATTATTACAAACATACCCAATGGATTTTTATCCAATTATTCAATTCTTGGTACAATAAAAACAGCGATAAAGCCGAAGATATTTCGACTTTGGTTTCCATTTTTTCAACAGAAGGAAATGCTAATGTCAATGCGGTTTGCGATGAAAATATAGAAGCTTTTTCAGCAAATGAATGGAACGCTTTCGCAAAAGAACAGCAGGAGAAAATTTTGCTGCAATACAGATTGACTTATTTAGCCGAGACTGAGGTGAACTGGTGTCCGGGATTAGGAACCGTTTTAGCTAATGACGAAATCGTAAATGGTGTTTCTGAGCGTGGTGGTTTTACGGTTGTTCGTAAAAAAATGACGCAATGGAGCATGCGAATTTCGGCTTATGCAGAACGTTTGTTACAAGGATTGAATGATATTGACTGGAGTGAAAGCATCAAAGAAAGTCAAAGAAACTGGATTGGAAAATCCGTTGGAGCAACGGTGGAATTCAATGTTCAGAATTCAGAAGCTAAAATTGCGGTTTTCACAACACGTCCCGATACAATTTTTGGAGTTACGTTCATGACATTGGCTCCGGAACACGAATTAGTTTCTCAAATTACAACTGCAGAACAAAAAGCAGAAGTAGATGCTTATATAGAAAAAACGTCAAAACGTTCCGAAAGAGAACGTATGGCTGATGTAAAAACCATTTCAGGTGTGTTTACGGGTGCGTATGCGGAACATCCGTTTACGAAAGAGCCAATTCCGGTTTGGATTGGGGATTATGTTTTGGCGGGTTACGGAACAGGCGCTGTTATGGCGGTTCCTTGTGGCGACGAAAGAGATTATGCTTTTGCGAATTTCTTCAAAGGTCAACAAGGTATGTCAGACATTAAAAATATTTTTGATAAAGATATATCTGAAGCTGCTTTTGGAGCCAAAGAAGGTTTTCAATTGGTAGATTCTGATTTTCTAAATGGATTAGATTATAAAAAAGGAACTCAAAAAGTAATTGAGGAATTAGAAAAATTAAACCAAGGAAAAGGAAAAACGAATTACCGTTTGCGTGATGCTGTTTTCTCTCGCCAGCGTTATTGGGGAGAACCGTTTCCGGTGTATTATGTGAATGGTTTGCCACAAATGATTGATGCGAAACATTTGCCAATCATCTTGCCGGAAGTAGAAAAATATTTGCCAACCGAAGAAGGTTTACCGCCTTTAGGAAATGCAACTACGTGGGCTTGGGATAGTGTTAAATGTTCAGTTGTTAGTACTCAGTTAGTAGATAATTTGACGATTTTCCCACTAGAATTGAACACGATGCCAGGTTGGGCGGGAAGTTCATGGTATTGGATGCGGTATATGGATGCGCACAATGAAAATGAATTTGCGAGCAAAGACGCATTGGCGTATTGGGAAAGCGTTGATTTATACATTGGCGGAAGCGAACACGCAACTGGCCACTTATTGTATTCTCGTTTTTGGAATAAATTCTTAAAAGACAAAGGTTTTGCACCAACTGAAGAACCATTCAAAAAACTGATTAATCAGGGAATGATTTTGGGGGAAAGTGCTTTTATATTTGTTTTACAAACAAAATTGGGTGATGAAAATGCCTTTGAACAAGTTTTGTTAAATTTCGACACATATAAGAAATATATAAATGGAGGTTCAATAAATAACTTACCTGAAAAATTATTTAAATTTCTTGATGAAAGATTATCTACTTTTGAGAGTTCTAATAAGAGGTTAGCAGGATTAGAAAGAAGTTTTGTCTGTTTTAAGTCAGCAATAGATGTTAAATATGTCAATTTAAAAAATGAAATAGACTTAACAGATTTATCCGAAGATGAAAGATATAAAAGATTATTTAATGCATCATATTTTGATGGGAATGAAGTTATAGAGAATAAAAATATTACTGTTGTTCGCGAAATCGAAAAAATGTCGAAATCCAAATACAATGTAGTTACTCCGGATGATATTTGTAATGAATACGGAGCGGATACCTTGCGTTTGTATGAAATGTTCTTAGGGCCATTGGAACAAGCCAAGCCTTGGAACACTGCAGGAATTTCGGGCGTTTTTGGATTCTTGAAAAAACTGTGTCGTTTGTATTTTGATGATAATGGTTTGATTGTGACCAATGACGCGCCAACCAAAGACAACTTAAAATCATTGCACAAAACCATCAAAAAAGTAGCGGAAGATATTGAAGGTTTCTCTTTCAATACTTCGGTTTCTCAGTTTATGATTTGTGTGAATGAATTGTCAACTCAAAACTGTCATTCTCGTGCAATTTTGGAACCATTAGCAATTGTAATTTCGCCGTATGCGCCACACATCGCCGAAGAATTATGGTCGTTGTTAGGAAATACAGGTTCTATTGCAACAGTTGCTTTTCCAATATTCGAACCAGCACATTTGGTAGAAAGCAGTAAAGAATATCCGGTTTCTTTCAACGGAAAAATGCGTTTCACAATGGTTTTACCTTTGGATTTAACCAAGGAACAAATCGAGGAAATTGTAATGAACGACGAAAGAACCATCAAACAATTAGAAGGAAAAACGCCAAACAAGGTGATTATTGTTCCGGGAAAAATTATCAATTTGGTGGGGTAAATACAGAACGTCATATTGTAGAGGCGCACTGCAGTGCGTCTCTACGGTGCGTCTCTACAAAATATATTAAAATCCAAATTCCAAAATCATTTTTGGGATTTGGATTTTTTTTTAAAATTTATTAAAATCCTTGCCAATCAGTTTAATCGGTGTAATCCGTGTTCCATTTCAAGAATGCCAAATTGACATTGTAAAAAATTGGTTCAGATTTTGATGATTCTTTTTATAGCTTTAACAATACAATTAAAAAACAAAAATATGGGAATGGGTTATTTGATTCTTGCCGGAGCAATTATGCTTTTCAGCTGGTTAGTTAGTTCAAGACTAAAAAGTAAATTTGAACATTATTCTAAATTACAATTACAAAACGGAATGTCAGGCGCTGAAATCGCTGAGAAAATGCTTGCCGATAATGGAATTCGTGATGTGAGAGTTATCTCTACGCCAGGACGTTTGACGGATCATTACAATCCGGTAGATAAAACCGTGAATCTAAGTGAGGCGGTTTACAACCAACGCAATGCCGCTGCGGCGGCTGTTGCAGCGCACGAATGTGGGCACGCCGTGCAACACGCTGTAGGATATCAATGGCTTACGATGCGTTCTAAATTAGTGCCCGTAGTGAATGTGGCGTCAACGTACATGCAATGGATTTTGCTTGCCGGAATCTTGATGATGAAAACTTTTCCACAGTTATTATTGGTAGGGATTATCATTTTTGCGGCAACCACCTTATTTTCGATTGTTACTTTGCCGGTCGAATATGATGCAAGTAATCGTGCATTGGCTTGGTTAGAAAACAAAAGAATGCTGACGCAACAAGAACAGGCTGGAGCCAAAGATTCCTTGAAATGGGCTGCCAGAACGTATGTCGTAGCTGCTTTGGGATCTATCGCAACGCTGTTGTATTACGTTTCCATTTATATGGGCGGAAGCAGAAGAGATTAGATTGTTAGAAAACTAGATCTTTAGAGAATTATAGAAAAAGCCGTCTTGTTATCTTAACGAGACGGCTTTTTTGTGTTCATATAAATCTAACCTTCTAACCATCTATAGTTGTATCTGCCTATCGATTTGTTGGTCTAAAGAAATGAAGGTTTCTGTTCTGGAAACGCCTTCTATCGCTTGGATTTTGGTGTTGAGTAAATGCATTAAATGTTCGTTATCCCGACAAATAATTTTGATTAGAATCGACCAGTTTCCTGTGGTGTAATGGCATTCCAATACTTCAGGTATTTTCTTTAAATCCCTTACGGCTTCTGGATTTCGGGCGGCTTTGTCCAAATAGATTCCAACAAAAGCCATTGTATTATAACCCAGAATTTTATTGTTTACCGTAAATTTTGATCCCGAAATAACGCCGGATTGCTCCAGTTTTCGCAAACGTTGGTGAATTGCCGCTCCTGAAATTCCTATTTTATTGGCGATTTGAAGAATTGGTTTTCGGGCATCTTCCATCAGGTCGCGTAAAATCTCTTTATCGATACCGTCAATTTCTACTATTAGGGAATTGATTTTCATGAGTTGTTGTTTTAAACTAAAATGTGAAATTTAGTTTGAATTGAAAATCAAATTTAAGTAAAAAACGATTAGTAAAAAGAATATGAGGCAATTTTCGTGATTTACATCACAAAAAAAGCCATTCGGGTTGCGAATGGCTTTTTGATTTTATTTTGAAAAGTAATTTTTTATTTTCCTTTATTAGCTTCAATAATGTATTTTTCCAAAGCCATTGTCATAGAAGGTGTTGCTGGTGTTGGTGCAAGAATATCTACTCTTAATCCATGGTCCAACGCTTCTTTTTGAGTAGTGCTTCCAAAAACTGCAATTCGAGTATTGTTTTGTTCGAAATCTGGGAAATTCATAAACAATGATTTTATTCCGGTTGGGCTAAAGAAAGCCAAAACATCATAATATACATCGGCTAAATCAGATAAATCACTCATTACCGTTCTGTAAAAAACAGCTGGAGTCCAGTCTACTTTTAATGCATTCAGCGTTATTGGCGCATCGGCATTTAGTTGGTCTGAAGCAGGCAATAAGAATTTTTCGTCTTTGTATTTTTTTATCAGCGGAGATAAATCAGCAAAATCTTTTGGTCCAACGTAGATTTTACGTTTTCTATACACTACGTATTTTTGCAGGTAAAAAGCAATAGCTTCTGATTGGCAGAAATATTTTAATCCTTCTGGAACTTTATAACGCATTTCATCAGCCACTCTGAAAAAATGATCTACGGCATTTTTACTCGTTAAAATAATTGCGGTGTAATGATTAAGATCGATTTTTTGAAGTCTAATCTCTTTTGCATTAACTCCTTCTACATGAATAAAAGGTCTGAAATCAATTTTTACTTTATGCTTTTGTTGAAGTTCAAAGTAAGGGGAATTCTCCACTTTAGGCTCAGGCTGTGACACCAAAATTGTTTTCACTTTCATATTTAACGGTTTCTAAGCACTCCCTTTTGTAAACCAATAATACATAAAATAATAGGGTGCTATTTCAAGAGCGCAAAGATATAAAATAAAATAAAACAACTTACCGAATATTATATTTTGATAATTTTTTATTGAAATCAAATAAGTTAAAATATTCATTATCAATATTATAGCAATAATTAGCAATGGAATATTTCTTGAAAATGAGTCGTAATAAAACAAAATAATATTCAACGGCAGTATGATTAGTCCAATATAGGTTCTATAAGTCACCTTTTGGAGGTTAAATTGCTCCATAAATTCTTCAATATTGAAGGATGTTGCTATTATTTTCTCAATCAAATATTTAGATAAAACAAAGAAAGTTAGGAAAGTAAAAATTTGAATGTAAAGGATCCAATCTGTCTTTGAAGCATGGCCAAAATAACTTAGCGAAATTTGGATGAAGAAAGCAAGTGAAATGACTTGGACAAAAAACAAGGAAATGGTAAAACCGCTTTTTAGGTGGCTGTTGTCTCTGTACACTTTGTTGTATTTGTTGGAAAAAATTAAATTAGCAAAATCACCAAATCTGTTTTCGAAAACAGATTTTGTAACAGCAATAATAGCAAATGACAGAACAAAAAGCACGGTTGCCCAGTCTTTGCTCTCAGTTATTCTTGGATGAAGTATATTTTCGATCATAACGCTGCAAAATTACTAATTTTTATATCATTCTTTTTATTATAATTTTATTAAGGATGAAATGGCATAAAAAGTTTACTTTTGCGGTGAAATTAGTCAAAAATATGAATGATTGTATTGTTATAATTCCTACCTATAACGAAATTGAAAATATAGAAAGCATTATTCGATCGGTGTTTTCGCTGCATAAATCTTTTCATGTTCTTATTATTGATGATAATTCACCGGATCATACTGCTGATAAGGTTGTTTTACTTCAGTCTGAATTTGGAGGGAGATTGTTTCTGGAAAAAAGAGAAAAAAAATCGGGTCTGGGAACGGCTTATGTTCATGGATTTAGATGGGCATTAGCGCATCAATATGATTTCATTTTTGAAATGGATGCTGATTTCTCCCATAATCCAAATGATTTAGAGAAATTATACAATGCGTGTCATTTTGGCGATGCTGATTTAGCGATTGGTTCGCGTTATGTTACCGGAGTAAATGTGGTAAACTGGCCGTTGAGCCGTGTATTGATGTCTTATTTTGCATCAGTTTATGTACGAATGATTACCGGAATGAAAATTCATGATGCTACAGCAGGTTTTGTTTGTTACAAAAGACAAGTGCTCGAAGAGATCAATTTAGATAAAATAAAATTTGTTGGATATGCTTTTCAAATTGAAATGAAATACAGAACGTATTGTAAAAAATTTCAAATTGCTGAGGTTCCCATCATTTTTACCGATAGAACAAGAGGGCAATCAAAAATGAGTAATTCGATAATTATTGAAGCCGTTTTTGGAGTTATTGCACTTAGATTAAAAAGATTAGTCAACACATTATAAGAAAAAGACAGGATGAACAGGGTTTTAATTAAGAATGCCAAAATAGTAAATGAAGGGGTGATTTTTGAGGGCGATGTATTAATTGAAAATGACTTAATTGTTGAGATTTCAGAAAGTATTAGTGCAAAATCCTCTCAATGTAAAATCATTGATGCCGAAGGGAATTATTTGATTCCGGGTGCAATTGATGATCAAGTGCATTTTAGAGAACCAGGACTGACACACAAAGGAGACATCGAATCAGAATCCAGAGCAGCGGTTGCAGGAGGAATTACTTCATATATCGAGCAACCCAACACGGTTCCAAATGCGGTTACCCAAGAAATATTAGAGCAAAAATACGAGTTGGCTGCCGAAAAATCGTATGCGAATTATTCTTTTATGATGGGCGCAACCAACGATAACTTGGAAGAAGTTTTAAAAACAAATCCAAAGAATGTTGCCGGAATAAAAATATTTTTAGGTTCCTCAACAGGGAATATGTTGGTGGATAATGAAGCTACTTTAGAGAAAATATTTTCGAGTACACCCATGCTTATTGCGGTACATTGTGAAGATGAAGCTACTATCAAAAATAATTTAGAGAAATACAAAGCAGAGTTTGGAGAGGACGTTCCCGTTACGGTTCATCACCTTATCCGAAGCGAGGAAGCGTGTTATATTTCGTCTTCCAAAGCGGTTGCGCTGGCTAAAAAAACAGGGGCTCGCTTGCATATTTTTCATCTTTCGACTGCCAAAGAAATGGATTTGTTTACAAACAAAATTCCTTTGGAAGATAAGAAAATCACTGCCGAAGTTTGCGTGCATCATTTATGGTTTACCAATGATGATTATGCTACTAAAGGCAATCTTATAAAATGGAATCCAGCTGTAAAAACGGCGAATGACAGAAAAGCACTTTGGGAAGCATTGCTGGATGACAGAATTGATGTGGTTGCAACGGATCACGCGCCACATACTTTAGAAGAAAAAAAACAATCGTATTTGAATGCGCCTTCCGGTGGGCCATTAGTGCAACATGCTGTTGTGGCTATGTTTGAAGCGCACCACCAAGGAAAAATAAGCATTGAAAAAATTGTGGAGAAGATGTGCCACAATCCAGCGAAAATTTTCAAAATAGAAAAACGTGGTTTTATCAAAGAAGGCTACTATGCGGATTTGGTAATTGTAAATTCAGGTTTGCCTTGGAGCGTAAAAAAAGAAAATATTTTGGCTAAATGTGGTTGGTCTCCATTTGAAGGTTTTACTTTTAAATCCAGAATTACCCATACTTTTGTAAACGGGCAATTGGTTTATACCGCTTTTAAAGTAAAAGATATTCGTGCAGGAAAACGTTTATTATTTGATAGATAAAATTTCATAAATGAGAAAAATCATAACATTTTTAACGATTGTAGCACTGTTTGTAAGCTGTAAAGAAGAAGTGGTGAACAAGCCGGAACGACTTATAGAGAAAGACGTTATGGTGGATATTATGTATGATTTATCTATTTTGGAAGCCATAAGAAATCAAAATCCGGCTTCTTTGGATACCTTTAAAATAAATTCGAGAGACTATATTTTTAAAAAATATAAAATTGACAGTGTTCAATTTGCTAAAAGCAATGTTTATTATGCCTCTGATTATAATGAATACAAGAGCATGTTTGAACAAATTAGAAAGCGATTGGAAGCAAATACAAAGAGTGTGGATTCTTTGGTCAAATTGAAAAAAAAGAAAAAGAATCCTATTGTTGACAAAAAGCAAAAACAAGCTGCAATCAGCAGAGATACTACAAAATTAGACTAAGAAAAGAACTTATAGATTAGAGATTTCTTTGATGTATTGGTGAATATTTATAAAATCAGTTTTCAAGGTATCTTTAATCTTTTGGTTCGAAAATATAGTTGTCGAGTACGAAGCTTTAGCAGTTGTTTGAGAGAGTTTTCTCTTTTGTTGCAACACATTCGAAACAAACCAATCCAATCTCCAAAGCATTTCCATAAAAAAGGGTTTTGCGTGAATTTCAGGTTTTTTAACACCCAATGTATCAGCCATAGAATTCAGAATGTCACGGAAAACACTATTTTCGGCAATCAAGGTGAAGCGTTCATTCTTAATTTCGCTTTGCATTAATTGATGTGCCATTCTAACAACATCACTAACGGCAACAAATCCTGTTGAGCCCAGCGTGTAAAATTTTAATCCGTTTTTTACTTTCGTAAAAAGTTGTCCACTTCCTTGCTCTCTAAAACCGGGACCAAGAATAACGCCTGGATTTACAATTATTACATCTAAACCTTCTTGTTGCCCACGCCAAATTTCCATTTCGGCACCATATTTAGAAATGGCATAATCATTATGTGGTTTTTCTGGATTCCATTCGGTTTCTTCCGTGATGAATTTTTCATGAGGCAGTAAATTGCCCAAAGTAGCAATAGAACTTACAAAACACAGTTTTTTTATTTCATAAGCAATGCAGAAATTCACAATATTCGCTGTGCCTTCAATGTTTGTTTTTCGCAATGCATCTTCATCTTTTGGGTCAAAAGAAATCAAAGCGGCACAATGATACACGGTGTCAATATTTTGAAAAGCGATTTCTAATGAAGGAACTTCGGTAATATCTGCGGGAATCCATTCAATTTGGTCGAACAACGATTCCTTTTTATAGGTAGCGAATAGGGACTTAGTTTTCTCCATCGAAGCGATACTTCGATAAATAGCGCGTACTTTTTCACTCCCGATACTTTGGGATTCAATTAAATGAAGTAATAAATGTGCGCCTACTAAACCGGTTCCTCCTGTGACTAAAATCATTTTGTAAAGATAATTAGATTGTTCGATTTTTAGACCGATAGATTTTCAAATTATGCAATTAAAGCTATCTTTGTGAAAATTGATTTTTATAAAATGAAAAATATTATTTCCGAATTACAATGGCGCGGTCTAGTTCACGACATTATGCCTGGAACTGAAGAGCAACTTCTAAAAGAAATGACAACGACTTATATAGGATTTGATCCAACATCGGATTCCTTACATATTGGAAGCTTAGTGCCTATAATTCTTTTGGTCCACTTGAAAAATTTTGGACATAAGCCTATCGCATTGGTTGGTGGAGCTACAGGAATGATTGGTGATCCATCTGGGAAATCGGATGAGAGAAATCTCTTGGATGAAGCGACTTTGAATCATAATGTAGAGGGAATAAAAAGTGTTTTATCTCGTTTTTTAGATTTTAATTCGAATGAAATAAATGCGCCAGTTTTGGTAAATAATTACGATTGGATGAAGAATTTGTCATTCATTAATTTTGCTCGTGATGTGGGTAAACGAATCACCGTGAATTATATGATGGCCAAAGATTCTGTAAAGAAAAGATTGTCTGGTGAAGGCGAAGGAATGTCTTTTACTGAGTTTACGTACCAATTAATTCAAGGGTATGATTTTTACCATTTGCACAAAGAATACAATTGTTTGTTGCAAATGGGAGGTTCTGACCAATGGGGAAATATTACAACAGGAACTGAATTAGTTCGTCGTATGAATGTAGGTGAAGAGGCTAAAGCATACGCGATGACTTGTCCTTTGATAACAAAAGCGGATGGTTCTAAATTTGGAAAATCTGAAGGAGGAAATGTTTGGTTGACTGCTGATAAAACTTCGGTTTATAAATTTTACCAGTTTTGGTTGAATACGACCGATGTTGATGCAGAAAAATACATTAAGATTTTTACTTTCTTAGATGCGGCAACAATAGATGCGTTAATAGAAGAGCATAAAACGGCCCCACATTTAAGAGCTTTACAAAGAAAATTGGCCGAAGAGCTTACGGTTTTTGTTCATTCAAAAGAAGATTTAGAAAATGCGATAAAAGCATCAAATATTTTGTTTGGGAATTCGACTTCAGATGATTTGAAACAATTGGGTGAAGCAACTTTCTTAGATGTTTTTGATGGTGTTCCTCAAGCGGAAATCAGCAGAACCGAAATCGAAGCAGGAATTGATATCGTTACTGTTTTGAATGAAAAAACAGGTTTTATGAAATCCAATGGAGAAGCAAGACGCGCTTTGACAGCTAATTCTATTTCAGTAAATAAAGAAAAAGTTGCTGAGGATTTTGTGCTTTCAACAAAAGATTTAATCAATAATCAATTTGTATTGTTGCAAAGTGGAAAGAAAAATTATTTTGTGGTGAGAGTGGTGTAATAGCTTATTTGTTTATTCGTTGATTTGGTTAACCGAATCAACAAATTACCAAATAAACTTTAAATAACCATCAAGTTACAACCTCTAATATCAGAATTATCAAAACGTCCCAATACCTCGAAAGAGTTGTTGGGATTTTTTTTGCCCAAATCCTGCGTAGCAATAAACGAACAAGAATTAATGTTGGCCAAATCAATAACGTTGATTCCGCCTGTTTTTCCGTCTTGAATATAGGTTAAAGCATCTTCAGTGTCGCGAACAAGGATTTGTATCCAGGAAGGGCATTCAAATACGCCGTTTCCTAAAGAATAGGCTTGCGAAAGCAATTCGGTCATTCCATATTCAGAATGTATGGCAGAAACACCAAATCCTTTGCACAATTGTTCGTGTAATTCTTCGCGAATCATTTCTTTGCGTTTGCCTTTCATACCGCCGGTTTCCATGATTATGGTATGCTGCAGTTGAAACTGGTGTTTTTCTATTAAATCCAATAAAGCAAAAGTAACACCAATCAGAATGACATTTTGACCGGCTTGGTCTAAAGCTATGAGTTTGGCAATCAGTTCGTCATGATTGTGCAGGTAAAAACCACTATCAGGATGATTGGACAGTTCAATTAAATCCTTGACCATGTAAATTAAGGAAGAACCTTCTCGTTCTAGATAGGATGGAAGCAAGGCTAAAACGACATAATCTTCGATATTGCCATAGAATTCTGAAAATCCTTTGCGGTAGCTTTCTTCATATAAGGTAACATCAGTAACCAGATGTTTGCTGGTAATCATTCCGGTTGTTCCGCTGCTGGTAAAGGTTTCCTGAATTGGATTGGTATTGGAAACTACTTCATGACTCTTAAAGAACTGAATCGGTAAAAAGGGAATCTGCTGTAATGATTTTACTTTATGAGGATCTGTTTTTAAAAAATTGCAAAATTCTTGATAGACCAAGTTGTTTTCGTATTGGAAACGAAACACTTTCAAGGCGATTTTCTCAAACTGTTTTTGACTGGAAATAGCAAATATATCGGAGGATGTAATCAAGAATTTTTTTTGCAAAAGTAATCAAAAATTTTAAGGGAAGCTCATTTACAAAAGTGCAATAGTCTGTTTTTGGAATCTCTTATATTAGAATTCTGTATAAAAAAAGCCCCAATAGGAATTGGAGCTTTTGTATTTAAATGTTGACGTATTATCTTATAATTAGTTTTCTGGTCGCAGATGCCTCTTTTTCATTAATCTTTATGATGTAAACACCGGAAGTTAGATTAGAGACATTAAGCTCTCTGGAACTAAGCATTGTTTGAAGCACTTTTTTTCCTAAAACATCAAAGATAATGATTTCTTTATCTAAGTCATTTTTTGAAGTAATGTAGACTTTTCCATTACTCACAGGGTTCGGGTACAAGTTTAAACCTTCGATAACGGCGGTTTCTTGTGTTTTTGGTTGTTGCTTAGTTTCCTGAGCATTAGTGCTCATAGAAAATAAAAAAACCAATAAAAGGGTAGTATAAAAGTAGTTTTTTGCCATCGGATTAGATTGAATAGTAAATATACAAAAAATAATTCAAAAAGCGTACCAAAAAAAAACATCCTGAAAACTCAGGATGTTTGATATAAATATATGCGGGTGTTTTTTATAAATTCGATAGTAAATTAACACCATCTACAATAGCCCATGCTCCAGGAGTCAATACTGCTCCAGATGCTGTTGTGCTTGTTGTGAAGTTTGCAGGTAAGAATGAAACTGTAAAAGCTGCACCAGCGCCCCATTGAGCTGTATTAGTGTCTGAAATTTTTACATTTAACATTTTTATTTTACCAGTAAGAACTTGATTCGTGTTTGTAGCAGCATCTTGTATTCTAACGGCAACCGCATTTACTGTTGTAGTTCCTGAAACTGCAGTATTTGTGTATCCTGAAATTACTACATTAGAATATTCTCCATTTCCTTCTTTTTTGAATTGGATTGCATCTATTTCAAGTGGGTTACCTGCTTCAGTTGCTGTACCGGCAGCTCTTCTTAAAGTAATGTTAGATACTTTTGGGAAGAAAGTATTGTTCACACTTTTTGCTTCGATTTCCATTCCAAAATTTCCAGCTCCAGTTTGATAAGCATACCAGTTAGTGTTTGCTTGACCTTGCCATCCATCTTGCCAGTCAAAAGAATCATCTGTGTTTCCGTAAGAAATAAGGTTTTTAGCACTTACAGTTCCTCCGTAAAATTCAAAACCGTCATCAGCTCCTTTGTAAGCAACAAGATTTTCTAATACTGTTCCAGAACCTACTGAATAGAATGAGAAACCATTCATCTCAGAATTTCCGTCAAGGATTTTTTTACCTGCATATTCTACTCGTACATATTTCAAAGAACCACCATTATGAGCAGCATTTGTACCACCATAAACAATATTTGTTCCGTCTTCAGAAGTTGCAGTTGTAATAGCACTTCCGTCAGCTGCTTTTGCAGAAACGATAGGAGCATCACCAAACATGATTATACCTCCCCAAGAACCTGCAGTTTTAGATTTTTCAGTAAATACAACAGGTTCTGCTGCAGTTCCTGAAATATTTAATTTTCCGCCTTTTTCTACTAATAAAGCATCTGTACCGTCAGCTACATCAGCAGTAATTACTGAACCAGCTTCAAAAGTTAATGTAACATCGCTTTTTACTCTTACTGTACCTTTAATAGTATAAACACCTTTTGTGTAGGTTTTTGTTGCTGTGATATCTCCTGTGATTTCACCCGTTGCAGTTGGTGGAGTTGTTACTACATCGTCATCACTTGAAGTACAACTTGTAAAAACCAAGCTCAATAATGCAAGACTGAATACTAATTTTTTCATTTTTAATGATTTTAAAATTATAAGTTTTTTTGTTAATTATTTATTTCAAAAGTACTTCCGAGCTTCTGAAATTTAGTTATGTAATTGTTATTAAAGTATTATATAACAATGAATTTGATGTAAAGTTTATGTTACTTATGTAAACAAAAAAAGAGCTGTTAAAGCTCTTTTTTTTTGTTGTTTTTAAAACGTGTATCCTATGTTAAAGGAGAACCCGACACCTTTTTTGAATTCTCTTAAAATTAGCGAGTCTTCAGTAATGTTTAAAGTGCTTTTGCTTCCCAACTCTTTTTTATAACTTGGATTTAAGATGTTGTCTACTCCAAATTTAAGTTCGATACTTTTTGAAATTGAGTTAGTCCAAACAAAATCTAATTTACTGAAAGATTTCTCGTAGATATGATCAATTCCTGAAGAACCTACAGCGAAAATACGATCTCCATAAACATTATATACTAAGGTCATAGAGTTTTTCCAATCTTTATTAAGGATGAAGTCATACTTTAAATCAGAATTGATTAACCAGTTTGAAGCACCTTGCAGCTTACGATTTGTACTGTTTTCTAATTCATTCCCTTGTTTCTTAATGTCAATTTTAACATCAGTACTCATCAATGACGTATTGAAACCTAAAGAGAAATTAGAAAGAGATTTGCTGATTCTGCTCAATTGGAAAAGCATTTCTATTTCGGCACCATAAATAACCGCTTGCTCTGAATTTTTGAAAGTTGTGATTTGTCCACCGCTATTTGCAGTTGGTTTGAAAACTCTTTCAATAGGATCGTTAATCATTTTTCCAAATACTCCTACAGCAAATAATTCTTTATTGTTAGGAAACAATTCATATTTGAAATCAACATTATAGTTTTCACTGTCTTTCAAATCTGGGTTTCCACTTTCTGAAGTTCCATCGGCATTGATGTAATTTATTGGTAACAACTCCATCGCAACTGGACGAGTTATTGTTTTTGCCAATGATACTCTCAAATTACTGTTTTCATTCAAAATACGTTTCGCATTTATAGATGGTAAGATATCAAGTTTGTCATCTGTCTTTTTGCGGTAAGCGCTTCCAAAAGGATCACCTTGTTGTCTGTATTTTATGGTACGAGTTGAACTTTCACCTCTAATACCAGCATTCAAATCCCATTTTTCTCCAAGATTCATGAACAAATTGAAGTAACCTGCATTAACAAACTGATTCAATTTTACTTTATAATCTCCGTTAGATTCTTCCTGAACATAAACAATTCCGTTGTTGATATCTTCGTTGATGTTTTGGCTTATAGTACTTAAATCAGCAGTATAGTTTTTCTCCAAATTTCTTCTTCCTGAGAAGAAACGGTAAGAAGATTCCATGTCGTTCAGCGAACTGTTGTATCCAATAGATAATTTATTAGAATCTTCCTTGTCTCCAAATTTTAAATTATATTCTAAAAGTGAAGAGTAATAGAAGTTTCCTTTTACATCAAGAAATTGACGGTTCAAGTTATTACCACCATAAGACATATTTATTTGGCTATCACTTACTTTTACACCAGTGATAAATTTTCTGTCAGGTTGTTGAAAAGAAGTTTTCACATAAGAACCTCCAGCTTTTATGCTGTGTTTTCCGTCTTCGGTTAATTTATAATCACCGTACAATTGTGAGTTCCAATAGTTAGATTCTTCGTATTGATTTAATCTAATAAGGTTGTTTGTCTGATTTGCCAAACTGTTTGTGTAACCTACTTGGTCTTGAATTTTGCTTTCAGTCGCTTTAATCAAGAACGTATTGAAGCTTAAATTAAAACGATCTGTCTTGTACTTCAATCCTGCTAAACCAGAAAAAGTAGTTTGGTAGCTGTATTGCGTATTGTATAAATTATTGTCGTAGTTCCCTTGTCCAAGATTGAAAGTTCTGTCAACACCTTCTCTATAAGAGTATTTGTTGTCAAAGTTGAAAGACATGATGTAGCTAATGTTTCTTTCGTTTTTAAGATTGAATTTTTGTGCATGTAAAAATCCAATACTAGAATTCAAAGGACTTTTTGTATTGTTAACATCCCATGATTTTTTACCAAATCCATTTTCGTATTCAGCAGGAGAAAGTTTTTGTCCACTTGGAACTGATCCAAAAATACCAGGAAGCGCTCTGTCATTACCAATCAGTCCTAAAGTTCCCTTTGTAGAATTTGCATCATCAGAAAGTAAAAAGTCTTGAAGATTATTGTTAGTCGTATATCCAAAACCAATATTCAATTTAGTGATATTTTTTGGTTGAGGTGTTTCGATATTAACGGTTGCTCCGGCAAAATCTCCAGAAATGTTAGTATTGAAAGTTTTGTAGATATTTAATACTCCCACAACATCAGTAGGAAATAAATCTAATGGAATAATTTTTTTGAAAGGACTGTTTGATGGTGATTGTAAGTCGTTTATCAATAAGTTATTGTAACGGTCTTCTAATCCTCTGATGAATAAACCTCTTCCGTCAACTTTAGTGATTCCGGTAATTTTTGTCAAACCTTCCTCAACATCGCTAACTCCTTTACGAGCCATTTCTTGGGCACCGATACTTTGTTTAATTACGACCGCTTGTTTTTGGTCTAATAAAAGAGCTGTTTCCTTTTCTCTGCTTGCTGTGTTTCTTACAACAACATCTTTCAGGGTATAGCTACCAGAACCTAGTGCTCTGTTAATAGTTACTGTTTCATCAGCAACCACTGTCACAGGAATTTCTACAGATTCATACCCTACAAAACTAAGTTGTAAAGTATAGCTTCCAGGTAGTATAGTTATGGTATATTTACCATCAATATCAGTATTAGTTCCTATATTTGTTCCTTTAATAAGAACGTTAGCAAAAGGTAAAGACTGATTATTAGCATCTTTGTCTGTTAAGATTCCAGAAATCGTTCCTTTATTCTGTGAAAAAGAAATAACTGTTATTAATAACGTGAAAAATAGTAACTTGAATTTCATTTGGTTTTAATTTTTTTGCAAAGTAACGCCTGAAATGTAAAATGTAAGTTACTGGCTTGTTATGGTTATGTTTTGTTTTGGGTCCTAAAATCACCCCAATATTAAATTATGGTTAACACCATTTGAATATCCCATTTATTATTACATTTACAATTCAAAAACAATTTTTGGCGCTTTATGAAGAAGAAAAACACGAAGATTTTATTAGTAGATGATGAACCGGATATCCTGGAAATAGTAGGGTATAACCTCTCTCAAGAGGGGTATCAAATCGTTACGGCAGCAAATGGTAGAGAGGCAATAGCGAAAGCTAAAAAAGAAATGCCAGACCTTATTATAATGGATGTAATGATGCCGGAAATGGATGGAATGGAAGCTTGCGAAAACATTAGAAAGATTCCTGAACTCAGTAATGTAATCATCACTTTTTTGACAGCCAGAAGTGAAGACTATTCTCAAGTTGCAGGTTTTGATGCCGGTGCAGATGATTACATCACAAAGCCTATTAAACCTAAATTATTAGTCAGTAAAGTAAAAGCACTATTACGCCGATTAAAAGAAAAGGAGCAAAACAGCGAAACACTTAATGTAGGCGGAATAGAAATAAATCGCGAAGAATATAAAATCGTTAAGGATAATATTGAAATTGCATTGCCTAGAAAAGAGTTTGAATTATTCTACCTGCTTGCTTCAAAACCTGGAAAAGTATTCAAACGTGACGAGATTCTCGACAAAGTCTGGGGAAATGAAGTAGTTGTTGGTGGAAGAACAATTGATGTTCACATCAGAAAACTAAGAGAGAAAATAGGAGAAGAATTGTTTAAAACAATAAAAGGAGTAGGCTATAAGTTTGAAGTGTAAATGACAATAAATTTTAAAAAAACATATCGTTTTGCCGTAAAGTCAGCGCTTTACATCACTCTTTTTTCTACAGGATTAGTTGGTTTCCTCACGTATTTATTTTTCACTTTCTCGTATCGCTTTTGTTTGATTTTTGCCATTGCGATTGCTGCATTTTCATTTCTTGTCATACAGTATCGAGTAGAGCGATTTATCTATAAAAAAGTTAAAAAAATATACGATGACGTTTCTTTATTAGAGTCAAGTACTTTTAGAAACCAGCCCATTACAACTGATATGGCGACGCTTACACGCGAAGTGAAAAAGTTTGCCACCGATAAAAAGTTAGAAATCGAAACTTTAAAAGTTCGTGAAGAATATAGAAGAGAGTTTCTTGGGAATGTTTCTCATGAGCTCAAAACGCCACTTTTTATGGTTCAAGGATATTTGTCAACCTTGCTCGACGGAGCAATGAGCGATAAAACAATCCGAAAAAAATATTTAGAACGCGCCGAAAAAGGAGTAGAACGATTGATTTATATCGTACAAGATTTAGACATGATTTCTAAACTGGAAATTGGAGATTTGAACTTGGAAATTGCCGAATTTGACATTGTGAAATTAGTTCAAAATGTCTTTGATTTGCTCGAAATGAAAGCTTCCAAGAAAGATATCCTGTTGATGTTTGACATGAAATACAACAAACCGGTCATGGTGGTTGGGGATCAGGAAAAAATACAACAAGTAGTGATGAATCTTGTTGTAAACTCAATCAAATACGGAAAAGTAAAAGGTTCTACCGAGGTAAGTATTGAAGATTTGACAGATGAAAAAGTCATTGTTCGAATCACGGATAACGGAGAAGGAATAGAGAAAAAAAATATCCCAAGACTTTTTGAGCGTTTTTACAGAGTTGATAAGAGCGGAGCAAGAACCGAAGGCGGTTCAGGTTTAGGTTTATCTATTGTAAAACATATTATTGAAGCGCATGATGAGAAAATTTATGTAGACAGTACGTATGGCGTGGGTTCTGAATTTTCTTTTACACTTGAAAAAACAAAAACAAGTAAGAAAACAACATAAAACCTACGATTAATAATATTTATAAAAAACCGATTCATAAGAATCGGTTTTTTTATTTTTATGTATCAAAGGTTCATTATTTTTGAAAAACTTGGAACAAATTTGCCCATTCAATTTTAGAGTCTAATCGAGGCAATCCTTTATATTCCTCAATCTCTAGAATATTTTCCATTCTAAAATCATCTTGTGTTGCATAAGGAACCAGACCTTCTTTCTTCAATTTTTTGGCTAAATATTCTTGTTCATATTGCCCTGGTGTTGGAATAAAAAAAGCTTTTTTTCTCAGTTGCGCTAAATCCATGATTGTAGTATAACCCGAACGGCAAAGAACCATTTCACTTTCGTTAAAAGCCTGCTCCAGTTCAGTTGAATTCATGAAGTTGTAATAGGTGACATTTCCAATTATTCTTGTTTTTTGCTCCTTTTCTATATTTCCCTCAATGAAAATTGCATTACCACTGTAGTTAACAATTTCTTCTTTTAAATGTTTTTCTAACATGCCACGTTGAGGTTCAGGACCAGAGAGAATTACCAGTAAATCATATTTTTTTGGTAACAATTTCTTTTGGAGTCTGCTCAAAGGACCAATGTATTTTGTTTTGAGATTTGGATTGTCAACATGACCTAGTTTGCCGGTTAAATTTGGAGTTCCGGATAGATCGGGAACCCAGCATTCCGTATATTTTTTTATAATTGATTGATGAATTTTACTGGTTATCCAAGTGGTATTTCCAGTCATCACATTCAATTGATGGGTAATAAATACAGAGGGTACTTTTTTGCTGAAAACACCTAATCTGTTGTCTGAAATAATGCCGTCTATTGCATGTTTTTCAATCCAATTTTGAATTATTTTTTTTTCTTCCAGAATGGCTCTAATCATTTTTGGGCCATTCTTTATTAGTTTCCATTTAAAATTGGCACCATTTTTAGCATATTCAATTTGATAGGATGGGAGTTCCAAAGTTTGTACGTTGGGAAACTCTTTTCGGAGTAATTCAAGAGCAATACCATCAGAGGCAATTATGGGAATATAGTTGTTCTCTTGTAAAGCTCTAATAATTGGAATGCAACGGGTGGCATGACCTAAACCCCAGTTTAAAGGCGCAATCAAAATAGTTTTAGGGGCGGTTTTTATATCCATTTCTAATTGTATCAAATGTTTTTTATAGTTGAAAGATACATAAGTTAAGCCCTTTTTTGTATTTGCAAAATATTACTAAACTATTAAATTATCCAATTATTGAATAGTATTTCAGATTGTTTTTCTCCTTTTTTTAGACTAAAATAAAGAAAGGCTATCTTTTACAGACAGCCTTTCCAATATATTTTCTATAAAAAGATTATTCTTGTATGTAGGTTTTATTTCCGTTTGAGTTAATGTAATATTTTCCGCCACGAGGACCAGTATATACTTTTTTACCATTGTACTCACCTGTTATTTTGTCGGCTACTTTAGGTGCTTTTTCATTGGTTTCCTTGATTTTTTTTACTGATTTGCTGCTTGTAGCTTTTTCTTTTATCGCAGTTTTAGCCGTCGCTGCTTTATCTTTGGCAGTTTCTGCTTTTTTTGTAGCTGTCTTTTTAGATGCTGTTGCTTTTTCTTTAGCTATGGCAGCTTTATCTTTTGCGGTTTCAGCTTTATCTTTGACTACTTTGTCTTTAGCAGTTTCCGCTTTTTCTTTAGCTGTAGTCGCTTTGTCTTTGGCAGCTTCCGCTTTGTCTTTTGCTATTTTTTTAGAAGTAGCAGCTTTATCTTTTGCAGTTTCGGCTTTGTCTTTTGTTGTTTTTTCTTTAGCTGTAGTTGCTTTGTCTTTGGCAGCTTCTGCTTTGTCCTTAGCTGTTTTTTTAGCCGTGGCTGCTTTTTCTTTGGCTATAGCCGCTTTATCTTTAGCCGCTTCCGCTTTTTCTTTTTTGGCTTTAGCCAATTTTTCAGTTTTAGCTTTTGCTGCTTTCTTTTCGGCTGCAGTTTCTTGTGCTTGCAAGTTTGCTGACAAAATAATTACAAAACATAACAACAGTAATTTTTTCATAATAATTTGATTTTAAATTTTATATAATAAAAATAATAAAAAATAATCATAGTTTATAAATTCAATCAATGAAATTATTCCAAATTCCAGCATTAAAAATAAGCTCTCAATTGAACATTTCCAGTATGAATGGTTTGGCTTGATTCGCTTTTTCGCCCTTGATAATTGAAATTAATGTCTAAAAACTGTGTGATGTTTTTTTGTAAAAGCAATCTCCAAGTGAGGTTCTGTCCAGTTTGTAATCCTTCCAGCATTTGAAATCCAACCGAAGAAAATTCATTTCCTTCAAATTTATTTTGGTAAAAAGAGACTTCTCCATTCAGCGTTATTTTTTTATCGCTGGCGTAGGAAAAGGAAGTTCCAAAGCGGTTTTGTAACAACGTTTCGAAAACTCCAATTTGGTTTTCTTTGATTTGCAATTCATAAAAGAGATCCCAGCTGGTATTTTTAGAAAATAAATAACTGATTTTTGGTGCCAATTGATATCCGTTTATGTCATAATTTTTTTCTGGGAAATTCTCGGATTGAATAGTTGTCTGGATTGTTTTGGCAAAAAAACCGAACAGCCAACTTTTTTGGTATAAATGTCCATACTGCAATTGATGCGAACTGTTGGTGGCTTCTTGTGAACCTATCGATAACAAGTTTTTCGTTTTATTCTGAAGATAAGAATAGGTAACCGAATGGTTTTGCTTTCCCCGATTGTAGAACAAGCTATTTCTCAAGCTGGAATTCAATCCGAGGACATTTTCATTAGAACCGCTAAACGGGTTTAATTCAAAATTAGCCCCGTCACTTCTCGTTTTTCGGTCAATTATAAATGCGGTTTGATTATAGAAATAGGAAAGTAATTTTTTTAATCCTTTTTCATTTTGCCATTGATTCGGGTTTAAGGTCACGGATTGTGAGAACTTATTTTGATGTGTTTTTATATAAATCCGATTGGGCAAAAACACTCTGATGAATTTTGCCTGATCGATAAACGGAGCGACTTCAAACTCCTGTAATTCCTGAATTCCATTGCCGTTATAATCATTCCAGGTATAAACGCCCTGACCTGCGGAAACTTCCAGATACGTAAATTCCTGTTGCGGAATGGTTCCTGAATTCGTTTCATAAACGGTTGTGCTTTGGATTAATTGATTGAAAAAACGATCCGTGTACACTATTCTGGAATTTAATGTAGGTTCTCTTTTTCTCGTTGCATCCACAAAATCCAAGATTCTATAATTGGCATAAATAGATAAATCACTTCTGTTGGTTTGTATCAATTTAGATTTTAACATGAAAGTCTGGGAGGAATTTACCCGCTGCAGCAGCCCCCCGACACTTTGGGATTGAAGGCTGTCATTGGTTCTTCTTAAATAGCCCAATTCTACAAAAACTTTTGTGCTGTCGCCACGACCGGTAAAAAAACCATACTCCGTAAATTTTTGGCTTAGAGCCGAAAACTGATTTGTTGCTTTGTCTTTTTCTTGATTGTCTTCTAAACGCAAGCTGGAGCCAACCCAATTTTTATCGAAATGAAAACGCATTTGAGATTGGTTTCGTAAAAATTTCGACGATAAAACACTGCCATCACTTTTCAGGAAACTGCCTTGGTTTTGAAAAGTCCATTTTTTTATTCGAAACAAACCATTTAAAATATGTCTGCTACCCGAAAAATTTTCAGAGAAATCCAGTTTTTCAAACTGATACAACAACAGTCCTTTAGTAGTAGATTTTGGTTCTGGATTTAAGTCCAATTGCAAACCGGAAACCAATAAACTTTGATTTCCAATGGCAGCGGTTCCTAAATTCCAGTCTCTGTCAAATTCTATATTGTACAGTCGTTCCACGGATCTGAAATCTTTCTGTATAAATTGATAATTGGCAAAAGCATCAACCTGCCATTTTCTAGAAAAAAGCCTTTGCTTGGCATTGATTTTTCCTGCTAAGCCTTGATTATTGCGGTCATCAATGGATGAAAATAAATTTTGATCATTGTTACTCAGGCCAATTTCAAAATCCACAGCCGTTTTTTCGCTGGGTTTGTATTTTCCTAAAAAGGTGGCAACTTGAATTTTTGTTGGTGCAATGAGCTGAATTATGGGTTCATAATTTCCTTGAGGAATACCGTTTATGGGTTCAATATATTCATAAACCCGAGTAATGGTAGCCGAATTTGTCACGATATAATTCCCATTATTGGTTCCGACTAAAGTGAAACGGACGTTGAATAATTCCTGTTGAGCATCATTTGAATATTCAAAAATTTCAATGGCATTAACTATCGTTTTTCGATACAGTACTTTGTTTTCGGAATAGGAATCAGCATAGGCAGAAGGTGCTGTCATTAAATCAGGATTGTCTCCTGAATTGACTAATATCTGGGCTTGTTCTTGTGATAAATTTTGTTGTAGCGGCTGATTTTTCAAGTCGTTTTCCGAATATAAATAGCCTCCAAAACTCCATTTTTCATTTTCATGCGTGGCACCGGCATAGGTTACAAAACGGGTGTAATTCCTGTCGGAATATTGATATTCTATGGCAATTCGCATTTCGGAAGTGATTGTAAAAAGTGGCGTAAATACAATTTCACCGGCATTGTAATCTATCGTATAATCATTGTTTTCGCCTCGTTTCAGTAAAACACCATTTACATAAACCCGCTCTGAGCCCGAAACCACCAGAACATACAATTCTCCATTTTGTCCCTTTAATTTGTAAGGTCCTTGATTGCCTTCCTGTCCCACAAAATTACTTTTGGCATATTGCCCTCGAACTAATGCCGCTGATGCAAATACATTCGTTTTGTTTTCTTCGGTTCCAAAGTTGAAATTAGTCGACAGTCCCTGTACTTTTTTATTGAAATTCAAGAATTGGGTTTTCTTGTTTTCTAGAAAAATATCTCCTGCTCGAATGTTCCATTGGTCACTGAATAATTCCATGAAAACATTGTCAAACTGATCCAGTTTTTGAGAATAGCCGCCATCCTGCAATGGAATATTACTGTCTTGAATGGAAGCTCTTAAACTTACTTTTTCGGAAATCTTACCAGTAATTTGTAAATCTAAATTAGAATTCAAAACCGCATTTTGATTGTTTCCTATAGTAATGCCACGGGTAATGCTTCCGGAAGTATTCAAGCCGTCAAAAGGCACGTTTTTCTTTAGGTTTTTTGCTTCAATTTTATATAAATTCCCATTCCCAGCTTCATTGCTGACGACTCTGCTGGGGTCGTAAATGCGGTATTCCTTGGTTAGTATTTCAGGGAATTTAAGATACTGTACTGTAAGTGAATCGGAGGTAAAAGAGCTGTTTTCCTTTAAAATCAAAGTTCCCTTTTTGAAATTTATTTTGAATAAAGTACTATCGATAAGTTTGCCATTGGCGTCAAGCAATTTGAAAAAACTGGAATTAATACTTTCTTTTTCAATATAAATTGTGTCGCGGGAAGGAAGGATTTTTTTGGTTTTGTACAGCGAATTAATTTCCTGAGCATGGAGCCCAGAAAAACAGCCTATTACAATCCAAAAAAGTAATTTTTTCAACATAAATACTATAACTCGAAAGTACCAAAAGTAGTATTTATAATTCGATAATTAGAAAATGTGCCAATCAGAAAATTGATGAATAGACAAATCGACATATTCTGGTTTAGAGTGCTTGATTGTTTGCTTTGGAATGACAAAAAATGGGAATCAAAATTAAATTTCGATTCCCATTTTAATATTGTTGAAATAGCTTTAAACTTCTTTAGTGATCACTTGCATGGTTTCACGGCTGACTTGTTTCAATAAAACTACTTTATTTTCTTCGACAGTTTGCGCTGCTTTGTCGTTGAAATGTCGGATAGTGTATAAGGTTACATTTTCGTCAAATTCTACTTTGAATTTTTTAGATAAAATAGCATTCAGCGCTTTAAAATTATCAAATTTATCTTCAACACATACAGAGAAACTAATGGCAGAATTCTGAATTAAGTTTACTTTTATTTTGAATTGGTGAAACAACGCAAAAATCTCACTGATGTTTTCTTCCATGATGAAAGAGAAATCTATTGACGAAAGAGAAATTAAAAGTTGGTTTCTTTTGACAATAAAACAAGGTAAATACGGTTCTAAATCGACACCTTTAGAAACACTTGTCCCTTTTAACAATGGGTTTATAAATGATTTTACATACAAAGGGATTTCCTTTTTTTGTAATGGTTGCAGCGTTTTTGGGTGAATAACCGTTGCGCCGTAAAAAGCTAATTCAATGGCTTCGCGATACGAAATTTGATTTAATAAACTTGCGTTTTCAAAATATCTTGGGTCGGCATTCATTACTCCGGGAACATCTTTCCAGATGGTTACGCTTTCGGCATTTAGGCAATAGGCAAAAATCGCAGCAGTATAATCTGAACCTTCACGGCCTAGAGTTGTGGTGAAATTATTTTCATCAGAACCCAAGAACCCTTGTGTAATATTTAAGATTTTTCGTTTTACGTTCTTGGCAATGTTTTTCTGTGTCAATTCCCAATCTACTTCCGCATCTCTGTAATTTGCGTCTGTTTTTATGAAATTACGAACATCCAGCCATTGCGTTTTTATTTCCATGAAATTCATGAAATGACTAAGAATAGTTGTCGAAATTAATTCGCCATAGCTTACAATTTGGTCGTAAACAAAATTATAATTAGGAGATTTATTATGTGTCAAGAAATATTCTAAATCAGCAAATTGAGTATTTACAGCAGCAAAAACTTCGTTTTTGTCATCTTCAAATAAATCCATCAAAATTTGATTGTGGTATTTTTTTACTTCTTGGACTGATGAATTCAACTCAGCCGATTTGTCGAAATAGTTTTTTATGACAATTTCCAATGCATTCGTCGTTTTTCCCATTGCAGAAACAACTAACAATACATCTTCGTAACCCACTTTTTGTAAAACGTCATATACGTTTTTAATTCCTGCGGCATCTTTTACAGAAGCTCCTCCAAATTTGAATACTCTCATACTTTTAAACAAAAATTGTTCTTTATACTTTATTTCAATTTATTCTCTACAAAATGGTTGATTCCTATTTCATCCATTTGTACTACATACCAATCTTTTAAGACTTTTGCACCTGATTTTTCGTAAAATTCAATAGCTGGAGCGTTCCAGTCCAGAACATTCCATTCCACTCTTCGAACCTGATCTTTTTTACCCTGTTTTATAATTTCAGAATATAAAGCATATCCAAGTCCGGTTCCACGCATTTTGTCTTTTACCACTAAATCTTCTAAATGAATTGTTTTTCCTTTCCAAGTTGAAAAGCGGTAATACCATAATGCGATACCAACGATTTCGTCATCAACTTCGGCAACAAAAACATGAAATAAAGGAACAGGACCAAAACCATCACGAACTAAATCGTCAACAGTTACAAGAACTGCATCCGGCTCCTTTTCAAAATCGGCTAATTCTTGAATAAGGCCTAAAACAGCCTGCATGTCTTCAGGTTTTCCTTTTCTAATATTCATAAATTTTTATTTTAATGATTCAAAAATGCAATAAAATAGCATTTTTACGTACTAATTTTGTGTTTTATTCAGCAAATATACAATACTGTCAAACTAAATAAATAGTATTCAAATTGTTTTCACAAAAAAAACGATATTTGTGACTTCAAAATAACTACATCGATTTCGTAATGGAAGAACGCAACAAAACACTAGGAGAATTTATCATTGAAAACCAAAATGCTTTTCAATATTCGTCAGGCGAATTATCCCGAATCATTAACTCCATCCGATTGGCTGCCAAAGTAGTCAATTATAAAGTAAACAAAGCAGGATTAGTTGATATTGTTGGGGCTGCCGGAGAACAAAACATACAAGGTGAAGATCAGCAAAAACTCGACGTTTATGCCAATGAAATTTTCATTCAAACTTTAATCAATCGTGAAATTGTTTGCGGTATTGCCTCTGAAGAGAATGATGATTTTATCACTGTAGAAGGAAGTGACAACAGCCATAATAACAAATATGTGGTTTTAATGGATCCGCTTGACGGCTCATCAAATATTGATGTGAATGTTTCCGTAGGAACTATATTTTCGGTTTATAGAAGAGTTACTCCAATAGGAACTCCAGTTACCATAGAAGATTTTTTACAGCCGGGAATCAATCAGGTTGCGGCAGGTTATGTTATTTACGGAACATCGACGATGTTGGTTTACACTACGGGACATGGAGTAAACGGATTTACATTGAATCCGGCCATTGGAACTTTTTATTTATCGCATCCAAAAATGCAATTCCCAACAGACGGTCATATTTATTCCATCAACGAAGGGAATTATGTTCATTTTCCGCAAGGAGTAAAAGATTATATAAAATATTGCCAGTTAGAAGAAGGAGACAGACCGTATACTTCAAGATATATAGGAAGTCTGGTTTCTGATATTCATAGAAATATGATTAAAGGCGGAATTTATTTGTATCCTACAAGTTCCAAAGCACCAAAAGGGAAATTACGTTTGCTTTACGAATGCAATCCGTTAGCTTTTATTGCTGAACAAGCCGGAGGAAAAGCTTCTGATGGATTTAATAGAATCATGGAAATTGAACCAACAGAATTACATGAAAGGGTGCCGTTCTTTTGCGGAAGCTACAATATGGTGGAAAAAGCAGAAGAATTTATGCATAAAGCGAAATTAAGCAAATACTAAAATATAGGTTTAATAAAAAAGCTCCCAGATTTCTGGGAGCTTTTTTTATACTTTACAATTACTTGTTCATGTTTTGCATTTCGAAAAGGAAAGTGTCTAAATCTACTTTTCTATCTACTAATTTAAGTGCTTTATGTATAATATAATCTACATTTTCAGCATTAAAGCCTAGTGCTACTCCAATTTTTCTTAATAATAATTCTTGTGTGTCACCTAACTGATGATCAACGTGAACCATTCTTGCTAAATCAAACAAACGCTCCAGTCTTTGCTCATGTAAATAAGGAGGGTTTATAGGATATTTTAATGGGTTTTCTAAAATTTCTTCATATTCTGCTTGAGAAATTTCTAATCGAACAGCCAGTTTGTCTAAAAATAGTTTTTCTTCCGGAGCAAACTTATCGTCAGCAAGTGCTACACGAACAATAGCTGAAAAATGACCTTTATTTCTTTGTTTGAATTCGCTATCAAATAAATCTGAAAATGACATAATTATTGTTTTTTTATCTTACAAAGATAAATCTATTTTTAAATTAATGATTTTAATTTTTTTATATTTTTTCTTTGAATTTGATCTCTTTTGAATTGCATTTATTTAAATAATCAAATCAATCATTTTCAAAATTAATCGTAAGTTTACAACCCCTTTATCAACCTAATAAATTACCTATGTCAGAATTTTGGATTTACTTTCAAATAGGATTAAAACACGTTTTAGATATTCATGCTTATGATCATGTTTTATTTTTAATAGCATTAGCAATTCCTTTCTCTTTTAAGGATTGGAAGCGAATTGTGCTTTTGGTAACGCTTTTTACCATTGGACATACGGTGGCTTTATTGCTTTCCGTTTTTGGTATAATTGCGATTAAAGTTAATGTTGTTGAATTATTAATTCCAATAACGATATTAATAACGGCGTTGTTTAATCTTTTTACGGCGGGAAAATCAAGCAAAAAAGAAAGTATAAATTTGGTGTTTTTCATCACACTTTTCTTTGGGATAATTCATGGATTGGGCTTTTCAAATTATTTCAAATCGATTCTTGGAGGTGATGCCACTTCTAAAATATTGCCATTGTCAGAGTTTGCATTAGGAATAGAAGCGGCCCAGATTGTAGTGGTTTTTGTGGTTTTGATTTTGTCGTATATTGTTCAAACCGTTTTTAGATTCTCAAAACGCGATTGGACTTTAGTGATGTCGGCATTTATTATTGGGGTAGTGATACCATTGATTGTTGAAAGTGAAATCTGGATTAGATAAAAAATGAACGAAAAAAAATTAAATAAATACGATAAAGCGTATCTTAGAATTGCCAAAGAATGGAGTTTGCTGTCCTATTGTAAACGCAAGCAAGTTGGTGCGATTATTGTGCGAGATAGAATGATAATCTCTGATGGTTATAACGGAACTCCAACTGGTTTTGAAAATTGTTGTGAAGATGATGAAGGATTGACGCGTTGGGATGTTTTACATGCCGAAGCAAATGCGATTCTGAAAGTGGCACGATCAACACAATCGTGTGAAGGTGCAACCTTGTATATTACGCTTTCGCCTTGTAAAGAGTGCAGCAAATTGATTCATCAATCCGGAATAAAAAGAGTAGTGTATCACAATGGATATCGCGATGATTCAGGAATTCAGTTCCTTATAAAAGCAGGAGTAGAAGTAGAACACATCCCAGTATTAGAAGAATAATTATTGTCTTCGTATGAAATATAACGTAAAATATTTGCCCATTATTATTTTCTCAACACTCGCTCTGGGAGTTGTGCTGGGCGGAATGTTGAATTTTCCTAACGCAGCTGATTTTGCAGACAGAAATAATTCTAGAAGCAAACTCAACAAATTAATTGATTTTATAGATAATGAATATGTCGATGATATCAATACGGATTCTATAGTAAACCTTACCGTAGATAATATTCTGGCGCAACTCGATCCGCATTCGGTTTATATTCCGCCTAGCGATCAGCTGGAAGTGGTAGAAAGCATGAAAGGGAATTTCGTGGGAATAGGCGTGAATTTCTATATGTATAATGATTCAGTTGCAGTTATAAGACCGGTTGAAAATGGCCCTTCGGCAAAAGCTGGAATAAAGGCTGGCGACCGAATTTTGTATGCTGATAAAACAAAATTATTTGGTCGAAAATTACCAAGTGACAGTTTGTATTCTAAATTAAAAGGAACAGTAGGTTCTGATATTGAGCTTACTATATACAGAAAATCGGAAGGTAAAAAACTTAAAGTAAAAATAAAACGGGATGTTATTCCTCTAAAAAGTGTCGATGCCGCTTTACTTTTGAGTGATAAAACCGGTTATATAAAAATAAATAGATTTGCCGAAACTACTTACAGAGAGTTTATGGCGGGTTTAACTAAACTGAAACAGCAAGGTGCAAAATCACTTGTAATTGATGTTCGCGATAATGGTGGCGGTTATATGGAAGAAGCCATTGCTATTGCCGATGAATTATTGACAGACAAGCAACTTATTGTTTTTACCAAAAATAAAAATGGGAATATAGACAAGACATTTGCAACCAAAAAAGGGAGTTTCGAAAACGGAAATGTATTTGTTTTAATCAATGAAAACAGCGCTTCTGCCAGTGAGATTCTAGCGGGCGCCATTCAGGATAATGACAGAGGAACTATTGTGGGGCGTCGTTCTTTTGGAAAAGGATTGGTGCAACGTGAAATGGATTTTGCCGATGGTTCGGCCGTTCGATTGACTATTGCCAGATATTACACGCCTACGGGTCGCTCGATTCAAAAACCATATTCGAAAGGAAATGAGGCGTATTTTAAAGAATCAGAAGCTCGTTTTGGAAATGGAGAATTGTATGAAAAAGACAGTATAAAAGTTTCGGATACTTTAAAATTCAAAACTAAAAAAGGTAAAATTGTATACGGTGGCGGCGGAATTGTCCCTGACGTTTTTGTACCGCTAGAAGTAGAGCATGGAAATGAAAGTACGGCTTATTTATTGCAATCCGGAATCGTGGGCAATTTTGTTTTCGAACAATTAGATAAAAATCGAAGTGCTTTTAAAGGAATTAACTTTGAACAATTCAAAACTAAAATGAATGAAACGGATTTGTATTTTAATTCGTTTCAAAAATTTATTTTCGAAAACGGATTGGATTTGAATTTTGGGAAAAGCAAGTCATTGGTAAAAAGATACTTGGCTGCTGAATTTGCCCGACAATTGTATGGGGAAAGCTATTATTATGAGATAGTATTGAAAGAAGATGCAATGATTAAGGCAATTTCCAAGAAGTAATTGTGAAGAGAAATATTGTTTAAAAATAACTAATTTTCATTGTCCCAATCTTTCCTGTACCGAATGAGTTCATCGTCTATCATTTTCTTAGACGTGTTTAATAAATAGGTTGCATCTTCAGAATAAATAGGAGGAAAAAAAGTCATTTTAATTTCAGTAGTCCATTTTCCAAAGCACTTTAAAAAATGCGGAATGAAAGTGTCGTCTCCAACAAAAGCATCCGTTTTTTCTTTATAATCAATGGCAATAGGAATAACGGCAGATTTAATCTTCGTGGCCATCACAAACGAGCCATAATTGAAATCTACAGTCGTTGGCAAAACATCGGTAGTACCTTCCGGAAAATTAATGATAGAATATCCTTTGGCCAGAACTTCACGAATATTTTCGGCAGTTTCTTGTCTGCTCTTTTGGCATTTTCTATCTACAAATAAAACACCCGATATTTTACAGATATAGCCAATCATAGGCCATGACGCAACTTCTTTCTTCCCTACAGGAAAAGCATGCATTTGATTTACAATAACAATTGGGTCGAAATAAGAACGGTGATTGGCTACAATCAGTCCTTGTATCGTGGGTTTTTCTCCATAAATAATGGTGCGAATACCTAAAATGTGATTGGACACCCGAATTAAAAAATCGCGTAGATGAAGTGCTCTTTTGGAATTAATTTCTTCGCTGCAAAAGAAACTCGTCAAATAGAAAAGAATCGAAAAAAAGGAAACGAATACTATAAAAACAATTAGCCTGGTCAAGCCCAATAATAGTGATAACATAAAAAGTATATTGAAAATGTAAACCTACCACTATTTTTCTTGAGATTTTCCAGAATGAAAATCTATTTACCTGATACTGTCGTGTGCATGAGTCTGTACGCCATCATTCCATAACGTAAGAATATCCGTTGCAACGGCAGCGCCACTACCGGCAGCAATGGCCAGTTGGCTTCTCCAACCCGCTAAAGTTCCTATGGCATAAATTCCTTCAGCCACTTTGTGGTCGCTGTTCTTGAGTTGAATTCGTTGTTTTTCGGGAAGGGATTTTTGATGGGGTTCCACATAATGCATCAATCCATCTATTGCAAAAGAATTTGCGGATCCTATGCCTATGACAATTGTTTTTGTTTGGTAGGAATTCTTGTTTGTGATGACTGTAAATTCAGGAAATTGTCCTTCAATTTTAAGTACTTTTTCCCCTGGAATTTGAGTGATATGGGGATACGCTTTCGAAAGATGTTCGGTGCTTTCCTCTAATAATTCAGAACCTAATTTCCCTGGAGGGATTCCGTAAGCATTATTAAACAGGGCTTCTTGAAGAGATGATGTTTTTTGATGGGTGAAAATGCCAATTCTTTTGTCACTGACAAATGATTTGTTTTTTGCAGAACCCAAAACGAGTGCGCATGAAATTCCAGAAACGCCACCGCCAACGATGAGAACATCAAACATTATTACAGTTGGTCATTTGATTTCTCTTCAATCTTTTTTGCCATTTTAAAAATCAGAAGAATCAAAACGGCACAGAAAGAAGCGGCAATTCCAATAAAAGCAACTACGCTATCTCCTTGAAATGGATTTCTAAAATCCAACAAAGTAACATTAAATATGATTAGCGCTATTGCTAAAAACACCAAGATGTTAGTGAAAATTTTCATAATACGTTTTTGTTTTTGATATAAAAGAAACAGATTTTTTATTTTAGAAACACATGTCAGCTTAAAATCAGATTATCTTTTAAAATTATCTTAGGGGGTAAATTTATGAAAATTTATTTTAGACGAACAAACCTTTAACATTCGCAGCGAATAATTTAACAGCAATCGCAAGAAGTACAACGCCAAAAGTCTTTCGAATGACGCCAAGCCCATTTTCTCCTAGTATTTTTTCAATTTTAGACGATGATTTCAAAACGATATATACCAGAATAATATTCAAAATTATTGCGATAACAATATTTATAGTAGAAAACTGGGAACGTAAAGATAGTAAAGTAGTCATTGTTCCGGCTCCGGCTATCAAAGGAAACGCCAAAGGAACAATAGATGCTGAACTCGCTTCTTCATCGCGATAAATCCGAATCCCTAAAATCATTTCTAATGCTAAAAAGAATAATACAAATGAACCTGCAACCGCAAAAGAGTTTACATCAATCCCAATTAAATTCAATAATTCTTCCCCCACAAAAAGGAAAACAATCATGATTATACCAGCTACTATTGAAGCTTTTTCAGATTCTATGTGTCCATGTTTTGATCTTAAATCAACAATAATAGGAATGGTTCCCACGATATCAATTACGGCAAAAAGGACCATTCCAACCGTAATTATTTCTCTAAAATCGATTTCAAACATAATTTTTTTGTTTGCAAAGTTAAACTTTTCGGTAGATTTTTGATTAAAATTAAATTTTATTACAACAATTCTGATTCATTTTTTTATATACTGGTTTTCAATTGATTTCTTGTTTGTTTTAATTCTATATTGTTTAATGTTAGTTTGTTAGGGTGTTCAAAGAGTCAGTTGTTTCGTTGGTTTTCCGAAAAGTTAACCCAACTTGCAGACTTTAGCTTGTAAACCTTTGTTTAAAAAGGAAATCTTGTTTTAGGATTTCAGATTTGGGGACTACAAATTTTTTCCTGGTAAAGGGACATTTTTTATAGTTTAGGGCTAAGTAAATTTCCTTTAGTTTAGGGCTTGGCTCTGAACATTTCTTAATTTCGATTGTGTTTTCAAGTACATCTTTTATCTCTGTTGTAACTAACTTTTGAGTATTTGCAATTCTCATAATTTCTTGCCAATCGTGATTTATTTTTTTTACTTTTAGTTGATATCTAATCGTATTTACGATCCAATAGGCTAACAATCCAAGGTTTAAATGTGCCATAGTTGACTCATCGTTCTGATGATAAATAGGTCGTAAATCCAAGTCTGTTTTTAACGTTCTAAAAGTACTTTCAATTTCTCGTATGCAATTGTATATTCTCCAAATTGTTTGCTCATCCCTTTCTTTTAGAGACGTTTTTATAAAATAAACGCCATGTTCTTTTTTCTGATTTATTTGACTTTCTTTGACCTCCCATTTCATAGAAGTTACCTTGCTCGTTTTTTGGTCAACCAATAAATCAATTTGGTAATGCTTGGCTATTGAGGGATATTTTTGTTGCAATCGCCCTATTTTTTGATTTATAATTTCTTGCTTTTTTATCCCCGATTTTTTGGCTAATCCATTGGCAAGTTTGGTTAATGTGTCTTCATAAAGGGTTTTAAATTTGCGATTCATTGAACGTTCTTTCATTGCTTTCATGTCGCTTTTCACCTTGAAAACACACTGATTTTGTTCTTCACCTTCAATTTCATTCAGCTCTATTTTCTGATTTTTTTTGTCATAAACTATTGTAGGGATTTCATTTTTTAAGGCATATTTTTTGGGTTTAGTACGGCTTACACATAAATAATCATATCCTTTTTCTGTCACCAATTTCAAGTTTTCGTCAGTGGCAATACCAGCATCCATAATCACCAAAGCCTTTTTTGTGGACTCACTCGTAGCCTCACGAAGGCTATCAATCATATCGGACAAGGTCTTGCAATCGGCCATATTCCCTTGGTAGATATTGGAATATTTCAAAAAGCCTTCTACATTTACAACAGCTGCCAAAACAACTAGTTTGGCATCGGTTCGCTTTTCCTTGCTACGTCCGTACTGAGCTAAATCACTGTTCTTTTTCTGACCTTCAAAATAGGTATTGGTTAGGTCATACAAATAAAATTTATCTTCAATATCAAATAATTCATTGGTCTTTTGAGACAAATATTTTTCCATCTCATCTTTAACTTGATACAAATTTAAGGCAGATTGATATAATTTATCCTTTGTTATTTTTTTGATAGGATAAGCGGTTAATTCACAAATAGCCGAATTTTCTTTTATCCATTTACTGGTTCTGTTTTCGCTCGCGGGATAAACGGCTCTGCTTATAATTTGAGTGAGTGCCAATTGAACTTGTTCTTCCGGCCAATTTTTATCCAATAAAAACTGGTCTATTTTTAGTTGCTTCAATGTTTGCAAACTCATCCATTCACCTCCTAGTTCACGTGCTTCAGTGTGTTTTAGTGTGTTCAAATCTACACTGTGAATGTCTTTTTGGGAAGAATGAGAATTATCTATTTTGTTTGATTTTAGTATTTTGGAATACAATTCATCAATATACTCCCAAAGATGTTCTTGAAAATCATCTTCAAACAAGCTGTTTTTTCCATTGAGTTTTTCAGTCAATTTTTTCTGGATATAATTCAATTCCTCAGCCGTTAAATGGTCTATAAATCCAGCAGTTACAATAGTTCTGTTTCTAACAATATCGTTTTGATCACGAAAACTCTCTACCAATCGGTAGTAGGATTCCATTTTGCCTGTTTCAGGATTTCGACGAAAAGTAGATTTGAAATACATTTAGTAAAAATCGGAAATATCCCCATTAAAGACAAGATTTGCTGGGGACTACAAAACGGAATTTACCTAAAAAACACCTGTTTTGAATACAAAAAATACCAATTTTTAAATAAAAACTTACAGAAATGATTGTTAAAATGATGTAATTAACAATTAATTAACTTTTATCGTCATTCAACCCTGCAAGTTGGGTTAAAGTTGGTTTTTATCTAAAAAATTACAATTTACTTTGACTACCTTTGCGCTTTATAATCTCAGTACCCCAAAATAATGTTTCAATTAGGAAAAACCATCGTCTCAGAAGACATACTCGAAAAAGATTTTGTTTGCAATTTGTCAGCCTGTAAAGGGGCTTGTTGTGTTGATGGCGATGCGGGAGCTCCATTGAGCGTTGAGGAAACTAAGATATTAGAAGAAATCTATCCCAAAGTAAAACCATTTTTACGTAAACAAGGAATTGCGGCTATTGAAGCGCAAGGAACTTGGACAAAAGGAACTGATGGTGATCTTGAAACGCCACTGATTGATAATAAAGATTGTGCTTACGTAATGTTTGACGGTAAAACGGCTTTGTGCGGTATCGAGCAAGCGTATAATCAAGGTGTGATTGACTGGAAAAAACCTGTTTCTTGTCATTTATATCCTATTCGTGTGAAGGATTTCACGGAGTTTGCTGCCGTTAATTATGACAAATGGGATATTTGTGATCCGGCCTGTTCCTTAGGTCAGGAACTTGAAGTGCCAGTGTATAAATTTGTCAAAGAAGCTTTGGTTAGAAAGTTTGGTGAAGACTGGTATGCGGAGCTTGAGATTGTCGCACAGGAACTCAAAAAATAAATCTAAAATAAATGCAAATTTTCTTGTTTGCTGTTTTTAAAATCCTATATTTTACGGTGCTTCAACTCTTTTTTTAAATTTTAAAATACTGATTTTTAAGCGTTTAAAATCCACATGAAAAATGCCTCAATTTTTTTCGTTTGTTAAAAACTATGGCCGATTGTGAATAAGTTTGACTTTTAATTTCGGCAATATTTCACAATCTTTGTAATCCACAGAAAGCATAAAATTTCGTTAAAATCTCAAAAAAACAAACTACTATAATGGCACAACTTGAACCAATTTTACAAGAAAATAAAAATCGTTTCGTGATTTTTCCAATTAAACACCATGATATTTGGGAATTTTATAAAAGTATGGAAGCTAGTTTCTGGACTGCTGAAGAAATCGATTTGTCACAAGATTTAAATGACTGGAATAACAAACTTTCTGATGAGGAACGTTATTTTGTAAAACACATTCTTGCTTTTTTTGCTGCTTCTGACGGAATTGTAAATGAGAATTTAGCTGAAAATTTTGTGAACGAAGTGCAATATGCTGAAGCAAAATTCTTTTACGGTTTTCAAATCATGATGGAAAACATTCACAGTGAAACGTATTCATTATTGATTGATACCTATGTGAAAGACGAAGCGGAGAAAGATGAATTGTTCAATGCTTTAGAAGTTTTTCCTGCGATTAAGAAAAAAGCGGATTGGGCTTTGAAATGGATTGAATCTGATTCATTTGCTGAGCGACTAATTGCTTTTGCAGCTGTGGAAGGAATCTTCTTTTCGGGAGCATTTTGTTCTATTTATTGGTTGAAAAAACGTGGATTAATGCCAGGATTGACGTTTTCTAACGAATTGATTTCTCGCGACGAAGGAGTGCACTGTGATTTTGCAGTACACTTGCACAACCACCATTTAGTAAATAAAGTTCCAAAAGAAAGAATCAGAAGTATTATTGTGGATGCTTTGAATATTGAAAGAGAATTTATTACTGAATCCCTTCCTGTGAGTTTAATAGGAATGAATGCAGCGTTAATGACACAATATTTAGAATTTGTTGCGGACAGATTATTAGTTGAATTAGGTTGCGAGAGAGAATACAACACTTCAAATCCTTTTGATTTTATGGACATGATTTCGCTTCAAGGGAAAACAAACTTCTTTGAAAAGAAAGTTGCCGAATATCAAAAAGCAGGTGTTATGAATACCGATGAAGATGCTCAGAAAATTAGTTTTGACGCTGATTTTTAGAAAGTCGTTATCGCATCACGGGCTGTTTTAGCCCCGATGGAAGGGAATATCCTTTCTAGTCCTGAACTTTTTTCAGGACTAGAAAGATTGGAATGACAGCGGGATTAGCTTCCCAAAAAAATGAAACAAATACTCAAAAACGGGAAAGGGATTTTCTGTTTTTTAAAACAATTAAGCGTATGTATGTAGTTAAAAGAGATGGGCACAAAGAGCCTGTAATGTTCGACAAAATCACTGACAGAATTAAAAAATTATGTTATGGTTTGAATGATTTGGTTGATGCTGTGAAAGTGGCAATGCGCGTAATTGAAGGACTTTATGATGGTGTTTCGACATCTGAATTGGATAATCTTGCTGCCGAAACTGCGGCTTCGATGACTATTGCGCATCCGGATTATGCACAATTAGCAGCTCGTATTGCAATCTCAAATTTACATTCGAATACAAAAAAATCATTCTCGGAAACGATGAATGATATGTTTAATTATGTAAACCCAAGAAACGGTCAATATGCTCCGTTGCTTTCTGAGGAAGTACATAAAGTGATTATGGACAATGCGGAGTTTTTAGACTCGCATATTATATACAATAGAGATTTCAACTACGATTATTTTGGTTTTAAAACCTTGGAAAGATCGTATTTGCTAAAAATAAACGGTAAAATCGTAGAGCGTCCGCAACACATGTTGATGCGTGTGTCTGTTGGGATTCACTTAGACGATTTGAAATCAGTAATAGAAACCTACGACTTAATGTCGAAAAAGTTCTTTACACATGCAACGCCAACTTTATTTAATGCCGGAACTCCAAAACCTCAAATGTCCTCTTGCTTCCTTTTGGCGATGCAAGACGATAGTATTGATGGGATTTATGACACGTTGAAACAAACGGCTAAAATCTCGCAATCAGCAGGTGGAATTGGACTTTCTATTCACAATGTAAGAGCAACAGGCTCTTATATTCGTGGTACTAACGGAACGTCTAACGGAATTGTTCCTATGTTGCGTGTTTTCAATGATACAGCGCGTTATGTAGATCAAGGAGGAGGAAAACGTAAAGGAAGTTTTGCTATTTATATCGAAACTTGGCATGCGGATATCTTTGAATTCCTAGACTTGAAAAAGAATACTGGAAAAGAAGAAATGCGTGCAAGAGATTTATTCTTTGCAATGTGGACTTCAGATTTGTTTATGAAAAGAGTACAAGAAGACAGTTATTGGACGTTAATGTGTCCTAATGAATGTCCTGGATTGTATGACGTTTATGGAGACGATTTTGAAAAAATGTACACGGATTACGAAAAAGCCGGAAAAGGTAGAAAAACCATCAAAGCGCATGAATTGTGGGAGAAAATTCTGGAATCGCAAATCGAAACTGGAACACCTTACATGTTGTACAAAGATGCTGCCAACAGAAAATCAAACCAAAAAAATCTAGGTACAATTCGTTCTTCGAATTTGTGTACGGAGATTATGGAATATACTTCTAAAGATGAAATCGCGGTTTGTAACCTGGCTTCACTTTCGTTGCCAATGTTTGTGGAAAACAAAAAATTCAATCACGATTTGTTGTTCACCGTTACCAAACGTGTAACCAGAAACTTGAATAAAGTTATTGACAGAAATTATTATCCGGTAAAAGAAGCTGAAAACTCAAATATGCGTCACAGGCCAGTTGGTCTTGGAGTACAAGGGCTAGCCGATGCTTTTATTATGTTGCGTTTGCCGTTTACGAGTGACGAAGCAAAAAAAATGAACCAGGATATTTTTGAAACTTTATATTTTGCAGCTGTTACCGCTTCTATGGAAATGGCCAAAGAAGAAGGGCCGTATTCTACTTTTGAAGGTTCACCAATGTCACAAGGAGAATTTCAGTTCAATTTGTGGGGAATGAAAGATGAGGAATTATCTGGTCGTTGGGATTGGGCTTCCTTGCGAAAAGAAGTGATGAAGCATGGTGTTAGAAACTCATTATTAGTAGCGCCAATGCCTACGGCTTCGACTTCTCAAATTTTAGGTAACAACGAAGCATTCGAACCATATACTTCTAATATTTACACCAGAAGAGTACTTTCGGGTGAGTTTATTGTGGTAAACAAACACTTGTTACACGATTTAGTAGAACGCGGTTTGTGGAACGAAACCTTGAAACAAGAATTAATGCGAAATAACGGTTCAGTTCAAGCGCTTGATATTCCGCAAGACTTGAAAGAATTGTACAAAACTGTTTGGGAAATGTCCATGAAAGACATTATCGATATGTCACGTCAACGTGGTTATTTTGTGGATCAATCACAATCGTTGAACTTATTCATGCAAAATGCCAATTATTCTAAATTGACATCGATGCATTTCTATGCTTGGCAATCCGGACTGAAAACGGGAATGTATTATTTAAGAACAAAAGCTGCGGTGGATGCAATTAAATTTACATTGAACAATGATAAAAAAGCAGATCCAATTGAAGTGAAAGAACAACCAATCGCTGTTCCTGTTGTCGCTGAAGCAGTAGAAATGACTGCCGAAGAATACAGAGCAATGATTGAATTATCTAAAAATGCCGGTCCAGACGAATGTGAAATGTGTGGTTCTTAAGTCATTACGAGGAACGAAGCAATCTTATACAAATCATATTGTTGATGTCAACAAGAGGTTTTAATACAAAAGCAGTTATTGTAATGATAACTGCTTTTTTTGGAGCTATTTACTTCGTCAGTTCGCTTCGCTCGTGTCCCGCTTTCGTTACAATATTTTTATTTTTTATTTAAAAATAAAAAGGATTTCCACTGTAATTAGTGGCTAAAATATCAGGAAATTACTTCTGAAATTTGTAAATAATTCACTATATTTGAGATAGTTATCATTATAAGTAATCATTTTTTATACGAACTACTATGGAAAATAAAAAATTTACTGTTACAGATGATTTATTAGCTTCCAAAAGCCAACGTTTCCTTAATTTCATTATCGATGTATTGATTATTTATATCATTGAAATCACCATTGGCACCACCATCATTATAATAGGAGATTTGACTCATAGTTATGCTGCGTCGAATTGGGTTACATCATTAAGCCTAATTGAAAGCTTCTTTTTTGGACTTGTTATCCTGTTTTTTTATTACTCAATTACCGAAATGTATTTCTCCAGAACCTTCGCTAAATATTTTACAAAAACACTAGTTGTAAAAAACGACGGTTCAAAACCCAATATGAAAAGCATTATTATACGAACAGTCTCCAGATTAATTCCTTTAGAGCCTTTTTCTTTTTTAATGACTGAGAAAGGATGGCATGATACATTGTCCGTTACGTATGTGGTGAAAAAGCATGAATTTGTAGAAAAAAAGAAATTGTTTTCTGGGGAGTAAGAAAGTAGAAAAGATAAAAATTGCAGTCATTTTAGGCTGCTTTTTTGTTTTTAAACACATCCTTTTCTTTATATTCGCTCCTTGTAAATACCAAAAATAAAATCATGAACTGGGAACAACTTTTATCACTAAGACGACAAGGCGACAAAGGCAAAAGATTGCGTGTAGAACAAGACGATACCCGTTTGGGTTTTGAAGTTGACTATGACCGTATTATCTTCTCCTCCGCTTTTAGAAGTTTACAGGATAAAACACAGGTTATTCCTTTATCAAAAACTGATTTTGTACATACCAGATTGACACACAGTTTAGAAGTTTCGGTTGTAGGGCGTTCTTTAGGACGATTAGTCGGTAAAAAAATCATCGAAAAATATCCACACTTAAAAGAAGTTCACGGATATCATATGAATGATTTTGGGGCTATTGTTGCCGCGGCATCCTTGGCACATGATATTGGAAATCCACCTTTTGGACATTCTGGTGAAAAAGCTATTGGAGAATATTTTTCGATTGGAAAAGGACAGCAATACAAAGATCAGCTTACCGCAAAAGAATGGCAGGATTTAATTGATTTTGAAGGGAATGCCAATGGGTTTTCAGTACTGACGGCTAGTCGCCCCGGAATTGAAGGCGGACTTCGAATTTCCTATGCGACTCTTGGTGCTTTTATGAAGTATCCAAAAGAAAGCTTGCCTAAAAAACCAACTAAAGACATAGCCGATAAAAAATACGGTTTCTTTCAAACCGAAAAAGCTTTTTTTCAAGATGTGGCTTCTGATATGGGTTTGATTCCAAATAAATCCGGAGATAATATAGGTTTCGAAAGACATCCTTTGGCATATTTAGTCGAAGCTGCGGATGATATTTGTTACACCATTATTGATTTTGAAGACGGTATTAATTTAGGATTAGTTTCTGAAGATTTTGCTTTAGAATATTTGATAAAATTGGTAAAAGACAGTATTGACACCTCTAAATACAAGACTTTAGAAACCAAAGAAGATAGAATCAGTTATTTGCGTGCTTTGGCAATTGGTAGTTTAATTAATGATGCTGTGAAAGTTTTTATCGAAAATGAAGCATTAATTATGGATGGTAAATTCCCGTTTGCCATCATGGATAAAAGTAAGTATAAAGCGCAGATGGATGATATCATTAAAATCAGCGTTAAAAACATTTACCAAAGCCGTGAAGTCATCGAGAAAGAAATTGTCGGGTACCAAATTATACAAACCTTGTTAGATAAATTCATAACGGCTTTCAATAATAAATTCAACGGAAATGCGTCCAACTATGATTCCTTAATCATGAAAATGTTGCCTGAGAAACACCATTTAGAAAAAGAGAATCTATATGGTAGATTACTCCATATTTGCCATTATGTGTCGCTTTTGACAGATGGGAATGCGCTCGAATTATTTGAAACTATTAATGGTAGAAAGAAGAATTAATTTTTAAAAAATATATTCAATCCCAACACCAATCGCTTGGCGGACCTGAGTTTTTGGACCTTCAGTTACTTGTATTCCAGCAATTTCTCTTTTAGATTTGATGTCATCGTCATAGATAACATGTGCTCCAATATTGGCTTTTACATATTGATTCACCACTAGTTCTACTAGAAAGTCACAATCTACATCTATGTTTCCAAAACGATTTACATAATCAGAATATAAGCTTAGACGATTTTCCAGATTGATATTTTTGAAGATTTCTTTTTTGTATTTATTGGTTATTAAAAAACCAAGTTCCATTTTTGATCTTTCTCCTTCGGTGAGTAGATTTCCTTCCAGGTCATAGGTAGCCTTGGCAACACCAAAAGCACCTTGATCTGCCAATCTTTGATCTAAAACTAAGGTTGTTTTAAATGTAAATGGCGAGATATAAAATGTTCTTTTTTTATCCTTATCAATATTTTCAGCACCTACACCCATAAAAATATAAGCTGGAGCAAAAGGTTTTGAGATAGCTTTTTCAGTATTTGGATACGCATAACCATTCGTGAATTGCGTGTTAAAATTGAATTTAGCCGAATGATACCAGTTAGAAAGAGTGTCTTTTCTATAGCCAAATGTGGAGTTTAATTGTATCGCATCTTCTGTTTTTCGTATGTCGATTCCGTCTTGTTTATTCAAACCGTATTTAACTATTAGTTCATTCGACCAGTTGTAATTGCTCCTGGCGTAAACTCTATGGAATTTTCCTTTAAACAATCCTGAAATCGAACTTGTTCCCCCTGCACTCCAGTTGACAAAGGCTACTTCAGAGATGTCAAAACCTAAACTGTTTTTTTTACTCCAATGGGATAATGGAAGATAATACGTCAGAGTTTGTATTTTAAATGCTACTTTCAACGGTTTGTTTGCTGTAGAAAGCGTCGTTATAGGCCTAAGTGTGTCAGATAACGGTGTGATTCTTATTTCTTGGGAGAAACTATTAAATGAGATTGTAAAGGTAAGTACAAGGAGTGTGTAGGTTAATAATTTCATTTTGGACTAGTTGTGTTTAAGGTTGCAAAATAATTATTTTAATAACTCGAAAAAAGTATTTCAAGACTTTTAACGTCAATTTTGCAATATTGTTGTAATTCAGCTACAGTTCCATGTTCAATAAACGCATCTGGAATGCCAAGAGTCGTTATTTTTGAGGTATAATTATGCTCTGAGACGAACTCGAGAATTGCACTTCCAAAACCTCCTTTTACGGCACCATCTTCTATAGTAATGATTGTTGCGAATTCTGTAAAAATGGTGTGTAATGCATTTTCGTCTAATGGTTTAACAAATGGAAAGTCGTAATGAGCAATGGTTTCTGGATGCTTTATTTTGGCTATAGCCAAAGTGACATTATTGCCAATAGTTCCATTGGATAAAACGGCTACTTTTGAACCTTTTTTTATACAAGCACTTTTTCCAATTTCTATTTTTTTGTACGTTCCAAGATGTTGCGTCTGCCAATCGGCAATAACACCGCGTCCTCTTGGATAACGGATAGCGATAGGATGATCTAATCCCAATTGTGCGGTGTATAAAATATTTTGTAATGCTATTTCGTTGCGAGGCGCATAAACAATCATATTAGGAATGCAACGTAAATAAGCCAAATCGAAAACACCGTGATGCGTTGCGCCGTCTTCTCCCACTAAACCGGCTCTATCCAAACAAAAAATCACTGGCAGATTTTGTAAAGCCACATCGTGAATCACCTGATCGTATCCTCTTTGTAAAAAAGTGGAGTAAATGTTACAAAAAACGACCATTCCTTGAGTTGCCATTCCGGCTGCTAAAGTCACAGCGTGTTGCTCGGCGATTCCTACATCAAAAGCACGTTTTGGAAAAGCCTCCATCATAAATTTCAACGAGCTTCCAGATGGCATTGCAGGTGTAATTCCTATAATTTTTTCATTTTTTATGGCTAAATCCAATACGGTCAAGCCAAAAACATCCTGATATTTTGGAGGTAGATTTTCTTCGGATTTGATGTGAATTTCTCCTGTTGCAGCGTCAAATTTTCCGGGGGCATGATATTTTACCTGATTTTCTTCGGCTTGTTGCAGTCCTTTTCCTTTGGTGGTAATGATATGAAGGAATTTTGGTCCTTTGGTTTTTTGTAAACGTTTCAATTCTTTGATAACAGCAAAAATATCATGACCGTCTATTGGACCTGAATAATTAAAATTCAAAGATTTAATCATGTTGTTTTGCCTCGGATTTTTCCCTGCTTTTACGGCAGTGAGGTATTGTTTCAAAGCACCTACACTTGGGTCAATTCCAATAGCATTATCATTAAGAATAACCAATAAATTAGCATCGGTAACTCCGGCGTGATTTAATCCTTCAAAAGCCATTCCTGATGCGATAGAAGCATCTCCAATCACCGCAATGTGTTGTTTATTGAAATCGCCTTTCAAATTAGAAGCAATTGCCATTCCTAAAGCTGCCGAAATGGAAGTAGAGGAGTGGCCTACGCCAAAAGCATCGTAAATACTCTCACTTCTTTTTGGGAAACCGGAAATACCGCCCAATTGTCTGTTAGTATGAAAACTTTCTCTTCTTCCTGTCAGTATTTTATGTCCGTAGGCTTGATGACCTACATCCCAAATCAATAAATCATTGGGCGTGTCAAACACATAATGCAAGGCAATGGTCAATTCTATAACGCCAAGACTGGCGCCAAGATGTCCTTCCTTTACAGCCACAATATCGATAATGAAATCACGTAATTCCTGCGCCACTTGAGGAAGTTGAGCTTCATCAAGCAGTCTTAAATCGGTTGGGTTATTGATGTTTGAAAGTAAATTATCTGACATAAAGCAAATGTACGAATTGAATTCTTATTTTTGTAGCTATGATAAATCCTTTCACCGACGAATATTTTATGAAAAAAGCTTTGCAGGAAGCCGAAATGGCTTTTGAAAAGGGCGAGATTCCTGTTGGTGCTATTGTTGTAATTGATAATAAAGTGATTGCCAGAGGTCATAATCTTACTGAAATGCTGGTTGATGTTACGGCTCATGCCGAAATGCAGGCTATTACTGCAGCAGCTAATTTTCTTGGAGGTAAATATTTAATTGGGTGCACGCTTTATGTCACACTGGAACCTTGCCAGATGTGTGCCGGCGCTTTGTATTGGAGTCAGATTTCTAAAATTGTTTTTGGTGCCAGCGATGAAAATCGGGGTTTTGTAAAAATGGGAACACAATTACATCCTAAAACTACTGTTGTTTCTGGAATTCTGGCAAATGAGGCTTCGCAGTTGATGAAGCGATTTTTTGCCGAAAGGAGGAAGTAAAAAAACAATCCTAAATTAGAAAAAACTACAGCTTTTTAAAATCGCTGGGCTTCATGTTTTTTTGTTTTTTAAAATAATTAGACAGATGACTTTCATCTGTAAAGCCAAATTCATAGGCAATTTGTTTGATGGGCACTTGGTTGTTGAAAAATCTTTTTTCGATTAATTTGGTTCGCAGGTTGTTAGTATAATCTCTATAAGTTATTGAAAAACTTCGTTTAAAATACGTGCCAAAGTAGGTAGTGGCTATATTAAAATGCGTCGAAATTGATTTTATTTGAACCAGTTTTGGATTATAAATGTTTTGATGAATATAAGATATGATTTGCTCGTTATCAATACCAGTTCCTGTAATTTGCATATTCATGCAGCGCATGGTTTCCTTTATTAATCCGAAAATTGACAAAACTTGGTAAAAAATAATTGGCGATGTAGAAACATTTGTTTTGCTATTGTAAGCAGTAATGTTTTCTATCGTATTTTTTAAAATGGTCTTGCAAGGTTCATCTAGTTTTAAGACATTTTCTTTTAGTGATTTATCCCTCATAAAATTTTCCGGTGTGTTCAACAGAAATTCATCACAGGATAGCTTTTTATTGGAATTAAAATAATTGTCGGTAAATTTTATAAAGACAAAACGCGTACTTTTTTTAATGTCAAAATAGTGCTCATCGTCAGGTGAAATCACAAATAAATCTCCCGTTTTATAGGATAATAAATTATTGTTCAGGTGATGAATCCCGTTTCCTTTTACTATGTAGATGATTTCATAATACGTATGACTGTGAGTGGGAAGGTGAAATTTGTCTTCTTCGAATTCATCAATAACTAATGTTTCAAATTGATTTAATTTAGGCATAGCGTATAATTACAATTTTATATTGCAAATATACAACTTGTTTGAATTTGTTATAAATAAATTTGTCCGATGAAAAAACAATCGATTTCAAAACACTCATATTAATATTTTTATAAAACAAAATGAAGAAAAGTCTCATCGCGCTCTCATTGGGCGGTTTAACTATAGGAATAACTGAATTTGTGATGATGGGTTTATTGCCCGACATTGCATCAGATTTAAAGATTTCAATACAGGTAGCCGGACATTTAATTTCTGCCTATGCTTTAGGAGTTGTAATTGGCGCGCCCTTATTGGTCATCATTGCGAGAAATTACCCTCCTAAAAAAATACTTTTGATTTTAGCAGCTATGCTGGCCTTTTTCAATGCGCTTTCGATTATTGCACCCAATTATGAATTTTTATTCGCTACAAGATTGCTTTCCGGATTGCCTCACGGAGCCTTTTTTGGAGTTGGAGCTGTTGTTGCCAGCAGTCTGGCTGACAAAGGAAAAGAAGCACAAGCTATCTCTATCATGTTTTCGGGATTGACAATTGCAAACCTTGCGGGAGTGCCAATAGGAACCTATATTGGACATCATTATACGTGGCGTTATACGTTTATAATAATTGCAATTGTTGGATTTTTAACTTTTGTTTCTCTTTATTTTTGGATGCCAAATCTAAAAGCTGGCGCCAAAGAAACAATTAAAAGTCAGTTGCAGTTTTTCAAAAAAACAGAAGCCTGGCTAATCATTTCAATTACTGCTTTTGGTTTTGGGGGGTTATTTTGCTGGATTAGTTATATTGCCCCGTTACTCACAGATATTTCTAGATTTTCAGCCGGAGATGTGCCTTATATCCTAATCCTAGCTGGTTTAGGAATGGTTTTTGGAAATTTTATCGGAGGAAAATTAGCAGATAGATTTTCTCCTGCAAAAACAATTGTGATGTTGCTTTTTATAATGGCCTTGGATTTATTATTAGTGTATTTCTTTTCTTCAAACCAGTATATGACTCTGGCATTAGTTTTTTCTACGGGTTGTATTTCTTTTGCGGTTGTGGCTCCAATACAGGTGCTTATGATTCAGACGGCTGTAGGTGCAGAAATGATTGCTTCGGCTGCGATACAAGCTGCATTTAATATAGGAAATGCTTTAGGAGCTTTTCTTGGCGGATTGCCTTTGGTGTTTGGATTTAGTTATGCGTCTCCCAACTTAGTTGGTGTTGGCATGTCTATAGTAGGAGTTCTAATTACTTTTATATTTCTTCAAATAAAGAGAAGTGCCTTGAAACTGCAAGCTGTTTAAATCTACGGTTTTATCAGTAATAAAAAGACATAAAAAAACCGCCAATCTCACGAAAGGCGGTTTTAATTTATTCTATGACAGCATTTTCTTTTTTGTCGTAGAAATGATATTCTAAATACGTGTAAGCATCACGAGGTATAATTTTCACCCATTTTTTATGTTCAAGAAACCATTTTGAACGTAATGATGGAAAACCTTTGGTAAGGTATGCGGCCACAAAAGGGTGTACATTAAGCACAACATCTTTGTGGTTTTTTAATACTCTTTCCAGATCAAAAGCGATTTTATCAATGATTTGAATTGGCGCTTCAATTTCGCCACTTTCATTGTTTGGATCTTCTTCTCTAGTTTTAATATTTACTTCTGGTCTTACTCTTTGTCTTGTAATTTGAACTAATCCAAATTTGCTCGGAGGTAAGATCTTATGTTTCGCTTTATCGTCGCTCATTTCTTCTTTCAAGAAATCGAACAAAACTTTACGATTTTCAGGATTTGACATATCGATAAAATCAACTACGATGATTCCGCCCATATCACGAAGACGTAATTGTCTTGCGATTTCGGCTGCTGCAATCATATTGACTTCCATGGCGGTATCTTCCTGGTTGGTAGCTTTATTAGAACGGTTTCCGCTGTTTACGTCTATAACGTGCAAAGCTTCAGTATGTTCGATAATAAGATAAGCTCCTTTACTCATGGATACTGTTTTTCCAAAAGAAGTTTTGATTTGTCTCTCTATGTTGTATTTCTCAAAAATAGGTGTGTCTTTTGATTGATAAAACTTAACAATTGATTGTTTTGAAGGTGCAATTTCTTGCAAATAATCCTTTGTTTGGTTGTACAACTCTTCATCATCAATTTGAATACCGCTGAAGGTATCATTAAATACATCTCTTAATATCGAAGAGGCTCTGTTGAGTTCTCCTAATACTTTGGACGGATGATGAGCAGTTGGTAATTTTTTACACATTGCAGTCCATCTGCTGAGCAGGTTCTGCAAATCTTTTTCTAATTCGGCTGTATTTTTGCCTTCGGCTACTGTGCGAACAATAACACCAAATCCTTTTGGTTTGATGGATTGTACTAATCGTTTCAAGCGTTCTTTTTCTTTTTTGTCTTCTATTTTTTGTGAAATAGAAACGCGGTCAGAAAACGGAACCAAAACTATAAATCTTCCGGCTAGAGAAAGCTCAGCGCTAATTCTTGGTCCTTTTGTAGATATAGGTTCTTTGACGACTTGTACTAAAACAGATTGATTGGCACTTAATATATCAGTGATAGTACCATCTTTATCTATTTCTTTTTCAAACTGAAAGGTTTTTAGGGAGAAATCTTTTAATTTACCTGTGCTTACAAGTTTTATGAATTTCAGTTGGGAAGATAAGTTAGGACCTAAATCGTGATAATGTAAAAAGGCATCTTTTTCGAAGCCTACATTTACAAAAGCAGCGTTCAATCCGGCAACTGGTTTCCTGATTTTGGCAATAAAAATATCACCAACCTGGAAGTTGCTTTTTTCTTCTTCTTTGTGTAATTCAATTAGTTTTCCATCTTTTAATAAGGCAAAATCTACGGCTTCAGAACTAGATCTAATGATTAATTCTTTATTCACACTGTAAATTTTTTATCTATTCGCCAAGGCGAACAAATGGATTAAACAATATTTTAACAGGTATTGAACCCGGGGAAAATTAGCTGGCAGTTTGCAGTGGTAAGTACGCAGTTAACTGAATACTAAAAACAGGATACTGATTACTAATTCTCAATTTCAATGAACGTTTAAAAAGAAAAAAGTAGTTTAAAACTACTTTTTCTTTTTGTGACGGTTAGCTCTCGCTCTTTTCTTGCGTTTGTGCGTTGCTACCTTATGTCTCTTTCTTTTTTTACCACTTGGCATATCTTGTAGATTTTATGATTAATTAATATTGTTATTTTGCTTCGTTATTTGTTTTCACTCCTTCTACAAATACTTTTGCAGGTTTAAATGCAGGAATGTTGTGTGCAGGAATTTTTATTGTTGTATTCTTAGAAATATTTCTTCCTGTTTTCTCAGCTCTAGTCTTCACTATAAAACTTCCAAAACCTCTTAAATAAACATTGTCTCCAGTTTCTAATGAATTTTTTACTTCATTCATAAAAGTCTCTACAGTTGCCTGTACATCTCCTTTTTCAAGACCTAATTTTTCTGAAATTTTTGCTACGATATCTGCTTTCGTCATTTTCTTTCCTATTTATAATGTTGTACTATTTTTTTGAGTTTGCAAATATAGGAATTTAAAAAACAATTATTCAAGCTAATTCATTAAATTTTAATCACATAAACTTTTACTTTTGCTAACAAATAATTAAAACATGATTTTTTCTAACTTGCTAATACAATGGTATTTACAAAATAAACGCGATTTGCCATGGAGGAATACCACTAATCCATACCCTATTTGGCTCTCTGAAATCATGTTACAACAGACGCGTGTTGCACAAGGAATGCCTTATTTTTTATCTTTTACAACCGCTTTTCCTACCGTTTTTGATTTGGCGAAAGCCAATGAAGAACAAGTTTTGAAACTTTGGCAGGGATTAGGATATTATTCCAGAGCTCGAAACTTACATAAAACAGCACAGCATATCGCTTTTGATTTATCGGGAGTTTTCCCAGGAACTTATAATGACTTATTGAAATTAAAAGGAGTAGGAGAATATACAGCAGCGGCGATTGCTTCTTTCTCCTATAATGAAGTCGTTCCGGTGGTTGATGGGAACGTGTTCCGGGTTTTGTCCCGTTATTTCGACATGGATACGGATATTGCTCAGGCTTCCGCCAAAAAAAAATTCGCTGCTTTGGCTTTCGAACTCATGCCAAAAGATAATCCGGCAACGTTCAATCAAGCGATTATGGAGTTTGGTGCGTTGCAATGTGTTCCTAAAAGTCCAAATTGCGGCATTTGTGTTTTTAACGAAAGTTGCGCCGCTTTGCAAAAAAACAAAGTCGATCAGTTGCCTGTAAAGTCCAAAAAACTAAAAGTTAGGAACCGATATTTTAATTATTTGGTTCTTGAAGACGAAACGGGAAATACAATTATCCAGAAACGAACGGACAAAGGAATTTGGCACAACTTATATGAATTCCCTTTGATAGAAACCGATGCGACAGAAGATTTTGATAGTGTTGTTGCTATGGTTCAAAAGGATTTTGGCAACCAATACGAAATTATAAGCATGTTAGAATACAACGAAAAAAGTATCATTCATAAATTGTCACACCAACATTTACATATCAAGTTTTGGAAAGTATCTGTAAAAGGGACAATTGAAAACGGAATTGATGGGGAAACTTTGAGAACTTTTCCTTTCCCAATTGTGATTCATAATTTTATTGAAAATAATCGATTTTAAAAACGGTATTTTGTTGTGAATAAAAAATATCGAGGCACTAAATCTATTGTAGTTTTGAAATAGGAATAGGAGCTAATTGACTGTGTTGAATATGTATTTTCATTGGCTAGATTATTCAATATTATGGAATATGAAAAATGACTTTCTCTAGGAAGGTATGATAATGATGCATTTATAAAAGTATAGTCTTTTGAATCTAAATTATAAAAATTGTATTTTAATTCTGCTATCCAAATTCCTTTAAATGTATGATTAATGTTTACAAAATAATCAGAAGTTTTGTTTTTTGAAATATTTGATTTGTAATTGGATTGGAAAAAATTATAATTATATCCAAAATCGAAATTAATAAATTTTTTAAAAAATGTAGTCCCTGATATTTTATAGCTACTATAATAGTTTTTTATGATCTCCGTCGTATTAGAATTGATTTTTATTGGATTGTTTGACCAATTTTGATTTGATTCGATTTTTGTTGCCAATTTTAACTTTCTAAAGTAATTTGTTAAACCAAAGTTGCTCATTGTGTTCTCGCCTCCTCTTGCTATGAAGTAATTGGATTGAGTGAAATTTTGGTCAATGGTGCTTTCTATGTTATAGTCTAACGTTGTATTAAAATAGAGTAATGAAGCTTCTATAGAATATCTTTTTGGAGTATTGAACAATGAATAGTTTACTGAAAAAACTTTTCCGTACATTTTTTGAATTTCTTGTTCGCCTTTTAAAAAGCTTCTGTATGAATTAAGTTGATTGTTTGGGGACAATATATTATTCTCAGGTAATTTAGAGTTATAATCAAAGCTAAATCCTAATCGACCTATTCTTTTTAGTGAAAATTCAAGTTTTAAACTAGGATTTAATAAAAAGAAATCTTGGTCATTAATGCTGTTTTTTGAAATATTAATATTTGATGAAAATTGAATTTGTTTGCTGATAAAATATTTTACATTTTGGTTTAAGCTGATAATTTTTTGACTGAAAATCGTATTATTATTCAAGAATTCAAAATTTTCGGGATTCTTTAAAATGCTTTTAAGCCTCTCTTTATTGCTTTCCAAGGTTAAAGTAGAGTTACTCTCTAAATGGTTTTTCTTTATAATCAAAGTCGTTTTGTATCCAAAATAAGTGAGTTTGTTATTTACTTCTTGTAACACGTTTTGATTTAAATCGTTGTCAAGGTAATTGTTCAATAAATCAGATTTTATAGTTGCATTCTGGTTTATTTTATTATTTCCAAAATAAAAATAATTGGTTAATATTTTATTTTCGGCTATTGAATATGTGTTTTGAAGATGATTATAAAAAGATTCATTTTTATTTTTTAAATCTTGATTGATTATGTTCTGATTAAATACTAAATCATCAAACACTTTTTCAGGGTTATTTTGATAAGAAAAATAATTTGTGAAATAGCTTTTTTTAGTTGCTAAAAGCTTTAATTCTAGTTCTGTCGACGCTAATGTTTTAGTATTTCTGTAGGTATTGCTTTCAGAAAAAATAATCGGATTTGGGTCAATATTGTATTCCGTTAAAGCACTGGAATTTTGATTTTGTTTGTCGTTTAAATAATACCCAACAGCTCTAAGTTTAATTTTATCAGTTATTTTTGAACTTACGCTTATTGAGTTTAAAAGTGCTTTGTTAAATAAACTTTGAGTGGTGTTAAATTGTGTGTTTTCGTTGCTATTGATTTTAAATAGCATTTTTGTCTTTTTTTCTATTCTCCCGTTGAAATCAGAAAAATCTATAGACTCTTGATTACCAGTAATTAAGTTTGTTGATTTTTCGCCAATATTGTTGTAATCACCAAAATAAAAAAATTTTATTTTTTTTCTCAACAGTCCTAAGTTTAGACTTTGTTTGGATCTATTCTTGGTTCCAAGACCTAAAGAAGTGTTTCCAAACCAGATATTTGAATACCCTTTTTTAAACTTAATGTTTAAGGCTACTTTGTCGGAATTTGATAGGTTTTTCAAAATTGGATTTTCTTCGAAATTGTCTAAAATTTGTACTTCATCTAGAACTTTTGCATCCAGGTTTTTTGATAATATTTTGTAATTTTTATCAAAAAGGTCATCGCCATCAATAAGTAATTTGTCTATTGCTTTACCATGAGCTTTAATACTACCATCAACTTCCACTTTTATTCCAGGTAATTTTTTCAGAACATCTTCCAAGGTTTGTTCTGTCTTATTTAAAAATTTATCTACTTTTATGAATGTAGTATCCTGATTTATTCGGATTTTCTGATCTGATTGAATGATGACTTCTTTTAATGTTTCTACGTCTTCCTGCATAGAAATAGTAAACGTAAATGATTTATCTGTTTTCAAATCAAATTTTAGTTCTTTTTTTACAAAGCCTAAATTTGTAATTTCAATCCTAATGGATTCTAATGTCCCTTTTTCAAGGCTTAAATTAACGATTCCTTTTTCATCGCTGTATTTAAAACCTAAAATATTTTCAGACGTATCAAAAACAACAATAGAAGCATTTTCAAGGCCTCTGTTGTTGTTGTCTAAAATAGTCCCGTTTATTTTTATTTGTTGAGAAAAACAGTAAATTGGTAAAATAAGGAACAGTAAAATTATTTTTTTCATTTATTCAAATTCTACAAATAATTCGGATAATTTTGGATCAATAAAAATTACTCCTTTAAAGTTTTTTTGATTCATTCTATTTACATCAATGGCTTCTTCCTGTCTGTCTAAACGAAATTTATTGAAGGCTGTCTGATTTACAAATTGTATGGGTTTTCCTCCTTTTGCTTTCCTGATGGAGTTTACATTTTCTTTAGTATTTGATGGGTATTCAGCGCTCTTGAAATACCAATAAACATTTTTTTCCGTGTCGTAGGCTTCTAAAATTAGTCCAGGTAATCCATGCAATTTCCATGGTCCAAAAGGTATTGCAATCTTAGAGGTATACCACGCGGTATAGTTACGACCTCTAAAAAAAGTAGTTGCTTTTTTGCATAAAAAATTACCAATTTTTTTTGACTCTGTACTTAGTTTCCAATTTAGTTTAGTGGCTTCATCCTTAACGTAAATTTGTTTGTCAAAATATAAATTCGACCACATGGTATTTGCTTTTATATTATAGACTACCTGATCTCCTTGGGCACTTCGTTTACCCGTATATTCCCTTTTTCCTTCGTAATTTTTTTTGTAAACAGTCATTGAGTTAATTTTAGCCGTTTTTTCTAAACTATCTTTGGCCGTGACATAATAAGACTGTTCTTTATTGAAAACAAGATAAGCATTGCTATCAGCCCCTTTTGCATTGCCATCAAGTAAGGCTTCTATGTAACCATAATATACTAATCCTTTGTTTTGTGAAAAAACAATAGTGGTAAAAAAAAGCAGAGAAAAAAGAATCTTTATTTTCATTTTGAATTATTTAATATTAAAAAATGCTTTATACTGTTTTAAAAATTTATGAAGGCTTTATATCTTCGTTTTAAAATTCATTAAGGTTCTAAACCTTCAGTTTTTCTATCTGAACAAATTTTTGTTGCTATAACTAGTGCGTCTTCCTGCGAAGTTGTTGATGATGCAAGGAATGATCCTGTATGACCAGTTCCATCATTACATTGGTAGTTCCATCTAACTAATTTTATTTCTTCTTCAAATTTATTTACTGTGTTTTCTTTTGTTGCAAAAGAGCTTAGCGTTACTAAAATAATAGCTGCTAAAAATAATGTTTTTTTCATAATAATAGTTTTAATGGTTATAAAATTGTTTTACAGTGTAAAGCCTTACAAATATAAAAAAAATATGAAAATTCCTATTTTTTATATTTTTCATAATATAATTAGAAAATGATTTTTTTAAACTATTTCCAAAAAAATGTATCTTTGATAGAAATACCAAATCCTACAATGAACGGAACATTAAATAAAGTTATGCTTATCGGTTTTCTTGGCGATGATGTCAAAATGCATTATTTCGACGGAGGCAATTGTATCGGAAGATTTCAGTTGGCAACAAACGAAGTGTATATCAACAAAACCACCAATGAAAAAATCACTTCTACTGAGTGGCATAATTTGGTAGTACGCAATAAAGCGGCTGAACTTTGTGAAAAATACCTTTCTAAAGGAGATAAAATATATGTGGAAGGACGCATAAAGTCCCGTCAATGGCAATCAGAGGATGGAAGTACAAAACACACCACCGAAATTCAGGTAACCGAATTCACTTTTCTTTCCACAAAAAAAGACAGTGAAAACAACAAACAAATTCCTGTAGCTGATGTCTCGAAAAACACTAATTTTGACTCGGAAAATAATGTCTTGCCTATTAATGACTTGCCATTTTGATTGTTTAATTAATCTTAACTAGTTTGGACCCAGAGCCCAGTTTGTTTTTTTCTTACGCTATTGATGCTAATGTAGTATTTGGCTTTACAGGAATTGCCATTTTGCTGTTTTGTTCAGCATTAATCTCAGGCGCTGAAGTAGCCTTGTTTTCGTTGTCACAAAAAGACATCGATGAAACGGTACAAGAAAATAACTCCAAAGGCAAAATTATTTCGGAACTTTTAGAAAAACCAAAAAAACTGGTAGCGACACTTCTTGTTGCTAATAATTTCATCAATATTTCCATAGTGTTATTGTTTTCGTTTGTTGGAAAAACAATTTTTTCCGGAGTAACAGCACCACTTTTAAAATTTATTCTGGAAGTAGTGACCGCAGCCTTTTTAATTTTATTATTCGGTCAGGTCTTGCCAAAAGTATATGCCAGCAGAAACAATACAAAATTTGCTAAACTGATTGTCTATCCAATTGCTTTTTTGGACAAATTGCTTTCGCCAATAAGTTTGCCCATGCGCGCAGCCACGATTTATTTGCACAATAAATTAGGAAAGCAAAAAACAAATTTCTCTGTCGATCAATTGTCTCAAGCCTTAGAATTAACCGCTTCGGATGAAACTTCTACCGAAGAGCAAAAAATATTGGAAGGAATAGTAAGTTTTGGAAATACCGATACAAGACAAGTGATGAGTCCCCGAATCGATATTTTCGCTTTAGAAATAGACGAATCTTTTGCTGTTATTTGTCCTAAAATCATAGAAAAAGGATATTCCAGAATTCCCGTGTATCGAGACAATATAGACCAGATAGAAGGCGTTTTGTATGTCAAAGATTTACTTCCGCACATTAATACTAATGAATTTGACTGGAAATCATTGTTACGGGAACCTTTCTTTGTTCCTGAAAATAAAAAACTGGACAATTTGCTAAAAGATTTCCAGAGTATGAAAAGCCATCTTGCAATTGTAGTCGATGAATATGGTGGAACGTCAGGATTAGTGTCGCTTGAAGATGTGATCGAAGAAATAGTAGGTGATATCAGCGATGAATTTGACGATGAGAATATTAATTTCTCCCAAATTGACGATAGAAATTACCTTTTTGAAGGAAAAATAAACCTCAAGGATTTTTACAGAATAATTGATGTCGATGAAGAATTATTCGAAATCAAAAAAGGAGAAGCTGAAACGCTGGCTGGTTTTATTCTTGAGATTTTGGGAAATTTTCCGAAAAAAAATCAAAAAATTTCATTCGAAAATTGTCTGTTTACAGTAGAAGCTGTGGATCAAAAAAGGGTGAAACAAATAAAAGTAACAATTGAATAAGTAAAAATGTTAAAAAAAATAATCGCTTTTTCGGCAATAATTGCAGTCTCATTCTTGAGTTTTAGTTGTAAAGATGATGTCTTACCAAAACCATCAAGCTATTTGCGATTGGATTATCCGGAAGCCAAATATGTGAATTTTCAAAACGAATGCCCTTTTGCTTTCGAAATGAATTCAGATGCCATTATTAAAAAAGAGGCCGATTGTAGTTTTACGATTACGTATCCAAAAATGAAAGCGACTATTTATCTTACCTATAAGCCAGTGGCGAAAAATATTAATGAACTGTTGCGTGATGCACAAACATTGACTTATAAACACGTGATAAAAGCGGATGATATATTAGAACAACCGTATTTGAATTCAGACAAAAAGGTCTATGGAATGTTTTATCAGGTAGAAGGAAATGCGGCAACTAATTCCCAGTTTTATGCTACGGACAGTACCAAACATTTTGTAACAGGCTCTGTTTATTTCTATGCAAAACCTAATTATGATTCCATTATGCCAGCAGCAAGTTATATCAAAAATGACATGCAGCGACTGCTGGAAACCTTGAAATGGAAATAGTATTGTATAAAAAAAGCATTCGCCAGTAACGAATGCTTTTTTTGTGAAATGTAAAAGTCAATTTATGACTTCATATTCGAAACTTTGTATGTTTTACCGTCAGCGGCGGCTTCGACAACTTTAGTCAATTTTTCTGGAGTTTGAACCGTTTTGTCAAAAGTTACGGTGGCTAATTTTGTATCAAAATCTACCGTTGCTTTTTGAACACCATCCAGTCCGGTTAAATCTTCTTGAATCGTTTTGGCACAACCTATAGCGCAAGTCATTCCTTCTACAGAAAAACTCGCTGTTTGAATATTGGCAGCTGCGATTTCTTTTTTAACTTTTGGAGCTTCTGTTGTTGCAGTTTCTTTCGAAACTATTTCAGTTGATTTTTCTTTACAGCCTACAAATAAAACACTTGTAAGTAGTAGTGTTACGATTGATTTTTTGAAATTCATTATGATGTAAATTTTAAAGATTAAAAGCGTGTTTCTAAGTTGCAAAATTAATTAAAAAAAGGAGGAGTAATTCATAAAATAATTACAATTTTGGGGCAAAATAATCTTTATGGAATCGAAGCAGTTAAAATGGGTGTACTTGATGGTTCTTGCCTTGGTTTGGGGAAGTTCATTTATATTAATAAAAAAAGGGCTTATTGGTTTAACAGCTTTACAATTGGGATCGTTGCGAATCATTTTTGCAGCTGTTTTTTTAGTGCTGATAGGATTTAAAAGTTTATCCAAAATTCCGGCGCACAAATGGAAATATATTGCCTTGACTTCCATGTTTGGGACATTTATACCAGCGTATCTGTTTGCGATTGCACAGACGGAAATTGATAGTTCCGTGAGTTCTATTTTGAATTCTCTGACTCCTTTGAATACTTTGATTTTAGGAGCTTTGGTTTTTGGGTTACAATTCAAAAGAAATCAGATTTTTGGAATTCTAATTGGTTTAATAGGAAGTGCTTTGTTGATTTTGAATGGTGCTATTCATCATCCGGAACAAAATTATTATTATGCTATTTTGGTTTTAATAGCGTCAATATGTTATGCTGTCAATGTGAATCTGATTAAGAAATATTTGCATGATTTGAGTCCGTTGAGTATTACTACCGGTAATTTTATGGTGTTGTTTTTTCCGGCATTCATCATCTTATTTTTCTCTGGTTTCTTTGAAGTGGTACATGATGTAAAAGTGCAGGAATCCGTTTTGTTTATCATGGTTCTTGGAGTTGTAGGAACTGGAATTGCAAATATTCTGTTCTTTAAACTTATCCAAATGTCCTCACCGGTTTTTGCTACATCAGTAACGTATTTGATTCCTGTTGTTGCTTTTTGTTGGGGATTATTAGACAATGAAATGCTTACTCCTGTTCAGTTTTTTGGTGCTTTTATTATTTTAATCGGAGTGTATTTATCGGCTAAGAAATAGATTCGGAAACTTTGTAAAACAATAAAGGCTGCCTAAAAAGACAGCCTTTATTCACTAATTCAAGTTTTGATTATTGAAAATCAGCATCTGAAACACCTTCGTTGATTTTTACATCAGACATTTTAATGTCCAATTCAAATCCTACATTTTGAATGATGTTAAAAGGAATCTTAACTCCTTTTACATCCTTATAATCTCCATAATTTGTAGTTTGCGTTATGGTTTGACCGCCTTGTTCTATTACTTTAGATTCAGCCAGTTTTAATCCTGAAGTCACATCATAATAGAATGTTGTTTTTCCATTTTTTACAGCATAAGCCTCTTTTCCGTTGATTGTTTCAATACCGCCCAAAGCCAATCCTTCTTTTTTAGAAAGCAATAATTCTTCAAAAGTAGTTGCGCTAGCTTTCATGTCAGTAAGCATCGTTCCTTCGATATTTTGGCGTTGCCCTTGTTGCATTACGTAAGCTCCTTTTTCATTTACCACTTGTTTCATCAGGCTCATGGTTCCCATCGCTAATTCAACCATTAATTTTCCTTTTGCATCTATCTTAGAAGTAAAACTTAAAGGAGAAGGTGCTTGTGGAATAGTAGTTGTTCCGTTCATTACAATCGTTTTTACAGCAGAAACCGCTTTTTCACCACCAATAGCTTTGATGTAATTATCAATAACGCTTTTCGCAGTTATGCCAGCAGGAATGTCTTTTTTGAAAACTGGTTTTTCCAATGGATTACCGTATTTGTCAAAATAAAACATTGGAATTTTTAGTTTTTCCAAAGCTGGAATTACTTCCGATCCTTTTCCGGCAATAATGATTCGTTTGTTGTCTAAAAGGAAATATTTGTTGGCTGCACGAAGTACATCATCAGCAGTTACCGCATTGATCGTTTTGATGTAGTTTTCATAAAAATCTTTTGGAAGGTCTTCCGTCTCAATATTCAAGGCATATCGTGCAATTGATTGCGGTTTTTCTACCTGCATAACAAATCTTCCTATGTAGCCGGCTTTAGTGTCACTCAGTAATTCTTCGCTTACTTTTTCGGTACGTATTTTTTTGATTTCTTTGATAAATTCAACTACTGCACTATCTGTAACTACGTTTCTTACCGCCGAAGTCGATCTTAATTTAGTCACGTATTTTCCGCTTCCTATTACGGAACTGGCACCGTAAGTCCATGCGTGTTGTTCTCTTAAATTCATATTAAGGTAACTGTTGAAGTCACCACCAAGAATAGAAGTCGCAATTACTGCAGGAAAGAAATCAGGATCACTCATTTTTAAATTCACTGTATTCACTAATGAAATCTCCGATTGTACTGCATTGGGAACATCAACAAAATTGATTTGAGTGAACGGTACATTTTCCGGTGCTGCGTACGTTAGTTTTGGTGTGCTTCTTTTTTGCCATGACCCAAATAGTTTCTCTACAATTGGTTTTACTTCTTTGTATTTAATGTCTCCAATAATTACCAAATAAGCGTTTTCGGGAACAAAATAATTAGTATAATTGGCTTGAATGTCTGCAAGAGTTACGTTTTTAATCGTCTCTTCGGTCATGTATTCTCCAGAAGGGTGGTTCTTTCCAAAAGCAAGCGCGTCAACAACTCTGTTTGCAATTGCTGGGACACTTTTTTCCTGGGATTTAAGTCCTTCCAGTAATTTTGCTTTCTCTTTGTCGAATTCTTCTTGAGTGAAATTTGGATGTAAAGCTCCTTCGGCCATCAATTCTAAAATTCGTTTAGAATATTTAGAAAGAGTACTTGCATAAGCGCCTTGAGAATTAAAATTAAGATCAGCTCCCAGAAAATCAATCTCTTCATTGAAAGCATCTTTTGCTAATTTTTTACTTCCGTTTCCTATCATGCTGCTCGTCAAGTCATCAACTCCTTTTTTATTGCCTTCGGCATAAGGGGCATTGTCTAATGAAAGACTGAAGCTGACTTTTGGCAGCTTGTGATTTTCAACAATCATAACCTTCAAACCATTTGACATAACAAAAGTTTGTGGTTTTTTGATGTTTACTACTGGCGAAGCTCCAGGTTTTGGTTGTGTGCGATCTTGTGCTTGCATAATTCCTGTTACCAACAAAATGAATAATAATATATTTGTTTTTTTCATGATTTAGAATGTCTTAGTTTTTAGCCTGTTCTGTAGAAGGAATATAATCCAAAAGCAATCTTTGGTTTGGATTCAAATATTTTTTCGCTATGTCTCTAATTTCCTCACGAGTAATAGAATGTAAAAGTTCTATCTCGGTGTTGATTAAATTGATATCGCCGTAAAGCATATAATAGGTTGCTAAATTTTCAGCAATTCCCTCTACATTTGAATTGGCATTCACAAAATTATTGTCAAATTTATTTTGTAATTTTTGGAAGTCTTTCTCCGAAATTAATTCAGTTTGAATTTTTACAATTTCTTCGTCAATTTCTTTTAATACATCAGCAGCTGTATTAGTTCCCATTGGCAAACCATACAAAATATACATTCCGTAATCTTCCTGACTAAAACCAACGGCACCTATTTGCAATGCCATTTTTTTATCATCAACGATTTTTTTGTACAATTTTGAACTTTTTCCATCACTTAAGTAGGAAGAGATGAAATCCAAAACTCTGGCATCTCTTGTTTTCATTGATGGTGTTCTGTACGAAGCAACTAACATTGGAATCTGAATGTTAGCGTCCTGGTACGTCGCTTTTATCGTTTGAGTGATTGGCTCTTCAACAAAAGTTTGTTTCGTTACAGCGGTTCCTTTTTTTATTGGTCCAAAATATTTCTGAATCCATTCTTTGGCCTGATTTTTTTCGAAATCACCGGCAACAACTAAAACAGCGTTATTTGGAATGTAGAATTTTTTATTAAATGCCTGAAATTCTTCTAAGGTTGCAGCATCCAAATCTTTCATTGAACCAATGGTGTTCCATCGATACGGATGTTTCTTGAACATGTTTTCTTTTACAACTGTAAGAATATTTCCGTAAGGGCGATTGTCAAAACTGGTTCTTTTCTCCTCTTTTACAACTTCATTTTGAGTATCAACACCAATTTGGTTTATTACAGGATGCATCAATCTTTCGGATTCCATCCAAAGTGCTAATTCTAAATTATTAGAAGGAAATACTTCGTAATAATACGTTCTGTCATCCGAAGTGTTCGCATTGTTCGTTCCTCCGTTTGAACTTACAATTTTCATCCATTCACCGCGTTTGATGTTTTCAGTTCCTTCAAATAATAAATGTTCAAAGAAATGGGCAAAACCAGTTCGGTCCGGTTTCTCGTCTTTGGAGCCCACATGATACATCACAGAAGTTACAACTACAGGAGCAGAAGGATCGTTATGTAAAATGACATGCATGCCATTGTCTAAATTATATTCTTCGAAAACTACTTTTTGAGCCGAAGCTACTCCACCAAGCATGAGCGCTGTACTTAAGGCCATTATTGATTTTTTCATATTGGATTAATAATTTTGTATTCTCTATAAGTAACTGAAAAAGGGGTATTGTTACACCAAAAATACTACGGAATAAAACTTTAACAACTGTTCATTTGAATTTTTTATCAAATTGCGTCAAAAGTATAATAAATCAGGGTGTTAGGTGCAGTAAATATTTTTTGTTTTACTAATTGCAGGTTAAATATTTAATTGTATATTTGCAACCTTAAAAATTATTAAAACAATTCAGTATGTATGCAATCGTAGAGATAGCAGGGCAACAGTTCAAAGTAAGCAAAGACTTAAAGGTTTATGTTCACCGTTTGACTAATGAAGAAGGTTCAAAAGTTTCTTTTGACAAAGTTCTTTTATTAGATGATAACGGAACTATCACTTTAGGCGCCCCAGCTATAGAAGGTGCTTCAGTAGAAGCTAAAGTGTTACAACACTTAAAAGGAGATAAAGTTATCGTTTTCAAAAAGAAAAGAAGAAAAGGATACAAAAAAAGAAACGGTCACAGACAGTATCTTACTCAAATTGTAATTGAAGGTATTTCTGCATCAGGTACAAAAAAAGCAGCTCCAAAAGCTGAAAAAGTAGCTGAAGCAAAAGCTCCAAAAGCAGCAAAAAAAGCTGATGATTTGAAAATAATTGAAGGAGTTGGTCCTAAAGCAGCAGAAGCGTTAGTTGAAGCTGGGATTACTACCTTTTCTAAATTAGCAAAAACAAGTGCTGACGCGGTAAAAGCAATTTTAGAAGCATCAGAATCTAAATTATCTCATTTAGATCCAACTACTTGGGCTCAACAAGCACAATTAGCTGCAGATGGTAAAATGGATGAATTAAAAAAATTACAAGATGAATTAAACGGTGGTAAAGCTGTTTAATTAATTTATTAACAAATATAAAACTAATACGTCATGGCTCACAAGAAAGGTGTCGGTAGTTCTAAGAATGGTAGAGAATCAGAATCAAAACGTTTAGGCGTTAAGATATTTGGTGGTCAAGCTGCTATTGCTGGGAACATCATCGTAAGACAAAGAGGTTCAAAACATAATCCAGGTGCAAACGTTTACATTAGTAAAGATCACACACTACACGCAAGAGTAGATGGAGTTGTTTTCTTCCAAAAGAAAAGAGATAACAAATCTTATGTTTCTATCCTTCCATTCGAAGTTGAAGCATAATTGATTTTCTCAATTATTTTAAAAACCCGTCTCGTTTGAAAAACGAGACGGGTTTTTTGTTTTCCATCGATTCCGAAGTCTCAAATTTTCTTTTTTAATCTTGTATTTTATTTCTTACTTGTTTTATTTTAAATATAAATAAAAACCTATATTTGATTAAAACTTACCCTAAAGAGCAACTGATGGAAGTTGGCTAATTAAACTAAATAACCAAATTTATATGACAACAACTGTAATACCAAAACAAGCTATTAGTCAGTTAAAAAAAATGCTCGATAATTTTAAATTAACCGAAGCAATTGAAATAAGTTCTAATGAAGCACAAACTAGAAAGTTTTTAATTGAACCATTTTTCTTTATGCTTAATTATGTGTCAACTGATTTAATACCAGAATATAATGCTGATTTCGGTGACAGGGTAAGTCAAAAAATTGATTATGCAATTGTATTAAATAAAAAAGATACTATTCTGATTGAAGCAAAAAAACAAAATAGCAAGTTAACAGACAAAGAAGCGGGACAATTGAATGGCTATTTTAATAACACCAAGAATTCAAAGATTGCAATATTAACAAATGGGGTTGAATACAGGTTTTATTCTGATGTTGTTGAACCAAATATCATTGATAATAAACCTTTCTTTTTATTCAATTTAAGTAGTTATACTGAAAATGATATTGAAGGATTATTAAAATTTGATAAACGATTTATTAAAATAAAAGAAATCGTTGAGTCAGCCCAAGAAATTGTTTTTGCTGAAAGTTTTGAAGATTCCCTATTTAAAGAATTGCTAGCGCCATCAAAAGACCTTCTGAAGATTATACACAGAAATATGTTATTCAAAACAAAGTTTAACGAAGAAACTCAGGGTAAAATGATAAACCTAATTAATTCATCTTTACTAAAATGTTTGTACGATAAAAAAGTAATTGAAGAATCTAATTCAAATTCACAAGGCGTTATTACTACAGAACTTGAAATACAAGCATACCACATAATTAGAACTTTATTAATCCAAAATAAAAAAATTCCAAATGAAAGAATTTCATATAAAGATTTCAAAAGTTTCTTCAATATAAGTATTGATGATAGTTCTAAAAAAGTAATCTGTAAACTTGGATTCAATAATGGTAAAATGAAAATCAGCATTGAAAACAATGAATATATTCTAGAACATATTGATGATTTAGTGAAATATAAGAATGAATTGACCAATAGAACATTGGCGCTTGTTGACTAGTTCTGTAATCTATAAGAGATGTTATTTGGTAAAACAAAAACCCTTGCTTCCGAAATCGGGAATACAAGGGTTTTAAAAATCCAATAATCTAAAAATCTAATTTCAGACTAGTATCTGTAATATTCTGGTTTGAATGGACCTTCAACTGGAACACCAATATAATCAGCCTGATCAACACGTAACGTTTCTAATTCAACACCTAATTTAGCTAAGTGCAACATTGCTACTTTTTCGTCAAGGTGTTTTGGTAACATGTACACGTCATTGTTGTATGCCGCGCTGTTTTTCCATAATTCGATTTGAGCTAAAGTTTGGTTAGTAAATGAGTTACTCATTACAAAACTTGGGTGACCTGTAGCGCAACCAAGGTTTACTAAACGACCTTCAGCCAAAATGATGATGTCATTTCCGGCAATAGTATATTTGTCAACTTGAGGTTTGATTTCGATTTTTGAATCACCGTGGTTTTCGTTCAACCAAGCCATATCAATTTCGTTATCAAAATGCCCAATGTTACAAACGATAGTTTTGTCTTTCATTTTTTCGAAATGAGAACCTAAAACGATATCTTTATTTCCAGTAGTAGTAATGATAATATCAGCAGTTGCGATAACGGTATCTAATTTTTTTACTTCAAAACCGTCCATTGCAGCTTGTAAAGCACAAATTGGGTCAATTTCAGTAACAGTAACAATAGAACCAGCACCTCTAAAAGAAGCTGCAGTTCCTTTACCTACGTCACCGTAACCACAAACGATTACTCTTTTTGCAGCAAGCATAATATCAGTAGCACGACGAACAGCATCAACTGCTGATTCTTTACAACCGTATTTGTTATCAAATTTCGATTTAGTAACCGAGTCATTTACATTGATAGCAGGCATTGGCAATGTTCCCGCTTTTACTCTTTCGTACAATCTGTGAACTCCTGTTGTAGTTTCTTCAGATAATCCTTTGATTCCAGAAACTAATTCCGGGTAACGATCAATAACCATATTGGTCAAATCTCCACCGTCATCAAGAATCATGTTCAATGGTTTTCTGTCTTCACCAAAGAATAAAGTTTGCTCAATACACCAGTCAAAATCTTCTTCGTTCAAACCTTTCCAAGCATAAACTTGAATTCCTGCAGCAGCAATCGCAGCAGCAGCCTGATCTTGAGTAGAGAAAATGTTACAAGAACTCCAAGTCACTTCAGCACCAAGAGCAATTAAAGTTTCAATCAAAACCGCAGTTTGGATTGTCATGTGCAAACATCCTGCAATACGAGCACCAGCAAGTGGTTGTTCGTTTTTGTATTCCGCACGAAGGGCCATTAAACCTGGCATTTCAGCTTCAGCTAGTTCAATTTCTTTTCTTCCCCAAGCCGCTAGAGAAATGTCTTTAACTTTGAAAGCCACAAAAGGCATAGTTGTAGTACTCATTTATAGTATATTTGTAATTACTTCGTCCGTTCGCCTTTAGGCTCGGGCGTAAAATTTTTTGCAAATTTACGTAATAACTTTAGAATTTAACTGTTTTCTAAAAGATTTATGAATTGTTTAATTCGCTAATCTTTTGAACATTAACTAAATAATTTCTTCATGCTGAACTTGTTTCAGTTTCTGGAGCTATTTCCCGTTATTCGCTATATCTTTTTCCACGCAAAAAAGCGTGAAAAAAGGATGCCGCTGCTACCGGGGCTAAAAAACCAAGAACACAATACGATGCCACTTTACAAAACGATACATTTCTCCCGAAGCGTCGGGACCACTACTCAAATCCTCGTTTGGAAAGTAACCGAATCCTATGCCGAATTATTAAAACAAGTGGTCTTAAACGACAGCAATCGCCTCCGCCTCGACGGAATGAAATCAGAAATGCACCAACGCGCCTTTCTGAGTGTTCGCAAGCTATTACAGGAAACGGGCCACACGGATTTGGATTTGTATTATGATGAATTCGGGAAACCACATCTACATGGAGAGAACCATATTTCCATAACACATTCCCATAATTTTTCGGCAATTATCATCAGTGACGAAACCGTAGGAATCGATATCGAATTGCAGCGAGACAAAATCCTCCGAATCGCCGATAAATTCTGTGACTCCGAATTTCAATTTTTGGATATGGACAGTGACGAATACATTCGAAAATTGACTGTTATTTGGGGAGCCAAAGAAGCCATTTTTAAAATTAGAAACGAAAAAGGGATTAGTTTCAAAGATCATATAAATGTTCAGTCATTTGAATTAAACATTAAACAAAATAAAGCTAAGCTTCATTTTAATAATTTGACTATAGATTTCAATATTCATTTTGAAGAAATAGAGGATTTTACGTTAGTTTACGCTTTCGAAAATTAGTGAATTAGCGGTAAAACTTATGGAGAACCTATACAGCCAAATAATAAAAGCCAAAACGAATAACCAAAAATTACTCGCTATCCTTCTTGATCCTGACAAATTGGTTTTAGAAAACTTGGATCTTTTAATTTCAAAAATTAACCAATCGCCGGCGTCTCATATTTTCATTGGCGGAAGCCTAGTTACAACTACTATTATTGATGAATTAATTGTGAAAATTAAACAAAACTGCAATCTACCAATCGTTCTTTTCCCAGGAAATCCATCTCAGATTTCAGATAAAGCCGATGCGATTTTATTTTTGTCTTTAATCTCTGGTCGCAATCCAGATTTTCTAATTGAACACCAAGTAAAAGCTGCACCAATTTTAAAACAAACCCAACTCGAAATCATTTCTACGGGTTATATTTTAATTGAAAGTGGAAATGAAACCGCCGTAGAACGCATTAGTAAAACAAAGCCTTTAGATAGAAATAATCTGGATTTAGCATTGGCAACAGCACAAGCGGGCGAAATGTTAGGCAATAAATTGATTTATCTAGAGGCGGGAAGTGGAGCAAAACAAGCTGTTCCGTTAGAAATGATTGAATTAGTTTCTCAAAATATTGAAATTCCGTTACTTGTTGGAGGCGGAATTGTAGATTTGCATGGAATTCAAAACGCTTATTATGCCGGTGCCGATTTAGTAATTATAGGAACAGCCTTTGAAAACGACATGAATTTTTTTAATCAATAATTTAATTTTTGCAATGATAGAATACTTTTTTTCTCAATACGCAGATTATCCAACCTTAGATATAGTTTTAGAAATTGTGGCAGTCGTTTTTGGTTTGTTAAGTGTTTGGTATGCTAAAAAAGACAATATTTTAGTTTTTCCAACGGGATTAGTAAGTACATCTATTTATGTTTACTTGCTTTGGAAATGGACTTTATGGGGCGATATGATGATCAATGGATACTATTTTGTGATGAGTATTTATGGTTGGTACCATTGGACCAGAAAAAAAGATGATACAGTTGAGTTCCCAATTTCAAAAATATCGAGTTCTGAAAAACGAATTGCGATAATTCTTTTTATATTTACGGTCGCTTTTGTGGTTTCGGTATATCATTATTTCGGAAAATTCACCACTTGGTATGCTTATGTAGATACATTTATCACAGGAATTTTCTTTGTAGGAATGTGGCTCATGGCCAAAAGAAAAGTAGAAAATTGGGTATTTTGGATTATTGGAGATGTAATTTCAATTCCATTATATTTTTCAAAAGGATTTACTTTTACAAGTTTTCAATACATAGTATTTACAATAGTTGCCATTTTTGGCTATTTAGAATGGAAGAAAATCTCAGACAGCTCTCAAACGGAGCTACAAAAATAATTAAAATTGCTCTATTTGGTCCGGAAAGTACTGGAAAAACCACATTAGCAAAACAACTCGCTGAATATTATAAAACAGAATGGGTTCCTGAATATGCACGAGAATACCTTCAAGAAAAATGGGATGTAAATCAACAGATTTGTGATATTGACGACATGCTTCCTATTGCTTTTGGGCAAACTAAATTAGAAAATGAAAGTGCTTTAATTGCTAATAACTACCTTTTTTGTGATACTAATTTATTGGTAACCAAAGTTTTTTCCGAAGTGTATTATGATTATTGTGATCCATTATTAGATCAAGCGGCTCGCGAACATGAGTACGACTTGTTTTTTCTTACGGATATTGATGTTCCTTGGGAAAAAGATGATTTAAGAGACCGTCCGGAAGAAAGAGAGTCGGTATTTGCAATTTTCAAACAATCCTTGATTGATAATAAGAAACCATTTGTCATTCTTTCAGGAGATAAAAAATTAAGACTGAAGAAAGCAGTTGCTATTATTAATGATTTGACAAAAGCCAAAGAGATGGGACTTTCTTCTCTTGATTTTGTTCAAATTTATGAAAAAGGTGTTCCATTAAAAAATATTCAGCAACAGCTTAGTTTTTTCAGAAATGGAATTGAAAAAAGTAATCTGGTTGGACCAGCAACTTTATTTAATGGTATTTTAAAATTATCAGAAAATGATTTTCGACTAAAAGCAGATTATTTTGATGAAAATAAATCTAGTTTAAAACTGGAGAAATTTGTCCCTGCATCAGGAGCAGCCACTAGAATGTTTAAATTTCTGCTTACTTTTCTAAAAGATTTTGATGTCGAAAATGAAACCATTAATGCTTATGTAAATAGAAAAAAAGAAACAGAACTTCCTGTTTTTATAGTGGGTTTAGAGAAGTTTCCATTTTTCAAGGCAGTTGATAAAAAACTAAGAGAGGAATTTATTGACTTTGAGTTTCTTCATCGAGATTATAAAAATTATTATTTTATAAAATTACTTTTGGCTCCTGATTACTTCAATTTTGCCGGTAAGCCTAAAGGTGTACTACCTTTTCATAAATATCTAAACCATATTTATACACCGGTGGAAGAACATCTTAATGAGTGTGTTCATTATGCAAATTCAAATTCAAATTCAAACTTGCATTTTACAGTGTCAGAATCTCATTTGGCTCAGTTTAAAACAACGATTAATGCTATTAAAGGCAAATTAGAAAAAAAGTCAGGGATAGCTATACATGTTAGTTACTCTTGTCAAAATGAGAGCACGGATACCCTTACTGTGGATTTTGAAAATAATCCCTTCAGAGATGAAAATGGCAAGTTGTTTTTTAGGCCGGGTGGACATGGAGCTTTGATAGAAAACTTAAATAATCTTGATGCTGATATTATTTTTATAAAAAATATTGATAATGTTATCCAAAATAATATTGAAAAAATTGCTTTGTATAAAAAAGCATTGGCAGGAATTTTAATAGAATTGCAACAGCAGGTATTTAAGTATTTACATGCAATTGATGCTGCAGAAATTCAGCAAGAAGAAAGTGAAGAAATTTTACTTTTTTTGCAAGAAAAACTAAATATTAGAGTCTCAAACAGTTTTTACGAACTTAGTTTTGAAAATAAAATAATCGAAATTAGAACTATTTTAAACAGGCCTATGAGAGTTTGTGGAATGGTAAAAAATGAAGGTGAAACCGGTGGTGGCCCTTTTTGGGTAAAAGATGAAAAAGGTTCTATTACTTTACAAATTGTTGAGAGTTCTCAAGTAGATTTATCAGATGATAATCAGAGGGGAATCCTGAATGCATCTACACATTTTAACCCGGTAGATTTAGTTTGCGGAATTAAAAATTATAAAAAGGAGAAGTTCGACCTGACTCAGTTTGTGGATCATAATAGTGGCTTTGTAGTAGAGAAAACTACTTTTGGAAGAGCTATTAAATCGTATGAATTACCTGGTTTATGGAATGGTGCCATGGCAAAATGGATGACGGTATTTGTTCAAGTGCCTTTGATTACTTTTAATCCGGTAAAAACAGTAAATGATTTATTAAAACCAGCACATCAGCCGTAATAATTTTACTGAAACATTTCCGAAGTTTCGGGACAACATCAATGGAAAACGAAAAAATTATAGCTGAGTTAAGTTTTAAAGCCGTCCGGAGCAGTGGAGCCGGTGGCCAGAACGTAAATAAAGTTTCTTCAAAAGTGGTACTGACTTTTGATTTGAAAAATTCTCAGGCTTTAACCGAAGAAGAAAAACTTTTGGTCGAAACCAAATTGTCTTCAAGGTTAACAACTGATTCTGTTTTAATCTTGAATTGTGATGAAGATCGAAGTCAGTTTAGAAACAAGGAAATTGTAATCAAACGATTTTTGGAACTTATAAAAAATGCGTTGCTTATTCCTAAAGAACGTAAACCTACTAAAATCCCTAAGTCGTTTATTAGAAAGCGAATAAAGGACAAAAAGAACATTTCTGAAATTAAAAAGACACGCAGAAAACCTGATTTTTAAAATTTATTCCAATTCATAATTTATAATTCACAATTTATAATTAGTTTTGCTCTGTCTCAAAGGGGTGCTCTAAATAACGAGCTGAGATTATACCCAAAGAACCTGGACAAGTAATGTTGTCAAGGGAAAAAATGACAAACAAATAGCGTGCACACTACTTTATTTGTCATAGGAAACAATCATTTTTTAATTTAACAAAAGAATAATTCCCCCTTTTATTCGTAATCTTTTTACGGATGAATACTTTTATTACAGTTACAAAGTCTCAAAGTCTCAAAGTCTCAAAGTCCAAGAATCTGACATATTATATGTCTTCGGTCTTTTTTCTTGCAACTTTTATCTCTTTCTCACAAGTCAAAGACACAACGAAAGTAAACCAACTTGATGAAGTTTTGGTTTCGGCAGTTCGTGTGACCACAAAAACACCAGTCAGTTTTAGCAATTTGGACAAAAAGGAAATCAAATTCCGAAATTTAGGACAGGATATTCCTATTCTGATGAATTATCTGCCTTCAGTTGTGACCACTTCTGATGCGGGAAATGGAGTTGGATATACCGGAATTCGCGTCCGTGGTAGTGATGCAACAAGAGTGAATGTTACTATCAACGGAATTCCTTACAATGATTCTGAAAGTCATGGGACGTATTGGGTAAATATGCCTGATTTTGCATCTTCAGTGGAGAGTTTGCAGTTGCAGCGCGGCGTAGGAACTTCAACTAATGGAGCAGGAGCTTTTGGTGCCAGTTTAAATATGCTTACGGATAATTTTGCCAAAGAAAGTACAGGAGAAATCTCCAACTCTTTTGGAAGTTTCAATACCAGAAAACATACAGTAAAATTCAGTACAGGTCTAATGAACGATCATTTTGAAATCGCGGGTCGTTTGTCAGCTTTAAATTCAGATGGTTATTTGGATCGTGGCGCATCTGATTTGAAATCTTATTTTCTTCAAGGGACATATGTAGGGAAAACTACGTTGATAAAAGCCTTGGTTTTTGGAGGAAAAGAGAAAACGTATCAGTCTTGGAACGGAATTGACGGCGAAACATTGAACAATGATCGCACGTTTAATTCAGCAGGAGCTTTTACGGATGAACAAGGAAATGCTCGTTTTTATGACAATGAAACCGATAATTACCAACAAGATCACTCTCAATTGCATTGGAACGAAAAAATATCAGAAAACTGGAGTACTAATTTTGCGTTGCATTACACCAAAGGAAAAGGATTCTATGAAAATTACAAAGAAGACGCTGATTTAACCGATTATGGATTACAGCCAGTTGGTGCCGTGACAACAACTGATTTGATTCGTCAAAAATGGTTGGATAATGATTTCTACGGAACTACATTTTCTGCGAATTACAAGAAAGATAAATTGGATGTGATTTTTGGTGGCGGATGGAATAAATATGAAGGCAGCCATTTCGGGGAAGTTATTTGGGCACGATTTGCTTCGCAGAGCGAATTAGGAGATCGTTATTATGACGATTATGCTGTCAAAACGGATGGAACTATTTTTGCCAAAGCCAATTACCAAATCACAACGCAATTAAGTTTATTTGGAGATTTACAATATCGTACGGTTAATTATAAGGCCAACGGGGTTCAGGCAGATGTAGTAGATGATACATTTAATTTTTTTAATCCAAAGACTGGGTTGACGTATGACATCAATGCTAATAATGCCTTGTATTTTTCCTATGCCAGAGCGAACAGGGAACCAAACAGAACCGATTATGAAGGCGGAAACGTAAAGTCAGAAAAATTGAATGACTTTGAATTGGGTTGGAGATATGTTGCAGAGAAAGTACAATTCAATTCGAATGTGTATTATATGGCCTATAAAGATCAATTGATTTTAACTGGAAATCTGGATGATGTAGGCGCTCCGATACGTTCCAATAGCGAAAAAAGCTACCGTTTAGGATTGGAAGTAGACGCTACAATAGCGTTGACAAATCAATTGATTATCCGTCCTAATTTTACCTTGAGTGCTAATAAAAATACTGATTTAGCGGTAGAAGGACAGAATTATGGCACTACTGATATCGCGTATTCACCATCGATTATTGCGGGAAATATTTTGGTCTATACACCAGTGGAAAATCTTCACATTTCATGGATGCAAAAATTCGTTGGGGAACAATACATGAATAACATTGAATTACCGGCTGCAAAGTTGGCAGACTACTTTGTGAATGACTTGAACGTTGCGTATGAGTTTAAACCAAAATCAGTTTTTAAATCGATTATTGTGACTGGTTTAGTCAATAACTTTTTAGACAAAAAATATGTTTCTAACGGATACATGTATGATGTATACCCGTATTATTATCCACAAGCAGGAATTAATTTCCTTGCCGGATTGACTTTGAAGTTTTAGAATATTGTTTTAGTTATAATGAGAAAAATCCTGATGGTTTACCTGTCAGGATTTTTTGTTTAATTATAAACTCGAAGAGAAGTTCCGTTTACTTGAACACGATATTGTTTCATAGGATATTGTAAAGTTCCCTGTCCAGTAAATAAACTGTACTCTTTACTGTCACATCCACAAACGGCATTTATCCCATCTATGGTCATGGTAGAACAGGAACTTATTGCTTGATTAGGACAAGCCGCATCAAAAGCATTGTAACCGCTACCGGTATTAAAAACAATAATACCACGTGCGCCTACTCCAGCATAATAAATAGCATTGCTCGCGTATTTAAGATTTGAATACGCAGGCAAATTCATATTAATATCTACCGTAAAAGTATAATTAGGGATATATGGATTTGTATTGTCAAAACCTGAATCACTACACGAGAAAAAGAAAGGAATTATAACGGAAAGGAGCAGGTATTTTTTCATTTTAAAATAGTGTCAAAGTATTAGTGAAACAAATTTAATTTATTTAACTTTGAATTATATATGATTAACATATATTTATAGACGAAAAAATAATAATAGTATCTTTGTGGAAAGAAATCCCGTCCTGATGGGATTTTTTCTATTTATATAAATGATGAAGTTATGAGTACAGTATCGTATTACACCGCAGAAGGGTTAAAGAAATTAAGAGAAGAATTAGATTATTTAAAAAGCGTAATGCGTCCAAAAGCATCTGCAGATATAGCTGAAGCAAGAGATAAAGGCGACCTTTCTGAGAATGCCGAATATGATGCTGCTAAAGAAGCACAAGGAATGCTGGAAATGCGTATTGCTAAACTGGAAGAAGTACACTCTAATGCCAGATTAATAGATGAAACACATCTGGATGTTTCTAAGGTATTGGTTTTGTCTAATGTGAAAATCAAAAACCAAACCAATGGAATGGAAATGAAATACACACTGGTAGCTGAAAGTGAAGCCGATTTGAAAACTGGAAAAATATCAGTAACCTCGCCTATTGGGAAAGGTTTGTTGGGGAAATCAGTAGGAGAAGTGGCAGAAATCACTGTTCCAAACGGAGTGTTGAAATTTGAAATTTTAGAAATATCTCGTGATTAAATAGTTAAAGGTTTAGCCGATTCAACAATTAACCAATTCAACAATGTCAAGTATATTTACAAAAATTATAAACGGAGAAATCCCATGTTACAAAATCGCAGAGGATGAAAATTTCTTGGCTTTTTTGGATGTAAATCCAAATGCAAAAGGACACACCCTTTGTATTCCAAAACAAGAAATAAATAAGATTTTTGAGATGGAAGATGATTTGTATATCGGACTGATGCAATTCTCTAAAAAAATAGCAGTTGCCCTTGAAAAAACGGTTCCATGCAAAAGAATTGGAATGGCAGTTGTAGGACTTGAAGTTCCCCATGCGCACGTTCATTTAATTCCCTTGAATGAAATGGATGAAATGCGTTTTCAAAATAAAGTATCCTTGTCCAAAGATGAATTTGAAGCTTTGGCAGAAAGCATTAAAGCTAATTTGTAATATTTTAGTAAATAAAATAAATTGGTATGATTTTAGTTTACAAAGGGGATAGGTGAAAACCTATCCCTTTTAATTTTTTGAGACTACATTATATACTATGAAAAACATTTGTTTAGTACTTTTTTTCTTTTTCTCACTTCTAAGTTTTGGACGGGTCAATGTCGGATATCCTTTGGTTGATGCTAAAATGGCTGCTATTCCTGCTAGTTCAATTACCTCTACTGATGCAATTGCCAAATATATCAACGCTAATTTTAAAACAGAAACGGATAAAATCAGGGCTGTTTTTTATTGGACTACATCAAATATAAGTTATGATGTTGCCAATATGTTTGTCGTAAACTTCAATGAAACGGTACAGGAACAAATCGCAAGGACGTTAAGAACCAAAAAAGGTGTTTGTATTCATTATGCTGTCGTTTTTAATGAGCTTTCGCAAAAAACAGGAATCCAATCCTATATAATCGATGGATATACAAAGCAAAACGGAAAAGTAAGTGATTTAGCTCACGCTTGGATAGCCGCAAAAATTGATAAAAAGTGGTATGTATTTGATCCAACTTGGGGTTCTGGTTATGTCAATAATGGGAGGTTTTATAAAAAAATAAATAACTATTATTTTAAGACTGAACCCACTAAAATAATTGCTTCCCACATTCCATTTGATTATTTATGGCAATTTTCCAATTATCCGATTACTAATGGTGAGTTTTATGAAGGAAAAATTGAAATCAACAAAACCAAGAAATACTTTGATTTTGAGAAAGAAATTATCAAATATAATGCCTTGTCTGAAGCTGATCAATTATTTGATTCGGCAGAAAGAATAGAGAAAAATGGATTGAAAAACGCCATGATTCTGGAACGTTATGAAGGGAAAAAGCAGCAGTTGACTTATTTGAGACATAATACGAATATTGAGAAATTGAATTCCATTGTTAATGAAATGAATCAGGCAGTTGTTCTATTGAATGATTTTATTTATTACAGAAACAATAAGTTCAAGCCTGCTTTATCAGATGATGAAATTAGCAATATGATTGAAACGCCAAGAGAACAGCTGGTTAAGTGTCAGAATGATATTTACAGCGTGGGTTCAGTTGGCAGCAAAAATGCATCTAATGTAGCATCGATTAAAAAATCGATTGGAGCAGCTTTGGCGCAAGCCGAAGAACATTCCTTGTTTGTGAAAAATTACTTGAGTAAGTCTAAAATAGTCAGAAAAACGATGTTTTCTAAAGTCTCTTGGTTTGGTGTTCCGTTAAACTAAATTGCTTTTTTTAAAACTGACTTGCATCGTTGTTCCTTTTCCAATCTCGGAATTCAATACTTTTATGGTTCCTTTATGGTATTCCTCCACGATTCTTTTAGTCAATGAGAGACCCAATCCCCAGCCGCGTTTTTTAGTCGTAAATCCAGGCTCGAAGATGCTTTTGAATTGGTTTTTTTGAATTCCGCTTCCAGTATCGGTAACGTTTATTTTTACAGAATCGCCTTCTTGTTCAATTTCAAGTGCTAATTTCCCTTTTCCTTTCATGGCATCGATGGCATTTTTTACAAGATTTTCAATGGTCCAACTGTGTAAAGTAGGATTCAAAGAAACAATGATAGGTGATTTTGGTGCCTTGAATGAAAATTCAATTTGTTTTGAAAATCGGGATTGTAAATAGTCGTAGGATTGAAAGGTTTCTGCTACGATGTCTTTGTTTTCTAATTTTGGTTCTGAACCTATTTTAGAGAAACGATCTGTTATGGTTTGTAAACGTTCAATGTCTTTTTCAATTTCGAAAGTGGTGCTTTCGTCTACATTTTCGGATTTCAAGAGTTCGACCCAGCCAATCAAGGAAGAAAGCGGAGTTCCTATCTGGTGTGCGGTTTCTTTTGCCATTCCCGCCCAAAGTTTATTTTGCGTAGCCATTTTGGTACTTCTGTAAAAATTGTAAACAAGCGCACCAAAAAGCACAATGATAAGCACTAAAGCAACGGGATAATATTTTAACTTATTCAGTAATGCGGAATTACCGTAATACAGATTTTGAAATTTTCCCGGGACATATTCAATGACAATAGGTTCATTTTCGCTTTTTAATTTGGATAAAAAATCCTGGGCTTTGGACTTATTTTTCACAATAGCATCGTCAATGTTTACGGTGTTTATGATGCTGTCATTCTCCGTAACAATAATAGGAATTGAGGTATTGTTGCTGAAAATCTGAAGTGGGAGTTCTACATCGGTATTTTCACCGGCATTGTTAAGTGTTTTTTGAGCTTTTGCCCAAAGGTTCATTTTTAATCGTTCTTCATTTTTGAAGATTTGAAAAAAAGTATAAGTGTTCCAGAGAATTAATGAAATGATTAAAAAGGATGCAAAAATAATAACCCAACGAGTTGTATTTCTTCTTTCAGAAAACTGCATAAATATAATTTAGTGGTATAAATATAACGAAATAAATGCTCTTGTATTTTAGTTTTTGAGAAAGAATTTTTTTTGAGAAAATCAATCCTTTATTTTATTCTAATTTGAGGTTACTGCTTCTTAAACTTAATTCATTTGTCTACTTTTGTATCTTTCAGCAATAAATTAAAAACGTATGATTACTATTGATCCTAAAAGTATTGAAACAGCAAAACTGCAAGGGTATTTGCAAAGTTCCGTTGGACCGCGACCTATTGCTTTTGCCAGTACGATGGATGCTAAAGGGAATCCTAATCTATCGCCTTTTAGTTTCTTCAATGTGTTCAGTGCCAATCCTCCAATTCTGATATTTTCGCCTGCAAGACGCGTTCGTGATAATTCGATAAAACACACCTTAATCAATGCCGAAGCGACTCGTGAAGTAGTGATTAATGTGGTAAATTATAATATAGTTCAGCAAACGTCTCTGGCCAGTACGGAATATGCTGATGGAGTAGATGAGTTTATAAAATCTGGCTTGACTCCAATTGCTTCGGAGGTGGTAAAACCTTTTAGGGTAAAAGAATCCCCCGTTCAATTTGAATGCAAAGTCACTCAGATTATTCCATTGGGAACTGAAGGAGGAGCCGGAAATTTAGTGCTTTGTGAAGTAGTGCGCATTCATATTGACGAATCTGTTTTAGACGAAAATGGAGCGATTGACCAACACAAAATTGACTTAGTTTCCAGATTAGGCGGCAACTGGTATTCCAGGTCGAATCAAGGTCTTTTTGAAGTGCCAAAACCATTATCCACATTAGGAATTGGAGTGGATGCGATTCCAGATTTTATAAAAGAAAGTACAGTTTTTGATGGAAATGATTTAGGGATTTTAGGGAATATTGAAGCCTTGCCTACAAAGGAAGAAGTTACTATATTTGTAAAACAAAATTTCGCAGTAAAAGGAGTTTTAAGCTCCGATGATGAGTTAAAAGTGCATTTGGAAGCTAAAAAATATTTAAATGCCAACGACGTGTTTTCAGCATGGAAAGTACTTTTGGCAGAAAGAAAAAAATAGAGCAAAACAATTAAAACATAGAAGATGGAAGTTACAGGAAAAATTAAAATGATCGATCAAACTAAAGAAGTTGGATCTGGAGGTTTCAAAAAAAGAGATGTAGTTGTTACTACTGATGAGCAATATCCACAACATATTCTAGTTCAGTTTGTTCAGGATAAATGTGACTTATTGAACGGTTTTCAAGTAGGTGAGCCTGTGAAAATTGATATTAATTTAAGAGGTAGAGAATGGACAAATCCTCAAGGGGAAACGGTTTATTTTAATACTATCCAAGGATGGAGAATTGGAAAATTGCAAGCTGAAGCTCCTTCTGCTGCACAAATGCCTCCAATGCCGGCTGCAGAAGCTTTTGCACCAGCAACTAACTTAAACGAAGAAGAAGCAGACGATTTACCTTTTTAATCATTTGAATTTCTATTGATATAGTAAAAACAAACCCGACAGGTATTCAAAACACTGTCGGGTTTTATTTTTTAATAAAGAATGTATTATTTAACTGCAGCACTATTCTTTCCTCCAGTTTCTCTGACTAATTCTTCGGGTATTCTTGCTCTTGGAGGAGATTTATCACCGGAACGATTGCAACTTGCTTATAAAAGTGGCATTTTTCCGTGGTTTGAAGATGGAGAACCTATTACATGGTGGTCGCCAAATCCCAGAATGGTTTTGTTTCTGGATGAATTGATTGTATCCAAGAGTATGCGTAACATTCTGAATCGAAATAGTTTCAAGGTTACTTTTAATCAGAATTTCAGGGACGTAATTTCAAACTGTCAAAACATAAAGAGAGACGGTCAAAATGGGACTTGGATAACGAATGATATGATTGAAGCCTATTGTAAATTGAACGAATTAGGTATTGCAAAATCGGTTGAAGTCTGGCAAGATGAGGTTTTGGTTGGTGGATTGTACGGAATCGATTTGGGTCATGTTTTTTGTGGTGAAAGTATGTTTTCTAAAGTCTCTAATGCTTCCAAAGTGGCTTTCATTGCTTTGGTAAACCAATTAAAAAAAGAAAATTACAAACTGTTGGATTGCCAAGTTTATAATCCGCATCTTGAAAGTTTGGGCTGCAGGGAAATTGACAGAGAAGAATTTATGGAGATTTTGAAAAGTAAATAATTTTCAGATTCCGATTTCTAGTACTTTAAACTGCAACCTGATTACTAGCTTTTTTTCCAGCAATCTGCTACGTGATCATCGACCATTCCAGTGGCTTGCATGTGTGCATAAATCACAGTGGAACCTACGAATTTAAATCCGCGTTTTTTCAAATCTTTACTAATTTCATCCGAAAGTGGCGTTGTTGCAGGAACTTCTTTCAAGGATTGTCGGTTGTTTTGAATAGGTTTTCCATCGGTAAATTTCCAAATGTATTTTGAAAAACTACCAAATTCTTCTTGTACTTTCATAAAAGCAATGGCATTCGAAACGGCTGCGCGAATTTTTAATTGATTGCGAATAATCCCTGTATCTTGAAGTAATTCTTGGATTTTATCTTCGGTATAATTCGAAACTTTTTTATAGTCAAAATCATCAAAAGCTAATTGGAAGTTTTCTCTTTTTTTTAGGATTGTAATCCAACTTAGTCCCGCTTGGAAAGTTTCTAAGATTAGGAATTCAAATAATTTTTGATCTTCATAAACTGGAACACCCCATTCTTCATCATGGTATTTTTCGTAAATATCAATACCAACACACCATTTACATCTTGTTTTTTCTATCATGATTTATTCTGTTTCTTCTGATAAATATTTTTTTATAATGTAGTGCCCCAAATAAATTAGTGGGGTCAATAAAACGGCAATTCCAAGTTTGAATGTATAGCCCGTCAATGCGGAAGTTATAAAAGTGTCAAAGTTAATTTTTCCGGGCAACCAAAAAGCAATTCCAAGGACAATAAAAGAATCGAATAATTGAGAAATTATAGTGGAACCCGTTGCTCTAAGCCAGATTTTATTATTTCCTGTACGGTTTTTGAAAAACCAAAAAATAGTTACATCAATCAATTGTGAAACTAGAAATGCAATGATACTTCCAACGATGATCCACATACTTTGCCCAAAAACAGCAAAGAATTGGTCATCATTTACAGGGCTAATTCCTTTTGCTGCTGGAATGCTTATGGCTAAAAATAATAGGATAAAAGCGTAAGCAATTAAACCGGCTGTTATTAAAGACAATTTTTTTACTCCTTTTTCTCCAAAATATTCATTGATTAAATCGGTAGTCAGGAAAACTATGGGCCAAGGTAAAATACCGATGCTCATTACAAACGGACCTATTTGTATCAGTTTTCCACCGATTAATTCGGCAGTAACAGCATTAGTAATGAAGATTCCGGCGAGTATAACAAATACGAGCTCTTTTTTTGTTTTAAACATAAATGATAATTAGTACTCAAATTTAGTATTTTAATTTGAAATTTATGTTTTATAAAACAAACAGTAGTTGATTTAAAAAAAAATCCCATTCGAGTGAACGAATGGGATTTTATATTTGTAATCAGAATTGTAAATGAGTTTAGAATTCTGAAACGATTTTAGAATGATTATCCTAAAGCAGCTCTTTTGAAACCTGTAACGATAAGATCTTTGTCTAAAGATTTAACATAAGCAGCAACGCTTAATTTGTTGTCTTTGATGTAATCTTGGTTTACTAAAGTGTTGTCTTTAAAGAAACGAGCTAATTTACCTTTAGCGATATTGTCTAACATTGCTTCAGCTTTTCCTTCTTGACGTAGGATGTCTTTAGCAATTTCGATTTCTTTAGCGATAGTTTCAGCATCAACACCTTCTTCGTTTAATGCAATAGGAGCCATAGCTGCTGCTTGCATAGATACGTTTCTTGAAACTTCGTCAGCACCTTCAACATTTGCAGATAGAGCAACTAAAGTAGCGATTTTGTTTCCAGAGTGGATGTAAGATCCGATGAAAGCACCTTCTAATTTTTCGAAAGTTCTGATTTCTAATTTTTCACCGATAACTCCTGTTTGCTCGATTAATTTATCAGCAACAGTAATTCCGTTGAAGTCAGCAGCTAAAAATTCTTCTTTAGTATTGAAGTTCAATGCTAAATTAGCCATTTCAGTAGCCATTTTTACAAAGTTCTCATTCATTCCTACGAAGTCAGTCTCACAGTTCAATGTGATAACAACTCCAGCAGTTTTGTCAGCATTTACAACAGCAATAGCAGCACCTTCAGTAGATTCTCTATCTGAACGGTTTGCAGCTACTTTTTGTCCTTTTTTACGTAAGTTTTCGATAGCTAAATCAAAATCTCCGTCTGCTTCAACCAAGGCTTTTTTGCAGTCCATCATACCTGCACCAGTGATTGTTCTTAATTTATTTACGTCTGCAGCAGTAATTGTTGCCATATTGTATTATTTTTTAAGGTTAAAAGTAAAAAATTCCAAGTGTTAAATCCAATTTCCAATTTTATTAAATTATCAACTTTAGGTTTCTAATTTTTTTTGGAGAGGAATTTAAAACTTGGAATTAAATGTTTATTTATTCTTCAGTTGCAGTTGGAGCAGCAGCTTCTACAGCAGGAGCTACTTCTACAGCTTCAGCAGCAGGAGGAACAACTTCAGCAGTAGCTTCAGCTTCTTTGTCAGAACCTCTATCAGAAAGTCCTTCAACAATTGCAGCAGTAACTAAAGATAAAATTTTATCAATTGATTTAGAAGCATCATCATTTGCAGGAATTACATATTCTACTTCACGAGGATCAGAATTTGTATCAACCATTGCAAAAACTGGAATGTTTAATTTTTGAGCTTCTTTTATTGCGATATGTTCCGCTTTGATATCAACTACGAACAATGCAGCTGGTAGTCTTGACATGTCAGCTATTGAACCTAAGTTTTTCTCTAATTTAGCACGAAGACGATCAACTTGCAAACGCTCTTTTTTAGAAAGAGTCATGAATGTACCATCTTTCTTCATTTTATCAATAGTAGCCATTTTTTTAACAGCTTTACGGATAGTTACGAAGTTAGTTAGCATTCCACCAGGCCATCTTTCAGTGATGTAAGGCATGTTTGCAGCTTTTGCTTTTTCAGCAACGATGTCTTTTGCTTGTTTTTTGGTAGCAACGAATAATATTTTTCTACCTGATGCAGCGATTTTTTTCAAAGCGTCATTAGCTTCTTCAATTTTTGCTGCAGTTTTATATAGATTGATAATGTGAATACCATTACGCTCCATATAAATGTAAGGAGCCATGTTTGGATCCCACTTTCTAGTCATGTGTCCGAAGTGAACACCTGCTTCTAGTAATTCTTTTACTTCTACTTTGTTTGCCATTTTGTTCTAGTTTACGTTCTGTTGATTAGCAATGAATAAATGGCGATTTCTCGGCTTTATACATTTAGATGCTAAACTATTTCCTACCTCAGTAGGAGAGCAACAACAACTGTTTTTTTAAATTCAATAATAAATGAACGATGTCTTGTCCCATTTGAACAAGACAGGTAATATTAACGTTTAGAGAATTGGAATCTCTTACGAGCTTTCTTCTGACCGAATTTCTTACGTTCAACCATTCTTGGATCTCTTGTTAATAAACCTTCTGGTTTCAAGATAGCTCTGTTTTCAGCATTTACTTCACACATAACGCGTGCCAATGCCATTCTTACAGCTTCTGCTTGACCAGTTGAACCACCACCATAAACGTTAACTTTTACGTCAAAGTTGCTTACATTTTCTGTCATAGACATAGGTTGTAATACTTTGTACTGTAAAGTTGCAGTTGGGAAGTACGTTTCGAATGCTTTTTTGTTTACAGTGATTACTCCTGTTCCTTCTGAAACATAAACACGTGCAACAGCGGTTTTTCTTCTACCGATTTTGTGAATAACTCCCATTACTTAAGATCGTTAAGGTTAACTGTTTTAGGTTTTTGAGCGCCTTGTTTGTGCTCAGATCCTACAACAACATTTAAATTTCTAAAAAGTTCAGCACCTAATTTATTTTTAGGTAACATCCCTCTTACAGCTTTCTCTACTAATAATGCAGGGTTTTTTGATTGCAATACTTTAGCAGTTAAAGTTCTTTGACCTCCTGGGTAACCAGTGTGACGGATGTATGTTTTTTCATCCATTTTGTTACCTGTAAGGTTAATTTTTTCTGAGTTGATAACGATTACGTTATCACCGCAGTCCACGTGTGGTGTGTAACTTGGCTTGTACTTACCTCTCAAAATCATAGCGACTTTTGAAGCAAGACGACCTAAGTTGTGACCATCAGCATCTACAACAATCCACTCTTTTGTAACTGTGGCTTTGCTTGCTGATTGTGTCTTGTAGCTTAATGCGTCCATAATATATTTTTAATTAAACATTCCATCCCCAATAAAGGGGTTGCAAAAGTACAATTAATTATTTTAAATACAAATACCTTAAATGAATATTTTTTTCTTGTTTTTACTCTGATAATCAAATGTATATTTAAAATAATATTCTAAGATTGAATTTGCGTTTCTCACTTCTGGGTGAGTTGAATTCGAGGTGCTGTTGTTTTTATTTAATTTTATTGTATATTTCTAATATTTGGAAGCAAATTTTACATTTTATTGGCTATTTTTGTCACTTAAACAGTTAATATTCTAATTATTCATATCTTGTCACTGTTTTTATTATATAAATTACGTCAAAAATCTCTCTTATGAAAGCTAAAGCAACTTTAAAACAAATCGCTAAAGAACTGAATGTTTCTGTTTCTACAGTTTCTAAAGCGTTGAACGATAGCCCGGAGATTAGCGAGCAGACGAAAGTTAAAATTAAAGAATATGCTAAGCTTAAAAATTACAAACCCAATGTTATTGGTTTGAACCTTAAAAATAGAAAAACAAAAACCATTGGTGTAATTATTCCAAATATTTTAAATTCTTTTTTTGCCAAAGTATTTAGCGGTATCGAAAAAATAGCCGACGAAAAAGGGTACAACGTGATTATGTGTATCTCTAACGAATCATCAGAAAAAGAAGCCCATACGCTGGAAATGCTAAGTAATGGAACTATTGATGGATTTATTGTTTCGGTTTCTGAAGAAGCACAAAAAAATCAGGATTACGACCATTTCTCCGCAATCATTAATGATGGAACTCCAATTGTTATGTTTGATCGTATTGCCGATGGCGTAGATTGTGACAAAGTAATTGTTGATGATTTTGACTCCGCTTTAAATTCAACACAACATTTAATTGATATAGGATGCAAGAATATTGCCTTGTTGTCCTCTATCGATAACTTAAGTGTTGGTAAATTAAGAGCCGATGGATATTTGAAAGCATTGGAAAACAATAATATTGCTGTAAACAACGATATCATTTTAAGAACGGATTCTGAAGATGATTTAAAGGATAAAATCGAAAAAGTTTTTGAAAATAAAATTGATGGAATCTTTGCTCTCGAAGAAAATGACTCAGTAGCAGCTTTGCGTATTGCGCTTAAAAAAGGATATAAAGTACCGGAAGAAATTTCTATCATTGGTTTTGCCGATGGTATTCTGGCTTCCAGAAGATTGTCTCCAAGTTTAACAACGGTGAGTCAGCACGGAATCGAAATAGGTGAGGTGGCCGCTAAATTGCTTATTGACAGGTTAGAATCCAAAGAAGAAGATTTGCCTTATGAAACGGTCGTAATCAAAACAAAATTGAAAGAAAGAGAGTCAACAAGGAAATTGTAGAAACTCATTTAATATAAGATTAAAAAAAATCTCTAATCATTTAAAACGATTAGAGATTTTTTTTATGAGTATGATGGAAGATATTTAATGTGCTTCCAACCAATCTTTTCCAGCTCCTAAATCAACATCCAAAGGAACATCAAGTTTGAAAGCGTGTTCCATTTCGTGTTTTATCATCGGTTGGATTTTTTCGAGTTCCGAATTGTGTACGTCAAACACAAGCTCATCATGAACTTGTAATAACATTTTGCTTTTCCAATTTTCGGATGTTAGTTTTTCATGAATATTAATCATTGCAATTTTGATGATATCGGCAGCACTTCCTTGAATTGGTGCATTTACCGCATTTCGTTCTGCACCACCACGAACAATGGCGTTTTGCGAATTAATATCTTTCAAATAACGGCGACGGCCCAAGATGGTTTGTACATAACCATTATCTCTTGCAAAATCTATTTGTTCTTGAATATAGGACTTCAATCTTGGATACGTTTTATAATACGCTTCAATCAAAGCGGCACTTTCACTTCTGGATAATGAAGTTTGATTGCTCAATCCAAAAGCCGAAACACCATAAATAATTCCAAAATTTACTGTTTTGGCATGACTTCGTTGCTCGCGAGTTACTTCTTCGAGTGGAACATTAAATACTTTTGAAGCAGTAGATTTGTGAATGTCTTCGTGATTTTGGAATGCCTTAATCATGTTTTCTTCACCACTCAATGCCGCAATTACACGCAATTCTATTTGGGAATAATCCGCAGAAACCAAGGTGTAATTTTCATCTCGGGCCACGAATGCTTTTCTAATCTGTCTTCCTCGTTCCGTACGAATAGGAATGTTTTGCAAGTTCGGATTATTTGAACTCAAACGACCTGTTGCGGCAACGGTTTGCATATAATCGGTGTGGATGCGTTGCGTGATTTTGTCTACTTGGTTTGGCAAAGCCTCGACATAGGTGTTTTGAAGTTTTACCAATTGTCGCCAATCCAGAATGTCTTTTACAATTGGGTTTTCGGCAGCCAAATAACTCAAGATTTCCTCTCCGGTTGCATATTGACCAGTTTTGGTTTTCTTTTGTTTTACACCTCCAATTTTTAATTTATCGAATAAAACATCACCTAATTGCTTTGGAGAAGCCAGATTAAATTTTTCTCCGGCAGTTTCAAAAATGTTTGCTTCTAATATTTTAATGTCATCGTCTAATGTTTTTGAAAGTGATTTCAAGAAATCTACATCAACACGAATTCCTTCTTTTTCCATATCGGCCAGAACTTTTACTAATGGAATTTCGATTTCCTCAAAAAGTTTTTTGGTTCCGGTTTTATCCAATTCCGATGTGAATATTTCCTTAAGTTGGAAGGTTACATCAGCATCTTCAACGGCATATTCTTTTATTTCTTCCAATGCAACGTCACGCATTGATTTTTGGTTTTTCCCTTTTTTACCAATTAAAGTTTCTATGGATTGAGGGGAATATTTCAAATACGTTTCTGACAAAATATCCATATTATGACGCATATCCGGATTGATCAGATAATGTGCAATCATGGTGTCGAATAATTTTCCTTTTACGGTAACATTGTAATTAGAAAGAATTTTTAAATCGTATTTTAAATTCTGACCAATTTTTTCAATGCTTTCATTTTCGAAAAAAGGAATGAATTTTTCAATTAAAGTTTGTGCTTCTTCTTGATTTTCCGGAAACGGAACATAGAATCCTTTTCCTTTCTCATAGGAGAATGAGATTCCGACCAATTCAGCATGCAAAGCGTCCAAACCGGTTGTTTCAGTATCAAAACACACCGAAGATTGGTTTTGTAAATTTTGCAACAGCAATCGCAATCCTAAATCCCCTTGAATTATCTGATATGAATGTGCAGTGTTTTCTAATGAATTGTAGTACTGATGACGCGTTTCTTCTGAAGAATCATCTTGAATGGCACTTCCAAAAAGATCAAATTGTTCTTCGTTTTTTGGTTGTGGTTTTTTGTATAGTTTGGTTTCGTCAACAGGATTATTGTTAGTAGTTGCAGTTCCGCCTTTTTTGAATATGGCGTCAAATTGCTCTGCCATTCTTCTGAACTCTAATTCATTGAAAAGCGCATCTGTTTTTTCGACATCGGGGGTTGATAATTCATAATCCGTTTCGTCAAAAATAACGGGGCAGTCCAGTAAAATTGTCGCCAAAGTTTTGGATAATAATCCTTTTTCTTTATTGGCTTCAATGTTTTCTTTCATTTTTCCCTTTAGCTTGTCAGTATTGGCTAAAAGATTTTCCATTGTTCCAAATTCCTTCAACAGTTTCTTAGCTGTTACTTCGCCTACACCAGGAAGTCCTGGAATATTATCGGCAGCGTCACCCATCATTCCAAGAAAGTCAATTACTTGGTCTGGTCTTTCAATTTCAAATTTTGCCAAAACTTCCGGAATCCCCCAAATTTCTATTCCGTTCCCCATTCGAGCAGGTTTATACATGAATATATTTTCAGAAACGAGTTGTGCAAAATCCTTGTCAGGAGTAACCATAAAGACTTTGTAGTTCTGTTTTTCGGCTTGTTTAGCAATTGTACCAATTAAATCATCAGCTTCATAACCTTTTACTTCTATAATAGGAATATGCATGGCTTTCAGTAAATCTTGGATATAAGGTATAGCAATTTTAATAGCTTCGGGAGTGGCGTCACGATGGGCTTTGTATTCTGGAAATATATCATTTCTCAATTGACTTCCGCCATTGTCAAAAGCAACGGCCAAATGGTCTGGTTTTTCTCTTTTTATTACGTCCATCAGGGAATTCATAAATCCCATAATGGCTGATGTGTCCATCCCTTTAGAGTTGATTCTTGGGTTTTTTATGAAAGCATAATAGCCTCTAAAGATTAAGGCGTAGGCATCAAGAAGGAAAAGGCGTTTTTGTTGTGACATAATTGTGATTTTGTAAAGTTTTCAAAAGTACAAAACTTGTGAGATAAAGGAGTGAAGGTTTGAAATATTTCTTAGGATTGGTACAGGTGCCTCTTTTTTTGTTTTTTGAAAATTTCGACTGGAAAATTTTGTAATCAATTTTTTATTTCGAGAAACATTGCGAATAATGATTTGAAAGAAAATTGTTATTAATCTGTTACGCATAATTATTTTTAAACAACTAAATTATAAGAATATAAATATACATTTAATAAAAAGATGCTTTTAATCGATTATTTATGTATTTAAACGTTGTTTTTGTGTAAATTTACACACAGAGTTTTAAGCCCAGTGAGGCTATTTATATTAAATCTTTAATTCGTTATATTATGAGAAAAAATTATTTTTCAAAAAAGGTATTACAAGCCTGTGTGTTATTTTTCATGATAATAACAACAAATGTGTTTGCCCAAGTAGGCATAGGAACGATTACACCACATGCAAGTTCCGTATTGGATGTTTCATCAACAACCCAAGGTATGTTGACGCCCAGAATGACAACTGTGCAAAGAGCGGCTATTGCGTCTCCTGCTGATGGTTTAATGGTTTATGATACAGATTTGAAAGCTTTTCATTATTACAATTCATCGGCCGCAACGTGGACAATTATAAATAGTTCTGCCACAGGACGATTAAAATTTAAGCGAATTAGATCTACGGATGTTTTAGCTACTGTTTTAGCAACAGAACTTGCTGCTGGTGGTGGTACTAAATATGTATTAGATAGTACGACCCACTATGAAATAAATGGAACAATTGTTTTTAATTTTCCAATTGATTTAAACAATGCCAGTTTAATAGGAGTAGATGCCAATGAAGATATCATAGTTAGAAGTAGTGGATTCCTATTTGATGGTACAACTGGAGGAACAGTAAAAAACCTTACTATTTCAGGTGCTTGCACTGTTTTTAATTTGATTGGTTCCGGAAATACGCAAACTATACTTTTTAGAGATAGCATAGTATCGGGTGCTACAAGTGTAGGTACGATTAGTGGTTTTAATTTAGTGTTTTTTTCAATTATTAATTATTCAGGGAATACAACGGGAATCACGTACACTAATATCACTAGGGTCCTATTAAGCAATACCGCTTGGTTTGGTAATAATTTAGGAACTTTTGAAAGGTTTACCGGAACATTTTCTTTGTTACAAAAGCAAGGTGGTTTTTGTGAAGTAAATGGTGCCGCAATAGGAGTAGATGTTTTTGCAAATCCCACCATTATTGGAGATGCTGTAATGGAAACAGTAGTTTTTACAGGAACTCCTACTACAGGTAAGTTTGTAAATGCATATACTACTGGGACATTTGCGGGATATAATTTTAATAACAAATGGAATGTCAGATGTTCAGGTATACCTACCGAAGTAGATGCCTCAGCTACGGGAGAATTTAGCGTGAATTATCCTCCGGGATCAGGTGCTCCTATTACAATAACGAATTCAGGAACTCCATCAAAAATTAATCTCGCTACTACGTCTGCTACAACTTCAAATTTTAGATTCACAACTACTACAAATGATGCTAAAATGGTTTATTTGGGTTTAAAAAAGCGAATTATTAAGTTTTCGGGTAGTTTGTCATTTGTTGCAGACTCTAATGGAAAGACAGGAATTTATATATTTTATATTGCTAAAAATGGAGTTGTTATTGGACAAACAAAAATATATGGTTTTACAAACTCGACCACAGATACAGTAGCGATCCCATTATCAGGATCAACAGAGCTGACTACAAATGATTTTATCGAAGTTTTTGCCGATTATTTAGGAACAGCGGGTCAAATAAAAGTTACATCACTGACATTAACCGCTTTTTAATAAAATCAAAAAAAAAGTACTATAGCTTTGCTGTTAATCAAACAATTTCTGCTAAAATTAAACCGTGTCATAAAATACTAAATGATGCGGTTTTTTATATTCAGAAAACATTTTTTTGAAGCTTAATCAACAGTTAAATTTTAATTAATAAAAAACCATTTTGGTTAATTGTTTTGTTATTTTGTTAAAAATTTTTTTAAAATGATCTTTCGTATCGTATTCTTGTGCTTAATCCTTCTTGTTATTGAGCTTTATACTTTTCAAGTATTAAAAACTTTAATAAAATCAAAGCCAATATTGTTTTCAATTCAGATTATAAGCATATTAGTTTTAGTATATATTGTTTATTCTTTGATGCAATTTGACCGAAGCGTAGGTCAGACCAAACAAATGATGGTTATCATGGGTTTGTTGCTTATTGTGTATGTTCCAAAATTAATTTTGACATTGATATTAATGGGAGAAGACATCTTTAGATTAGGTGCCGGAACTGTTAACTATTTTGTCAATTATGATAAAAATACAGACTTTCTGAATTCAAGAAGAAAGTTTGTCAGTCAAATAGGATTAGGATTAGCAGCTGTTCCTTTTTTGTCTTTAATATATGGGGTAACTATAGGTAAATACAATTATAAAGTCATCAAGCAACGTATATTTTTTCCTGATTTACCCGATGCTTTTGATGGTTTTACGATTACTCAAATATCAGATGTTCACAGTGGAAGTTTTGATAATCCAGAGAAAATTAATTATGCAATAGATTTAGTCAATGAGCAAAATTCAGATATGATTTTGTTTACCGGAGATATCGTGAATACTGATGCCAAAGAAATGCATCCGTGGATAGAAACCTTTAACAGAATTAAAAAACATGAATATGGTAAATATTCAGTTTTAGGAAATCACGATTATGGAGAATATGTAACTTGGCCATCAGAGGCGGCAAAAGAAGATAATTTTAAAGCCATTAAAGATTTATACGGACAAATTGGTTTTAAATTAATGCTAAACGAACATACTTTTATTGAAAAAGGAGATGAGAAAATTGCATTAGTTGGCGTAGAAAACTGGGGACATAATTTCAAAAAAGCGGGCGATATCAACAAAGCTTCCCAACATGTAAATAAAGAAGATTTTAAAATTTTGATGAGTCATGACCCTTCGCATTGGGAACATGAAGTGCAGCATCATGAGAAAAATTTCCACCTTACACTTTCGGGGCATACACACGGAATGCAGTTTGGAATAGAAATACCAGGTTATTTTAAATGGAGTTTGGCACAATATGTATACAAACAATGGGCGGGATTATATGAAAACGTCGGACGATACGTTTATGTAAATAGAGGTTTTGGTTTTCATGCCTATCCGGGCAGAGTGGGAATCATGCCGGAAATAACGGTCATCGAACTAAAAAAAGGTGTTAATGTGGCATAATTCGTTTAAAATGCTACATTTGTAAAATAAATATCTCTTTTTAGTGAATTTAAAAAATTAAATTTTTGGTTTTATGTCAAAATTTGGAGAACTTATAAACGCTCAAGTACCTGTGTTAATAGACTTTTACACAGAATGGAATGAGCCTTCAGTTTCAATGCATCCTGTAATTAGAGATGTAGCAGCCGCTCTTGGTGATAAAGCAAAAGTCATAAAGATTGATGTGGATAAAAATCAAGAATTAGCCGATGCTTTGCGCATTAAAGGCTTGCCTACGTTAATGATTTATAAACAAGGTCAAATGATTTGGAGACAATCCGGAGAATTAGATGCGAACACTATTATTAGTATTGTTCAAGAACAATTGTAACGCATTTCATTACAACACCTCACAATTAAAATTGTTTTCTTTTAAATAAGCTAATGTTTTAGGCAATACGTATTCTAAGTTTTTAAAGGCTTTTATACTGTCGTGGAAAACAATAATACTTCCTGGTCTTAGATTTGATGTTGCATTTTCTAAGCATTGTTCTTGCGATAAACTTTGGTCAAAATCAGCACTGAGGACGTCCCACATAATTATTTTATAACCCAGTTTCCTGATTTTTCTAGATTGAGATGCTTTTATCTTGCCATATGGTGGACGAAACAGTTTAGATTTTAGATTAGAAGGACTATTTTTTTGAATCGCTTCTTCGCATAGTCTAGTGTTTTCAATGTAAACTTCGGTTGATGTTTTCCATCCGTTCAAATGATTAAAAGTGTGGTTTCCTATGGAATGACCTTCGCTAATCACCTTTTTGAATATTTCAGTGTTTTTATCAATATTATCTCCAATGCAAAAAAAAGTAGCTTTTACATCGTGCTTTTTTAATTCATCCAAAACCCATTCTGTAACTTCTGGAATAGGCCCATCGTCAAATGTGAGGTAGACTGTCTTAATGTTTCCCGTATTGGAAACATCCCAAGTATAATTTGAGAAAATCTTTTTTATAATCCGACTTGTTTTTATCCAGTACAGTTTCATTTTTTAGTTTTAAAATTAAAAAAAATAGCGACATTTTTCAATATCGCTACCTTTTCTAATTAGAGTTTTCTATTTAAAATTATTCTTTTTCGCGTCCAAAGCGGTCAAACATTTTAATATAAGTATTGAATACAATTTTATTTTTGTTGTAGAAATCTAAATCACCATTTTCTTTCATTACGCTTAAAAGGCTTCTGTATCGCTCAATATCTGTGATGATAGGAATGGCAATACTAGTTTGCTCAGAAGATTTTAGATTGCCATAATAATTAAGGTTTTCTCTGTATTTTAAGATCAATTTGCTTAGCAATTGTTGTGCTTTTAATTTCTCATCAATTTTGTAATATCCGCCAGCAAAAGGTTCTACTAAAGAGTAATAGTCAAAATATTCCAATGGCATTTTTGTCATCGCCAAATCGATAATATTTTTTGCTTTATCTTTTTGTCCTTCAACAATTAATTGATTCATTAATCTGGAAAGGTTGGTTCTGTACGTTATACTATTTCTGCGAGTTTCAGGATCATGGTAAATTTTTGGACTTTCGCCATTGCCCCAATCCCATTTCATAACTTTAGCATACATTTTATCAGAATCAATTTGCCCCATATCAAGTGGACTTGCATCTTTTGACAAAGCGGTTTTTATTGGAACAAGTTTGTATACCATTCCTTCTAATTGAAGATACTCTTTCATCCAGATATAATCTTCGTTGTCAAATGCGCCACCGCTAAAATAGATTGGTCTTTTCCAATTGTTATTAGCAACAATATCAAGCATCATCAATCTGTTTTTGTACAATGCATTTCCTTTTATATCCAAGTCAATGTAAGGAACAATAGAATCATTGTGCTTAGGATTAACCACTTTGTTTTTTATGATTATATTTTTGTCAACAGGAATTCGAATCTTATTTGTAGGATAAAAATGGATTGTTTGTCCGTTTTGCATGTCTACAGTTGATTTTGGATTTTTGATAAAATTGATAAAGTCTTTTATGTCCCAACGGCTTTCAATTTTTGGAATGTGAGCTACATAATCCAGTTTATCCCCTACATATTCATCGTGTGTAAATGAAATAGGAAGAGCATCTGATTCGTATGTTTTAGTTTTCATCTGATCGATATACCAATCAGTCATGAAAAGGCTTGTGTTTACAATTTTGATATCCGTTCTCACTTTTTCAATCTCTTGGGCGTACCAAAGAGGGAACGTATCATTATCACCAATTGTGAATAAAATGGCGTCTGGGTCGCATGATTCCAAATATGCTTTTGCCATTGCAACAGCTGTATATTTACCAGAACGATCGTGATCATCCCAGTTTTGAGAAGCCATAAGAACTGGAGCTGCCAATAAACTTGCTGCAATAATAATTGGACCAGCCAGTTTTGGGGTTAAATATTTCTGGGCACTTTCGTATAATGCATAAACACCAAAGCCTATCCAAATGGCAAATACATAAAAGGAACCTACTAAGGCATAATCTCTTTCTCTAGGTTCGAAAGGCCTTTCGTTCAAGTAGATTTTTAGTGCTATTCCGGTAAAAAGGAATAAGGCGAGTAATACATAGAAACTTTTTAAATCTTTATTGGCATGATACATTAAACCGATTAGGCCAAGTATAAACGGCAGAAAGAAATACACATTTCGACCTTTATTGTTCAATACATCCGAAGGAAGATTGTCTTGGCTTCCTAAGTGTAATTCATCTATAAATGAGATACCACTAAGCCAGTTCCCATCCAGATAGTCGTATTTTCCTTGAATGTCGTTTTGTCTTCCAACAAAATTCCACATCAAGTATCTCCAATACATATAACCAAATTGGTATTCAACCATGAATCCTAAATTGTCAGCAGTTGTAGGTTTTTCTACAATTAAATAATCACCATAGCTTTTCAAGAACGTTACATAACCTTCGTTGTCAATTTGTTTTTGAGCGTAAGCTTGTCTGAATTCGGTAACAATTTTTTCGGTTTCGTTTTTTAGTTGAGCAATCGCTTTGTTGTAATCTTCTTCACTCAACTGACTTGGATCGATACCGTATTTGGCTAAATCATCCTCATATGGATAATCAGGATTTAATCTGAATTGAGGCGGATTTGTAAAATTCATGTAGTTTTCGATGTGCTCACCGCTCCACATTCTTGGCAAAATAGTTTTTTGATTGTTGTCTGAATTTTGCTCGGCATTTTTGAAATTATTTGTAATAATATATTTTCCGGTCTTATAATCTCTTTCGTAATTGGGCGCTTTATCCAGATAAGGATTGTCCTTGTCTAAACCAGCAAACGCTTCTGTGTATTGAGGGCCGTAAAACAAAGGATTTACACCATATTGTTCTCTATTGTAGTAGGCAAGAACTTCGGCAGCATCCGAAGGCTTATTTTCGTTGATTACGGTATTGGCATTTGCTCTGATGGGTAACATCATCCATGTAGAGAAACCAATTAAAATAAATAATATACAAAGGATTATAGTATTGTAGAATGCGAAACCTTTTTGTTTGGTATATTTTAGTCCAAAGTAAAAGAAAGCAATTAAGATTAAAGCTACAAATATAGTTCCTGAGTTAAAAGGTAATCCTAAGCTGTTAACCATGAAAACTTCAGTTTTACCAAAGAATCCCATAGTCAGAGGAAGAAGTAATTTAAAAATAAATAATAAAATAGCGATAACGACAATATTTGCTATGATGAAATTTTTGAGGGTAACTACTTTATAGTTTTTGAAAAAATAAAGGAAACCTATTGCGGGAATTGTTAGTAATGCCATGAAATGAACTCCAAAAGAAAGCCCGACAACAAGAGAGATTATCAGCAGCCATTTATTTCCTCTAGGCTTGTCCATGTCTTGTTCCCAGCGTAAACCCAACCAAAATAATAAGGCAATGAATAAAGATGCCATAGCATATACTTCGGCTTCTACAGCATTGAACCAAAAACTATCTGAAAAAGTATAGGCCAAGGCTCCTACAAATGAACTTCCAAGAATAACAATGTCATTGTTTTTATTCGGGTCTGAAAATCTAGAAACTAATTTTTTCAAGATTATCGATGAAGACCAAAATAAGAATAAAATAGTAAAAGCACTGGAAAATACAGACATCATGTTTACCATTAAGGCAATTTTTGTGTTATCTGAAGCAAACATGGCGAAAAACGCACCAATCATTTGGTATAATGGCGCTCCGGGAGGGTGGCCTACTTCAAGTTTTGCTGCTGTAGCAATGTATTCGCCACAATCCCAAAAACTCATGGTGGGTTCAACAGTTAAAGTGTATGTTAATAATGCTATTCCAAATGTAAACCAACCAATAATTGTATTCCATTTATTGAAATTGAATGCTGCTTTATCCATGTACTAAAATTTAATTTAATTTTGAGTTACAAAGAAAATGTTTTTTTGTTTAACCTTGATAGCATTAACAATATTTTCTGGAAAAGTATTACATTTCAATAACACATTGAGTGTAAAGGTTTTTTGTAATTTTTTCAAGTTGTTTTGAATTTTTAGCAAATTTTTTTTCATAAAAAGGCAAAATAAATTTGTACAAACTAAAATTTATTTTAAATTTGCACTCGCTTAGCAGCAATGCTGGTCTATGGTGTAATGGTAACACAACTGTTTTTGGTGCAGTCTTTCAAGGTTCGAGTCCTTGTAGACCAACGTAAAACCCCTCATTCTTGAGGGGTTTTTTTATGCAATGAATTGAACAGATTGTTTTTGGAGTTTAATTTTCGTCTGGATTGATTAAATCTTGAAAGTTATCACTGGTTTGACAGTGTGGTTTACCAAGTCTTCACTGATGCTTCCATTAAAAAAATGAGCAAATCCAGTTCTTCCATGTGTGCAAAGGCCTATCAGATCGGCATCAATGCTATTGGTAAAATTAATGATTCCGTTTTCTATGTTAACGTCATTGTAAATGTGAGTGGAGTAATTTTCGATTTCAAATGAGGCGATAAAATTTTTCATTATTTCCTCAGACATTTTGGTAGTTTTAAAACTATTGGGTGTGCAAATCGTGACTAAGTATAAATTTGCATTAAATATTTTGGCAAATTCTATCATTTTTTTGAAAGGTTTTTTAGTCTCTTTTGAAAAATCAGAAGCAAATACAAAGTTGTTGAATTTAAAGTCTCGAATATCCTTTTTTATAACCAGTACCGGTATTTCTGAGAGTCGAACCACTTTTTCGGTGTTGGACCCAATGAGTACTTCTTCGATGCCGGAAGTTCCGTGCGAGCCCATCACTATTAAATCAATTTCATTTTTTTTATTAAAAGATAAAATGCCGCTAAAAGCTCTTTCGAATTGTACAGACGCATTTACTGAAATTCCATTCAAGTAGGGCTGTTCCTTGATTTTTTGGAGTGTTTCGTTTGCTTTTTTTATAAATAACATTACTTCAGGAATGCTGCTTCCGCCGGTTATTGCGTCGTTCATTTGGTTAGGTAATTCTAATAAATGTAACAAAAAGATTTCACAATTATTTTTTTTTGCAATTATGGCAGCTACTTTTAAAGCGTTTTCAGCATATTCAGAAAAATCGGTAGGGACTAAAATTCGTTTCATAACTATAAAGTGTTAAATTATGATAAAAACTGTTATTTTAATGCTCCTATAAAGATAAGAAATTATTTTACAGCAATCGATTATTTTAGTTTATAAAAAAAAACACTATATTTGCACCGTTATTTATTAAAATCTAGATAATGAGGGGACTAAATGTCCCCTCTTTTTATAAAAATATGACATTTAAAGAAAAAGTAAATACGTTGTTGACGGAAGGCTTGTTAGAAAAGCCATCAATCTTTTTGATAGACCTTATCATTACGGATGCTTTCAAGGTTATAGTGACTTTGGACGGAGATAATGGAGTGGCACTTCAAGATTGTATCGATGTGAGTAAATTCATAGATAGTAATTTGGATAGAGAGGAACAGGATTACTCTTTAGAAGTAGCTTCAGTAGGAGTTGGGTCTCCATTGAAATTAATAAGACAATACAAGAAAAATATAGGTCGAACATTGATTGTGAAGACTTCGGCTGAAATTATTGAGGCAGAATTAGTTGATGCTAATGATGATTTTGTAATTTTGTCTTGGAAAGCAAGAGAGCCTAAAAAAATAGGAAAAGGGAAAGAAACAGTTCAAAAAGAGCTTAAATTGCCTTACGTAGATATAAAAGAAGCAATTGTTACAGTAACATTTTAATTAAAGAATTCGCATGGAAAATTTAGCATTAATCGATTCATTCTCAGAGTTTAAAGACGATAAACTTATTGATCGTGTAACGCTTATGGCAATTTTGGAAGATGTATTTAGAAATGCATTGAAGAAAAAATACGGTTCAGATGATAATTTTGATATCATTATAAATCCTGATAAAGGAGATATGGAGATATGGCAGAGAAGAGTAATCGTTGCTGATGAAGACTTGGATTTTGATCATCTTGAAATTACGTTGACTGAAGCTAGAAAAATTGAGCCTGATTTCGAAATTGGTGAAGAAGTTTCCGAAGAAGTGAAATTAATTGATTTAGGTAGAAGAGCAATTTTAGCTTTGCGTCAGAATTTAATTTCTAAAATTCATGAACATGATAACACTAATCTTTACAAGCAATTTAAAGATTTAATAGGTGATATCTATACTGCTGAAGTACACCATGTGCGTCCAAGAGTCGTAATTTTGGTTGATGATGAAGGGAATGAGATTATTTTGCCAAAAGAAAAACAAATACCTTCTGACTTTTTCCGTAAGGGAGATAATGTTAGAGGAATAATAGAAAGCGTTGAATTAAAAGGAAATAAACCTCAAATTATTATGTCTAGAACTTCTGAGAAGTTTTTGGAAAAATTATTTGAACAAGAAATTCCTGAAGTATTTGACGGTTTAATCATGGTTAAGAAAGTAGTAAGAATTCCTGGTGAAAAAGCAAAAGTAGCTGTAGATTCTTATGATGACAGAATTGATCCAGTAGGGGCTTGTGTGGGTATGAAAGGATCTCGTATTCACGGAATTGTTCGTGAATTAGGAAACGAAAATATAGATGTTATCAATTATACAAGTAACATTCAGTTGTATATCACGAGAGCATTAAGTCCAGCAAAAGTATCTTCTATTAAGATAAATGAAGAAACAAAAAGAGCAGAAGTTTTCTTGAAGCTTGAAGAAGTTTCAAAAGCAATTGGTCGTGGTGGACACAACATTAAATTAGCGGGTTTATTGACTGGTTATGAGCTAGACGTTATTCGTGAAGGTGATATTGCAGGTGCTACAGCTGATGAGGATGATGTTGAATTGACTGAGTTTTCAGATGAAATTGAAGACTGGGTTATTGAAGAATTTGCAAAAATTGGTTTGGATACAGCAAAAAGTATCTTAAAACAAGAAGTAGAAGATTTAGTAAGAAGAACAGACCTGGAAGAGGAAACGATTCTAGATGTAATGAGAATATTGAAAGAAGAATTTGACAGTTAGTCAATGTGTCTTCAACGATAAACATGCCACTTTACAATTAATTCTTGCTCGGTAGGTATCGGGTTGGGAGTAAAGTGAGGAATAACAAAAAAGGTAATAATAAAAAGGTTTTATGTCTGAAGAGAGAATTATTAGAATAAACAAAGTTTTAAGGGAATTGAATATTTCTTTAGAAAGAGCTGTGGATTATCTAAAAGATAAGGGGATTGCTATTGAAGCAAATCCAAACGCAAAAATTTCTGATGATGTATACAATGTCTTGTGCGGTCAGTTTGCAGGTGACAAAGGGAATAAGGAGGCTTCTAAAGAAGTAGGGGAAGAGAAAAGAAAAGAAAAAGAAGCTTTGCGTTTAGAACGAGAGAAAGAAATCGAAGACAAACGTAAAATTGAGGAAGAGCGAGTAAAACAACAAGAGGTTATAAAAGCGAGAGCAATTATATCTGGTCCGGTTCAAGTGGGTAAGATTGATCTTAATCCAAAAAAACCATCAATCGTTGCGCCTGAAAAAGCTGTTGAAAAAGCAGAAGCTCCAGTAGCTAATGCACCTGAAGTAAAAGCTGTCTCAAAAGAAGTTTCACCTGAGAAACCGTCAACTGAAAAGCCGTCAACTGAGAAACCTGTTTCAGACAAAAAAGAGGTAAAACCTATTGTTGGGATAAAAGAGGTTAAAACAGAAACTCCTAAAGAAGTTCCTGCTGAACCAAAAGTGGTTGCAAAAACCGAGACAGTTAAAGTTGATGAAGCTCCTGTTGATGAAACCATCACTACGCAATATCAAAAACTATCGGGAACTACTTTAACGGGTCAGATAATTGATTTATCTCAATTCAACAAACCGAAAAAGAAAAAAGAAGAACCGAAAATCACTCCGAATAAACCGGGTGCTCCAGGTTCGGCTGCAGCCAATGCAAATAAAAACAAGCGTAAAAGGATTGCTCCTAAACCGGGTGCTCCTAGACCGCCTGCAACACCGGGAGTTCCTGGTGCGCCAAATCCTAACAAGATTACACCTAATACAGGTGGTGGTGGATTCAATGCAAACAGAAGTGCAAGACCTGGTTTTGTAAAAGGAAACAGACCTGCCATTGTTGCAAAAGTGGAGCCTACTGAGGAAGAGGTTAAAAATCAAATTAGAGAGACTTTAGAGAAACTGCAAGGTAAAGGTGGTAAATCTAAAGCGGCTAAATATAGAAGAGATAAAAGAGATACGCACCGTCAGAAATCTGATGATGAGCAAAGAGCTATTGACGAAGGAAGTAAAACTATTAAGGTTACTGAGTTTGTTACTGTAGGTGAAATTGCCATCATGATGGATGTGCCAATTACTAAAGTTATTGGTACGTGTATGTCACTTGGAATCATGGTTACCATGAACCAACGTCTTGACGCAGAAACGTTGACTATCGTTGCTGACGAATTTGGTTATGAAGTTGAATTTATCACTGTAGACATCGAAGAAGCAATTCAAGTTGTTGAAGACAGAGAAGAAGATTTAGTTTTCAGAGCGCCAATTGTAACCGTAATGGGTCACGTCGATCACGGTAAGACATCGTTACTGGATTACATTCGTAAAGAAAATGTAATCGCAGGGGAGTCTGGAGGAATTACACAGCATATTGGTGCCTACGGAGTAACTTTGGATAACGGACAAAAAATTGCATTCTTAGATACACCGGGTCACGAAGCGTTTACTGCGATGCGTGCGCGTGGTGCTCAAGTTACAGATATTGCTATTATTGTGATTGCAGCTGATGATGACATCATGCCGCAAACTAAAGAGGCAATTAGCCATGCTCAGGCAGCTGGAGTTCCTATCATATTTGCTATCAATAAAATTGATAAGCCAAATGCTAATCCTGAAAAAGTAAAAGAAAGATTAGCAGGTATGAATTTACTTGTTGAAGACTGGGGTGGAAAAATTCAATCACATGATATTTCTGCGAAAGTAGGAACAGGTGTAAAAGAATTATTAGAAAAAGTATTGTTAGAAGCAGAACTTTTAGATTTGAAAGCAAATCCAAATAAAGCGGCTTCTGGAACTGTTGTTGAGGCTTTCCTTGACAAAGGAAAAGGATATGTTTCTACGATATTAGTTCAAAACGGAACTTTGAAAATTGGAGATTATATGTTAGCTGGTAAGCATCATGGTAAAATTAAAGCCATGCATGATGAAAGAGGGAATATAGTTACTGTAGCGGGTCCTTCGACTCCGGTTTCAGTTCTAGGTCTTGATGGAGCAGCAACTGCGGGTGATAAGTTCAATATTTTTGAAGACGAAAAAGAGGCAAAACAAATTGCATCTAAACGTTCTCAATTAATGCGTGAGCAATCCGTACGTACACAACGTCATATTACATTAGATGAAATTGGACGTAGAATTGCATTGGGTCAATTTAAAGAATTGAACATTATCCTTAAAGGAGATGTTGATGGTTCTGTTGAAGCATTGTCTGATTCGTTCTCTAAATTATCTACTGAAGAAATTCAAATTAATATTATCCATAAAGGTGTTGGAGCAATTACTGAAACTGACGTAATGTTGGCTTCTGCTTCAGATGCAATTATTATTGGATTTAATGTTCGTCCTGCTGGAAATGCAAGACAATTAGCTGACAAAGAGGAAATCGATATCCGTTACTACTCTATTATTTACGCTGCTATCGATGACTTGAAAGATGCAATGGAAGGAATGCTAGCTCCAGAGATGAAAGAAGAAATTCTGGGTACAGCTGAAATTAGAGAGATATTCAAAATCTCGAAAGTGGGTTCAATTGCAGGATGTATGGTTATGGATGGTAAAATTGTCCGAAGCGCTAAAATGAGAATTATTAGAGAAGGTGTAGTTGTCTTTACAGGAGAGCTTTTAGCACTGAAACGTTTCAAAGACGATGTGAAAGAAGTAGCCAAAGGTTACGATTGTGGTATTCAAGTAAAAGGATACAACGACATCGAAGAAAGAGATGTTATTGAATCGTACCATGAAGTTGCTGTTAAAAAGAAATTGAAATAAAATTTCAATATATTATAATTAAAATCCCGATTCATTCGGGATTTTTTTATTTTTAAATCGAAAAATAAGTAAATTAAAATTGGTCTATAGGAGTATATTTTTGCTTAATTATAATTTTTTTATGATATGTATAACTATGTTTCCGATTAGTTTGTGGGTGATTATTTATCTTTACAAGGCACTTTAAAAACCTATTTCAGTACACAATTTTTATATTCGGTGTATCTACTTCCTCTAAAGAGCTATAGGTAAAAATGAACAAACTACCATTATAAAGTGTATAAGTGTATTGCACATCTTGTGGTAATTGAGATGATTCATGAATTACCTCTTCCCAATTGGCTGAATTATCTCTTTTTATGTAAATTCGAAAAACGTTGCCAGCTGGTAAACGGCTATAGATATTTTTAATTTCTAGATGACATCCCATTGGGCAAACCCAAGCCATATCTTTTAATATGATCTCATCATTGTTTCCGGACATTTCACCAACAGTTACTCTAACTATGTCTTTTCCTGTTAATCCTTTGTTGTCCGTGATTGTTAATTCAAATTCATAAATCCCTTTTTCAAGTTTGCTTAACTTGGTTCTGAGTACATTTGGATTTTCTAAAATGTAGGAAGAAGGTCCAGATATTTTTTTCCAAAGTACGTTTTCAATTGTAATGCTTTCGGGCGCATTGTAAACTCCGGATAGCCAGCAAAAATCTGTGGGCAGTAATACTTGAATATCTCCGCCTGCATAGCTCAGTGGCGATAAGTTTGATGGTTTTGTAATTACAGGAGAGGGAGTATTAGAGAGAGTTTCTTCGGTACATCCACTAATAATAAGTAATGTTGTAATGGAAATCAAAAGCCCGTATAAATTAATCCGTTTCATAATATTAAGATTTAAATGTGTGAATGCAGTTCTTTTTTTTCTATTAAGTAGGTAGCTAATTTTTGGGTTTTGATTATTGGATTTTTTTCATTTAGCGAGAATATTATTTATGTTTATGATAGTAAATTTGTGCATTTTTAAAAGATGAATATTGATTTTGTACTTCACCTTATAAATCTATTTCAGTACACAATTTTTACAGATGGCGTATCGTTGGTATCCGTTCCATAATAAAAAATATATAAACTACCATAAGTATACATGCCACCACCATCTGGCCTAGTCTCTACAAAATATTCATACTTAATTCCTGCATTTTCTAAAATAGATGCTACTTCTTCCCATTGCGAGTTATTCTCCCTTTGAATATATACTTTAAAACTATTTTGAGGAATTAGTAGATTGAAATCTTTTATTTCAATAGTGCTATACCAAGGGAAAATCCATTTTCTATCTTTAAAAATTATTTCCTTCGAGTTTTCTGATATTTCACCCACAATAACTCTTACAGTGTCTTTACCGGTTAATCCATTAGTATTAGTAACAGTTAATTCAAATTCATAAATTCCTTTCTCGAGATTGCTTACTTTTGTTTTAATTGAATTAGGATTTTCTAATTTATAACTAGAAGGACCTGATTTTTTTTTCCATTGAATTTTTGCATTATTTAAATTGATAATTTCACCTTGTATTCCTCTGGCAATATAATAGCCGCTTAAAATTAAAAATTTAGAGTCAGATGATAATATTACTTGTATGTCATCTCCCGCAGACACATTTAATTTGATGTTTTGTGTTGTCGGAAGTGTATTTATGGGGGTAACATTGTAGATGTTGTCATCTTCTGTACAGCCACTATTTATAAGTAGTGTTGCACTAAAAAGTAAAAGACCATATAAATTAATCGTTTTCATAGCAATAAGATTTAGATGTGTGATTAGACTTCTTTTTTTCTATTATTCAGGTTGTCAATAATGTGGTTTTAGGGATTTACTTATAAATATTTATAATTTAATGAAATTAAAATATTCATAAGTAATTAAATATCAATTTTTTATAAAAAAAATAACATACTAAATTTAAGAAATATTTATTGGAATAATCTTAAAACTATATTAAAGACCAAATTATAAATGTGCAAACAAATATCCTCTAACTATTGTAATGGTAGGTCAAACAAAATAAAGTCTACCTAGCTTTTTAGAATTATTATTTCGGATTGTTAGTAGTTTTTGTTTCTTTTATTCTACGTAGCGTTTGAGTATTGAGGTAGTCAGTTTGTTGCCTCAATGCTTTCTACTTGAAAACGCAAGTCGGATAGTGTTGGCGGTGGTAAAAAGAGTTTTTTTCTTTATTAAAGTGTTTTGGTAATTTTCTTTCTAAGATTTGTTCTTTTGTAATGTGTTTCTTGTGGCAACTATTTAACAAAAAAGCAACCCTGTATGGGTTGCTTTTTTGTTTGCTTCTTATTGTAGATTTCTTTTGGTAGATTGAATTTAGGAGAAAGATAAATTTTATTTATTAGGCTTTATTAAATGTACATTGCTGTAGCTTTTTTTAATTTCGATGAGATTTCGTTCTGCTTCAATTCGTGTTTTGAAATTCCCAACCCAAACTTTGTAATTTGGCGTAAAGAAAATAATAGTTCCATCAATGTCTCTGAATTCTTGCTTAAAATCATTTAACGTTTTTTTTGCTTTTTCGCTGTCTCCACTGAAAATTTGAATTTTATAATAGTCATTTACAGTGTTTGAAACATTTGTTTTTCTCTTTTCATTTAATAATTGTTCAAATTTAGAGTCTTGATTTACCCTGATGTTTCCGTCTTGGGCATATGCATTACTATAGGAAATAAATAAGGTAAGAGAGATAAAAAATGCTTTTCTAAGGGCTAAAATTCTCATAATGTGATTGTTTTTGTGCAAAAGTAATATTTAATGACTGATAGCAAATACTAAATGTTATTTAGAATTAATATAAATTGAAATTAAGACTATTTTAAGGTTTTGAGAATAGTTCTTAAGTCGTATTTTTGTCCAAGTTTTTAAATAAAGGATCAGTTTCTATAATTCAATTAGAAAAAACTGTGCCAATTTTTAGTAGATAATCATTATACTATATGAAAAAGGTGGGTAACCATAATTCGATCTCAAGGAAATTATTTTTTAGCATAGCTTTGATGCTATCTATTTCCTTTACTTCATTTGCTCAAGAAGCTACACCTGCGGCTGATGCTGCAGCTCTAGATGCTTCAGCTACTTCGCAAAGTGCAGACCCGGTAAAGGGTAAAGAGCTTTTTAATGCAAACTGTGCGGCATGTCACAAACTTGATGCTAAAGCTACAGGTCCTGCTCTTAGAGGTGTGTCTGCTAAATATGATGCATCATGGCTTCATAAGTGGGTTCGTAATAGTTCAGACTTAATTAAATCTGGCGATGCTCAGGCAGTTAAAGTTTTTGAAGAGAACAATAAGGCTGTAATGTCTGCTTTTCCTCAATTATCAGATGCGGATATTGATAATATCATTGCTTATACTTCAGAGCCTAAAGCTGAAGCTGCTGCTCCAGCTCCTGGAGTTGAAGTTCCTGGTAAGCCAGCTGCAGATAGTGGTATTTCAAACAATATTATATTAGGTGCTTTGGCGCTTGTTATGGTTATTTTGGTTGTAATGTTATTTTTGGTAAACAGAGTTTTATCTAAAGTAGCAAAAGCAAACGGTATTGAAGTTGCTCCGAAAGCTCCAACAACTCCTATTTGGAAAGCATTTGCTAAAAATCAATTTTTGGTTTTAGTTACATCAATATTCTTGCTTTTGGCGAGTGGATATTTCGTGTATGGATTTTTAATGCAAGTTGGTGTTGATCAGGATTACGCTCCGATTCAACCAATTCATTATTCGCATAAAATACATGCTGGTGATAATGAAATCAATTGTAAGTATTGTCACTCTGCAGCCAGAGTTAGTAAAAATGCAGGAATTCCATCTTTGAATGTTTGTATGAACTGTCATAAGAACATTGCTGAAGTTGCTGAAACTACTGCTACTCCAGAGTACAGCAAAGCATTTTATGATGAGCAAATCCAAAAATTATATACTGCGGTAGGTTGGGATAAAACAACTCAAAGTTATACTGGAAAAACGCAGCCTGTAAAATGGGTTCGTATTCATAATTTACCTGATTTCGTTTATTTTAATCACTCTCAGCACGTAACTGTTGCCGGAATTGAATGTCAAACGTGTCACGGTCCGGTTCAAGAGTATGAAATTCAAAAACAATTTGCTCCATTAACAATGGGTTGGTGTATTGATTGCCACAGAAAAACTGATGTTAAAATGGAAGGCAATGAGTATTATACTAAAATTCATGAAGAACTTTCTAAAAAATACGGTGTAGACAAATTGACTGCGGCGCAAATGGGAGGTTTAGAATGTGGTAAATGCCACTATTAATCAAATTATTAAGATTTTAATATTTATATATGTCATCAAACAAAAAATACTGGAAAAGTGTTGAAGAACTAGACAAAAATAGTTCTATTGTTGAGGCGCTTAGAAATAACGAATTTGTTGAAGAAATTCCTACTGACGAGTTTTTAGGAAATAATGACGCTTTGTCATCTTCATCAACATCACGTCGTGATTTTTTAAAGTACGTTGGTTTTAGTACTGCAGCGGCTACGCTTGCAGCTTGCGAAGGTCCTGTGAACAAGTCAATACCTTATGTACTTCAGCCGGAACAAATCATTCCTGGAGTAGCTGATTATTATGCAACTTCTGTTTTTGATGGATTTGATTTTGCTAATCTTTTGGTAAAAACTCGTGAAGGGCGTCCTATTAAAATAGATAATAATACTATTGCTGGAGCTAAGTTTAGTGCTAATGCAAGAGTTCATGCGTCTATTCTGTCTTTATATGATAGTATGCGTTTGAAAGAGCCAAAAATTGAAGGTAAAAATTCAACTTGGTCTGCTGTTGATTCTAAAATTAAATCAAGTATAGCTGATGCTGCTGCAAAAGGTGGTCAAGTAGTGCTTTTAACAAACACATTGGCTAGTCCGTCAACTGAAAAGTTGATTGCTGAGTTTATCGGTAAAAATCCAAATGCTAAACATGTTGTTTATGATGCTGTATCTGAATCTGAAGCATTAGATGCTTTCGAAACGGTATATGGAGAAAGAGCTTTGGTTGATTATGATTTTTCTAAAGCTTCGCTAATAGTTTCTGTAGGAGCTGATTTCCTTGGAGATTGGCAAGGTGGAGGATTTGATTCAGGTTATGCTAAAGGTAGAATTCCTAAAGCAGGAAAGATGTCTCGTCATTTCCAATTAGAAGCAAACATGACTTTGTCTGGTGCTGCTGCTGATAAGCGTTTACCAATGTCTACTGCTAATCAAAAACAAGCATTAGTTCATATATATAATATTGTAACGGGTTCTGCTGTTGCTGTAAGTTTAGAAGATAAATTTAAAGCAGAAGTTACAAAAGCAGCTCAACAATTGAAAGCTGCTGGTTCAAAAGGAGTTTTGGTATCTGGTATTCAAGATAAAAATGCTCAATTGTTAGTTTTAGCTATCAACCAAGTGTTGGCAAGTGAAGCTTTCAGTACTTCTGGAGTAAGACAAATCAGAAAAGGATCTGATGCAAAAGTTGCTCAATTAATCAGTGATATGAAAGCGGGAAGCGTTCATACTTTGGTAATGAGTGGTGTTAATCCGGTTTATACTTTAGCAGATAGTGCTTCTTTCGTTGAAGGACTTAAAAAAGTAAAAACATCAGTTGCGTTTTCTTTAAAAGAAGATGAAACTGCTTTAGTAAGTACTATTGCAGCGGCTGTTCCTCATTATTTAGAGTCATGGAATGATGTAAGTATCACAAAAGGTACTTACGGAATTACTCAGCCTGCTATTCGTCCTCTTTTTGTTACTAATCAATTTCAAGATGTCTTGTTGTCTTTAAATGGATTGACAGGTACATTCTACGATTATATTAAAGCTAATGCATCAACTATAATAACTGGTTCTACTTGGAACAAAGTGTTACATGATGGTGTTTATGTTGGAGTTGTTCCAACTGCGTCTGCTGGTTCTGCTGATTATAGCGCAGCTGCAAATGCTTTAGCAAAATCAAAAGCTTCACAAGGACTAGAGCTTGTTTTGTATACCAAAACAGGTATGGGAGATGGACAGCAAGCTAATAACCCTTGGCTGCAAGAGTTTCCGGATCCAATTACAAGAGTTTCTTGGGATAATTATGTTACTGTTTCGAATGCTGATGCTAAGAAATATGAACTTTCTAATGAAATCGTTGCGAATGGTGGTTTAAACGGAAGTTATGCTACTATTACTACTGCTGATGGAGCTAAATTAGAAAATGTACCGGTAATCGTTCAACCAGGACAAGCTGTTGGAACTATCGGTTTAGCATTAGGTTACGGTCGTAAAGCGGCTTTGAAAGAAGAAATGATGGTGGGTTTAAATGCCTACTCTTTATATAAAGGTTTTAATAATGTACAGTCTGTAACATTGGCGAAAGCTGGAGGAGAACATGAGTTTGCTTGTGTTCAAGGTCAGAAAACATTAATGGGAAGAGGAGATATCATTAAAGAAACTTCTTTAGAAATTTTCAATACAAAAGATGCTCACGTTTGGAATGAACAACCAATGGTTTCATTGGATCACAAAGAAGTTGAAGCAACTAAAGTAGATTTATGGGATTCATTTGATCGTTCAACAGGTCACCATTTTAATCTTTCTATTGACTTGAATGCTTGTACCGGTTGTGGTGCTTGTGTGATTGCTTGTCATGCTGAAAACAACGTTCCTGTTGTTGGAAAATCAGAAGTTAGAAGAAGTCGTGATATGCATTGGTTGCGTATTGACAGATATTATTCTTCTGAAAGTACTTTTGAAGGCGATAACGAAAGAAAAGAAAATATTGCAGGTTTATCAAGTTCATTGTCTACATTTAATGAAATGGAAAAAGCGGGTGATAACCCACAAGTATCTTTTCAACCTGTAATGTGTCAACATTGTAATCATGCACCTTGTGAAACGGTTTGTCCAGTTGCTGCAACTTCACACTCTCGTCAAGGTCAAAACCATATGGCTTATAACAGATGTGTTGGAACGCGTTATTGCGCTAACAACTGTCCGTATAAAGTGCGTCGTTTTAACTGGTTCTTGTACAACAAAAACAGTGAATTCGATTATCATATGAATGACGATTTAGGACGTATGGTATTGAATCCAGACGTTAATGTTCGTTCTCGTGGAGTTATGGAGAAATGTTCAATGTGTATTCAAATGACACAAGCAACAATTTTGAAAGCAAAAAGAGAAGGAAGAGCAATCGTTGATGGTGAATTCCAAACTGCATGTTCAAATGCTTGTTCTACTGGAGCAATGATTTTTGGTGATGTAAATGATAAAGAAGCGGAAGTGACTAAGTTAGCTGCTGACGAAAGAATGTATCATTTATTGGAGCATGTTGGAACAAAACCAAATGTGATTTACCACGTTAAAGTTAGAAATACCTAGTACAAAAAATAATTAATTAAGAATCAATATAAAGGATTATGTCGTCTCACTACGAAGCAACCATTAGAAAACCCTTAGTTATAGGTGATAAATCTTATCACGATGTAACTGTAGATGTAGCTGCGCCTGTTGAAGGTAAAGCAAACAAACATTGGTGGATTGTATTTTCAATCGCATTAATAGCCTTCCTTTGGGGACTTGGCTGTATAATTTACACCGTATCTACAGGTATTGGAACATGGGGATTAAATAAAACTGTAGGATGGGCTTGGGATATCACGAACTTTGTTTGGTGGGTTGGTATTGGTCACGCAGGAACACTTATTTCGGCGGTATTATTACTTTTCCGTCAACGTTGGAGAATGGCGATTAACCGTTCTGCAGAAGCAATGACAATTTTCTCTGTAATTCAAGCAGGTTTATTTCCAATCATTCACATGGGGCGTCCATGGTTAGCGTATTGGGTTTTACCAATTCCGAATCAATTTGGTTCTCTTTGGGTAAACTTTAACTCGCCATTACTTTGGGACGTATTTGCAATTTCAACGTATCTTTCGGTTTCATTAGTATTCTGGTGGACTGGTTTATTACCTGATTTTGCTATGTTACGTGATAGAGCTATTACTCCTTTTAATAAAAGAGTGTATTCTATATTAAGTTTTGGATGGAGCGGTAGAGCAAAAGACTGGCAACGTTTTGAAGAAGTATCTTTGGTACTTGCAGGATTAGCTACTCCACTTGTACTTTCAGTGCATACTATTGTATCGATGGACTTTGCTACATCCGTTATACCTGGATGGCATACTACAATTTTCCCTCCGTACTTTGTTGCTGGAGCGGTTTTCTCAGGATTTGCAATGGTAAATACTTTGCTTATCATTATGAGAAAAGTATCTAATTTAGAAGCTTACATTACGATTCAACACATTGAGTTGATGAATATCGTTATCATGATTACAGGTTCTATTGTTGGGGTTGCCTATATAACGGAACTATTTGTTGCATGGTATTCTGGTGTAGAATATGAGCAATATGCTTTCTTGAATAGAGCTACCGGACCTTACTGGTGGGCATATTGGTCAATGATGACTTGTAATGTTTTTTCTCCACAATTTATGTGGTTCAAAAAATTAAGAACAAGTATCATGTTCTCGTTTATAATTTCGATAGTTGTAAATATTGGAATGTGGTTTGAGAGATTTGTAATTATCGTAACTTCGTTACACAGAGATTATTTACCATCTTCTTGGACAATGTTTTCACCTACATTTGTTGATATTGGAATTTTCATTGGAACGATAGGTTTCTTCTTTGTATTGTTCTTATTGTATTCAAGAACATTCCCTGTAATTGCACAAGCAGAGGTAAAAACAATTTTGAAAGGAACTGGAGATAATTACAAAAGAGAAAGAGAAGCAAATAAAGATTCACACCATGAGTAATAAAGTAATATACGCCATTTATAATGACGATGATATATTGATGGATGCGGTTAAAAAAACCAGAGCAGCTCATCATCATATTGAAGAAGTTTTTACTCCATTCCCGGTTCACGGTTTGGATAAAGCTATGGGAATTGCACCTACAAGATTAGCTATTTGTGCTTTTCTTTATGGATGTGTTGGAATCTCGGTAGCAACAGCTATGATGAATTATATCATGATTCAGGATTGGCCACAAGATATTGGTGGAAAACCAAGTTTTAGTTATATTGAAAACATGCCGGCTTTTGTTCCAATCATGTTTGAACTTACTGTATTTTTTGCTGCTCACTTAATGGTTATTACTTTTTACATGAGAAGTAAATTATGGCCTTTCAAAGAAGCAGAAAATCCGGATGTAAGAACTACAGATGACCATTTTTTAATGGAAGTTGCTGTAAATGACAATGAAGAAGAATTAGTTTCTTTTTTCCAAAGCACGGGAGCTGTAGAAGTTAAAGTAATAGAAAAGCATTAATTATAGATATGAAAAGCGTATATAAAATAACACTTTTATTTGGCATAACTATTTTAGTTTCATCTTGCCATAATAATGCGGAACCAAACTATCAGTATTTTCCAAATATGTATGAATCAGTAGGGTATGAAACTTATTCTGAATCAAATGCATTTAAAGACGGTAAAGAAGGTCAACTTCCAGCTGCAGGAACTATTAACAGAGGGTTTGAACCTTTTGAATATGAAAATTCTACTGCAGGATATGAGTTAGCAAAAGCAAATCTTAAATCTCCGTTGGATTCTTTAAGCAGAGACTCTGATAAAGGAAAAGAGCTTTTTGAAATATATTGTATCAGTTGCCATGGTGCTTCTGGTAACGGAAAAGGAAAGCTTGTAGAAAGAGAAAAATTTCTGGGTGTTCCTAGTTATAAAGATAGAGTTATCACTGAAGGAAGTATTTTTCATGTTATAACTTATGGTTTAAATTCAATGGGTTCGCATGCTAACCAATTGAGTGCCCATGAACGTTGGTTAGTTACTGACTATGTTCTAAAACTAAAAAGCGAATTATAATTGTTGAACAAACTGATCGTAATAGATATGTATACATTTTCAAGTAAATTAAAAACTTTTTCTTTCATCTTAATGGCTGTAGGTCTTTTAGGAATTGGATATGGTTTTTTAACTGCACCTAAAGATATTCAAGAAGTTGAAAAGCTTCTTGCGGCCGAAAGTCATGGTGGTCATGGTGAAGCTAAACATGAAGGGGCTGCTGCTGAACCTTCCCATGAAGCTGCTGCTACCCATAGTGAAGCTACCGAAGAGAAAAAAATCGAGGAATCTCACGAAGCTGTTGCTCCAACAGGTGATACAACTAAAGTTGCTGAAGAAGCACATGCTGAACCAGTTCACGCTGAAGCAGCTGTTAAAAAAGAAGGTCACGATGTTAGTGAAGAAGCAGAACATACTGAGCATTTGAATCATGTGTTACACCAACTACAAAACAAACCTTGGTCTGCTTTATATGTTGCTTGTATTTTCTTTATGCTTGTTTCTCTTGGGGTTTTAGTTTTTTATGCAATTCAACAAGTAGCTCAGGCTGGATGGTCTCCAGTATTATTTAGAGTTATGCAGGGTATAACATCTTATTTACCAGTTGGTTCTGTTATCTTTTTTGTTATTCTAATATTATGTGGATTACACTTTAATCACATTTTTATATGGTTAGATCCTGAAGTTGTTGCTCATGATAAACTAATAGCTAATAAAACAGGTTATTTAAACTTTCCTTTTTGGATCATTAGAGCGGCTATATTTTTGACAGGTTGGAGTTTATACCAATATTTTTCAAGAAAAAACTGTTTGGCTCAAGATGAATCAAATGACAACTCATTTTACAAGAAAAACTTCAACATATCAGCAATGTTTTTAGTTTTCTTTATAGTATCAGAATCTATAATGTCTTGGGATTGGATAATGTCTATTGACCCGCATTGGTTCAGTACATTATTTGGATGGTATGTATTTGCTAGTTTCTTTGTTAGTGGAATTACTACAATTGCTTTAGTTACTTTATACCTAAAATCTAGAGGATATTTAGAGCATGTAAATACAAGTCATATACACGATTTAGCAAAATTCATGTTTGGATTAAGTGTATTCTGGACATATTTATGGTTCTCACAATTCATGTTGATATGGTATGCAAATATTCCTGAAGAGGTAACATATTTTATCACTAGAATTGAATTGTATAATCTTCCATTCTTTGGTGCTGTAGTAATGAATTTTTTATTCCCTTTATTAATATTAATTAATACAGATTTCAAGAGAATTACTTGGGTACTAGTTATGGCAGGAATTGTAATACTAGCAGGTCATTATATTGATTTCTTTAATATGATTATGCCGGGAACTGTAGGAGACAGATGGTTTATTGGTATACCTGAAATAGCATCCGTTCTTTTCTTCTTAGGATTATTTATTTATGTTGTTTTCACAGCGTTAACTAAAGCTCCTTTGTTAGCAAAAAGAAATCCTTTCATAGAAGAAAGTAAACATTTTCATTATTAATATTTAAAGAAAAAAACAGATGACAAGTTTGTTGGTAATCATAGTTTTAGTTTTATTAGCTGTTGCTTTATGGCAATTGACTAAAATATTCGACCTGACGCAAGTTGGATCTAATTCAGATAGTTCAGAAATAGCTACAGATAACGATAATAACGTTCAAGGTTATTTGATGTTTGGTTTCTTGGCTTTCATTTATATTTTTTCAATTTACGGATTGTTTAAATGGGGACCTCTTGTTCTTCATACGCCAGCTTCTGCACATGGTGGTGAAGTAGATAATTTAATGAATATTACATGGGTTCTTATTTTTATAGTTCAGGCTATAACTCAAGTATTGTTGCATTATTTTGCTTTCAAATACAGAGGAAAAAAAGATCAAAAAGCACTTTATTTTGCGGATAATAATAAGTTAGAAGCTATTTGGAGTGTTATTCCAGCTGTAGTTTTAGCAGGATTGATTCTTTATGGTCTTTTTGCTTGGACAAATATTATGTTTGTTGATGAAGATGAGGATACTATAGTTATTGAATTGTATGCTCAACAGTTCAACTGGAAAGCTAGATATTCAGGTCAAGATAATGTATTAGGGAAAGCGAATGTTAGATTTATTGAAGGAGCAAATGCTGTAGGTGTTGATTTAGCTGATCCATATGCACAAGATGATATTGTTGTAACAGAATTGCATATCCCTAAAGGTAAAAAAATTCTTTTCAAAATGCGTTCTCAAGATGTTTTGCACTCAGCATATATGCCTCACTTTAGAGCACAAATGAACTGTGTCCCTGGTATGGTTACACAATTTGCTTTTGAGCCAATATACACTACTGCAGAGTATAGAGAATTGCCATTTATGGTAGAAAAAGTAGCTAATATAAATGCTTTAAGATCTAAGAAAAGTATAGAGTTAGTTGCTAAAGGTGAAACTGCTTTAGATCCTTACACATTTGATTACTTATTGCTTTGTAATAAAATTTGTGGAGCATCACATTATAACATGCAAATGAAAATTATTGTAGACACACCGGAAGACTATAAAGCATGGTTGAAAGATAAAGCTACAATTGTAAGTGAAGTAAAAGCTGCAATGGCTGAACCTGCTGCTACTGATGGAGCAGCTGGTACAGATTCTACAAAAGCAAAAGATACTGCAGCGGTTGCCGTAACCATGAAATAATTAATAAGAAAAATTTAAAGTAAACATATATGTCAGCAGAAGGTCACGATCACGCAATAGATCACGAACACGAACATCACCATAAAGACACTTTTATTACTAAATATATTTTTAGTATTGACCATAAAATGATTGCCAAACAATACCTAATTACGGGTATCATCATGGGAATTATTGGAGTAGGTATGTCTATGCTATTTAGAATGCAATTAGCATGGCCAGAAGAATCATTTAAAATTTTCAATATTTTACTTGGTGATAAATTTGCTCCAAACGGAGTAATGACAAATGATATTTATTTGGCATTGGTTACTATACACGGAACTATTATGGTATTCTTTGTATTAACCGCCGCTTTAAGTGGTACTTTTAGTAACTTATTGATACCGCTTCAGATTGGTGCACGAGATATGGCTTCAGGTTTTATGAATATGATATCATACTGGTTGTTCTTCTTGTCTAGTATAATCATGGTTAGCTCACTTTTTGTTGAAGCAGGACCAGCATCTTCAGGATGGACAATTTATCCTCCTTTGAGCGCATTGCCACAAGCTATCCCAGGTTCAGGTTTAGGGATGACTTTATGGTTGGTTTCCATGGCTATCTTTATTGCATCTTCATTGATGGGTTCTTTGAATTACGTTGTAACAGTAATTAATTTAAGAACTAAAGGTATGACTATGACTAGATTGCCTCTTACAATTTGGGCTTTCTTTGTAACAGCAATTATTGGTATCGTTTCTTTCCCTGTTCTTTTATCTGCAGCTTTATTGTTGATTTTCGATAGAAGTTTTGGAACTTCATTCTTCTTATCTGATATTTATATTGCTGGAGAAGTATTGCATTATCAAGGTGGTTCACCAGTATTGTTCGAGCACTTATTTTGGTTCTTAGGACACCCTGAAGTTTATATCGTTTTATTACCTGCTTTGGGTATTACTTCGGAAGTTATTGCAACAAATTCACGTAAACCAATTTTTGGTTACAGAGCGATGATTATGTCAATTTTGGCAATTGCTTTCTTATCAACAATTGTTTGGGGACACCACATGTTTATCTCAGGTATGAATCCATTTTTAGGATCTGTATTTACGTTTACGACATTATTGATTGCGATTCCATCTGCAGTAAAAGCGTTTAATTACATCACAACACTTTGGAAAGGTAACTTACAGTTGAATCCGGCTATGTTGTTTTCAATTGGTTTAGTTTCTACATTTATTACAGGTGGTTTGACGGGAATTATTCTTGGAGACAGTACGCTTGATATTAATGTTCATGATACGTACTTTGTTGTAGCTCACTTTCACTTAGTAATGGGTATTTCTGCTCTTTACGGAATGTTTGCTGGTATTTACCACTGGTTCCCAAGAATGTTCGGAAGAATGTTAAACAAGAACCTTGGATATGTACACTTTTGGGTAACTGCAATCTGTGCTTATGGAGTTTTCTTCCCAATGCACTTTATCGGATTAGCTGGTTTACCAAGACGTTACTATACAAACACAAACTTCCCATTATTTGATGATTTACAAAACGTAAACGTTTTAATCACAACATTTGCATTAATTGGTGGAGTTTTTCAATTGGTTTTCTTATATAACTTTTTCGTTAGTATCTTCTACGGTAAAAAATCTGTAATGAATCCTTGGAAATCGAATACATTAGAATGGACAGCACCAGTTGAACACATGCACGGTAACTGGCCAGGTGAAATCCCTCACGTATATCGTTGGCCTTATGACTACAGTAATCCAGCACACGATGTGGATTTTGTACCTCAAAACGTTCCAATGAAAGAAGGTGAAGAAGTTTTACATCACTAAAATATAAAGAAAAGCCTCTGCGAAAGTAGAGGCTTTTTTTGTGGCGTTTATTATTCTTGTTTCTCTTGTCGTACTTTTTGTTCAGATACCTTTTTAATTTTTAGCATTTAAAATTTAAAATTTATAATTCAAAATTGCTTTGCTATCTTTGTTACATGAATGAAAATTTAGACCCAACATCAAACAGTTACAATTCCGAAGAACTTGATCTTGAAAAAAAATTAAGACCGCTTTCTTTTGATGATTTTGCAGGACAAGACCAAATATTAGAAAATCTAAAAGTTTTTGTGCAAGCTGCAAACCAACGAAATGAAGCGCTTGATCACACGCTGTTTCATGGCCCACCGGGTTTAGGAAAAACTACTTTAGCTAATATTCTAGCTAATGAACTTCAAGTAGGAATCAAAATTACATCTGGTCCGGTTTTAGACAAGCCAGGGGATTTAGCTGGTTTATTGACTAATCTTGAAGAAAGAGATGTTTTGTTTATTGATGAAATTCATCGTTTGAGCCCTATAGTGGAAGAATATTTGTACTCTGCTATGGAGGATTTCAAAATTGACATCATGATTGAATCAGGGCCAAATGCAAGAACTGTCCAAATCAATTTAAACCCATTCACATTGATTGGAGCCACCACGCGTTCCGGTTTATTGACGGCTCCTATGAGAGCTCGTTTTGGAATATCTTCCCGTTTACAATATTATACAACTGAGCTATTAACCACAATTGTGGAAAGAAGTGCTACGATATTTAAAATGCCTATATCAATGGAGGCTGCCATTGAAATTGCAGGTAGAAGCAGGGGAACACCTCGTATTGCTAACGCACTGTTGCGCCGAGTGCGTGATTTTGCACAGATAAAAGGAAATGGTACAATTGATATAGAAATTGCACGTTACGCCTTAAAAGCGCTTAATGTTGATGCGCATGGCTTAGATGAAATGGACAATAAAATTTTAACCACAATTATCGATAAATTCAAAGGTGGACCGGTTGGTTTAACTACTTTGGCGACAGCCGTATCCGAAAGCAGCGAAACAATCGAGGAAGTCTATGAGCCGTTTCTGATTCAGGAAGGATTTATCATGCGAACACCGCGGGGTAGGGAAGTTACGGACAAAGCCTACAAGCATTTAGGGAAATTAAATACAAACATTCAAGGAGGTTTATTCTAATTTTTTAGGAGCTATTTCCTGCTATCCGCTATATTCCCGATTAACAAAAACTACGGCTAAAAAAGCCTTGTTTTTCTAAATCGGGTGATGCCGCTGCTATCAGGGCTAGGGAATCCATTTATTAACTTCTATTTTTATAAGCATCAACCACAAGGCTACATATACGCAATTTATCAAATCCGAAGCACAGCGTCTCGGCTTTTTATCTTGTGGAATATCCAAAGCCGGCTTTTTAGAACAAGAAGCACCACGTTTAGAAAACTGGTTAAAGAACAACAGAAATGGTCAAATGTCCTATATGGAAAACCATTTTGACAAGCGTCTAAATCCAACTTTGCTGGTTGATGATGCTAAAAGTGTAGTTTCCTTGCTGCTTAATTATTACCCTGAGCAACTTCAAAATCCAGATTCTTATAAAATTTCAAAATATGCGTACGGGCAGGATTATCATTTTGTAATTAAAGAAAAATTAAAAGAATTTTTATTTTCTATTCAATCAACATTAGGAGAAGTTTCCGGTCGTGCCTTTGTAGACTCTGCTCCAGTACTCGATAAAGCTTGGGCTGCCAAAAGTGGTTTAGGCTGGATAGGCAAAAACAGTAATTTATTGACGCAAAAAGTAGGCTCTTTTTACTTTATTGCAGAACTCATTATCGATTTAGATTTAGAGTATGACAATCCTACAACCGATCATTGTGGCACTTGTACCGCTTGTATTGACGCTTGTCCTACCGAGGCCATAGTTGCGCCTTATGTAGTTGATGGCAGCAAGTGTATCTCTTATTTCACGATTGAATTAAAAGATAATATTCCTCAAGAAATGAAAGGAAAGTTTGCTGATTGGGCTTTTGGATGTGATGTTTGTCAGGATGTTTGTCCTTGGAATAAGTTTTCAAAAGCACATAATGAACCTCTATTTAACCCAAATCCAGAATTACTTTCCATGTCAAAAAAGGATTGGATTGAAATTACCGAAGAAACATTTAAAGCTGTATTTAAAAATTCGCCACTAAAAAGAGCTAAGTTTCAAGGAATAAAAAGAAATATTGATTTTTTAGAATAACAGTATCTTACAATTCAATTTGTTTGAATTTTATAGAAGATTCTCTAACGATAACGTTAGTTTCTAATTCAACAGTTCTTGGCGTAAAAGGAATTCCTTCTTTATGACAATTCATTTCTTCCAGCAATAAGTTAAAAGATTCAATTCCCATTTCATGACTCGGCTGATTGACAGTGCTTAATTTTGGTGTCAATACTTGTGACATAAACCAATTACTAAACCCAATTACGGCTACTTGTTCAGGTACATTGATTTTATTTTCATTGAAATAGGCTAGTGTACCTACTGCAACCAAATCTGTAATTGCAAAAATACCATCGATGTCAGGATGCTCATTAATAATTTGCTTTGCAAAATCTCTCCCTTCTTCAAAAGTTACGGTTTCACAAGTATAGACTAATTTATTGTCAAAAGGAATATTGTTTTTTTCTAACGCTTTTTTGTAACCGATGTATCGGTCTATCGCGTTTTGAGGATTCAATGGGCCACGAATATGTGCGATTTTCTTGCAGCCATTATCAATTAAGTGTTGGACCGCATTAAAGGCTGCTTTTTGGTCGTCAATTACCACTTTTGAGCATTTAGAAAGCTTGGCAATCTTGTCAAACATCACAAAAGGAATATTTCTATTCATTATTTCTTTAATGTGATCGTCATTGTTGGATTCATTAGATAGTGACATAATAATGCCATCTACTCTCTTGTTTATAAGGAGTTCTACTTGTTTTTTTTCTAAAGCCAACGTTTCATTAGACTGTAAAATGATAACGAGATATCCATTTTTTTCGGCTTCATTAATAATGGCATTTACCACATTTGAAAAAAAGTGATGTACTACTTCAGGGATAATTAAACCAATTGTTTTTGATTCTTTTGTTCTTAAATTTACAGCAAAACTATTAGGGGTATAATGTAGTTTTTGAGCAAGTTCAATTACCGCATTTTTAGTTTTTTCACTAACATCCGGATAGTTTTTCAGCGCTTTTGAAACAGTGGTTATTGAAATTCCCAGTTTTGTTGCAATTTCTTTAAGAGTAATATCTTTCATGAATCGAATTTCTACGTATTTAATTTTAGGAAAATATTTTTAGAAATGACTTTATTTTAAGTCTCCATGTGTTTAGTTTATGCCTATAAAAACTGACTCTAACTTAAAATATTCTTTACCAAGATATTAATTTTTATCTTATTTCTAGTTTTTTTATCAAAATAAACAAATTAATATTGATTCGTTAAATTAGATAAACATGGGTTGATTGTTTATTGAAGGATTCAATTTTTTTATGTAGATTCTCTTTCAATTATGTTAGTTTCTAATTCAATTGACTGAAAAAGAACTGGTAAATTATTCTTTTTTAGATTGATTTCATCAAATAAAATCGACGCAGACTTTCTTCCAATTTCAAAACCGGGTTGGTCGATTGTTGAAAGTTTTGGTGATATAACGCTTGACATGAACCAATTACTGAAACCTAAAACTGCAATTCGTTGCGGAATAGAAATCCCTGTTTCATTGAAGTATTTAATGATTCCAATGGCGACTAAATCAGTAACGGCAAAAATTGCATCAATTTCGGGATGTTCATCAATCACTTTTTTAGCATTTTCATAACCGTCTTCAAAATCTGTGTTGTTGTCACATACAAAAACAAGTGAGGAATCATAAGGAATACCGTTGTCTTCGAGTGCTTTTTTGTATCCTAAAAAGCGATCAATAGCATTTTGGGGTAAATAAGAACCTCTAAAATGAGCTATTTTTTTGTACCCTTTTTTTATAAGAAAGCTAACAGCATCATAGGCCGCTTTTTTATCATTAATAGTTACTTTTGAGCATTTAACAAGTTTTGCAATTTTATCAAAAAGTACCAGTGGGGTATTGTGAGAAATAATCGATTTTAAATGTTCAAAATCCCCAGTTTCATTGGACAAGGACATTAAAATTCCGTCGACTCTTTTATTTAATAGTAGATCGATTTGTTTTTTTTCAAACTCTAATTTTTCATTAGATTGTAAAATAATAACCAAGTAATCCCTCTTCTCAGCTTCTTCAAGAATTCCTTTAATCACATTTGAAAAAAAATCATGAACAAGCGTAGGGATTATCAATCCTATGGTCTTTGATTCTTTTGTTCTAAGGTTTACGGCAAAACTGTTTGGAGTATAATGCAGTTTTTGAGCAAGTTCAATTACCGCTTTTTTTGTTTTTTCACTTACGTCTGAGTATCCTTTTAATGACTTTGAAACAGTTGTTATAGAAATCCCTAATTGTGCGGCAATTTCTTTGAGAGTGGGATTATTCATAGTTCAATACTCTATTTGTAAAAGCCAAAAAAACTGCTTCTTGAAAACGAATTTACAATTTATTTGTTGTAAATCAATTTTCAAAAAACAGTTTGTTAATTATAGACTGTTTTGAAGTGTTTAATTTTTATTTGAGTTCAATTATTACCGCTTCAAATGGACGTAAAATATTCTTTTTTAAATTTTTAGTCCCCGTATAATTGTCTAAAATAATTTTAGATTTACTAGTAGAAACCCCTATGTTAAAAGCAGATTTTTTCTCGGAAAAATTCAATAAAACCAATATTTTTTTACCTTCTAACTCTCTAATATATGCAAATACATTAGGGTTTTCTCTGTCTAGCAGAGTATATTTTCCATATACAAAAGCAGGTTCCTTTTTGTGTAATTGTACTAATGTTCTAAAATAGTTTAAGGTTGAATTTGGGTCTTTTTCTTGTGCTTCGGCATTTATTATCGTATAATTTGGATTTACTTTCAACCAAGGTTTTCCGGTTGTAAATCCGGCGTTTTTAGTTGTATCCCATTGAAAAGGTGTTCTTCCATTTTCCCTTGAAGTTTGTTTTTGGCCTTCTAAAAAAGCTTTCAAATCGCCTCCTTTATTTTTTAATCCAATGTATTTATTTCGGGTATCCACATCGTGATAATCTTCTATAGAATCAAAGCGAATGTTAGTCATTCCTAATTCGTCACCATAATAATAATAGGGAGTTCCGCGCATGGTCATTACAAATGTAGAAAGCATCTTTGAAGAGATTTCTCTGAATTCAGGAGTGTCATTGCCAAATTTACTTGCCATTCTGGGTTGGTCGTGATTGGCCAGGAAAATCGAAAGCCAACCTTTATCTTTAAAGGTTTCATCATACCTTGAAAAAATATCTTTGTATTTAACAAGACCAAAATCATTGATATGCTTACCAATGTCAACGCTTTCAAAATGATAGGCCATGTTTAATTCTTTTCGGTCTGGATCTACAAACAGCATTGCGTCTTCGGGAGTACTTCCGGCACCTTCGGCAACGGTCATAATATCATATTTACTAAAAACTTCGCGGTTCATTTCCTGTAAATAATCATGTAGATGCGGGCCAACTCCGTAGTATTTTATGATGTTTTTCTCATATCCTTTTGGTAATTCTGGCCATGTAGTATCTTTTGAAGCAAACTGAAAAGCATCCATTCTAAAACCATCAATCCCTTTGTCTAACCAAAAACGCATCATTTCATATATTTCTTGTCTTAGCTTTGGATTTTCCCAATTTAAATCGGGCTGCTTTTGGGAAAAATAATGCAAATAATAGGCGTCAGTTTGTGCGTCATATTTCCAGGCATCGCTATTCACATCAAAAAAACTCCATCGGTAAGGTGGTTTTCCTTTTTCGGCTGGCCACCAATGGTAGTAATCGCGGTATTTATTGTCTCTTGAACTTCTGGATTGTTTGAACCATTCGTGCTCATCGCTGCTATGATTTACCACTAAATCCATGATGAGTTTGATTCCGCGTTCATGCATCCCTTTTAGCAAAAGATCAAAGTCTTCCATAGTCCCAAAATCTGTCATGATTTGTCTATAGTCACTGATGTCATAGCCATTATCATCATTTGGAGAAGTATAAATCGGATTAAGCCAAACCGCATCGATTCCTAGGCTTTTTATATAATCTAATTTTGAAATGATTCCTTTTAAATCTCCAACTCCATCGCCGTCACTGTCTTTGAAGCTTCTAGGATATACTTGGTACACAACAGCTTCTTTCCACCATTTTGCATCATTTTTTTGACTTGTTTTTACAAACTTGTTTTGAGCTGATGTGCTCTCAGCAGAAAATAGTGTAAGAGCAGAAAACAAGCATAATGAGAGAATAGGTTTCATAGCTGTTTGTGTTAATAGTTTTTTTACTGTATTTGTTTGTAAGTATTTTGATGCCAGCACTGTGTGATTTGTTGATTTTATATTGGACTCATAAAAGCATTGATTTCTTTACTGGAAATTTTTGGATTTGCGCCTTCGTTTTTTGCTACAATCGCGCCTAAAGCACAAGCAAAATCAATCGCTTCTTGGGGATTCACATTATTTAATAGTTTAGAAATTAATCCAGCTAAAAAGGAATCTCCTGAGCCTACAGTATCAACAACATCAATTTTATAGCCACTATTGTAATACATTTTTCCATTATAATACAAAACTGCGCCATGACTTCCTTTGGTTACACAAATGTGTTTTGTGTTTGTTTGTTCAGCAATAAAAAGTATGTTTTGTTCCAATGAATGATAGGGGGAATTCATAAAAGCACTTATTTCATACAATTCATCATCATTGAATTTTATAAAATCAGACTGCATCATTAAATTAATCAGGATTTCCTTGGTGTAAAAAGGAGCACGCAAATTAACATCGAAAACAGCGTATTTTGCATAGTTTATTATTTCTAAAAGTGAACTTTGTGAGACGGAATCTCTACATACAAGACTCCCAAAAACAAGTGCGTCCGCTTTTTTGACCATGATTTCGTCTTCCGGAATACAAACAATTTTATCCCAAGCAACCGGGTAATTTATGGTGTATGAAGCAGAACCCTTTTCATTTAATTTTACAATTACTTCTCCAGTGTGAAAAATTTCATCAACTTGAATCGAAGTAGTATCCACGCCATTTGCCCGAACATAGTCTACTAATTCTTGGCCTATTGCATCTTTGCCAATTCGGCTGATTATATGCGTATTCACTCCAAGTGATGCTAGTCGTAATGCGACATTCAATGGTGCGCCGCCAATTTTTCTGTGTGTTGGAAAAACATCAAATAATACTTCTCCAAAACAAACGATGCTGAGTTTTTCTTTGAAATTATTCATTATTAACCATTTTGTGTTCTAATTCTTCTAACGATAAACCTTTGGTTTCGGGCATCATAAACAATACAAAAACCAATTGTAAGACCATCATAAAAGCAAAAAATGCAAAGATTGGCCAAGGATTTATTTTGAATAAGTCAATGACTACTGGTCCGGCCAAAGTAATTAATGCAGCAAAAATCCAGTGAATTCCTGTCCCAAAAGATTGTCCGTTAGCTCTAACATTATTTGGAAATATTTCTGAAATGAATACCCAAATTACAGCACCCTGTCCAATAGCATGAGAAGCTATAAATAACATGATTGATGACATCAAAATGATAGGACCCAGATTATTGTAAAAGGCAAGAGCAACCATGCCTAAACTTATAATGTAACCTAAAGAGCCTATAATCATAAGTTGTTTTCGTCCTAAAACATCTATTAATCGCATTCCGGCAATGGTAAAAATTAAATTTGTTACTCCAATTAAGATGGAGTTCATCAAGGATTCCTTTGAACCTAATCCTGCCATTTCCAATATTTCTGGGGCATAGTACAGAATAAAATTAATTCCTGATAGTTGATTGAAAAAAGCCAGTAAAAAAGCTAAAATGATAGGCAGTTTGTATTTTTTTGAAAAGATAGATTCTTTTACAGAAGTCTCATTTAAATCTTTTTTGATTTCATGAAAACTTTCTAAAGCCTCTTCTTTACTGTAAATCATTTCAAGGACTTTTATCCCTGCTGCGTCATCTCTTTTTTTCAAGATTAACCAACGTGGACTGTCCGGAATTTGTAAAACGATTATACTGTAAATAAATGCAGGAAGCGCAACAATACCAATCATCCAGCGCCAGTCATTTTCTCCTCCAACACCTTCGAATAAATAATTAGAAAAGAAAGCAATCAAGATACCGAATACAATATTAAATTGAAATAAGGTTCCTAATTTACCTCTGTTTTGTGGAGTGGAAATTTCTGAAATGTAAATAGGAGCTGCCACGGATGAGGCTCCAACACCAATACCGCCAATGAAACGGAAAAATGAAAACGTGTAAGGATCTTGTGCAAATGCCGAACCTAATGCCGATACTAAAAATAGAATCCCAATCCAGAATAATGTTTTCTTTCGACCCCATTTATCACATGGAATTCCTCCTAATAATGAGCCTAATACGGTTCCCCATAAAGCCATTGACATGATAAAAATTCCGTGAAATAATGGAGTGGTGTGCCATAATTCTTTGATGGGTAAATTGGCGCCAGATATTACAACGGTATCAAAGCCAAATAAAAATCCCGCAACAGCTACAGTAAGGGACCAGTTTCGAACGTTATTCATTTTTTATAATTTATGGTTAATAGTTTTGGTTTTATAAATAATTTGTATGGCTACCAGATTCCTTTGATTCTATGGACAGTAAGGTTTTTAATTTCTTGCTTTTCATCGGATTGGATGCTCAGTTTTGTATACGGTTTGTTCGGGAAAATTTGTTCAGTAAAGCTATATACTCCTTCATTTAGGAAAATTTCTATAGAGGACCAATCTAGAATAATTTGGTAGTCAATGGTTTCCGAAATGATACTTGGCGTTGCAGTTTTATGGATTTCTTTTCCAAAGTTTTCTTCGAAATTTACTATTCCGGAATGGCGTCTGTCTATCGAAAAGGTTTTTTGTGCAGCATCATAATTCAAAACCAAAGAATCATTTACTTCGTTAGAAAAAATCAGTTTTAAATTTTTTGAAGCGGCTTTAAATTTTATTTCAGATTGGTTGAAATTATCATAAGTAAAATTGATTTTTTGCTGTGGTTTAATAAGCATCAAATCTTTTGAAAACTCTGAAACCAACTGTTTTTTGAACGGCTCAACAGGGCTATTTTTTAGAACATAACTATTGTTTATTTTTACCAAAGAAAGCTCTCGAGGCAGTGTCATGGCGCTTCTCCAGTTTTTTGTGGGTGTATTTCTGGCATATAGCCAATTGCTCATCCAGCCTAAAAATATTCTCTTGTTATCTGGAGTATTGTTATAAGTAACTCCTGCATAATTATCGGTGCCGTTGTCAATCCATTTAATGTCTTTTTGGGTAGTTTTAAAACTTTTTCCATCATAATCACCTACAAAATATTGTGTTCCGGAACCACCATTAGGTGCGCCAGGATTGATACTGATGAGTAAAACCCATTTTTCTTCTTTAGAACTGGCAACTTTTAATTTGAAAATATCTGGGCATTCCCAAACACCGCCATGAGCACCTATTTTTTTACCAAATTCACTTTCGAATTTCCAATTAATTAAATTTTCTGAAGTGTAAAATTGAGCATGATCTCCGGCTACTAATACCATATTCCAAAGATTAGTTTCGCTGTTCCAAAAAACTTTTGGGTCCCTGAAATCCTTTAAAACAGAATTTTTGACAATAGGATTTTTTTCATATTTCAACCAAGTTTCGCCTTCATCTAGACTATAAGCTAATCCTTGCGTTTGATAATCCGTTCTGCCCGCTTTTTCGCCTGCCATGTCGTGATAGGTGAAAATCGCAATCATCGGTGGGTTTTCTTTAGTTCCTAAACCGGAGGTATTATTTAGATCCACCACTGCACTTCCTGAAAATATCATACCTAGTTTATCAGGAAATAAAGCAATTTTTTTGTGGGTCCAATGAATTAAATCGGTACTTGTGGCATGTCCCCAATGCATCGGTCCCCAAACAATATCATCTGGGTAATATTGATAAAATAAATGATAAATACCTTTATAGTACACCATACCGTTTGGGTCATTCATCCATTTTTTTTCTGGAGAAAAATGAAATTGTGGTCTAAACGGTTCTTTGTATTTCTCTGAAGAATCAATTTTTATTTTTTCAGAAGAGGTTATGGCAATAATTGCATTGCTTTCTTCTTTTTTACAAGAAAACAAGAATAATGTGCTGCCAAATAAGAAGAAAATCGATGCGATGTTATTTGCGAACTTCATTAAAAAAAGAATTTATTATTATATTATCTTCATAAAAATAGAATTCTATTTTTTAATTATTCAAAATAGTCTAATTAAAAACGTTTTCGATATGTCGAAAACGTTTTCGATTTGGATTCAATGTACTATATGGAACTATTCAATTTTTTAAGAAATAAATTATATAAGTTTGAAAATATTATTAAAAAATATAAATATGATTTCAACATTTAAGAGTCTAGTCTTCCTGCTTTTAACAGGTCCAATTGTTTTTGGACAAACTAAATCAGACGAATGGCATTTACAGGCAAATTCCAGAGAAAATTATTTTGGCGTAGCCATGGCAAATGGACAAATAGGAATTGTTACGGATGATACTCCTTTAAAAACAAAAGAAATTATTCTGAACGGAGTTTATGATGGTAGTCCTGAAAATGGAATTAGCAGAATTGTACGAGGAATTGAGTTTTTGAATCTGCATTTGAATATAAACAATCAAGAAATCAAATCAGATAATATTGATAATTGGAGTCAAGTAGTTTCTATGAAAGAAGGGACAAGTACCACTTCATTTTCATTTAAAGATTTAGCAACTATCAATTATACGATTTTGGCTAATAGAGCTGTTCCTTTTTCAGCAATGGCAATTGTCGAAATTACTCCAATTAAGGATATCGAAATTACCGCTAATAATTATATGGTGGTTCCTGATGAATTGAAAGGGGCTAAAAGTCAGTTTCGTGTTTTAAAAGACAATCAATATTTAATGCCAGTTTTTGGTACCGTCGCTAAAACGCTTACGGGGAAATATACGGTTGCGGCCTCAACAACATTTCTTTTTGACGGACAAGGTGAAACCTTAAAACAAACCAGAAATGAAGTTGGCTTTACTAAAAAATTAATGAAGGGTAAAAAATACCGTTTTGCAGTTGCAGGTGGAATTTGCACTTCAAAAGATGTTACTGATCCTTTGAATGAATCCGAAAGACAGCCAATATATGCTTTACAGGAAGGAATTGATAAATTATTGAACCGTCACAAACAAGCTTGGGCTGAATTATGGAATACCGGTGATGTTCAAATTGAAGGAGATCTTGATGCGCAACAACGGGTACGTTTTGCGTTGTACAACTTGTATTCATATATACGCCCGGAAACGAGGCAAAGTGTAGCTCCAATGGGATTATCATCGCAGGGATATAATGGTCATATTTTTTGGGACACGGAACTTTGGATGTATCCAACACTATTGGCTTTACAACCTGATATGGCAAAATCATGTTTAGATTATCGTTCAGACCGTTTGCAAAAAGCAAAACAAAAAGCTTTTATCTATGGATATAAAGGAGCAATGTATCCTTGGGAATCTGATGATACAGGAGAAGAAGCAACTCCAACTTGGGCATTGACAGGGATTTTTGAGCAACACATCACGGCGGATGTTTCGATTGCATTTTGGAATTACTACAGTTATACACAAGATAAATCTTGGTTGAGAAAAGAATGGGCGGTTCTGAAAGAAACAGCAGATTTTTGGGTAAGCCGTGTAGTTAAAAATCAAGATGAAAGTTATTCTATTTTAAATGTAGTTGGTGCCGATGAATATGCCCAACACGTAGATGATAATGCCTTTACAAATGCATCAGCTATTGAGTCTTTGAAAAACACGATTAAAGCGGCAACAATTTTGAATGAGCCAATCAATCCAAAATGGGCGGCAGTATCAGAGAAATTACTTATTCATAGAGAGAATGGGATTACTCAAAATTATAAAGGATATCAAGGACAAATGATAAAACAAGCCGATGTGAATTTGTTAGCGTATCCTTTACATATAATTACAGACAAAGCCCAAATTGAAAAAGATTTGGAATACTATGCAGAGAAAATAGATAAAAAAGATGGTCCAGCGATGGCTTCCGGAGTTTTATCTGTTTTGTATTCACGATTAGGAGACAGAGAAAAAGCGTATAGTTATTTTGTAAAATCCTATTTGCCAAATAGCCGTCCGCCTTTTGGAGTGTTTTCGGAATCTGCAAATAGTAACAATCCATATTTTGCCACGGGAGCAGGAGCAATGCTTCAAGCCGTTATTTATGGTTTTGGCGGAGTGGAACAAACGGATATGGGATTGAAATACAATAAAGGATTGTTACCCAAACAATGGAAATCGTTAAAGATTATTGGTATTGGAGTTGACAATAAAACAATTGTTATCAAATAATTAAGTTAAAGTTTTTTTTGCCACGAATACATGATTCAATCTGTTTGTAATGGATTTAATTACTGTATTCGTGGCTTTTTTATTTCTATTTTTTTTAGGGATTTAATCAAGTAATGTTCTTAAACTCTAAACGTATTTATCTAATGAATTTTATGTGTTTTTGTTACATTACTATTTTTTTAGGGTTATGAAATGGGAAATAAAGCATATGTGGTTTTTTTAGCCAAATGTTTTGAGGTATATTTATTTAACCAAATTCAGATTGTTGATTTATAGCAAAAAATGACATTGCTTTAAATAATTCGCAATGTTCTTTCTTAATAGACGTTTTTTTTGATTAAAACGCAATGATTTTTCGATGTAAAAGCGAAAATAATACAAGAATGATTTTTTTAGTACCTTTTTTTTATGTTTATTATAATTTTAGTATTAATTTTTTAAAGGATTAATTTTAAAATCGAAAACGTTTTCGGCACAACGAAAACGTTATAGTTTAGTAAAATCTTAATATTATCATAAATTTATAATTATGTTTGAACTTAATATTTAAAACAAACCATTAAAACAAATTATTAACCAACTTATTTATTACGTATGAAAAATAGTCTAATTAAAGGCTTGATGGTGTTTCTAACGATGCTATGTACAAGTTTGACATATTCGCAAGATGTGTCTGGAACTGTATCTGATGCTAGCGGTCCGCTTCCAGGGGCTTCTATCTTAGTAAAAGGAACAACAAATGGAGCGCAAACTGATTTCGATGGAAAATTTACTATCAAGAATGTTGGCTCAAACGCAGTTTTAGTTTTTAGTTACATTGGTCTTAAAACTCAAGAGGTAAATGTAGCAGGAAAAAGCACAGTTAATGTAGTGTTAAAAGAAGACTCAGCTGAATTAAAAGAAGTTGTAGTTATAGGCTACGGTTCAGTTAGAAAGAAAGATGCAACTGGTGCAGTTGATCAAATTGGTGCAAAAGATTTTGATAATGTATCTTCTCCTTCGCCTGCTCAATTATTGAGAGGTAAAGTTGCAGGTGTTCAAGTTACACAATCTAGTGGTGAGCCAGGTGCTGGTGTTGCTATTAGAGTTCGTGGTAACTCATCTATTCGTTCAGGAAACGGACCATTAATCGTTATTGATGGTGTGCCTTTGGATGGTGGAAATGTTTCTGGTGGAGGAGCTGATTTATTAGGAACTTCATCTGCAAGAAACCCATTAAACTTTATCAATCAAAATGATATCGAAAGTATGTCTGTGTTGAAAGATGCTTCATCTACGGCTATCTATGGTTCTCGTGGAGCTAATGGTGTTATTGTGATTACTACTAAAAAAGGTAAATCTAAAGAACCACAATTAACATATAGTACTTCATTTCAATTTAGTAAATTGTCAGGTAAACTGGATGTAATGACTGGTGATCAATTTGCAGAAGCAGGTGGAGATGATAAAGGATCAAGATCTTACAACTGGAAAGATGCAGTTTTAAGAAGTGGATTCTCAATGAATCATGATTTATCTTTTAGTAAGACTACAGAAAATTCTAATACAAGAATATCTTTTGGAGCTTCTAATACAGATGGAATTGTTAAAAACACAGGTTTAGACAAATACAGCGCATCATTTTATAACTCTAACGACTTTTTTGGAGGAGCTGTAAAAGTAGAGTCAAGAATTATTTATGCTTCATTGAAAGATCAAGCGACTCTTTTGTCTAATAATGCAGGTTTTATTGGTAACGTAATTGGTACTGCTTTATATTGGAACCCAACTTTGCCAATTTATAATGCTAATGGTTCATACAATGTAGTAGGAGATGATTATTTAAATCCAGTACAATTATTAAATTCATATACAGATTATACGAATACTAATAAATTATTAGGAAGTATCAATACTACATGGAAAATCAATAGTAAATTGAAATATCAATTCTTATTTGGTGTTGAGAGTTCTACTTCTAGCAGAAAAAGCCAGTTGTTGCCAACTATGGAAATTTCAGGAGCGGCATTTCAAGCAACAGTTCCTGGTTCAAGCGAAGTTAAATTTGGTACAGCTTTTATCAATAATCAAAATAAGTTTAATAAAACGTTTGAACATACGTTGAATTATAATAATGATTTTGGTGATAACTTTAATTTAGACGCGTTAGTTGGTTATTCTTATTATGATTATACTGCCGATGGAAATTTTGCAAGTGGTAAAGGATATGATGTTAACCAAACTAATTTGATTGATAACATTGAAGGAGGTCTTCAAAATGAGTACAGAGTATCTTCTTATAGAAACAGAGTGGAATTACAATCTTATTTTGGTAGAGTAAATGCTACTTTATTTAAAAAATTGATTCTTACTGCTACATTGAGATCTGATGGATCAACAAAATTAGGAATTAATAACAAATACGATTATTTTCCTTCTGCAGGTATAGCTTACAAAGTTATAGAAGATAAAGAAGGTTTGTTGAATAGCTTCAAAATTAGAGGGAATTATGGTATCACAGGAAACCAGGAATTTGCGCCAAACTCTGCAATTGCTAGAGCTTCTTATGGTAACAATGGTAATTTAAATGTTGATACAAACTCTAACGCTGATTTGAAATGGGAAACTACTAAATCATATGGTGTAGGAGCTGATTTTGAATTGATCAATAATAGATTAACAGGTTCGTTAGATTATTTCCAAAGAGATACTAAGGATTTAATTTTCCCGGTACCGGCAGCTGCAACTCAGCCTGGACCACCATCTCCACGTTTTAAAAACTTACCTGGAAACTTAATCAATAAAGGTGTTGAGGTATCTTTGAACTATAAAGTAATTGACACTGAAGATTTAACTTGGGATGTTTCAGGGAATGCATCATTCTTAAGTAATGAAGTTAAAAACTTCGCTGGTTTTATCTCTACTGGTGGATTGAATGGTCAAGGGTTAACAGATGCTTATGCTCAGGTAATTACAAACAATCAACCAGCATATACTTATTATTTGTATGAGTGGAGAGGATATGATGCAACAGGTAATTCAATTTATGCTGATGCAGCAGGTAATGATACAGGTTTAGGAACTGCAGCTAAAAAATTATTGGACAAACAACCTTTGCCAAAAATTAATGTTGGTTTTACTACTAATGTAGCTTACAAAGGATTTGATGCAAGTGCTTCTTTCTATGGTGCTTTTGGTCACTACATTTATAATAACACAACAAATGCTTATTTCTTTAAAGGAGCTTTCCTAGGAGGTAGAAATACAACTTTAGAAGCTGCAACTTCTCCTCAAGCACAAGGAGATCCGAACTCTCCATCTACTAAGTATTTAGAAAAAGGAGATTTCTTGAGAATGGGTAATCTAACGTTTGGTTATACTGTAAATTCTTTAGAAAGATTTAGAATTAAATCGGCTCGTTTCTTTGTAAATGCATCTAATTTATTTATTATTACTAGTTATTCAGGATCTGACCCAGAGGTTGATACTGATAAATCATTAAACGGAGTGCCTTCGGCGGGGATGGAGTATTTATCTTATCCTAGAGATAAAAGTGTATCAGTTGGACTTAACGTAACATTTTAATTAAAAAAACAATGAAAAGAATAAATATTATAAAAAGCATCTTGTTTACTAGTACTATTATTCTAGGAGTAAGTTGTACTAATCTAGATGAGGAAGTATTAGATGGTGTAGTCATTAGCAGTACTGGAGGTTCAACAGTTAATTCTGCTTCATTATTGGTTAGTGCTTATGAAGGATTAAGAGGTTTTCAAGATCAAGATAAAATGTTTGCCTTAGATGAAATGTCTACGGATGCATTAGTTGGACCTACAAGAGGTGGTGACTGGGATGATAATGCTAAATGGAGACAATTACATACGCATACTTGGGCACCAGATAATATTGAGATTAGAAATGCTTGGAACTCATTATTGTCACAAGTTTACAATTGTAACTTGGTTATAGAAAATGGTACTGCTACGCAAATATCTCAAGCTCGTTTTTTGAGAGCGTTTTACTATTATAATGTAATTGATTTATATGGTCAGGCACCTTACAGAGAAGCTGGTAGCTCTCTGGAAGCAGATCCTAAAGTTTGGACAAGACAAGAAGCTACAGCTTTTGTTATTAGCGAACTTGAAGCAATTATAGGAAGCTTGCCTGCTCGTGTTGCTGGCGATGCCAGTATTGTTAATGTAGATGCAGCTCACTTTTTATTGGCTAAATTATACTTGAACAAAGGGGTTTTTAATGCTGCTGATGCTGCAGGACCTTATACTTTTGATCCTGCTGATATGACTAAAGTTGTAACTCATGTAGATGCAATTAATAGTTCTTTAGCAACTGATTATTGGGATAATTTCAAACCAACAAATAATACATCTCCAGAAATTCTTTTCTCTTCTAAAAATATTAGAGGTGGTCAAGGTGGAGGTATTCAATCAAGATGGAGAATGGGTATGCATTACCAACAGACACCTGATGGTTGGAATGGTTTTGCAACTGTAGCTGAATACTACAATAAGTTTAATCCTAATGATAGACGTATTAAAAATTCAGATCAATATATTATTGACGCTTTTGGTAATAATGTTGGATTTCAAGTAGGTCAAATGAAAAATGGTAAAAACCGTGATGAATTTGGTAGAGATAAAGATGCGAGTGGAGCATTATACACTAACATACCAGCTGGTACTGTAAATTTAAAGGATAGAAAAGGTAATCCTTTAGTGTTTACTGCAGCCTTGACATTGATTACTGGAGGTGCTACACTTGAAACTGCAGGGATCAGAAGTCAAAAATACATTCCGGATGAAGCTAATGTTGGTACTCCTGAAAATGATTATGCGTTGATGCGTTATTCAGATGCGTTATTGATGAAAGCAGAAGCAATTCTAAGAGGTGGTACTGGAGTTAATGACTTAACAAAATTTGCTCAATTAGTATCTAGAACTAATGTAGCAGGTACAGTTCCAACTACTTTAGATGCTATATACACAGAAAGAGGTAAAGAGTTATGGTATGAAGGATGGAGAAGAAATGATATGATTCGTTTTGGAAAATTCTTGGAAGCTAGAGAGTTGAAACCTTATGTGTCTGATAATAGATATGTGTTATTCCCAATTCCAGCGGATGCTTTATTCAATGCAAATTTGAAACAAAATCCAGGTTACTAAAAAAATGTTTACAATTAATTATTTTTTGAGTTAGTTATAAAGAGGGTATTTATTACCCTCTTTATTTTATATCTATTTTATTCTTTTTTATTATCAATATTATATAAATTAGGCAATTCTAATCAACTGAAATTACCTAACTAAATTCTACAATATAATATGTCAAATCGTTTTGTCTTATTACCACTTATTATTCTCTTTTTTTCCAATTGTTCCAAAGAAAATTCAGAAAATAAAGACGCCTTATTCTCCAAGTTAGATGCTTCACAAACCGGAATTAATTTTCTAAATGAAGTTAAAAATGGCGCAGACATGAACATATTCAAATACAGAAATTTTTACAATGGTGGCGGTGTAGCTATTGGAGACATCAATAACGATGGTCTTTCCGATGTATATTTTACTTCAAATCTAGGGACGAACAAACTGTACTTAAATAAAGGAAATTTTAAATTCGAGGATATTTCTAAAAAAGCGGGTGTTGAAGGAACCAAAACCTGGTCTACGGGTGTTGTGATGGTTGATTTGAATGCCGATGGTTTACTCGATATTTATGTGTGTAACGCAGGAAATAGTTTGGGTGATAAACAAAAAAACGAACTTTTTATTAATAACGGCAATAATACTTTTACTGAAAAAGCAGCCGAATACAATCTAGCTGACACAGGAATTACTACGCATGCTGCTTTTTTTGATTATGATAAAGATGGTGATTTAGATGTTTATATTCTAAATAACAGTTTTATACCGGTAAGCAGTCTTAATTATTCTAACAAAAGAGATTTAAGGGATAAAGATTGGGATGTCGCTGAAATTCTAAAAGGAGGTGGTGACAAGTTGTTGCGCAATGACAACGGAAAATTCGTTGATGTAAGTGAGAAATCAGGAATCTATGGTAGTTTGATAGGCTTTGGCCTTGGAGTTACGGTAGGAGATGTAAATGGAGATTTGTATCCGGATATTTATATTTCGAATGATTTTTATGAAAGAGACTATTTATACATAAATAATAAAAACGGAACCTTTACCGAACAAATTCAGGGATGGACATCACACATCAGCCAATCTTCAATGGGAGCTGACATGGCCGATGTAAACAATGACGGGAAAGCCGATATTTTTGTAACGGATATGTTACCGGAACCGGACGAACGCTTAAAAACGACTACAAATTTTGAAAACTATGATTTATTTACAAGGAAAGTAAATCTGGATTTCTACTATCAATACATGCAAAATACGTTGCAAATAAACAATGGCGACAATCAATTTCTTGAAATAGCAAATCATGCCGGCGTTGCCAAAACCGATTGGAGTTGGGGAGCTTTATTATTTGATATGGATAATGATGGTTACAAAGATATTTATGTTTGTAACGGAATTTATAACGATTTAACCAATCAGGATTTTGTTGATTTTTTTGCTAATGAGTTTATGCAAAAAATGGTGGTTACAGGTAAAAAAGAAGAAATTCAGACTATTATCAGTAAAATGCCAAGCACGCCGATACCAAATTACGCCTTCAAGAATAACAAAAACCTGACCTTTAGCAATGAAGCTATGAAATGGGGATTAGATACTCCAAGTTTTTCTAACGGTGCCGCTTACGGGGATTTAGATAATGATGGTGATTTAGATTTGATTGTCAATAATGTCAATATGGAATCTTTCGTATATCGAAATAATTCAGAGAAAAACAAGAAAAATCATTACGTTAAAGTAAAACTAAAAGGAGATAATCAAAACAAATTTGGTGTTGGGAGTGTTGTTGAGTTATTCTCTGGTAAAGAAATTCTTAGACAAGAATTAATTCCTTCCAGAGGTTTTCAATCGTCTATTGATTATGTAATGACTTTTGGAATTGGAACTAAAAAAATTGATTCATTGCAAGTGATTTGGCCAAATGGTAAATCTGAGACGATTAAAAAAATTGCCAATAATTGTACTTTAAATTTGAATATTACAAATGCCAAAGTAGATTATGTTACTAAAAATGACAAGCCAAAACCATTGTTTGCTGAAAAGAAAAATCAATTTTTAGCACACAAAGAAAATAATTATGTCGATTTTGATCATGAAGGTTTAATTTCTAAAATGCTTTCTCAAGAAGGGCCGTCATTAGCAGTTGCTGATATTAACGGTGATGGGAATGAGGATGTTTTTATTGGCGGAGCCAAAGGGCAAGCCGGTAAAATATATTTAAATAAAGGGAATGGTAATTATTCAGTTACTGATCAGAAGGATTTAGATGCAGATGCTATTTTTGAAGATACTGCGGCCAGTTTTTTTGATGCTGATAATGATGGAGACATCGATTTACTTGTAGGTTCTGGCGGAAATGAAAAAGCGGATCAGGCGAATTATAAAAACCGTCTGTATTTGAATAACGGAAAAGGAGTTTTTGTGAAAAGCAAAACCAATATGCCAACAACAAACAATAATGTTTCGGTAATCGCTTCAAATGATTTTGATAATGATGGCGATACCGACGTATTTATAGGAAGTCGAAGCGTTCCGGGTGTTTATGGAATTGATCCTAAGCATTTGTTATTGGAAAACGACGGAAAAGGAAACTTTACAAACGTAACAGATAAAAAAGCATTCAAAATTAACTCGGTTGGAATGATAACCGATGCAATTTGGGAAGATATTGATAACGATTCCAAAAAAGATTTAATTTTAGTCGGGGATTGGACAGCGCCAATGATTTTCAAAAATAATGGACGCCGATTGGTGGAATATAAATCTAATCTTACTGGGTATCTTGGTTTCTGGAATGCTGTTAGCTGTGTTGACTTGAACAATGACGGTAAAAAAGATTTGATTTTAGGTAATAAAGGAACAAATACAAACTACAAAGCAACCAATACAAATCCGATGAAATTGTTTACCAATGATTTTGATAATAATGGAACCATTGAACAAATAGCAACCAGATCAATTGAAGGTAGAGATTTACCAATAAACCTAAAACAGGAATTGGCTAAACAGATTCCTTCGATTAAGAAGAAAAATTTAAGCTATGCGGATTATTCTAAGAAAACATTTCAGGAATTATTTGCTAAAGAAGTAGTCGATAATTCGATTCAGAAGACAGTAAATATTCAAGAAAGTGTAATCGCAATCAACAAAGGAAATGGTAAGTTTGAGATAAAAGCGCTTCCAAAAGAAGTTCAGTTTTCTTGTGTAAACACCATTAGTACTATGGATGTTAATAATGATGGAATTTTGGATTTAATCTTGGGTGGAAATCAATACGAGTTCAAACCACAATTCTCCAGATTGGATGCTAATTATGGCAGCATACTTTTAGGAAGCAAAAACGGAACTTTTTCATGGTTGCCTTATAATAAATCAGGTTTCTTCATAAAAGGGGAAGTAAAACAGGTTAAAATAATAAAAGATAAAAATAAAACGGTTTCAATTATAGCTGTTGTAAATGATAATACCCCTAAAATATTTAGACGCCATGAATAATTTTTTCAGAATAGGACTGGCTTCATTGCTATTTATTGGTTGTTCCAAAAAAGAGGGGCAATTATTTGAGAAATTGTCTTCAGAGGAAAGCAATATTACATTCAATAACCAATTATTAGAATCCAAAAACATTTCCATTTTAGATTACCTCTATTATTATAATGGTGGAGGCGTTTCCCTTGGCGATATCAATAATGACGGTTTGGTAGATATTTATTTCACTTCCAATCAAGGAAAAAATAAATTGTATTTGAATAAAGGGAAAAATAAATTTGAAGATATTTCAGTAAAAGCTGGTGTAGAAAGTCAAAGTGACTGGAATGCCGGGACTGTTATGGCTGATGTAAATGGAGATGGATATCTTGATATTTATGTTTGTGCAGTTGTTGGAATTAATGGTTTTGAAGGTCAAAACGAATTATTCATCAACAACAAGGACAACACATTTACTGAAAGTGCAGCAGAGTACGGATTAGATCTTGATAATTACAGTTCTTCAGCAGCATTTTTTGATTATGATTTGGATGGGGATTTAGACATGTATTTATTGAATCATGCCGTTCACTCTGAATTATCTTTCGGAAATGCTGCTATTAGGACTAAAAGAAGTTATGAATGTGGGGATAAGTTATTTCGCAATGATAATGGAAAATTTGTTGACGTAAGTGAGCTGGCAGGAATTTTTGGAGGTGCCAATGGCTACGGTTTAGGATTGGCGGTTTCTGATTTTAACTTAGATGGTTATCCAGATATTTATGTGGGGAATGATTTTCACGAAGATGATTACTACTATATAAATAATGGTGATGGAACTTTTACGGAAAGTTTAAAACAATATTTTGGACACACAAGTCGTTTTTCAATGGGAGTTGATGTTGCAGATGTTAATCATGATGGCTTTCCAGATGTTCTGAGCTTAGACATGCTTCCAGAAGACGAAAAGGTGTTGAAATCTTCATTGGGTGATGACAATACTCAAATGATAAAAATGAGAACCGAAAAACTAGGTTATCATTATCAGTATTCCAGAAATACGTTGCAATTAAATCAAGCAGGAGGCCATTTTACAGAAACTGCTTTATTGAGTGGTGTAGCAGCAACTGATTGGAGTTGGAGTACTTTATTTGGTGATTATGATCAAGATGGAGAACAAGATATTTTTATTAGTAACGGAATTCCAAAACGTCCGAACGATTTAGATTACGTGAAATATTATTCAAATGATCAAATAAAAAACAAAATCAGTACGACAAAGTTATTGGATAAAGAAGCGCTGAAGAGAATGCCAAAGGGAAATGTGACAAACTATGTTTTTCAAGGTGCAGCTGATTTACAGTTTAAAAACCGTTCAAGTGATTGGATAGAAAATGATTCTATAATTTCAAATGGTAGTGGTTATGCAGATATTGATAATGACGGAGATTTAGATGTAATTACCAATAATACCAATGCAATTGCATCCCTTTATATAAATAAAACGGATACCAAATCAAACTATTTAAAATTGAAACTACGGTTTACAGGAAAAAATACTTTTGGGATTGGAGCCAAAGTAATTTCTTATTCCAAAGAAAAAAAACAATTTAAGGAACTACAGACTACCAGAGGATTTCAATCTTCATCAGAACCAATTATCCATTTTGGTTATGGAAAAACAACTAAGGTAGATTCGTTAGTGGTGATTTGGCCGGATAAAACATATCAAACAGTAAAGAATGTTAAAACATGTCAAACGCTTACCATAAAAGCCAATCAGAATAGAAAAGCTTTTGATTATAAAAAATTGCATCCGGGTGTTTTGCCAATTTTCAAAAAACTGGAAACGGGTTTAGGAATCGACTTTATACATCAGGAAAATGATTTTATTGATATTTTGTCTCAAAAATTAATTCCATATCAACGTTCTGATCGTGGAGCAGCAACAGCAGTTGGAGATTTAAATGGAGATGGGAAAGAGGATATTTTCTTTGGTGGTTCCAAAGGTAAAAAAGCATCGATTTATTTTCAAAATGCTTCCGGATTTTCTAAAAAGAGATTTGCTGAAATCGAAAAAGATTCTATTTTTGAAGATGCTTCAGTTGTCATAGGCGATTTCAATAATGATAAAACAAATGATTTGTATGTAGCTTCCGGTGGAGGTGAAAATGCATCTAATTTGCAAGACCGTTTGTATCTAAATAAAAACAATCAGTTCCTAAATGCAGTTTTGCCTAAGCTGGCTCAAAATGCATCGGTTGTAAAGGCTTTTGATTATGATAAAGATGGTGATTTAGATATTTTTGTTGGTAACAATTCAATCAATAATAGATTTGGAAGCATGCCGGATTGCTATTTGTTGAACAACAATAAAGGAATATTCACTATTGTTCAAAATAAGACTTTTGAGAAAATCGGAATGGTTACAGATGCTGTTTTTACTGATTTTAACAAAGACGGAAAAACAGATTTAATTGTAGTTGGCGAATGGATGAAGCCTACTTTTTTTGCCAATAAAAACGGTAAATTCACGGATGTAACAGCAACAGTTTTTCCGGAAAAAAATAATGGATTGTGGCAATCAGTACTTCCTTTTGATATAGATCATGATGGTGATGAAGATTACTTGGTAGGAAACTGGGGAATGAATTCTAAATTTAAAGCTTCGCAGGATTTTCCAATGAAAATGTATTATGATGATTTTGATACTAACGGATCTTTTGAAACGATTGTGGCAATAGAAAAGAAAGGACAATATTATACTACATTAGGTCTGGATGAACTTGCAGAACAATTCAGCGGGATGCTAAAAAAGAAATTCAACAGTTACAAATCCTTTGCGGGTAAAACATTGGTTGAGATTTTTGATCCAAAAATGTTGGAAAAAGGAACTTTGTTTGAAGTTCATAATTTGAAATCTGGCTATTTGAGAAATGATAAAGGGAAGTTTACTTTTGTACCTTTTTCGAATAAAATGCAAGTGGCACCCATTACAAGTTTTCTGAAATCTAATTTTGATTCAGATGCGAAAGAGGAGGTTTTTGCAGCAGGGAATTACTTTGGGGTTTCACCCTATCACAGTAGGTTTGACGGATTTTCTGGAGCTTTGATTAAGAATGATAAAACTATCTTTTTAGGCAATCAAATAGGAATAGATTTGACTCAAAAGACAGTTAGGCACTTGGATATTGTCAATTTCAATGGAAAGAAATATATGTTGATTACTATCAATAATAAAAAAGCAGAATTGTATGAAATGCCTTCAGCTAAAAAATAATTTAATGACAAATAAAATAATTAAACCCAATAACATGAACTCTAAAATTTATCTTTTAGGACTTGTAATGCTTTTTTTTACTTCATGTAAAAAAGACACTCCTATTAAAGTGACTACAGATGATTTTTGTGCTGCAGTTGATACGGTAACAGGAATTATGGTCCATGATATATTTTCGCCTCCTGTAGCCAGTAGAATTTATGTTTATCCAAATGTTGCTGCTTATGAGATTATGGCTCAAAACAACACTAAATATGAAAGTTTACAAGGTCAGTTAAAAGGATTAGATTCTATTCCTAAACTTGATCCGAAAAGTGGAGTCAACAAAAATTTAGCAGCACTTATTGCCCATATTGAAGTGAGTAAACAATTGATTTTTTCTGAGGAAGCTCTAGAAAAATACAGAGATAGTTTGTATGAAAAATGGGGCTCCGAAAATCAAAAAGAATTTGATTTGTCTAAAGAATACGCTTTAAAAGTGGTGGACAGAATCAAAATGTGGATGGGAAAAGACAATTATAAGCAAACTCGAACTTTTTCTAAATTTTCAGTTCATGCAGATCAAGCTGGAAGATGGCAACCAACTCCGCCATCTTATATGGATGGTGTTGAACCGCATTGGGGAGAAATAAGGACTTTGGTTATGGATTCAGCATCTCAATTTAAACCCATTGCACCTTATCCTTTTTCTACGGATAAAAATTCTGCTTTTTATAAAGATGCAAAGGAAACTTATGATGTAGGAAATTTAATTTCTGAAAAATTAGTTGAAGTGGAGAAAAATTCAAGCAAACCAATTCCTGAAGAATCGGCTATAGCTTCCTTTTGGGATTGTAATCCGTATGCTACCGTAATACAAGGTCATATGATGTTTGCAAAAAAGAAAAATACACCAGATGCACACTGGATTAACATTACTAAAATAGCTTTGAAAAAATCTAAATCAGATTTTGAGACTACGGTTTTTGCTTATACTAAAACATCAATTGGAATTTTTGAGAGTTTTATCAGTTGCTGGGAGGAGAAGTACAGAAGTAATGTTGTGCGTCCTGAAACGTATATTAATCAAAATATAGATGAAAACTGGAGACCACAATTACAAACACCACCTTTTCCGGAATATGTAAGCGGACATTCTGTTGTTTCTTCGTGTTCAGCAATTATTCTCACCTCTATTTTTGGGGATAATTTTAGTTATATCGATGATTCAGAAGTTTCTTTTGGGTTGCCTAAAAGACCTTTTAAATCATTTAAACAAGCTGCTGCAGAAGCTTCAATTAGTAGGCTTTACGGAGGGATTCACTACAGAGCAGCAATTGAAAATGGTGTTGCACAAGGCAATAATATTGGAGGTTATATCAATAATAAATTAAAGATGATTAAAAAATAATGACTGTTAGAAAAAAAATTATAATTGGTTTTAGTGTTTTATTTTCATTGTTTTTAATTTGGTACCTCTTTATAAAGGAAGCAGATTATTCTATTTCGTTTAAAGTAAATGCAGCTACAGGGACTGTTTTTCAAGGGATTCAGGAATGGTCAAATGCTCAGGCTTTAAAGGAATCTGAAAGGTATGTAATTTTAGAAAAGAGAAATTTTGATTTCATCAAGCAAGAAATGAAAAAAGATGATGTTCAAATGGAATATAATTGGGACATTACGTATATAAATGATTCGGTGACAAAAATCAATGTTGGTGTCAAGGATTTGAAGCATAGCTTGTATAATAAACTAACGGCGCCATTTTTTAATACGAAGTTCAAACAGGAGCAAATCAGAAAAATAACTGATTTCAAGAAAGGATTGGGCGAACATTTAAAAAATTTTAAAGTGAAAATTGAAGGTGAAGGTGTTTCAGAAGAGACATTTGTAGCATACATTAATCTGAAAAGTATTTTACAGGAAAAAGGGCAAACTATGATTGCAAACGATGCTATCATTACTGGTTTTTTATTTGAAAATAAAATAAAAATAAAAGGGCGACCTTACTTAGAAATTATAAATTGGGATCTTGATAAAGAAACAATCGATTTTAATTATTGTTTTCCAGTTGACAAGCCCACAAATAGTGTTATAAATAATGTTGTGAAATTTAAAACTTTACCAGTAATAAAAGGGTTAAAAGCAACTTATTACGGCAATTTCAGAACCTCAGACAGAGCTTGGTTTGCCTTAATGGATTATGCAAAAAAGCACGATCTTAAATTGGAAAATAAAGTTTTGGAACATTTCTTGTCGAATCCTTTTAATGGAGGAGAAGAGTTACAATGGGAAACTAAAATAATTATTCCTTTTACTTCAAAATAAAGAAGAATTTTTTAGGTGATTTAAATTATCGAAAACGTTTTCGGGTCTTCCGAAAACGTTTTTGTTTTTATTCTGTATTTAATTGGCAATTTTAAAATTAATTTTAGAAAAAATTAACAAATTAACCACCTAGAATGAATTTAAAAGTAAAATTGAGCTTTTGGCAAATAATCAATATGAATGTTGGTTTTTTTGGTATTCAATACAGCTTTGGCTTGCAACAAAGTGCCGTAAATCCGATATATGATTTTTTACATGCAAGTCCAGATCAAATTCCTATACTAAATCTTGCGGGACCTTTAACGGGTTTATTGATTCAACCTATTATTGGCGCGATGAGTGATAAAACGTGGCATCCAAGATGGGGAAGACGAAAACCCTACTTTTTTATTGGAGCTATAATTTGTAGTATCGCTTTATTTTTATTTCCATTTAGCAGTTCATTGTGGATGGCTGCTGGTTTGCTTTGGATTCTAGATGTTGGGAATAACACTGCTATGGAGCCGTATCGCGCATTTATTGCTGACACATTAGACGAAGAACAACAGCCCGTAGGTTTTCAGGCTCAAAGTTTTTTTACTGGTTTTGGACAGTTTTTAGCCTATATTTCTCTATTCCTATTTCCAATTGTTTTTGTTGGCTACACAGGATCGTTACCCACTTGGATTTACGCCTCCTTCTTTCTAGGGGCGGTACTTTCTGTAACTTCCATTTGGTGGAGTATGAGTAAAACAAAAGAAATCCCACCAACTGCAGAAGAAATAGCAATTTTAAAAGCTGAACCATTACAGATTTTTTCTCCTTTCATCGATATTTATAAAGCAGTTTTAGAAATGCCAACAGTGATGTGGCAACTATTTTTGGTTTATTTGTTTCAGTGGTATGCCATGATGTGTTATTGGCAAAACAATTCAAAAAGTATTGCATTATCAGTATGGAATGTAACTCCAAAGAATGTAATGGGCTATGAAAAAGCAGTTGAGTGGAACGGATTAATCGGTGCTTTTGGATTTATAGTTACATTTTCTGTTGCTTTTTATTTGGCGAAATTAGCTAAAAAACATGGTGCGAAAATGATTCATTTTGTGTGCTTATTATTAGGAGCCGTTTCTTTTTTATGCTTTCCAATAGTCCAAAACCAATATGTATTTTTTGCTGTGATTATTGGCTACGGAATTGCTTGGGCAAGTATGATGGGCATTCCGTATTTGATGGTTGTTGCTGTAGTTCCAAAAGAAAGATATGGAGTTTATATGGGGATTATTAATATGATGATTGTTATTCCAATGATTATCCAAAACCTATCATTTGGTTACATTTTAAAAGACTTCTTAGATAACGATCCGCGTCAAGCTATCAGTTTTGCGGGTGTATTATTACTAATCAGTTCTTTTTGTACCCTTTTGATTAAAAGTAAAAAAGTTTCAAGAGAGTAATATGAATAGTGATTTAAATTATACAAAAGCAATTGAGTTGCTTGAGAAAGTGTCCTCGTCAGAAGGGTTTTTAGCCAGTGCCCAAAATATTTCTAACTATAAAAGAGTTTGGGCTAGAGATGGTGTGATTTGTGGATTGGCAGCTTTGGCTTCAGGAGATGAAAAACTAATCGAAACATTCCGTAAAACATTAGAAACATTAGCCAATAATCAACATCAAAACGGGACTATTCCTTCAAATGTGATGACAAATGGTGATCAAGTTGAGGTTAGTTATGGCGGATTGGCAGGAAGAGTAGATGCGGTGACTTGGTTTGTAATAGGAATTTGCCAATATGCTTATTATACAAAAGATATCACTTTCGTTGCAAAATATGATACTGAAATTGAAAAGTGTTTTGCGCTTTTGGAGGCTTGGGAGTTTAACAATAAAGGGCTTTTATATGTTCCATTATCAGGAAATTGGGCAGATGAATACATCACTGATGGTTATGTTTTGTACGATCAATTACTCCGAATTTGGGCTTTAAAAAGTTACAACCATTTTGCACATGACGATTTGATTGCTGCCAAAATTGTTGCAATAACAAAGCAACTTGAAATTAATTTTACTCCGAATTCTGTTGGAGAGAAATACCACGAACGAGCATATAATGAAGTTAATATTCAAAAATACATGCCGTGTTCATTTTCGCCGGCGGGATATAAAACACAGTTTGATGCTTTTGCAAATTCGCTCGCTTTGTATTTAAACATTGGTTCCGAAAGTTTTCAAAATACAATTTTAGAGTATTCAATTGCACTTAAAAACGAAATGAAATTGCAGCTGTTGCCAGCTTTTTGGCCACCAATAAAAGAAACCGATTTAGACTGGAATTTGCTTAAAAACAATTGCAAATACGAGTTTAGGAATTACCCAAATGAGTTTCATAACGGAGGAAGTTGGTCCATGGTCAATGGGTTTTATGGATTGGCTTTGCTTTCGAAAGAGAAAAATAAGGAAGCAGCAGCGCTTTTAACTGCAATAAACGAAGCCAACGCTATTGAAAATTTCAGTTTCTACGAAAATTTCAACAGTGAAACCAAAGCCCCAAATGGCGTTCCTTTTTGCGCATGGAGTGGTGCTGCAACGGTGCTGTTACACCAAAGTTTACATACAAATTTTAAATTTTTAGTTTAATTGGAAAAGACAATAGACATAATATGTGCTGGCGAAGTGTTGATTGATTTTATTGGTCATGAAATGAATACGTCTATAAATAGAACCAAAGATTACCATCGTTTTCTGGGAGGTTCGCCAACAAATGTTGCCGTAAATGCAACGCGTTTGGGTCTGAAATCAGTATTAGTAGCCACTTGTGGGGAAGATGGTTTAGGCGAATATATTGTTAGGAAGTTAAAGGCAAATCATGTGATTACATCGCAAATTAGAAAATCAGAAACTCATCCGACGTCAGTGATATTTGTTTCTAAATCGACCAGTACACCTGATTTTATTCCTTATCGAGAAGCAGATTGTCAAATTGAGGAAAGTCAAATACCAAATGATTTACTGGAAAGCGCCAAAATTTTCCATACGACTTGTTTTGCTTTAAGCAAAAATCCAGCTCGGACAACTATTGTGGAAAGTGCCAAACGAGCCAAAGCGTTAGGATTACAAACGAGTATTGATATTAATTTTTCGGAGAGAATCTGGCCAAACCGGGAAGAGGCGAAGCATGTTTTGAAAGAGTATCTGTCGACTAATCCATTAGTGAAATTAAGCGAAGATGATTGTTACCGCCTTTTTGCAGAAGCAAAAACCGAAGATTTTATTTTTGAATATTTTCATGGTTTAGGAGCTTCAACCATTTGCTTGACAAAAGGAAAAGACGGCGTGGTTTTGTCGAATGTTGATTATGGAATGTTTCATCAAAAGGCATTGCCTGTGGAAGATATCAAAGATACAACGGGAGCCGGAGATGCTTTTTGGACGGGTTTTTTATACGCACAATTATTAAATAAAAACTTTGAAGAAACGATAACTATTGCACAAAAATTAGCAGTATTGAAACTTCAGAATGTTGGCAGATTGCCAGAAGGAATAGATATTCAAGAATATTTAAATACCGATTTATAATTTAAATTCAAATAATAATTCAACTCAAATAATAGGTAAAAGATGAAAAAAAGTACGGTTAAAATTGCCATGTATCTCAATTACTTTGTATTTGCGATTCTGCTGAACAGCGTAGGAATTGTGATACTAAAGGCACAAAAAAATTATGGTGTAGATGAATTGCAAGCCAGCGTTCTGGAAGCTTTCAAGGATTTGCCCATCGCCATAGTTTCGTTTTTAATCGCTTCATTTTTGCCAAGAATAGGATACAAGAGAGCTATGCTTATTGGTTTGGCTTTGGTTTCTCTGGCTTGCGTTAGTATGTATTTTGGGAATTCTTTCGGAACGGCCAAATTACTTTTTGCTACCGTTGGTGTTTCTTTTGCATTGATAAAAGTATCTGTGTATTCCCTTATTGGAACAATAACGGAGAATCAGCAGGAACACAATAGTTTGATGAGTAGTATTGAAGGTGTGTTTATGATAGGAATTGCATTAGCGTATTTCTTGTTTCCCGCTTTTAATTCAGATGCGGATCCAGATGCTTGGTTGAACGTATATTGGTTATTGGCTGCGATTTCGTTAGTCTCTTTTGGTTTTTTATTTTTTACCAAATTCGAAAATCAAACCGAAATTCCGGGCGTAGATTTAGCAGATGACTTTAAACAAATGTTCAAATTATTTGCAAAACTATTAACCATAGTTTTTGTAATCAGTGCGTTCCTGTTTGTAATGATTGAGCAGGGAATTATGTCTTGGTTGCCTACTTTCAATAGTAAAGTGTTGCATCTACCGGAGAACATCAGCATTATGATGGCAAGTATTTTGGCTATTTCATTAGCTGTAGGACGTCTTTTAGCAGGTGTAATTACTAAAAGAGTCAATTGGATTTGGGTACTTAGTTTTTGTATTGTAGCAGCTATGCTTATTGTGGTTTTTGTACTTCCTAAAACGGTTGGATTGGATGTCAAAGAAATCAATTCGCTTGGCGATATTCCTTTAATAGGATTTGCTTTTCCATTGGTAGGACTTTTTATTGCGCCTATTTATCCGCTTTTAAATTCAGTGGTTTTAAGTGCTTTGCCTAAAAAACTGCACAGTTCGATGACTGGTTTAATTGTAGTTTTCTCTGCACTTGGCGGAACTTTGGGCTCCAGGGTTATTGGTTATTTATTTAAAAACGAAGGGCCGGAAAACGCCTTTTATTATACTTTAATACCAATGTCGTTATTGCTTGTTTCTTTCTTTATTTTAAAAAAACTTACTGCTAAACAATGAAATTCTTACTGAACATAGACAAAGTATTCCAGGAACTATTGCTTCAAGAGGATACAGATAAGGACAAAAAAATCACTAAAGATGATAATGGCCCTAAAAAATTTGTTTTGGTTGACGAAACTACCAAACAACAGGAAGCGATTGTCGGGACGTATCATTTGTCAAATTTATTACAGGAATTAGCCCAACTTAAGGACACAAATTCAGGAATGGGTGAAGTTGATTTGAGTCGCATTCAAGAGAATCCAGTACAACGAATTTCAAGAAAAATCAAAGATGATTATTGGGAGGAACTGACTCGGACTATTGATAAAAAAGGATTGACACAAATTATTGAAGACGAAAAGACCTCCAGTGATGTAGCTACGCTCTATGTTTCTGCCAAAGACAAACAGGGAGTTACTTATTTTCAGGAATTGGAAAAACAATTGCCAAATTTTAAAGTCGAAATTCTGCCAGAAAATTATTCGGTGGAATATTTGGAAACTTTAAATGAAAAACCGGGAATTCTGGCTTTGGCTTTGGAACAAAAAATATACAGTCTGCAAGGCGTTCCCTTTGTGGTTCCTGGCGGAAGATTCAACGAAATGTATGGTTGGGACAGTTATTTCATAGGTGTAGGCTTATTAATTGATAATCAATTAGACAAAGCAATTGCGATTGCTGAAAATTTTAAATACCAAATTATACATTACGGAAAAATTCTGAATGCGAATAGGAGTTATTATTTGACAAGAACACAACCTCCGTTGTATTCCTCATTGCTAATAGAAATTGCCAAAAAGAAAATACCAAGTTTAGACTGGTTAAGAAGCCATTTGGAAACGGTTATTTTGGAATACAACACGGTTTGGATGGTTCAAGGAAACCGATTGATGCCAACGGGTTTAAATCGATATAAGGCTGATGGAATTGGAATGCCGTTTGAGGTGGAACCGGGACATTTTGATGATGTTTTAGAACCGTATGCTAAAAAATATAATTTACCTATTCGAGAATTCGAAAAACAATATTTGCAGAGAACGCTTGTTGATGCTGAACTGGATGTCTATTTTGTTCACGACCGAAGCATGAGAGAAAGTGGACACGACACGACTAACCGACTCATTAATACGTGCGCCAATTTGAATTCAGTAGATGTCAACAGTTTTCTTTATAAATACGAAAAAGATGTAGCTTATCTAATTGCTACTTATTTCGGGAACAGTTTTCAAGTTGGTGGTGTAGCTCATACTTCGGAAGAATGGGAGCAAAAAGCGCTTTTTCGTAAAGATAAAATTAATGAATTGTGCTGGAACGAAAAAGCAAGCATGTATTTCGATTATGATTTTGTGAACCATGAGCAATTTCCATTTGAAGCTGCAACAACATTTTTTCCTTTGTGGGCTGGGTTGTGTGATGAAAATCAGGCTAAAAAATTAGTCGAGGTAGCCTTGCCACAATTTGTGAAAACAGGCGGAATTACGGGAAGTACTAAGGCGAGTATTGCTAATGCTCCAGAAGAAGCGCCTCAACGACAATGGGATTATCCATTTGGTTGGGCACCGCACCAAATGTTGTTGTGGGAAGGATTGATTAAGTACAATTATTTGGATAAAGCACAAGAAATGGTCTACCGTTGGTTGTGGTTAATTACCAGAAATGCGGTCGATTATAATGGGACGATTCCGGAAAAATTTGATTTGGAAATCAGTTCACATAAAGTTTTTGCCGAATATGGAAACGTAGGGACTGAATTTGATTACATCGCAAAAGAAGGTTTTGGCTGGGTGAATGCGTCCTATCAATATGGATTGCAAATTTTGAATGCGGAATTAAAAGAGAAATTAGGAGAACTGATTTCTCCCGATGACATATTTTAGTACTGAAAAATATTTTTGTTATTTGAATGTATATTTTTTTTAACTTTATAATTCACTAAATGAATCAATTATGACAGTTAATCAAATTTTAAGCACTAAAGGAAAGGAAGTTTTTTCCATACTTTCCACTAACACTGTATACGAAGCATTGACAGTGATGAGCGAAAAAAACATCGGGGCAATTCTTATTATAGAAGATACTGTTCTCAAAGGGGTTTTGTCTGAAAGAGATTATGCTCGAAAAATTGTTTTGAAAGCGAAATCTTCAAAGAAAGCCTTTGTTCATGAAATCATGGAAACAGATGTGGTAACGGTAAGTCCATCGGATAATTTAGAGTACTGCATGGAATTAATGAGTACAAAAAGAGTTCGACATTTGCCAGTTCTGGAAAATGAAATTGTAATTGGGATTATCTCTATTAGTGACGTTGTAAAAGCCATAATCGAGATGCAAAAAGATACCATTCAACATTTAAACTCTTATATTACACAATAAAAAGAATCAAAAAAGTTATAATTATAAAAAGCTGCCGGTAGTGCAGCTTTTTTTTTGGAATCAAAATACGCTTGTTTTTATACAAAAGAATGGGGGAAAAGTCCTCTTTTTTTAAATCAAGAGCCCTATCTTTGTACGCTAGAATAAAATCTAAAAACAATGGACAAAAATAGCAAAAGAAGAGAAGCATTATTATACCACGCAAAGCCTACTCCTGGTAAAATTCAAGTAGTTCCCACTAAGAAATATGCAACACAAAGAGATTTATCTTTGGCATATTCTCCTGGTGTAGCTGAGCCGTGTTTAGAAATTGCCAAAGATGTAAACAACGTTTATAAATATACTGCAAAAGGAAATTTAGTTGCCGTAATCACAAATGGAACTGCAGTTTTAGGATTGGGTGACATTGGTCCCGAAGCATCAAAACCAGTAATGGAAGGGAAAGGATTGTTGTTTAAGATTTTTGCTGATATTGATGTATTTGACATCGAAATTGGAACAAAAGATATTGAAGAATTCATTCAAACGGTTAAAAATATAGCACCAACTTTTGGTGGTATTAATCTGGAAGATATTAAAGCACCAGAATCTTTCGAAATTGAAAGACGATTGGTCGAAGAGTTGAATATTCCTGTAATGCACGATGATCAGCACGGTACTGCCATCATATCATCGGCGGCATTGTTGAACGCATTAGAATTAGCAGATAAAAATGCAGAAGATGTAAAAATGGTCGTTTCAGGAGCAGGTTCTGCTGCTTTGGCTTGTGCCGATTTGTACGTTTTATTAGGAGTAAAAGTGGAGAATATATTAATGTTTAACAGTAAAGGAGTTTTGACAAAAGACAATCCTTCTTTGTCTCTTTTACAACAAAAATATGCCAAAGATATTAAACCAATGAGTCTTGAAGAAGCATTAGTTGGTGCTGATATCTTTTTAGGTCTTTCCACAGGAGGAATTATGTCTCCGCAAATGTTACTTGGAATGGCAGATAATCCTATCGTTTTTGCGATGGCAAACCCAGATCCGGAAATAGATTATAATTTGGCTATTGCAACTCGTAAAGATGTTATTATGGCAACAGGACGTTCTGATTTTCCTAATCAGGTGAATAACGTTCTTGGATTCCCTTATATTTTTAGAGGCGCATTAGATGTTCGTGCAACCAAGATAAATGAAGCCATGAAAATGGCAGCCGTTAAAGCATTGGCTTTATTGACTAAAGAATCAGTGCCTGAACAAGTAAATATTGCTTACGGAGCTACAAAATTAAACTTTGGAAGAGAATATATTATCCCAAAACCATTTGATCCACGATTAATAACTATTGTTGCGCCTGCTGTTGCAAAAGCTGCTATGGACTCTGGTGTGGCATTGAATCCTATTACGGATTGGAAAAAATACGAAGAAGAATTATTAGACCGTTTAGGGAATGATAATAAAATGGTTCGTTTGATTACAAACAGAGCTAAGATGGATCCTAAGAAAATTGTTTTTGCTGAAGCAGATCATTTAGATGTTCTTAAAGCAGCTCAAATTGTATTGGAAGAAGGTATCGGTTTCCCAATTTTATTAGGGAACAAAGAAATTATTTTAGAATTAAAAGAAGAAATTGGTTTTGATGCCGATGTTCAAATTATAGATCCTAAAATTAAAGAAGAGGAGGCGCGTAGAAATAAGTTTGCAAATACCTATTGGTCTTCCAGACAAAGACGCGGTATTTCCTTTTTGGACGCACAAAAATTAATGCGCGAAAGAAACTATTTTGCAGCAATGATGGTCAATGAAGGGGAAGCAGATGCTTTAGTTACAGGACATTCCAGAAGTTACCCATCTGTGGTGAAACCAATGTTACAGCTTATTGAAAAAGCGCATGGAGCCTCAATTGTGGCTACTACAAATATGATGATGACGGCTCGTGGGCCAATGTTTTTATCGGATACCGCAATAAACATTAATCCATCTGCGGATGATTTAGCTAAAATTGCTATTATGACTGCAAAAACAGCTAAAATGTTTGGTGTTGAGCCAGTAATTGCAATGATATCATTTTCTAATTTTGGATCATCAACAAATGAAAGCGCAGGAAAGGTTAGAGAAGCGGTAGCTTATTTGCATAAAAATCATCCTGATATGATTATTGATGGTGAACTTCAAGCAGATTTTGCATTGAATCCTGAAATGTTAAAAGAAAAATTCCCTTTTTCTAAGTTGGCAGGAAAGAAAGTAAACACTTTGATTTTTCCTAATTTAGAATCAGCTAATATCACCTATAAATTATTGAAAGAATTGAATAAAGTAGACTCAATAGGACCTATCATGTTAGGAATGGGAAAACCAGTTCACATATTTCAATTAGGTGCAAGTGTTGAGGAAATGGTCAACATGGCGGCAATTGCGGTGATAGATGCGCAGGAAAAAGGAAAGAAAAAAGCAAATTTAATTTAGTTTAATAAGCTATAAATTATAAGCGAAGTTAAATTGATGAATATGATAAAATTATGTGCTAATTTTATTATATTTGGTGCTATATTTAAGAATTAATGATAGCACATTTACAAGGAAAATTAGTAGAGAAATTGCCCACGCATATAATTATTGATTGTGGAGGAGTTGGTTATCATGTAAATATTTCTTTACATACATATTCTTTGCTTCCAAATACGGATTTTATAAAAGTATATACGCATCTTCAAATAAAAGAGGATGCGCATACACTTTTTGGTTTTGTGGAAAAGTCAGAAAGAGAGATTTTCAAGATGTTATTATCCGTCTCCGGAATAGGGGCAAGTATAGCACGAACAATGCTTTCTTCATTAGACCCAAAACAAATTACGAATGCAATTGCATCTGGTGATGTGGTAACCATTCAATCTATAAAAGGGATAGGGAGCAAAACAGCGCAAAGAGTAATACTGGATTTGAAAGACAAAGTATTAAAATTGTATGATTTAGATGAAGTTTCTATGTCGCAAAGCAATACAAATCGAGATGAGGCGTTATCAGCTTTGGAAGTTTTGGGGTTTTTACGAAAATCTTCAGAAAGAGTGGTAGAAAAGATTGTCAAAGAAGACCCAGAGGCTTCTGTGGAATCAATCATCAAGAAAGCTTTAAAAAACCTATAGAGGTATTCAAGTAACACGAGTTGTATGCATAAAATTTGTACTTTTTTGCTTGTATTATTCTGTGGTTTTGCATCGCAAGCCCAAGTAAATCAAGCAGCTCAGGATACCGTTAAAACTGGATTTTCTATTGGAAAAGTCCAGATGAAAAACCCAAAGAGTATTCTCTCAGCCTATACCTATGACCCTATAACAGACAGGTATATTTACACAAATTCTGTTGATGGATTCTCTATCAATTATCCTATTATATTGACACCAAAAGAATACGAAAAATTGGTTTTGAAAGAATCCATGCGCGATTACTTCAAAAAAAAGGTGGATGCTATTGAAGGAAAAAAAGAAGGCAGCGAAGAAGCAAAAAAAGATTTATTGCCAAGATATTACGTGAAATCAGGGCTTTTTGAATCTATTTTTGGAAGTAATACCATTGATGTAAAACCGACCGGATCCATAGAAATGGATTTGGGAATGCGTTATACAAAACAAGATAATCCCTCTTTTTCACCTAGAAATAGGTCCAATCTTTCTTTTGATTTTGATCAAAGGATAAGTATGAGTTTGATGGGAAAAGTGGGGACAAGACTTAATGTAAACGCTAACTACGATACGCAATCAACATTTGCTTTTCAAAACTTAATGAAGTTGGAATATGCGCCCTCAGAAGACGATATCATCCAAAAAATTGAAGTAGGAAATGTAAGTATGCCTTTGAACAGTTCTTTGATTCGAGGCGCACAAAGTTTATTTGGTGTAAAAACACAATTGCAATTTGGAAAAACGACCATTACAGGAGTTTTTTCTGAGCAAAAATCACAAACGAAAAGTTTAATCGCTCAAGGCGGAGGGACAATTCAAGATTTTGACATGTTTGCATTGGATTATGATAATGACAGGCACTTTTTCTTATCCCAATACTTTAGAAACAGATACGATAAATCATTAGTAAATTATCCATTTATAGACAGTAGGGTTCAAATTACCCGACTTGAAATTTGGGTAACCAACAAACAAAATAGGGTAGTCGCTACTAACAATAACCTCAGAAATATTATTGCACTTCAGGATTTAGGGGAAGGACAATTAAATGGTCTGACGGATAATGAAGTAGTTGTTTTGGATCCTATTCCTTCCAGTCCTCCTTTTTTTATTGCAGGACCGGATACTCCAACAGATAATAAAAACAATGCCTACAATCCTGAATTAATACAAGCAGGTGGTGGTTTATTGAATCCAAATATTCGTGAAATTGTAACTTCAAACTCAGGTTTTAATGTTACTGTAAGCGAAGGACAGGATTATTCTAAATTAGAAAATGCTCGAAAGCTGAATCCAAATGAATATACGTACAACCCACAATTAGGTTATATTTCATTGCAACAAAGATTGGCTAATGATGAGGTTTTGGCAGTTGCTTATCAATATACAATTGGAGATCAAGTTTATCAAGTGGGGGAATTTGGTAATGACGGAGTTGATGCAACTGTTGTTACAGGAAACAGTCCTTCAAATCAAGCAATTATTTCTCAAAGTTTGATTTTGAAAATGCTGAAAAGTAATTTGACCAATGTTAAAAATCCTGTTTGGAACTTGATGATGAAAAACATCTATCAGATTCCGGGTGCTTATCAAGTAAAACAAGAAGATTTTAGATTTAACATTCTTTACACAGATCCTTCTCCTTTAAATTATATTACTGAAGTTCCGGGAAGTCCTTTTCCGCCGAATCCATTGCCTCAAAATGAAGTTGCCGAAACGCCTTTGTTAAAAGTATTTAACTTGGATAAATTAAATTATAACAATGATCCTCAAGCTGGAGGTGATGGTTTTTTTGATTTTATGCCCGGCTTAACTATGGATGCCCAATACGGAAGAATTATTTTTACTACCAAAGAACCATTTGGAGAATTATTGTTTTCGAAATTGTCAACTGGGGGAGAAAGTTATAACAATACCGGTTCTTATAATGAAAATCAAAAGAAATACGTGTTTCGTAGTATGTACCGAAACACACAATCTGGAGCTTTACAGGACAGCGATAAAAATAAATTTTTATTAAGAGGAAAATATAAATCCTCCGGTGGAGACGGAATACCTATTGGTGCTTTAAATGTGCCGCAAGGTTCTGTTGTGGTTACTGCTGCAGGTAGAGTTTTAGTTGAAGGAATTGATTATAGTGTAAATTATCAATTGGGAAGAGTTCAAATTTTAGATCCGTCGCTTCAAGCTTCTAATACACCTATCGAAGTGTCATTGGAAAATAATTCCGTTTTTGGTTTACAAACCAGAAGGTTTATGGGAGTGAATGTAGAACATAAAATTTCGGATAATTTCTTGATTGGGGGAACTTTCCTTAAGATGACAGAAAGACCATTTACTCAAAAATCAAGCTTTGGTCAGGAATCAGTTAACAATACTATTTTTGGTTTCAATACTAATTTTTCAACCGAAGTTCCTTTCTTGACTCGATTGGTTAATAAATTACCAAATGTAGATACTGATGTGCCATCTAATCTTTCTGTAAGAGGAGAAATTGCTTTTTTGAAACCTGACACTCCAAAAGCAGATCAGTTTCAGGGAGAGTCTACCATTTATGTAGATGATTTCGAAGGGTCGCAGTCTACTATAGATATGCGTTCCCCGTATGCTTGGAGTCTGTCATCAACACCGGAAAGAAATACCATGAGCACGTATGATTTCAATGCGAATGCAAATGATTTGAGTTATGGATTTAAAAGAGCCAAACTAGCTTGGTATTCTATTGATCCTATTTTTTATACTCAAAAGCCAGCAGGAATTTCAAATCAAGATTTATCCTTCAACAATACCAGAAGAATTTTTAGTGAGGAATTGTATCCTTTGACAGATATTGCACAAGGGCAGTCTCAGGTTATAAATACATTGGATTTAAGTTATTATCCTTCTGATAGAGGTCCGTATAATAACAGTTTGAATTCGTCTACAAATCCAAGAGATAATTTTGGAGGAATTATGCGATCATTAAATTCGACTAATTTCGAACAAGGAAATGTTGAATATATTCAGTTTTGGGTATTAGATCCTTATGTAGGAAACGGTCAGGTGCAACAATCTAATACTGGAAAAATTTATTTCAATTTAGGTGAAATATCTGAAGATGTTTTGAAAGATGGAAGAAAACAATATGAAAACGGACTTGGACCTGATCAGATATTGGTAAATCCACAGCCATTATGGGGAGATGTTCCGGCTTCACAATCACTAATTTATGCTTTTGACACTAATGTAGCAAACAGAACGAATCAAGATATTGGTTTGGATGGTTTGGCTAATGGCAATGAAGGAGCTGTATATACAAATTTTGCCTCAGAGTTAGATCCGGCGGCAGATGATTATACGTTTTATTTGAATGCTTCCGGAGGAATTTTGGACCGATATAAAATGTATAACGGCACTGATGGAAACTCTGCGGTTGATATTAGTGACCCAAACAGAGGATCTACAACTGTTCCTGATGTAGAGGATATCAACAGGGATAATACCATGAACACAATTAATGCGTATTACGAATATAGTATTGATGTACAGCCAAACATGAATGTAGGGGAAAATTATATTACTGACATAAGAAATACCCAAGTGACTTTACCGGATGGCTCAACTACTGATGCGAGATGGCTGCAGTTTAAAATACCGGTTTCACAACCCGAAAACACGATAGGAAATATTTCTGATTTTAGATCGATTCGTTTCATGAGAATGTTTATGACAGGTTTTAGTGAAGAAGTAACCGTTCGTTTTGGTGCTTTGGATTTGGTACGAGGAGAATGGAGACGCTATACCAATACGCTTGATTTTAATGATACTAATGTTGCTGATGATGATACTAATCTAGATGTTTTAGCGGTTAATGTTCAAGAAAATAATGAGAGATGTCCAATAAATTATATTGTTCCTCCAGGAGTGCAAAGGGAGCAATTATACAACAACAATACAGTTATCAATCAAAATGAGCAGTCGTTAGCGTTGAGAGTTTCCGGAAACGGATTAGAACCGGAAGATTCCAGAGCGGTTTTTAAAAATGTAAGTATAGATATGCGTCAATTTAAAAAACTGAAAATGTTTTTACACGCAGAATCATTACCAAATGAAGTTGTGCTGCAAGACAATCAAATGGTTGGATTCATCCGTTTTGGAAATGACTTTACTCAAAATTTCTATCAAATTGAAATTCCTTTAAAAGTGACGAGCCCAACTTCTGCTTCAAATACAGATTGTTCTCCTTTGAGCGCCGAGGAAGTTTGGCCAGAAGAAAATGAGATTGATTTGTCATTGGCTTTATTGACAAAATTGAAAATTCTCGCAATGAGTATTAATCCTAGTACATTGCCATTGGATGGTATTTATTATCCGGATAATGATCCGGCAAATACGGAAGGTGACGGAAGCGATAGATTACGATTGGGTATAAAAGGGAATCCTAATTTTGGATTAGTGCGAACGCTGATGGTTGGTCTAAAAAACAACGAATCCCGAAATGATATCAAAGGAGAAGTTTGGTTTAATGAACTGCGCTTAGCGGATATGGATAATCAAGGCGGGATGGCTGCTGTATTGAATGTTGATACAAATTTAGCTGATTTTGCTACAGTTTCTGCTTCAGGTAAAAAGAGTACTATTGGTTTTGGAACTTTAGAACAAGGACCAAACGAAAGAAACCGTGAGGATACAGAACAATATAGTATTGTGACTAATGTAAATCTTGGTAAATTATTGCCTCCAAAATGGCAAATTAATCTGCCTTTCAATTATGCTATTGGCGAGGAGACCATAACTCCGGAATATGATCCTTTTAATCAAGATATCAAACTAAAACAATTGCTTGCTAATACAGCTGATCAGAACGAAAAAGACAACATCGAAAAAAGAGCTATTGATTATACAAAACGTAAAAGTATAAACTTCATTGGGGTTAGAAAAGATCGAAGCCCAGAACAAAAACAGCGTGTGTACGACCCGGAGAATTTTACTTTTTCTCAGTCATTTAATGAAGTGGAAAGACATGATTTTGAAATTGAAGATTATGTAGACCAGCAGGTAAATACATCGGTGGACTATGCCTATACTTTTAAACCAAAATCAGTAGAGCCTTTCAAGAAGACAAAATTCATGAAAAAAAGTAATTATTGGAAATTATTAAGCGATTTCAATTTTAATTATTTGCCTTCTAATATATCGTTTAATACTAATATCATTAGACAATACAATCGTCAGCAATTTAGACAGGTAGATGTGGAAGGAATTGGGTTAGATCCTTTGTACAGAAGAAATTTTGCGTTCAATTATCAATATGGATTTAATTTTAATTTGACTAAATCTTTAAAATTAAACTATACGGCTTCTTCCAGTAATATTGTAAAAAATTATTTGAATGAAGACAATGAACCTATCGAAACTTTTACAATCTGGGATAGTTATTGGGATATTGGAGATCCAAATCAGCACATGCAGCAATTGGTTGTGAATTATGAAATTCCAATCAATAAAATTCCATTATTTAGTTTTGTCAAAGCTAATTATTCTTATACTGGAGACTATAGCTGGCAACGTACTTCTAATGCATTGTCTCAAATAGAAATTGATGGAAATAGTTATAATTTAGGTAATACGGTTCAAAATGCGAGTTCAAACAATTTGAATGCAACTTTAAATATGGATATGTTGTATAAATATTTAGGGCTAACAAAAAACGCAAATAAAACAGTTCCAAAACCTAAAACAACCGCTCCAAAACCAGGTGAAAAAATAGTAAATACAAATGCTAATCAAGTACCAAAAAATAATGAATTTGTAGATGGTTTTATAGGTATTTTAACCAGTATTAAAAACATCCAAATGAATTATACCTATAACAGCGGTACGGTTTTACCGGGATATACGCCAAGTGTAGGGTTTCTAGGTTCGTCAAGACCGTCGTTAGGATTTATTTTTGGGGCACAAGACGATGTAAGATATGAAGCTGCCAAAAATGGTTGGTTAACGAACTATCCTGATTTTAACCAAAATTTTTCTCAAGTAACTAATAAATTATTTAAAGCGACCGCAAATGTAGATTTGCTGCCGGATTTAAAAATTGATTTGTCATTAGATCGTGCTTATTCTGAAAATTCTTCGGAACAGTATGATGTTATTGACGGGGTTTATAATCCTAGATCTCCATATGATACAGGTATTTTTTCAATTTCAACGGTGTTGATAAAAACATCGTTTTCGGCTAGTGATGAAAATTCATCGGTTGCATTTGATGATTTTAGAATGAACAGACTTACGGTAGCCAATCGATTAGCTACACAACGAGGAATTGACATTACTAATCCGGGTAATTTGGACCCAGATGGATTTCCGATAGGTTATGGAAAAAACAATCAGGCAGTATTGTTGCCTGCGTTTTTAGCAGCTTACTCAGGCGGAAATGCTTCGGATGTTTCTCTTGGGATTTTTAGAAGTTTTCCAATTCCAAACTGGTCGATAAAATACAATGGTTTGATGCGTTATGGACTCTTTAAAAAGAATTTCAAACGGTTCTCTTTGCAACATAATTACAGGGCTTCTTATACGATAAATGCGTTTAGATCAAATTTTGAATACGACAAAGATCCAGAAGGAAAAGATGCGAGTGGTAATTTTTTCAATCAAACGATAATGTCAAATATAAACTTGGTGGAACAATTTAATCCGTTGTTGCGAATGGATTTTGAATTGAAAAGTTCCTTAAAAGTATTGGCCGAAATCAAAAAAGACAGAGCATTATCCATGAGTTTTGATAATAATTTGTTGACAGAAGTTAAAGGAATAGAATATGTGGTAGGATTGGGTTATCGTTTCAAAGACGTAATTTTCTCTTCCAGACTGGCAGATAATCCAACAGGAATAATAAAAAGTGACATCAATTTGAAAGCAGATGTGACTTATAGAAACAATCAAACGATTGTTAGATATTTAGATTATGACAACAATCAATTGGCTGGAGGACAAAATATATGGTCTTTGACGGTCAAAGCAGATTATGCTTTTAGTAAAAACCTGACGGCTATTTTCTATTATGATCACTCTTTTTCAAAAGCAGTAATATCTACTTCTTTTCCGTTGACAAATGTTCGTTCCGGAATCACACTTCGTTATAATTTTGGGAATTAATTTTTCTAAAAGGGAACAATTTTGAATAGAAGATTATTACATTTGTGGCATAAAATTTAAATTATCAATAATAATTATCAATTACAATTTATATGAACATACCAGTAAATTTAAAGTACACTAAAGATCACGAATGGGTTAGTATTGATGGCGATACTGCAACTGTAGGAATCACTGATTTTGCACAAAAAGAATTAGGAGATATCGTATATGTTGAAGTTGAAACTTTAGACCAGACTTTAGACAAAGATGAGGTTTTTGGTACAGTGGAAGCAGTTAAAACTGTTTCTGATTTGTTCCTGCCATTAACAGGTGAAATTATTGCATTCAATGATGCTCTTGAAAGTACTCCTGAAAGTGTTAATTCTGATCCTTATGGAGCTGGATGGATGATCAAGATAAAAATTGCAAATATGGCAGAAGTAGATGATTTATTATCTAGTGATTCTTACAAAGAACTTATTGGTGCCTAAACAAATATATTTTTTGGCCGCTTTATTATGGGCTGGAGTTATTGCTTTTTTTTGTTTGATTCAACTGAATAATGTTCCGCTGGGAGAGGTTTCAAATCTGGATAAATTAGTGCATGTCTTTTTTCATTTTGTTTTAACGATACTTTGTTTTTTGTTTGTTCAAAAATACACAAATGCGATTAACAGTTTAAAACCCATACTAATTTCTTTGCTGTTTTCTGTTTTTTTTGGAATAGGTATTGAAATAGCTCAAGAATTATTTACCACTACCAGGCATGCAGATGTATTTGATGTTTTAGCAAATTTATCCGGTGCAATTTTAGGAGTAGCAGTTATTATTTTATTTGATTTGAAAACAAAAATTACATAAAATTTAATTTAAATAGAGTCCCACTTTGGTGGGACTTTTTTATTTTATAGCATTCAGAAACACGAATGTTTATTTAGTTTGGTTTGTCTTTTTTTAAAAAGCATGTAAAAACTTCAGTTCTAGCGTTAAAAATACAAAATAGTGAAATTTTATAGTAAACTTATGTGCATATAAAATGTATTTTTGTGCGTGATAATCTACTCTAATTAAGAAATCAAAGCGCATGAATATCAAGCAATATTTAGATTCTACCTATTTAAAAACGGCAGAACAAGCGGGACTCAGCGAAAAAGAAAATACTTTGGTTGTCAAAGGATTTATCCAAGAAGCAATCGAGGAGCATTTTAAGCTTATTATGATTCGTCCTAATATGGTTTCTTTGGCAAAAAAAATGATACTAGAGGCAAATTCAGTTGTGGCAATAGGAACTGTAATTGATTTTCCGGAAGGGAAATCTTCATTAGAAAATAAACTTAGCGAAGCTCTTCAGGCGATACATGATGGTGCTGATGATTTAGATTTTGTGTGCAATTATGAAGCTTTTAAAAGAGGAGAAATAGCTTTGGTGAAAGAAGAAATTCTGAAATGTACTCAATTGGGTTTAGATAATAATAAGGTAGTAAAGTGGATTATTGAAGTGGCGGCTTTAAGTGATAAGGAAATTATCCAGTTGTCAAGTTTGATAAAAAATGTAATCGTTTCTAATTTTAAACAAGAGCTTTTCGCATCGGTTTTTGTGAAGTCCTCGACTGGATTTTATAAAACAGAAAATAATTTGCCAAATGGCGCCACTATTCCTTCAATAATGATGATGCTCGAAAATGCATTGCCCCTTCCGGTGAAAGCTGCAGGAGGCGTAAGAACGTATGAAGAAGCGGTTAAGATGATTCAATTGGGGGTTAAAAGAATAGGTACATCAGGTGCAAAAAGTATTGCTAACGGACAAAATTCACATAATGAATATTAAATTCACAAAAATTATAAACATGAAAAAAGGGTTGCTGGCTTTATTTTTATTTTCGTTTTCCTTTTTTGCATATTCCCAAGATTTCAATACGACTTCAGTACAATCTGGTAATTCGGCGGAGCGATTTCCTGTTTTTCCTGATTGTGTAAATTTGCAATCGAAAGTGCTTGAGAATTGCTTTTACAGTCAAGTTCAGGATTTTGTTTTTCAAAATTTCCAAGTTCCGGATGATTTAAAGCAAAATAATTTTAAGGGGAATGTAAAAGTTCTTTTTGAAGTGGACAGTAATGGTGTTTTTAAAGTGATTTATGTTGATGCTGTTGATGAGACGTTGATAAAAGAAACAAAAAGGGTTTTTGGTACATTTCCAAAAATAGAACCGTCTACCTATAACGGAAAACCTACCTATTCTAAGTTTACCATTACTATTGCCATACCTTTAAAAAGTAGAGCGGAAATCGAAGCAGAAGCTTTGGCGAAAGCCGAAATAGTTTCAAATAATAAACCGAAGCTTACTGAATTGGACAGTATTGTGTATAAAAAGTTTGCTAATCCGGAGTTTGAAAGCCATTTGAATGTTCCTTTTTCGCACAGTTACTATGCACAGTTTGATGGCTCTTTAAATCAAGTGGGAAGTAATAATCACACGGCTTCAAAGCCATATACGTATGCTGAGGTTTCAAAATATTACGACTTGAAAGCCGTTAATGAAAAGATAAAAAAGAAAGCTTCCGGTTGGTGGGCAAGAAAATTATGGAATGAGAATACTGTTGAAATTCAGGGCGAAGGATATTGGTTTACATTAAATCCTATACTGGATTTGCAGGTTGGTAAAGATTCAAAAAGTGAAGCCTCTTACAGTTATGTAAATACGCGCGGAATCAATTTTAGAGGAGGATTAGGCAAGCAGCTTAATTTTTCTACCACGGTTTTTGAAAGTCAAGGACGCTTTGCGGATTACTTCAATCGTTATGCGGAATCTATCAAGCCAGCGGGAGGAAATCCTGCTATTATTCCTGGGATAGGGATTGCCAAAGATTTCAAAACAGATGCTTATGATTTTCCTTTGGCTGAAGCCAATTTGACTTTTACGCCTAGTAAATATTATGATTTACAATTGGGTTACGGTAGAAATTTTATTGGTGATGGATACCGTTCTTTGTTAGAAAGTGATGGTGTCAGTCCGTATCCTTATTTTAAATTGAATACTAATTTTTGGAAAATAAAATATACTAATACCTACATGTGGCTCAAAGATGTTCGTCCTGAGGTAACATTAGAAAGAACATACGCTACAAAATTTATGGCAAATCATTATTTGAGTTGGAACGTTTCGAATAAATTGAATCTTGGTTTCTTCGAGTCGGTGATTTGGACCAATACGAATGACAGAGGATTTGATGTGAATTTTGTGAATCCAATTATATTTTATCGTTCGGTTGAATTCGCTTCTTCGGCAAGAAGTGGAAATGCAGTTTTAGGATTGACATTTAAGTACAAATGGAGCAATCAAATCAATTTTTACGGACAGTTTATTCTGGATGAATTTTCTCTTGGAGACATCAAAGAAGGAGACAATAGTTGGAAAAATAAGTACGGGTATCAGTTAGGTGTTAAATATTACAATGCTTTCAAAGTTGATAATTTACTGCTGCAATTAGAGTACAATCATGTGCGCCCTTATGTGTATTCTCATAGCATGCCAATCACAAATTATGCGCACAACAACCAGAGTATCGGACATCAATGGGGAGCAAATTTCAAGGAATTTATTGCTATTGCCCGTTATCATAAAGGAAGACTTTTTGCTGATGCAAAAGTTACTGTGGGGACTCGAGGATTTGATTTTGATACCGCCGAAGACGGTTTTAATTACGGAGGAAATATCTATAAGGATTATGATGAAAACAGAGCTCTTGATAGTGGTGTAAAAGTAGGTCAGGGAAATAAAACGGCTGTTTTTATAGCTGATTTTCAAGGAGGGTATTTAGTGAATCCGTCGACGAACCTGAAACTTTTTGGAAGTTATATTTACAGAAGTTTTGATCCTGCAAAAAACACCGCAACCACTTTCACTGAAAGCACTAATTGGTTTACTTTAGGATTGAGAGCTGATATTTTTAATTGGTATTTTGATTATTAATCTTTTTGTGAATTGTTTTTTGTCAAATCCCTTTTGATACACTACTTTTGCAAAAGTTTTTCAAAACAAACAAACTCTAGTATTGAACGCAACACAAAATACATTTTCATTAAAATCCATTTATATTGATTTCCGAGAGATCACTAAGGCGCGTTTAGCTATTAGTGTCGTGTTTTCGTCTATCGCGGGATTTATGCTTGGGATTTATGATTTGCATTCATTGGATTGGATGGTTTTGCTAAAATTGGCAGTTGGTGGCTATTGTATGGTAGGAGCATCAAATGCTTTTAATCAAGTTATCGAAAAAGATTTAGATGCCTTGATGGATAGGACTAAAAATTGTCCCGTTCCGGCTGGCAGAATGTCTCAGACTACGGCTTTGATTATAGCGAGTCTTTTAACAGTTGTTGGAATTGCATTGTTGTATACAATCAATCCAAAAACTGCTATGTTTGGCGCCGTTTCAATATTTTTATATACAAGCGTTTATACTCCTTTGAAAACGATGACTTCATTGTCTGTTTTTGTTGGTGCTTTTCCCGGGGCAATTCCTTTTATGTTGGGTTGGGTTGCGGCAACAGGAGAATTTGGGATAGAAGCTGGAACCTTGTTTTTAATTCAGTTTTTTTGGCAATTTCCCCATTTTTGGGCAATTGGGTGGTTTTTGTATGAAGATTATGAGAAAGCCGGTTTCTTTATGTTGCCTACAGGTAAAAAAGACAAAGGGACAGCCTTGCAGATTATTTTATATACAGTTTGGTTAATTTTAGCGTCACTTTTACCAGTTTTGGGATATACTGGTCGTTTGTACATGACGCCAGTTGCTGCGATTGTTGTATTTTTACTTGGATTATGGATGCTTTTTTATGCTGTTCGATTATACAAATTAAGAACTGCAAAATCGGCCAGAACTTTAATGTTAGTTAGTGTTTCTTATATTACATTGTTACAATTGGTTTATATATTTGATAAATTTTTAAGATAGTTATGGAGATGATAATGACAACTGAGGAACAAAAATCTAGAACTGCAAGATCATATAAGTTGATTTTGTTGTTTGCAATGGTTAGTATGACTATGATGTTTGCTGGGCTTACCAGTGCTTTTGTAGTGAGTAAATCCAGAGCAGACTGGTTGAAGGATTTTCAATTACCAATAGCGTTTTATTACAGTACTGCAGCAATAATAGGATGTAGTGTTGCTTTTCATTTGGCTAAAAAAGCGATTCAGAAAAACAATCAAAGTAAAACGACAATTTTTCTTTTGACTACATTAGTTCTAGGAATATTGTTTGTAATTTTACAGTTCGTAGGATTTGGTCAAATAGTGGATAATGGGTATTATTTCACCGGAAGTGGAAGCTCAATAACCACTACTTTTTTATACGTTGTTACGGTTGTGCACTTGATTCACCTTGCTGGTGGCGTGATTTCACTTCTAATTATAATTTATAATCATTTTAAACAAAAATACAATTCATCTCAAACCCTTGGAATTGAACTAGGTGCAATGTACTGGCACTTTCTTGACTTATTGTGGGTTTATTTGTTTTTGTTTTTATATTTCTTTAAATAAGAAAAAAACGTAAATTTGGGAACTTTTTAACGAATAACTTTTATGGAAGCGACAGTTACTACTGCAAATAGTGAAGAAAAAACTTGGGGAGGCGGCAATGAGCCAATGGGAGCAAGTTATGGCAAATTAATGATGTGGTTTTTTATCGTATCGGATGCTTTAACGTTCTCTGGATTTTTAGCAGCTTACGGTTTTTCTCGATTTAAATTTATTGAAACTTGGCCATTGGCCGATGAAGTGTTCACTCACTTTCCATTTATGCATGGAGTATCTGCTCCGATGTATTATGTGGCATTAATGACTTTTATTTTGATTTTTTCATCTGTAACAATGGTTTTGGCTGTTGATGCAGGTCATCAAATGAAAAAAAACAAAGTAGTTATTTACATGTTCCTGACCATTATTGGTGGTTTGATTTTCGTAGGATCTCAAGCATGGGAATGGAAAAATTTCATCAAAGGTGAATATGGTGCTATTGAAACAAAAGGAGGAAGTTTACTTCAGTTTGTGGATAAAGAAGGTAACCGTGTTGCTTTAGCTGAGTTTGCAGCTACTTTACCTGAAGAAAGAGAACAATTGACAAGAAGTAAAGGAAAATGGTTTATGGATGAACCAAGCTTGCCTTCTTATTCAGTTGCTGAAGTTCAAGCAGGTTTCAAAGCGCATCCTGAACTTTTAATCAGAACTGAGGTAATAACCAAAGAGAAGAAAAAAACAATTCTTTCAAGAGAAGAGTCTGAATTAAGATTGAGCCAAGCACATTATGTTGTTGAAGGCGCAAACTTGAAAAGAAACGAATACGGAAGTAAATTATTTGCTGACTTCTTTTTCTTTATCACTGGATTCCACGGATTCCACGTTTTTTCTGGAGTAATCATAAATATTATCATATTTTTTAATGTGTTAATTGGAACTTACGAAAAAAGAAAAAGTTATGAAATGGTAGAAAAAGTGGGTCTTTATTGGCACTTTGTCGATTTAGTTTGGGTATTTGTATTTACAGTTTTCTATCTAGTTTAATTTCAAAAAGTAATTATCATGTCACACGAACACGTATCTAATATAGGTAGAATCTGGAAAGTTTTCGGAATATTATCTGCCGTTACTATTGTTGAAGTTTATTTGGGTATTTTGAAACCAGATTTTCTTTTCATGAATGATTTTTTAAGTATGAACTTACTTAATTGGATATTCTATGCTCTTACTATTTTTAAAGCCTATTACATTGTATATGCATTTATGCACATGGAAGGTGAAAAAAGTTCTTTAAGAAGTGCAGTTGTTTTTCCAGTAATTTTTCTGATATTATATTTACTCTTCATTCTTTTGACAGAAGGGGATTATATTTATGAGGTTTTTAAGAATTCTACCATAAAATGGAATTTTTAACAAGATATTAATTCAAAAAGAGGGTACGCATTGCGTACCTTTTTTTATTTTTGTACTTTAATAAGTATCATTACAATGAAAAAAAATATTGTCCTTTTCGTTCTTTTTATTTTACCTATAGTTGCCTACCTTTTTTTTGCTTCAGGTGTCAACGGATTTACTAAATTACCAACAATAACTCCTAATACTGCTGATTTAGGGAATTGGCAATCTTTAGACGGTCAAAAAGTTAGTTTGAATGGCAAAGTAACTATTCTCGGTTTTATGGGTACTGAGCTTTTAAAAAACAGAGGAAATCTTTTCAATTTAAATCAAAAAATTTATCAAAGGTATCATGAGTTCAAAGATGTTCAGTTTGTGATGATTTGTCCAACCGGAACTGAAAAAGATGCTAAAAAAGTGGTCGATGCTTTGGGCGCTTTTACTGATGTTGCCCAGTGGCGATTTGTATTCGCACCTACGGAAGAAATTAACGCCTATTATTCCCAATTAAAATTAGTGGAGAAATTAGATGAGAATTCTGGTACGCCAAAAGTTTACATTATTGATAAAAAACGAAATCTTCGCGGTCGAAAGCTTGTTAAAGATGCTAAAGAAGGGTATAGTACATTTCACCCGGCGGAGTTAAGTAACGAAATGCTGGATGATTTTAAAGTCATTCTTTATGAATATCGTGCAGCCCTTAAAAAGAACAATAACGCCACCAGAAAAATTTAATATTTTATGTTCAAAAATAAATCATACATAGGAATCTCTTTTATTATTTTGATTTTTGGGATTTATGCAGTTCCAAAAATAGTAGAGAGAATTAAAAACGATAAAGTGGTTCAAGGGGATAGATTAGACAGTGTTAATCCAGTAACTGCAGAAGAAGGGCAGTTAATTAAAATAGGTCCTGCACCTAAATTCGAATTAATAAATCAAGATAATAAGAAAATTACTAATGAAACGTACAAAGGGAAAGTGTATGTTTTAGAATTTTTCTTTTCTACCTGTCCAACGATTTGTCCAAAAATGAATGAAAGCATGTTGGTCTTGGAAAAGAGTTTTTTTGGAAATCCTAATTTTGGAATTGTTTCTATTACTATTGATCCAGAACATGACACGCCACAATTATTAAAAGAACATGCGAATTTTTTAGGAGTAAAATCGTCTAATTGGAATTTTTTAACTGGAGACAAAGCCTATATTTTTAATTTAGCCAATAAAGGTTTTAATCTTTATGCTGGTGAAAACAAAAAAGTTGCCGGTGGTTTCGAGCATTCAGGATTGTTTGCATTGATTGATAAAAATGGAAACATCCGTTGTAGAAATGATGATTTTGGAAATCCAATTTTATATTATGATGGTTTGGATAAAAAAGGAGTAAGAAACATTCAACAAGATATTAATATTTTATTAGAAGAATAATAATGGAAAATAATTCGTTAGAGCAGAGATTCAGTAAGTTCATTATTGCAGTTTCAATTTTAATACCCGTTGTGGTTGCCATACTTTTTGGGGTTAAACTAAAAGATTTTGGATATAATGTAGAGCCACTTTCATTTTTGCCACCAATCTATGCAACTACCAACGGAATCACAGCTATTATTTTAATCGCGGCTGTTGTAGCCATTAAAAACGGAAAAAGAAAACTTCATGAAAGGTTGATGACGAGTGCAATTGCCTTGTCTGTTGCTTTTCTAGTGATGTATGTGGCATATCACATGACTTCTGATTCTGCTGTATTCGGAGATTTAAATCATAACCGTTTATTGGAAGATTCTGAAAAATTAAGTATCGGATCTTTGAGAATAGTTTATTTGCTAATTTTAATTACGCACATTGTTTTGTCAATTGCTATTATTCCGATGGTTTTAATAACGTATGTTAGAGCATTGGCAGAAAATTTTGATAAGCATAAAAAAATCTCCAAAATTACTTTTCCAATCTGGTTGTATGTTGCCGTAACTGGAGTAGTTGTTTATTTAATGATTTCACCGTATTATGTATACTAACTATTTAAGTAATAAAAGTAAAGTGGTTAAAGCTTCTGGAAAAGTAAAAAGAAATGGTAAATCGTACCTTTTTTCTTTATTGTTAATTCTTGTTTTCAATCTCTTTTCGCTATCAGCAAATGCGCAATGTGCCATGTGTCGCGCCGCCTTGACCAGTAAAGAAAATACAACTAAAGCAGCGGCGGTAAATGACGGGATTGTTTATTTAATGGTAATTCCTTATCTTCTTGTTGCAGGAATTGGTTATGCTATTTATCGAATGAAAAAGAAAAAATCCTAAAAATTTCAATAGGAATATCAAAAGTCAATCTGAAAATAGTGTATTTCTGTTTAAAGGATATGGTTTACTCATTACTAAAAACTGACCACTGATCAATCTATTTCAATCCATCTACGGAAACATTTACGGTTCCTTTTACTTTTATAAAAGCAATAATAGCTTGGTTTGTCAATTGGATTTTCTGAAATTGAATCTCTTCCATTTTTCCATTTACAAAAACACCTTGCATGGGAGAGTAGTTTTTTAAATAAGTCATCATGCTTTTTTGACCTTCTTCAAGATTTGGTTTTATGGAGTAGCGACAACTTTGCTCTATTTTTCTTAAGATTAATCCTTGCGCTAACCAATTAGCAGTTCGCATTAATTTATTTTTTGTGTCCAAAGCATAATCCAATTGATCAAAATATACTTCTTTGGTTTTGTCGTTATATTGTGGAAAACCGGCTAAATAGATGGTTCCGTTTACAGAACCCAATACATCTAATGCAATTATCATTTTTCCGTTTTTGTGCCAAATAGCAACATTCTGAACTTTTACTTTCTTGGATCCTGAACCAAATTCTTGTCCGGCAAAATTCTTGGTCATTAGTTTTGATGCTTCCAGATAAGTAGAAACAGCAACAATGTTTGCCGTTATCTCCTGAGGGATTTTGGATACTGGTTTTAAAACAATTTTACTGGCATTAAATTTAGATTCCGGTTGCTTTCCTATTAATGTTTCCATGTTGCATTTCATTCCCATTTCCAATACAAAAGTGTCGTTTTTGAGTTTGGCATTGGTAGAATAAATTTCAATAGGAACAATTCGAAGCCAACTTTCATACGCATCGCTCATTTGAAAAGGAACACAAATTTTCTCTAAAGCCGCCAAAACATTTGGTTTGAAATCCATTGATTTTGCAATAGCATCATCAATTTTCTTTTCTATTTTTGATTTGAAAAGCTTTATTCCGGGATTGATAAGATAGGTTACAGGAACATTTTTTCCAAAAACGGTCATTGTCGGACTTTCATTCCAATCCAATGATTTTAATTCCGTTTTAGTATTCATTTTCCAATTGGTCAAACCTACATCACTCAGTAAAGTTACGACGCCATCAAGATTAAATTCTTTAGTGTTGTATAATTCAACGCCCATTTTCTTAGTTCCAATCCTATATTTTACGATAGCTTTCAAAGGTAAGACGGTTCTAATTTTTTGACCATTGGCTCCGTTGTCATTCTTGATTGTGATTGGTGCCAATTTCCAAATCTTCATTTCAATATCATCATCTTCAATATTGTTGTCTTCATAAATTAGCCCATTCAGGAGTGAGTTCGTTTGATTTTCTATATCCTTCAATTTTACGCTGATGGGCAAATTGATAAAGGAAGGAGTGTTCTCGTAAACCAAAGGTGTGGCATCGTCCGGTTCTGGTTTTAGAGTAGCTATTTTATTAGTTGTTGAACAGCTTGTTATCAGTACGATAGACAGGATTATAAGTAGAGCTGAAAAGTATTTATGCATTTTATTTTAGTTTGGTGAGGCAAAATTAGCAAAACAATTCTTTTTTAGGATTAATGTGTAACATTTTCACAACAATTAAGTCTTATGATTAAATTCCTGATAAAGGTATTAACGTTTTCTTATTACAATTTCTTTTAGAGAAGAATTAATATTGTTTTAAAATTAACATAATTATGATTGAAATTAAAGATTTGCATAAATCCTATAAAATGGGAAATTCCGAATTACATGTATTAAAAGGAATTAATTTCAACATTAAAGAAGGGGAATTAGTGGCTATTATGGGGTCTTCTGGTTCAGGAAAATCTACACTGCTTAATATTCTTGGGATTCTTGACGAAGCGGATTCAGGGAATTATATTTTGGATAGTGTGCCTATTAAAAATCTCAACGAAACTATTGCTTCAAGATATCGTAACAAGTTTTTAGGTTTTGTTTTTCAATCTTTTAATTTGATTAATTATAAAAGTGCTTTGGATAATGTGGCGATGCCATTGTATTATCAAGGTATAAAAAGAAAAGAACGCAATGAAATTGCCATGAATTTTCTGGAGAAAGTAGGTTTGTCTTCGCATTCTCATCACTTGCCAAATGAACTTTCCGGTGGGCAAAAACAGCGTGTCGCTATTGCAAGAGCATTAGCATCAAATCCGAAAGTATTATTGGCCGATGAGCCTACAGGAGCTTTGGATACCAAAACATCTTATGAGGTTATGGAGTTGATACAAGGGATTAATGACGAGGGAAAAACCATTTTGATTGTAACACACGAGCCTGATATTGCTGCTATGTGCAAAAGAAATGTAGTTTTAAAGGATGGTTTAATCATCGATGATAAATTAGTAGAACAAGTAAGAGCATCCGCTTATGTTTAATGTAGAACGCTGGCAGGAAATTTTTGAGGCAATTGCCAAGAACAAACTGAGAACGTTTCTCACGGGAATTTCTGTGGCTTCTGGAATTTTTATATTAGTCATTCTTTTGGGTGCGGGCAAGGGACTTCAAAACGGAATTGAAAAACAGTTTGAACGTGATGCCGATGGATTAATTTCTGTGTGGTCTGGCACGACAACAAAAGGCTATAAAGGGTTGAATCCGGGTAGGCAAATTCAATTCAGAAATAGTGACTATGCTATTTCAGTTCAGAAATTCGGAGATCAATTAAACATAAAATCTGCGAATTATATTTTCTGGAACGGGGTTATGACATATGGTAAAGAAACTGGAAATTACAGATTTATTGGGGTTTATCCCGATTATGTAAATGTTGAAAATGCAACTATTGTTCAAGGAAGATTTATCAATGAAAATGATTTAAAAAATAGCGAAAAAGTAACCGTTATTGGACAAAAAGTAAAGCTGGATTTATTTAAAGAAAAAAATCCTATTGGTGAACAACTTGTGATTAATAATATCACCTTCAAAGTGGTTGGTGTTTTTACAGATCCAGCTGGAGAAAGAGAGGAGTCCAGGGTTTATTTGCCAATAACCACAACTCAGCAAGCCTTTGGCGTAGGTGATAAAATCAGTAATTTGGATTTTACGCTCACAAAAAAAGACACTTATGAGGAAGCTTTAGCGCAATCAACAAAATTTACGGAAGAGTTAGGACAATTATTGAGAAGTAAAAATATAATTGCACCGGATGATGAAAGTGCCATAGGAATTAATAATTCCATAAAAAATGCAAAACAGTTTTATGATTTAAATCTGTATATCCGATTGTTTTTTTGGTGGGTTGGAATTTGTACCATAATAGCTGGAGTCGTTGGAGTTAGTAATATTATGTTGATTATTGTAAAAGAAAGAACCAAAGAAATTGGTATTAGAAAAGCACTTGGAGCATCTCCGGTTTCTATTATTGGAATGATTTTGCACGAATCCATTTTTATTACGACAATAGCAGGATTTGTGGGGCTTTTATCAAGTTTATTATTGTTGGAATTAGTAGGTCCGCTAGTATCAAGCGATTATTTCTTGAATCCCGAAGTTGATTTTAGTATCGCTTTAACCACCTTGATATTATTAGTTGTAGCTGGCGCTTTAGCTGGATTTTTCCCTGCATACAGAGCCGCCAAAATAAAACCCATTGTAGCACTTAGAGACGAATAATTATGTTTGACAGAGATAAATGGAACGAGATTTTAGAGGCTTTAACTGCTAATACATTCAGGACGATTCTTACTGCGTTTGGTGTTTTTTGGGGGATATTTATTTTGGTAATATTACTCGCGGCAGGAAACGGATTAGAAAATGGCGTTAAAAAAGGGTTTGACGGAATTGCTACCAATACCATGTTTATGTGGTCACAAACTACTTCAAAACCGTTCAAAGGATTGCCTGCAACCAGACAATTTGACTTTAAAAACGTCGATGTTACTGCTTTGAAAGAGAATTTTCCAGATTTATTATACGTTTCACCCAGAAATCAATTGGGTGGTTTTGAAGGAGCAAATAATGTAGTCAGAGGAACAAAAACGGCAGCTTATACTATTTATGGGGATTACCCAGAGTTGATTAAGCAAGAATCGATGGATATTATAAAAGGACGTTTCGTAAATCAACAAGATATAGTATTGAAGCGTAAAGTTGCGGTTATTGGTCAGGGTGTAATAAGCGAAATGTATGAAAAAGCAGAAGAGGTTATTGGAACTTATATCAAGATTAACGGAGTGAATTTTATGGTTGTGGGTGTTTATAACTCAAAATCCAGAAATAATGGTGATGCTGAATCTGCACAAAAAAATATTTTCATGCCATTTACTACCTTTCAACAAGCGTTTAATTATGGTGATACAGTAGGATGGATGGCGCTTACAGCTAATGATGATGCTTCAATTACGGAGTTAAAACCTAAAATTTTAGACTTCATGAAATCCAGACATTCGATACATCCTCAAGATGACAGGGCGATTGGGAATTTTGATTTGTTTCAGGAGTTCAGTAAAATACAAGGCTTGTTTCTTATTCTAAGATTCATTGCTTATTTTGTAGGGACATTGGTATTGCTTTCGGGCGTAATTGGTATTTCTAATATCATGTTGATTGTTGTCAAAGAACGTACAAAAGAAATAGGAATTCGAAGAGCTTTAGGTGCAACACCGGGCGCGATTCGTTCCCAAATATTATCAGAAGCTATTTTTCTGACTATCATAGCAGGAATGTTTGGAATTGCATTGGCCACAGGATTATTAGCAGTTTTAAATATGGTTTTAGAGTCGATGCCAAGTGAAGGAATGATGTTCGCGAATCCAAGTGTAGATTTGACAGTTGTATTTATTGCTTTGTTCATACTCATTGGTTCAGGTTTATTAGCAGGATTAATTCCGGCTCAAACTGCCATAAATGTAAAACCAGTAGACGCATTAAGAACAGAATAAAGTATCAATCAAAAATTATTTAATCGATTAAACATAAGCAAAATGAAAAAAGGATTAACCATAACTATTTTAATTACAATCGCACTAGTCTTCTTTGGTGCTTTGTATTATTTGTATGCCAAGAATCAGGAATCTCCAATTGTTTTTGAAACCGATAAGGCAGAAATAAAAACGATTGTAAAAAATACCATTGCAACCGGTAATATTGTTCCAGATGAAGAGGTGCTTATCAAACCTAATATTTCAGGTATTATTGAGGCGGTTTATATTAAGGCCGGTGAAAATATCAAAGCGGGTGATTTAATTGCAAAAATTAAAGTTGTTGCCAATGTATCTAACTTGAGTAATTCTCAAAACCAGGTTCAAACCTCCAAAATTGCTTTAGACAATCAGGAGAAAGTGTTTTTGAGACAAAAAACGTTGTTTGATAAAGGCGTTATTTCGGCAAATGATTTTGATGCGGCACAATTAGCGTATAAGCAAGCCAAGCAGAATTATAGCGCATCTCGACAAGGATATGATATTGTAAAAACAGGAACAACTTCTGGATTGGGAAGCTATGCCAATACTTTGATTCGTTCTACAGTAAATGGAATGGTGTTGGATGTTCCGGTAAAAGTAGGAAACCAAGTGATTGAAAGTAATAATTTCAATGAAGGAACAACAATAGCAAGTGTTGCCGATGTTGGGCGTATGATATTCGTTGGAAAAATTGATGAATCAGAAGTAGGTAAAATAAAAGAAAAATTACCAATCGAAATTACTGTTGGTGCTATTGAAAACAAAAAATTTGATGCGGTTCTGCAATATATTGCTCCAAAAGGTAAAACAGAAAATGGAGCAATTCAATTCGAAATAAAAGCATCTTTGACCAATAGAGATGATACTTTTATCAGAGCAGGTTTAAGCGCTAATGCCTCGATTATTTTGGAAAAAGCGGATAAAGTTTTAGCAATAAAAGAATCATTGATTCAATTTGATAAAAAAACACAAAAACCATATGTAGAGATTGAAACCGGAGTACAAAAATTCACAAGAAAAGATTTAGTCTTGGGTGTCAGTGATGGGATTTATGTCGAAATCAAAAGCGGAATTAAAGCTTCGGATAAAATAAAAGTATGGAATCAAGGGCTGAAAAATGAAGAAGTGAAGCCTTAAAAATACACTCAAAAAAGAATTTTAGTTTTTAAAAAAATGTTAAATATGTGTAGTACCTTTGCTACACTTTCATTCAAAATATATGAAAAAAAATAGTTGTATCAGTTTCGTTTTTATCGTGCTGTTTGGTTTGTCCGTTCAGGGACAATCCAAAAAATGGACTCTGGAAGAATGCGTAAAGTATGCCATACAAAATAATATCTCCATCAAACAATCCGAGTTAGATACTAAAACGGCGGCCATTGATAAAAAAGGAGCGATTGGGAATTTCCTTCCATCATTGAACGCCAGTGCTTCTCATTCCTGGAATATTGGTTTGAATCAGGATATTACAACAGGACTTTTGCGTAATCAAACGACTCAGTTTACGTCTGCTGGAGCAAATGTGGGAGTGGATATTTACAAAGGTTTACAAAACCAAAACACATTGCGTAAAGCCAATCTTTCGATTGTGGCGGCGAAGTATCAGTTGCTTAAAATGCAGGAGGATGTTGCATTGAATGTTGCCAATGCTTTTTTACAGGTGCTTTTTAATAAGGAAAACTTAAAAGTGCAAAAAGAACAATTGGGAATTAATGAAAAACAATATGCACGTTCAGAAGAATTAGTTAAAGCGGGATCTATTCCACGTGGCGATTTATTGGACATAAAAGCTACTGTAGCATCAAACAATCAAAATGTTATTGCTGCTGACAATGCGTTATTGATTTCAAAATTAAGTTTAGCTCAATTATTACAGTTGAAAGACTTTGAAAATTTTGATGTTGTTGATGATACTGATGTTAAAGATGAAAATAATATTATGGCACAATCTCCAGCGGCCATTTATGATAAAGCTAAAGAAGGCAGAACAGAATTGAAAATTGCCAGAACTAATTTAGAGATTGCACAAAAAAATGTAGAAATTGCCAAAGGAGCTTTTCAGCCTACTTTACAAGGGTTTTACAGTTTTAACAGTAGGGTTTCGTATGCAGATGTTCCTGCATTTGACAGTATGGGAAATATAATTGGAACAAAAAGTCCAGCACCATTTTTTGATCAATTCAGTGATAATAAAGGACAATCTTTTGGAGCTCAGTTATCAATTCCTATCTTTAATGGATTTTCGGCAAAAAATAATGTGGAGCGTTCTAAAGTAAGTTTAGAGAGATCAAAAATTGCTGTTGAGCAACAAGATTTAGATTTACAAAGAAATGTTTTCACGGCATTTGCTGATGCAAAAGGCGCCTTGAATGCTTACGAATCTTCGGTTGTAGCACTTGAATCGAGACAAGGAGCGTATGATTATGCCAAAGAAAAATATGCAGTTGGTTTGATGAATTCTTTTGATTTTAATCAATCTCAAACCTTACTTACAAATGCACAATCAGATGTTCTTAGAACCAAATACGATTATATTTTTAAAATTAAAATATTAGAATTCTATTTTGGAATTCCACTTATCAAAAACTAATTTATCATGTCAAAGAAAACAATTTATATCCTAATAGGTGGAGCAATAGTACTTATCGCAGCGTTGATAGCACTTTCAAAATCTGGAGTTATCGGAAATAAGGACAAAGGAACTGAAGTTGAAATTGCCCAAGTTATCCCAACAACTATTGTTGAAACAGTTTCGGCAACAGGGAAAATTCAACCAGAAATTGAGGTTAAAATTTCATCTGAGGTATCAGGGGAGATTATTTCTTTAAACGTAAAAGAAGGACAAGTCGTAAAGAAAGGGGACTTATTGGTCAAAATAAATCCAGATTTGTATACTTCGGGTTACAATCGTTCGGTTTCAAATTTATCAGGAACCAGAGCAAATTTGAGTCAGGCCGATGCTTCGTTCAAGGAATCTAAATCAAGTCACGACCGAAATAAAACATTATTCGATAAAGGAATTATTTCAAAGTCGGATTGGGATAAAGCTGTTGCCTCTTATGAAGTGGCTAAAGCTGCAAAGCAAACAGCTTATTTTAATGTTCAAAGTGCTTCCGCAACTGTAAATGAGGCCAAAGACAATTTAGGACGTACTACAATTTATGCACCGGCAGATGGAACAATTTCTATGCTAAACGTAGAATTAGGAGAGCGTGTTTTAGGAACACAACAAATGACCGGGACGGAGATTTTGAGAGTGGCCAACTTGAATAATATGGAGGTTGAAGTAGATGTCAATGAAAATGATATTGTGAAAATAAAAGTAGGTGATGATGCTAATGTTGAAGTTGATGCGTATCTAAAAAAACAATTTAAAGGTGTCGTAACTAGTATTTCTAATTCAGCGAGTTCCGCTTTGACAGCAGATCAGGTTACTAATTTTAAAGTTAAAGTAAGAATCCTTAAAGAATCGTATCAAGATTTATTAGAAGGAAAACCGGATACATATTCCCCTTTTAGACCAGGAATGACTGCAACTGTTGATATAATTACAGAAACAAAAACGAATGTATTGTCTGTGCCAATTAGTTCCGTTGTGGTAAAATCAGATACGACAGCTGTAAAAGAAATTAAAGTCGAAGATCCTAATGAAGAGCAAAAAGGAGCTGCGCCAAAAAGTGATAAGAAATTTGAATGCGTATTTGTAAAAGTGGGTGATAAAGCTAAAATTAGAATCATCAAAACCGGAATTCAAGACGATACAAATATTGAGGTTTTAACAGGTCTTAAAAAAGGAGATGTTGTTATAACCGGACCTTACAGCACCGTTTCGAAGGACTTAAATTCTGGAGATAAGGTAACGCTAAAAACGGATAAGGATAAAGCAGAAAGCAAGAAATAAAATAATACACTAATATTTTAAAAATCACAATCATGGAATACATTTCATGATTGTGATTTTCAAGTTAAAATAAAATCTGAAAATTGGAATACATTCTCAACATCGAAACCGCTACAAAAAACTGTTCTGTTGCTCTTGCAAAGGGCGGAAAAACTATTGTGTGCAAAGAAATTGCCGAAGAAGGATATTCTCATGCAGAACGACTTCATGTTTTTATTGAAGAAGTTATAAAGGAGGCGGGAATTACGCTCAATGATTTATCTGCCATCGCAGTGAGTCAAGGTCCAGGTTCTTATACTGGATTGAGAATAGGAGTTTCAGCAGCCAAAGGACTTTGTTACGCACTGGATATTCCATTAATTGCGGTAGATACTTTACAGGCTTTGGCGTCACAAGTGACCATTTCCAGCGGATTGATTATCCCTATGATTGATGCTCGAAGAATGGAAGTGTATAGCGCTGTTTTTGCTCCAAATTACGAGCGAAAAAGAGAAGTTCTTGCCGAAATAATTACAGAGAATTCATTTGAGGATTTGGAGGAAACACTTTATTTTATTGGTGATTGTGCTGAAAAATGCAAGTCGGTTTTGACTAAAGAAAATTATATTTTCCTTGACGAAATTGTATATCCTTCTGCTAAAGAAATGAGTGCGATAAGTTTTGAAAAATTCAAAAAAAGCGACACTGTAGATGTCGCCTATTTTGAACCGTATTATTTAAAAGACTTTATGATTACCACTTCAAAGAAGTAATTTTTGATTAAGAATTTTCCGGGGATGATTCTCTTACATAAGGTTGTATAACTATTCCAGCAGTATCAAATGCTAGTTTGCAGCTTTCTAAAGTTTCAGAGAAAACGATACCATAATCTTCATTATTTGCCCATGGCCTCACCGCAAGCTGAATGGCATTGTCAGTTAAGTTTTTTACAGAAACTTCGGCAGCTGGAGTTTGAAGTACTTTTGGATTGTTTTTTAAAATAGCAGTAATTATCTCTTTCACTTTTTTAATATCCGTATCATAGGAAATAGCGATGGTCAAATCGGCTCTTCTGATTTTTTGCAAAGAATAATTGATAATGTTTCCATTTGACAAAGCTCCATTCGGCACAAAAATAGTTTGATTATTAGCTGTAATTAGTTTGGTTACAAATATTTGTATTTCACTCACGGTTCCAATTACTCCTTGTGCTTCAATGGTATCATGTACCTTGAAAGGTTTGAAGAGAATAATCAACATACCACCAGCAAAATTTGATAACGAACCTTGAAGTGATAAGCCTACTGCAAGTCCCATTGCACCTAAAATGGCAACAAATGACGAAGTTTCTATTCCTAGATTTGAAATGAAAGTCACAAACAAGAGTACTCTCAAAACCCAAAGTAAAATATCGGCAAGGAACTTTGTCAAAGTAGGATCTAAATCTCTTTTTATCATTAGTTTTCTAATGAATCTATTGATAAGCCGAATGGCGTAAAGACCAATAAATAAAATGACAAAGGCAGAAATAATTTTTGGCGAATAATCAACCAGTACAGTGATAAATGTATTGGCATAATCAGTTAACTGATTTGGATTTAAGTTCATTTTTTATCTAATAAAAAACCTTCCCAAAAGAGAAGGTTAAGTTTGAAGTGCAAAAATACAAATAAATTATTTTTTTATAAATTAATCTGCGTCTTCTTCTATTTTATTTATGGTTTCTTTAGCTTTTTCAGTGGCGTCTGCATCACCGTCATTTGCTAATTCACTTGCTTTTTCAGAAACAGTTTCGACAGCATCAGTAGCTATAGTTTTAGTTTCACTTGCTATTTCTTCTACTTTTTCTGTTGCTGTAGCCGTTTTTTCTTTTACGGATTCTACTACTTTCTCAGAATGTTCAGTGACAGTTTCTTTTGCATGACCAGCAAAATCTTCTACTTTATCTATAATTGGAGCTGCAGTTTCTTTTACTTTTTCAAATGTTTCTTCTACAAAAGTTTCGGCTTTTTCAAGGTAAGGAGTTGCAGTTTCTTTTGCTTTTTCAAATGTTTCTTCTGCAAATGTTTCTGCTTTTTCTAGGTATGGTGCAGCAGTTTCTTTTGCTTGCTCAAAAGTAGTTTCGGCTTTGTCAGCTAATTCGCTGGCAGTTTCTTTGGCTGAGCCAAATAAATTTTTAAAAAATGAAGATAGTCCCATGGTATTTTTATTTGATTAGTCTTACAATATTAAACAATTTTTTCTAGGATTACTTTATTAAACCATTAATAATTTGCTGAAAATCAGTATTTGGCATCAACTGTGTCCACTTTTGGCAAACATAAAACAACGTTTGTGTATTTGGCGTACAAATAAAAAAGGAAGACTTGATGTTTTTTGGTTCCAGCCAGTACCATCCAGTTTGAAAATACAAATGAATATCTGATGCTAGAAAGTATTGCAACAAATAACTGTAATAACCGCTAAAAATAAAAAAAGCGTTCGCCACGGCGAACGCTTAAATGAATCGGTCAAATTAATCTATTCGAGTTCGAAAGTTAATTTTAGGTTTACTCTATATTCTGTGATTTCACCTCCACTTACGGCTGCACTGTGGTCTTTAATGTACACAGAACGTATGTGGTTTATGGTTTTAGCTGCCTTTGCAACTCCTTTTCGAGCTGCATCTTCCCAACTTATATCTGAACTGGAAAGCACTTCAATTACTTTTAATACTGACATAATTTCTATTTGTTAAGTTAAAGATTAAATGTACCTATTTTATTTAAAATTTCAATTTAAAAAGGCAATTATTTTAATGTAACTATAACATTGTCAATTAAATATGTATTTTTTTGTTTTATTTATGCGTTTACAGCTTCCACTTTAATTCCCTCGTCGTTCAGCATACTTTTCAGCATGTTTTCGATACCGCTTTTTAGAGTAAATGTTGATGACGGGCAACCGCTGCAAGCTCCTTGAAGGATTACTTTTACGGTCTTATCAGTTTCATTATACGAATCGAATGCAATATTTCCACCGTCAGCTTGTACGGCCGGTTTTACATATTCCTCTAATATGTTGATGATTTGTTGTGAAGTCACATCCAGATTATCAAACTCTTTAGCTTTAGTATCTTCTTCAGCTGTTACTGCTTGAATGAAATTTTCATCTAGGACTGTTCCGCCATTTTCAATATATTGCTTGATGAAGCTTCTTAATTCCAATGTTATTTCCTGCCATTCATTGATTTCATATTTAGTTACCGAGATGTAGTTTTCATCAATGAAAATCTCTTTTACATAAGGAAATTTAAAAAGCTCTTTTGCTAATGGTGATGCACCTGTTTGATCGATGTTTTTGAATTCAATAGCATTCTTAGTCAACATTTTGCTCACTACAAACTTCAATGCTGCTGGATTTGGAGTGGTTTCTCCATAAACGGTCACAGGCTGTTTTTTGGTTTTGTTTTCGTCAATAGTAATGATTGTTCCGCCATTGTTTACAAATGTCTCCATTTGTTCCGCTACGGCATCCTTAACATCGTCCCATTCAACAATACTATATTTTTCGATTGCTATAAAATTTCCTGAGATGTAAATTGTTTTTACAAACGGAAGATAAAATAATTGTTGCGCTAGTGGAGACGTTTTAGCTTCATCAATGTTTTTGAATTCAAAACTTTCATTTTGAGTTATAAAATCTTGAAATTCAAACTTTAATATAGTTGGGTTTTGTGTTTCTTTTATGCTAACTTTGTTCATGACTTTTAAATTTTTACAAATTTAGTAAAGTTATTTTCTACGAATAACTATATTTGAGTTTTTAATGAATAAATTAACTTTAGTTTAATTTTTAGATAAGCTGTTTGTCCTTGTTTCCATAAAACTTTTATTGATTTAGAATTATTCATTCTTATTAAAAAGTAATTAAATGTATAATAAAATTAAATTTTTATCTGCTCTTTTTTTTATATCCTTTTATTCCTTTTCGCAGGAAGGAATCCCTGTTTATTCAGATTATCTTTCAGACAATTATTACTTAATTCATCCTTCAATGGCCGGTGCGTCAAATTGTGCCAAAATTAGGTTAACAGGACGTAAGCAATGGTTTGATCAGCAAGACGCTCCAGAGCTTCAAACATTAAGTTTTAATGGAAGAGTAGGGGAAAAAGCAGGTGCCGGAATTATACTTTTTAATGATAAAAACGGATATCATTCTCAAAAAGGAGTCAAATTTACCTATGCCTATCACTTGATGTTTTCAAGAAATGAAATTGATTTGAACCAATTGTCTTTTGGAATCAGTGCAGGATTAATTCAAAGTCAATTAGACGAAACGGAGTTCATGCAATCTGGTGATTTTGATCCAATTATTGATGGAACTGTCGTGCAAAAAGATTCTTATTTTAATGTAGATATCGGAGCATCATACAACTACTTGGATTTTTACGCTCATGCTACGGTAAAAAATGCTATAGAAACCAGAAGAGATATTTACACTGAATATGAAAGTGATAATTTAAGAAAGTACTTGTTGAGTGCCGGTTATATATTTGGTGACAGAGATAAAATATTATGGGAACCTTCTATTTTATTCCAAATGGTAGACCAAACGAAAGAAAAATCCATTGATATTAACTTTAAAGCCTATAAGACGTTAGATTTTGGAAAGCTTTGGGGTGGATTATCCTATAGAAGAAGTTTTGATGGTGCAGAATATATGAATGGAAATTCTATTTCGAAACAAAAGCTCCAATATATTACTCCAATAGTTGGTGTTAACTTTGATAAATTTATGTTTGCCTACACGTATTCTCAATTAACGGGTGCGGTTAAATTCGATAATGGTGGTTATCACCAAATTACTTTAGGAATCGATTTGTTCTGCAAACCTGTGAAATACGATTGCAACTGCCCAGCAATAAATTAATATTTATCCTTTTTTCATGCTAATTAAATCTGTTAACGGTAAGTCACCTTCAATTCCTGAGGATTGTTATGTTGCCGAAAATGCCACCATTGTAGGCGATGTTTCTTTTGGAGAAAATTGTAGTGTTTGGTTTAACGCCGTAATTAGAGGAGATGTAAATTTCATCAAAATTGGCAATAAAGTAAACATACAAGATGGTGCAGTTATTCATTGTACCTATAAAAAACATCCAACAATTATAGGAAATAACGTTTCCATTGGTCATAATGCCATTGTGCACGGTTGTACAGTTCACGATAATGTGCTTATAGGAATGGGAGCAATTGTTATGGATAATTGTGTAATCGAAAGTAATTCTATTGTGGCTGCCGGTGCGGTTATTACCCAAAATACAGTTGTAGCATCTGGTACAATTTGGGCAGGAGTTCCTGCTAAAAAAGTGAAAGATATTGACCAATCTGATTTTGCTGGCGAAATCGAACGTATTTCGAATAATTATGTGATGTATTCGAGTTGGTTTAAAGACGAAGAGTAATCTATTTCACTTTTCAATAATTAAAAGAATGGGCAAGAAAAAAGACAAAGCTTCACACATATTAAATACTTCGGCAACGCTACTTGGAATTTGTTTTATAGTTCTTACCTCAATCCATTTAAATGATATTAAAGAAACTACTATAGTTGATCAACTCATTGCAGTATCAATTGTTATGTTTATGATCAGTAGTATTCTTTCTTTTTTATCGATGCGAAATACTAAAAAGCCTAGTGAGAAAATGGAAAATACTGCAGATATAATTTTTCTGACTGGACTTTTCTCTTTGCTTATTATCACAATGTTGATTACCCTGAATATTATTAAATAATGGTTTCTAATGAATTCAAGAAACTATAAATTAATTTTCTCAAAGAAAGAATTCTTGTAGCTTTCACTAATCGGGATTCTTTTTTCGGCAATGAGTACTTTGTTTTTCTGGATTGATTTCACGTGTTTTATATTGATGATATACGATCTGTGAATCCTCGCAAATCCTTTGGATGAAAGCAAATTCTCCAGTTTTATAAGGCTGATTAATGTTAATGTAAACTTATTATCAGTGGTGTATATTTTGACATAATCTTTCAATCCTTCGATAAATAAAATATCCGAAAAATTCAATTTTACATTTTCATATTCAGCTCTTACAAACATAAAATCCTGTTCGATTTCTGGGGTAGAAATGGGATTGTTATTTGCAGGTAAAATTTGTGGATTGAAAATTTGTTGTGCCCGTAAAACGGATTTTAAAAACCGATGAAACGGAATGGGTTTCACTAAATAATCGACTGCGCCAAGATTAAATCCTTCAACAGCATAATTAGAATACGCTGTCGTAAATATGATTAACGGCTTTTTTTCTATGGCATTAATAAAATCAATTCCTGAAAAATGAGGCATTTCTATATCTAAAAAAATCAAATCAACATTAGACTGATTGATTATCGAAATGGCATCAATGGCGTTTGTAAATGTGTTTACCAGTTCAAGAGAATCTACTTTGCTCACAAATTCTTTAAGCAAATCAACCGCTAATGGTTCGTCATCTATAATTACACATTTCATCTTTTCTGTTTTTTATTTAAAATTTGGAACAACTAAAATTAATATCAAGATTCCTAATTAAAAAGAAGTTTGAATCTGGTCTAGTTTTAAATTTAAATGAACACTGTAATTACTGTCGGTTTCAATGATAGTGAGCTGGTGTGCATTAGGATAAAGGAGATTCAGACGACTTTCAATATTGGTCATTCCTATTCCTGAATTTTCCGGATCTTTTCGGTGATTTTCGATTTTGTTTTCTACCCAAAAATCTAAAATATTTTCTTCAATTGTTATTTTAATTTTTACAAAAGCTGCTCCTTTATAATCAGTACCATATTTGAAAGCATTTTCAATAAATGAAATTAAAAGCAACGGCTCAATGTATTTGTTTTTTGTCTCGCCATGAATGTTAATGGTGATGTTTTCAATATTATTCAAGCGTAGTTTTTGCAGCTCAAGATAGTTTTTAATGTAATTGATTTCTTTTTCTAAAAACACCGATTTATTATCGGTTTCATACAACATATACCGCATCATTTCTGATAAAGTTACAATTGCATCCGGAACTAAATCAGATTTTTTATAGGCTAATGAATAAATGCTATTCAAGGAATTAAATAAAAAATGGGGATTGGTCTGTTTTCTTAGATAATTTAATTCTGTTGAAGTTCTGTGCGTTTCGGCAATTAACTTGTTTTGCTGATTGTTGTATAACTCAGACAAAGTTTTAATAATGGTACTAATTGTAATGATTAATATATAGAAAAAAGAAGGCACAATTTTAAAAAAAAACGGTTGTTTCCTTTTGAAATTCGGGTTTAATAAAATCTCTTTCCCGGATGAATTAATCATTCTGAAAGGCCTCATGTTTTGGAATTCGGGCATAAAGAAATTAAACCGAACAATCATAAAAAGGGTTATTAATGCAATTACAATCGTGAAATATTGCCAGTATTTCTTTTGCAATAGCAATAAAGGGACTAAGTATAAATAATTCAGATAAAATAGTAGGATTCCCGTAATCCATTGGACATAGAAATCAATACCAATACTAAAAGGACTTTCGTAAAACTGAATTAGTGAGGCAACAATGAAGAAACACCAAATCATACTATGAAAAAGTATTTGGTTTAAATTGTTATTTTTAATTCCTTCTATGTTCATCTAGATTTTTACAGCTAATAAAAATAAATCTTTTTTTGTTACCGTAGGCGATAAATCGTCTTTCAATTTTTGTAATACTAAGTTTCCAACTTTCAGCGCTTCTTCTTCCGTTCTGAAGCTTTTGTTTTCGCTGATAACAGGAATTATTGTTTGTTTTATTATAATTTTCTCATTGTTAGTTATGCAATAACCCCAGCCTGTAGTCGTTTTTAAAGATTGTACGTTTAAGTTTTCACTTTTGTTACAAGAAATAAATAGGAACAAACCCAATAGAAAAAGTACTTTGTTTTTTGTGTTTACTAAAGAAAAATTCTTCTGGATTGTAGCCCAGAAGAATGTATTGGTTGTATTAATTGTCATCATCGTTTTGTTCTTCTAAAGGTTTAAATTCCCATGAATCATCAAAATAAGAGGTTCCGGTTCTTCCCAGCATCACAAATCCTCGTTGGTTAATAGAGAAACCTATTGCATCTGTTCTGGCTGATCCTTCAAGCGGAGTTCTTTCTAACCAAACATCAGTTGTTGGATTGTATTCCCAAATCGATTTTGAGCTTTCTCCACAGGCAACATATCCTAATCCATTCATAGAAAAACTGGTCGCATTAGAACGCAAAATTACATAGTCATCATTGTAATCATAATCGTCATCAGTGTCTTGGTCAATATCTCGTTTTCTTGTCCATACATCAGTTGCCGGATCAAACATCCAAAAATCGACTTGGTAAGCTCCGTTATTTATTCCTGTTCCAAAATAAGCTTTATCGTCAATTACAAAAACAGTTGCATTTCGTCTTTTATTTCCGCTAAAACCATTTGCCAATGACCAAGAATCTGTAGTTGGGTCGTATTGATAAAAGTCTTTCAGATAATTCCCATCATAACCGGTTCCAAAATACGCTTTACCACCCACTTGAAATCCTACAGCCGAATAGCGCGCTGTTCCTGCAAAATCAGATTTTTGCATCCAAGTATTGCTACTGGGGTCATATTCATAAAAATCCTTTAATTTATTAGTACCATCATAACCAAGACCTATGTAGCCTTTTTCGTTTAACTCAAATCCCGAAGCTGAACTTCTGGCAACTCCAATAAAATCAGCTTTTTGCTCCCAATAATCGCCTGTCGAATTGTAAGCCCAAAGATCTTTTAAATATTCATCTCCGGTATATCCGGTAGTCACAAAGGCGTAAGTGCCAATTACAAAACTCGTGGCGCTTGATCTGGCAGGTCCGTCAAAGGAGGATTTTTTAATCCAGTTTCCAATCAAATCGTCGGAGTCATCATCATTACTGCAGCCCGTAAATACCAAACTTGCAAAAAGTGTAGTGAACAATATTCCTTTTTTAAAACTATTCATAATTTAGTGTATTTATTAATGTTTGTATTTTATTCCAATGTTAAAAATGTAACCGTTAGTGCTGTTAAAATCAAGTTTTGAGTCGCCAGTGTTATTGGTTAGATTGTATTTTTTGTTAAATTCATAGCCTCCTTTTAAACTTACAAACCAGTTTGAATCCATATTTCTTTCATATTCCAATGCCGAAGTCATTTGTGAAAAACTCACTTTTGAAGCTGCATTCAAATGGTCAAGAACTTCAGGTTTGTCTAGGTTATAAAAATTCCCATTGAAACTATTTGTCAAACTGAAACTATTTCGTGTGTTATTTGAATACGAGAAAGTGGAGTTTGGAAAGCCAACTTCAACAAATGCATTAGGGCTGATTTGATGATAAAAAGAAAAAGTAGGCAGTATTTCCGGTTTGCCAAAAAGCGTCATCCTTTTTACTCCAATGCTGATTGCATTTGAACGATTGAAAGAATGAGTCATTTCTATACCACCTAAAAGTGATACATCAGAAAGTCCAATATTACTCTCGAAATTAACTGTTGGATTGATTTCTAAATTCAGTTTTGTAGCACCGTTTAGTTGATGAGATAGTTTAAAATCATTTTCGAAACCGTTAAACTGATTCAGACTATTTTGTAAATCATAATTTTCTAATGAATAATCGACTCCAATATTTTTGTACTTGAAGGTGTTGGTTATTTTATTTTTCGAATCAATATTTTTAAAAAAAGTTACTCCAATTCCAGTTTCATGTATTGTAATTTTCTCAGTTGGTTGTGTTTTTATATTTAACTCTAAGGAATATCCGCTTTGGGCCGATGCATTAAGAATTGGAATCATAAACAACAGATTTGCTAAAGTCTTTATTCTCATAATTTTTTTATTGATTCAAAAGTAGATACGTTATCCAATTAAAAAAAAGAAGATATATGTACCGCCCAAATTCATAGACTAACTGGGCATTTGTAAGGTCGAATGAATTATTACCTACAGTATCTTAATTGTAGACTAGAATCGCCATTTTATAGACACAAAACTTCTGGTGGTATATGTTATTATGCGGTATAAAGTGGTCTCCTATATATTTGTTCAAAAAACATTTATGTATAAGGTATTGTTGTTGCTGGTTTTTGGACTTATAATAACTTCGTGTAATTCTGATGTTGATGCTGGAGAATTTGTTGTTGGTTCTGATTATTTATCGGTTAGTAATAAAGTGATATTGATTGATACTGTAACTGTTGATGTTGCTACCATTAATTTTGATTCATTAGTGACCTCCAGTCAGAGCAGGATTTTGGTAGGGAATTATGACGATCCTGTTTTTGGAAAAGTAAAATCAGACAGTTATTTTCAACTTTCGGCGTCTGATTACGCGCTGTATAATGAAAGTTCTGATACTGATGCTCCAAATTATGTTTTCGACTCTATTAAAATGGTTTTAAAAGAAGATAAGTATTTCTACGGAGACACAACAAAAGTGCAATCTCTTAGCATTCACAGATTGACACAAAAGGTTAAACCAAACTCAGAAGATGATAGTTTTTACAATAATTCCAGCTTAAGTTATGATGCTCAAAGTCTCGGTAGCATTTCATTTAAACCAAAACCCAATAGTAAGGACTCCGTGGTTGTGAAACTGAATAATGAATTTGGGAATGCTCTTTTTCTAAAATTAAAAAAACTTGAAATATCAAATTTTGATGAGTTTACAGAATATCTCAAAGGATTTGTCATTAAGTCAACATCGGGAACTTCTTCTAGCATTGTCGGTTTCAATATGTCTAGCGTACTACGGTTGTATTATTCAAAATACCAGGGCGATTCAGAAACTTCATTGATTAAAAACTTCTCTATTTTGGATGTCTCCAAGCAATTTAATAATATCACTTTGGATAGAACTGGAACACAAATTCAGGATTTACCTGTTTCATCCAGTAAGCTGTCCAGTTTACTAACGGGGAATAAAGCTTTCATTCAATCAGGGACAGGACTTGCTTGCCGAGTAGATTTTCCTAACATAAAGCAATTGAAATACCTCTCTGAAAAAGGGGCAATTGTAGATGCTGAATTAATCATAAAACCAGTAAATAATACTTATTCAGTTGCTTATCCTTTAATGGATTCTTTGCGTGTTTTTGTAGGGGATAAATTAAATAGAATCAAAGGAACGCTAAATGCCGTAGATGGATCGGCTGTTTATGGACTCTTGAATGCTACAAGTGATGAATTCAATGAGAATATTGGGTATAAAATTTCGATTGGTGCTTTTTTACAAGCTGAAATGCTAAAGGAATCAGACGCTAGATCTTCCTTAATTCTCACATTACCCAGTATTTCAAAAGCAGTTAACAGACTGGTTTTAGGTGATCAGAAAAATGCCAATAACAAAATTCAATTGAAAATTTATTATATTTCTTATTAGATGAAAAATAAAATAGCATTCTTAGGTTTGTTTCTTTTTATAACAACAGTTTCGTTTTCACAAAGTATTTCCAGTTCCCCATATTCTTTGTATGGTTTAGGAAGTTTATATGATTCAGATTTTGGTTCGATTCCTGGAATAGGTTCTTCGGGTATTGCTCTGCCTTCAAATCGATTTATCAACAATTTAAATCCAGCTTCTTTAGGATTCATGTATCAAAACCACTTTTTGTTTGACATAGGAGGGAAAGCTATCTTGTCGAGTTACGAAAACAATTCAAAAAAAGAAAGTCGGAATAACCTTCAATTTTCACATATTGCATTTGCTTTTCCAGTATCGCCAAAATCAGCTTTTAGTTTGGCGCTGAAGCCTTATTCGAGCTCTACATTTAAAATATCTAATTTATCATTGCCAATTCAGGACAGCCAGGAAAACTATACTTTGAATGCTACCGGAACAGGTGGATTGAATGATTTTGATGTTTCCTATGGCTATAGAATTGGTAAAAAAATAGCATTAGGGCTTTCTACTTCTGTTCTTTTTGGAAATACCACAGATGATAGAGATTATAGTATTGCTAATTCGGTAACAAATATTTATAAAAAGACAAATTATAATGGCGTCAGGGCATCTCTGGGAGGTCAGTTCAAAGTTGATTCTACATTTACTTTGGGAATGAATTTGAAATCACCCACAAAAATAAATGCAACTAAAGTACAATCTGTAACTTCAGTTTTTAATTCAGGATCTTTGGCTATTGAGTCAGAGGTTGCATCGGATACGGATGATTACTATATGCCATTAGAGATGGGAGTGGGTTTAAGCAAGGTTTTTAAGAATAACTTAAATCTGACACTTGATTACGGAAAAGGGTTGTGGAATAGCACCAATCAATCTGATTTGTACGGAAATTTTGTAAACCAAGATAAGTTCGCATTGGGGTTTTCTTACAGTAAGCCAAAGAATATAAGAAGCTATTCTGATAGGATTCAATATTCAACGGGATTCAATTATGATACGGGTTACCTCGAAGTTGATAATAAGAGAATTAATGCTATGTCATTTTCGGTTGGAGTTTCACTTCCCATTGAAAATACGTTTTCAGCACTGAATATCAGCTATTCCTTCGGGCAAAAGGGTAGAATCAGTGATGGACTAATCAAAGAAAATTATCATAAATTGTCTCTTAATTTAAGTTTAGACGGTATTTGGTTTGTCAAAAGAAAATTTGAGTAGCTTAAAACGCTATTTCTTCAACAAGATATTTATTTTCCAAAATTTCAGTCAAAACTTTGGGATTTGTATTCGTGTAAAAAACCGGTTCACTGTTTTCTGCGGATGAAAAACCTACTTTGTCACGTAATATATTTCGTGTTTGTTTTGCTACAGCTTCGCCAGAATCTATAATTTGAATGTGTTCCGGAAGAATTTTTTTGATTTGAGGAATCAGATAAGGATAATGACTGCAACCTAATACTAAATAATCAATATTGGCTTCAATCATTGGAGTCAGGTAAGAGTGAAGCAGTTCAGTCATCTCTGGTGAATCGATATCTCCGTTTTCTATTAGCTGCACTAATCCGTGACCTACTTGCTCAATTATTTTTGTGTCTTGGTATTTCTCTGTAGTTTTGTTGAACAGTTCACTGTTCAAGGTTCCTTGAGTAGCAAGGATTCCTATTATTTGTGTTTTAGAATGCGTAACCGCGGGTTTTATAGCAGGTTCAATACCTATAATAGGAACGTCATATTTTGCTCTTAATTCTTGAATGGCATTAGTGGTTGCGGTATTACAAGCTACAACAATTAATTTGCAGTTCATCTCCAGTAGGAAATCAGTATTTTTCATACTCAATGCAATAATCTCTTGTTTAGATTTTTGTCCATAAGGGGCATTTTTACTGTCTGCCAGATATATAGTTTTTTCATTGGGCAGTAATTGATGGATTGCTTTCCAAATGGAAGTTCCGCCAATCCCTGAGTCAAAAATTCCTATTGGTTGATTATTGCTGTTCATAAAAACAAAGTTACATGCTGGAATTTGAATTTCCTAAAATTTATTTTAAACAAAAAAACTGCTCAAGCCTATGATAAGGTGAGCAGTTTTATGCGAGTATCTATTTTTTTTAGAAACCTAAATCTTTTTTTACATCAATAGTCAAGTTTGGACCATCAGCAAGCAAAAGACTAGAACCATCAAGAACATATTGGAATCCTTTAGCTTTTCCTACTTTTTGAATAGAAGCTCTTACTTTTTCCATTAATGGTTTTACGATATCAGATTCTTTTTGTTGCAATTCTTTTTGAGCATTGTCTCTAAAGTCAACAATTCTTTTTTGCATATCTTGAACTTCTTTAGAACGCTCAGTATTTACAGCTTCAGTAACTGTAGCAGCTTCAGCTTCGTATTTTTTCAATTTTGCTTGGTATTCTTCAACCATTTTTTTGTAGTCAGCATCATACGTAGTACTCAATTTATCCAATTGTTTTTGAGCATCTAGCATTGCTGGCATTTTTGTCATAATCTCACTTACATCAACATGAGCAGTTTTTGCTTGTGCATTAATTGTTTGGCTTGCTCCTAAAATAAAAATTGCAGCAATAAATAGAGTTTTAATTTGTTTCATCGTTTTTAAAATATTTAATAATTAATTTTTGTTTGTATTTTCTTTTAATTTTTCTTCTTTAGCTTTTCTAATTGCCTCTCTGTCTTCCAGTATTTTTTTTCTTTTCTCGTCTAATGCTTTCTTGCGATCCTCTAAAACTTTCTTACGATCTTCTAATGTTTTCGCTTTTGCGGCCGCTTGTTTTACTTTGGCATCTTCAACTGCTAGCTTCGTACTGTCTTTAGCAGCATCATTACTTGAGGCTGTTGCTGTGCCATCTATTTTAACATTTGCAGAAACCGTGCCATTTTTTTTAGCCTCTCTGTCAGCAGCAATTTGTTTTCTTTTATCGTCAAATTCTTTTTTCTTTTGCTCCTGAAGCAATTTTCTATCAGCGATTACTTTATCTCTTATTGCTTTTTTATCATCCAAGAGTTTTTGTCTATCTGCCAACGCTGGATTTTCATCCAATGCATCTTCTTTATTTTCTTTAGCCTCTTCTTCTTTCTGTTGTTTTTTAGTCAACTCTTCTCTTTTTTCTGTCCTGTTCAATGTGCGTAAAATTTGATCGCTGATATCAAATCTTTTCGCTGCAAATAACATGGTCAAGTCAGAAGTTTTGTCAAAGATAAAATCATATTTTAATCTTTCTGCAATATCTTGAACAGCAGTAAAAACTTGATCTTGTATTGGTTTTACCAAAACAGATTTTTGTATCATCAAATCTCCGTTGGCACCAAATCTTTTTTGTTGGTAATCCAGATTTTCATTTTCAAGAAAATTAATTTCTGTTTCTCTTTCATCAATTAACTCTTTCGTCAATAAAGCTCTTTCTGCTTTTAAGGCATCCTTCAATTTATTGATTTCAATTTTCTTAGTATCAATCTCCAGTTTCCATTTTTCAGCCTTTTGCTCTAATTGAGCTTTTGCTTCAGTGTAATCGGGTACATTTTGTAAAATGTATTCCATATCAATGTAGCCTAGCTTAGTCCCTCTGGTTTGCGCATCAGCTGTTTGTACAACAACTAGCACTAAAAATAGATATAAAAATTGTTTTCTCATAACGTTACTGTATTAGAAAATTTAAAACCAATTTTTTTTAGAATTGTTGCCCAATGATAAAATGGGTTTCCCATCCATTAGCTTTTGCTTGTCCTGGTAATGTATCAAAACCGTGACCAAAATCAATTCCCAATAAACCAAATGCTGGCATAAATACACGCAATCCAAGTCCTGCAGAACGATTTAAGGCAAAAGGATTATAGCTTTTGAAATCCCTAAACGATGATCCTGCTTCCATAAATGCCAATGCATAAATTGAAGCCGATGATTTTAATGTTATCGGATAACGTAATTCCATTGAGAATTTATTAAAAACAGTAGCTCCAATTTGATCTCCTGCCTCATTTACTGGTGTTAATGAGTTATTAGGATATCCTCTCAACTGTACTGTTTCTCTTCCATCCATGGAGTAATTTGCCAGTCCGTCACCACCAAGATAGAATCGTTCAAAAGGAACAACTCCTCTTTCTTGATTGTATGCTCCAAGAAACCCAAACTCTGCTAAGGTTCTTAGTACTAATTTACCATAAATTTTTGTATACCAGTCTGCTTTAAACTTTATTTTGTAATATTCCAACCATTTAAAACGCTCTTGATCTACTTTACTTACGTCTGTAGCTGCTAGATTGAAGTCGGTTACTTTGTTTCCAGCGGTATCAATATAATCTCCTATTTGAACAATGTTACCATTTGCATCTGGAACATTTAAGCGGTCAACAGTATTTTTTAATTTGTATTCTTCTTTATCTCCTAATGTCGAATAATTAATTCCGTTTAACAATGAATAAGGAGGGGTTAATTTAGCTGAAATACTAAACTCCGATCCGTATGTTGGGAAGATTGGATTCACACCTTTATTGCTTCTTGTTAATCCAACAGTGTAGGCAAAGTTTCTAGATGTACCATCTCCAAAAGTAAATAATCCGGTATTGTAATTATTCAAATCATAATGTTGGTAACTTAAAGATTGTGACAACACAAAGAAATCATCTGGAACAGTCAGTCTTTTTGCTAAACCAACAGACAATGTCATGATGTTAAAACTTTTGGTTTTATCAGCTCTTTGTGTAACAAAATTATTTAAAAATTGTTTACTGTACGATATAGAGCTACTAAATTGTACTGGTTTTTTTCCTCCAAACCAAGGTTCTGAAAATGAAACACTATAAGTCTGAAAGAAAGTACTTGCTTGCAAACGTAAAGAAACTTTTTGACCATCTCCCATAGGTAATGGTTTGTAAGCATCTTTGTTGAACATATTTCGTGCAGAAAAGTTGTTGAAAGATAGTCCAAGGGTACCAATGAAACCACCTCCACCATAACCACCTTGAAGTTCAATTTGACTCGAACCTTTTTCTACAAGATTGTATTCAATATCAACAGTTCCTGCTCCTGAATCTACATTTTTGAACTTTGGATCAATAGCTTCCGGATCAAAAAATCCTAGTTGCCCAATTTCACGAATGGTTCTTACTAATTCTTCTTTGCTGTATTTTTCTCCTGGTTTTGTTCTTAATTCACGATAAATTACACGGTCATTTGTTTTGTCATTTCCTACAACAGTAATTTTGTTAAAATAAGCAATTGGCCCTTCAGTGATTCGTATTTCAAAATCAATAGTGTCATTTGCTGTTCTTACCTCAACCGCATTTATATTAGAAAATAAATACCCATTGTTTTTGTATAAGTTGTCAATGTCTTCCCCGTCAGGTTTTGAGGCATCAGCAATTCTTTTTTGTAGCAAAACACCGTTATAAGTTTCTCCTTTTTTAACACCTAATACTCGGCTTAATCCTTGATCTGTGTATACTGTATTTCCTAAAAATTTAATGTCTCCAAAGTAATATTTGTTCCCTTCTTCTACATTTATTTTAATGGATAATGCGTTCTTTTCTTTGTCAAAAGTAACCGAATCCGAAAGTATTCGGGCATCTCTATATCCTTTTTCTTTATAAGCCGAAATTACTTTTTCTAAATCGGTTTTGTATTTGTCTTTTATGAATTTAGACGCTTTTAGAATTCGAATAGGATTTTTTTGTTTCGTATCCTTCATCGCTTTTCGCAAAGCTTTGTCTGACATTTTTGTATTTCCTACAAAATCAATTTTTTGAATTTTTACCTTTTCACCCTTGTCAATAGTGACAAGCATATTTACAGAGTTTACGGTTGACGTATCTTTAACAGTGTTTATGTTTACCTTAGTATTGTAAAAACCGTCTTTTTTATATTTATTTTCGATGTAGTTTTTTGTGGTGGTAATCAAGTTTTCATTGACTACTTTACCTTTGTTTAAGCTGTTGTCTTTAATTAAACCTTCTGTCTTCGTTTTCTTAACGCCTACAAATTTTACTTGGTTTAATTTAGGTAACTCTACAATGTTTAAATCAAGATAAATACTGTCATTCTGCACTTTATTTACATAAAATGAAATTTCATCAAAGAGACCCAGTTTTCCAAGTTTTTTTATAGCAGCACTAATTTCTTCGCCAGGTATTGTTATTTCTTGTCCTTTTTGTAAACCTGAAAAAGTAACTACGGTTTGAGAGTTGAAACTTATATCTCCAACCACCGCTACATCGGCTAAGATGTATTTTTTTCCTTGATCAAAAGGAACTCTTTCTTGAGCTTTAACTTGTGAAAAACTTCCAAAAATCAAAACGGTAAGGACTATTTTTATGCTTTTATTTAACACTAAAAAATTATTTAATTTGTTCACTTGTTTTTCCAAATCTACGCTCTCTTTTTTGATAACTAATGATAGCCTCATATAAATCTTGTTCTTTAAAGTCTGGCCACAATATGTCAGTAAAATATAATTCTGCATAGGCAATCTGCCACAACAAAAAGTTACTTATCCTATGTTCTCCGCTTGTTCGTATTAATAAATCTACGTCAGGTAAATTTTGCGTGTAAAGATGCTCATTAATAATGGAATCGTCAATAGTGTCTATTGAAATTATATTATTTTTAACTTTATTACAGATGTTTCTGACTGCACTTACAAGTTCTTCTCTCGACCCGTAGCTTAACGCCAGAGTCAATGTCATTTGTGTGTTGTCTTTAGTTTTATCAATAACATCAAGTAGTTCTTTTTGCGCTGATTTTGGTAATTTTTCCAAATTACCGATAGCATTCAGTTTGATGTTGTTTTTTTGGAGTGTTACAAGTTCTTTTTTCAAGGAGTTGATGAGTACTTTCATTAAAGTTTCAACTTCTAGTTTTGGTCTGTTCCAGTTTTCAGTCGAAAATGCATATAAAGTAAGAAATTCGATGCCGAGTTTAGCACTGGCTTCGATTATCACTTTAACTGATTTTGTCCCGCTTTCATGGCCTAAGGCTCTTAAAAGACCTTGTTGTTTTGCCCAACGGCCATTGCCATCCATTATAATGGCTAAATGTTTCGGCAAGTTATTCTTGTTGATAGTCTCTAGTAAATTCATTTTTTTATTCTGCACAATAACAGGGTTTATTCCCAAAGGTATAAGTTAAAGTAACTCCTGAAAAAACATACCAATCATTATTATTTATATTTCCAAATCGGAGCGATTCCAAATTTTTATTTTCCGGATTATTTCCATCTATGTTATCCGTCAAAGTATATCTTGCACCAACTTCTGCAGCCAATATTATACTAGGACTAATGTTCGATTTTATTCCTATAGTCATTGGTATTGCAAATGAACCTGTGCTTTTATCTTTTTTAGTTTCTCCGTCCAATACATACAATTCATCGTGTCTAAAATAACTTACGCCGGAATGCACATAAGGACTTATTTTAGTACTGGATTCATGAAGATTAAAATCAAAAAAGTTGAATTCAAGGCCTAAAGATACTTCTTTTACGCCGTTTTCAAAGCGATAGCCTCTTTGGTTTCTGCCGGCTTCTTTTGAATCTAAATCATTTGAAACGATTTTTGATTGCGTGTAAGAAAATCGGTAAGCATGTCTGGCACTTTTATTCCACTTATATAGCAATCCAAATGCAGGTTCGTTTGGCGAAACATATGTAGTAGGGCCAACATCTCCTATAAAATTACTTCCGCCTATAAAAACACCGACCTCATGTATCTGAGCATTGGTAACCATTAAAGGGAAAAAGCAAAAAAATAAATAAAAAATTTTGTTCATTTAATCAAAAATTGCGTGCAAATATAATAATTATCAATTCGATTCAATACCCATTCAGTTAAATGTGTGTTTTTTTAATAATTAACTACTAAACCTACACTAATTAAGTATTAGTTTAACTAAAACGGGGAAAATTGATAAAATCGTATAGCGCTTGATTAAAATGATTTAATTCCTTTTGTCTTCTCCCCAAAGTAATTTCTTGCGAAGTGTTTTCAAAAAGGTCTCTTCGGTAATTTCTACCATATTAATTTGAAAAGGAGTTTTCTTTAAAGTCAGAATTGATTCGTTTTTTACCGAGGTAACTCTGGAATCTAAGGAAACTAAATAGTATTCTTCTCTTCCCGAAACTTTCAGTCGGATTTCAGTTTCATCGGGAACTACAAGAGGTCTTGCGGTAAGATTGTGAGGGGCAATAGGAGTAATAACAAGGCTTTTTACGTCAGGGGTCAAAATGGGACCGCCGCAGCTGAGTGAATATCCTGTGGATCCTGTTGGTGTTGAAATGATTAAACCGTCGGCCCAATAGGAATTCAAATATTCTTCGTTCAAGTATGTGTCAATCGTAATCATCGAAGTAGTGTCTTTTCGACTGACTGTAATTTCATTCATGGCAAAATTAATTGCGTCAATGGATTCATTTGGTGGAGTACACGTTAAACTCAGTAAAGTTCGTTTAGAAATCGTGTATTTTTTATCGAGAACAAATTGCATAAACGAGGCAATATTCTCTTTTTGTACAGAGGCTAAGAAACCTAATCTTCCAGCATTTATACCTAAAATGGGAATGCCGGAATCTCTTACCAATGTTGCGGCTCTTAGTATGGTTCCATCTCCGCCGATGCTTATCAGCATGTCAAAACTGGAGTCAAGTTCCGTATGGGATGTAAAAGTTTTGTATTTTTTTTCTACAATCTTCCGTTCATTAAGCATCAACAAAAAATGAGATTCAATAATCATCTCTACATTGTTTTTGTTAAAAAAAACAAAGATGTCATTTATGATGGGTTCTGTACTGTTTTGATAATATTGACCGTAGATAGCTACTTTCATCTTTTTGTTTAATCGTTTAATGTTGATATGTTTATTTTAGCATTTAATCGATTAAACAAATAATCGGTTAAACAAAAACTATATATTAAGGTATTTGTCTAAATAGTCAGAGCGCTCTTTTAAATTATTGATATAATTGTCTTCTTGATGTTCTGATATGATTTCATAATTGTATCTTCTAAAAGTTTGTATGATTTCATTCATGGCGCCCAAAGTTATTTTCAAAGTAACTTCAACACTCTCAACATCCGCTTCCGATATGAAAAGTCCTAAAAGTTTTCCGTTATTGCTTTCTATAATTTGAGTAATTTGACTCATAGAATAATCCAAAACTCCCTTTTTAACAACAATGATTCCTCCAGGTTCTTTTAAAAAAGGGGTTTCATGAAAAAATTTCATGATGTCCTCTATTTCATAATATCCTACATAGGTATTGTTTTCGTCCAAAACGGGAACTAAATTGGTGTGGTTTTTTGCAAAAACTTCTAAAACATCCAGCCACATCGTATTTGTTCTGGTAAAAAATCCTTCAAGAGTAAAACGATAATCCGCTACTTTTTTATCACTGTCAAAAGTCTCTATATCTTCGGATGCTATACTGCCAATATAAACGCCCTCTTCAACAATTGGAAAATGTGAAAAGTGTAACTCACTAAAAAAGTCTTGAATAGCCGCAATAGAATCGTGGCTGTCAATCGCTTTAAAGTCATTGGTAATATATTCTGTAATTTCTGTCATAAATCAATCGGCAATATTTCATGCAAAATAATCAAAAATAAGCAAAATCTCCTAAGTTTTACTTTGTATTTTTGCTCCAAGTAAATACTAGTATCTAAATCAAAAAGTGTTCTAATGACAAAGTTAAGTGTAAACATCAATAAAATAGCTACTTTGCGAAATGCTCGCGGAGGAAATGTTCCCGATTTATTAAAAGTAGCCACCGATATTCAAAAGTTTGGTGCCGAAGGAATCACCATTCATCCCCGTCCGGATGAGCGCCACATTCGCTATCAAGATGCCCGAGATTTAAAGGCTATCGTTTACACCGAATATAATATTGAAGGAAATCCAGAGCAAACATTTATCGATCTTGTTCTTGAAATAAAACCGACTCAAGTCACTTTGGTGCCGGATGCAATCGATGCCATAACGTCTAATGCGGGTTGGGATACCATAAAACACGCTTCTTATTTAACCGAAATCGTTCAGGAATTTCAACGTAACGGAATCAGAACTTCCATTTTTGTGGATCCTGTTCTCGAAATGATTGAAGGCGCGAAGAAAATTGGAACTGAAAGAATCGAGTTGTACACTGAAGCATTTGCACATCAATACAGTTTAGGAAATCAAAACGGAATTTTGCCGTACACACAATCAGCAGTTTTGGCAAACGAACTTGGATTAGGAATCAACGCAGGTCACGACTTGAGTTTGGACAACATTCAGTTTTTTAAACAAAATATTCCAGGATTATTGGAAGTTTCTATCGGTCACGCGTTAATTTCTGAAGCCATTTATCTAGGATTGGATAATGTGGTAAATATGTATTTGCAAAAATTAAAATAGTTTTTTAAACCATTAAGAAATTAAGATAGATGAAGTCAAAAGCTTCATGACCTTAATTTATTTAATGGTTTGTAATTTAAATTATAACGTTAAAATCTAAAACCATATGCTTTTTTCAAAAATAGAAGGCTTAGGGCAACCACTTTTAATCCTCCACGGATTCTTGGGAATGTCCGATAATTGGAAAACACTCGGAACGCAATTTGCGGCTGATTTTCAAGTTCATATTCTCGATTTACGCAACCACGGACGAAGCTTGCATTCAGAAGAGTTCAGTTATGAAATCATGGCGCAGGATGTTTACGAGTATTGCCAAGCTCATAATTTAGAAAACATCAACATCATTGGTCATTCGATGGGTGGAAAAGTAGCGATGCTTTTGGCAACTACACATCCGGAATTAGTAAGTAAATTAATTGTGGCTGATATTGGACCAAAATTTTATCCGCAACATCATCAGGATATTTTGGCGGGATTGAACGCCGTTGATTTTTCAAAAAAACCAAGCCGAAGTGATGTCGAAGAAATTATGGAAAAGTATATTCCTGATTTTGGAACCAGACAATTCTTAATGAAAAATTTATTTTGGCTAGAGCCGGGACAACTCGCTTTCCGATTTAATTTAGCAGTATTTAATCATAAAATGGATGAAATAGGAGTTCCGTTACCGGAGAATTCAATTTTTGAAAAGCCAACTCTTTTTATTCGCGGAGGAAAATCTAATTATATTCTGGACAGTGATTTCGAAAATATAAAACAACATTTTCCTGATTCAAGCATCGAAACGATTCCGAATGTAGGGCATTGGCTTCATGCCGAAAACCCAACTGAGTTTTACCAAAAAGTAAGTTCTTTTTTGAAATAAACGTGATAATTTTAAATTTTCACTACATTTATTAAAATTTTAAAACAAAAATCTATGAATTTACTGATCAAAATTCTTATCACTTCGGGCTTAGTATTGCTAATTGCGAATTTTATGCCGGGGGTTCATGTAGCAGGATTTACTACAGCATTAATCGTAGCAATTGTTCTGGGGTTACTTAATATATTTATCAAGCCAATATTGGTAATACTTACATTGCCGGTTACCATCATTACTTTAGGATTGTTTTTATTGGTAATTAATGCATTAATGATTTTGTTGTGTACAAAAATTGTTGGCGGATTTAGCGTAGACACCTTTTGGACCGCCTTATTCTTTAGTATCATCTTGTCATTATTACAGTCCATAATGAATGGAATATTAGGCGAAGGAAAATAAGGAATTGTTTTAACATGTATTTGTGAATGAATTAATTTACAGTATTTGTATAATTTTATACCTTTGTGCTTCTATATAAGATAAACAATGTCGAAAAAGTTTTACATAGTGCTATTAGTTATGCTTGGTTTCTTTATGACACCAAGCGTGGCTTTTGCATGTGGAACAAAAACGGAGAAGGCATGTTGCAAAAAAGAATCCTCTTCAAAAAAGGATAAAAAAGAATGTTGTAAAAAAGGACAGTCTTCAAAAGAGAAATCTCATGAAGGTTGTAATGGTGCTTGTAAAAATGTTACTTGCAGCAGTTCAACAGTCTATTTAGGGATGACTTCGTTGTCTTACACTGAATTGAATAATCAACTCTTTAGTTTTTCTACTGAAAAACAAAATTACTATTACTCAGAAATCTTTATTTCTTCAGATTTCCGTTCTATTTGGCTTCCACCTAAAATAAGCTAAATTCCTTTTTCTGACAGCCAAAAGACTGTCTATTTCAAAGCATTTTATGCTTTTACAATCATTAAATTTTAGTCGAATACAATTTGAAATGTAGCAAAATGCGCTATTGTTTTCAATGTTTTTGCGACTAATTCACCTCAAAATTATTCATACAATGAACTCAATAAAAAGAATATTGATGGCAATAACACTATTGCTTTCAGTTACAATTGCAAGCGCGCAAATTAAAAATGCTACAACAGAAACAGTAAAAATATACGGAAACTGTGACATGTGTAAAAGCAAGATAGAAACTGCCGGAACCCTGAAAAAAGTTGCGAAAGTCGAGTGGGATAAAGATTCCAAAATGGCAACACTTACGTATGATTCCTCTAAAACGACTCAAGACGAAATCTTGAAACGCATTGCTTTAGCCGGTTACGACAGCGATAAATTTCTTGCTCCGGATGATACTTACGATGCATTACATGGATGTTGTCAATATGAAAGAGAAGCAAAAGTAGCTGTTTCAACAGAGATGAAAATGGAAACCGCTGCTGCAGAGAATCATGCAAACCACGCCAGTCATTCTGATACTGCAGTTGCAAAACAACAAGTGGATACGGAATTAAAAGTTGTTTTTGATACCTATTTCTTATTGAAAGATGCTTTGGTAAAAACAGACGGAAAAGCTGCCGCTACTGTTGCGAAAGACCTTTTGACAGCATTAAATGGAGTGAAAATGAATAATCTTGCTATGGATGTTCACATCGTTTGGATGAAAGAAATGAACGGTTTAAGGGCTGGGGCCAAGAATATTTCGGAAACACAAGACATCAAACGTCAAAGAGAAATTTTTATTCCTTTTTCAAAATCAATCTACGAATTGATAAAAGTGGCTAAATACGAAACTCCGGTTTACCTTCAGTTTTGTCCGATGGCTAATGACGGTAAAGGCGCAAACTGGTTGAGTAAAGAGAACGTGGTTAAAAACCCATATTACGGTTCTCAAATGATGACTTGCGGAAAAACAGTCGAAACGATTCAATAACTGTATAAAAGGAATATAAAATGAGAAAAATAATGCTACTATTCAGTTTAATAATCAGTATTTCAACTGCAACTGCACAAATGAAAATTGGAGACAGCCTGCCTGATTTTCAACTTAAAAACAATAAAGAAGCAACAATAAATTTGACTTCTTTCAAAGGAAAAACGGTCTTGATTGACTTTTGGGCTTCTTGGTGTGCGCCTTGTAGATTGGCTAATAAAAAGTTGGCTCCTTTATACAATCAATATAAAAATGATAACTTCGAAATTGTTGGGATATCCCTGGATACGGACAAAACGAAGTGGATGAATGCTATTCAAAAAGATAAATTAGCATACGAGCAATTAATCGATGCTAAAGGTTTTGATGCTAAATCTGCGCTGCTTTTTGGAGTAGAAGCATTACCTAATTCGTATCTATTTGATGCATCAGGAAAATTAGTTGCCATCAATCCAACGGAGCAAGAAATAATAATGAAAATAAAAAAATAAAGTAAAATGAAAAATATAAATTTAAAATTCATTGGTATCGCTTGTTTGTTTTTAATAACAAGTATAAAATCCTATTCTCAAATCTCAAAAGCGGAAATAATTGCTACAGGTTTAACGTGTTCTATGTGTTCTAATGCTATAAACAAACAACTAAAAGCAACCGTTGGTGTGGACAGTGTGAGTACTGATTTGAACACAAATACCTTCACGGTTTATTTTAAAAAAGAAAGTAAAATAATGCCCAGAGTACTGAAAGAAGGTGTTGAAAAAGCAGGTTTTTTTATCGGTTCATTAGTAATTACGGTACCTACAGAGAACTTAAAAATCGAAGGAGATAAAACCATTTCATTAAACGGTTCTACTTTCGTTTTATTGAATGAAGAACTTAAAAACAGTAACGGGGAAACCAAATTGAAGGTTTATGATAAAGGATATGTAACTCAAAAAGAGCATAAAAAACTGCTTAAAACGTTTTCAAAAACAGCGTCATATCCATTGGATAACGAAGACGATTACCATATCAAAACTGTAATTTAATGAGGAAGTTTTTAATCGCATTTTCGTTTTTTCTTATTCAAGGAATATCGGCTCAGGAACTTTTTGTGGTAACTGATCCGGCAAGCAATGTTCCTGCGGGTTCATTAGGAATTCGTTTGGGACAATCCATTTTCAAGGAACAAATGAAATCAGGATATAGTTATCATCTCATGCCCGAAGTTACGTGGGGTATCAATAAAAATTTGATGGTGAGAACATCAATGTTTGTTAGCAATAGGAGCAATCAATTGGTTACTGAAGGCGCCAGTTTTTATACTAAATATCGTTTCCTTTCCACGGATGATTTGCATAGTCATTTTAGGATGGCAGCATTTGGGAGATATAGTTTTAATAATGCCGATATCCATCAGGAACAGATAGAAATTATGGGGCATAATACTGGTTTTGAAACGGGAATTGTAGCTACGCAGCTTATAAAAAAGGTAGCCATAAGTGCTTCTGTCAGTTTTGAAAAAGCATTCGATAATAAACCGGATTACAGATTTCCAACAACACAAAGTGATAACGCTACCAATTATACAGTATCGTTAGGAAGATTGATGTATCCAAAAAAATACACTAATTTTAAGCAAACAAATATCAATACAATGCTTGAGTTTGTTGGGCAGACATTAAACGAAAATGGGAAATCATATTTGGATATTGTGCCTTCCATTCAATTTATTGTAAACAGTCAGGCACGGATTGATGTGGCATACAGACAAGAATTATACAGTTCTATGCTACGTTCTGCGCCCAATGGATTTTATCTGAACTTAGAATATAACTTTTTCAATGTTTCAAAATGATACAAGTAACAATCATTATCATTTGAATTTTCAAAAAAGCAGTCGTCAAACAATACAGCAATTTGCTACAATAATTAACAATTAATAATTCATTAAATGAAAAATACAATCCTATCAATAATCACATTAGCATTAGTGTCGGTTTCTTGTAACCAAAAAAATAAAGAAACGGAAGCTGACAAACCAGTTGCAACCAAAACGACATCGGAATTGTATTCGTGTCCAATGCATCCTGAAGTTACCGGTGAAAAAGGAGCAGAATGTTCGGAATGTGGAATGGAACTATCAGAGAAAGTGGCGCAAATGCCAAAGGCGGAAAAAAATGATGCCGCAACGACTGATGTTGAAACAGAAAATACGGTAGCAACCACTAAAACTGTTGCTGCAAATTCGTTTACAATTAATGAAATAGTAAGCAGTTATTTAAAGCTTAAAAACGCATTGGTGAAAGATGATTCTAAAGCCGCTGCTAATGCTGGAAAAGGGTTGTATGCCACGTTTGACAAAGTAAATTCGAATACTATTTCAAATGTAAAACTGAAAAACAAGTTCAATGACATTGCCGAAAATGCTAAAAAAAATGTGAAACATATTGGTGATAACGCCGGGAAAATAGATCATCAAAGAGAATATTTTGCGCTGTTGAGCAAAGATGTACATGATTTGATAAAAACCTTTGGAACAGACCAAAAATTATATCAGGATTATTGCCCAATGTACAATGAAGGGAAAGATGGCTATTGGATAAGCGAAACCAAAGACGTTAAAAATCCATATTATGGTTCTGAGATGTTAACTTGTGGTCGAATGGTGGAAGCAATTTAATAGCGATGAAATTCTACATCAAAAATATGGTATGCGATCGCTGTAAAATGGTTGTGAAATCCGAACTCGAAAAGATTGGAATTTTTCCTGTTTCGGTGGAGTTGGGGGAAGTGCAACTATTGGAAAATTTCAAGGAGAATCAAAAGCAGGAGTTGGAAGTAAAATTGCAATCGCTTGGATTTGAATTGCTAGAAGACAAAACAACGATACTTATAGAAAAGATCAAATGCCTAATTATTGATTTGGTACACCATCAAGATAATGAATTAAAAACCAATTTATCGCACTATTTGTCAAGGCAATTAGGGCAAGATTACAGCACTTTGAGTAATTTATTTTCAGAAGTTCAAGGCACAACTATTGAGCATTATTTTATTGCTCAAAAAATTGAAAAAGTAAAGGAGTTATTAATGTATAAAGAATTAACTTTAAGTGAAATTGCAATTAAATTGAATTACAGCGATGTAGCACATTTGAGTAATCAGTTTAAAAAAATCACGGGCGTAACGCCAACTCATTTTAAACAATTAAAAGAAAATAACAGATTGCAAATTGATGGCTTGTAAAATTTACAAATCATTTCCAAAATTCTACAACAAGTCAAAATATCAGGTCGAGTACCTTTGAACTGTAGAAATGAATCTTTAGTTTAATATTTTAATAATAGAAAAAATGAAAACATTAATTATCGTACTAAGCGTGTTCTTAGCAGTAAATTCAATGGCATCAGCTCAAGAAGCGGTGAAATCTTCCCAAAAGGAAATGCATAAAGAAATGTATTCGTGTCCAATGCACCCAAAAGAGATGAGCAGTAAAGAAGGAGAGTGCAGTAAATGTGGAATGAAATTAGTAAAAACACTAAAACACGACACTTCAGGGAAAGGGAAAAAAACAGAAGTAGTTACAAAATACGTTTGCAAAATGGACGGTACAACTGCTGATAAACCTGGAAAATGCTCTAAATGTGGAATGAAAATGACTCATCAGGACGTTCAAAAACCGGCCTATTCTTGCCCAATGCACCCGAAAGAAATGAGTGATAAACCAGCAAAATGTCCCAAATGTGGTATGCAAATGACTCCAAAAAAAAGTGACAAAAAAGAAGAGAATCATCAACATTAAAATTTTTTAAAATCGGTTCTATACTTTTTATAGAACCGATTTTTTTTAATTCAACATTATGAAACATACCTATACAATCACTGGAATGTCTTGCGACGGTTGTCGTTCTAAAGTCGAAAAAACATTGAATGCTATCGATGGAATTCATGCGACAGTTACTTTGGATCCACCAATAGCAACGATAACAATGGATGAACACATTCCCACGGCTAAATTACAAGAGACCTTAACTGTAGCCGGAAACTATACAATTGCCATGAATAATGCGACTGATTCTCATCACGCTACCGAAAAGCCAATCGAAAAATCATGTTGCAGTTCAAATAAACAACAAGAGAAACCAACCGTAATTTTGCCCACTAATGCGCAAGGAAAATACTATTGCCCGATGCATTGTGAGGGCGAAAAAGTGTATGATAAACCCGGAAGTTGCCCGGTGTGCGGAATGAATTTGGAAAAAGTCCCAGAATTAAGTGCCGCAAAAATAATGTACACGTGTCCCATGCATCCTGAAGTTATCAAAGACGGTCCCGGTTCGTGTCCCATTTGCGGAATGGATTTAGTACCAATGGAACCTACCGATTCTGAAGAAAATAAAGTGTACAATGATTTGGTGCGCAAAATGAAAATAGCGGTGGTTTGTACAGTTCCTATTTTTATTATTGCCATGTCAGATATGATTCCTAATAATCCATTAATGAAAATTATGGATACACAAAACTGGAATTGGGTGCAATTAATACTCTCGCTTCCAGTCGTTTTTTATGCGTGTTGGATGTTTTTTGAGCGCGCTTTGAAATCCATTGTTACTTGGAATCTCAATATGTTTACCCTTATCGGAATTGGTACAGGCGTGGCGTTTTTATTTAGTTTAGTCGGAATGTTTTTTCCAGCTGTTTTTCCGGATGAATTTAAAACGCACAACGGAACGGTTTCGCTCTATTTTGAAGCAACAACAGTTATATTAACATTGGTTTTATTGGGACAATTGTTAGAAGCCAGGGCACACAGCCAAACAAGTGGAGCCATAAAAGAATTGTTGAAATTAGCGCCGACCCAAGCCGTTTTGGTACGCGATGGAAAAGATACGGTTATCTCGATTCACGACATCAAAAAAGGAGATTTATTGCGGGTAAAACCCGGAGATAAAATTCCGGTGGATGGAAAAATCACCGATGGGGAAAGTACCATTGATGAATCGATGATAACAGGCGAACCCATTCCTGTTGATAAAAAAATAGGCGACAGCATTAGTTCTGGAACGATTAACGGGAACAAATCCTTTGTGATGATTGCTGAAAAAGTAGGTGCAGAAACCTTGCTTTCGCAAATTATACAAATGGTCAATACTGCCAGCAGATCTAAAGCGCCGATTCAGAAACTAGCAGATAAAATAGCTAAATATTTTGTGCCAATTGTGGTCTTTGTTTCGGTAATTACTTTTTTTGTTTGGGCACAATTTGGTCCTGAACCCGCAATGGTTTATGGATTTATTAATGCGATTGCTGTATTGATAATTGCCTGTCCGTGCGCTTTGGGATTGGCTACGCCCATGTCAGTGATGGTGGGTGTTGGGAAAGGAGCACAATCGGGAGTTTTGATAAAAAACGCCGAAGCACTGGAAAACATGAATAAAGTCAATGTTCTGATTACGGATAAAACAGGAACAATTACCGAAGGAAAACCTTCTGTGGAGAAAGTATTTTCCTTGAATAATGACGAAGATTCTTTGTTGCAAAGCATTGCATCTTTAAATCAATACAGCGAACATCCTTTGGCGCAAGCCGTAGTCAATTTTGCGAAAGCGAAAGCAGTTTCATTAATCGAAGTCAAGGATTTTGAAGCGATTTCAGGCAAAGGAGTCATTGGGACAGTAACCAACAAAAAAGTGGCGCTCGGAAATAAAAAATTAATGGAGCAGGTGAATGTCACGGTTTCCGAAGAATTAGAAAATAAAATCACAGCCGAACAAAAACTGGGAAAAACGGTTTCTTATATTTCAGTGGACGGAATCGCGGTAGGATTTGTATCGATAACTGACGCCATAAAAGCAACAAGTGTCGAGGCCATAAAAGAACTGATGCGCCAAGGAGTTGAGGTGATTATGCTAACGGGCGATAATGAAAATACAGCAAAAGCAGTGGCGATGCAATTGAATTTAAGTTCGTTTAAAGCCAGTTGTTTGCCCGAAGACAAGCTGAAAGAAATTAAACGATTGCAATCCGAAGGAAAAATTGTGGCTATGGCAGGTGACGGAATCAACGATGCTCCTGCTTTGGCGCAATCCGACATCGGAATTGCGATGGGAACCGGAACAGATGTGGCCATTGAAAGCGCTAAAATAACGTTGGTAAAAGGGGATTTACAAGGCATTGTGAAAGCGAAAAACTTAAGCCATGCCGTGATGAAAAATATCAAGCAAAATTTATTCTTTGCCTTTTTCTATAATGTACTTGGAATTCCAATTGCAGCAGGCGTTTTGTATCCGTTTTTTGGAGTGTTGCTTTCGCCGATGATTGCAGCTTTGGCCATGAGTTTTAGTTCCGTTTCCGTAATTGCAAATGCGTTGCGATTGCGAAATTTAAAATTATAAAATGAAATCGGCATGAAGAATGGCGATGCCATGTTCCGCTAAAAAAAACAGTATCTTAATATGAAAAAACACGCTATAATTATAATCTTGCTTTTTGCTTTGAATGCTGCCGCGCAAAAAGTAGTTCGTTATGATTTATATGTTCGGGATACGATTGTCACTTTTGGTGATAAACCCAAAAGAGCAATTGCCGTAAACGGACAAATTCCAATGCCAACACTCACATTTACCGAAGGCGATATTGCCGAAATTTATGTGCATAATGAATTAAATGAAGACACTTCGTTGCATTGGCACGGATTATTTTTGCCCAATAAAGAAGACGGTGTGCCTAACTTGACACAAATGCCCATCAAACCACAAACTACGCATAAATATACGTTCCCAATTATCCAGCACGGAACGCATTGGTACCACAGTCACACGGGTTTGCAGGAACAAATTGGGATGTACGGTTCTTTTGTAATGAATAAAAAATCGGATGATGCAACGTTTAGAAAAGGAATTGATGATTTGCCAACCGTTCCCATTATTCTGAGTGAATGGACGGATATGAAACCGGAAAATGTGCATCGAATGTTACACAATGCGACGGACTGGTTTGCGATTCAAAAAGGAACCACGCAAAGCTATGCCGAAGCCATAAAAGCGGGGCATTTTAAGACAAAAGTCACTAACGAATGGAAACGAATGAACGCCATGGACGTAAGTGATGTGTATTACAATAAATTTCTGATTAACGGGAAAAATGAAAGCCAGCTTTCGCAGTTTAAGGCGGGAGATAAAGTCCGATTGCGGATTTCGAATGGTGGTGCTTCAACGTATTTTTGGTTGAATTATGCCGGAGGAAAAATCACCGTGGTTGCCAGTGATGGAAATGATGTGGAACCTGTTGAAGTCGACCGATTAATCGTTGCTGTTTCTGAAACGTATGATGTTGTAGTAACTATTCCTGCCGAAAAAACGGCGTATGAGTTTTTAGTCACTTCGGAGGATAGGACGAAATCGGCATCATTGTATTTAGGGGATGGCATCAAGCAACTGATTTCGCCTTTGCCTAAATTAAAGTATTTTGAAGGCATGAAAATGATGAACGGTATGATGAAAATGAATGGGGATTTAGATGATATGGGCATGCAAATGTCGCTCAACCAAATGGACATGAATGTGGTGATGTATCCTGAAATTACTGGAAACAGCCAAAAGGCGAAAGGCGAAAGTCAGAAAAAGGATGAACATGCCAATCACAATCAGTACGACTCCAACGCACTTTCGGATATCACGACATTGAATTATGCGATGCTGAAATCACCCACGAAAACAACTTTGCCAACTGACGCACCCGTAAAAGAATTGCGGTTTGAATTATCAGGAAACATGAATCGCTACGTTTGGAGTTTGGACAATAAAGTAGTTTCGGAAGCCGATAAAATTCTAATTAAAAAAGGAGAGAATGTTCGAATTGTACTCTTCAACGGCTCCATGATGCGTCATCCGATGCATTTACACGGACATGATTTTAGAGTGCTGAACGGTAAAGAAGCATTCGCGCCGCTGAAAAACATCATTGACATTATGCCGATGGAAACCGATACGATTGAGTTTAATGCAAATGTTAAAGGCGATTGGTTTTTTCATTGTCACATTCTCTATCACATGATGGCGGGAATGGGAAGGGTTTTTAGTTATGAAAATCAAGAACCAAATCCTTTGATTCCAAATCCAAAATTAGCGCAACGCAAATTGTTTGCTGATGACAGAGCTTTTCATGTGATGGCGGAAAATGATTTTGCCACCAATGGAAACGATGGAATGTTGATGATTCAAAACACACGATGGAGTATTGGTACCGAATGGCGTTTGGGCTACACCAATCATCACGGGTATGAAACCGAAACGCACATTGGACGTTACATCGGGAAAATGCAATGGCTCATGCCGTTTATTGGTTTTGACTGGCGGTATCGAAAAATGGAAATGGGAGAAATGGAAGAGAATCTTTTTGGTCAAACCAATACCAAAGACAATCGCGCTGTTTTCAGTGCCGGAGTCGAATATACGTTGCCAATGCTCATCAAAGCACAAGCCGAAGTATTTACCGACGGGAATTTCAGATTGCAATTTGAACGCATGGATATTCCGGTTTCCAAAAGATTGCGCATGAATTTAATGTGGAATACGGACAAAGAATACATGGCGGGTTTGCGCTATATTGTCAAGAGAAATTTCGGAATTACCACGCATTACGACAGTGATATGGGATTAGGTTTTGGATTGAGTTTGAATTATTAAAAACGGAATACTTTGTTTTTGTAATTTTGGGAAAAATATACTGCTATGGTACAACTTTCAGAAATCTGGATTTATCCTGTAAAATCATTAGGTGGAATTAAATTGCAAGAAGCTCAAGTGACCGATCGTGGTTTGGAACACGACCGCCGTTGGTTGTTGGTTGATGAAAACGGATTGTTTCTGTCGCAAAGGGAACATTCGGAATTAGCTCTTTTTCAACCTGAAATTGCAGGGGATTTTCTGAATATTACACATCGCGTACAATTAGAAACAATACAACTTCCGTTGCATCAATCTTTTTCGGAGACCAAAACTAAAATTGATGTGATGGTTTGGGAGGACTCCATTCAGGCGTATGAAGTCGATTCAGTTATTTCAGATTGGTTTTCCAGAATATTGGGATTTTCGGCTCGTTTGGTTTACATGCCCGAAGAAAGTCACCGAAAAGTAGAGGCTAAATATGCCGTTACGGAAGCTGATATTAATTCTTTTTCGGATGGTTATCCTTTTTTGTTGATTGGTCAATCGTCATTGGATGATTTGAATTCGCGTATGAAGGAAGCACTGCCGATGAATCGGTTTCGACCTAATTTTGTTTGTACAGGCGGTGATGCTTATGAAGAAGAATCTTGGAAAGAATTTACAATAGGTGAGCTAACTTTTTTTGGGGTGAAACCTTGCGGAAGATGTGTAATGACAACTATTGACCAAGAAAAAGGAGTGACCTCAGGAAAAGATCCTTTACGGACTTTGGCAAAATACAGAACAGTAGGGAATAGCGTGTTGTTTGGGCAAAACTTGATAGGTTCTGGAACTGGTCTTGTAGCTGTTGGTGATGCTATTGCTGTTTTGATTTCTATTTAAGTTTCCCAATTTCTTACTCAAATTTATAGCTTTTTGAAATAGCTAAAAAGTCGGGAGACGCCGTAGCGCAACCCGACTTTTAATACTATTCTCGTTTATAGCTTTTGTGTTATAACGTATTTATGAGCAATCAAATTAATCTTTTTTATGTTGTTCCGTATGATTTTGATTTCCGTGAATCGTATGATCTCCCACATTCATTCCGTTTGACATCCCGATCATAAAGGCGGTAATAATTAGCATAATTTTTCTTTTTGCCCAATGAATAGGGCGTTTAGATTCTTCTAAACGTGTTTTAGTTTTGTGTTTATACATTTTGTAAATGATAAATGATTAGACATTTGGTATCATCTTTATGCATGGAATTGCATAAATGCGTAGAAAGAAATTTCTAGGCTGTGTATAAACTTTTATAGGAATTTCGGGAAGTAATCATCTCATTTATAAAAATGTGTTGAGATGCAAATGAACATACTTTTTGATAAAGCTGCGTTTGTAATTTTAGAAGAATCGGAATTTGAAGACTAAAAATATCTTGAAATTGGAGATAAGCTAACTGAAATAGGAATGCCGTTTTTTCAGATGAATTTATCTGATGGAACACATATAATTTCGAACCCTTATGGTTTAATTCTCGTCTTAGAATTACGTTCGAGAATCGGTAATAATCTGCTGAATTTGATGGAGAATCTAAAGCACCATCATTCACCATCTGGCCAAAAGCCAGAAAGAGAGAAAGGAGATATTTTAGATACTTTGTCAATCTATTTAGTTTTAATTATTATTTCAAAAGTACAAAAGTAACGTTGAATTAAGGACTATTTTATTATTATTTGTGTTTACAAACGTTGCCTTTCATTAGATTTTAGATTTGTTCTTTGAAAAATCAGCTTGTTTTAAAAAAAACTTATTTGTGGTAGCTGTTAGTTCTGAATTGATTACAATTTACAAGTTCAATACAGGCTATTTTTATTTGAAGGTTTTTGGGTTTGGCTTTGAGCATCTCAAAAATAGTGCTATTTTTGCACCCGAAATAGAAAAACAAGGCCCGTTCGTCTATCGGTTAGGACGCATGGTTTTCATCCATGTAAGAGCGGTTCGATTCCGCTACGGGCTACATTCTAAATAACAATCTTAAAAAGCCTCGAAAATTATTTTTCGAGGCTTTTTTTGTTATTGGATTTGGCTGTTGTTTTTGTATTATTCGCTCTTTATTGTGGGCGCAAAGAGACGATTGCGGAGCTTGTTCATTGAAAATGCGTGAATTATACAATTATTGCTAAAAATTGTATTACATTTTTGCCAATGTATAGGGGTATTTTTGCTTCTTAGTAACAAATTATTTGAACCATCATTTAAAACTATTTACATGAATAACCCCTCAGCACCAAAGAAAATAACTTGGATTATAGGATTGACTTGCGGTATACTTGGAATTATTGGACATTTCATAGATGTTCAAGTTTTAACAGAACATAATTACACACTATTGCTTGTTGGTTTCTTTGTTTTGGCAGTAGGAACAACTGTAAAAGGAGTTTAAATATGCTAGGATGAGAAACAAGTATTAATATAAAAACATATAATAATGTCAGAAAAAAACAAAAAACAATTTGGTGTTTGGATGGATTTACATCATGCAACTATTGTAGGAAGAGAAAATGTAGATTCAGGTGAGTTCGTAATATTAGGTCACGAAAAAGTTGACGGACAAGGTCGTAATTCAAGCGAAAACGCAGCAAACAATGCTGAAAGAGATTTACTTCATAAACTATTCAAAAACATTACGGCTCATATGCAAAATGTTGATGAATTGCATGTGACAGGAACTGGTACTGCTCAAGAACAATTTATTAAATATTTGAATGAGACTCCACAGTATAAAAATGTTGAGACTAAAGAAAGTACTTCTAATAAAATGGATGATGAAAGTTTAATTGAATATGTGGCTGCACAGTTCAACTAATCGCTTCATAAAAAAGCTATTTTTTATTGGTTAAAATGAAATGCCTCCAAAAAAGCAAATGCTATTTGGAGGCATTTTTATGGAGAGAAAAGTCAGAGACGTTCGCGCAGCTTATAAGATAAATTTATTGTTTTAATGTACATTTTGCGGAGCTGGGGGAACTTTTTGCAGAGCTGGCGCTCGCGTGTGAAAATTAGTAAATTTAAATTTTAGTGGCCTCTAAATTTGTGCAACATACTCGATAAATTTTCATTTTCTCGAATAAACTCTAATAAATATTCTTCTGTAATATTGTATTGTTGATGATTTTTATCTTTTGTTCTTAAGATTTGTTCATTTTCATATGTAATTTGAAAGCTGTGAATAATTCTATTTCTTTTAGAAACCAAATTTGAAAATAATGATGAAATTTCTTCGTCTGAATTTTTTGTAATCGTTTCTAAAATTGGTTTTGTTAGTTGTCCTGAAGTTTTATCAATTAGTTCATACCAATTATAATTCGAATTGTCTATGCGCAGAATATTTTCAATGACAAATTGATTATTTGAATTAAAAACACAAATAGCAGATCCTAATAATTCTCTATATCTTCTTGTAGGTAATGATTGACGGCTATAGTTTTCGTACATTAAATTTATAATATTTTTATAACTATAATTTTCAATTTCTATAGGTTAGCATGAAGGCTAACTTATAATATGTCTGATAAGCGACTGTGTTTATATATGTTCAAATATATCAAAAATTTTTCTTACAAACTATCAAAGCAACTTCATATTATCGTATACCACGACCTGCGTGAAGGATGGCAGTGAAAATCCTTTTATGAAGCACAGCGCAATAAAAGATTATAACGAACAGCCTGACCCAAAGTTGCGAGGAGGAATAACGAAGCAATCTGGAGGGGCACGCCCAAATTATTTTCCTTTTCCAGCCTCTGATTTTGTCAAATAACTGCCTAAAATTCAATCCCGTCCCGAAGCTTCGGGATCGTGAATAAAAAGCTTGTTTGGGTTGCAAAAATTTTATAATTTTGCAACCCAATTTTATTATGTAAATTAAAGAAGAAGATGGATATCAAAAGAGTAGCAATAGACGCTGTGAATGAAACAATTGTAATGACTGTTGTTCACATGGATTACAAAGGACAAGTTGCAAAAAGAATAAACGAAAAAATGCCTTTGGCAACTGTTAAGGGATTTAGAAAAGGAGCGGTGCCTAAAGATCTTGTTGAAAAACAATACGGTAAAGCTATTAAACAAGAAGAAGTTCAGAAAGTTGTTGATTTGGCTCTAGAGCGTTTCGTACAATCTGAAAGATTAAACCTTCTTGGAACGCCACTTCCTAAAGTAAACGAAGATTTTTCTTGGGATGCTGAAGAATTGGTTTTTGAATATGAAATTGGATTGGTTCCAAACTTCACTTTAGACTTAGATGCTAAAAACGACATCGTAAAATATGTGGTTACTGCTGATGATAAATTAATCGACGGTCAAGTGGAAAGAATCCAAAAACAATTTGGAACTGCAATTCCTCAAGAGGTTGTTGCTGCAGATTCAGATGTGACTGGAACATTCACTAACGAAGAAAAAGGAATTAATAACGCTACCACTATTGCTGCTGATCTTTTCAAAGACAAAGCGACTTGGGATTTATTCACAGGTAAAAAAGTAGGTGATGTAGTGACTGTAAATACTAAAGGTTTATTTGAAGACGACCACCAATTGATGGACGTGATGAAAGTAAGTCATGATGACGTTCACGGTTTAGATGTTGATGTAAACTTCACAATCGAAGCCATCAACACTGCTGAATTAGCAGAATTGAACCAAGAATTGTTCGATAAATTGTTTGGAGCTGGAGCAGTTTCTTCTCTAGAAGAATTGAAAGCAAAAATCAAAGAAGATGCTGAAACTCAATTTGCACAGCAAGCAGACCAAAAATTATTAGGGGATGTAACTGAGTTCTTAATCGAAAGCACAAAATTTGATTTACCAGCTGAATTCCTTAAAAAATGGTTGCAAACTGTTGGTGAGAAAAAATTATCTCCTGAGGAAGCTGAAGTGGAATATGCACGTTCTGAAAAAGGATTGCGTTTTCAATTGATCGAAGGTAGAGCAATGGCTCAATCTGACATCAAAATCACTTTCGAAGACTTGAAAACATTCACTACAAAAAATATCCGTCAACAAATGGCGCAATTCGGACAAACAAATCCTACTGACGAAGAAGTTCAAGGAATTGTAGCTAGAGTTTTGTCTAATCAAGACGAAGTGAAAAGACTTTCTGACCAAGTTGTTGCTGAGAAATTATTGGAATTGTTCAAAGAGAAAGCAAATCCTACTACTAAAGAAGTGACTTACGAAGAATTTATTGCTGCTTCTTACGGAGAATAAATAAGAGTTTGTACGGTCGTAAATTTGAAAGTCAAAAGCCCTAAGAGCGAGAGATTATTAAAATTTTATGATTTGATTACAGATACGAAACAATAAAAAATAGTTATATTTGAGCGTCAGAAAAAATATTTTTTGGCGCTCTTTTGTTTGAATTAATTTCAGGAGCTAATCCAGCTGTACGTTTCAAGTTTTTTCTTCCGTTTCTGTTTTTTAAATTCCTGCAAGAGCTTCTTCCAGTCGCTTTGCAAGAATAAAAAAACTAAAAAACGGAATTCAAAAAGCTTTTCACTCCCATCTGGGCTAAAAATAAGACATATTGACATCATTTGTAAATAGGTATGACCTTTGCATTAAATCGAATCACAAGATATTACGTAAAACTTAGAACAAAAAAATATGAACTACGGTAAAGAATTTAAAAAATTTGCTACAAAGGACCACGGCGTAAACTCCATGTATTACGATAAAATCGTAGGCGCAATGACTCCTAAAAACATGACTCCATATATCATTGAAGAACGTCAGTTGAATATTTCACAATTAGACGTTTTCTCAAGGCTGATGATGGACAGAATTATATTCCTTGGAACAGGAATTGATGACCAAATCGCAAACATCGTTCAAGCACAGTTATTGTTCCTTGAAAGCGCCGATGCTTCTAAGGACATTCAAATTTATTTGAATTCTCCAGGAGGAAGCGTTTACGCAGGATTGGGAATTTATGACACCATGCAATACATCAAACCAGATGTAGCGACTATTTGTACAGGAATGGCAGCTTCTATGGGAGCAGTGCTATTGTGTGCAGGAGCTGCAGGAAAACGTTCGGCATTGCCACATTCAAGAGTAATGATTCACCAACCATCAGGTGGAGCTCAAGGAGTAGCAACAGATATGGAAATCAACTTACGCGAAATGTTGAAACTGAAAGATGAGTTATACAAAATTATCTCTCACCACTCTGGACAAACTTTCGAGAAAGTACACAATGACAGCGAGCGTGATTATTGGATGATTGCCGAAGAAGCAAAAGCATACGGAATGATTGATGAAGTTTTAATAAGAGGATAAAAATAGTTACAAGTTTAAGGTTTGAGGTTTAAGGTTGCTGCGGGAACTTTAAACTTTAAACTTTTTAAACTTTAAACAAAAAAAGAATGGCAAAAGTAGTATTAGAGTGTTCGTTTTGTGGAAGAAAGAAGCCAGAAACCAATTTATTGATTGCTGGTATCAATGCACATATTTGTGATAAATGTATCGAACAAGCACACGGAATTGTTTTAGAGGAATTAAAATCCAGCGGGAGTTCAAAACTGGTTGGTGATTTGATTTTGAAAAAACCAAAAGAAATCAGAGCGTTCTTAGATCAATATGTAATTGGACAAGACCAAACTAAAAAAGTAATGTCGGTTGCGGTTTACAATCACTACAAACGTTTGATGCAACAGCAATTAGACGATGAGGTTGAGATTGAAAAAAGTAACATCATCATGGTGGGACAAACAGGAACAGGAAAAACATTGGTGGCTAAAACCATTGCAAAAATGTTGGATGTACCTTTGGCTATTGTTGATGCAACGGTATTAACTGAAGCAGGTTATGTAGGAGAAGATGTCGAAAGTATTTTGACACGTCTTTTGCAAGCTGCTGATTATGATGTTGCTAAAGCCGAGCGCGGAATTGTATTCATTGACGAAATAGATAAAATTGCTCGTAAAAGTGACAATCCATCTATTACGCGTGACGTTTCCGGTGAAGGGGTGCAACAAGCATTATTGAAATTATTGGAAGGAACCGTTGTGAATGTACCACCAAAAGGAGGACGCAAGCACCCGGACCAAAAATTTGTTGAGGTCAATACACAAAACATTTTGTTTATTGCCGGTGGTGCTTTTGATGGAATCGAAAGAATTATTTCGAAACGATTGAACCGTCAGGCTGTAGGTTATTCGACTTCAAAAAATGTGGATAATATTGACAAAGACAATTTGTTGCAATACATTATCCCAAAAGACATCAAAGATTTTGGATTGATTCCTGAGATTATTGGTCGTTTGCCAGTATTGACACACATGGATCCTTTAGACAGAGAAACCTTGCGTGCGATATTGACACAACCTAAAAATGCGTTAATCAAGCAATACGAAAAATTGTTTTTGATGGATGAGGTAACTTTTACCATCACAGACGAAGCCTTAGATTTCATTGTGGATAAAGCATTAGAATATAAGTTAGGTGCTCGTGGATTGCGTTCGTTATGTGAAGCTATTTTAACTGATGCGATGTATGAATTGCCAAGTTCTGATGATAAAATCTTAGAAATTGACAGAGAATATGCCAAAGAAACGTTGAATAAAAATTTATTGAAACGTTTGGAAATTGCTTCGTAATTTGAATTCTGATAAAGATTAATTGTAATCTTTTCTAAAAATAGTAAACCTGTTCATTCATTTGAGCAGGTTTTTTTATGTATTATTTTAAAGTTATATTCTTGATTATAAAAGAGAACCGACTTTAAATATTTTGTAAATTTATAGTCGGAAATTTAAAAAAGGAACTTTAAATGATAACAGTACAAGGCACAATAAACGCTTCAATTGAGAAAATTTGGGAATTATGGACTGCTCCGGAACATGTCATGAAGTGGAACAATGCCTCAGAGGATTGGCATACTCCTTTTGCGGAAAATGACTTGAAAGTGGGAGGGAAATTCAAATACACCATGGCTTCAACAGACGGTACAATGCGTTTTGATTTCGAAGGAATTTATAGGAATGTGGTGAATCCTTCTTTAATAGAATACGAAATGGCAGATGGGAGAAAAGTGAAAATTGTTTTTGAAAAAGATGCAGAAGGCATAAAAGTGATAGAAAGTTTTGATCCGGAAACAGTAAATCCTGAAGAAATGCAGAAAAATGGCTGGCAGGCAATTTTGGATAATTTTAAAAAATATGTTGAAAATGCAACCCTTTAAAAACGTACAAAATGACAAAGCAAATATGGCTTAATTTGCCGGTAAAAGAGGTGGCGAGATCAAAAGCATTTTTCGCCAAAATAGGTTTTTCTTTTAATGAACAATACGCTACTCCGCAATCAACATGCTTGTCAGTTGGAGCTACTCATTTTGCAGTCATGCTTTTTGAGGAAGCGGTATTTGAAGGTTTTGTACGAAATAAAATTACAGATACACAATCAAGTTCTGAAGTATTAATTTCAATTGATGCAGAAAGCAGGGAGGAAGTGGATGAGTTTGCCAAGAAAGTAGAAGAAGCCGGAGGTACAGTTTTTGACAAACCAGCCGAAATTCAAGGGTGGATGTATGGCTGTGGTTTTGCGGATTTAGACGGACATCGCTGGAATATGTTATACATGGATTTTAGTAAAATGCCCAAACAGTAGGATTTAAGTCAATTTAAAAAACAAACAAAATGACAACACTGGAATTTAAAATCGAGATAAATGCTCCCAAAGAAAAAGTTTGGGGCGTTTTATGGAATGAAGAAACATACAAACAATGGACCTCTATTTTTTGTGAAGGGTCTTATGCAGAAAGCGATTGGAAAGAAGGCAGTAAAATTCATTTTTTATCTCCAAACGGAGACGGGATGAACAGCATTATTTTCAAGAAAATTGATAATGAATACATGGCTTTTAAACATTTGAGTGAAATCAAAAAATTTCAGGAAATGCCTTTTGATGATGCGACTCAAGAATGGACGGGTGCCATGGAAATGTACCGTTTGACCGAAGACAATGGAATTACTGTTTTAGAAGCTAAAATGGATGCAGTCGAAAAATACATCGATTATTTCAAAACGACATGGCCAAAAGCGTTAGATTTGGTAAAGAAACTTTCAGAAGAGAAATAATATATTAATTTAAAAATCACAATCATGGCAGCAATTAATCCGTACTTAGTTTTTAATGGAAACTGCGAAGAAGCATTTCTATTTTATAAATCAGTATTTGGTGGGGAATTCCCTTATATTGGAAAATTTAAAGACATGCCGCCGGCAGAAGGGAATCCCGTGCTTTCTGAAGCGGAAGGCAATAAGACTATGCATGTTACTTTGCCTATCGGTGACGGGACAATCCTGATGGGAAGCGACAGTAATTCGGCAAGTGGAGAAGTTGCTTTTGGACAAAATATTTCACTTTCAATTAATACTGCGAGTAAAGATGAAGCGGATAAATTGTTTAACGGACTTTCGGCAGGAGGAACGGTGACGATGCCAATGAATCAAACCTTTTGGGGTGCTTATTTTGGAATGTTTGCTGATAAATTTGGAATCAATTGGATGGTAAATTTTGACGAAAATGAAAAATAATTAGCGTTAAAACAAATTCGGGCGTACTCTTGGATTGCGTTTTTCTCATAAAAATAAACCTGTTCATTCATTTGGACAGGTTTTTTTATAGGTAATTTAAACTATTTGTTATTGTTTAAAAAAAGGAACATTATTTTTTTTTATCAACGTCAGATTGACGATTTTTGTCCATTCTAAATCAAATAATTATAAAATGCAGGTACAAGACATAGAGGTTATTTTATTAAAAGTTTCTGGTCAGGACAAACCAGGGGTAACAGCTGGTTTAACATCCATTTTGGCGACTTATGATGCCATTATTTTAGATATTGGACAAGCAGATATTCATGATACGCTATCTTTAGGTATTTTATTTGAAATAAAAGCGGGGTCTTCCTCTGGACCTGTTTTAAAAGATTTATTGTTTAAAGCCTATGAATTGGGTGTTAAAGTTAAGTTTATTCCGATTTCTATTGCTGATTACGAAATTTGGGTAAAAGCACAACGCAAACAACGCTATATCATCAATGTTTTGGGAGAAACATTAACAGCGGTACAATTAGCGGCTGTGACTAGAATTTTGTCCAACCAAAATTTGAATATTGACGCTATCAAAAGATTAACGGGTAGGGTTTCTATCATTGATAAAGAAGAGTTTCCTCGTTCATGCATACAATTATCGGTAACGGGAACGATTGTCGATAAAACGTTCATGACAGCTAGTTTTATGGAAATTTCCAGAACATTGGATGTGGATATTTCTTTTCAAGAAGACAATATGTATAGAAGAAACAGACGTTTGGTGTGTTTTGATATGGATTCGACCTTGATTCAAACGGAAGTAATTGATGAATTGGCTGAGTTAGCGGGTGTGGGTGAGCAAGTAAAAGCCATCACGGAAGCAGCGATGAATGGCGAAATTGATTTTAGCGAAAGCTTCAAACAACGTATGGCTTTGTTAGAAGGTTTGAGTGAAGAGGTGCTGCAAAGCGTTGCTGAAAATTTGCCTATAACAAAAGGAGCGCATCGTTTGATGAAAGCCTTGAAATATTACGGCTATAAAACTGCTATTTTATCAGGAGGATTTACCTATTTTGGTCATTATTTGCAAAAAGAACTAGGAATTGATTACGTTCACGCCAATGAATTGGAAATTAAAGATGGTAAATTGACGGGCAACTATATCGGCGAAATTGTTGATGGTAAAAAGAAAGCAGAATATCTAAAAGCCATAGCGCTAAAAGAAGGCATTCACATCAATCAAACTATTGCTGTGGGTGATGGAGCCAATGATTTACCAATGTTGAATTTAGCAGGTTTAGGAATTGCTTTTCATGCCAAACCTACGGTAAAAGAAAAAGCAGAAAGTTCTATTTCCAGTTTAGGCCTCGATGGTGTTTTATACCTGTTAGGGTATCACGACAGACATATTGATATGATGGAGGAGGAATAAAAGATTCCAATAATTATAAAAAAAGGCTGTCCAAAAAGTAATTTTCGGACAGCCTTTTTTATGCTTTAACGGTAAACCCTTTTTCAGGTATTTCCTGTGTTTGTTTTTCGGGAGATTTACAAATTCCTCTGGCGCCACAACTCATTCTATGCGGTCCACAGGAACTCAACAAAAAAAGTGTAATCAAGATGTAGAAAGTATTTTTCATCTTCTCGTTTTTTTATACGGTTTGAAACTGCATGGTTTTCAGTTGTTCCAGATAATCTCTTTGGTTGGATAATCTTGGAATTTTATGTTGTCCGCCGAGTTTATCTTTGTCTTTTAACCAATCATAAAACAAATTTTTTCGGGCTACATTTATTACTAACGGGTTTAGCGTCATGTTGTTGTAGCGCTTTGCTTCATAATCTGAATTTAAAGATTGTATGGATTCATCCAGTGCTTTCTGGAATTGAGATACATCCGCTGGATTGTCTTTGAATTCAATCATCCATTCATGGGCGCCTTTTTCTTTACCTTCCATAAATATAGGGGCAACAGTGTAATCAACTACTTCCATTTGGGTCATTTTACACGCTTTGGCAATAGCCTGATCCGTGTTTTCGACCATCAATTCTTCTCCAAAAACATTGATGTGATGCTTTGTTCTTCCCGTTACCCGAATTCGGTATGGATTTAATGAGGTGAAACGAACGGTGTCGCCAATCAAATAGCGCCACAAACCGGAATTGGTGGTAATCACCAAAGCATAATTTTTGAACAGTTCCACATCTGCCAATCGAATTACTTTTTGTTCCGGTGTCCCAAAAGTATCCATTGGAATAAATTCATAGAAAATTCCGTAATCCAACATCAATAATAAATCACTGGAATAATTTAAATCCTGAATGGCAAAAAAGCCTTCGGAGGCATTGTATATTTCGTAATATTTAAAATCTTTTTTAGGGAGTATTTTTTTGTATTGGTCTCGGTAGGGTTCGAAATTTACACCTCCATGAAAGTACACTTCCAAATTAGGCCAAAGTTCAAATAAATTTCCCTTTCCGGTTTCTTCCAGCATTTTATTCATTAAAACCAACATCCAGGAAGGAACTCCGGCAAAACTGGTTACATTTTCATTTTTTGTTTCGTTTATAATGGCAGCAATTTTAGTTTCCCATTCGCTCATCAAAGAAATTTTGTTACTTGGCGTACTGCTGAACTCCGCCCAAATAGGCATGTTTTCAATTAATATTGCTGATAAATCGCCAAAGAACGTATTGTTGTCTTCATAGATTTGGGAACTTCCGCCAAGACGCAGACTTTTTCCAAGAAACAGTTCTGAATCTTCGTTGTTATTTAAATACAAGCACAACAAATCTTTGCTTCCTTTATAATGACAATCTTCCAGCGCTTCATTGCTCACTGGAATAAATTTACTTTTGGCGTTGGTTGTTCCGCTTGATTTTGCAAACCATTTTATAGGTGTTTCCCAAAAAACATTTTGCTCTCCTTTTCGTGTTCTTTCAATCAACGGCTGTAATTCTTCGTAGGTCGAAATAGGAATTCTTTCGGCAAAAGTCGCATAGGAATGTATCGAAGCATACTCATATTCTTTGCCTAATGCAGTGTTTTTTGATGACTGAATTAAATTCATAAGCAATTCTTCCTGAACCTCATTCGGGTATTTTAGGAAAAGTTCAATCTGATGGATTCTTTGTTTTAGAACCCAAGAGGCAAACGAATTGATTATGGTTAGAGGCATATAGATTTCAGATTGTTGATTAACGATTTTAAATTTCAGATTTTTTTCTATTGTAAAAAGGTTGAAATTTAAGATTTGAATATCGATTGACAAATACTAACTTTGTCAAAGTATCAAAAATAGTGTTTTTTTATAAAAAACAATTCTATATTATAGTAAAGATTTTAACTCAGAAATGGGCTTCTAATAATGGGCTTCTAAAATCATAAATCGTTAATCAACAATCTAAAATCGCAATGACATACGAAGGTGTACTTACAAAAATGCAAACGGAATTTGGAAATCCGATTCAATATTATTTGGTTTTTGAGAATAGTTTTTTGAATGTGAATCAGTTGCTGAATAAAGAACTCGAAATCAATTTTGTGGGATACCAATGTTTGAATTGTGGCAAGAAGAAAAAAATATTCCGTCAGGGATTTTGTTATGATTGCTTCTATTCCAGTGCGGCTGTTGGAGATTGGATTATGAAACCGGAGTTAAGTACGGCTCATCTTGGGATTCAAGACAGGGATTTAGCGTATGAAGAAAAAGTACAACTGCAACCGCACATTGTATATTTGGCTTTGTCGAGCGAAGTCAAAGTAGGAGTGACCAGGAAAACGCAGATGCCGACACGATGGATTGATCAGGGCGCAACCCAAGCCATTTCAATTGTCGAAGTTCCTAACCGATATTTAGCTGGAATTACCGAGGTGGCGCTGAAAAATCATTATGCCGATAAAACCAATTGGAGAAAAATGTTGACCAACAATGTGGAGCAAATTGATTTGGTTGCGGAACGATTGAAAGTAGAAAATTTGATTCCAGCAGAAGTTCAGGAATACTTTTATTCGCAGAAAAATGATTTGTACGAGATGCATTATCCCGTTTTACAGTATCCAAATAAAGTAAACAGTTTGAGCTTGGATAAAAAACCACAATTTCAAGGAAAGCTCACCGGAATAAAAGGACAATATTTACTTTTTGAAGACGGAACAGTTTTCAATATCCGCGGTTCAGAAGGATATGTAGTACAGATTAATGTATAAAATTTAATAAAAAAGCAGGAATCTCAAGTTAGAAATTCCTGCTTTTTAGAATGTATAAAATCTACCATTTTGATTCTACTGGCTTTTTTTGTAATTTCTTAATGGTTTAATTGTAAATAGAAGTTGTTTTCATAACACATTTAGTAAAGCCGTTATTTTAATTTAAATTATTCTTGTTGTACTTTAGGCTCTTCTGCTTTTTTCTTTTTATTTAAAAATCCATTTAATAAATCTTTAGCCTTAGTTTTCACCTCTTCCTTAGTTGCAGGAGTTGTAGGAGTCGCCGTTTTTGTGGTATCTCCCGGTTTCTTGTTTTTATTAATGAAATCAGTCAAAGCCGAAGTTCCTTGTTTTACCAATCTGTCTTTTTGTTGGTTTACTAATTGAGTTGTCAATTTGGTTACAGCACTGTTGATGTCAGTTGTGATTTTTGGATTCGTGAAATTCCCAACTAATATTGCATTTATCGGAATGCTTTGCACTTTAGCAGCATCCGCAGGAGATAATTTTGCAATTAGCGCATTCGCCTCTGAACCCAAATATTTTGCAGGAACATCAAATTTTAAATTGTAATTCATACTTTGGTCAAAACCATGCGTTCCTCCAATAGTGGCTTTGATGTCTTTGTACTTGATATCAAATGGTTTCACATTTACTTTTCCATCTTTGAACGTAACCGCCGCTTTCAAATCATTCAAATTGATTTTACTTACATCAATGAATTTTAAGTTAGATCCTAATGCAGTCAGTAAAGTCGAATTAGCAGAATTTACTGTCGTAGAAAGCAATTGCCCCAATAAATCTCCGGTAAGCGTTTTCAAGTCAGGAGTCAATTCTGTTGCGTCAAGATTTCCGTTCAATTTGATACTTGAATTTAATTTTCCGTTGATGATTCCGGCAATAGGAGCGATTTTTTTCAGCATGTCCAGTTGAGTGAAAGACTGCGCGATATCGACTTGATTTAATTTTAAATCCATATTGAAAACTGGTGTTTTTCCTTTTGTGGAAACAGCTCCATTCACTCCGATTGTCCCTCCGAAAATAGAAGTTTTTACATTTTCTAAAGTTACTTTTTCGTCTTTCACAATCAGTTTTCCCGATACATCTTTCAGGGTCAAATTATCATATAAAACCGTAGTCGCTTTTGCGGTAAGCGTACAATTTAAGAAAGCAGGAATCTTCATGGCTTCTGCTTTTTTAGTTGCTGTTTTAGTAGTTTCTCCGGTTGTCATAAAATCATCTACGGCCAATTGTTTAGAATTCATGTTGAAGTTTCCTTTCAATTCTTGATTTCTAAAGATAAAGCCGTAAAAATTTTCTAAAATTCCCGTTACACTAATGTCGCTTTTTCCTGTAGTCGCGTTCAGTTCTTTCAAATTGACCTGACTAGGATTAAATTGTACCAAAGCATTGCTAATGTTCATTGTTTTACCGTTTTCATCCACATAGTTGAAACCAGACAAACTCATGGTTCCTGCATTATTGATGTTTTGATACTGACTTTTCTCTACAGATTGCATGTCAAATTTCGTTGTCACATCGGCCTTTAAAATCCCTGACAATGGCTTGTCTAGCTTTATAGGATAGGCTTTCGAAAGGTTAGCTAGATTGATAGTTCCTTTTAAAGCGGCATCAACAATTGCATTTTGTGTTATGTTTCTAATGTTGGCTTTGGCATTAAAAACATCTTGGTCAATTTTGAAAGAGAGCTTATCCAAGTTGACATAAGTGTCATTCAGAATTCCTGTTTCATTTATAATTTTAGTGTCAATAACGATGTTTTGAACTGATTTTGGTAAATTAGGATATTGAAATGAAGCGTTATTGGAAGCAATTTCAATATTAAATTTTGGCACCGTTGTGTCTGAATACAAGCCTTTTGCAAAACCCGCCACAGTAAAATCCCCGGTGGTTTTCACGTTGTCCAAACTCGATGCGTACGCTGCAGGAATAATTCCCAAGAAATTTTTGAAAGATGAAGTTGGCGTTTTAAATTTCAAATCATATTGTTGGCCCGTTTCCAACATTTGAATAAAACCATCAAATTCCAGCGGCAATTGATTGATTAATGCTTTATTTTCTTTGAAGGTGTATTTGCTTTTTTCTAAATCGATTCCCAAAACTGCGTCCAGCGTCAAGGCGACATTATTCATGTAATTGACTTTGTCCATATCCAGCGATACTTTTGCAGTTGATTTGGTAACCAAATCTAATTTTTGGGCTGCAAAATCTCCTGTTCCTTCATGGTTTAGACTGTCGATTACCATTTTTATTTTTGAACTTTCGTCAAAATAGCGAAACTTGAAATTCTCGATTTTATACTCTTGGATTTTTAAGGATAACGGACTGCTTTTTCCATCGTCTTTGGCTTTGTCATCTTTCAAAGCAATGTCGTAATTCCCGATTCCGTCTTTATTAAAAATGATATTGATTAATCCATTTTTCGAAGTGATTCCGTCAATAGACATCGCTTCGTCTTTACCTTTAAAAAGTTCTTTGATAGACATTTTTAAATTCAATTCGCCTAATGAAATCAATGTGTCACCTTCAAAAGGAGCTTTGTTTATAATGACTAATTTTTCCAGCGTCACATTCGCATTTGGAAAATTTTTGAATAAGCTTAAATCTGCTTCTGCAAAAGAGACTTTGGCATCTACTTTGGCATTGATGGCTTCAGAAATTTTAGCTTTTATTTGATCTTTAAATAGATAAGGCGCAGCAAATAAAGTCACGACGAGCAGGATAATCAGAATTCCAATGATTTTTAAAACTTTCTTTACCATAATTTATTTCTTTAGATTCTATTAGTGTAACAAAAACAATGCCTTCTGTTCTTTTACAAAAATAGTATTTTTAGGACAGAGTGATTTTTTTGACGTTTTTTATAAACAATAATTTAACTTTATGATATAAAAAAATCCGTTTTAGTAATTTCTAAAACGGATTTTTTAATGAGTTATAAAATTTTAATGAATATTAATTTCAAAAGGCATTAGGGCCTGAACTCCTTTCTGTGCTTGCAATTTTTTTATTTGTTGCATGATTCTATAGTTTTCTTCACCGATTTCTTCTTTTATAAAGTCTTCTTTAGATTTTGCAAAAGGAAGATTAGCTAAAAGATCATCGAAGTTTTTCTCGTATTCCGGGTAATTTTGGGTACTGTAGCTTTTTATTTTTGCCAAAGAAGCTGCTTTTGCAATAGCATCATCTAAACCTCCAATTTTATCTACAAGTCCAATTTTCAATGCTTCGGAACCGGTCCAAACTCTTCCTTGTGCGATAGCATCTACTTGTGCAAATGTCATTTTTCGACCTTGTGCTACATGTGTAACAAATGTTTTGTAAATGTGTTCAACACCTTCTAAGGTAACTGCTTTGAAATTTTCATCGATTGGAACAAAAGGACTGTAATTTGCTGAGTTTTGATGTGTTTTAACTTGCTCGGTATGAATTCCAATTTTAGTGGCCAATGGTGTAAAATTAGGTAATATTCCAAAAACACCGATAGAACCCGTAATTGTGTTTTCTTCAGCAAAAATGGTGTTGGCGTTACACGCAATGTAATACCCGCCAGAAGCAGCGTAATTCCCCATAGAAACAACTACTGGTTTTACTTTTTTAGTCAATTCAATTTCTCTCCAAATTAAATCAGAAGTCAAAGCACTTCCGCCTGGACTATCAATGCGAAGTACAATGGCTTTTACATTTTTGTTTTTTCGAGCCTCTTGAAAGGAACGACGCATAGAACCTTCGCCAATAACGTTCACATCGCCTTCACCGCCCATAATTTCTCCTTGGGCATAAATAATGGCAATTTCGTCATTACTGTCAAAATTTTGTGAAGTCGTAGCGATTTTTTGAGCATAATCTACAACAGATACTTTGTTGTAATCTTCGTCATTGGCTACTTTAAGTGCTTTTCGGATGGCATTGTGATACACATCTTCATAGGCAATAATGTCAACTAATTTTTGTGATTTTGCCATTTCTGGAGTTCGAGCAAGAAGTCCATTGGCAATTTCATTCAATTTAGCTACAGATATATTTCGGCTTTTAGAAATGTCAGCGGTGATTGAATTCCAAACTGAATTTAATAATGCAGTAGTTTGTTCTCTGTTGGCATCACTCATTTTATTTTCTAAAAATGGCTCAACAGCACTTTTGTATTTTCCGTGACGGATTACTTCCATTTTCAACCCTGATTTTTCCTGAAAATCTTTAAAGAACATAAGTTCAGCAGAAAGACCTTTGAAATCCATATCTCCAACCGGATTTAAGTAAATTGGGCTTGCAACAGAATTTAGATAATATTCTTTTTGTGAATACGAATTGGCATAAGCCATGACGAATTTCCCTGATTTTTTAAAGCTTTCCAAAGCATCTCTCAATGCCTTGCTTTGTGCCATTCCCAGTGAGGAATCGTTGTTTAGAATAGAAATACCTTTAATGTCGGTATCCGTTTTTGCTTCTTCAATGGCGTTGATAATGTCTGATAAACCTACTTTTTTGTTTTCTGAAAAAATTGTTACCCAAGGATCTTTATATTTTCCGGCATAATCGTTTCTGATGTCTTCCAAATTCAATTCAATAACAGAATTGTTTTTCACCGTAACGCCTTCAGATTCACCACCAAAAATGGCTCCGATGAGGATGATTCCAAAAAAGAACAACATGAAAAAAACAAAAATACCTATAATGGTCGCCAATACATTTCCTAAAAATCTCATAATTATATTTTTTTAATATGTCGCAAAAAAGATAGAAATGTTACAAACAATTGTTTCGTATTTCCGAGTTTAATTATCAACACAGGATACAAATATATTGCTAATTCTAAAATTCTTTTAGTTAATTTGCACCTAATTATGAAATCACAACATCAGGTCATTTTATCTATAGGCAGTAATCAAGGCAATCGTTTGGAAAATATCGAGCGTTGCTTGGAGTTGATACATCAAGAAATTGGTACTGTAATCAAAGTTTCCAGATTATATGAAACTCCGGCTTGGGGTTTTGAAAGTGATGCTTTTTATAATTGCGCTTTGGTTTTGCATACTTTTTCCTCTGCACATAAAATTCTGACTCAGGTTTTAAAAATCGAAAAACGATTGGGTCGTTTGCGAAGCAAAACTCAAGAATACCAATCACGTACGATTGATATTGATTTGATTGCTTTCGATTCAGAAATTATTACTACCGAAAAACTGCAGATTCCACATCCTTTGATGCAAAACAGAAATTTTGTTTTGTTACCCATTCAGGATTTGAATTTAGATTGGGAACATCCCGTTCTTCAAAAAAATATTTCAGAATTATTGGCAGTGTCGCCAGATGACAGTGTTTGTACAGTCGTTCAGAATTTGGTTAATCCTTTGCGAAATATTTCTTTGGAGCAATTTAATTATGTTGCTTTTGAAGGGAATATCGGAGCGGGAAAAACCACTTTGGCCATGAAAATTTCTGAGGATTTTAATGCAAAAACAGTATTAGAACGTTTTGCTGATAATCCTTTTTTACCCAAATTTTATAAAGATCAAAACCGATATGCATTTCCGCTTGAAATGTCGTTTTTGGCTGATAGATACCAACAATTATCAGATGATTTAGCGCAGTTTGATTTGTTCAAAGACTTTCTAGTTGCTGATTATCATATTTTTAAATCTTTGATTTTTGCCAAAATAACATTAGCTGAAGATGAATATCGTTTGTATCGCAATCTCTTCGATATCATTTACAGAGAAATGCCAAAACCGGATTTGTACATTTATTTGTATCAAAATTCAGAAAGGCTGTTGCAAAATATTAAAAAGCGCGGCAGAAGCTACGAACAAAAAATCCCAGCGGAATATTTGGATAAAATCAATAGCGGTTATCTCGATTATATTAAATCCCAAACCGATTTGAATGTTCTCATCATTGATGTTTCAGATAAGGATTTTGTAAAAAATCAAGAAGATTATCTCTATATTTTGGAAGAAATTCAAAAGAAAATTAATCAATAAATAAGCTGCTGTTTTAAACGATTAAGTTAATGATCGTATCTTTTTAGAGAAAAATGTCCTTTCATTACAGGTCTTGTGTTGTCAATTTTCAAGACATACCAATAATCGGAAGTAGGCATCAGGTTTTTATTAAAAGTTCCATCCCATGATTCGTTGGTTGCACTTAGTTTAGTAATCAGTTTTCCATACCGATCAAAAATGGTTACCTCTGCTTCAGGATAATTAATTAATCCTTTTATTTCCCATACGTCATTATAAGAGTCGTTGTTTGGGGTAAAGAATTTCGGAGCGATTAAAATTACAAATGTTTCACTGTCTGCCCCGCAAGAATTAACTTCTCTTACATACGCCGTTTGCAAGCCGCTGGGTACATTGAAAAACACGTTCGAACTTTGATAGTTGATTCCGTCAACAGAATATTCAAAATAGTCCTCTGATTTTAATAAATAAATCACGACTGTAGTTCCATTTACATCAATGCGGTCTATTTCAGGAATAGTATGTTCGATAACAGTAATTTTTTTTCTGCTGGTACAATTTTCAGGCGTGGGACTTGTTACATCAACGGTATAAATACCAGAATTAGCAACGGTAATTGTTGCGGTCGTTTCTCCAGTTGACCATAGATACCTCATATTAGGAATTTGTGCATCAAGAGTAAGAGTGCTGGATTTGCATAATGTTAATTCTTGATCCGTAACAACTGGTGGGTTGTAAATAGTAACTTCAACCGAAACTCTGTTCCCATTACTGCATCCGTTATTGATGGCTTCTGCATAATAGGTTGTATTTTGAGTAACATTCGGTATAGTCAGGCTTGTTCCGGTCCCTATGATAGTACTTCCGGTTAGAGTTGAATACCAGTTTATACTTCCGGTTGAAGCTGTTGCTTCTAGCGTTACAGTTCCTGCTCCACATCTGGAAACAGGAGAATTGGTAGCCGTAATAGTAGGGATTGTATTTATAATGGCTGTAACTGCTGTTCTAGATGTTGCACATCCGGCATCTACATAATAAGTTGTTGTGGCTGTTAAAAATGGTGTTGTATAAGTGTTGCCTGTTGCTAATAAAGTTCCTCCACTGTCGGCATCATACCAGTTTACGGTTCCTTTAGAAGCGGTTGCTTGAAGTGTTACGGTGCCTGAATCACATCTTGAAGCTGGAGTTGTTCCTGTGATTTGTAATATTGTTATGGTTGTGCTAGTTGCAATTTCAAGTGTTGGATCTCCAGGCATTCCACCATATTCTACAATATATCCTTTGGGTTGGTAGTTTCCAGTTGGATCGCCATTTAATTGTAAATCATTCCATGATCCTGGTGTTCCAATACCTGGAGCAGTTATGTGCGCATAATGTTCTATACCATTACTATTGTTTGGTTCATTTGAATTCCAAAAAGCAAAATTAGGGGTTGATCCATTCACGGCTCCATTCCAAAAAATAGTACCGTTTTCTGGACCTGTTACCCATTTCCAAACACCTTCTGTTTCGGCATCACTTCCGCCAATCCATCCGGCACCTGCGGCTTGTTCTCCAGATATTTTTGCTTCATCAGCTGCTGTGATTGTGGCTAAGTAGCCTTGCAATCCATAATAAGTACTTGTCTCGGCTGCAGTTTTGGCCGCAGTCCAGTTAATTCCAAGGTTTGGAAAATATAGATAATAATGTCCGTTTCTGGGTAAATAATTTGCTTGTCCTATGGTGATTGAGAAATTTCGAATCCCTGATGGAGAAGCGGATGAATTGCTAAATTCAATGTCATTTATTGCTTTTACAAAGTCGCTGTATAAAACATCTGCTCCGGTTGGGCTGGATAATTTTAATTTTCCTGAGGGAGCATCCCAACTAGAAATAATTGTTGGGTGTAATGTAGGATTAGCTAATTGTATTAAATCCTGCCCGTTTACATAACCCGAAGAAATCTGAATGTAAATAGCCTCTGTACCTGTATCTGTAATGTCAGAGTTAGTGATGCTTACATCGGTTACTATTTTCAATGAAGTTCCGGGGCAGTAGCTTTGATTTCCAATTGCGGTAATTCGTGGAGCATTATCTGCAATAGATAATGGATTTGGACTTGTAATAAAATTAAGAGATGATGGATTTATCGGGCCTTTTGAGATTATGGCAGTATTTTTCTTTATCGAATAAAAGGAAGTGGCGGAACATTCAGCCATTGGAACGAGCGATAAAAAAACTAAAGATAATTTCAAAAAGTTATAAATTCTCATATGATAAAAGTATTACTTAATTCTTAATTTTATTAAAAAAATCATTTTGGCCAGTTCAGTTTTTGAAATAAATCCCAAACTACAATTCCTGCACTCACGGATATATTCAAAGAATGTTTGGTGCCTAATTGTGGGATTTCAATACAACCATCGCATAATGCAACGGCTTCTTGTGAAACACCATATACTTCGTTTCCAAAAACTAAAGCATATTTTTCTCCCTTTTGAACTTCAAAATTTTGAAGAAAAATGGCGCTTTCTACCTGTTCTATGGCAAGCGTCATTACATTTTCTGCTTTTAATTTTTCAATAACGGCAAGAACATTTTCGTGATGTTCCCAAGTTACCGTTTCGGTTGCGCCAAGTGCTGTTTTGTGAATTTCTTTGTTTGGTGGAGTGGCGGTAATACCGCATAAATATATTTTTTCAATTAGAAACGCATCTGCTGTTCTAAATACGGAGCCAATATTATGCAAACTACGGATGTCATCTAATACTAAAATAAGCGGTGTTTTTTCAGATTGTTTGAATGCTTCAATAGATTTTCGATCCAGTTCGCTGTTTTCTAGCTTTCTCATATTTTGTAAATTATTCAAAAAAAAAGCTTCCGAAGTTAATGGAAGCTTTTTTGTCTATTAAGTTAAAATTTAGCTTTTTGCAGCAGGAGCGGCTAAAACATTTCCTTTTATTGTAAGTGTTTTGGTAGGAACAACAGCATTAGTTGTCAATGTTACTGTTTTAGTAAAAGCCTGACCACCTCTTGAAGTGTCATATTTTACTCCAATAACTCCTTTTGCTCCTGGAGCAATTGGTTCTTTAGGATAAGTAGGAACTGTGCAACCACAAGATCCTTGAGCATTAGTAATGATTAAAGGTTTGTTACCGTTATTTGTGAAAACAAATTCGCGTTTACCATCAGAGTTATAAGCAACTGTACCGTAGTCAATAGTTTCACTTACGAAAACCATTCCTGCACCATTTACTTTTGCAGCAACTTTAGCAGTAGTTGCTTTCAATTTTTTTGAAGTTTCTTGTGCAGTAGAAGTAGCAACTCCTAAAACAACTAGCATAGCTAGGGTAATTATTTTTTTCATATCTATTTCAATTTAAAAGTATTTACAAATCTAAATAAAAAATAGAAATTATGCCTTAAATCTTTCTTAAAATAGTTTAATTTTTTGAACTCCTTATTTATTTGTTTTAAAATATATAAATTCGCTGATATTTTTTCATTTTTTAAACATAAATACAATTGGCATCTAAAGATAAAGTAGTTAAGGAAACTCCGTTAATGAAGCAGTACAATGAGATAAAAAGAAAGTATCCTGATGCTTGTCTTTTATTTCGCGTTGGAGATTTTTATGAGACATTTGGAGAGGACGCAGTTCGTGCTTCAAAAATATTAGGAATTGTCCTAACGAAGCGTGGAGCAGGTTCTGAAACTGAAACGGCACTGGCTGGTTTTCCGCATCATTCCTTGAATACATATTTACCAAAATTAGTCAAAGCAGGACTTCGTGTGGCAATTTGTGACCAGCTCGAAGATCCAAAAATGACTAAGACTATTGTAAAACGCGGTGTTACAGAACTTGTAACTCCTGGTGTTTCCATGAATGATGAGGTTTTACAATCAAAAACGAATAACTTTCTAGCATCCATTTTCTTTGCCAATAAATCCATAGGAATTTCATTTTTGGACGTTTCTACAGGAGAGTTTTTAACGGCGCAAGGAAATGCAGAATATATTGATAAACTGTTGCAGAATTTTAATCCAAGTGAGGTTCTAATTCCAAAAAATAATAAAAATGATTTCAGGGAAATTTTCGGTGAGGATTACCATAGTTTTTACTTGGAAGATTGGATTTATAAAGAAGATTACGCATTCGAAACCTTAACCAAGCATTTTCAGACAGTTTCTTTGAAAGGATTTGGAATCGAAGAATTGAAAGAAGGAATCATTGCTTCGGGAGCTATTTTGTATTATTTATCCGAAACCCAACACAATAAAGTACAGCATATAACGGCGATTCAGCGTATTGCCGAAGATGCTTATGTCTGGATGGATAGATTTACCATTCGCAATCTGGAATTGTATCACAGTTACAATCCAAACGCGGTGACGCTTCTGGATGTTATTGATAAAACGCTTTCGCCAATGGGCGGTCGTTTGCTGAAACGTTGGTTGGCATTGCCGTTGAAAGACAGTGCTAAAATAAAAAGTCGTCACCAAGTGGTTTCTTATTTAAAAGAAAATCAGGGTGTGCTGAAAAATATTCAGAATCAAATCAAGCAAATTTCCGACTTGGAACGTTTGATTTCAAAAATTGCAGCCGGGAAAGTATCTCCTCGCGAAGTGGTTTATCTGAAAGAATCATTGGATGCTATTATTCCAATAAAGACCTTGGCGTTAGAAAGTCCGCAAGAAGCAGTGAAAGTAATCGGCGATAGTTTGCACAGTTGTGAATTATTGCGTGAAAAAATAAAAAACGTTTTGAATCAAGATGCGCCTGTGGCTATTGCCAAAGGAAATGCTATTGCCAAAGGAATCAATGCTGAGTTAGATGATTTACGTGCGATATCAACTTCTGGTAAGGAATTCTTGGAAGGAATCGAAAAAAGAGAATCACAACTTACGGGAATTTCATCATTGAAAATATCCTTTAATAACGTTTTTGGGTATTACATCGAAGTAAGGAATATGCACAAGGATAAAGTTCCTGCGGAATGGATTCGAAAACAAACTTTGGTCAATGCGGAGCGTTATATTACGGAGGAGTTAAAAGAATACGAAACTAAAATCCTTGGTGCAGAAGAGAAAATCCATAAAATAGAAGTAGAATTATTTGAACAATTAGTGAGTTGGATTGCTACGTATATCAAGCCAGTTCAAATGAATGCTAATCTGGTGGCGCAACTCGATTGTTTGTGTTCTTTTACGCAATTGGCTATCGAAAATAAATATATCTGTCCGGAACTAGACGAAACATTCGAACTGGAAATTAAAAACGGAAGGCATCCTGTTATCGAAAAACAATTGCCTGTTGGTATGCCTTACATAGCCAATGATGTTTTCTTGGATAGAGAAACGCAGCAGTTGATTATGATTACGGGTCCAAATATGTCTGGAAAGTCGGCTATTTTGCGTCAAACGGCGCTGATTGTACTCTTGTCTCAAATGGGGAGTTTTGTCCCTGCAGACAGCGTGAGAATGGGAATTGTAGATAAAATATTCACCAGAGTAGGAGCGAGCGATAATATTTCGATGGGCGAGTCTACTTTTATGGTCGAAATGAATGAAACGGCTTCTATCTTGAATAATATTTCCGACAGAAGTTTAGTGCTTTTGGATGAAATTGGAAGAGGAACGAGCACCTATGATGGGATTTCCATCGCATGGGCAATTGCTGAATTCTTACACGAACATCCTTCGCAACCGAAGACATTATTTGCAACGCATTACCACGAGTTGAATGAAATGAGTGAATCATTGCCTAGAATTCAGAATTATAATGTGGCCGTCAAAGAATTGAAAGATACCGTACTTTTTATTCGAAAATTAGTAAAAGGAGGAAGTGCGCATAGTTTTGGAATACATGTGGCGAAGATGGCCGGAATGCCTCAAATCGTAATTTTGAAAGCGCAAAAGCTTTTAAAGAAATTAGAAAAGAATCATTCCAGCGATGCGCTGAACGGAATTAAAGCTGCAAAAGATGAAATGCAAATGAGTTTCTTTAATCTGGATGATCCTCTATTAGAAGAAATTAAAGAGGAGATTATAAGTCTGGATATAAATACCATTACGCCTATGGAAGCGTTGATGAAACTCAATGAAATTAAAAGAATGTTGACCAGAAAATAATTTATTTTATTTTAAAGATTACGTTATCAGAATGTTAACTCTGATGTGTGATTTTTTTATGAAAAAGGCTTGTATAATTCAATAAATGTCCTAAATTTGCATCCGCAATACAGAACAAGTATCGCGGTTCTTTCTAAGAATTGAAAATGCGAAAATAGCTCAGTTGGTAGAGCGCGACCTTGCCAAGGTCGAGGTCGCGGGTTCGAGCCCCGTTTTTCGCTCCACACCACATAATGCTCGGATGGTGAAATTGGTAGACACGCTGGACTTAAAATCCAGTGAACAGCAATGTTCGTGCGGGTTCAAGTCCCGCTCTGAGTACTAAAGCCTCTTCAATTGAAGAGGCTTTTTTTGTTTTTATGGTTTTTGTATAAAACGAAATCTGTCGAAACTAATATCAACTTTTTTTGTGATTTGTAATTTTAATAAACAATGGGCGCTTTTGTAATTAGTAAAAGGTATAATGATGAGTATAAATTTGTTTTTACTTCCAGAAAAGGGAAAGTTGTTTTTACGAGTTTAAGTTATGAGCTCAAGTTTGAGTGCGAAGAAGATATTGAAAAGTTTAAAGCGACAATTGAAACCGCTGACTTTTTAAAATTTAAATCTTCCGGCGGGAAATTTTATTTTAAATTAATGCTGGAAGGGAATCATTTTGCTACAAGTAGAAAATATACCACTTCGTTGCGTTTGCAAAAAGGAATCGATGAAATTGTTCGGTATGGATCAAATTCAGAGGTGTTGGATTTCTCAGGAAATGATTTTATTTTTTCTGATTAAAGGCTTTTAAATTAATTCGTAAATAAAAAAAGAGAGTCGCGAAAATTTAATTTTCGCGACTCTCTTTTTTATTTGTATATCTATTCTTAAAGGAATGGAAATGTCATAAATTAAAAAAGCCATCTCGCATAGCGGATGGCTTTAAAATTTTTAGAATTTGAGTTCTAATTATTTTTTTGCAGCTTCAGTAGCAGTTGCAGCAGCTTCAGTAGCAACAGCAGCAGCAGAATCAACAACAACAGCAGCAGAATCAACTACAGCAGCAGCAGAATCAACTACAGCAGCAGCAGAATCAACAACAGCAGCAGCGTCCTCAGCAGGAGCGTCAGCTTTTTTACATGATACAACAGTCAAAACAGCAACAGCAGCTAAACTTAAAAATACTTTTTTCATCTTAATTTAATATAAAAGGTTAATTATTAATTCGTGGCAAAGATATAAATTTTTTAATATGTAAAATATTTTTTTATTTTTTTTTTAAAAAATAATATTTTTTGTCAACGCCGAAACAAATAACAATTATTGTGCCAATCCAGCTAAATAATTAATAAATGCTTTATATCGTTGTTGAGTCCTTGGTTTTACTTTAAGTTTTTCTTTTTCAGAGGTTTGCTTTTCTTAGGGTGAACCAGTTTTAGCTCACTTATCAAGTTTTTTGCACCAGCATATTTATCCATAATAAACAGGACGTAGCGTATGTCAACCATAATATTTCTACAAATACTTGGGTCATAATAGATATCACTCATGGTTCCTTCCCAAACCCTGTCAAAATTAAGCCCTATTAAGTTTCCGTTTGCGTCTATCACCGGGCTACCTGAATTGCCTCCTGTGGTGTGATTTGTGCCAACAAAGTTAACTGGCATTTTTCCGTTTTCACCATATGGACCGTAATCTTTAGTTTTATATAAGTCTAACAATTTAACTGGAACATCAAATTCATAATCTCCGGGAATGTATTTCTCCATTACCCCATCTAAATAAGTTATTGGCGTATAAAGAGTAGCGTCTTTAGGTTCATATCCTTTTACTTTTCCATAAGTAACTCGTAATGTGCTATTGGCATCTGGAAAAATTCTGCTGTCTTTGTTCAATTCCAATTGCGCTTTCATGTACGTGCGTTGCAGCGCAGTAATCTTTAAATTGATTTCGTCGTATTTTGGCGCGACTTCTTTCAAATATTTATCAGCTAATTCCTTTACCAGCAGAAAACCGGGGTCGTTGTTCAAATTCGTTAAAACAGTCTGTGTATTGCCGGTTAGTAATTCTTTCAGACCAGTATAATTTTTAAGTCTGGATTTGCTGTAAATTTCCGAAGCTAAATTTTTAGCGTTTACATTCATCAAACTTTGTGGTAAAAATTGTTTTGGAGATTTGGCAGCATACAATTCGATCAATTGTTCAAAAATTTTTTCATCAACAGTTGCATTAAAATCTTTGTAAAAAGCTTCCTGACCAGTTAGCAAATTGTTTTTTCGGTCAGTAAAAGATTGCTCTCCTTTGGTTTTGTAAACTTGCTCCAGCTGATACAATTTGTAACCAACACTTAATAATTCGGTGTTAAGTTGCACAACTTCTGTAAAATAATCTCTTGCGAAAGTATATGGGGCTATTTCTGCGTAGTTTTTTTTGAAATCGACTAATAGTGTTCCGTATTCTTTTTCTTTGCCTGCTTTTGATATTTTTTGCTGAAAGGCTTTTTCAGATTCTCTTTTAATAGCAACGGCATTTGATTTTTTTAATCCTTGGGTTTCGCCAATCCATTTTTTCCAAGAATTAGCAATTCTGGCATATTTAGAGGCATATTGAATTTTAATAGCATTGTCTTTTCTCATAAACCCATCAGCCACTTTCAATGCTTTGTCTCTGATTTCGATTTTTGCAGGATTTAATTCGTTTACAATTTGCTCAATCGCAACAGAAGGTAAATATTCATTTGTTTTTCCTGGGTATCCAAAAACCAATGTGAAATCATCTTCGGCTACACCATCAAGTGAAATGGGTAAGAAGTGTTTTGGGGTATAAGGAACATTGTCTTTCGAATACGCAGCCGGACGATTGTTTTTGTCAGCATAAATTCTAAACAATGAAAAATCTCCCGTGTGACGCGGCCAAACCCAGTTATCAGTATCTGAGCCAAATTTTCCTATTGAGGAAGGCGGAGCGCCAACCAAACGAACATCTGTAAAAGTTTCTGTTACAAAAAGCATGTATTGATTGCCTTCGTAAAACGTACGGATTTTATTTTCTTGCCAATTTTCCTTTGGTAAAGAATTAGTAAGTACCGTAATGTTTTCTTGGATTTTATTTTGTTTTTCTGCTTCGCTTTTTAGAGCAGCAGTTCCTTCTAAAACTAATGTCGTCACATCTTCGATTTTTACAATAAAAGCGACTGTTAAGTTTTTATTAGGCAACTCGTCTTCCATTTTGTAAGCCCAAAAGCCATCAGTCAGGTAATCGTGGTCTACCGTAGAGTGCGATTGAATTTGTGAAAATCCGCAATGATGATTCGTTAAAATCAGTCCTTTTGGAGAAATAACTTCAGAGGTGCACCCGCCATTAAAATGCGGAACTGCATCTTTCATGCTCGATTGATTGACATCGTAAATCTCTTTAGCAGACATTTTCATGCCTAAATTTTTCATTTCTGTTTCATTCATTCCTTTCAAAAGCGAAGGGATCCACATGCCGCCCTGCTGCGCTTGCGTCTGAATGACAAATAGTAATAAGAATAATTTTAAAAATTTCATGGTATTAAATTTAGGGTGTAATTTTATTTGATTTTGTATCGCATCAATTTTCTGTTGTGCATCTCAAAATCGTGCGCAAGGTACAATTTTTGTGCTTTTTCGTTGTGTTGTTCCACTTCCAGATAAATAAGTTTTAACGATAGTTTATGACTTTCATTTTGAATGAATGCAATGGTTTTACTTCCAATTCCTTTGCCTCTAGTTTTTTCGGTCAAATACAATTCGTCTAAAAAAGCAATTTTTCCTTGGTATTCAAAACTAAAAACAAAGGTTAGGATAACGTAGCCTACAATTTCATTATCGGATAAAATGAGCCATGATTTTCCCAGATTTTCATTGGAAATAAATTCTTTAAATAAAGTTTTGGAAACGTCAATGTCAATAGGATAATTATCAATCGCATAAAACTCTTGCATCATCGACACAATCGTTTCGATATCAGAAATTACTAACGGTTTAAATTGAATCATTCAAGATGTGTTTCAGAATAATGGCTGTAGCTCCTTTATTCATTTGTACAAAAGTGCTGCACATATGTCCTTTTTCGTGCCTGATGTCATCGTTCTGGATTAGGTTTTTAAATGCTTCGTCTAGCTCTTTGTTATTGTTGATAGAAATACAAGCTTCCATATTTACCAGTGCTGTTGCTTCTGCAAAATGTGAATAGTTGGGGCCAATGAGTATTGGAACGCCAAAGGTTGCCGGTTCCAGTAAATTATGAACTCCGGGATTCCCAAAACCACCGCCCACGTACGCAATATCCGCATAACTGTAAATTTTTGTCAGAATCCCAATTGTGTCAATGATAAAAACATCGAAATCAGCGAGATTTTGTCCTTCTTTTTCAGAGAATAAAACGGTTTTTTTGGTGATGCTATTTTTTAATTGTTGAATTTGTTCTTCTTTGATATTATGTGGCGCAATTATAAATTTGACACTTAGTGTATTCGAATTAATGAAATCCACTAATAAATTTTCGTCTTTCGGCCACGAACTTCCCACGACAATCGTTAATGTGTTGTTTTTAAACTGAGCAATAAAATCCAAGGAATTGTCTTTTTCTAAAATTGCGGCAACTCGGTCAAATCGGGTGTCCCCAGAAACCGAAACATTCGTTTTGCCTACTTCTTGCAGTAATTTTTTTGAAGTTTCATTTTGTACAAAAAAGTAAGAGAATGTATTTAATGCTTCTCTGTAAAAGCCGCCATACCATTTGAAAAACAGTTGATTTTTTCTAAGAATTCCAGAAATTAAATAGGTTTTAGTGTACCGTTTTTTGAGTTCGTATAAATAATTGGGCCAGTATTCATATTTAATAAAAAACACCAAATCCGGATGAACGATTTTTAAAAAGTTCTGAGCATTTTTCTGGGTGTCCAAAGGCAAATAAACCGTAACATCTGCAACGGTATTGTTTTTACGAACTTCATAACCCGAGGGCGAAAAAAAAGTAAGTACAATTTTGTGAGAAGGGAATTGCTCTTTTATTTTTTCAATTACGGGCAAGCCTTGCTCATACTCGCCTAAGGAAGCAGCATGAAACCAGATTGTTTTATCGGTAGGTTTTATTTTTTGTTCCAAAACAGGAAAAACCAGTTTGCGGCCTTCTACAAAAAGTTTCATTTTTGGGCTGAAAAGAGCTGCGATTTTTAATAAAAAACCAGCTATTTGAACAATTAGATTATAGAGAAAAAGCATCGTTGAAATTTTGGGCTAAAATACGTTTTCTTTAGGTTTTTTGTTTCGGCAGCAATATATAAATTTTGGTTGTCAGGAATTCACTTTTTATTTCATTGGAATAATATCGTTTTTTAATGTGGGTTGCATTGGTTTAAACTCATAAATAACTATTTTTGTTCTTCGTTTTAAGAAAGTGTTTGTGGTTTCTGGAAACTATAAACTTTCGAACTTTAACAAAAATTTCAATGAAAAAAATCCAAATGGTTGACTTGAAAAGTCAATATGATAAAATTGCAACCACTGTAAATGCTTCTATTCAGCAGGTTCTGGATACAAATACTTACATTAATGGGCCTCAAGTTCATCAGTTTCAAAAATCTTTAGAAGAATATCTTGACGTAAAACACGTAATTCCATGTGCTAATGGAACCGACGCGTTGCAAATTGCAATGATGGGATTGGATTTAAAACCAGGAGATGAGGTAATTACTGCCGATTTTACTTTTGCAGCGACAGTGGAAGTAATTGCTTTACTGCAATTGACACCAGTTTTAGTCGATGTGGATATGTATAACATGAATATTTCTATCGAAGGAATTAAAAAAGCGATTACGCCAAAAACAAAAGCAATAGTTCCAGTACATTTGTTTGGCCGTGCCGCCAATATGGAAGCTATTATGGCTATCGCCAAAGAATATAATTTATACGTTATTGAAGATAATGCGCAAGCGATTGGTGCCAATTGTAAATTTTCTGACGGAACAAAAAAGAAAGCAGGAACGATTGGACATGTAGGAGCTACATCCTTTTTTCCTTCCAAAAACCTTGGATGTTACGGAGACGGTGGAGCCATTTTTACAAATGACGATGCATTGGCCCACAAACTTCGCGGAATTGTAAACCACGGAATGTACGAACGTTATCACCATGATGTCGTAGGTGTAAATTCACGTTTAGACAGTATTCAAGCAGCTGTTTTGAATGCTAAATTGCCTTTGTTAGACGAGTACAGTAAAGCCAGACAAGATGCAGCCAGAAAATATTCAACTGCTTTTGAAGGACATAAAAATATAATTGCACCAAGTATTTGTGATATTTGTGATTGTCACGTTTTTCATCAATATACATTGCGAATTGTTGATGCTGACAGAAATGGTTTAATGCAACATTTGTTGGACAAAGGAATTCCATGTGCTATTTATTATCCAATTCCATTGCATTCGCAAAAAGCATATTTGGATTCCAGATATAAAGAGGAAGATTTCCCAGTTACCAATCAGTTGGTTAAAGAAGTTATTTCGTTACCGATGCATACAGAATTAGATGACGAACAAATTAAATTCATTACGGATAGCGTTTTAGAGTTTTTAAAATAATAGAAAGACGCAATTTATTGCGTCTTTTTTATGTGGTATAAATATTAAGAGATGCTATAAATCGCGTCTGTACAAAAAAGTAATCATGAAAATATTAGTTACAGGAGGTTTGGGTTTTATTGGTTCGCATACTGTTGTCGAATTACAAAATGAGGGTTTTGAAGTAGTAATTGTAGATAATTTATCGAATACATCATTGAGTGTGTTGGATGGAATTCAGAATATTACCGGAAAAGTTCCCGCTTTCGAAAAGTTAGATTTGCGCGAAAAGGATAAGGTTCAGGACTTTTTTAAAAGGCATCATGATATTTCAGGTGTTATACATTTTGCAGCTTCAAAAGCAGTGGGTGAAAGCGTAGAAAATCCGTTATTGTATTATGAGAATAACATCAATGCGTTAGTTTATATTTTGCAGGAATTACAGCAAAAACCAGAAGCGAATTTTATTTTCAGTTCGTCTTGTACGGTTTATGGTCAAGCTGAAACAATGCCAATTACCGAAAACGCTTCAATTCAAACGGCTATGTCTCCTTATGGAAACACAAAACAAATAGGAGAAGAAATCATTACTGATACTGCCAAAGTAACCAATGTTAATGCAATTTTATTGCGTTATTTTAATCCAATTGGGGCGCATCCATCTACTGAAATTGGAGAATTGCCTATTGGAGTTCCTCAGAATTTAGTGCCGTTTATTACGCAGACTGGTTTTGGATTGCGCAAGGAATTAGCTGTTTATGGAGATGATTATCCAACTCCAGACGGAACAGCGGTACGCGATTATATTCACGTAGTAGATTTGGCGAAAGCCCATGTGATTGCTTTGCAACGATTATTGAATAAAAAAAATACAGCTAAAGTGGAAACTTTTAATCTGGGAACCGGAACCGGAAGTTCTGTTTTAGAAGTGATACATACTTTCGAAAAGGTAAGCGGTAAAAAATTGCCTTACAAAATTGTAGGACGTAGAGAAGGAGATATTACTTCGGCTTACGCCAATACGGATAAAGCTAATACTGTTCTGGGATGGAAAGCACAATCCACGCTTGAAGAAGCAATGGCCAGTGCCTGGAAATGGGAACAGAAAATTAGAAAATAAAAAAAGGGCTGTCATTGACAGCCCTTTTTTTAAAATTATTTTTTTGCTGCTTCTTTCAATTTTTCAGCGGCTTGATTCATTTTGTCAGCTCCTTTTTCAAGAACTTCTCCTGCTTTAACCTTGGTAGAATCAGCTGCAGCATCCACTTTTACAGCTGCTGTGTCTATAGCTTCTTCCATTTCATTACCAACGGCTTCGGTAGCCTCTTTTACTTCGTCTTTTGTTTCTTTTTTGCAAGAAGTCATTAAAGTTGCAATACATGCTAATCCTAAAAGTGCTTTTTTCATTTTTTTCATTTTAAAAATTAAAATTGATTTTAACTCATTTTATAAAGATAAAAAAAATCCTCATAAACAAGAGTTTATGAGGATACTATTTTGAACACTAAATGCTAATTATGCATTCGCAGTAACTGCTTCTTTATCAATTTTTCCAATCAATCCTGCCAATACTTTTCCAGGACCTACTTCAGTAAATAGGGTTGCTCCGTCTTTTATCATTTGTTGTACAGATTGTGTCCATTTTACTGGAGCTGTCAATTGAATGATTAGGTTTTTCTTAATTTCTGCCGGATCTGAAACTGCGCTTGCCGTTACATTCTGGTATACCGGACAAATAGGGGCAGAAAACGTAGTTGCTTCAATAGCTGCAGCCAGTTCTTCACGAGCCGGTTCCATCATTGGAGAGTGAAAAGCACCTCCAACAGGTAACAATAATGCGCGTTTTGCACCAGCGGCTTTCATCGCTTCACATGCTTTTTCTACTGCTGATGTTTCTCCTGAAATCACTAATTGTCCTGGGCAGTTGTAATTTGCAGCTACTACAATTCCGTCGATAGAAGCACAAACTTCTTCTACGATATTGTCAGCCAGTCCTAAAACTGCTGCCATTGTAGATGGTTTTATTTCGCAGGCTTTTTGCATTGCCAAAGCGCGTTGTGAAACCAGTTTTAATCCGTCTTCAAAAGACAAAGCGCCATTTGCTACTAAAGCTGAAAATTCACCTAATGAATGTCCCGCTACCATTTCTGGTTTGAAATCTTCACCAAGCGTTTTTGCCAAAATCACAGAATGCAAGAAAACTGCCGGTTGTGTCACTTTGGTTTCTTTCAATTCCTCGGCTGTTCCTTCAAACATGATGTCTGTGATGCGGAAACCTAAAATTTCGTTGGCTTTCTCGAATAATTCTTTTGCAAGAGCAGAATTTTCATATAAGTCTTTACCCATTCCTGTGAATTGTGCGCCTTGACCTGGAAATACGTATGCTTTCATGTGTCTAATTTAAAGATTGAAAAATGTAAGGATTGAAATATTAGTTTCAATCGGAATGCAAAAATACTATTTTTTGCGGTATTTGAAACTATCTGTTAGGGTTCCTTTTTCTATTGAAGGGATGGTCCATTTATAAAATAGTACATTCAATCTAAAAAAAAATCCACTCAAATTAATGAGTGGATTTTCACCAAAATCAAAAACTAAAGAACGAAATAAGCATTGTTTAAAGGTTGTATATGATGTGCTTTTGCTCCATAAACAGGTAATTCTTCATCAAATTCATCTCGATATTCGTTAACCATTTGCATAAGATTTTTTTCAATTGTATTCGAAATCGCACTTACAGGAGTATCTGTAGGTCTGTTTTCAAATGGATCTTGCAAATGAATGGCCATTTTTTCGATTAAGAAAAAAGCGGCGGCAATGGTTGTCACCAATGGAATTTGAAGCCAGCCAATAATATTAATTAATCCAAAAGGCAATAGAATTATAAATAAACACAGCGCAAATCTAATGTACATGCTATATGTTGTTGGGAAAATGGTATTTTTTATACGCTCACATTTACCCATTGAATCACACAGTCGCGATAATGTATTGTCGATTTCTACTTGTTGGTAAACATTAATTTTATCTGCATTAAGTGCTTTTTTTAAATCTTTGGCGTGTAGCATTAAAATGGCATTTGGTACATGTTTGTGTTTTTTTACAAAGCGTAACTCATCTTCGTCTAGCAAATCTCTTATTGGTTTAATAGGATCTTTTTCTCGAAGTGCTTGTCCAAGACTGTAACACCAAGCAGCTTGTCTTTTTGCGAATTTTTCCTTGAAATCGTTTGCCTCTACGGAGAAATTAGGGTCGTTATAAAAAATAATAATTTGGCGTAAAAGTGTTCTGGAATCATTTACAATTGCGCCCCATATTATTCTTGCTTCCCACCAACGGTCATAAGCTTGGTTGGATTTGAAGGCCAATAATAATGAAATAATAGTACCAATAATAGTAGGGATTGCGATAGGAATATTAACAGAAGCTGTTTTGAAAAAATAATGAAAAATTTCAAATGCAATACAAAAGAGAATCACCAATGTCAATTCAGTTTTTATCTTACCCAGCACATATTTCATGGGAATTTTCTTTTTTAGTAACATATGTTTTAGGTTTAAATTTTAAACAATTATTTATTTTACTAAGAAATCTCTTCGTACAGAGAAAGAACTGGCAGGCCTAAGGTTTCGTTAAGTGCTTTTTTTTCTGTTTTAAGTAATTTTAATTTTTTAGGTTTTCTGGTTTCAATCAAAATATCAATGTTGTTTTTTGATATCGTATCCGTCAAAAAAGGTTTGTTTTCGTTTGTTTTGGTTTCACCTACAATTTTCAATGAAAGAATTGTATTAATGTACGTTTGCAGATCTTCTGCATGAAGGTTTGAATCTGAATTTTTAATATACAATGCTTGGCTTAAGATTTCTTCTTCAAAGTTTGCGTTTGTATGTAAAATGGGGCATTTGCTGTTAGAAATAATTTGGACACAATAACTGTTGATTTTCTTTTTTGAAGATTTAAAAGAAGGAGTAATAATTGTTAGTCCAATAGTAAAATGCTCCATTAGATTTTTAAAAACAGGAGAAGAAATACCATATTGATGGTGAATTTTTAAACTGCAATTTTTAGATTCTGAAATGATTTGTCGGCACATCTGCAAAACATTTTCTTGCGAAGTGCTTAAACCTTTATTGATGTTTCGTAATAAACTGGCAGAAGAAAAGGTGTCAGGAATATCTGCAAGTAACATCAATACGAGCTGGCATTGAGTGCCATTAGATGAGTTTATAGCAGTTTTTACCGCATTGATTGTGTCACTTTGTAATGTCGATGGGATAAGAATATTTTTCATATGTATTAAATTTGATTTATTTATACATACAAAATAACAGTACCCAGTTTATAGCAACCTTAAATTAAAATTAGAATATTCTAAGAATTCACATTAGAATTTCTAATCTTGGCGGTATTAAAAGTAATATTTACAATAGTGCCTTTGTCAGGTTCAGATTGTATTTGAAGTTCGCCATTGTGCATCCTGATTATTTTCATGGCAAGAGGAAGCCCTAATCCATAACCATTGTATTTTGATGCTTTTTTGCCTCGAAAAAACGGCTCATAAAGATGTGGAATATCTTCTGCCGGAATACCAATGCCAATATCAGTAATAGAAATTTTGATGCTAGAGCTGTTTACAAATAAAGTAACAAAAACAGTCTCGTTATCAGAATATTTGACACCATTAGCGATAATGTTATTCAATGAAAGTTCCAGTAAAGATTTGTTACAAGGGATTTCCAGAAAACTTGGGTCAGTCGGGATTTTCTTGATCTTGATCGTTACTCTGTTATTAGGGTAAATTTTATCAACATCTGATTTTACATCCATTAGAAGTTCATCAATCCTGACAATATCTAATAATTGTTTTTTGCCGTCATAACCGGTTTGTGTCAGTTTCAAAAGACTTTCCGTAAGATCTCCTAATCTTGATGCCTGACTGTGAATGTTTTCTAATGAAGAGATATATTCCGAAATATTTCGTTCTTTTAAAAGCATGATTTCTGCTTCGGCAATAATAGTTGTCACGGGTGTTTTTAGCTCATGAGAAGCATTATTGATGAAGTTTGCCTGGATTTCAAAGGAGGTTTCCAGTCGGTCCAGCATGTTATTAAATGTCTTTGTCAAATCGGCAATTTCATCAGTGCTGTTGGTCTCGGGAAGTCTATTGTGAAGGTTTGATGCGCTTATTATTTTTACTTCATCCGTAATTCGGGCTACTGGATTTATTACTCTTCTTGCCAAAAATCTACCAAGAAAATAAGCCAATAATACAAAAGCCAATCCTCCAAAAAAGAGAATTTGAATAATGTAAATGCTGCTGACATTTCCCCTTCGGTCTATTGCGGTGATGATTACGATATATTTTTGATTGGATTCCGTAAAAGTCTGGGCATAAAAATAACGATTGCTGTTTTCTATCCAATTAGAACCATTAGCCATTACTTTTGTATAAAAATCAGCTGGTAAATCAAGATTGGTATTGTATTCAAATGTATTTTTCCCACTGACTTTAAGAACAAAATCTTGTTCATCAATCAGTTCTTCCAGTCCATTAGCTTTAAATTCTTTGAAATAACGGGTTTTTACAGGGTCGTTTTGATAATGAATAGATGCTACAATTTTAGCCCTATCTTGTAATCGTTTCAAAAAATGATATTGATTATTTTGTTTGAACAAAAAGAAAACCACCAAACTCAATAAAAGGGTGCTGAGGGTTGAAAGCGCAATATAGGTAAAGGTAATTTTTTTCTTAATCTGCATTTTTTATGGTTTCAGTACATAACCCAAGCCTTTCATGGTGTGAATTAATTTAGTGTCGTACGGTTTGTCAATTTTTTTTCTCAAATAGTTAATGTAGACATCAATTACATTGGTATTCATGTCAAAATTAATGTCCCAAACATTGTCTAAAAGTTGTTCGCGGGATAAAATAGTCTCAGAGTTGATGGCTAAATAATGTAAGAGTTTAAATTCTTTGGCTGTTAAAACAATGGTGTCTCCATTTCTGGTTACCGATTTTGTTTTTGAATTAATTTGAAGATCGGCAATAGTTATGATTTCATTCGGTTTTTGTATTTGACCGGCTCTTCTGGAAAGGGCATTGACTCTTGCGTCAAGTTCAAGGAATTTGAACGGTTTTAATAAGTAGTCATCGGCTCCGGAATTCAATCCGTTTATTATATTTTCAGTACTTCCCAATGCAGTTAATAGCAAAATGGGAACAAAGTTTTTAGCAGCTCTCAAGCGTCTGCAAATTTCAATACCATTGATGTCAGGTAGCATTACGTCTAGAATCACCACATCAAAATTATGATTAGAGAGTAAATCTAACGCTGTGGTACCATCAAGTGCAACACTTACTTCATGATTTTTTTCTGAAAACCCTTTGCGGATAATTGACGAAAGATTAGGTTCATCTTCAACGATTAATAACTTCATTAACATTACTATTTCTACAAATCTAATGTTTAAACTTTTATTTTTTTTCCAAAATACAGCTGCTAAACTAATATTAACAAAATCTTATAATTTGTTGAAAGTTTCATTTTGTGTTTTTATATCCAAATCGTAGAATTGTTTTTAGGCTTCATTATTAATTTATTACGGTTTTGTTTTGTAACATTTTTTGTTTCTTGGTTACTAATTAAGTATAAAAATAAACAGCTTTATGAAAAAAATATTCTCTATAGTTTTCTTACTCCTTTTTGGATTTTTCCTTTTTTACATCAACCTGCCGGTAATTAATTATGGATTTACGGGTTTTGCTATTGTTTTGTTGTTATTAGTTATTCTTGGGATTTTATTTTCTTTGGGATTTACTGTTTCACAGCAAACAAAGCAAGTGAAGATTGTTTCCAGACCGAGCAAGGTTTTGTATATTCTGGCAGGAATACTTTTAGTGTATTGTATCGCGCTTCCTTTTGTAACAAGCTTAAAAATGTTCAGAAGCGATTCGTATCAAAAATTAATAGGCGAGGTTAAAAACGGCCAAAAAATAACCAATCATATTGCTCCAATTTCTATTGATAAAATCCGTGTGGTCGATGAGGAGTTAGCGCATCTTTTGGGTGAAAAAATATTAGGTTCACAACCAGCTTTGGGAAGTCAGGTAGAATTAGGGGATTTTTGTATCCAAAAGGTAAATGACAACTTGTATTGGGTTGCTCCATTATTGCATTCTGGTTTTTTAAAATGGTTTAACAATCAAGAAGGAACTGCGGGATATGTTATGGTTTCTGCAACCAATGAACGCGATGTGAAATTAGTTCAGAGTGTAGGAGGGAAAGCCATTAAGATTAAGTACCAGCAAGGGGCTTATTTTCAAAGTGATATTCACAGACATGTTTATTTTAATGGAAACGCTACGGTTGGTCTGGCTGATTTTAGTTTTGAAATTGATGATGCTGGAAATCCATTTTGGATTGTCACTAAATATGTGAAAAAAATTGGTTTCTCAGGAAAAGAAGCGACTGGTGTTATTGTGGTTGATGCGCAATCTGGAGCTATAAAAGAATATTCAATTGCTGAAACACCAAAATGGGTAGATCGAATTCAGCCTTTGGATTTCATAGAAGATCAATTGAATGATTGGGGAGAATATGTTCACGGGTATTGGAATTTTTCTAATGCGGATAAACTTCAAATCACGGAAGGATTGACATTGGTGTACGGAAAAGACAATAAATCCTATTGGTATACGGGATTGACTTCGGTGGGGAAAGAAGAATCAGCAGTAGGTTTTGTATTGGTGGATACCAGAACCAAAGAAACTACCTTTTATAAGCAAGGTGGCGCAACAGAATTTGCTGCTCAAAGTTCTGCACAAGGGAAGGTTCAGGAAAAAGGCTATAAGGCTTCGTTGCCTATTCCGTACAATATCAACAATATTCCCACGTATGTAATGACACTTAAAGATGACGGTGGATTGGTCAAAATGTTTGCGATGGTTGCCATCTCAGATTATACGATTGTGGGCGTAGGCAATACGATGCGAGAAACGTTGACTTCGTTTAAAAACGTCTATAATATGGCGGATAATAAAATAAATCCGAACAGTGTTTCCAATAAAAAATCGCTGAAATCAGTGGTAACCCGAATCCAGAATGATGTGAAAAATGGGAATAGTTTTTATTATTTTAAAGTCAAAGATTATCCTAATATTTTTGTAGGTTCTTCACAAATATCGAATCAATTGCCAGTTACAATGGTGGGTGACAGTATAAAAATTTCTTTTGATGTAGACTTAGAAGAAGTAATTGATGTTTCGAGTTTTGAGAATATCAATCTGAAAATGAGCATGAAAACGAAATAATTAAAAAGGGCCTAAAGAAATTTCTTTAGGCCCTTTTTTTATTTTTTTGGCAGTAATTTGAATGAGGTGACTTTGAATTTATTGTCAACCACTTTACCAACCACTTCCGCTTTTCTAATGGCAGAACAAAAACCATCGCTGGCATGCGCATCTCCATGAGAGTCGATAGAACTTCCGTCAACAAAATAGGATTTTCCGTCAATGCGAACGGCTAATTCGCAACCGTGTCCTTCCATCCCAAATTGGCATTGTCCGCATGAAGCTTCTACAATTTGAGGTTTTTTTGGTTCTTCTTTCTTATCCTGAGCGCTTGCAAGTGTTGCAGAGAACAAAATAGCTAAGTATAGTAACTTTTTCATAAATGATTAAATTTTTACTTCAGCTAAGATACTCGTTTTTTTATATCGAATAATTTTTAAACATATAAATCCACAATAATCTGGAAAAACGAATGTTGAAAGAAGACATTGCAATAATGACAACAGCAATAATTGGAATGATTCTCAAATCAAAATTTTCGGTAAAGAAGAATTGCGCTACAGCATATGTCGCTATACCTTGCGCTACTGTTAAACCATAATTGACATACATGGCGCCAAAGAAATAGCCAGGTTCTTTTTCGAATTTAAACTGGCAATTCGAGCAATACTGGTTCATTTTAGGAAATCCAATGTTTAAGAAAATATTCTTTTCATTGAAAACTTTGCCTTTAAGACAGTGAGGGCAATCATTATTCAGGATGTGTACAATAGAATTTGACATCGTTATTATTTTTATCAAAGGTATTTCTTATTCATGTCATGGATGTTTTCTATATTCGCTTATTATAGCACAATAAAGACATTTAGAGGAGATGAAAAAATATCCGATTTATAACATCCAGCGGTTTAACTGTAATTCAGTGAATAGTGATTTGTATATTAACACCTTCAAAAATCACTTAATCGACCATAGTTTTGTTGAGGAACCTCACCGCCATAATTCGTATGTTCTGGTTTTTTTTACGAAAGGTTCCGGAACGCATGAAATCGATTTTGATGTATTTACGATTCAGCCGGGAAGTATGTTTTTCTTGCAACCCGGACAAATGCACCATTGGAATTTATCCGATGATGTGGAAGGTTTTGTGATTTTCTATTCCCAGGAAATGTATAATCTTTATTTTGGACAAAAAACCATTGGCGATTATCCTTTTTATTCTTCGGTGGATAATAAGCCTGAAATGTTTTTTGATGCAACCGAATCGAAATTGATTCTCCCTTATTTTGAAAGTCTGATTTTAGAAACTCAGGCAAATCAGCTGTTGAAACAGGATAGAATCATGAATCTGTTAGACATTATTCACATTGAAATTGCCAGAAAATATAGTGAAACACATCTCCACGAAGCCCATTCGTATAATGTGAAAATCAAAACATTTGAATTGGTTTTAGAACATAATTTTAAAAAAGAAAAAGCACCTTCTTTCTATGCTTCGCAACTTGCAATTACTTTAAAACACTTGAACAGGATTTGCAATGAAATGTTGCAAAAAACCACAACCGAGGTAATTACAGATAGAATTATACTCGAAGCGAAACGCATGCTGATGGATAAAAAGTTTACCGTTAATGAAATTGCAACGGAATTAGGCTTCGATGATTATTCTTATTTTACACGATTATTTAAAAAACATACCCGAATGACTCCAACAGTTTTTCGAATGGTTAAAAAGTAATGGGGAATCAATGTCATTTCCTTAAGACGTTTGTCAAGTCGAGCGCAGTCGAGACTCAACGGTTAGTCTCGACTGCGCTCGACTTGACAATACTATAGATAGTAAATTACGAATTCACGGTAACCAAACTAGCTGCTTTTTTCGCTTTTTCTACCACTTCTTCAATAGGAGTTTCTAAAGTATCATTGACTAAAGCCACGCCCATTCTCCTATACGGTCTTGAAGTTGGTTTTCCAAAGATTCTGAAATCAGTTTTAGGTAAGGAAGCAATGTTTTCGATGCCGGAATACGTTGGGTTTGTTGAGTTTTCCGAAGCTAAAATTACGGCACTTGCTCCCACTTTTTCTAATGTAATTTCGGAAATGGGCAAACTCAAAATGGCTCTTAAATGCAATTCGAATTCATTGAAGTTTTGTGTTCCAGCTAATGTTACCATTCCAGTATCATGCGGACGAGGTGATAATTCCGAGAAATAAACGCCGTCATCAGCCAAGAAAAATTCTACTCCAAAAAGTCCTGCGCCACCCAAAGCTTCAGTTACTTTTTCGGCCATGTCTTGTGCTTCGTATAAATCCTTATCGGAAATTCTGGCGGGTTGCCAGCTTTCTTGATAATCCCCACGTTCTTGTCTATGGCCAATTGGCGCGCAAAAAAGTGTCGGATTATTATTTTGGACAACCGTTAATAAAGTAATCTCCGAATTGAATTTGACAAATGCTTCTACAATGACTTCTACCACATCGCCACGGGAACCTTCTACAGCATAATTCCATGCTTTTTCAATATCAGCTTCAGTTTTTATGGTAGATTGTCCTTTTCCGGACGATGACATTAATGGTTTTACAACACAAGGCATTCCAACGGCTTCAACACCTTTTTGTAATTCCTCGGCAGTTGTGGCGTAGCGGTAATCAGCAGTTTTTAAACCTAATTCTTTGGCAGCCAAATCCCGAATCGCTTTTCTATTCATGGTGAAGTTTGCCGCTTTCGCAGAGGGAACTACGGTAATTTCTTGTTTTTCGTAATCATAAAAACGCTCGGTTCTGATGGCTTCAATTTCCGGAACAATAAAATCAGGTTTGTGTTTGGCAACGATTCTATCTAAAGCGTCACCATCCAGCATATTGATAACTTCAAAATCATGGGCAACTTGCATGGCGGGTGCATTTTCGTAACTGTCAACCGCAATTACGATTTGTCCGATGCGTTGTGCTGCGATTGTAAATTCTTTTCCTAATTCGCCTGAGCCTAGCAATAGTATTTTCATGAAAAAAAGTTTAATGTTTGAAGTTTAAAGTTGCGTAAGGTTAGGAATGCAATTTAAAACGGAAACAAAAATAGTGTTTTTTTGCGTGAGGGATTAAAGTGAAAATCCTTTTTATTTTTGAAGTGATAACGGAGAAATAAAAAGATTGCAGCGGAAAGCCCGACCCTTGTGGTCACGCCCAAAAACAACAAAACCCCAAGAAAATCTTGAGGCTTTGTTTGTATATTGGAAGTTGGAATTTTGACTTTCCAACTTTTGACTATAAAGCTACTGCTTCTTTTATTCTGCGTAAGGCTTCTTTCAATAATTCTTCGCTTGTCGCGTAAGAAAAACGAATACAGTCCGGGTTTCCAAATGCGTCACCGGTTACGGTTGCTACATTTGCTTCGCCCAAAAGGTACATAGAGAAATCATTGGCATCTTTGATAAAAGTTCCTTTTAATGTTTTTCCGAAGAAAGAAGAAACGTCAGGGAATACATAAAAAGCACCTTCTGGAACGTTGATTTTGATTCCAGGAATGTCTTTTAATAATCCAACGACTAAATCTCTACGGCTATGAAAAGCGTCAACCATGTGTTTTAAAACACTTGGGTCCGCATCAACAGCAGTAATTGTAGCACGTTGTGCAATACTGTTAGCACCACTTGTTACTTGTCCTTGAATTTTTGTACATGCTTTTGCAATGAATTCTGGTGCGCCAATATATCCAATTCTCCATCCTGTCATAGCGAAAGCTTTTGCTACTCCATTTACGGTAATTGTTCTTTCTAACATTCCTGGGATAGATGCGATGCTGCAAAAAGTTCCTGAGAAATTGATGTGCTCATAGATTTCATCAGCAACAACATAAACGTTTGGATATTTCTCCAATACTTTTGCTAATGCCGTTAATTCTTCTCTGCTGTACACAGATCCACTTGGATTACAAGGAGAACTAAACCACATCATTTTTGTTTTTGGTGTAATTGCTGCTTCTAATTGTTCTGGTGTGATTTTGAAATCAGTATCTACAGAAGTTGGAACTTCTACAGGAATTCCACCTGATAATTTTACGATTTCGAAATAAGAAACCCAGTAAGGTGCCGGTAAAATTACCTCGTCACCATCATTCAACATTACTTGTGCAATGTTGTATAAAGATTGTTTTGCTCCTGTTGAAACTACAATTTGAGACGGTTTGTACTCTAAATCATTGTCTCTTTTGAATTTTCTACAGATGGCTTCTTTTAATTCTAAATATCCTTCTACTGGAGAATAAGTGCTGTAATTTTCGTCAATTGCTTTTTTAGCCGCTTCTTTGATAAAGTCTGGCGTATTGAAATCAGGTTCGCCTAAGCTTAAACTGATAATGTCTTTTCCTTGTGATTTTAATTCTCTGGCCAAAGCTGCCATTGCTAATGTTTGAGACGTAGATAAATTGTTTATTCTATCTGATAATGGATTCATTTTTTAATAGGTTGTAGTTAGTTTTTATTAAATTCATTCTGTTGGTAGAGATGCACTGCAGCATCTTTACACGTTGTGTTTTTTATGATTATACAGTAAGAGCAGGGTTTTGTCCCAAATCTTTCAAATGCTTAAAATGTGCAATAACGGCGCTTCGCATTGTTTTGTATTCATAATACGGCAAGTTGCATTCCTGCGCAGTTTCTTTCACAATTTTAGCAATTTTACCATAATGGATGTGGCTGATATTTGGAAAAATATGGTGCTCAATTTGGTGATTCAATCCGCCTGTGTACCAGTTAACGATTTTGTTTTTTGGAGCAAAATTAGTTGTGGTAAACAATTGATGAATAGCCCAAGTATTGTCCATTTCACCTAATTCATTTGGAGATGGATTAGTCGTTTCTTCAACAACGTGTGCCAATTGGAACACAACACTTAGAATTAAACCAGCAGTGTAATGCATCACGAAGAAACCAATTAATACTTTCCACCAAGTGATTCCAATAACGATTGGTAATACGATCCAGATAGAAACATAAATTACTTTGGTGATAATTAAAGTCGTCCAAAGTATTTTTGGGCTTTTCGCTTCTCCGTACGATAATTTTCTTTTCAAGTAGCTTCTCATCTGTTTGAAATCAGTTGTGATAGCCCAGTTGAATGTTAATAATCCGTATAAGAATACAGAATAATATTGCTGAAAACGGTGGAAATTATACCATTTTGCTTCTTTAGTAAAACGGATAACACGTCCGGCATCTAAATCCTCATCGTGACCCGGAATGTTTGTGTAGGTGTGGTGTAAAACATTATGTTGCACTTGCCAGTTGTATACATTTCCTGCCAAAACATAAATAGTTCCACCCATGAATTTGTTGACCCAAGTTTTATTGGAATAAGAACCATGATTTCCATCGTGCATCACATTCATTCCTACTCCAGCCATTCCAATTCCCATAACTATTGTCAACAGAAGATGTGCCCAAAATGGCATACCAAGTGTCAGAATTAAAAAATAAGGCGCAAGAAAAACTGAAAACAGAATTATAGTTTTCAAATATAGTTTCCAATTGCCGGTCTTTTGGATGTTATTTTCTTTGAAGTAATTGTTAACCCGTGAGTTAAGTGTTCTAAAAAACTTTAGGCTATCTTGCTTAGCAAATGTTGGAGCATTATTATTCATATATTTTCAATAAAGTTCAAAGGTAATTATTATAAATTTTTGGATATACAAAATTGAGATAAATATTTTAACTCTAAAGTATTACTTTTGTTAAAAAATTAATAGATGGACGAGATTCTTAAGTATTTTCCTAATTTAACTGATATTCAGAAAGAACAGTTCGAAAAACTGGATTTTTTATACCATGATTGGAATGAAAAAATCAATGTTATTTCGAGAAAAGATATTGATGCTTTGTACACCAAACATATTTTACATTCTTTAGGAATAGCCAAAATCATAAAATTTGAAGCTGGAACGTATGTTCTTGATGTAGGAACTGGCGGAGGATTTCCTGGAATTCCATTGGCGATTCTTTTTCCGGAAACGCGTTTTTATTTAATTGATGTTATTGCGAAGAAAATAAAAGTGGTTCAAGCTGTTGCCGAAGGATTAGGGTTGAAAAATGTAAAAGCCGAACAAATGCGTGCCGAAAATGTAAAAGGAGATTTCGACTTTATCGTGAGTCGTGCCGTAACAAATATGCCGGATTTTGTTTCTTGGGTGAAAACCAAAATCAAAAAGAACAACAAACACGAATTGAAAAACGGAATTCTGTATCTAAAAGGGGGTGATTTAACCGAAGAATTAAAGGATTTTCCAAAAGCCACTGAATATAATCTTGCTGATTTCTTTGAAGATGAATTCTTTGAAACCAAAAAAGTAGTGCATTTGCCGTTGAAGTTTCAATCGTAGTCATAAGATCGAAAGATAGAATTGACTAGAAAAAAGATAAAAAAAAGCCGAATCTAAATTTTAGATTCGGCTTTTTTACTATTTGTATGTTCTTTAAGACTTTCGACTTTCAAACTTTACGACTAATTTATTATCCTAAAAACGGGTATCTGTAATTCTCTGGAGTAACAAATGTTTCTTTGATGGTTCTTGGAGAAACCCAACGCAATAAGTTCAATACTGAACCTGCTTTGTCATTAGTTCCTGAGCCTCTAGCTCCACCAAATGGTTGTTGTCCTACAACAGCACCTGTAGGTTTGTCGTTGATGTAGAAATTACCAGCGGCATTTTCTAAAACTTTCATCGCATATTCAATGGCATAACGGTCTTGGCTCAAGACAGCTCCTGTCAATGCATACTCAGAAGTCGAATCTACTAATACAAGAGTTTCTTCCCATTTAGCATCTTCGTAAACGTAAATTGTCAATACTGGTCCGAATAATTCGGTTTCCATTGTACTGTATTTTGGATCTGTAGTTACAATAACGGTAGGCTCTATAAAATAACCAACAGACTTGTCGTAATTTCCTCCTGCAATAATTTCGGCATCAGCATCTTTTTTAGCTTGGTCAATAAAACCGGCTAATTTGTCAAATGAACCTTCTGAAATCACAGATGAAACGAAATTATTAGTATCTCCTGGCGATCCCATTTTCATAGAAGCTAAATCAGCAACTAATAATTTTTTTACTTCTGGCCATATTGATTTTGGTACATACGCTCTTGAAGCAGCGGAACATTTTTGACCTTGGTATTCGAAAGCTCCTCTGGAAAGTGCCGTAGCAACTTGAGCCGGAATAGCGGATGAATGCGCCACAACAAAATCTTTACCTCCAGTTTCTCCTACGATTCTTGGGTATGTTTTGTAGTTGCTGATGTTTTGTCCAATTTTTCCCCAAATGTCATTGAAAACACGAGTTGAACCTGTAAAGTGAATTCCTGCGAAATCACGACTTCCTAATAACGTTTCAGAAATCATGGCAGAGTCTCCATAAACTACATTGATCACACCGTCTGGTAATCCTGCTAGTTTGAATACCTCTACAATTACATTTGCAGAATAAATTTGTGTAGCACTTGGTTTCCAAACTACAACATTCCCCATTAATGCTGGAGCTGCAGGTAAATTACCGGCAATTGCTGTAAAGTTAAACGGAGTGATGGCATATATAAATCCTTCAAGAGGTCTGTGTTCTAATCTGTTCCAAACACCTTCTGATGAAGCGGGCTGTTCAGCATAAATTTGAGACATAAATTGCACATTGAAACGCAAAAAGTCTATAAATTCACAGGCTGCATCAATTTCAGCTTGGTGTACTGTTTTTGCCTGAGCAATCATAGTTGCTGCATTTATTTTGGCACGGTATGGTCCGGCAAGCAATTCAGCAGCTTTTAAAAAGATGGATGCTCTGTGTTCCCAAGCTAAATTAGCCCATTTCTTTTTAGCTTCCAGTGCTGTTGAAATGGCTTTTTCTATATGTTCTTTATCAGCTTCGTGATACTGTCCTACAGTGTGTTTGTGGTCGAAAGGAGGATTTATTGATTGAGTTTTTCCTGTACGGATTTCTTCTCCTCCAATGTATAAAGGAACATCAACTGTTTCATTATACATTTTATTGAAAGTGGCTAGAACTTCTTCTCTTTCCGGACTTCCTGGAGCGTAGGACTTAACGGTTTCGTTAAACGCTTTTGGGACGTTGTAAATTCCTTTTGGCATATTAAATAGATTTTAATTATAATCAAAAATTGAGCTGTAAAGGTAACAATAATTCATCAATCAGAGAATCTGATTGGAAGTTAAAATTCTAATAAAAGAGTTGTAATTTAATTCAAAGCAAAAGGCGCACATAACCTAAAAGTAGGTACGATAACTTTGAAGTTTTTTGTAGAGGTGAAGTTAATCATGTTGAAATATCCTTTCATGGCGCCATAAGGTGAAGAAAGTAAACAGCCAGAACTGTAGGTATGAAATTCACCAGGTTTTAAAACTGGTTTTTTCCCAATTACGCCTTCTCCATCAACTATTTCTATTGCATTTAGAGAATCAAAGATTTCCCAATGGCGAGAAATCAGCTGAACAGAATCTTTACTGTGATTTTCAATTGTGATTACATAACTAAAGGCAAAGTGAATCTTGTAGTTTTTGAAGTAGGTTCCTTCAAAACTAGTCAAAACTGAAATTTTTATACCTCTTGTTATTTGAGAAACCATGATTAAATGGATGAATATGTGTTTATTATTGACAAATTTACAAAAAATTGAACTCGTTTTGCTAAATTTTCGAAAAGTTTTTTTAGTTGGTAATATTTAAGGAATTTGCTATTCCTTTCCCAACAACTCTATCGTATCGATCTGTGTTTTCTCTGTAATAAACGAGTACGGTGTAATCATTTTCCGTTTGATAAAAATTACCGTCAATTGCATTTTCATAGTCAATAACTCCTTTGTCATCAGCAACAATATATTGATAGTTTGTAAATCCCTGTTTGACTAAAATTGCTTTTTCATAAATACCCTTTTGGGAATTATACTCCATTTTGTATTCTGGGGACAGATTATAATTATTGAACATTCCACCAACATAAATATTTTTTTTCAATCTAAAAGTAGGGGCAGAGAGACTAAAATAAACCCATACATAATCCGCTTCGATTTCGGGATTAGTGGCATTTATGTTATTGACAACAAAATCACCATTAACATCTTGGGTAAATGAATAAGGGAAATTTGTTCGTGCGCCATTGGTGTACAAATAGGAACCGTAAATAGCAGTATTAGAATCTATGCGCGCTATATTGTTACTTGCGGATCGTATGTCTTTGTTTTCAAAAAACAAAAACTCATTTCCTGCCCAAAACTGTGTTTCAGGGTCATATTTGTAAATCAAGTCATTTCCAATGGTATATTGTGGGACCACATTTTTTATGGCAGTGTTAAATTGTCCGTTTTGAAGTAAGACTACTTTAACGTTCTTCATTGGATTTTGAAATGTAATTAGGCTTGATTTTATAGAGAATTCTAAATTGTGTTTCAGTTCTATATTACTTACTGTTCGTGCTCGCTTCACCTGCATTGGAACCGTAACAAGATCTTCACATAAAATGAATTTTCTAGAAAATACCACTTCTTTATTTTCGTCTAAAACTTTAATGATATAATTCCCACTGATTCGCAACTGCTGTGTAAACTGATTGGGAATTGATAATTTGTAGTGCGAATAGATTTGTAATGTATTAAAGGAATTAGTATAATCCTGAATTCTTTGGTTGTCAAAACCCTGTAAATATTCGTTTTTTGGAATTCCAGAAGGAACCCAGTTGTAATCGCAATGGATTATTTCGTAATAATAATTGGCTTCATTGCCAAAAAGATCATCAAACTGCAATTGAAATCCTTCTCCTAATTTAAAAATTGGAATCACATTTCGATCACTTTGTAAAAAAGAAATCGTTTTGATATTGTAAGGTGCGGCTACTTCTTTTTCTGCTTGTGCAGAGGAAGAATTAGCTGTGAATACAAAAAGAAAAAAGAAGACTATTTTAAAAAAAGATTTTATCATTTTGCAGCGCTTAAAGATTTTGTAAATATAAGGAATACTCCCCGTTTTTATCCGATAATGTAATTCAAAGAGTAAATATATTTTGTATGTAATTTCTGTTAATTAAAATACAATATTTTTAAAAGTTAGGAGTTATCTTATTATTTTTACTTCAAATATATCTAACCTTATGAAAAAAATCAACAATTTAGTATTCGGGATCATGCTGTTTCCTTTAGCTGTTTTTGCACAGCAAATGGATTACTCAAAAGCAATTCCTTTTGATCCTAGCGTAAAAACAGGTAAGCTTGAAAATGGCTTAACCTATTACATCAAGAAAAATGCCAAACCAGAAAAAAAAGTAGATCTTAGGCTGGTTGTTAATGCTGGTTCTATCCTTGAGGAGAATGACCAACAAGGATTGGCTCACTTTATGGAGCACATGTGTTTTAATGGAACCAAGCGCTTTCCTAAAAATCAATTAGTTGATTATTTGCAAAGTATTGGTGTAAAGTTTGGGCAACACTTAAATGCGTATACCAGTTTTGATGAAACGGTTTATTTTTTGCCAATTCCATCTGACAGTCCTGAAAAATTAGAAAAAGGATTTCAAATTATTGAAGATTGGGCTTTTAATACCGTTTTGACACCAGAAGAAATCGATAAAGAAAGAGGCGTAGTTTTAGAAGAATACAGATTGGGTTTAGGTGCTCAAAAAAGAATGTTGGGCCGCTACATTTCAAAAATGATGCATGAGTCACACTATGCGGAGCGTTTGCCAATTGGTCAAAAAGAAATTTTAGAGAAATTTAAACACCAATCGTTAATTAATTTCTACAAAGATTGGTATCGTCCTAATTTGATGAGCGTAATTGTTGTTGGAGATATTGATGTTGCAGAAATGGAGAAGAAAATCATTTCTCATTTTTCAAGTTATAAAAATCCAGCCAAAGAAAAACCTAGAAAATTTTATGACGTTCCTAATCACAAGGAAACTTTTGTAGCTGTTGAAAGTGATAAAGAAGCTTCAAGCGCTCAAGTACAATTGATTTACAAAGATTATGGAGCTCCAAAACCAATCGTGAATATTGGAGATTTCAAAAATTACATTATTGAAGGATTGTTCTCTACGCTTTTAAATACGCGATTGGATGAACTTACAAATTCAGCTACACCTCCATTTACCTATGGATATTCGTATTATGGCGGAACTTTTGCCAGAAATAAAAAAGCATATCAGTCTGTGGCTATGTCTCAAGAAGATAAGCAATTAAGTGCTTTGAAAGTATTGATAACTGAAAATGAAAGAGCTAAGAAATTTGGATTTACACAAGGTGAATTAGATCGTTCAAAATTAGAATTTCTTGCTTCTATTGAAAAAGCATATAACGACAGAGACAAAACGAATTCAGTAAATTTTGTTGGAGAATACCAAGCTAATTTCTTGGAAAAAGAGCCAGTTCCCGGAATTGAATGGACGTATCAAACGATTAAACAATTGATGCCTTTGATTGATTTAAAGGATGTAAATAGTTTGATTAAAGATTACGTAAAAGAAGACAACCGTGTCATTATTCTTACTGGCCCTGAAAAAGAAGGTTTGAAAAAAGTTACAGAACAACAAGTTCTTGATGCTTTGAAAATTAATACTGATGATATTAAGCCTTATGAAGATGCTGCAGTTGCGACAAGTTTGATAAGAAACGAAGTTAAACCGGGTACAATTGTTAGTCGTGAAAGCAATGCTAAAATTGGAACAAAAACATTAGTATTGTCCAATGGTGTGAAAGTAACGTATAAGAATACAGATTTCAAAAATGATGAGGTTCTTTTTGAGGCGGTTAGTCTTGGAGGAACTAATTTATACTCTAATGAGGATATGAAAAAAGTTCAATTTGCTAACGGAGCCTTGGCGGAAGCCGGATTCTCAGGATTGAAATTGAATGATATCAATAAATTCATGACGGGTAAAATAGCAAGAGTAAACCCATATATAGGTGGAACTACTGAAGGTTTGAGAGGAAATTCCACTCCGAAGGATTTAGAATATTTGTTCCAAATGACGCATGCTTATTTCACAGATTTAAATATGGATGTGACCGCTTTTGAAGGCTACAAACAAAAGCAATCGGCTTTCTTTAACAATATGGCTTCACAACCTAGTTTTTATTTTCAGCAAGAGTTTTATACGTATTTGAATAAAGAGAATCCTAGATTTAATGGGTTGATTCCTTCTGAAAAAACTTGGGGAGAAACAGATTATGCATTAGCGTACAAAAAATACAAAGAGCGTTTTGCCAATGCTGCTGATTTTGAGTTTTATTTCGTTGGAAACATTGATGATAAAACTATGGAAGCGTATTCTATTAAATATTTAGCGTCTTTACCTGCGACTGATAAAAAAGAGAAAGCCGTAGATTTAGGTTATAGAATGCTAAAAGGAGATTTGAAAAAAGTCGTTAATAAAGGAACAGACCCTAAAAGTAACGTAACGATCATGTATTATGGAGATGCAAAATATTCTGCAAAAGATGCGATGAGTATGCAAGCATTAGGAGAAGTTTTGACTATAAAACTAATCGAGCAATTGCGTGAAAATGAAAGTGGTGTTTATGGTGTTTCTGCAAGAGGAAGCATGAATAAAGTTCCAAATGGATCGTACAGTTTTACAATTGGTTTCCCATGTGGACCAGATAATGCTGAAAAATTGACAGCTTCTGCTTTAAAAGAACTTCAAAATATTATCGATAAAGGACCAGATGAAAAAGATGTGGCTAAATTTAAAGAAGGTGAATTAGCTGATTTCAGAAAAGACAGTAAGGAAAACAGATATTGGTTGTCTAATTTCACTAGATCATACACCAATGGAAGTAGCGCTGAAGAAGTCTTGAAATTTGAAGAAACTGTAAATGCAGTATCGGCTAAGGATATTCAAGATATTGCAAAAAAATATCTTACAAAAGATAAAGTAATTGGAATGTTGATGCCAGAAAAAAAATAAACCAACTCAATTTATAAATTAAAAACCTGCTAAAATTAACTTTAGCAGGTTTTTTTATAGTGTAAATTATTTAAAACAAACCGGAATAATTTCCCCTTTGGCTAAACAATATTTCTCTACTAATTCAGGGGCAATTTTATTTGTGTAATCTTCTTCAATTACTTTAAACCCAATGCTTCGTAATTTATCAAAATAATCACGGCCATAAATACGAACGTGATCGTATTGACCAAAGATTTTAGCGCGTTCTTTTTGATCCGTAATGGAATCATCGGCAAAAGTTGCTGCTCTGGATAAATCCTGCGGAATTTGTAAAATAGCCATTCCACCTGGTTTCAAAACCCGATACAATTCCTGCATGGCTTTCGTGTCATCCGGAATGTGTTCTAAAACATGATTGCACAGAATAACATCATATTGATTGTCTTCAAAAGGTAAATTACAAATGTCAGCTTTTACATCCGCCAATGGTGAAAACAAATCGGTTGTAGTATAGTCCAGATTTTTCTGGTTTCTAAACAATTTATAAAAAGCTTGTTCTGGCGCAAAATGCAATACTTTCTTTTTTGCTGCCGAAGTAAAAAAGTCAGTTTCGTTATTTAAATACAACCACAATAAACGATGTCTTTCCAGGGAAAGTGTACTTGGCGAAAGCACATTATTTCTTTGTGTTTCGTACCCATAAGGCAACATCGATTTGAAGCTTTTTCCATCGATTGGGTCGGTGAAATTAGTTCCTCTTAATGAAAAAGCAATAATAGGACGCGCTACATAACTTAAACGAATAAGTATAGGACGCGGAATAGTATTGAGTACAAGTTTAAATAGTTTTTTCATTACAGCACTAAAGGTGTTTGTCTAAACTCATCTTCTTCATCACTCACAATTCCTAACGCTTTGTAGATGTATCCAAAAGTCGATAAAATCTCTGGTTTTCCATCAATAATCGCAACATCATGCTCAAAATGCGCACTTGGTTTTCCATCGGCAGTAAGGATTGTCCAGCCGTCTTTTAATTGTTTGATGTTTCGGGTTCCCATATTAATCATCGGTTCAATAGCGACAACCATTCCTTCTACAAAAAGTTTTCCTCTTCCTTTTTTACCATAATTAGGCATTTCAGGATCTTCATGCATTTTTTGTCCTACGCCATGACCTACTAATTCACGCACAACGCCATAACCATGCGCTTCTGTATATTTTTGAATTGCATTTCCTACGTCTTCTACACGATTTCCTAATTTGAATTCGCGGATTCCAACATATAAAGATTCCTTGGTTACCTGCAATAATTTTTTTGTTTCAGGAGCGACTTCACCTATTTCAAAAGAATAAGCATGATCGCCATGGTATCCATTTTTATATGCGCCACAATCTACGGAGATTACATCACCACTTTTTAAAGGTGTATTGTTTGGGATTCCATGAACTACTTGTGCGTTTGGACTCATGCAAAGTGAATTCGGGAAACCATATAATCCAAGAAAACTTGGTTCAGCTCCATGATCACGAATGAATGTTTCGGCTAATTTATCCAGGTATAAAGTCGTAACTCCTTCTTTTATTTCAGAAGCAATCATTCCTAATGTTTTTGATACGATTAAGGCACTTTCGCGCATTAATTCTATTTCTTCACGTGATTTTACTATAATCATAATTTCGAATTTTCAGTTTGCAAAAGTACAATTTTATAAATTATTTAATCCGGATTAGCCATTATTTTAAAAAGCTCTGAATTTGAAATGTAAAAACGGTTCTCCAAAGCTATCTTTGAAAGCTGTGCGCTAACTAAATTATTCTCTCTTGTATTAATTAAAAATAAGGAACTTTCTCCAAAAGAAAATAATCTTTCCTCTGAATTTAACATCGTGAGATTATCCTGAACCAAACCTTTGATTAGTTCCTTTTGTCTTAGCAAGGATTCAATTTCCATCCTTTGTGCATTTATTTTATTGGTCAGTTGTACTTTTTCTAAATCCAATGTAAATTCAGTTTCCTGTACTTTATACTTCGCCAGTTTCAAACTTCCGCGTTCTTTTCGAAGAAACAAAGGGAAATAAAAATCCAATCCAATTTTATAATCCTCAAACTGATAATTATCAATGTAACTGGGTTCTGATATATAAGAATAACCCACATCAATTTTTGGCAAAAGCATATTGGCCTTTAATTTTTTTTCCACATTTAGCATGTCAATCTTGCTTTGCAATGCATTGATTTTTGGGTGATTGGTAATGGAGAAATTTGTATTCAATAAATCATTCGTTTTTAAACTTTCCTGAATCGTAAATTCCAATTGCGTTTCGGGAATCAATTCATCGGATATTTCCAATGGGATATTGTTTTCCAACCAAAGAAAATTAGAAAGTTCTAATTTGGCTTTAGCCAATTTAAGCTTGGAGTCTTCCAGATTCAGGATTCTGTTTTTTACAATAATTCCCGCTTCAACGCTGTCAATTGCAGGTTTGTCACCTTGCTGGATTAACGACTGAATTCCCTTGAACCTAATTTGTGCATTCTTGTTGTATTCTTCATACAATTGCACTTCATTGAAGTTTTTTTTCCAATTAAAATAGGCCTGCGAAGCATCATACAAAACTGCAATTGCCTGAAGTTTTCGTTCTGCCTGACTCAATTGCATTTGCATTTTTGCCTTTCGTACATCAGCCATTCTTTGGTTAATAAACAGTCCTTGTCCAAGTGGAACGGTCACTCCTAAGGAAGTTAATCCTTGATTGGGAAGTGTGTTTTGCGGATTCAAGTATACACCGTCACTATTGTCAAAACCCGCTTTAATCTCGATTCCATACCAAGTTGGGATTTTGAAACTGCTGTTCAATATCGAATAATACTCTTTGTCTTTGAATTGTTTTTCGCTGAAATCGACTTCGATTTTTGGGTCAAAACCACCGCGAGCCATCATCAAATTAGCTTGCGCTTTATTGATTTCCAAGTTGGCATTCTTCACCAGCGGATGGTATTTTTTTACATACCCCAAGAACTCCGTGTAAGTGAATTCTTTTGAGGTCATATCTTGGGCTGTTGCAGCAAAACCCAAAAATAAAAATGCTAAAAATAGTTGTTTCATTATTTTTTATCTGTTGTTGGTTTTACCGCTGGTTTGTAATAATTAGGAGGGAATCCGTTCAGGGATCGCCACAATTCAAACCAAACAGGTACATTATTTAGCAACGCAATAGTTTGTGCTCCAGCTCCAATACTTAGTTGTTCAGGCCATTTTTCATCATTTTTATCAGGTGATATTAAGACCCGATATTTTCCATTGACGCTAATGAAATTTTCAATGGCTATAATTTCACCACCAAAGGTACCATACGACATGTTTGGCCATCCAGAGAATACAATTGTAGGCCATCCATCAAACCAAACCCTAACTTTTTCGCCTTTTCGTAACAGCGGAAGATCAATTGGGTTTACAAAAGTTTCTACGGCAATATCATATTTGGATGGCATTATCGTTGCAATTGGCGTTCCTTCTTTTATGGTTTCTCCTATACCGGACTGCAATGCCCTGTTGATGTATCCGTTTTGCGAGGCTTTGATATAATACATTCCGTTTCTAATGCTGTAATTTGCATATTGATTTTCAAGTTTATTCACTTGCGCGTCAGTGTCGTACTGACTGCTAAGCGCCGTGAATTTGTCACTATTGGCTTTCGAAACTTTCTCTGCATACTCTGCGCTTATTCTGCTTATTTCAACTTTGGCATTAATAAATTCGTTTTTACTCGTTAAAAATTTGTTTTCCTGAGTGATAATTTTCGCTTCAACTTCTTGTAATTTCAGTCTTTTTTCTTCAATATCAGTAAGCGGTTTCAGTCCTTCCTTATTCAATTGAACTGAACGATTGTATTGCGTGTTAGCTATCTTTAGTTGAGTTTTTACGGCAACTAAATCCATACTGTCGCTCTTAATTTTCAAAACGGATTGTTTGATTTTATTTTGCGCTTGTTCCAGTTTCAAAACTTTTTCTCTTTCAATGGCTTGTATCTGGCCGGTAAGCGTGCTTACTTTTGAACCATACGATTGCAAAGATTGTTTTTTAGCATCTATTTGATTTCTAGTATTTTGAACTAAATTTGGATCCATATAATCCTCTTTTATTTCTGAAATGAACAAGATGGTGTCACCTTTCTTTACAAAATCGCCTTCCTGAACATACCATTTTTCAAGTCGACCAGAAATTACACTCTGAATGGACTGCGGTCTTTGATCAGGTCTTAACGTAGTAACGCTTCCGCTACCTGAAATGTTTTGTGTCCAAGGCAGGAAAAGTGCTATCACGCCTATAATTGAAACTCCTACAATAATTTTATTCAAAATTTTATAGTGAGGTCTGTTGACCAAGTTTTTTACCGTAGTAAAACGATCTAATGGCGGCAGTTTTGTTTTATTGTCAGATATGTTTAGCATTACTATTTATTTTTTAAATCAAGTTGAATAGTTCCATTTTCCATAGTGATAATACGACTGCATTTGGTTTTCCAATATGGGTTTTTTGAGGAAACTATTATTGTCCAGTTGTTCTTCTCGGATGTAAGGAAATCAATAATTTCATTAGCAACTTTAATGTCCATCATGTCCGTGGGATCTTCATAAAAAAGGATTTTTGGTTTGTGTATAATACTTCTAGCCAATAGTACTTTTTGTGCATTAGAAGACGATAATTGTTTTCCTTCCGGAAAAATGCGTGTCTCCAGACCCTTCGGCAGCGTTTTTACAAAGCTGGAAAGTTGGACGCCCTCAATAGCCCATTTTAGATTCTCAGTAGTGATTGAGTTGTCATTGAACGTAATGTTTTCTAACAGAGTACCTTCAAATGGCGTTTCACCGTGAATAATACCGCCAATTTGAGAGCGATATTGCTTTAGGTTGATTTTTCTATAGGTATCGTCATTGATGTAAAAAGTACCCGATGTAGGTTGTAATAATCCGGATAATATGCGAATTAGCGTTGTTTTTCCAGAACCATTAGGACCTTCAATCGCTATTTTTTCTCCTTGTTCTATTTTAAGGGATAAATTACTCAATATTTCCTTCTTGGAGTCCGGAAATTTAAAAGTAAGATTTTCTATTTCCAATGATATATTAGCATAGCAAGTGTCGCTGCTAAAAGCGGTGTCTTCTTCTAATTCCATGTCAGTCACTTGACCAATTTTTTCAATTGAGGTCAGTACATCGTAGAATGTTTCGAGTCCAATTATAATTTTTTCGACAGAGGTTATAACTAATAAAATAATGATTTCTGCCGCTACGAATTGGCCAATATTCATTTGTTCTGAAAGTACCAAAAAGCCCCCAATAGATAATAATCCTCCAGTTATTAAAATTTTAAAAAGAATTAATTGGGTGAATTGTCTTTTGATGATGCTAAAATGTTTCTCCCTGTAATTTAAGTACTCACTAACGATATTATTATTTTTTTCAAGTCCAAAATTATAATGAAGATCATTTTTGAAACTATAATTATTTCGAGCTAATTCTTGTAACCAGCCTGCTACTTTATATTTGAATTTTGATTCTTTCAAGCTTGTTTCCAGACCGGATTTAAAAGAGAATCGGAAAATAAAATACAAAAGGAAAAAAAGTAGTACACCAAACAGAATAAAATAGGGATGGTATAAAGACAGTAAAATTACTCCAAAAGCAATTTGCAACAGCGCCGCAGAAAAATCGATTAGCAGCTTGGAAGTTCCTTTTTGGATGGTCATTGTATCAAAAAAGCGATTGGCTAATTCCGGTGGATAGGAATTGTACAATTGATCCATTTTTATTTTGGGCAAACGGGCTGCAAATTCAAATGAGGCGCGAACAAATATTTTTTGTTGTAAATTTTCAGTGATTCGCAATTGCATCAAGGATAAAATCCCCACTAATGCAACACCAAAAATTACCAAAATAATTAAAACAATCCAAGAGGCGCTTACTCTTCCGGATTGAATAAAGTTGATGATCGCCTGAATACCCAGCGGTAAAGACAAACTGATTAATCCGGCAAAAATAGCGTAGAAAAATATTTGATAAACATCTTTTTTATCTAATTCAAGTAAATTGTAAAAACGTTTTAATGGAGAAATTTTCATAATATCTTATTTTGTAATTCGTTCAACTAAATCAATGTAGAAATCGGTTGGTGAAATAGTTTCATTACAATTTGTAATTGTTTTTAAATGGTCCTTTAAAAAATGCTGGTGTAATGCACCTTCGACTATTGATGAGGCTAAACTTTTTGCATATTTATAATCAGGATTTACCACTTGTATCATTTCTATAACTCTATTGATTACTCTTTTATACACTAAGAAAAAACCAATTTTATTTTCCTCGTCAACGTCTTTTGTTAGCAATGTTTTTGTGAATTCGGCAATTATTATTTTGTTTAGAATAGATTCGTTGATATGGGCGGTTGTAAAATCATCTTCAATTTTTTCCGTTAAAATAGTAATAGCTTTTTTTAATTTCTCCAATGGTACAGATAAATTATTAGTTGCAAACACTAATTTATACTCCATCCAGCCCCAATACCACGAGGATAAATATAATAATAGTTTATGCTTACTTTCAAAGTATCTATAGATTGAACTTTCATTTGAACCAATTTTTTCACCAAGCTTTTTGAACGTAAAATTTTCAAAACCTATTTCATCTATCATTAAAATACTATGCTCAATTATTTTTTTTCCTAAAGAAGAAGTTTCAGGATTCTTGACGTAAAGTTGATCGTTGACTGTTATTGTTATATTTGCTAAAATAGTGTTCATTTTTAAAATTTTGATGATATACTTGAGAGACAAAAAGGGATTTTATATTATTGTTTCACTGCTTGTATTTAAAACGTATTTTTAATTAAAGATAAGTTTTATTGGTTATTATTAGAAATTAATTTTTAGGCCAAAGTTTAAATTTTTCATATCTCTAATGTCAGTTTCTATATTATTATTTTTTAAATCTAAATATTTTAAATGATCTAATGTTTTGAGAACTGGGATTTGCTTCAATTCATTATTGCCCAAATACAATTTTTCTAGATTTTTAAAATGCAGTAGTTCACTTGGTAATGATTTTAAGTGATCATTTTCTAAATGCAGGGATTTTAAATTGGGCAGTTTTGCTAAAATGTTCAGCGTTTTAGGCAAATTCATTTTTTTTTCATCATTTAAAAACACCTCTTCTAATGCGGTCAAATTAGAAAAATCACTAGGTAATATATTGAAATCATTTCCACTTAAATCAATTGTTTTTAAAGATTTTAGAGTAGTAATGCCAATTGGTATTTCCTTCAGATGATCATTTTTAAGATTTAGATAGGTAAGATTAGTAAACTTTGTCCAATTTATAGTATCTAGTTTAACTGTTTGATTACTCAGATCTAGTCTGTAAATCATTTCAGGATTCTTCAGAGCTTCTTCTAAATTATTGTAATCTTTACTTTGATCAGGCTTAATTTGACCAAATAATGCATTTGAAAAGACGATTAAAAATGCCAAAATTAAGTTCGTTTTCATTTTATTTTTTTTAGATTATTCAACAAAAGTAATCACATAATCAATAGTAATGCTATTGATTATGTGACTTTAACTTTTTTTTAAGAAACGCATGCTTTTACTTCTTGTTTAGTAATTAACCTGAACTCGATTTATCATTAAAAAAAATGTGCAAATAATGAAATTAGATTCGTGTAAATATCTGAAAATTGAAAGTTTAACTTAACGATATTTTCAAGATATGATGATGTTTTGCGGCAAAATGTTGATTAATTGCTCAAAAATTTCTTCTTTGAAATTCGAAACCGCCTGATTTAAACAATAAAAGCCTCTTTCTAATCGAGCTTAGGGCATCATTAATCCTTGGTTTTAAGAATCCATATTTCCAATAAATTGTGGTTTTCTTGCAATCAAAAATTTATTCCACATATTTGATTTTAAGTAATAGCGTATGTCTTATTATACTTTTCTAAAGCTAAAGAATCAATTATTTTTTAGTATTAATTTTTTTTAGTAAGGTCTACGTTTATTAGTGTGTTTACTATGAATCCATTATTGTTTTGAAATACATTTCTTTGTTCTATTTCTCTTCCAAGTTGTACCGTTTGATTTATATAACCGCCTTCAACTCTAAAATTATTGTTGAATTTGTAACCTAGTAAAATTCCTATTCGGTTTTGATCAAATATATTTTCATTTACATTTTTGCCAAATCCTATAAGTATTTCATTGTAGGCGGCAATGTATGTTGTTTTGTTTGTTATTTCTTTTCCTTTTAAAGGCATTTGAATTCGAAACATATATCGTAAACGGTTAAGGAATAGATAGTCATCTTCTACTTTTATTGTTGGATTTGTATATCTTCCTATGAAACGCTGTTCGAGCATAAAACGATGCGAAAGATCAAATTTTGATATTTTATCTGTGAGCGTAGCCATCTGAAAAATTCTATGTTCCGTAAAATCTCTTCCCATTCCATTTATTGGAAAATCACCATAAGGATAGGTCTCAATCCAGGCATATCCTAATCGTAATTGCAATTTTGGATTGGTTTGGTAGTTCAATCCTACACGCATTAATCCTTGCTGTTTATCAGCAATATAATTGTCTCTTCGCCACTGGTACTCGGAGTGCAAGCTAAATTTATTGGAAACTTTAAATGTTCCAAAATATCCTAACCATCCTATTTGGTTGTGGTCATTTAGTCTAGTATTTTGCGAAAAAACACTGCTGCCCATTAGTGACAACAGTGTTATAAATATTATTTTTTTCATTTAGTATTCTTTTTTGGCTGTGGCAAGTTATTTAGTGTTTCTGGTAGGAATTCTACTTTTCCTGTGTGGATATCATATACCGCACCTACTATTAATATTTCACCATTTAAGTATTTTTTATGTAAAATGGGGTCTAGGTCGCGCAGGTTATTAACTTGGTCAACAACATTTTGTCGTACTGCATTATTAACACGATTCCCAGGTAAGTGAGCACATTTTGCCACCGCGGGTTTAATTTCATTAATCAGGGTTACAATGTGGCCAGGTACATCCTCGGGGCGTTCTACAGCTGCAGCTACTGCACCGCATTCTGTGTGTCCAAGCACTACAATTAATTTTGTTTTTAATTTTAATACGGCAAATTCCATACTGCCATAAGATGCCGCAGCAGATACTTGTCCAGCAGTTCTGATGATAAATAAATCACCTAAACCTTGGTCAAAAATCATTTCATTAGGCACTCTTGAATCTGAACAGCCTACAATTGTTGCAAAGGGTTCCTGTCCGTTTTCTAGGCTTTTTATGGTATTCATGTCTTGCCTTGGTTTGATTGTTCTCCCTTCAATAAAACGTTTGTTTCCGCCCATTAATTTCTTTATGCCAATCCTAGGATCTGCATAAGCGGAATCTCTATTAATGACGTAATGTTCTTTTTTCCATTGTACGGAATCAATCTCAATTTTTTTTGATTTGTTTTTTTTGACTTGTTTTTCTTGCGAATAAGTGCTTAGACCTATACTTAAACACATTAACCCAACTTGCAGACTTTAGCTTGTAAACCTTTGTTTAAAAAGGAAATCTTGTTTTAGGATTTCAGATTTGGGGACTACAAATTTTTTCCTGGTAAAGGGACATTTTTTATAGTTTAGGGCTAAGTAAATTTCCTTTAGTTTAGGGCTTGGCTCTGAACATTTCTTAATTTCGATTGTGTTTTCAAGTACATCTTTTATCTCTGTTGTAACTAACTTTTGAGTATTTGCAATTCTCATAATTTCTTGCCAATCGTGATTTATTTTTTTTACTTTTAGTTGATATCTAATCGTATTTACGATCCAATAGGCTAACAATCCAAGGTTTAAATGTGCCATAGTTGACTCATCGTTCTGATGATAAATAGGTCGTAAATCCAAGTCTGTTTTTAACGTTCTAAAAGTACTTTCAATTTCTCGTATGCAATTGTATATTCTCCAAATTGTTTGCTCATCCCTTTCTTTTAGAGACGTTTTTATAAAATAAACGCCATGTTCTTTTTTCTGATTTATTTGACTTTCTTTGACCTCCCATTTCATAGAAGTTACCTTGCTCGTTTTTTGGTCAACCAATAAATCAATTTGGTAATGCTTGGCTATTGAGGGATATTTTTGTTGCAATCGCCCTATTTTTTGATTTATAATTTCTTGCTTTTTTATCCCCGATTTTTTGGCTAATCCATTGGCAAGTTTGGTTAATGTGTCTTCATAAAGGGTTTTAAATTTGCGATTCATTGAACGTTCTTTCATTGCTTTCATGTCGCTTTTCACCTTGAAAACACACTGATTTTGTTCTTCACCTTCAATTTCATTCAGCTCTATTTTCTGATTTTTTTTGTCATAAACTATTGTAGGGATTTCATTTTTTAAGGCATATTTTTTGGGTTTAGTACGGCTTACACATAAATAATCATATCCTTTTTCTGTCACCAATTTCAAGTTTTCGTCAGTGGCAATACCAGCATCCATAATCACCAAAGCCTTTTTTGTGGACTCACTCGTAGCCTCACGAAGGCTATCAATCATATCGGACAAGGTCTTGCAATCGGCCATATTCCCTTGGTAGATATTGGAATATTTCAAAAAGCCTTCTACATTTACAACAGCTGCCAAAACAACTAGTTTGGCATCGGTTCGCTTTTCCTTGCTACGTCCGTACTGAGCTAAATCACTGTTCTTTTTCTGACCTTCAAAATAGGTATTGGTTAGGTCATACAAATAAAATTTATCTTCAATATCAAATAATTCATTGGTCTTTTGAGACAAATATTTTTCCATCTCATCTTTAACTTGATACAAATTTAAGGCAGATTGATATAATTTATCCTTTGTTATTTTTTTGATAGGATAAGCGGTTAATTCACAAATAGCCGAATTTTCTTTTATCCATTTACTGGTTCTGTTTTCGCTCGCGGGATAAACGGCTCTGCTTATAATTTGAGTGAGTGCCAATTGAACTTGTTCTTCCGGCCAATTTTTATCCAATAAAAACTGGTCTATTTTTAGTTGCTTCAATGTTTGCAAACTCATCCATTCACCTCCTAGTTCACGTGCTTCAGTGTGTTTTAGTGTGTTCAAATCTACACTGTGAATGTCTTTTTGGGAAGAATGAGAATTATCTATTTTGTTTGATTTTAGTATTTTGGAATACAATTCATCAATATACTCCCAAAGATGTTCTTGAAAATCATCTTCAAACAAGCTGTTTTTTCCATTGAGTTTTTCAGTCAATTTTTTCTGGATATAATTCAATTCCTCAGCCGTTAAATGGTCTATAAATCCAGCAGTTACAATAGTTCTGTTTCTAACAATATCGTTTTGATCACGAAAACTCTCTACCAATCGGTAGTAGGATTCCATTTTGCCTGTTTCAGGATTTCGACGAAAAGTAGATTTGAAATACATTTAGTAAAAATCGGAAATATCCCCATTAAAGACAAGATTTGCTGGGGACTACAAAACGGAATTTACCTAAAAAACACCTGTTTTGAATACAAAAAATACCAATTTTTAAATAAAAACTTACAGAAATGATTGTTAAAATGATGTAATTAACAATTAATTAACTTTTATCGTCATTCAACCCTGCAAGTTGGGTTAAAAATAGAATACTCTTTTTCATGTTTTTAATTAATTATAGTGATACATTTAAATTTAATACAAATATATATATTAAAATAATAGTATTGCTATTAACAATGAAAATTTAACTTTTATTTATAAAAAAAGCTACTCGTTTGGAGTAGCTTTCAATTCAAATATTGCTTATTGGTTTTATTTAAAGTAAAGAATGACAAGTCATTACCTCCGGTTTTTCGACACCCATTAATTCTAAAATAGTTGGGGCAATATCTCCAAGAACTCCATCATGAATTACTCTAAGATCTTTGTCCACTAAAATAATTGGGACAGGATTTGTAGTGTGTGCTGTATTTGGACTTCCATCAGGATTAATCATTGTCTCACAGTTCCCGTGATCTGCAATTACGATGGTAGTATAATTATGGGCTAATGCTGCCGTGATTACTTTTTCGACACATTGGTCAACTGCTTCACAGGCTTTTATTGCAGCACTCATAATTCCGGTATGTCCCACCATATCGCCGTTGGCAAAATTAAGACAAACAAAATCTACTTCTTCTTTCTCCAATTCGGGAATCAAAGCATCGGTCAACTCAAAGGCGCTCATTTCCGGTTGTAAATCATAAGTGGCAACCTTTGGAGAGTTTTTTAAGATGCGGCTCTCGCCAATAAAAGGCTGTTCTCTTCCGCCGGAAAAGAAGAAAGTTACGTGAGGATATTTCTCCGTTTCGGCAATACGAATTTGCTTTTTGTGTGCTTTTTCTAAAACTTCTCCAAGAGTTTCCGTAATATTATCTTTGTTATAAACGACTTTTACGTTTTTGTACGTTTCGTCATAATTAGTCAGCGTAACATAATACAAATTAAGTTTGTGCATGTTTTGTTCATGACAATCCATCTGAGTCAATACTTCGGTTAATTCTCGTCCTCTGTCTGTTCTGAAATTAAAGAAAATAACCACATCATCTTCCTCTATTGTGGCCAATGGTTGGTCATATTCATCCACCATAACTGTTGGATGAATAAATTCATCAGTTACATTGACTTCATAACTATCCTCGATGGAAGCCACTGCATTTGTTGAATGTGTTCCAATTCCGTTTACTAATAAATCGTAGGCAAGTTTTACTCTTTCCCAACGTCTGTCGCGGTCCATTGCATAATAACGTCCTACAACTGAAGCCAGTTTTACGGTAGTATTAGCGATATAATCCTGTAAATCCTGTATATAATGTTTACCGGATTTTGGGTCTACATCACGACCGTCAGTAAAGGCGTGAACAAAAACTTTTTGCAATCCGTGTTGTTGTGTGGCGTCAATCAAACCGCGTAAATGAGACGTATGAGAGTGCACACCTCCATCTGAAACTAAACCTAAAAAGTGTACTTTTTTATTGTGTATTTTGGCATATGTGAAGGCATCAACTAGAACTTGCTCCTTCGCCAAAGTGTCGTGAGCAACTGCTAAATTTATTTTGGCTAAATCCTGATATACAATTCGGCCTGCACCAAGATTCATGTGACCTACTTCGCTGTTTCCCATTTGACCTTCAGGAAGACCAACGTTTAATCCGTCAGTTCGAAGTTGAGCGCTTGGATAATTTCTATAAAGACTATTAATAAATGGAACATTGGCATTATCGATAGCAGAAACTTTTGGGTCAGGAGATTTTCCCCAACCGTCCAAAATCATAAGAATTACTTTTTTATTCATTGCAAATTTATTTTAAGCAAAGATAAAGTATTTCTAAAAATCTTCAAGTGAATCAAAATCACTATTATAGATTCAGAGGCTAAGCATAACAAATAATGATTATTTTGTTGTGGAAAGTTACCTTTTTTAAGGTTTATGCATTTAGAATTTATTCTTCACTTCATTGTAATCTATAAAATAGCGCACACTGATCGAGAAAACATGACTCAATGCGTCATTATTCAATAAATTGGTGAAGTTTTCTCTAAATTCTTTATTGATTTTTCTTTCAAAAGCACCAGCATTGTTTCGATACAAAACAGAAACCTGACTTCCTGGCGCAAACCACCAAGTATAAGACAAATCAGCATTCCAGGAATAAAAACTTGAGTTTTTGTTGTCTGTGTATCCTGTAAAATCAGCCAATCTTCCGTTTTGTTCTAAGGATAAAGTGTTTTTATTCTCGGCATAGGACCAATAATGGCGTAACGAAATATTAAACGTCATCTGACTGTTCAGTGAATACTTTCCCGAAAGTGTATTTGAATAGGTGATTACATTTCTATTGGCGAAAATTATAGTATTTGGTGTAGCTGAATTCAGGTCTTCATTAATACTGTCAATGTAGCCTTTATTATTGTTTTGCCTGAAAAAATTGAAATTATAATTCAATGATAATTTATCGCTAAAACGGTATCTCGGACCAAGAGAAAAACCATAAGAATTTCTTCCGGCTTCATCAAAAACGGCGTATGACGGATTGAAATCAATGGCAAAACTATTGTTGTAATTGGTTGAAATATAAATAAAACCTCCAAGTTTACTTGGTTTTATGACGTATCTGTCAGCGGTTCTTGGTTCGTAATAATCGTAGGTCTCTACTGGATTCGCATCGAAACCTATTCCGAAGTAATGATTTTTTTTGGTATTCGAATTAATCTGAAAGTTAATATTGCCCGTTTGTAATTTGCCTGTTTCTTTTTGAAATTGTGAATAAGCGTTTATTCTGGCATTGAAAGTGTTAAAATACTTCGTAGGATTCAGGATTCTATAACTGGTGTTACCATATACACTGTAATAATTAGTCTCAAAATTGATTCCTAAATCATTATTATCAAAATCTTTTGTGGTGATATCAGCCCCAACTCCATAACGAAATTTACCGCTGGTTTCAGAAAAATTCAATTGGGAATTAATACCTTTTTTATCTTCTACACCATTGATATAACTGTATTTGAAATCACCGACAAGGTTATAGGTATTTTTTTTAGTATTCAAATCCCAAACTAAGGCGGTTACATTTCCATCTCTAAAACTTCCGTTTCTGGTAACATTTGTGTTAACAAACGCAACAGAGGAATTTTTGCGAAAGCGCTGGTCTAAAACTAATACATTATAATTTGCCAGCGGTTCAACAACTTCTTTTCGGACTTCTTGTGTGTCGTTATTTCTGATGGTTGCAGTTGTTTTTTCGGTGACAGCATTTAAGATTCCAACTCCCAATCCATTTTTGGTTCTTCCAGAAACTTTAAATGCATTGATAAGGTTTACACTAGCGGGATTATCAATGATTTCTTCGTTTGCAGCTGCGGTAGGATAATTGATTGGATTTCCTCCAATTCGTCTTGAATAAACTAAATTTCCTTTACTAAACAAATCGGTTCCCTCTGTAAAAAAAGGTCTGTTCTCGTTAAATTGTTGTTCAAATGGTCCTAAATTCAGAATTTGATCATCGTATTTTGTTTGTCCAAAATCAGGAATAAGAATCATATCCAGCGTAAAAGCATCGTTTATTCCGTATTTCAAATCTAATCCGCCTTTGAGAGTTCCGTACGTTTTTTGTTGCGCATTTGCATTTACATAAAAGGAAGAATACGGCAAAAGGAAGAGTCGGGTGGGAGGTTTTATATTTTCAATTCCTTCTAAAACCCCTGTTTGTTGGGTGAAAGTTCCCAATTTTGAATCAATGAAATTCCAAGTATATTTATGACGATCCCGTCTAATTTCCCTGAAAAAATTAAGTCCCCAGGTTTGTTTGTTCTCGCCAGAAAAACGCAATGCGGCGTATGGAATTCTCATTTCAACAACCCAGCCTTTATCCGTAATTACGGCTTTGCTTTTCCAAACGGCGTCCCAAGAATAATCCTCTCCATTAGTATCGGTGGTAATGCAATCGGCTTGTCCATCTGCTGCATTGACAAAAAATTGAAAATCTTGTTGTCCATCATTAAACCCATTTATAAAAACACCAAAAAGGTCAGAAGTACCAAAATTATCCCGCTGGGTAATTTCTCTTAAAATTTTCCCCGGATTTTCATCATACATAATGGCTCCAATATATATGGCGTCATTGTCGTATAAAACTTTTACTTCAGTTCTCTTATTTTCTGGAATCGCTTTGCCATTGTCTGGGTCAAACATGATGAAATCATTGGCTATTGCAGCTGTTTGCCATGTATTCTCGTCTAATTTCCCATCGATTTCAATTTTTTCCGAAATGAATTTAGTTTGTAAGACTTTTTTTTGGCTATAGCCAAAAGCAGATAGGAATAGAAAACAAAGTAATAACTGGTTTTTCATGAAACGATTGATTGATTGGTGATTGATGCAAAATTTAGAAAAACCAAAAAAGTTTCAAAGGTAACAATCACCAATCCACTGAATAGTTTGAGTTAATAGACTCCCTTTTCAATTGAATGTTACAGTTTGGTTTAAAATTAAAATTTATTTTTCACGGCATTGTAATCAATGAAATAGCGAATGCTTATGGAAAGCACATTGGTTAAGTCGCTATTAAAAATACTTTTTAGATTTTTAGATAAATCTTTTTCGACTATACTCGCTCTTTCTAATCCATAGTTACGGTACAAAATGGATATTTCGCTTCCAGGAGCAAACCACCATGAATAAGACAAATCGAAGTTCCAAGAATTAAAATTCCTGTCTTTGTTTTGTGCGTAAGTACTGTTTGGAGTTAAATAACCGTTGTTTTGTAAGGTGAAAAATTGATGATTTTTAGAATAGGACCAGTAATAACGTGCAGTCAGGTTTATTGTCATTCTATTATTCAAGGCATATTTTCCGGTAAAATCATTTTGAGCTGTTTCCCTATTACGTTCAGCAAAAATTATCCCTGTATTGTCAGTATCAACCCAACCACGATCATTAGTTTCGTTAAAATAATCCAATACGTATGCAATAGAAAGCCTATCGTTAAATCGGTATTTTGGACTTATATAAAAACCATAAACATTTCGGTCATTCTCATTGAATTTGGACAATGAAGGTTGCACAACTAATGTAAAAGGGTTATTGTCGTTAGTAGCAAAATTTATTGCAGTAAAAACTTTTTCAGGAAGGAACACATATTTGCCATATTCACGAGGTTCATAAAAATCAAAAGTTTTAAATGGTGAAAATTCAACTACAAATTCTAAGTAATCGTTTTGTAATGTTGTTGCTTTTATTTCTGTTCCAAATGCACCGGTTTGTAGTTTTTTTGAGGTGTTGTCAACCTCAAAATTTATATATTGATTTATTTTGAAAGTATTAAAAATTTTAGTCGGATTTACTATTCTGTAGCTTCCATTTGCATAAGCATTATGATAATTGGAATAAAAATTAATCCCTAAATCATTTACATCATAGTTTTCGGATACATATTTTCCGGAAAATCCATAACGATATTTTCCACTTGTTTTTGCAAATCCAATTTCTGTTTTAAATCCATCGTAATCTTCAATTGCATTGATGGAACTGTATTTGAAATCTCCATATAAATTATACGTATTTTCTTTTGTATTCAAATCAAACAATAATGCCGAAGCATTCGCATCTCTAAAACCTCCATTTCTAGTAGTGTTCGCATTTACAAAAGAAACCGATGAGTTTTGGTTGAAGCGTTGATCTAAAACCAACATATTATAATTAGTCAATGGTTCGATTACTTCTTTTCTAACTTCGCCTATGTCATTATTTAAAATAATAGCTTTTGTCTTTTCAGTAACGGCATTCAGAAATCCAATACCCAACCCTTTTTCAGTGCGTCCAGATATTTTTACGGCATTCAATAAATCTACCGTGCTTGGATAATTCGTTATTTCTTCATTTGCTGCCGTAGCGGGTTCAGTGCTTGGAGCCCCACCAATTCTTCGGGAATAAAATAAACCTCCTTTGTTAAATAAATCAGTTCCTTCGGTAAAAAAAGGTCTATTTTCTTCTAACTGTTGTTCGAAAGGTTCTAAATTCAAAATCGCATTGTCAAATTTTGTCTGTCCAAAATCAGGTACCAAAATTGCATCTAATGTAAAGGAGTCATTTATGCCGTATTTTATATCCAACCCAGCTTTTAAAGTCGTGTCAGAACCAATATCACTTTGTTGATAGTATGCGGATGAATATGGAATCAAGAAAAGTCGGGTAGGAGTTTGTATACTTTCAATTCCTTGAAGAATTCCTGCTTGAGGAATAACAGCACCAATTTTAGTGTCAATCCTGTTCCAAGTATATTTTTGTACATCGCGTTTGATTTCACGCATGAAGTTCAAGCCCCAAGTTTGTTTATCAGCTTTTGAAAATCGTAAGGCAGCATAAGGAATTTTCATTTCAACAACCCAACCAAATTCCGTTACTGTTACTTCACTGTCCCAAATGGCATCCCAAGTGAAATCTTCAGAATCTTCAATTGCTAAACAATCCATTTGGACTCCTGCAGCACTTACAAAAAACCTAAAATCTTGTTGGCCATCATTGAATCCGTTGATGTAAACTGAAAAGTGATCTGAAACCCCAAAAACATCTCGTTTTGTTATTTCACGTTGAATTTTTTCAGGTTCATTGTCATAAAGTAATGCCGATATGTAGATGGCATTGTTATCGTAGAGTACTTTTACTTCTGTCCTTTTATCGTTGCTTATTGGTTTTCCGTTGTCAGGCTCAAACATTACAAAATTGGTAGCAACTGAGGCAGTTTCCCAAATTTCTTCATTTATTTTTCCATCAATTGTTATATTTTCAGTGATGGATTTTGCTTGAAGCGTTTTTTTTTGGCTGTAAGCAGTATAACTAAAGAATATTAAATAAAATATAGCTATCGAATGTAACTTTGACATAAATTGGGATTGATTCTAAACAAAAATAGCAAAATTAACATAGAAATTGTGTTTTTTATGATTTTTCACTCAATATTTCACCAAGTAATGCGTTATAAATGGACTAAAATTTTGTTAAAAATGTTTCGATTTTGATTTTTTAACGTAGGTTTGCAATCCCGAATTTATTTATAACTTAAAGATAATCAATGATTTATAATCTATTTCCTACTATTTTGTTTATGCTGTTTTCTTTCTCTACAAGCAAAACAAACCTTTCAGAGTCAAGTGATGTTAAACCAGTAGTTTATGCCAAAACGGTAGAATCTAGTGTTGAGGCTAAAATTGAATTGGCATACAATAATTTGCATTCTGATAAATTTGCTTTGCCTAAATTAGAAAGTTTTGCTGAAGCTTTAAAAGGGTATTATTCGTTGAAAGAAAAAGGATTAATTAAGAAAGATATTCTCACCTTAATTGATTTTAGCTTGTCCTCAAATACCAAAAGACTTTGGGTAATTGACCTACTAACTGGAGATATATTGTTTCATTCTCTTGTGGCACATGGTAGAAATACAGGAAATGAGTTTGCTTCTAATTTTTCAAATTCAGCTGAGTCGTATAAAAGCAGTTTAGGTTTTTATGCCACAGGTGAAATTTATAATGGCAAACATGGGATGTCACTTAAATTAGATGGGCTGGAAAAAGGAGTTAATGACAATGCAAGAGCAAGAGGCGTGGTGATGCATGCGGCTGATTATGTTTCTAATTCATTTATCAAAAATAATCACAGATTAGGCAGAAGTCAAGGTTGTCCTGCTGTGCCGGTAGAATTGTCTAAAGATATCATCAGTGCCATAAAAAACAAATCATGTTTTTTTATTTACCATCCGTCAAGGGCTTCTAAATTTGGAACAGAATCAATTTCTTAATTTAGTGTATAAATCATTATCTAGATTGTAAATATCATCTCTAAAAATCAGTTTGTTGTTTTCGCTCCAAGCGGTCCAATACAATAAGTGAAAGGAAACTTCTTTTTTGATTTTTACAAATTTTGTTTTTTCATTTTGCAAGATTGTTGTAATTTTTTCCAGATTCCAATTGACGGCATCGTTCAATAAATATTCTGTTAATTCTAATGGATTGTCAACTCTGACACAACCCGAACTCAACGAACGATCTATTTTGTCAAAATAATCCCTGTGATTAGTATCGTGTAAATAAACAGAGAAGCGGTTTGGAAAAATAATCTTAACCATTCCCAGCGAATTAAAAGTTCCTGGACTTTGCACATAACGATAACTTTGGGCTTGCGATAATTGCCACTCGTAAGGACTTACGATTTTCCCATTGCGATCATAGATCTTAATATTTGATTCCGATAAATAACTTCGGTTTTTTAAAATGGCAGGAATAACATCTTCCAGCAAAATGGTGGGAGGAACAGTCCAAGTTGGGTTAAAGACAACCTGAGTTAATTTAGACGATAAGATTGGTGTTTTTCTTTTCGCTCTTCCCACTATTACTCTGTGCGTTCTCAACGTGTCTTTCTCTTTTATTAGCGTCAATCTGTAGTCGGGAATATTAATGATTATATATTCTTTTCCCATTTCTTTAGGATACCATTTCCAGCGCTCAAGATTTACTATAATTTGTTGCATTCGTTGTTTTTTGGAAAAATTGAGTGAGGAAATTGTTGCAGGTCCAATTATTCCATCGATAGCTAAGCCATGACGACTTTGAAATTTCTTTATTGCAAGTATGGTTTCTGGGTCATAGATAGTCGTTAAGCTGTCTTGCGGTTGCAATTCTTTCCAGTAAGTCAATCTTTTTTTAATATCAATTATGGAAGGATTGGTATCGTTTGGAGCAATTATTTCTGCGATTTTTAACGCTTTGAAATCATCTTTAGGAAAGGTATTAATCAGTTTTAATGCTTTTTTTAATCTTTTGTAAACAATATGATTGGGTTTCAATTGTTTTATTTTGTCTGCTAAGGAATCGCTGTCCAGTAAATTAGTCAAAGTCTCGTTTAGGTCAATGTAGTTTTCTTTTAAATCCCAGTTTTTATATAGTTTTCTGGGGTTTAATGTTCCGTTTGTCAAATGTGAAATGTATTTTTGAAAACTTTCGGTCAGTAAAATGTCGTATTTGGCTAAATCAGAATCGTTTAGTGTTGCTGATTTTTTTTCAAAATCACTTAATGTTTTTACTTTGTAGTCCTCCGGATTTAATCCCTCCTCATCAGATTTAAGGAGTTCTGTTAAAATTATTTTTCTACTATCCTCAGATTGCCAAATTGTTCTGTAGTTAGTCGCTTTATAAAAATTGAAAAGTGTTTTGTTGTTAAAAGAAGTTAGTAGGATGGAGTCAATTCTAACGGATTTATCTTCAGGTAAAACAGGAGGGTTTGAAATGTCATTTTTCAAGATTACCTCACTTTTTAGTTCTTCCTTTTTGCAACTAATAGTTACACAGATTAATAATATTAGAACCAACGTTTTCATTATTCGTTTTTTTAAACATGATAATGTGTTCTTCAACTCCTTTTATTTTAAAGTCAATCTTTTGACTTAATATTCCATTTTTTCATGGAATCCAATGCTTCTTTTCGTGCGAATTTCTCAGAATTTTGAATGAGTTTTTCTTCAAAACCCTTTTTTGATGCTGTTTTAAGACTGCTATTTCCTGAATTCGGAACTGTTTTCTGCCCGAAGTACGGGATGTCTTACTGAAAATGCTTCAAAAAACGATAATTTTTTTGATATTTTAGATTGTTTTTTTTAGCGTAATAAAGGTATAATAATTTCATATTAAATTCTTTATGATTTTTATATGCTTTTTTAAAAAAGATCGCATGGGTAAGTTTGTGATTTTTTAAGAAAAAAACTTGCATTGAAGCAAACTTATTAATTATATTTGCACCGTTGTTAATGCGAAAGTAGCTCAGTTGGTAGAGCTCCAGCCTTCCAAGCTGGTTGTCGCGAGTTCGAGCCTCGTCTTTCGCTCTAAGCCTCAAATTTAGGTTTGAGGTTTTTTATTTTACTGTTTTAATGCGAAAGTAGCTCAGTTGGTAGAGCTCCAGCCTTCCAAGCTGGTTGTCGCGAGTTCGAGCCTCGTCTTTCGCTCTTCAAAGCCGAAACTTAATTGTTTCGGCTTTTTTTTGTAATTTATTTTAGGATTACTTTAAAAAACTTAAATCAGTTCCACTTTCCAGTTCTTCAGGTGCTTGATTTTGTCTAAACAGGCGTGCAGTCAAATCGCCTTTCAAAGTGATTTTGTCTCCTTTTACATCCAGCCAACTTCCTTCTCTTAATCCTAAAACGGGTACTGAATTATAAGCATGAAACTCTTTTATTCTGGTTTCGCGAGTTTCTCCCATGTGTTTTGAATTGGTGTCGGGATCTAAATAATGTGGGTTCAAATTGAAAGGAATTAATCCCAGAGTTTTAAAACTTGGAGGATAAACAATTGGCATGTCATTTGTCGTTTGCATCGTTAATCCACAAATGTTACTTCCGGCACTTGTTCCTAAATACGGAGTTCCATTTTTTACAACTTCAGAGAGGATTTCCATACTGTTGTTTTTGTATAATTGGGAAACCAAAACAAAGGTGCTTCCACCTCCGGTAAAAATCCCTTCGGCATTTTTCAAAGCTTGAGTGGCGTCTTCAAATTCATGGATTCCGATTACTTTTTTATTTATTTTGGCAAAAGCCAAGCTAACCATTGCAGTGTATTCCTCATGAGAAATACCTCCGGGTCTTGCGTAAGGAATGAAAAGAATAGTATTACAGTCTTTAAAATGCAATTGCAATTCAGGTAATAAATAGTCCAGATAATTCTGGTTTGCAAGAGTAGAAGTGCTTGCGATTAGTATATTTTTCATTTTTTAGTGAATAATTTGTGCTAAAGGTATTAAATCAGTCTTTTTGATTTCACATTTTTAATTAACATTTTTTTACCAACCCATTAGTAATTAATTTGGAACGCATTAAGATACTTTTACGAGGTGTGAATAACGGATTTAAAAAGGGATGATTAGAATTGTGTACTTGTATTTGGCTTTTGTAACAACGAATGTTGTAGCACAGGAAACTTCTAGAATAAGATTGAAAGGAAAAGTGACTTCTGATGTTTCAGTTTTAGAAGGAATTTATGTGATAAACTTAAAAAGCGAGCAAGCTTTAGTCACAGATAAAGAGGGAAATTTTTCTATTTTTGCTAAAGTTGGAGATACATTACTATTTACTGAAGGGCAGTTCAAAGAGATTAGAATTAGCTTAACCCAAAAGGATTTTGAACAAGAAATGCTTTCTGTGAAAATGATGCCGATAGTAAATCAATTGCGCGAAGTTATTGTAAGAAGCGGTATCAATGCAGTGTCAATGGGGATAATTCCAAAGGGACAAAAAATATATACTCCGGCAGAACGAAAGTTATATACTGCCAGTAATCTTAATGCCACAGCTAATGCAGGCTCGATGATGGGTGGTTCAATCTCAGCGGATCCATTATTGAATTGGTTTTCAGGAAGGACTAAAATGCTTAAAAAAGAAGTTGAAGTCGAAAAGAAAGAATCGTATATGAGGCAATTAGAGAATATGTTTACTATTGATTATTTTGTAAATACATTAAAAATACCTTCTGAATATGTCAAGGGATTTGAATATTATATTGTTGACAACGAAAGATTTGTGACTATTTTAAAATCTAAAAATGTAACGATGACTACTTTCTTAATTGGAGAGTTAGCAACTAAATATAAAGAAATAATCGCCGGTGAAAATTAAAATTACACTACAGTTTATTGTTTTTTTGTTCGCGCAAGTCATTTTTGCTCAAGCTTACAACATAAAGGAACTTCGAGGAAAAATTATCGCCGATTCTGTTGCGGTTGATCGCATTACGATTGAGAATGTAACAACGGATAAAACTGCTTTTTCGGATGTGAACGGTTTCTTTACTATTGCTGTAAAAGAAGGTGATGTTTTGGTGTTTACTGCGGTTAATTTAGAAGGCCTCCGAATGAAAATTGACAAGCAGGATATGCTGCAGGAAGTTATTACTGTAAAGATGATTCCTAAAAGTATTATTTTGAAAGAAGTCATAGTGAGTGAATCTACCATTACAGCAGAGAGCTTAGGAATTATACCTTATGGGCAAAAAAAATATACACCAGCCGAAAGGAAATTATACACGGCAACTTCCGGTAATGGTATCGATGGATTGCTGAATACCATTTCAGGACGAAAAGCTATGCTGAAAAAGGAAATTGTAATTGAGAAAAAAGAACAATTATTAGCTAGAATCGAAGTTCTTTTTGAAGATAAATATTATATCGAAAATTTAAAAATTCCCACAGATTATATTAGAGGTTTTCAATATTACTGTATTGATGATACTGCTTTTGCAAATGCATTGCGATCTAAAAACAAGACAATGGTCATGTTTTTAATTGTAAGGCTCGCCGAAAATTACAATGAAATTATTACAGGTGAAAATAAATAAAATTCTACCGGTAGTTTTATTTTTAATGTGCCAAATTTCTTTTGGACAAACTGCTTCATGGTAAAATTAGAGTCGATTCGGCTTACATAAGTGGAATAAATATCTTAAATTTAGTAAATGAAAAAACAGCCGTCACAAATAGTGATGGAGAATTTTTTATTATGGCTAAAGCCAATTGCTAGATTGAAAAAAATAATGCTTATAAAATAATCCAAGATGAAAACTAAAATAAGAATCCTTTGTTTGATTTTCTTTTGCCAACTTTCTTTTGGTCAAAATGGAAACAGAAAGTCTTTGCACGGTCAATTTGTAAATGAATCTGCTTTGGTAGACAACGGGTATGTTTTTAATTTGAATTCAAAAACAAGAACCTTTATAAGCGACCAAGGCTTTTTTGATATTTTGGCGAAAGCCAAAGACACCTTGTTAGTTTCAAGCGCATCTTTCAAGTCTAAAAAAATTGTGATTCAGGACAACGATTTTTCAAAACCGTTGTTTGTAGTCAATTTAGAAGCACAAACTACGCTTTTGAAGGAAGTTATTGTGAAGCGTAAAGCGGAGATAAAACCAATAGCCGGAAATTCTCAGGGAATTGTAGACCTGCAATTTTTTGACGATGCGAAATCTTCGCCAGTGAATAGAACCATGCCATCGGATGGAAGTATAGAAAATGGAATGGATTTTGTTAGAATATTTAAAATGGTTTCTAAAGTATTCAAGAATGATTCGGCAAAAAAAGCCGATTTGAATTCTAATGTGGATTTCTCGGATGTGGTTTCTAAAGGAATTGACAATTATTTCTTTACAAATACATTGAAGTTGAAAAAAGAGGAAATTGGACTTTTTCTGGATTATTGCGAGAATGATCCAAAATCAAAAAGCCTTTTGAAACAAGAAGACGAATTTTTACTAATTGATTTTTTAATTACCAAGAACGAAGAGTTTAAAAGAATTACTACTTTTGAAAAATGAAATCGCCATGATTCCAAAATACAAATAAGATTCAAGAATTGCGATACCATATTCCGATAAAAACAAATAGAATCTTCGTATGAAAAAAACAATCTTAATTACTTTTTTTTGCCTATTATTTTTAACGTTGACTTCTTTTACTGTACATAAATTTTATGTAGCATTATACCAAGTAAATTACGCTCCCCAAAAGAAAATGCTTCAAATCACCGCTCGTATTTTTGTTGATGATTTGAATAGTGCCGTTGGAAAAAAGTATACTAAAAAAATCAATTTGGGCTCCGAAAAAGAAACGGATGAAGATTTGATTTTGTTGAAAAAGTATTTAAGCGAAAAATTCTCCATAAAAATAAATGGACAAGCTAAGGCCATGAATCTTTTAAGTAAAGAAATGGAAGGAGATGTACTTATTTGTTATTTAAGTATTAAGGAAGTCCCTAAAATTAATTCACTCGAAATTTATAACACAGTTATCATAGAAGGAAATTCAGAGCAACAGAATATTATGCATTTTAATGTGGCTGGTGTAAAAAATACACTACTATTTACAGAGTCCACATCCAAGGGAATGTTAAAATATGAATAAATTTAGAGAAATTTGTTTTAAATTATTATTTTCACGCACTGATAACCAGATTTCCACCTATGAAAAAATTTACATTATTATTACTTCTTCCCGCAATTTTATTTGCCCAAGAAAAAACGGCACCTGTTGCGCCAAAACAAACAGGAAAATACGATACCAATAAGTTTAGTCAAATGTATGACCTGTTAGCAACACCTAACATGTTTCGTACGGCTTCTGGAGCTCCGGGTCCGGCTTATTATCAGCAACAGGCTGACTACAAGATAAATGTAGAGCTTGATGACAAAAAATCTAAATTAACTGGTTCTGAAACGGTTACTTATTATAACAATTCTCCGGATACTTTAGAGTATTTATGGGTTCAGTTAGACCAAAATCAAGCTGCGAAAACTTCGCAGACTCCATTGGCGGAAAGCCAAAGAATGGAACAGGTTTTTCCTGCTGGAAACTTCGCAAATAAGTTCTTGAAACAAGAGCAAGAGCGTGGTTTTAACATTGAGTTCGTGAAAGATATAAAAGGAAATGCTTTATCCTATTCGATCAATCAAACGATGATGCGTATTAATTTAGCAACGCCAATGAAACCTGGTGAGAAATTTACTTTTTCTATCAATTGGTGGTATAATATTAATAATTACAGACAAGACGGTGGTCGTTCTGGCTATGAATTATTCGAAAAAGAAGGAAATAAATTATATGTAATTGCACAGTTCTATCCTAGAATGGCGGTTTATAATGATGTTGAAGGATGGCAGAATATGCAATTTTGGGGAACGGGAGAATTTACGTTGCCTTTTGGAAATTTTGATGTAAATATCACCGTTCCTGCAGATCACGTTATGGAAGCTACAGGGGAATTGATGAACAGAAGCGAAGTCTTTACTGCAGAGCAAGTAAAAAGATACGAACTGGCTCAAAAATCATTTGACAAACCAGTTGTAATTGTTACTCAAGCGGAAGCTGAAGCAAGCGAAAAAGGTTTTTCAGAAAAGAAAAAAACATGGAAATTTAGTGCTAAAAACGTAAGGGATTTTGGTATTGCTACGTCAAGAAAGTTTATTCTTGATGCAATGGCAGTTCAATTGACTAACAAAACAGTTATGGCAATTTCAGTTTATCCTAAAGAAAGTAATCCACTTTGGGGAGAAACTTCAACTAGAACTGTTGCTCATACTTTAAAAAGTTATTCATCTCATACATTTGACTATCCTTATCCAAAAGCTGTTTCTGTTTCAGCAGAAGATCAAGGGATGGAATACCCAATGATTTGTTGGAATTATGGTTGTCCTGACGAAAAAGGAGTGACTAGTGAGCGTATTAAAAACGGAATGATTGGTGTAGTAATACATGAAGTAGGACACAATTTCTTTCCTATGATTGTAAATTCTGATGAGCGTCAATGGTCTTGGATGGATGAAGGTCTTAATACTTTTATGCAATATATGGCTGAACAAGAAATGGGTACAAATTTCCCTTCAAGTCGTGGACCGGCAAGTAAAATTGTTCCTTACATGAGTGGAGATCAAAAATTCTTGGAGCCAATTATGTCAAACTCTGAAACGATAGTTCAATTTGGTGCTAATGCTTATGGTAAGCCGGCAACGGGTTTAAATATCCTTAGAGAAACAATTATGGGTAGAGAATTGTTTGACCATGCTTTCAAAGTATATGCAAACAGATGGAAATTCAAGCATCCTACACCAGAAGACTTTTTTAGAACTATGGAAGATGCATCAGCAGTAGATTTAGATTGGTTTTTCAGAGGATGGTTTTACTCTACTGATTTTGTAGATATCGGAGTGAAAGAAGTAAAACAATATTTCGTGTCTGAGACAGCAACAAAAGAATTGAAAGACGCTGTAGTAAGAAGAGGGCGTTTTGGTCAAGAAAAAGGACCTTTCGTTTATTTAGTTCCTGGAACAAGTGAAGAATTATCAGCTAAAGACAAAAAAGCATTGGCAATTGCAGATGTAAATTTACTATCTGAGTATGTAAACCAAAACTTCTCTGCGGATGAAAGGTTAAAATTAAAATCTCCTAAGTATTTCTACGAAGTAGAGTTTAACAAGCCAGGAGGAATGTTAATGCCAATTATTGTTGAATTGACTTACGAAGATGATACGAAAGAAACATTCAAATATCCAGCTCAAATTTGGAGAAAAAACAACGATACCGCTAAGAAAGTGTATGCAACTGAAAAAGCAATTAAAAAGATTCAGATAGATCCAAAATTAGAAACAGCTGATATTGATGTAACCAATAACGCTTGGCCTAAAGAAGAAGTGAAGTCTAAATTTGATTAAATAAAGACATAAAATTAAAAAAGACTCTGAAAAGAGTCTTTTTTTTATGAAAAAATTAAAAGTCAAAGATTCAAAATTAGGTATATTTGTAGCAATAAAAAACAAAAAATATGTTTGGCATAGGAGGAGGCGAATTAATTTTTATCATGTTTATAGTACTGATGCTTTTTGGGTCAGATAAAGTACCGGAAATAGCCCGCACCATGGGTAAGGCAATGGCACAATTAAAACATGCTACAAATGACATAAAAAGTGAAATTCAAAAAGGAGCTGAGGCTAATGGATTTGATACACAAACATTAACCGATTTAAGAGGAAATATTACATCGCATATCAATAAAGCTAAGGATGATTTATTGGGAGATACGTCACAAATTAGCGATATAACAGGGAATATAACCTCAGAAATTAATAAAGCCAAAGACAATTTACTGGGCGAAACCACCACTCAAATCGAAACAACTAAAGAAGCTATAGAAGATGTTGCAGGACCTATAAAACGTCAGATGTAATGTTGGATAAATTACTGTCTTTAGACACAAAATTGTTTATTTTTTTGAATGGATTAGGGTCGGAAACCTATGATGGACTTTGGTTATTTATTACGAAACAAAGCAACTGGATTCCTCTTTTTTTACTCCTTTTGTTTGTCCTTTATAAAAAACTTGGCGCTAAGCAAACCTTATATTTATTGCTTTTTGTAGCGGCTTTAGTCACATTTACAGATCAAGCAACAAACGTATTCAAGAACGGATTTCAACGATTGCGACCATGTAATAATCCTGAAATAAATTCCTTTATACGCATCGTTCAAGTCAGAAACTCATTTAGTTTTTTCTCAGGTCACGCTGCAAATTCAATGGCAGTTGCTACATTTTTGTTCTTTAATTTTAAAGACAAAATCAAGTTTTTCGGCTTCCTGTTCTTGTGGCCACTCATCTTTGCATACAGTAGAATTTACTTGGGATTGCATTATCCGTTAGATATTCTTACGGGTTATTTATTCGGTTTTACTTTTGGATTTTTGATGTTCAAAGGATACAAAATGGCACAACAAAAGTATTTTCCACAATAGTTATTACGAGAAACGAAATAAGCTGGAGCTATTTCCTGCTCTACGCTGTATCTTTTTTTGTTATTCTTCCTTAGGTCAGAATAACAAGAAAAAGGATGCCGCTTCTATCAGGGCTAGGGCATTTGTTTTCAATAGAAATATCGAAACTATAGAACTCTGCTTACTGTCAATCCATCACGAATAGGCAACAAAACCGTTTCTACTCTGGGATCAGTTGCTAATAACTCATTGTATTCCAGTAATACTTTTGTACTCAAATCATTTGGGTGTAACGGTTCCAAAACTTTCCCGCTCCATAACACATTGTCTGATAAGATAATTCCGCCTGTATTCATTTTTGGAAGAATCAATTCAAAATAGTTGAGGTAATTTTCTTTATCAGCATCGATAAAAACCAAATCAAATTTCAAGTCAAGCGCTGGAATAATGTCAACTGCCTCGCCTAAATGTTGTACAATTTGTTTCCCCCAAGGCGATTTGTCAAAATGTTTTCTTTGAAAATCTACCAATTCTTCTTTGATGTCTATGGTGTGCAATTGTCCGGTTACCTGCATCCCTTCGCACAAACACAACGCCGAATAACCTGTGTAAGTGCCAATTTCCAGAATATTTACCGGCCGAATCAATTTAGACAACATACTCAAAACCCGACCTTGAAAATGACCGCTCAACATTCGTGGCAACAGAATTTTTTGGTACGTTTCTTTATTCAACGCCGCCAGTAAAGCAGGCTCTTTTTGAGAATGTTGCTCGATATAATCTTCTAAATCTTGGGAAATGAAATGCATTTTTTGATTTTTTTTCAATTGGAAGCAAAGTTATCAAATTATCAAATCAACAAATCAACAAATTGTCATTAAATTTGCACCATGGAAATCGAGAAAAAAGACATACGATCCTTATCAAAAGAACAATTGCGAGATTTTTTCGTAGCAAATGGAGACAAAGCCTTTCGTGGAAATCAAGTTTACGAATGGTTGTGGAGCAAAGGCGCACATAGTTTTGAGGATATGACCAATGTTTCTAAGGGAACACGCACGATGTTGGAGACGCATTTTGTTATCAACCACATCAAAGTGGATACGATGCAGCGCAGTGAAGACGGAACCGTGAAAAATGCCGTTCGTTTGCATGATGGTTTAGTGGTAGAATCGGTTTTGATACCTACTAATACAAGAACTACAGCGTGTGTTTCGAGTCAAGTAGGTTGTAGTTTAGATTGCAACTTTTGCGCTACAGCGCGATTAAAAAGAATGCGAAATCTGGAACCGGCCGAAATCTATGATCAGGTAATTGCCATTGATAAAGAAAGCCGTTTGTATTACAATCATCCGTTGTCGAATATTGTTTTCATGGGAATGGGAGAACCGCTTATGAATTACAACAATGTTTTGAAAGCAATCGAAATGATTACGTCGCCGGAAGGTTTAGGAATGTCACCTAAACGTATTATGGTTTCGACTTCGGGAGTTCCTAAAATGATTAAGAAATTAGCTGATGATGATGTGAAATTCAAATTAGCAGTTTCGCTACACTCGGCAATCGACGAAATTCGTTCCAGAATTATGCCGTTTAGTGCTAATTTTCCTTTAGCGGATTTACGTGAATCATTAGAATATTGGTACCGAAAAACTAAAAGCAAAATCTCCTACGAATATGTCGTTTGGAAAGATATCAATGACAATAAAGCTTCCATAGATGCCTTGGTGAAGTTTTGTAAATACGTTCCTTGCAAAGTAAATCTTATTGAATACAATCCTATCGATGATGGGGAATTTCAACAAGCTTCTGAAGAATCAATTAATGCGTACATAAAAGCGCTTGAAGCTAGCGGAATTGTAGTAAAAGTGCGAAGAAGTCGTGGAAAAGATATTGATGCAGCTTGTGGACAATTGGCAAATAAAGAAGCTTAAGAGTTTTCTTTTCGAAAAATATTCAAAAGAATGCAAGCATTTGTAAGATTCTAGGCTAAAATTGTATCTTTGAATTCTAATGAATATTACTTCACAAATAAAACAGCCCATTTTCAATGAAATGGAACTTTTTGAAAAAAAGTTCTATGAATCGATGACCTCAAAAGTGGCTTTGTTAAATAGAATCACGTATTACATCGTCAACAGAAAAGGAAAACAAATGCGTCCTATGTTTGTTTTTCTGACTGCTAAAATGGTTTCAGCCGGAATTGTAAACGAACGAACGTATCGTGGCGCTTGTGTTATCGAACTGATTCATACTGCGACATTAGTTCATGATGATGTAGTGGATGACAGTAATCGCAGAAGAGGTTTTTTCTCGCTTAATGCGCTTTGGAAAAATAAAATTGCGGTACTTGTGGGTGATTATTTATTGTCCAAAGGATTGTTGCTTTCTATTGATAATGGCGATTTCGATTTGCTTCGAATTATTTCTGTCGCTGTTCGCGAAATGAGTGAAGGCGAATTACTTCAAATTGAAAAAGCCCGAAGACTCGATATCACAGAAGATATTTACTATGAAATCATCCGAAAAAAGACAGCGACACTTATTGCTGCCTGTTGCGCTCTTGGTGCAAGATCCGTTATTGAAGATGAAGTTCAGGTAGAAAACATGCGTAAATTTGGAGAACTTATCGGGATGGCTTTTCAGATAAAAGATGATTTATTTGATTACACAGAAGATGCCATTGGTAAACCAACCGGAATTGACATCAAAGAACAAAAAATGACTCTGCCACTTATTCACGTCCTGAATACGTGTACTTCCAAAGAGAAAACATGGCTTATCAATTCCATTAAAAACCATAATAAAGATAAAAAACGCGTCAAAGAAGTTATTGCTTTTGTAAAAAACAATAATGGATTGCTTTATGCAGAACAAAAAATGGTCGAATTCCAGCAAGAAGCCCTTTTGCTTTTAGATAATTATTCGGATTCTGAGTTTAAAGACGCGCTGATTTTGATGGTGAATTATGTGATTGAAAGAAAAAAATAATTTTTTTAAAAATAATTTTCTCTCGTTAACTATTGATTTTATTGACTTTTTTGGTTTTAATTTTTTTAGAATCAAAAAATTTTCTATTTAAGATGCAACCTTTTTGCATTGTCAATCGTCTATACTTATAGAAACACTTTATAAAGATTTTGAAAGTAATCAACTTACATCAGGAGGAAAATGAATTAATCGAGTTAGCTGTCGAGAATAATCGGCATGCACAACAGAAAATTTATACCCAGTTTTCTCCAAAAATGTTAAGTGTTTGCCGTCAATACATAAAAGACATTCATCAGGCCGAAGATATCATGATTACTGCTTTTATGAAAGTGTTTACGAATCTGAAGAATTTTCAGCACAAAGGAAGTTTCGAAGGTTGGATTAGAAGAATCATGGTCAATGAATGTATTTCTTTTATCCGAGTTGAAAAAAAGCTAAAGTATAGTGAAGACGAAACCTATTTTGAAGAAAGTTTCAACAACATTGAAAGCCAATTTTCAATAGACGATATTCAGTTTTTAATAGACAGTTTGCCGGATGGTTATAAAATGGTTTTCAATTTATATGCTATTGAAGGGTATAAGCATCAGGAAATTGCAAGTATGTTAGGGATTAATGAAGGAACATCAAAGTCGCAGTTGTCACATGCCAGAAAAATGCTGCAAGGGCAGATTAATACGTTAAAAAATTACAGTTATGGAACCGAATAAATTAGAAACCCAGTTCAAAGAGCAATTGAATTCTCGGGAGATCAAACCATCAGAAATGGCTTGGAGCAAACTGGATGCAATGCTTTCGGTAGCTGACTCGAGCAATAGCGAACAGGCGAAGCAAAAACAAAAAACAAAATTCCCTTGGATGTTCATGGCGGCAAGTTTTGTTGGATTTCTATTAATAGGTACGGTTTATTTTAAAGGTTTTGAAACTGTAAAAATAGATAAGGGAAATCCAGTAGTTATAGAACAAAAAATAGATAGGAATGATTTAGAAGAGCCAGGAATAATTAATGAAACTGTTTTACCTAGCCAAGTTCAAAAAACAATAGTAGAGACACATAAAGTTGTCGCTGATAATAATAATCTGAAAAAGCAGCCAAAGCAACTTAATAACAAAGAGGAGGAAGCTTTAATTATCAATCAATCAAAAGAAAATGATGCTGTAGTTAATTCTTCTGAAAACAAGAATTACCAATCAACAAGTGTAAATAAATATATTTCAGCAGAAAAATTATTAGCGGAAGTTACGAATACTAAATTTGAACCTAAAGCTACTGATAAAACAATTGAAAAAACTAGAAAAGCTATTGTGGTAAATCCAAACAGTTTGTTGTCAAATGCTGAAACAGAATTAAATCAATCATTTAGAGAGTCTGCATTGAACAAATTCAATAAAAACTTTAATGCTATAAAAACAGTTTTAGTTAATAGAAATTACGAAGAATAAAAATCAATCATCAATAAAAATCAATCATCAATCAAAAAACGAAAATCATGCAAAAAATTATTTTATTCACAGCAATTGTGGTGCTTTCCTTTCTATGTAAGGTAAACGCTCAAGGAGTAGATGCCATAAAAAATAGTTCAGACTGGCACTATAGAGGTTCAAAGCCGGATAGTTATGAAATGGGATCAGATGCAGGGGCTGAAAAAAACAATCAAACGGTTTACAAAATTAAATCGATTCAAAGTAAAACGAATGGTTTTGGTACTATAATGAAAACCATACAACCGGATGCATTTTTGGGAAAAACAGTCAAAATGACTGCGTATGTGAAAAGTGAAAATGTAAAGTCATGGGCAGGGTTGTGGATGCGAGTAGATTATTATACTGCAGCAGTTTTAGCTTTTGATAATATGCAAAGAAGACCTATCAAAGGAACTAAGGATTGGACTAAATATGAGGTGGTTTTATATGTTCCAACTGAGGCAACAGCTATTTCGTATGGTATTTTATTAAATGAAACAGGGCAAATTTGGTTTAAGGATGTAACAATAGAAATAGTTGACGACTCCTTTGAAGAAACCGGACAAAATAAAGGAAGAGACCATAAAGTAATTTCCTTTGAAACCAAAGCTAAAGCTATTAGTAACGAAATTAAAGCCATTACAGATAATGAAAAAAATGCACTAAAAGTGGCTGTGGAATTAATTGATAATGACTTAGAAAAAGGTGTTGTTACTAAGGAGCAAGCAAGTGACCTTAAAATGCAAAAAGCAAAAATTCATGCTGCAGCCATTGAAGCAAAAGTGAGTGTTGAACAAGTAAAGTTAAATCAATTGGTACAAGATAAAGTTGATGGAAAAGTAGCGGATGAAAAGGATCATAGAAGAGGAGGTCGAACAATTATTCTAGGTAACAATCCAAATTCAATTGGTTCTCAAACCGAAATTAATATCACTTCAATGAAGGTTTATAATGGTCAGGAAGATAAAGAAGAGCGCCAGTCCAAAAGAACTACTTCACAATTTGTATTCGCTGCTGGATTGAATAATGTAGTGACTGATGGCTCTGTACAAAAATCAGATTTTAGGTATTTAGGATCGCATTTTTACGAGTGGGGATTGAGTTATAATACTAGAATTTTAAAAAACAACAATCTATTGCATGCAAAATACGGGTTTTCTGTAATGTACAATAATTTGCGAGCTACAGACAATAGGTATTTTGTAGTAGATGGAAACCAAACAAACCTTCAGGTAAATCCTATTCATCAGGATGATTCTCGTTTCAAGAATGTAAATTTAGTATTTCCAATGCACTTAGAATTTGACTTCACAAAATCCAAAGAAAGAGATGGGAAGACTTATTTTAAAACACACGATAGTTTTCGTATTGGTTTAGGAGGGTACGTGGGTACAAATCTAAAATCGAAGCAACATATAAATTATGATATTGATGGGTATAAATCAAGAGAAATAACTAAAGGTGATTTTAATGTTGATAGTTTTATATATGGATTAAGCACTTATGTAGGATATAAATCTACCAGTTTGTACTTGAAATATGACTTGAATCCTTTATTCAAAGACAATACAGTGAAACAGAATAACGTTTCCTTAGGAGTGCGTTTTGATTTTAATTAGAAATTGTTTTAGTTAGTTTTATACTTTGAAAAGCACTTTGAAAGAAGTGCTTTTTTTGTTTTAGATATTGAATTTTAAACTTTGATTTGTGTATTTTTACACACTTTTCAATTATTAAATTTTATATCTAACTTGATTTCAAAAGCTACCATAGATACTGTTTTCGAAACTGCTCGTGTTGAGGAGGTGATTGGTGATTTTGTACACTTGAAACGTGCAGGAAGTAACTTCAAAGGCTTAAGTCCGTTTTCTGAAGAGCGTTCACCATCGTTCATGGTTTCTCCTGCCAAAGGAATTTGGAAAGATTTTAGTTCTGGAAAAGGTGGGAACTCTGTGGCTTTCTTGATGGAGCACGAAAAGTTTACGTATCCGGAAGCCATTCGCTATTTAGCCAAAAAATACAATATTGAAATTGAAGAAACCGAGCAAACGGATGAAGAGAAAGCCAATACTGATGTTAGAGAAAGTATGTATTTGGTTTCGGAATTTGCAAAAACCTATTTTCATAATACACTTTTAAACTCTGAAGAAGGGAAAGCAATTGGCTATTCTTATTTTAAAGAACGCGGTTTTACAAATGAAACCATAAAGAAATTTGGATTAGGATATTCTCCAGAAGCTTGGGATGCTTTTACTAAAGAAGCATTAGGCAAAGGATATAAATTAGAATTCCTGGAAAGTACAGGACTCACAATTCCTAGAGATGACAGGCCTTTCGATAGGTTCAAAGGGCGTGTGATGTTCCCAATACAAAGTATGTCAGGAAGAGTTCTTGGTTTTGGAGGAAGGATTCTTACCAATGATAAAAAAGCGGCAAAATACCTGAATTCACCAGAGAGTGAAATTTACCATAAAAGTAAAGTGTTGTATGGTATTTTTCAAGCCAAACAATCCATTGTGAAATTGAATAATTGTTATTTAGTTGAAGGATATACGGATGTAATTCAGTTCAATCAATCTGGAATTGAAAATGTTGTTGCTTCCTCAGGGACAGCTTTGACGCCAGATCAAATTCGTTTGGTTAATAGATTGACAAAGAATATTACCGTTCTTTTTGATGGAGATGCGGCCGGTTTGCGTGCTTCCATTCGTGGAATCGATTTGATTCTTGAAGAAGGAATGAATGTAAAAGTATGCACTTTTCCTGATGGAGAAGATCCAGATAGTTTTGCTAAGAAAACGTCTTATGATGATTTAGTATTATACCTTGAAAATAATGCTAAAGATTTCATTCAGTTTAAAGCATCGCTTTTGATGAATGAAGCTAAGAATGATCCTATAAAAAAAGCAGACTTGATTCGGGATATGGTTGTCAGTATTTCTAAGATTCCGGATAGAATTCAACGTGAAATTTATATTCAGGAATGTTCCCGAATTATGGATATTTCGGAGCAAGTGCTTGTGAGTACCTTAGCACAATTAGTTCAAAAAGATGTTGTTGAAGTTGGAAAAAAACAAAAACAAGAGCAAAAAGCTTTTGAAGTTGTAAAAAATGAAAATCCTGTTGATGCGGAGAAAGTAGACATTTTATATCGTTTGGAAAGAAAAATTATTGAGATTCTATTGTTGTATGGAAACAAGAATGAAGAATTTGAAGATACATTTTTGAGAACAAATACTGAAGGTGAGATTGAAACTGTCGTTGAAAAAAGAGAGTATAAAGTATATCAAAGAATTTATTTGAGTTTGCAAGAAGATGAAGTTGAATTAGCAAACCCCCTGTTTCGCGATATATTCAATAACTTGATTAACTATTACCATCAGAATGAGACTTTCAGTTTAGAGCAATATTTAATGCATTTGCAAGTTGAATTTGCACAAGAAGTTACTGATATTTTGATGGAAGATGAAAGAGTTGTTTTGCACAATTGGGAAGGTCAAAATATTTTTCCAAAATCTAAAAACGATACAATAAGTCAAAATGTATCCGAAACGATTCTAACTTTAAGATGGTATTTGGTAGGTAAAATAATCGAGGAATTAAAAAGCTCTCTATCATCCGAAGCTGGTTCAGATAATACAGAGCCTTTGTCTATGGTTATGGATTATAATATATTAGTCCATTCTTTTTCAAAAAAATTAGGGAGAGTTATGTCGCGGTACTAAACGATCTCTAAAGTTTTTGCTTTGTTTACCAAGTCTACTAAATTAGTAACATTTAATTTAGTAAGTAATCGTAATTTGTACGTACTAATTGTTTTTTCATTTAGTTTCAGAATATCAGCTATCTCATGATTCTTCTTCCCGTCACTTAGATAGCGTAAAACTTCTACTTCACGATTAGAAAGCTTACGATATAAGCGTTCGCTCTTACTTTGTTTTGCAATTAGGGCTAGATTTTTCTTTACGGTTTCATTTATAATTATCTTTCCTTGGTGGACTTTGATAATTGAAATTCCTAAAGTTTCTAGTTTTTCTTTTTTGTGGATGAATCCTGAAACTCCTGCTTTAATAGCATTTGGAGCATAAATTTGTTCTGAAAGACCACTGAAGATGATAATTTTAGTTTTTGGAAAATTTTTCAAGACTGCTTTAACCTCAAAAATACTGGAAAGACCTTCCAGCTCCAAATCTAAAACTAAGACATCAATCTCTTTAGTTAAAAGTATATCCCGTACCATCAAGAAATTACCAACATTGGCAACTATTGATATGTCTGCATTATCTTTAAAGTAAGATTTTACTCCAAAACGCACAACAGGATAATTATCGGCTATACATACTTTAATCATGATTTTAAATTTTTAGAATTATTTGTTATTGGAAATGTAAAATTAATAAATAAATTCTGTAATTAATTGTAAATCAATATAAAATGTGACTTCTTTATTCTTTTGGGATAAAACAAACAGGAATTGCTGTCATTTTATGTTGATTGATCGTATTTAATCGCTTATAAATTTCGAAAACAACCTTTTCTCTTCCTGAAAAGGCATCTGAAGATTGTCCAGCTTCATCTTGGGTCATTGCCCATTCCAATTCGTCATAACTGGCACCTAATTGATCTTCATCAGTCCTTTCGTCGCCAAATAATCCATCAGTAGGGGATGCATTTAAAATAGAGTCCGGAACTTTCAAATAACTTCCTAAAAGAAAGACTTCAGACTTCATTAAATCAGCAATAGGACTCAAATCAACTCCGCCATCACCATATTTTGTATAGAAACCCACTCCAAAATCTTCTACTTTATTTCCAGTTCCTGCGACTAATAAACAATGAATCCCCGCAAAGTAATACAGCGTTGTCATTCTTAATCGTGCTCGAGTATTGGCAAGTGATAAATGAAGTCTAGCTGTATCTGAAACATCTGGAACTGCCGTCTTGAAAGTTTCAAAAACAGAGGTCAAATCAGCTTCAATACTGGATACATTAGGGAATCTTTTTTTTAATTGTTCAATATGCTCCCGTCCACGAGTTACATGACTTTGTGCTTGATGGATGGGCATTTCAACACATAAAACTTTTAATCCTGTTTGTGCACATAAGGTTGAGGTAACTGCCGAATCTACTCCTCCGGAAACTCCAATTACAAAACCATTTACTTTTGCATTTTCAGCATATGTTTTTAACCAATTTACAATGTGGGTATTCACTTTTTCAACTTGTAATGTGCTTTTTTTAGTCATAATAGTTTACGTTTTAAAAATCAGGAATGTATATTTGCAAAATCAATTTGTTGCGCGTTCGTTTCCTTAGATTCTTTGGAAACAAATTTAATTAATATATATGAAAAAATATCTGTTTCTTGTAGTCTTTTGTCTCTTTATTTTATCCTGTGACAAGAAAAACAAAGTAGAAAGTGCTGTTACAGCAATTCCTTTGGAAGTAAAAGTGGAGCGCTTTGATAAAATATTTTTTGAAACTCCACCACAGGATTTAGAAAAAGTAAAAAAACAGTTTCCGTTTTTTTTTCCTCCAGGAAATGATAATAGTGTTTGGTTGAGTAAAATGCAAGATCCCTTATGGAGAGAATTGTATACAGAAGTTCAAAAAAAATATGGTGATTTTGAGCCCGTAAAATTAGAGTTAGAAACACTTTTTAAACATATCAAATACTATTTTCCTAAAACAAAAACGCCAAAAGTGATCACTATAATCTCTGAAATGGATTATAAAAATAAGGCTATTTATGCGGATAGTTTGGTGGTGATTTCACTTGAATTGTATTTAGGAAAGAATCATAAGTTTTATCAGTTTCCAAATTATTTAAAACAAAATTTTGAGGAAAGACAAATCGCTCCAGATGTAGTTTCGAGTTTTTCAGCAGGTAAAATTCCACCGGTTTTAGATAAAGATTTGTTAAGCCAAATGATTTATTCTGGGAAGCAATTGTATTTAAAAGACTTACTTTTGCCGGATTATACCGATGCTGAAAAAATGGGATATACTCCAGAACAGATAACATGGTGTCAAGAAAATGAAAGTTACATGTGGCGTTATTTTATTGAAAAAGAAATGCTTTACAGTAATGATCAAAAATTAATTTCCCGGTTTATAAATCCGGCGCCATTTTCTAAATTTTATTTAGAAATTGATAATGAATCCCCAGGGCAGGTTGGTGCCTGGATAGGATGGCAAATGGTACGCTCTTATATGATAAATAATGACGTGCCTTTGGTAGATTTATTAAAAACCAATGCAAAAGAAATATTTGTGAAATCAAAATACAAACCTAAAAAGTAATGTCGAATAAAAATACATCAGAAATTAAGTTTCTAATTGAATTAGATGAAAACCGTGTTCCGGAAAAATTAATGTGGTCTGCCAAAGACGGTGGAGTTGAACAAGAAGAGGCAAAAGCGATTATGTTGTCTATTTGGGACAGCAAGGCAAAAGAAAGTATGCGAATTGATTTATGGACTAAAGATATGCCGGTTGATGAAATGAAAATTTTCTTCCACCAGACTTTAGTGGCAATGTCTGAAACATTTAAACGTGCTACTGATGACGAGAAAATGGCTGACACCATGAAAGATTTCTGTGATTATTTTGCCGAGAAATTGGAGTTGACAAAATAGAATAACTGGCGTGCTAAAAAAATAAAATCCCAAAACTAAACTTTAGTTTTGGGATTTTTTATATTCTAAATATAGTTTTTAAAACTGACTATTGTTTTTGAAAACCTCTTGGTTTACCTCGTCAATATAACTTAATAATTCTTCTTTTCCAGTAGATTCTGTTGCGGAAGTAACAAAGTAATGAGGCATTTCGGCCCAATTGTTAGCGAACATTTTCTTTTTGTAAGCCGCAATATGAGAGTCAATTTTTACTTTACTGATTTTGTCAGCTTTGGTGAAAACAATACAAAAAGGAATTTCACTCTCGCCCATATAGGACATGAATTCAATATCTATGGTTTGCGCTTCATGACGAATGTCAATCAGAACAAATGCACAAACTAATTGTTCTCTGGTTTCAAAATAATCAGTAATAAACTCCTGAAAAATTGATTTCGTTTTTTTAGAAACTTTAGCATAACCATAACCTGGTAAATCTACAAGAAACCAATTGCTGTTAATCAAGAAATGATTAATTAACTGTGTTTTTCCAGGCCTTCCTGATGTTTTAGCTAGCTTTTTATGATTCGTTAGCATGTTTATCAAAGAGGACTTCCCAACATTTGATCGGCCAATAAAAGCGTATTCCGGCAAAAAGTCTTTTGGACATTTGGATACATCGGAGTTGCTGATAACAAATTCGGCAGTATTAATTTTCATTTTTTCTAGGTGTAAAATTCTCCTTTTTTAGGATTAGTGTACTGATAAATGTGTGTGTGTTAACCAGTCTTCTAATAAACGATTAAATTCATCAGGATGCTCCATCATAGCGGCGTGACCACATTTATCAATCCAGTATAAGGTAGAATTAGGTAATAATTTATTGAATTCTTCTGCAACATCCGGAGGCGTAACCTTGTCGTTTTTTCCCCAAATTATACAGGTTTGAACATGCATTTTCGGCAAATCTTTTGCCATGTTATGACGAATGGCGCTTTTGGCAATTGTCAATGTTTTTATCAATTTTATTCTGTCATTTACGGATTCGTAAACTTCATCAATAAGTTCTTTAGTGGCTACTTTTGGATCATAAAATACATCTTCAGCTTTTTTCTTGATGTATTCATAATCGCCTCTTTTAGGATAACTATCACCCATAGCGCTTTCATAAAGGCCAGAACTTCCGGTAATTACAAGTCCGGCTACTTTTTCGGGATACATTTTAGTGTGGTATAAAGCAATATGGCCGCCTAATGAATTTCCTAACAGAATTACTCTGTCCAGCCCCTTGAATGTGATAAAATCTTTAACATATTTCGCAAAACTTTTTACATTCGTTTTTAAAATGTTTTGAGTGTATATAGGTAAATCTGGAATGATTATTTTATATCCTTTTGTAGAAAAGTAACTTGCAACAGCATCAAAGTTGCTAAGTCCACCCATAAGCCCGTGTAAGATGACAATTGGAGTTCCTTCGCCAGCTTCGTAATAGCTATACCTACCTTCTTTTTTATAGTGTTTTTCCATTTTTTTTGAATGCGGATTTTCAATTTTGACAAATATAGGATTTAATAAATAAAAAAGAATTTTTACAACAATTTTTAATTGTAAAATTATGCGTGTTGTTATAAAAATAGGCTTCTCTTTTTTGTGTATTTGAGCTTCAAATTTTAATTATTTTGAACTTGTTATTACCATTTTAAATTGAAATTTCATTGTATTTCACCTCCTTTTTTTAATAACATTACCTTTCTTACAAATAAAATAAAAGAGAGCTAACGTTCTGACTGTCCAAAAATTAAGGGTTTTTGTTTCAAAGTGGTTAAACTTATTAACAAAGTGGGATATAGTGGTAAATTGTGGTAATATTTTTTATATTTTTGCTCAACATCATTTAAAACTTTTTGATTGGATACAATTATTGGAACATATGAATGTAAAGTCGATGCTAAAGGAAGGTTGCTGTTGCCAGCGCCTTTGAAAAAGCAATTGGCTGCTTCACTTCAAAACGGCTTTGTTTTGAAGCGTTCCGTGTTTCAACCCTGTTTGGAGTTGTATCCTATGAGCGAATGGGATTTGATGATGCAAAAAATCAATAAACTGAATCGGTTCGTGAAGAAAAATAATGACTTTATCCGCAGGTTTACTGCCGGAGTTAAAGTGGTTGAGATAGATGCTTTAGGTAGGTTATTAGTGCCAAAGGATTTAGTGGTGTTTGCGAGTATTGCTAAAGAGGTTGTGTTCTCATCAGCAGTGAATATTGTTGAGATTTGGGATAAAGATTTATACGAAAAATCAATAAATGGTGAGGATGTTGATTTTGCAGATTTGGCAGAAGAAGTAATGGGAAATATAAATGACGACGACAATGGAATATCATAATCCGGTTTTGCTTCATGCATCAGTAGATGGTTTAAATATTAAGCCAGACGGCATTTATGTTGATGTCACTTTTGGTGGTGGAGGACATTCGAAAGAAATATTGAAAAGACTCGGGCCAAACGGAAAGCTGTTTGCTTTCGATCAGGATGAAGATGCTTTGGCGAATGCTTTGCCTGATGAAAGATTTACGCTGATTAATGAGAATTTCCGTTTTATAAAACGGTTTTTGCGTTTTTATGGGGTGAAAAGTGTTGATGGAATCTTAGCAGATTTAGGAGTTTCGTCTCATCAGTTTGATGTTCCTGAAAGAGGTTTTTCTACTCGTTTTGATGCGGGGTTGGATATGAGAATGAGTCAAAAAAATGATTTGAATGCCTATCGTGTTGTCAATGAATATGATGATGCGAATTTGAGAAGGGTGTTCTTGGATTATGGAGAATTGAAAAATGCACCTGCTTTGTCCAGAACAATTATAGAAGCTAGAGAAGAACAGCCAATCAAGACGACTGATGAATTAAAAGAGGTCTTGGCGAGATATTTACCGGAAAGAGTTAGGAATAAAATATTGGCTCAAATTTATCAGGCGATTCGAATTGAAGTGAATCAGGAAATGGATGTTTTGAAAGAGTTTTTGGAACAATCTTTAGAAATATTGAATCCCGGCGGAAGATTGAGCGTGATTTCATATCATTCATTAGAAGATCGATTGGTGAAAAGATTTATGAAAAACGGAATGTTTGAAGGAGAACCTGAACGTGACTTTTTTGGTAATTTTTCAGTGCCATTTAAAACGGTTGGAAAATTAATTGTTCCGGATAATGCTGAAATAAAAGAGAACAATAGAGCAAGAAGTGCCAAATTAAGAATTGCTGAGAAGATTTAATTAGTCATAAAAATGAAAAACGGAGTTTACAGCCTATTGAAAGCGCGGTTTCTTATAAATGATGATGCGGTAAAAAACTGGCGGTTTATTGTTTTTGTAATTCTATTGGCGATTGTTATGATTGCTAATACACAGCGATTTGAGCAGAAAGTATTTAGGATTGCAGAGTTGACAAATCAGGTTAAAGAGTTGCGTTCAGAATTTGTGGACAGACGCTCAGAATTAATGAAATTAAAAATGGAATCGACTGTTTCTGAAAAAATGATAGCAAAAGAAATTTTTCCCTCAACAGTTCCTCCAATAAAAATAAAGGTTAAAAAAGAAGAAGAAAAAAGCTTTTTCAAAAAAATATGGCAGTAGAAGATAAATACATATCGTACAGAATTTATCTGGTTGCATTCGCTATCTTATTGATGGCTATTGCTATTGCTGTAAAATTGACAAATATTCAATGGGTTGAAGGCGATTATTATAGAAAATTAGCCAAGGAAAGAACCGTTAAGAATTTTGTGATTCCAGCAAATAAAGGAAATATATATTCTGCAGACGGAAGCCTTTTAGCTACTTCCATTCCGAATTACGAAATACGTTTTGATGCTGTGGCTCCAAAAGCTGAAGCATTTGAAAGAAATGTTAAGTCATTGTCAGATTCATTGGCATCGGTTTTAGGAAAACCGTCTAATTTTTTTGAAAATGAATTAAGAAAAGCCAGGGCTAATAAAAACAGATATTATTTAGTTGCCCGTAAATTAAGTTATACACAGTATTCTAAAATAAAAAGCTTTCCGTTGTTCAATTTGGGTGCTTACAAGGGCGGAATTATAATTGAACAAGAAACTGTAAGAGAACACCCAATTGGTAAAATCGCTGAAAGAACTATTGGTTACGATAGAATTGATGAAAGTGGCCAATTAAAACGAGTAGGAATAGAAGGTGCTTTTGGAAAATATCTAAATGGAAAAGACGGTAAAATTTTAAAACAAAAAATTGCAAAAGGGCAATGGAAACCCATTCGTGATGTAAACGAAGTTGATCCGCAAGATGGATACGATGTAATTTCTACTATTGATGTTTACATTCAAGATATTGCGCATCATGCCTTGTTGAAACAATTGGAAGAATATGGTGCTGAACACGGTTGTGTAGTGGTTATGGAAACCAAAACCGGTCAGGTTAAAGCGATTTCTAATTTGGGAAGAGACGAGAAATCAGGTAATTATTATGAAACTATAAATTATGCTGTTGCAGAATCTCATGAACCAGGTTCTACCTTCAAATTGGTTGATATGATTGCGCTTTTGGATGATAATAAAGTCGATACATCTAAGGTTTACGATAGTCGTGGTGGCGTTATAACTTACAGAGGTGATAAAGTTCGTGATTCTCATGAAGGCGGATATGGAAAAATATCGCTTGGAAAAGGCTTTGAAGTCTCTTCCAATACTATTTTAGTTCAAGCTGTTGTAGAAAATTATAAAAATAATCCACAGCAATTTATCGATAGAATAAATAAAATGGGTTTGAACAAACCTCTTGGATTACCATTTCAAGGAGAAGGAAAACCTATTGTTCATCAAACATCAGATAAAAATTGGAATCCTAATATTTTACCATGGATGGCTTTTGGATATAGTGTTGCAATGACACCTTTGCAAACTTTGACTTTGTATAATGCTGTAGCAAATAACGGAGAAATGGTAAAACCACAATTCGTTTCAGAAATTAAAGAATGGAATAAAACCATCAAGAAATACGATAAACAAATTATCAATCCGAAGATTTGTTCAGATGCAACTATCAAAAAATTAAAAGCGCTTTTATCAAATGTGGTAAAAAGAGGAACAGGATCAAAGCTATATTCTAAAGATTTTTCTATGGCAGGAAAAACAGGTACAGCGCAAGCCAATTATGGGAAAAATGGTGGAAATGACAAACATTATATTTCATCTTTCGTAGGATTTTTTCCTGCTGAGCATCCTAAATATTCTTGCATTGTTGTAGTTCATGCACCAAATACATCAATGAATAATTATTATGGAGCTGATGTTGCCGGACCAGTTTTCAAGAGAATTGCTCAAAAGATTTTCACCGATGCGCCTTCAACAAATGAGATTAAAAACCTAAATAGAAAGATTGCAAAACAAGAGAATAATTATGATTCTTACTTTGTAAAATCAGAAAAGAAATTGCAATTAATTCCAAATGTGAAAGGAATGTCTGGAATGGATGCGGTTGCTTTATTAGAGAATTTAGGAGTAAAAGTAAAGGCTGTTGGAGTTGGTAAAGTGAAAAAACAATCACTTGCTGCGGGTCAGAATATTGTAAAAAATACAACTATACTATTGGAATTATCATGAGTATATTAAAAGATATATTGTATAAAGTAGCTATCGAAGCTGTAAAAGGTTCGACGGATATTACTATTAATAAAATGGATTTCGATTCTAGAAAAATCGGGTCTAATGATATTTTTGTGGCTATTCGTGGCTCCATTTCTGATGGTCACGATTTTATAGAAAAAGCAATTGAGCAGGGTGCTGTAGCGGTTATATGCGATACATTTCCGGAGAATATTGCTAAAGGAATTACTTATGTTCAGGTAAAAGATACGAATTCGGCCTTGGCATTTATGGCTGCAAATTATTTTGGAGATCCTTCTCAAAACTTGAAATTGGTTGGAATTACGGGAACAAACGGTAAAACGACCATTGCTTCTTTGTTGTACCAATTGTTTAAAAAAGCAGGTTTTAAAGTTGGATTACTTTCGACAGTAAAAATTTTGGTTGATGATGTTGAATATAAAGCGACTCACACGACTCCAGATTCAATTACGATAAATCATTACCTAAAGGAGATGGTTGAAAACGGTGTCGAATACTGTTTTATGGAAGTGAGTTCTCATGGAATTCATCAAAAAAGAACCGAAGCGTTGCATTTTGTTGGCGGTATTTTTACCAATTTGTCTCACGATCATTTGGATTACCATCCAACGTTTGCAGAATACAGAGATGTGAAAAAATCGTTTTTCGATAATTTGCCAAAAACAGCATTTGCATTGTCCAATATTGATGATAAAAATGGACAAGTGATGTTGCAGAATACTGTGGCAAAAAAACTGACCTATGCCTTAAAATCATATGCCGATTATAAAGCACAAATTCTGGAAAATCAATTGTCAGGTTTGTTATTGAAAATAAATGGAAATGAAGTTTGGGTAAAACTGATAGGAACATTTAATGCCTATAATTTATTGGCTATTTATGGAACTGCGATAGAACTGGGAATGGAAAGTTTAGAAGTACTTCGATTATTATCTGATTTAGAAAGTGTTTCGGGACGTTTTCAATTTATTGTTTCTGCTTCAAATATTACAGCGATTGTAGATTATGCGCATACACCGGATGCATTAGAAAATGTGCTAAAAACGATTAATGACATTCGTACAAAAAACGAACAACTAATTACGGTTGTAGGTTGTGGCGGAAATAGAGATAAAACCAAGCGACCAATTATGGCTGGCATTGCGTCGGATTTAAGTGATAAAGCAATTTTTACTTCGGATAATCCAAGAAATGAAGACCCAGAAGCAATTATTGCAGAAATGGAATTAGGCGTTGCTCCTCAGAATTATAAAAAAATGTTGACCATAACCGATAGGAAACAAGCTATAAAAACGGCTTGCCAATTGGCTCAGCCCAATGATATTATTTTAATTGCCGGGAAAGGACATGAAACGTATCAGGAAATAAATGGTATCCGTCATGATTTTGACGATATGAAAATAGTTAAAGAAATATTAGATCAACTAGGAAAATAAAAGTTTAATCGTTGATTTGGTTAACTGTTTAATCTAATAGTAATCAAATCAGCAAATAAACAAATCAACGATTAACCAAATAAACAAAGATATATGCTATACTATTTGTTTGAATATTTAGACAAAATATTAGATGTTCCTGGAACAGGTGTTTTTCAGTACATCACTTTTAGATCAGCGTTAGCATTGATGCTTTCTTTGCTATTGTCTACAATTTATGGTAAAAGAATCATCCGTTTTCTGCAAAGGCAGCAAGTGGGAGAAACCGTTCGTGAACTTGGTCTGGCTGGTCAAAATGAAAAAGCGGGAACACCAACAATGGGTGGGTTAATTATCATATTTGCTACTCTGGTTCCAGTTGTGCTTTTTGCAAAACTGCATAACATCTACATTGTTTTGTTGATTGTAACCACACTTTGGATGGGAACAATTGGTTTTATAGATGATTATATCAAAATTTTCAAGAAAGATAAAGAAGGATTAAAAGGAATATTCAAAGTTGTAGGACAAGTAGGTCTTGGTTTAATAGTAGGTACGGTTCTTTATTTTAGTCCTGGTGTTACGGTTCGTACAGATACTTCTACATCGGATATTTTTAAAGTGCCAGCACAAACGGTGATTTTGCCTGCGCCAGTTGAAGAAAAATCTACGGCTACTACAATCCCGTTCTTTAAAAATAATGAATTTGATTATGCTGAATTATTAGCATGGACTGGCGAAGGATATGAAAAATGGGCTTGGTTAATTTTTATTCCAGTTGTTATTTTTATTATAACGGCAGTTTCTAATGGTGCTAATTTAACGGATGGAATTGATGGACTTGCCGCAGGAACTTCTGCTGTTTCAGTTCTGGCGTTAGGAATATTTACGTTCGTTTCAGGAAATATAATTTTCTCCAATTACTTGAATATAATGTATATCCCTAATTCAGGGGAAATGACGGTTTTTATAGCCGCATTTGTGGGATCATTGATTGGATTTCTTTGGTACAACTCGTACCCGGCATCGGTATTTATGGGCGATACAGGAAGTTTGACTATTGGTGGAATTATTGCAGTTCTGGCAATTGCCGTTCGAAAAGAAATGTTGATTCCTTTATTGTGCGGAATTTTCCTTGTCGAAAATCTATCGGTGGTTTTACAAGTAAGTTATTTTAAGTATACCAAGAAACGCTTTGGCGAAGGCCGAAGAATATTTTTAATGTCTCCTTTACATCATCATTATCAGAAGAAAGGGTATCATGAAAGTAAAATAGTAACGCGTTTTTGGATTGTTGCCATAATGCTCGCCATACTGTCAATTGTTACCTTAAAATTAAGATAACATGAGGTTAGTAATCTTAGGTGGAGGAGAAAGTGGTGTAGGTACTGCTATTCTGGGCAAGAAAAAAGGATATGAAGTTTTTGTATCTGATTTCGGAAAGATAAAAGGGAATTACAAAGAGGTTCTTATCATTAATGGAATAGCTTGGGAAGAGGAAAAGCATACCGAAGATTTGATTTTGAATGCTGATGTGGTCATGAAAAGTCCAGGAATTCCGGATAAATCTCCAATAGTAAAAAAGCTTATTGAAAAAGGAATTCCAGTATTATCTGAAATTGAATTCGCTGCACCTTTTACAGATGCAACCATAATAGGGATTACCGGTAGTAATGGAAAGACAACTACCACAATGCTTACCCATCATTTGCTGAAATCTGCAGGATTAAATGTAGGATTGGGAGGGAATATTGGAAAGAGTTTTGCCTGGCAAGTAGCAGATAATAAATATGATTCTTATGTGCTGGAGTTGAGCAGTTTTCAATTGGACGGAATCTTGAATTTTAAGCCACATATTGCCATTATTACGAATATTAGTCCAGATCATTTAGATCGATACGATTACAAATATGAGAATTACATTGATGCAAAGTTTAGAATTACGATGAATCAAACCGAGGAAGATTACCTCATTTATGATGCCGATGATGAAGCCATTACAGAATGGTTTAAGACACATACAACAAAAGCCAAATTAATTCCTTTTTCATTGACTAAAATTTTCAGCGAAGGAGCTTATATAAAAAACAACAAAATGGAAATTTCAATCAATCACGAAGAGTTTACAATGGACACAGAACATATTGCCTTAGAAGGAAAACATAACATGAAAAACGCAATGGCAGCAACCTCTGTGGCAAAATTGATGCAGATTAGAAAATCTACAATACGTGAAAGTTTATCTAATTTTCAGGGAGTGGAACACCGTCTTGAAAAAGTATTGAAAATTCAGAATGTACAATATATCAATGATTCAAAAGCAACCAATGTAAACGCCACTTTTTTTGCATTAGACAGCATGAATACACCTACAGTTTGGATTGTGGGAGGTGTTGATAAAGGAAATGATTACAATGAATTGATGTCATTAGTTCGTGAAAAAGTAAAAGCGATTATCTGTCTTGGTGTGGATAATAAAAAAATCATTGATGTTTTTGGTAACGTAGTCGATATAATGATTGAAGTCTCTACTATGAATGATGCTGTGAAAATGGCTCAAAGATTATCAGAAAAAGGCGATACGGTTTTATTGTCCCCTGCATGTGCCAGTTTCGATTTATTCGAAAACTACGAAGACAGAGGAAAACAATTCAAACAAGCAGTTAAGAATTTATAGGAATGTTTAAGGTTTAACGTTTAAGGTTGAGAAACTTTAAACGTTAAACACAAAACTTTAAACTAATAAGAAATGAAACAACTAGTCAACAATTTAAAAGGAGATAAAGGTATTTGGTCATTCGTGGCCTTATTGGCCTTGTTTTCATTTATGCCTGTTTTTAGTGCTAGTAGTAATTTGGCTTATATCGGTCAAGGTAACGGAAATACATTAGGTTATTTGGTTAAACATATTGTGCATATCTGTATTGGTTTTACCATTATTTTTATGGTGCATAAAGTACCTTACCACTATTTCAAGGCTGTTTCCAAAGGAGCGTTGTATATTGTTTGGGTATTATTGGCCTACACATTAATAAAGGGAACAGTAATTGCTGGTGCCAATGCCAGTCGATGGATTCAGGTTCCGTTCATAGGGGTTACGTTTCAAACTTCAACATTGGCAGCAATGGTGTTGTTTATTTTTGTAGCGCGTTATTTGTCTAAAACCCGAGAAGTTCCTATTTCTTTTAAATCCTCAATTTGGGAGCTTTGGTTGCCGGTATTCATTACGTTGGCATTCATTCTTCCGGCCAATTTTTCTACTACAGCATTAATTTTCTCCATGGTGTTGATGTTGGTTTTCATTGGAAAATATCCGTTGCGTTATATTGGAATAGTTGTAGGGTCAGGAATAGTATTTCTTGCATTTTTTATTCTTGTGGCTAAAGCTTTTCCGGATGCTTTTCCTAATCGTGTCGATACTTGGATTAGTCGTATTGATAATTTTACCAGTGATAAACCTGATGAAGATGATTATCAAATAGAGAAAGCTAAAATTGCTATAGCTTCGGGAAAAATATATGGATTAGGTCCTGGAAAAAGTGTTCAAAAGAACTTTTTGCCGCAATCTTCCTCCGATTTTATTTTTGCCATAATCGTGGAAGAATATGGGCTTTTAGGTGGTTTAGGAGTATTGATGTTGTATTTATTGTTGTTGTTTCGATTTGTAATAGCATCGCATAAAGCCAATTCACTGTTTGGAAAATTAGTAGTTGTGGGATTGGGTTTCCCAATGATATTTCAGGCAATGGTAAATATGGCTGTAGCGGTTGAATTATTGCCGGTTACGGGACAAACATTGCCCTTAATCAGTAGTGGAGGAAGTTCAATCTGGATGACTTGTTTTGCACTAGGAATCATCATTAGTGTTACGAAAAAAGAAGAAGAAATAGCGCAGGAATTGAAAGATGCTGCCAAGAGAGAAGAAGCGCTTCAAAAATTAATTGACCGGGAATTAGAAGAGGTAGAGGTAGTAGCGGAGAATTATTCGATAGAAGATAAAGCTAACAATCCGATGCACGCGGTTTTAAATAAATAAGTGGTTTTATAAAATTTGAAATTAATAAAAATGAAACAGTATAAATTCATATTAAGTGGTGGCGGAACGGGTGGACATATCTATCCTGCAATAGCTATTGCAAATGAATTAAAAGCTCGTTTTCCTGATGCAGATTTTCTTTTTGTAGGTGCCAAAGACAAAATGGAAATGCAAAAAGTACCTCAGGCTGGTTACAATATAAAAGGACTTTGGATATCAGGTTTACAACGTAGATTGACATTTGACAATGCTCTTTTTCCAATTAAGTTGCTTTCAAGTTTATTAAAATCCCGAACAATAATCAAACAGTTCAAGCCTGATGTGGTTATTGGAACAGGTGGTTTTGCAAGTGGTCCGTTATTGCAAGCAGCCGCAATTGCGGGAATTCCAACAGTGATTCAAGAACAAAATTCCTTTCCGGGAATTACCAATAAACTGTTGAGTAAAAAGGCAAACAAAATTTGTGTTGCTTATGAAAATCTGGAACGCTTTTTCCCAAAAGAGAAAATGATTTTGACTGGAAATCCAGTGCGTCAGGATTTAATTGATATCGAAAGTAAAAGAGAAGAAGCAATTCAATATTTTAATTTAGATTCAAATAAAAAAACATTGTTGGTTCTTGGAGGAAGCCTTGGAGCGAGAAGAGTAAACCAATTAATCGAAAAAGAGTTAGCCAATATGCTTTCTCAAAATGTTCAGGTGATTTGGCAATGCGGAAAGTTGTATTTAGAAGATTATAAAAAATACAATTCAGCAAATGTTCAGGTAGTCGCTTTCATTGAAAGAATGGATTTAGTTTATGCAGCGGCAGATGTTGTTATTTCTCGTGCAGGTGCATCATCCGTTTCGGAGTTGTGTATTGTTGGTAAACCGGTAATTTTTATTCCGTCCCCAAATGTTGCCGAAGACCATCAAACTAAAAATGCACAAGCCATAGTCGATAAAAAAGGAGCTTTGATGCTGAAAGAATCCGAACTTGAATCACAGTTCAGTCTTGTTTTTGAAGTCTTGCTGAAAGATCAGGGAAAGCAAAATCAGCTGAGTGAAAATATAAAATTATTGGCTATGCCAGAAGCAACAAAACAAATTGTTGACGAAATTGTAAAGCTAATTAGATAGAAATAAAAAGATAATACACCAAAGACTCAAAATAAAATGAACTTAAATCAAATACATAACGTCTATTTTATCGGAATCGGAGGCATTGGGATGAGTAATTTGGCTCGTTATTTCAAGAATCTGGGCAAGAATGTCTCAGGTTATGATAAAACACCATCGGCTCTTACTAATGAATTAATAGAAAGTGGAATTTCAATTCATTTTGAAGACAGCATTGATGCGATTCCTAAAGATTTTTACATAGAAAATACTTTGGTGATTATTACGCCGGCTGTTCCTAAGACGCATTCAGAGTGGAATTATTTCTTGGAAAGAGATTTTCAAGTTAAGAAAAGAGCAGAGGTTTTAGGAATAATTACAAAAGACACTTTTTGTTTTGCAGTTGCCGGAACACACGGAAAAACAACAACATCAGGAATTTTAGGGCATATTTTGAACGAAAGTGGTGCCGATGTTACTGCTTTTATTGGAGGAATTGTTGAGAATTATAATTCGAATTTGATAGGAAGTGGAAAAACAGTAACTGTTGTTGAAGCCGATGAATTTGATCGTTCATTCCTGCATTTACATCCCAATATTGCCTGTATAACTTCTATGGATGCGGATCATTTGGATATTTACGGTACCAGTGAAGCAATTGAGGAATCTTTCCTTGAATTTGCTTCCAAAATAGAAGATAAAAGCAATCTTTTTATAACAAAAGAATTACCAATAGAAGGTGTAACCTGTGCTGTAAACGAAGATGCTGTTTTTAAAGCTTTTAATGTTAGAATAGGAAATGGCAGCTATGTTTTTGATGTACAAACGCCTACAGAAGTAATTAAAGATTTACATTTTGGTTTACCGGGAAGACATAATTTAATGAATGCATTAATGGCTATCGCAATGGCAAAATTATTCGGCACCCCAACCGATGCCATTGCAAAAGCCATTATGTCATTTAAGGGAATAAAAAGAAGATTTTCGTATCAGATTAAAACAGAAGCGAAGGTTTATATTGATGATTATGCACATCATCCAACGGAGATAAATGCAGTGCATCAGGCGGTTCGAGAATTGTATCCAAACCAAAAAGTTTTGGCAGTTTTTCAACCCCATTTGTTTAGTAGAACGAGAGATTTTGCTGATGATTTTGCTAAAAGTTTATCTGCTTTTGATGACATAATTTTATTGGATATTTATCCGGCCCGTGAATTGCCAATGGAAGGAATAAACTCACAATGGCTGATGGATAAAGTGATTAATAGTCATAAAAAAATAGTAGTTAAAGACGATTTGATTGCAACAATTTTAGCAAGTGATGCTCCCATAATTGTAACGATTGGAGCTGGAGATATTGGAGAATTAGTACCATCAATTAAAAAAGCGATAAATGAGACTCTTTAATTGGACAAATATTCGATTATTACTGATGTTTGTGTTGGTAATTTTTCTGTTTTCGTTTACGTCAAATCGTAATGCAAATAGAAAATTGACGAAATCTGCCGTTATTTTTGTAGGAGATAACGCTCCTTTTGTAAAGCAAGAAACGGTTAATAAATTGTTAATAGAAAATAAAAAAGATGCATCAAGCATTCAAAAAGTTAATTTAGATTTGAATAAACTGGAAACAACTCTCAACGCACAAGAAATGATTGAAAGATCAGATGTATTTGTGAGTATTGATGGGGTGTTAAAAGCAGTGGTGAAACAAAAAACTCCTATTGCTAGAGTTTTTGATAATAGCGGTTCTTTTTATATTGATTACGAAGGTAATAGAATGCCATTGTCAACTAATTTTACAGCTAGAGTTCCACTTGTTTCAGGGGGAATAAATAAAAAAAATAACGAAGATTTATCCGATTTATTTCGCTTAATCTATGACGATGCGTTTTTGAAAAAAAACATCATCGGAATTCAAATTATGCCTAATGGAAGCTTAAAAATGCTCAATAGAAATTTTGATTATCAAATTGATTTTGGTAGAATGATCAATGTCGAGCGTAAATTCAAGAATTATAAAGCTTTTTTTCAAAAAGCGGTTTTAGATAGTTCGTTGTATAAATATAAAAAAATTGACCTCCGATTTACGGAACAAGTAGTTTGCACTAAATAAATAGATAATGGAAAAAGAGAATATTGCAGTAGGTCTAGATATTGGGACAACTAAAATAGTTGCCATGATAGGCAAGAAGAATGAGTATGGGAAATTAGAAATTTTAGGTGTTGGAAAATCTAAAAGTTTAGGTGTGGCCAGAGGTGTGGTAAATAACATCACTCAAACCATACAATCAATACAACAAGCGATTCAAGAAGCCGAAAATAATTCAGGCTATAAAATAAAAGATGTAGTGGTAGGAATAGCGGGACAACACATCCGCAGTATTCAGCATACTGATTACATCAGCAGAAGCAATCCCGAAGAAGTAATTGGCGGGAATGACATTCAGCTTTTGATTGACCAAGTAAATAAATTGGCAATGTTACCTGGCGAAGAAATTATACATGTTTTGCCACAGGAATTTAAAATTGACGGACAATCCGAAATCAAAGAGCCTATCGGGATGTATGGTGGAAGATTAGAGTCTAGTTTTCATGTTGTAGTAGGACAAGCATCATCGATTCGTAATGTAGGCAGATGTATTCAAAGTTCTGGAATCGAATTGTCAGGATTGACCTTGGAACCATTGGCTTCAGCTGATGCCGTTTTGAGTCAGGAAGAAAAAGAAGCTGGAGTTGCGTTGATTGATATTGGTGGTGGAACAACAGACTTGGCTATTTTCAAAGATGGTATTATTCGTCACACAGCGGTAATTCCTTTTGGAGGAAATGTGATTACAGATGATATCAAAGAAGGATGTTCGATCATTGAAAAGCAGGCTGAATTATTGAAAGTGAAATTTGGATCAGCTTGGCCAGGAGAAAATAAAGACAACGAGATTGTTTCTATTCCAGGATTAAGAGGTAGAGAACCAAAAGAGATTTCGTTGAAAAATCTATCTAAAATAATCCATGCTCGTGTTGTGGAAATTGTAGATCAGGTATTCACTGAAGTGAAAGCTTACGGACACGAAGATCCTCGCAAAAAATTAATTGCAGGAATTGTGCTTACTGGTGGTGGTGCGCAATTGAAACACATCAAACAGTTAGTGGAATACATTACTGGAATGGATACTAGAATTGGATATCCAAACGAACATTTGGCTGGAAATTCAGATGAGGAGATTTCAAGTCCTTTGTATGCAACAGCAGTCGGATTAGTAATGAAAAGCATTGAGAATAAAACACAAAGTGCAATAAGAATGGACGCCATTGAACAACCTAAAGCTCCGGTATACCGACAAGCAGTTGTTCAAAATCCGGTAGTGAATGAAGTTCTTGAGAAAGAGGAAGAAGAAGAGGATCAAAACTCAAATGAGAAACATAATTCTACCGTAAACAGGATTCAAAGAAATTTCTTTGACCGTTATGTTGATAAGATTAAGGATTTCTTAGATAATGCAGAATAGGGCAGTGCCCAGAAAAACACAATAATTAATAATAAATATCAAAAACCAAATAAAATGATGAGCAACTCAGAATTTGGAAGTATTTCATTTGATTTACCAAAGAACCAATCAAATGTAATAAAAGTTATTGGTGTAGGTGGAGGCGGAAGTAACGCCATAAACCACATGTTTAAACAAGGAATTAAAGGCGTAGATTTCATCGTATGTAATACGGACTCTCAAGCCTTACAAAGTAGTTCTGTGCCTAATAAAATTCAGTTAGGAGTACATTTAACGGAAGGACTTGGAGCTGGAGCAAACCCAGATGTAGGACAGCAATCTGCTATTGAAAGTATTTCCGAGATTGAAAAAATGTTGGATAGAAATACTAAAATGGTATTCATCACTGCCGGAATGGGTGGTGGTACAGGAACTGGAGCTGCACCGGTTATTGCACAATTGGCTAAAGAAAGAGATATTCTTACTGTAGGAATTGTGACATTACCGTTCTTATTTGAAGGAAAAGTGCGTCAGGAACAAGCCTTAATTGGTATAGAAAAATTACGCAAGCAAGTCGACTCTTTAATTGTTATCAATAATAACAAATTAAGAGAAGTATATGGGAATCTTGGTTTCAAAGCTGGATTTTCAAAAGCGGATGAAGTTTTGGCAACAGCCTCAAGAGGTATTGCTGAAGTAATTACGCATCACTATACTCAAAATATCGATTTAAGAGATGCTAAAACAGTATTGTATAATAGCGGAACTGCTATTATGGGATCTTCTGTTTCTTCTGGTGAGAATAGAGCTAAGGAAGCTATTATTGCTGCTTTAGATTCTCCGTTGTTAAATGATAATAAAATTACAGGTGCCAAAAACGTATTGTTGCTTATCGTTTCTGGAACTAATGAAATTACAATTGACGAAATTGGAGAAATCAATGATCATATTCAAGCTGAAGCGGGTCACAATGCAAATATTATCATGGGGGTTGGTGAAGACGAATCACTAGGTGATGCTATTGCTGTTACCATTATTGCTACAGGTTTTGATATTGAACAACAAAACGAAATTGTAAATACGGAGCCAAAAAAAATTATACACACATTAGAGGATGAACAAAGAAGTGTTCATAATCTAAGTAATAAAACGGTTGCAGCTTTTGATTTAAATACAGAATCTCCAGCTTCTAACTCAAACGAAAGAATAGTTTTTGATTTGTTGGAAGATACTGTTGTTGCTCCTGAGCCAGTTGTAGCGGCGCCAGCTATCAATAAAGAAGAATTGATGGTAATGTCTGAATTTATTAAAAATTTAGACGTGACTTTCGAAATTGTTTCTCCTATTACTGATATTGATTTTACAATTTCATCTCCAGTAGCAGAAGTAAAAGCAGTACAGCCAAAAGTTATCGAAAGACAAGAACAAACTACTTTCTCATTTGATTTACCACTTTTCAAAGCAGAACCGGTAGCGCAAGTTGAAGAAAGCAAAGTAATGTTTGAATTGACAAATGAAACTCGTGATATCAAAGTAAACGAAGCGGTTCAATTTGTTCCCGTAACAGAATTGACTGATAATGGAATTATCAAATATTCTCTTGAAGAGTATATGGAGCCAGAGCACGATTTCATGGCGAAACCAGTTGCTAAAACTCCGGAAGTTGTTGTTCCTGCTGAATTAAACATCACAATGAAACAAGTAGATACATCAGTAAATACACCTGTTGACTTTGATGCTGTTTCTCCAATGGAAATGACAATCGAGGAATCATTGAGAATGAGAGCCGATGAAAGAAGAAAAAAATTAAAAGAATTCAATTATAAGTTTCATAACAATGTTTCCAAAATTGATGAATACGAAAAAGAACCGGCTTACAAAAGATTGGGAATAGATATTTCAAACAATCAAGCCAATAATACAAATTCGAGAATTTCTGTGGGAACAGACAGCAACAACGATCTACAGTTGCGTTCTAACAACTCGTATTTACATGACAACGTAGATTAACTAACTCAAACCAAAATGAGGTAGCCCGAAAATTCATTTAATTTTCGGGTTATTTTTTTGTCGTTTCGAGCAACAAAGCAATCTATTGCTAATTACAGTAAATTTCTTTAATTTTGTCGGGCCTTAATCCAGCTGTCGTTTCAAGCTTTTTGTCAAAAATGTTTTTTTCTACGCCCTTAAAAGAGCTTCTAAAGTCGCTTTTTAAGTCCATGAAAAAATACATTTTCTCCTAAAAGGCTTTCCACTACTCCCGAAGCGTCGGGACTGGGGCATTAAGCAGTCGTTTTCATAATTAGCATTTCAACAATCGATTGAACAAACAATCGATTAACTAAATTAACAATAAAGAATATGAGTTTATCAGTACAAATCATGGACGAAATGAAAACCGCCATGAGAGCCAAAGATACAGTTGCATTAGAAGCTTTAAGAGCAATTAAATCTGAAATCCTGTTAGCGCAAACAGCGACGGGATCTAAGGAAGAAATAACGGAAGATGATGAAGTTAAATTGCTTCAAAGATTAGTAAAAACACGTAAAGAAAGCGCTAGAATTTTTACGGAGCAAAACCGTTTGGATTTAGCTGAACCAGAATTGGCTCAAATTGCAGTAATCGAAAAATTCCTGCCGGCACAATTAAGCGAAGCTGAAGTAGAAGCTGTAATAGCTAAAATTATTGCAGAAACTGGTGCGTCAGGAATTGCTTCAATGGGAAAAGTGATGGGATTAGCAGCAGCACAATTAGGTGGAACAGCCGAAGGAAAGACAATTTCTACAATAGTTAAAAAACTATTGACATAAATTTTATGTTTGTTAATTAACGATTTTACATCATAAATCTAAAATCGTTAATCACCAATCTAAAATCAAATGGCTGCGTAGTTCAACTGGATAGAATATCAGATTTCGACTCTGAGGGTTGCAGGTTCGAACCCTGTCGCGGCCACAAATACAAATAGAAATGCTTCAAAAAATCAAGTTTCCTTGAAATTATTTTGAAGCATTTTTTATTTTAAAGCGGTTATAAAATATGTCATTACAAATTTTCATTTCGGTACTTTTTGGAACATTATTTCTCCTGCTTTTAATTTTTAGAGTAGTGGAACCAGCTTATATTTTACTGTTTAATAAGCCGCTTTATATTCATTGGTATCCTTTCTCCAAAAAATTAAAACCAAGCCAATGCCAGATTTTAGTAAATGATTTTCCATTCTATAATAGGCTTTCTTCTAAAAGGAAAATGTATTTTGAGCACCGAATAAACGAGTTTGTTGCTAAATATGAATTTATAGGAAAGGAAATTGTTATTACGGAACAAATGCAAATGCTGATTGCGGGGACGTATGTGATGTTAACTTTTGGAATGAGGAATTATCTTGTCAGTTTATTCAATAAAATTATAATCTATCCTTCCAGTTATTTTTCTACCGTGAACGAAACGTATCATAAAGGAGAATTTAATCCTAGAATGAAAGCGGTCGTTTTTTCGTGGGAAGATTTTTTATTGGGCCATTTAACCTCAAATGATAATATTAATCTGGGTTTGCACGAGTTCTCTCATGTGTTGCATTTTCATTGCCTAAGAAGTAATGATCCAAGTGCGATTATCTTTTTTGATGAATTCAATGAAGTCGTAAAATATTACAGTAATCCAGTTTTAAATAACGAGTTAACTCGAACAGATTATTTTAGGCTGTATGCTTATGAAAATCAATTCGAATTTTTATCGGTTATCTTAGAACATTTTTATGAAACTCCCCATATTTTCAAAAAGGAACATCCGGAATTATATGCTCATATTTCAAGAATGATTAATTTTAAAGAAGAATATTTAAAATAAAAAATGGCGCTTTAAGCGCCATTTTTTATTTTCTAGAAGTTTGTTAGCTTCTTTAAATCGTGTATCGTTTGCGTTGGATTTTCTGCTTTGAAAACAAAACTTCCGGCTACCAAAACATCAGCTCCGGCCTCTACTAATTGTTTTGCATTTTTATTGGTTACACCACCGTCAACTTCAATGATTGTAGTTGCTCCTTTTTTGGTGATTAAAGCTTTTAGCTTTTCAATTTTAGCATACGTGTTTTCTATAAAAGATTGTCCTCCAAAACCTGGATTCACACTCATGATACAAACTAAATCAATATCATTGATTACGTCTTCCAGTAAATCAATATTTGTGTGTGGATTGATGGCAACTCCGGCTTTCATCCCTTCAGCTTTGATGGCTTGCAGTGTTCTGTGAAGGTGCGTACAAGCTTCATAGTGTACACTTAGAACATTTGCTCCTAACTCAGCAAAAGTTTTAATGTAACGGTCAGGATCAATAATCATCAAGTGAACGTCAATTGTTTTTTTTGCATGTCGGTTAATGGCTTCCAGAACTGGCATTCCATAAGAAATGTTGGGAACAAAAACGCCATCCATAATATCAATATGAAACCAATCAGCTTCACTGTTATTAATCATTTCGATGTCGCGTTGCAGGTTTCCAAAATCGGCAGCAAGCACTGATGGTGCAATAAGTGTATTCTTCATTGTGTAGTTGTATTGTTTGTGCAAAAGTAGTTTTTTTAGAGCAATTGCAGAAAATTTTTTTAATGAAGGGAGAACTCGCGAGTTGTCCGTAAACCGCGTAAGGGATTACTTCACTAGGGATTTATTTTTTATATGTGTTCAGTGAATTTCATTTGAGGCAGTATCCTCGAAGTGTAACGGAGAGATAAAGCCGAAAGCCTGACCCGAAGTTTTACGGAGGGTTACGCCCAAAAAAATAATGATGTAATTGGTTTGCTTTGTACCTCGCAATTGTAAAAAATAAAACTCCGGTAATCAGCCGGAGTTTCAATCATCAATCAAAAAACGAACAGTTAATCAGACCGTCGTTACTTATTAGTCTAAAGCCGAAAGTCAAAAATCATACTGTTGTTGAACTTTATGATTTTTGACTTTATGACTTTTGACTGTTTTATCCTAAATAGGTTTTTAGTATTTTACTTCTTGAAGTGTGTTTTAATCTACGGATTGCTTTTTCCTTGATTTGACGTACACGCTCACGAGTTAGGTCGAAAGTTTCTCCTATTTCCTCTAATGTCATTGGGTGTTGGTCACCAAGACCAAAGTATAAACGAACTACATCGGCCTCTCTTGGAGTCAATGTTTCTAAGGAACGCTCTATTTCGGTACGCAATGATTCGTGGATTAATTCTCTGTCTGGATTTGGAGATTCACCTGAACGTAAAACGTCATAAAGGTTAGAGTCTTCTCCTTCTACAAGAGGTGCATCCATTGATAAGTGACGACCAGAGTTTTTCATGCTCTCTTTTACGTCATTTACGGTCATGTCAAGCTCTTTTGCAATTTCCTCAGCAGATGGTGGACGCTCGTTAGATTGCTCTAATAAAGCGTACATTTTGTTGATTTTATTGATAGAACCAATTTTGTTCAAAGGCAAACGGACGATACGAGATTGTTCAGCCAATGCTTGTAAAATAGATTGACGAATCCACCAAACGGCATACGATATGAATTTGAAACCACGAGTTTCATCAAAACGTTGTGCTGCTTTTATCAATCCTAAATTTCCTTCGTTAATCAAATCGGGAAGAGTTAACCCTTGATTTTGATATTGTTTTGCTACCGAAACCACGAAACGTAAATTGGCTTTTGTCAATTTCTCTAATGCTTTCTGGTCACCGGCTTTAATCTTTTGTGCTAATTCTACCTCTTCGTCAGCGGTAATAAGGTCAACTTTTCCAATTTCTTGTAAATACTTGTCTAATGAAGCAGTTTCACGATTGGTTACCTGCTTGGTGATTTTTAGTTGTCTCATGTTTTTTTTGTCTCCTCAATTTTTAAGTGTACAAATGATTATACGTATGGAGTTTCAAAAAAGTTACAATAGTTTCAAAAATAATTTAATTTAAAAACAAAAATCCCGTTTCAAATTCATGAAACGGGATTTTTTATAAATAAACCTTTAGTAAACTAAGAATTGATTACTCTTTTTTCTCCTCACGTGGAGGTCTTGGCATTAAGGCTTTTCTAGATACTTTCTCTTTACGAGTTTTAGGATCTAAACCTAAATATTTAATCATGAATACATCACCCATGTTTACTACATCGGCAACATTCTCTGTTCTTTCCCAAGCCAATTCAGAAACGTGAAGTAATACTTCGTTTCCTGGAGCGTCAAGGTACTCTACAACTGCACCAAAATCTAGCATTTTGATAACTTTTACTTCGTAAGCTTCTCCCATTTGTGGTTTGAAAGTGATTGACTTAATTTTAGCCAATACTGCTTCAATTCCTGCAGGGTCAGTTCCTAAGATTTCGATAACTCCTTGCTCATCTACTTCGTTGATTACGATAGTTGTTCCAGTAGCTTTTTGTAATTCTTGAATTACTTTTCCACCAGGTCCAATCAAAGCACCAATAAAGTTACCAGGAATTGTTCTTGTAATGATTTTTGGAGCATATGCTTTAACATCCGCTTTTGGCTCAGCTAAAGTTTCGATTAATTTTCCAAGGATATGTAAACGACCGTCACGAGCTTGAGCTAATGCAGCTTCCATAATCTCGTATTTCAAACCGTCGATTTTGATGTCCATTTGACAAGCTGTAATTCCTACAGAAGTTCCGGTCACTTTAAAGTCCATATCTCCTAAGTGATCTTCATCACCAAGAATATCAGACAATACAGCAAAACGTTCTCCATCAGTAATTAATCCCATTGCAATTCCAGAAACGGGACGAATCATTTGAATACCAGCATCCATTAATGATAATGTTCCTGCACAAACTGTTGCCATTGAAGATGAACCGTTAGATTCTAAAACTTCAGATACTACACGAATTGTGTAAGGACAATCAGCAGGAATCATGTTTTTTAATGCTCTTTGAGCCAAGTTTCCGTGACCTACTTCTCTTCTTGAAGTTCCTCTTAAAGGACGAGCTTCACCAGTTGAGAAAGGAGGGAAGTTATAATGTAAGTAGAATTTTTCTTCCCCTTGTTCAGACGGAGAGTCAATTTGGTTTGCTTCTCTAGATGTTCCTAAAGTTGCAGTTGCCAAAGCTTGTGTTTCTCCACGTGTAAACAATGCAGATCCGTGTACAGATGGTAAATAATCTACTTCACACCAGATTGGTCTGATTTCTGTAGTTTTTCTTCCATCTAAACGTGTTCCTAAATCTAGGGTTACATTACGAACCGCTTCTTTGTTAGTTTTGTAAAAATATTTAGAAACTAAATCGCCATTTTCTGCCAATTCTTCTTCTGTAAATAATGTTTTTACTTCTTCTTTTACTTCTGCAAATGCAGCTGTACGTTCTTGTTTAGAAGAACCTTTACTTGCAATAGCGTAAATTTTATCATAAGATGCTGCTTTTACTTTAGCGTAAATAGCCTCATCTTCTTTCTCACCTTCGTAAGTACGAACTTCTTTTTTTCCAAAAGCAGCTTGCAAACGTAGTTGAGCAGCAATTTGATTTTTAATGTGTTCGTGTGCAAATTTAATTGCTTCTAGCATTTCTGCTTCTGAAATTTCTTTCATCTCACCTTCTACCATTGCGATAGAATCCATAGAAGCTCCAATCATCATATCTATGTCAGATAATGCTAATTGTGCACGACTTGGATTGATGATGAATTTACCATCAATTCTTCCAACTCTAGCTTCAGAAATTAAAGTTTCGAAAGGAATGTCAGATAAAGCTAATGCTGCTGAAGCGGCTAAACCTGCTAATGCATCAGGCATCACATCTTCATCATAAGACATTAATTGAATCATCACTTGAACTTCTGCGTGATAATCATCTGGGAAAAGCGGACGCAATACACGGTCTACTAAACGCATTGTTAACACTTCGTTATCACTTGGACGAGCTTCTCTTTTGAAGAAACCACCAGGGAAACGTCCTGCTGCAGCAAATTTTTCACGATAATCTACCGTAAGTGGTAAAAAGTCGATACCTGGACTTGCTTTTCTTGAAGATACTACTGTTCCTAAAATAACAGTTTTACCTATTCTTACTACTACAGATCCATCCGCTTGTTTGGCTAAACGACCTGTCTCGATTGTGATGTTTCTGCCATCACCTAAATCGATACTTTCTACAAATAATTGTGGAATCATAAATTTAATTTATTAGTTAAACATGGGTTCTAGTTGTGTTGTAGTTGTTGTTTTGCGTAGTTAATGCCTAAAACCCAATGAAAAACCAAACTTTTTTTATTATTGTATATAAAAACAAAAAGAGGCACTTTCGCACCTCTTTTATATTGATTATTTTCTGATATTCAATACTTTGATAATTTCACGGTATCTGTTGATTTCTGTTTTCTTCAAGTAATCCAACAAAGCTCTTCTTTTACCTACAAGCAATACTAATGAACGCTCTGTATTATAATCGTGACGATTTTTTTTCAAGTGCTCAGTTAAGTGGCTAATTCTGAAAGTGAACAAAGCAATTTGCGCTTCTGATTTTCCAGTGTTTGTTTTTTCTCCGTGTTTAGCGAAGATCTCTTCTTTAATCTCTTTAGTTAAATACATTCCAATATTTGTTTAATGATTTTTATGTATGTCGTACATCTATTGTAAGACGGGTGCAAAAGTAAATAATAATTATGACACGAACAAAATAAAGCTTTCTTTATTTTGTGAACTAGCGAAGCAATTATGAATTATGAATTGTGAATTATTTTAAATCAACATATAATTTAGCTACTTCTGTATTTACAAATTCCAAAAATAACTCATCGTCTTTAGTAAAAGGATCCAAGACATGGCTGTCAATATCAATTTGTCCTATGTTTTCTCCGTTTACAAAAAGTGGTACTACAATTTCTGATTTTACGGTAAAACTACAAGCGATATAATTGTCTTGCGCTGCAACGTCAGGCACTACAAAATTTTCATTAGAAACTGCTACTTGTCCGCAAATTCCTTTTCCAAAAGGGATTACAGTATGATCTGTTTCTGCTCCAACATAAGGGCCTAAGTGCAATGTTTTGGATTCGTGATTAGCAAAATAAAATCCAACCCAATTATAATAATCAACGGAGTTGCTAAGAAGCTCACAAATAGACAATAGTTTTTCGTCTCTTGACAACGTTGTATTTAAAGTGATTTCGGTTACTTTTGGTTGTAATTCTTGAAATGTCATGTTTTTAATTTTTATTTATGCAAAAGTATTTAAAGCCAGTTTCAAAAATTACATAAATTTGTTAAAAAATAGATTTTGAAAAAATATTTTATTCTCTACAAACCGTTTTTGCTTTTTTTGGCAACCTTTTTTTTGAGTTATATAGTACTGACTTTTTTGTATCAGCGCTATCTTAATGGTTTTGAGGGAAATAAAATAGATTCCATTACCAGAATGGTGAGTGAAAATACGGAGCAAGTGCTGCAATTGTTCAATAATGGATCTTCAATTGAAGAAAGTGCTGTGCATCCTTATATGAAGCTGTTTTATAATCAAAAATATGTAGCCCGTATTGTAGAAGGATGTAATGCTATTAGTGTAATTATTTTGTTTATTTCATTTGTATTAGCTTTTTCGGGGAAACTACAAGCAACGCTTCTTTTTATCTTTGGCGGAAGCCTTCTTATTTATGTGTTGAATATTTTGAGAATAGCTGCTTTAAGTGCATTGATTTTTTATTTTCCAAAACAAGAGCCGTTTTTACACGGAGTCCTTTTTCCTTTGTATATTTATGGTGTAGTTTTTATTTTGTGGTTAATTTGGGTTCGTAAATTTTCAAGATATGCTTCAAAAGATATTAAATAACAAACTGAGATTCGTACAATTCCTTCTTTTGGTTGTATTATTAGTGCTTGTTCGTACTTTTGAAAATCAGTTGTTTTATGATCCTTTTCTGGATTTTTTCAAAAAAGATTTTGCCAAGTTAAGGCTACCAAGTTTTGATTCAACCCAATTGTTTTTAGGACTATTGTTCCGTTACACATTAAATACCGTTATTTCATTGGGTATTATTTATGTCATTTTCAAGGATGTTGCGATGGTTAAATTTGCTTTCGTCCTGTATTATTTTTTCTTCATGATTCTTATTGTTGCTTTTTTCTACATAGTCTACTTTGCGAATGAAAATAGTAATTGGGTCTTATTTTACGTTCGCAGGTTTTTGATTCAGCCTATTTTTGTCTTATTATTTGTTCCGGGATTTTATTATCAAAAACAAAATAAGTAGTCTTTTTTCTTTATCTTTATGTTGATTTAAGTGTTTGTTTATCAAATCAATAAGGGTATGAAAATTATCAAACATTCTGGGGATATTGTCGAATTTAATTCTGATAAACTTAAAAAGTCACTTTTAAAATCGGGAGCAAGTGCTATTGCGGTCGATAACATACTTTATGCTATAAAAAAACAAATGTATGAGGGTATTTCTACGAAACAAATCTACAAAATGGCTTTTTCATTATTGAAAAAAACGGCTAATTCCCATGCGGCACGTTATAATTTAAGAGAAGCAATACGACTGTTAGGTCCGGCAGGTTTCTTTTTCGAAAAATACATAGCCCGTCTTTTTGCTTCGGAACAGTATCAAACGGTAACAAATATGAGCTTGCAAGGCAAATGTGTGTTGCATGAAATTGATGTTTTAGTAAAGAAGAATGAGCAAATTTCAATGATTGAATGTAAATATCATCTGGGGAGGGAAGCCGCTTCGGATGTGAAAGTTCCCATGTATATTTTATCTCGTTTCAATGATTTGAAGGAAAGACAGCATGCCATTTTTGAAAAAAAAGATAGTATTTCAAATTGTTGGATTGTCACAAATAACAGGTTTACGACTGATGCTGTCGATTTTGCAAAATGCTCCGGATTGAGTTTATTAAGTTGGAATTATCCTGAGGACAATAATCTAAAAACAAAAAATGACACACATTATCTTTATCCGGTAACTTGCTTAACTACTTTATCAATAGCCGAAAAAGATAAGTTATTGATATTAGACGTGATTTTAGTCAAAGAAATAATAAACCATTCCGATTGTTTAGAAAAAATAGGATTGAGTCCAAACCGGATAAAAAACGTATTAAAAGAAGCAACGGAATTATGCAGTTATATTTAAAATAATACAGGATTGTTTAATTTTAAATTCAAATCATATGAAAGTTAAATTTATTGGTGGAGCAGGTACAGTGACTGGTTCTAAAACATTAATTGAAAGTAATGGGATTCGGATTTTGATAGACTGTGGATTGTTTCAGGGCATTAAACCTTTACGGGAACTCAATTGGGAACCTTTGCCTATTTTACCAGCCACGATAGATTTTGTTTTGCTCACTCACGGCCATTTAGATCATTGCGGTTGGTTGCCAAGATTGGTAAATCAAGGTTTTGAAGGCAAAATTTATTGCACGAGTCCCACAAAAGACATTACTAAACTCATCCTGCTGGATAGTGCGAAAATTCAGGAAGAAGAAGCTAAAAATGCTAATGAAGGAAAATATTCCAAGCATGAAATTGCCGAACCACTTTATACGGTAGAGCAGGCTGAAAAAGTTTTTCCGTTTTTTAGAGTAATTAAAACCAATGAACCAGTTCCTTTGGATGCCCAAATTGAAGCTGTTTATACAAATGCAGGCCATATTTTAGGAGCTTGCAGCATTGCGTTGACACTTGAAAATAAAACGTTGGTTTTTTCCGGAGACATTGGTCGCGATAATGATGTATTGATGTATCCGCCAACCAAACCTAAAAAAGCCGATTATGTTTTTCTCGAAAGTACCTATGGCAATCGACTGCATCCTCAAACAGATACTAAATTAGAATTGGAAACTTATATAAATAATACCGTTGAGAAAGGCGGAACCATCATTATTCCGAGTTTTGCCGTAGAGCGTGCCCAAACCATCATGTACTTATTGTGGCAACTCAGAGAGGAGGATAAAATCCCTAATATTCCATATATTATTGACACTCCAATGGGAATTAATGCACTGAATATTTTTTCGAATAATAAAAAATGGCACAAGCTATCGCTGGAGGAATGTGCCGAAATGAGTAAAATGTTTTCATTGGTTTCTGATTATCAAGAAACCATGCAGGTCATTTTTGATGAACAGCCTAAAGTGGTTATTGCTGCCAGCGGAATGGTAACTGGAGGAAGAGTATTGGGGTATCTCGAACATTATATTGGTCTTCCGGAAACTACCGTAATTATTGTGGGATATCAAGCTGAAGGAACACGTGGAAGAAAATTACTGGAAGGAGCAAAAGAAATTAAAATTCATGGTCGCTATTATCCTGTAAAAGCTAATATTTTGGAAATACAAGGTTTGTCAGCACATGGAGATCAAAAAGATTTGCTTAACTGGTTGTCAGAATTGGAAAATAAACCTACACGAGTTTTTCTTGTGCATGGAGAAAATGAGCCTATGGATGAGCTTCGTATAAAAATTCATGAAAAATATGGTTTTGACTGTAAAATTCCTTTAATGGGACAAGAATTTGAGTTGTAAATTCTTTAGGGATTTAATTTTTTGATGTGATAAAATCACTAATTTTACAAGGTGAAATTTAACAAACATATAAGTATACTTCTGGCTTTTTTCGTATTGGTTTCCAATATGGGATTAGCATTTAATGTTCGTTATTGTGGAAGTGAGATTACTTCGGTAACTCTTAAAACACCTGTTCAGGACCAAAAATTAGAAAAGGATTGTTGTGGGGTTGTTGAAAAAGAATCACATTGTTGCAAAGACAAAGAGGTTAAATTTCAAAAGAAAACAGATGATTTAATTCAAAAAACAGTCTCTTTTCATCCCGGTTTTATATTTCAAATGAATGAATGGAATCCTTCTGTGTTTTCATTTGTTTCAAATTTTAAAAACAGTCCATTTCTTTCGTATTACTGCGATGCAAATGCGCCTCCTTTTTTTAAATTATACCACCAATATATTTTCTACGCGTAGTTTTAATGTTTCTATAAAAACTTGAATCACACCTTTGTGATTTTACATTTTTCAAACATTAAAAATCAATCATGCAAAAACAAATTTCAATACTTTTATTGTTCTTCTTTTGCGCTTTTAATTCTTTTGCTCAAGATACTTTGCAGGAGATAAAAGTAAAAGGCAACAGTAAAAGTTTAAAAAAATCATATAGCTTAACGGCTAATACTACAGTGCTGACAAGCAAAGAGCTACTCAAAGCTGCTTGTTGTAATCTGGCAGAAAGTTTTGAAACCAATCCTTCAATCGACGTTAATTTTTCGGATGCTTTGACGGGAACGAAACAAATAAAAATGCTGGGATTAACGAGTCCTTATTTGATGATTACAGAGGAAAACATTCCTTCGGTGCGTGGTGCTTCTCAAGCTTACGGATTGTCATTCACTCCGGGAACTTGGGTCGAAAGTATTCAAATCACCAAAGGAGCCGGAAGTGTAGTTAATGGATTCGAAAGTATTTCGGGACAAATTAATACCGAATTGATAAAGCCCATCAGCGATATTCCATTTTTTCTTAATGCGTATGGTTCAACAGATTCCCGATTCGAATTAAACACGCATTTCAACAAGAAAATTTCTGAGAAATGGAGTAGCAGCTTGTTTGTTCACGGAAACACGAGGGTTTCAAAAAACGATATGAATGACGATGGTTTTCTGGACAATCCATTGGCAAAACAAATCAATGTTTTGAACCGTTGGCAATATACCAATGCCGAAAAAGGGTGGGTGAGTTTCATCAACTTCCGTTATATGAATGATCAAAAACAAACAGGAGAATTAAATTTTGACACTGATAGAGATAAGGGAACAACTAATTATTGGGGCTCCGAAATCAATACAGAACGGTTTGATGTTTCCACTAAATTAGGGTATGTTTTTCCGGATATGCCGTATCAGAGTATTGGTTTTCAAAATGCTTTTAATAGTCATGATCAAAATTCTTATTTTGGGTTAAATAAATATAATATCAAACAAAAAAGTTATTATTCGAACCTGATTTTTAATTCGATTATCAATAATACGAAACATAAATTCTCAACGGGTCTGAACTTTACCTATGATAAATACGGTGAGTTTGTCAATGCAAATGATTACAGCAGGATTGATAATTCGGTTGGCGCTTTTTTCGAATATACATATGACAACACAGATGATTTTAGCGCAGTTCTTGGCGGTAGAATAGACAATCATAATCGTTTGGGGACTTTTGCTACGCTAAGATTGCATGTGCGATACAATCCTTGGGAGAAAGGTGTTTTGCGATTTTCAGCAGGAAGAGGGAAACGAAGCGCTAATGTTTTTGCCGAAAATCAACAGCTTTTGGCAAGTTCAAGAACCTTTGATTTTTTGGATACCAATGGAAAAATATACGGTTTGAATCCTGAAATTGCATGGAATTACGGGCTGAGTTTTATGCAGGGTTTTTTACTTTTTGGTAAGAATGCTGATGTTGGGTTTGATTTCTACAGAACCGATTTTCAAAATCAGGCAGTTGTTGATGTATTACAAAGTCCGCAACAGGTATTGTTTTACAACTTAATTGGGAAATCGTATGCCAATAGTTTGCAAGTAGAGTTTAATTATGAATTAGCCAAACATTTTAATTTGCGAACAGCCTACAAGTACTATGATATTCAAGCGGATTATTTGTCAGGAACGTATCAAAGGCCGTTGCAGGCAAAACATCGTTTCTTTGGGAATTTAGGATATGAAACCCATATTTTGGATAAAGGAAAACAATGGAAGTTTGATTATACTTTTAACTGGCTCGGAAAACAGCAATTACCCAATACATCAACAAATCCTGAAGAAGACAGGCTATCAGAATTTTCTCCTTCATTTTCTGTGATGAATATACAAGTTACACGAACTTTTTCTTCTACTTTTGAAATCTATATTGGTGGAGAAAATATTGGAAATTACAAACAGGATAATGTTATTCTGGGTAATGAAAATCCATTTGGTCCTACTTTTGATGCATCAATAGTTTATGGTCCAGTTTTTGGACAAATGTATTATGCAGGTTTACGTTTTAAAATTAAATAGTCTTAAAAAAATTAAATTATGAAAAATATAATTGTAGTACTGTTACTGACATTTGTTGGATTTACAGTTCAGGCTCAAGAAGTGAAAAATAAAAATGCTAAAGTTGAATTTCATGTGAGCGGGAATTGTGAAATGTGTAAAAAGAGAATTGAAAAAGCGGCATTAAGTGTCTCGGGAGTGAAATCTGCTGATTGGCATATGGATTGTGGCACTTTATACTTGATTGCAAACGAACAGAAAACGGATGTTCTTACGATTCAAAAAGCGATTGCAAAAGTTGGTCACGATACAGATGAAGTCAAGGCATTAAAGGAAGATTATGAAAAGCTTCATACTTGTTGCCAATATGAGCGAAAATAATTTTAAAGAAAACCAAAGTGAAAGCTTTGGTTTTTTTAATGCCATATTTTGAATGTTTTTTTGAATGAAATTATGGTGGTTAACTATAAAAAGCCATGTTTTTAAAGCGCTAGAATCCCGAATAAAAAAAACAATATTTGATTGTTGGCAATGGAAAGTTAATTCGGCTAATTTAAATAGTTAATAAAACTTTAAAATAGTAGCATAAATTGTGGTTAAGATATATTATCCGTACTTTCACGCACGAATAATTTTAGCATAAAACACCGTAGAATGAACGATTTTGATTGGAAGAATTTGATTGACCCGCTTTTTTATATTCATTTTGATGTTAATGGAATTAAATTGGGTATTTATATAGTTTTATTTATTGTTTTTGCAGAAACAGGTCTTTTTGCAGGGTTCTTTTTACCAGGAGATAGTTTGTTGTTTTTAGCAGGGATTTACAGCCGTGATTTAATAGAAAACATTTTATTCATTGAAAATGATTTTGCGAATGTCGTTCTCTTATCAACACTTGTGGCTTTAGCGGGGATTTTGGGTAATGTTGTTGGATATTGGTTTGGTTCAAAAAGCGGTTATTATTTGTACAATAAGGAAGATAGTTTTTGGTTTAAGAGAAAATATTTGGTTCAATCAAAAGATTTCTTTGAAAAATACGGAGGCAAAGCAATTATTTTTGCTCGATTCCTGCCAATATTTAGAACTTTTGCACCAATAGTAGCTGGGATAGTTTCTATGGACAAAAAGAAATTTATGTTTTATAACATTTTAAGTTCTTTCATTTGGTCATTCACATTGATTTTCGCAGGACATTATTTATATGGTTTTCTACTTGAAAATTATCAGATTGATTTGAAAGAACACATCGAAATAATTGTTATAGCTTTAGTTGGGATTACTGTTTTACCGGTAATTTATAAGTTCAGCAGAAAGTCAAAAACTCAAGAATAATTAATAATTTTTTATCATAAAAAAAACCGTCTCGTAAAAACAGAGCTATTAAAGAAGTCATTTTGGAATTTGATAATAATGAATAAGAAGGAGCATAAATCTAGAGTTTATGCTCCTTTTTTGCATAGATTCAGGATTAATGAGATGTACATATTTATAGTAGTAAAAAAATAGCTTAGTGCGTATTCTGATTTAGATGACTAAATAGTACCTATAGCTGATTTTCTTAGTAAAGCCAATGGGTTAATTGATTTTACTTATTATGAATTATCGAAAAAAGAGTTTTTTTATAAATCAATAATTTGCGTTTCAGAAATCAGTTCGCCATTATAAGTAAAACCTTCTATAATTATTTTTATTTTTTTCTGATTGAAATTTGGAACATCAATTTGAGAACTGTTTTTTTGGTCCGTTAATAGGGTAGGAATCCAATTAATTACTCCGTAATACAAAAAACCTTGGCTCAAAGTTGAATTATAGTTAGAGTTTTCAAATTTTGGTGCTGTAGTAAAACCATTTGCCAATTCTGAGCTTTTTACATTAGTTTTTAGAGTACTATATATAGGTTTTTTAGTGTATATCCTTACGATTCCTTGAAGATTTCTACCAGATGGGATTAATGCATTCGGATTCATGTATATTTCTTCCAGTTCATTCATTTGTATGTTTTGCAAATAGGAAAAGTCCCTAATTTGAATATTGTCGACAAAAATTTCGGGTCGAGCTGGAATATTTGAACCAGAATTTAGGACCGTAATGCTAACATCCATACCATTGTCAGACACCTTAAATCCACGAGTATTAATAAAAGTTAGAAGGTTCATTGTCTCTTGTTCGGAAATTTTATAACCTCTTAAATTTCTATTTTCCATAGTGTTGGCATGGGTTAACATATTTTTTTTAGCCTCTGCTTTAACAGTGACAGTATTTAATTCAATAATGTCATCTTCGAAAACAGGTAATTCTAAAATTTGAGAGTTTGTTGTTTGTTGTAAGTCGGTAGGGTTAAATCCTTTAAATGAGAACTTATATTCTCTATTACCATTCGTTATTTTCGCTGTATGAGTTAATTTTAAAGGTGTTGCTTCAACGTTTTTGAGCAAACTGAAATCTACTGAAGTTGAGTCTTTCAATACCAGGTATTTGAATTCAAAATCTCCTGTTTCAGTTATTGGAGATTGAACATTGATTTGATGATGAAACGCACGGAATCTAATGTTGTAATCTTTCGCATTCTTTAAAGTAGGAGTCAATACTCTTCCTTTTACCGTAAGTCCCATGTCAAATTCATAATTGGGTTGTGGTGGATTTTGAACAATTTCGTTCCATGAGTATTTGGATTTTGATTGAGTGAGCATGGCTAAGTCCAACTCGTATTTCTTGGCGGTATTTGGGTTCGTTTGGTATAAATCAATGTTTTTTATTGGTTTAATTAAATAGAAATTAGATAAAAAATCAGAAGTTATGGAAGTGTTTTTTTCGGTTGCAATAGAATTTGCGGGTACTATTGAAACGCTGAGGTTAGCATCGTTCTGACTGGATAGACCTTCAATTTGTATGGTACCAGTGTTAGTTGTTTTTTTAGAAAGAGTAAACTTTTGAGTTAAATTAGGGAGTTTGATGATGGTTCTTTCTGCAAGCTGATTCATGTTTTCATCTATAATTCGCACCGTATTGACGCCATTGGAGATGTTTTCGGTTGAAAATATGATATTTTGCTCTAATGAATTTGAATCTAAAGCAATATCAAATAGTAAAGCCCTTTCATCTTGCTGAACAACTAAAAATAATTGCTTTGATTTTAAATCATTAAATGTTGTAGCATTCGTTTTGATTTTAACTGATGCTTTATTGTTTAATGTATAACAATTTACTTCAAGAGACAATCCTTTAGTAGAAGGGTTTGGGAGTGTTTGTTGAATGATTTTGTTATTTATTTCTAACGTTAGTGAATAGGGATCATTTTTGGGTGTAACAATGAATTTTCCCAATCCATCGCTATTAATTGCAATCTCTGAAACTACTTCGTTAATGCTGTTTCTTAATTTTGCTGTCAAATTTCCAATTGGATTATTGAACATGTCTACGATTTTAACACCAACGGTATTAGTGATTCCATAAACTAAAGTGCCACCTTCTGGATGAATTTCTATTTGAGCAGATGCCAAATTGCTTTTTGTAGTGTCGAAAAAATCGGTCTTTGCAGGATTGATGATTTTTATTGGATATATGCTAGACTCATTTTCTTGGAAGTTATTCATCCAATTAGTATACACTTGAATGTAATAATTCCCAGAGGGCAATTTCTTTAAATCTTTGAATGCTCCTTCAAAAGTACCCGTATTTGAGTAGGCAAGTTGTTGATTTATTTTTATGCCTGCTTGATTGTACAGAACTACAAAAACGTTCATAGTTTTGTAAAAAGGTAAAAGTTCCTTTCGGTTGTAAGCATAGCCCTTAAACCAAATATCTTCTTCGGATAAATATGTATCTTTATTTAAATGTAAATGAATGTTTTCTCGCTCTAAAGCAAAATAGTTATTTAGTTTTTCTACTATTTGTTCTTTCGGTCCATTAGTTTGACTGAAGTTTTTAGGGCAGAAAATAAACAAAAAAAGGAATAGCCAATTAAGTTTTGATAACATAAAAATCAGTATCAGGAGGTTAATTTTGATTTGTATCTAAAACTATAAATATAAAAATAAAATCCGAAGTGATGAGCTTCGGGTTTTATTTTTTTAAGATTTTTCTTAATTTTTATTACATCATTCCTGGCATACCTCCACCCATTGGGTTTCCACCGCCATTATCTTCTCTAATATCAATCAAAGCACATTCAGTAGTCAATATCATTCCGGCAACCGAAGCTGCGTTTTCTAATGCTACACGAGTTACTTTTTTAGGATCAATAATACCTGCTTTAAGCATGTCAACATATTCATCCGTTTTTGCGTTGTATCCAAAATCACCTTTTCCTTCAGCAACTTTTGCAACAACAACTGAACCTTCAAGACCTGCATTTTCAACAATAGTTCTCAAAGGAGACTCTACAGCACGAGATACAATTTGAATTCCTGTTGCTTCATCAGCGTTGTCAGCTTTTAGAGTGCTTAATGCATTTTTAGCTCTCAATAAAGCAACACCACCACCGGCAACAATTCCTTCTTCAACAGCTGCACGAGTTGCGTGAAGTGCGTCATCAACTCTGTCTTTTTTCTCTTTCATTTCTACTTCAGAAGCAGCACCAACATAAAGTACAGCAACACCACCAGCTAATTTAGCCAAACGTTCCTGCAATTTTTCTTTGTCATAATCAGAAGTGGTAGCTTCCATTTGACCTTTGATTTGATTCACACGATTCTTGATAATATCAGCTTCACCAGCACCACTTACAATTGTTGTATTGTCTTTATCGATAGTCACTTTTTTAGCAGTTCCTAACATTTCGATAGTTGTGTTTTCTAAAGTGTATCCTCTTTCTTCTGAGATTACAGTTCCACCAGTTAAGATTGCGATATCTTCCAACATAGCTTTTCTTCTGTCTCCAAAACCAGGTGCTTTTACAGCAGCGATTTTCAAGGCTCCACGTAATTTATTTACTACCAATGTAGATAATGCTTCACCATCAACATCTTCAGCAATAATCAATAATGGTTTTCCAGATTGAGCAACTGGTTCCAAAACTGGTAATAATTCTTTTAAAGAAGAAACTTTTTTGTCATACAAAAGGATGTAAGGATTTTCCAATTCTACTTCCATTTTTTCTGAATTAGTCACAAAATAAGGAGAAAGATATCCTCTGTCAAATTGCATTCCTTCAACAACATCAACATAAGTATCAGTTCCTTTAGCCTCTTCAACAGTGATAACACCTTCTTTTCCAACTTTTGCGAAAGCAGTAGCGATTAACTCACCAATTACTTCGTCATTGTTAGCAGAAATTGAAGCAATTTGTTTGATTTTTTCAGAATCACTTCCTACTACTTTTGCTTGTTTCGCTAAGTCAGCTACAATAGCCTCAACCGCTTTGTCAATACCGCGTTTCAAATCCATTGGATTTGCACCTGCAGCAACGTTTTTCAAACCTTCTTTTACGATAGCTTGTGCCAAAACAGTTGCAGTTGTAGTTCCGTCTCCGGCTAAATCATTAGTTTTTGACGCTACTTCTTTTACCATTTGAGCACCCATGTTTTCCAAGGGATCTTTTAATTCAATTTCTTTTGCAACGGTAACACCATCTTTAGTAACGTTTGGTCCACCAAAAGCTTTTCCAATAATTACATTACGACCTTTTGGTCCTAGCGTTACTTTTACCGCATTTGCCAATGCATCAACACCACGTTTTAAACCGTCACGTGCTTCAATATCAAATTTTATATCTTTTGCCATTTTAATTTTATTTGTTAATTCGTTTATTTGTTAATTCGATTATATTATTGCTAAAATATCGTCTTCACGCATGATCAAATAATCTTTTCCTTCCAGTTTTAATTCAGTACCAGCGTATTTTCCGTAAAGCACAGAATCACCAATTTTTACAGTCATTGTGTGTTCTTTTGTTCCGTTTCCAACAGCAACAACAGTTCCTTTTTGTGGTTTTTCTTTTGCTGTATCTGGAATAAAAATTCCTGAAGCAGTTTTTGTTTCAGCTGCAACGGGTTCGATAAGAACTCTGTCTGAAAGAGGTTTAATGTTTAAAGCCATGATTGTATATTTTTATATTATTTATTTTTATTACGGTTATGGAGATTTCAGAAATTGTGCCATCCTAATGAAACTGACATAATTTCTTATAAAAAATGCCAGCTTTGACAGGCTGGCATTTAGAATATGTTGTAATAATTTATTCTGCTGGATTTGTTGCAGCAGGAGTGTTTTGAGCAGGAGCTGCTGGCGTGTTTGTAGCTGGCGCTGCACTTCCTGTGTTTTCGATGATTTTAGAATCAGTATCACTTAATGTTCCTGTAAAGCTTAAGCTAGAAAGTAGTATAAGTGCAATTAGTATAGTTGCTAATGTCCAAGTGCTTTTGTCTAAAAAATCAGTTGTTTTTTGTACTCCACCTAACATTTGAGAACCACCTATTGTAGATGATAATCCTCCACCTTTAGGGTTTTGAACCATGATAACTACGATTAATAGAAAACAAACTATAGTTATTAAAACTAAAAAAATTGAAAATGTGCTCATTGTTTAATTATTATTATGTTGTAAAATCTTAATATCCGATATGCGGTCTGCAAAGAAACTACTTTTTTCTGGATATTTCAAAATTAATATTTCATAAGCTTGAATCGCTTTTTGATATTTTTTTTGTTCTAAATATACTCTGGCCAAAGTCTCTGTCATCAAGAAAGAATTGTCGGCTGCATTTAAGTCAAAAGTAACGGTCGAAGCAACTCCATGTTTTACCGGAGAAATCTTTGGACTGGCTTCAATAAACTTATCGATTAATTCTAATTTCTTTCTTTTATCTTCATCTATTACAGGAAGTGGTAAATTAATAGCACTTTCTTTCTCTCTTTCGATAGGTTCAGTGCGGGAAAGTTGAAGCCATTCTTGAAAGGAATGTTGCTCATTTTTAGAAAAATCTAAAGGTTTTCCAATTGCCAGTTTCTCTTCGGTAGTTTTTGAAGCATCATCAACATCGACAGCAGAAGCTTCTTTTATTGATGTGAGTATGGATCTTTCTAAAGAATTTATTTTAGATTCCGTTTTTTCTTCAGTAACAATTGTTTCACTGTCGACTACATTTATATCAAGAATTTCTAGTGCTTTTTTATCGTAAAGACCTTTTTGAATCGAAGTGAACGTATCCGAAGTAATGAAGTCAAATAAAATAGATCGGTCAGTTGAATGTGCTGCAGTAACTTTTAAAGCAGTATTGTATTTAAAGCTATTTTGATTGTAAAGCCCTTTTAATTGAATCGCTCTGGCACTTTGAAAATAAGGAAACTCAATGAGTACTTTTTCCAAAGCTTCCGTTTGCTTCTCATGGATAGCATCAGGTTTATTAATCAAATAAGTATAATCGGTTACGTTCATAAAGGGTATTCGTTTATTTGGTTATTCGTTTGTTTGTTCCTCGGTTAACCGAATCAACAAATTATCGAATTTAAACCCATTTACCATTTTGCAAGTGACTCATTAAAGATGTCTTGTGTAATTCTTTCAAAAATTTCCTTTAAAGCACTGTTCAAAGTTGCTCCTGTCAATTGTTGTTCCGCAGGATAATCGTAGAAAAAAGTGAATGGTTTTTCAAAATCATCTGTTTCTTTTTTCTTATTAGTAAAACGAACATTCACTCGAATGGTTAATCGGTTCTGAGCTGCTCGCTGATCTGCAGTAGCAGTCATTGGACTTATTCTGTAATCTACAATTTCTCCTTCGTAAGTCAAATCAGCACTACTTTTGACCAAGTTTAAATTGGTTTGATTCTGGATTAAATCTTGAAGTTCTAATGTAAATGTTCTGTCAATACCAGGTTCAATTAATTCAGCGTTATTCTGAAAAAAGCCAACTTGAAATGTTTCGGCATCAATTTTACCAGTTCCGGTAAAGTTATAAACCGAGCAATTGTTGATGCTTACTATAATTATTGAAAGAAGAATAAGTTTTATATATTTCATTTTCTATTTTAAAATTTGCTTCGCCGGTTTGCTAACGCTCGGGTCAAAGATATTCTTTTTGAATTAAATCATTTGTGTCTTAGTGCTTTTGTGGTAAAAACTACAAGTCAAATTGTTTGATTTTTCTATATAAAGTCCTTTCAGAAATGCCTAATTCGTCTGCGGCAGCTTTTCGTTTTCCTTTGTTTTTTTCTAATGATTTTTTAATCATTTCGATTTCTTTTTGCTCCAAACGCAACGTTTCCTCTTCTTCGATTGTTTCTGCAAAAAGATAATTATCATCATGTTCCTGATACAGCTCTTCATTGTTTTGAGTAGTGATTAACGCTGATCTTGGTTCTTCTTCAAAATCTATTTCACTGTCATTTTCTTTCGAACCATATATTTTTTTTATCAAATGCTGATTGGTTTCCTGAACTTTAGACACACCGTTCTGAATCAATTCCAAAGTTAATTTTTTCAAATCGTTCAAATCACTTTTCATATCAAAAAGTACTTTGTACAAAATTTCTCTTTCGGTACTAAAATCACTTTCGCTTTTCTTATCCTTTATCACAGATGGTAAATTGTTTCCCAGAACTGGCAGATATGATTGTAAAGTCACGGCTGAGATATCACGATTCGTTTCCAAAACAGAGATTTGTTCGGCTACATTTCGCAATTGACGAATATTACCGCTCCAACGAAACTTCTGCAATAATTGGATAGCGTTTTCGTCCAGTTTTAAAGGTGGCATTTTATATTTATGGGCAAAGTCAGCAACGAATTTCCTGAATAACAAATGGATGTCATCTTTTCGATCGCGTAAAGGTGGCAAAGTAATATCCACCGTACTTAGACGATAATATAAATCCTCACGGAATTTCCCTTTTTCGATAGCATCAAATAAATTGACATTGGTAGCGGCTACAATTCGTACATCAGTTTTTTGAACCTGAGAAGAACCTACTTTTATAAATTCGCCATTTTCAAGAACACGTAACAAACGCACTTGAGTAGTTAAAGGCAGTTCACCTACTTCGTCTAGGAAAATAGTTCCGCCGTCAGCTACTTCAAAATAACCTTCACGTGTATTGGTTGCGCCGGTAAAAGCGCCTTTTTCATGTCCGAAAAGTTCACTGTCAATCGTTCCTTCAGGAATGGCTCCACAGTTTACGGCAATGTATTTTCCGTGTTTTCTGTGCGAAAGCGAATGAATAATTCTAGGAATATTCTCTTTTCCCACACCGCTTTCTCCCGCTACTAAAACGGTAATATCAGTTGGAGCTACCTGAATGGCTTTTTCTATCGCACGGTTGAGCTTCGGGTCATTCCCGATAATCTCAAATCGTTGTTTTATAGCTTGAACTGATTCCATATTTTATTTTTGTTTAAAGTTCTATTTGTTTAAAGTTTCAAGTTATTGAGACAACTTTAAACCTTAAATTTTAAACTTTTCTTAATTCATCTCACTCAAACCAACTGCTTCTCCTTTCAAAGTTCCGCTGGTACAAGAAATAATTCTCACATTTACAAAATCCCCAATCTTGTAATTTTCCTTTGGGAAAACCACCGTAATACTTTGCGAATTTCTTCCAGAAAATTCTTCGGTCGATTTTTTTGAAACTTTCTCAACCAAAACTTCTACCGTTTGTCCAATGAATTCCTCAGAGCGGAACCAAGCGTGTTTTTGTTGTAAATCGACAATTTCCTGCAATCTTTTTGCTTTGGTTTCTTCGGCAACGTCATCTTCCATTTTTCTTCCTGCCAAAGTTCCCGGACGTTCAGAATACGAATACATATAACCAAAATTATACTTCACATATTCCATCAAACTCAAAGTGTCTTGATGATCTTCTTCGGTTTCTGTAGGGAAACCAGCAATCATATCCTGTGAAATCGAACTGTTTGGAATAATAGTTCTGATTTTGTCAATCAAAGTCATGTACTCTTCACGCGTGTGCAAACGGTTCATTTCTTTCAAAATTCTATTGCTTCCGGACTGAACCGGCAAGTGAATGTGTTTGCAAATATTAGGATGTTTTGCAATAACGTGCAAAACACTTTCGTGCATATCTTGTGGATTAGAGGTCGAAAATCGGATTCTCATTTTAGGGAAACCTACAGCTACCATTTCCAGTAATTGGTCAAAATCAACTGCCGTAGCTTTTTGCATTTCGGTAGCATTTTCAAAATCTTTCTTCAATCCGCCACCATACCAAAGGAAACTATCTACGTTTTGTCCCAAAAGTGTAATTTCTTTAAACCCTTTGTCCCACAAATCTTGAATTTCCTTCATGATACTTTGAGGCTCACGACTGCGCTCACGTCCACGGGTAAACGGCACCACGCAAAACGTACACATATTATCACAACCACGAGTAATTGAAACCAAAGCGGTAATTCCGTTGCTCATCAATCGAACCGGCGAAATATCACCATAGGTTTCGTCTTTCGACAAAATCACGTTAATCGCATCACGACCTTCTTCTACTTCCAGTAAAAGGTTTGGTAAATCTTTATAGGCATCAGGACCCACAACAAGATCAACGATTTTTTCTTCTTCAAGGAATTGACTTTTCAATCGTTCCGCCATACAGCCTAAAACGCCCACTTTCATTTTTGGATTAATACGTTTTACAGCATTATATTTTTCCAAACGTTTGCGAATAGTTTGCTCCGCTTTGTCCCGAATAGAACAAGTATTGACCAAAACTAAATCGGCTTCTTCCAGAACTTGCGTTGTATTGTATCCGTTTCCGGATAGAATAGAAGCTACAATTTCACTGTCCGAAAAATTCATCGCACAACCGTAACTTTCTATAAATAGTTTTTTTGTATTCTCAGGTTTATTCTCCAGAACAAGACTTTCGCCTTGCTTACTTTCTTCAATAATCTTTTCCATCATGTATTTTCAAAGCACAAAGATAACGCAATTCAAATAAATATGACAAGATGTCAGATTAAGAATTAACACTATTTTAAGGCATTTTTTCTGGGGAGGTATTTACTTCGTCAGTTCGCTTTGCTCGTGTCACGCTTTCCGTTACAATCCCGACCCTTCGGGACTCACAAAAAGAGTAAAGTTTCCAAAGTACTAAAAAGAGCTTCTATTGGTCGCTTTTTTAGAACAGGAAACTTTTACTTTTTTGCTCCGGGCTTTTCACTATAATCGAGGCTAAAAAACAGTCGAGTATGGCAATAACTTACCTATTAATGATTGTGAAATAATTCAAAAATAAAATCTAAAGCCCAATATTTAAAAAAATTAGATACTTTTGTCCCAGAAAAATAGAGCAATGGCAAAGAATTTAGTTATAGTTGAGTCCCCTGCAAAGGCAAAAACAATCGAGAAATTTCTAGGAAGTGATTTTCAAGTAGAGTCCAGTTATGGGCATATTGCTGACTTACCTTCCAAAGAAATTGGTGTAGATGTAGAAAATGGTTTTAAACCCAAATACGAAGTTTCTGCCGATAAAAAAGCATTGGTCACCAAATTAAAAGGATTAGCAAAAAAAGCTGAAATGGTTTGGTTAGCAAGTGATGAGGATCGCGAGGGTGAAGCTATTTCTTGGCATCTTGCCGAAGAATTAAAATTAGACAAAACCAAAACCAAGCGTATTGTTTTTCACGAAATTACTAAAACTGCGATTCTAAAAGCAATTGATAATCCACGAGAAATCGATTATAATTTAGTCAATGCACAACAAGCGCGTCGTGTTTTGGACAGATTGGTTGGTTATGAATTGTCGCCTGTACTTTGGAGAAAAATTAAAGGAGGACTTTCTGCGGGTCGTGTACAATCAGTGTCTGTTCGTTTGATTGTAGAGCGTGAAAGAGAAATTCAGAATTTTAAAGCCATTGCAACATATTCTGTTGTGGCTGAATTTACTAACGAATCTGGAAAAACATTCAAAGCCAAACTGCCTAAAAATTTCAATACTAAAAAAGAAGCCGAAGATTTTTTAAATAAAAACATAGGTTCTACATATAAGGTAGCCGATTTAGAAACTAAACCTACCAAAAAATCACCAACTGGTCCATTTACCACTTCGACTTTGCAACAAGAAGCCGCTCGTAAATTGTATTTGCCTGTTGGAATTACCATGCAACTCGCACAGCGTTTGTACGAAGCCGGACTTATCACTTATATGAGAACGGATAGTGTGAACTTATCTAAAGATGCAATGGAAGCTGCTGAAGCGGAAATCATCAAATCCTACGGAAAAGAATTTTCTAAACCTCGAACTTTTGTCAATAAAAGCAAAGGAGCACAGGAAGCGCATGAGGCGATTCGTCCTACGGATATGTCAAGACATACGGTAGACATAGACAGAGATCAAGCGCGTTTGTATGATTTGATTTGGAAAAGAACATTGGCTTCGCAAATGAGTGATGCCCAATTAGAACGTACTAACGTGAAAATTGAAGCAAATAATCACGGTGAAATATTCACGGCATCTGGAGAAGTTTTGCTTTTTGAAGGTTTCTTGAAAGTATACTTAGAAGGTCATGATGACGATGAAGAGGAACAAGAAGGAATGTTGCCTGCGATGAAAGTCAGCGAAAAATTACAAAACAATTATATCTCAGCAACCGAAAGATATTCTAGACCACCAGCAAGATATACGGAAGCTTCTTTGGTAAAAAAATTAGAGGAATTAGGAATTGGTTGTCCTTCTACTTATGCGCCAACAATTTCTACTATTATCAACAGAAATTATGTAGAGAAAGGAAATCTTGACGGTCAAGAACGTAATTATACGCAATTGACTTTACAATCCGGGAAAGTAGGAGAGAAGTTACTGAAGGAAAATACAGGTTCTGATAAAGGGAAATTAGTTCCTACAGATATTGGAACTATTGTTACAGATTTCTTGGTTAAGAATTTTGGAAACATTCTAGATTATAATTTCACTGCAAAAGTGGAACAGGATTTTGATGAAATTGCAGAAGGAAATATCGTTTGGACAAAAATGATGCAAGAGTTCTACGATAAATTTCACCCAACTGTGAAAGATGTAGAAGCGAATGCAGATAGAGAAAGCGGTGAAAGAATTCTGGGAACTGATCCAAAAACAGGGAAACCAGTTTCGGTGCGTTTAGGGAAATTTGGACCAATGGCACAAATTGGAGCTGCTGATGATGAAGAGAAAAAATTTGCCAGCTTAATGGCAGATCAAAATATTGGAAACATCACTTTAGAGGAAACTTTGAATTTATTCTTGTTGCCAAAAAATCTTGGAGAATATAAAGGAGAAGAAGTTGAGGTGAGTAATGGTCGTTATGGTCCATATATTCGTCACGGAGCCGCTTTTGTTTCGTTGCCAAAAGGAGAAAATCCATTAGATGTAGATTTTGAAAGAGCCCAGGAATTAATTGATGAAAAAGCCGCCGCCGATGCGCCAATAGCAGTTTATAAAGGGGAAGGTGTGCAGAAAGGTGTGGGTCGTTTTGGTCCTTTTATCAAATGGAACGGTTTGTTTATTAATGTGAGTAAAAAGTATAACTTTGATAATCTTTCTCAATCAGATATTGAAGCCTTGATTGAAGATAAATTGCAAAAGAATATTGATAAGGTTTTGCATAATTGGGAAGAAGAAGGAATTTTAGTTGAAAAAGCCCGTTGGGGACGTTCGGTAATTACTAAAGGTAAAATCAAAATTGAATTAAGTAAAGATGTTGATGCCACTAAATTGACATTAGCCGAAGTTCAGGAAATGATTGCCAAGAAAACACCAGCAAAAAAAGCACCGGCAAAGAAAGCAACAGCGACAAAAAAACCAGCAGCTAAGAAAGCAGCTGTTAAGAAAAAATAAATATAAACACATTCCATTCTTACCTTCCTTCTCCTATGAAGAGGGTTGTGGAGAGGAAAAAAAAGAAATAAAATGGAATTTGATTTTCTGAAACCCGTAGATGATGAAATCCTTGCTTATATAAACGGATTGACTTCTCAGCAATTGGGAAGTAAAATTGTGCTGCATACAGAAAAACAGTTTCCGGATTTAAATAAGATTAAAATTGCTGTAATAGGCGTTTTAGAAAATCGAGGAGATAAAAAAGCTGTTTCGGATGTAGATTTAATACCACTTAGAAAAGAGCTTTACGGATTGTTTCCAGGAAATTGGGATGCTTCTATTGCTGATTTAGGTGATATTCTGGCAGGAAATTCTGCCGAAGACACTTATTTTGCCTTAAAAAAAGTGGTTGCAAGTTTAATCAAGAAAAAAATAACTCCCATAGTTATTGGCGGTTCCCAAGATTTGACGTACGCACTCTACAGGGCTTATGATGATTTGGAACAAATGGTCAACCTAGTTTCCATTGATAATAAATTTGATTTTGGTAAGGATGAAGAGGAAGTTTCGTCTTCGTCTTATTTGACAAAAATAATTGTAGACGAGCCTAATAATCTTTTCAATTATTGTAATATTGGGTATCAAACGTATTTTAATTCGCAGGAAGAAATAGATTTGATAGAAAAACTGTTTTTTGATGCCTATAGATTAGGGGAAGTTTCTAATAATATTTCTATTTCGGAGCCTGTTTTTAGAGATGCTGATTTAGTAAGTATTGATTTGAATTCGGTTAAATCATCTGATTCTGGAAATTTTATTTCGTTTGCACCAAATGGTTTTAATGGAAAAGAAATTTGTTCTTTGTCACGATATGCGGGAATAAGTGATAAAGTATCATCATTTGGAATATTCAATCATAATAATTCGGCACAAGAATCGGTCATCATTGCACAGATAATTTGGTATTTCATAGAAGGGTTTCATTATCGTTCTAATGAGTATCCTTTTGGAAGTAAAGAGAATTATTTAAAATACATTGTTCCATTAGAAGAAGAGGAACTTGTTTTTTATAAAAGTGATAAAACGGATCGATGGTGGATAGAAATTCCATTTATTTCAAATGTTAATAATAAACTAAAAAGAAATACGTTATTACCATGTTCCTATGAAGAATATTTATTGGCATGCAACCAAGAATTGCCTGAAAGATGGTGGAAAGCACAACGAAAGAATATTTTGTAATCATTATTTTACATTTACAATTCTGTCCTTGAAAATTGTTTAAAAATTAATGGATTTTATAAGCTTAACATTATAAAACAGATAAAAAAATCGATTTTTGTGCATTTTATCGATTATTTTAGCATTTTATCGACAAAATATTTTTTTTGTATTTTATTTAACATTATTTTTGAGCTCAAATTAATTTCATAACAAAAATATTGTTTTATTAATAAATAATAAATAGGTTTACACACTTAAAAATAATGAATAGATAACCAAATTTATATGAAGAAGTTCATTGCATATACGTCAATTTTGGCCCTTTTAATCGGCTGTGGTAAATCAAGCGATAAAGGAGAATTAGTTGGTATTAATGGAGGTAAATGGCATCCTGAAAAGCCTTATGGAATGGCTTTAATTCCCGGTGGTGCTTTTATTATGGGTAAATCAGATGGTGATTTAGCTAATGTGGAAGATGCTCCTACAAAAACTGTTACTGTTCGTTCATTTTATATGGATGAAACGGAAATTACCAATAGTGAATACCGTCAATTTGTAGAATGGGTAAAAGATTCTACTATGAGAGTTAGATTAGCTATTCTTGCTGATGAAAGTGGTCAGACTGCTGGTGCGGGAGATGCTAAAGGTAAAGGTAAAAATGCCGGAAGTATTGGTGATTTTGCTTTTAATGATTCAGATCCTGAAAAGATGACAGCTTATGATAAATACATGTATGATAATTATTATAGTGTAGGTACTGCTGATGATCCTTATGCAGGAAGAAAGCTTAACAAAAAAGTGAAACTAATCAAAGATACTAAGTTGTATCCGGATGCATATTACGCCGAAGTAATGGATTCAATGTATTTGCCAATAGAGGCTTCATACAATGGATTAAGAACTATCGATGTAAATAAATTAAAATTCCGTTATTCTTGGATGGACATTCAAGCAGCTGCAAAAGCTAAAGTAGGAAATAGAAAAAACTTCATCAGAACAGAAGAAGTAAAAGTATATCCTGACACAACGGTTTGGATTAAAGATTATGCTTATTCTTATAATGAGCCAATGCACAATGATTATTTCTGGCATAAAGCTTACGGGGATTATCCAGTCGTAGGGGTTAAATGGACTCAGGCAAAAGCTTTTTGTGCTTGGAGAACTTTAAATAAAAACACCTACATAAAATCTAAAAAGAAAGGTCACGATTTAATAAACTCTTTCAGATTGCCAACAGAAGCAGAATGGGAATATTCAGCAAGAGGTGGTTTAGAATCAGCTACTTATCCTTGGGGTGGTCCTTACACTAAAAATGACAGAGGTTGTTTCTTGGCGAATTTCAAACCTAACAGAGGTGATTATGCGGCTGATGAAGCTTTGTATACTGTAGAAGCAAAATCATATGAGCCAAATGGTTATAATCTTTATAATATGGCTGGAAACGTTTCTGAGTGGACGGATTCATCTTATGATCCAAATGCTTACGAATATGTTTCTTCAATGAACCCGAATGTTCAGGATTATAAAAATCAAAGGAAAGTGGTTCGTGGTGGTTCATGGAAAGATGTTGCTTACTTCCTTCAAGTGAGTACTCGTGATCATGAATATGCAGATTCTGCAAGAAGTTATATCGGTTTTAGAACAGTTCAAGATTACATGGGACTTCAAACCACCGGTAACGGGAAAAAGAAATAAATAAAAGAAACCAAATCTATATCTATTAAATTAAAAAAAAACTATTATGGCATTACTAAGTAAAAAACAAATGAATTTCGCATACGGTATGGGAGCTGCGGTTGTAATTATTGGAGCATTATTCAAAATTACACACATTGAATTTGGATTTATAACAGGGAATTTAATGCTTACAATAGGTCTTGTTGTTGAAGCTTTAATCTTTGCTCTTTCTGCTTTTGAACCAGTTGATGATGAATTGGATTGGACATTAGTTTATCCTGAATTAGCAAATGGAGTAAAAGGTGAATCTAAGAAAAAAGTTGAAGCTCCTGCTGATACTCAAGGATTATTATCTCAAAAATTGGATGCGATGTTGAAAGACGCTAAAATTGATGGAGAATTAATGGCAAGCTTAGGGAATAGTATCAAAAATTTTGAATCAGCTGCTAAAGGAATTGCTCCAACAGTAGATTCTATTTCTGCAACTAAAAAATACAGTGAAGAATTATCTATGGCTGCGGCACAGATGGAATCTTTAAACAGCTTATACAAAGTACAATTAGAAAGTGCTTCAAGAAATGCTGAAGCAAATAAAGAAATTGCTGAAAATGCAGGAAAATTAAAAGAACAAATGCAATCTATGACTGCAAATATTGCTTCATTGAACAATGTTTATGGTGGAATGCTTTCTGCAATGGGTAATAAAGGATAATTAGTTTCAAACTATAAAAAAACAACAAACTAATTAGTAGAAAATATGGCAGGAGGAAAACTAACCCCTAGACAGAAGATGATTAACCTAATGTACTTGGTTTTTATCGCGATGTTAGCATTAAATATGTCCAAAGAGGTATTATCAGCTTTTGGGATTTTAAATAATAAAATAGTAGAGTCTAACTCTATAACTGATACTAGAAATGAAAGTTCATTTCAACAATTAGCTCAAAAAGCAGTGGATCAACCAGGTCAATTTGGTGATAAAAAAGCTAAAGTTGAAAAAATTAGAGCTTTGTCTAAAGAGTTTAACGACTACATAGAAAATATCAAAACAAAGGTGACTACGAAATTTGAAAGAGATGCCGAAGGAAATTTGCCATACGAGCAAATGGATAAAGGAGATTTAATTGACAGAATGTTCTTTACTGGAGATAGAGTTTCTAAACAAGGTAAAGAGTTCTTAGATAAAATCAATAATTTCTCAACTCAAATAAAAGCAATTGGTGGAAGTTCAATTGCTGAATCTGAAATGAAAAAGATTGAAGCTAGATTTGCTACAAAACCAGTTTATTCTGAAAAAGCAGGTGCTAAATTAGATTGGATTGATTACAACTATAAAGGATATCCACTTATTGCTACAATTACTAAATTGTCTCAATTGCAAGCAGATATCAAAACAACTGAAAGCGATGTAATGACAGGAATGTTTCAGTCCGACTTAGTTGCTGCAGCATCACTTACGGCTTACCAACCTATTGTAGTTCTTGATAAATCGGTTTTCTTTCAAGGAGAAGCGGTAACAGGAAAAATTATTTTAGGTAAATTTGATCCATCATTAAAAGCAAAATCTGTTATTGTTAATGGATCTAGTGTACAAGCGCAAGCGGGTCAAGCTAAATTCTCTTTTGGAGCTGGTAATATTGGAGAACATGCTATTGGCGGTTCATTTAATTTTGATGAGAATGGGAAAGTAGTTAGCTTACCTATTAAAGATAAATATGTTGTTGTTGCGAGACCAAAATCGGCTACTATTTCTGCTGATAAAATGAATGTAGTTTACAGAGGTGTTGTAAATCCAATGACTATTTCTTTTGCAGGAGTTTCTGCTGATAAAGTTTCTGCTAGCGCTCCAGGATTAAGTTCTGCAGGTGGTGGTAAATACAATATGAGTCCAGGTTCAGGTTCTGAAGTGGTTATTAATGTAACAGGTGCACTTCCTGACGGTTCTAAAGTTTCTGACAAGAAAACCTTTAGAATAAAAGGTATTCCTGGTCCAACAGGAACTATTAGAGGAGAAATGGGTGTCGTAAAAGGACCTAAATCAAATTTACAAATTGCTACAATTGGAGCTAAATTAGTTGATTTCGACTTTGAAGTTGGATTAAACGTAATTGGATTTAATTTAAAAGTAACAGGTCAGCCTACTGTAGTTGTTACAGGAAATAAATTGAATGCACAGTGTAATGCTGTACTTTCAAAAGCAGTTAGAGGAGATCAAGTTACTATTTCTGAAATAAAAACAAAACTTGTAGGTGCAGGTAGCTATTTATTGCCAAGAACTGCTCCAGTAATTTTTGAAATACAATAAATAATAAGTAAGTTTATATTTGACCTACTTCAATATCTTATTATGATACCATGATGAATGTAAGAAATTTTTTAATCGCTATTGTCTCTATTACGGGAAGTTTCGCCTCTTTTGGACAGTCTAATTTGCTTAATGCAAAAACTCCTGACCAAATAGGACTTAAAACTGCGGCACAACTCATTTCAGATAATGATAAACCATTAGTCTATGGTTATGTGCATGATAGAGATGTTTTAATGGGTAAGACTACATGGGAAATTATTGACTTAAGTGAAAAAATTAATTTTGCTTTGTATTTTCCTATTGATACTTCAAATATTGGTTCTGATAGAAGGTCTTTGTATGATGTGCTTACAAAAGCTTTGAAAAACGGTAAAATTACTGAGGTGTATACTGATAGTTATTTTAATACCAAAAAATCAATGCAAGATATTCAAACTTCATTAACTCGTATAGATACTACTGACGCAGGTAGAGAACAAATTAATGCTGGAAACCAAATATCGGATGAGTATATTTTAAGACAAGACTTAGCTGCTCAGGATGTAACCCAATATAAAATTAAAGGATACTGGTATTTTGACAAACGTCAGAGTGAATTGAAGTATCGTTTATTGGGAATTTGTCCTGTAACTCCTGATGTTTATACGATGAACAGTGATGAAAAGGATTATATCGAATTGTTCTGGGTATTCTTCCCGGCTGCAAGAGATGTTTTGCATGAAGCAAAAGCGTTCAATGATAAAAATTCAGCGATGCCAGTTTCATTTGATCAAATATTAAACTCGAGGCGTTTTAATAGTGTCATTTACAAAGAAGAAAATGTATACGGCGATAGAACTATTGAAGAATACATGAAAGATAACGCGCAAAATCAATTATTAGAATCGGAAAGAGTAAAAGAAAAAATTCGCAATTTCGAACAAGATATGTGGAATTATTAATACCGGTTTTAAAATATATTAAAAAACTCTTACTGTAATGGTAAGAGTTTTTTTGTTTTAATGTGTTTACTTTGCACTTATTTAAAAGGTATAATTTCAAATGATTGATTATTTAATTATAGGTTCTGGTTTAGCAGGTATTTCATTCGCAGAGATTGGTTTGTGGAATAATAAATCTATTTTGGTTTTGGATAATAATTCTCAAAATTCATCTAAAATTGCTGGAGGTTTGTATAATCCTGTTATTTTAAAACGTTTTAGCGAGGTGTGGCAGGCTCAAGAGCAATTAGTTTTAATGAATGAATTTTATACTCTTTTAGAAAAAAAACTAAATTGTAAGGTTGATTTCAAAAGCCCTATTTTAAGAAAATTCTTTTCCGTTGAAGAACAGAATAATTGGTTTGCAGCTTCGGATAAAGTTACGCTTGCTCCTTTTTTGTCAACAGAGTTGATTTCTAAAAAGTACATAGGAATTGATTCTCCTTATGGTTATGGCGAAGTTTTACAAACGGGCTATGTAGACACCGCTTTGCTTTTAAATAAATACAGAGAGCATCTGAAGCATAACAATTTGTTTCAAGAAGAATCTTTTGATTATGATGCTTTAATAATTAATTCTGACGGTATTCAATATAAAAATATTCACGCCAAGCATATCATTTTTGCGGAAGGTTTTGGAATGCATGCTAATCCTTATTTTAATCAGTTGCCTTTAGACGGAACCAAAGGAGAGCTTTTTATTATTAAAGCACCTGAGTTAGATTTAGATGTAATTGTGAATACGAGTGTGTTTATTTTGCCACTTGGGAATGATTTATTCAAAGTTGGCGCAACGTATAATTGGAAAGATAAAACGGATTTGCCTACTGAGGAAGGAAAAACAGAATTAGTAGATAGAATAAAGGAAATTATTACGTGTGATTTTGAAATTGTCGAGCATTTTGCTGGCGTTCGACCAACGGTGAAGGACAGAAGACCATTAGTGGGAACGCATAGAAATTATGAATCCATACATATTTTAAATGGTTTGGGAACCAGAGGAGTTATGCTGGGACCGGCAATGGCAAAAGCATTATTTGAAAATATAGAACATCAAGTTCCACTAAATAAGGAAATTGACATTAAAAGATTTTTACCTAAAGGACAGCGGTAATATTATTTTCGGTTCGTTTTTGGATCATACGAAACAAACATATTGATGTATATGTTTCTGGACCAACGCAAGACAAATGGGAATAAGACAATAAGTGATGCAATTATAGCAATAAAAGCCACTTTTAGGCTGGAGCCAAAGATTACAAATGAGATTAAAAAAGCTGCTATTCCAACAGCGACATTTAATCCATAGCTGACATACATTGCACCATAAAAAAAGGAAGGTTCAATTTGATATTTTAAACCACAATGGCTGCAATTTTCGTGCATTTTCAAGATTTTATTGAAATGTAACGGATTTTTGTCCAAATACATACTCTCATTCTGACATTTAGGACAAGTTCCTGTTAAAATGCTATATAATTTGGATCCTTTTTTTAACATTTGCAAAAAATTTAATTTTTCCTTTCTTAGAGTTACAAATTTACACATTCGAAAAGGAATAAAATAACAATACATGCTTAATATACACAATTTATCCGTTTCGTTTGGTGGTACTTATTTGTTTGAAGAAGTTACCTTTCGATTGGGTGCCGGAGACCGTGTGGGTCTTGTAGGGAAGAATGGAGCGGGAAAATCTACCATGCTTAAAATGTTGGCTAAAGATTTTGCTCCTGATTCAGGTGTTATTTCTCAAGAGAAAGATCTTCGTATGGGATTCTTACGTCAGGATATTGATTTTGAACAAGGAAGAACAGTTTTGGAAGAAGCATACGAAGCTTTTACAGAGATTAAAATTGTAGAGAAAAAGCTCGAAGAGATTAATCACTTGTTAGTTACAAGAACGGATTATGAAAGTGATGAATACAGTCAAATCATAGAAGATTTATCGGATTATACCCATCGTTTTGATTTATTAGGTGGTTATAATTATGTGGGAGATACAGAGAAAATTTTACTTGGTTTAGGATTTAAAAGAGATGTATTCGACAATCAAACCGAAACTTTTTCGGGTGGATGGAGAATGCGTATTGAATTGGCCAAATTATTATTGCAGGCCAATGATGTTTTGTTGCTGGATGAGCCTACGAATCACTTGGATATAGAAAGTATCATCTGGTTAGAAAGTTTCCTTCGAAATTATCCTGGAGTTGTGGTGATTGTTTCGCACGATAAAATGTTTTTGGATAATGTGACGAACAGAACGATCGAAATTTCCCTAGGAAAAGCATATGATTTCAATAAACCATATTCTCAATATTTAGAACTGCGTCATGAAATTCGTGAGAAGCAATTGGCAACGCAAAAAAACCAAGCCAAAAAGATTGAAGAAACGGAAAAATTAATTGAAAAATTCCGTGCTAAAGCTTCCAAAGCATCGATGGCACAATCGTTAATCAAAAAATTAGATAAAGTAGAACGTATCGAAGTGGATGAAGATGACAACTCGGTGATGAATATTACTTTTCCTGTTTCAAAAGAACCGGGGAGAGTTGTAATTGAAGCCGAAAACGTGACTAAAAGTTACGGTGATAAAACGATTTTGAAAGATATCAGTTTGTTAGTGGAACGTGGAAGTAAAATTGCATTCGTTGGACAAAACGGACAAGGAAAATCGACTTTCATTAAAGCTATAGTCGACGAATTCGAGTATAAAGGAAATATCAAGTTAGGACATAATGTACAGCTGGGTTATTTTGCGCAAAATCAAGCCGAATATCTGGATGGCGAAATCACTTTGTTGCAAACCATGGAGGATGCTGCTGCAGATACAAACCGAATGAAAGTACGCGATATGTTGGGTTCTTTCTTGTTTCGTGGTGATGATGTAGAAAAAAAGGTAAAAGTCCTTTCTGGAGGCGAAAGAAACCGTTTAGCGCTATGTAAATTACTTTTGCAACCAATCAATGTTTTGCTGATGGATGAGCCTACGAATCACTTGGATATTAAATCTAAGAATGTTTTGAAAGCCGCACTTCAAAAATTTGGTGGAACTCTATTGCTGGTTTCTCACGATAGGGATTTCTTGCAGGGAATGTCAAATTTGGTTTACGAATTCAAAGACCAAAAAATAAAAGAATATTTAGGGGACATCAACTATTTCTTAGAGCAACGCAATATGGAAAATATGCGTGAAGTGGAGAAAAAAGATGCCCAAAAAGCAGCTGCGCCTAAAGAAAGCAACAAAGCTTCTTACGAAGATCAGAAAAAAGGGAAAGCGTTACAGAATAAGTTGAGCAAAGTCGAGAGTCAAATTAAGCAATTAGAAAAGGACATTCAGCAAGATGATAAAATGCTCGCTTCTAATTATGATAAACACATTGAAGACGCTAAATTTTTCACAGCATACAATAAGAAAAAAGCAGAATTGGACAAACTTCTCTCTGATTGGGAAATAGTTCAGGAAGAAATAGATAATTTATAAAAACGAGAGTTCCAATTTTGGAACTCTTTTTTTATGCAATAATCCCAATCATTTTAGAGTGTGCAATGGCTTCGCTGCTATTTTGAAAATAACAAACAGAAACTTTCAAGGTTTCTAAATTTTTCAAAACCGTAGTTACTTTTTCTTTTTTGCTAGTTCCTGTTTGTCTAATATAAACGGCTTTTACGGTTACTGGAAAAATTTTACAGATGGCCTCGTATAGAAATGGATCGTGTTGCGAATCATCTCCAAGAAGCACGTATTCTAAATTGGGATAAAATTCTAAAATGTGTTTTATTTTGTCAAACTTATGATTGTGATTGCCTCTGCCGGTCAAGAAAAAATCAGTGAGGCTTGTTTTAATATCCTTCAATAATAAAACTGCTTTCGGGAGCTGATGAATTTCGGTGAATTTTGTGATAAAACGATACAAATTCCATTCGCTGCTGGAAACATAGAAAAAAGCATTGAATTCCTCTTTGTTTTCCCTTCCTGCTGTGCTTAACGCCTGATAATGCGTCACAACATCTTCATAGATTTTTCTCTTGTTTACGTTTTTAAATAATAAAACATATAATTTTTTTAAAGGATTCAGTGTATGCGATACTAAAAAAGTATCATCAATATCTGATATGATTCCTAAATTTCCTTTGTGAGGTCGAATGTAGCTGTCTCGGGTTGTTATGGATTCATTTTTGTAAACAATACTTACTTCGTAATCAATCCATCCATAATTAGTGTTTTGGTCTAATGGAACACAGAATTTAAAATAACCGTCGATTAATGTTTTGGTATGAATTTTGGCATTGTTGTGTTCTAAGTATACATCGGCGTTTGCCTGTGTTTTTATTTGAAACATTTTAATTACCGAAGTAGCGTTTTTCAGATTCTTTTTTTGAAAATTATACTCTTGAATTGTTGTTGGCTTAAAAACATGCCCCATCACAATCAATTCCTGTTCATTAGCATAGCCGCGATATAATTTTAAAATTGGTTTCATTTATTGTAGTACTTTTGAGTGTTGTTGAAATTAATTGTTTTTAATCAATAAAAGAAGAAAAAGTTTGAAAAATAATATTATGCTGGTTGTAAATCCAATCTCTGGTGATGTTGACAAATCAGAGTTGATTGATGCGACAACAATTTTTGCAGGAAACGAGAATTTAAATCTTGTAATTTATAATACTTCGGGAGCCTCTGATATTGAGAATATAAAAGTGCTCTATGAAACCTATAATCCGGAACGAATTATTGTTGCCGGTGGTGATGGGACAATAAAAATGGTTGCTGAGGCTATGGAAAACCATGACGTTATTATTGGGATTATCCCGGCTGGTTCTGCCAATGGTTTAGCTGTAGATTTAAATTTGCCATCCACAATCGAAGAAAACTTAGAAATCGCATTTCATAACGACTACATGGAAATAGATATGATTTCTATCAATGGGAAAAAAAGTATCCATTTGAGTGACTTAGGCGTAAATGCAGAAATGATTAAGAATTATGAAAATAGTAGTATTCGAGGAAAATGGGGATACGCGATACAAACAGTTACCACTTTGATTGATTTAGACGATCCTTTTACTGCAACAATAACAGGCGATTTTGAAACAATTGAATGTACAGCTAGGATGATTGTGATTGCGAATTCTCAAAAATACGGTACAGGAGTTTCTATCAATCCCAATGGCGTTATGGATGATGGAAAGTTTGAATTAGTTATTTTGAAAAATTTAGATTTGGTAGTACTTGGAAAAATCATTTCAGGAAATATGCCTTTAGATTCAGAGGATGTTGAGATAATTTCTACAGATAAAGCAATGGTTAGGACAAATGTTCCGGTTAGTTTTCAAATTGATGGGGAATATTGCGGTACCGAGACAAATCTGAATATTGAAATTTTACCCAAACAAATGAAAGTAGCTATTCCGAATTTAATTAGCGGGATTATTTAAAGGGGTTTCGTTCCTGCCAATTGGTTTCAGGTTCGAGATATCTAAATATTTTAGGCATATACGAATTGACTATTTGATTGCTATGGGCTATAAATCCATACATTTTTATAGGTTTTGCGCCAACAGAACTTTTAATTTCCAATGCCGTTCTTGCAAACACAATTTCCTTAAAACCTTTATTGATGGAATATGCGATCATATCATACAGCATATTCAAATACAGCATTTTTTCGCGTTGAATACTTTCGTCATACCCAAGAAAATAAGTGTCCATTACAGCACCATTTTTTATTAAAGTATTAAATCCAATTAATTTTTCATCAATAAAATAGCCATAAAAAAGAAACTTGTCTTTAAAGATTTCTTTGAAAACCCTAAAATGGTTTTTAGGTAGAAAAAAAGTATTGAAAGGCGCATTTTTGGCCACATGAAGATACAAGTCATAAATAGTATCTTCCAGAGCAATGATATCCTCCAAATGCATTTTTCTTTTCTCAATAATGGTTGCTTTTTTTCGGGCTCGTTTGTATTGATCTCTGTATTTTTTTGAAAGTGAGTCAATGTAGTCTTGTTCAGATTTCCAGTTTTCATTGATGTGAAAAACCATATTCGGTTGTGTCGAAAACTGATAATCATTTTCGAATTCCGGAATGCCAAAGTTCGTAATGTCTTCTTTGTGAAAATCTTTATAGGTGGTAATATGAATCTTTTTACCTTTGGACTGAAACATTTTTTTCAATGCTGTTGTTGCTGATCTCAGGGTTTGCAACGCTTTCTTTTTATCAATAGACTCTGACAACGCAAAAGAATTTTGCCCGGTCAGCATGTTGTTTCCAATTACAAGAACATGAGAGCCGAAATTTCTGAAAACTAAATTTCGAACAGTAGTTTTAATGCATTTGTCTCGATCTCCAAAAGATTCCAGTAGGTTTAAATCTAAAAATTGAGAGAGAGCAATCCCAACTAAAGTTTCATTTTCGAATAGTCCAATAAAATGACACACCATATTTTCCGGAGATGATTTTTCTAAAATCTCCAAGTATTTTTTGGATAAAAAAATGGTAGAAACAGCTAAGTCGTCCCAGTTTGAAGGAAGTTGCGCTGTCTCACTATAAATTTTAAAAGAATAAGGTGTAGTCAAAATTGAAGAGTAATTTTTTTTCAAAATTAGTTAATAAAGTTAAAGTATTTCTCAATGTCTCGAAATTAACTAACTTTATATAAATTAAAAAGTACATTATGGAAACCTATTCAGCAGAGACAATTCAACCAGAGTTAAAAGTGCTTAAAGACTGGCAGTTTGCTAATAATGGAATTGAGAAAAAGTTTGCCTTTTCAAACTTTACTCAAGCATTAGGTTTTATAGTGCAAGTAGGAGTGATGGCCGAGAAAAGAAATCACCATCCGGAATTATTCAATGTGTATAATAAAGTCACAATCAGGCTGACAACGCATGATGCAAGCGGAGTTACCGATAAGGATTTAGATTTAGCCAAAGCTATTGAGGGAATTCAATAAAAATAAATTTCGTTTTGAAGAATGCCAAGACGAAATTTATTTTATTTTATTTTTGGAAATTATTTCCAGGCACAAATAATTCCTCCCATAATCATAAAGCATACGATCCAAAAACCGCCTGTTACCAGAGTGTATTTGAAGCTTCTTCTTTCGTATAATGCATTAGTTCCTATAACCGGTAATACTAAAAATAGTCCAGTCATAAAACCATGTAAAGCTCCATGCTTGAAAGTTCTGAATGCCATTCCGTAATCTGCCATAAAAGCCTCATAAGAAGGTTTTGCGATACTTGGATCTCCTCCCACCATTCCTAATGCGCCAAATTGGTGTATTGTCAGCATTTGTATTATAAAGCTTATGAAAAAAGCGTACAGTAATGATAGTCCAAATGTCAAGAGCATATTTCCTCCTTTCATTTTTTCTTCGGTCATACCGGATTCTTTCATCCAAATGGTTCCAAAAACTTTTGGATTGTACCAAACAAATCCTACTACAAGTGTAGATAGCGCAGCAACAAAAAGTGCCAGAAAATTGATTTCCATAAAATTGGTTTTAAAGATTAGTAAATCAAATTTAACAAATTAATATTTAATTAAGAAAATTGAACATTCTTGTAAGATATAACTCTATAAAAATTACAAAACAGTGTAGTTCATCGATTTTATTTGCTGATTGGCTTCGTAGTGTGTAGTTTTATGTGTATTAAAAAAATAAATCTGACGTTATGAGAAATATAACTACTCTATTTTTAACCCTTTTGTTTTCATTTTCAATGTTTGCAGATGTGTCTCAATCTGAGAAAGATGCGTTAGTAAAACTGTATCAATCTACAAATGGAGATCAGTGGAAAGTAAAATGGGATTTAACATCACCTATTTCTACTTGGCATGGTGTTACGTTGCAAGACGATAAAGTTATTTCTATTGCCTTGGACAATAACAATTTGATTGGTGAAATTCCTGAAGAAATTTTAAACCTGGTAAGTTTACAAAAATTGGATTTACACAAAAATCAAATATCAGGAATAATTCCTTCTTCAATAGGGAAATTAAAAGAAATGAAAGTATTGAATCTTTCGTTCAATAGACTATCAGGAACAATTCCTTCTTCTATTTGTGAAATGAGTAATTTGAAAGATTTAGAATTGTATATGAATGCAATTTCAGGAGAATTACCAATGCAAATAGGAGCTTTGAATCAATTAGAAACACTTTCGTTATTCAATAATGAAATAGTAGGGCAAATCCCAACTTCATTATATGAAATAAAAACGCTAAAAACATTGCTTTTAAACAGTAATAAACTTTCAGGAGGATTAAGTAGTGAAGTAGTAAACATGACATCACTTGAAAATCTTAGTTTATTTGATAATAAGATGATTGGTCAGATACCTTTCGAGCTTGAGAAATTGGATAAATTGAAAGAAATGAATATTTCTTATAACATGTTTAATGGATTGACATCTAGAAATTTAGCGGTTTTAGATACCTTGAATATGACAATGATAAATGATAAGGGAGTAGCGGTTTTATTAGAAGTGAATACTGGTAAAAATACAGCTATTGCTTCTGAAGATTAATTTAGAAATAATAAAGAGTTTGCACTACTCTTTGATATTACATATTTAGTTGTTTTAATAAACTTAGTTTGTCTAAACCTGTGAAGCTTGCTTCACAGGTTTTTTTTTGTTTAGATTGTTTTGGTGTAGTTGTAAGCTCCTGATTTTTCTGAAGCTTTCAAGTCCTTAACGTGGTAAGCGTGAATGTTTCAAATTATAAGTTTAGATTAAGATTTTGAATAAATTCTCTCCCAGTTGCGGATTTTAAATATTTTTCTCTTTTCATTGCTGCTGATTTTGAATTGAAAAACTCAACATGAATAACCTTCCAAGGTCTAAATTTTAAAGTATATCCTTTTGTCCCTAAAAGATTATGAGATTTGAATCGTTCAATTAAATTAGAAGTAAAACCAGTATAATTCTTTTCGAATTTTTCAGAATATAGAATGTACACAACAAATTCATCCATAATTACAAGGTATAAAAAAACCATCAATTTTATTGATGGTTTTTTCTCAGTAGCGGGAACAGGACTCGAACCTGTGACCTTCGGGTTATGAGCCCGACGAGCTGCCTACTGCTCTATCCCGCGATGTGCGTTTGTATTTTAATAAAATTCTTAACAGCATTTGGCTTAAATCTGTGTCCGCCGTGGCGGTTATGAGCCCGACGAGCTGCCTACTGCTCTATCCCGCGATGTGCGTTTGTAATTTCAATAAAATTCTTAGTAGCGGGAACAGGACTCGAACCTGTGACCTTCGGGTTATGAGCCCGACGAGCTGCCTACTGCTCTATCCCGCGTTGTTTCGGGTGCAAATGTACGACGAATTTCTAAATTTCCAACGAAAATTTTAAAAAATGTTTTATTTCGTCTATTGACTTGATATGACTACCTTTGCGGAATAAATTATAATAGAAATGTCACATAAAGCAGGTTTTGTAAACATCATCGGGAATCCAAATGTTGGTAAATCAACACTTATGAATGCCTTTGTTGGAGAAAGATTGTCAATAATCACATCAAAAGCACAAACAACACGTCATAGAATTCTGGGAATTGTAAATGGAGAAGATTTTCAAATGATCTTATCAGATACACCTGGAATCATCAAACCCGCATACGAAATGCAGGAATCAATGATGAATTTTGTGAAGTCCGCTTTTGAAGATGCTGATGTGCTGATTTATATGGTTGAAATTGGAGAACAAGAGTTGAAAGACGAAGCGTTTTTTAATAAAATTATCCATGCCAAAATTCCTGTTCTGTTATTATTGAATAAAATCGATAATTCAAATCAGGCGCAACTGGAAGAACAAGTGGCTTTCTGGACTGCCAAAGTTCCTAATGCTGAAATTTTTCCAATATCTGCTTTGCAGAATTTTAATGTACCGGAAGTTTTTGGAAGAATCATTGAATTGTTGCCGGAATCACCTGCTTATTATCCAAAAGATCAATTGACAGATAAGCCGGAGCGTTTCTTTGTAAATGAAACCATCCGTGAGAAAATCTTGTTGAATTACAGCAAAGAAATCCCATACGCAGTAGAAATTGTTACCGAAGAGTTTTTTGAGGATGAAAACATCATTAGAATCCGTTCTTTGATTATGGTGGAGCGCGATACCCAAAAAGGAATCATCATCGGGCATAAAGGTGCCGCTTTGAAAAAAGTTGGAATGGAAGCCCGTGTCGATTTAGAGAAATTCTTTGGCAAACAAATCCATATTGAGTTGTACGTGAAAGTGAATAAAAACTGGAGAAGCAACGCAAATATGTTAAAACGATTCGGATACAATCAATAATATAATTTGGGCGTGACCACAAGGGTCAGGCTATACGTTACAATCTTTGTTGCAAAAAGAATTGCAACAAAGGATTTTCACTGCTATCCTTCACGCAAAAAACGGATAGCTTAGATTACAAAATAATAGAGTACCTTTGCAAAATATTTGAATTTATATTATGAATAACATTGTTGCGATAGTAGGAAGACCTAATGTAGGGAAATCAACCCTTTTTAATAGGCTGATACAAAGAAGAGAAGCTATTGTAGATTCAGTATCTGGGGTGACCCGAGATAGAAACTATGGTAAAAGCGAGTGGAACGGAAAAGAGTTTTCTGTAATTGATACAGGTGGTTACGTACGTGGGTCGGATGACGTTTTTGAAGGCGAAATTCGTAAACAAGTGGAACTTGCTATTGATGAAGCGGATGTTATCATTTTTGTGGTTGATGTAGAAGAAGGGATTACGCCAATGGATGATGCTGTTGCGAGATTGTTGCGTAAAGTGACGAAACCGGTTTTACTGGCAGTAAATAAGGTGGATAATGCGATGCGTGAGAAAGATGCGGTAGAGTTTTACAACCTTGGTTTAGGAGAATATTATACGTTTGCCAGTATTTCAGGAAGTGGAACAGGAGATTTATTGGATGCATTGATTGATGCTTTTCCAGTGAAACCAGAACCAACGCAAGAAGAAGTTGCATTGCCTCGTTTTGCAGTTGTAGGTCGTCCTAACGCTGGAAAATCAAGTTTTATCAATGCCTTAATTGGTAAAGACCGATATATTGTTACTGATATTGCGGGAACAACCCGTGATTCTATCGATACAAAATTTGACCGTTTTGGTTTCGAATTCAACTTAGTGGATACTGCGGGAATCCGTCGTAAAGCAAAAGTAAAGGAAGATTTAGAGTTTTACTCGGTAATGCGTTCGGTTCGTGCGATTGAGCATGCTGACATTTGTATTTTGATTATTGACGCCACTCGTGGTTTTGAAGGTCAGGATCAAAGTATTTTTTGGTTAGCGGAGAAAAACCGTAAAGGTGTTGTCATCTTAGTGAACAAATGGGATTTAGTCGAGAAAGAAACGATGTCAACTCGTGATTATGAAGCTAAAATCAGAGAAGAATTAATGCCATTTACGGATGTGCCTATTCTTTTTGTTTCGGCTTTGACAAAACAACGTTTGTTGAAAGCTTTGGAAGCTACAGTAAAAGTTTTCGAAAATAGACAACAACGTATTGCTACTTCAAAATTCAACGAATTTATGTTGAAAGTGATTGAAGCATACCCACCACCAGCTACAAAAGGGAAATATGTAAAAATTAAATATTGCATGCAGTTGCCAACACCAACACCACAATTTGTGTTTTTTGCCAATATGCCACAATATGTAAAAGAACCTTACAAACGTTATCTGGAAAATAAAATTAGAGAAAACTGGGACTTTTCAGGAGTGCCAATCGATATTTATATCAGAGAAAAGTAGCATACAAAAACAAATAAATACCAAAACGTATTAAACCCCTGTAAGTTCTATATTTACAGGGGTTTTTCATTGTTTTCTGTATTGGTTGTTTATGGTTGTTATTTGTTTGTTTTGTTTATATTTGTACCGTATTTGTACCGCAAAAATATTCAACTATGGCAATAAAAGTAAAGCTTCGCAAAAGAAAGGTAACAGGGGATAGACATAGTTTGTACCTCGATTTTTATCCAGCAGTAGTAAATCCCCAAAATGGGGAGTTATCTCGTAGGGAGTATTTAGGTTTGTACATCTTTGATAGTACAAGGAATCCACTTGACAAATTGCATAATACAAACACTTTAAACCTTGCTGAACAGATAAGACAAAAAAAAGAAAGTGAGTTTAATAAACCTGAAATATACAGCGCACTAGAGCAAGAGCAAATTAAAAAAAATAAAAAACAGGATGGGGATTTTATCGCATATTTCAAAAAACTAGCTGAAAAGAAAAATCTATCTAATCGTTTCTTATGGTTGGGGAGTTGTGACTTCTTAAAATTATTTAAAAAAAATGGGTTGAAGTTTTCAGATATTGACCCTGAGTTATGCGATGATTTTAGGGAATTTTTAGAAACCACTAAAAGCAAAAAGAGTGATAAGATGCAATTGTCGGCAAACTCAATAAAAACATATTTCGACAAATTTAGGTCGGCTTTGAAACAGGCTTATAAAGATGGCTATCTATCGGATAACATTGCAGAAAAAACCAACGCTGTAAAGCAAGTTGAATCACAAAGAAACTATCTAACACTTGAAGAACTTAACGAACTTGTTAAAACATCTTGTAGAAGTAGCGAGATTAAGACACAGGCTTTGTTTTCGGCATTGACAGGATTAAGGCGTTCCGATATTCAAAAACTGATTTGGGGAGAAGTTCAACACGTTAAGGGTAGTGGTTATCTAATTAGATTTAAACAAAAGAAAACAGGGGGTTCAGAAACTTTACCAATTACGGAACAAGCTTTTAATTTATTAGGAGAAAGAAAAGAGCCAAAGGATGCAGTTTTTACTTTGATACAGGCGACAAATCAAAGAGAGAACAGACATTTAACTAAATGGATTTTGGATGCTGGAATAAGCAAGAAAATAACATTTCATTGTTTTAGACACACGTTTGCTACATTACAATTATCAATGGGAACAGATATTTACACAGTATCGAAAATGTTAGGGCATAAAGATTTAAATACTACACAGATTTACGCCAAAATAATTGACGAAACCAAAAGGACAGCTTCAAATAGAATTAAACTTGAAATGTAAAGATGGTAGAAGAGATAAATGAAGGTTTTTGGATTTCTGATTATATCCAAACACAAATAGATAACAATACTGATCTGTATAAATTTTTCAAAAAGAATATTGACAGAAGTGGTTATTACAGAATTAAAGTAAAAGAAAATCCAATCGCAAAAATTTATACTACTGAGCTAGCAATGGTTTTATGTGGAAATGAAATAGATGGAATAAATACTTTTCCTTATCTTGAATCTTATTCAATCGCTTTCAGTAAAGGAGTAGAATATTTTAAGGAAAACCATTTTCCAACTACAAAAATACTTTATGGAGAGTATGCGAAACTCTATGTTAAAGATGTTCATAATAATTATTTTCATATTAATCACGGAAACGGATTTATAGGCTGGAATAAGGTTAAAAGAATGCATCCATGCAATTTATACATTAATAATATTGAAGATTACGGGTTTTATTCTGGAATAGTTAGTGAAGTAGATATAATGATTGAAAAATATTTTGAATTATTTAAAGAATTAGATAAAGGATGTGATTGTGAAGGTTTTATTCAATCTCAACAAACGGAAAATAAGAAAGAAAGTGAAAAGATAAAAGCACCTGTATTAGCATTATTTTGTAAATTGATTAATGCAATTGGTATTGAACAAAAAGATGAAATAGAAAGCGTAGAGAAATACTGTAAGCGTGTTTGTGAGAGATATGATTTAGTTTATACAGATAGGGTACGACAGAATTTTAATGGCAATGAAACTAAAGGTAACCTAAAATTATTAACTGAAAACGTTTTACCCTTATTAGATTTTGAAACGCAAAGTAAAATTCAACATCATTTAAAAATTAAACAGCTACCAAACCAAAATTTGTACGCTTAATTGTACGTACATATAAATGTACTTAACTTGTTTCTGACTGAATCTTTGTGGAACAAAAACACAAAGTACTATGCAAGCAATTACAATTACACAGATTACACCATTAGAACTTGAAACGCTTATTGAAAATTCAATAATGAAAGTTTTGAGTACACAACAAACTGAACAGCCAACCACAATAGACAGGTGGTTTGACCTTAATGAACTTTGCAATTACCACCCTGACAAACCAAAACCAGCCACCGTTTATGGGTGGGTATTTGCTGGTAAAATTCCAGTTAACAAAGGAGGTAAAAAATTAAGGTTTTTAAAGTCTGAAATTGATGAATGGCTAAAGCAAGGTAGAAAAATGACCGTTGCAGAATCTTCTTTGAAAGCGGAACAATATCTTAAAAATAAATAAGCGATGGAAAGTCTTGACACTAACCACCGCAAAAAAAATCTTTCTATTCCACAAAGTAAAGATACAAAAACAATGGGGTTAAAAGGATTGGGTACTGCAATTGACAATGCAATGAATAGTGTTTCAGTTTCAAGTGAAAACCAATTTCCGATTGATGCATTACCTAAACTATTCAAGGATTTAACAATTGATTTAAACAAAAGTTTGAATTTTCCTATTGACTATACGGGAACAGCAATTTTAACAGCAGTTGCAACAGTTGTAGGGACAAGCGTAAAGATTAGAGTTAAAAATAATTGGTTTGAATATGCTTCACTTTATAGTTGTATAATCGGGAACGCTGGAGCAAATAAAACTCATCCAGTCAATGCAATCTTTGCGCCGATAAAAGACTTTGACAAAATCAATCACGATAATTTTACAAGTCGTTTAATGAAGTGGAGTAAATGGAACAAATTGCCAAAAGCAGAAAAAGAAGGAACGACAGAGCCATCTTATCCAATCTTGACGAAAAGTATTTTAACCAATTTCACACCCGAAGTTTTGTATAAAAGGATGGATGAAAATTTGCGAGGTTGTACAGTTTTGAGCGATGAAATGGCGACTTTTTTTGATGGAATGAACAACTATTCCAAAGGCGACCAAATAGGGGTTTATTTGTCGTTTTGGAGCAACCAATCCACAACGATTGACAGGATAGGAAACCCAATTCCTTTATTTATTCAAAATCCTTACTTGTCAATTATAGGAGGGTTACAGCCTAGAGTTTTAGCAAATTCCTTTCCAGTTCAAAAATTGAATAACGGTTTTTTTCAAAGGTTTTTATTTGCTTTTCCTGATACCTCTTTAAAAAGTCCCATAAATGATAATGAATTGAATAGTGAAACATTTGATAAGTACGTGAAATTTATAAAAACCTATTATAAAAATTCAAATGTAGTAGAAATAGAGGGACATATTAACAGTAAAACTTTAAACTGGACTGTCGAAGCTAAAGTGTTTTTTTATAACTGGCAAAAAGATAATTGTGATTTAGTAAATGAATATAGCAACTCTATTAAGGGAGAAATTGCATCAAAATTTGACAACCATTTCGTAAGGCTGGCTTTGTTGCTTCAAATGATGGAAAACCCTAATAGTGATTTTGTAGAGCTCACAGCAGTGAAAGGAGCAGAAAAATTATGTGCCTATTTTATGAATTGTAGTTTTAAAGTATTGGCAGTTATTCAAGACCCAACGGAATATTTAGGAACATTAGCCGATAATAAACAAAATTTTTACAATAAGCTTAAAGAAAGTTTTACCACCGCTGAAGCTATAATGTTAGGGTTAAATTTTGATATTCAGGAAAGGAGAGTAAAGGAATTTTTAAAAGATACAGTTCTATTCAAGAGAATTAAGCACGGTTTTTATGAAAAAAGTATAAAACTGCAACAGGGCTAAAATTCAAATTTTTTATAAATGCACTTCGCATTATCGGCATTATCAACATTTTAAAAGTGCTTAAAGTGTTGAAAGTGCAAAATGCAAAACAGTATTTGAATCTATGAAACAGTATAAATACACTCTCGATAAAAGCAGTAAAAAGTTTCTTTGTCCGAAATGCAATAAAAAAACCTTTGTCAAATTTATTGAAACAGAAACCAATATTTATTTAAGTGATGAGTTTGGACGTTGTGACCGTGAAAGCAATTGCGGTTATTATCGAAAACCTGAAACGGAATTTCAAAACACTTATGAAGTGGTTAATGTTCCAAAGTCAAAACCGAGTTTTCACAATCTTGAATTGGTAGAGAAAACCGTTTTAGGAAGTTATCAAAATAATTTTATTGAGTTCCTGAAAACTTTGTTTAATCCTGATGAGGTTGAAAAAGCAATTCAAAAGTACTTAATAGGAACGTGGAAAAGTTGGAAAGGAACGACAGTGTTTTGGCAAATTGACCAACTAGAAAAAGTGCATCACGGCAAAGTTATGATGTACGAACAAATAACAGGAAAGAGAGCCAAAAACAAAGATGGTAACGGAATTTTTAGCACAGTACGAAGTCTTTTAAAATTAGAGGACTTTGTTTTGAATCAGTGCTTATTTGGGCTTCATTTAATTGATGAAAATACAAAAGAAGTCGCATTGGTGGAAGCAGAAAAAACAGCCATTATAATGAGTGTTTTTAAACCTGAATATGTTTGGCTATCGACTGGAAGTAAAAGCGGTTTTAAGTATGAATTTCTAAAACCTATTAAGAAATTTAAAATAGTTGCATTCCCTGATAAATCGGAATATTTCGACTGGAGTGACAAAGCGATAGAATTAAACGGATTTGGTTTTAAAATTTCAGTAAGTGACTGGCTCGAAAACACAGACTATCCAAACGGAACAGATTTAGCGGATGTTTATATTAATGAATTAAAAAAGCAAGTTCCATCGATTGACTGGCAACCAATGGGAGAACCCGAATTTTCAAAAGGCAGTTTGGAAGTTTATAAAATAGTACAAGAGCGTAAAGCTAAAAAAACAGAATTGACTAAAGAGGAATCATACAAAGCAATTCAATATTTTATTGAAAATAATGGCACATTTTAAGTTTAAAGCCAACTATTGTTTTACTACAACGTCTAATAATTCCTTTGGCTCAATATCTAAAGCATTGGCGATGTTTATTATCGTTCCTAAGGTTGTGTTAATCTCTCCTCTTTCTATTCTGCCTATTTGTCTCTTGGACATACCACAGTCGTTAGCTAAATCTTGTTGAGACATATTTTTTTTCTCACGCAATTGTCTTATGTGAACACCAAAATTTGTAATAAAAATGTCTTTTGAAATATCCATATTCAAAAGTCCCTAGATTTATTTTTTGTTTGAGGACTTCTATGTCCTCGATTTGGTTATATTTGAAAATAATAATTAAAGAAAGAATGGAAAAAATAATATTATTTGCGGTGCTATTTTTTAGTACAATAGGGTTTTCTCAAAACAAAAATTTTATAATTGAAGACAAATTAATTATATGGAAATTGGTGTATGAAGATTCAACAAGTATTTCTGAATTAAAAAGCAATCCACGTTTAGAATTTATTACAGATTCAACAGGGTATATTAAAAAAACTAATTTCAATGATAAAAAGGTTAAACAACTGATTGCGGAATTTAAAATTGAATCTAAAAAAGGAAAATACCGTGTTTCAATTTTTAATGTTAAATTCTTTGTTGAGCCAATTGGAATTAATTCGGGAATGTTTAGCACTCAAACAATTTCAGAACACACAATTGAAGAATCTTTAATAAAAAAGAATGGCACAATTAGAGAGTCATATCTTGGGTACAATTTAACCGAAACATTGAACCCACATTTTGTAGAATTATTTACGATTAAGAAATTAATTAAATCAGAATGGTAAAATAAAAAGTGAATTCTAACGAAAATGCACCCCTCCATTTAAAACTAAAATCTCTATGAAAATTTTAAAATGGCTTTTTGACAATAAAAATGAGGACGTTAAAGAATTTGAAAGTCAAGAAAATAATGATTTCAAAATTACAAAAGCCGAAATTGAACCTGAAGCAATATGCCCCTATTGTAAAGCTACATTGAAAAAATTTCCAATCAGAAAAACAAAATGTCCTAATTGTAAAAAATCGATTTTCGTTAGGAGATTAAATGAGTCGAAACTTAAAGATCTTCTAACTGAAGAACAAGCACAAGAAATTGACATCGAAAGAGAAAAGGAATATTCAAAGTATAGAGGATTCCTTGATTTAGAAAAATTCGGTGTTACAAAAGATGAATTTATAAAACGAAAAGAGGAGCATTATTTGAAGCATGGAATTGAAAACAATAACAATGATGTTGTTTGGTCTCTTTTTAATGAATTACTAATTAAGAATGCGAATGATGTTGATAAATTAAGAATGATTTATTATACAATGGCTGTCCTACTTCAGCAAGAAGGTAAAGATAATTTCAATTTATTACAACTAAGCGCAAAAGCTACATTAGACAGTCTTCAATTAAGAAATCAATCGAGTAATTTAGTTTTTAATTTTACAATTATGGGTTGCGGAAATTCGTGTGAGAATTGTAAAAAACTAAATGAGAAAATTTTAACTATGGAAGAAGCATATTTATTGCCAGTGCCTTGTAGTGAATGCACTCATTCAATTGGTTTTTGTAGATGTACTTACGGTTCTTTGCCTATTCGAGATGAAGAAGGAATGCTAATATTTAAGAAATGAATTTTTATTTAAATATCATTAAAAGTGGGTATTGTGACAGTCTTACAAATACTATTCCTTTATGAAAGTACTAAAAAATTATCTACAATAAGGAAAACCGTAAAGTATTGTTGAATTTATAGGTTATCATTACTGGATTAATTATTTAAACAAATGAGAAATGAAAAAAATATTAACTCTATTAACATTGTCGGTTGTTTTGTTTTCGTGTAAGAATTCAGATAACAAAAATCAATCTAATGAAATTGTAAAAACTGAAACTAAAATTGACTCCAGTAAAATTATGAAACAAGAAGCTATAAGACTGCTAAATGAAGCAGATGGTTGGGTAAAAAAAGGAGTGCTGAAAGAAATAGCCACTTCAAAAGTTAATGAGAATATTAATCCGTTAATGAAGAAATTTGAAGTAATACTTTCTAAGTTGGATAAAAAAGATTCGTTAGCCGTGCAAGAATATAGAATTAAGCAGATTAATAAAATGATTGATTTACAAATGCAACAATAAAGAAATGAAAAATATAATATTAATAATCTTATTTTATATTTTATTAACTTCATGCACAAAGGATGAAGTTCAAGAAGAACCAATTCCAAAAGCTATTTGCTATAGAATAACATCTGTGGGTGTAGATTCGAGAGGTAATTTTATTACAATAGAAATAAACTCACATATTGAGAGATATAAAGTTCAAAATTATATGGACTATTATCAAAAACGTCAAATTTGTGATTTAGCAAATCTAACAAAAGAACCAATGTAGAGAATATAAAATTGAAGATAAACAAGAAGTATTGACTATAGTAATAAAGAAAGGCGAACCATAATGGAACGCCTTTTATTTTTAAGATAATTTAGCATTCGCTTTATGACAACCGCTACAAGTATAATTATTAGCTATGAATAATATTTATTATATTTGTTTTATCTATAATAGACAATAATAGACCAATGGCAACAGGAGCAAAAACAGGCGGACGAACTAAAGGAACTGTAAACAAGACAACTTCAGAATTAAGAGAGAAATTTTCTTTGTTGTTGGGAAACAATTTTGATAAACTTCAAAGTGATATTGATTTACTCGAACCTAAAGACAGGATTAAGACTATTTTAGAACTTGCAAAGTTTGTTGTTCCTACATTAAGAGCGATAGAATTAAGTACAGAAAATGAAAATGGGATAAATCCAGTAGTTATAAATTTAGGTAACGGCATAAGTCCTGAAGAAATACGGCACATTCAAGCTGAACTGGAAAAGAAGTATTAAATGATAATTAAGACAAGACTTTTGTAAATATTTGTACCTTATTTGTACCGTTTGTTTTTAACTTATTGATTAGTAGATGTAAATATTTATATCAGAGAGAAATAGTTTTTATTTCTAAATTAAAATAGAAAGTTTATTGAGTTTGCAAAAGCTCGATAAACTTTTTTTATTTTTATGAAAAAATATGAATGCAATAAATGGCAAAGTAGTTTGGATTACAGGCGCTTCAAGCGGAATAGGAGAGGCTTTAGCGTATGAATTAGCTGGTAAAAATTGCAAATTAATTCTTTCGGCTAGAAATAGTGATGCTTTAGAAACGGTAAAATCTAAATGTTCAAACACAGAAGTCGCCATTTTACCTTTTGATTTGGTTGATTTTGACAACGCCAAAAATCATGCAGAAAAAGCCATTGCCGCCTTTGGAAAAGTGGATCTGCTTATCAATAATGGCGGTGTTAGCCAGCGCTCGCTGATTGTAGAAACCGATTTTGAAGTAGATAAAAAACTCATCGAAACAGATTATCTCGGGACGGTTGCCTTAACAAAAGCATTATTACCTCATTTTATCAAGAATAAGAAAGGCCATTTTGTAACCATTACCAGTTTGATGGGGAAATTTGGTTCGCCATATCGTTCAGGATATTGTGGTGCAAAACATGCTTTACATGGTTTTTTTGATGTTTTGAGAATGGAACATCAAAAAGACAATATCAGTGTGACACTCGTCTGCCCTGGATTTATTCAAACTAATGTAGCTAAAAATGCCTTGACTGCAGACGGATCAAAACAAAATATAGATGATGAAGCAACTCAAAACGGAATGCCAACAAGTGTTTTTGCCAAAAAATTTGTGAAAGCAGTTGAGTCAGATAAATTTGAAGTTTATATTGGTGGCAAAGAAACGCTGGGGGTTTATATGAAACGATTTTTCCCAAAGTGGTTGCATTATTTTGTTTTAAAAAGCAAAGTAAGATAAATTTCAATATTGTCTAATGAAAATTTAAATCAGAAATTGATAAGAATAAAAAATCCCGAGCAATCGGGATTTTTGTTATTTAATAAAATTATAATATTCCTAATTTTCATCTTCTTCCAAAGTTTCCATTGGATGATCACCGTACCAATCTTTAAATGTTTTTGTGGTTGTATAATCATCATGTAGTACGGTATAAACCATAAACAAGATTAATGGTATGCCAACGCAATATAAGGTCATTATTACCGGCAAAGCTACGTTAGTTTGACATAAACCGGCAAATACAAAAACATAAATGGTAGTAAACCAAACGAGTTTAATTGCAAAATTTTTCATGGCTATATCTTTTTATTAAAGTTACGCCGGAAATTCAAAATATTTAGTTAATGTATTGGTAATCAATGTTTAAAATTAAAATAAATCATTGATTATTCATGGTAGTGAAAGGTCATAAATACTATTCTAAACCTTTTTTTGGAGTTTTATTTTATGAAAAATACTGAATCGGATAATATCTCTATTGAAATAATCAATTCCATTGGTTCGGCGTTGAAAACTGTTTAGATAACCCAACTCTAATGCAATGTTTTTGTTTATGCCATATTGTAGCGCAGCATAAATCCTATTTTGATCAAAAGTGTTTTTAATAATAGTTTTTCCCGCATTGAACATTATTTCATCTGAAAGAATAGTTTTTAAAAATTGATTCTCTTTTTTCCAAAAAATGTAATCGGCTTGAAGTCTGTATCTGAATCTCCATGTAAATGTAGAGCCGGGTAACAATGATTCTTTATTGGCATTATGAATGAATCGTTCTTCTGCTTGAAATCGTTGCAGCAATGTTACTTTATTAACGTTTAGCTTCCAAGTAAGATCTTGTTGTCCTCTGTATTCCGGTATTTTAAAATCATAGGAAACTTCAGGTTCTTGTGTAGCAACAGAGAAATGGGCAAAGCCAATTCCTGCTTCTAAATGTTCGTTGATTTTATAGCGGCCTTGAATTCGTATGACATATAAATTCTCTTTTACTGGTTTTAAAAAGACTCTATTGTCAAACTCGGTATGCAAAGACCATTTTTCATTTAATACCAATTGATTGTTGTATCGTGTCCAAAGAATGCTTTGATGATCTATGTTTTTCTCTGTTTGCGCTTGACAGAGAACTGTTACAAATAAAAAGAAAATGATTCTAATGGTTTTCACGGAGTTTTATTTCAATTTTGGCAAATTTACAAAAACTCTATTAATTCTATGGGTTGTATTTTTTTTTTAAAAGGACTTCAATTAAATATTTTAATTTGTCAAAATTTACATCGTTTATTTAGAACTATGTGTCTATTAGTTTCAGTAAAACACCTAAGAGTGCAGCAATACCAATAATATGTGGTTCTTGTATTTTTTTAGTGTAAATGAGAGTTAATATTGCTCCTATAGCAATCAGTATTGTGGGAAAATCTATAATTGAACGAGAGGCAATGACAATTACCGCTCCTACTAAAGCTCCTATCACCGCAGCGGTAATTCCATCTACAAAGGCTCTGATGCTTTGGTTTTTGGCAATTTTTTTGAAATAAGGAGCAGGAATCACAGTAAAAAGATAACAAGGCAGGAAAGTCGCTAACGCAGCAACAACAGCTCCTTTATAGCCGGCAACCAAAAAGCCAATAAAACCAACTGTAATGACAACTGGTCCAGGAGTGATCATAGCTACGGCTACGGCATCAACAAATTGATTCTCCGTTAACCATCCATATTCATTGACAACTCCACTATGTAAAAATGGAACAATTGCCAGCCCGCTTCCAAAAACAAATGCTCCGGCTTTTGTAAAGAACCAGGCCAAATCACCTAATTTTCCAAGTTCTATAGTAGAGAATCCAGCAGAACCTATTAAAAAATAAGAAGTTGTTTTAGGTCGTTTGATCCATTCCGGCGGAGCTTTGACAACCATGTATAAAAAACCTAAAGCGATGAATAAGAGCACCTCTTCTTTTTGAGTTACAGCCGTTAGTATAGCACAACTGATATAAAAAAACCAAAGTAGCCAGTTTTTTTTAATCCCTGAAATTTCAAATTTACTAATCGATTTGATGGTAAGTTTGTAGGAACTCATTACGATGATTCCAATTACGGCAGCACTTACTCCGTAAAATATGGCTTGCATCCAAGGTAAACTTCCATAGGCTTGATAAGCTATTCCTATCAATATAACCATGATGAAGGAGGGAAGAACAAATGCAAATCCTGAAACAGTTGCGCCCAAAATACCATAGTGAACATATCCAATATAAATGCCTAATTGAGCAGCCAAGGGACCGGGAGCTAATTGAGAAAGAGCCAGTCCTTCTTTAAAATCAGATTCGCTAATCCATTTTCGAGTTTCAACTAAATCATTTTGCATATAACTGACCAAAGCGACTGGACCTCCAAAACCAGTTGTCCCCAGTTTAAGAAAATATTTTATTAAATCCAGTAAAGTATAATTTGGAGTTGTTATTTCTGGCTGAGACATATATTTTAATTAAATGGTTCAGGATGTTAAATGCGATTCTAAATTGGAATTATAGAGTCATGGAAGTTGGTCTCTGATTTCCAAATCGGAAGTTAGTTTTAAATCTATTTAAACTTTAGTTTGAATTAAAAACACCGCAGTCGTTATAAAACGAATTGCGGTATTTTTGTATTTATAATTTAAAAGTTTGGAACTACTATAATGAATATTTCAATGTAACTCCATACGTTCTTTGATCGCCTAATACACCTGCATATTGTCCTGAATTCCCACCGGCAGGCAATAGTTGTTCGTAATAATCTTTATCTAAAAGGTTACGTCCCCAGAATTGTACAGACAAACCATCTGTTGCACGGAAACCTAAACGAGCATTAAATAGGGCATAACCCTGAACTACTAAATATTTTGAAGCAGAAGGACTTGAAGAGAATTCAGAACGTGCATAAGAATCAATTCCAAGGAATATTTTTCCTGCATTTCCAAAGAATTTTGCTTTATCTGAAAGTTCTCCTCCTAAAGATCCTGCCCATTTCGAAGCACCCGGTAAAGTAGTTCCGGAAACATCTTTAAAGGATACTGCCGCTCCTGTTTCTTCTAATGGAAGAGGTGCATTTGTAAATTTAACATATTTACCGTCTGTATAGGTTGCTGCTCCATTGATGGTTAAATGTTTGCTGATTACAAAACTCGCATCCAGTTCTACCCCTTTTACCTGTACTTTATCTGCATTGGCAAGATAGCCACGGTTTACACCTAATTCTGCTGCCTGTACATTGGTTTGAAAATCTTTGATATCAGTATTAAAGAAGGTTAAATTGAATATTGAGTTTTTAAACGGTGATGTTTTTACTCCAATTTCATAATGATTTACTTCTTCAGGTTTAATTACGGCAAGTTCAAGAATTGGCTGTCCGGCAAGCGTAGGTAATCCAGCTACGTTTACTCCAACAGGTTTGTAGCTTTTTGCAAAGGTTGCATACGCATTAATCTTGTCAGTAGCTTTAAAAGAAACGGTTATGTTTCCAGAAAAGTCAGTGTTATCAGTGTTAGATGAAAATGATTGATCTGTATAAACTAATTTTTTCAAAGCAATTAAAGCTGGGTCACTCGTTTGAAGCCCTCCGTATGTTGTACGGTTATAATCAGCATCTTTTTTGTCAAAATTATGGCGTAAACCCGGTAATACGTGTAAACGTTCTGTTATAGCCCAGTCCAATTGACCAAATACTGCTGCACTGGAAGCTCTAATACGGGCATCGGTTTTGATACCGTAACCTTCAAATAGATTTGGTGTTTTCCATAAATTACTGGTGGTACTTTGTGCAAATCTCCATTGTGCATTACCGGATTCTTCTGTACCATCTGTTTGTGATGTCTGGTCAATAAAAAAGACACCTACAACACCACTTAATTTAGAGGTAAGCTGACCTGCATAACGTACTTCTTGTGTTATTTGTGTTTGTCTGGTTGGGTTTTGCGATTTTGCTAACACTTGTAATCCTGTAAAATCCCTATCGTTTGATGGATCCCAATTCCAAAAACGCCAAGCGGTAGTTGCCGTAAGTGTTCCGTTTCCAATTTTTGTATCAACATTAAGAGATATACCTCCCATATCTTGTCCGGAACGCCATGGAGTATCGTGGTCAATTTTACGATCAAACGCATTCAAACTCGGAAGCTGGTAATTCAAATCAGCAATAATGGCATCAAATTGACGGTAAGCTGCTCTTTGTGTGGGTGCTACACCAGCAACTACCTGAGCATATCCATCTGGACGTTGCGTGGTAATATCTGCAGCTATTATAATATTGGTTCTTTCAGAAGGTGTATAAAGTAATTGTCCTCTTATTCCTTGATTATTGAGGGAATTTGTAGGTCTTCCTGTTGCGACATTATCAATTAGGCCATCACGTTGCGTACCGGAAAAAGAGATACGACCTGCAATTTTTTTAGCTAATGCTCCTGTAACAGATGCTTTGGCTTGTAGGAATGCATAATTTCCATAGCTCACTTCAAAGTCAGCACCTGAAGTAAAACTCGGTTTGCGAGTAGTGATGTTAAAGGCTCCTGAAGTTGTGTTTTTACCAAATAATGATCCTTGTGGGCCTCGCAATACCTCAATTTGTTCGATATCGATAAAATCTAGAGTGGTTGCCGCTGGACGGGCATAATAAACACCATCAACATAGAAACCAACACCTGGATCAATTCCATCATTTGTAAGTCCAAAAGGAGAGCCTAGACTTCGAATATTAATACCTGTATTTCTTGGGTTTGAAGAATATAATTGAACTGATGGAACAAGTTCTTTTATACGATTAACGTTAAAAGCTCCGGTTTGTTCTGCTTGTTTTCCTGTTATTACTGATATTGCGATTGGCACATCTTGTACTTTTTCTATTCGGCGTCTTGAGGAAACTACCACCTCTACCAAAGCATTTTCTTCAATAAGCGTTATTTGCAATGAAGGTATTGCTAAAGAAGTAATTTCTATTTCTGCAGTTTTGTATCCTACATTTTGAACTAAAAGAGTTAAAGGGAGTTTTCCTTTTGTGTCTATTATAAATTTTCCGCTAGAATCAGAAATTGTGTTAGAAGTTGTTCCTTTTATAACAATATTTGTTGCTTCTAACGGAATGTTTTGGTTTGTTGTAACTAAACCTTCAATGTTTTGTGCAAATGATATTGAGAAAGTTAAAACGGATAATAGAGTAAGTATATTTTTTATAGAATTTTTCATTTATATTAAGTATATGTAATTAGTAGAATTTAATTTAAATTTTTTTAAACTAACACATACACATCATTTGAGAGCTCTTTTTTTCAATTACAATTAGTTGATTTTTTCCGGGTTGCTTATTCAATAAAGCAAACTTACTTTGGTACGTTTTCATACGTTTAAATTTGGATTGTTAATTATGTATTAAATCTGGGGCAAATATATGATTAATTCTATAAAATTAGTAGAGTTTAAAAAATATTTTTTTATTTTTTTACTAATGAAGCAATAGTGATGCCTTCCATTGCCTTTAAAGTTTCTTCTCTAATGGTAATCAATCCGTGTCGTAATAGGCATTCCGATTCATCGATGCAATCAGAACAGCGTTCATAAAAATTTAATGATGCACAAGGAAGTAAAGCAATTGCACCATCAAAAAGCCTATGAATATCGGCTAAAGTAATGTCGTTTTTAGATTTTAGAAGATAATAACCGCCAAATTTACCTTGTTTACTTCCTACGAAATGTCCGCGTTTTAAATCCAATAAAATCTGTTCCAAAAACTTTTTTGGAATAGAGGCTGCCTCAGCAATTTCGATAGTTCGAGAAACATGGGTTTCTTCTTGTTGCGCTAAATATAAGAGGGCTTTTAGCGCGTATTTGGCTTTATGTGAAAGCATTTTACTGTAATTGATTTATGTTTTTTTGAATTTCGGATGTAATTATTTTTTAAAGATAGGGAATGAATATTACCAATCTCCGCCAGATCCACCGCCAGAGAAACCTCCGCCACCAAATCCTCCGCCGAAACCGCCTCCGCCAAATCCACCACCAGATGAACCTCCACCGAAACCACCTCCGCCACTGTTTCTTCCAAGACTGCTTAGAATAATGACATCCAATAAACTTGGGCCAATACCGCCGCCTCTGTTACCGGAATTTCCGCCACCACCTTTGTTTCGGGATATCAATACCAGTATAATGATGACAATAACGATTAAGGGTAAAATGGGGAATCCTTTATCTTTGGTTGTTTTTTTTACTCGCTCTCCTTTGTATTTTCCTTTGAAAACATCAAATAAAGCATCCGTTCCTTTATCAAGTCCTTTGTAATAACTTCCCGCTTTAAATTCTGGAATAATAATGTTTCGTGTAATTTCTCCACCAATACCGGCAGTCAATCGATCTTCAAGACCATATCCTGGTGAAATCCATATTTTTCTTTCGGCTTTTGCCAATAAAATAAGTACACCATTATCGTTTTTTGCAGTTCCACCAATTCCCCAAGCATGTCCCCATTTTGGAGTAAGGATACCAATATCTTCTCCTTTGAGGCTTTCTATGGTAATCACTACAATTTGAGTAGTAGTAGAATCTGAATATTTAATTAGTTTTTCTTCTAATTGTGCTTTTTCTGTTGCGCTTAGAACATTAGCATAATCATAAACAGAAGTTTGTAAAGTTGGTTTTTCAGGAATGGTAAATTGCGCAAAGCCAATTTGTGTGAATAGCAAACATACAAACAGCTTTAGGAAAATTAGGGTACTCTTTTTTTGTAATAGCATTATCCTCTAGATATTTCGTTTGATAATTCATTTGTATCGCCTTCTTGCCAAGGGAAATATTTTTGCAATTGTTCGCCTGCTCTGGCAATTCCATCAACAAGACCTTGCTTGAAATCCCCTTTTTTGAACTCAGCCACCATAATATCGCGGGTACAATTCCAAAAATCATCTTGTACGACATCATTAATACCTTTGTCACCACAAATTACAAAATGTCTGTCTTCTACCGCTAAGTAAATCAAAACGCCATTTTGGAGCTCAGTTTCATCCATTTTCAGTTCATGAAAAACTTCCAAGGCGCGATCATACGCATCCAAGGAAGTTGTTTTTTCTATGTGAACTCTAATCTCGCCAGAAGTATTTTTTTCAGCCATACGAATAGCTTCAACAATTTCTTGTTCTTCTTCTTTGGTTAAAAAATCTTCTACTTTTGACATTGAAATATTTTAAAGGTTGTTTCTTGAATTTAAATTTGATTTATTTAGACTTCTAAAAATCTAGAAGTCTAAATAATCTAACTTTAGAATTTTACTTCAACTGGTTTATCAGCACCTTCAACTGCATTAAAGTATGCTTTCTCTTTGAATCCAAACAATCCTGCGAATAAGCTATTTGGGAATGTTTTAATATGAGAGTTGTATGGTTTAACAGCTTCGTTGAAACGCGTTCTCGCTGTTAGAATTTGATTTTCTGTACTGGCCAATTCGTCTTGTAATTTTAAGAAATTTTGGTTGGCTTTCAATTCAGGATATGCTTCAACAGTTACTAATAATCGAGACAACGAACTGCTCACACCGCTTTGTGCTTTGTTGAATTCAGCTAATTGTTCCGGAGTAATATTTGCTGGGTCAATTTTTACAGAAGTAGCTTTAGAACGCGCTTCGATAACTGCTGTCAACGTGCTTTTTTCAAAATCAGCGGCACCTTTTACAGTATTTACTAAATTTCCAATAAGGTCATTTCTCCTTTGATACGCTGTTTGCACATCACCCCAAGATTGTTCTACATTTTGGTTTAAAGTTACTGCGGTATTATTAATTCCTTTAACCCAGCTGTAAATTACAAAAATTACAACTGCTCCGATAATCCAAGGCAAAAATCTTTTCATGTTTATTTAATTTAAGTTTATTGTTTAATTGTTTAAAAATTCCAATCGATAAGTAGTCTTAAATGGCTACAATTCGTTTTTTATATTTGTTAATTGTGTGCGTATCGTTTCTAATTTTCGAATGATATCAAATTTATCCAACGTTTTTTTCTGTCCTTCTTTCAAATGGGTTTTGGCACCTTCCAGCGTAAAACCTCTTTCTTTGACCAAATGATAGATCAGTTGTAAATTAGTGATATCCTCCGGAGTAAACATTCGATTGCCTTTCGCATTCTTTTTTGGTTTCAGAATATCAAATTCATTGTCCCAAAAACGAATCAGCGATGCATTCACGTCAAATGCTTTGGCTACTTCGCCAATGCTGTAATATCTTTTATCTTTAGAAAGCTCAATATGCATGTTTCTTTTATTTGACTTTTAATTCTGCAACCTGTAGACTTTTTTCTCCTACACCTGATTACTTTTCAGGAGCATTAATCTAATGATTGATTCTCTTGATTTGCTAATTGTGCAATCACAACATATTCTACAGCCGAAATATTTCCGTAATAAAAATTAAGCGGATTCACCACTTTTTTATCCTTGTGAACCTCATAATGCAAGTGCGGTCCTTCGGATCTTCCCGTGCTTCCTACATAACCTATAATGTCGCCTCGTTTTACACGTTGTCCTGCTCTCGCTTTATATTTGCTCAGATGCGCGTATAAAGTTTCGTATCCAAATCCATGCCGAATAACAATATGATTTCCATATCCTGAGGCAGTATTGTCCGCTTTTGCTACAACTCCGTCGCCTGTGGCATAAATTGGAGAGCCTGTTTTAGCTGTAAAATCCATGCCTTCATGCATCTTCCTTGCTTTTGTAAAAGGATCCGTTCGGTATCCAAAACCAGATGCCATTTGCTTTAAATTTTCATTTCGTACTGGCTGAATGGCAGGAATAGCTGACAAAAAATCACTTTTGGCTTCTGCCAATTTCAAAATTGCATCCAATGATTTCGACTGAATCGCTAATTCCTTGCTAAGGACATCAATTCTTTTTGTGGTATTGATTACCAACTGGGAATTGTCATAACCTTCTAGTGTTTTATACCTGCTTATTCCCGGTAAACCCGCTTTTCGAATAGAATCCGGAATCGCTGATTTGTTGAAATACACACGATACAAATTATTATCTCGATTTTCAATAGCTTCAATAACGCCATTTACCTGATCCATTTTTTTGTTCAGCAGCGCATAATTCAATCTCAAATTTTCAATTTCACGCGCTTGCAAACGGTCTTTTGGTGTTTCAAAATAAGGAGTGTTCAATAAAACAATGAAACTCAAAAAACCAAACAATGCCGATGCCAATAAAAACAGAATAATAACACCAAGTTTTCTTCTTTTTCGTGTTTTTATTTTTCTATAGGCTAGATTTTCGGAATCGTAATAATATTTTACTTTCGACATATTTTAAAATACCCTATTTTTGCACACTGTAAAAGGTTAGACGAACAAATTTAATAAATGTTTCATTTGTTACACCCTTTTTTCAATAATAAATAAAATAATGTGCCTATTCCAGCTATTCGTTACAAGTTCTCGTTTATAAATCTTTTTTTCTAATGAGCCAGCAGGAGCTTATCCCGAGACTTCGGGAGTCGCTCTGCCATCTCAAGAAAAAATAAATTTATAAATCTCGAAGCTTTTCACTGCTATCTGGGGCAAAAAATGTTGATTTGATTATTTGGTTATTCGTTTATGCGATACAGCCGATTAACCAAATTAACAAATAACCGAACAAACAATAAAAATGAAATCACAAGACGTACGTAAACAATTTCTGGATTTTTTTGCATCAAATGGACACTTAATCGTTCCATCGGCACCCATAGTTCTAAAGGATGATCCAACACTGATGTTCAACAACTCAGGAATGGCGCAGTTCAAAGAATATTTTCTGGGGAACGGAACTCCAAAAAGCACCAGAATTGCCGATACGCAAAAATGTCTTCGTGTTTCAGGAAAACATAATGACTTAGAAGATGTAGGTTTTGATACGTATCACCACACCATGTTTGAAATGTTGGGGAACTGGTCTTTTGGTGATTATTTCAAAAAAGAAGCCATCAACTGGGCTTGGCAACTTTTGACAGAAGTGTATAAAATTCCAAAAGAAAACTTATATGTTTCCGTTTTCGAAGGAAATCCGGATGAAAACGTACCGTTCGATCAGGAAGCTTGGGACATTTGGAAGGAATTGATCGATGAAGACCGAATCATTCTTGGAAACAAGAAAGACAACTTCTGGGAAATGGGAGATCAAGGTCCGTGTGGTCCATGTTCAGAAATTCACGTTGACATTCGTTCTGCAGAAGAAAAAGCTTTAGTTTCAGGAAAAAATTTGGTAAACAATGACCATCCGCAAGTTGTGGAAATCTGGAACAATGTATTTATGGAGTTCAACCGTAAAGCCGATGGTTCTTTAGAAAAACTGCCTGCAAAACACGTTGATACCGGAATGGGATTTGAGCGTTTGTGTATGGCATTGCAAGGAAAAACTTCGAATTATGATACCGATGTTTTTACGCCACTTATTGAAAAGGTAGAGCAAATTACAGGATTAAAATACACTTCAAACGAAGTTTTAAATATCAGCGAAGAGCAAAACAAAACCAATATTGCTATTCGTGTAGTAGTTGATCACGTTCGCGCGGTAGCTTTTGCTATTGCCGACGGACAATTGCCCTCAAACACAGGAGCTGGTTACGTAATTCGTAGAATTTTACGTCGTGCAATTCGTTACGGATTTACGTTCTTGAACACCAAAGAACCTTTCATCAATCAATTGGTTGCTGTTTTGGCGAATCAAATGGGGGAATTTTTCCCGGAAATCAAATCGCAACAACAATTGGTTACCAATGTGATTCGTGAAGAAGAAGCTTCTTTCTTGAGAACATTAGACCAAGGATTACAATTATTAGAAAATGTAGTTGCCGAAACTAAAGGTTCAACTGTTTCTGGAACAAAAGCATTTGAATTATACGATACTTTCGGATTTCCAATTGACTTAACTGCATTGATTCTTAGAGAAAAAGGATTCGAACTGGACGAAGCTGGTTTTAATGCTGCTATGCAAGAACAAAAAAATCGTTCCCGTGCAGCATCAGAAGTTTCTACCGAAGACTGGTCAGTGTTGATTCCTGGAAATGTAGAAACATTTGTAGGGTATGATCAATCAGAAAGTGACGTGAAAATCACTCGTATCCGTAAAGTTGACAGTAAAAAAGATGGTGTTTTATACCAAATTGTTTTAGATAATACGCCATTCTATCCAGAAGGTGGAGGTCAAGTGGGTGATAAAGGAACGTTGGTTTCGGCAAATGAAACCATAGAAATCATCGACACTAAAAAGGAAAATAATCTGATTTTGCATTTTGCAAAAAAATTACCTGAAAATGTAAACGCTGGTTTTGTGGCCAAAGTAAATCAGGATTTGAGAAGTTTATCTTCCAGAAATCACTCGGCTACGCACTTGATGCACCAAGCATTGAGAAGTATTCTTGGAACGCACGTAGAACAAAAAGGATCTTTAGTAAATCCAAACTATTTGCGTTTTGATTTTTCGCATTTTGCTAAAATGACGGAAACTGAATTGCAACAAGTAGAAGATTTTGTAAACGCAAGAATCCAAGAACAATTGCCACTTATCGAAAGAAGAAATATTCCTTTTGCGCAAGCGGTTCAAGAAGGAGCGATGGCGCTTTTTGGAGAGAAATATGGTGATGAGGTTCGTGCGATTAAATTTGGCGAAAGCATGGAATTATGCGGTGGAATCCACGTGAAAAACACAGCTGAAATCTGGCATTTCAAAATCGTTTCTGAAGGAGCGGTTGCTGCGGGAATTCGTCGTATTGAAGCCATTACAAGTGATGCGGTAAAAGCACATTTCGCATCGTATGAAAGCACATTGAATGAAGTAAAAACAGCCTTGAAAAATCCTCAGGATATTTTGAAAGCCGTTCATTCGATGCAAGAAGAAAATGCAAAATTGTCCAAACAAATCGAGGCTTTGGTAAAAGATAAAGTCAAAAACTTAAAAGCGAGTTTAATTGCTGAAATACAGGAAATAAACGGCGTTCAATTCTTGGCAAAACAAGTCGATTTGAACCCGGAAGGAGCTAAGGATTTGGCTTATGAATTAGGAAATTTAGGGAATAATTTATTTTTAGTTTTGGCTACAGCCGACGAAGAAAAACCAATGTTAACCTGTTATGTTTCTAAAGAATTAGTCGCAGAGAAAAACCTAAATGCAGGACAAGTTGTTCGTGAATTGGGTAAATTTATCCAAGGTGGTGGTGGCGGACAACCGTTTTTTGCTACAGCAGGAGGAAAAAATGTCGCAGGAATTCAACAAGCTTTGGAAAAAGCGATTGACTTTGTAAAGTAGAACAAATTTATTTTTTATAATAAAAACCCTTTTAGGACAGATGTTCTAAAAGGGTTTGTTTTTTTGTTCGACACACTATTTATGGGGTCTTCCTTATTGTGGCATAGATAAGTTTAAAAATAGTAGTTTAACTGAAATATAGGGATTGTAACGATGAATATTGTCGTTTTTACTTTATTTCTCTAGGTTTGATCGATGTAGCACCCCAAGGTTTGAGGAAGGTGAATCGATTTATTTATTATAATGAAAAAAACAAAAAATATTTTTTGGGTATTATCAATTTTTTTATTGACACTTTATTCGTGTTCAAATGATAATGACGATAGTCTAAAATTGCTAAAGAAAGTTGTTGAAACTTCAGAAAATGGGACTTCAGAAACAACTGTATATACTTATAATGGAACTGAAATAGTTAGTATTGATGGCGTTCAGAAACGTACTGATTTCACGTATACGGATGGTTTAATTACAAAAACTGTAATACTAAATAAAACAAATCAGCTTTCGGAGACCATTGAATACAGTTACCTTGTGGGTAAATTAGTTGAAGTTGAATCTTTAGGTAATTACAGAATAAATTACATTCATAATACAGATAAAACGGTTTCTTATGAAAGATTCAGAATTTCAGGCAATCAGCAAGTAAAAGAATTTCATGGAACATTGTATTTTGAGAATGAAAATTTGATCAAAAATGAAAGGATTTCAGATACTATGCCAGTAGGAATCACCTCAAGTGAGAGTATAACTTTTGACTATGATGCTAAAAATAATCCGTTGTATAATGTCTTGGGATATAAAAATTTATTGGACCATATGGAGACCATATCGTCTAATAACAGTTTAATAAATACAGTAATTGCAACTACTACAAATGGAGACCAAGTATTATCGGTAGCTAATTTTTATAAAAGCTCTTTTAAATACGATTCTGAGAATTATCCAACAGAACGGGTTTCGGAAACAGCAATTTTAGCTAATGGAAATACGGGGTATTTAAAAACACAATACTTCTACTAATGTAAGAAATGCTCACTGATTCTTCCAGACATAAATCAAAACTCAAATATCGAATTAAAAAGATATTTGAGTTTTTTTATACAATTAATAGTGTTAAATTGTTTTTTATAGTTTAATTTATTAAAAATTATAATATGAAAAAAATAACTTTAATCTTAAGTGTTTTGATGCTAGTGTCATCGTGTTCAAGTGATAGTAGTAGTGAAAGTGATACACCTGTAACACCATCATCAATACTCGTCAAAAAAATTATTGAATTAGATAAGGATGGAAAAGAAATGAGCACGACTGATTTTGTTTACAACGGGAACAAAATTGTCAGCGAAGTTATAGCAAAAAAAGATCTTTCTGTAGTTGGGAACATAGGCTTTTTGTATAATTATAAGACTGAATATACTTATACGGGTAATTTAATCACTAGTATAAAAGTAAAAAACATTATTGCTAATCAGGATAAACTTGTTCTGAAAACAGATTTTTTGTACGATAGTAACGAAGATTTAATTTCTTCTACCAGAGAACAATATTTTGACACGTTTAAAGGTATATTGAGAGTAGTATATGCTAAAATAAATACTAATACAGTTAATTGTAAAATGTACTCCAGTGATTCAAGAGATAATATAGAAACGTTTGTATGGGAGGGTAAGTTTTCTTTTGATGTAAATAAAAATCTTATTAAATCAGAGTCTTTGGATGCTAGTTTTCTTTTTGGCACTTTTGAATACGATACGAAATCGAACCCTAAAAAGGGCGTTTTAGGTTTAAATAAGATTATGTTTCAAGAGATTCCACCTCTTTATAATGTCTCAGCTTTACAATATCATTTACATAAGTTTAATAATGTTTTGAAATCTAATATTTCGGGCTCTTTCCCTAAATTTAATCAATATACGTATAATGCTAATGGATATCCAAGTGAGATGAAAGAGTATTATATCTATAATGGAAACAATATTCACGATGTAACTTTTCAATATTTTTATGAATAAATTTTTGAGTTTATAGGATTGATAAACCCTTTCAGAGTTTTAAACTTTGAAAGGGTTTTTTATACCAATGAAAAAAGAACTAAACCTCATTTAATTCGCTAAAATTATTCAAATTTGTAGTAAATAAAATAGCAATGCAATTCAGAACCCAAATTCCCATTCCTAAAAGTGATTATCCAATAGATTATAATGCTACTATTATGTCTTTAGGTTCTTGTTTTGCGGTAAATATGGCGGAGAAACTGGACTATTTTAAATTTAAAAACAGCTGTAATCCAATTGGGATTTTGTTTCATCCGTTAGCGATTGAAAAGTTAATTGATTTTGCAGTTTCAGGAAAGCAATTTACAGAAAACGATATTTTTTTTCACAATGAACGGTGGCATTGTTTTGATGTACATTCAGATTTGAGTAATTCTAGTAAGGAGGAATTATTAGCATCATTAAACACAATAATTAAATCAACAAATCAACAAATAACCGAATCAACACATTTCGTCATCACGTATGGAACCTCATGGGTTTATCGTAATATAGAAAGCGATTCTATTGTGGCGAATTGCCATAAAGTACCTCAAAAACAGTTCAAGAAAGAATTACTTTCTGTTGAAGAGATAAAAGAAAGTATAGCAAATACAGTAGAATTAATTCATTCTGTAAATCCAAATTGCACTATTATTTTTACCGTTTCACCGGTACGACACATCAAAGATGGTTTTGTCGAAAACCAATGGAGCAAAGCCAATATAATTAGTGCGCTTCATGAGTCTTTTGACTTTCGACTTTCGACTATAAATTACTTTCCTTCTTACGAGATCATGATGGATGAACTTCGGGATTACCGCTTTTATGCCGAAGATATGTTGCATCCCAATCAAGTGGCAATCGATTATATTTGGAAGCGATTCCAAGAAACTACTATTTCTGAAAATGCTTTTGCGACGATGGATGAAGTAGAAAATATTCAAAAAAGTCTTTCCCACAAGCCTTTTAATCCAGATTCTGAAAGTCATTTAAAGTTCGAGACCAAAGTCAGAGAAAAAATCACTAAATTGGAGAATCAATATTCATTCATGAAATTTTAATTATGCTTAGAAGAATACTTATTGGAATAGGAGTTGTTGTTGGAATATTTTTATTATTCAAATACTGTGATTTTAAGAAAAACGATGATGAAGATATCACGTACAATACGAATCTTATTCAACAACAAATTCTGAACGTTGGGAAATTGGTTGTTACAGAAGGACATTTCTCTGAAGTGATAACCTATAAAAATCAGCAAAAATATTTGTTGGACATGCTTTCTTTCGAGAAAAAAGCCTTGGTTGTCGTCAATGCGGATGTGACTGTAGCGTATGATTTGCACAAAATGAAATACGATATCGATGAAAAGAATAAAACCATAACAATTGTAAGTATTCCAAAAGAGGAAATAAAAATAAGTCCTGATATTCAGTTTTATGATGTAGAACAAAGTAAATTAAACCCATTTACAGGAGATGATTACAATAAAATCAACAAATCGGTAAAAGCGAATCTGGCGAAGAAAATAGAAAAATCATCGTTGAAAACAAATGCTCAAAATCGCTTGATAAGCGAATTATCTAAAATATTGATTCTGACCAATACCATGGGGTGGAAATTGCAATACGAAGGAAAGGTTATCGAAAGCGAGAAAGATTTTGGGCAAAAAATAAAATTATAATTAAAAAAGAACCGCAGATTAACCCATTTAATAATTTGCGAATCTCCGGTTCCTTTTTTAAGCTTTCTCTTTATCGAAAATCAAGTCCAAACCACCAGCAATCAAATGTGCTACTTCGGGTCTTTTTACTTTCAATTGATCAAGATAAACCATTATTTCCTGTAGCAATTGAGGTTCGTTTCGGTCCTTCAAAAGCTCTGCGATTTCAACAGCTAACAACCAGTCGTTTGGATGATTGGTGTGTAATTTATCAAAAATTGGAGCTAAAGAAGCTTCAGTATCCTTTGTTTCTCTTATGTTTCGAATCGTTTGATATAAAACCTCTAAATCATCACGTTCCGCAGTGTGTTTCGCTTTGATGGTTTTGCTTGTTGGAACATGCAAAATCAAATCAAAACTATTCACATCAGCAGGTCCTGAAAATGCTGAAATCACTTTTTTACCTACAGCCATATCGTAAATTCCCCATTCTGGTTGAAACAAAATAGTTTCTCCGTGTGTCACGGTACAATTCTTTAAACTGATTAGAATAATCTCTCCGTGTAGGTTTCTGGATCCGGTAATAATTTCCCCTTTTACGGTGATATCACCTTCAAATTCTAAGGTTACAGTTTTACTTTCAGTGATAGAATAAGCACTTAAATCTCTTGGACTCATGTCTTCAATCGCTAGATTTATACCTTTTAATTTTCCAATCGGACTTCCAAAACCTTCGGCATGTTTAATTGTTCCATGACCTACTAACTCTTTTTCACGGTATGATAATGCTGTTTTTCCGGTTGTTTGGATATAAACGGGTTTTCCTTCTTCTTCAATAACATTGGTAAAAACGCCCGAAATCTGAATTCCGGTACTCAATTCAATTGTTCCTAAAGCATTGGAATGAATCAGTTTATTAATTCCGGATAATCCTCCGGTTCGCAACGCCATTTTATTGGCAAACTCTTCCAAAACCAGGCTTAAATAAGCAAAATCTGGAGTAACGTAAAGTTGCGGCTGCAGTTTTGTAATATCAAAACTCTGGTTCGCCGCTGATATATCGTAAGGTATTTTCTTCACATTATCCGTCATGCACCACGCACTTTCTCCAATAGACGAAAGCAGTCCGGCACCATAAATTTTTGGATTGTCGATAGTTCCAATCAAACCATATTCCACAGTCCACCAATGCAGGTTTCTAATTTGTGCCATTTCTGATAATTCACCCATATTATTCTGCAAATCTTCCACTGCTTTTTCAGCAGCATCAATATCGGCTTGCGGTGTATCTTCAGCTTCTTTCAAGATTGAAAGCAGTCTGATAGCTTCATACATTTGGTAATCTTTATGCGAAGAAATCGCTTTACAGCCTATTTCCCCAAAACGACGCAGGTATTCCGCATATTCGGGATTGGCAATAATTGGCGCATGACCGGCACCTTCGTGAATAATATCCGGCGCGGGCGTGTATTCTATATGTTCGAGTTGGCGAATGTCAGAAGCAATTACAAGCACATTATACGCCTGAAATTCCATAAAAGCATTCGGCGGAATAAATCCATCCACGGCCACTGCAGCCCAACCTATTTCGGTCAAAATACGGTTCATGCCATACATGCTCGGAATATTGTCAATTTCGATTCCCGTTTTTTTCAAGCCTTCCAAGTAGGAACTATGCGCCACTTTTGATAAGTAATCTACATTTTTGCGCATCACATAACGCCAAACCGCTTGATTTATGGGCGTATAATCGCTATAATCCTGAGGCTTAATGAATTGTTTTAAGTGCTTTGGCAATCGGTCTAATAACGGATTGCTTTCTATAGTTGAGTTCATATCGAAAACGTTGTAGTTCTACTGCAAAAGTACGAATTTCAGGAGCTATTTCCCGCTTTTCATTGCAAGTTTTTGCAAACCCGTTTGTTTTTCTACGGTTCCCGCAGGAGCTTCCTTTGGTCGCTCTGCAGCAACAAGAAAAACCAAAACGGCCTTCGCAAAAAGCTTTTCATTGCAATCGGGGCTAGGGGAGTTGGGGATTGACAGCTTTTTTTTGGATTTACTACTTCACCAACTCAAACACCAAAACCTGTGTTTTTTGTTTATCTGAAAAATTATTATCCGAAATAAAAATGATGGATGGATTACCATTTGTCAGTTTTGGTCCAAAAGTAAGTCCTTCGATATTATCAATAAAAATTCCCAAGTCATCCATGTTTAGGATTAGTTTTTTAGAAGCCAATTCCAATTTTTGGTTTTGTAAGGAAAGGTGGTTTTTAACATTAGTTGCCTTTTTTAAATCACATAAAAATACTTTTATTGTGCAGGCTTGTGTTCCGGTCGAGTAGGAGCGTTCCACAACCAGCAATTGGTTTTTACCATAATACTGAATTGCTGAAACGCCATTTACACCAAAAGCTCCTTTCGGATTGGGTTCACGAGCAATGGGTTCCAGTTGGTAGCCAAATTGAGCAATGTTCTTTTTTGTTTTGGCATCAAATAGATACAATCTGATTAAACCTCCTTTGCTGGTATTGGCTTGGTCGCCATCTTCAAATAAAGGTTCTTCAATATTGGTGTAAATATTTTTGTAATTAAAATCGAATGTAATTCCTTCTAAAGTTCCATTATTTCTCGGGCCTTTTTCTAGCTTTTTCATTTTTAAATTTTCCGGTAAAGTAACATTGCCTAGAAAATCACCTTTTAAATCCATAAAATTTAGTGAAGGATTTTGTAAAACTTCCTTGTCGGCAGTTAGCACTCGCGCACCTTCGCTGCTCCAAATCAAAGTATTCGTTTTTGGATTGAATCGGATATCTTCGGGATCTGCTGAAGTAGTTGGTGTGGTGTTCCAATCGCCATACGCTGTTCCGGTTTCGTTTTTTAAAGTGCTGACACTTTGGAAATCGATGCCTTCTACTTTATTTTCGAGCAAACGAATTTTTGCAGTATAAAATCTAGAATCGTTAAACATCGATCTGTCATCACATATCAAATAATACAAATCATTTTTTGCATCATAATCAATTCCGGACAATCCGCCCACTTTGGTATTCTGAAACGTTTTGTCAAAAGGTATTTCAATGGAACTGACCAGTTTTAAACTTGGAGTTGGTTTGTTTTCAGCGGTTTGTTTTAAATTGGAACAAGAAAGAAGAAAAGCGGGTAAAACGACAAGAAATAATAATTTGCGCATAAAAAAATGTGTTGTTGTTTGCAAAAAGGATCTGATTTTTGGATTAAAAACCCACTTTAAAAACTATGAATTGTTCGTTTGATTTTTTTCAAGATTGCGGAAATAATCAATTTTGTAATGGAACATTTCAGCCATATTTTTAGCACGTAGTTTCGCTTCTTCGGCTAATGGACCTGTAAATAAACTATCGGTAGTTGCTGTGAAAATTTCCATCCAGCGGTCAAAATGTTCTTTGGTAACCGGTAATTGTTTGTGTGGTGGAAATGGACTTCCGGAATAAGAATGAACTTCGAGCAAAATAGTTTGCCAAAAGCGATACATTTTTTCCAAATGTTCTGGCCAGCGATTTCCTATTTTTTCGTTGAATATGGGTCCAATAAATTCGTCTTTTTGAACTTTAGAATAAAAAGTATCAACCAGTAATTTGATATCTTCGAATGTGGTAATGTCGTTAAATTGTGCCATGATTGGGTATAAAAAAAGCCTACGCAAAGGTAGGCTTTTATGTTGAAATGTAATGGTAAACTATTTTGCTTTAGGAGGAAATTGCTCTAAAATTTTTGCGACAAATTCATTGATTTGTTTTTCTTTTTCAGTGCGGTTTTCAGTTAGATAACCAACACCTTCACCTTGCCAAACCAATTCTTTTTTCTTGGCATCAATTAAATCAATATACAATGTTCCTTCGGTTGAAGAGGAAACATAAGTGCTTCGACCTCCCCATAAATAAGGATTCCATCCGTAACCCCATCCATATCCCCAACCAGCATTGTATTGGTTTACGTCTATTCGTTCTCTTTCTTTGGTAAGAATATTAATCAGCAAATCTGGATTTTCACTTTTGGTCATCCCTTTTTTGCTTAATTCTCGGTCTATGGCATTAAGGATTCTTTTTTTATCCAATTCTGAAATTTCAACTCGATCGATGCCTTTTTTATGGAAAGCATACGTTTTATATTGACTAAAATTTATGTTATTATCATAATCGGAATACACTCTTACGGAACTGCAAGATGCAGCTACAAAAAGTAGGAGTACTGGAAGGAGTTTAATTGCTTTCATGGGTTAGTTATTTGATTACTATATGTTTACTAAAGTTACGTTCAAATTTTTAAAAATCCAACAAATTGTCGGCTACTATATTAGGGATGGTTACTTTCAATAAAGGTTGCGTCTCCATCGCTCTTTTTATTGCAAATAATGCTCCATCATTTCTAGCCCAGCTTCTTCTGGAAATTCCATTGTTGACATCCCAGAAAAGCATTGATTCTAAACGTCTTGAAGCTTCTTTAGATCCATCAAGAACCATACCAAATCCACCGTTTATTACCTCGCCCCAGCCTACGCCACCGCCATTGTGAATGGATACCCAAGTAGCACCTCGAAAGCTGTCTCCAATTACATTTTGTATCGCCATATCAGCTGTAAATCTTGAGCCGTCATAAATATTTGAAGTTTCTCTGTATGGAGAATCAGTACCGGAAACATCATGGTGATCCCTGCCTAAAACGACAGTTCCTATTTCACCTTTGGCAATAGCCTGATTAAATGCTTCGGCAATTTTAACACGACCTTCAGCATCAGCATACAAGATTCTTGCTTGGGAACCTACGACTAATTTATTTTCTTGTGCGCCTTTTATCCAATGAATATTGTCCTGCATTTGTTGCTGAATTTCTTCGGGAGCTGTTTTTGCCATTTCTTCCAAAACCTGACAAGCGATTAAATCTGTTTGGGCTAAATCTTCTGGTTTTCCCGAAGCACAAACCCATCGAAAAGGACCAAAACCATAATCAAAACACATTGGTCCCATAATATCTTGTACGTAACTCGGATACCTGAAATCAATATGATTCTCTGCCATAACATCAGCACCGGCTCGGGAAGCTTCCAGTAAAAAAGCATTTCCATAATCAAAGAAATAGGTTCCTCTGGCAGTGTGTTTATTAATTGCCGTGGTATGTCTGCGTAATGTTTCCTGAACTTTTGTTTTAAATAAATCAGGATTATTAGCCATCATTTCATTGGCTTCTTCAAAGGAAAGATCAGCTGGATAATAGCCGCCCGCCCAAGGATTATGCAAGGAAGTTTGATCGGATCCTAAATCGATATGGATATTTTCTTTATCAAATTTTTCCCAAACGTCAACTACATTTCCAAGATACCCGATAGAAACAACTTCTTTATTGGCTTGCGCCAAAGCGACTCTTTTTACGAGTTCATCCACGTTTTCTATCACTTCATTGATCCATCCTTGACTGTGACGAATGTGTGTTATTTTTGGGTTTACTTCGGCACAAACGGTGATACAACCGGCAATATTTCCGGCCTTTGGTTGCGCGCCAGACATTCCGCCCAAACCAGAAGTGACGAATAAGCCGCCTTTTGGACTGCGTTTTATTTTACGAAAACCGTTCAAAACCGTTATAGTTGTTCCGTGTACGATTCCCTGTGGACCAATGTACATGTAGCTTCCTGCCGTCATTTGCCCGTATTGAGAAACACCTAATGCATTCATTTTTTCCCAATCGTCCGGTTTAGAATAATTAGGAATTACCATTCCGTTAGTCACGACAACTCGCGGAGCTTCTTTATGGGAAGGGAACAATCCCATTGGATGACCGGAATACATGGTCAGCGTTTGTTCCTCTGTCATTTCAGACAAATATTGCATCGTCAAAAGATATTGTGCCCAGTTTTGAAAAACGGCCCCATTTCCACCATAAGTAATCAGCTCATGCGGATGTTGTGCTACGGCATAATCCAAATTGTTTTGAATCATCAGCATAATTGCTTTGGCCTGTTCACATTTTCCTGGATATTCAGCAATAGGTCTTGCGTACATTTTATAATCCGGACGCAAACGGTACATATAAATACGACCATAGGTTTCCAGTTCTTCTGAAAATTCTTTGATTAATTCAGCGTGATGCTGCGGTTCAAAATAACGTAAGGCATTGCGAAGTGCCAATTTTTTTTCTTCAACCGAAAGGATTTCTTTGCGCTTTGGTGCGTGATTGATGTCAATTTCGTATGGTTTTGGTTTTGGTAAAACCGATGGAATTCCTTGTTGTATTTGTTCTTGAAAAGTCATTTTTAGCTGTTGATTCGTTAATTTTTTTGTGTTGATTCATTTAAGAAGCTTAAACTTTATGTAAAAAAATGTAACAACTAAGGATAACGAATATCCGACCTGTGGTAGGATTTGTGAATTTTGATTCTATATTTCTGTGAACAAATATCCATTTTATTTGATGTTTTTTAAAACTGACGTTTTCTTATTTTGTTGATTTTGATTCTAAAATGCGGTTACTTTTTATTGGTTCCTGTTTTTTTATCAAAACCATAGGGACAATGGCGACAGCCACTTTTACAGCAATAACCACGTTTTAAATGGTATTTTTCAGTAAAGCATTTATAGCCCTCGGGTGTATAATAGAAATCTTCCCCTTCTATCAATTTATTTTCATTACTTTGGTCAATCATGTTTGGGATTATTCTATTGTAAAATTTATTTGGATTGCTAATTCATTAAAATCAACTCAAACGATTGAGATTTTCATTAAATAGAACCCTTTTATCATTACAAATTTATAAATTTTATAGCGAATGTTTCTGATTGTTGCTAAATATTTAATTCCTAAAGGATATCGTGGATTGGCTGTATTTCCTTTTGTATTTGTAAAATATGAAATGGATAAAGGAAATAGAATTTTTGTCAATCACGAGAAAATTCATCTTCGCCAACAATTAGAATTATTAATACTTCCCTTTTTTATTTGGTATCTGATAGAATATTGTGTTCGATTGGTTCAGTATAAAAATGCAAATCTGGCTTACAGAAACATTAGTTTTGAAAGAGAAGCTTATGCAAATGAATCAAATTTCGAATACTTAAAAAACAGACCTTCTTTTCGAGTCTTAAAATATTTAGACATAAAAAAGGAATAGTCTTTCGATAATAATTTGGTTACATTCGATTGTATTTTATCGCTTTTTGTTTGTTGAGTTAAAACAATTCTACAGTATTAACTTACAGGGTTTTAAAGATTTTTTTATTTAAAATGCGTAAATGTTTAATTGCTATTGTTTAATTTTAAATTGTAAGAAATTATATATTTTAAATTAAAAAAGATGTATTTAATCGATTATTTGTACTTTTTATCGGTGTTTATGCTGATTCCTATTCTATTTTTTTTGTAACTTTAAATAAAAATAACTCAAAACAGCTTTTATTAGCTGAAATCCTTGATTTAGGAATGTGTTTTTAGACCTTTTTAAGGCTAAAGTAGATTTCATTTTTTAAAAATTAAAAGGACATTATTTCAAGTGCAATGTCTTAATAAAGAATATAATTTATTTCATACAAATTAATTTAAAATGTTGGCTTATGGACTCAAAATTACTTAAACGAACACTGTTGATTGTTACCGGATTATTTTTACAGAACAGTGTAAATGCCCAGATGTATGTAAGTCCTAACAGTTATGTTTTTGCAAATAACCAAGTAGTTTTTGTGAAACAGCAACTGGAGTTAAATGCTGCCAGCAGTAATTTCTATTTAAGGACAGATGCTCAGTTGGTTCAAGGTGCTACATCAGGAAGTGCTAATAAAGGACTTGGAAGCTTGTCTGTTTTTCAAGAAGGAACAACAAACAATTATCAATTTGATTATTGGTGCTCTCCAGTTGGTGGCAGTAATGCAATTGCAGGAAATTCTGCTTTTGGAATCACACAACTAAAAGATATTTTAGATGTAACTAATAGTGCTAATTCAACACCTTTGGCAATGAATAATTATAATGGCACTGCCAGCCCATTTGCAATTGCACCTTACTGGATTTTTAAGTTAACTGCTTCATCCAATTATTCAGATTGGATTCAGGTAGGAACAACTTCGAATATTAATGCAGGAGAAGGGTTTACGATGAAAGGGAGTTCAGGGACTAATTTAACAACAGTAAATGGAGTTCAGAACAATCCTGGAGGTATACAGCGCTACGATTTTAGAGGGAAGCCTAATGATGGGACTATTTCCATTCCAGTTGCATTTGAACAATTTACATTGACAGGAAATCCATATCCATCGGCAATAGATTTGTCTGCTTTTTTAATTGAACAAACACATTGTACCGGAATTGCTTATTTCTGGGAGCAGGATAAAACAGTTGATTCCCATTTTATTGCGGATTATAAAGGCGGATATGGAACTTTTTCCCCTATCTCCAGAGGAGGATCAGGTATATACGTGCCAGCTACTTTTTATTCCTATGATGGCTCTGGGAATGAAGCATCGGCTTCTGGTGCAGGAGGAAATTATGAAAGACGTTTTTCTCCTATTGGACAAGGTTTCATGATTGATGGTTTAGTTAACGGAACTGTGGAGATGAAAAATAGCTACAGGGTTTTTGTTAAAGAAGGCGCATCGAATTTTTCTGAATTTGAAAGAAATATAAATTCAAATAAAACAAAGACTACTTCGACTTATATGGCTGATATTCCATCAGTATCCGGTTTTGATTACAAAACCGTAAGTGTTTTACCAACACCTCAAATCCGATTTAATACCTTATTGAATAATCAAGGAGTTCGTCAAATTGTTCTGGCATTTGTTCCAGGTGCTACTGATGGAGTTGATCGTGCGATGGATGCAATATCTTCCAGTGATGATTGTCCGGCAGATGTTTATTTTGTGATAGATAACGATGAATATCTTATCAATGCAGTGAATTTTGATATGGATAAAAAGATTCCAATTGGTTTTAAAAATACAAATCAAGCTAATTTTAAAATTACAGTAAAGGGAATGTTGAATTTTACTGGGACCAATGCCGTTTATTTACACGATAAAACAACCGATTTATACCACGACATCAAAAACGATTTCTATGATTTGACATTGCCGGCAGGAGTAAACAACACACAGTTTGAAATTACTTTTAAAAACAATGTTGCTTTAGGAGTTGACGAAACAGCTCGCCAAAGTTTTGTGGTTTATCAAAATAACACAACTAAGAACTTAACCATTAGTAATCCATTATTACTGGATCTTGCTACTTGCAATTTGTATGATGTAGCCGGAAAATTAATTTTTAATAAAAAAGATTTAGGATCGAATTCGTCTTATACCTTTTCTACTTCGGGACTTAGTGATGGAATTTATATCGTTAAAATAGCAACTAAAGATAAAATTGAAGTTGGTCAAAAAATAATTATCAGAAGATAAGAGTCAACATAAATGAAAAAAATGCAATCTGTAAGGGTTGCATTTTTATTAGATATAATTTTACCTTTGTGCCAAAATCACTTCCCTTGAATCAACAGGTAACATCTCCGTTTCTAAACTCTATTTCAGTAGCCATCAAACGGGAGGATTTGATTCACCCTTTTGTTTCCGGAAATAAATTCAGAAAGCTGAAATACAATTTGCTGCAAGCGAAAAAGGAGCATTTTGAAACGCTGCTTACTTTTGGCGGGGCTTTTTCAAATCATATCGCAGCAGTAGCTTTTGCAGGAAAAGAAAAAGGATTTAAAACCATAGGAATTATTCGTGGGGATGAATTAGGGAGTAAAATAGCAGAGAATCCCACATTGGCATTTGCTCAAAATTGCGGAATGCAACTGGAATTTATTTCAAGAGAAGAGTACCGCTTAAAAAGCGAGGCTTCATTTTTAGAGAAATTAAAACAGCAATTTGGCGATTTTTATCTAATACCTGAAGGAGGAACAAATGCTTTAGCCATCAAAGGGTGTCAAGAGATTCTAACTCCGGAAGATGCTGAATTTGATTATATTTGTTGCTCAATAGGAACTGGCGGTACCATTTCTGGAATTATTAACAGTGCTTTACCGCACCAAAAAGTTTTAGGATTTCCCGCTTTAAAAGGTGATTTTTTGAAAGAGGAAATTCGTAATTTTGTCCAAAATGAAAATTGGGACTTAATTACGGAGTATCATTTTGGGGGTTACGGGAAAGTAAATGAAACCTTAATTGGATTCATTAATCAGTTTTACATGGAAAATCAAATTCCCTTGGACCCCATTTATACGGGAAAGATGGTTTTTGGCGTTATAGATTTAATTCAAAAAAACTATTTTCCTGCCGAATCAAAAATTTTACTAATTCATACAGGTGGAATTCAGGGAATTCAAGGAATGAATATGAAATTAAGAAACAAACAATTACCAACAATCAATATCAATGTTTAAAAAAATCCTACTGCTTCTTACCATAATTACTTTGATAGGTTGTAATGCCGCAAAACCTGTTATTGTAACAAAGAAAGCTCCCATAAAACCAAAACCAGAGGTAGTACGCACGATAAAAAAACCAGCTGCGTCAAGTCCTGCCACTACAAGACCAACAGTTGCAAAACCGGTAAAAAAAGAACAAAGTAATCGAGAAACAGAAGTAATTGTTTCAACTTCAAAAACAGTGGTTACTAATGATGTTATTGTATCGTATATTTCTAAATTTAAAGAAATTGCAATGGGTAACATGAAAAATTATGGGATTCCCGCAAGTATTATTTTGGCTCAGGGGATTTTAGAATCAGGTGCAGGAAGAGGTGATTTAGCGATAAGTGCCAATAATCATTTTGGAATAAAATGTCACGTAGGATGGACAGGAGAAAGCGTTAAGCATGACGATGATTCTGACCAGGAGTGCTTTAGGAAATATGACAATCCTTCAGAATCCTTCAAAGATCACGCGTTATTTTTGACAGGAAGAAGTAGGTATTCCAAGCTGTTTGAATTCTCAAAAGGCGATTATAAAGCATGGGCAAAAGGGCTAAGAGCTGCAGGTTATGCTACAGATCCAAAATATCCGGATAAGTTGATTTCTTATATTGAGCGCTACAATTTGCATCAATATGACAATCAGGTTTTAGATGTAAATTATGTGCCTAATGAAAAACAAATGGTTGAAGAATTAACGATTGAATCTAGAAATACAATCAATCAAGACTTATTTTCATACGTTGTTCAAAAAGGGGATACGCTGTATTCCATTTCAAAAAAATTCGATTTAAAGGTTGATGATTTAAAACAAAAAAATAATCTTTCTGACAATACACTTTCTATTGGACAGAGGTTGATGGTAAAATAATTGAAAAAATAACTATAATTCATAATTCATAAATGTTGTATAAAAGAAGCAGTCAGCTTTTTGCTGAAGCAGAAAAAGTAATTCCAGGAGGTGTAAATTCGCCAGTAAGAGCTTTTAAAGCGGTGGGTGGAACTCCAATTTTTGTCAAAAGTGCCAAAGGTGCTTATTTGTACGATGAAGATGGAAACCGTTTGATTGACTATATCAATTCTTGGGGACCGATGATTTTAGGACACGCTTACGAACCGGTAGTACAAGCCGTGATTGAGAAAGCTAAGTTAGGAACCTCATTTGGGATGCCAACAGAATTGGAAACTCAAATTGCAGCTTTGGCTGTTTCCATGGTTCCAAATATCGATAAAATTAGATTTGTAAATTCAGGTACCGAAGCCTGTATGAGTGCTGTAAGATTGGCTCGCGGATTTACCAAAAGAGATAAAATAATAAAATTTGCAGGTTGTTATCACGGTCATTCGGATTCGTTTTTAATCCAAGCCGGAAGTGGAGCAATTACTTTTGGTTCGCCAAACAGTCCCGGAGTTACAGCTGGAACGGCCAAAGATACTTTGCTTGCAAAATACAATGACTTAGAAAATGTAGCGACTTTAATTGAAGCCAATAAAAATGAAATTGCAGCTATAATCGTAGAACCTGTTGCGGGGAATATGGGTTGTATTCCGCCAAATAAAGGCTTTTTGGAAGGCTTGCGCCAATTGTGTACCGATAATGGAATTCTATTGATTTTTGATGAGGTTATGACTGGTTTCAGACTCGCTAGAGGTGGTGTTCAGGAATTATTCAATATAACTGCTGATATTGTTTGCTTCGGGAAAGTAATTGGTGGAGGATTGCCTGTTGGTGCTTTTGCTGCCCGTGAAGAAATTATGAATTACCTAGCTCCGTTAGGTCCCGTTTATCAGGCAGGAACATTATCAGGAAATCCATTAGCAATGGCTGCAGGATTAGCGATGTTACAGGCTTTAGATAGTGACCGTGCTATTTTTCAAAGATTAGAAGAGAAAACAGCATATTTGGCTGCGGGAATTGATAAAGTGTTGAAAGCAAATAATGTTACCTTTACAATTAACAGTGTTGGATCAATGATTTCGGTTCATTTTGATGCTGCTCCAGTTGTAGACTTTCAAACCGCTGCAAACGGCGATAACGAAACGTTCAAGAAATTCTTCCACGGATTATTACAAGAGGGAATTTATATTGCACCATCAGCTTATGAAACGTGGTTTATTACTGATGCATTAACGTATGAGGATTTAGATTTTACCATTCGGGCAATAGATAAAGTTTCGAAAACATTTTAATAAAAAAAAGCCCCTGATTAGGGGCTTTTTTATGAACTAAGATGAAATAGTTTAAGTAAATGGATTATTTTTTTTCGCCCATTTTTGCTGGTTTTCCGTCTTTATGGTGCATCATCCTTTTTTTCATTCCGTGATGTCTTTTATCTTTCATGTCATCCCATTTTTTATATTGGTCTGCTGAAAGAATTTTTTTCATTCTTTCTTTCATTACAATTTGCTCGTCTAACATTTTGCTTTTTTTAGCAAAAAGTTCGTCAGAAGTAAGTTGTTTTTTATCCGAATCTTTAGTTGCTTTTCGTTCTGCCATTTTAGCTTCTCTTTTGGCACTTTGTTCCGCGATGATTTTACTCATTTCTTTTTGCTGTGAAGCATTCAAATCTAATTCCAGAGTCAATTTTTTTAAATGCAATTGGTTTCTTTGCTCAGGAGTCATTTGCTCCATTTTGGCTCTCTCTGGTCTTGCTTTTCTTTCTTGTGCAAAGCTTGTCATTCCGACAACTAATAATGCAACGATAAATAATTTTTTCATATGTATTGTTTTAAGTTTTATGCATATAGGACAAGGATAGCATTTAAAAGTTTAATCGTTAACAAAAGTTTATCGTTTGATTTTCTGATTAGAAGTAGAAAAATCATAAAAAATACTTGATTAAGTATGATTCCAGTCATAATTAATGCGCTAATCTAATCGCAAATTTGTTAAACAATTCTAAAAACAATTTTATGTACAAATTAACTTTTTTTGTAGTTGCATTCGTAATGTTAACTTCATGTGGTGATAAAACCAAAACTAATGATGACTTTTCAAAAGATACTGCTGCTCCTTCTGAGGAATCTGCGACCAACCCAACCGATGCGGCTACGTATGATCCAAACAGAGGTATTGGAAAACATACATCAGTTGATTTAGGTGATAAATTGGATGAAGCAATGGCTGCCGAAGGAGAAAAAATCCAATCCGTTAAATGTTCTTCTTGCCATAAATTGACTGATGAAAAATTAGTTGGCCCAGGATGGAAAGGAGTTACTCAAAGACAAAAACCAGAATGGATTATGAACTTTATCACCAATCCTGACCCAATGATTGATAAAGACCCAAAACTTCAAGCACAATTAGAACTTTGCTTGGTTCGTATGCCAAATCAAGCTTTGACAGATGTTGATGCAAGAAACTTGTTGGAATACATGCGTAAAAACGATGGGGTAAAATAATTTAATTCAAAATAAAATGAACAATATTTTTATAAAAACAAGTCTTGCGATAGTCTTGGTAAGTGCACTTTTTGGTTCTTGCAGACCAAAAGATACTGCAGATGCCGTAAGTGGGGACGCAGCTCAAAAAGCGTATGTTGCTCCAGGAAAATATGACGAATTCTATAATTTCGTTTCAGGAGGTTTTAGTGGTCAAATGAGTGTATATGGTTTGCCAAGTGCAAGATTATTGAGAGTAGTTCCAATATTTTCCCAAGATCCTCAAACTGGTTACGGATACAGCGAAGAAACGAAACCAATGTTGAATACTTCTCACGGTTATGTGCCTTGGGACGATCAGCACCATTTAGAATTGTCTCAAACCAAAGGTGAGGTAGATGGTCGTTGGATTTTTGCAAATGCCAATAACACACCCAGAATTGCCCGTGTTGATTTGAAAACGTTCAAAACGGTTGAAATAATCGAATTGCCGAATAGTGCAGGAAATCACTCTTCTCCATTTATTACTGAAAACACAGAATATGTGGTGGCTGGAACCCGATTCAGCGTTCCTACGGATAATGCAAACGGTGATGTGCCTATAAATACCTACAAACAAAATTTCAAAGGCTATTTGAGTTTTGTAAAAGTAGGCAAGGAAGGTCAGATGGATATCGCTTTCCAAATTGAAGCGCCGGGAGTAAATTTCGACTTGAGTCATGCCGGTAAAGGCAAATCTCACGGTTGGTTTTTCTTCTCTTGTTACAATACAGAACAAGCCAATACTTTACTGGAAGTGAATGCTTCACAGAATGATAAAGATTATATTATGGCGGTGAATTGGAAAAAAGCCGAAGAGTACATTAAAGCCGGAAAAGGAAAAAAAGTGAAAGCTAAATACGTACACAATACTTGGGACGAAAAAACGCATACAGCAAAATCTGAAATGAGAACTGAAGTATTAGTTTTGGATTCTAAAGTGTTAAAAGACATTTGCTACATGATTCCTTGTCCAAAATCACCTCATGGATGTGATGTAGATCCTACAGGAGAATACATTATAGGCAGCGGAAAATTAGCGGCTTTAATTCCTGTCTTTAGTTTTGACAAAATGAAAAATGCTATTGCAAAAAAACAATTTGATGGCGAATACGAAGGTATTCCGGTTATCAAATACGAAGCAGCTTTGTATGGTGAGGTTAAAAAACCGGGATTAGGACCATTACATACTGAGTTTGATGGAAAAGGAAATGCATATACTACTTTCTTTGTTTCTTCCGAAGTGGTGAAATGGGACATTAAAACATTGAAAGTTTTAGATAGAGCACCTACTTATTATTCTCCTGGACACCTTTCTATTCCTGGTGGCGACAGTAAAAAACCATTTGGAAAATACATGGTCGTTTATAATAAAATTACCAAAGACAGATACTTGCCTACTGGACCTGAACTAGCTCAAAGTGCGCAATTGTTTGATATTAGCGGAGATAAAATGAAACTTATATTAGATTATCCAACTATTGGAGAACCCCATTATGCACAATCTGCTCCGGCTGATTTAATTAGGAATAATGGTCAGTTGAAATTCTATAAAATCGAAGAAAATAAACACCCTTATGTTGCCAAAGGAGAAAAAGAAGCTAAAGTAGTAAGACAAGGAAACCAAGTTCATGTGTATATGACTTCCATACGTTCTCACTTTGCTTCTGACAATATCGAAGGGGTTAAAGTGGGTGATGAGGTATATTTTCATGTCACTAATTTAGAACAAGATTGGGATGTACCCCATGGATTTGCTATAAAAGGTGCTGATAATGCCGAGTTGTTAATCATGCCGGGTGAAACAGCCACTTTGAAATGGATTCCGAAAAAAGTAGGCATATTTCCTTTCTATTGTACTGATTTTTGTAGTGCGCTACACCAGGAAATGTCAGGATATCTAAGAGTTTCTGCTACGGGAAGTAGTGTTCCTCTCACATTTAGCTTAGGAACAAATATACCGGCTAAATAAGAATCACTTCAAATTCAAGAGGGAACAAATTATTTAGTTTGTTCCCTTTTTTAATAAAAAAATCATGAATAATTCAAACATTTCAACGCTTTCAAAAGTGATGCTTTTGTTGGTGATGGTACTATTAGTGTTATCTGTTTTTGTTCCAATGTGGAGAATTGAATTGTCCGCACCACAATATCCGGAAGGTTTAGTATTGCAACTACATGCTAATAAAATAGGTGGTGATGTCGAGATTATTAATGGATTGAACCATTATATTGGCATGAAAACCTTACACAAAGAAGATTTTATAGAGTTTACCGTATTGCCTTATATCATTGGTTTTTTTGCATTATGTGCTTTGGTAGTTGCGGTAGTTGCTAAGAAAAAAGGACTTTATGCTTTGTTTATTTCGTTCATTCTTTTTGGAATATTAGCAGCAGTCGATTTTTATCGATGGAACTATGAATACGGACATAATCTAGATCCAAATGCAGCAATCAGAGTGCCAGGAATGTCGTATCAGCCGCCATTAATAGGATACAAACAACTTCTGAATTTTGGAGCGTATTCTATTCCGGATAGTGGAGGATGGATGCTGATCGCATCGGGATTTTTATTGTTTTTACTAGTTATTAAAGAGGCTAATCTGTTGCAGAGATTCAAAAAATCAAGTACAACAACAGCTTTGTTTGTCTTTTTATCTTTGTCTTTTTTTTCCTGTGCCAAAACAGAAGTGGTTCCCATTAAATTGAACGTTGATACGTGCGATTTCTGTAAAATGACAATCGCCGATGGTAAATATGCGGCCGAAGTAATTACTGAAAAAGGAAGAGTCTACAAGTTTGATGATTTCATGTGTATGGTACATTATGGAAAAGAAAATTCCAACACAAAAATGACAACTTATTATGTGAATGATTATACCCAAGACAATGTTTTAATTACTGCTGAAACTGCTTTTTTCCTTTCCGGAGGAACTATTCAAAGCCCTATGAGAGGCGGAATTATTGCTTTTTCTTCTGAAAATGACGCAAAAGAATTTGAAATAAAATTAGAAGCAAAACCAGTTACTTGGGAAGCAGTAATCGCAAAATAAACCAGTCTTTTTTTGTATTTAAATTCAGACGGTTTAATTTTAAAAAATAATGAAAAAATTCCTCTACATATTTCTGTTTTTTTCTTCATTCCTTCATGCTCATGTGATTGAAGTAGGTGCTAATAAACCTATAAAATCAATAAAAAAAGCAATTATCTCGGCTAAAGTTGGTGACACTATTTTAGTTCATAAAGGAGTTTATAAAGAAGGCAATATTGTTATTGATAAAAGAATTTTTTTTCTGGGTAAAGGATTTCCAGTTTTAGATGGGCAAAAAAAGTATGAAGTACTTTCCATTAAAGCGGATAGTGTGGTTGTGCAAGGTTTTAAAGTGATAAAATCAGGGTATGCTTCACTCGAAGATCCCTGCGCGATTAAAGTCTACAATAAAAGCCATGTTGTTATTCAGAACAATATTCTAGATGATAATTTCTTTGGAATTTATATCCAAAATGGTAAAAACTGCCTGATAAAAAACAACACCATTGTGGCGTATGGCAAAGAAGAACAGCAAATAGGCAACGGAATTCATTGTTGGAAAAGTGAAAATCTCCAAATTATCGCTAATACTATTTCCGGTCATCGTGATGGGATTTATTTTGAATTTGTGACCAATTCCGTTATCTGGAGAAATATTTCAACTAACAATATTCGGTATGGTTTGCATTTTATGTTCTCTAATGACGACGCCTATATTACGAATGTTTTCAAGAATAACGGTGCCGGCGTTGCGGTAATGTTTACCAAAAATGTCAAGATGTTCAATAACTATTTCGAAGAAAATTGGGGTGATGGCGCTTATGGATTATTCCTTAAGGAAATCACGGACAGTCATATCATAGGAAATAAATTTTCTAAAAATACTTCTGGAATTCACATGGAAGGAACCAATCGAATTCGAATTGAAAAGAATGTATTTGAAGCCAACGGTTGGGCCATGAAAATCCAAGCCAGTTGCGTAGATAATGAAATCGTAAATAATAATTTTATTGGAAATACTTTTGATATGGGAACTAACGGAAGTTTAGTTTTAAATACGTTCAATACCAATTATTGGGATAAATATGAAGGATATGATTTAGACAAAAATGGTGTCGGTGATGTACCGTATCATCCGTTGAGTTTATTTGCAGTTTTAGTTGAAAATAATCCCTCGGCGATGTTGCTGTTCCGGAGTTTTATGATCACACTTTTGGATAAATCCGAAAAAGTGTTGCCCAGTATAACGCCGGATAATTTTATTGACAATTCGCCATTAATGCATTCATTACCATTATGATTGAAATAAAAAATATATATAAAAAATTTGGAAAATTAGAGGTTTTAAATGATATCAATCTTTCTTTTAAAAAAGGAGAATGCATTGCTTTAATTGGTCCAAATGGCTGTGGAAAAACCACTTTGATAAAAAGTATTTTGGGAATGGTGATTCCTTCAAAAGGCGATATTTTATTCAATGAAAAATCAATTTTAAAGGAATTTAAATATCGGGAACAAATAGGATATATGCCGCAAATAGGGCGTTATCCGGATTATATGACAGTTGGGCAAATCATCGAAATGATAAAAAAAATTCGGAATTCGAATCAGGTTTTAGATGAGGATTTAGTCCATGCATTTGAACTCGAAAAAATAGTTGATAAACAAATGCGGACACTTTCTGGTGGAACAACGCAAAAAGTAAGTGCTACGCTGGCTTTTTTGTTTAATCCTGAAGTGTTGATTTTAGATGAACCTACAGCGGGATTAGATCCATTGGCTTCCGAAATATTGAAAGAGAAAATTATAAAAGAAAAAGAAAAGGGAAAACTCATTTTGATTACTTCCCATCTTTTGAGCGAATTAGATGACTTGATTACCCAAATTATTTACATGCAAGACGGGACAGTGCATTTTCATCAAAGTATCGCGGATTTATTGGAATCAACAAACGAACAAAAAATATCCAAAGCAATTGCTAAAATCTTAAAAAACAAAAGCAATGAACAGAATCATTAAAATCATTTTTCTAGACATTCTGAAGAACAAGATTATACTGGCGTACACGCTTATTTTAGCCATTCTTTCCTGGAGTTCATTTGGGCTGGAAGATAATTCTGCCAAAGGATTGCTTACCATTTTGAATATAATTTTATTCACGGTTCCGCTGGTTTCCATTCTTTTTGCCACGATTTATTTGTATAATAGTACAGAGTTTATTGAGCTTTTATTAAGCCAACCCATTAAACGCAAGAAAATTTGGTTGAGTTTATTTCTCGGACTTTCGTTAGCAATGGTTTTAGCCTTTTTTATTGGTGCCGGAATTCCGCTTTTAATTAATGCACCGGATAGTGTAGGGATTATGATGCTCGTTATAGGTTGTCTGATTACGTTGGTCTTCGTGGCTTTAGCATTTTTAAGTTCGATACTGACGAGAGACAAGGCAAAAGGAATAGGGATTGCCATCATGGGCTGGTTATATTTTGCACTGCTTTTTGATGGAATAATTTTGTATTTATTGTTTCAATTTTCAGACTATCCAATAGAGAAAGCAATGATAGGCGTTACGGCACTTAGCCCAATAGATTTAGCTCGAATTCAAATCCTATTGCATCTGGATGTTTCTGCGATGATGGGATATACCGGAGCTATTTTTAAAGATTTTTTCGGGACTTCATTGGGGCTGTTACTTTCTTTTTCGTTATTGTGTTTGTGGATTATTATTCCATTTTTCATTTCATTAATTAAATTTAAAAACAAAGATTTATAATGTTTAAAGATATACTTCAAAAACTAGAAAATGCCGCTAATCCAGTGGCGCAAGTGGTTCAAAATACTTCTTGCAGTAAAGTAATGGTGATTGCTTTCAAAAAAGGAATGATTCTCAAGGAGCATAAAACGGATGTTCCTGCCAAATTATTGGTGATAAAAGGAAACGTGATTTATAAAGAGGAGAACCAACAAAACGAACTCTTTCTTTATGACGAACAAGAAATTCCAGTAGCAGTTTTGCATTCCGTAGAAGCATTGGAAGACAGCTTGTGTTTATTGTTTAAAGGCTAAAAAATCTAGAAATGAAAACAGATATAAAAAACAGAAACGACATTGAGAAACTGATAAACACTTTCTACGGTAAAATAAAAACAGATACTAAAATCGGTTATTTTTTTACAGATGTAGCCAAGGTGAATTGGGAAGAGCACTTGCCTAAAATGTATGATTTCTGGGAAAATGTTATGTTTTCTAATGGGAATTACACCGGAAATCCTATGACTAAACACAAAGAGTTACATCAAAAAAGCGAAATGAAAGAAGCTCATTTTCAGCATTGGAATGCCTTGTTTAATGCTACCGTAGATGAATTATTCACGGGAGAAAAAGCAGAAGAAATTAAACAAAGAGCCATGAATATTTCGGCAGTATTAATGTACAAAACCATAGGATGAAAAGCATAAAAAAAGCGTAAACTACTTTAGTTTACGCTTTTTTCAATCTGGCAAAATGAATTAATAATATTATTTTTTTGGAAGTAAAACATCATTGATTACGTGTATAATTCCGTTTGATGTTGGTATTGATGCCACTATTTCGGAACCATTTACAAACACTTTGTCACCTACTTTAGTGACTTTTATTTTTCCTGCATTCACTTGTTCATATTCCTGCCCGTCTTGCATGTATTCAGTCTTTAGATTTCCTACGTAAGTATGGTATTCTAATATATTTTTCAAATCATCTTTTTTTCCGGGTTCTAATAATCCTTCAACGGTTCCTTTTGGAAGTTTATCAAAAGCAGCGTTTGTTGGTGCAAAAACCGTAAACGGCCCGGCATTGCTCAATACATCCACTAATTCTGCTGCTTTTACGGCTGTTACAAGTGTGGAGTGATCTTTGCTTCCGGAAGCTACCTGAACAATATTTGGATTAGAAGTTTCATCAATCACCGCTGACTGTCCACCACCTTGGGTTGCTGTATTTTCTGTTGTTGATTCAGATGCAGCTTCACTATTTTGTTTGCAGCCAAAAATGGTAAATACACAAACAGCTACTACTAATTGAATTGATTTTTTCATAATTAAGGTTACTTTGGTTTTATATAGCAAAGTACTTAATTATCAAATGTTTATTATATGCGTTCAATCATAAAGGAGGGTTATTTTTAACTTTTTTGATGGAAAAATAGGTAGTAAACCCGATTCCTAAAAGCAAGATTAATGCAACTATAAAAAGAAGTTCATTTACGTACGGAATTATGGTATAACTGAACGATGCAACACCTTGAATGGCTAAAACCAACTCATTTAATAAAACGCCAATGGAAAATAGAACCAGGCCAATTTTTATCTTTTTAGTAATGAAAATCAAATGACTGGCATAGATGTAAAACAACAAGAACAACGTGATTACCGCCAATAAAACCAAGTGTAAATAGGCGATTACAATTGGCCTGAAGCCAAAGGCAAGCTGGCTTAACGATGGGATAGTTGAACCCAATTGCAGTATGAATTTGATGCTTAATGCCAAACAGGAAAAGAGTAAAATGTAGCGCAACAATGGGGCAAAATTTTTCAAATACTCTTTTTGTTTTTGTATTAAAATTAAAAGAAGTTTAAACCAGGCAAAAACCTGAATTATTGCAGCAAAAACTGTGATGACATAAAGCCAAATCGGTAAATCGAGCCAAAGTGTGGATAAAAAATAAGCAGGAATACAAGAAATAGCAAATAGTTTAAAGGAAGTTTCGTAAAAAGGATGTTCTGATTTTTTTAGATTTAAAAAGCCAAAAAATAAACCAATACAAGCAAAGAAAAACCAACCGTTATATTGAAAATGAAGAAAATAATAAATAGATGCTAAATATAAATCCTGTATGACATTTTTACTGGCCATCATGTAAGCCAAGTAAAAAGTGCCGAAAGAGGAAATAATATTAAAAACTACGGCGGCTTTAAACCAGTTTATTGAAGCAAAATCGGTATCCAGTTTTTTTAAATCTTTAATGTAATAATAGCCAAAAACATAGGATACCAGAATCGATGCCGTTGAGAAAAATATGGAAATCATTCCGTATCCCTGAATAATAAAAAAAATCAGCATTCCATAGGAACAAATTAGATTGGCTATGATTATTTTTTGATATTTATTTGCTTGAAAATCAGTGGTTTTTTTTTGAAGATAATATGTCATCAATGTCATCAAAGTATGACTGATCCATCCTGAAAATGCAAAATGAGAATGGGAATGTAAGATGTTTTTTTGATTGAAATAAGGGAATTCAAAACCAATTTTATAACGCATTAAAACGCCAAGTGAGGCAACGATACAAAGATTTAACAAGGAGAATTTAAGCCAAAACTGTATGTTTAATTTCATTTTTTAATAAAATATTTTGTGATTGATGATGTCAACTTTGTTGCAATCATTCATTTTTGAAAAAACGCGAATCACCGTTTCGACTCTTAAACCGGTAAAATTTGCAATTTCCTGACGCGTATAGGGAATCAATACTTTACTGCCATTACATTCTGATTTTCTTTTGTGTGTATTCAAAAAGGCTAGAATTCTAAACTCCGGTTTCTGGTTGATGATCTCTTTTGAAGTATTGGATTTTGAATGAATTTTATTGGCAAGTAAAACCAAAAATGCTTTCTGTATTACGGGATATTCGTCAAGAATTTTCAAAAATTTATCCTTTGATAATTTTATGATAGTGCTGTCCTGAATGCAAATCGCTTTAGATGGATACGGCTGATCAATAAACAAAGGAGGTTCTCCAAAACTTTCTCCTATACAAAAAAGTCCTTGTGTGAACTCTTTTCCTTCGTCATTTGAGTTAAACATTCTCACGCTGCCACCAATGATTTGATAATAAAAATGAGCTATTTCATCTTCCTGAAAAATAACTTCATTTTTTTTGTATTTTTTGGCAACAGCTCCCCATGAAAACAATAAATCGATGTCTATTTGCATAATTAAATTGGAATTAATAATAGTTTATTAGCAATAAAAAAAGGCAAAAATTTGCAACGAATACAAATATAATTTTTATAAAATCAATAGTAATATGATTGAAATCATAAAATATCATCAGAAAAAAGTATTTGTTTAGTGAAAATTCACATAAAAAAATAATGGCTAAAGTATTTCATTAAAGTAGCATAGCATATGATATTTATCAGTTTTTATAGTTTTTTGTTTCTCGACTTTTGTGGTTTATTTATTAAATCATTTTTAGCATGACAAAAAATAATCCGCTTCATACTTTTCATATCCCGGTTATGGGACTTGCTTATACGATTGATAGTCCTATACGAGTGGCGAAGTATGGAATTTCATCTGTGATTTCAATTATGGATGATGAACTTATCGAAAAAATGAATGCTTTTTACAGTAAGAAATTCGATTTGCCGTATCAGGAAATTACCCAAAAAATACATGATTATCGTGCAGAACGCATTACTTCTTATTTGAATTTGGTAGACAAAATCGTAAAAGAAAAATTTGAAAATTTCAAAACGGAACTATCCGAAAGCAAATCATCTTTGGAAAATTACATCGCCATGCTGCCCAACAAATCAGAGATTAAATCAGGTTTGCAAAACTTGATGGAAGACGGTTTTGCTTTCAAAGAAAACATCAAAAATTATCTGGAGAAAAATCTTTATCCGGGCGATATTGATGTCAATATTATGACCAAATTGGATAAGGATAATTTCATCAAAGACGAACAATTACCAATTATTTTTAATGATGCACATGCCGCGCTGCGTGGGTTTGTCAATAGTACATTAGAATCTTCGGTAGTTTTATCGGCGGGGATGAATCCAAGATTATACAGCTATTTCGAAAGTTTTTCAGCTTTCTTTCCAGATTCGAATAATGCATTGAAAAAGAAAATCACGCTGAAAGTAAGCGACTTTCGTTCGGCGATGATTCAAGGGAATTTTCTGGCTAAAAAAGGACTTTGGGTTTCTGAATATCGAATCGAATCCGGACTGAATTGCGGCGGGCATGCTTTTGCTACCGAAGGCTATTTGTTAGGACCGATTCTGGAAGAATTCAAACAGAAAAAAGAGCAATTGATTCAATCAGCGCATGAGTTGATGGTAAAAGCCTTGGGACAAAAAGAAATGCATGTTCCGGAACAGCCTTTGGATTTAAAAATTACCGTTCAAGGCGGAGTTGGAACTGCTGAAGAACACGATTTTCTATTGGACCATTATGATGTGGATTCTGTGGGTTGGGGTTCGCCTTTTTTATTGGTGCCAGAGGCAACTTCAGTTGATCAGCACACCAGAGCATTATTGGCTGGAGCCAAAGAAGATGATTTGTATTTAAGTCATATTTCGCCATTGGGAATTCCTTTCAATACGTTACGAGGAACGACGAATGAAAAATTGAAATTGAAACGAATTGAGGAAAGCAAAGCGGGAAGTTCATGTCCAAAACGATTTTTGGCGCTAAGCAAAGAATACGATGCGAAAGGAATTTGTACATCTTCCAAAAAATTTCAAGATTTGAAACTGGAAGAATTGCTTCTTGAAAAAGATATTTTACCAGCAGAAGTTTTCGAAAAAAAGAAAAACAGTATTACGGAGAAAGCCTGTCTTTGTGTAGGTTTAGCCAATGCTTCGTATCTTGAAAATGACATTAAAATTAAAGGTCAGGCGCAAGGAGTAATCATTTGTCCCGGACCTAATATGGCATATTTTGATCAAGAAGTTTCACTGTCTAAAATGGTGCAGCATATTTATGGAAACGCATCGGTATTGTCGGTCACTAATCGACCAAATCTATTTGTCAAAGAGTTAAAAATGTATTTAGATTATCTGAAGAATGAAATTGTATCCGTTTCTGAAGAAATAACTTTGGGACAAATTAAAAAATGGAATTCATTTAAAAATAATTTGCTGCAAGGAATTGAATATTATGAAGATTTATTCTCAGCAACTCCTTTTTTCGAAAGTTCTAAAAAAGAGATATTTAATCAATTTAATTCCTATAAATTAGAATTATTTGAGATTGAAATCCCCGAATTGAAATTGGCATAAAGCCTCCAAATATTTGTTTTTAAATAGAATGATTTTTACAGGATTATTCTATTTAAAAATATTTTTTTTGCTCAATGATGTTGTAAATTTGCACCGTGAAAAAAATCATATTCATAATTGTATTAATCATGCTAGTAAAGCCCATTCTGCCGGTTTTAGAGTATGTCGTGAATTATGAATACATTTCAAAAGTGCTTTGTATCAATAAGGATAAACCTAAAATGCAATGTAACGGAAAATGTCATTTGATGAAAGAATTGGCCAAAGCTTCTGATGCTGAAAAACCACTTTCTTCGGATAAAAAAGGAACTACTCCAATACTTGATGTACTTATTTTTGAGGAAATTAAATCTTTTGTAATTGTACCCGTTTGTTTTGCCACCAAAGAAAAAATAAACCCATACTATTCTAATTTATACTTTCACTTGAATAGTACTTCTGTTTTTCACCCACCCACTTTCATTTCTTAAATTTTTATGCACGTAGTGTGCTTTTATTAATCCGTTTTTATACAACGGATGAGATTCTGTTTGCTTTTTTTGGAAAAAAATGGTCCAAAAACGGCAGGCAAATCAATACCTATATTTAAAATAAAAAACCTAAGAAATGAAATTTCAATTAAAAAATATACTAGCTGTAATGGCTATCGCAGTTACCTTATTCTCTTGTTCAAATGATGATGATAATGAAATGATTACTGGAAACGGAAATCTTAAATTAGAATTCGATAACGTGTACAAATCGGCTAATTTTGCTATGAATACAAATTATACAAACGCTAATGGTGAAGTCATTGCGGCATCAAAAGCGATGTACATTGTGAGTAATATTGTCTTGACAAAAGCAGACGGAACGACTTTTATCTATCCAAAAAACCAAAGTTATTTTATTGTAGACGAACTGACAACAACAACTTTGACGTTGAATCTTTCCAATATCCCTGCCGGAAATTATACTAAAGTAAAATACGGAATTGGAGTTGATAAAACACAATGGGAGGCAGGAGCAACTGGTCAAGGAGATTTCTTGGCAACAGCCCAAGCGGCCGGAATGATGTGGTCTTGGAGCGCCGGTTATAAGTTTGTGGCTTTCGAAGGAACTTTTACTTCATCTACGGTGCCATCGGCTACGCAATTTAAACTCCATACCGGACAAACCGGAACGGATTATAACTACACTGAAGTTACTTTAGATTTTCCTGAAAATGCTTTGGTGAGAACTACAATTACGCCTCAAGTTCACATTATGGCTGATTTGTCACAACTTATTGATGGAACCAATAAAATCAATTTTTCAGAATCTGCAACCGTGATGGGTGGTGCTAAATTAGCGTTAGTCACCGCTAATATTTCCTCGATGTTTACAATAGACCACGTTCATAACGACTAATTTTCAAACTGATAGCGGTTGGATATCAAAGTCTGACCGCTTTTAAAAAATATAAAAAATGAAAGCAAAATATATCATATTGCTCATTTTTCCGTTGCTGTGGTCTTGTTCTAATGATGAAGGCAATGACTATCAGGATATTCCTTTGGATTTTCAAGTTCCTGCAAATTTCCCGCCTTTGGCATATGATTTAGCGAATAATCCACCTACTGAAAAAGGGTTTGAACTCGGGAAAAAGCTTTTCTATGACGGTCGATTAGCTTCAGATGGAATAGTTTCCTGTGGGTTTTGTCACATTCAAGAAGATGCATTTACGCATCACGGCCACACTTTGAGCCACGGAGTAGATGACGCTATTGGAACGCGAAACACGCCACCAATCCAGAATTTAGCCTATCAGACCACTTTTATGTACGATGGAGCAACATCACATTTAGATTTACAGCCTATCATTCCGTTCACAAGTCCTATCGAAATGAATGGCGATTTTGCCAAAGCCATCACGATGATGAAAAGTGATTCAGAGTACCAAAAGCTATTCAAAGTGGCTTTTTCTGATGGACAAATCAATTCCGAAAACATGCTCAAAGCGTTGGGGCAATTCATGGTGATGATCACTTCCTCTAATTCCCGTTTTGATAAGTATCGCCGTAATGAATCCGGAGGAACGCTCACTCAAGACGAGCAGGACGGTTATGCAATTTTCAACCAGAAATGTTCCAGTTGTCACGCCACGGATTTATTTACCGATAATTCTTTTATAAACAATGGTTTGCCAGTAGATCCCGCGTACAATGATGTTGGTCGTTTCCGTGTTACTGAGTTGCCTCAGGACAAGTATAAATTCAAAGTGCCAAGTCTTCGAAATATAGAAAAAACAGCGCCTTATATGCACGACGGTCGCTTATTTTCATTAGAAGCCGTTTTGGAACATTACAATTCTGGGGTAGTCAATTCAGCTACTTTAGACCCAATTTTAAATAAAAATGGGTCGCTTGGAATTCCTTTAACAGCAACCGAAAAATCAAAAATAATTGCTTTTCTAAAAACACTGACAGACACGCAATACCTAACGGATAAACGCTTTTCCGAATATTAATTTTAGAAGCTATTTCCTGCTGTACACTACAAGTCCTCGCTACAAAAGCCGTTTTTCTATGTCCTGAAAAGAGCTTCCCTTGGTCGCTTTTTCAGGACAAGAAAAACAAGTCTTTTCCGCTCCGGGCTTTCCGTTTCCATCAGGGCTAAAAACAACAAACATGAAAAAATACACACTACTATTGCTACTGCTTTTTCAATTGGCAAACGCCACAGAAAAAGACAGTTTAAACGCCATAAATCCATTTACAAAATACCATTCCTTTCTTGAAGAAGAAGATTTTTGTGATGCCTGCGGCTGCTCAGCCAGCGGAGGAAGCATGGGATTTGCCTCGATGTTAAATACTAATTTCGTCGGAATTCGGTATTTCAATCAACAATACAAATCCATGGATGGTTTGTACAGCAATTCGCCTTGGTACAAAGAAAACTTCAACACTGTTCAGGTTTGGGGCCGAATTCCGGTTAGTGAAACAGTTCAGGTTTCGGCATTAATACCGTATCATTTTCATGAAAGAGAAACGGCAACAGGTAATAAAAGCATCAATGGAATTGGTGACATCACCGTTTTGGCGATGTATCGCTTGTATCAAACCCATAAGGACAGCACTTTTTTGGTACATACGTTGCAATTGGGAGGTGGAATAAAAGCGCCAACCGGAAAGTTCAATGAAGCGAATTCCGGAAGTATAAATCCAAGTTTTCAGGTAGGAACAGGAAGTTGGGATTATCTTTTGGCAATTGAATATGTCGTAAAAAGAAAGCAGTTTGGTTTGAACTCCATGCTGAATTATGTGATAAAAACAGAAAATCAAAAGAGTTACCGTTTTGGAAATCAGATCAATTATGCAGGAACATTTTTTTATTTATACGAGAAAAATAGCTTTTCTATTGTTCCACAACTTGGTTTTGCAGGGGAAGTCTATGAAAGCAATTACCAGCACAATCAAAAATTAAGAAATACAAACGGTGATATTTTTTTTGGGAAAGTTGGTTTCGAAGTAGGGAAGGAAAGACTTTCTTTTGGGGCCAATGCAATGTTGCCTATCAATCAAAACCTTACCGGCGGCAATGTTGAAGCAAATTATCGATGGAGTGTAAATTTTAATTATAGTTTGTAAAACAAAAAAGAGTTTGATAAAATTTTAATTATCGCTATTATGTTCTCAAAATGATCTGAATCTTTTTATACGCTACAATTTGAAGGAGCTTTTTGGTCTTATAATCCGTTTCAATTTAGATAGTTATTTGAAATTTTTTTTCAAAATTTTAAAACCATAATGAAGTACGCTTCGTATGTAATAACATAACTAAATAAATAAACGATGAAAAACAAACAACTTAATTTAGGATTTGCTACCATTTTTGGATTAGCACTGTTATCTTTTACCGCAATTTCATGCAATGATGATAACAATGATATGATAATGCCTGCTGTTATTGCACCGGATGTTAATTTTACGGCATTGGCCAGTAATAATACCATTCTTACATTCAATGCGAGAAATTTAGGAACTCCAACTTCAACTACTCCAATTGTTGGTTTGGCTGCATCAGAGACTATTGTAAGTATTGATTATAGACCTGCAACTGGACAATTGTATGCATTAGGTTCCTCTAGCCGTCTTTACTTTATCAATGAAAAAAGCGGAGTGGCAACGGCACTAGGCGCAGCATCTTTCTCGCCTGTACTTGCGGGAGGAAATGCCTCATTAGATTTTAATCCTACAGTAGATAGAATTCGTTTGGTAACAGATTCAGGTCAAAATTTAAGATTGCATCCAGAATTAGGAACCGTTGTGGTAACTGATGGTATTATTAATGGTGGTGTAAATGCTAAAATTGGTGCTGTAGCATATACCAATAGTATGGCGGGAGCTACCGCAACTATGTTGTATGATATTGATTTTGAACAAGATAAATTATACATGCAAACGCCGCCTAACGATGGAACGCTTCAACTTGTTGGTGACTTAGGAGTTAACTTTCAAGGTGTAGGAGATATGGATATTTTAGCGGATAATTCTACTGCTCTTGCTGTAACAAACAATGCTAATGTATCCACATTATATACAATTGATTTAGCTACAGGAAAAGCCGTTGATGTTGGTAAATTCACTGCTCCGGTAATAAGTTTAGCATTTAAGACTAATCCAATCGCTTATGCAACAACTACTGGAAATATGTTGGTTCGTTTTAATCCTACAAGCGGGAATAATAATTCTGTAGCATTAACTGGTTTAGCTGCAAGCGAAAGTATTGTAGGTTTAGATTTTAGACCGGCAAATGGAGCATTGTATGCAATCTCAAATCAAAGCAGGTTGTTTTCTGTGAATACTGCAAGTGGAGCATTAACAGTAGTTGGTTCAACATTAGTGCCTGGATTATCAGGTACAGCTTTTGGTTTTGATTTTAATCCAACGGTGGACAGAATAAGATTAGTAAGTAATGCAGGTCAAAACCTACGTTTACACCCAGATTTGGGAACAGTAGTAGCAGTTGACGGTAATTTAAATCCTGGAACACCATTTATAACGGGTGCTGCATATACAAATAATATTGCTGGAGCAACTACAACAGCTTTGTTTGTAATTGACTCACAAACGGATATGTTATTCCGTCAAGACCCACCAAATAACGGTACATTAGTTGCTATTGGAAATTTAGGGGTAAATGTTGATGCAGATAGCGGATTTGATATTGGTGGAAATAGTGCTACTGCTTTTGCTTTATTGAAAGTAAACAGTGTTACTTCTGTATACAGTATTAATATGGCAACGGGTGCTGCAACTAAGGTTTCTGATATAAATATTCAAGCTACAGCAATGGCTGTTGGTTTAGGATTTTAATCGTAAGGTTTTATTTGAATTAGTAAGCCGGCTCTAAAAAGAGCCGGCTTTTTTATGTGATTACATCGTATTTAGTATCGTCTGTAATTTTTTAGTTTATTCTATAAAAAAGGAGCTTAAAATGAAGCTCCTTTTTTTAAATATATACTTGAATAAACTTATTCTTTCAATCGACACGCTTTACTATCGCCATTCACGACAACTTCAGTCATTCCTAAAGAAGATAAATTTTTCATGGCTTTGTCCCATTTTTTACCGCTCAATTCTGATTTGATTTTCAAAAGACCAAACTCCATTTGGTTTTCATTGACTTTCAAAAGATCAATAATTAATTTTTCGTCTTCTTCTAATTCAATTTGAACTTGTTTTTTCTCTGGTCGCATTTGCGGGAACAACAACACTTCTTGAATAGAAGCATTATTTGTCAAATACATAATCAATCGATCCATTCCAATTCCCATTCCAGATGTTGGAGGCATCCCGTATTCTAAAGCTCTCAAGAAATCCTCATCGATAATTCCAGTGGCTTCATCATCTCCTTTTTCAGACAATCTCATTTGGTCTTCAAAACGTTCTCTTTGGTCAATTGGGTCGTTTAATTCAGAATATGCGTTCGCAACTTCTTTACCACAAACCATTAATTCAAAACGTTCTGTCAATTCTGGATTGTCACGGTGTTGCTTACACAATGGTGACATTTCCTTTGGATAATCGGTGATGTAAGTAGGTTGAATATAATTTCCTTCGCATTTAGCGCCAAAAATTTCATCAATCAATTTTCCTTTACCCATGGTTTTATCCACGTCAATTCCCATGCCTCTGGCAGCATCAAATAGCTCTGTTTCACTTTTTCCTGAAATATCAAATCCAGTAAAATGTTTGATAGAATCAGTCATTGTAACTCGTGCGTAAGGCGCTTTGAAATTGATGGTATGTTCTCCAAAAGTCACTTCTGAAGTTCCATTTACGGCAATGGCACAATGTTCCAAAAGGTCTTCGGCAAATTTCATCATCCAGTTGTAGTCTTTGTAGGCTACATATATTTCCATGGCAGTAAATTCAGGGTTGTGTGTACGGTCCATTCCTTCGTTACGGAAATTTTTCGAAAACTCATAAACTCCTTCAAAACCACCAACGATCAATCTTTTTAAGTACAACTCATTTGCAATACGCATGTATAAAGGCATGTCTAGCGAGTTGTGGTGCGTGATAAAAGGGCGCGCTGCAGCACCACCGGGAATCGGTTGTAAAACAGGCGTTTCTACCTCTAAATATCCTTTGTCATTAAAGAACGAACGCATTGCATTGAACAATTTTGTTCTTTTAATAAATGTTTCTTTCACGTGATCGTTCACCGTTAAATCCACATAACGACGGCGGTATCTTTGTTCCGGATCAGCAAAAGCATCATGCGTTTTTCCATCGGCATCTGTTTTTACAACAGGAAGTGGTTTTAAAGCTTTAGACAAAACCGTCAATCCATAAATATGAACCGAGATTTCACCCACTTGTGTTTTAAAAACTGTCCCACGAACCCCAATAAAATCACCAATATCCAATAGTTTTTTGAAAACTACATTGTACATTGTTTTTTCTTCATCAGTCGAAATATCATCTCTGGAAACATATACTTGAATACGTCCTTCAGCATCTTTCAATTCTGCAAATGAGGCCTTTCCCATGATACGTTTACCCATCAAACGACCTGCTAAAACAACCTCTTTTCCTTCGTATTTTTCGAAATCAGCAAGGATTTCGCTAGAATATGCGGTTGTGATAAATTCGGCTGCAGGATAAGGTTCGATGCCTAAATTGCGTAATTCTGTAAGTGCTTCTCTACGTAGAGTTTCTTGTTCGGATAATGCCATTATATTCTGATTTTAAGAGCGCAAAGATACTATATAAGTTCTAAAGTTGCAAAGACAGCAATACATAAAGGGTTTTAGTTTTTTGGAGCAGATAATTTTGTTTTTTCAAGACAACTTGTCCCGATATTCGTTCTATCTTTTTTTCTTGTTGAACAAAAAACAAGAAAAAAAGGATGTCTCTCGAAGCTTCGGGACTATCGGGGTTATTCAACTACTTTTTCTTTTTCAAAACAGCGTGAAAAATAGTACAAATCATGTATATTTGGAAACCAATAAATACTCTGAATTACCAAATGAAAATATACGCTTTACTACTTTTAGTATTCTTTTTAACAAGTTGCCAAGTCACAGAAACCATATATTTAAACGAAGACGGAACCGGAAAAATAGAAACGGTATCACTTCGCGATGAACACAGTTATATGCAATTAGCGGGTGAAAACTACTCCAAAGAAGAAATTTTTAGAGATACCACTTATGTTTTTGAAGATTTGATAGCGAAACATTCCGAAACTTTTTCCAGATTGCCAGCATTTGAAAAAGCCATTTTTCAAAAATTTGCTACGGTAAAAGTACATATTAAGAAAAGCTCTTTCGAGAAAGAATTTCGCACAACAATCACTCAAAACTTTAATAAAATAGAGGAAGTCGCAGACTTATACAAAACCGAGGAATATGCAGATGATATAGAAAATAATTACGCATTGGTTGCCGAAGAACATTATTATAGTGTAAATTATGCTTTTGACGGAAGTCTTTTTAAAAGAATAGTAAAAATTACTGATGCAGTTGAGCTAAAAAAACAGCAGGATAAGATTGAAGGATATAAAACGCAAGTTTCTAAATTTAAAATCACGCAACCTTATCTTCTAAAATATCATTTCCCCAGAAAAATAAAATCGGTGTCCAATTCGAATGCAAAAATCAGTGAAGATAGAAAATCATTGGAATTACAATTTCTAATAGCAGATTGTTTAGTAAATCCTGAGAGTACGAATCTGGAAGTTGTTTTAGAGTAACTTATATTGGAAGTTTTTCTTCTCTGTTACTTCTCTTAAAAACTTTGTACCTTTGCAATTCAAAAATAAGTGGACGAAATAGGATTGCTTCGTTCCTAGCAATGACAAATGAATAAAACCATCCAACTTCAAGATTTAGGAGCCAAAGATTACAAGGAAACTTGGGAATACCAAGAGGAATTGTTTAAAGGAATCGTTGACTTGAAAATTCGAAATCGCAGAGAAGAACTCGACTTAGAAACTCCAAATTACTTTCTTTTTGTGGAGCATTCACACGTTTATACTTTGGGTAAAAGTGGTGATTTAAGTAATTTGCTTTTATCTGAAAAGCAATTGGAAACCAAAGGAGCAACTTTCTACAAAATCAATCGTGGCGGCGATATTACCTATCACGGACCGGGGCAAATTGTAGGGTATCCAATTATAGACTTAGAAAATTTTTTTACTGATATTCATAAATACTTGCGTTTTCTGGAAGAGGCCATTATTCTTACTCTTCAGGAATATGGAATTGCTTGCGGCAGAAGCGAAGGTGAAACTGGAGTTTGGTTAGGTGCAGGAACTCCATTTGCAAGAAAAATTTGTGCTATGGGTGTTCGCGCTTCCCGTTGGGTAACCATGCACGGATTTGCTTTAAACGTAAATGCCGATTTAGGTTATTTTGATAATATCATTCCGTGTGGTATTCGCGGTAAAGCGGTGACTTCATTAAATGTAGAACTTGGCGTAGAAAAAGTTAATGAAGAAGAAGTCAAAGAAAAAATCCTGAAACATTTCTCCATTCTTTTTGAAGCGACTTTTGAGAAATCTGCAATCAAAAATCATTAATCTACAATCAAAAATCAAAAGTATACTGTTCCGGCAATAAGCGAAATGTCATTCGGTGGTATTTTGTAACCCCGTAGATTCGAATTGCTTCTCGGTGTTCTTTGGTAGGGTAACCTTTGTTTTGTTTCCAATTGTACATTGGGAATTCCTCATGAATCCGGTTCATATATTCATCACGATATGTTTTTGCCAACACGGAAGCGGCAGCAATACTCATAAATTTTGAATCTCCTTTAATAATACTAGTGTTGGGGATTGAGTTTAGGATTTCAATTTCGGCATCGGTAAAAATCTTTCCTCCGCGATTTTTAATTCCTCCTTTAGGTATTAATGGACTATTTCCGTCTACAATAATAGATTCAGGTTTTGGGTCTAATTTTAGAATGCTCTCCTGCATTGCTTTTATAGATGCATTCAGAATGTTTATTTCATCGATTATTAAAGGTTCCAGATGAGTTACCGCAAATGAAATGCACTCTTGCTCTATAATAGGTCTTAATTTTTCTCTCGCTTTTTCAGACAGTTGTTTGCTGTCGTTTAGTGTACTGTTTTGAAAATCAGAGGGTAAAATTACTGCTGCAGCAGTAACTGGTCCTGCAAGGCAACCACGACCTGCTTCGTCAGTTCCAGTTTCTAAATTTTGTGTTAAAAAAAAGGGGCTTAACATTGTATTAATTTTGACAAAAATATTGATTTGTGAAGTAATATCAAGATATAATTAAGTAAAAAAAACAAAATATAATGGTTTGTGTGTTTTTTAATGAAAAAGACTGATAAAAATAAAATATTTTAATTCTTGTAAATAGTTGGTTTTTTAAGAAATTATTATGATTTTTGTGAAATAACTAATTCAAAATAAATTAATATGAGATTAAAATTTAAATGGATTTTTACGCTATTGTTAGCGTTATCTATGCAGTTTTCTTTCGCACAAGAGAAAACCATTACTGGTGTTGTTTCGGATAATTCAGGATTGCCTTTACCAGGTGTGAGTGTATTAGTGAAAGGAACTAAATCTGGGACTCAAACTGATTTTGATGGTAAGTATTCTATCAAAGCTTCATCAAGCCAGATTCTAATTTTTAGTTATATTGGGATGGAAGCTCAAGAAATTAAAGCTAGCTCATCATCGATTAATGTAAAACTAAAATCCTCTTCGCAAACTCTTGAAGAGGTTGTAGTGGTAGGTTATGGAACTCAAAAGAAAAGAGATGTTAATGGAGCGATTGCAAAAATTGGGGGGGATAAAGTTAAAAATATACCTGTTCAAAGTTTTGATCAAGCATTGTCCGGAGCGGCATCTGGTGTGAACGTTTCTGCTCCAAATGGAGTTTTAGGTAATCAAGCAGTTATCCGTATTAGAGGTATAAACTCTATCAGTTTAAGCTCTTATCCCCTAATCGTAATAGATGGAGTTCCTTCGTGGAATGGAGATAATTTAAATCAAAGTAGTGCGGCGAATAACCCATTGGCAGATATTAATTCAGCAGATATTGAAAGTATTGAAGTTTTAAAAGATGCTTCATCTGCTGCAATTTATGGATCTAGAGCGGCTGCGGGTGTAATATTAATTACGACAAAAAAAGGAAAAGCAGGAAAAGTTGTAGTTAACTTTGATTCTTCAGTAAGCTTTACAAGTGCTTATAATTTGATTGATCTTCTAGATGCAAAACAATTTACTGAAATTAAAAACGAAGGGCTAGCAAATTTTGGGACGCCTGCAAATGGAACAACTAGAGGGTTTTATACCATGACTGATGCTAGTGGAAAATTGGTAGACACTAATTGGTACGATTACGCGTACAGAACGGGTGTTGCATATAATCATAGTATTAATATTTCCGGAGCAACTGAGAATACAAAATATTACTTGTCTGCAGGTCAATTAGAACAGGAAGGTATGTTTATCAATAATGATTTCAGAAGACAAACGGGTCGCTTTTCTCTAGATCATAAAGTAAACAGTTGGATTACTCTTGGAGGGACTTTTAACTATACTAATTCTAGGACTAACGGGCTTAACACTGGATCTGCAAACGGAGCAGCATTTGCTTCATCAGGTGCTGCAAGATTAGCATTTGTTCAAGCTCCTAATGTTGGACCTTTTAATAACGACGGAACTTATAACTTAAGAGCTAACCAAATTGGTTATGGTAATAATTTAACTGCTCTGCAATTTGGAAATGCAAAATATATAATAGATAATAATACTTTTTCAGCTCAAAATGATCATATTATTTCAAATTTTTATATCGGTTTTAAGCTAGCTAAGGGGTTGAATTTTAAATCTCTTTATGGGATAGACAATCTAATTATTGAAAATAAAGATTTTTAGCTCCTTTACAAGGAGATGGATTTACTGACAAGGGTACTGCAACAAATACAATGAATAGATATTCTAGAAAATCTATACAAAACATATTGGACTACAATCTTACTTTAACCGAAAAACATAATTTTAGTGCTTTATTAGGTTCAGAAAGACAATATTCAAAGACGGATGCATGGGGAGCAACTAGAAAAACGGTTTCAGATCCATTTTTCAATGAATATCAAGGTGGATTTAGTACTATTGTTCCAGCAGGAAATTTGCTTGTGGAAAATTATCTTGAATCTTATTTTGGTCGTGTAAATTACGATTTCGACAAAAAATATTATTTCTCTGTAAATGCTAGACGTGATGGTTATTCCGCCTTTGCTCCAGGAAATAAGTGGGGTAATTTTTATGGAGGAGCATTAGGATGGACTTTATCTGAGGAAAATTTTATTAAAAACTCGGCTATTGCTGAAGTCGTAAATTTATTTAAATTTAGAGCAAGCTATGGTGTTGTTGGTAATAATCAAGGAATAGGTAGTTATGCAGCAAGTAGTTTTTTTAACGCTGGACTAAATGGAACAAATCCAACACTGTCTTACGCACAAGCTGGAAATAAAAATCTATCATGGGAAACAAGTAAAAAGACAGATTTTGGTTTGAATTTTGGTTTGTTTAATGATCGAATTTCAGGAGAGTTTGGCTATTATAGAAATAATATTGATGGATTGATTCTTGAAGTGCCACAAGCTGCTTCAACAGGAATTCCAAATAGATCTATTTTAACAAATGTTGGGAGTATGAATAACAAAGGGATTGAAGCTACTTTAAGTGCAAAAATATTCTCAGAAGGAAATTTCAAATGGAATTCAAGTATTAATTTTACAACTCAAAAGAATGTTGTCACTTCTTTAGATGCAAATAATTCAGATATAATAGTAGCAACATCTCTTGAAAACACCAATATTATTAGAGTGGGTGAATCTATAGGTGATTTTTATATTGTTAAAACAGGTGGTGTGAATCCAGCTAATGGAAGAAGAATTTTTTATTATAGAGATGGTACTGCTGTACAATATGATCATTCTTCACCTGTAGCTTCAAGATGGACAAAAGTGAGTGATGGTTCAGTTACACGTGCTGCGAATCAAGCTGCTGATGCAGTAGTTATGGGGCCGGCATTGCCAAAATATTTTGGTGGTTTTTCTAATACATTTATGTACAAGGGGTTTGATTTAAATGTTTCGATGTATTTTTCTGGAGGGAATTATGTGTACAACGGAACAAAAGCTGGTTTACATGATCAAAGAGTTTGGAATAACTCAGCTGATGTATTGACTCGTTGGAAAAACCCTGGTGATGTTACAGAAATACCAAGAATAGTTTTTGGTGATAACGTGTCTAATGGGTCGTCAATGCCAATCTCAGATAATTTAGAAAAAGGGGATTTTATAAAAATCAGAAATATTGCTTTTGGTTATAGTTTGCCTAAAGATTTAATTAATAAAATTGGTCTTACGAATTTTAGATTTTATTTGAGTGTACAAAATGCATTCACATTTACTAAATATTCCGGTTTTGACCCAGAAATTTCTACAAATGGAAATTCGAATGGCTCACCAAGTGTAGATAGAAACTCTGCACCTATGGCCAGAACATTTTCATTTGGTTTAAATCTAAGTTTATAATTTAAAATAAAAGAACAATGAAAAAAATATATTTAATACTATTTTCTGCAATAGTAATATCGTCTTGTAGTGACACCGATGCATTGTCGCCGGTAAATCAAACAAGAATTTCAGAAGCTAATGCCTTTGAAACCCCTGAAAGAGTACAACAAACAGTTTTAGGATTGTATGCTGGTGTAAAAGATGGGCAATTTTACGGAGGACGATATTTTAATTATCAGGATGTTCGTGGCGAAGAATTTAATAATGATAGGTCAAACGGTGTAACCAATCTATTAACATGGAATTTTGGAATTGCTTCTAGTACTTCTGAAGTTAATAATTTATGGAATGCTGGATATTTAGCCATTAACAGATGTAATGTTGTTATTAAGGGTTTGGAAACTTCTCCAATATCTACTGCTTTGAAAACACAATATACAGCAGAAGCTGCGTTTTTAAGAGCTTTATCTTATTACTCATTAGTGACATTGTATGCAAGGCCGTATTGGGATAGTAATGGTGCTACACCAGGTCTTCCGTTAAGGCTTAACGCTGAGACAAGTAGTGGAAACAGTGATTTGGTAAGATCTAGCGTTGCTGAAATTTATGATCAGATTATTATAGATTTAGATTTTGCTGAAAATAATTTGTTAACAGCTAATCTTGCAGATGGTGTAAATTCTTCAGCATATAACAATACTACCAGAGCTCATAGAAATACTGCAATTGCACTAAAAACTAGAGTCTATTTAAGTATGAGGAAATATGATAAAGTGATTTTGGAGGCTAATAAAATTGTTTCAAACACAGCACCATTTTCTGCGACTAGTGGAGTTCCAAATAGATTGGCTCCAGCAATTGCTTCTGTTTTTGCAACACCTGCATTAACCTCTGAAAATATATTCTCATTTGCATTTAGTCCTACTGATATTCCAGGAACTCAAAACTCTCTTGTAAGTTACTATTCTAACACTGCTGGTACAGGAGAATATTCCTTGATATCTACTGGGATTATTTCAAATTTGGGCTGGAAAACAACTGATGCAAGAAGAGCTTTAAACATTGTTAATGGAGGTAAAACATATCTTAATAAATGGACTAAAAGCACTGGGGATCCAGATTATGTAGCAGTTATTCGTTATTCTGAAATTCTTTTAAATCTTGCTGAAGCTATAGTTAGAGATAACAATTCTATTGACGCAAGAGCAGTAGCGCTTTTAAATGCTGTACGTCAAAGATCTGATGCGACAACGGTATTTACTGTTGCATCATTTACGAATGCCCAAGCTTTGTTAGATCAATTAGCAATAGAGAGAAGAATTGAATTGCTTGGAGAAGGTTTTAGATCATTAGATGTTATGAGACTTGGACAAGATTTTGCTGCTAAAGGTACAGCATCAGCTGTTACTTCAACAGATAATCAATACATATGGCCAATTCCATTGAGCGAACTTTTATACAATAAATTGTGTGTGCAAAATGGTACTTATTAAATATTTTCTTTTATTCTAAAAAAATTAGTAAAAAGCAAAAATAAGCAAAACGATTAAAACCGTTGCTATACAATGCTTTCTAAAAGAGTAGTCTTAGTTTGGAACTCGGTGTCTGATACGTTTTGGTCGTGAAAACACGAAGTTAGGTTACTAATTCGTTACCGATTGATAAAGGTAACTATAGAGTTTAACTAATTATATTTCAGTGTTTTGCACTCTTTTTTACATTCCCTTGTAACTCAAAGTAATTTAATTTTAAACATTAAACATTTGAGTTATGGAACAGACGAAAAAATCTACGTTCAAACTGCTTTTCTATCTGAAAAAGAATGAACCGAAAAAGAACGGTAACGCTCCCATTATGGCACGCATTACCATTGATGGAGCAGCTAAGACTTTGGGAACAAAGTTAGAAATTAACTCCAATAATTGGGATTTAAAGTATGGAAGAGTTGAGGGCAAAAGTGTCAAAGCATTGAGCATTAACCAAAAATTGGATAACATACGGGGACGTATCGACACTATTTATGAAGATATGCTGAAACAGGAGGGTTTTGTCACGGCAGAAAAGCTAAAACTCGCATTTCTCGGTGTTGGTGTTATGGACGATTCCTTACTGAAAGTATTTAAAAAGAACAATGAGGATTTTGGAAAAATGGTGGATAAAGGAGAACGCTCCAAAAGCACCTACTACAAATACAAAATTGTCTATAACCACGTCGCAGAATTTATAAAAAGCAGGTATCATCGTGATGATATGGCGTTTCGGGAATTGACCTGTGATTTTATTAGGGAATTTGATTTCTTCCTTAGAATAGACAAAGAATGCAAACATAATACTGTTTGGGTATATACGATGCCACTCTATCGTGTTGCAGAAATAGCTGTCAAGAATAGTCTTATCAGGATAAATCCTTTTGAAGATTATGAAATCTCTATGAAAGAAAATGACCGTAGTTATCTACTTAAAGAACACGTAGAATCCCTTTTATTACACAATCCTTCAAAACAACATTATGAACTTGTAAAGGATCTTTTTGTATTCAGCTGTTTCACAGGGTTATCTTATATCGATATTAAACAACTTAAAAGGACTAATATACAATCCTTTTTTGATGGTCACGATTGGATTATAAGCCGAAGACAAAAATCTGATGTTGCTTCTAATGTAAGACTTATGGAGATACCCAAACGAATTATTGAAAAATACAAAGGTACTACCAGAAATGATTCTATTTTCCCCGTTCCTACAAACAAAATTTGTAACAGTCATATAGACAAGCTTATTCAGGAATTAAAGATTGTTACAGAACAAAAAGTGACCTTTCACACAGCAAGGCATACATTTGGAACGATGTTTTTAACAGAGGGTGTCCCATTGGAAAGCCTCAGTAAAATGATGGGGCACAAAAATATTTCTACGACACAGATTTATGCTAAGATTACCAGCCAAAAGATAAGTAAGGATATGGATCTGGTATCTCATAAATTCTCTGGTATGGAAGCAGCATTTATTGAAATGGAAAACGAAATTATTGTTTGAAATTTATTCTTTACATACAGATTGAAGCAGGATTTAACCATCCTGCTTTTTTTATGCCCATACTTAATCCTCAAAGCACATTTATTTTCCAACGCAAATCTCACTGCTAATAAAAGAGCTTTGATTGGATACTTGATAAAGCATATTGAAAAAATCTCCCGTCACTATTTCTTGATGATATTTTTTAAATACCCTTTCAGTGGCTTCCCTAGCCACCACCAAAAACAATAGTTGTTTAGAAATTCTCCTGAAAGGATGCAGGTTTTGTAACCACATAGACCATTCCCTAAATGCCTTTTCCATTGGCTTCCACATAAGTTTTATTCAAGAAGCCGGTATGCTGTTTTGTCCCATTTCAAGAGCAAAGGTATTTCCGTGTTCTTAACGCAGAAACAAGGTCTTGCCCTCCGGGTTTGCAAAATAATCTCCACCCATTCGGGTCGTATTTTTTTGACAAAACCTTGTTTCTGCTAAACACGAACCTTTTATGCTCGTGAAACGAAACAAAGCATACTCCGGCTCTTTAGACGAATAAAAAAAATGTCAGAAATGAAAAAATACAGCATTGAAAATGGCAAAAAAAGTGAAACGAAACTTCAGCACCTCCTCTCATTGCCGAATAAATTAAGGCAAAAAAAATCAAGGCAAAAAAATCAAACAAAAATTCAATAACGTAAAAATCGAAAATCATGAACATCACAGGAAGATTGACAAGGGATGCGGAAGTACGCACAACCTCACAGGACAAACAAGTAGTAAATTTTTCAGTAGCCATCAATGACAGCTACAAAAACAAATCGGGCGAACGCATAGAGCAAACAACCTATTTCGACTGCTCTTATTGGATAACTCCAAAAGTAGCCAAGCTACTCACAAAAGGCACATTGGTAGAACTATCGGGAAGAGTAAGCACGAGAGCGTGGACAGGTAATGACGGAGAATTAAGAGCAGGACTTAATTTTCATACCTCACAAATCAAACTGCACGGAGGTAGCAGGAAAGCCGAAACCGTACAGGCTACTGCACAAACCAAAAACAACAAGGTTACAGCACAGGAAACAGCGGACGACCTCCCATTCTAACAACTAGTATTCAATCATTTTTAACATCAAAATTTTAAGTATTATGGCACATAATATCAATTTTAACGAGAGAACAGGACATTATTCATTCTTTAGCGTACAACAAAAAGCGTGGCACAGTTTGGGGCAAATCGTGGAGCAATACCCAACAAGCGAGGAAGCTATCAAATACGCAGGGTTAGATTACGAAGTCGTAAAATCCCCATTATTTACCAAAGGTTCGGGCATTATTGAAACGACTAACGGTATAGAAATAGGCAGTAGCGAATTGGAAGTGCCTAACTATTTCGCCAACATCCGTACCGATAACAATGCAGTATTGGGCGTAGTGGGTAGAGATTACCACATTGTACAAAATCGTGAAGCCTTTAATTTCTTCGATGCTATCGTAGGCGGTGGCGAGGGTATTCTCTATGAAACCGCAGGAGCATTGGGCAACGGAGAACGCATATTTATCACGGCAAAATTGCCCGACTATATCCGTGTAGGCAATGGCGATGATGTAACGGAAAAGTACATTTTCCTGACTACTTCGCACGATGGTAGCGGAAGTATCACAGCCGCATTTACGCCTATCCGTATCGTTTGTCAAAACACCCTTAACGCTTCGTTACGGAATATGACCAATGTAGTCCGTATCAAACACACTTCGGGAGCAAAACAGCGTATAGAGAACGCTCACAAGATTATGGGACTTGCCGACACATTGAGCAATCAATTAGAGGGAATTTTCAATGAGTGGGCAAAGGTAAAGGTAACAGACCGAGAGGTAAGAAAGCTAATCCAATTGGCACTTTGCCCGAATAAAGAAACTTTGGATTTAATCAAAAAAGGTGCGGAAGATGAAATTTCAACCGTGTTCAAAAATACCGTTGAGGACGCATTTGCTTATGCAATGATAAGCGACACACAACAAATGGACACAACAAAAGGCACATTGTTTGGAGCGTACAACGCTGTTACAGGCTACTATCAGAACGTAAGAAATTACAAAAATGACGAAGCCAAGTTGCAAAGCATCGTATTGGGTGGTACTGCCCAACTCAAATCACAAAAAGCATTTGACCTATGTACGGTATTTGCTTTGGACGGAGCAGAAATTCTAAATCTTAATTAAAGAACCCACAGGCTACCGCCTTAAATGGTGGTAGCTTAATATAAACAAGGGATATGAAAGTAAACGATTTAAACGGTTGTCCAATAGAGATAACAGATTTAAAAGAAGCAATAAAAATAGCAAGGAGGTACAAGGAATACCGCCACGAAGACAAGAATTTTTCGGAGTTCGACAAAAGACAAAATGCCTATTGGTCGGATATGTACGAGAAACTGACAGTAATCAAAGAACAATTATCAAACACATTAAAATTATAGAACAATGAACACAAATTTTTTCAATCAGATACAGCAGTTGGACTTTACAGGAGTATTGCAACTGAACATTTCAAAAGGAATAGAAAGCAACCTAATAGTAACGGTAATGCTCAACAACGAACAATGCGGAGATAATGCCAAAAACGGTATTCCTCCATTGACATTCAACGCCACACCGCAGGAGTTTGACGAGGGATTTTTTGAGCAGATAACCGCACCTATCAAAACCGTTTCGGGCTTAATGGTAGATATGGAAAAATTCCTAAAACAATTGGAAGAAGTCAAACGCCAATCGGCTATGGAAAAAGAAAAAGCCGACAAGCAAAAGAAAGAACAGGAAGCCAAAGACAAGAAGTTTAAAGACGGAATGGCAAAGGCTGACGAACTCGAAAAAGAGGGCAAGTTCCGTGAAGCGTGGATAAAAGTTCCCGATATGACGGAGTTCCCTGAAAAAGCGGACGAGATACGCAAACGCAAAACATTATTATCTGACAAGTTTGCCACACCGAACCTTTTCGGAGCAATGGAAGAAGCAACACCTGAACCGTCACAATTGGAAGAGGTTACTGCCGATTACCCCATAGATGAAGAAGATGAAGAAGAATAAAAGTATTAATTCAAAAATCGAAAAATTATGTTATTAGCAACTCAATTAGAACGAGTTTTTATACTCAAAGATAAAGGACAGGACATCAGATTGACCGACCCCGAACCACGTTGGAGCGTGGAGGCAGTAATGAATTTTTACGCCAATATGTACCCTATTTTGACTACTGCAAAAGTATCTGCACCGCAAATCAAAGATGATGCAGTAGAGTACAAATTTGAGAGCGTAATGGGTACGAAAGGTTAAACCAAAATAGTAAAACGATGAATTATGCAACACAACATTATATCGGGAGTTATCAGACTACCCGAACAGAAACGACAACGGCAGTTACACCGACAGTTGGGCGAGTTCGCAAATTGGCTACAAAGACCAAAGGACGCAAACCAAGTGCAGAAAGACAAGCAGAAATCCGTACCAATAGCAATGCTACCAATGGTATTCTAAAGTGTACGTTTCTGCCTAAACTGAAAACGGCACAATCCGTACAGGCTTGTCAGAAAACGGAGAAGGATTTTTACAATTCCCTTTCCCGACTTGCCGAACATTACAGTATTGAACCAATGCAGACAAAAGATTTTGGTTTTCCCTACAATATGGTATTAGCAATGTGGGATATGGAAACCAAAGTAAAACGTGCCAACATCAATTGGGATAGTTTCAAATTGGTACAGAATAGTAAAAAAACATTTTTTGTAAGCAAGGAAAGGCACAATGTGGGTACAACCTTGTATTATATTCCCATTATGCCACTCTTTCAAATGCTCAATGACCCAAAGCGTAAAAAGACCGCACAGCTACTTATATTGGTATGCAGTTATCTGTATCATATTGCCGATGTACCCTATTACAGACAGGAAGACAGCTATTTGTATTGGCTATATGAAATGCAAAAAGACTGGATAGAACAGGACGATGAAACGGACGAATCCGAAACGTATAAAAGTGAGTTAAGAAATGCAGAATATATTGGCGACAGGATAGAACAGAAACTATTTAACCGTATCAATCTAAAGATATTTAAACAGCGTTTGAGCCGATTTAAAAGCCTTGATACGTTCGACAAGGAATGTTGGCAGGTGGCTTGCAATACGTTTGCCCTTTATACTGAATATCCGAACGCAACTATTTTCAGAAATGCACCAAGACCCGAACAAGACCCTTATAATGATGATGATGATGAAAACGAAACTATCGGAATGGAAAAGTATATATCTTTTATTGCCGATACCAAAGGTTGGCTGTATGAAAGCCTTTCGGATAACATCAACAACGAGTTTAACGAGTATGGGGCAATGGAAGAACCAACCATTAGCAAACAATTTGACGGAAGCGAAATAACAGCAACCAATCTTGATTTTGAGAACCGTTTGTTTGCTTTATTGAACGATTTATGTGGGTTGCTATATGACTATAAAACAACAGAAAAATGAACAACGTAAATAACATAGCCGAGAATTTCGGAACATTGTACCATCCAAAATCCGCTTTGGTTTTCTATGAAACCGCAGGAACAGAAACCGATATGTATGTGGAACATTTTGATATGGATAGCAACGGAACGCCTATAAATGCCCACCCATTGACAGTAAAAGAAGCCAACATATTGGCAAAGGCTTTACAGACCGATGAAGAAAAAAGCACAGCCTTTTTAAAGCCAAAGGGAATTTTACCGACTAACATTCTGCATATCAATCCAAGTGAAAAAGGTACGGTACTTTGGTGCACCAAAGCACAGCAACGGCAACTATATTTTGTAAACGGTTTGGGCGTACCTAACGGCAAAGCACAAGTACCACCAATGCTTTGGTTAGCAAGTAAAAGCAGTCTTATGGTATTTGCTTTGACAAATGACAGAAGACCAACCGAGAAAACGCTACTGCATTACGCACCTTTCTTCAATATTTACGAAAAGGGCAATGTATGTATGGGTACTGTTAGTATTGATATTAAAAATTCGGCTTCGGTTGAAGAATTTATACAGGCGTGGGAACATTATTTTTTCAATTCCTATTTCAGCCATTCATTATGCGAAAACGTGACAAGAAAAAATATTGTAACCCTTTGGAAAGACCTAATCAATACAGATAAACCCTTTCCTAAAGAGGTATTGAAAAAGAATAATAAAACCCTTAAAAATCTATTGTGATGAATACTACAAAAACAGCAGTCCATTTTACGGACAATTATTTACTCAATCCTACCAACCCGATTTCGGTAAACCTTATCGGAGCAGGTGGTACAGGCTCAAAGGTATTGACCGCTTTAATGGAAATAAACGAGAGCTTAATAGCGTTAGGACACTCAGGGTTGCAAGTTCGCCTTTGGGACGATGACAGTATTACCACCGCCAATTTAGGCAGACAGCGTTTTGCAGAAAGTGAAACAGGATTATACAAATCCGTTGCTTTAATCAATCGTTGCAACCGTTGGGCAGGTACAAATTGGAAAGCCGAAACGGTAAAATTTGAAAAGGACAACTTTGGCAGACTACCCGAAAAAGCAAGGGCTACTATTACCATTACTTGTGTGGACAATGTACAGGCGAGGTTCGGCGTTGCTGAAATTCTTAAAGAAATAAGCTACCGCAGACACTACCAAGACGAACCAAAATATTGGTTAGACTTTGGAAACAGTCAAGATACGGGGCAAGTAATACTATCTACTATTGGAGCCATAAAGCAACCTCATTCAGAGAAATACGAAACGGTGGCAAGTCTGCCATTTGTTACCGATGAATTTGGCGAATTGCTGAAGCAATCCGAACAAGAGGACAACACGCCAAGTTGCTCACTTGCCGAAGCATTGGAACACCAAGATTTGTTTATCAATTCATCATTGGCACAAATGGGTTGTTCCTTATTGTGGAATTTATTCCGCAGAGGAATGACCGAATACAAAGGATTTTTTCACAATCTGAAAGATTTTCGCACCCACCCGATAAAAGTCGCCTGACCTGACCCCGATTACTCTATCAGGACGGGCGGCAAAAATGCAATTCCTAACTACGGTCGGAAACGCATTTTTGCATTTAAAAAGGTGCAACCACTTTGTTAAAAATCTTCCATTTCATTCTTTCATTTCCCTATTTTTCCAAACAGGTTGCGAGATATTTTCGTGGGATATTCAGTATCCCTTTTTTAGTTTTGAATTGACATCTTTTCTTTCCAAACTGCGACCAAAGAAAAGATTCTGTGTTGTAAAACAAATTTTTTTAGTTTTATTTCGTGTTAAATTGTGTACAATAACTATAAATTGTACTTTTGCACCACTCAATGAAAAGAACAGTACAAATATCATCCCAAGTTACTCCGCCTTGATCTTAGGCTAACTGTTATATTTCCCAATTTTAATTTATTGGTTTCTCTGTCGTACCCGAAGGTTTTACTTGCGTGTACCTACTTTTCTATTTACATTTTACAACTTTAAACATAAATCTTTATGCAGAAAATTATCAATTTGTTTGATTTCAAACAGAAAATTAATTACAAAAATGAAATTCTTGCGGGTCTTGCAGTGGCTATGACCATGATACCTGAGTCTTTATCCTTTGCTATTCTGGCAGGGCTTTCGCCTTTGACAGGGCTTTATGCAGCGTTTTTAATGGGCATTGTTACTGCAATCTTGGGAGGCAGACCCGGAATGGTTTCCGGAGGTGCTGGAGCAACGGTAGTCGTACTTATTGCACTGGCTGCATCACATGGTGTGGAATATCTTTTTGCTGCGGTTATATTAGCAGGTCTACTGCAATTTTCAGTAGGAATTTTTAAGCTGGGTAAATTTGTCCGCTTGATTCCACAACCGGTAATGTATGGTTTCTTAAACGGTCTTGCAGTAATCATTTTTATGGCACAGGTAGCTCAATTTAAAGTTGTTGAAAACGGGATAGAAGGTTGGATGCAGGGACCGGCGCTTTATCTAATGGCTGGATTGACATTATTAACTATAGCTATCGTATTTATATTGCCAAAATTTACAAAGGCGGTTCCAGCATCTTTAGTAGCAATAATAGTTGTCTTTGGTATTGTATATTTTTTCGGCATTGATACTAAAAAAGTAATTGATATCGCCTCTGTAGGAGGTTCTTTACCTTCATTTCATATCCCTGCTATTCCTTTTAGTCTGGAAACATTGAAAATTATTTTCCCTTATGCCTTGGTAATGGCAGGAGTTGGATTGATTGAAAGTCTGTTAACGCTTAATATGGTTGATGAAATAACCAGCACAAAAGGACAATCTAACCGTGAGGCTGCCGCACAGGGCATAGCCAATATCACCAACGGTTTCTTCGGAGGAATGGGTGGATGTGCAATGGTTGCTCAGACTTTAGTGAATATCGGAGCTGGAGGAAGAGCCAGACTTTCTGCAATAGTTGCCGCTATAGCAATCTTATTGATCATTCTGGTTGCAGGTCCTGTAATCGAGCAAATTCCAATGGCGGCATTAGTCGGGGTAATGATGATGGTAGCTATAGGCACATTTGAGTGGGTCAGCTTTCGAATTATTAATAAAATGCCTCGACACGACATTTTTATTGGTATGCTGGTAGCAGTTATAACTGTACTATTACACAACTTAGCTTTAGCCGTTTTGATAGGTGTAGTTATTTCAGCTCTTGTATTTGCCTGGGAAAGTGCCAAACGAATACGTGCAAGAAAGTATGTAGATGAAGATGGTGTAAAGCATTACGAAATTTTTGGCCCGCTGTTCTTTGGCTCAGCTATGGCATTTACAGAAAAATTTGATGTTGTAAACGATCCCGATGAGGTGATAATAGATTTCAAGGAAAGCAAAGTTGTAGATATGTCCGCAATTGAAGCCTTGAATAAAATTACAGAGAAGTATCACAAGGAAGGTAAAAAATTACATTTACGTCATTTAAGCCAAGATTGCAGACAGTTACTTAAAAATGCTGAAACAGTTATAGATGTGAATATTATAGAAGATCCTACCTACAAAGTAATGACTAATAAGTAACATTGGTATAATTAAGTCTACATCGAAAGCTATCAGATTTTTTTCTATAGTTTTCGATGTTTTTTTATGAATTTAAGCCTTTTACTTTTATACTGAGGTTAAATACTAGATTTGAATAAACGCAAAAATGGTTCGGAGGTTATAAGCTAAAGCTAGCCTCTAAAATAAATTATCGGTAAAGAATTAAGCTTCCCCTTGTTTATTCCGTTACTTCCTGAAACGGAATGATTTGATACTGGTGTTCTGACTTATAATAAGAATTGTTTTTCCATAAGATAAAAGTCAATTCTAGCAGTTTTCTTTGGATGGCAACTATAGCCTTCATTTTGATACCATGTTTTGAAACCAATCTTAAGAAAATATCTCTGAACCTTTCATCAGTCCTAATTGCAGCTAATGCTGGAAAGTGCATTACCTTTCTTAAATTCCTATTACCCCGCTTGGAGATTCGAGGTTTGGATTTCACTGAGGTTCCAGATATCTTTTCTCCGCCAGTAGAAATACAAATGGTTACAAAACCCACTAAATTCAACGATTTAGTGGGTTTTCTCATTTCTAGGATTATCAAATTATTCATTTAATCTCAAAGTTTTGGTGTCTTTCGAGGTGTCACTAAATTATAAAAATTTAAGTGACACCTCTTACAGAAAACCACCAGTACAACAAGGTGTTCAACAACATATTCAAAATATGTACATCTTGTCTGTAATTATTAGAAATTTTAAATTTAATAATAACTAAAAGGTTACCACTTATGAACACTACTGTATCAGTTCTCTTTTACATCAAGAGATCAAAAGCCAACAACGAGGGCATTTGCCCTATTTATGCAAGAATAACAATCCAAGCCAAACGATTTGAGTTTAGTACTAACAAGTATGTAAATCCAGAGAAATGGTCATCAGAAGGCACCAAAGTTAAGGGTACTAATGAAGAAGCTAGAACAATAAATAGCCATCTGGATTATTTAAAAAATCAAGTTTTAGAAGCTGAAAAAAGATTATTCAAAAAAGACATCAAAGTTACTTCCGAAAATTTGAAGAATGAATTGTTTGGAACTACTGAAACTAAACGTATGCTCGTTCCCATTTTCGAAGATCACAACAACAAAATCAAAGAACTTGTCGGGAAAGAATATGCACCAGGAACATTAGAACGTTACAAAACTTCGTTGAGTCATACTAAAGAATTTTTACAATGGAAATATAAAGTTTCCGATATCGAGATAAACAAAATAGATCACGCTTTTGTAACCGATTACGAATTTTGGTTAAGAAGCGTTCGAAACTGTGCCAATAACACGGCAGTCAAATACATCAAAAATTTCAATAAAATAATAAAGCTTTGTCTGGCCAATGACTGGATAGACAAAAATCCGTTTGCAAACTATAAATCGAAAGTCAAAGAAGTCGAAAGAGTTTATCTTTCTGAAGGAGAAATCCAATCAATCATTGAAAAAGATTTTAAAACAGAAAGATTATCACTAGTTCGCGATATCTTCCTTTTTAGCTGCTTTACTGGCTTGGCTTACATTGATGTCAAAAACTTAACAAAGTCGCATATAAGCATCGGTATTGATGGCGAGAAGTGGATATTTACGCACAGGCAGAAAACCGAAACGGCTTCTAAAATCCCAATCCTTCCGGTAACACAAATGATTATTGATAAATATGGAGACCATCCAAAAAGTAATAATGAAGATAGACTACTCCCAATTTTGACAAACCAAAAAATGAATGCCTATTTAAAAGAAATAGCTGGCGTTTGCGAGATTGATAAAGAGTTAACCTTTCATATTGCTCGACATACTTTTGCAACAACAGTTACTCTCACAAATGGAGTGCCAATTGAAAGTGTTAGCAAAATGCTGGGTCATAAAAACTTGAGAACTACTCAACACTACGCAAAAGTTTTAGATAAAAAAGTAAGTGAGGATATGAAAATATTAAAAGATAAGTTTTCAATCGAAAAAATAGCGTAAATCATTGATAAAAATATATCAAAATGATTCAAAAAATGATAATTATATGGTTGATTTTATAAAAGAAAAGTGACTTTTAGTCACTTTTCTTTTATAACTGATTGAGATTAACTAGCTTTACAACATTATAATACTCATTAAATTGGATAAAAGCACTATTAAAAAATACACTATTAATGATATTCTAAAAATTTTAGATGATAATCCTCAATCTGAAGGATTGCATGTGTATTCAAACAAAGAGATTATTACAGAAAATCTATTTTTTCACCCATTTAGGTCAGATAATTTTGTTATACTAATAGTTGTTTCAGGTAAATTAAGTCTTCAATTAAACCTCATAAATTATACGCTTGAGGCAAATGATTTTATAATTGTTTCTCCTAAAATGGTTACACATGTTTTAGACATCCATCAAGGAATACAAGTAATCGCAATAAGCTTTACAACTGATTTTGCAATAAAGAGGAATGTTAATAAAAATAGTATTGATGCATTCGCTTTTTTTACATCTAAAATAATTCCGAAACTTTCTTTTACTAAGCCAGAGATGGAATCTTTTCTATTTCTAGTAAACTTTTTACAGAAAAAAAATATTGAAAATAAAAATGACTTCTTTGGTAACGAAATGATTACTCATACATTCAGTTTATTAATGTTTGAAATAGCATCAATATACAAGAAAAAGTATTCAGAAATCAAAATAGAGGTTTCTCGTAAAGAAGAGCTTATGATGAAATTTTTAAAAATTCTTGAAAATAATTTTAAAAGAGAACGTAGTGTACAGTTTTATGCCGATAACCTTTTTGTCACTACCGGACATTTAACTAAAGTATTAAAAGATGTTGCAGGAAAAACAGCAGGTGAATTAATTGATGATGCTGTAATTATGGAAGCTAGAATTTTATTAGCAAATCCATCCTTAACAATCTCCCAAATAGCAGATGAATTACAATTCAGTGATCAATCCTTTTTTGGGAAATTTTTTAAAAAAAAGATAGGAACTTCTCCTTCTGAATATCGTAAAGGTAAAACTTAATTTTTTATAATATGATCGATTTTGACCAAAAAGTGATTAAAAAAGCTCTTTTCTAAATATTGGTTAACATTTAATTTTGGTAGAATTATGTTGCTAAAAAAATAAAAATGTATGTTAGAAAAGATTAAAGAACTCGATACTAATTTATTCCTTTATTTAAACGGAATGCACAATCTTTTTTTTGATAAAATAATGTATTGGGCTAGTGATAAATTGTTTTGGCTACCATTCTATTTACTAATAGTTTTCATAATCATAAAACAACATAAAAAGCAAAGCATTTCAATTTTTATTACAATAGGTTTTTTAATAACATTTTGTGACCAAACGGCATCACATATTATTAAAAATATAGTCAAAAGACTGAGACCATCACATGAACCAACTTTGCAAAAGTTTATTCACTTGAGTAAAGCAGGACCTGGTGGTCAATATGGTTTCATCTCTTCACATTCAGCTAATGCTTTTGGTTTAGCTACTTTTCTTATTCTACTATTACCAAATAAATATAATTGGTTAAAAGGCATTTTATTATTTTGGGCGATTTTAGTTGCCTATAGCCGAATTTATAATGGCGTACACTATCCTACTGATGTAATTGTAGCCATGTTTTTGGGAATAATATATGGTTATCTTGCTAAAATAATATTAGTAAAATACAATCTATTAAATAAAAGCTAAAATTTATAGTAAGACGATTGTAATCTTTTTCACAATCAAAATTTATTATATTGAATAAAACTCTTTATTTAATGCTTTTCAGACCTCATCTATTAGGCTTAAGATTCACTTTCACATATAAAACTTAATCATTACTCAACGAGTCATAGTTTATAAAATCATTTAATAAAATCTAACTCAATCACTTGAATAATTTAAAAAATTAATTAAGTGATAATACTGTTATGCGTTATGATGTTTTTCAAAATCAGAATATTTTTTAGTTAACTACCAGTCAAAATTTACTCTTCAAATTTGTTTAAAAACCTTTTTTTGACCAACTACTGCCACAAATAGACCTTTTAAAAAGGCTAACTCATTACCAACTTTGCAAACGTGATTGTTAATTCAAGAAATAGCTTAAATGAGGCTAATCACTCTAATTCTTAAATAAAAAAATGGATTTTTTAAAAAAAACAAACATAATTAGAAGAAATCTAACACATAGAATGACCAAGAACATTGGTAATTCTAGTACAACTAATTTTATCCCAATTAATAATAGAGAAGATATAAAAAGAATACTAATCTGTAGACCTAATCAGAGATTAGGTAACCAATTATTAATGACTCCACTTGTACAAGAAGTAATTAACACGTTTCCAAATAGCAAAATTGATTTATTTGTAAAAGGGAATTTAGCACCAATAATATTTAAAAATTATTCCAACATTAATAAAATAATCCAATTACCCAAAAAGCCGTTTAAAAACTTAATTCAATATGTTTTCGTGTGGTTATCTATTAGAAAAAAGAAATATAATATTGTAATTAATGTCGATAAAGGATCATCATCAGGTAGACTTTCAACCAAATTTGCTAATTCAACGTACAAGTTTTTTGATGATGAAAATGAATATTCCAAATTAAAATATAAAGATTATAAACATTTAGCTAAACATCCTGTATATAGCTTAAGGTTTTTTTTGTCAACGATTGGAATATCCAACAATGTAGAAATGGCAATTCCATCATTAGACCTCAAATTAAATTCTGAAGAGATTACCGAAGGCAAAAAAATGCTAAATCAACTTATTGTAAATAAAGAACAAAAAACAATTTGCTTGTTTACTTACGCAACTGGAAATAAATGCTATTCAGAATTGTGGTGGATGGAATTACTTGAAAAATTGAAAAAAGAATTCAAAAATCTTAATATCATAGAAGTTTTACCTGTTGAAAACGTTTCCCAAATTGCTTTCAAAATACCTACATTTTATAGTAAAGATATTCGTCAAATAGGGTCATTAATTGCAAATACTGATGTTTTTATTAGCGCCGATAGCGGAATTATGCACTTAGCAAGTTCAGTACAAACACCAACGGTCGGATTATTTTCGGTTACAGATATGGATAAATACCAACCATATAATAAAAATAGCTTAGCGTTAAATACCAACATCCTTAGCACAAATGAAATTATCAAAAAAATAGAAACAATTACCCGAAATTAACTAACGAAATAAATACCCTCTTTCTGACCAATTCCACCCTTTTGTAGACCTTTCTTAATCCCCTATCTATATCAATATTTGTATAATCATTTAACTATATCAATAATGAGTAAAAAACTATATCATAAAAATACTTTTGTAATCGATGGAACAAATCAACTAGGTAGAGAAATTGTCCGATCATTTCTTCAAGAAGGTGCAACAGTAATTGTTCCATCTGATAGTGCAAACAAAATTGATATTCTAAAAAAGCATGTTAAGGAAATTAAAACAGGACATTTAATTACGTTTCTAACCGACTTACATAACTTCAACAAAGCATCAGATGTTTCAGATATTCTAAGAGAAATATACGGGCAAATTGACTTAACAGTTGCTGTAATGGAAAACGAAGATGAAGCTAATCCGTTTTTAAATGAAATTAAGATCAGTGAAATACAAAAAACAGTACAAGACAATATAACAACTTGTTTAATCTGCTCACAAATTTTCCTAAATCATTTAGATAATCAAAAATGTGTTTTCATTACAATTACAAAGGAAAGTGATGGATTTAAAGTCAATCCTGTTAGTAAACTACTTTCAAATATTCAGAACTGTATCGCCCAAATGATAGGCGAAGAAACCAACAAAATAAAAGCGCGCTATTTCCATCTCTTCATCGATAAAAATAAAGATTCAGCTTTAAATTCAGAATTGATCGGACAGCAAATCATCAAAACATATCTAAACAATGATAATGCTGCAAGCGAAACCATCATACATATATAAGTAAATACCAATAATAATCAATATCTAATTTTAAATAATTATGACTATGTTCAAGAAAAACATTTTAACCATTCTGGTAGCCTCAATAATAGTAAGCAGTTGTGGTAAGAATAAAGAGGAAACCACAGCAGCTATTGTTCCAAAAGTGAATGTAAAAGATTTAGTTTCAGAAAAACAACCAGAAATTTTAAGTTACAGTGGCACAATCGAAGCAGACAATACTGTTGCATTAGGTTTTTCGGTTCCTGGCAGAATTGTTAGTGTAAATGTTCAGGAAGGACAGCATATTACAACAGGACAATTATTGGCAACCATCGAAACAACTACCTACAAAAATGCTTTTGATATAGCAAACGCTGGTTTAGAACAAGCTAATGATAATTATAAAAGATTGAATGAACTATACACTAAAGGAAGTTTGCCAGAACGCGATTTTATTGCTGTAAAAGTAGCTGTAGCACAAGCAATTGCCAATAAAAATTTAGCTGCAAAAAATTTAGCCGACACCAAACTTTATGCACCTTTTACAGGAATTATAACAACTAAATCTACCGAAAAAGGAGCATCTGCTGCACCAGGAATTCCAGTTTTTACAATCATGAAAACAGATAAAGTATATGCTACAGTAGCCATTGCCGAATCTGAAATAGCCAAATTTAAAATTGGAACAGCTGCCAAAGTAAAAATTGCTTCTATCAATGAAACATTTGAAGGTAAAATATCAATTCTAAATCCAAGTGCCGATTTAACAACCAGAACATTTGAAGCCAAAGTATTGCTTAACAACCAAAAAGGAAACTTACTGCCAGGAATGATAAGTGACATAAAAATTGAAACTGGTAGTACTATTGATGCAATTACAATACCTGCTGATGCAATTGTTAGAGATGCTGATGATATTATATATGCTTTTGTGGTTGAAAATAATCGAGCAATAAGAAAAAGAGTTAGCTTAGGAAACTTCAGAGGTGAGGAAGTCATTGTAATAGATGGTTTAAAATCTGGAGATAAAGTAATTATCTCTGGACAACGAAAATTAAAAGACGGTCAAACAGTTTCCCTTTAATTAATTATATACGGATTACAATAACAGATGAAAAAAGTAAAAATAAATTTTATCGAGGCGGCAATGAAATACCGTCAGGTAACTATTGTCATGACTATTATATTGATGCTGGTTGGTGTAATGGCTTTGCTCAATATGCCGCGTAGCGAAGACCCAAAAATAACTGTTCGTAGCGGTTTAGTAATTGCTGCTTTTCCTGGAGCCGATGAACTGCAGGTTGAGAAACAAGTTACAAACAAAATAGAACAATACTTATTCAGTTTTGAAGAAGTTCGCAAAGAGAAAACAAAATCTGAAACTATAGACGGTCAAGTTGTTATCACATGCGAGTTAAACGAAAATGTAAAAGACACCAAACGCTTTTGGGCAACATTACAACATGGATTAAACACCACGTTTAGACAGCAAAACACGCTTCCTGCCGGAATGATTGGTCCATTGGTAAATAGTGATTTTGGAGATGTTGTAGCACAAATGATTACAGTTTCTGCTCCGGGAAGAAGCTATGCAGAAATAGAAAAATACCTTGACAAATTAGAAGATGGTTTAAAAACAATTCCTGAAACATCTAAGATTAAACGCTACGGTGGTCAAAAACAGCAAATATATGTAACAATCCAAGATGAAAAATTAAAACAATATGGTTTTGATTTCTCTCAAATTGCGCGCGTACTTCAAATGCAGAATGTTACTAATTACTCTGGTGGAATTACACTTGAAGCTAGTGAAATTCCTGTAATTACAAAAAGTCAGTATAAAAATGAAGCCGAAATAGGAAACCAAATTATTTTTAGTAGTCCAGATGGAAAAATAGTTCGATTAAATGATGTGGCAACCATAGAACGCCGATACGAAGAACCTTCTAGCTATATTAAAGTAGGCAATCAAAAAGTAATGATGCTTACCGTAGAAATGCAACCGGGCAAAAATATTGTCCAGTTTGGAGATGTGGTAAAAGAAAAAATTGCAGAGGTAAAAAAAGAGCTTCCTCAAGATGTAAAAGTAAATACAATTGTTGACCAACCAGAAGTTGTTAGAGAAAGTATAAGCCATTTTATGTTAGAATTTGCCATAGCCATTTTATCTGTAATAGCGGTTGTTATAATTCTACTTCCTTTTAGAGTTGCAATGGTTTCTGCAGTTGCATGTCCTATTGCAATTATAATAACTTTTGGAATATTGAATATGATGGGCATTGAAATACACCAGGTTACATTGGCGGCATTAATTATTGTTTTAGGAATGGTAGTAGATAATGCTATTGTTGTGGTAGATAATTATATCGAAAAATTAGACGAAGGTGTCGATCCTTGGACAGCAGCATGGGAAAGTGCAACACAATTGTTAGTGCCAATTTTTTCTGCTACAGCAGCTATTATCTTTGCATTTGTTCCATTAGCATTTTTCTTAAATGGTGTTCCAAAAGAGTTTGTTCAATCGCTTCCGGTGGCTGTTGCGGTATCACTATTTACTTCTTTTCTAGTAGCAATATTGTTAACGCCTTACATGTGTTATGTATTTATTAAAAAAGGATTGAAACATAAAGTAAGTGAAAAACCTTTAAAAAGAAATGCACTAGATGTATTGCAAGATAAATTTAACACTGGCTTGGAATTTAGTTTTAGATGGCCAAAAGCAACACTAGTAGTTGGAGTTCTTTCTGTTGTAATAGCATTATTCATAGCCACTGGGCTTGAACAGGAACTCTTTCCAACAGCAGAACGAAATCAATTTAATATTGAAGTATGGTTGCCAAAAGGAAAAAGTCTTGAACAAACCGATAAAGTTGTTAAAAGCATAGAAAACGAAATTAAATCCGATAAAAGAATAGTAAACATAGCAAGTTTTATAGGAACAGGTTCGCCTCGTTTCCAATCAACTTATGCACCAGAACCACCTCGTCGAAATTTTGCACAAATATTTATTACAACCACCGGAAAAGAAGCAACACAAGAACTAGCTGATGAATATCTTAAAAAATTCGATGGATTTATACCTGATGGTTATATCAGAGTAAGACAATTATCGATGAAAGAAAGCCCTGCTCCTGTTGAGGTTCGAGTTATTGGAGAAGATTTGAATGATCAAAAAAGAGTTGCCAAACAAGTTTCAGAAATTTTAGAAAAAGCCAAAGGTACCAATTGGATCAGAACTACCTATCAAGATGATTATTATGGCGTTAAAGTTTCTCTGAAAGAAGATGTAGCCAACCGACTTGGAGTTACCAATAGTATTGTTACTCAAACATTGGGAGCTGGATTAAAAGGATACCCAGTAACTACACTTTATGAAGGCGATAAACCGGTGGATATATTAGTACGATTGGATGTAAAAAACCGTTCCGATTTTAGTGCGCTTGAAAATATTTATGTGAGCACAATCTACGGAACAAAAGTTCCACTCAAAGATGTAGCCGATATACAACCAGCATGGCATACCGGAGTTATTGCTCATAGAAATGGTTTACGAACGCTAACAGTTCAATCTGAAGCTCAATTGGGAGTAAAAGCGGCAAAAATAGTTAGCGAAATACAACCCGAAATTGAAAAAATAAAACTGCCTGACGGTATAAAAATCGCTTACGGTGGTGAGTTTGAAAACACTAATGAAACAGCTCCGGGTATGATGGTTTCATTAAGCTTTAGTTTGGTTTTGATATTCTTGACCTTATTATTTCAATTTAAAAACTTCAAGAAAGTCTTAATTGTATTATCAACATTTCCGTTGAGTTTATTGGGCGCGTTCCTTGGTTTAAAAATAACAGGAAACCCAATGGGATTTACAGCATTTATGGGAATTATAAGTCTAATCGGTATTGTAGTAAGAAACGGAATTATTCTAGTGGATTATGCAGATGAATTAAATCATGTTCACGGTTACAGTATAAAAGCCGCAGCAATGGCAGCAGGTAAAAGACGTATGCGACCAATATTTCTTACTTCAGTTGCAGCAGCAATTGGTGTTATTCCAATGATTTTAGGAAAATCACCTTTATGGGCACCATTAGGAAGCGTTTTGGCAGTTGGATTAGTAGTTTCAATGATTATGACACTTTTTGTAGTGCCAATTCTGTACTATAAATTTATTAAACCCGAACCAGTTGTCGAAGAACTTCCGCATCCAGATCTTGACGAAGAAATATTATACAAACCTGTACATCCTTAAAAAATAATAAAGCTATTAAACTGCTGTCTTTCATATTGATTATTGATTGGTTTTGGGTTGGTAAAGCAGCAGTTTTAATAGTGATATAAACATAAAAAATTATGAGCATTAAAATATATTTAACTACAATCTTTTGCCTTGCGCTAAGCGTATTGTCTCAAGATATTGTTGCACAAGAAAAAACAATTTCTCTTGACGAAGCCAAAAAAATGGCTTTAGAAAATAATAATAACATAAAAAAAGCACAACAAAACATTGATGCAGCAAGTGCCGCAAACGCATCTGCAAAAACCGCCGACAAACCTAGTTTAAGTGCAGGTTTAATGGGATTATACGTAGCAAAACCATTAAGTGTTTTAATTCCAGAATATAATGCAAATGCCACATTAGGATTAACTCAAGTAGTTTATGCAGGTGGTAAAATTAGTAATGCTAAAAAGTTAACTTCATCACTTGTAGAATTACAAAATCAGCAAAAAGTACTGACTACGAGTGAAGTATTACTAAATACAGAAACAGCTTATTGGCAATTAGTCAATATAAACGAAAAGAAAATAGTAGCTCAAGAGTATATAAAACTTTTAACGGCGCTTTACACCGATTTAAACAACTCCTTTCAAGCTGGATTGATTTATAAAAATGACGTTTTACGAGTGCAAGTTCAATTGAACGAAGCCGAATTAAACTTAACAAAAGCCAACGACGGTTTAACCATGTCTAAATTAAATTTAGCACAGATTATAGGACTAAAAAATACTGATTTTATAGTTGCCGACAAATCTTCAAATGATTTTAGCGCAGCAGCTTTTTCTAATTTTAGCGAAGCATCAGAAAAGCGTCCAGAAATTGCAATACTGAAAAAAGCGGTTGAAGTACAAGAATTTCAAGGTAAAATCTTAGAAGGAGATAGACGACCATCTGTTGCTTTAAGTGCAAACGGATTGTACGCAGTAGGCGAAAAAATTAATGTTTCCAATGGAAAAAATGATATGGCATCCTTTTATGGTTTAGTGAGTATCAATGTTCCAATATTGGATTGGGGAGGAAGAAAACAAAAAGTTAAAGAGCAAAACTTTAAAACTCAAGCTCAAAAATTTGAATTAATTGAAGCAAAAGAACAAATTACTTTAGAAATCCAAAATGCTTACTTACAATTAAATCAATCCATTCAGCGAACTGAATTAGCCAAAAAATCATTTCAGCAAGCAGAAGAAAATTTGAGATTAAACAATGACCGTTTTAAAGCGGGAACTGTAATAGGAAAAGACGTCTTAGAAGCTCAAGTACTATGGCAACTGGCCTACTCTAATACTATAGATGCTAAAGCAGAATACAAGATTAACGAAGCAAAATATAGAAAAGCAATTGGTGAATTGAAATAAAAACAAATTTCCATATAAACAATTTAATAATTTAAATTCAAAGAAAATGAAAACAAACAATGAAATTCAAAAACCAATCTTAGTAAAGATTGCCGATCAATTACTAAAAGACCAACAAGAATTGGATTATTTAGCGGTTCAGTTATCTCTTGGAAAATCAGAAGTCAAAAAAGAGTTTGAAAAAACTAAATTAAAAATGAAAAACAGCCTGCATGAATTCAGAGTAGAATTAAATTCTGAAATCGATCAGGAATATGCTTTTCTTGATAGTTCTCTAACTGATTTAGAAAATGAATTAGACGAAGGAGAGGCAAAAACCAAAGAAATGTTTTTAAAACAAAAGAAAAATATTTTGAAAAAACTGGAAGCTGTTAAAATTGAAATTGAAAGCAACCCTAGCGTTTTAAAAGTAGCTGACTTTTTCACTTCAGCATCAATTATAACAAAACTTCAATTAGAGATTTTAGAAAAAAACTTTGATAAAAAGAAAGTGGAACTAACAGCAGAGTATAATGAAGAAATGATAACAGCTCAAGAAAAAATAAACTCCATCATCTCAAAATTAAAAGAGAAGCAAGAGGATGCAAATTTGAAATGGGAAAATTTTAAAGATGAGATTCATATTTCTTATGAACATTTAAGAAAAGCCATTCAAGTTTTGTAAAATCTAGAATTAAAAAAAATAGCAACAACTTTAAAATTAAATATTATGAAAAAAATAAAATTTTTTACAATTGTTAGTTTGATGATTTGTGCATTATTTTTAAATAGCTGCGGTAAAAAATCTAAAGAGCACACAGAAGACGCAAAAGAAAACATTAAGGAAGCAAACACAGAGCTAAATGAAGCAGCTAATGATGCCTCAGAAGAAGTAAAAGCTAAAGCAACAGCAGATTGGCAAAAATTTAAAACAGAATCCGAAAGCGAAATTGTCGATATGGAAAATCAGGCAAAAGTGCTCAGAAAAAAAATTGCAGAAGCAAGTACTAATGAAAAAATAAAATTAAACAAAGATTTAGATAAGTTAAATCAAAAAATTGCTGATCAAAAAGAAAAATTAGCCAAAAAAAATGTAGAGTTCGAAGCAGAAGTTTCAAAAGTAAACGACAGTATAACTGCTAAAAACGAAACTTTCAAACGCGAATTTAAACACGATAGTAAAGAACTTTCAACTTCTTTAAAAGACTTTTTTAAAGATAATGTAAAATAGTAATGACTTAGATAATAAAAAGGCATCTTTTTATAAAATTGCTGCCTTTTTATTATTGTATTTGATTGATTTAAATAAAAACATTTTGGTTGACAAATTAAACTTACAATCTAAAAGAACTGATTATAAATAAGTAATATTTAAAATGAATAAAATAGGATTAGCATTGTCAGGTGGAGGAATTAAAGGTATAGCGCATCTTGGTGTTTTACAATATTTAACCGAGTTAGACATAAAACCGTCAATAATTTCAGGAACAAGCGCAGGATCACTCGTGGGCGTTTTCTATGCTGCTGGATACAGCCCTGAAGAAATATTCAAAATTGCAAAAGCTGAAAAATTTTTCAATTATTCAAATTTGTTGGTTAGAAATGGTGGTTTGTTTACACCTGATGTTTTTGAAAAAATTACAAAAAAATACATTACACACGATAAACTTGAACTATTAGAAATTCCAACCTATGTAACTGCTACCGATCTAACTAATGCTAAATTACATGTTTTTAGCACGGGATCATTATCTACTGCTGTAAAAGCGTCTTGTTGTGTACCGTTAGTTTTTCATCCAGTATTTCATGAAGGTGTTTATCTTTCAGACGGTGGTATTTTAAACAATTTCCCAACCGATATTATTGAAAATAAATGTGATAAAACTATCGGTATAAATGTGAGTGCTATAAATAAAATAGAAGGTAAAATGGGATACAAAAGAATGATTGAAAGAACACTTCACATTTCATTGAACAATAGTATTGATAGCAAAATGAATAAATGTAATGTCTACATTGAACCTCCTAACATGGGAGATTATGGAACTTTTGAGTTTAAAAAAATAGATGAAATTTATCAAATAGGTTATAACCACGCAAAATTTCTTAAATCAGAACTAATAAACCTAATAGAAGAATAATCTTCATTTATAATGTATTGAAAATTACCTTATTTCAACTTTATCATAACATAATATAATTTTTACCAAATGATTTTTACTTTCCTTTATCCTTTTTCTCTAATTCCTTTAAGGATTTCATATCTTATTTCGGACTATTTTTACTATTTACTGTATTATATTATCAGATACCGTAGAAAAGTAGTATCCGAAAATATAAAAAAAGCATTTAGCTACTTATCTGAAAAAGAACAAATCGTTATTGAGAAACAATTCTATAAAAATTTTTGCGACAATTTTATAGAAACCATAAAATTACTATCCCTCTCCCAAAAAGAGTTGCAATCTCATATTACAGCAGATTATTCTGAACTTGAAAAAATTATTTCAGAAAAGAGAAATTGTCACATTTATTTAGGTCATCAATTCAACTGGGAATGGGCAAATACACACATTGCTTCCGTTTTAAAAAACACAAATATTATTGTAGCATATAAACCCATCCGAAATCATTCTATTAATAATTTAATGTTGAAAATAAGAAGTCGTTTTGGCTCCAAAATGGTTGCTTCTAAAAATATAAAAAAAGAAATGGAAGAATTTTCTAACAAACAACATATTTTAATTTTGGTTGCAGATCAAAATCCAAAAATTCCAGAAAGAAGTTTTTGGACCTCTTTTTTATCCCAAAAAACTGCATTTTTGAGTGGTACAGAACTTTATACAGCTTCAAATAAAACAACATCTTTTTTTGCAAATATTATAAAAGTAAAAAGAGGTCATTATAAATTTATCATAACACCACTTTTTGATTTTTCAAAACCTTATAAAATAGGTATAATAACCCATCTTTTTACTGAAAAACTTGAAAACGCAATTCTTGCAAATCCCGAAAATTATCTATGGAGTCATAAACGCTGGAAACTTACTTACAAAAGCGAATATAAAAAAAGATGGATTAGCGATTTACAATACCATTAAAACAATTTTAATATGAAAAAACACATAGTTATTATAGGAGGTGGATTCGCAGGTATTAACCTAGCAAATTCAATAGCAAATATCAATCTTTTTGATATTAAGTTAGTGGATAAAAACAATTATAATTTTTTTCCTCCACTAATATATCAAGTTGCCACAGGCTTTTTAGAAACATCATCTATCGCTTATCCTTTTCGAAAAATATTTAAAGAAAAAAAACATTCGTTTTTGGTTAGGAGAATTCCTTGAAGTACTACCCAATGAAAATAAGTTAATACTATCTAACAGCGAATTTACTTACGATTATTTAGTTTTTGCAACAGGAACAGAAACTAATTATTTCGGAATGGAAAATGTAAAGAAAAATGCTATCCTAATGAAAACATTGGACGACGCATTAAATATGAGAAATATATTATTGCAGCGAATTGAAAAAGCAGCTATAACGAAGAACAAAGCCGAAAAGAAAAAATTATTAACAATGGTTGTCGCAGGTGGAGGTCCTACAGATGTAGAAGTTTCTGGAATATTTGCAGAAATGAGCAAAACAATTATCCAAAAAGAATATCCTGAACTTGCCAACCTAGGTCAAACAGAAATCTATTTGATAGATGGCGGAAAAGCTCTTTTAGCTCCAATGAGTGAAAAATCACAAAAATATACCTATCAATCATTAGAGCAGTTGGAAGTTCAAATAAAACTAAACACTCAAGTAATAGATTATGATGGAGAAAAAGTGAGTTTTAAAGATGGTACTTATATTAAAACCAAAAATCTTATTTGGGCAGCAGGTGTTTCAGCAATGATTTTCAAGGGCATTCCTATAGAATGTTACGGAAAAGGTAAAAGACTAATCGTAGATGAACACAACAAAATTAAAGGAACAGATAATATTTATGCTATTGGAGATACATGTATAATGGAATCAATTGACAAAAAATTTCCTTTAGGCCATCCACAAGTGGCACAAGTAGCAATACAGCAAGGTAAAAATTTGGCTTATAATTTAATTGCTTTAAACTCTAATAAAACTCAGAAATCATTTATCTATAATGACAAAGGTTCAATGGCAATAATTGGAAGAGCGAAAGCAGTTGCTGATATTCCAAATAGTAAAATACACTTCAATGGCTTTTTAGCGTGGATAATGTGGCTGTTCATCCATATCATGTCACTTATTAATTATAGAAACCGATTAAAAACACTATACAACTGGTCTGTTGCATATTTCACAAAAGATCAATCGCTTAGAATGATTGTTAGACCTAAATAAAATTATAATGAGAAATGAAAATGAAGAATTTATAGGTTATTTAATAAAAAAAATTAAAGTATCAATTACTGTTGCAATTATTTGTTTTATAGTTTTTTTGACACTTTTAATTTCATATTCCTTTCTGTAGTATAAATATCAATTCAATCTAAAATGAAAAAGACAGTCTTAATTGTAATGACTTTATTATTGGGAAATATTAGTATCTGGGCACAATCTAAAACAAGAGATTCTATAAATAACTTGCTAAAAAATACACCTCAGTTTTCTATTTTTAAAGACAATTATTTTATTACTGGAGTTTCATTAAACGAACCTTCAGGTTCTAATAATTCAGATGCCAAATTGCAAATCAGCATTAAAGAGCGAATAACAAACGCAACATTACCTTTTGATACATTTCTATATTTTACCTATACTCAAAAATTATTTTGGGATGTTTATAGTGATTCGAGTCCGTTTTCTGATTCTAATTACAATCCTACTTTGGGTATAGGAAAATTTTATTTAAATAAGCACAAATTATTAAACCTAGTAGGCATTGGTATTGAGCACGAATCAAATGGTAAAGACAGTATAGATTCTCGTTCCTGGAACAAATTAAGTTTTTATTATAGAATGGCACTTCCAGCATCAACTACAATATCAATAAATGCATGGATTCCTTTTGCTTACAAAAGTGATAATCCAGATTTGATGAAATATATGGGATACTTTGAAGCCAATTTAACGAAGAAATCAAGGAATGGTCGATTCATAGTCGAAATTACGACAAAAAAAGGTGCTTCTTGGGATAAAAAAGGCTCATTACAAACACAATTATATTATCGAATTGGTAAAAGAAACAATCAATATCTATCCTTGCAACATTATACCGGTTATGCTGAAAGTTTGTTGCATTATTCCGAAAAAACAAACAGCATTCGTTTTGGGATAGTATTAAGACCTTCTAATTTTTTTTTGCATGAATAAAACTAGTTAATTAAAATGCCCTTACAATTTCATGTTCAATAAAAAAGTCTAATAAATGAATTCCAAAAGTAATCAACTACTAATCGACCTAAATGAGCAACTGCAATTTATAGACATCGAAATTGACGATAAAATAAAAAGATGTGAGAAAGCGATTGAGATTATAATTAAAGGTATTGAAAAGCTCAAAAAATTATTTAGTAAGGAAAATTTTAAAAATCAAGAACAGGAAATTAATTTTTTTAAAAACATCAAACCAAAGTTTACATCTAAACTAATTTTTTATAATGCTGTTTACAAAATTGAAACTAAAAAACCTTATGGAGGAGAACGAATTGTTAAAAAATATTTTAATAACGAATTAGATAAACTAAAACGATACTTCGACAACAATCTAGATTTTTATAAATATTACAGAACCGGAAACTGTTATCTTGATTATAAATATTTTATTAGAGGAACATTTGATATTAAATTAACACTAGACAGTTTTTATTTTGAAGTCGATCATGATTTTTCAACTTCGCATGATTTCAAAGTTGCAAAAATTTTGGCTCACGATTTAATTCAGGTTTATTTAGAAGATGAACTTGCCAATTTAGGAAGAAGATTACCTAAAGAAAAAGTACAACACAACCATAACGGAAAACAATGCTGGACTGGTTCTAAAGTAGCTTTAATAGAACTAATATATGCGCTACATTCAGAAGGAATATTTAACAATGGTACTTCTGATTTAAAAAGCGTTACTGAGTATTTTGAAACAATTTTTGAAATTGACTTGGGGCAATATAGAAGAACATTTCTTGAAATTCGGGTTCGAAAATCAGATAGAACAAAGTTCCTAAACTCATTAAAAAACAAACTGATTACTAGAATGGATAAAATAGATGATGACTACTAATTTTTTTAATTATGGATAAAGATAAAATTATTTTTAAAACAGCTCAGCTAATAAAAAAATACGGAATAAAAAGTCTTACAATAGATGATATCACCTTTTTCTTAGCGACTTCAAAAAGTGCAATATATACTCATTTTCAAAATAAAGAAGAGCTCATTAAAGAAAGTCTTAATTTTATAAATGTTGATTTTGAAACAAAAATCAACACGTTATTTAAAAAAAAAGAAAATCCAATTAAAAAACTTATTGAGATATATTATGCAACTATAGATTTTATAATAGATTTTCACGATATCTTTTTCTTTGATTTAAAAAAAAACCCAATTAGCGATGAAATCATTAAAGGGTACCAAATAAATTTTAAATCAAACATTATTTTACCACTACTACATGAAGCTAAAACTTCAAATTATCTAATAAAAGAGATCAATATTGAAGAGGCTTTAGAGCAATATGTTAAATTTATCAATCACTATTTTGTTGTTTTTAAAGCAGAAGACAACATGATCATAAAAAAGCAAATTGTTATATATCTTAATAAATACCTTACTGAGGAACATAAAAAAGATTATAACTACTTACTTTTAGAATAAGTATAGATTAAACCTATTATAAGAAGTATCATCTAATAAAAAACAAAAAGTTATGAAATTAGTTTATACAATTTTAGCATTTTCATGTATAATAATTAATTCATTTGGTCAATATAGCGATCCAAATTATCCAAAACCAACAAGTGGTTATGGCGCAGACGGAGCTCATACGGTTGGTGTTATTTCATTTGCTAATCCAAATTATCCTGCAAAAAATATTGAAATATATTACCCTTCAGATGTTGCAATAAAAGTTTCCACAATATTTTATAGTCACGCTTTTGGAGGAAATATATCTGCGAACATTAGTGGAATGCTCAATTTTGTGGCAAAGAAAGGATATGCAATTGTGTACGTACCATATCAAACCACTGGTGTAACTGTTTCTGACCGTTATGACAATTTGTTAAAAGGATTTCGCAAAGCTGCAAGAGACTATCCTGCAATCATCGATACAACCAAAGTTGGGTTTCTCGGACATTCTTTTGGTGGTGGTGCATCAATAGGAAATGCATATAAATGTTTTACCGAAAACAATTGGGGACAAAATGGAAGATTTATTTATACACTAGCACCTTGGTACGCCTATAATATCTCTCAAACAGAACTTCAATCATTCCCATCAAACACAAAGCTGTTGTCCGAAATATTTGATGACGATGTTATCAATGACCATCGTATGGCAATAGATATTTATAATAACATAAACATTTCGCCAGCTGAAAAAGATTTTACTCTTTTAAAATCAGACACCGTTAATGGATACACCTATTTAGCCGACCATAATGTTCCAAACTCAGCATCAGCTTTTAATGCATTAGATTATTATGCCTATTACAGACTTTTAGATGCCTTATGCGATTACACTTTCAATGGAAACTTAGCTGGGAAAGATGTGGCACTTGGTAACGGAAGTATTGCTCAAGTGACAATGCCAACTGGACTTCAAAGTTTGGTTCAAACCGACAACCCTTTAGTAGTTTATCCTGAAAGCAACTACCAATTTCCTTGTAGTGATGTTCAAAATTTACGTTCAAGTTATTGTCCAACAATTTTAGATAATGAAGATTTTGATAGCTTTAAGAATAGTTTAAACATATATCCTAATCCATCAACTTCTACTTTTACTATTACTATGAAAAATAATAGTATACAGAAAATTGAAGTAATTAATGAGTTAGGACAAATTATTTTTAGAAAAGAAAATATCAAAAACAATCAATATCAATTAGACATTAGAAACAACATTGATGGAATCTATTTTTTAAAAGTAACAGATGAAGAAAAAGAAATTTTATACAGAAAAATAATGTTGAAAAAATAATGCAGTGAAAATTTACTATGACTCGCTGTCTGTCACATAAAATTATTCGCTTTGTCTTAAATGATCATTTTTATCCTATCTTTATTTTCTCCAAATGAAGGAAACTCAATCACAAAGTCGCAACGAAATTTAGTGACGAAACATTATCAGTTATGAATTAGCTTTTTTTTAAATACTTAAAAAAGCCACTCTAAAATAATAACATTTACAAGAAATCTTTCACAACTTGTGATTGAGTTGTGATTTAAAACCATTCAAAACATACAAATTTGCTCCATAACAATCAAAATGTTTTGTAAATGGAATTTTAGTTAGAGTATCCTTGGAAAGGTATAGAACCAACTGACAACAATTATTACTGTAATAAATTATAGTTAATATTATATATAATAAAGCAATCTTTTGATTTTTCCGTAAACAAATATTAAATGAAATATTTAAAATTAATCCCATTACCCTTTTTTATCCTTATTGTTGGATTTAAAAAAGTAGAATTTTCTAATCAAACTGCTAAACAAATTTCCGAAGAGCCAATGTATTTTCCTTCTAATACAGATGGCATTTGGAAAACAAAACCAATGTCTGAATTGGGCTGGAACGTTAATTCAGTATCAGCATTAAAAGAATATCTTGCGCAAAAAAATACTAAATCGTTTATTATTTTAGTAAATGGAAAAATTGTAATGGAAGAGTATTTTGATGGGCATACACCTACAACAACCTGGGAATGGAACAGTGCAGGGAAAACATTAATCGGAGCAACTACAGGAATTGCCCAACAGGAAAAATTGCTTAATATAAATAATAAAGTATCTCAATATTTAGGGAAGGGATGGACAGTTGAACCCGTTGAAAAAGAAAATTTAATTACCATTAAACATTTAATTTCTATGACAACAGGTATAAAAACTACTCAACTTGTTGCAAAACGAAAACTAAAATATGATGCTGATGCAGGTAATAAATGGTCTTATAATGATGTTTTTCAAAAACAAATGGATGTAATTTCCGCCGCAAGCAATGAAGACTTTGAAAACTATTTTAATACCAAATTAAAAAACAAATTGGGAATGGATGGTTATTGGAGAAACGGTCTATTTTTTAAAATTTATCACAGTACTACCCGAAGTATGGCAAGATTTGGATTAATGGCGCTGAACAAAGGAAAATGGCACAATGAACAAATTGTAAACGAGGAGTTTTTTAACGAAAGTATTACTAGCTCACAAAACATCAATCCTTCCTATGGCTATTTTTGGTGGTTAAATGGCAAAACTAGTTATATGGTTCCTGGCGGACAAAAAGTATATAATGGCAAATTAGTATCCAATGCTCCGGCAGATATGTATGCAGCAATGGGAGCAGCAGACAATCGTATTTATGTAATTCCTAGTAAAAAAATGGTAATTGTCAGAATGGGGAAATCATCAGATCGCAATAATCGTAACTTTGCAGTTTCTGGGTTTGATAATGATTTATGGGCAAAAATAAACGCTGTAATAAAGTAAAATAGTAGAAAATGAACATAAACGAAAATTGGTTGCAGTTGAAATTATAGAATCCCAAAGCATAATAATAATTAAAGTAACAAATGAGTTAAGTAAATCATATTCCAAAAAGAAAATATCAAAGACTGTCAATATCAATTAGACATTAGAAATAACATTTGTTACATCTGTTTTTAAAAGAAACAGAAATTAAGGAAATAATGCAATTGATGAGTATTTATTCGGGTTTTCCATCGGCAATTAACAGAACAACCGTATTGAAAGAAGTATTAAATAAATAACACCAACCACTAGATTATCACACACAATAGCTAATTTTAATAAACTAGAATTATATGCCTCCCACGAAAAACAAATTGCCTCTTTTGCGATGTTAAATAACTTAATTTTAGGAGTCTCAACAATAGATTTTGACGTCTGTTAGTATTCCCATGTAATTACTTTTCTAATGCTTCCAAAAAATCCTTATCTAAAGGTGAGACAGAAGGTCCGAAATAATGCGTCAGCATACCTTTTTTATCAATGACATATTTCCCAAAATTCCAATCAGGTGCATGGTCACACCAGCCGTTTGCCTCGCTATTTGTGAGCCATTGGAAAACAGGTTGTTGTTGTTCCGTTGTTTTCAGTACCACACCTTTTTCGGCAAGTGGAAAAGTAACACCATAATTCAGTTGGCAGAATGAAGCAATTTCTTTATCGTCAGCTTTCTCTTGTTCCCTAAAATCATTTGAAGGGAACGCAACAATGGCGAGTTTGTCACCTAACTTTTCATGCAACGATTGCAATTCGGCATATTGTCCTGTATAGCCGCAGTTAGAAGCCGTATTTACGATTAAAATTTTCTTGCCAGAAAAGGTTGAAAAATCAAGGTTTTTCCCATTATTCAAGGTGACCTGTTGTGCATAAAACGGCTCTTTAGGAGTAGCTTTTTGTTCGTTATTTAAAACGGTTCCGTTTTTACCAAATTTTGCCATTTTTCGAAGAATTGGATATAAAAAACGTAGTGTTTTTTGTTTGAATGAAGCCATGATTTTAAATTTTAATTATTTGTTGCGGTTATTTTTACTTCAACATTATTTCGGGTGGCATTAGAATAAGGACAAATCTGATGAGCCTTTTCTGCCAATTGTTGTGCTTCCTCAATAGTTACTTCGGAAATGTTTATCGCAAGTTCCACAGCAAGTCCGAAACCTCCGTTTTCCAATTGTCCTATACTTACTTTTGCAGTAACAGAAGTTTCTCCTGTTTGCACTTTTGATTGTTTGATAACAAGGTTTAGTGCACTATCAAAACATGCGGAATAACCAGCCGCAAAAAGTTGTTCTGGGTTGGTGAAATCGTTACTTGTTCCGCCCAACTCTTTAGGCATTCTTACTTGCAAATCCAAAACTCCGTTATCAGATTTTACATGTCCGTTTCTTCCTCCTGTTGCCGTTGCAACAGCTGTGTATAATGTTTTCATTTTTGATTATTTTTTTGTTCTTTTTAAAATTTTATTAACTATAAGTTTTAATGTTTCCGCTTCTTTAACGGAAATATCCAATTGTCCAGCCATTTTTGCCGGAATACATTCTGCTTTTTCTTTTATAGTAGATCCTTTCTTGGTTAATGAAATTTCTACAATTCGTTCATCAACTAAACTCCTCTTTCTATTGACCAATTCTTTTTGTTCCAGCCTTTTCAATAAAGGCGTCAGCGTTCCACTGTCTAATAATAGTTTCTCGCCAATCTGATTAACGGTTTGTTTATCTTTTTCCCATAATACTAGTAAGACCAAATATTGAGGATAAGTAATATCCAATTCGTCCAAAAGTGGTTTGTATATCTGTGTGATTTCCCTTGACGCGGCATACAACAGAAAACAGATTTGATTTTCTAATCGTAAAACTTCTACTTCCATTTATTTTCTCTTTTTGCAAAGGTATGTATTAATTTTAATTAAATTGTACACAATTTAATTTTTAACAATTTAATTAAAGTGAATCATATCCGAAAATAAAATTTACAAAAAATCTTTCACAACTTGTGATTGAGTTGTGAATTAAAACCCTTCAAAACATACAAATTTGCTCCATAACAATCAAAATCTACAGTTATGGCAATCGAAGTTATCACCCGCGAAGACTTAAACGAATTTCGCATACTCCTACTTTCTGATTTAAGCACAATGTTTAATTCAAAACCACAACAGCAAAAACAATGGCTCAAATCCAACGAAGTCAGAAAACTATTAAACATTTCTTCCGGCACTTTACAAAACCTACGAGTAAATGGTACACTAACTTACACTAAAATTGGAGGAATTCTCTATTACTCCAGTAATGATTTAGAAAAGGTTATTGAAACCAATAAAGTTGAAGCAACTCCTAATTTATTCAATCGTAAATAACCCAAAAGATGAATTATATTAAACATCTAACAGGATTTTTCGAGAAGGTTGCAATTGACAAAACACTCAATCCAACTCACGTAAGTTTGTATGTTGCATTGTTCCAATTCTGGAATTGCAACCGCTTCAAAAATCCAATCAGTATTTCTCGTGATGAGGTAATGAGAATTAGCAAAATCAGCTCCAAAGCAACCTATCATAAATGCTTAAAGAATTTACATTCATTAGGCTACATCAATTACGAGCCATCTTACAATCCATTCAAAGGAAGCCACGTTTATCTATTCAATTTCTCAGATGATCTAAAACCAATTCCAAAAAGCGAAAAAATAACATTACCAAAAAATGAACCTGTTTTTGAACTAGTCAATGAACAAGTAGTGAACAAGCTTTATACTGGTAGTGGTACAAGTAATGAAACAGGTACTGAACAAGCTCTAGTATCTTATATAAACAATACAAACATACCAAACATTTCAAACGATTTAAAGATTGTAAACTTGGACGAGCAAGCAAAAAAAAATGAAATTGATGATGAGTTTTTAAAAATTGTTGATGAAGAGAAAAAAGAAAAAAGTTCCGCCAAAAAAGAAAAAGAGAATGTGCCAACAATCGAAAATATCAAAACCTATTTTCTCGAACAACACTTTCCTGAACTAGAAGCTATTAAATTTTTCAATTACTTCTCCAGCAATGGTTGGTTAGTCGGTGGCAAAACCCCGATGGTCAATTGGCAAGCAGCAGCACAAAATTGGATATTAAACGCACCTAAATTCATTTCAAATGAACAACAATCCAACAGAGCAAAAAACCTCAACACAGGAACAGATAAAGATTATTCAGAGCCATTATAGTTATACTGAAGTAATTGTTTGGTTAGAAAAAAAAGGCATTGAATTATTCGGAAATCATTTCAAAATTCTTGAAAGCGATTATCCCATAATTTACAAACTCATTGCTTATTTTTTAAAAGACGAAGCTACTTGTTTTCAATACGGTATTAATCTCAACAAAGGAATTTTACTTTCTGGCCCAGTCGGATGTGGTAAAACATCACTAATAAACTTGATGAAATATCTAACACCTACTGAGCATAAATTTTTCGTAAAACCGTGTCGAGATATAAGTTTTGAATTTATTCAGGATGGCTATGAAGTTATCCACAAATACAGCAAAGGCAAACTATATGAATCAGAACCCAAAACAATCTGCTTCGATGATCTAGGAACAGAGAACAATCTCAAATATTATGGAAACGAATGTAACGTAATGGCAGAAATTCTATTAAGTCGATATGATATTTTCACAGCTAAAAAAATCCAAACGCATATAACTACAAACCTTTCGGCTAGTGAAATTGAAACCCATTACGGAAACCGTGTCCGTAGTCGAATGAGGGAATTATGCAATTTAATAGCCTATGATAGAAGTTCAATAGACAAACGGAAATAAATTGCATAATCACGAACACCAAAAAAAACAATAGACAAAGCGTGAGTAAATGTTCAATTTAATTGCTTACGACAAAACCATAAAAGACAAGCGATGAACCAAATAACCAACTTCTGGAACCATTTCAAAGAAAACAACTTCGTTTTTCTATTGTTAAACGAAATACCCAAAGACGAACTCAAAGTACATTTCGATAAGTTAATCAATCTACTCCATCAATACAATAAAGACATTGATTTAATCATAAAAAACAAAAATAAAGGTGCAGAACTAATCATTACAGCAAATGGCAATCCTTATCTTTTCAAAGAAGTAGAATTACTAGTACATCTCGCTCCAGTGGTAGAACGTTGGAAGATTGCAGCATTTCTCCAACCAGAAACCAATCTAATCAAATATGAAAACAGCACAGACAAACCGCTTGAATATTACGGCATCAATTTACGAATTAGTGAAATGTATTTTATTCCACTAGAGAACCAGGAAAAAGAAACCGATTTAGGTATTAAAGTATTCATCAAAAACTACATCATCCACAAAGACAATCCAAGACTTCGAGAAGCAGTTTACTTGCATATTGAGCATTTAATTGGCGAAAAATCATTTGCCAATGATATCGCATTTATTGAGATAGGGCAATTAACTAATTGCAAAAATGACTTAATCGAATTATATCAATTGTCAAATATTATTACTAAAAAAATATAATATATTTAAATTCTGCCAAAATGTAATCTTAACTTTCAAAAGGTTAATTTGGCATAGAGAAACTGACAACAAAACTGACAATTTGTCTAAAAATCAAATATTTAAGAATAACTAGTAAACATTAACATTCTAGGAATGATTTTTGACTTTTTAACATATTATTTGTAATATATGGAAAAGGAATTTAAGATTTTATCAATAGATGGCGGAGGAATCAAAGGTTTATATTCTGCGAAAATATTAGAACAATTTGAAGAAAAATTCAATTGTTCAATCTCGGATTATTTTGATATGATTTGTGGAACCTCTACAGGAGGATTGATTGCACTTGCGCTATCATTGAAAATTCCAGCTTCGGAAATTTGCAAATTTTATGAAGAAGAAGGACCAAAAATCTTTCCAAGTTTCAATAAAGTAAAGTTCGGAAAAACTAAAATTAGTAGAGGTACATTAAAACAAGTTCTATATGGAGGTAAATTCTCCGATAAACCCTTAAAAAGAGCATTAGAAAACATCTTCAAGGATAGTAAAATTGGAGATAGTAATAATTTATTATGTATTCCAAGTTATACTATTACCGAAGCCAGACCTTTTGTTTTCAAATTTGACCATAAAGAAGGAAACCTTGACAGAGATAATGGTGCTTCAATGGTTGATGTTGCATTAGCTACATCGGCAGCACCAACTTATTTTCCTATGGCTGAAATAAAATATTACGATAACAAACAGTTTATTGATGGCGGAGTTTGGGGCAATAATCCAACACTAGTTGGTTTATTAGAAGCACTAGATTATTTCGTTGGCAAAAATAAAGAATTTGATAAATTGAAGATATTATCGGTAAGTAGTCTCTCATTAACTGGAGGCAAAAAGACTGGTTTAAAAAGGAATAGATCATTTTTAGATTGGAGGGATGAATTATTTGAAACATCACTAACCGGACAAAGTTATTTTTCACATTATTTTATGGAAAAAATACAAAACCTTTCAGATATATCTATTGATTATGTTCGAATTCCAACTTCTGAAATATCGAGTGACCAAGAAAGTTTGATTCAGCTTGATGTTGCTACAAAAAAGGCTTTAGACTTAATTAAAGGAAAGGGAAAAGATATGGCAGATATATTTAAGAAAAAACCTGAAGTCGTAGATTTCTTTAAAAATAAAAAATTATATAACACAACTAAAAAACAATAAAATGGCTGATTTAAATGAAACATTTGTTAGTTTTAATAACAACATTAAACTTTCTGAAAAAAGAAAAAAAGAGTTAAGAACATCTAGAAATGCAGTTCGAGAGGATATTCGAAAATATTTTGATGACAATAGAGACAAGCACACAGTAAAATTTAAAGGCCAAGGTTCGTTCTCAATGAATACGTCTATTCTTCCATTGAGCGGCGAATATGATGTTGATGATGGCGTTTATATTTTTGGCAAAGAAGAAGATAGACCTACACCATCACAAGCGCATGGTTGGATTTTGAAAGCGGTTGAAAATAGAACTAATCAAAATAGTATTGATAAAAATACTTGTGTTAGAGTTCAATATGCTGCTCAATATCATATAGACTTACCAATTTACTATAAAACAACAGATAATGATAACGAATATTTCTTCGATAGTTCTGATGTGCCAGAATTAGCTCATAAAGACAAAGGATGGATACCAAGTGATCCTTATGCTTTTAGATTATGGTTTGAAGAAAAAGCAAAAGGTAAAGAACAATTAAAAAGAATAGTACGCTATTTAAAGGCTTGGACTGATAACAAACACCACTTAAATTTACCTAGTGGCATGATATTTACAATTTTGGCGGTTAACAATTATGTATCAAAAGATAGAGACGATGAAGCATTTTTAGAAACTTTAAAATCTATTCAATTAGCAATTGATTCTTCAAAAAACTTTTGGGCTAGATATGAATGTTTCAGACCTACTGTTGATACTACTGAAAATTTGTTGGTTAAATATTCATCTGAAACTAAAAAGAAAAATTTTCTTGACGCTTTAGATAGTTTGATAACTTCTGGAAAACAAGCTGTAGAAGCAAAAAGTAAAAAAGATGCTTGCGCTAAATGGCAAAAGCATTTAGGAGACAGATTTCCGTGTTCAACCATTGAAGAAAAAGATGAAGATGTGGCAAAAGCATTTTCTTCACCTGACCAATTACGATACGATAACAAATCTGCTTAATGATTGACTACGAATTACTTTTAAAAGAATTTAAAAAAATTGAAAATTGTAAAAATTTAGAAAATGAAGAATTAAAAACGCTCGATTATAAATTTTATAAAGACAGTATTGTTTGGGAAATTCAAACGGAATTAACATTTAATAATAAAAATATTGATGTTGTTTTCTATTTGAGTTTTCCAAACGATTTTCCTTTTGTAACCCCCAAAATCTTTATCAGTAAGGAAAGCTACCATGATTTAAAATACATACCACACATTAACGAAGATTTAAGCATTTGTATTTTTGATGAAGGACTAAATTTAATTTTACCAAAAAATAATTTTGTTGGTTTGGTTGAATTGGAAAAACCAGTCAAATTGACCATCCTATTCCAGTGCAAATTGACCACCAGTTTCGGAGCAAACTGACCACCACTTTCCAGTTCAAATTGACCACCTAATTTTGGGGTACAATTGATCATCAAAAACTACTTACTTTTTCATGTTGTTAGCACCATACATTCGTTAAAAAAAGACGGATTATGGCAAACAAAATAACAGACATGAGTAAAATTAGAAAAGCAATTAAGTTCTACTGTAACGGAAAAAGTAAGTTATTCATAAGTAAGTACTTATCTCTTTCTAGAAATACGGTAAAGAAGTATATTTCTTTATTTGAAGTGCTAGGATTAAGTTTTGAAGTAATTAGTGAAAAAACTGATGCTGAGTTAGAACTTTTGTTCTCACACACTACCGTGGAATCAATCAGTCCCAAACTGCAGCTTCTTTATGATTTTTTTCCTAAAATGGAACGCGAACTAAAAAAAGTTGGCGTTACCATACAGCACATGTGGGAGCAATATATTGTCCTAAATCCTAATGGTTACCGAAGCTCGCAATTTGGACATCATTATAAAATATGGAGCAAACGAGTCAATCCAGTGATGCACATGAATCACAAAGCGGGTGATAAAATGTATGTGGATTATGCTGGAAAAACACTCTCCATCATTGATAAAGACACGGGAGAAATTAAAGAAGTACAATTTTTTGTAGCCATATTAGGAGCCAGTCAATACACCTATGCCGAAGCTTCCATGAGCCAACAAAAGGAAGATTTTGTTACATCGGTAGAAAATGCTATGCGTTTTTTTGAAGGTACTCCTGCGGCAATTGTTCCGGATAATTTAAAATCTGCAGTGATAAAAAGCAGTCGTTTTGAACCCACCATTAATGAAACCTTGGCTGATTTAGCCGAACATTACCAAACTACAATCTTGCCTGCCAGGGCTTATAAACCCCGAGACAAATCATTGGTTGAAGGAGCTGTTAAGATCTTGTATCGAAGGATTTATGTAAATCTAAAAGAAACTAAATTCTTTTCTCTGGAAGAATTAAACCAGCAAATATGGGATTTATTGGATGCTCATAACAGTCGAAAACTCACAGGACGTCCGTACTCTCGGATAGAATTATTTTTAGAAGATGAACAACAAAAACTAAGTCCATTACCACAAGAACGTTTTGAAATCAAATACCAATCCTTTGCAACAGTAATGCAAAATGGGCATGTTCAATTAAGTCAGGACAAAAATTACTATAGCGTTCCGTATCAATATGTCAAGAAAAAAGCGAAACTATTGTATACCAAATCAACGGTAGAGATCTATCACAAATACAATCGAATAGCCATCCATCCAAGGAATTACAAACCTTATATCTATACCACAATCCCGGAACATATGGCTAGCACGCATCAATTTGTAGCTCAGTGGAGTGCTGCCCGCTTCATTGATTGGGCCAGTAGTATTGACGAGTCAGTAGCAGAATATATTATGCAAATAATTGAAAGTAGAAACCATCCTGAACAGGCTTATAAAAGTTGTTTGGGAATATTAAACTTCGAGAAAAAGGTAGGGAAAGAGCGATTAATAAATGCCTGTAAGCGGGCACTTGATTTTAAAATTTACAATTTTAAGACCATTCAAAATATTTTAGAAAACAACTTAGATCATATCGAATTTGAACAAGAACCTGAGCAGGAACTTCCAATTCACGCTAACATAAGAGGAAAACAGTATTATAATTAAATTAAAACACAGTAATCATGAATGAATCCACAGTAACAAAAATGAAACAAATGAAGCTTTACGGCATGCACAATGCTTTTAAAACAGCCATTGAAAGCGGAAAAACAGACCATTACACGCTCGATCAGTTTGTATCGATGCTTATTGATGCCGAATGGGATGAAAGGCACAATCGGCGTATTGCCCGCAGTATCACCAACGCCCGATTCCATTACAAATCAAATATTGAAAGTATCAATTTTGACCAAACCCGTAATCTGGATCGAAATACCATACTGCGTCTGGCAGAATGTGAATTTGTCGAAAAAAATGAAAACATTTTAATAACGGGAAGCACTGGTGTAGGCAAAAGTTATTTAGGCACAGCATTAGGTTATCAAGCCTGTATCCAAGGTTTTAAAGTAAGTTATTTTAATACTTCGAAGCTGTTTGCTAAATTAAAAATGGCCAAAGCAGATGGTTCTTACCTGAGAGAATTGGCCAAAATAGAACGGCAAGATGTTATTATATTAGACGATTTTGGACTCCAAGCTTTGGATAGCAGTAACCGAATTACCCTTTTAGAGATCATTGAAGACAGGCATAATAACGGTTCTATCATTGTAACCTCACAAATCCCAGTGCAAGGCTGGTATGACATCATTGGAGAAAAAACCATAGCTGATGCAATTTTGGATAGGCTGATACATCAATCTCATCGACTCGAATTACATGGAGAATCTATGAGAAAAAAAAGAGGGATAAACAAAGGATAATATTTAAGTATATTTGAACACTAATTAACAGATGAAAAAGAGTAGTTTTTAATGAAAAATGGGGTGGTCATTTTGCCCCGGAATTGGGTGGTCATTTTGAATTGGAATCAGGTGCTCACTTTAAATTGGAATTGGGTGGTCAATATCACTGGAATTTGCAGACACATTAGCTATTTTAAAGAAAGACAATAACAACTACAATAAATTCAAAGAGTTATGCAGAAACAATGATTTTGATTGTGTTTTAGTAATTTTTATAAACAGTAATAATTCTTCTAATGAATATTATGGTTGGACATATCAGAATGCAGAGATATTATCAAGAAAAAAAGGAGGTAGCAGAAATATTTCTTCAAAAATAGATCATTTATCAAATCGCATTAATGAAAAAAAATATGCAACAAGATTAACATTTGATAATATTAGCATAAATAGATTGCAATTAAGAACAACTGGTTACACCGAAACGCAAAATAGTGTTGCAATAAGTGGTTTAGGTAGTGTAGGTTCAAATCTCGCTTTTTTTCTAAAGAACTTACCAATCAACAAATTCAATTTAATTGACAAGGAATCTCTATCTTCTGAAAACATAAAGAGACATCTCTCCGGATTCTCACTTTTAAAAAATAATAAAGTTGATGCCGTAAAAAATGAATTGAAAAACACAAATCCTTTAATTGAAGTCGGAAATAGAATAAAATCGGTAACTACAATTATTCAAACTGAAACAGATTTTATAAATGATTGTGATTTTCATATTGTAGCAATTGGGAAAACTATGATTGAAGAGTTTATACTCAATGCAGTAATTCAAGGAAAATTAATAAAACCAACATTCATTTTTTGGGTTGAACCTTTTTTAGCAAGCGGTCAAATGTTATTTATAATGCCTAATGATGCTGAAAGAGCTTTAGCATTTATTAAAAAAGAAAATTATGATTATAGTGTTTTGTCGAATTCAGAAAATCAACAAGACAAAACATATTTGATTGAAGGGAGTTGTCAAACAGGTTATTTTCCTTATTCGGCTTCATATTTAATTCAATTCCTTTCATCTATTTTCCCATATTTAAAAGAACATATTACTAATAATGATAATGTTTCAAGGGTTTATTCTTGGATTGGAGATAAAGAACTATTAAATAGTAAAGGATTAGTAATAACTGAATTTGGAACAAATAACAACTCATACCAACTAATAATAAATGATTTATGATAGAATTTGAGTTAGGATGTTTGTCATTCAAAATATCTGAAGAAGTATTCGAAAAAATGAAATCTTTTATTCAAGATGAAAACCACAAAGCTGAAGCTGGAGGAATTCTAATTGGTCATTATTTAGAAGATAATAATTATTCGATTACTGATGTTTCTTCTCCAAGTGAGCTTGACAAATCGAGTAGATTTAATTTTACTAGATCTAAAAAGAATGCTCAAAAAATAATTAATAAAATTTTTAAAGATAGTAAAGGGAAGAAAATATATTTGGGCGAATGGCATACACATCCCGAAGATTTTCCTACTCCTTCTGGACTTGATAAGAAATCCATATTAGAACAAATTAGAGGCAATATTCTCAATTCTGAAATAATCTTTATGCTGATAATTGGTAGAAAAGGACTTTATATTTCATATGTTGAGAAAATAGGAATTAAGACTGAAAAAAATATTAAATTTGAAGAATTTTAAACAATTTGATTTTGAATTTTAAATACTACAACACAAATCGATTAATAATATTTATACTGGTTTTATCAGTATTTTTTAATTATGTCTCAAAGTATATTGAAAGTATAATTATTAAATACAATCTATTAAACGAAGCTTACAGCTATATTGGCGTTTTTTCTACAATAGCACTAATAACATCAACTATAATTTTTATTGATTTAGTAGGATGGAAATTTAAAATCTTTAGTTGGCTCATTAATATTCCAAATTTAAACGGTAGATATACTGGAGAAGTAGTATCTAGTTATCAGAGTTCAGGTGTTCCTGTTAAAAAAGTATGCGTTATGGAAATTAAGCAAACAGCTTCAAAACTTCATATATTCACTTATTTTGGAGATATAAATACAAATTTAAATACCTCAAGTTCATTTAGTGTTATTGAGCAAATAATACCCGAAAACAATAACACTTTTAGCATCTTTTATATATTCTCAAATGAAACAGCACCATTATTCAATCTTAACAATCACGTTGGTACGGCCAAACTAAAATATTACAAGGATATTTTGACATTGGAGGGAGAATATTACAACCAAAGAAATAACAACGGAACGATCAAGATACAGTTTTCTCAAAAAAAATTGTTAGGGAGATTAATTTAAATCGTCATGATAAAAAAAATAATAAACCTTTGTAATGATATAAATAAACTTAAAAGTAAAAACTTTGAGGGTATTGGTTTGGTAATATATTCAGATATTAAAGAGTTACCTGTTGCATCGATGAATACAGAAAAAGCTACTTATGATTTACCAATAAGTAATTATGATGATATTTTAAAAACATTGATAGAAATTTCTTCGTCAAATAGCAAATTTCAAGATGGTTTTCACTTATTATCAAAAGAATTTAAACTAACACACATTTCTCAATATTTTTCAACACCCATAATTAAAAATTTAATAGTTACTAATATTTTTGGCAGCAGATATAGAACAGCATTATATGGCTCATGTTTGCCAAATGTATTATTCACAGCAGTGATAAGTAAAAACTACGGATTGATTATTTTTGAAAATGGAAAAGAAATTTACGTTGACAAACAAACTAGTAATTAATCTAGCTCTACTAAATTATGAACAATAAATATGATTTTTATATCGACGAAAGTTGTCATTTAGAACATGACGATATTCCGGTAATGTGCATCGGTTACATCAAAGTACCAATGGTAGATTATGTTGAATTACAAAAAGAATTCAATCGAATTCTAGCAAAACATAATCAAAAGTCAGAGCTAAAATGGAATAAATTTTCAAATGCTAGAACCGAATTATACAAAGAATTAGTAGATTATTTTTTTAGTTCATCGCTCCAGTTTCGTTGTATTTTAGTCAAATACAAAGAGCGCTTAAATCATATAGATTTCAATCAAGGTTCTCACGACAATTTCTATTATAAAATGACCTATTATTTGTTGCATCCTAATAATAGTAATGGCGATGAATACAGAGTTTTTATTGATGTTCAAAATACTCGTGGTAGAGAAAAACTAAAAAAAATCAATGAAGTATTTGATGCCGAGTACAACGGCAAAAGCCCATTCAAACAATTCCAGCATTTACATTCTCACGATAATAATTTCTTTCAATTAGCCGATTTTTTTATTGGAGCTATTACTTACAAAACAAGAGTAGTAATGAATAACATTGTAAATCCAACTCAAAACAGAATGGATTTCATTAAATATTTAGAAACTAAATCTGGTTTTAATCTTGAAGAAGGAACAGAACCTTGGGAAACAAAGTTCAATATTTTTGATCACCAACCTAAAATAAAACTATAATGGATTTATTAGACTTGGACGATCACATATCTAATTTAGGAATTGACCCATCACCTGAACATTTAGAAGAACTATTTCAATTATTCAAAGCCGATTTTATCGATAATGATTTTTATTTCGATGGTTGCAAAGTAAAAATAGATATAGCAGATTCAAAAGAAGAAGGATTCGAAACTTATCCGCACACTTTTGTAAAAATCATTACAAGAGGAGATAAAGGCAAAAGAAATTTTGATAAAAAAAGAGCAAACAAAATTCATTGGATAAAACCGATACTAGAAAATAAAGATACTGAAGATGTAACTTGCTTTCAATTTTTAGAAGCAGACGGTAAAATCAGAAATTACTTTTGGTTCAAAGAAGGAAACTTTTTAGTTGTAATGGAAAAAATCACTCCAGACTATATGATTATTTCTTGTTTCCATATTGATGATGCGAGAAATCAAAAATATTATGAAGACAAATATACAAAGAGGGTAAAATAAAAAAAGCCACAGGCTACGGTGCTGTGGCGTGCGCTTTCGCGAACCAGGTCCTTTTCCCTAGGGAAATGACTTTGCAAATATACAACTCTTGTACCAAAAAACAAATTTTCTGTCAAAAAACGTATTTTCGACTTATTTCAAGTAATGCTTTCATAACTATTTATAACAATAAATGTACCAAAAATGAAAATAGCTTTATCAACTCATTATCTCATTCATCTGCACAAAATCCTCGTCTAGTCCAAGTATTCCTATACTCACATCTTTGTTTGCTTCATTTCACTAATTACATTTTTAATAACGAGAATAATACTTTTCGTTCGGTGGTAAAAGGGAGTTTTACATTTCAGAAGCCACTCCTTTGCCAACGCTCCAAAAAAATTACTGGCACAGTTTTAGAAAAAACACGTATGCTTTGCAACTTGCGCCAGTAATTTTTTCTCCCAAGCTGTGTTACATAATTGAGTATTATAATTCATTACAAAGCTTTGTTATTGTTTTTTGGTTTTTGCAATGAAGTTATAATATCATTTATGTAAAACAGCCGCCACACCCAACGCGCTAGTGGTTTGCTCCAGGACAACTTTTTTGAGCAGCTCCAGAAATAATATCTTAACATTGATGTATTCGTAGAGAGATGCTCAAAAAAACCGTCCTTCACAAACCACTGTCATAATTCCGATGAACATTTTCTTTAATTTATAAGATTTCTTTTCGCAAGAACTTTACAACTGTTTTATCAGCTAGACGCTCAAATAGGTAGTATTTGCATTGCTTTTGTAAGTAGAAAAATGGCTTTAATGTATAGTAGATTTGCCTATGGTAAAAGCCATTTTTCTACCCAAAAAACCAAAAAGAGCCAGCAAGAGTATCTTTTTTATTTGCCAGAAACACTAGGTAAATTGATTTTCCATCGGCTTGATGCGTAGCGGTTTCAGATGAATGTTCACTTTAAAAATCATTTCCATCTTTTTATGAAAAGTGGGCATCAAGCCGATAGTAAAATCAATCACCACATCTCGTTAAGCAAATAAAAAAAGACACACTTGCCTGCGCTACTGCCACATCGCACTAGGTCATATTTGCATTGTTTTTGTAAGTGTAATAAATTGCTTTACAACTTCACTTCTAAAATTCACAATCTCGATAAAGCAATTTAGTACACCCACAAAATCAAACCGTAAGAAAGAGTATGAAATTTCAAAACAGAAAAATAATTGGAATGGAATTCTATCTCTTTTTTCTGTTTTGAAATTTCATACCCTTTCCGGTAGAACACCATCTTTTCAAATCAACATTTTTAAATCCGTCTTCAGCAGAAACTTCTCGGTAGAAAGAAAAATAAAAAAATAAATAAAAGAAAGTAAAGGTAAGTTCCGGTTTCAAGAAAAAAAAAGTTCAAGCCCTACGGGTTTTAGAAAAAAAATCTCCACCCATAATGGTTCGTAATAACATTTTTCTGTGCTATTATATCCTCATTTTCCGAAGATGTATCGGGTAGTATTTTTTTCTAAAAAACTTGTTTTTCTTGAAACCTTCACTTGAAGGACGACTTTCTTTTTTTCTTTTTTTTCTTTTAAAAATTTTATGTGTGGCTTCTGGTAACGAGGCACATCATCTTAAAAAACCGAAGTATGCCAAATTTTATTATCAAAACGCACCGAAAGGACACGTTATATGCCAAACCTCATTTATTCATACTTAACAAAGGAATGAACAGCGGAAAGCCACAAAAAGAGCCATTTACTAACAGTTTCGTAGTCATTTTTCAAAACGAAGAAGATTGCGAAAGTATTTATTTTGTGGCTTACAGCTTATGGAAAACCAAATTTTGGCATCAATATTTAGTAGGCTCTGTAATTCCATTTTTACGCCTTCCAGACTTCTCAAAAGAGTTCAATCCAAAGGCTAGTTTGCTGATGCAGGAACATGAAGAGCATCAAAAAAATGTAGCTAAACTGAAGTTTTTAGAGCAAAAAGAAAAACAATTTCATGAGAATATCAATTTAATCAACGATTTGAGAAGAGTGATTTTGTATCGTTATTGCAAAAAATAAACCCATTTATAAACCAAAAATCAATAAAAATGAAACTATTTATATTGTACCAAACCGACAATTGGAAAAGTAGAGCATCAAGAGTATGTTTTGGCGTTTTCGACACAAGAGCCAAAGCAATTGACAGTGCAAAATGGCAAGAATTATACACCCACAATTCCGAAGTAGTGGTTTTAGAAGTTACGTTAAACTTATTTGAAGAAGTTTAATTTTATAACGTAAAAAAGCCCATTCCTTGCGGTTTGGGCTTCATTATTGTCTAATCCAAAGGTCACCACAACTAGAATTAGACTATTTTTTGTGCTTTCTAATGAAAAATTTGAGAATCAAAGATATTGAAAAACTAACAACTGCACCAAGTGTGGCAAGAATTATAGTTTTTAAAACATCTTCCGAATGTAAATTCGGTAAAACACTCAAAAATGTACCGCCAGCGGTACTAATTACCGTTGAATTACTGTGCTGTAATGACATCTTCTTTTGTAGTTGTCAGTTGGCTAACCGCAGAAATAACGCCTCCTGCAACAGCAACATATCCACCAATTGTAGTAACCACGACAGGCAAAGCAATCGGAGCAGCCAAAATTGTTCCGCCTACAGCAGCTAAAACCAAACCAATATTTCGAAGCACTTTAAAAAATTTCGGAGTTGGAGCTTTCGCTCTATTTATTATTTTTTTCATAATCTTATTTTAAGATTGAACAATTAAAACAACACTTTCATTTTTGTCTAAAATTGGATTGACTAAATTTTTCAATTTAGAAAATGCTTTTCGAGACATAAGACCTAAACCTGGTCCAGAAAGTTTTGTTACTGGAGCAATACAACCATTCAATTCTTGCAGAGCATTATTGGCTGGATGAAACAAAATCAAACTTCTGTTTTTGACATCCAAAACCTCCAAATGCCATTGAAATTTCTTGCTGTACCGCTTTTTTATAAAATATTTCCCTTCAGGAATACAGGAAATTTTCGTTTCGTTCATCTTCCACGGCAATTCAATGGTTTTACAAATTAATTTGCCTTCGCATTCGAGTTTTCCGTTCGTTCCGTCAGGGAAATAAGTTCTCGATAGTATTAAAATCATCTTACAATCCGCTCACTTGCACCAATGCTAATGGATTAAACGCACCATTTTTCAATGGGTACATTTGACCATTTACTTGTTGATAAAACTCAACACCCAAAGCCAAAAACAAAGGTTTTACACTCGCAGGAGTTACTGTATTTGTTTGACTAATTACAGCAGTTGCAGTTGTGTCCCAAGGCAAAATTGCCGTTTCTGAATGCGCTTCCACAAATGTTTCCGCTTCAAAATCTACTTCTGCACCAGCAGAAATGATTTTGAAATGTGTTGTTCCAGAAGGTGCAGCAATCATATTTGATGGAATAAATGAAGCTAAATCAACAGTGATATTTCCAGTAACTCGGTCAATTGCTCCCACAAAAGGAGCAAATAAACTCGTACCTAGTTTCCCACGAATATTGAATTCAAAACCTGCCAAAAGCTCGGCTTCGCCATCAATCACATTTCGCAAACCTCTGACGCTGATTAAATCAGCTTGAATGACTTTCATCATTCTTTGAGTAAGTCTACTTACCATTCTACCGTCAGCAGAATTTAAAAGTAATGCTCTAAAAGCAGTTCGCAAAATCTTTCCAGCTTTTCCAGCTCGACCAAATTCCGATCCATTCTCACGCGTTCTTTGAAAAGCAGGATCACTCGCAATTCTGCTCGCATCTATGCCACCTTTTTCACGAGCCAAATGTCCGTCTTGGGTTTTGTAAAAAGTAATATCTCCGATAGTCCCTTTCAATTTAATTATGCCTTTCTGTCTTGCCATAATTTCTAAAATTTAGATTAAAATTTATTTTTAAAATCTCTAAATCATCTTTTCAGTTGCAACATCTTTTATCCGATTTCGAAACAAATTTTAGCCAATTAAACAGAATAAAAAAGCAAGGACAGTTCCATATGTCGCAAAGCGACACAAATGGCTTAAATCGACATAAATGCCTTATGAAAAGCATCCAAAAACATAATAAATTGCAGGGCAAAATTATATTTCAAAAAAACTTACTTTTGCATAATCTTAAACTTTACTAATCAGTGGGTTTAAGCTAATCAAAGCCTAGTCAAAGGCATAGATAGTGTATGAAATTTGAAAAACAGAGGGTGTGCATTTATCCTAAAGACATACAGCGCATAACAGGCAAAAGTTATCGCCAAAGTACCAGATTAATGCAAAAAGTGAAAACTGACCTTAACAAGCTCGAAAATGAGTTTTTAACTATCGAAGAGTTTTGTTCCTATGCAGGATTAAAATATGAACAAGTAGCTCACTTGATTTTTGGTTAAAATGAGGATAAATGGAAAAACCAGTCAAATTGACCATCCTATTCCAGTGCAAATTGACCACCAGTTTCGGAGCAAACTGACCACCACTTTCCAGTTCAAATTGACCACCTAATTTTGGGGTACAATTGATCATCAAAAACTACTTACTTTTTCATGTTGTTAGCACCATACATTCGTTAAAAAAAGACGGATTATGGCAAACAAAATAACAGACATGAGTAAAATTAGAAAAGCAATTAAGTTCTACTGTAACGGAAAAAGTAAGTTATTCATAAGTAAGTACTTATCTCTTTCTAGAAATACGGTAAAGAAGTATATTTCTTTATTTGAAGTGCTAGGATTAAGTTTTGAAGTAATTAGTGAAAAAACTGATGCTGAGTTAGAACTTTTGTTCTCACACACTACCGTGGAATCAATCAGTCCCAAACTGCAGCTTCTTTATGATTTTTTTCCTAAAATGGAACGCGAACTAAAAAAAGTTGGCGTTACCATACAGCACATGTGGGAGCAATATATTGTCCTAAATCCTAATGGTTACCGAAGCTCGCAATTTGGACATCATTATAAAATATGGAGCAAACGAGTCAATCCAGTGATGCACATGAATCACAAAGCGGGTGATAAAATGTATGTGGATTATGCTGGAAAAACACTCTCCATCATTGATAAAGACACGGGAGAAATTAAAGAAGTACAATTTTTTGTAGCCATATTAGGAGCCAGTCAATACACCTATGCCGAAGCTTCCATGAGCCAACAAAAGGAAGATTTTGTTACATCGGTAGAAAATGCTATGCGTTTTTTTGAAGGTACTCCTGCGGCAATTGTTCCGGATAATTTAAAATCTGCAGTGATAAAAAGCAGTCGTTTTGAACCCACCATTAATGAAACCTTGGCTGATTTAGCCGAACATTACCAAACTACAATCTTGCCTGCCAGGGCTTATAAACCCCGAGACAAATCATTGGTTGAAGGAGCTGTTAAGATCTTGTATCGAAGGATTTATGTAAATCTAAAAGAAACTAAATTCTTTTCTCTGGAAGAATTAAACCAGCAAATATGGGATTTATTGGATGCTCATAACAGTCGAAAACTCACAGGACGTCCGTACTCTCGGATAGAATTATTTTTAGAAGATGAACAACAAAAACTAAGTCCATTACCACAAGAACGTTTTGAAATCAAATACCAATCCTTTGCAACAGTAATGCAAAATGGGCATGTTCAATTAAGTCAGGACAAAAATTACTATAGCGTTCCGTATCAATATGTCAAGAAAAAAGCGAAACTATTGTATACCAAATCAACGGTAGAGATCTATCACAAATACAATCGAATAGCCATCCATCCAAGGAATTACAAACCTTATATCTATACCACAATCCCGGAACATATGGCTAGCACGCATCAATTTGTAGCTCAGTGGAGTGCTGCCCGCTTCATTGATTGGGCCAGTAGTATTGACGAGTCAGTAGCAGAATATATTATGCAAATAATTGAAAGTAGAAACCATCCTGAACAGGCTTATAAAAGTTGTTTGGGAATATTAAACTTCGAGAAAAAGGTAGGGAAAGAGCGATTAATAAATGCCTGTAAGCGGGCACTTGATTTTAAAATTTACAATTTTAAGACCATTCAAAATATTTTAGAAAACAACTTAGATCATATCGAATTTGAACAAGAACCTGAGCAGGAACTTCCAATTCACGCTAACATAAGAGGAAAACAGTATTATAATTAAATTAAAACACAGTAATCATGAATGAATCCACAGTAACAAAAATGAAACAAATGAAGCTTTACGGCATGCACAATGCTTTTAAAACAGCCATTGAAAGCGGAAAAACAGACCATTACACGCTCGATCAGTTTGTATCGATGCTTATTGATGCCGAATGGGATGAAAGGCACAATCGGCGTATTGCCCGCAGTATCACCAACGCCCGATTCCATTACAAATCAAATATTGAAAGTATCAATTTTGACCAAACCCGTAATCTGGATCGAAATACCATACTGCGTCTGGCAGAATGTGAATTTGTCGAAAAAAATGAAAACATTTTAATAACGGGAAGCACTGGTGTAGGCAAAAGTTATTTAGGCACAGCATTAGGTTATCAAGCCTGTATCCAAGGTTTTAAAGTAAGTTATTTTAATACTTCGAAGCTGTTTGCTAAATTAAAAATGGCCAAAGCAGATGGTTCTTACCTGAGAGAATTGGCCAAAATAGAACGGCAAGATGTTATTATATTAGACGATTTTGGACTCCAAGCTTTGGATAGCAGTAACCGAATTACCCTTTTAGAGATCATTGAAGACAGGCATAATAACGGTTCTATCATTGTAACCTCACAAATCCCAGTGCAAGGCTGGTATGACATCATTGGAGAAAAAACCATAGCTGATGCAATTTTGGATAGGCTGATACATCAATCTCATCGACTCGAATTACATGGAGAATCTATGAGAAAAAAAAGAGGGATAAACAAAGGATAATATTTAAGTATATTTGAACACTAATTAACAGATGAAAAAGAGTAGTTTTTAATGAAAAATGGGGTGGTCATTTTGCCCCGGAATTGGGTGGTCATTTTGAATTGGAATCAGGTGCTCACTTTAAATTGGAATTGGGTGGTCAATATCACTGGAATTTGCAGTAAACTGCTATTCCGTTTTTTTTAAGTCTAATGAAATTGTGTTTTTTTAATGCTTTCCCCAGTTTGTTGATTGTACGATCGGTAATGTTTATTTTAGCTTTTTCAGCCAGCTTTGCCGCTATTTGAGAAGCATTGAAATATGTATTTGCCTTTTCTCTTTCGCAAGGTTCAAACCACGTTAAAAGTAATTCTTCTTCTGGGCTGTGTAGTTGGGCACTAATCCTAAAAACAGATGAAAAATAAGCTAGATATTCTAAATGTTTCTCTGTTTTTTTGTAAATTTGCTATTGATTTACAAGGAATTTGGTTGAAAATGAATGCAATGAGCACCATTACTAAATCGTTACCGATAGTGTTTATGAATCTTGTAAACTACTCTTAATTAGCTGTTTTTGGATTTGCTAATTTTTTTTTTGTAAAAAAAACCTGCCTCAAAAGGGCAGGTTTTTTGCATTTATCTTAAAAAAATATCCAACGCAAGTGGATGTTTTTATAATTTATTATACTTGGTGAACTTATTTCCAATTGATTAATTTGATTATTGCTTAATGAGAAAATTATTTTTATTCTATTTATAGAAATGCAATTTATATTTGTTTCTCAAGAAAGTATAGGCGTTAGTAATAAGTTTAATAATTCTTATTCAATTAAATAAGACAATTAAAAAAAAAGCGCACCATTGATATGTGTCATTTAATTATAGTAAATAATGATACAACTTAAAAGAATGCTTCACTTACCGCCAAAAAAATAGTAGAACTACTTACGAAAAGATATTTTTCGATTTTTACCTTTGGCAATTTATGGGAGAAGTATAATAAGCAGCAGTATAGTTTAATTAATTTTCACCTTCTGCGGAGTTTTGTTTATCAAAATATTTAGATTTTTTAGAGGTAAACCAAATAAGGTATACTTCTTTGGCTACTCTTATTAACCGAGCGGTATACTACGACTAGTTTTTCTTCTATACTATTAGGCACTATATTGAAAGAAAGAATAATCTAGTTTTTTTGGAACGAAGTAGTTGAACTGATATTCATAGATAGTAAAAAGACTCTAATTTTCCGGGAGTTGATGTTGCTGCAAAAGCTACTAATGGAGGTTTTGCAGGTGCTTCAATAGTTTTAGCTGTGTATGTATTATAGTTTCTGTATGAGGTGCTTTATTTGTTAATGCAATTACTTATGATTGCTTCAAGTTTTTGTGGCTTATACGTAATTGGAATCGGATTCTAATCTAGCTCTAAGTGCTCAATAAAATCATATTTATTAAATAGACTATTTGTAGTGTATTGAATAATGCAGTGAGCTGATTTGGTTTGTCAGCCTTGAACAGAATTGTATAAGTTAAATTAATTGCCATTTAAAAAGGGTGATATTTTTTATACAACTGTTTTTTAATATCCTCTAATCTGATACGTTTATTTTTTGAGTCTTTTAATGTTCTCTGCCTGGTTGCTATTCAAGTCGCATTTTGCAAAAAAAAGTTTCTTATTTGGCGTCTTTTTCTTAATTTAACTGCTCTTTTGGATGTTAATTGGCGATATTATAGATGTGTTTTTAGTTTCTAGTCGTTGCTATTTTGGGTTGATTCATTGGTTCTTTTTTTTAAAACGTTATGTTAATATAAAATGATTTAGATTTAAATTAGTTTTAATAAAAATATAAGCATCTGTGGTGATATTTGTAAACAATATGGCTTGAATATGAAAAATGATGAAGGAACCTGATGTTTTGAGTAAAAAAATTAACAAATGTTAATTGTGTTAATTTTTCTAAAAATTTGTTTCTTTAAGAAATTATTATGATTTTTGTGAAATAACTAATTCAAAACAAATTAATATGAGATCAAAATTCAAATGGATTTTTTCGTTGCTGTTGGCATTGTCAATGCAATTTGCATTTGCACAAGAAAGAACTGTTACAGGTGTAGTTTCAGATGCCTCTGGTCCTGTTCCGGGTGTGAATGTTTTAATTAAGGGTACTAAGTCTGGAGTACAGACCGATTTCGATGGTAAGTATTCTATAAAAGCTAAAAGTGGAGACGTATTGGTTTTTTCTTTTGTGGGTATGGCTGAATCTACTAAGGTAGTAGGTTCCTCAAATACAATTAATGTTACAATGCAAGATGGAGTAAGTTTGAATGAAGTTATTGTTCAAACTAATCTAGGTTACTTTTCAAAAGATTCAAGAAAAGTGTCTTCCTCTGTTTCAACAGTTTCAGCAGACGAAATTGCAAAACAATCTCCGGCTTTAACTATCCAAAATGCATTACAAGGACAAGCTGCTGGGGTGCAGGTCACTGCTCAAAATGGTAAGCCTGGAGCTGCGGCTTACGTTACTGTCCGCGGTGCGGTAAGTATTACAGGTGGTACGGCTGAAGCTATTTATGTGGTTGATGGTGCATTTGTGAGCGGAACAGAAGCTTCTGCTTTGAGTTCAAATGATATCGAATCTGTTTCTATATTAAAAGATGGAGCTTCTGCTGCAATTTATGGGGTTCGTGGTGGAAATGGAGTGGTGGTTATTACTACTAAAAAAGGTAAAAATGCAAAAGGTAAATTTCAGTTCAACAATTCGCTTGGATTTACACAAAAAATTGCTGATCCATTTGACATGATGAATGCGGATGAAAAAATCCGATATGAAGGTTTAATTGGTCAGGGAGGTTCTATAGGTAAAACTCCAGCTGAGTTGGCGTTATTACGTTCTTATGACCACAACTGGCAAGATGATTTGCTAAGAAAAGGATTTGTGCAAAATAATAATTTTTCTTACTCAGGTGGTAATGATCAATTTACTAATTTCATGTCTGTTGGTTATACTGAGGATAGTGGGATTATAGATAAACTTAAAGGGTTCAATAGAATTACTGCTAGATATAATAGTGAGTATAAGGCAAACGACAGAGTGAAGTTTGGTTTCAATGTTGGTGGATCGTATGAGAAATTTAATGATTCAAGAGATCGTAACAATGCACAAAGTCCAATTAGAGCAATGTACGACTATAATCCATATGAGCCATTTTTTGCCAGAGATGCTAATGGTAATGTGATTAATGATGTTTTGGGGAATCCGGTTTATAATACAAATTTAGCCGCAGGTTTTCCTATTCAAGAGGCGATTGTTAATAACACAGAGCAACGTCGTTTTTTTAGATTATACGGACGTCCTTACGTAGAGTTAGGAATAGTGAAAGATTTGACATTCAAAACTCAAATGAATATGAATTATGAAAGATATCAGAGAGAGTCTTTCACAAAACCTTTTTCATTTTTGGATTTAATTGTTGGAGACCCTACAGCTAGAGGTTCTAAGACTGATAATGGATGGGATTCATTAGAGTATCAATTAACTAACAGTTTGAATTATAAATATAGTATCAATGGCAAGCACAATTTTGAAACGACTGTCTTGTACGAATATTTTAAATCAAATTTTAGATCGTATACTTTAACTAGAAAAGGATATGTTAATGGTGATTTACCTACCGCAGGAACAGCAGTTGTTGGAGTACCTGCAACTACAAGAACTGAAAATGCGACTGTTTCTATTTTTGGTAATATCGATTACGATTTTGATGGGAAATATTTAGTGTCGTTATATGGTAGACGCGATGGATCATCTGTTCTAGGAACTAACAATAAGTACGAATTTGCTAAGGGAATCTCTCTAGGATGGAATGTTACGAGTGAATCTTTTATGAGTGATGTAAAATGGTTGAATAATTTGAAGTTGAGAGCTTCTTATGGTGAATTAAATTCAACTAACGGTATTGGTAGTTATACTGCTCAAAGTCTTTTTAGTACTTCACAATATGGTGGAGGTATCGGAACTGTATTAACAGGAAGCACTGTTGGAAATAATAACTTAAAGTTTGAAAAAGCAGAGAAATACGAAATTGGTATTGAAACTGCAGTATTAAATAATTGGTTGACCTTCTCAGGTTCGGTATTTCAAGATAAAAGAAATGATTTTATCTATAGTGATAACACTACTGTTGGTACGTCTTTTTCAGCGCTTATTAATGCAGGTGACTGGACTTCTAAGGGAGCTGAAGTTGAGCTTAAGGCTTTTGCAATCAAAAACGCAAACACTACTTTGTCTTTTTATGTTAATGCTGCCACTTTTGACAGAGAAATTAACGAGTTAAACCGTCCTGGTGATCCAAATAACCAACTTTCAAGAGGGTTAACATGGAATAAAGTGGGTCGTTCTCCTGATGATTTCTTCCTTGTACCTTACGCAGGAGTTAATCCTACTAATGGTCATGCCATGTACACTAAATTAGATGGTACAGTTACTGATGTTTATAGTGCTGGTGATAGAGTTTTTACTGGTAAAACTCCATATGCTAAATACGAAGGTGGTTTTGGTATGCAATTTGCTTATAAAGGATTTGATATCTCTACTGATTTTGTATTCAAAGAAGGTAATTATACATACAATTATATGTGGCAAAATATGGTTGCTGATGGTTCTGCTCCAACAAGGAATCAAGCTGTAGCTGCTTTTGATTTTTGGACTGCAACTAACACAACTGCATCTTTACCTGCTCCAAGACAATTGTCAGGTATTAACTCTAACCTTGAATCTGATCGTTTCTTAGAAGATGCAAGTTATATTAGATTTAGAAACCTAAATATTGGGTATAAGTTTACTAAAAAAGCTTTTACTAATTTACCTGTAGATGATATTAGAATATACACTCAAATGCAAAACTTATTTACATGGAGTAAGTTCAATGGTGATCCAGAGGTAGGAATAGGTAGTGCTGAGAGCCAAACAGGGTTATTAGTTCCTGGACAATTTGCATTGTATTCTTATCCTAGTGTTCAAACATTCCTTTTTGGAGTATCAATTAATTTATAATTAAAAAAATTATGAAAAAAATAATATATATTGTTGCTTTATCTTTCGCATTAAATTCTTGCGACGATGAAGATATCACATTCGCTCCATACAATGCCATCAGTGAGACTATTGTTTTGCGTAATGCGGCTGATTTTGAGAATATGCTAACTGGAGCATACTCCTACATGATTAAAAATGGTGGTGACGGAGGTTACGGTTCGGAGTTTGTAATAGACTCTGAGGTAATGACTGATAATCTAATTCTTAAAGTTGAAGGGCGCCAGTCTAATGCTGGTGGTTTTAGATTGCAATCAGTGCCTAATAGCTCTCATTTTAATTATTATATTAGTGCCTATAGAGCTGCAGAAACAGCAACTAGAGTTATCGACAATATTAATGTTATACCTCAAGATGCGGTTAGAGATAATATCGAAGGGCAGGCTCGTTTCATTAGAGCGTTAAACAACTTTGACTTAGTTAGAATTTATTCTAAAATTCCTACTCAGGCGGCTGATGCAAATGCTTCTTTAGGTATGTATTATTTAGATGTTGTTGCTCCTTTTTCTAAACCATCAAGACCAACTGTTGAAGATACCTATAAAAAAGTAGTTGATGATTTACTTATTGCTGCAGATAAAATTGGTACAGCTAATACGAATGCATCAGGAAAAGCCTCAAAATCAGCAGTTTATGCTTTGTTATCTCGTGTGTATCTTTATTTAGGAGATTTCCCAAAAGTTATTCAATACGGAAACCTTGCTATTGCAGGTAATACTGTTTGCCCTAGAGCAAGTTTTGTTAATCTTTGGAAAGATGCAAATGCTTCTGGTGTTTTATTTAAACTTAGAATAGATCAAGTTGATGGTGTTACTCCAGGAGTTGTTTACAATCAGACAGTAGCAAGTGGTATTCGTTCAGAGTATGTTGTGCCTAAAAGCTTTTCAGATTTGTTTCAAACCACAGATATTAGAAAAGCTGCTTACATTCAGACAAGTGCATATAGTACCATACCTTATAATCACGTTATTAAATACTATAGTCGTTTAACGGGTAATCCAGCTATTGTTGATATCAAAGTATTGCGTATTGAAGAAGTATATTTAAACATGGCTGAGGCTCAGTATCGAATCAACGGTGGAGGTTTAGCATTTCTTGATGCGGTAAGATCTCAAAGATATTCTCCTTTTGTTTCAGGTAATGAAACTGGAGCTGCGTTACTAAATGCTATTTTACTTGAACGAAGATTAGAACTTGCTTTTGAAATGGATCGTTTCTTTACATTAAAAAGATTAGGCTTGTCAATGGTAAGAAATGCTGTTGAAGGTGACTACGCTAGTGGTGCTGGTACCAAAGTTGAAACTACAGCTTTGACAATTCCTGCGGGTGATTTTAAATGGCAACTTCCTATTCCGCAATCTCAAAGAGATTTGAATAGTAATTTACAGCAAAATCCTGGTTACTAGTTTGTAAATCAAACAATTTAAAACAACCTCCCTTTTTTAAATATTTGGGAGGTTTTTTTATTTTATGTAGATTGCATAACCGGTTATTAATCTAAACTAATTGCTAATTTTTTATAAAATGAAAAAAATATTATGTTTTATATTTATATTTCAACTGTCTATGGCTCAAACTCAACAAGAGCGAAATAAGATTAAACAATCTTATAACAAAGAAAAGATAAATGATTTCTTAGTTGATTTAATAGAATCTCAAAAAGAACAAAAAAGAAGAATCCAAGCTTATAAACTTAAATATAGGTTGATTGACTCAGAGACGAAATCTCTCCAGCGTATTTATGATGGATTGCCTTTTTTTTATACTATTGAAAACGATGAGTCTGCGGCTACAATTCGAGCAAATTCGTTACAACCTAATGGGGTTTTAGGTCTTAGTTTGACGGGTAATGGTATTACTGCAGGAGTTTGGGACGGCGGAAAAGTAAGGGACACACATCAGGAATTAGCAGGGTCAAAGGTTACGTTTGGTGATGGAGCAATATCTCCTAGTGCTCATTCCACACATGTAACTGGTACGATAGTTGGATCAGGTATTGTACCGAGAGCTAGAGGGTTTGCATATCAAGCGAAGGCAAAAACGTATTTTTGGGATAGTGATGTTGAAGAAATGACAAATTTTGCTAGTGAAGGTTACTTAGTGTCAAACCATTCATACGGATATGGGATTTCAAATTCTTTTGCTAATGCCCGATTTGGTTACTATGACCAGACTTCGGCTGATTTTGATAAAATTTCAGAGGTATTTCCGTATTATCAAATTGTTGTTGCTGCAGGTAATTCAAGAAACAGTACCCATTCACAAATAAATGCTAAAGGTGGTTTTGATATGCTTACTGGAAGTGCTGTAGCTAAAAATACGATTGTCGTTGCGGCTGTTAATTCTGTTCCAAATTATGCAGGTCCAGCGAGCGTTACAATGAGTTCGTTTAGTAATTATGGACCTACCGATGATGGAAGAATTAAGCCAGACATTAGCGCAAAAGGCGTTGGGGTATACTCCTGTAATGGACCAAATGACAATACGTATGAGACGCTAAGTGGCACCTCAATGGCGGCTCCAGCAATCACAGGCTTAATTGTTTTACTTCAGCAGCATTATAATAATTTGAATACCAGATTCATGAAAGCTGCAACAGTTCGTGGTTTGCTTTGCCATACTGCAGATGAAGCGGGTTTTTCTATAGGACCTGATTATGAATACGGGTGGGGCTTAGCAAATGGGGAAGAAGCCGCGAGAATTATTAGTTCAAATGGAAATACCTCGTTGGTTCTAGAAACTACTTTGACAGATCAAGTGGTATTTATTAAACAGATAGCTATTTCTTCGCCAAGAGCAGTAAATGTTTCGATTGCTTGGACTGATCCAGTTAAGATGGGCGCCGTTGTTACTCCTATTGTTGAAGATAATAGGAACACTAATCTGGTGAACAATCTAGATCTTAAAATTATTGATGAAGCAGGTACTGTGTACTATCCTTGGAAATTGGATCCTTCTTCGCTAAATAGCCCGGGAACGCAAAATTCTGACAATAATGTCGATAATATTGAAAAAGTATCAATTGCAAATGCTGTTGCAGGTAAGTATACTATTCAGGTCACTAATAAAGGTAGTTTATTAACAGGGGTTCAAGATTTTACGTTAATTGCTAGTGGTTTAGATAATGTGTCTTTAAATAGTGTAGATTACGAAAAAAATAATTCTATGAGAGTTTACCCTAATCCAGTACAAGAAAATTTATTTTTTGATTTACCAGATTCGTTTTCTCCATCAGATGTTATATTTTACGATATTTCAGGAAAATTAATTAGAAGTTTTAGATACGAAGGAAAGAATAATGTAAAGGTAGGGGACCTAAAATCAGGAGTTTATATTGTCAAGTTTGTTAGTCAAGATAAAAGCCTTAACTTCAAGTTTATTAAGAAATAGAAACTCTGGTTTAATCTCACACTTTAAAAAAACATCCACGTACGCTGGATGTTTTTTTATTTATATCTCTTAATAATATATCTTTGCTTGATTATTTTTTTTAATCGACTAATTAGATTTCTTTCAAATGAGAATATTATTTTTGTTTTGTTTCTTAACATTTCCGGTTCTATTATTTTCTCAAGAGAAAAAGATTCAAAAATTGAGAATTGATAATAAATATAATAGTTCTGATTCGATTAAAAAGATAAGTGAAAAAATCGCTACCATTGACATGTATCGTTTTATTACAATCGAAAATGATACAACTTACATAGATACTTCTCTTACCATTCAAAAAGAATACAGTCATAATTATTTGCGAAAAGATATTTTTGGGCTTTTACCTTTTGCAAATGATGGGCAAACCTATAATACATTACAATATAGTTTAACCGATTTTTCACCTTATCCGGAATTTGGTTTTAAAGCAAAACATTTCAATTTTTTAGAAGCAAACCAAATAAGGTACAGTTCTGTAGCTACTCCTGTGACCGAATTGTATTTTAAAACTACTGTTAGAAAAGGACAATCTGTAGATGCATTTATAACCTTGAATACTTCTGAAAATCTTAATTTTTCTATTGCATACAAAGGTTTGCGTTCAGAAGGAGAATATATTAATCAGTTATCCAGTACTGGTAATTTTAGATTCACCACTAGTTATAACACCAAGAATAAACGCTATTTCGCTAAAGCACATTATACTTTTCAAGATATTTTGAATGAGGAAAATGGTGGAATAACAACAATAGATGATTTCGAAAGTGAAGATCCAAACTATAATAATCGCCAAAGATTTGAAGTTTATTTTTCAGACGCGAAGTCCTTTCTTAAAGGGAAAAGAATATTTCTGGACCATAATTTCAGGATAAATTCAGAAAAAGGGAATAATAACTTGTATTTAACCCATCAGTTTAATTATGAAAATAAATTTTTTGAATACAACCAAGCTACCGTTCCATCAACAGTAGGAAACACAATTGTATATAGATTTGGGGAGTCTTTTAAAAGTAGCGGGATAAATGACCAAACGCGTTATAACAAAATGTATAATAGAGTTGGGCTGGTTTATGAGAATACTATTTTAGGTAAATTCCAGTTTTTTGCAGATGATTTTAGATCGAATTATTATTACGACCAGATATTGATTTTTGATAATCAAAATGTGATACCTAGTTCATTCAGTCAGGAAATTAATAGTGTTGGTGGTCAATATGAATATAGAAAAAATAAATGGAATGGTAAATTTTTATACTCAAGATCAGTAACGGCGCAGTCTTTGTCAAATCTTGATGCTAAATTAGATTATGATCTTAATGACGAAACCCAATTTTCATTTCAATACCAGAACATAAATAAACTGCCAAACAGTAATTACAATCTACATCAAAGTAGTTACGTTAAGTACAATTGGTCAAATGATTTCAAGAACGAAAAAATAAATACAATTAGCGCTAATGCAATTACTCCATGGCTAGATGCAGAAGTACAATTTTCAGTTTTAAAAGATCATTTGTATTTTAATGATGCGTCAACTTCTGAACAAGCACTCGCAAAAACACAAATAGTGGCTCCGTCACAATACGATGGGACTATAAATTACTTATCTGTAAAATTAAGTAGAGAATTGACGTTTGGAAACTTCGCTTTAGACAACACTATTTTATATCAAAAAGTAGAGCAGCAAGATGCTATTTTAAATGTTCCTGAAATAGTAACAAGAAATACGTTTTATTACTCTAATTATTTATTCAAACGTGCTTTATTTTTGCAAACAGGAATTGTATTGAATTATTTCACGAAATATTATGCAAGTGATTACAATCCGGTTATTGGAGAGTTTTTTGTTCAAAATGATAAACAAATTGGAAACCATCCAAACTTTGATTTTTTTATAAACGCAAAAATTCAAAGAACACGTATTTATTTCAAGGCGGAGCATTTTAATTCGTCTCTAATGGGTAATAATTTTTATTCCTCACCAAATAATCCATCGCGTGATTTCACGATTCGTTTTGGGTTAATTTGGAACTTCTTTAATTAATTTCGGGCAATAATATACCTTTTAAATGTTTTTTCTTGGGCGTTTCCCGCGCTGTCCACTGTATCTTTACTTGCTTAAAGGAAGCAAGTAAAGGATGTCGCTACCATCACTAACGCAAAATTCCGTAAACCAGAATATTTTTATAACAAAATACTATCTTTGTATTAGTATTTACAACAAATCACAATCTTAAATTCAACATAAAATGCGCTACGCAGAAAATATATTAGGCACAATAGGGAACACACCTTTAGTAAAACTGAATAAAGTAACTGCAGAAGTAGATGCTTTGGTACTTGCTAAGGTAGAAACTTTCAATCCGGGAAATTCTGTAAAGGACAGAATGGCAGTAAAAATGATTGAAGATGCAGAGGCTGATGGACAATTAAAACCGGGCGGAACCATTATTGAAGGAACTTCTGGAAATACAGGAATGGGATTAGCATTAGTAGCCATCATAAAAGGATACAAACTTATTTGTGTGATTTCTGATAAACAGTCTAAAGAGAAAATGGATATACTTCGTGCTGTTGGTGCTAAAGTAGTGGTTTGTCCTACTGATGTTGAGCCTACTGATCCACGTTCCTATTATTCTGTTTCCAAAAGATTAGCCAAAGAAACACCTAATTCTTGGTATGTGAATCAATACGATAATCCTTCAAATGCTATTGCGCATTACGAACAAACAGGACCGGAAATTTGGGAGCAAACAGGAGGTAAAATCACTCATTTTGTTGTTGGTGTAGGAACTGGCGGAACAATTTCTGGTGTGGCTAAATATTTGAAAGAGAAAAATCCAAACATTAAAATTTGGGGAATTGATACGTATGGTTCAGTATTTAAAAAATACCATGAAACAGGAATTTTTGATGAAAATGAAATCTATTCGTATATCACAGAAGGAATTGGAGAAGATATTCTTCCCAAAAATGTTGATTTTTCTTTGATTGATGGATTTACAAAAGTAACTGATAAAGATGCAGCGGTTTATACCCGTAAAATTGCACTTGAAGAAGGAATATTTGTAGGTAATTCAGCAGGAGCAGCAATAAAAGGATTGTTGCAGCTTAAAGAACATTTTAAGCCTGAAGATGTTGTTGTCGTTCTTTTCCATGACTCAGGAAGTCGTTACGTAGGTAAAATGTTCAACGATGATTGGATGCGTGAACGTGGTTTTCTTGACGAAGAAATTACAAAAGCCGAAGATGTAATCAAAGATCATATCGATAAACCATTGATTGTTGTGCGTACCGAGGAATTAGTTTCGCACGCTATTGAAAGAATGCGTAAATACAAAATTTCTCAAATTCCGGTGATTGATGTTACAGGTTTTGTAGGTTCTGTTGATGAAAGTGATTTGTTTCAAAGTTATGTTGCCGATAAAAATGTTGCTGATAAGCCTATAAAAGAAGTTATGGGGAAACCATTTCCAATAGTGAAATTTGGAACTTCAATAGAAGAAGTTTCTCGATTATTTACTAAAGAGAATGAAGCAGTTTTGATTGAATTAGAAAATGGAAGTCACCATATTATTACCAAATATGATATTATTGGATCTATAAAGTAAAAATTTTAGAATCAAAATATTAAAATTTTTAAAGCCATGAATTTGACGAGTTTATTTCGTTAAATTTGTGGCTTTTCAGATTTATAACAAACATATAATATGACTTTCACTGCCATAGATTTTGAAACCGCAACTGCATTCCATCCATGTTCGGTAGGAATTGTTACCGTTGAAAACGGAATAATTGTAGATGAGTTTGTTAGTTTAATTAAGCCTCCAAATAATCTGTATTCTCCTTTTACGATTCAAGTTCACGGGATATATCCACGTGATACGGTGAATGCAAAATCATTTGCACAAGTGTATCCTGAAATTCAAAAACGTTTGCAAAATAGAGTAGTTGTGGCTCATAATGAAAGTTTTGACAGAAATGTCCTTGCTAAATCAATGGCGCTTTATGGTTTTGATTATGCCGATTTGAATATCGCTTCGCGTTGGGAATGCACTGTAAAAATTTACAAAGCCAAAGGATTGAAACCAACTAAATTAAGTGATTGTTGTCGAGAAATGAATATAGCTTTAAACCATCACGAAGCATTATCAGATGCTCGGGCTTGTGCCAAATTGTACATTTTGAGATAACTTACCGGTTTTTTATATTGGCAAAAAAATCCGAATTCTATTTTTTATTCTCCTATTAAACAACCTGAAACATTCCACGAGCTAAAGCTAGATCCTTCTGGTTTGCCTTGAGGTATTTTAATTTGTATCGTATGTTTTCCAGGTGAAAGATTTCCTAAATCAATATAAATAGGATTAGTTACTGTTCCTGGACACCAGTTGGAACGACTTAAATCAGAAGAAGATAATCCGTCGCTGAAATTTCCAGATGCGGGATTACTCAATCGATAGGAACCGCAATCCGTTCGCCATGGCGTAAATGCAAAAACTTCTTTTTCATCAACGAGTATGGTGTTTTTCTTAGGTACAAATTCATCTCCGTTTTCCCAGCCGCCGTGACCTGTGGTGATGTAGCGTAACTTGAAATTCTTAAAACCTTCGGGAACATCAAAAGTCACTTCCAATCCTTTATCGGTGTTGAACATGGTTGCGTATTGCTGGCCGGCCATTTCCATTACATTATTAGTGTTAAAAAGAGGTAATAACCATGTGTTTTTTGGCTTATTTTCTTCTTCTGGATGTATAGAAATATTCAAACTTGCCTTGTGTCCGCCTTTGTCATAATTGCCAATATTCATACCAATCCAGACCTCTTTATTGCTCAAAGCAGGAAGCATTTCTGAAATATCTTGACGGTAATATACGCTGTCTTGCCACACTTTGTTCTTCAATTGCAGCGTATTGAACTGCTTTACGCCAAAAGGAGTAAAAAAGCGCATCAATTCTAAAAGAGGAGCGTAATTTTCTGTTCGAATCACACCTTGATATTTTTCACCATTTCCATTTTCGTATATAGGCAACGTTTTTACTCCATTTTTCAAGCCATCAAGAAATGAAATGTTTTTGTCTGTAGGAATTAAAAATACGGAACCGGTTCTATCATAAGCGTCACCGTTTGATTGCTCTGTTACATCGACAAAAATTCGATTTCCTTTTTTGATTTCTGGGATTTTTACTTTTTTGAGAATTATAGTTCCATTGGCAAAGCGTAAGATGCTGTCATTTGATTGGGATGTATTCGAAAAGTTGATGATTTCTTTGTCAAAAACAGCAATATTGGTAAATCGACTTTTCCAGATTAAATCCTTGTACGTTAATAAATCTACTTTTCTTTGTGGAGTTTCACTTTTTCTTATTATTGGAAATTCTTTTAGGACTTCAATTTTTGTGGCAGCGGTAATATAATTCCCATTTCTAACCATTTCGAGCACTAAACCTAGATTTTGTCCTAAGATTGTTGGTGCACCTTTTACTTTTAAATCATTGGTAAACCATAATTCAATGGTATTTGAGTTGATTACTGTTTTTGCTTTTTTGCAGGCATAACCTAAAATAGTTTTGGTTTCATTGGTAATCTCAAAATTTTGTTTTGCTAATGAAAGACTATCTGTTGTGTAAATAATTTTGTTCTCATTTAGATTTGCAAACTGGTCATATCTATTGTTTTCTCTATAGATGTTGTAGTATTCGAAAGGGTATGAGGCTTTTTTATTGAATATGGATTCAGAAGTGATTTGTGTTTTTAGTTCATTGGTAAAAACTAAAATGGGATCTTGGTTTTCAATAAGGGTTCCGTTTGAACTTCTGGTATAAGTTATTTTTATTGATTTGATATTTTTTTGAGCCAGAGCTGAAAAGACAGAACAAAAAACAAAGAATAAAATGAAGTGGTTTTTCATGGTAATAGAGTTAGGAACGCAAATATAAAAAATTAGGATAAGATTTTTAGCCGATGTTTCTTTATATTGGAGATGAAAAATATTTTTTTGTCATAGCATTTAGATGCTTTTATTTGTAATAATTTTCGTTACTTTAGTATCTGATTCTTTAAATTTAAACAAATGAAAGAAGATTTTCTGCATTACCTCTGGAGATTTAAGAAGTTTGACACTTTGAATTTAAAAACGGTCAACAACGAGGAAATTACAATTGTCAATGTAGGTCAATATCTTGAATTGGCAGGTCCTGACTTTTTTAATGCTCAGATAGTTATTGGTGCTCAAAAATGGGCAGGAAATATTGAAATTCATATAAAATCTTCTGATTGGTACGTGCATCATCACGAAAAAGATGCGGGTTATGAAAACGTAATTTTGCATGTGGTTTGGGAGCATGATGTAGCAGTTTTTAGAAGCGACAATTCTGAAATTCCTGTTTTAGAATTAAAAGAATATGTCGAGAAAGCGACTCTGGAAAACTACCAGTCTTTAATGACTCCAAAATCATGGATTTTTTGCGAAAAGCAGCTAAAAGATGTTGACGAGTTTGCATTGAAAAACTGGCAAGAACGGTTGTTTTTTGAACGGTTAGAAAGAAAATCCCAACCCATATTTGATTTATTGGAACAAACCAATCAAGATTGGGAAGGAGTTTTGTTCTGTTTGTTGGCTAAGAATTTTGGTTTAAATACAAACGGAGAAATCTTTTATAAAATGGCGCAATCTATTCCTTTTTCGATAATTAGAAAGGAAAGTTTTGAAGTGGAAAATATAGAAGCATTAATTTTTGGCACTACCGGATTATTGGACTCCGAAAAAGAAGATAACTATTTTAAGGATTTAAAATTCAGGTATTTCTACTTGTTGCATAAGTATCAAATAGAGAAAGTTTGTATAGAACCAGTACAGTTTTTCAAGCATCGTCCAGATAATTTTCCGACGATACGACTCTCACAATTAGCTAATTTATACCATAGTCAGCAGAATTTATTTTCGAAAATAAATAGTTTAAGTTCATTAAAAAGTACTTACGAATTGTTTCAGATTACGGCTTCGGAGTATTGGCAAAACCATTATCAGTTTGATAAAGAAAGTCCGATGAAACAGAGAAAACTATCTAAATCTTTCATTGATTTAATTGTCATAAATACTATAATTCCAATTCAATTTGCTTTTGCTAAAAGTCAGGGAAAAGAAATTTCGGAGGATTTAATACAGCTTTTAAATGAAGTTGTTGCAGAGAAAAATGCTATTATTGAAAAATTTACTTCTTTTGGAATACAGTCAAAAACTGCTTTTGAAACGCAATCTTTGTTGCAACTGAAGAATGAGTATTGTAATAAAAGTAAGTGTTTAGAATGTGTTATAGGTTCGGAATTGATGAAAAAATGTTGATTTGTTGATTCGGTCATTTGTTTATTCGAAAAAATCGTAATTTTGCTCATAATTCATAACTCATAAAATGTCAGTAGTAATTAAACTAAAGTTCTTTTTTGAAAAACATGGTTTTCATGTTTCCTCTCGTTTAGCTGATACTTTGGGAATGCGTGCCAGTAGTGTGCGATTGTTTTTTATCTATTTGTCTTTTGTTACTGTAGGGTTGTGGTTTGCGGTCTACCTCACGTTGGCTTTTTGGATTCGTTTGAAGGATTTAATTCGCGCCAAGCGGACTTCAGTTTTTGATTTGTAAATAGCTATAAACAAAAAAAGGGATTATAAAGTAGTTGATACTTTATAATCCCTTTTTTATTTATGATGAAATTTTATTTGTCTGGATTGTTCAATTTACTGTTTTTCTTTCCGTAAACAAAGTAAATAGCAACACCTAATGCCATCCAAATAACAAGTCTCGCCCAGCTTTCATTTGGTAATGAATACATCAAGGCTAAACAGATTAGGATTCCTGCAATTGGTACAAATGGTACTAAAGGTGTGCGGAAAGATCTTGGTGCATCTGGCATTTTTTTACGCATTACTAAAACTCCGATACATACTAAAACGAAGGCTAATAATGTTCCAATACTTACCATGTGACCTAAATCACTTACTGGTACAAAACCTGCAAAAAGGCTTACAAATACCATGAAGAAAAGATTCGTTTTCCAAGGTGTTCTGAATTTTGCATGAATATCACTGAAGAAAGAAGGTAATAAACCATCTTTACTCATTGTATAGAAAACACGACTTTGTCCCATTAACATCACAAGCATTACCGAAGTATAACCTGCTAAAATAGCTACGATTAAACCAGTTTGTAAAAAGGTATATCCGGTTCTTGCAAATGCAGTTGCTGCTGGTTTAGCATCTCCTGCAAATTCATTATAAGGAACAAGTCCAGTCATTACGTGAGCAAATAATACGTATAAAATAGTACAAATAATAAGAGATCCTAAAATACCAATTGGCATCCCTTTTTGTGGATTTTTTGCCTCTTGAGCAGCTGTAGAAACAGCATCAAAACCAATGAAGGCAAAGAATACAGTTCCAGCTCCTGCAGCAATTCCTGACCATCCAAATTCTCCAAAAACTCCTGTGTTTTCAGGAATGTAAGGTGTGTAATTAGCAGTGTCAATAAAGCTCCAACCTAAAACAATAAACATGATAACCACTATTACTTTTACAACAACTAGAAAGTTGTTTATAGACGCAGATTCTTTAGTTCCTCTTATCAAAAGTAAAGATAGCATCGAAACGATAAAAATAGCAGGAAGATTAATGATTCCACCTTCTATTATAGTTCCGTCGCTTAATTTTAATGTTTCCCAGGGCGAACATATCAAATCATGTGGAAGATGTATTCCGTATTTATTTAATAATTCGAGTAAATAGCGAGACCAACTTACCCCTACTGTAGCTGCTCCTAATGCGTATTCAAGAACTAAATCCCAACCGATAATCCAAGCCATAAATTCTCCCATAGTTGCATAGGAGTACGTGTAAGCACTACCTGCTACTGGTATCATTGATGCGAACTCAGCATAACAAAGTCCTGCAAAAGCACATCCTACGGCGGCTAAAATAAATGAAAGTGTAACTGCTGGACCAGCATGTTCTGCGGCAGCAATTCCTGTTAACGAGAATAATCCTGCTCCAATAATTGCTCCAACTCCAAGTGCTACTAATGAACGTGAAGACAAAGTCCTTTTTAATCCTTTTTCGGATTCTGATGCTTCATTTAGCAATACCGACAGTGGTTTAGTTTTCCAAATTGACATGGGTTATATGGTTTTGTTTGTTATTAAGCTCCAAATGTATAGTTTTTTATAAAAAATAAAAACAATAATTGAATTTTAAGTTATAAAAAAGTAATTTACCTGTCTTTATTTGGGGTTTAGTATGAGAAAAAACTTTTTTTGGCATTAGGTGTGCTGAATTTCACTTTGTTTTTGAAATAAGTTTTACTTCTTTCAAATATTTTTTCTTAGAAAGTGATAGGTCTTGATTTAATTTATAAATTTAGGAATCTTAATTTACTACACTAATCCTGATATTATAAATGAATTTTAAAACACTGCGAAGTTTCTTCAATTTTACTCGAGAGCAACGTACGGGTATTTTTGTTTTATTCGCAATTATTATTCTTTTGCAAATGATTTATTTTTTTGTGGACTTTGGTTTTGAAACAAAAGAATATCCTGATAAACAAAAATGGCTTTCCCTTCAATCTGAAATTGATTCCATGAAAAGGGAGTCCGAAAAAGAGTCTCCAAAAATGTATCTTTTTAATCCTAATTTCATAACTGATTATAAAGGATATAAGTTAGGAATGTCAGTGGAAGAAATTGATCGCTTGCTAGTTTTTAGAAAAGAAAATAAATACGTTAATTCACCTAAGGAGTTTCAAAACGTAACTAAAATTTCGGATTCATTGTTAAATGTCATAGCTCCTTATTTTAAATTCCCTGATTGGGTAAATAATAAGAAAGAATTTAAAGAGTATAATAAATATCCAAATAAGGCTTTCGCCAAAAAAGAAAAAATTATTATAATCGATATCAATCAGGCAACCAAAGAGGATTTGATAAAAATTTACGGAATAGGTGAGGCGATTTCTTTGCGAATTTTAAAACAAAAAGAAAATTTAGGTGGGTTTGTTTCCATGGAACAAATGAAAGATGTTTGGGGATTATCACCTGAAGTGATTGAGAACTTAAATTCTCATTTTAAAGTTTCGGTACTTCCGAATATTAAGAAAATAGATGTTAATAATGCCTCTTTAAAAGAACTTTCTCAATTTTATTATTTCAGATATGCTTTGGCAAAAGAAATTGTTACCTATAGAAGTATGAGAGGAAATATTAACAATATTGAGGATTTAACAAAAATTAAGGGATTTCCTGTTGATAAAGCAAAAATAATTGGCTTATATTTGGACTTTTAAAACAAAACACTATTACAATGAACTTTGACTACAACGAAACGCAATCAATGATTGCGCAATCTATAAGAGATTTTGCTGAAAAAGAAATTCGACCAAACATAATGGAATGGGATGAAGCTCAAACATTTCCTGTGCCGTTATTTAAAAAATTAGGTGAAATGGGTTTTATGGGAGTTTTAGTGCCGGAAGAACTAGGTGGTTCGGGGTTAGGATATCATGAATACATTACTATAGTAGAAGAAATATCAAAAGTTGATCCTTCAATAGGGTTATCTGTTGCTGCGCATAATTCGTTGTGTACCAATCATATTTTGACTTTTGGAAGCGAGGAGCAGAAGAAAAAATGGATTCCAAAGCTGGCTACTGCTGAGCATATTGGTGCTTGGGGATTGACGGAACACAATACAGGTTCTGATGCTGGAGGAATGAATACTACTGCAAAAAAAGACGGAGATTTCTGGATTGTAAATGGAGCTAAGAATTTCATTACGCATGCTATCTCTGGAGATATTGCGGTTGTAATTGTTCGTACTGGTGAAAAAGGAGATTCAAAAGGAATGACAGCTTTTGTTTTTGAGAAAGGAATGTCAGGTTTTACATCTGGTAAAAAAGAAAATAAATTAGGCATGCGTGCCAGTGAAACTGCTGAATTGATTTTTGATAATTGTCGTATTCCTGATGCAAACAGATTAGGAGAAGTAGGACAAGGTTTTATCCAGGCGATGAAAATTTTAGACGGTGGAAGAATTTCTATTGGCGCATTGTCATTAGGAATCGCAAAAGGAGCGTATGAAGCAGCTTTGAAATATTCGAAAGAAAGACATCAGTTTGGACAGCCAATTTCAGAATTTCAAGGTATTTCATTCAAGTTAGCTGATATGGCAACTGAGATTGAAGCTTCGGAATTATTGTTGCATAAAGCAGCTTTCTTGAAAGAGAAACACAGGCCAGTTACCACATTGGGAGCGATGGCTAAAATGTATTCTTCAGAAGTGTGTGTGAAAGTAGCAAATGAGGCAGTGCAAATACATGGAGGTTATGGTTATATCAAGGATTATCCGGTAGAGAAATTCTACAGGGATTCTAAATTATGTACTATTGGAGAAGGAACTACCGAGATTCAAAAAATAGTGATTTCCAGAAATTTATTGAAAGGATAGTTTTTGAAAATTTGAATATAGTAAAAAGAGCCAAAATGCATTAAATTGTAGCTTGGCTCTTTTTTTTTGCGTGAAGGATAGAAGAGGAAAGCCCGGAATGCAATGAGGACTTGAAACGGACAGCCTGACGGTGGACGAATTGACGTTTTGTGAATGATAAAAGAGGTGTCCACCGGCACGCCCAAAAATAATCTATAATTCATGACTCGTAATTCAAAATAATGTTTACTTTTGCACACTTAAAGAAAGGGGGTGTCTATATTATGTTAATTATACCAATTAAAGACGGAGAAAATATCGATAGAGCGTTAAAACGTTACAAAAGAAAATTTGATAAAACAGGAACTGTTCGTCAATTAAGAGCACGTACTGCTTTTATTAAGCCTTCAGTAACAAATAGAATCAAAATTCAAAAAGCGGCTTATATCCAAAATATGAGAGATAACTTAGAGAGTTAGTCAATATCTATTAAAATAAAATACCGTTAGTCATTAAAAGTTTTATAACTTTGATGCTAACGGTTTTTTTATGACTACTAATAAAGACGCATTTCGGGATTATCTACAGTTGGAGAAAAAATATTCTTCACATACCGTTACGGCATATTGTAATGATATTACTTCTTTTGAATCATTCAATACGATACATTTTGACCAACAAAATATTGAGCAGGTTAATTATAGTCAAATTAGAAGTTGGATTGTGTCTCTTGTTGATAATGACATATCAAATACCTCAGTTAATAGAAAAATTGCATCCTTAAAAGCATTTTATAAATTTCTATTAAAAACAAAGCAAATAGAAGTAAGCCCGTTGTTGAAACACAAAGCGTTAAAGACTCCAAAGTTGTTGCAGATTCCTTTTTCTGAAAAGGAGGTTATTGATGTTTTGGATATAGCGCAAAGTGCAGCCGGCTTTGAAGGAGTTAGAAATAAACTTGTCATTGATTTGTTTTATACTACAGGGATACGTAGAGCAGAACTGATAAGTTTAAAAATAACAAATGTTGATTTGTCTGGCAGTACAATAAAAGTGTTAGGAAAGCGAAATAAGGAGCGAATTATTCCTGTTTTGCCAATAATAAAAGAGCAGTTCGCTTTGTACTTGAAAGAGCGGGAGAGTTTGTTGTCTATTGAAGATCATGATTATTTATTTCTCACAAAAAAAGGGTTAAAATTAAATGATTCCTTTGTGTATCGATTAATAAATTCTTACTTTAGTACTGTCTCTGAAAAAGTAAAAAAGAGCCCCCATATATTGAGACATACTTTTGCAACGCATTTGTTAAATAATGGAGCGGATTTAAATTCAGTCAAGGAATTATTAGGTCATTCTAGTCTGGCATCGACGCAAATATATACGCACAGTAGTTTATCAGAACTGAAAAGTGTGTATAAAGAAGCGCATCCACGGGGTCGGAAGTAATTTTGAGAAATGTTTAACTATTAAAAAAAATGATTATGAAGGTAAGTGTTCATGCAGTTAACTTTACTGTTGACAAAAAGCTAGTAGATTTTGTTCAAGAGAGAATGGACAAGTTGGAAAAGTATTATGACAAAGTAGTATCAGCAGATGTTTTTTTGAAGGTTGAAAAGACAAGTGATAAAGAAAATAAAATTGCCGAGGTAAAAATCAATGTTCCAGGAGATGATTTTTTGGTAAAAAAGCAATGTAAAACTTTTGAAGAGGCAGTTGAGCTTTCGGCAGAATCCTTAGAGAGAATGTTAGTAAAAAGGAAAGAAAAAATAAGTTCGCACATTTAATATGAATTTTTTTTAAAAAATGTTTTGATTGAGAGATAAAATCTCTACATTTGCAGTCCGTTAGAAATAGCGGACTTTTTTTATTGATTCGCCAGCGTAGCTCAGTTGGCTAGAGCAGCTGATTTGTAATCAGCAGGTCGTGGGTTCGAGTCCCTCCGCCGGCTCAAGACTGTAAAGGTTTGACGATAGAAAAAGTAGGGGAGATACTCAAGCGGCCAACGAGGGCAGACTGTAAATCTGCTGTGTGAACTTCGCAGGTTCGAATCCTGCTCTCCCCACAAGAATTAATTTTAGATTGCGAATTTTTAGATTGAAAAGTTTAAAATGAGGAATCTAAGCTCTTTAATCAAGGGTTCTGCCGACTTAGCTCAGAGGTAGAGTGCTTCCTTGGTAAGGAAGAGGTCACGGGTTCAATTCCCGTAGTTGGCTCAAGTAAGTAGGAAATTGAAATAAATATATAAACTAGATTAAAAATTAAGTAAAATGGCAAAAGAAACCTTTAACCGTTCGAAACCACACTTAAATATTGGTACGATCGGACACGTAGATCACGGTAAAACTACTTTAACAGCAGCAATCACAAAAGTGTTATCTGATGCTGGTTACTGTCAAGCAAAATCATTTGATCAAATTGATAATGCTCCTGAAGAAAAAGAAAGAGGTATTACAATTAATACATCACACGTTGAGTACGAAACTGCTAACCGTCACTACGCACACGTTGACTGTCCTGGTCACGCGGATTACGTAAAGAACATGGTTACTGGTGCTGCTCAAATGGACGGTGCAATTTTAGTTGTAGCTGCAACTGATGGACCAATGCCACAAACACGTGAGCACATCCTTTTAGGTCGCCAGGTTGGTATTCCTAGAATGGTAGTTTTCATGAACAAAGTGGATATGGTTGATGACGCTGAGTTATTAGAACTTGTTGAAATGGAAATTAGAGACTTATTGTCTTTCTACGAATATGATGGAGATAATTGTCCAGTTGTTCAAGGGTCTGCTCTTGGAGGATTGAATAATGATCCAGCTTGGGTACCAAAAATCATTGAATTAATGGAAGCTGTTGATAGCTGGATTGAAGAGCCGGTTCGTGATACAGAAAAACCATTCTTGATGCCGGTTGAGGATGTATTTACAATTACTGGTCGTGGAACTGTTGCTACAGGTCGTATCGAAACTGGTATTGCTAATACTGGAGATGCTGTTGAAATCATTGGTATGGGAGCTGAAAAATTAACTTCTACTATTACAGGAGTTGAGATGTTCCGTAAAATCCTTGATAGAGGTGAAGCAGGAGATAACGTAGGTTTATTGTTGCGTGGTGTTGATAAAGAATCTATCAAAAGAGGAATGGTTATCATTAAGCCAGGTTCAGTTAAACCACACGCTACTTTCAAAGCAGAGGTTTATATCTTGAAAAAAGAAGAAGGTGGTCGTCACACTCCATTCCATAATAACTACCGTCCACAGTTCTACGTTCGTACAACTGACGTAACAGGAGTTATTACTTTGCCAGAAGGTGTAGAGATGGTAATGCCAGGAGACAACTTAACTATTAATGTTGCTTTGTTAAGCCCAATCGCAATGAGCGTTGGTTTACGTTTCGCTATCCGTGAAGGTGGTAGAACAGTAGGTGCTGGACAAGTAACTGAAATTGTAGGATAATCTACTAAAAATAAATTCAAAAAGTAGTGTCGTTTAACGATGGCACTACTTTTTATTCTACGGGCGTAGTTCAAGGGTAGAATAGCGGTCTCCAAAACCGTTGATGGGGGTTCGAATCCCTCCGCCCGTGCAAAAAAATAAATCATAATGACAAAAGTTGTTAATTACATATCAGAAGCATTTGAGGAATTAAAGTCAAATGTAACTTGGCCGGCTTGGGCTGAGGTGCAACGTCTAACGATTGTTGTTGCTGTTTTTTCAGTATTATTCGCTTTGGCAACTTGGGGAGTAGATGAAATTTTCGCAAAAGCTTTGGCTGGATTTTTTAACTGGATAAAAGCATAATTTTTTTTGTTATGGCAGATAATATTATTAAGAAGTGGTATGTCGTTAGAGCGGTAAGCGGGCAAGAAAATAAAGTGAAAGCTTATATTGAAACCGAAATCGCGCGACTAGGAATGGGAGATTATGTTTCGCAAGTTTTAGTGCCTACTGAGAAAGTAGTTACAGTAAAAGAGGGGAAAAAAATAATCAAAGACAAAGTTTATTTTCCTGGTTATGTTATGATTGAAGCTAATCTTATTGGAGAGATACCTCATATTATTAAGTCTATAACAAGTGTTATTGGTTTTTTAGGTGAAATCAAAGGTGGAGAGCCTGTGCCATTGAGAATTTCTGAAGTAAACAGAATGTTAGGTAAAGTAGATGAGTTGGCTGTGAATACAGATACTCGTTCTATTCCTTTTAACATTGGAGAGACTATTAAGGTTGTTGATGGACCTTTTAATGGTTTTAACGGTACTGTTGAAAAAATCAATGAAGAAAAGCGTAAGCTTGAAGTAATGGTTAAGATTTTCGGAAGAAAAACTCCATTAGAGTTAAGTTTTATGCAAGTTGAAAAAGTATAATTTTTTGTTACATCTATAATATCCATTACAATCGCTTCCAATGATTGTAGTGTTAAATTTTTTAAAAAATGGCTAAAGAAATTAGTAAGGTAGTTAAACTACAAGTTAAGGGAGGTGCTGCGAACCCGTCGCCACCGGTTGGACCTGCTTTAGGAGCTGCTGGGGTAAACATCATGGAATTCTGTAAGCAATTTAATGCTAGAACTCAAGATAAACCCGGCAAAATATGCCCAGTACAAATTACTGTGTATAAAGACAAATCATTTGATTTTGTTGTAAAAACTCCTCCAGCGGCAGTCCAGTTATTGGAAGCTGCAAAGCTAAAGTCAGGATCTGGTGAACCAAATCGTAAAAAAGTAGCTAGCGTTACTTGGGATGTTATCAAAGCAATTGCTGAAGATAAAATGGTAGATTTAAATGCATTCACAATCGAATCTGCTATGAGCATGATTGCTGGAACAGCTAGATCTATGGGTATAACTGTATCAGGAGATTCTCCTTTTTAATTAAGAGAAAGACATGGCAAAATTGACAAAAAAGCAAAAAGAGGCTGCTTCAAAAATTGAAAAGAACAAATTATACTCTTTAAAAGATGCAGCTGCATTGATAAAAGTTATTGCTTCTGCAAAATTTGATGAGTCTGTTGATATCGCAGTTCGATTGGGTGTAGATCCAAGAAAAGCGAATCAAATGGTAAGAGGTGTGGTAACATTACCTCATGGAACTGGTAAAGATGTTAAAGTATTAGCATTGGTTACTCCGGATAAAGAAGCGGAAGCTTTGGCAGCTGGTGCAGACTATGTAGGTCTTGACGATTACCTTCAAAAAATTAAAGACGGTTGGACAGATGTTGATGTTATCATCACTATGCCTGCTGTTATGGGTAAATTAGGTCCATTAGGTCGTATTTTAGGACCTAGAGGTTTAATGCCAAACCCTAAAACAGGTACTGTAACTATGGATGTTGCAAAAGCTGTTCAAGAAGTTAAAGCTGGTAAAATCGATTTCAAAGTTGATAAAACTGGTATCGTACATGCAGGAATTGGTAAAGTTTCTTTTGGAGCTGAGCAAATTTATGACAATGCACACGAAATTATTCAAACATTAATCAAACTTAAGCCAACTGCTGCTAAAGGTACCTACATTAAAGGTATTCACCTTACAAGCACTATGAGTCCTGCAATTGCATTGGATCCAAAAGCAGTATAATTGGTAGTTAATAATTTTTAGTATGACTAGAGAAGAAAAATCAATCGCGATTGAAGATTTAACTGCACAGTTAGCTGGTACAAATATCATTTACATATCTGATATTTCAGGACTTAATGCAGAGACTACTTCAAGCTTGAGAAGAGCTTGTTTTAAAGCAGGTATAAAATTAGAGGTTGTAAAAAACACTTTGCTTGCAAAAGCAATGGAAGCTTCTGATAATGATTATGGTGACTTACCTTCTGTATTGACAGGTAATAGTGCTATATTTATTTCAGATGTTGCAAATGCACCTGGAAAAATAATTAAAGATTTTAGAAAAAAATCAGCTAAACCTGTATTAAAGGGAGCTTATATTAACTCTGAAATTTATATTGGAGATGATCAATTAGATGCATTAGCAACTATTAAATCTAAAGAAGAGCTTATCGGCGAAATCATTGGATTACTTCAATCACCAGCTCAAAGAGTTATTTCTGCTCTTCAAAACCAATTCGCAAAAAGCGAAGAGGCTACAGAAGAAGTAGAAGCATAATAAAACCGACTTTATAGTCTAAGTTTTATTTTAAAAAGCGCACAATAAATAAATTATATTTTTACAAATCATTTTAAAACGATAGAAAAAATGGCAGATTTGAAACAATTCGCAGAACAATTAGTTAACCTAACGGTAAAAGAAGTTAACGAATTAGCAACAATATTAAAAGATGAGTACGGAATCGAACCAGCTGCTGCAGCTGTAGTAGTTTCAGGTGGTGGAGAAGCTGCTGCTGAAGAAGTACAAACAGAATTCACAGTTGTATTGAAAGAAGCTGGTGCTTCTAAATTAGCTGTTGTGAAATTAGTAAAAGAACTTACAGGTTTAGGTTTGAAAGAAGCTAAAGATGTAGTTGATAGCGCACCAAGTAATGTAAAAGAAGGTGTTTCTAAAGAAGAGGCTGAAGGTCTTAAAAAATCTTTAGAAGAAGCTGGAGCTGTTGTTGAGCTTAAATAGTTAAACTCAGTTTAAAGAATAAGGTTTAGGTCTTGGGTTTAGTCACCCAATGACCTAAACCATTTTTCGTATAACAAAAGTCTAGCTTGTATTCTTACAATTTATACTTTTTAATACAATAATTTTGCCCATTACGAGAAAATAAATCAATAGATAATAAGAAAGTAGTTATCTTAAATTGATTTTTTAAAGATGTAATGGTTGTAAAATTTAAATGTAAATAAATTATTATTTACACCAAAAATTACTTTTTTAATCAAAATTTTGTCCATTGATGATAACAAATCAGACTGAAAGATTGAATTTTGCCTCAACAAAAAATATTCCTGATTATCCAGATTTTCTTGATGTTCAGGTTAAATCGTTCAAAGATTTTTTTCAATTAGAAACTAAATCTGACGAAAGAGGCGACGAAGGGCTTTACAATACCTTCATGGAAAACTTCCCAATTACTGATACAAGAAATAACTTTGTATTAGAATTCCTTGATTATTTTGTAGATCCACCACGTTATACAATTCAAGAATGTATAGAAAGAGGTCTTACCTATAGTGTGCCTTTAAAAGCTAGGTTAAAACTATATTGTACAGATCCAGAACATGAAGATTTTGAAACTATTGTTCAAGATGTTTATCTTGGTACAATACCTTATATGACACCAAGTGGTACCTTTGTTATTAATGGTGCTGAGCGTGTAGTTGTTTCTCAATTACACAGATCTCCAGGTGTTTTCTTTGGTCAATCATTCCATGCAAATGGAACAAAATTATATTCTGCGAGAGTAATTCCTTTTAAAGGTTCTTGGATAGAATTTTCTACAGATATTAATAGCGTAATGTATGCTTATATCGACAGAAAGAAAAAATTACCAGTTACCACTCTTTTTAGAGCAATTGGTTTTGAAAGAGATAAAGATATTCTAGAAATTTTTGACCTTGCTGAAGAAATTAAGGTTTCTAAAACAGGTTTAAAAAAATATATCGGTAGAAAATTAGCTGCCCGTGTATTGAATACATGGCATGAAGATTTCGTAGATGAAGACACTGGTGAAGTAGTTTCTATCGAACGTAACGAAATAATCCTTGATAGAGATACAATTATCGACAAAGATAATGTAGAAGAAATCATTGATTCTAACGTTAAATCTATTTTGTTACATAAAGAAGATGCTAATCAAGGTGATTATGCCATCATTCATAATACATTGCAAAAAGATCCAACAAACTCTGAAAAAGAGGCTGTTGAACATATCTACAGACAATTACGTAACGCTGAACCGCCTGATGAAGAAACGGCTCGTGGTATTATAGATAAATTATTCTTTTCTGACCAACGTTACAACTTAGGTGAAGTAGGTCGTTATAGAATAAATAAAAAATTAGGTTTAGATACTCCAATGGAAAAGCAAGTCTTGACCAAAGAAGATATCATAACTATTGTGAAATATTTGATTGAATTGATCAACTCTAAAGCAGAGATTGATGATATTGATCACTTATCAAACCGTCGTGTAAGAACAGTTGGAGAACAATTGTCTCAACAATTCGGTGTTGGTTTAGCACGTATGGCTAGAACTATTCGTGAGAGAATGAACGTTAGAGATAACGAGGTGTTTACACCAATAGATTTGATTAATGCTAAAACATTATCATCTGTTATCAACTCTTTCTTTGGAACAAACCAGTTGTCTCAGTTTATGGATCAAACGAATCCACTTGCCGAGATTACGCACAAAAGAAGATTATCTGCACTAGGACCAGGTGGACTTTCGAGAGAAAGAGCAGGTTTTGAGGTACGTGACGTTCACTATACGCATTACGGACGTTTATGTCCAATTGAAACTCCTGAGGGACCAAACATTGGTTTGATTTCATCTCTTGGTGTTTATGCTAAAGTAAACGGAATGGGTTTCATCGAAACACCTTACCGTAAAGTAACTAATGGAACTGTAGATTTAGTGTCTACTCCAGTGTACTTAAGCGCAGAAGAAGAAGAAGGAATGATGATTGCTCAGGCAAATATTCAAATGGATGCTACTGGAAAAATTACTGCCGAAGACGTAATTGCACGTCAAGAAGGTGATTTCCCGGTAATTGAACCAACAAAAGTTGATTATACGGATGTTGCTCCAAATCAAATTGCTTCTATCTCGGCTTCTTTGATTCCTTTCTTGGAACATGATGATGCGAATAGAGCCTTGATGGGATCTAACATGATGCGTCAGGCGGTACCATTAATTCGTCCTGAAGCTCCAATTGTTGGAACTGGTTTAGAGCGTCAAGTAGCTTCTGATTCTAGAGTATTGATTAATGCTGAAGGAGATGGAGTTATAGAATATGTAGATGCAAATATCATCACTATCAAATACGACCGTTCTGAGGAAGAAAGAATGGTGAGTTTTGAGCCAGATGAAAAAACATACAATCTAATTAAATTTAGAAAAACCAATCAAGGTACAAGTATCAACCTTAAACCTATCGTAAGAAAAGGGGACAGAGTGATTCCTGGACAAGTATTATCAGAAGGATATGCGACTCAAAATGGTGAATTAGCTTTAGGTAGAAACCTTAAAGTTGCATTTATGCCATGGAAAGGATATAACTTCGAGGATGCGATTGTAATTTCTGAAAAAGTAGTTCGTGACGATATTTTCACCTCTATTCACGTTGATGATTATTCATTAGAAGTTAGAGATACTAAATTAGGTAACGAAGAATTAACGAACGATATACCGAACGTTTCTGAAGAAGCTACTAAAGATTTAGATGAAAATGGTATGATTAGAATAGGAGCTGAAGTTAAACCTGGCGACATTCTTATCGGAAAAATTACTCCAAAAGGGGAATCAGATCCTACTCCGGAAGAGAAATTGCTTCGTGCAATCTTCGGGGACAAAGCAGGTGATGTAAAAGATGCTTCATTAAAAGCGTCTCCATCTTTACATGGTGTTGTTTTAGACAAAAAATTGTTTGCAAGAGCAGTAAAAGATAAACGTAAGCGTACTCAAGATAAAGATGCTTTAGGAGCACTTGAAATGGAGTTTGAAGTTAAATTTGTTGAATTAAAAGACAAATTAGTTGAAAAACTTTTCTTGATCGTAAACGGAAAAACATCTCAAGGTGTAATGAATGATTTGGGTGAGGAAGTTTTACCAAAAGGTAAAAAATACACTCAAAAAATGCTTTATGCTGTTGAAGATTTTGCTCACTTAAGTAAAGGTCAATGGGTTGCTGATGATGCAACTAATAAAATGGTTAATGATTTAATTCATAACTATAAAATTAAATTGAACGATTTACAAGGTGCATTACGTAGAGAGAAATTCACTATTACTGTTGGAGATGAATTGCCAGCAGGAATCTTGAAACTAGCTAAAGTATATATTGCCAAAAAACGTAAACTGAAAGTTGGGGATAAAATGGCTGGACGTCACGGTAACAAAGGTATTGTTGCTCGTATCGTTCGTCATGAAGATATGCCTTTCCTTGAAGACGGAACGCCAGTTGATATCGTGTTGAACCCACTTGGGGTACCTTCACGTATGAACATTGGTCAAATTTATGAAACTGTTCTTGGTTGGGCTGGTATGAACTTGGGTAGAAAATTTGCTACACCAATTTTTGACGGAGCAACTCTTGATCAAATCAATGAATTGACTGATGAAGCTGGAATACCACGTTTTGGACATACACATTTATATGATGGTGGTACAGGAGAGCGTTTCCATCAAGCGGCAACAGTAGGAGTTATCTACATGTTGAAACTTGGACACATGGTTGACGATAAAATGCACGCACGTTCTATAGGTCCATACTCGTTGATTACACAACAACCACTTGGAGGTAAAGCTCAATTTGGAGGTCAACGTTTTGGAGAGATGGAAGTTTGGGCACTTGAAGCTTATGGAGCATCAAGTACTCTTAGAGAAATCTTGACTGTGAAGTCTGATGATGTTATCGGTAGAGCAAAAACTTACGAAGCAATCGTAAAAGGTGAATCTATGCCAGAACCAGGATTACCTGAATCATTCAATGTATTGATGCATGAATTGAAAGGTCTTGGATTAGACATTCGTTTAGAAGAATAAAAAAAGTTTAGTAATCAGTCCCGATTTTTTCGGGGCTGATTACTCATTTATATAAGTTTTTAGGATTTATACCCGTAACCCGTTCCGATTTTTTATTTAAACCCAAAGGTTCAATAAATAGCACTTCAAAAATTTGTTGAAGTTTAGAGAAGTAATCCGAGGTAATGTTACAGTCATAAAGTCAAATGTCTTAAAGTTTTAAAGTCTAGTGTGACTTTCGACTTTCGACTTTCAAACTTTCGACTTAAACAAGAATCAATTTTTTAATTGCAAATAAATCAATAGTAAAAACTATGATGAATAATAGAAATAATAATAGTAAAGATAAAAACCCTGTAAAAAGGTTTAATAAAATCTCAATAGGACTTGCTTCTCCTGAATCTATCTTGAAAGAATCAAGAGGTGAAGTATTAAAGCCGGAAACTATCAACTACAGAACGCACAAACCAGAGCGTGATGGTCTTTTCTGTGAACGTATTTTCGGACCAGTAAAAGATTTTGAATGTGCTTGTGGTAAGTATAAAAGAATACGTTACAAAGGAATCATCTGTGACCGTTGTGGTGTTGAAGTAACTGAGAAAAAAGTACGTAGAGACAGAGTAGGTCACATCAATCTTGTTGTGCCAATTGCTCATATCTGGTATTTCCGTTCTCTTCCAAACAAAATTGGTTATATCCTTGGTCTTCCATCTAAGAAATTAGATATGATTATTTACTACGAAAGATACGTAGTTATCCAAGCTGGTATTGCTAAAAATGCAGATGGTGAATCATTACAAAGATTAGACTTTTTGACAGAAGAAGAATATTTAAATATTTTAGATACACTTCCTGCTGACAATCAGTATCTTGATGATTTTGATCCTAATAAATTTGTTGCCAAAATGGGAGCAGAGTGTATTATGGATTTATTGGCAAGAATTGATCTTGATGCATTGTCTTACCAATTAAGACACAATGCTAACAATGAAACGTCTAAGCAACGTAAAACGGAAGCGTTAAAAAGATTACAAGTTGTTGAATCTTTCCGTGAGTCTAACTTGAACCGTGAGAATCGTCCAGAATGGATGATTATGAAAGTGGTACCAGTTATTCCACCAGAATTACGTCCGCTTGTGCCACTTGATGGAGGTCGTTTTGCAACTTCAGATTTAAATGATTTATACCGTCGTGTAATTATACGTAACAACCGTTTGAAAAGATTAATGGAGATTAAAGCTCCAGAAGTTATCTTAAGAAACGAAAAACGTATGTTGCAAGAATCTGTAGATTCACTTTTCGATAATACTCGTAAAGCTTCTGCAGTAAAAACAGAATCAAACAGACCATTAAAATCATTATCTGATTCCCTTAAAGGTAAACAAGGACGTTTCCGTCAAAATTTACTTGGAAAACGTGTGGATTATTCTGCTCGTTCGGTAATTGTTGTTGGACCTGAATTGAAATTATCTGAATGTGGTATCCCAAAAGATATGGCAGCAGAATTATACAAACCTTTCGTTATCCGTAAATTGATAGAAAGAGGAATTGTAAAAACTGTAAAATCAGCTAAGAAAATAATAGATAAGAAAGAGCCTGTAGTTTGGGATATCCTTGAAAATGTAATCAAAGGTCACCCAATATTACTGAATCGTGCTCCTACTTTGCACAGATTAGGTATTCAAGCATTCCAACCAAAATTAATTGAAGGAAAAGCAATCCAATTGCACCCTTTAGTTTGTACTGCATTTAATGCGGATTTTGATGGGGATCAAATGGCAGTTCACTTACCGTTAGGACCAGAAGCTATTTTGGAAGCTCAACTTTTAATGTTGGGTTCTCACAATATCCTGAATCCTGCAAATGGAGCTCCTATCACGGTACCTTCTCAGGATATGGTTTTGGGTCTATACTATATGACCAAAGAACGTTTATCTACTCCAGAGCTTAAAATTTTAGGAGAAGGAATCACTTTTTATTCTGCTGAAGAAGTAAATATTGCTTTGAATGAAGGAAGATTAGAATTGAATGCTAGAGTAAAAATTAGAGCAAAAGATTTTAATGAAGCTGGTGAATTAGTATACCAAATTATACAAACAACTGCGGGTCGTGTATTATTTAATGAAGTAGTACCGGAAGCAGCTGGATATATCAATGATGTATTGACTAAGAAAAACCTTAGAGATATTATCGGTCACGTTTTGAGTTCTACTGATGTACCTACAACTGCGGCTTTCTTGGATAACATGAAAGACATGGGGTACAAATTTGCCTTCAAAGGTGGTTTGTCATTCTCTCTTGGGGATATTAGAATTCCAGATCAGAAACCTAAATTAATTGCCGACGCAAGAGAGCAAGTAGGAGGTATTTCTGCAAATTATAACATGGGTCTTATTACCAATAACGAACGTTACAACCAAGTTATTGATGTTTGGACTTCAGCAAATGCTCAATTGACAGAGTTAGCAATGAAAAACATTAGAGAAGACCAACAAGGTTTCAACTCGGTGTACATGATGCTTGATTCTGGGGCAAGGGGTTCCAAAGAACAAATTCGTCAGTTAACCGGTATGCGTGGTTTGATGGCTAAGCCTAAAAAATCGACTGCTGGTGGTGGTGAGATTATTGAAAACCCGATTCTTTCTAACTTTAAAGAAGGTCTTTCTATCCTTGAGTACTTTATCTCTACTCACGGTGCGCGTAAAGGTCTTGCGGATACGGCATTGAAAACTGCCGATGCAGGATATTTAACAAGAAGATTGCATGATGTATCTCAAGATGTTATTGTTAACATCGAAGATTGTGGGACATTAAGAGGTGTTGAAGTATCAGCATTGAAGAAAAATGAGGAAATTGTTGAATCATTAGGAGAAAGAATTTTAGGACGTGTTGTTTTACAAGACGTAATTAATCCTTTAAACAATGAAGTTTTAGTTCAATCTGGACAACAAATCACAGAAGTTATAATGAAAGCAATTGACGCTTCTCCAATCGAGAAAGTGGAAGTGCGTTCACCATTAACTTGTGAAGCGTTAAAAGGTATTTGTGCAAAATGTTACGGTAGAAATTTAGCTACTGGTAAAATGACACAAAGAGGAGAAGCAGTTGGTGTTATTGCAGCACAATCTATTGGAGAACCTGGTACACAGTTAACATTGCGTACATTCCACGTTGGTGGGGTTGCGGGTGGTATTTCTGAAGAATCAAGCATCATTACCAAATTTAATGGTAAACTTGAAATCGAAGATTTAAAAACTGTTAAAGGAGAAGATAGCGAAGGTAATGCAGTTGATATTGTTGTATCTCGTTCTACTGAATTGAAATTAATCGATGAAAGAACAGGTATCTTATTAAGTACAAATAATATTCCTTACGGTTCAAGTATTTTCGTTAAAGACGGTCAATCTGTTGCTAAAGGAGATGTGATTTGTAAATGGGATCCATATAATGGGGTTATCGTTTCTGAATTTACCGGTAAAATTGCTTACGAAGATTTAGAGCAAGGTCAATCATTCATGGTTGAAATTGATGAGCAAACTGGTTTCCAAGAAAAAGTAATTTCTGAATCTAGAGCTAAAAAATTAATTCCAACTTTATTGGTTTACGGTAAAGAAGGGGAACTAATCCGTTCTTATAACTTACCAGTTGGAGCCCACTTGATGGTTGAAAATGGTGAGAAAATTAAAGCAGGTAAAGTATTGGTAAAAATCCCACGTCGTTCTTCTAAATCAGGAGATATTACAGGAGGTTTACCTAGAATTACAGAGTTGTTAGAAGCTCGTAATCCTTCAAACCCAGCTGTTGTTTCTGAAATCGATGGTGTTGTTTCTTTTGGAAAAATCAAAAGAGGTAACCGTGAGATTGTTATCGAATCTAAATTTGGTGACGTTAGAAAATACTTGGTTAAATTATCAAGCCAAATTCTAGTTCAAGAAAATGACTTCGTAAGAGCAGGGGTGCCTTTATCTGATGGTGCAATTACTCCGGATGATATTTTAAGAATACAAGGACCAGCTGCTGTTCAACAGTATTTGGTAAATGAAATTCAAGAAGTATACCGTTTACAAGGGGTAAAAATCAACGACAAACACTTTGAAGTAGTGATACGTCAAATGATGCGTAAAGTAAGAGTTCAGGATCCAGGTGATACTTTATTCTTAGAAGATCAATTAATTCACACTAAAGATTTTATCGTTCAAAATGATAAATTATATGGTATGAAAGTAGTTGAAGATGCTGGAGATTCTAGTGCATTAAAAGAAGGTCAAATTATTACGCCTCGTGAGTTACGTGATGAAAACTCTTTATTGAAACGTACAGATAAAAATCTTGTTGTAGCTCGTGATGTTGTTACTGCAACAGCAACACCAGTTTTACAAGGTATTACAAGAGCATCGCTTCAAACTAAATCGTTTATTTCTGCTGCATCTTTCCAAGAAACTACTAAAGTATTGAATGAAGCTGCTGTTGCAGGTAAAATTGATTACTTAGAAGGATTGAAAGAAAATGTAATTGTTGGACATAGAATCCCTGCCGGAACAGGTATGAGAGAATATGACAATACAATTGTAGGTTCAAAAGAAGATTATAACGACATGATGGCTAACAAAGAAGAATATATTTATTAAAATATGAGTAATTCTAATCAACAACAAGAGCAAATTAATATTGAGCTAGATGAAAAAATTGCTGAAGGAATTTATTCCAACTTGGCAATAATAAATCACTCTTCATCAGAGTTTGTTTTAGATTTTGTAAGCATCATGCCTGGTATTCCTAAAGCTAAGGTGAAATCAAGAATTGTCTTGACACCACAACATGCTAAAAGATTGTTGAAAGCAATAGGAGAAAATATTCACCGTTTTGAAGTCGCTCATGGCGAAATAAAAGACACTGAACAAGCACCAATACCGCTTAACTTCGGTCCGGCAGGACAAGCATAAATTATAAAGAAAAAAAAGGCTCCAGAAATGGGGCCTTTTTTTGTTTATATATTAGTCACTTAATTAGTAACTATACGTTTTGATTTAAATATGTATTTCAGAACAATTTCAATATTCTCCAGCAATCGTTCTTGAAATTTTGTATTTCTGAAAAAAAATCTAACAATACTTTTTATTTGATAAATTGATATTAAGAAACTATTAAATTCAGGGTCTTGATAACAAGTTTGTGTTTTAAACGATTATTAAGGTGCTTCATCGAAAATATTTTTTGCTCGTAAATAAATGATATACTTTCGTTCTCGAGATAGGGAATTAAATCCTATCCATCATAAAAAAACGAATTGTTATGAAATATTTTTCTTTAAAAGCGGACACTAAAGGGATTTCTAATCTCTTGATAATGTTTGTTTTTGTATTAATGTCAAACGTATCTGTATTTGGTCAATCTGCTCAAAAGCTAGTTGATGGTAATACTGTTGAAGTTAACAGTAATTCAAAAAAAGAAAGTGTTTCAGCAGTTTCATCTTCAAATAGTATGAATTTCGTACTATGGTTTATGGGGACAAAACAAGATCCAAACGGTACAATCTCTAAAGAAAGTACAAATACAAAAATACAGGTTATAACATCTGGTTCTGCTCCAAACCGTTTGTTGATCAAAGCTTTTTTAAAGAAAGCCGTAGATTCTGACAGTATGATTTCTTAAGTGGAGGTTTATTTTAAAAGGTATATAAAAAAAACGCTAATTTTTAATTAGCGTTTTTTTTTGTAATTATTTTAAAAAATATTTTATTCAAATTCTGAAGTAAAGTATAATTTTACATTCGGATATTTATTCTGTGTCATCTGGATTGTAAAATCAGAATCGGCTAGAAATACTAATTGTCCGTACTTATCATGTGCTAAGAACTTTTGTTTGATTCTTCTAAATTCTTTAAATTCATCGCTTTTTGGATCGTTAGGTTTTACCCAACAAGCTTTGTGAACAGGGAAATTTTCATAGGTACATTTTGCGCCATATTCATGTTCCAAACGATACTGAATCACCTCATATTGAAGTGCACCAACCGTACCAATTATTTTTCTGTTGTTCATTTCCAGTGTAAATAACTGCGCAACACCTTCGTCCATCAACTGATCAATTCCTTTGTCCAATTGTTTGGCTTTCATTGGATCAGCATTATTAATATATCTAAAGTGTTCCGGTGAGAAACTTGGAATTCCCTTGAAGCTCATGATTTCCCCTTCGGTCAACGTATCTCCAATTTTGAAATTTCCGGTGTCATGTAAACCAACAATATCACCAGGATAGGATATGTCTACAATTTCTTTTTTTTCTGCAAAAAAAGCATTCGGACTCGAGAATTTTAAATTTTTCTTCTGGCGAACGTGATAATACGGTTTATTTCTTTCGAAAGTTCCAGAAACAATTTTTATAAAGGCCAGACGGTCTCGGTGTTTTGGATCCATATTGGCGTGGATTTTAAAAACAAATCCAGTCATTTTTTCTTCTTTTGGATCTACCAATCGTGTCTCAGAATCTTTTGGCCTCGGTGATGGAGCAATCTGAACAAAACAGTCCAATAATTCTCTTACACCAAAATTATTCAATGCCGAACCAAAAAATACAGGTTGTAGTTTTCCGTCTAAATAATCCTGACGATCAAATTTTGGATACACTTCGTCAATCAGCTCTAGTTCTTCTCGAAGTTTATCAGCAGGTTTCTGCCCGATGATTTTCTCTAATTCTGGATTTTGAACATCAGAGAAAGCTATAGTTTCTTCAATGTTTTTACGGCTGTCTCCACTAAATAAGTTGATGTTTTGTTCCCATAGATTATAAATACCTTGAAAATCATAACCCATTCCTATTGGAAAACTTAATGGCGTAACGGTTAAACCCAGTTTTTGTTCCACTTCATCCATCAAGTCAAAAGCATCTTTCCCTTCACGGTCTAATTTGTTGATGAATACGATTATTGGAATTTTTCGCATTCTACAAACAGCTACTAATTTTTCCGTTTGTTCCTCAACACCTTTGGCAACGTCAATTACAACAATAACGCTGTCAACAGCAGTTAATGTTCTAAAAGTGTCCTCTGCAAAATCCTTGTGTCCGGGAGTATCGAGAATATTTATTTTTTTGTCTTTATAATTGAATGCTAAAACCGAAGTAGAAACCGAAATTCCTCTTTGGCGTTCAATTTCCATAAAGTCACTGGTAGCACCTTTTTTAATTTTATTATTCTTTACGGCACCTGCTTCTTGAATTGCACCACCAAAAAGGAGGAGTTTCTCAGTAAGTGTTGTTTTTCCGGCATCAGGATGTGAGATAATCCCGAAAGTTCTTCTGCGTTGTATTTCTTCTAAAAAGCCCATATTTGTATAAATAGTTTGCAAAAGTACTATTTATAAATGCCAATTAAAAAAATTGTATACTCTAAATGGAGTAGGTGAGTTTTGAAGTTGCAATTCATGTGATTTTAAATCAATATTAGTGTTGTGAAGATTTACTAACTGATAAAAAAAGGCTGCCTTTTCAGACAGCCTTGATGGTATTTATGTGTTACATATTGATTGACCAAACAGAATATCCATTTGGCGGACACTGAATTTTAACCCATTTATCGCCTTGGGTTGTTGGAAACCAAGTTGAATTTCCTGTGAAATCTTTGATTTGTGCATTAGCCCAATTCGTTTGAATCCATCTTTCTTGCCAAGTTGATGAGTTGTTAATGTAAACCACTAAACCTGGATTTCCATTATAACCATTTCTTCGAGCGATATATTCATCAGTATCGGTGTATAAAATAGAAGTTGTTCCCGTTCCTTTATTGTTGTGTATCCAAATAAGATTATCCATTTTCGCTTTATTCAACCATTCTTCATAATCTCTGTAAAAAATAGTTGGATATCCTTCGTGAGTCAAAATATAAGCATACGCTAACTCTTTTTTCCAAATTTCATCGGTGTCATGATTAGAAACGAAAGTAACTGCTTTGTAAGGATTTCTCTTCCACATCATGTCATCATTCAAAAGATTTAAATTGTTTCCGTCGAATGCATCGTTCATTTTATAATAACAGGCAAAGTCAAAAACAGAACTATTGGCATTATTTGCCCAATCATTCAGTATGTTTACGTTAGAATCCCATAACTCACCAACGGAGAATCCACCCACGTTTGCATTCCAATCTTTTATGACCCAAGGTGCAAAACCTTTAACGTAATCAAATCTCCATCCGTCAAATTTCATCGTATTTTTGTAATATTTACCAACTCCGTCTGCTCTTTTCCAAAGCCAGTCTTGAACATTTGGTACCACGTGAGCTAAGTCAGGAAAACCTCCAAAAGCACCTTCATCATTATTTCCGTATGCATTTTTATAAAAATCAGCACTGGTTCTAGGGAATTTGCCAGAAGCGACACCGGTAAAATTAGTATAGGTTTGCGTTCCAGTAAAAGGATTGTTTTCTAATTGCCCGCCGCTATTGTGATTTAAAACCATATCAGCATATACTTGCATGTTTTCGGCGTGCACTTTTGTTATCAGACTTTCTAGTTCTGTACGGGAACCGAATCTTGTTTCTACAGTTCCATTTTGATTGTAATTACCAAAATCAAAATAATCTGTAGGATCATATCCCATTGAAAAAGCACCATTTTGTGCTTTGGATACGGGAGGAAGCCAGATAGAACCAATCCCGGCATTTGACCAAGCCGTTATTTTGGCGTTAACAGTATTCCACCAGTTGCCGCCGGCAGGAACGTCCCAATAGAATGCTTGCATCATAACACCACCGCCAGGATTTGCAACATATCTTCCGGTTGTGGAATTAGCAGATTTTCCGGTGCTGAATGGTTGTCCGTCGTGATGCGTAACATTGATTACTTTGAATTGTGAAGCTGCAGCAGCAGAATCAGTTGTCAGATCGTCATTCGAATTACACGAATACATACCAACTAATAAGGCTGATAATAGATACGCTTTGAAATTTAGTTTTTTCATAAAAGGAATAAATTTGGTTAAATAATAGATTTTGGAGTATTAATTGAAAATAGTATACAATATGAATTTTAGATTTTTTTTAAGGTTAGGAATTAAAACTCATTTTATTAAAATCAAAAAAATAAATCGAATAATTATTATAAATTTATTTTTAAGTTTAATTTTTTAATAATAAATCACTTTTTTAGCTAATTTATACAAATTCTTACGTGATGAGTATGCGAATTTTTTTAATTCTTAACGAAAACGTTGTAGTGTTTACAACTTTTTGAATATACTGCTAAAAATGAGAAATTTAAGCCCTGTTTTTTAATGCTTTTTCTGTTTTCGGAATGTTTTTAAAGCAAAACTCGATTTGGAACAAATGAAATAGTAGAAAAAAGAAAAGTAGATTTTACTAAAAAGTGTAATGTTTGAAAAAGGGAAATAAAATGATACTGTTACAATTTAATAATGCACAACGGTGATTTTAATTTCGCCACTTCTAATGTTCAGTTTCTTTACGATTTAGGAGCTGAATATCGCAATCAATAAATGCGTTTATAATTTTTTGTTAATAGTAGGTAGGAAACTTGTATTATGTAATTGAATTGTTATTTTTGTTCGTTTTAAATTTAAAGAATGGTAAGAAATTGTATTATAAATTCAATTCGCTTCTTGATTCTTAAAGTGTATATTTGCCAAAATTATTCTGGCCTTTATAAAACAGGTTTAAAGACAGTTGAATAGGGATGTTTTACAATAAATACAAATTATAATAATGCCAATAAATAAAATACAAATGAGATCCATCAATAATAGAATTGCACTTACTTTTTTTGTTTTGCTTTTTTCCAGTGTTGTAGCAAGTGCTCAAGAAATTATTAAGGATAGTGTCATTACTCCGGTTAAAAAAATCCAATCCAATCAAAAACAAAAAATTGACGGTGTAATTGCCACGGTTGGGGATTATATCATACTTGATTCTGATATTGATAAGTCGTATCTTGAAATTTCGACTCAAGGTGGATCTGTAAAAGACATTACAAGATGTCAAATGTTAGGTAAATTATTGGAAGATAAATTATATGCACATCAAGCTATTCAAGATAGTATCGTAGTTACAGATGCTGAAGTGAAAGGTATGATGGAAGATCGTTTGAACTATATGGTAGAGCAAATAGGATCTTTGGACAAAGTGGTTAAGTATTACAAAAAAGATTCTGAGGAAGAATTCAGAACTTACTTCTCTGATATTTTAAAAGAAGGTAAGTTAAGTTCAGAAATGCAAAAGAAAATTGTTGATGCTGTAGAAATCACTCCTGAAGAAGTGCGTAATTATTTCAAAACAATACCTGCCACTGATCTTCCTTTCTTTGGTGTAGAATTAGAAGTAGCGCAAATTGTGGTTACTCCTAAAGTTTCGGATGCCGATAAACAAAAAGTAATTGATAAACTGAATGGTTTTAAAAAGGAAATAGAAGAAGGTTCTAGTTTTTCTACAAAAGCGGTTTTATATTCTCAAGATCCGGGTTCAAGATCGAATGGAGGGTTTTATAAAATGAATCGTAAAACTCCATTTGTAAAAGAGTTTAAAGATGTTGCGTTTAGTCTTGCTGAAGGAGAAATTTCTGCTCCTTTTCAAACAGATTTTGGATATCATATCATTTATGTAGAAAAAATTAAAGGGCAAGAAATAGAATTACGTCATATATTATTGACACCAACAGTTACTGAAGAAGCGTTGAATGAAGCTAAAGAGAAAATTACTTTGATTAAAAAAAGAATCGAAGATAAAGAAATCACTTTTGCAGATGCAGCCAGAACATTATCTGATGAGAAAGAAACTAGAGCCAATGGTGGAGCTTTAATCAATCCAAAAACACAAGATACTCGTTTTGAGTTGACTAAGCTGGATCCTACTTTTTATAGTCAAGTTTCTAATTTAAAAGAGGGTGAAGTTTCTGCTCCAATATTAGAACAAGGTGAGGAAGGAAAGAAAACATTCAAACTAATTACTGTTACAAATAGAATAGATGAGCATGCAGCAGATTATGCCAAAGATTACATCAAGATAAAAGACTTGGCTTTAAAAAGCAAACAAATTACGACTATTGGAAAATGGTTTGATGAAAAGATTAAAGAAACGTACATCAAAATCATTGGAGAATATAGAGATTGTGATTTTACAAACAATTGGCTTAAAAAATAGTTTTCTTAATCATTTACCAGATTGGAATTAGGAATAAAAATTTTTCAATAAATAAATAAAAAGAGTTAGTTTTATGATTTCATAACGCTAACTCTTTTTAATTTTAAAATACTTAATACATGTCAGACGTAGCAGCAATACATAACTTGGTTCAAAAAAGGAATGAGCTAAAAACGGAGATAGCAAAAATCATTGTAGGTCAGAATGATGTGGTAGATCAAATTTTGCTTTGTATATTTTCTGGCGGGCATGCATTATTGGTAGGAGTTCCAGGATTGGCCAAAACATTGATGGTAAACACGCTTGCGCAAGCATTAGGACTTGATTTCAAAAGAATTCAGTTTACTCCGGATTTGATGCCTTCAGATATACTTGGAAGTGAAATACTAGATGAAAATCGTCATTTTAAATTTATAAAAGGGCCTATTTTTTCCAATATTATTCTGGCCGACGAGATAAACAGAACGCCGCCAAAAACTCAGGCTGCTTTGTTGGAAGCGATGCAGGAGCGTTCGGTTACTATTGCAGGTGAAAACTATAAATTAGATTTGCCTTATTTTGTTTTGGCAACACAAAATCCAATTGAGCAGGAAGGAACGTATCCTTTGCCCGAAGCTCAGTTAGACCGTTTCATGTTTGCCATAAAATTAGAATATCCTTCTTTTTTAGAAGAAGTTCAAGTAGTTAAGCAAACTACTTCTGATATAAAAAACACTATAAATCCATTATTTACTGCTCAAGAAATAATTGATTTTCAACAATTAATCCGTAGAATGCCAGTTGCAGATAATGTAATTGAGTATGCAGTGACATTGGTCAGTAAAACAAGACCGGATAATCCGCTATCTAATGAGTTTGTGAAAAATTATTTAGATTGGGGAGCTGGACCTAGGGCTTCACAAAATTTGATTTTAGCTGCCAAGGCAAATGCTGCTTTTAATGGTAAATTTTCTCCGGATATTGAAGATGTGAAAGCTGTGGCTACCGGAATTTTACGCCATAGAATTATTAAAAATTATAAAGCTGATGCCGAAGGAATTACTGAAGAAGCTATTATTCAGAAGCTGATGTAATAATTTTTAATATTGAGAAAAAAGCCAAACAAATTTCTAAAATCTGTTTGGCTTTTTTGTTTTCACTTAATAGTACAGTTTGACCAAAAAGAGCGTTTGAAAACACAACTACAACGTTATAAGTGATAATTTAGAAAGGTTCTTAGCTGAAAACGGTGTAAAATCTCGCTCCCTAAGTATCGTTAAATTTCAACTTTCTCAAAGAAAAGATTTTAAATTGTTGATAATTCATTATTTTAATTTAAAATTGAATTTTTGACAATAAAAAGTAGTGAAACTCTTTATTTTGTAATAATAATTTTTGAAAAAGCTACATCTATTATATTTTTTTTAATTCTCGGCATTAATTCCTAAATTTGCGTACAAAAAATAAAAATACCAAGAAAAGACTTCTATTATGAATACTTATAAGGATTACATTCAAGAAATTGAAGAACGAAAAGGCCAGGGACTTAACCCAAAGCCAATTGATGGAGCCGAATTATTAAGCGAAATCATTGAACAAATTAAAGATTTGAATAACGAGTACAGAGAGGATTCTCTTAAATTCTTTATTTACAATGTTGTTCCAGGAACTACTCCTGCAGCTAATGTGAAAGCTAAGTTTTTAAAGGAAATCGTTTTAGGTCAATCAGTAGTTGCTGAAATTACGCCTGCTTTTGCTTTAGAGTTATTATCACATATGAAAGGTGGAACTTCTATAGCCGTTTTACTTGATTTAGCTTTAGGTGATGATGTTGCTATTACAAAAGATGCTGCAGCTGTTTTAAAAACACAAGTTTATCTTTATGAAGCAGATACAGATCGTTTAGCTGAGGCTTTCAAAAACGGTAACGAAATTGCCAAGGATATTCTAGAAAGCTATGCTAAGGCAGAGTTCTTTACTAAATTACCTGAAATTGCAGAAGAAATTAAGGTAATTACTTTTATTGCAGGTGAAGGAGATATTTCAACAGATTTACTTTCTCCAGGAAACCAAGCGCACTCTCGTTCAGATCGTGAATTGCACGGTAAATGCTTAATTTCTCCAGAAGCACAAGCTGAAATCAAAGCGTTAGCAGAAGCGAATCCTGATAAGAGCGTGATGTTAATCGCTGAAAAAGGTACTATGGGTGTGGGATCTTCAAGAATGTCAGGTGTAAACAACGTGGCACTTTGGAGTGGTAAACAAGCTAGTCCTTATGTTCCATTTATTAATATTGCTCCAATCGTTGCAGGAACAAACGGTATTTCTCCAATTTTCCTAACAACTGTTGATGTTACTGGTGGTATAGGTTTGGACCTTAAAAACTGGGTAAAAAAATTAGATGAAAATGGTAACCCTATTCGTAATGAAAGTGGTGATCCTATTCTTGAGGAAGTGTATTCTGTTGCTACTGGTACGGTTCTTACAATCAATACAAAGACAAAGAAATTGTATAGTGGAGATAAAGAATTGATAGATATTTCTAAAGCATTCACTCCTCAGAAAATTGAATTTATAAAAGCGGGAGGTTCTTATGCAATTGTGTTTGGAAAAAAATTACAAACATTTGCATCAAAAACTCTTGGTATTGCTATTGTACCTGTATATGCTCCGTCAAAAGAAGTTTCTATTGAAGGGCAGGGTCTTACTGCAGTAGAAAAAATATTTAATAAAAATGCGGTTGGAACAACTCCAGGTAAAGTGTTACACGCTGGTTCTGATGTTCGTGTTACCGTAAATATTGTTGGTTCACAAGATACAACTGGTTTGATGACCTCTCAGGAATTAGAGTCTATGGCTGCAACTGTGATTTCTCCAATTGTTGACGGTGCTTACCAATCAGGTTGTCATACTGCTTCAGTTTGGGACAATAAATCTAAGGCAAATATTCCTAGATTAATGAAATTTATGAATGACTTCGGTTTGATCACGGCTCGTGATCCGAAAGGCGTTTATCATTCCATGACGGATGTAATTCATAAAGTACTTAATGATATTACTGTAAACGAATGGGCTATCATCATTGGTGGTGACTCTCATACCAGAATGTCAAAAGGTGTTGCTTTTGGTGCTGACTCAGGAACAGTTGCTTTGGCTTTGGCTACAGGTGAAGCTTCAATGCCAATTCCAGAATCTGTGAAGGTGACTTTCAAAGGAGATATGAAAGGATACATGGATTTCCGTGACGTGGTTCATGCTACACAATCTCAAATGCTTAAAACATTTGGTGGAGAGAATGTATTCCAAGGAAGAATTATTGAGGTTCACTTAGGAACGCTGAATGCAGATCAAGCATTTACTTTTACGGATTGGACTGCAGAAATGAAAGCAAAAGCTTCTATCTGTATTTCTGAAGATTATACCTTGATTGAATCTCTTGAGATGGCAAAAGGTAGAATTCAGATCATGATTGATAAGGGAATGGATAATAAAAATCAAGTACTGAAAGGATTGATTGCTATAGCTGATAAGAGAATTGCCGAGATTATTTCAGGAGAGAAACCAGCGCTAAGACCGGATGCAAACGCTAAGTATTACGCTGAAGTTGTTGTAGATCTTGACGTGATTGCTGAGCCAATGATTGCAGATCCTGATGTGAATAATGCTGATGTTTCTAAAAGATACACACACGATACTATTAGACCATTATCTTTCTATGGAGGGGTTAAAAAAGTAGATCTTGGATTTATTGGATCTTGTATGGTTCATAAGGGTGATATGAAAATTCTAGCTCATATGCTTAAGAACATTGATGAGCAAGAAGGTAAAGTAGAATTCAAAGCGCCACTAGTTGTAGCTCCGCCTACTTATAATATTGTTGATGAATTAAAAGCAGAAGGTGACTGGGAAATTTTACAAAAATATTCTGGTTTCGAATTTGACGATAATGTTCCTAAAGCTGCAGCACGTACATCATATGAAAATATGTTATATCTAGAGCGTCCAGGTTGTAACCTTTGTATGGGTAACCAGGAAAAAGCTGCTAAAGGAGATACCGTTATGGCAACATCTACGCGTCTTTTCCAAGGAAGAGTTGTAGAAGATACTGAAGGTAAAAAAGGAGAGTCTTTACTTTCTTCTACTCCAGTTGTAGTTTTATCTACAATCCTTGGTAGAACTCCAACAATAGAAGAATATAAAACGGCGGTAGAAGGTATTAATCTAACCAAGTTTGCACCTTCTCATAAGTTATTAGTTAAATAATTCACATAATTAGTTAATTATAATTTAAAAGCCTGAGTCATTAGACTCAGGCTTTTTTTATACTCTATTTTTTTGTATCTTGTGATGTATAAATAGAATAACAAAAAACACCTATATATTATGGCTTTTGATATTGAAATGATTAAAAAAGTGTACGACAACATGACAACTCGTGTTGATAAGGCACGCGAAATAGTTGGCCGTCCGCTTACTTTAACAGAGAAAATTTTGTACAATCACCTTTGGGATGGAATGCCATCAACTGCTTTTGGAAGAGGTGTTGATTATGTGGATTTTGCCCCGGATAGAGTTGCTTGTCAAGATGCAACGGCTCAAATGGCATTGTTGCAATTTATGCACGCTGGTAAAAAGAAAGTTGCAGTTCCTACAACGGTGCATTGTGATCACTTGATTTTGGCTAAAAATGGAGCTGAATTTGATTTAGCTGCAGCAAATACACAATCCAAAGAAGTTTTTGACTTCCTTTCTTCAGTGTCTGATAAATACGGAATTGGTTTCTGGAAACCAGGTTCGGGAATTATTCACCAAATCGTTTTGGAGAATTATGCCTTCCCCGGAGGTTTAATGATTGGTACCGATTCACATACTGTAAATGCAGGTGGATTAGGAATGTTGGCTATTGGTGTTGGTGGAGCTGACGCTGTAGATGTAATGTCAGGAATGTCATGGGAATTAAAATTTCCAAAATTAATAGGTGTAAAATTAACTGGAAAACTTTCCGGTTGGACTGCACCAAAAGATGTAATCCTTAAAGTAGCTGATATTCTTACTGTAAAAGGTGGAACAGGAGCTATCGTTGAATATTTTGGAGAAGGAGCTACTTCAATGTCATGTACTGGAAAAGGAACTATTTGTAATATGGGTGCCGAAATTGGTGCTACCACTTCAACATTTGGTTATGACGAGTCCATGAGAAGATATCTTTCTGCAACAGGTCGTCAAGATGTAGTAGATGCTGCTGATAAGGTAGCGTCTTATTTAACTGCTGATCCAGAAGTGTATTCAAACCCGGAAACATATTTTGACCAAGTAATCGAAATTAATCTTTCTGAATTAGAACCACATATTAATGGCCCTTTTACTCCGGACCGTGGTACGCCAGTTTCTCAAATGAAAGCTGAAGCTGCTGCAAACGGATGGCCAATTAAAGTAGAATGGGGATTAATCGGTTCTTGTACCAACTCTTCTTACGAAGATATGGCTCGCGCTGCATCTATCGTAAATCAAGCCGTTGAATTAGGAATCAGCCCAAAAGCTGAATTTGGTATCAATCCAGGTTCGGAGCAAATTAGGTATACTATCGAAAGAGATGGAATTATCGCTACTTTCGAAAAAATGGGAACCAAAGTATTTACTAATGCTTGTGGACCATGTATTGGACAATGGGATAGAGCAGGAGCAGATAAAGGAGAAAAAAACACAATCGTTCACTCTTTCAACCGTAACTTCTCCAAACGTGCCGATGGTAACCCAAACACACACGCTTTTGTAACATCTCCAGAAATGGTTGCTGCTTTAGCAATTTCAGGTCGTTTGGATTTCAATCCTATTACTGATACTTTAATCAACGATAACGGAGAAGAAGTAAAACTAACCGCTCCTTATGGTGATGAATTGCCTAAAAAAGGATTTGCAGTAGAAGATGCAGGTTTTCAAGCACCAGCAGCTGATGGATCAGGTGTTCAAATCCTAGTTAGCGAAACTTCAGATCGTTTGCAATTATTGGCACCATTCCAACCTTGGGATGGTAAAAATATTACTGGAGCTAAATTATTGATTAAGGCTTTCGGAAAATGTACTACAGATCACATCTCTATGGCTGGTCCATGGTTGCGTTTCCGCGGTCACTTAGATAACATTTCTAACAATATGTTGATTGGAGCAGTTAATGCTTTTACAGAAAAAACCAATTCGGTAAAAAATCAATTAACGGGTACCTATGATGCCGTTCCTGCAGTTGCACGTGCATATAAAGCAGCTGGAGTTCCATCTATTGTTGTGGGAGATCACAATTATGGAGAAGGTTCTTCTCGTGAGCATGCAGCTATGGAGCCTCGTTTCTTAGGAGTTCAAGCAGTATTAGTAAAATCATTTGCTCGTATCCACGAAACAAACCTTAAAAAACAAGGGCTTTTAGGATTAACATTTGCTAACGAAGCAGATTACGATAAAATCCAGGAAGATGACACCATCAACTTCACAGATTTAGTAGATTTTGCTCCAGGAAAGCCATTAACTCTAGAATTCGTTCACGCAGATGGAACCAAAGATATTATCTTGGCAAACCATACCTATAACGAAGGGCAAATTGGCTGGTTTGTAGCTGGTTCAGCATTAAACTTAATTGCTGCTGCCAGTAACGCATAAGTAAATTAAAACATTTATATTCAAAACTCTCAAGGAAACTTGGGAGTTTTTTTGTTTTATGGTTTTTTTCAGAAGAACAATATTCGCTTTCTAATGACATGTTAATTTAAGTTAAAGTATTGGTAATGAGTATTTTATTAGCAATACGGATTGTGTTATTTTGTATCTTTAGTTACTATTAATCTTAAATCTTATTGCTATGAGAATGTTAGTCAATGTTATCTTTCCTATTGAGCCTTTCAACTCAATGACTAGAAATGGAACTGCTGGCGAAATCATTAGTCGAGTGATTAATGATATCAAACCAGAGAGTATTTATTTTTCTGAACAAGACGGGCATCGGGGCGCAATTATGGTAGTTGAAGTTCCTGATGCGTCTGCAATTCCATCTATTGCTGAACCTTGGTTTTTAAATTTTGAAGCCAATTGCGAATTTAGAATAGCGATGACTCCTGATGATTTAATGCGAGCTAACCTCTCTAAACTTGCTGAAAAGTGGAGTGATATTCATGTAGTATGAACAAAACGAGAGAATTAACAGCGCCACTTCAAATAAAATGAGGTGGTTTTTTTTTTTGAGCTATTTCCCGCTGACCGTTTCAAGCTTTTTTGCGCAATTGCTTTTTTCCAAGATAAAAAAGGAGCTTCTTTTAGTCGCTCTTTTTTCCCAGGAAAAATAGGCAATTCCGCTTCAAAAGGCTTTTCACTTTCATCAGGGCTACAAGTCATAAACCAGAATTTCAATTCCTATTTATTGATTTCAAACAAAATTTTATTTTAAAAAAGAAAAGGACTATAAGCCGAAAATACGGGCAAAATTCAAAAAACAAGTCGAAATTTTATTTTTTGAACGTTAAAATTTAAAAAAAGGCCGTGTTTTTTGATTAAATCTCTTATATTAGCTTTTTTGAAAAATTAATTATTCAAAGGAGCTTTTTTGATAGTTTTTTAAATCAACCTTCTTTAGAATTTTTATTTTCAGCCCAACAATACAATAGGATTGTACGGCGTTACTATTTCACCTGCTTTTGCAATTGAAATAAAAAATCAACTAGAATTTAAAATGAACACATTCTGAACCTCTTTTTATAAAAGAGATAAGGATTATTTTTACAATTTTTTAAATAAAAAAGTAAAAAAGCAAACCATAGCGAGATTTAATAATTATATCCCGAAATCGCTGTGTAGAATAAAAATGGGGTAAGTAATTTGAAATAAATGAATATGAGTTTAAGATTAATTGTAACATTGTTTTTATTGAATAGTATCGTTCTTTTTTCTCAGGAAAATATCACGAAGCACACCATCGTAAAAGGAGAAACAATTTCTAGTATTGCTGAGAAATATGATGTTAAACAAAGCGCTATTTTCAAATTAAATCCAAACGCAAAAAATCTATTAAAACTCAACTCCATTTTATTAATTCCTGTAGCAGCTACAAAAAAGACAAATACTAAATCCAAGGTTGCAGCAAATTACTCCGCAAAAGAACATGAAGTACTTGCCAAAGAAACGCTTTACGGAATTGCAAAACAATACGGAATCTCCCTAAAAGAATTAAATGAACTTAATCCAACGCTAGAATCTACAGGATTAAAAATAGGTCAAAAAATTATAATTCCTGCAAACGCATCTTCAACGGAAGTAGCTGTTGCTCCTCAAGCCAAAAAGGTTTCTCAAAAACCGGAATTAGTAGTTACTCCCCAAGTAATCGAAACTGAAAAATCCACTACGGAACAAACCACGATAGAAGTTCAGCCAAAAGAATCAAAATATTCTATCGCAAGAAAATACGGAATTACGGTTAAAGAATTAGACAAAGCCAATCCAACTATAGGTACTAAAGCACTTAGAGTAGGTCAAAAAATAACGATTCCTGGAAATGGAATACCAGTGACTGAAGTAGCAGTTGCGCCACAGCCAAACAAAGAATTACCAACTGCTGAAGCTGTAGTTATTGCGGAGCCCGTTACAATTACACCTAAAACAGAAGAGCCAGTAGTTTCTCAGCCAAAAATAGATTTACCAAAATCAGAAGTTATAGCTGTTTCTCAATCAAATGAAACGCCAAGCGCAATCTCAGATAATATTGTTCGTGAAGTGTTGCCAAAAGAAACTAAATATGGTATTGCTAAACAATACGGAATTACAGTTCAGGAATTAGAAAAACAAAATCCAGAAGTTAAAAATGGACTTCGTGTAGGGGCTAAATTGAGCATTCGTACAAATAATGTACCTGTACCAGTAGAAAATAATGCTGTTGTTAGCATTGATAGCAATAATGCAACTACAATTGAAAACACTACAATTGATTTTAACAATACGTTAAAGCCTACTTTTAGTCATGATTTTCTGGATCAATTGATAGAACGCGCTTCAGAAAACATAGGAACCAGATACCGTTCTGGAGGAACTTCAAAAGCAGGATTTGACTGTTCCGGTTTAATGTGTACTACTTTTGGTGCATTCGATATAAAGTTACCAAGAACATCAAGAGAACAATCCGGTATTGGTACTAAAATAAATACTGAAGAAGCTCAAAAAGGAGATTTAATTTTCTTTAAAACGAATGGTAGAAGCCAAATTAATCATGTAGGTATGGTGGTAGAAGTTTGTGAAGGAGAAATAAAATTCATTCACTCTTCAGTGAGTAATGGAGTTATTATTTCCTCAACCAAAGAAAAATATTATGAGAAAAATTTCTCCCAAATAAATAGAGTTTTACAATAATTCTAATTGGTAAATTTCAAAAAATATAAGGAATAAAAAAACGAAACTCCTCAGGCAACTGAGGAGTTTCGTTTTTTTAGTTGTACAGTTTAGTGTTGTTCGGCACTATTTATTTCAATCCAATAGCCATCTGGATCCTGTATGTATATTTGTTTGATTCCGTCAGCTCTAACGGTGATGGTGTCAAGTTTCCCCGGCCAGTCAGAATATGTAATTTTTAAAGCTTTAAGTGCTTGAATCAATGCGTCAAAATTAGCTGATTTAAACGCAAGATGTACAGCTTTGTTTATCGTAACAGGTCCTTTAATTGTGGAAACTAAGTGTAATTCTTTACCATCACCCAATGAAACCCAACGAATGCCTTCTTTTCGTGTAAGATTGGTAATTTCTGAAAGTTTCAAAACATTAGTATAGAAATCAACGGAGCGATCCAAGTCTTTTACTGAAAGTGCTATGTGGTCCAACTTCAAAGCATAGGTGTTGGTATTCTGGGCGCAAAGTGTTCCAGTGATTACAAATACAATTAGGAATACAGCTATTTTTTTCATGGATAATTTGCTTTATACTTTTAATTAATTCTTACCAAGAAGAATGTTATTGATTACTTTGATTGATTCCTCGGTTGTGCTGGTATTGGTGTTTATGGCCACACTGTTATTGTTGTAAGGTGCATATTTGTTTTGATTAAGACGAGAAAATAAACCTACAGTAGGTGTTAGTGAAGCGCTGGCTAAATGCATAATTCCACTGTCGGCCCCAATGAAAATTTCTGTATTTGCAATGACTGAACCAATTTCCCGAATGTCTTTACTATAAAAAGTAGGTGCTTTAAATCCTATTTGTGAAATATTTTCTACCGGTAAAACCTCTAAAATATTGTAATCTTGATATTTTGTTTTTAATTGCTCATAAAATTCTTCCCACCAAGTTTCTGAATAGCATTTGTCATCTGTTGCATAGGTGAAAATAGCAATAGTTTTTTTGTCATTAGGAACTATTTTGTCTATTGTTTTTTTGCCTTCGGCAAGTTCGGCATGACTTAATTTAAGGTCTAATGATGGAACTAGATTTTCCTTTTCTTGAAATCCTAATTTGGTTAAAAAACTTCTAAATTCATACACCGGATACTTGGCAATGTGCTCGTAATCTTTATGTTTTAATGCAATGTTTTCATCAACTTCGCCAAAAAACTTATATTTCGCATCTGCAAACTGAGCCGATAATCGTCCAGATGAAGAACCTTTATCAACATTTATAACTATGTCATAGCGCTGCCTTTTGATTTTTATCCAAACTTGAAAATAAGCGATTAGGTTTTTAAATGGCTTTTTTGGAAGTTCAATAATATAATTGATGTTTTCGTAGTTTTGAAAAACAATTGGAGCAAGCCCTCCTTTTACAAATAAATCAATTTTGCATTCTGGGAAAGTGGCTATTGCGTCTTGTACCAGCGGTGTAATTAGCAATAGGTTTCCTAATCTATGATTGGGTCTGGAAATTAATACTCTTTTGATTTCAATTTTTTGAGTCAAATCTATATGTTGATTCTTCTGGGAACTGCCGATATTTTTAGTAAGGCTTCGTGTTAAAATCCTTCTGAATACATTTACTTTTTTTAAGATACTCATGCTTTTAAAATATTATATAGTATTGAAATTATTTTTAAATATAAAATTGAAAAGGTGTTTTTATTCTTTTACAGAATATAAAATAATTAGCACCTCTCTAAGTGTTGCCTAACGGGCAAATATACAATATAGAAGCTAATAATATTTGTAGCTTATCAAGATTACTTTAATCTTAAGAATTGGATGCACAAATAAAAACGGCGCATAAAGTTACGCTGCATTTTTGCAATTAATTTGATTCTTAAGTTCTTCAATAGTTGGATGATTCAATGCATAATGTGCTCTTTTTTGATTATGCTAAATTTTGAGATATTCAAAAAATTCCAATTTCTAATTTCTTTTTAATTGCCTGTGATTGCTCCTAATTTAAGGTAGCATAAAATAGAATTAATGTAAATTAGCTTTTTGCATCATAAAAAAGCACATCAATGCTAAACGGTACTACTATTTTTTGCAATCTTTGAACTCTAAAAAATTAAAAAGCATTATGAGCAAGACAAAACTAACAATCAATCGCAATGGTTCTATAAAAATAGAAGGCGATTTCGAAATAACAGACTGTGAAGGAAAAACATACGGATTAGAAGGAAGAACCGCTTTGGGTCTTTGCCGTTGTGGATTATCAGTAAACAAACCTTTTTGTGATGGTTCACACCGCAATGGTTTTGAGCATGAATCAGCTGCATTTGACTTGCCACCAATGAAAACGAAGTAATATCATTTTCTGATTCTATTAAATGATAAAAGCTAAATCTTTATGGATTTAGCTTTTTTATTTTTATGATTGGATGGCGGAATTAATAATGTTTTATTCGGAGCCTAATTCAATCGCCTTATCTAAAATTTCATCTCGACCTTGTTTTAAGCCCTCAATTGTTGGTTTAATTTTGATGTCAATTTTAATTCCTTTTCTTTGTGTTTCGGTTTTATCAGGATACAGAATGCCATTTCCTGAAATTGCTGTTTTGTACCCTCCAATGTACTCAAAAATGACCACGTCTCCATCTGCTCCGGCTGTTTGATTTCCAATTGTAATTACATCGTCTGCCGTTTGAAGCGCCATAGCAGTAAACTCTGATCTACTTATTGATTCATCATTTACTAAAAGGATAATTTTTCCTTTAAAGTTTTTGCTGTTTTTTATACCTGTTTGTAAATTCTCTTTATATCGGAACATTCCCGGATAATCCATATTTGGACTGTAAATTTTGCTGAAATCTCTTTTTTCTGAATTTAAATATTTTGAAAAAAGTTTATAAATAAAGGCTGGATAATTCCTTAAGTCAATTATTAGGACTTTTTTATTTTCAAAGGATTTAAATAAATCAGAAACATCAGCACCTTTAATACTTGCCATATTTATATAACCAATTTTTTCGTTTATTGATTTTGTTTTAACAGCTTTTGGATTGTTCCAATATTTGAAGTCATCAAAATTATACCGATTGGCTTGAACTTTTTCAATTTGGTTATTCCTCTCGATAGTTAATGTTATTATACTGTCTTTTCCAAGAAGAATTTCGTTATAAGTCTGTCGAATTTTAATATTTGTATTCGAGCCAGAAATGTATTTTGATTTTTTTTCTGTTTCCTCTGGAATGTTTATGTCGTTAATTTTTAGGAGTATATCCCCTAATTTTAAATTATTAACTTTCGCAAGAGAATCATTGTAGAAACTTGAAACTACAGCTTTATTGTCAATGTTTGAAATTTTGATAGGAAGGTATTTGACTTTCTCAGCATTGAAGCTGACCCAAGCGTGTGTATCGTCTAATTTAGCAACGAGTTCTTTTACGAAAGATTGATATTCGTCTTGATTGGATGCACTTCTAAATTTTGGAATCATTTCTGTTAATACAGAATCCCATTTTTGGTCAGTCAGATATTTGTAAGGATAGAAATATTCTATGATATTCCAATATTTGAATAAGCCCAAAAGTCTATATTCTTCACTTGGATATGAAAAATTTTGATAAATAGGTTCATTTGTAACTTTAATTTTTCCAACAGGTTCTGTAGTGACATAGAAATTTTCTTCTTGAAATCTGTTTTCTTCAATGTATTTTAATTTTGAGGTAAGTTCACTATTGAAAATTTCTGAATCTTGTGTCCAAGAAAGATTGAAATTTTTATCAAAAAGAAGTTGGTCAGAATCACAATTGTTACATTTTTCAATCTTCCCCAAACTGTTAATCCAATTATTGTAAATTTTTGATAATGATTCCTTGTCGTTAGCTTCAAGTACTTGAGGGAGATATTTAATAAATTCGTTATCCCAATCGTATTTTCCTTTTCCAACTTCTGGATGATAATATTTTAGAAAACCATAAATTTTGGAAATTGTAGCTAATTTTTTGGTATCCGAAATCTCTTGTTGAGCAATTAGGCAATTAAAACTGAAACAGATTAAAAGTAGAAAAGTTTTTTTCATATTATAGCCAACTTATTTCTTTATAGCTTCTCAAATATATTGAAATTTTCTTACAATTATTGATGAATTAAATCATTGCTATTTCAGTTTTCGTAGTGTTACTTGCTCTTTAAACTGCTGATAATCGCCATAACATCCTGATCGCCTAATCCTTCTTGTTCAGCTGTAGCATAACTATCATACAAAGGATGAATCAGCGGGGAATCGAGCCCGGCTTCTTTGGCCAGCCTTAAATCTTTGACTAAATGTTTCAAAGCAAATGCTGCAGGATAAGAATCGTTCAGAATAGAAGGTGTTTTGATATTTGTAATTCCGTTGCCACAAGCGCCTTGATTGATGATGTTGAGCATATCTTCTTTGCTCACGCCGTTTTTCTCAGCAAATAAAACTGTTTCAGCTATTCCTTGAAGGTTCAATCCCAATAGGTAATTGATGGCTAATTTAGCTGAACTTGCCACGCCAGGTTCGCCAACGTGAATCGCAATTTTACCCAAAACTTCAAATATGGGTTTGGCTACTTCGTAGTCTTCACTCGAAGCGCCCACAAGAATGACAAGCGTTCCGTCTTGTGCCGGTTTTACACTTCCAGAAACGGGAGCATCTATAAAATGTATTTGATGTTGGTTGCAAATGGTGTTTAAATAACGTGAGGTTTCTGGAGCAACCGTGCTCATATTGATGAAGGTTTTGCCAGGATTGGTTTTAGACAATAAACCCGTTGGTCCTTCAAAAACTTCTTTGACAGCTGCGTCATTGGATAACATGGTCAAAACGACGTCACAAGTTTCCATTAGTTCTTGCAAACTGCTTGCTGATTTTGCTCCTGCAGCCAGTAATGGCGCTTCTTTATCTTTGGTGCGATTGAAAACGGATACTTCAAAACCCGCTTTGAGCAGGTTCATCACCATTGGATTTCCCATGTTGCCAAGACCTGTCCATCCTAATTTTAATGTATTCATAGTTTTTGTGTTATTTAGATTATTTGCTAATTATGGGCACAGTTTGCAAAAGTGCGCGAACGATTGTTGCATATCAGCGCGGTCGGGATTTAATTTATTTGAACTTTATATTTTATCAGAATTGCTAATGACGATATTATCGAAGGAAGAAACATAACAATCAAAACGACAATAGGCTCATATGAGTCACCAATGCCGTAACTCTTGGAAAAAATAAATGGCGATAGAATTGCAAACACACATCCAAAAATCAATGAAAATATAGCTGTTAGTTTTATGATGAGTTTATGTTTAAAATCATTCAATCCAAATCTCCTAGCGTTCCAGCCGGTAACAGCCATCCCTGTAAATATTGTTAAAGTCAAGAATGCAGTAATATCTAGACTTTCATAAATTAAAATTAGAAACATTATAAGTGCCATTATTGAATAAAATATAACTGAAATCCATCCAAAAATTCGAACTGTTTTTTCTTTCATTTTACTTTAATTCTTTTCGGATTCTCTGCTGGAGCGAGCGTCCGCTCGTGAACACAATTATTATCTCACTATATTTTAAAAAAAAAATCTAATGACTGGCACAAACTAAAATCATATTAATCTATTAACACCCATCACGAGCGGTACGCTCGCGCTAGCAGGGGATCGTTTGATAAAATTCCTTTGCTCCCAAAATCTGTAAAATATAAATAAACACACATGAAAAATAGAATTATACTTCCTACTATTATTGAAATTATTTTGACTTTTTTTTGTTATTCTATTCAAAGTTCGGCGTTGTAATTAGTAAGAAAAAAATTAATGATGAAATTATAAATCCTATGGAATTAAGTATTAAGATAAAAATACTATTTTCAAATCTTTTTTTAAAAATTAAGATTGCAGGAATTAACAATAAATTGATTGATAACGTAAATGATAAGGACATCAAGCCAAAACCCATTGCTCCACCATTTGTATAAATCTGGATAACTGTATAAGGCAGAAAATACAAATTCAGCAATATTATTAATAAAGATACTACTTTATTTAAAACATGTAATTTCATTCAATTGCGTTTCGGGTTTTTAACATTACTGCCAAAGTTCTGACACTACAGCGGGTTTGGGATTAAATTAAGCCTTATCTTCGGATTTGCCAAATCTTCCAAATACAAACCAATTTTTCCATTAAGCCAAATAACCAAATTGCTTGTAGCGTGTGTTGTATACAGGCTTTTTAGCGTCTTAAAAACATACAAACTTCATTTGGTTTTATATTTAGTTTATAGTCTTTAAATTCGATTAAATCTTTTTTTGGTTCGTCTAAATAATATTCAAATTTATTATTTTTAAAATCGTATTTTAATTTAATTAAAGCAGTAGATAAATTTAAATTCATTCTTTCAGCATCAATTTTATTAATAAATTTCATTAGAATGTCTGTTTCTTTATTTGATTGAAGTTTAATATAATTTGGAATACAGATAATATAAAATTCGGTATATTCAAGTTTATGTTTAGTATAACAGTTGATTATTTCAAGTTCAATTTTTTTAAAGTCTGAAGAGTCGCAAGTTAAAATTTTAAAATATTTTGTCAAACCTGAGTTTCCCATACTTATATGAGATGTTCTATATACTTCGCTTTCAGATTTTAAAGTATCGGATTTTATAAAATCTTGAGAGTAAATAAAAGTTTTAAAAAACAAAAAGCTAATTATTAAAAGATATTTTCTCATTTTTTCGGTTTTTAACCTTGCATACAACTTGTATATAGGCGAAATAAATCTTCGCATATGCACCAAAATATGCGTGGCTTGGCGAAACTTTATTTCGTTTTTATTTTTCTCAAATATATTCAATTTTTCTTACAATTTTCATTGAAAAGAATAAACGTTATTTTATTACGGTTTGCGTGAGGGAGGGAAGCGGCATCCTTTATTTTCTTTCTTTAAGAAAATAAAGATACAGCGTACCGCCCGACCCAAAGTAGCGAGGAGGAACGACAAAGCTGCTGCAGGGTCACGCCCAAAGGAATAATCGGTTAGTTAATTCTCACTCTTTGCTCTTGTCTCTTTACTCTTTATTTTGAATTTCTCACTTTTCTCCTTCAATTTATGAAATTTCCAAAAAAAGTATATCTTTAGCCAACTAAAACCAAAACCCCAAAACCAAAAAATATGGAAGACCAAAAACCAGACGATTTTAAAAGAGAATTAGGATTACTCGACGGAACCATGCTTGTGGTGGGTTCTATGATAGGTTCCGGGATATTTATTGTAAGTTCCGATATGGTTCGCCAGTTGGGTTCTGCCGGTTGGTTGATTGCTATGTGGGTGCTTACGGGCGCTATTACGGTGATTGCCGCCGTGAGTTATGGCGAGTTGAGCGCGATGTTTCCTAAAGCAGGTGGTCAATATGTGTACATTAAGGAAGCGTACGGGAAACTGGTGGGTTTCTTGTACGGTTGGAGCTTTTTTGCCGTGATTCAAACCGGTACTATTGCCGCCGTGGGTGTGGCTTTTGCTAAATTTGCCGCCTATTTGTACGCGCCTTTAAGTGATAAAAATATTTTATATGAGATTGGGGATTTCAAACTCAATGCGGCTCAGATTGTTTCTATTTTTACTATTATTTTACTGAGTTACATCAACAGTCGCGGGGTGAAAAACTCTAAGATTTTACAAACGGTTCTGACGGTTATCAAAATTCTATCGTTGGCAGGTTTGATTATTTTTGGTTTTATGGCTGCCAAAGCGGAAGTTTGGGACGCAAACTGGACAAATGCTTGGGCATCACAAACACTAAATGTAGAAACGGGTTCGTGGTTGCCTATCAGCGGAACGGCTTTGATATCTGGAATTTCGGCAGCATTAGTAGGTTCGATGTTCTCCAGTGTGGCTTGGGAAGGAGTTACTTTTATCGCTGGTGAAATAAAAAATCCAAAACGTAATGTGGGATTGAGTTTGTTCTTAGGGACCTTAATTGTGAGTGTGATTTATATTTTGGCAAATATTATGTACTTAGCAGTAGTGCCTTTGTATGAAATTGCTACAGCAGAATCTGATCGTGTGGCTGTTGTGGCTTCGCAAAGTATTTTTGGTTCTGTGGGAACATTAATTATCGCAGTGATGATTATGATTTCGACTTTTGCCTGCAACAACGGATTGATTATGGCGGGAGCCAGAGTTTATTATACGATGGCGCAAGACGGTGTTTTCTTCAAGAAAGCGGCTGAATTGAATCATGCCAGTGTTCCGGCTTGGTCTATTTGGGCGCAGTGTATCTGGGCATCGGCGTTGTGTCTCACAGGGAAATATGGGGATTTACTGGATTTTGTGGTTATCATCGTTTTGATATTTTACATACTTACTATCTTGGGAATATTTATTCTGCGCAAGAAAATGCCAAATGCCGAAAGACCATATAAGGCTTTTGGATATCCATTTTTGCCGGGATTGTACCTAATTATCGCCACGGCTATTTGTATTGCTTTGTTGTATACTAAAACGAGTACAAGTGGTTGGGGAGTTTTGATTATGCTAATAGGTATTCCAGTGTATTATTTGACTAAAGCTAGGGAATAGTTTTTTTTAATTATGAGTTATGAATTATTAATTTGTGGATGTTAAATCGAATTTTTAAATATAACTTTTTAAAAATCAGTTAAAATCCGTTTAATCTGCGTCATCTGTGGCTAAATTCGGTAGAATAACAAAAAAGCTTAAATAAAAAAAATCCGTCTCGTTTTGATAACGCGACGGATTTTCTATTTAATTCAGGCTGGGTTGCTGCTTTCTTCAATCTAAATCTAAAAACTAAAAAACTAAAAATTACAATCTGCAACCATCAACCTGTAATCTATAGGCTAGTAATATGTAAAGCGTCTTACTTTGGCAATGTATTTTGCTAATCGGATTACTTGGTGGCTGTATCCGTATTCGTTATCGTACCAAATGTATAACACGATATTTTTACCATCGGTTGAAACGATTGTGGCGTTACTGTCATAAATGGCAGGAGCCGATGTTCCCACGATATCCGAAGAAACCAATTCGTTATTCAAAGAATATTTGATTTGCTCTACCAGTTCGCCTTCCAACGCATATTTTTTCATGATGGCATTGATTTCTAACAGCGATGTTTCTCTGGATACTTCAAGATTCAAGACTACCAATGAACCGTTAGGAACCGGTACCCGAATCGCATTTGAGGTTAATTTTCCGGCAAGGCTTGGCAATGCTTTTGCAACAGCACTTCCGGCACCCGTTTCGGTAATTACCATATTTAAGGCTGCTGCTCTACCACGACGGTATTTTTTGTGCATATTATCCACAAGATTCTGGTCGTTTGTGTAGGCATGGATGGTTTCTAAATGTCCTTTGACAACTCCTAAAGTATCTTCAACAGCTTTTAATATTGGCGTAATCGCATTGGTAGTACACGATGCAGCCGAAAAAATGTTGATTTCATCAGGATTGTATTCGTTATGGTTTACGCCATGAACAATATTTGGAACTCCTTTTCCGGGAGCGGTAAGCAATACTTTATCCACACCTTTGGAAACCAAATGTCGGCTTAATGCTTCGTGGGTTGTAAAAGCGCCTGTGTTGTCAATTACCAATGCATTGTCGATTCCAAAAAGGGTGTAATCAATTTCTTCAGGTCCGTTTGCGGTAATAATGTGAACGGTGGTTCCGTTGATGATCAAAGCATTATTTTCAGTATCAGCAGTTACTGATCCTTGAAAATCGCCGTGAATGGAATCATATCGCAATAAGGAAGCTCTTTTTTCAAGAGAATTGGCGTCATTTTTATCGCGTGTCACGATAGCGCGCAATCGCATTTGACTTCCTTTTCCGGTTTTAGACATTAATTCTCGGGCTAATAATCGACCAATTCGGCCAAAACCATATAGCACAACATCTTTCGGCTGAATTTCTTCAGAGTCTTTAGCGTTTTTAAGTTTGTCAATTACAAAATACTTGGCATCCGGATATTTATCTTCTTCTAAACCGTATTCATACGTCAGTTTACCAATGTCCAATTTTGCAGGTGGTAAATTCAATTCTAAAATAGCTTTTGCAATTTTAACCGAGTCAAATACTGAAATGGGTTTGCCTACAAATTCGGCAGCATATTCATGCAGGTTGATAATGTCACTGACATTTCTGTCAATTAATTGATTTCGGAATAAGACCATTTCTATGGATTTATCATACCATAAATCGCTGATGATTTTAATTAGTTTTACTCCTGCACGTCGCCTGTCGGCTTGAAAAGTAACTTCTTTTTCGTATAAAGTTGTGGTTGCCATGTTGAAAATTTAATGAAAATAAGTGATTGTATTTTTTAAAATTTGCGCAAAAGTACCCATTTCAATCGATTTCGTAGCGTATTTTATGAATTATTTATAAAATAAAAAAGCCACCTTGTTTTTTCAAGATGGCTTTGTTTTTTCAAAACTCGGATGTGTTAAAGAATCACACGCATAATTTCTCCGTTTTTATTAATCATTTCGATTCGTACAGTTTGGTTTTCCTCTTTTTTACTTAAAAGTTTGGATACCGTTTCCACATCGGTAGCTTTTACATTGTCAATACTCAAGATAATATTTCCTATTAATTCGTCTTCGTATTGTTTTAAGTTTTGGCTGTTTATGGATTTGATTCGCACACCGTAATCAATTTTGAACTTCTTCTTGTCAGCGGCTTCAATGTTTTCTAATTCGATGCCTTTAAATTCAGCATTGAAAAACTCATTTTTGCTTAAAACTACAGGAACAACTCTGGTTTTTCCATCTCTGATATAGGTAACCTGAACTTTATCATTCGGTCTTTTCGTATTGATGTATCCGGAAAGATCAGCAAAAGTAGCCACATTTTGCTCGTCTAATTTGATGATGACATCGCCTTTTCCAAGTCCTGATTTTTCGGCACCGGAATTTTTGGTTACTTTATTAATGTAAAATCCTTGTGTTTGTGTTATGCCTAATTCTTTAGAGCTAATGCTGTTCAATTCGCCTCCTTCAACTCCAAGAATTCCACGTTGTACATTCCCAAATTCCATAAGATCCTCAATAATTTTTCGGGCAATATTCGAAGGAACCGCAAAAGAATACCCTACGTATGAACCCGTCATGGAGGAAATCATCGTGTTGATTCCTATCAGTTCACCACGCGTATTCACTAAGGCTCCACCACTGTTTCCAGGATTTACCGCAGCATCAGTTTGTATGAAAGACTGGATTCCGCTGGTGTCTAAATCTCTGGCTTTCGCCGAAACAATTCCAGCGGTTACCGTGGACGTTAAATTATACGGATTTCCGACTGCCAAAACCCATTCGCCTACTTTCACCGAATCAGAATTGGCAAAAACAGTGTATGGTAATTTCTCATTCGCATCAATTTTCAATAAGGCAATATCCATTTTAGAATCGGTTCCAATGAGTTTTGCCTGATACGATTTTTTGTTATTTAAGGTAATTTCAATTTCTGATGCACCTTTAATTACGTGATTATTGGTTACGATATAACCGTCCTCAGAAATGATTACGCCAGAACCCGTTCCTACTTGTTCCTGGGATTGTCCTCCTTTATACCCATAAAAATATTCTAAAATGGGATTCGTAATTGTTCTTCGCGAAACGTTTTTTACGTGTACCACCGTATGGATTGTTTTTTCTGCAGCTTCAGTAAAATCAAGTACTTCCGATGATAATCCTACTTTCTTTCCGTAAGAATCGGAGGCCATTGTGACTCCTGAATTTTTATCATTAGAAAAATATCCATTGGTGTCAAATAATAATTTGTATGAACCTAGTGTTACTACTCCGCTCAACAGGGAAACCAAAAAAAGTGTTGAAAAATTTTTCATAATTAAATTCGTTTTTTAAGATATTTACTCGTAAAAATAAAACTAAATTAGCTTCGCAAAATACAGTTTAACGCTCTTTAACAATGATTAACATTTCATTAATAATTCGTAATTTTGTATAACTCAATTCAATTAAAATGCAACTAGAATTTTATAAATACCAAGGAACAGGAAATGATTTTGTCATGATTGATAATCGTTCGGAGTTTTTTCCAAAGGAGAATACACAACTCATCGCGCACTTGTGTGACAGACGTTTTGGAATAGGAGGCGATGGTCTTATTTTATTGGAAAATGACTCTGAAACTAATTTCAAAATGGTCTATTATAACTCTGACGGAAACCAAAGTTCTATGTGTGGTAACGGTGGAAGATGTTTAGTGGCTTTCGCCAAAAAGCTGAACGTAATCCAAAACAATACTACTTTTATTGCTACAGATGGTTTGCACCACGCGACTATTGAAGATGACGGATTGGTTTCGCTACAAATGATAGATGTTGATGAGGTAAAAGTGAGTTCAGATCATGTGTTTCTAAATACCGGTTCGCCGCACCATGTGCAACTGGTAGACGATTTAGAAAATTACAATATAAAGGAAAACGGAGCAGCCATTCGATACGGAGATTTATATGGAAAAGCAGGAAGCAACATTAATTTTGTAAAGCAAATTGACGACACCACTTTTTCGTTAAGAACCTATGAAAGAGGCGTAGAGGATGAAACCCTTTCTTGTGGAACAGGCGCTACAGCAGTTGCAATTGCAATGAATGTTTTAGGAAAAACGGATGCTTCTTCTATTGATTTGAATGTCGAAGGCGGAAAATTAGTCGTTTCTTTTGATAAAAAAGAAGGACATTTTACAGACGTTTTCTTGAAAGGACCAGCGGAATTTGTATTTAAAGGAACGATTGAGATTTAAACAAATTCTAAATCAAAAATGAAAACATTAAAAGGCGACAATATCTATATTCGTGCATTAGAACCTAATGATTTGGAGTTTGTCTATGCCATAGAAAACGACCAGAGTATTTGGGAAGTCAGTAATACGTACACGCCTTACAGCCGGTTTTTAGTCAAACAATATTTAGAAAATGCCCATCAAGATATTTATGAAGCAAAGCAATTGCGATTGGCTATTTGTCAGGATCAGGATTTTCCGGCCTTGGGTTTAATAGATTTATTTGATTTTGACCCTAAAAATAATAGGGCAGGAGTAGGTATCGTTATCCAAGACAACGAAAACCGAAAACAGAATATTGGTTCAGAAGCTTTGGGGCTATTAATCGAATATGCTTTTTGTAATCTTAATTTACACCAATTATATGCAAATATAGGAACCGAAAATGAAGCTAGTAAAGCTCTTTTTACTAAATTTGGATTCGAAATAATAGGCGTCAAGAAAGACTGGACCTTTGTGAACGGCGTTTATAAAGACGAAGCTATTTTTCAATTAATCAATACTAAATTTTAATTTTTTTAGTTTTGAATCAGTATCGTTTCAAAATCAAATAAATAGGAAGAATGACACGGTTGTGATTCCAAAAAATAACAAAACCACTTATGAATATTAAGAAAATTATCACCATTGCTTCTGTTGTTTTAATATCAATATTAATGATTTATGGATTAATACTGTTGAAACAAATTTTTTCTGCCAATACAAAATTTACCGATAAAGAAGTGTTTGTCTATGTTCCGACAGATTCTAAATACGAAGATGTTAAGAAAATAATTGCGCCGTATGTTGAGAATATGGACCGTTTTGAAATGGTAGCAAATAAAAGAGGCTATTCTGATAATGTAATTCCGGGTCGTTTTCTATTCACAAAAGGAATGAACAGTTATGAATTGGTAAAAACCTTAAGACTTAATTCGCCCGTGAAATTGGCATTCAATAATCAGGAAAGAGTGGAGAATTTAGCGGGACGCGTAGGCTCTCAAATAGAAGCCGACAGTTTATCATTACTGACTTCATTTAAAGATTCTATTTTCTTGAAAGAAAACGGTTTTAACGAAGAAAATGTTTTGGCGATGTTTATTCCGAATACGTATGAGATTTATTGGAATACCACTGCTGAAAAGTTTCGCGATAAAATGATCAAGGAATACCGTAATTTTTGGAATAAAGAAAGAGTTGCCAAAGCACAAAAACAAGGATTAACTCCAATTGAAGCTACTATTTTGGCTTCAATTGTACACAAAGAATCTGTTAAAAAAGACGAGAGACCTAGAATTGCAGGCGTGTATTTGAATCGTTTAAGAGCGCAAATGCCATTGCAAGCAGATCCAACCGTTATTTTTGCGATGAAAAAGAAATCGAATGATTTTGACCAAGTCATTAAAAGAGTTTTTTACAATGATTTGACAATGAGTCATCCGTACAATACGTATATGAATGTGGGACTTCCTCCGGGACCTATCGCGATGCCTGATATTACAGCATTAGAAGCTGTTTTAGATCCTGAGAAAAATAATTTCATTTACTTCTGCGCCAGTGTAGAGCGCTTTGGATACCACGAGTTTGCCGCTACGTTAGAGGAACACAATAAAAACGCCAAAAAATATTCGGATTGGATCAACAGCCAAGGCGTAAAAAGATAGTTTTGGGCTGGAATAAAAAAGTTGTCTTTTTGTTGCTGTTTTGGATGATTTTCCAAACTGGTTTTGCTCAAAATACAGCGGATAGTTTCTTCAAACCATCCGATTCTTTAGATATTAAAAGACAAAATACAGTTGTTATTTCCGAAGCAGTTTTGGCTACGGGAACTTTAATAGCTTTGAATCAAGCTTGGTATGCCGAGTATCCCAAATCTGATTTTCATTTTATAAATGACAATGCTGAGTGGCTCCAAATGGATAAAGCCGGTCATGTATTTTCGTCGTATCATTTGGGACGATTTGGTGCTGAAATGCTACAATGGAGTGGTGCCAATAAAAAAAATCAATTGCTGTATGGAGCGGGTTTAGGCTTTGCGTTTTTAACTGCAGTTGAGGTTTTAGATGGATATTCCTCTGAATGGGGCGCTTCATTAGGCGATGTTGTGGCAAATGCTTCCGGAACAGCTTTATATGTTTCACAAGAATTAATATGGAAGGAACAGCGTATTACGCCTAAATTTTCTTTTCATACTACAAAATATGCCGGTTACAGACCTGAAGTTTTAGGAAGTTCATTTACAGAACAGATTCTAAAAGACTACAATGGACAAACCTATTGGCTCTCGATCAATTTGCATTCTTTCGCTAAAGGCTCAAAAATACCAAAATGGCTCAACTTGGCCTTGGGTTATGGGGCTGATGGTATGATAACCGGAAATAAAGAAGATACACCCCCTATTTTAACTTCTAATCCAAAAAGATTCAGACAATTTTACCTGAGTTTGGATGTAGATTTGACAAAAATTAAGACCAAATCCCATTTTTTGAAGACCGTTTTCTCCGTTCTTAATACCGTTAAGATTCCTGCACCTACAATTGAATTTGTGCACTTAAACGATATAAAATACCACTTAATCTATTTTTAGAAAAGTTTAACTGCTTGATTATCAGTATAATTATTTTTGTTGTATCTTTGCGCATAGAAATTTCTTAACGGGACAGCGTTTTGAAGAAAAACAATTTATGATAAAGAAGTGGTATTTTTACACTAGTCTGACTGTAATTACAGTTTTTTTAAGCTCAGGTTTTAAACCGTTTAACTTAGAAACCAGCCCTTGGTTTCTTATCAATGAAGAAGAAGGAACACACTACTTATTTCCTTCTGAAAAGCAAGAAGATTACATCAATTTGAACATCCCTTTTACTGGAAATTTTTTCGTTGGCTTTAAGGAAGCAATCGGATACAGAGAATCTGAAAGTAAATATAGAAAAATCAATTCTTTAGGATATTTAGGGAAATACCAATTTGGTATTGAGACTTTAAAGTCTGTTGGAGTTCGTAATAGTTCTACTTTTTTAAATAGTCCTGAATTACAGGAAAAAGCATTTATCGCACTTTTGGCTAAAAATAAATGGGAACTGAAAAAGGAGATTGAAAAATACGAAGGAACAATTCTCAACGGAATACACGTTACTGAATCTGGAATTTTAGCTGCGGCTCATCTTGGCGGTGCAGGATCAGTAAAAAAGTATTTTAAAAATAAGGGTAAGCGCTATTTTAGAGATGCTTACGGAACTTCCATAAGAACGTATATGAAACTATTTGGTGGTTATGATACTTCATTTATTGTTGCTGATGGCAATGCAAATGTAAAAAACATACAGATTTAATAGTTTAAACAAAATATAAAAGGCTGTCTGAAATTACTTTAGACAGCCTTTTTTTTATTCTATATGGAATTATTTCGCTTTAAGAATTTCCCCATTCGGACGCACCACTAATTTCATGGTTTCCTTATCTTTTTTGATTTTAATATTATATTGTTTTTTGATGATATCTCCTTCTGCCTGTGAATAGAGGAAACTGTCATTTACAATGGACCAACCGGGATATGCTCGATAAATAGAATAGATAACCTCCCCGGGAAGTTTTACATTTTTGAATTCTTCCACAACGCGTATTAATTTTCCGTTTTCATTGTAAGTTGCGGTCAAAGAGCCGTTTTTTACTTCCATTACTACAAGGTATTCTTCAAACCCTTCAGCATCTTTACCTAAATCAAAGGCAATAAATTTTTCTTCTACAGTTCGTACTCTTTGGTCAGGATTGTTGTCAGGAATATAAACAGAAAAATCGGAGCCAACTCTTTTAATAACTACGCCAGGTAATTCTTCGATTTTAATTTTTCCCTTTGGAGTTTCTTGTGAGTATGATGCTATAGTAACGCTTAAAAAGAGTATAATAATAAGTGCTTTCATAATATTTAAGTTTTAAATTAATTAATGATTTTTCGTAATTGTAATAAACTAATATAGTCTAAGGCTTGCTGTTTTACTTCCCCTTCTTTAGTTATTTAATTATCTATATATCAGTAATTTACAATTTTAAATTTTTAACAAAAATGAATATGCTTATGTAAATTTAGCTTTTTAATTCAGTTTTTTGCGTTAATTTATACCATAACTTATGTTAATAAAATCAGTTAAATCATTTCTTTTTTAATAGGAATAGTATGTTCTTCCTTTTTAATAAAAAACAAAAAAAGCACCAATCTTTTGATTAGTGCTTTAGATAGAATTAAAAATTATAGTGTTCTTTTTTATTCGAAACTGCCCATTAAAATTTCTAATATTTTAATGGCAGCTTCACTAATTTTTGTTCCTGGCCCAAACACGGCAACAGCACCAGAATCAAATAAAAATTGGTAATCTTGCGCAGGAATTACTCCGCCTACAACCACCATAATGTCTTCTCGACCGTATTTTTTTAGCTCTTCAATTACTTGCGGCACAAGAGTTTTGTGACCGGCCGCTAGAGAAGAAACCCCTAAAATATGCACATCGTTTTCTACGGCTTGTTTGGCAGCTTCGGCTGGTGTTTGAAAAAGTGGACCAATGTCTACATCAAAACCAACATCGGCATAACCGGTAGCCACAACTTTTGCACCACGATCGTGCCCGTCTTGTCCCATTTTGGCAATCATTATTCGAGGGCAACGTCCTTCTTTTTTAGCAAATTCGTCTGCTAATTGTTTTGCTTTTTCAAAACTCTTGTCGTCTTTTATTTCTTTACTATACACACCGCTAAAGGATTTAATTTGTGCTTTGTATCTTCCAAAAACCGCTTCCAAGGCATCACTGATTTCTCCTAATGTTGTTCGGTTTCTAGCGGCCTCAACGGCAATTTCTAATAAATTACCTTCTCCTGTTTGCGCACAAAGGGTTAGTTTTTTTAATGAATTTTGGACTTTTTCTGTATCTCGAGTCGCTTTGATTCGGTCTAATTGTTCCAATTGTTGCTTGCGAACCATTTGGTTATCCACATCCAGAATCTGTAACGGATCTTCCTTTTCTAATCTATATTGATTCACACCGACAATAATATCCTGTCCGCTGTCTATTCTTGCTTGTTTTCTGGCGGCCGCTTCCTCGATTCTAAGTTTCGGGATTCCAGATTCAATGGCTTTCGTCATTCCGCCCAGTTCTTCTACTTCTTCGATTAGTTTCCAAGCATTTTCGGCAATCTCATTCGTCAAGCTTTCTACGTAATAACTACCGGCCCAAGGGTCAACAGTTTTTGTGATTTTAGTTTCTTCTTGTAAATAGAGTTGCGTGTTTCTGGCAATTCTAGCCGAGAAATCCGTTGGTAAAGCTATGGCTTCATCCAAAGCATTGGTATGTAAAGATTGTGTTCCTCCAAAAGCGGCTGCGGCTGCTTCAATACAGGTTCGTGCCACATTGTTAAAAGGATCTTGCTCGGTTAAACTCCAACCCGAAGTTTGACAATGGGTTCGCAAGGCTAATGATTTATCGCCTTTTGGTTCAAATTGTTTCACCAGTTTTGCCCATATCATTCTTCCTGCTCGCATTTTGGCAATTTCCATAAAATGGTTCATTCCAATCGCCCAGAAAAAGGATAATCTTGGTGCAAACTCATCAATTTTCATTCCGGTCGCTAATCCAGTTCGAATGTATTCCAATCCATCGGCCAAAGTGTAAGCTAATTCAATGTCAGCAGTGGCTCCCGCTTCTTGCATGTGATATCCTGAAATGGAAATCGAGTTGAATTTGGGCATTTTTTTGCTGGTAAATTCAAAAATATCAGCAATGATTTTCATCGAAGGCGTTGGCGGATAAATATACGTGTTACGCACCATAAACTCTTTCAAGATGTCATTTTGTATCGTTCCGGAAAGTAACTCGGGTTTTACGCCTTGTTCTTCTGCGGCGACAATATAGAAAGCCATAATAGGTAAAACAGCGCCATTCATCGTCATAGAAACTGACATTTCATCTAGCGGAATTTGGTCGAATAATACTTTCATATCTTCCACGGAATCAATCGCAACTCCTGCTTTTCCTACATCTCCTACCACACGTTCGTGATCGGAATCATAGCCACGATGTGTAGGTAAATCAAAAGCGATGGAAAGTCCTTTTTGACCCGCAGCCAGGTTTCTTCTGTAAAAAGCATTACTTTCTTCAGCAGTTGAAAATCCTGCATATTGGCGAACGGTCCAAGGTCTGCGGACGTACATTGTTGCATAAGGTCCGCGTAAATTGGGTGCAAAACCAGCTCCAAAATCAAGATGAGTAAGATTTTCAATATCTTGTTCCGAATACGTTGGTTTTAGTTCGATTCCTTCTGCGGTTAGAAATGCATCAGCCAAAGAATTTTCATTCTCCACTTTCAACGATGTACTTTCTAATTTTATATGTTGTAAATCTTTTCTTTTCATTTGTTTAGTCCCGAATTACACGAATGCTGATGAGTTTTTAATTTTGATTAGTCGAAATTGCTGAATCTTATTCAAGACCAAGTCGCTCTTGTTCTATTTTTTCTGCCAGACGTTTTTCGATTATTGGTGTAATCAATGTTTTTCTTGGTTTGACTTTTACAAAAGGGAACAGCTCTAAATCGTGTTTCATTTTATCCTGTTTGTTGGGATGTTTGTTAGTTCCCAATAAAATTTCTTTACCGTTGTCAAATAATGCTTGAGCCGTATCAGCACTTTCTTGAATTTTTCTTTTGATGATTCCATCATTAAGTTGTTTCAGGAAACCTCCATTTGCCTCAATATCTTTGAATAAAGCCAATGATTTTTCAGCTAATTGATTGGTAAGATTTTCGATATAATAACTACCGTCAGCCGGATTATTAACTTTATCAAAATAACTTTCGTTTTTGAGAATCAACAATTGGTTTCGGGCAATTCGGTCACCAAATTCATTGTCTTTGTGGTATAATGCATCGTATGGTAAATTAGCAATAGCATCCGCTCCTCCAATAATTGCGCTCATACATTCAGTTGTGGTACGCAACATATTCACGTTATAATCGTATAAAGTTTTGTTTCGTTTTGTAGGCGAAACAATGATGTTGCAATCTAAGTTGTGGTTGTATTCTTTGGCAATCAGATTAAAAAGTAATCGTAAAGTACGCAGTTTTGCAATTTCAAAAAAGTAATTTGTCCCCACGGCAACTTCAAAAACAATGGGTTTGTTTATAGCTTCAACCCTGTTGAAATATTCATTGGCATGTCCTAAACTATAGGCAATTTGCTGCACCATGTTGGCACCTGCATTTTGATACAATGCCGCATTAATGCTTATTAACGATACAGATGGTGTTGCAGTCGAAAGTAAATTCAGTGTTTCGAAATTATTTTTTTCTTTGGTTGTAAACCAGTTTCCATCTTTGGCTAATTGTCCAATTGGATCCAGATTACAGAAAATAGTAGTATTATTTTTCTTTGCAAATGCATCTATTTTTTTAACGAAATCGATTGAAATAAACCCCAGATTAAAATAAACAATAACTTTTTCTAAAGGTAATTTCTCCAATAGATTGGTAACATCAATCGATTCGTTTTCTATTGTAAAACGAAGGCTGTCCGCACCACGACTCAAGGAATCTAATGCTCTTTCGATAGATTTTTCAATATCATAAACAAATATGTTTTGGCAAATTTTGAAATTTGTCGCTTTTGTAGTTACTGAGAAAGCTTTGGCAAACTCATCTTTGTGATAAAAAGGTTTCACTTGGATGTCTTCGGGAGAATTCCAAACTAAGGTTTCATTATAATCCGCTCCATTGAGTTCAAATTGGATTTTTTGTTTCCATTGCTTGGAGGAAATGGGATTGAAATCATCGAAAAGATTTGTTGTCATTTTGTTTATGGTTTTCCTAATTCCAGCTTTTTCCTATTGGAAATGAGCTGAAACTTGGTGTTTTATTTTTCAATCGTGTCACCTTCGAATTCAATGATATAAATATCTTCACTATCTTTTTTCATATAGTATTTCTCTCGGGCGTATTTTTCTATCTGTTCTGAATTTTTTAATTGCTTGATGTTCTCTTGGTCCTTTTTTATTTCTTCCTTATAATAATTGGCATTGTCTTCTAATTCGTTGATTTGTTTGTCTAAAACACGATGTCCGAAATAGGAATAGTTGTCCAAAAAAATCATCCAAGTAGCAAAAAATAACAACACCCAGACATATTTGTTACTTAAAAATTTAAACCAAGGTTTGTCTTTATACGGATTTGTCATTTTTTATTTTTTTAGCCCCGATTACAGTGAAAATCCTTTTAGTAGGTGATGATGACGAAGGAAGATGCACCTACTAAAAGATTGAAACGGAAAGCGGGAAATAGCTCCTAATAATTATTACACTAAAATTACAATTAAATTATAGAATTTTTTGATTTATTACCGCACGAACTACATCAATGGCTACTGTATTGTATTTATCGTTTGGTATAATAATGTCTGCAAATGCTTTGGTTGGTTCTATAAACTGCTCGTGCATTGGCTTCAATGTTGTTTGATATCTGTTGATTACTTCATGCATATCTCGGCCACGTTCAGCAATATCGCGTTTCATACGACGGATTAATCGTTCGTCAGAATCAGCATGAACGTATATTTTTACATCAAATAATTCTCTTAATTCTGGGTTTGCCAAAATTAAAATCCCTTCGACAATCATCACTTTTCGAGGATGTGTGAAAACGGTATCGTCCGTTCTATTGTGTGTCACAAACGAATAAACGGGTTGATGAATGTTGTTTCCTTCTTTTAATTCTTTAAGGTGAGTGACCAATAATTCGAAATCAATGGCACGCGGATGATCAAAATTAATTAATGCTCTTTCATCAAATGATAGTCCGTGATTTTCTTTATAATACGAGTCTTGCGAAATAATTCCTACTTCGGTTTCGGGTAATTCATTCATGATTTGATGTACAACGGTTGTTTTTCCGCTTCCTGTACCACCTGCAATTCCTATAATGAGCATAATTTTTTTGTTATGTATTTTATCCCGACAAAAATAGGAATTTAATTGGGAGTGGATTTTATTTTTTGAGGAAATCTTGCTAATTTAATATATTTATTGGTCGTTGTTAATTGACATTTTTTTCTATCTTTAGTTTCTAAAACAGACTGCTTTGTATTCACAAATCAATAAAAATATAAGTCGCTATGTTACTTTTGAACCGAAAGAATTAGAAATTTTCAATTCTTTATTGGAATATAAAACGGTTCCTAAGAAAACAATTTTACTTCATGAAGGCGAGATGTGCAATTTTGAAGCTTTTGTTATCAAAGGTTGTGTCCGCAAATATTATATTGATGCCAATGGTTTTGAAGTCATTCTACAATTTGCCATTGAAAATGCGTGGATAAGCGATATTTCTTTTAGTATTTATGAAGATAAACCGAGTCGTGTGTATATCGAAACATTGGAAGATTGCGAATTTTTTATGTTCAGTCCAGACAGTAAAGAAGAACTATTCGTCAAAGCACCAAAGTTTGAACGCGCTTTCCGCATCCTGATGCAACGCAATCTTGCGGTAACCCAAGAACGCTTGTTTTACACCATTTCTAAAACTGCCACCGAGAAATATTTAGAATTTCTCGAACATTATCCTACACTTTCACAGCGCGTTGCCCAGCATTATATTGCGTCTTATTTGGGTATTTCGGCGGAGTTTCTTAGTAAAATAAGGACTAAAATCGCCAAACACTAAATTCTCGTTATTTTTCATTTCTTGTCCTAGTTCAATGCATGCGCTTTTTTTTTGACGCAACTTTGTACCACAATATTAAAGAACAGAACAATGGAAAATACAGATAAAATTATAGAAGGAGCAATTACACATTCCGTTTTGCATAAAGCGGAAACTCGCGGTCATGCCAATCACGGTTGGTTAGAATCCTATCACACTTTTAGTTTTGCAAATTATCACAATCCAGAACGTATGAATTTTGGTGTGTTGCGTGTTTTGAATGATGACAGAGTCAATCAAGGAATGGGTTTTGGGAAACATCCGCATGACAATATGGAAATTATTTCTATTCCGCTTGAAGGTGATTTAGAACACCAAGACAGTATGGGAAATACTACCGTAATCAAAGAAGGTGATATTCAAGCGATGAGCGCCGGTACGGGGATTTTTCACAGTGAATACAATAAAAACAAAGATCAGTTGGTTAAGTTTTTGCAGATTTGGATTTATCCAAATCAGAAAAATGTAACACCTCGTTATGACCAAATCACTTTAGATTTAAACGATCGTCACAATAAATTACAACAAATTTTATCGCCAAATCCTGAAGATGAAGGCGTTTGGATTCATCAGGATGCTTGGTTTCATATTGGGAAATTTGACAATGATTTTTCTACTTCATATGAATTGAAAAAACCGGGAAATGGAATTTATGCTTTTGTTTTGAAAGGAGATTTTACCATAGGGGACATTGCTTTAAATGAACGTGACGGATTAGGAATTTGGGATACCAATAGTATTAAAATTACCGCTAATTCTGCCAATGCTGAAATCCTTTTGATGGAAGTACCGATGAAATTGTAATTAAATAAATGAATAATAGAAATAACTAATAATAAATAAAATAATACTATGTCAACAACAAAATGGGTAATTGACCCAACACACTCAGAAATTGGTTTTAAAGTGAAACACATGATGTTCACTAATGTTTCAGGTAAATTTTCAAAATTTGACGCAACGATTGAAGCAGAAGATAACGATTTTGAAAACGCAAAAATTGAATTTACCGGAGCAATTGATTCGATAACAACTGGAAATGCAGATAGAGATACTCATTTATTGAGTCCGGATTTTTTTGATGCTGCACAGTTTCCAGAAATTAAATTTAGCGCTACTTCTTTCACCAAAATTAATGAAGGTGAATATGAATTGGTTGGTGATTTAACCTTACACGGTGTTACAAAATCAGTGAAATTAGCTGCAGAATATGGCGGATTAATGAAAGATCCATGGGGGAATACTAAAATAGCACTTGCATTAGAAGGAAAAATCAACAGAAAAGATTGGGGATTAAACTGGAATTCGGCTCTTGAAACTGGTGGTGTTTTAGTAAGCGAAGAAGTTCGTTTGAATATCGAATTGCAATTTGTGCAACAATAATTTTAAAGTAAATAAGCACAAATCTCAAAGAATTATTTCTCTTGAGGTTTGTGTTTTTTAAAAATTGGAATGATGGAAACCATAAATATTTTATACATAGGAAGACATCTCGAAATCTTGGCAACTGTAATCCGATTAATAAATGCAAACGAGAATTGGAATGGAGTAGGCGTTATGAACGATGAGGAAGCTAAGGAGATTTTTATAAGAAAAGATTTTTCACTTGTATTGTTAGGTTCCGGAATTCAAGAAGAAAGTGAAACTAATTTGTGCACTTTTTTCAATAAACAGAATCCAAATATAATTATTGTTCAGCATTATGGCGGTGGAAGTGGTTTGCTGAAAAGTGAAATTTTACTTGCCTTGGAAAACAATAAAAATTAAAAACTCTTTTTTAACCATTAAGAAATTAAGAAAAATTAAGCACAACTTCTTAATTCTTCTTAATTTCTTAATGGTTAAATTTATAAAATAGGATGTTTACTAAAATATTTAGTAGTGTCAACTAAAAAAAGAGAGCCAAGTGACTCTCTTTTTTGTTTTTGTATAAAACTATTATTTGTTCTTCTTTGCTTTAATCATCATTTCTAACTGATCCCAAAGTTCTTCGGGAATAGCTTCCAGAATATTGAATTGACCGGCTCCTTTCAACCATTCGCCACCATCAATAACAACGACTTCACCATTTACATACGCTGAAAAATCAGAAACCAAATAAGCCGCTAAATTGGCTAATTCCTGATGATCTCCTACACGTTTTAATGGCACTTTTTTAGCCATATCAAATTTTTCGGCTAAATCTCCTGGTAATAATCGGTCCCACGCTCCTTTAGTTGGGAACGGTCCCGGAGCAATTGCATTAGAACGAATTCCGTATTTTGCCCATTCTACCGCAAGACTTCGTGTCATAGCAAGAACTCCGGCTTTTGCAGTAGCACTTGGCACCACATAAGCAGAACCTGTCCAAGCGTAAGTCGTAACAATATTTAAGATGGTAGATGATTTTTGTTTGGTGTCAATCCAATGTTTTCCAAAAGCAAGGGTACAGTTTTTGGTGCCTTTTAAAACAATATCAATTACAGTATCAAAAGCATTAGCAGATAATCTTTCGGTTGGAGAAATAAAGTTTCCGGCAGCATTATTCAGTAAAACATCCACTTTACCAAAAGCTTTCAAAACTTCTTGGAGCATATTTTCGACTTCTTCATAATGGCGTACATCACATTGAATAGGAAGGCAAGTTCCGCCTGTTTCCGTTTCCAGTTCTGCTGCAGTGTTTTTCAGTTTTTCTAAATCTCTTGAAGTAATGGCTACTTGCGCCCCTAATTCTAAGAAATATTTAGTCATTGCTTTTCCTAAACCGCTTCCGCCTCCGGTTACGACAATCACTTTGCCTTTCAGGGCATCGTCACGTAACATTTTATCTGTATAACTCATATTTTTGATATTTTTTTATTGTAAATATAATAAATTAAATAGTATGCATGCATAATAAAAAAAACAAAATCGTTTCTTTTAAATCGCACACAATCTTTTAGCAGCTTCTTCCAGCGTAGCATTGTCTTTGGCAAAACAAAACCGAACTAATTTTAGGTCTTTTCCATCGGTATAAAAAGTAGAAATAGGAATTGCAGCCACGCCATGTTCAGTAATGAGGCGTTTACAGAAATCAACATCGCTCTCATTTGATATAGCTGCATAAGAAGCCACCTGAAAATAAGTTCCCTCGCAAGGCATGAGTTCGAAGCGACTATTTTTTAATAATTGTCTAAAGTAATCTCGTTTTTCTAGATATAATTTCCCGATTTCAGCAATAGAAACGATGTCTAGATACTCGCTAATAGCAATTTGAGAAATACTATTTACGCTAAAAACTAAAAACTGATGCACTTTTTTGATTTCCTTTATCAGGTATTCCGGCGCTACTAAATAACCAACTTTCCATCCCGTAACATGGAATGATTTTCCAAAAGAGGAAACCATCACACTACGATTTAATAATTTCTCACGTGTATGAGCCGAAATATGTTTTTCTTCGAAAGTGATGTACTCATAGACTTCATCAGAAAGAAGTATGATATCCGGATATTTTTCCAACAGGATTTCCAACGATTCAAAATCTGATTTCGCCAAGATTTTCCCCGTTGGATTATGCGGATTATTAATTATAATCATTTTGGTTTTTGGAGTACATGCCTTTTCGATAATTTCCCAATTTGAAGTATAATCATCATTCAGTGCTACCCGAACTGGATTTGCGTTGCACAATAAGACGGGTGCTTCATAGCAATCATAACTTGGATCTAAGATAATTACGTCATCATTATTTTTTACCAAAGCCGTTATAGTGGTAAAAATAGCTTGTGTTGCTCCGGCAGTAACCAGCAATTCCGTTTCGGGCTGAATAGTTCTTCTATAGGAGTGTTTAACGAGTGTCGCTATTTTTGATAATAATGGAGGATAACCAGACATTGGAGTGTATTGATGCACATTTTCTTTCGCCAGTTTGGCAACAATATCAGTTAATCTTTCGTCAACGGGAAAGTTTGGAAAACCTTGTGAAAGATTGATGGCGTTATATTCAGCTGCCATTTTTGACATAACCGTAAAAATACTCGTGCTGATATTTGGTAGTTTACTCATAAAAAAATAACGTTGATTACTTTATAAAAGTAGTAGTTTAATCCTAATTTTAATTTTTTGGGAACTGATAATTATCAAAAATTTAAGGTATTGCGTTTTTGTATTTATTTGCCAAATCGTATGCTAAAAAAAAAAGCCACCAGTTCGGTAGCTTTTTCTTTATGGTTGTTAGTAGTTTAATTTCCTTTGACAATTTCACCATCTGGTTTGACAATTAATTTTCGAACTTCATTGCCTTTTTTTATCTTAAGATTGTACTCTTTTTTAATAATATCACCTTCTTTTTGAGAATATAGATACTTGTCATTTATAATCTGCCAACCTGGGTATGTTTTGTAAATGGAATAAATTACACTATTAGGAAGTTTTATATTTTTATAGTTTTCAATTACACTAGTCAATTTACCATTTTCATTATATGTTGCAGTCAATGTGCCTTTACTGGTTTCCATAATCACCAAATAATTTTCAAATCCTTCATAATCTCTCCCTAAATCATAGGCTATGAATTTTTCTTCAAGTGCTCTTACACTTTTATCTGGGTTTCTATCAGGTAAGTATATGGAAAAATCCTTACCGGCACTTTTAATAACAACTCCCGGTAAATTTTCCATTTTAATATTTCCTTGCCCTGAATTAACTTCTTTATCTTGGGAATAAGATAGTGTGCTTATGCATAAAAAAAATAAAACAATTATATATGATTTCATGATACTTTGTTTTTGAATTAATGGTCTAATACATAATGCATTAATGATAAAAATAATTAGTAAGGCTTAATTCATTTCTTCCCCTTTTTGTTGTTTGTAATTTATTTAGATCATTATAATTCATAACATCAGTAGTTTTATTTTTTGAATTTTGAATCAAAAAATGACTGTGGGCATTAGTAAAATTAGCTTTTTTTTATAGGTACGTAGGTTAATTTTTTTGTAATTAATGTTAACCCAACTTGCAGGGTTGAATGACGATAAAAGTTAATTAATTGTTAATTACATCATTTTAACAATCATTTCTGTAAGTTTTTATTTAAAAATTGGTATTTTTTGTATTCAAAACAGGTGTTTTTTAGGTAAATTCCGTTTTGTAGTCCCCAGCAAATCTTGTCTTTAATGGGGATATTTCCGATTTTTACTAAATGTATTTCAAATCTACTTTTCGTCGAAATCCTGAAACAGGCAAAATGGAATCCTACTACCGATTGGTAGAGAGTTTTCGTGATCAAAACGATATTGTTAGAAACAGAACTATTGTAACTGCTGGATTTATAGACCATTTAACGGCTGAGGAATTGAATTATATCCAGAAAAAATTGACTGAAAAACTCAATGGAAAAAACAGCTTGTTTGAAGATGATTTTCAAGAACATCTTTGGGAGTATATTGATGAATTGTATTCCAAAATACTAAAATCAAACAAAATAGATAATTCTCATTCTTCCCAAAAAGACATTCACAGTGTAGATTTGAACACACTAAAACACACTGAAGCACGTGAACTAGGAGGTGAATGGATGAGTTTGCAAACATTGAAGCAACTAAAAATAGACCAGTTTTTATTGGATAAAAATTGGCCGGAAGAACAAGTTCAATTGGCACTCACTCAAATTATAAGCAGAGCCGTTTATCCCGCGAGCGAAAACAGAACCAGTAAATGGATAAAAGAAAATTCGGCTATTTGTGAATTAACCGCTTATCCTATCAAAAAAATAACAAAGGATAAATTATATCAATCTGCCTTAAATTTGTATCAAGTTAAAGATGAGATGGAAAAATATTTGTCTCAAAAGACCAATGAATTATTTGATATTGAAGATAAATTTTATTTGTATGACCTAACCAATACCTATTTTGAAGGTCAGAAAAAGAACAGTGATTTAGCTCAGTACGGACGTAGCAAGGAAAAGCGAACCGATGCCAAACTAGTTGTTTTGGCAGCTGTTGTAAATGTAGAAGGCTTTTTGAAATATTCCAATATCTACCAAGGGAATATGGCCGATTGCAAGACCTTGTCCGATATGATTGATAGCCTTCGTGAGGCTACGAGTGAGTCCACAAAAAAGGCTTTGGTGATTATGGATGCTGGTATTGCCACTGACGAAAACTTGAAATTGGTGACAGAAAAAGGATATGATTATTTATGTGTAAGCCGTACTAAACCCAAAAAATATGCCTTAAAAAATGAAATCCCTACAATAGTTTATGACAAAAAAAATCAGAAAATAGAGCTGAATGAAATTGAAGGTGAAGAACAAAATCAGTGTGTTTTCAAGGTGAAAAGCGACATGAAAGCAATGAAAGAACGTTCAATGAATCGCAAATTTAAAACCCTTTATGAAGACACATTAACCAAACTTGCCAATGGATTAGCCAAAAAATCGGGGATAAAAAAGCAAGAAATTATAAATCAAAAAATAGGGCGATTGCAACAAAAATATCCCTCAATAGCCAAGCATTACCAAATTGATTTATTGGTTGACCAAAAAACGAGCAAGGTAACTTCTATGAAATGGGAGGTCAAAGAAAGTCAAATAAATCAGAAAAAAGAACATGGCGTTTATTTTATAAAAACGTCTCTAAAAGAAAGGGATGAGCAAACAATTTGGAGAATATACAATTGCATACGAGAAATTGAAAGTACTTTTAGAACGTTAAAAACAGACTTGGATTTACGACCTATTTATCATCAGAACGATGAGTCAACTATGGCACATTTAAACCTTGGATTGTTAGCCTATTGGATCGTAAATACGATTAGATATCAACTAAAAGTAAAAAAAATAAATCACGATTGGCAAGAAATTATGAGAATTGCAAATACTCAAAAGTTAGTTACAACAGAGATAAAAGATGTACTTGAAAACACAATCGAAATTAAGAAATGTTCAGAGCCAAGCCCTAAACTAAAGGAAATTTACTTAGCCCTAAACTATAAAAAATGTCCCTTTACCAGGAAAAAATTTGTAGTCCCCAAATCTGAAATCCTAAAACAAGATTTCCTTTTTAAACAAAGGTTTACAAGCTAAAGTCTGCAAGTTGGGTTAATATAAATAGCCGTTTTATGGGAGTTTTTTAGCAGGAAAATCCATTTGCAATAGCGAGGAAACAAAGCCATATTTACTCATTCGATATAAAAAAGGATCTTTTAGTAAGGAATTTTTTAGGTTGTCTAATTGACATGAGGAAACCTTTCAAAATATTTAATTTTGAAATGAAATTGCAGCACTAAAAAAGAAGTGTTTTTATACTATTTGGAAAAGCGATTGGTCTTTAAATGAGATTTAAAAACCAATTTTTAAATTTCAAAATGAGGAAAGTTACATTTTGTGAATGATGAAAATAGTAGGGCGGTTGTGTAAATCCACTTTTACTTTTTTCCAATCAGAAGCTCTCAGGGTTTTGATATATTCTGTTGGTAAAGTAATGTCAGTAGCAATACAAAGGTGAGTCGCGGGATTAATAGCCTGCAAGATATCCTCCAGCATTTTATTATTTCGATACGGAGTTTCTATGAATATTTGAGATTGGTTTTTCTCCTGAGATAATTTTTCCAAATTTTTCAGAGCTGTCTTTTTTTCTCCTTTTTCTATTGGTAAATAACCATTAAACGTAAAACTTTGTCCATTCATTCCTGAAGCCATCATCGCCAAAAGAATAGAAGAAGGTCCAACTAACGGTATAACTTGAATTCCTTTTTCATGTGCTAATTTTACAATAACTGCACCGGGATCAGCAACACCAGGGCAGCCTGCTTCGCTCATTAATCCCATATTTTTCCCTTCTAATAAAGGTTTAATGAAATCTAAATGCTCTTTGATTTCGGTATGTTTATTTAATACAAAAAGCTTTAGCTCCGATTGTTTCTTTTCAGGATGTACGCCTTTAATAGATTTTCGGGCTGTTTTTTCGTTTTCAACAATATAATAATCAATGAAATCAATACTTCTTTTTACGGTTTGAGGCAACACATCCATTGGATCGCAATCGCCCATTGTAGTAGGGATTAAGTACAGTTTTCCTAATAAAGTAGTTGTTTGCATTGCTGTATTTTTACGTTTCTAAAGTAAATTTCCTGTTGATTTCTTCTGAAAATTTTAAATCCAAAGATTATTGATGTTTGTCTATTAGCTTTTTTGCAATTACATCGCAAACTTCATCAAGCATATTATACACTATTTCAAATCCATTGGGTAAACCAAAATAAGGATCTGGAACATCTACTTTCTCGTTTGGAAATAATTCATCCAAAATGAGTTGGACTTTCTGTTTATGTTCTTGACTTTCGGCAAGTTCAATAACATCGTCGTAATTAGAATTATCCATTACATAGATGTAATCAAATGAATCGAAATCAGATTTGCTGAATTGTCTTCCTTTTTGATCTGAAATGTTTATTTTATTTTTTTTTGCTACAGCAACGGATCGATCATCAGGTTTATGGCCAACATGCCAAGAACCAGTTCCTGCTGAATCAACTTTGAATTTATTTTTTGGGAGCTTTGAGGCCAATATGCCTTCGGCCAAGGGTGATCGGCAAATATTGCCTAAACAAACCATTAAAATTTTCACGGGCATGATGCGTTTACAGCGTTAATTTTTTATTGATATCCTCAACAAATTTCTTGAATTGTTTGTCAGTAGCAACTAAATTATCAACGGTTTTACAGGCGTGTAATACGGTAGCGTGATCTCTGTCCCCAATTTGAGAACCAATATTTGCTAAAGATGCTTTTGTGAATTTTTTTGCAAAAAACATTGCCAATTGTCTGGCCTGAACAACGTGCCTTTTTCTGGTTTTTGATTGTAATGTTTCTAAATCCAATTGGAAATAATCCGAAACAATTTTTTGAATGTAATCGATAGAAATTTCTCGTTTTACATTTTTAACAAATTTTTCTACAACACTTTTAGCAAGTTCAAGTGTAACTTCTTTTTTATTGAATGAAGATTGTGCAATCAAGGAAATGATGGCTCCTTCCAGTTCTCTTACATTGGATTTGATGTTGCGGGCAACATATTCTATTATTTCTTCAGGGATTTCAACACCATCTCTGTACAATATATTTTTTAGGATAGAAATTCTGGTTTCATAATCCGGTTGGTGCAATTCAGCAGACAATCCCCATTTGAAACGAGATAACAATCGTTGTTCAATATCTTGCATGTCAACTGGCGCCTTGTCTGATGTCAAGATTACCTGTTTGCCATTTTGATGTAAATAATTGAAAATATGGAAGAAAACATCCTGCGTTCCAGATTTTCCGGAAAGGAACTGGACATCATCAATAATTAAAACGTCAATTAATTGATAGAAGTGGATGAAATCATTTCGGTTGTTTTTCTTTACCGAGTCAATATATTGTTGTGTGAAAATCTCAGCTGATATGTATAAAACTGTTTTTTCAGGGTATTTGTCTTTTATTTCCACACCAATAGCATGTGCTAAGTGTGTTTTTCCTAGTCCAACTCCTCCAAAAATCAATAGCGGATTAAACGAAGTTCCTCCAGGTTTATTGGCAACAGCCATACCTGCAGAACGCGCTAATCTATTAGAATCACCTTCCAGAAAATTATCAAAACTGTAATTTGCATTCAGTTGAGATTCAATTTTTAAATTTCGGATTCCCGGGATTACAAAAGGATTTTTTAATTCTGGGTTTAAGTTTTTAAATGGAGCATCAACTTCTTGCGGCTTCATAGGAACTCTGTTGGCACTTGGCAATTGCTCCGTAAACGGTTGTTTGTTGCCATAAGTGTTTTCCATTCTGATTTTATAGAGTAACTTTGCGTTTTTACCCAGTTCTTTGGTAAGCGCCACTTTTAATAATTTTACGTAGTGTTCTTCTAGCCATTCGTAGAAAAATTTACTTGGAACTTGAATATATAATGCGTTATCGGTAAGTTCAACTGATTTGATTGGTTCGAACCAAGTTTTGTAAGCTTGATCCTGAATGTTGTCTTTTATGAAAGACAAACAGTTTTCCCATACTGATTGAGCAGTTTTGTTCATATATTCTGTTAAATTATTTTTAATTGGTAATTGTTATCTTACAAAAAAAAAGATGTTTTTTTATTATTTATCGGGGTAACAAATATGTGAACAAATTTCTGTAAAAAAAAATATATTGGACAATAATTTTCCAAATTATTGTTGTAAGGAGCTTTTTAAATTTAAAAATTTTAATACATAATTAATGAAAGATCATCAAATACAAGTTAGGGTACGATACTCCGAAACGGATCAAATGGGCGTTGTTTATCATGGAAATTACATCCCTTATTTTGAGATAGGAAGAGTGGAATGGCTTAGAAACAAAGGGATTTCGTATAAAAGCATGGAGGAAAGTGGAATTGCGCTTCCAATAGTTTCCATGAATATAAATTATAAAAAATCAGCTCGCTACGATGAGTTGCTCACGGTTCATACGATTTTCAAAAGTCAGAGTTCTGTGAAGATAGAATTTGATTGCGCTATTTATAATGAGTCTGATGAGTTATTAACAACTGCCCAATTTATCCTTGTTTTTGTGTCCTTAAAAACAGGTCGTCCTACCGCTCCGCCGGATTATATTTTAGAACTCTTAAAAACAATAGAATAAATTATAAAAACAGCAATTTTGAGTAGAAATTAGAGTCGTTTTATATCGATTTCAAACATTGAATTAAAAATGTCGAATACCATTTCGGCATTTTTTTTTCGAGTTTTTATTTCAATTTTGCCTATCGGAAGTCCTGATTCTTCATTTATTTCCATTTCTTGATTTACAATTTCAAGCTTTTTTTCCTTAATTACCCGCATTACTTTATTCATATTCTTATAATCAAATGTTATTGTAAAATGAATATCTATCGTTTTTTCGACAATTTCACAGGTCTCAAGAACCATTTGTGCGGTTGTTTTATAAGCGGAGATTAATCCTCCAACGCCTAATTTCACGCCACCAAATATTCGAACGACAACAATAAGCACATTGGTTACTGAAAAAGACTGGATTTGTCCATAAATAGGCATTCCTGCACTATTACTAGGTTCGCCATCATCATTTGCTCTATACGTTATAACATCAGCACCTATTTGATAGGCATAACAAAAATGGCCTGCATTAGGGTGTTGTTTTCGTAAGGTTTCGATGATTGGTTTTACGTCATCCTCTGATTGAATAGGAAAGGCATAACCAAAAAATTTACTGTTTTTTTCTTTGAATAATACTGCTGAAGAGGGAAAATCAATAGTGTTGTAGGTGTCTTTAAATTCCAAAAGCTACTTTTCTAAATTATTTTTTTGTCAAATAAATGAACAACATCTTCTTTTCCTACTTGTAAATTCCATACTTGAAATCCTAATGCAAGTGCGGCGTCGGTATTTTCTTTTTTATCATCAATAAACAAAGTGCGTTTTGGCGTTAACTCATGTTTTTTTACTAGGTAATTGAAAATTTCGGCGTCGGGTTTTCGCATGCCTAACTCAAAAGAAAAATAAACTTTTTCAAAACATTGATAAAACTCTCTGTAAAAGGTCATTCCGGCTGTGTGCTGAAATTTATCGATGTGAATTGCATCTGTGTTACTTAGTAAGAACAACCGGTATTTTTGCGAAAGCATTTGTAAAAATTCAAGTCTGTACAATGGAAAATCCAATAAAATGGTATTCCAAGCACTTCTAATCTCGTCTATTGAAGCATTAGGCATGTGTTTCTGGAAGCCTTCAATAAATTGACGCTCAGAAATTTTTCCTTTTTCAAATGATAGATTGAGTTCATCTAAATCCTCAGTCCATTCTTTTAAGCCCAATTTAGTAAAGGCAACAATAGGAGCTTCTTTGTCTAAGTTGATAAAAATATCTCCAAAATCAAAAATTATAGTATTAATCATAGTTTCTAGATAGTATTAATTGATCATTACCAATAGATTGTTTTTTGAACTGGTTTTTAGCAAGATTTGGAGCCTTGGTTCCTTGCTTAAATTCGGTACTTCCAACAAATATTCTAGCTTCGTCCCAAAGATTGGCATCAATAAATGTCTGTAAAGTTTGCCGTCCGCCTTCAATTATAATGGATTGAATTTGATGCTTATATAGCGATTCTATTACTTGTGTTGCTATGTTTTGTTCAAAATCAATATACTCAAAGATACAGTTTTCTTTCTCAATAGATTGTTTCGATTTAGAAAATAGGATTGTTTTAACTTGACTATCAAACACATGATTGTCTTTGGGAATGCGATTATTTTGGTCTAGAACTACTCTAATCGGATTGTTTCCGTACCAATCCCGTGCGTTTAATTTTGGATTGTCATCAATGGCAGTTTGAGTTCCCACCAAAATAGCTTGTTCCTCCGTTCTCCATTTATGTACCAATTGTCTCGAATACTGATTTGTAATCCAGACCGGTTTTTTTTCTGATTTTTCCTTTGGCGCAATAAAACCATCTTGACTTTCGGCCCATTTCAAAATAATATAAGGTCTTTTCTTTTCATGAAATGTAAAAAACCTTTTATTAAGTTCATTGCATTCTTCTTCAAGAATTCCTACGGTTACCTGTATTCCGGCTTCCATTAGTTTTTTGATTCCGTTTCCTGCCACTTTTACATTGGGGTCAACAGTTCCAATAACTACATTTGGAATTTTATTTTTGATTATCAAATCACAACAAGGCGGCGTTTTGCCAAAATGACTGCACGGTTCTAAACTCACATAAATAGTCGCTTTTTTCAATAACGATTTATCTTTTACGGAATTCACAGCGTTTACCTCGGCGTGTGGTTCTCCAGCTTTTTTATGCCAGCCTTCGCCAATGATTTTGTCTTCATAAACAATAACACTGCCTACCAAAGGATTTGGATACGTTGTTCCCAAGCCATTTCTGGCTAATTCGATGCAGCGTCGGATGTATTTTTCATGTATTTTCACAACACAAAAGTAGTTATTTTTGAGTTTAGTCCCAATCCCGTCCCGAAACTTCGGGGTCGGGACGAGATTAGTTTTGAAACTTTCTAAAATAACAATAAACAATTTCTACTTTTGTATATAAAATTAGTTTTTGATAAAAATGGAAAATTACAGCATTAGAAAAATAAAAAAAGAAGACAATCAAGCAGTTGCGCAATTGATAAGAGCCGTTTTTGACGAATTAAATATTCCAAAAGTAGGAACGGCTTATGAAGATCCATATTTGGATTTAATGTTTGAGGAATACAGTAAGCCAAAATCAGTTTATTATGTTGTAGAAAAGGATGGAAAAATCATTGGTTCTGCCGGTGTTGCACCACTTGAAAATGAAGCGGAAACCATCTGTGAACTGCAAAAAATGTATTTTCTGCCGGAAACCAGAGGCTTAGGAATAGGAAGCCAAATGATGGAAAAATGTTTGCAAAGTGCCAAAGATTTTGGTTTTGAAAAATGCTATTTGGAAACAATGCCTTTTATGCTTGATGCTCAAAAACTGTATAAGAAAGTAGGTTTTGAATACATTTGTTCTCCTATGGGAAGCACAGGTCATACCAGTTGTCCAGTTTGGATGTTGAAAACATTATAAGTTATAAATGAAAAACAGCTCTTTTAAAATTAAAGAATACAGAACCCAATTTATTCAGGAACTAACTCCAATTTATGATGCGGGTGAAGCAGAGAGTTTTTTCTATTTAATTTTAGAAGAAAAGCATCAATTGAAAAGAATAGACTTGGCGTTGCATCCTGATTTGGTTTTTTCGGAAGCAGAAATTGTAGTTTGGAATTCGATTTTGGAACAATTGAAACTGGAAATTCCAGTACAATATCTTTTAGGAAAAACGAGTTTTTATGGATTGGATTTTGAAGTCAATGAGAATGTCTTGATTCCAAGACCCGAAACGGAAGAGTTGGTCGAATGGATTTTATCTAATAACCGAATAATCCAAAAGTCTAATCCCGAAACTTCGGGACTAAAGATTCTTGATATTGGAACCGGAAGCGGTTGTATTGCCATTTCATTGGCGAAGAATATTCCAAATGCAGCAGTTTTTGCTATTGATGTTTCTGAAAAGGCTTTGGCTACAGCCAAAAAAAATGCTGAACACAATGCTGTGGAAGTTACTTTTATCAATCAAAACATTCTTGAAACGGAAGATTTAAGGCAACAATTTGATATTATTGTTTCTAATCCGCCGTATGTTCGAAATCTGGAAAAAGAGGAAATTAAGAAAAATGTATTGGACAATGAACCGCATTTGGCGCTTTTTGTAGAAGATAATGATGCGTTGATTTTTTATAAAAAAATAGCCGAATTGGCTCAGAAAAATCTATCTGAAAACGGACAATTGTATTTTGAAATTAATCAATATCTAGGCAAAGAAACGGTTGATTTACTTGAAAAAATGAATTTCAAAAACATCGAATTACGAAAAGATATTTACGGAAATGACAGGATGATTAGTTGTCATTGCAAGGAATGAAGCAATCGCATTTAACTTTGGTTATTGTGTATGCAAAAGTTATGGATTTACGGGGTTTGCGTGAGGGGTAGAAGCAAGTTACCTTGTAACGCGGATGACCCGACCGCATTAAAAAAAGGGGCAACTAACACGTATGATTAGTTAGCCCCTTTTTTTAATGTGGTCACGCCCAAATTTTTTTGAAAAATATTAAATGTGATTGCTTTGTTCGCAATGAAGTTTATTGTTGCAAACTATTCGTATCGCAATGCTTCAATTGGGTCCAGCATAGCTGCTTTTATCGCAGGATATAATCCGGAAGCGATAGCAACCATAAAACTGGTTATGAATGCCGCCATAATTGCGCTCCACGGAATTACAAATGCAAAACTCATGGCAGTTGCAATACCAAAACCAATTAAGATTCCAAAAATTATTCCTACTAATCCGCCCAATTGACCAATAAGTAATGTTTCTATGAAAAACTGAAAGGCAATCGTTGTTTTTTTGGCTCCCAAGGCTTTTCGAACGCCTATTTCCCGTGTGCGTTCCGTTACCGAAACAATCATAATATTCATCAAAGCAATTGAAGATCCAAGAACGGTAATGATACCGATAAGCCACGAGGCAAGTCCAAGATATTTTGTGATTCCAAGGATTCTGTTGATAAGGTCATCACTGCGAACTACGCCAAAATTATTGTCTTTTACCGGGCTTAATTTACGAACGCGGCGCATGGTGCTTGTCGCATTGTCTATCGCTTCATCTAGTAATTCTTTTTTAGAAACCATGACACTCATGGTGTAATTTATGCTTGGCGCAGTAAACATGGAACGGGCCACTTGAATAGGGATTAAAATCCTTAAATCCTGACTATTCCCAAAGGTTGAACCTTTTTCTTTCAGTACTCCGATAACTTTAAATTTGGCTCCTCGAATCGAGATTAGTTTATCAATAGGGTTTACGTCTTTTAATAATCCTTTCTCAAAATCAGAACCTACAATACATACATACGCATTATTATCGATGTCAAATCTGGTAAAATTACGTCCGGAACTAGTTTCTAATCCGGAGTTAGTAACGAAAAATTCATCGACACCAACAACCGTATTTTCGGGATCCGTCTTAGAAGACTCATATTTTACTTCAGCAACAGAAGTTGCGGTAAAAGAAAGCGAAGTTTCGGTAAAAGGATATTTGTATTTGTTTTTGAAAGCAACCGCTTCAGGGTAAGAAATGATTGGATTTATGATTTCTCTTTCTCCGCCACCGCGATTTCGAGTGGTGTTTTCGTATTGATTGATGTTAAAAGTATTGGCTCCCATCGATGCAAAATCAGAGGAAATAGTGTTTTCCAAAGCAGAAACAACAGTAAGAATACTAACTAAAGCTGTGATTCCAATAGCGATAATCAACACAGTAAGAACGGTTCTCAACAATTGTGTCCTGATGGAACCGAATGCAATTCGAATATTTTCTTTGAATAATTTTAACATCATAGCAGTTTGACACGAAAATACAATTTTTGTTACAAATTTCCTTTTCAAAAATCCTAATTTATTTTTTAGGAGCTTTTTCCAGCTTTTCGCTACAACCTGTCAGTGAAAATAATTTGTTTTTAATTGCCTAAAAGGAGCTTCCTTTGGTCGCTCTTTCAGGCAAGAAAACAATATTATTTTTCACTTCCATGTTTTCGCTGCTCTCTGGGCTAGGCATCGGGCAATAAAATGATGAAATTTGTAAACAGATTTATTTTAAAAATAAGATATTTGCAAAGAATTAGAATTTGGAGTTTTTCAAGAATTCCTAAATCTGAAAATCTAAAAATCCAATAATCAAAAAATGGCATCAAAACCGAGCATTCCAAAAGGAACTAGAGATTTTTCACCAACTGAGGTGGCAAAACGTCAATATATCATTCAGATTATAAAAAGTAATTTCGAGAAGTTTGGTTTTCAACCGATAGAAACTCCTTCGTTTGAAAACTCCGAAACTTTAATGGGGAAATACGGAGAAGAAGGCGATCGTTTGATTTTTAAAATATTAAATTCAGGAGATTATTTGGCTAAAGCCAATGCAACTCATTTAGAAAGTAAGGACAGTACTAAATTAACATCAAGTATTTCTGAAAAAGCCTTGCGTTATGACTTAACCGTTCCATTTGCGCGTTATGTGGTGCAACATCAAAACGATATAGAGTTTCCATTTAAAAGATACCAAATTCAACCCGTTTGGAGAGCAGACCGCCCGCAAAAAGGACGTTTCAGAGAATTTTTTCAATGTGATGCTGATGTGGTAGGTTCTAAATCATTGTGGCAGGAAGTAGAATTGGTTCAATTGTATGACACTGTTTTTACCGCTTTAGGTTTAGAAGGGGTAACCATCAAAATCAATAACAGAAAAATATTATCTGGAATTGCGGAAGTGATTGGCGCATCAGATAAATTAATAGATTTCACTGTTGCGTTAGACAAACTCGATAAAATAGGCGAGGACGGCGTGAAAAAAGAAATGATGGAGAAAGGAATTTCGGAAGAAGCAATTCTGAAAGTACAGCCGCTATTTAATTTCACAGGAACTATTTCAGAGAAAATAAACCAACTTTCTGTTTTGCTTGTGGAGTCCAATGAAGGAATGAAAGGAGTTGAAGAACTACGTTTTATTTGTGACAACGTTACGGAACTCGGATTGTCAACAGCAATTTTAGATTTGGATGTGACTTTGGCCAGAGGGCTAAATTATTATACGGGTGCTATTTTTGAAGTGGCTCCGCCAAAATCAGTTTCGATGGGGTCCATTGGCGGTGGCGGACGATATGATGATTTGACCGGAATTTTCGGATTGAAAAATATGAGCGGCGTGGGAATTTCTTTTGGATTGGATCGAATTTATTTGGTTGTCGAAGAATTGAATTTATTTCCTGAAACTGTAACGGCAACTTCTAAAGCGTTGTTTATTAATTACGGCGAAAAAGAAGCTTTTTATGCGATGAAAGCGATAAAAGAATTAAGGAATTCAGGTTTAAAAGTAGAATTGTATCCGGATAATGCGAAAGTGGCGAAGCAGTTCCAACATGCAGATAAAAGGGGAATTCCTTTTGCGGTAATCGTAGGGGAACAGGAAATGGCTTCCAATTCTTTTTCTCTTAAAAATTTAGTGAGCGGAGAACAGACTTCAGTGGATTTTGAAGGTTTGAAAAACGCATTAGTATAGTTCTATTTTAAAAGCATAAAAAAAGCTTCGTCTACTAAACGAAGCTTTTTTTAATATAAAATAATGGTGAATTAATAATTTGTAGGGATTCTTTAGTTTTTCATTTACAGAAAATTAACTGTAAATAATTGAAACAAATTTATGTAAACTATATCGAGATAGTCTTAAAATTATATTAAAATTTTGAGTGGGTAAAATTTGTTTTTAAGAGTGTAAAGTCTAAAAAAAATATAAATTCAATAAAAAGATGACAATTTGACATTTTAAAAGAATTGGCAGTACTTTTGCAATCCAAAGAAAAGAATAAAAATGAAGTTTAAGAATATTTTTAAAAATACAAGTAATATGACTACTGAAAATACAGAAATTGATCAAGAAATAGATGATGTGACATTAGAAAATAATGCAAATGGAGAGCAAATCATTATTGAGGAATTAAGTCTGGAAGAGCAATTGACTCAAGACTTAGCCAAAGAGAAAGATAAGTATTTAAGATTATTTGCTGAATTTGAAAATTACAAACGTAGAACTACAAAAGAGCGTATCGAGTTGTTTAAAACGGCTAATCAAGAAGTTTTGTTAGCGATGCTTCCTGTATTGGATGATTTCGACAGAGCTATGGTTGAGATAAACAAATCAGATGACGAATTGTTGACTAAAGGTGTGGAACTTATCCATGAAAAATTAAAAAGTACTTTAGTTTCTAAAGGACTAGAGCAAGTTGAGGTTAAGGCTGGAGACGCTTTTGATGCTGATTTTGCTGAAGCTATCACTCAAATTCCTGCGCCATCAGATAAGTTGAAAGGTAAAATTGTTGACGTTCTTGAAAAAGGATATAAATTAGGAGACAAGATTATCCGTTTTCCAAAAGTTGTTATAGGGCAGTAATAGATTCGCGATTAATCGCGTATTTATATCACGCGTAGAAGCGCACTGCAGTGCGACTCAACAAAAGAAAAAATAAAAATGAAAAAAGATTTTTACGAAATATTAGGCATTTCAAAAAATGCTGATGCTGCTGAAATTAAAAAAGCATACCGAAAAAACGCACTACAATTTCATCCTGACAAAAATCCTGGAGACAAATCGGCAGAAGATAAATTTAAATTGGCTGCTGAAGCTTACGAAGTATTAAGCGATCCTCAGAAAAAAGCAAAATACGATCAATATGGTCATCAAGCTTTTGATGGTTCTGGCGGTTTTGGCGGAGGTGGTCACGGCGGAATGAATATGGATGACATTTTCAGTCAGTTTGGTGATATTTTCGGAGGCGGTTTTGGTGGTTTCGGAGGCGGTGGCGGCGGCGGTGTTCGTCGTGCTAAAGGAAGCAACCTTCGTATCAAAGTAAAATTGACATTGGAAGAAATTGCGAATGGCGTTGAGAAAAAAGTAAAAGTAAAACGTAAAGTTCAAGCACCTGGAGTTACCTATAAAACATGTTCTACATGTAACGGTCAAGGACAAGTGATGCGCGTTACGAATACCATTTTGGGTAGAATGCAATCTGCCTCTACATGTCCAACATGTAGTGGTTCAGGTCAAATTTTAGACAGAAAACCATCCGAAGCGGATTCACAAGGAATGATTCTTGAAGATGAAACGGTTTCAATAAAAATACCTGCGGGTGTTGTAGACGGAATGCAATTGAAAGTTTCTAATAAAGGAAACGATGCTCCAGGAAACAGTATCCCGGGAGATTTGATTGTTGCTATTGAAGAATTGGAGCATGAATTCTTGAAACGTGAAGGAGAGAATTTACACTACGATTTATACATCAGTTTCGCTGAAGCTGTTCTTGGAATTTCCAAAGACATCGAAGCTATAAACGGAAAAGTAAGAATCAAACTGGAGGAAGGAATTCAATCCGGTAAAATTCTGAGATTAAAAGGAAAAGGAATTCCTAGTATCAATGGGTACGGAAACGGCGATTTATTGGTACATGTAAATGTTTGGACTCCAAAAACACTGAGCAAAGAGCAAAAACAGTTTTTCGAAAAAAATCTTACCGATGAGAATTTTATTCCAAATCCTGAAAAATCAGACAAATCATTTTTTGAGAAAGTGAAAGACATGTTTTCATAATAAAAAGTAGCGATACAATTTATCTAAGCTGTTTTAAATATATTTCCCATCCTTGTTAAAATAAGGATGGGTTTTTTATGAAATCGCCACTAATAATTTGTTTGTTGCAAACAATTGAAAATCATCGAACTCCGATGAAAATAAAATATTGTGAGATAAACACCAATAAATATAAGGCGATAACATATAGGACCTCAAAAAATTAAATGCTACATATATGAAACTATTCTAAGTATTTCGATACTAATTATTTACTTTTACACCAATTAAAAAATGAGCATGAGTGATATTCTTGAAGTGAATAAAGTTGTCAAGCAATACGGTGATTATGTGGCGCTTAACGAGGTTTCATTAATGGTTCCAAAAGGAAGTATCTACGGACTTTTAGGTCCAAATGGAGCCGGAAAAACATCACTTATCCGAATTATAAATCAAATTACATTGCCTGACAGTGGTGAAATTATTTTGGATGGTGAAAAATTACAACCCAAACATGTTCAATATATAGGCTATTTACCGGAAGAAAGAGGATTGTACAACACTATGAAAGTAGGGGAACAATGCTTGTATTTGGCTCAAATGAAAGGACTTTCTAAGGCTGAAGCCAAAAAACAATTGGAGTATTGGTTTGAAAGATTAGAAATTCAAGGTTGGTGGAACAAGAAAATTCAGGAACTTTCTAAAGGAATGGCTCAGAAAATTCAGTTTGTGGTTTGCGTTTTGCACAAACCAAAACTGTTGATTTTTGACGAACCTTTTTCGGGTTTTGATCCTGTAAATGCCAATATTATCAAAGATGAAATCCTTGCCTTGAGAGAGGAAGGAGCTACCATAATTTTCTCCACCCACCGTATGGAAAGCGTAGAAGAATTATGTGATCACATCGCTTTGATTCACAAATCCAATAAATTAATCGAAGGAAAACTGGACGATGTCAAAAGACAATTTAAAACCAATAGTTTTGAAGTGGGTATTTTATCGGAGAATGTAGAAGGGTTGATGTATACTATTACACAAAAATTTACTGTTGGCCCGGCTAATTTTAAATCACTGAACAACGAGTTAAAACTGGAAATTCAACTCGGGAATGCCACGCCAAATGAGTTATTGAATATCTTGACGCAATGCGGCCAGGTAACACACTTTGTAGAGAAAATACCAAGTGTCAATGATATTTTTATTCAAACAGTAACAAAATAGATTTTTAGATTTCTTACATGCTTAGATCGAATCTAAAATCTAAGAAGTCTAAAAGTCTAAGTAGTTTAACCATCTAACCATCTAAAATGTCTATAGTATCATTAATTATAAAAAGAGAGTTTATTGCCAAAGTGCGCAATAAATCTTTTATTGTTATGACTTTTTTAAGTCCGTTACTATTTGTGGGAATCGCCGTTTTTGTAGCATATTTAAGTTCCATGAAAGCTGACACCAAACGAATAGCTATTCATGACGAATCAGGTATGTTTGTAAAGGAATTTACTTCCCAAAACAATAAAGATAAAGCATACAAATATCTTGATTTGTCTTTAATAGATTTAAAATTCCTCAAAGACAGTATTACAAATGAAAGCTACGAAGGATTGTTATACATTCCAAAAGCGAGTAATTCCAAGGATTTTGAAAGTAAAATCCAGTTTATTTCAAATAGCAGTCCCAGTATTTCATTCATTGAAAATGTTCAGGATGTAATTGCAAGTAAACTAACCAAAAATAATTTAGAAAAAGCACATTTAGATACGCTGGCAATTAAAAATGCCCAGTCAAAAGTGAATATCAGCTTGACAAAAGCATCTGGTGAAGAAAGCGTAAAAGGACTTAACGAAATCAAAATCGGGATTGGTGGCGCATTTGGATATCTTATAATGATGTTCATCATCATCTACGGAAACATGGTGATGCGAAGTGTCATCGAAGAAAAAACCAGTCGAATAGTAGAAATTATAATTTCCTCGGTTAAACCATTTCAGTTGATGATGGGGAAAATCATAGGTACTTCATTGGCAGGATTGTTGCAATTCCTTATTTGGGCAATAATCGGAATGTCATTAATGTTTGCAGCCTCCGTTTTTTTTGGTGTAAATGTGGGGCCAACAGCCAGCGTTTCGCCAGAATTGATGCACTCTGCACAGCAAGAAATGACTGGAACTGCGCAAATGTATATTAAGGAATTATGGAATTTACCCATTGCAAGTATCCTTATTGGATTTGTGATTTATTTCATAGGAGGTTATTTTTTATACAGTTCATTTTACGCGGCAATTGGCGCTGCAGTTGATAATCAAACGGATTCACAGCAGTTTCTGTTGCCTATCATTATGCCATTAATGTTGAGTGTTTACGTTGGATTTTTTACGGTTATCAATGATCCGCATGGAACAATAGCAGTCGTTTTTTCAATGATTCCGCTTACCTCACCAATCGTGATGCTGATGCGAATTCCGTTTGGCGTACCTTTGTGGCAAATTGCAATATCGGTAACATTATTATTTGGAACCTTCTTTTTTGTAGTTTGGTTCGCCGCAAAAATATATCGAATAGGAATACTCATGTACGGCAAAAAACCAACCTGGGGTGAAATGTACCGCTGGTTGAAATATTAATAGAAGTTAATTCGTGGATTTGGTTATTTGTTTAACCGATTAACCGAATGAACAATAATCGAATCAAAAAATATGTCAAAAATACTAATCATAGAAGATGAAGCTGCAATTCGAAGAGTACTTACAAAGATACTCACCGAAGAAAACGATACGTATCAAGTTGAAGAAGCCGAAGATGGTGTTGCAGGTTTTGAAAAAATAAAAAACAACGATTACGATTTGGTTTTGTGCGATATCAAAATGCCAAAAATGGACGGCGTTGAGGTGCTGGAAGCGGTAAAAAAAATCAAACCCGAAATTCCTATGGTGATGATCTCTGGTCATGGCGATATGGAAACGGCTATCAATACGATGCGTTTGGGAGCGTTTGATTACATCTCAAAACCACCGGATTTAAACCGATTGTTGAATACGGTTCGAAATGCTTTAGACAAAAAACAACTTGTAGTTGAAAATAAAATTCTGAAGAAAAAAGTCAGCAAGAACTACGAAATGATTGGCGAAAGCGAAGCTATCAATCACATCAAAGTGATGATTGAGAAGGTTGCTCAAACCGAAGCCAGAGTTTTAATCACAGGTCCAAATGGAACAGGAAAAGAGTTGGTTGCGCATCAATTACATGAAAAAAGCGAACGCGCTAATTTCCCTTTAATCGAAGTGAATTGCGCTGCTATTCCGTCTGAATTGATAGAAAGCGAATTATTCGGTCACGTAAAAGGAGCGTTTACATCGGCAGTAAAAGACCGTGCAGGAAAATTTGAAGCTGCTGATAAAGGAACTATTTTCTTGGATGAAATTGGGGATATGAGTCTTTCGGCGCAAGCCAAAGTATTGCGTGCTTTACAAGAAAGTATGATTACCAGAGTGGGAGCAGATAAGGACATCAAAGTTGATGTTCGTGTGGTTGCGGCTACTAATAAAGATTTGAAAAAGGAAATTGCCGAAGGTCGTTTTCGTGAAGATTTATACCATCGTTTGGCAGTAATTTTGATAAAAGTTCCTGCGTTGAATGAAAGACGTGATGACATCCCGATGTTGATTTCACATTTTGCAGATAAAATTGCTTCGGAGCAAGGTAATGCGGTCAAAAAATTCTCTGCAGCAGCGATTAATTTATTGAAGGAATACGATTGGACTGGAAATATCCGTGAATTGAGAAATGTAGTGGAGCGTTTGATTATCCTTGGCGGAAGCGAAATTTCCGAGAATGATGTGAAGTTATTTGCATCGAAATAAAATTAATTTAATGATTAAAAATTAAAAGATTTGGTAATAGTTTAAATCTTTTAATTTTTAATCTTTCAATCATAAGAAATGAAACTAAAAAAAATAAACGAAGACTTACAACAAGCTCTAATTGAAAACGGTTTGACTGAAGCCAATGCGATGCAAAAAGAAACATTTTCGACCATGAAAAGTGGTTCGGATTGTATTGTTATTGCGCCAAAAGGAAGCGGAAAATCGACAACAATTGTGCTGAATGTAATTCAGAGATTGGCAGGCGCAAATGAAGAGTCACCTAGGGCTTTGATTATTGTGGAAGACAAAGCCAAAGTATTAGAAATGGAATCACTTTTTGAAAAATATGGCAAGAATTCTAATTTAGAAGTCTACGGTGTTCATGATAAAGGCGATATGGAATACGATAAAAATTATATTTCCAGCGGAATTGACGTGTTGATTGGGACACCAAATAAGTTAAGTGAAATGTTCACTACTGCCGGTTATAATGTAAACCGATTGAAAATGTTTATCCTTGATGATGCAGATCCAATTTTGAAATTGCGTCATGAAACTAAAATCATGCGTATTTCGAATAGCATTGTGAGAACCCAACGTATTATTTTCTCGGAACAATTCACAGAACGAATTGAAGTCCTTGCTGAAAAAATGTTAGTAGAGCCTTTTGAATTCGATTTTGATGAAGAAGACGAAGATGAGGATGAGGACGAAGATTTCGAAGAGGACGAAAACTTTGAGGCAGATGAAGAGGATGATTTTGAAGAGCAAGAAGGTGATGAAGAAAACGGTAATAAATAATTAAATAAAGAATAAAATGGGATTAATGAAAGTGTTTTCGGGAAGTGAAATTTTAGCTTTAGCGTTGCAAGAGAGAATTGAAGCAATAGGAGTAGATACCGTTTTGAAAAACAACATACAATCAGCTCGATTGGGAGGATTTGGAAATTCAGATTTAGCAGTTGAATTATTCGTTCAGGAAACCGAGTTTGCAAAAGTGAACCCAGTTATTGAGGAATTCAGAATGAGTATTTAAATTTGTATATTTGTTGTTCAAATAACTCTGTAAGATGGACATAGCTGCAAAGAAAAGAGAATTGATGGATTGGTTGCTTCATATTAATGATGAAAGTAAACTAAAAAAAATATTAGCGCTTAAATCTGTTTTAGATAAAGAAGTTGTTGCTCATACTATTAGTGGTTATCCAGTTGACAAAGAAGAATACATTAATATGGTTAAAGAAGCTGATGAACGAATATCTTCGGGCAACTATACAACGATTGAAGATCTAGAAAAAGAAATCGAGAAGTGGTAATATGCAAAAGCCAATTACCATACTTTGGGATAATCAGGCCAAAGCTAATTTGAAATTAATATTTGAATTTATCAAGTTAAAATCTCCTCAAGGAGCAAAAAACGTTATTAGAGATATTGTGGTTCAAAGTAAAAATATTCATTTTGTTGAGCAATATCAAGCGGATGAGTTTTTAGGAGAACCTTATAGAAGAATGATTGTTCGAGATTATAAAATCATTTATAAAATTCATTCTGAAACGGAAATTCGTATTCTTCAAATTTTTGGCACAAGACAAAATCAAAGTAAATTAAAAAATAATTTGTGAATTTTCGGTATTTGAAATACTGCTTTTTAAAAAATAAAAATGAAATATAAAATGTTGGTTTTGGACATGGATGACACTTTGTTAACCGATGACCATACCATTTCAGACGAGAATAAAGAAATGTTGTTTAAGGCACAGGAATTGGGTGTTTATGTTATTTTGGCTTCCGGAAGGCCAACACCAGCCATGACTGCTTATGCCAAAGAATTGCAACTGGATAATTCGTTTATGATATCGTATAATGGCGCTGTCATTACAGATTTAAAGGAAGATAAAGTCATTTTTGAACAAACGTTGACCCAGGAACAAATTCATGAATTGTATGATTACAGTTTAAAAAGTAATACCCATATTATTACTTATGTTGATGGGAAAATTGTGAGTGAGACAAATTCGGAATTTATTGAAATCGAAAAAAAAATCACAGGTTTAGAACACAATAAAGTCCTTAGTTTTAAAGATGAGGTTCAGTCTTCCGCTGTAAAATGTATTTTATTGGAAGAGCCAAGTTATTTAAAAGAAGTTGAAAAAGATTTGAAAGCCGCAATGCCACATCTTAGTGTGAGCATGTCGAAGCCATTTTTTCTTGAAGTAGCGCAAAATGGGATTGATAAAGCCGCCAGCATAAAAATTTTAGCAGAAAAACTGGATATAAATCAAAGTGAAATTATTGCTGTTGGAAACGCAGGAAATGATTTAACCATGATTGAATATGCAGGCTTGGGTGTTTGGGTCGATAATGTAACGCCAGAATTGAGAGATAAAGGAGATGTTATTGTAGCCTCAAATAATAATCATGGCGTGGCTGAAGTAGTGAGACGATTTATTTTGAATTAAAATTCAAATCAAAATAATAATAATTTAGTATCCGATACTTGTTCTCTAAAAGAGTCTGAGTGTCGGATTTAGTTTTTAATAAAATGGTTATTGTCTAAAAATTAATAGATTTTAGTTCGTAAATTTGCGCACTCAATTTTTTGACAACGATTTCATTAATTGAGTTATCTTATGGAAAATAGAAAAAAAGTTGCTTTTTATACGCTGGGTTGTAAACTAAACTTCTCAGAGACTTCTACGATTGCGCGTAATCTTCAAGACGAAGGTTTTGATCGGGTAGATTTTGAGGAAATTGCTGATATGTACGTGATTAATACCTGTTCAGTTACTGAAAATGCAGATAAGCAGTTCAAGCAAGTGGTGCGAAAAGCAATGAAATTGAATGACAAAGCATTTGTAGCGGCAGTAGGATGTTATGCGCAATTGAAACCGGAAGAATTAGCGAGTGTAGATGGAGTAGATTTGGTTCTTGGTGCAACAGAAAAATTTAAATTGGCGGATTATATTAATGATTTGTCCAAAAATGATTTTGGTGAAGTGCATTCCTGCGAAATAGCCGAAGCTGATTTTTATGTGGGAAGTTACTCAATAGGAGACAGAACCCGTGCCTTCTTGAAAGTGCAGGATGGTTGTGATTACAAATGTACCTATTGCACGATTCCGTTGGCAAGAGGAATTTCGAGAAGTGATGAATTGGAAAATGTATTGAAAAATGCTTCAGAAATTTCGAAACAAAATATCAAAGAAATTGTTCTTACCGGTGTCAATATTGGCGATTACGGTAAGGGTGAATTTGGAAATAAAAAACACGAACATACTTTTCTGGAATTAGTTCAAGAATTAGACAAAGTGGAAGGCATCGAAAGATTGCGAATTTCATCTATTGAACCAAATTTATTAAAGAACGAAACGATAGAATTTGTATCAAAAAGCAGAACTTTTGTACCGCATTTTCATATTCCGTTGCAATCTGGAAGCAATGACATTTTGAAGTTGATGAAACGTCGTTACCAACGTGAAGTTTATACCGAAAGAGTCAATAAAATTCGGGAAGTGATGCCACACGCTTGTATTGGTGTGGATGTGATTGTTGGTTTTCCTGGTGAAACAGACGAGCATTTCTTAGAAACCTACCATTTCTTGAATGAAATGAATATCTCCTATTTGCATGTTTTCACGTATTCAGAACGAGATAATACTGAAGCGGCTTCAATGGAAGGTGTTGTTCCTGCTAATGTTCGCGCCAAACGCAGCAAGATGTTACGCGGTTTATCGGTTAAAAAACGCCGTGCTTTTTATGAAAGTCAGTTGGGAAGTAATAGAACTGTTTTATTCGAAAGTGAAAATAAAGAAGGATACATTCACGGGTTTACCGAAAACTATGTAAAAGTAAAAACACCTTGGAATCCAGAATTAGTCAATACCTTACACGAAATTAATTTGACAAAAATTGATGAAGACGGAAGCGTGCGAATGGATTTTGTAAATGTTTTAGTTTAGACAGATTCAAGATTTCTATAAATAATAAAACCCCTTTTTCAAGGGGTTTTTGTTGTTTTAAAGTAAAAATAATTTACGGATTAGTAGACCAAATACTGCTGTTTTTGATAAAAACGCGACGGTTTAATTTGAGTTGCGCGATGATTAATTCGGCCATGTCTTCTGCCTGCATGACTTTATCAGGATTTCCGTCTGTCAAGTTTAGTTCTTTGGCCATATCAGTGGCAACAGTGCTTGGTGTTAATGCTGTTACACGAATATTATGTTTGCGCACTTCTTGCATCAAGGATTCTGTTAATCCTAAAACAGCAAATTTAGACGCACTATAAGCGCTGGTTAAAGCATTTCCGCTTAATCCGGCTGTTGAAGAAATATTGATGATATCACCTGTTTTTCTTTCAATCATATTTGGTAACACGGCGCGAGTCATATAATAAGTTCCCATTAAGTTTACCTGAATGATGCGTTCCCAATCCGTAGGTTCTAATTCTAAGAATTTTCCAAAAGCGGCTATTCCGGCATTGTTGATTAAAATATCAATAGTCCCAAATTCTGCCAATGCTTTTTCAACGGCAGCGTTTACCGAATTGATATCAGCAACATCAGCGGTTATTGCCAGTGCTTTTACTCTCAAAGAACGCACTTTTGCCGCTACACTATCTATTTCTTCCTGTGTTCTGGCAACCAAAATTATATTTACACCTTCTTTGGCTAATGCCAAAGCAATCGCTTTTCCAATTCCTTTTCCTGCGCCGGTGATTAAGGCATTTTTATTTTTTATGTCTGTCATTATATGAATTATTTTAGGCCAATAAAAGGCTGTGTTCTGTGCAAAAGTAGTACGTTTTATATTTGAAATCTATTTTTGATTTTCTATTTAATCTAAATTTAACGTTCTGTTATTTTGGATAAAAGGAACATTTTTAAAGGAATGGATATTATTTTTTGTCTAAACTCAATTTGTAAATATCCGTTTCTAAAACTTCGGTGTCTTTGTCTTCACAGAGTAGAAACTCGATTTTTTCTTTTGAATTTGTGTATAAAGTCAACCCTTCGAATTTATGGGTACTGCTAATTTTTTGGGTGAAATCGATTTTCATGGTTTTTAGGTTGATGCTCCCAATAAGACTTCCTAAAACTTCACCATCATCATAAGTAGATTCGGTATCTTCGGCTGTGGCCAAAAAATAGATACTGTTATCGACTAAAATCGCATCGGTAAAACTACTGCGTACTCCTTTTATTTTAGGGAGTTTGTAGGCATTAGAAAGTATAGTGAAATCATTGGTAAGGTTTTTACCTTCGATGGTGAAAAGAATATTTTTGTTGGAGCTTCCGTTACCTCGATTCAATAAAAACCAACTTTCGCCATTATAGATGGCGCCTTCGAGGTTGAAATCTTCTGGTTTTATTTCTCCAAAATTTTGCATGACTGCATACAAATCGGTGAGATCATTTGTGGCAATCACTTTTTTATCGCTGGAATTGACTTGTATCATTTTGTTTCTTTTCTCGGTGGAACCGGAACCAAAAACATACAAACTGTCTCCAAAATGGGTTATGGCTTCAAAATCAGCTTTGTCTTTTTTTAGTGTGTTCTCTGTTGGGTTTTCCAGTAATGGATGGCGTTTTAAATCTTTGGAATCCATTTGATATTCATAAAGAAAACCGCTGTTGTCACCAATGATCAGTAGGGAATTGTCTTTGTAAATGAGTCCTGATGCTGAACCAATGCCGATGATTTGAAACAGTAATTCGAGTGTAAATTTTTCCATTGTATTTGTTTTGAAAGCGAGTGCCTAGCCCAGATAGCAGTGAAAATCCTTTCTAGTCCTGAACTTGTTTCAGGATCCTGAAACAAGTTCAGGACTAGAAAGATTGCAACGAATAGCTGGAAAATGCTCCTTATAATTTGTTATATTTGAGTTTACAAAGATAAAATATTTCTTATGAAGTCTATAAATCCCGATGATTTTAAAGTGATTGGCAAAATTGATTTGTCAAAAATCCCTACGAACTTGTTTAATGGAGCCAGTGAGGATGATAAAGAGGAAAAACTGGATAAAGTTCAGACGAAATTGAGCGAGTTGCAGGATGTAATGTATGCGCATAATCGATACGGCGTTTTGATTTGTTTACAGGGCATGGATACATCTGGGAAGGATAGTCTGATTCGGGAAGTTTTTAAGGAATTTAATCCGCGTGGGGTTGTGGTGCATAGTTTTAAAACACCTAATTCAACAGAGTTAGAGCACGATTATTTGTGGCGCCATTATTTGGCTTTGCCAGAAAAAGGGAAGTTTGCGGTTTTTAATAGAACGCATTATGAGAATGTCTTGGTTACCCGTGTGCATCCGGAATATATTATGAATGAAAATTTGCCGGGAATTGAAAAAGTGGCTGATATAACACCACAGTTTTGGGAAAATAGGATGGAGCAAATCAATAATTTTGAAAAACACATTACGCAAAACGGTACGATAGTTTTGAAGTTTTACTTTCACATGAGTAAAGAAGAGCAACGCAAACGCTTGTTAAGAAGATTGGAAGAAGTGGAGCACCACTGGAAATTTTCGCCCGGAGATTTGAAAGAACGCGAGCATTGGGAGGAATACATGCAGTATTACGAAGAGGCAATTAATAAAACCGCTACAGAAAATGCACCTTGGTATATTATTCCTGCTGATGATAAAGAAATGGCACGTTATATTGTTGCCAAAATTATCTGGGAAGAAATGCAAAAACGTACTGATATTAAAGAACCGCAATTAGACGAAAAAGTTAAAGCTAATTTTGAAATGTATAAAGAGATGTTGAAGAAAGAGAATTAATGTAATAGATTTTCTTGCGAAAGTTACTTGAAGTTTATCATTGCATTACGGTACTGTTAGTATGTAAAATTATTGTTTTTCTCGCCTTTAAAATAAAGCCAACTCTTGGCTTTTTGTTAATATTCAATTCATTCAGAGTTTAAATTCACGGCATTACTTTGCTTGAAATTTAAACAATCAACCAAGATGAAAAGAATTATTTTACCAATGTTATTTTTAGTATCCTTAATCTCATGTGAGAATGATGCTAAATCTTCTAATGAAACAACGAGTGTTGTTTTAGTGAATCAATCAGCGACTCCAGTGTTATTGAAAAAGCAAGCTGGTTTTGAAAGCTTAGAGCTTTTTTCATTGATTGGTTCTGACGATGTTTTGGCAGGAAGCCCAAATTTTGTTTTTGGAGGATCTGCAGATGGATCAGGATTATTGAAAAATGCTGATGGTACTTTTACTTTTTTGGTGAATCACGAAGATAATTTTGCGGTATCAAGAGTAACTTTTGACAAAACATTCAAACCTACAAAAGGAGAATATTTATTGAATTCTAATGGTGGAACTTGGAGGTTATGTGGTGCTACAATGGCAACAGTTGCCGAAAATGGTTTTGGTCCATTGTATTTGACTTGTGGAGAATCTGGTGAAGAATCGCGTACTCATGCCATAAATCCTTTTGGAGATGTTGCTTCTGCTTCAGTTTCTAAAGAATTACCTGCTTTAGGAAGAATAAGTGCTGAAAATGCTTTACCGTTAAAAGCGTCTGCATTTGCAGGAAAAACGGTGGTTGTGATTGGAGATGATGATTCAGGAACGTATGGTGGCCAAGTGTTTATGTATGTTTCAAACACTGTTGGTGATTTAACGAACGGTTCTTTATACATGATGAAAAGAACGGATAACAATCAGAGAGAGAAAGATATGGTTGTCAATCAATCGTACGGTGTTTCTTTTGTGAAAATTGAGAACCATACTACAATGACAGGAGCCGCTATAAATGCATCTGTGAATACATTGAAAGGAATCAAATTTGGAAGAGTAGAGGATTTGGATTATAAAAAAGGTACAGATGCCGGAGCAAGAGAAATTTATTTTAATGTTACAGGACAAAATACTTCTGGTGCAAATGCAGATGCTTCAAGAACAAAATACGGTAGAGTTTACAAATTGAACTTAGATGCAAATAATCCTTTGGCTGGTACTCTTGAAGTAATTCTTGACGGAGATGACCGTACCGGAATTGCAGGGAAATTCCAAAATCCGGATAACATCTGTGTGACAAAAAACTACGTTTATGTTCAGGAAGATGCGAATGGATATGGTGATGAAACGCATGATGCTTACATCTACCAATATAATATAGCGACAAAACAATTGAAAGTGGTTGTTGAGTTAGACCATCGTCGTACGGCTACAGATGCTACTAAATATAATGTAGGAGGAACAAGTAAATTAGGGGATTGGGAATACGGAGCCATGATTGATGTTTCAGAGCAATTAGGGATTGATGATACCTTTTTACTAAGTGTTCAACCTCATACTTGGAGAGGAACAAAATACAAAGGAGTGGATGGAGGAACAAATTGTCCAAATGAAGACCAAGCAAGCCAAATTGTTTTAATCAAAGGATTAGCACGATAATAAACCCAATCAAATAGTTACAAATATCCACGGTTTCTTACTAGGAACCGTGGTTTTTGTTTTTTACAATTTTTTAAAGTTACTCGCATTTATCATGAAAAACAGTTTCATTTTATTGGTTCTAATTGTATTGTTCTCTTGCCAAAATGCTATTCCTAAGCATGAAACGGTAAATAATGTATTCAAATCAGATATTCTAAAAGTCATAGATGAGGTTTCTAAACTGGAGCATTTAATAAAGTTAAATTCCTCAACAGTTCAGCTCCAGAAACAATTTTTACTGGCGCATGGTAGTTACAAACAAGTGGAAACGATGAGTGAATATTATTTTCCGGCTGTTTCTAAAGCTATAAATGGTCCAGCCTTAGCAGAATTTGAAGAAAATGATGGAAAGACTTTGTCTCCCGAAGGATTTCAAGTGATTGAAGAATTTATTTTTCCGGCATATAATCCAAAATCAAAAGCGGAATTGCTGAAAGAAATGGGTATTCTATCGGCAAATTTAAAGCGTTTGGACAAAGTGTCACAGACAAATGAATTCACAGATTCCCATGTTTTTGATGCGATGCGTTTGGAAGTTTTTAGAATCATAACCTTGGGAATAACCGGATTTGATTCCCCGATTGCTCAAAAATCTATTCCGGAAGCAGCATCAGCATTAGAAAGTATCGAGAAATATTATAAAATCTATGCGGATAATTCAACCGATGAATCTTTTCAGAATGTTTTAAAAACGATTAAAAAAGGCAAGGAATATTTAAAAACAAATACCAACTTTAATGCATTTGATCGCGCTTTTTTTATTCGAGAAATCGCCAATCCGTTAAGTATCGGTTTGCATAAAACGCAAGTCAGCTTGAAAATTCCTTTTATAAAAGAAACAAGAGGACTGAAAACAACTGCACAGACACTTTTTGATGCAACTGCTTTTGATGCCGAAGCTTTCTCCGCATTTCCAGATTATGAAACAACGCCTGAAAAAATAGAATTGGGAAAGTTATTATTTAATGATCCTGTTTTATCGGGAAATAATGCTCGTTCTTGTGCTTCTTGTCACCATTCAGATAAAGCATTTACGGATGGTTTGGAGAAATCAGTTTCATTAGATGGTAAATCTTTGGTAAAAAGAAATACGCCTACGCTTACTCACATTGCATTTCAGCGTGCTTTCTTCTCAGATTCCAGAGTCAATTATCTAGAAGATCAGGCTGTAGCGGTAATTATCAATGAAAATGAAATGCACGGTTCTTTAGCAAAATCAGTTGCAGCTTTAAAAAAAGAAGCGAGTTATGTTGCCAAGTTCAAAAAGGCGTTTCCTAAAACAGCAATAGATGAATTTGGAATAAAAAATGCATTAGCATCCTATATAAGATCATTGAGTAATTATGATTCAAAGTTTGATGGATTTATGCAAGGTGAGGAAAAATTTGATTTAGATGAAATTGCAGGGTTTAATTTATTCACCGGAAAAGCAAAATGTGCTACCTGTCATTTTATTCCATTAACAAATGGAACTGTACCACCAAGTTTTATGAGATCAGAAAGTGAAGTGCTGGGCGTTCCTGATAAACATAAAAAATTAGATGCTGATTTGGGTAAATTTGAATTAACGAAAGCCGAAATTCATCGTAATTCTTTCAAAACACCAACCATAAGAAATGTAGAATTGACGGCGCCTTACATGCACAATGGTGTTTTTAAAACACTGGAAGAAGTGATTGATTTTTACAATGACGGCGGTGGAAACGGATTGGGGTTTAATTTACAAAATCAAACGTTACCCGAAGACAAACTGAACCTTACTGACTTGGAAAAAAAACAGCTTATCGCCTTTATGAAAACGTTGACAGATAAAAAGTACTCCCGATAGTAAACAAAAAATGCGCTGAATTTCAGCGCATTTTTATAACTAATTCAAAAAAGTTTTATAGTTCAAAACCGTAAGCCAAACGAACACCTACTTGTCCAACACCTTTTCCGAGAGAACCGTTGTTGTTTAAACGATCAAAATGATTGTAGTGTGTATAGTTCAAAGAAATATCTATGTATTTAGTAGCATAACCTATACTTGGAGATAACAATAAAGAAGTTTTATCTCTGGTATTGTCTACATTACTTACTGCAAATGCTGCACCAGCTTCTCCCATTACATAAAATTGGTCATTCCATACGAAAGCTTTAAAACCTGCTTTAGCTGGGATGATACCTAAATCTTTTCCTTCTGTTTGACCAGGAAACGTATCAGCTTTGCTTACAAATAAATTAGTGTAACCAGTTGTTAAAGTTAAAGAGTATCTTTTTGATAAATCATATTGTCCTCTTACATCAGCTCCTAGTGCTAATTTGTATGGGTCGCTAGTTGAATATCCTGCATTTGCACCAAATCCTAAACGGAATCCTTGATCGTAATTTGTAGCTGTAGTTGTTGTTTCTTGTGCTTGTACATTGTTAGCAAACATCATTGCTATTGCGAATACAAATAACATTTTGATTTTTCCTGTCGTTTTCATAATTGTAATATTTTTTATTAATAATTTTTTTTGGTGTTGTCTTGATTTTATTTAATTCTAAACAACGTTACAAATGTATAGCCCTCATAAGCCTGTTTTGTTATAGAATTACTTGGTTTTGTTATAGAATTCCTTGTTGGGTGAAATTATGCACTAAAAAAGAAGTGTTATATATGTAATAGTATTGATGCAATTGAAAGCTTCTAATTATCTTTGCCATCAAAAAAAAGCAAAAGTGAATTTATCTCAATACTTCAAAGAGTTTTCTTATAATATTAAATTAGCTTATCCTGTAGTTCTGGGAATGCTAGGACATACATTAATAGGAATCGTTGATAATTTCATGGTTGGAAAATTAGGTTCAACTGAATTGGCGGCAGTTTCATTGGGTAATAGCTTTATATTCATTGCTTTGTCTTTAGGGATAGGTTTTTCTACTGCAATAACTCCATTAGTGGCTGAGGCTGATGCCGAAAAAAATGATCAAAAAATCCGTACTACTTTTCATCACGGATTACTTTTATGTACGATTTTAGGAGTTGCATTATTTATTTTGACCGTATTGTCTAAACAAATTATGTATTTCATGCACCAACCCAAGGAAGTGGCTGAAATGGCTGCTCCTTATATTGATTGGGTTGCTTTTTCTTTAATTCCGGTGATTATGTATCAAGGGTACAAACAATTTGCCGATGGATTGTCTAAAACAAAATACTCCATGTACGCCATATTTATGGCTAACGTAGTGCATGTCTTTTTTAATTATGTACTGATTTACGGAATTTGGTTTTTTCCAAAATTAGGAATTCTGGGAGCTGCATTGGGAACGGTCTTATCAAGGATAATGATGGTGGTTTTCATGCATTACCTGATGAAAAAGAATTCTGCATTGAAAAAATATTTTAAGAATTTCAGTTTTAAAGAAATCAGAAAATCAATTTTGAAAAAGATTATCAATCTGGGTATGCCTTCAGCTATGCAAATGTTGTTTGAAGTAACTTTGTTTACCGCTGCAATTTGGCTTTCTGGTTCTTTGGGTAAAAATAGTCAGGCTGCCAATCAGATTGCACTTATTTTGGCATCCTCTACTTTTATGGTTGCAATGGGTTTAAGTGTTACGGCAATGATTCGAGTGAGTCATACTAAAGGAATGAATGATTTTAAAAAGTTGATTGTTGTTGCACGATCTATTTTTCTATTGGCGATTATACTTGAAACTTTTTTTGCGATAATCTTTGTGGTATTCCATAATTTTTTACCGCATTTATTCTTGAATATGACCGATTCAGCTCAGATGCTGGACAACGAAGAAATCATCATAATCACTTCAAAATTACTATTGATTGCAGCTATTTTCCAAATCTCGGATGGAATTCAAGTCGTTGTTTTGGGAGCATTACGTGGTTTGCAAGATGTAAAAATCCCTATGTACATTACCTTTGTGGCGTATTGGGTTATTGGTTTTCCTATTTCCTATTATTTAGGAAAATATACGGAACTTAAAGCCGTTGGAATCTGGATAGGACTTCTGGCGGGATTAACTGCTGCCGCTTTATTTTTGTATATTCGCTTTGCGAGATTAACAAGAAAGTTGGTGTTGCAAAATCATAACAAATAAAATAATAAATACTTAAATATTAAATTCATGGAATTACCAAAATTTTTACTAGGCGACAATACTGATTTCCCTGAGGATATTTTCATCATACACCTTGATTACCCTAGATTTATAATCAATCTGAAAGATGATGAGGTAGAGTTTATGGAAGAAGCAGAGGATCTTGACGAAGCAGAATTAAATGCAGAAATGGAAGGATTAATAGTTCTTGCCAATGAGTTTTATGATAGAGAAATTAAACTTTACGAGGAGTAGTTAACTTTTTGTCTTACCTAATCTATATCCAAATGAAAAATTTATTTATGTATTTCATGTTTATTTTTGGCACAATACTCATAATTAAAGGGGTTTTTAACTTTTTTCCGTTTGAAATTAAATCAAATATAAACGAAAGTGAAGCCTATAATTCTGGACATATTGTAGGATATGTTATTGGTAAATTTGGTAAGATTGCTCTTGGTGTTTTAATGTTAAAGTATGGATACCAAACTTATTTAGAAGGGAAAAGAAGAACAGAATAGATTAGTCTTTTTTAAAATACTTTTCCAATAATTTTTGAGCGGCTGCAAAGGGTGAAATTTCATCATTTTGCACCGCTTTTTTAGTTGAATCCAATGATTTTTGAATTTCAGCATTGCTGTAAAAATTGGTTTTCAATTGCTCGTTGATGGTCTCCAGCATCCAATATTGATTTTGTTCTTTTCGTTTTTCAAAAAAGTAATTATTGCCTTTAGTCAGTTCCATAAATTTTTGAATGGTTTCCCAAACATCAGGTATTCCTTCATGGGTAATAGCGCTGCAGGCAGCAGTTGTAGGAGTCCAACCTGATTTTTTGGCAGGGAAAAGATGCAATGCTCTATTGAATTCCAGTTTAGCAAGATGAGCTCTTTTGATATTGTCACCATCCGCTTTATTGATGACAATAGCATCGGCCATTTCCATAATGCCGCGTTTGATGCCTTGCAATTCATCGCCGGCACCAGAAATTTTTAATAGAAGAAAAAAATCAACCATGCTGTGAACAGCGGTTTCACTTTGGCCTACGCCAACCGTTTCTATAATGATAGTGTCAAAACCGGCAGCCTCACAAAGTGTAATGGTTTCACGGGTTTTTCGAGCGACACCACCTAATGTTTCACCTGAAGCTGAAGGTCGTATAAAAGCATTTTCATCTTTAACGAGTTCTTCCATTCGGGTTTTATCACCCAAAATACTTCCATGCGAAATCGTACTGCTGGGATCAACGGCAAGCACCGCTACTTTTTTTCCTAAACCAGTCAAATATTTTCCAAAAGCTTCAATGAAGGTACTTTTTCCAACGCCGGGAACTCCTGTAATGCCAATTCTAACTGATTTGTTGGCATATGGCAAACAGGCATTTATCACTTCATTGGCTTTCGCCAAATGACTTACATTCGTACTTTCCACTAAAGTAATCGCACGACTCAGCGCAGTTATATTTTCTTCTAAAATCCCTTTAACGAGTTCTTTTGCCGAAGGTTGTATCTTTCTAAATTGCTGAATATGTTCAACAGCAACAGTGCTGATAATTTCTGGAGCAGAAATTCCGGGTTTTTCGTTTAACGCGCTTGGATGGTGTTTTTTATTTGGCAAAACTATTTTTTAGAATAGTAAAAGTAGTGAAAACAAAAACAGTTTCAAAAAGCAACTGCCTTATGAAACTGTTTTATTTTAGAAAACATGCGGAATTAATAGGCTGCTGTAAAACGCACTTGATGGTGTTTTGGAGTTTCAATTTCATCAGCTATAACAACTGCTAAATCTTCAACGGATAAAATACTTCTTTGATTTTCATCAAAAACTGGGTTTTCTAACCCTAGACGGTATTTACCTGTTCTTCCTGTTGTGATGCCTTGATGCATTTCAAAAGCCGGACTGAAAAATGCCCAATCCAATTCTTTTTCTTCTCTAATAATATTCAAATAATCTCTTGCTGCAGTTGCTCCTGCGTAATATTCCTTTGGAAAATCCGGAGTGTCTACTGCTTGTAGATTTGGAGCTACAAACAAACTTCCTCCGCCACCAATGGTGATGAATCGTTTTACACCGGATTTTTTAACAGCTTCTTGAATCCCTTTTGAACCTTCAAGGAAATCGGTATATAAATTTGGATTAGTCCAACCTGCGCTGAAAGCATTTACAATCACATCATTTCCTGCAATAATTTTAGACAGTTCATCAACGTTATTAATATCTGCTTTTTCCCATTTGATATTCGAGTTTTCATCATTTTTTGGATTTCTGGCTATTGCTGTAATTTGGTGATTGCGATTTGCCAATTCATTTAAAATTGCTGAACCTACAAATCCTGTGGCTCCGATAATTGCGATTTTCATAATTATATGTATTTAAAAGTAATAAAAAATGTTACAGTTTAGTTTAAAAAAATAGTTTTAAAATTGATTAGAAAAATTTTCCAATGTAATACCGCTTAATTGTAAGCTGATTTTTTCATTGATATTTTCATATAAATTTTCTAAATTTTCATTTATTTTTTTTCCGACAGGGCAATTTGGATTGGGTGTGTTTTTTGAAAATCCCAAAGTAACAGTGTCAAAAGTCATTTTGAAAATGGTGTCTAACGAAATGTTTGATGCCGATTTTAATAATTTTGTACCGCCGTTTTTGCCTTCTTTACTTTCTACAATATTATTTTTCTTCAGGTTTGCAATTTCTTTTCTTACCAAAACGGGATGTAAGTTCATGCTTCCTGCTATAAATTCTGAAGATAAATATTCATCTGGGAATTTAGTGAGTAAGGTGAGGATATGTATTGTTATTGCAAATTTACCTGAAATCATACTGTAATAAAATATATTACAAATATACGTCTAAAATTGTAATTTCCAATTATTGTTGCTTTTTTAACATATTGTAGCATCTAAAGCAGTTTTTTCTACTTCTCAAAATAAATTTAAATGGTATTTTTGTAATCAAATTAAGCTATGACTAATTTCATCCTAATCTTTGTTTTTTTATTTCTAGGCATTGTATTCCAAAATATAAAAGGGTTTCCTGTAACTGTTTACAAGCTATTAAACAAGATTGTTATTTATATCTGTCTCCCAGCGCTGGCCTTGTATTATATTCCAAAAATAAAATGGAGTAATGAATTGTTATTCCCAATTGGAGTTGCTTGGATTGGATTTGTTGTATCCTATTTATTTTTTAGTTTTTTAGGCAGCAAATTTGGCTGGTCTAAAAAACTCATTGGATGTTTGATTTTAACGGCAGGTTTGGGCAATACTTCCTTTTTAGGTTACCCAATAATTGAAGCATTATATGGAGAAGAAGGTTTGAAAACGGCTATTTTAGTCGATCAACCCGGTTCTTTTGTGGTGCTTTCTACCTTAGGAATTCTGGTAGCAACTTTATATTCCAGTGGCAACCCTAGCGGTTTTCAAATCGCCAAAAAAATTCTTTTTTTTCCTCCATTTATAACTTTTTTAATTGCCTGTTTGATGAATGTTTTTAATTTCGATTTTCAGGATTACGTTCAGCTTTTATTGCTAAAACTGGGAAGTGGAGTGACACCTTTGGCTTTGCTTTCTGTTGGTTTGCAACTGCGTTTTGACCGGAAAAGCCAGCATTGGAAGTTTTTAGGACTGGGACTTTTGTATAAATTAATATTGACTCCGGCTCTCATTTACGTGTTGTATGTCGTAATTTTGCAACAGCATTCTAAAATTATTCAGGTTGCCATATTAGAGTCAGCGATGGCACCCATGATTACCGCTTGTATTTTAGCTTCTACTCACGGTTTAAAACCTCGTTTAAGCAGTATGATGATAGGTTTTGGAATCCCGTTGTCGTTTATCACCTTGTTATTTTGGTATTTTGTAGTTCAGTTTGTTTAATTTTTTTTAATCTAATATGGATCAATAATTAGTAATATAGTTTTTTTAAAAATATGAATTCATCTCTTGATACTGTATCAAAAATAGATACAACTCCTATTGCTCAGCAAACCGTTTATTCTATATTATTTTCTATTGCATTCGCCCATTTATTGAATGATTTATTACAAGCCGTAATTCCGGCAGCGTATCCTATTTTAAAAGAAAATTTCAATTTAACCTTCACACAAATCGGGTTAATCACCTTGGCCTATCAATTGGCGGCTTCTATATTACAGCCTTTGGTTGGTTTGTATACGGACAAACGACCAAAGCCTTTTTCTCAAATTTTCGGAATGCTGTTTACCTTATCCGGAATCGTATGTTTATCGTATGCTTCCAGTTTTTCAATGATTATAATTTCGGTTGTTTTGGTTGGTATTGGTTCTTCGATTTTTCATCCTGAAGCTTCCCGAATCTCCTTTTTGGCATCTGGAGGAAAGCGTGGTTTGGCACAATCCATTTTCCAGTTGGGAGGCAATGCTGGAACAGCTATCGGTCCTTTATTAGTAGCCTTAATTGTGGTTCCTAATTCACAATATTACATCATTTGGTTTGTGGTTGTTGCCATTATCGGATTGATAGTTTTGAGTAGAATTGCACTTTGGTACCAAAACCATTTAAGTTTAAGAAGTACCAAGAAAGCCGTAATCGATTTGCCTAATTTATCCCAAAAAAAGATTGTAATCTCAGTGGGAATTTTGTTGGTTCTGATATTTTCAAAATTCTTTTACATGGCCAGTATGTCCAGCTATTTTACGTTTTATTTAATCGAAAAATTTGGATTATCGGTTCAGGAAGCGCAATTTCATTTGGTTTTATTTTTGGCTTCTTGTGCCATTGGAACCTTAATCGGAGGGCCGTTAGGCGATAAATTCGGAAGAAAATATGTGATTTGGTTTTCAGTTTTGGGAGCCGCACCTTTTACTTTATTGTTGCCGTATGTCGATTTGTTTTGGACAGGCGTTTTATCAGTCTTAATAGGAATCATAATCTCCTCTGCATTTCCGGCAATCTTAGTTTATGCACAAGAATTATTGCCTAAAAAACTCGGAATGGTTTCCGGTCTTTTCTATGGTTTTGCTTTTGGAATGGGTGGTTTGGGTTCCGCTTTATTGGGGAATCTTGCAGATCACACCAGCATAACGTACGTGTATTATCTTTGTGCCTACTTGCCTTTGATAGGGATTATAGCGCTCTTTTTACCAAATTTAAAGAAAAAATAAGACGTCTTTTCAGGAGCTTTTTACTTGGTCAGTTCGCTTCGTTCGTGTCCTGCTTTACACTATATCTTTTGTTTTTAAAAAAAAACAAAAGGATTGCTCCCGAAACTTCGGGACGATCAGGGCTAAGGCATTTGGTTTCCTAATGATATTTTTTGTAAGTATTGCTTTCTGGGTTTTACAAAAATTAGTACAATTTTAAGATTAGTTTCATCCTTTGTTGCTTTTATTTCAATAACTTACAGTGTTACTAATTAATAAAATAAACTACTATGGCAACATTACGATTAGGCGATATTGCTCCTGATTTTGAAGCAGAAACGTCACAAGGAAAAATAAAATTTCATGATTGGTTAGGAGATTCTTGGGGTATTTTGTTCTCTCATCCAGCTGATTTCACACCTGTTTGTACCACGGAGTTAGGAACAGTTGCAAATTATTATCCTGAATTTGAAAAACGAAATGTAAAAGTAATCGCATTGAGTGTTGATGGAATAGATTCGCACATGGAGTGGATCAAAGACATCAACGAAACTCAAAATACAACTGTAAATTTCCCTATAATTGCCGATGAAGACAAGCGTATTGCTGAATTATACGATATGATTCATCCCAACGCAAGTGAGAGTTTTACGGTTCGTTCGGTTTTTATAATTGGACCAGACAAGAAAATAAAATTAATGATGACCTATCCTGCGTCAACCGGTAGAAATTTTGATGAACTTTTGCGTGTAGTTGATAGTTTGCAATTGACAGCTAATTATAGCGTTGCAACGCCGGCCAACTGGAAAGATGGTGATAAAGTAGTAATCTCGACTGCAGTTAAAGACGAAGATATTGCGGCTAAATTTCCAAAAGGCTACGAGAGGGTAAAACCGTATTTAAGAATGACCCCGCAGCCTAATAAATAGTAATTTTCACTATATCTTTTAAATAGAAAAGCAGAATAAATTTATTTTTATTCTGCTTTTCTATTTTGTCAAAAGTTTAATTTTTTACTTCTTATTGGTAATTAATAACCCGGAAATAATGATTCCCATACTTATGATTTGGGTTAGCAAAATAGCTTGATTTAGAAAAAAATACGCCAGAATCCCACTGAAAACGGGAATCAAATAATAAATCAATGCTGTTTTTGAGGTTCCAATTAATCGAATGGCTTCGTTCCATAAATAAAAAGAAATTAAGGAAGCGCAAACGCCAACGTATGTGGTTACCGAGACTGTTTTAGTGTCAAAAATCACTTTTTTATAATAGATATGTTCATACAGATAAAAAGGGAACAGTAAAATTGTACCAATTACGAAAACACTAAACAAAAATACTTTTGGGCTTAATTCGTCTGGTTTTTTACGTACTAAAATAGTGTAGTAAGCAAAAAAGAAGCAAGCCACTAGCATCAATACATCTCCAATGGTGAAGTTGATATGGAGTAATGCTTGTAAGGAACCTTTGGAAATAAGCACTAAAACTCCTGTGATTATGGTTGCAATTCCCACTATTTTTACATTGGAAACTTTCTCTTTAAAAATAATTCTGGAAAGGACAACAATAAACAAGGGAATCGAAATGGCGATTAATGATAAATTAACTGCACTTGTTGTTTTTCCTGCAAAATAAATCAGCGTGTTAAAAATAGTGATGCCTAATACTGCTGTAAGCGTAAGATACCGAATGTGTTTCTTTACAATTTTGAAATTTTCAAGAGTGCTTTTTATGGCAAACGGAGCCAAAACAATACAAGCAACTGTCCAGCGCCAAAAAGCCAATCCAACAGGAGGAATATGACCTTTTATCCCACTGGCGATTACCATATTTACGGACCAAAGAAAGGTAGCTAACAGTGCAAATAAAATCCCTTTAGTTGTGTTGTTCATTAAATAAGACTGTTTATTTTGGCATATTGTAACAACATAATGGTCTTTGCATCTTGCATTTGACCGGATTCAATCATAGCATAGGCTTCGTCAAAAGACATTTCCATTACATCTATATTTTCTTCTTCATGTGCTACTCCACCACCGTCACTCACTTTCATGGATTCATCGTATTCACCTATAAATAAATATAAAATTTCTGTTACTGCACCCGGAGACATATACGTTTCCATTACCTTTTTTACTTTAGAAATGCGGTATCCTGTTTCTTCTTCGGTTTCTCGAATGATGCATTGCTCAGGATTGTCTGCGTCCAAAAGTCCAGCACAAACCTCAATCATCATTCCGGTTTCATTTCCGTTAAGATAGGTTGGGAGGCGAAACTGTCGTGTTAGAATAACTGTTTTTTGTAGTGTGTTATAAAGCAAAATAGCGGCGCCATTTCCTCTATCATAAACTTCTCTTCTTTGGGTAATCCAGGACTCGTCTTTTTTTTGATAGTCAAAAGTTACTTTGTTTAAGATGTACCAATTGTCTGATAGCAATTCGGTTTTTTGGATTTTAATAGCTGGATTTTTCATTCGGTTGTATTGATTTTTAAACTAAAAAAAACGCTCTGAATTTCAGAGCGTTTAGTAATCTTATTTTAGAATAGTTTGCTTTCTGTCTGGACCTACAGAAACTATTTTGATAGGAACTTCCACTTCTTTTTCAATGAATTGAATGTATTCTTTCAACTCTGTCGGTAATTCATCATACGTAGTCATACCCGTTAAATCTTGTTTCCAACCTTTGAAATCTTGATAAACCGGAGTTACATTTTCTGGTTCGATGTTATAAGGGAAATGAGAAATTTTCTCTCCTTTATAATTGTATTCCGTACATACTTTCAACGTTTCAAATCCTGAAAGTACATCGCCTTTCATCATCATCAGTTGCGTTACACCATTAACCTGAACAGCATATTTAAGTGCTACTAAGTCTAACCAGCCACAACGTCTTTGTCTTCCGGTTACTGATCCAAATTCATTTCCTACACGTGCCATAGTTGCACCATCTTCGTCAAAAAGTTCAGTAGGGAAAGGACCACTTCCTACGCGTGTTACGTAAGCTTTGAAAATTCCGTATACTTCCTTGATTTTATTTGGAGCAATCCCTAAACCGGTACAAGCACCTGCAGCAGTTGTGTTAGATGAAGTTACAAATGGATACGTTCCAAAATCAACATCCAATAATGAACCTTGAGCACCTTCACATAGTATTGATTTACCTGCTTTTTGAGCTTGGTGTAAATATTCTTCACTATCGATGAAATCTAATTTTTTTAGTTCTTCGATGGCTTCAAAAAATTCTTTTTCTAATTCCTCTAAATTGTATTGGATAGCAACATCGTAGAATTTAATCATTGCTTCATGCTTGTCAGCCAAAGCTCTGTAACGATCTGCAAAATCTTCTAATTCGATATCACCTACACGAAGACCATTTCTTCCTGTTTTGTCCATATAAGTAGGGCCAATTCCTTTTAATGTAGAACCAATTTTTGCTTTTCCTTTAGAAGCCTCAGAAGCAGCGTCTAATAAACGGTGTGTTGGTAAAATTAAATGTGCTTTTCTTGAAATGATTAATTTGCTTTTGATGTCTAAATTAAATTTTTCAAGACCTTCAATTTCTTTTTGAAAAACAACAGGATCAATTACTACTCCATTTCCAATGATGTTTACAGCAGTTTTATGAAAAATACCAGAAGGAATAGTTCTAAGAACATGTTTTATTCCGTCAAATTCCAAAGTGTGTCCTGCATTTGGACCTCCTTGAAAACGAGCAATAATATCATAATTTGAAGTTAGAACATCAACAATTTTTCCTTTTCCTTCATCTCCCCATTGTAATCCTAGTAATAAATCTACGGTCATTCTATCTGTTATTTTGTAGTTAGTGATATATTGAAGGGACAACTAGTAAGTTATCCGTACTATTTTTGTTTTTTTATTCCATATAAATATAAGGAATGGTTGGTAATCTCTATGTCGAATATTTCTTCGATTGTTTTTTTGATACTTTGAATTCTTGGATCACAAAACTCAATTACTTCACCAGTATCCGTCATTATAATATGATCGTGCTGTTTGTCAAAATATGATTTTTCATAATGTGCTTGATTTTGTCCAAATTGGTGTTTACGCACTAAAGCACAATCCAATAGCAATTCAATCGTATTGTAAAGAGTTGCTCTACTCACACGATAGTTTTTATTTTTCATTTTGATATAAAGGTTCTCTACATCAAAATGTTCTTCGCTATCGTAAATTTCCTGAAGGATAGCATAACGTTCAGGAGTTTTGCGATGTCCTTTTTTTTCAAGATACATTGTAAAAACATTTTTTACAATTTCTTGGTTTTTGGTGTTATCTGTGGAAATGAGTGTCATATGCGGGCAAAGATAAATTTTTTAGTTTAAAGTATAAAGTTTAAGGTTTGTTTAGTTTCAAGTTTTTTAGTTTCACGTAGAACAAATTGAGATTTGAAACTAAAAACTGGATTTTTTTCTATGTTTTATAAACCCTTGTTACTTTATCGATTCCGTCAATTTTTTTGATGTTGTTGATCATTTTTTTCAAAATGGTGTTGTTTTGAACAATTACCGCAACTTGACCATGAAAAATCCCTGCATCGGTACTCAAAGAAATACTCTGAATATTAACATGCATATTGTTGGAAATTACCTTTGTTAGCTGGTTTGTGAGTCCTAAAACATCCATTCCGGTTATGTTTATGATGGCTTTGAATTCTTCTTGTGAAGAGTCAATCCATTTAGCTGTCATTATTCGGTAGGCATAGTTGGATTGCATCCCAATGGCGTTCGGGCAATCTTTTTTATGCACTTTTATTCCTTCGTTGATGGTTACAAATCCAAATACATCATCACCAGGTATTGGGTTGCAACAAGGTGATAATTTGTAATCCAGTTTGTCGTGTTCTTTACCAAAAACAAGCATGTCGTAACTGCTGCTAATGATTGGTTTATGGATGTCTTCGTCAGCGGTGCTTGGCGAACGTTTCATTTTATTTTTGAAAAAATTAATGAAAGTATTGCTTTTTTGTGCTGCGTAATCTTTGAGTTGTTGGTTTTCAATGGCACCAATTCCCACTCTATAAAATAAATCTAAACTGGTTTTTAGTTTGAAAAAGTTAACCAATTCGTTTACCACTGATTCGTTCAATGTTATTTTTAAATGCTTTAGTTTTCGAGTTAGGAGTTCTTTTCCTTCTTCGCCAATTTTCTTGGTGTTTTCGTTTAAAACATTTTTTATTTTCGTTTTGGCTCTGGATGTAGTTACGTAATCCAGCCAGTTGACAGTAGGTTTTTGATGTTGTGAGGTAATGACTTCAATTTGGTCACCACTTTTTAATTCGAAATTCAAAGGAACTAATTTCCCATTAACACGTGTTCCTCTGGTTCTAATTCCTATTTCGGAATGAATGCTGAAAGCAAAATCAAGTGAAGTAGCGCCTTTTGGCAATGATTTTATTTCTCCTTTTGGGGTAAATACAAAGATTTCTTTAGAATATAAATTCATTTTGAAATCTTCCACAAAATCTACTGCATTCGTTTCTGAATTTTCTAGAGCTTCTTTTAGTAAATTTAACCAAACATCCAAACCGCTTTCTTCAGTAGCGCCATTTTTATATTTGTAGTGAGCTGCATATCCTTTTTCTGCAATTTCGTCCATGCGTTCACTTCGAACCTGAACTTCAACCCAGCGTCCTTTTGGTCCCATTACTGTAATATGTAACGCTTCGTAGCCAGTAGATTTTGGTGACGAAATCCAGTCGCGTAAACGACTTGGGCTTGGTCTGTAATGATCCGTTACGATAGAATAAATCTTCCAGGCGAGAAATTTTTCGTCGTGGGGATTTGATTTGTAAACGATTCGCAAGGCAAACTTATCATACACTTCATCGAAGCTTACGTTTTGCGCTTTCATTTTTCGACGAATAGAATAGATAGATTTTGGACGACCTTTTATAATGTACTCAATTCCTTCCTCATCCAAAGCGGTTTTTAGAACAGCAGTAATATCAGCGATGTAAGCATCTTGCTCTTCTTTGGTTTCTTTTATTTTGCTTACAATGTCATTGTAAACGGCAGGTTCAGTGTACTTTAACCCTAAATCTTCTAGCTTCGTTTTTATGTTGTATAACCCCAGTCGATGCGCTAATGGTGCGTATATGTATAAAGTTTCCGATGCAATTTTAGTTTGTTTGTCTTCCTGCATCGATTCCATAGTCTGCATATTGTGCAAACGATCGGCTAGTTTAATCAAAATCACTCGAACATCATCATTCAGTGTAAGAATCATTTTCCTGAAATTCTCGGCTTGTAATGATGCATTCAAATCTTTTTGAACCATGGATATTTTGGTTAATCCCTCAACGATTTGAGCCACTTTAGGATTAAACAAACGTTCGATATCTTGAATAGTAGTTGGTGTGTCTTCAACCACATCATGCAATAATGCAGCAGCGATGGATGTGGCTCCCAAACCTATTTCGGAAGCAACAATTTTTGCCACAGCAATTGGGTGGAAGATATAGGCTTCACCTGATTTTCTGCGTTGCTCTTTATGAGCTTCTACGGAAACATCAAATGCTTTTCGGATTAATTTTTTGTCTTCAGGTGTTAAAGTTTGGTAACTTATGCGAAGCAATTCTTTATATTCTTGGGCAATTGCCTTGTTTTCTTTTTCTAAATCTATTTCTGTCATAACGGCATTGTTCATTTCCTAAAAATAAGAATAAGTTGGGAGATATGCAAATGTATATTTGAATTTTAAACTAAAAATACTTGGGTTTATCTTGAAATTTGCAATCAAAAAATCTAAAACCCTCTCTGTCTTTTTGCTTCAAAAATCAAGATGGCTGCTGCAACCGAAACATTCATGGAATCGATCTCGCCTTGCATTGGAATAATAATATTTTGGGTTGCTTCTTTTCGCCATTCCTCCGTCAATCCGGTGGCTTCTGTTCCTACAACCAGTGCTGTTGACGTAGTATAATCCTGTGTGTGATACGAAGTCGAGTTTTGTAATGTCGCACAATAAAAATTGATTTTCCGTTCTTTCAAAAACGCAATAATTTCGGATGTTGTTCCGGTTGCAATTTGGTTGGTAAACAAACAACCCACGCTGGAACGCACAATATTTGGATTGTATAAATCGCTTTTTGGATTGGCAATGATCACCGCATCAAGATTAGCAGCATCGGCAGTACGAAGCAAAGCTCCAATATTCCCTGGTTTTTCCGGCGCTTCGGCAATAAGAATCAATGGGTTTTCAGATAATTTCAAATCAGATAATTGCATCGATTTGGTTTTGGCTACAGCCAAAATGCCTTCAGTGGTATCTCTGTAAGCGAGTTTTTGATACACTTCTTTATTGATTTCTATCAATTCGGCATTTTTAGATAATTGACGGGCTTCGTTTTCTGAACAAATTTCAGGTAAAAATAACAGCGTTTCCATTTCGTAACCGCCCTTGATGGCAATAGAAATTTCGCGTTTTCCCTCAATTAAAAAGGTTCCAGATTGTTTACGTGCTTTTGCTTTTTCCTGCAATTGCACTAAAGATTTTATGTATGGATTTTGTATCGAAGTGATTTGTTTCAAGAGGTACAACTATTTAATTTATAGAAAACAAAGATACATAGAGAAAATTCAGTTTTCTATATTTGGATTCGAATATTTATCTGCTGTAATACACGTTGATTAAATGTAGCCAATAGGAGTTGGTTACACGAGTATTTTCTTTAATTTTGCCTGAATTAGATTCAATTAAAAGCATTCTTTTTATCCATTTTTAAATCCAAAAAAACAGTATGTTCCATTTATTAGACATCATCGGTACGATGGCTTTTGCCATGTCTGGCGCTTTGACGGCAATGAATAAAAAAATGGATCCTTTTGGGGTATTTATTATTGCTTTTGTAACTGCCGTGGGTGGCGGAACCTTGCGAGACATCATGATTGGCAGAACGCCGGTGGGATGGATGCTGGACTTAAAATACGTTTATGTTATAATCATCGGATTCATATTGGCCATTATTTTTAGAAAAAAATTCGACAGATTGCGAACTTCTTTGTTTTTATTTGATACTATTGGGTTGGGCGTTTTTACTTTGATAGGTCTCGAAAAAGGAATAAATATTGGACTTCATCCTGTTATTTGTGTAGCTTTAGGGACCATGACAGCTTGTTTTGGAGGCGTTATTCGGGATATTTTGTGTACTGAAATCCCCGTTATTTTCAGAAGGGAAATTTATGCTACGATTTGTATTTTGGGTGGAATTGTTTTCTTTATCCTTCGGGAATTTAATTTAGAAAATGATGTTTTATACCTAACAACTTCTTTAGTTATCATTTCGGTTCGTTTGATGGCGGTGAAATTTAAATGGTATTTGCCCACTTTAGAACATAAATAAAAAATGCTTAATTTCACGAAGTCTAAAATCAAATAGTGAAAAATTATTCCGTCAAACAATACCAGGAAAGCGATTATACAAATTGGAATGCCTTTATTGGTCAAGCCAAAAACGCTACCTTTTTATTTCACCGTGATTTTATGGAATACCACAAAGAGCGATTTGAGGATTTCTCCTTGATGGTTTTTGAGGATGAAAAACTGATAGCTGTTTTGCCGGCAAATAAAGCTGGAGCAAAAGTTTTTTCTCATCAAGGTTTGACGTACGGCGGATTGGTTTACTCCCCTAAAATAAATGGAGAAAAAGTAGAAATAATTTTAGATTCTCTTTTGTCTTTTTTTAAAGAAAATGGGATACATTTTTTTTATTGTAAACCAATTCCTTTTTTCTATTCTTCTGATGGGAATCATGAAACCGACTTCTTTTTACTTAAAAGAGGTGCTTTTTTAGATAAAAAAGAAATGAATCTCGCAATAAATTTGGCAATGCCTTTGACGATTTCAAAAAGTAAATTAAAGCATTTCAGAAAAACTGAAACGCTCGATTTAGAATTGGTGGAAGAACATCGATTTGAATCTTTTTGGGAATTGGTTTTAGTGCCAAGACTATTCGAGAAACATAATGCAAAACCTGTTCATACCCTAGAGGAAATCAAAAAGTTAAAGGAAATGTTCCCCAATAACATCAAACAGTTTTCAGTGTATTATGAGGGCGTTATTATTGCTGGTATTACGTTATTCGAAACAGAAACTGTTGTAAAATCGCAATATGGAGCTACCACCAAGAAAGGCGAGGAGCTGCGCGCATTGGATTTTTTATTCATTCGTTTGATACAAAAATACAAGAGCGAAGGGAAGCTTTTTTTTGATATGGGTGTCGTTACTGATGACAATGAAAAAGGGTATAATGCAGGACTTTTGAAACAAAAAGAAGAATTAGGATGCTCTGTTTACAGTCAGGATTTTTATAAAATGAATCTCATATGATACCATTTCTTGATTTGAAAAAAATTAACGAACCGTATGAAACTGCATTTCAGGAAAAAATGAAAGCGGTTTTAGACAATGGCTGGTATATTTTAGGGAATGAAGTCAAGGAATTTGAAACCAGTTTTGCCAATTATTGCGGTACAAAGCATTGCATCGGTACGGGAAATGGTTTTGACGCTTTAGTTTTAATTTTTAAAGGGTATATTCAATTAAGGAAATTACAAAAAGGAGACGAAGTTATTGTTCCTGCAAACACCTATATTGCGAGTATTCTGGCTATTTTGCAAGCAGATTTAATTCCTATTTTGGTTGAGCCAAAGTTGGAAACTTACAACATCAATCCCGATTTAATTTCAGATAAAATCACTTCAAAAACCAAAGCAATTTTAGTAGTTCATCTTTATGGACAATTGGCAGAAATGGATGCGATACATGAAATTGCTGTCGCAAACGATTTGCTAGTTATTGAAGATGCGGCTCAGGCTCATGGTGCAATCAGAAATCAGAAATCAAGAATCAGCAATCAAAAATCAAGCGTAGCGTATAGTTTTTATCCTGGGAAAAATCTGGGAACATTAGGAGATGCCGGTGCCGTTATCACAAATGATTCGGACTTAGCAGAAGTCATTCGATCACTTCGTAATTATGGTTCGGAAACAAAATATTATAATGATTATATTGGAGTAAATTCAAGATTAGATGAATTGCAAGCGGCTTTCCTTAACGTGAAATTACCCAATTTAGACACTGAAAATGAATGGCGAAGAACTATTGCCAGACGTTATTTGTCTGAAATTAAAAACGATAAAATAATAGTGCCAAATTGGGATTTGTCAAATAATCATGTTTTTCATTTGTTTGTCATTCGAACACAAAACAGAATCGATTTACAAGACTATTTGCATCAAAATGGTATTCAAACGGTCATACATTATCCAGTTCCGCCACACAAACAAAAAGCATTTTCTTCCGAAGCTTCGGGATGGAATCCTTTATCTTTTCCAATCACCGAAAAAATTCATAATGAAGTGTTGAGTTTGCCTATAAGCCCAGTTTTGACGATGGATGAAGTGAGTTATATTGTTTCAGTTTTAAATAAATATTAGATGGGATTATTTAGTAGAATTAAACAATTGTGTTTTGTTACTTTTCGAATCAAAAAGTATGAATTTCTTTCAGATTGTAAAAGAGTTTTTGGTAAACCAAATCTTTTCTATCCATTATTGTTGAAAGGAAATGGGAAGATTCATTTTGGGAACAATGTTCAAATTGGTGTAGTTTCCTCTCCTTACTTTTTTTCAGGCTATACCTATTTAGAAGCCAGAAATGAAAATAGCGAAATTAACATTGGAAACAATGTTGCTATCAATAATGCTTTTTCTATTGTTTGTTTTTCTAAAGTTACCATCAAAGACAATGTTTTAATAGGCGGTAATTGCACTATTATTGATAATGATGGACATGATTTGAATATTGATAAAAGGAATGAGGGAAATCCAGATTCCTTTCCAGTGTACATTGGTGAAAATGTTTTCATTGGTTCCAATGTGTCTATTTTAAAAGGTGTTGAAATAGGGGATAACTCGGTTATAGGAAATGGGTCTGTAGTGACTAAAAATATTCCCAAAAATGTTGTTGCAGCAGGGAATCCAGCTAAAGTAATAAGGAATTTATAATGTTGAAATTCATAAAACAAAATACACTTCTAAAAGTAGTATCACTTAATTCTATTTCCGTAGTGGTGAGTTTTGTTTTGGGAATTATTTCTACAAAGATTGTGTCCGTTTATTTAGGAACTTCAGGAATGGCATTATTGGGGAGTTTCAGGAATTTTACAGGAATGATGAAGTCTGTAACTACATTAGGTATAAACAATTCATTTATAAAGTTATTTGTTGAGAATAAAGAGGATAAGAAAGAAATAGGCATTATTTATTCTACTTTTTTTTGGTTTTTCCTCCTGGTTTCATCAGTCATGGGGTTGCTTATTTTACTCTTTGCCAATAATATTTCCGAATTTTTATTTTTCACCAATTCGTTTACCAATCCCATTCGTTTTTTTGGATTGCTGCTCCCTTTAATTGTTATCAATATATTTTGGATGGCAATCTACAACGCCTTAGAAAAGTATAAAAGGATTGTTATTCTACAGATTGTTTCCAATGTGCTGATTTTTGTTTTTACAGCTTTTTTAATTGTGAACCATGCTGTAAATGGTGGATTACTTGCTGTCGCTTTGGGCGAATTAATAATGGTATTAGTGACGTTTGGATTTGTTATAAAAGACAAAAGCTATTTTCAATTCAATCTCCAAAAAATTTTAGAAAAAAAATACCTGGATGTCATCAAGCGATTTTCTTCCATGGCATTATTGAGTGCTATAATTGCTCCCGCAACATTAATGCTGATACGGAATTTCATTATTGAAACACATTCCATTCAAGAAGCTGGAATCTGGGATGCAACGAATAAATTTTCCAGTTTTTATATGTTAGTTTTTAGTTCTGGATTATCATTGTACTACATGCCTAAATTAGCTTCTTTGACAACAGATGCAGCTTTTAAAACGGAATTGAAATCCTATTTTAAAGTTTTTGTTCCGTTATGTTTATTGGCATTAGTAGCTGTTTTTTTGTTGAAAGGAACTATATTGAATATAGCTTTTACTTCAGCGTTTTTAAAAGTGAATGATGTGTTGATTTGGCAGCTTTTAGGTGATTTTTTAAGGATAATGACATTAGCTTTTGGGTATCAAATCGTTGTTAAAGCAAGTATTAAAAAATATTTTATTCTTGAAATAGTGTTTAATGTAGCGTATCTTTTATTGTCTTTTTATTTAGTACCACTTTTTTCTTTTAAAGGAGCTTTACAAGCGTATTTTTTTGCTAATTTAATAGTGTTTGTCCTGATTCTATTTATGTTTAGGAAATTGTTTTTGAATTCCAAGACGCCAAGTACTGATTCGCTATACTAATGTAATCATGCTCTTTTTCGATAAATGCTCTGGCACGTTTTCCAATAGTAATAATGGCTTCGGGATTTTCAATCAAAAAGGAAAGTTCATTTATCAAATAATCTACATCAGGTAATGCATTTATATTGATTCGTTCCTTTAAATTATAATGATCCGTAAATTCTTTTCCACCGCCCGTAAAAACTACTTTTCCTTTTGCCATAGCTTCCAGGGCGTTGTACCCTTGGTCGTTAGCATAGATTTGATCTAAAACGATTTGTGCGCTATTGTATAAATGTATATAATCTTCATAAGGAAGGTTTTCGGTGATAATTACAGCTACTTTTTCAGCATATTTTTCCTGAATAATTTGCAACGCTTTTTCAAAATAAGCAACTCCTTTTTTGATGTAGCTGGAACGATTTATACCAAGAAAAACAACAATTGTATCATTAATTTCTTGTTCTTGAAACTCAATTTTTAGGGTGTTAACCGGATTCGGAATGAAATGAACGGAATATCCCATTTTCTCCATCGGAATCTTATAATCTAAATCGGAGGCAACTAGATTTTGGCAGTTTTCGACCAACCAATCAAAGGTTTTTCGATAGTTTTTTGTGGAGTACTTTAATGGATATTCAAAATGTTCTTTTAACGAATTATCCTCGAAATAAGGAGTCAGAATACTGTAAGCAGATTCTTTTTTGAGTAAATAATCAATAACCGGGGTTTCGTCACCACAGATTAATAAGCTTCTGTTTTTGATTTTTTTGAATATCTTTTTATAAAGTATTAGGGACAAAAAAGGGAACGTTTCAATTGCGTCCGAATTAATGAGCTGTACGTGATCAAAGTTTTTTAATTGTGGTAATAAAAGGAAAAATCGAAGACCTCTTTCAGCTTTCTCTAAATTGATACCCGTGAGTTTATAAAGGATATTTTTGATTTTTCGAGGCAGCCAACAACCCGATAAAAATGCTGGGTGGAACGAATAATCACTATCGAATTTTTTGAAATGATCTCCTGATGACAACAAAATAACTTCATGTCCCAGCATTATCAATCCTTCTTTTAAAGAATTATGCAATCGACTGTATTCGCCAATCAAAAGTATTTTCATTTACAAAGCTGAATTATTTATATTTGTGTAAATATAGTAACAAATTGATAAAAGAATTTAAAAAAGGAGATCTTGAAATAGTAATGGCTACGATGAATAGGGATTCTTTGGATTTTTTGATTCCTATGTTTCCTTTCTGTCATTTTTCAGAATTTTCAATTTTAATTATCAATCAAACCTCTGAAAATAAACTGTTGGTTTCAGATTTTCCTTCCGTTAGAGTTGTAAATTCATTTGAAAAAGGGTTGTCGAAAAGCAGGAATTTAGGCTTACAAAATACTCATGGAAAAATTGTTTTATTAGCCGATGACGATGAAGTTTTCAAGGAAGATTTTGAAATGAATATTCTTGAAGCCCACAACAATTATCCTGAGGCAGTCAGCATTTGTTTTGCAATTGAAGGTTCAAATGGTTTGTTATTTAAAAAATATCCTTCTCAAACAAAATTGCAACTAAATAATCTAGATATTTTTAATATTTTGTCCATTGAAATAAGTTTAAAAAAAGCGGTATTCGATCAACTAAAGATTAATTTTGATACTAATTTCGGACTTGGAAGTTCATTTATGATGGGAGAAGAAGCTATTTTTTTGTCGGATTTGAAAAATCAAAAACAAAACATAATCATTGTTCCTAAGGTTATAGCAGTTCATCCGGCGGTTTCAACAGATGATAAATTAAATTTGGAACAAAGGTATTATGTACTCGGTGCTTTCTTGACCAGAGTTTCAAATTATAATTATCTTAAAGGGGTTTTTTTGAAGTTGTTCTTTGATATTAAACAAAGCAAGATTAAAATAAACCAAGTTTTTGCAGCACTAAAAAGCGCAAACAAAGGAAAAGAAGATTTTTTACAAATTACTAAATGAAAACAACTCTTAACGCCATACAATTATTAAAAATCCCTGTTGTGGAAGATATACGTGGGAATCTGGCATTTATTCAAGAGGATGTTTTGCCATTTGAATTCAAACGTGTGTATTATCTTTTTGATGTACCGAGTAATGCATACAGAGGTGGGCATTCGCACATTGCGCAGCAAGAAACGCTGATTGCTTTGAGCGGAAGTTTTGAGGTTGTTCTTCAGGATGGATTAGAAAAAAAATCATTTATATTGAACAAACCAAATGTTGGATTGCTTATACCAACAGGCATTTGGAGAGAATTGCAAAATTTTTCTTCTGGAGCCGTTTGTTTGGTTTTGGCATCTGGTGTTTTCAAAGAAGAAGATTATATTAGGGATTTTGATGAATTTTTGGAATCAAAAAAATGAAGCTTCTTTATATAGTTCCCAACATAAATAACGAAGGCGGTGTAGCCAGAGTCCTTTCGATAAAAGCTAATTATTTGGTTGAAAAATTGGGATATGAAGTTCATATTCTGACTCAAAACGAGGGTTTCTATCCTTTGTTTTATTCTTTTAATTCCAATATTATTTTTCACGATTTACCATTGAAAGGCAATTTTTTTCAGTTTTTTAATTCTTTTGCGAAAGGGTTAAAAAGTAAAATTAAAGCAATTCAACCCGATATTGTTGTTGTTTGTGATAATGGTTTAAAGGCATATTCAATTCCTTTTATTTTAAAAAATAAAGTTCCTCTTATTCTAGAAATGCACAGTTCTAAGTTTGTTGAAGAAAGAGAATTAAAGGATGATTTCTTGACGAAAATGGTGTCTAATGGTATTCATGCTTTAAAAAAAATCGGGATAAAGAAATACGATCGATTTGTTGTTGTAACGAGCGAAAGCACTGCAGAATGGAATATAGATGATACAATTGTTATTCCAAATCCCTTGTGGTTTACTTCAGAAAAATCGAGTGCTTTAGAAAGTAAAAAAGTCATAGCTGTTGGCCGTCATACGTATGAAAAAGGATTTGACAGAATGTTGCAAATCTGGAAAAAAGTTGTTGTAAAACACCCGGATTGGACTTTGGAAATTTACGGAAAATCAGTTAAAAATATCGATTTAAAATTGTTGGCTGAAAACCTAAATGTTTCAGACAATGTTGTTTTTTATGAACCGGTTCAGGATATTGATAAGAAATATTTAGAAGCTTCATTTTATCTGATGTCGTCTCGATTTGAAGGTTTTGGGATGGTTTTAATTGAGGCTATGGCTTCCGGATTGCCTTGTGTTGCTTATGATTGTCCGTGTGGGCCAAGAGGAATTTTGTCTCATGGTGAAGACGGTTTTTTGATTGAAAACGGCAACGAATCAGATTATGTAAAGGGTGTTGAGACTTTAATCGAAAATGCGACATTAAGAAGAGAAATGGGGAAAAAGGCAAAAATATCCAGCGAAAAATACAATATAGATGCTATTATGCAAACTTGGAATCAATTATTCATTGGACTCAAAAAGCGTTAATTTTTATCATTTATCGAACATAAATAGCCAACTCGAAACCAATTAAAAAGGAATAAATTAGGATTCTTTCCAGTCAAATTTTGCAATAATAGATGTTTCTCAAAAATGGAATGTATTTTTGAAATGATAAAAGTGGATTTTGTTCTTTTTAAAAAATGATACAATTGAATCAGTCTTACAAATTCAATATCAATTTTTTCTTCTTCGTACAGCGAAATCAAATTTTCTAAAGACTCTTTGGTCTTGTTCAGATAAGCCAAATTGGTATCAATATCTCCATGTTCAACAGGATTTTCAATATGATTTACTTTAGATTTTAATAAACTCAATTGATATGAAAGTTGGGTGTCATCATGACCGTATTTCTTTCTGTTTTTGTCAAATTTCACTTTTTTGAAACAGTCTTTTTTGATTACGGTATTATTAAAAAGTAACGATTGATACGGTTTTTTCTTTCGGTTTATTGCAGATTTATCCTCAATAAACCTTCCGTATTTCCAACGTAGTTTTTGGTTGTCAGAAGGACATTTTTCAGGATGTAACCTACCGCCATATACAACATCAAAATCATGAAGGTTGTCAATGTGTTTTTTTATGTAATGGTCATGAATAATAATTGAATCTCCGTCAATGAAAAGCAAATAATCAAATTTTGCTTGTTCGGCAAGGGAATTTCTGTTTTCACGATGTGCCAGATTTTCTTTTAAGGAGACAAAACTGCAATTTGATAATGCATTCACATTTTCATTGAGTACATTCAAACCTGATTTTGAAGCATCGTCTTGACATAGAATTTCAAAATCTATTCCGCAATCCATACATTGTTTGTGCAACTCTAAAACAAGAGGATAAACATTGTAATTGTATATTGGAACAAGAATGGAAAGCATTATGCCGTTCTCTGAACCACTTCAAAGATTTTTGCATCTTCACATTTCAATGTTTTAGATGGGAATTTCATCAATAATGCATAATCGTGTGTGGCCATAATGATGGTTTTTCCGTTAGCATTGATGCTTTTTAATACTTCTAAAACTTCGGCACTGGTTTGTGGGTCAAGGTTTCCTGTTGGTTCGTCAGCAAGGATTAATTCAGGGTCGTTCAGTAAAGCTCTGGCAATGGCAACACGTTGTTGTTCTCCTCCAGAAAGTTGATGCGGCATTTTATTGCCAAATTCTCTCATCCCTACTTTATTTAAAACCTCGTCAATCTTGTTTTGCATTTCTACGTTGTCAATCCAGCCGGTAGCTTTTAGAACAAATAACATATTGTCTTTTACAGTTCTATCCGGTAATAATTTGAAATCTTGAAAAACGATTCCAATCTTTCTTCTCAAAAACGGAATGTCATCTTCTTTTAAAGTGGCTAAATCAAAATCTACAATATTTCCTTCTCCTTCTGTTAAAGGTAAATCAGCATATAAAGTTTTCATTAAACTACTTTTTCCAGAGCCTGTTTTTCCAATAATATAAAGGAATTCACCATGTTTTACCTCCAAGTTTACTTGGGATAAAATAGATTTACCTTCTTGATAAATATTTACATTTTTTAGAGACAGTACGGATTGTGACATAGTTTGCATTTGTTTATTGGGTAAAAGTAATAAGATAACGGTTCTATTCAAAATAAATTCTATTCAATTAGATAGAATTCTGATAATTATAAATAATAAGTGAAAGTAGCGGAGTTTAAAGGGATGAATAAAGTTAAATTCTTCAGTGTTAAAAAAAATGTTCATAATAAAAGCCGATAACGATTCGTTATAGACTTCAGAATATGATACATTTGAATTATTAAAATAAAATCACAATGCGTAAAATTTCTTGGCTCTTCTTTATTCCAATTTTCATTATAACTGCCTCTGTTTCGGCACAAAAATCAACAATTTACACTCACGATTCAAAAGATTTCAATAAAGCGGTTTCTTTATTTAAAGATGCGCAATATGCATCGGCGCAACTAATTTTTAATAAAGTAAAGGAAACAGCGACTACTGAAGAACTAAAATCAGATTGTGCCTATTATGCCGCTAATTGCGCCATTCGAACCAATCAATCCAATGCGGATGAATTGATGGAGCAATTTGTTTCGGATTATCCTACGAGTGTAAAACAAAATCAGGCGTACATTGAAGTGGCACATTATCATTTTAATCAAGGGAATTATCCGCAAGCATTGCAATGGTTTGATAAAGTAGACGAAAGCAGTTTAAGCAGAAACGACCAAGATAAATTCAATTTTCAGAAAGGGTATAGTTTTTTTAATGCCAAAAAGAAAAAAGAAGCTACAGTGTATTTGAATAAAGTCGTAAACTCTGCCGAATATGGTTCTCAAGCCAAATATTATTTGGGGTTTATGGCGTATGAAGGTGATGATTACAAGCAGGCAACAAAGTATTTTGACGAAGTTTCAGGCGAAGAAAAGTACAAAGAAAAGCTTTCGTATTATCAGGCTGACATGAATTTTAAGTTGGGGAATTTCCAAAAAGCAATTGATTTAGGACAGAAAGCAATGGCTAAATCAACTCCTTTGGAAAAATCTGAACTGAGTAAAATCATTGGCGAAAGCTACTTCAATTTGAAACAATATGATAAAGCAATTCCATATTTAGTAGATTATAAAGGAAAAAAAGGAAAATGGAATAATACGGATTTTTACCAATTAGGATATGCGTATTACAAACAAAAAGACTACGAAAACGCGATTTCTCAGTTCAATAAAATCATTGGAGGGAAAGATTTTGTAGCGCAAAATGCCTATTATCATTTGGGAGAAAGTTACCTGAATACCGATAAAAAACAGCAGGCTTTGAATGCTTTCAAAAACGCTTCTGAAATGGATTTTGATTTAGCAATTCAAGAAGATGCGAGCCTGAATTATGCAAAATTAAGTTATGAATTAGGAAATTCGTATCAAAGTGTACCTGCAGTTTTGCAAGCTTTTTTGAAAAAATATCCAGATAATGCAAGCCGTTCAGAGGTGGAGAAATTATTGATAGATTCTTATATTTCGTCTAAAAACTACAAAGAAGCCTTAGTTTTATTGGAGAAAAATAAATCGCCAGAAAACAAATTAGCGTACCAAAAAGTACTTTTTTACAGAGGTTTAGAATTATACACCGATGGGAATTATCCGGAAGCCTTGAAGATGTTCACAAAATCTGTGAGCGAACAAAAAGATGCCGTTTTTACGGCTCGTGCTACTTTCTGGCAAGGTGAAACGGAATATGTTTTGAATGATTTCAAAGACGCATTATTAAGTTTCAAGCAATTCATTGGTGCAAACCAAGCGGCTACAACACCAGAATTTAAAAACAGCAATTACAATATTGCTTACACGTATTTTAAATTGAAAGAATACGATCAAGCGGGTAATTATTTCCAAAATCAAATAGAAAAAGCACCTTCGGATAAAGTACGTTTGAATGATTCGTATTTGCGTTTGGCGGATTGCCGTTTTGTAACTTCAAAATACGGTCCGGCTATGGATGCGTACAGTAAAGTGATAGAATCTAAAAGTGTAGATGCAGATTATGCGTATTTTCAAAAAGCGATTTGCTATGGATTTATAGCAAAAAATGACAAGAAAATAGATGAGCTAAATGCTTTTTTACAATTATATCCAAAATCAGAATACAGAGACGATGCGCTTTTTGAACTTGCTAATACTTATGTTGCCGAGAATAAAAATGACCTTGCCGTTAAAACTTATGACCGTTTAAATACGGAATTTAAAAAAGGATCTTTCACTTCCAGATCTATTTTGCGTCAGGGATTAGTGTATTATAACACGGATAAAGATGAGCAGGCATTGTTGAAATTTAAGAAAGTAGCTGCTGATTTTCCTAGAACTCCTGAGGCTTTAGAAGCGGTAGCAACCGCTCGATTGATTTATGTGGACAATGGCAGAGTTGATGAATATGCAACTTGGGTTCGTACGTTGGATTTTGTTGCTGTAACAGATGCAGAGCTTGATAATGACACGTATGAAGCTGCTGAAAAACAATTTCAACAAAATAATGTTAAGCAAGCAATAGCAGGATTTAGTGGTTATATAAACCAATTTCCTCGTGGGATTCATGCTTTGCAGGCTAATTATTATTTGGCTCAATTGTATTATTCTGAAGGTTCGGAGAGTAAATCTATTGCTAATTATGAATATGTAATTGCGCAATCTAGAAGTGAATTTACAGAACAATCGTTATCAAGATTAGCTCAAATTTTCCTTAAAAATAAAGAGTATGAGAAAGCAATTCCGGTTTTATCCCGTTTAGAAAACGAAGCGGATATTTCTCAGAATAAAACTTTTGCACAATCTAATTTGATGAAATCGTATTATGACAAAAAGGATTATCCAAATTCAGTTATTTATGCAGAGAAAGTATTGATGAATCCTAAAACGGATGATAATGTAAAAAGTGATGCGCAAATTATTATAGCGCGTGCGGCAATTGAAACAGGTGATGAAGCGAAAGCGAAAGTTGCCTACGCAAAATTGATGACGATTGCTAAAGGAGAATTAGCTGCCGAAGCCTTGTATTATGATGCTTATTTTAAAAATAAAGACGAAAAGTTTGAAGCTTCTAATACTGCTGTTCAAAAATTAGCGAAGAATTATTCCAGCTATAAATATTTTGGTGCGAAAGGATTAGTATTAATGGCGAAAAACTTTTACGGACTAAAAGACAGTTATCAGGCAACATACATTTTAGAAAATGTAATCCAAAATTTTACTGATTTTACGGATGTAGTTTCAGATGCACAAAGAGAATTGGATACTATAAAAGCTGAGGAATCTAAAACAAATTCATCGATAACTAAATAAAGAAGGCTGTGATTGTATGTTGGAAAACAACAAAAATCGGCATGAAATTTTTAGAATAATGGAAAGTCAAAAAACAAATAGAATGAATTTACCTTTTTACATCGTTGATGTTTTTACAAAGCAAAAATATGCAGGCAATCAATTGGCTGTTTTTTTAGAGGCTGAAGCCTTAAGTGACGAACAGATGCAAAAAATTGCCCGTGAAATCAACTTTGCGGAAAGCACTTTTATAACAAAGCTTGACCCTGAAAATAAAGCAGCAACAATTAGAATTTTTACTCCAGAGCACGAAATGAAGTTTGCTGGACATCCAATAATAGGAACATCGTGGGTTTTGATGAATACCATATTTGAAGGCCAACCAGAAAAGATTACGTTATCGGTTCCAATTGGTGAAATTCCAGTGCGTCAATCGGGAGATTTGGTTTGGTTGCAGGCGGCTCAACCTCAGTTTTTGGATACTTTTTCAGCAGAAGGTTTTTTATCCTTCAGCAATTTAAGCAGTGCTGATTTTGATGATAAATTTTCCATTCAGGAAGTAAGCACAGGAAGCGCTTTTGTAATTGTTCCTCTGAAAAATAAAAAAGCATTGGAGAATTTAATTCTTGACAAGGATAAAATGAACGAATGGTTGCATGCACACTGTAAAACCAATCATAGAGCGTTATATTTTTATTGTTTAGAAGATGGAAAACTCATTAGCAGAATGCTATGTGTTGAAAACAATCAACTTATTGAAGATGCTGCAACGGGAAGTGCCAGCACTTGTTTACAGGCTTTTCTTTTGAAATATTATTCACCAGAAATTAAAATAGTCAATCATCAGGGAGATTTTATAAACAGGGCTTCCCAAATTTATTTTGATGGAAAATTAAGTGAAAATCATTTTGATATAAAAATAGGCGGAGAAACGCAATTCATTGCAAAAGGCGAATGGGAAGTTTAAAGATTAAGATTATTAGCGTTAGAAATAAGAAGTAAAAAAAATAAAACATGACATTTAAACAATTGAACATAAAATCATTCACAAATAAGGCAGCAACGTTTTCGGTTCCCTTTCCTTCAGTGAGAATTGGGTTGGGGATTTTATTCTTCTTCGTATTCCAATTTTCGTTTGCACAAAAGAAAGAGCAAATAGGAACAGAGACCGTAAATGTTGTAAAACCGTATACGCCAAAAATTTCGGACGCTTTCAAGGTAAAAGAAATTCCTGAACTGGATGAAGACGCAAATGCCAAAAAAGAAAAGATAAAGTACACGATTTTCTCTTTTCCGGTAGCTTCAACTTTTACACCATCCAAAGGGAAAGCAGAAGGGGTAGAAAAAGAAAAACAAGCCCATTTGTTTAAAAATTACGCCACTTTTGGAGTGGGTAATTACGGAACCTTTATTGGGGAATTATTCGTGAATCATGATCTTAATGACACGGATTATGTTGGTGGAATGTTTCGTCATCATTCGTCTGAGGGTGGAATCCAAAATATAGCATTAGAGGATGGTTTTTACGATACATCGCTGGACTTGATGTATGGTTCCAATCAAAAAGACGTGTCCTGGAATTTGGATTTGGGGTATCAAAACCAAATTTATAATTGGTACGGATTACCTGCAAATTTTGGCAGCACTTTGACTCCTCAAGACAGAATGGTTTTGATTAACGGAATTAATCCTCAGCAAACTTACGGTACGATATCGTTAGGCGGAAATGTAGCCTTTAACGAAAGTATTTTGAACAAAGCAAGTCTGAAATACAATCATTTTTCGGATGCTTCAGGATCTTCTGAAAATCGTTTTTATGCAAAACCAACAGTAGAATTTGATGTAATGGAAAGCGCGGTAAAAACAAATATAATTGTAGATTATGTTAGCGGTAGTTTCAAGAAAAATTATTTAAATACCAATACAGAGCGTGTAAAATATGGTTTTACAAATTTTGGAATTGTTCCCAGTTTTGTAATGCAGGAAGATGATTGGACGCTGAATATTGGAGCTGGTTTGTTTTATAGTATGGATAATGAAAACAGCAACAATACCTTTTTAGTGTATCCACAATTCAATGCTTCTTACAAAGTTGTTGGTGATTTGATGATTTTCTATGCAGGAGCCGAAGGGGATTTAGAGCAAAACTCCTATATGGATTTTGTCAACGAAAATCCGTTTTTATCACCAACATTGAATATTGCGCCAACAGATAAGCAGTATGATATTTTTGCCGGATTAAAAGGAAAATTAACCAATACAGTAAGTTATAATATAAAAGCTTCGTATGCAAACGAGAGAAATAAAGCTTTATTTAGAAGCAATGATTATACTGAAAATGCGGGTAACGAGGATTATGCTTTTGGAAATTCCTTTCAAGTGGTGTATGACGATATGAAAACATTGCGTTTTTACGGAGAACTAAAAGCTGATTTTTCTTCAGCTGTATCTTTTGGAATCAATGGAACTTTCAGTAGTTACACCAATGATTTTCAGCAAGAAGCTTGGAATATGCCAACAATTAAAATAAATTCAAATCTTGATTTCAATATAACTGAGAAATGGTTCGCTGGTGCAAATGTGTTTTATGTAGGCGAGCGTAAAGATATCCAGATAAATACTGATTTTTCAGCGAATGCTGCTCCTGTAACTTTAAAATCTTATTTTGATGTAAATGCAAATGTAGGATTCAAATACAGCGATCGATTGACTGCTTTTGCAAGAGCCAATAATATCACTAATAATGCCTACCAAAAATGGCAGAATTATCCAGTTCAAGGTTTTCAGGTAATTTTAGGAGTGAACTATAAATTTGATTTTTAATTTTTTACTTAACTACAAAGTTCACAAAGAAGATACAAAGACTACAGAAAGTTTAATCATAAAGAAGTCAGCCTTTTGTCTTCTTTATGATTAAACTTTTTTTAAATACAGAAACTATAATAAAAAAACTTCGTGAACATTGTGCTTTCTTTGTGAACTTTGTGGTTAAACTTTAAATTATGACTTTCAAGCAAAAAATACATACGCATTATTTACAATTAGTTCAGGATAGAATCGATGTTTTCAAAGACATGATTGTAGCGCTTACCGAAGATTCTAAGAACGATGCCAAAGGTTCTGCCGGAGACAAACACGAAACCGCTTTGTCAATGATGCATATTGAACAGGAAAAACTCAATCGTAAATTGAGAGAAGTACTGGATCAAAAAACAGTTTTAGATAAAATTGATGCCACTACAATTGCCGAAACCATCATTGTGGGCAGCTTGGTAAAAGCAAACGGAATCTATTTGTACCTGAGTGTGGCGCTTCCAAAAATTAATGTCGAAGGAATCAATATTATCGCATTATCACCGCAATCGCCTTTGGGAAATAAACTCATGGGAAATCAAGAAGGTTTTACTTTTGAGATTAACGGTACGAAGTATTTGGTGGAGAATATTGAATAAAATCTGTTATAATCCGTCCCGAAACTTCGGGAGTTGCATCTGCCTTATCCGCGTCCTATTTTACAATCCACAACTTCAATTCTGTTTTTATTCTTTTTTAATTACATTTTAAATACAAATAATTATTTTTAGTTGTTGTTTGTAATTAAAAAAGGCATTTGTGTTTTTCAATTAGAACTATAACTCCATCTTTGCCCTATCAAAATAAACAAAAACATTAAAAATATATAGTTATGTGCGGAATAGTATGTGCCTTTGATTTAAAACAAAAAGCGGAAGTTTTAAGACCACAAGTATTAGAAATGTCTAAAATTATCCGTCATCGTGGACCGGACTGGAGTGGAATTTTTAGTAATGAAAAAGCTATTTTGTCTCACGAGCGTTTGGCAATTGTTGATCCTGCGTCAGGGAAACAACCTTTATTTAGTGAAGACAAACAACTTGTTTTAGCTGCAAATGGTGAAATCTATAACCACCGAGAATTGCGTAAACAATTTGAGGGGAAATACAACTTTCAAACAGAAAGTGACTGTGAAGTTATTTTAGCACTTTACAAAGAAAAAGGACCTCATTTTATAGATGAAATGAACGGAATTTTTGGATTTGCCATTTATGATGTAGAAAAAGATGAGTATTTTGTTGCTCGTGATCACATGGGAATTATTCCATTATACATAGGTTGGGATGAGCACGGAACTTTTTATGTGGCTTCAGAATTGAAAGCATTAGAAGGATATTGTACTAAAATCCAATTGTTTCCTCCGGGACATTATATGTCAAGTAAAGATGGCGAATTTGTACAATGGTATAAAAGAGAATGGACAGATTACGATGCCGTAAAAGACAACGTAACCAGCATTGACGAAATTAAAGTCGCTTTAGAAGCAGCAGTTCACAGACAATTGATGAGTGATGTGCCTTATGGAGTATTACTTTCAGGAGGATTAGATTCTTCTATTACTTCGGCTGTAGCCAAAAAATATGCGCAAAAACGTATTGAATCTGGTGATGTTGCTGATGCTTGGTACCCACAATTACACTCTTTCTCAGTAGGATTAGAAGGTTCTCCAGATTTAGCGGCTGCACAAGTAGTGGCAGATCATATTGGAACTATTCACCACGAAATAAAATTCACTATTCAGGAAGGTTTAGATGCAGTTAAAGATGTGATTTACAACCTGGAAACGTATGATGTGACTACGATTAGAGCATCAACACCAATGTGGTTAATGGCGAGAGTCATCAAATCAATGGGAATTAAAATGGTATTATCGGGTGAAGGAGCAGATGAACTTTTTGGAGGATACTTGTATTTCCACAAAGCGCCAAACGCAAGAGAATTCCACGAAGAAAACGTACGTAAATTAGGTAAATTACACATGTATGACTGTTTGCGTGCCAACAAAAGTTTAGCAGCATGGGGAATTGAAGGACGTGTGCCGTTTTTAGATAAAGAATTTATGGATGTGGCGATGAGAGTTAATCCACAAGATAAAATGATCAACAAGGAACATCCTATGGAAAAATGGGTAGTTCGTAAAGCTTTTGAAGAAATGCTTCCGCCAAGTGTTGCTTGGAGACAAAAAGAACAATTTAGTGATGGTGTAGGATACGGTTGGATTGATACTTTGAAAGAGGTTGTAGCTGTTGAAATTTCGGATGAACAATTAGCAAATGCCAAATACAAGTTCCCTCTACAAACGCCAACTTCAAAAGAGGAATATTATTATCGTTCTATTTTCCATGAGCATTTTCCAAGTGATGCCGCAGCTTTGTGTGTTCCGCAAGAAGCAAGTGTGGCGTGTAGTACAAAAATTGCATTGGAATGGGATGAAGCATTCAAGAACATGAATGATCCTTCAGGAAGAGCAGTAGCTAGTGTGCATGATGATGCATATGCAAAAGCCTAAACAGTATTGAAATAAGATTTTATAAATAGATAAAAACGCTCTCCATTTCGAGAGCGTTTTTTTATGGGAACTATTTTTATGGAGAAGGTTACAATTTGAAAAAAATATAATTACGGCATTGTCTAAAATAATTAGGTGGAGTTTTTTTATATTAGCATAACTAAATTGTTTATTATGAGATTTATTACATCATTCCTTGCTTTATTTTTATTGATTTCCTGTGATCAAAAGGATAAGATTTCCGTTGATACCATTATTACAGATGCAACGATTTATTCCATCAATAATTCTTTTGAAAAGGCTTCGGCTATGGCAATTGATGAGGGAAAAATTGTAGCTATTGGTACAAATCGTGAAATTGCAAAACAATATGAATCTAAGAATACGATAGAAGCCGAAGGGAAATTTATTTATCCAGGCTTGATTGATGCGCATTGTCATTTTTACAGCTATGGATTAAGTTTACAGGAAGCTGATTTGCGCGGTACTAAAAGTATGGACGAAATAATTACTCGTTTAAAGGCTTTTCAAAAAGATAAAAATCCAACGTTTATTGTAGGTAACGGTTGGGATCAAAACGATTGGAAAGTAAAAAAATATCCTACAAAAGCAGAATTGGATACTGCCTTTCCTGATATTCCTGTAGTATTGAATAGAGTTGACGGGCATGCAATTATAGTGAATAGTAAGGCATTGAAATTGGCCGGAATTACAAAAAATACGAAAGCTGCTGGTGGTCAAATTGAAATTGTAAACGGGGAACCAACAGGAATTTTAGTTGATAATCCGATGGAATTGGTTTTTAAAATAATTCCGAAACCAACTCGTAAAATACAAATAGCCGCTTTATTGGATGCTGAAAAAGTGATGTTTGATTATGGATTGACAACTGTAAATGATGCAGGATTAGATCCGGATATTATTCATTTGATGGATAGTTTGCAAAAAGCAAAATTGATGAAGCTTAATGTTTATGCTATGATTACAGCAAATCAAAAAAATATCGACTTGTATCTAAAAAAAGGAATTTATAAAACCGATAATCTAAATGTCCGTTCTTTTAAAATGTATGGTGATGGCGCTTTGGGTTCTCGTGGCGCTTGCATGCACAAACCGTATTCTGACAAGCCAGACCAATATGGCGCTTTGTTGGCACCGGTTACAGAATTAAAAGAAGTGGCAAGGCAAATTGCGGTTTCGGATTTTCAACTCAACACACATGCCATTGGAGACTCTGCAAATACGGTGATTTTAAAAATATACAGACAAGTTTTAGAAGGTACTAAAGACCGAAGATGGAAAATTGAGCATGCCCAAGTTTTGCGTGAAGCTGATTTTGACTATTTTAAATTCGGGATTATCCCTTCGGTTCAACCTACGCATGCGACATCCGATATGTATTGGGCTGGTGATAGATTGGGGAAAGAAAGGCTGAAAAATGCGTATGCTTATAAAAAATTACTCCAAAAAGCTGGAATGGTAGCTTTAGGAACCGATTTTCCTGTAGAGGAAGTGAACCCGATGCTGACTTTTCATGCTGCAGTTGCAAGAAAAGACAGTAAGGAATACCCAAAAGGTGGTTTCCAGATGGAAAATGCTTTGACTAGAGCCGAAACTTTAAGAGGAATGACCATTTGGGCAGCTTATTCTAATTTCGAAGAAAAAGAAAAAGGAAGTCTGGAAGTGGGTAAATGGGCTGATTTTGTAATGTATGATCAGGATTTAATGAAAGTAGAAGAGCATAAAATAGTAAAAATGAAGCCAACAAGTACGTATTTAAAAGGCAAGAAAGTGAAATAAATAAGAGGATACTTTTTGAGGATTTACAATTGTAATGGAATAATTTTATTAATTGAGTATTTTAATTACACTTTAAATGTAAAATTATTTTTTTTGTTTCAAATTTAAACTAAATAGTGTGTTTGTGTTTTGTATTTGTAACTACTATCGCATATTTGTTGAGTTAGAATTGGTAAAAAATAAAAATATAATGTTATGTGCGGAATATTAGCCATTATTGGAAGAGCAAAAGATGAACAGCTAGTTGGGGAACTTTCGAAAAGAATGTCGCATCGTGGCCCGGATGAAAGTGATTTGCATGTTACCGAAAAAGGACATATTTTGAGTCATGAACGGTTGTCTATAATCGATTTGCATTCCGGAAAACAACCGATACAAGGCACAAAAACGGCCTATATGGTTCATAATGGCGAAATATACAATCATCAGGAATTAAGAGATGGTGTTTTGAAAGAACATACTTTTAGAACTAAATCAGATTCAGAGGTTATTGTGCATTTGTACGAAGAGTTTGGATACGATTTTTGCAATATGTTGGATGGAGATTGGGCTTTTGTAGTCGTTGATGGTGATGATTTTATTGCGGGTAGAGACCCAATGGGAGTAAAGCCGTTGTATTATGGTTTGGACGAAAGAGGAAGAATCTATTTTTCATCGGAAATGAAACCTATTGCAGATCAATGTAAAACATTTTCTACTTTTCCTCCAGGACATTTTTATACTCAAAAAACGGGTTTTGTAAAATATTACAAGCCGGAATATGAAGATTATTTAAAAGCAGACCAAGAATTAGATTTAGAATTAATCAGAGAAACTTTGACCGAAGCAACTCGTAAACGATTGATGAGTGATGTGCCAATTGGGGTGTTGCTTTCTGGAGGATTGGATTCTTCATTGACTTCGGCAATTGCTTCCAGACTCTTGGCGGAAAACGGTAAAAAATTACATTCATTCTCGATTGGTTTAGATGCTGATGCTCCGGATGCTGCTGCTGCCAGAAAAGTAGCGGAATATTTAGGAACGGAACACCACGAAATTCACTTCACTATCGAAGAAGGAATTAAAATATTGGACAAACTAATCTGGCATTTAGAAACCTATGATGTGACTTCGGTAAGAGCAAGTACGCCAATGTATTTCTTATCTAAAGCGATTACGGATATGGGAATAAAAGTGGTGCTTTCGGGCGAAGGAGCAGATGAGATTTTTGGAGGATATTTGTATTTTAGAAATGCGCCTTCAACAGAAGATTTTCAAAAGGAAACAATCGAAAGAGTGCAGAAATTATTTACTGCCGATTTATTAAGGGCAGATAAATCAACGATGGCTCACGGATTAGAGGCTAGAGTTCCGTTTTTAGACAAAGCTTTCTTGGAGATGGCAGTTCGTATCAAAGCAGAAGAAAAGATGCCTAAAACGTACGATGGAAAGGAAAAATACATTCTGAGAAAAGCATTTGACACACCGGATAATCCATATCTTCCAGAAGAGGTTTTATGGAGACAAAAAGAACAGTTTTCAGATGGAGTAGGATACGACTGGATTGATCAATTGATTGAATACTGTTCCTCTCAAGTTACTGATGAGCAATTAGCCGGAGCTGCAGCTGAATTTCCATACAATTCCCCTGCGACTAAAGAAGCGTATTTTTACAGATCTATATTTAACAAATATTATCCGCAAGTTAGTGCGGCACAAACGGTTAGAAAGTGGATTCCGAAATGGCAAGAAAATCAGGATCCAAGCGGAAGAGCCAATGCAGCGCACGTTCAGGCAGATACCGAAATTGCTAAAACAGGAGTTACGGTTTAAAATATTAAATTGATTTTGCAGGAATAGAAAACGCTCTCGATTTTGAGAGCGTTTTTTTTGTGGTTATATGAACAAATGTTAATAACTTAAGAGCTTAAAAAGGGATTTTAACGGTTATATAATTTGCGTTTTTATATATTTGCGTGTTAGACAAAAATTACATTTTTTTAGAATAAAATATATGAGCGAAGAAATCAAGAAGGACAATTATTCAGCGGATAGTATTCAGGCATTAGAGGGAATGGAGCACGTAAGAATGCGTCCATCAATGTATATTGGAGATGTAGGTGTTCGAGGACTACACCATTTAGTTTATGAGGTTGTAGATAACTCTATTGATGAGGCAATGGGAGGTCATTGTGATACCATCAGAGTCGATATAAATGAAGATGGGTCTATTTCTGTTGAAGATAATGGACGTGGTATCCCGGTTGGTATTCATAAAAAAGAAGGTGTTTCGGCATTGGAGGTTGTAATGACTAAAATTGGTGCCGGAGGTAAATTTGATAAAGATTCGTATAAAGTTTCCGGAGGACTTCACGGTGTTGGGGTTTCTGTTGTAAATGCTTTGTCCAATCATTTGAGAGCTACCGTTCACAGTAGTGATGGAAAAGTATACGAACAAGAATACGAAAAAGGAAAAGCGTTGTATCCGGTTAAACAAATTGGGGAAACGTCTAAAAGAGGTACAATCGTAACTTTTTATCCTGATCCAAGTATTTTTACCCAAACGATAGAGTATTCATATGATACTTTGTCAGCTCGTATGCGTGAATTGTCTTTTTTGAATAAAGGAATTACAATCACTTTTACAGATAAAAGAGAATTAGATAAAGACGGAAATTTTGTTTCTGAAATTTTTCATTCTGATGAAGGTTTAAAAGAATACATCCGTTATTTAGATGGAAATCGTGAGCCAATTATTGCACACGTTATTTCTATGGACCATGAAAAAGGAGAGATTCCGGTTGAAGTTGCGTTAATTTATAACACAAGTTATACCGAAAATATTTTCTCTTATGTGAATAATATCAATACACATGAAGGAGGAACGCACTTGCAAGGTTTCAGAACTGGTTTGACCAGATCATTAAAGAAATATGCAGATGCTTCTGGAATGTTAGATAAGTTGAAGTTTGATATTTCAGGTGATGACTTCCGTGAAGGATTGACAGCTATTATTTCGGTAAAAGTTGCTGAACCACAATTTGAAGGACAAACTAAAACAAAACTGGGGAACAGAGAAGTTGTTTCTCCGGTGAGTCAGGCAGTGAGTGAAATGATTGAGAATTATTTGGAAGAAAATCCAAATGATGCCCGTATCATCGTTCAAAAAGTAATTCTTGCAGCACAAGCACGTCACGCAGCCAAAAAAGCGCGTGAAATGGTACAACGCAAAACCGTAATGGGTGGCGGTGGATTGCCAGGAAAACTTTCTGATTGTTCGGAACAAGATCCTGCAAAATGTGAAGTATATCTTGTCGAGGGAGATTCGGCAGGTGGAACAGCAAAACAAGGTCGTGATCGTGCGTTTCAAGCAATTTTGCCATTACGTGGTAAGATTTTGAACGTAGAAAAAGCAATGCATCACAAAGTTTTTGAAAACGAAGAGATTCGAAATATATTTACTGCTCTTGGTGTTACAATTGGAACTGCCGAAGATAGTAAAGCGTTGAATATTGAAAAATTGCGTTACCATAAAGTAATTATTATGTGTGATGCCGATGTCGATGGTAGCCACATTTCTACTTTAATCTTGACATTCTTCTTTAGATTCATGAAAGAATTAATCGAAGAAGGTCACGTATATATTGCAGCACCACCTTTATATTTAGTTAAAAAAGGGAACAAGAAAGAATACGCTTGGAATGACGTACAACGTGATCAAGCGAATGAAAGAATGGGTGGAAGCGCAGGAATTCAACGCTATAAAGGTCTTGGGGAGATGAACGCGGAGCAATTGTGGGAAACTACCATGGATCCAAGTTTCAGAACTTTACGTCAGGTAACTATTGACAGTTTGGCGGAAGCCGATAGAGTTTTCTCTATGTTAATGGGTGATGAGGTACCACCAAGAAGAGAATTTATTGAGAAGAATGCAGTTTATGCTAATATTGATGCATAACGTAGTTTAATCGTTTGCTTTTTGTTAGAATAAATTACGATTGACACCATAGAGATTAACCAAATTAACTAATAACCGAATAAACTTTAAAATATGAAAGTTACCATTGTAGGAGCAGGAAATGTAGGTGCTACCTGTGCAGATGTAATTTCTTATAGAGGAATTGCCAGCGAAGTAGTGTTGTTAGATATCAGAGAAGGTTTTGCTGAAGGAAAAGCTTTAGATATTATGCAGTGTGCTACTAATACGGGTTTTAATACCAAAGTATCAGGTGTTACTAATGATTATTCTAAAACCGCTGGAAGTGATGTAGTTGTGATTACATCAGGAATTCCAAGAAAACCAGGGATGACTCGTGAAGAATTAATAGGTATTAATGCAGGAATCGTGAAAACGGTTGCTGAAAACGTATTGAAACATTCACCGGATACTATAATAGTTGTAGTTTCTAATCCTATGGATACCATGACTTATTTAGCATTGAAATCTACTGGATTGCCAAAAAATAGAATAATAGGCATGGGAGGAGCATTAGACAGCTCTCGTTTCAGAACGTATTTGTCTTTGGCTTTAGATAAACCTGCAAATGATATTTCAGCAATGGTTATTGGTGGACATGGTGATACTACTATGATTCCTTTGACAAGATTGGCTTCTTATAATGGAATTCCGGTTTCTCAATTTTTATCAGAAGAACAATTACAAAAAGTAGCTGCAGATACAATGGTAGGTGGAGCTACACTTACGGGGCTTTTAGGAACATCAGCTTGGTATGCTCCGGGTGCTTCAGTTGCTTTCTTAGTTGACAGTATTTTGAATGACCAAAAGAAAATGATAGCTTGTTCCGTTTTTGTTGAAGGAGAATACGGTCAAGATGATATCTGTATAGGTGTTCCTTGTATTATTGGTAAAAATGGAGTGGAAGAAATTCTTGATATTAAGCTCAATGAACAAGAAAAAGCCTTATTTGCTAAAAGTGCTGATGCCGTTAGACAAATGAATGATGCCTTAAAATCGATTTTAGCATAAAAAAATACATATATAATAAGGAAGACTGCTAATATGCAGTCTTTTTCTTGAGATTAATTAATAAATAAATTGGTTAATCTTAACGTTAATTATATATTTGCTCGGTTTAAAAAAATGATGTAGTTCGAGATATTCTTTTTTGAATTTAAAAAATCGATGTCAAGTCTTATTCTATAAGGTTTAAAGCAAAAATAAATAAATAAAAAATAATTAATTTTTAGTAATAATGCAGAATAAAGGACTTATTAAATTTTTCGCAATTCTATTTGCATTGGTAAGTATTTACCAACTTTCTTTCACTTTTGTCGCGAGCAAAGTAAAAAGTGATGCAAAATCTTTTGCAGGTGGAAATCCTGAAAAAGAAGTAAAATATTTAGATTCTATTGGTAAAGAAAAAGTATTTAATCTTGGTTTTACCGATTTTACGTTCAATGAAGTTAGTGACAAACAAATCAATAAAGGTCTTGACTTAGAAGGTGGTATCAATGTTATACTTCAAATATCAGTAAAAGATATTTTAAAAGGATTATCGAATAATTCTAAAAACCCAATTTTCAATAAGTCTTTGGCTGATGCTACTGCAAATCAAAAAGGAAATCAATCGTATCTAGATGCTTTTTATGATGCTTTTGATGAAAATTCAAAAGGAACTGTAAAATTAGCATCTCCTGATATTTTCGCAAACAGAAGTTTGCAAGGTGAAGGTGGAGTTGATTTTCAAATGACAGATGCACAAGTAAAAAAGGTTATCTCCAGAAAAGTAGATGAGTCTGTAGAAAGTGCTTTTGGTGTTTTAAGAAAACGTATCGATAAATTTGGTGTAACACAACCTAATATTCAAAAATTAGGAGAATCTGGAAGAATCCTTGTAGAACTTCCTGGTGCAAAAGATGTAGACAGAATTAAAAAATTATTACAAAGTACAGCTCAATTAGAGTTTTGGGAAACGTATAAAATTGAAGAAATTGGTAATTTCTTAATGGCTGCTAATGAGTCATTGAAAAAAACTGAAATTAAAACTACTGAAGTAAAACCAGTTGTAAAAGATTCTTTAAGTGCATTACTTACAGATGAAAAAGATTCAACTGCTACTAAAAAAGGAGAAAATCCTTTATTTGATAAAATAATTGGTCAAGGTGGAGGTCCAGTTTTAGGGCTTTTCTCTCCAAAAGATACTGCCGTAGTAAACGGATATTTGAAAAGAGCAGATATAAGAGTTTTATTAGCAGGTGACCAACGTTATGCAAAATTTGTTTGGGGTAAACCAATGACTATTAAAGATGCTAAAGCAAAAAGTGTTGATGCTGTAGAATTATACGCTTTAAAAGGGAACAGAGACAATGTTCCTTCTATGAGTGGTGGTGTTGTTACTGATGCAAAAGATACATTTGACCAAATGGGTAAACCAGCGGTTTCAATGCAAATGAATGGTCAAGGAGCAAAATCTTGGGAAGAATTAACAGGTAGAGCATATACTCAAAAAAGCAATATTGCTATTGTTTTGGATGATGTGGTTTATTCTGCACCGGGAGTATCTACAGGTCCAATTTCTGGTGGTAGATCTGAAATTTCAGGAGCTTTTGATGTTACAGAAACTAAAGATTTAGCGAATGTTTTAAGAGCAGGTAAACTTCCTGCTGCTGCAGATATTGTTCAATCAGAAGTGGTAGGACCATCCCTAGGGCAAGAAGCTATTGATAATGGTACTAATTCTGCTTTGATAGGATTGCTTTTAGTATCACTTTGGATGATGATATATTATGGTAAAGCAGGTTGGTATGCTAATGTAGCGTTAGCGGTTAACTTACTTTTCTTATTCGGAATTTTAGCAAGTATTGGGGCAGTTCTTACATTGCCAGGTATTGCAGGTATCGTTTTAACAATGGGAACAGCAGTTGATGCGAATATCATTATTTACGAAAGAGCAAAAGAAGAATTACGTTCAGGTAAAACATTAGAGGAAGCCATTAAAACTTCTTACAGTTGGAGAGGTGCAATGTCATCAATTACTGATGCTAACGTAACGCATATTTTAACAGGAGCGGTATTGTTTATTTTTGGTTCAGGACCAATTAAAGGTTTTGCTACTACATTATTGATTGGTATTGTAACTTCATTATTTACCTCTATTTTCATTGCAAGAATCTTCATTGATTGGAACATAAGTAGAAAGAATAATTTGACGTTTGTTACAAACTTCTCTAAGAATATGTTTAATAACTTTCACTTTGATTTCTTAGGAGTAAAAAAATGGACGTATTTGTTCTCTAGTGTTGTAGTTGTTATAAGTATTATTTCATTGGCAACAAATGGTTTAGATCAAGGGGTTGATTTTGTAGGAGGAAGAACATTCCAAGTGCGTTTTGAAAAACCAATTGAAACTGAAGCTGTAAAAGCGGAGTTAGCTAAAGTTTTTGATGGTAGCGCTGAAGTAAAAGTTTTTGGTAGTGATAATCAATTAAAAATCACAACAAAATATAAAGTTCAGGAGCCAGGAATTAAAGCTGATGAAGAAGTGAATAAATTGTTGTTTGCTACTTTAAAACAACATTTTTCAGCAGATATGACGTATGAGAAATTTGTAAATGCTTATGATGGTAAAAAATCAGGTATTTTACTAGCATCTAAAGTTGGTCCAACAGTAGCAGAAGACATTAAAACAAACGCATACTGGGCAGTACTTGGAGCAATGGCTATCGTATTTTTATACTTAATGATCAGTTACAGAAAATGGCAATATAGTTTAGGTGCAATTGCAGCTATTGCGCATGATGTTGTTTTTGTATTAGGGATTTACTCTTTGTGTTATAAATTTATGCCTTTTGGTATGGAAATCGATCAGCACTTTATCGCTGCGATTCTAACGGTTATTGGGTATTCTATGAATGATACTGTTATTGTATTTGATAGAGTTAGAGAGTATTTAGCAGGTAAAACTAAAGGTACTTTTGCTGAGATTGTAAATCAATCTATTAATACAACAATGTCTAGAACAATCAATACTTCATTAACAATGATTGTGGTTTTATTAATCATGTTTGTTTTTGGAGGGGAATCTATCAGAGGATTTATATTCGCTATGTTAGTGGGTATTATCGTAGGAACATATTCTTCATTGTTTATTGCTACTCCGGTACTTGTGGATACAATATCTAAAGAGGATAAAAGCAAGGTAGAAAAAGCACATCAAGAAAGCTAAATGAGCTTTTTATATAAATTTTTAAAAGAGATTCAGCGAAAGTTGAATCTCTTTTTTTTGATTCATAATGGCAATTTTAAGTTTTTATTTGTAATTTAATGGTAAAGAAATATATTGGCTATAAACTAAATTTCATGTGTAAAAAAATAATTTTTATTTTAATTATAGTCTTTAGTTATCAAACATTTTATGCTCAAGATACATTGAGTAAAGTAAAGTTAGGTTTTGGTTATGGTTTTGGAACTGAATTAAAAAATAGCGATTATACGTATACAAACAGTTACTATAAACTACAAGTATACTATACCGTAAAACAAACAAAACATTTTCAATATGAAATCTTGTTGCAACCAGAACTAAACTTTGCGAAACATCAACTATTGAATTTATATTTTGTTAAGCCTGATGACCCCAATTATATTGAAAAAAGAGAAAGATATACCAAGTTAAAAGATATAAAAGAATATGTTTTAAATATTGGTTTTTTGATGCGTAAACCAGTTTTTAAAACAGCTAGTATTTATATTCTTGGTAGTGTTGGACCTATGTTTACTGACACAGAGACAGAGCGATTGTCAAAAGGTTTTGCTTTTTCAGATGTACTAGCTTTAGGTTTTACTTTTAAAATAAATAAAATAACAGTTGACATAAGACCGAATTTTCGTCATGTGTCCAATGCTGGATTGCAAGGTTCAAATTCAGGTTATAATACTAAAAATATTGATTTTGCTTTTTCATTTCCTTTATAGAATTACTTCTGAATTTTCTATGTTATGTATAATCTATTAATATCTATGAACTTATAGATTATGAAAGTATAAAATTTATATATTTACTAAATATTTGTTAACCCAACTTGCAGACTTTAGCTTGTAAACCTTTGTTTAAAAAGGAAATCTTGTTTTAGGATTTCAGATTTGGGGACTACAAATTTTTTCCTGGTAAAGGGACATTTTTTATAGTTTAGGGCTAAGTAAATTTCCTTTAGTTTAGGGCTTGGCTCTGAACATTTCTTAATTTCGATTGTGTTTTCAAGTACATCTTTTATCTCTGTTGTAACTAACTTTTGAGTATTTGCAATTCTCATAATTTCTTGCCAATCGTGATTTATTTTTTTTACTTTTAGTTGATATCTAATCGTATTTACGATCCAATAGGCTAACAATCCAAGGTTTAAATGTGCCATAGTTGACTCATCGTTCTGATGATAAATAGGTCGTAAATCCAAGTCTGTTTTTAACGTTCTAAAAGTACTTTCAATTTCTCGTATGCAATTGTATATTCTCCAAATTGTTTGCTCATCCCTTTCTTTTAGAGACGTTTTTATAAAATAAACGCCATGTTCTTTTTTCTGATTTATTTGACTTTCTTTGACCTCCCATTTCATAGAAGTTACCTTGCTCGTTTTTTGGTCAACCAATAAATCAATTTGGTAATGCTTGGCTATTGAGGGATATTTTTGTTGCAATCGCCCTATTTTTTGATTTATAATTTCTTGCTTTTTTATCCCCGATTTTTTGGCTAATCCATTGGCAAGTTTGGTTAATGTGTCTTCATAAAGGGTTTTAAATTTGCGATTCATTGAACGTTCTTTCATTGCTTTCATGTCGCTTTTCACCTTGAAAACACACTGATTTTGTTCTTCACCTTCAATTTCATTCAGCTCTATTTTCTGATTTTTTTTGTCATAAACTATTGTAGGGATTTCATTTTTTAAGGCATATTTTTTGGGTTTAGTACGGCTTACACATAAATAATCATATCCTTTTTCTGTCACCAATTTCAAGTTTTCGTCAGTGGCAATACCAGCATCCATAATCACCAAAGCCTTTTTTGTGGACTCACTCGTAGCCTCACGAAGGCTATCAATCATATCGGACAAGGTCTTGCAATCGGCCATATTCCCTTGGTAGATATTGGAATATTTCAAAAAGCCTTCTACATTTACAACAGCTGCCAAAACAACTAGTTTGGCATCGGTTCGCTTTTCCTTGCTACGTCCGTACTGAGCTAAATCACTGTTCTTTTTCTGACCTTCAAAATAGGTATTGGTTAGGTCATACAAATAAAATTTATCTTCAATATCAAATAATTCATTGGTCTTTTGAGACAAATATTTTTCCATCTCATCTTTAACTTGATACAAATTTAAGGCAGATTGATATAATTTATCCTTTGTTATTTTTTTGATAGGATAAGCGGTTAATTCACAAATAGCCGAATTTTCTTTTATCCATTTACTGGTTCTGTTTTCGCTCGCGGGATAAACGGCTCTGCTTATAATTTGAGTGAGTGCCAATTGAACTTGTTCTTCCGGCCAATTTTTATCCAATAAAAACTGGTCTATTTTTAGTTGCTTCAATGTTTGCAAACTCATCCATTCACCTCCTAGTTCACGTGCTTCAGTGTGTTTTAGTGTGTTCAAATCTACACTGTGAATGTCTTTTTGGGAAGAATGAGAATTATCTATTTTGTTTGATTTTAGTATTTTGGAATACAATTCATCAATATACTCCCAAAGATGTTCTTGAAAATCATCTTCAAACAAGCTGTTTTTTCCATTGAGTTTTTCAGTCAATTTTTTCTGGATATAATTCAATTCCTCAGCCGTTAAATGGTCTATAAATCCAGCAGTTACAATAGTTCTGTTTCTAACAATATCGTTTTGATCACGAAAACTCTCTACCAATCGGTAGTAGGATTCCATTTTGCCTGTTTCAGGATTTCGACGAAAAGTAGATTTGAAATACATTTAGTAAAAATCGGAAATATCCCCATTAAAGACAAGATTTGCTGGGGACTACAAAACGGAATTTACCTAAAAAACACCTGTTTTGAATACAAAAAATACCAATTTTTAAATAAAAACTTACAGAAATGATTGTTAAAATGATGTAATTAACAATTAATTAACTTTTATCGTCATTCAACCCTGCAAGTTGGGTTAAAGCTCGCTGTTTTTTTGATGAAATTAAAATCTAACTAATAATGGAAAAATTTATTAAGTCTTTCGTTTTTATTTTTTTAATTACAATTTTGTCTAATTCAATTCTTCATGCTAAAAATAGCAGCATTGGTCTTGAAAACAAGAGCCTTGGATTAGTTAAGAGTGGCTCGATTTTTACTTTAAAAACAAGTTCTAATTCTAAGGATGCTTTACTATTTCTTATATCTAGAAATGAAAATTCAGATATTTTAGCTTCGCCACCAACAGTTACTACTCCTGTTTATTATTGTCAAAATGCTGTAGCAACTGCATTGACGGCCACAGCATCTTCCGGAGGAACATTAAATTGGTATGGTACAAACGCAACTGGGGGAACGGCATCAGCTACCGCGCCAATTCCTTCAACAGCTACCGTAGGAACTACTTCTTATTATGTTAGTGAAACTGTAGGAGGTGTTGAAAGTACTCGTTCAAAAATTGATGTTATAGTAGTTGCTAATAATGGCGCCACTATTCTTAATTTCAGATGTGACGCTTCGCAGATTTTACCAGCTGATAGAGCTTCTTCCGTATTTTTTGATTGGTCAAATAATCCTCTGATTTCTAATTCGTATAATTACACCTATACAATTCAAGGTGGTTCTCCTGTAAACGGAAGTACAGGTGTTTCTCATTTTCAAGTCTTTAATATGTTACCAGGGCAATCAGCAACATTAACATTGTCTTCAGCTACACATCCTTGTGTGCCTCCACAAACTATCACTTGTAGTGTACCTTGCGGAACTTCAACAGTAACTCCTAATTTTCCTGCTATTGCTCCTTTTTGCACTGGAACTCCAGCACCGTTACTAGGTCCTACATCTCCAAATGGAATCACAGGAACTTGGTTGCCAGCAATAATAAGTAATACGACTAGCGGAAGTTATGTATTTACTCCAAATTCAACTTTGTTTCCATGTGCTACCACACAAACTTTGAATGTAATCGTTACCCCATTGGTAACACCAACTTTTACGGGTATTCCAACTACAGTTTGCCAAAATGCGACTGCACCAATCTTGCCAACAACTTCAAATAATACACCGGCTATTTCAGGTTCTTGGAGTCCAGCTACAGTTAATACGGCAGTTTTAGGTCCAGTTACTTATACTTTTACACCTAATACAGGACAATGTACTTCAGTAACACCTACAAGAGTCACAATAGATATTGTACCGGTTGTTACGCCAAATTTTGCAAGTATTCCACCGTTTTGTTCTGGAACTACCGCACCACTTTTGGCAAATACATCTCCAAATGGTATTGTTGGTACATGGGCTCCATCAACGATTAGTAATACTGTTAGCAGGAACTATGTTTTTACACCAAATCCAAATCAATGTGCGACTACACAAACATTAAGTGTGACGATTATACCAAAAGGAACACCTAATTTTCCCGCAATAGCCCCATTTTGTTCAGGGTCTACTGCGCCAATATTAGCAACAACTTCTCCTAATGGAATCACAGGAACTTGGTCGCCATCAACAGTTAGTAATACAACTAGCGGAAGTTATGTTTTTACGCCAAATGCATCTGAATGTGCCAATAGCCAAACATTAGCAGTTACTGTTACTCCTCTTGTTCAGCCTAATTTTTCTAATTTGTCAATCTGTATGGGAGGTATACCGCCTATTTTGAATACTACTTCTCCAAATGGAATTTCAGGAACTTGGTCACCCGCAATTGTTAACAATATGGCAAGTGGTGCTTATGTTTTTTCTCCAAATTCAAATCAATGTGCCACTTCACAAACAATTAATGTTACTGTGACTCCCTCAAATACCCTTTTAGATGTAGATTGGACAGTTTCTGAGGCTTTTGCGAAAAATCAAATAGTGACAGTTATCGCTACAGGAACTGGCGATTATTTGTATCAATTAGATGATGGACCATTTCAGGAAAGCCCCGTTTTTGAATATGTTTCTTTAGGAACTCATTCCGTTACTGTTATAGACAAAAATGGCTGTAGTCCGCCAATAACTAGAACTAATGTTTTAGTAATCAATTATCCTAAGTTTTTCACACCAAATGCTGATGGGTATAATGATACTTGGAATGTTTTTGCTTTGCAAGACCAATTAAATTCAAAAATTCTAATATTTGATCGTCATGGTAAATTTTTAAAAGAAATTTTTCCAAATGGCACGGGATGGGATGGAACGTACATTGGACAGCCAATGCCAGCGAATGATTATTGGTTCAGTATTGAGTACACTGAACAAGATATTCCTAAGAAATTCAAATCCCATTTTTCATTAAAAAGATAATAAAACAAAAAAGCTCCCATTGCGACGGGAGCTTTTTCGTTTTGTTAAGTAAATATGATGTTATACTTTAAGAGGTTTTTCAGCAGTAAAAATAAAATACAGTCCTATAAGTATAAAAGGAATACTTAGCCATTGTCCTGTAGAGAATAATCCCAAAGCGCTTTCGAATCCACCTTGGCTTTCCTTAACGGATTCCACTACAAAACGAACAGAAAATAAAAGGACTAGAAACATACCAAATAGGTATCCTGTTTTATTTCTTTTTTCGGTTTTCCAATACAAGAAAAATAAAATAGCAAAAACAAAAACGTAACAAAATGCTTCGTACAATTGCGTAGGATGTCTTACTGGAACCTGCTCCAGTAATGATGCAAATTTTGGATCGGTTGCTATTGCTGTATAGGCATCTTTAGGATTGGCTATTTGAGTAGCATTGACCGCATCCATCGGACTGAAATGATCTTTGATGAATTTTATTCCAAATGGCGATGTGGTTTCATGACCTATAATTTCTGAATTGAAAAAATTTCCTAATCTCACAAAAATGGCTCCACTGGCAACCGGAATTACCACTCGGTCTAAAATCCACATTTGTGGTTTTTTAAGCACATTTTTGCTGTAAAAATACATCGCAATTATGATAGAAATGGCAGCGCCATGACTTGCTAAACCTTGGTAACCGGTAAATTCAAAATTTGGAGAAAAACGGAAAGGTAAAATGATTTCCAATAAATGATTGCGGTAATACTCCCAATCATAAAAGAAAACGTGTCCTAAACGTGCGCCAATCAAAGTGGCAAGTACAGTCCAGATAAACAATGAATCTAATTTTTCTATAGATTCTCCTTCACGTTCAAATATATGTTTCATTATGTACCAGCCTAAACCAAAAGCAATTACAAACATTAAGCTGTAATATCGAATGATAAAAAAGCCTAAATCGATCCCTTCTGATGGATTCCAAACGATGTTTAAAGCGTGTGTCATTTAGTGTTAAATTTGTTTATTAGTCGTAAAAATAAAGATTTAAAGTAAAATTTCGTATTTAAAAAAAGTTAATGTTTATGATGACATGCTTTTTTGGGAACAGGGTCATAACCTGTTTTGCCCCAAGGATGGCAACTCAAAATACGTTTCATTCCTAAAAATCCACCATAAAATAAGCCATGGGTTTGTAATGCTTCAATCATATAGGAAGAGCAGGTAGGCTCAAATCTACAAGCTGCTGGAGTAAAAGGGGAAATGGCAACTTGATAAAATCGAACCAATAGCAAAAATGGGTAAACAACTATTTTTGACAACATGACTTTAGTATTAGAATTTAAAACTTCACTTTTGTTAATCAAAATTATTTTACGGTATTAGTCTGCGACTTGATATAGAAAACTAAATGCTAAAAGTAGTTCCTTCTTTTCCGTCTTTCAACTGGATTCCCAATGCAATCAATTGATCTCTAATTTGGTCTGATAAAGCAAAATTCTTATTGTCACGAGCTTGTTTTCTCATTTCAATAAGCATGTTTACCGTTCCTTCTAATTTGTCATTACTGCTATCCGAAACTTTTTCATCTTCCAGTCCCAGGACTTCAAAAACAAAACTGTTCATTGCTTTTTCGAAAGATTTTAAATCCTCGTTATTCAACGTTTCTTTTCCATCTTTCAACAAATTGATAAAACGAACGCCTTCAAATAACTGCGCAATTAAAATTGGCGTATTAAAATCGTCATTCATGGCATCATAACACAATTGTTTCCAAGCTGGAATATCAATCGTACTTTTTGTGTCAGCAGTGATATCTTTTAACGAATTCATGGCTTCCATCAATCGTTTGTATCCTTTTTCGGCAGCGACAATGGCATCATCAGAAAAATCAAGAATACTTCTGTAATGCGCTTGTAACATAAAAAATCGTGCTACCGATGCTGAAAAGGCTTTGCTTAGAATAGTATTTTCTCCGGTTAATATTTCTCTTGGTAAAATATTATTACCAGTAGATTTGGCCATTTTTTTACCGTTTAACGTAAGCATATTGGCGTGCATCCAGTAATTGACTGGAGTTTGTCCAGTACATGCTTCATTTTGAGCAATTTCACATTCATGATGCGGGAATTTCAAATCCATTCCACCTCCGTGAATGTCAAAATGATTACCTAAATATTTTGTGCTCATTGCAGTACATTCAAGATGCCAACCCGGAAATCCATCGCTCCATGGCGAAGGCCATCTCATGATATGTTGTGGCTCGGCTTTTTTCCAAAGCGCAAAATCCTGTGAATTTCTTTTGTCACTTTGACCATCTAGATCACGGGTATTAGCCAGCATATCCTCAATATTTCTACCACTTAATCTTCCGTAATGATTGGTTTCATTGAATTTCACTACATCAAAATAAACCGACCCATTGGCTTCGTAACCAATTCCTTTGTCGATTATGGTTTTAATAATTTCAATTTGCTCAATAATATGACCTGTAGCTGTTGGCTCAATACTTGGCGGTAAAAAATTAAATTCATTCAAAATATCATGAAAATCTACCGTATAGCGTTGCACCACTTCCATAGGTTCCAGTTGCTCTAAACGGGCTTTTTTTGCAATTTTATCTTCACCTTCATCCACATCATCCACAATGTGACCCACATCCGTAATGTTTCGAACGTAGCGCACTTTGTAATCCAAATGCAAAAAATACCTGAAAATCACGTCAAAAGACATGAATGTTCGCACATTTCCAAGATGCACATTACTGTAAACCGTAGGTCCACAAACGTACATTCCTACATTTCCTTCATGTATTGGTGTGAAAATTTCTTTTTCTCCCGAAAGAGAATTGTATATTTTTAGAGTTTGGCTACTATATAATGGCATAAGAGGTTAATCGTTTAATCGGTTATTTGTTTATTTGGTTAACTGTTTATTTGTTGAACAGTTATCCGATTCAATCATTAGATAAGTAATATTTTTTTAAGCTATTAATTTGATTGCAAATTTTTTCTAACTTTTCCCTAGTCGATAAATATTCTTCGTTTGAAATGAAATTCAAATCATAGGATATAATTAAATGACTTAATGTTTCCATTGCAGATGAATAAGACATTGTTAAAAAATGAGCTTTGTCTTTATTAGTGTTTCTGGAAGTTCCTTCAGCAATGTTTGTCGCTATAGAGGAAGCACTTCTCTTTAATTGAGATGTCATTCCATATATTTCGTTTGTAGGATAGTTATTTGTTAATTTATAAATGTCCAAAATGAAAAGCCTTGAATTTTGCCAAACTTCCAGTTTCTCAAATGAAAAAATATACATAGCAAAGTGGTTTATTTAATAATTTATTGTTGTTTGAATGGTTTACATATTTTCGATTGAACGATTCATCGAATAAACGATTAACCAAATCAACGATTAACCAAATTTAGAACTTTGTTTCTAATTTAATATAATCCAAAAACTCTCTGCGAGTTACATTGTCTTTAAATTTTCCACCAAATTCTGATGTCACAGTGCTACTCTCGATATCACTGATTCCTCTTGAATTAACGCAAAGGTGTTTCGCATCAATCACACAAGCGACATCTTCAGTACCCAAAGCGATTTGTAATTCCTGAACAATTTGCATAGTCAAACGCTCTTGAACCTGAGGTCTTTTGGCATAATATTCTACAATACGATTCATTTTGGATAAACCAATTACGCTTCCATTAGAAATGTAAGCCACATGAGCTCTTCCTATGATTGGTAATAAATGATGCTCGCAAGTTGAGTAAACGATAATGTTTTTTTCAACCAACATTTCGCCATATTTGTAATTATTGTCAAATGTAGATGCTTTTGGTTTTTTTGCAGGATTTAAACCTCCAAAAATTTCTTTTACAAACATTTTTGCAACACGATTGGGCGTGCCTTTTAAACTATCGTCAGTCAAGTCCATTCCAAGTGTCAGTAGAATGCTCTCAACGTCTTTTTTTATTTTTTCAATTTTTTCATCATCAGTAATATCAAAAGCATCATCTCTTACTGGATTTTTTGCGGATAAACTAACATGATTATCTCCTATTTCGTCTTGAAATTCTTCGTTTTTTATCATTAAAAGCAACTATTATTGTGGGTGTAAATATTTAAGCCGTAAAGATAAATAATAAAAATTAAAGAATTTCTAAAGCTCATACTATTTAATGATGACTTTATAGGCTATAAAGTCAATGACTTCTTTCTATTGGTTATAAAAAGCAAAAGGCAATAACTCAATAGTTACTGCCTTTTGATGTAATAGGAATGTTTTATAGCGTGAGTTTAGCACTAAAAAAGCAAAGCTTATATTAGCTTTTTGATTGAGTTGCATTATAAACTGGAATCGCTGCTTTCAAAATTGATACAGCACTAATTAAATCTTCTTTCTTTAGCACATAAGCTATTCGAACCTGATTCAATCCCATTCCTGGAGTCGAATAAAACCCTGCAGCTGGAGCTACCATAACGGTTTCACCATTCAAATCATAGGTTTCTAAAAGCCATTGTGCAAAATCATCAGCATTATCAACTGGAAGTTGTGCAATGCAATAAAAAGCACCTTTTGGTTTAGACACTATAACACCTTCAATTTTATTCAACTCATTTATTAAAGTGTCTCTACGCTCTCTATATTCTGAAATTACTTCATCAAAATAACTTTTTGGAGTATCAAGGGCAGCTTCACTTGCAATTTGTTCAATAGTAGGAGGGCTTAATCTTGCTTGTGCAAATTTCATAGCGGTCGCCATGACTTCTTTATTTTTAGAAACAATACATCCTATTCTTGCACCGCACATACTATATCTCTTAGAAACCGAATCAATCATAATAGCGTGTTCCTCAAGTCCGGTAACATTCATTACTGAATAATGGATGTCACCATCATAGGTAAACTCACGATATACTTCGTCAGAAATCAAGAATAAATCATGTTTTTTGACCAAAGCTGCCAATTTCATAATTTCTTCTTTCGAATATAAATATCCCGTTGGGTTTCCTGGGTTACAAATCAGGATGGCTTTAGTTTTTGGAGTAATCAGTTTTTCAAAATCTTCTATAGCCGGTAAAGCAAAACCTGTTTCAATAGTCGAAATTACTGGAACAACAGTAACGCCTGAAGCTGTTGAAAATCCATTGTAATTAGCATAAAATGGTTCTGGGATAATGATTTCATCTCCTTGATCCATAGTGCTTCCCATAGCAAACATAAGTGCTTCTGATCCACCAGTAGTGATAATAATATCTTCAATATTTACCGAAATGCCTTGATTGATATAATAGGCAGATAATTTTTTTCTGTAGCTTTCATTTCCAGCAGAATGGCTGTATTCCAGAATAGTTAAATCAATATTTTTAACGGCGTTCATGGCAACTTCAGGAGTTTTGATATCTGGTTGGCCAATGTTTAAATGGTATACTTTATGTCCTTTTTTCTTCGCTATTTCTGAGTATGGAACTAATTTTCGTATTGGCGATTCAGGCATTTGTTTGCCTTTGTTTGATATTTTTGGCATAGTCTTGATTATTGAATTGCAAATTTGCAATTTTTTTTTCGAATTTATTATAATCAATATGCGTATATATTGTTAAATCTGCATTTTTGATATGATTTATTTAGTATTTTTATGTAAAAGATTAATAATGAAAAAAAGAATAGTAATAATTCTCATTTACCTGTTTGCTTGCCCTGTTTTTGCACAACAAGGATTTCAGTTTAAAAAAGACATGAATAAAATTAGTGTCCCTTTTAAATTGATTAATAATTTAGTCTTTGTACCTATAAAAGTAAATGGAGTAGAATTAAATTTTTTATTGGATACCGGTGTTTCCGAAACGATATTATTTAGTTTAGAAGATAAAAAAGAAGTTCGTTTTTTCAATGCCGAGAAAATATTGCTGAAAGGATTAGGAAGCCAAGAGGCTGTTGAAGGATTGAAATCCACTAATAATGTCTTAGAGTTTAATGATATGAAGTATAGTAATCATATGCTCTATATTATTTTGGACCCTGAATTTAATTTATCGTCACATGTAGGGATTCCGGTCAATGGAATTATTGGGTATCATTTTTTTCAAAATAATTTAATAGAAGTCAATTACAGGAAAAAGAGAGTTATAGTTTATAAGGACAATGATAAAAACAGAAAAAAAATTGAAAAAAGTTACAAAACAATTCCTATCACTGTTGAAAAATCCAAACCCTATTTAAAAAGCACAATAATTCAGGATAATAAAGAAATTCCTGTAAAGTTATTGATAGATATAGGGAACAGCGATGCAATATGGTTGTTTCAAGATCGTTCAGAATTGATTAAAGTTCCTGCAAAAAATTTCGAAGATTTCTTGGGTAGGGGTTTTAGTGGTGATGTAAAAGGTAAAAGAGCCATAATTAAAAAATTTGAGATGGGTGATTTTGAATTTAATAATCCTGTGGTTGCCTTTCCAGATTCGGTATCAATTAGGAATGTAAATATGGTGCCAGATCGAAAAGGCTCAGTAGGAGGAGAAATTATGAAGCGGTTTACAGTTGTTTTTGATTATAGAAATAACCAAATGTATTTAAAAAAGAATAGTGATTACAGTGCGCCTTTCAGCTACAATAAAAGTGGAGTTGAAATACAACAAAATGGATTACAGTGGGTTCAAGAGACCGTACGAATGGAAACGGTTCCGTTGTCTACAAAATATAATGAGTCCGGTGGTGTAAGAGTATTTATGGATGACTTTAAATACAAATTCCAATTAAAACCTATTTATGAGATTGCCTATGTAAGGCAAAATTCTCCGGCAGCTAACGCAGGATTACAAAAAGGAGATGTCATCATTTTGATTAATAATAATCCCATTCATAAACTTTCATTGCAAGAAATCAATGCTCTTTTTAAAGAGGAAGAAGAAAAATGGATTACTTTAGAAATAGAACGTAAAAGCGAAATCTTAAAATTCAGGTTTCAATTGTATAATATTTTATAGACAAAAAACGCTTTTGTAAATAATATCCAAAAGCGTTTTTAATTTATTTTTGATTCTGAAATTAATTAGAAATAACTTCACCTTTAATTTTTAGAGCAACTCTTCCACCTTCATAGTTTACTGCATTTGACTCAACAGTTATCGTTTTTCTGATTGGTCCTGGAGCCATATTGTATTTCACAGTTATTTTTCCTGTTTTCCCTGGCATGATTGGTTCATCTGGTTTTGTAGGAACCGTGCAGCCACAAGTAGACAGTACATTAGTGATAATTAATGGAGCATTACCTGTATTTGTAAAGATAAAATCACGAGAGCCATTTTCATTCTTAGTAACCTTTCCATAATCAATTGTATTGTCTTTGGCTGCAAATTCAATTTTTGGGCCATTCTGAGCAAAACCGATACTGCTGATTAATGCGAATGCGAATAAAGCTATTGTTTTTTTCATTTTCTTATATTTAAATTCATTTAGTAAATTTACTTTCTTTTAATTAACGTACAAATTTTTATTTCTCTTTTTATAGTGTACTTAATTATTTACTTTTGTTCCCAATTAGAATTACAAATATCAGACCAAAGTTTTAAAGTTTATTTGTTGATTTGGTTATTTGTTTAACTGAACTAACAAACAATCGAATTTAACGATTAAACGAATCCACAATAAAATGACAATTCCTGCACAATTTGACGCTAAAACCATTGAAAATAAGTGGTATGACTACTGGATGAAAAACAATTATTTTCACTCAGAACCAGACCATAGAACACCATATACCATAGTAATTCCTCCGCCTAATGTTACGGGAGTTTTGCATATGGGACACATGTTGAATAATACCATTCAAGATGTATTAATTAGAAGAGCGCGTCTTAAAGGATTCAACGCTTGCTGGGTTCCGGGAACGGATCATGCCTCGATAGCTACTGAAGCTAAGGTAGTTGCAAAATTAAAGGCCGAGGGAATCAATAAAAATGATTTAACACGCGAAGAATTTTTGGCTCATGCTTGGGAATGGACTGATAAATACGGAGGTGTAATTCTTGATCAATTGAAAAAATTAGGGGCTTCTTGCGATTGGGAACGAACCAAGTTTACGATGGACCCTGATATGTCAGCCTCAGTAATTCGTTCTTTTGTGGATTTATACAACAAAGGCTTGATTTATAGAGGATACCGAATGGTAAACTGGGATCCCGAAGCAAAAACCACTTTGTCTGACGAAGAAGTAATTTATGAAGAACAACAAGGAAAATTATATTTCTTAAAATATAAAATCGAAGGAAGTGAAGATTTCCTGACTATTGCAACCACACGTCCGGAAACTATTTTTGGAGATACCGCGATTTGTATCAATCCAAATGACGAACGTTTTGCTCATTTGAAAGGTAAAAAAGCGATTGTGCCTATTTGCGGAAGAGTAATTCCAATTATCGAAGATGAATATGTTGATATCGAGTTTGGAACTGGCTGTTTGAAAGTGACTCCGGCGCACGATATAAATGACAAAGCATTAGGGGAGAAGCACAATCTGGAGATTATTGATATTTTCAATGACGATGCTACTTTGAATAGTTTTGGATTACAGTATCAAGGACAAGATCGTTTTGTGGTTCGTGAGGCAATTGCCAAAGAATTAGAAACAATCGGCGCTTTGGCAAAAACAGAAACACACTTGAATAAAGTGGGAACTTCTGAAAGAACTAAAGCTGTTATTGAGCCTCGTTTATCAGACCAATGGTTCTTGAAAATGGAAGATTTGGTTAAACCTGCGATTAAATCTGTTTTAGAAGATGGCGAAATCAAATTGCATCCAGCTCGTTTTAATAATACGTATGCACATTGGTTAAATAATATTCGTGATTGGAATATCTCTCGTCAATTATGGTGGGGACAACAAATTCCAGCTTATTTCTACGGGGACGGAAAAGAAGATTTCGTGGTTGCTGAATCTATCGAAGAAGCTTTAGTTTTGGCTAAAGAAAGAACCAACAACTTACAACTTACAACTTCTGACTTGAAACAAGACGTTGATGCATTAGATACTTGGTTTTCTTCTTGGCTGTGGCCAATGTCCGTTTTTGGAGGAATTATGGATTCCGAAAGCGAAGATTTCAAATACTATTATCCTACGAATGATTTAGTTACCGGTCCGGATATTTTGTTTTTCTGGGTGGCGAGAATGATCATTGCAGGTTATGAATACACAGGAAAAAAACCATTTACAAATGTATATTTGACTGGTTTAGTTCGTGACAAACAAAGACGCAAAATGTCTAAATCATTAGGGAATTCACCTGATCCTTTAGATTTGATTGAAAAATTTGGAGCTGATGGAGTTCGTGTAGGATTGCTTTTGAGCGCTTCTGCAGGGAATGACATTATGTTTGATGAGGAATTGTGTAACCAAGGAAAAGCGTTTACCAACAAAATTTGGAATGCGTTCAAACTGATAAAAGGTTGGGAAGTTTCGGATACAATTCCGCAACCGGAATCATCCAAAGTGGCGATTGAATGGTATGAAGCCAAATTGCAACAAACACTTTTGGAAATCGAAGACAATTTTGAAAAATACAGAATTTCCGATGCTTTAATGGCCATTTACAAACTAGTTTGGGACGATTTCTGTTCTTGGTTCCTCGAAATGATAAAACCGGCGTACCAACAGCCAATTGACAGCGTAACTTTGGCGAAAGCCATCGAAATGCTTGAAAATAATTTGAAATTATTACATCCTTTTATGCCGTTCTTGACCGAGGAAATTTGGCAAATTCTTGCCGAAAGAACTACTGAAGAAGCGTTGATTGTTTCGACTTGGCCGGAAATGAAACCTTTTGATGCGGGTCTAATTACTGATTTCGAAAATACAATTGAAGTGATTTCTGGAATTAGAACGATTCGTAAAGACAAGAATATTCCGTTTAAAGATACAATCGAATTGAAAGCGGTAAACAATGATAAAGTGTCTACTTATTTTGATACTGTTATAACTAAATTAGGAAACATTACTTCATTAGAATATGTTTCGGATAAAGTAGAAGGAGCGTTATCTTTTCGTGTAAAATCGAATGAGTATTTCATTCCGATTACAGGAAATATAAACGTTGAAGAGGAAATTGCAAAACTGACTGCTGAGTTAGTTTATACGCAAGGTTTCTTGAAATCAGTTCAAAATAAACTGGCAAATGAGAAATTTGTGGCTGGTGCGCCAGAGAAAGTTTTGGCAAACGAAAGACAAAAAGAAGCGGATGCCTTATCTAAAATTGAGACTATCGAACATAGTTTGGCAGGATTGAAATAAGGGTTAGTTTATTTATAAAATTTAAAATCCCATTCGTCTCGGCGAATGGGATTTTTTTGTTGAAAATTAGATAAATAATTCCGATTTCGGAAAAAGCAGAATTCTTGTGATTTGTTGTGATTTGACAATATTTTGTCGATAAACGGCTATTCTATTGTGATTTAAAGAGTATTTTGTCCTTTAAACGATTTTTATGTACTAAGTAAAATATTGTTAATATGTTTGTAGTGAGATTTTCAATTAATACTTTAGTATAGAAATGAAAAAAATATATAGTCCAGCTTACAGACAACATTATTTTGAAGGATATTCAATTGGTTTGAATCCATTTTTGGAATTTAATTATGCAAAAAGGAATGAAGCTTTTATTGCTGGATTTGATTCTGGGAGATCAGATTATGAACGGATGAACGGATGCGTTAGTGATGGAATTCCGGAATGTATTGTAACTAATAAAATTTTGGAAGATTTTCTTCTGTCAGGTTTGCTTGGCTTAAGCATTGATACAGATGGTTATACTTCACATCAGATGAATTTAATTGCAAAATGGTATCAAAGTGGTGTAGAAAAATACGAGCCAAATCAAAGTATCGCTCTTTTTGAATTACTTGAAAAAAATGGAATTCAAATAAATTAAGCTTTTTATGAAATTGCTCGCCGCTTAAATTGGTTGCAATTCACAAAATTTCCCTTAGATATAAGTATTGAACTAATAATGATAGACTCAGAAGGTTTACATTAAAAAAATCCATCTCATTTATAACGAGATGGATTTTTTTTGAACATACTTAATTATTTCTATTTCTTAGATTTTAGGTATTTATCCAAGAAGAGTAATGTGGTTTTTGTTGTCGCAATTTGGTTTTCCTTTTTTTGAAATCCATGCCCTTCATCTGGATATACTACATATTGAACCGGCACTCCATTTTTCTTTACTCCTTCTACAATTTCATCACTTTCTACAGGCAATACTCTTACATCATTAGCCCCTTGGAAAACAAGTAATGGTTTGTTTATTTTATCGTAATTGTATAATGGTGATATTTTTTTCAATCGAATACTATCAGCAGTATACGGATCTCCCATTTCGTCATAGAGCGCTTTGCGGAATGATTCCCAATAAGGAGGAATACTTTTTAATGTTCTGGGCCAATTTGCAACGCCAAATAAATCGATACCTACTTTAAATTCTTCGGGATGAAATGCTAATGCGCCTAAAACCATGCATCCGCCATAACTTCCGCCGTAAATACCAATAGCATTCGGGTCAATATAATCCTGTTCTGTTAGCCATTTTTTGCCCCAAATACAGTCTTTTAAATCTCCGTTACTATGATCTTTATTATCCATTTTGTAAAATGTTTTTCCATAGCCACTGCTGCCGCGATTGTTTACGGCCAAAACCGCATATCCTTTATTAACCAGATATTGTATGGTGTTAGAATATCCAATGCGACTTTGCCCGCCGGGTCCGCCGTGTACCCAGATTAATGCTGGAACTTTATTGTTTTTAGAAGCTTGTAAAGGCTTATAATAAATAGCTGGTATTTCTTTGCCATCAAAAGATTTAAAACGAATCACTTCGGCTTTTGCAAGGTCGTCTTGATTGATTTTTTTACTTAGAGTGGAAGTCAGTTGTTTTAGTTTTTTGGAAGGAATATCATAAAGATATAAGTTTGGAGAGCTGGTACTGCTTCCTACAGTCAGCAATAATTTATTTTCACTATTGGAAATGATTACATTTATTACATCACCATCATCAAAGTCAGGTAGCTTTAGCGGTTTTCCGGTTGCATGTTCAAAAAGGAGTACTTTGTTTTTTCCGTCATTGTTGACAAAAACAATATGGTATTTTTCTTTTTCGCTTAAAGACATATACATTACATCCCATTTATCTTTGAAAATTTCTTCTGATTTTCCGGTATTGATATTGTATTTGAGTAACGAACTGAATTCTTTATCTTCATTACTGGTATAATAAAAAATGCTGTCATTTTTTTCAAAAGCCATCGGACTCCAATTTGCTTCTTTGTCGTTACTGAGACGTTTAGTTGTTTTGGTTTTACTATCGTATAAATACATTTCGTTTTTATCCGTAGTGATTTCTTTGGTAAGTGCTATATAACGTTCCGTTTTACTAATTACTGATGGGGTTAAACCGGATTCATTTTGGTATAAAATGGTTGGTTTCCAAGTTAGAGTGTCTAATTTTAAAATATCAAAATACTTTACATCTCGCTTGTTACTGTTTATGTACATACTTTTTTTGTCTTGGCTCCAGCCATTGAAACTATTGGCGCTATTTGCCCAAGGAGTGATGTCTTTTGGAGTACTACTTTTACGATCCATTAGGAATAAATGAGAATTTTCATTTCCTCCTTCATCAGCCGAGTAAATGAATTTAGAACTTCCCGGTAAATAATCTACAGTATAAATACTTTCTTTAGTAGATTTTGTCAATGCTATAGCGGTAGTATCTGCGAGGGATAACTCATACGCATTGTAGATTCCGGTTGTGTTATTGTTTATTAGAATTTTTGTTTCATCGTTATTGAACCCTGAAGCACTTATCGATTTGGTATTGTAAAAATCTTCCAAGTCATATTGTTCAGGCAAACGTGCTTCTTCCTTTTTTTTCTCATCCTTACATGATGAAAGTATCATGATTAATAAAGCCCCAAATAAAATAGATGTTTTTTTCATAATTTAAAATTTGTTAAGTCATTATATATCAATTGTTACCATCAAATATATGAAAAAAATAACGCTTTGGTGAAAAATAGAAAACCCCGTCTATTTCTAAACGAGGTTTTTGAATTTCTGGCCTTAAATTTGAATTTTACCCCAATAAAAACAGAAAAATCAATGGAAAAATAACTCCGGCTACTGCGAGTTTCCAACCTCTGTTTTTCCAACTGAATTTTCCGGCTTTGATCATTATTGTTCCTGTCATAGCGATGATGATTAAACTGATGGCAAAAATATCAGAATAGTAAATCCAAAAATTAGATGTGTTTTTATGCAATTTCATCGCCTGACTGATGATTGGTGTTTTTACAAAAGATATGATTTCTCCTTTTCCGGTTTTCATATCAATTTCGACATCGTGGTTTTCAAAAGAAATTTTAAATTCTCCTTTTTTCACTGTGTGACGTCTCATTTTGTCATCGATGCCCAGTTGTTTACCTAAATCTTCAGAAAATTTTTCGTTGATTTCACTTTCCTCCGGCAATTTCACTTCGATTGCTTTTGTTTCAGTAGTATATTTTTCTGGATGCCAAGCATCTCTGTGGTTCATCAAAAGTCCAGAGAAGGCAAATGATACAATAAGTCCAATATAAAAATAGCCTAAATCACGGTGCAAATTTCTGAATTTTATTTTTTTCATAATTTTTAATTTAATGAGGGAATCGTATTTTTATTCTTTTGCAAATACAATTTTTTAGTTCGTTAAAATAACAAAAACTTTTTCTGCTTTTCAAAAAAATGAAATTGGCAGAAAAAGTTTTGGATGAAATAAAACCAAAGTTTGGTTTTAGAATTTATATTTTAAACTTGTCAATATTTGACGCGGTGCAATTGGATTGATACTGTAGTTTTCGTGTACCGTATAATTCAACTCATTTGTAATGTTTGACAACCTACATAAGATTGAGATTTTTTTCCAAGTATAACCTGCAGAAACATCGATTGTAGTATAACCACTCATTGGAATTTCTCTGTCATTGATTGTTTGAGCTCCAGTATTAGGATTAATTACAACTAGATTATTCCAACCTCCAAGACGGTCACCAATGTAGTTCCCGATTGCTCCAAAAGAAACACCTTTTAATGCTCCGGCTGGCAAAGTATAGAAAAAGCTTAAATTAGCGGTATTAGTTGGAGTTCTTACCACACGATCTCCTTCAATAGTACTTCCGTTTAATCCGGATGTTTTGGTATAACGCATATCGTTGTAGCTGTAACCGGCAATAATGTTTAAGCCTTCAGTAGGTCTGGCTGTAATATCAATTTCAATTCCTTTGCTAGTAGTTTCTCCGTTCAAGACTTTTATAGTCGTATCAGTATTGTTTGATCCATCAGCTTTAAATTCTGCTGTTTGTGCCAAATTGCTGTTTGTGATTTGGTACGCAGTAATATTTGTACTCAAAATACCTCTCCAGAAATCTTTTTTAATACCTGCCTCATATTGGTCTATGATTGAAGGTTTTATTGGTTTTAAATCAACTGTAGTTCCAGTATTTGGTGTAAATGAGTTAGAGTAGCTGGCAAACAAAGACATCTCTTTTGTTGGTTGATACACTAATCCAAATTTTGGAGAGAATGCCTCATCTTTACGTATTGGAGCTTGAGTTGTCAAGCTGTTGTTGATTACTTCTGCTTCTTGCCAAGACCAACGAATACCTGCTAAAAGCTTAATTTTTTCTGTAAATGAAATCAAATCTTGTGCATAAACCCCAAAACGGTTTGTATCAGTGCTTACTATTCGGGTAAGCGTAGAGTTTGGTTCATCCATTCGCTGTGTTGCAGGGTCGAAAGTAAAGATATTTACAGTATCATAATTGGCAGTACTAAAAGCAAACGTATATGCTTGTGCAAAAGAGTTTTCAAAATCTACACCTGTAAACAATTGATGTTTTATTTTTCCGGTGTTGAAGTTTCCTTGTATGCTTAATTGATCTCCAAAAATTTGTTCAGTACCTTTATTCTGTCCTAATGGTCTATTGAAATTTCCATAAGGATTGGCTGTAGGAGATATTACAATACGTTCTGTAGCTTTTGATTCTCTGTCGAAATTTTGAAAAGAAGCATTGAAATTTAATTTCCAGTTGTCATTAAAACTGTGGTTAAGTAATGCGGAAGCACTTGCTGATTTTGTTTTTCCATTTGACCAAAGCGCACCATAATAGTTACTGCGTGGCACATCAACAATTTCTTTTCCTATTACTCCAGTTCCAAAATCTGGTGTCCAATTGCTTTTCAAGTAATCTCCTTGTACTGTAATTTGAGTTTTATCAGTTACATTAAACAGAAAAGACGGGTTGATGTATAGACGTTCGTTTTTCACAACATCTCTAAAGCTTTCTGAATTTTCGTAAGAACCAGTAAAACGATATGCAATATGTTTATTTAATGGTCCGTAAAAATCTACAGCTGGTTTATAGTAAGCAAAACTTCCTGCTTGCATAGAAATTTCTCCACCGCTTTTGAAAGATGGTGTTTTCGTAACTAAATTTAAGATTCCTCCCGGAGCAACGTTACCAAATAATAAAGCCGCACTACCTTTTAAAAATTCTACTTTTTCCAAAGAAGAAACCTCTGGAATGGACCCAGCATTATAGCGAAAACCATTTTTAAACATATTGTTGGCTGACATATCATAACCTCTAGAGTAAAATGATTCTTGAGCGCCACCACGTGCAGAACCTACATATACACCATTGGCATTTTTCAGTACCTCACTCAAACGAATGCTTTGTTGTTGTGCTATAATTTCAGATCCAATAACTTGTACACTTTGTGGAGTGTCCATTGGTTTTAAACCTGATCTCAATGCTGAAACTGGTTTTTTCTCCTTGTTGGCTGTGATAATAACTTCTTTTAGTATCCCTCCTTTTTTGTTTTTTATAGTGTCAAATTCTGAAGAAGTAGTTTCATCATAATTTTTATCACCAGAAGCATTTGCTGATTCTTGTGCTAGACAGGATAAACTGAATAAAAGTGTTAAAGTTGGAAGTAAAATATATTTCATGATTGTTTATTTGGAATAATTAAAAATAACGATGCAAATATAAAACCCAAGTATGGATTTGCAAAACTTATTTAGATTAAATATTAATAAAAATTAAAAATATATTTAATGTATTGTTTTTTAGTGTTTTATGTTTTTATTGAAACAACCATTTTTACCTGAAGCTTCCTTTTTGATGGTCTTTGTCTTGTTAATATTACTTTTTTGACCCTGTGAATTCTAAAATTCATCCCTTGAAAAGTGTTTGAAGATCTTTTATGTTAAATTTTGTTAAAGCAATTTGCAAATACCATCGTTGAGGAGGACATTTTCGGTGCTGCAAATTTTAAGGATTAGCACCTTTTTTTAAAGGGAATGCTTGATTTGTGGAATTGGTGTCAAAACAGAATATTGGAATTAACCATTCCAAACTACAAATACGAAGCCTGTCTTTGTAGCAATAGTATTTAATTTCGGTGTGTTTTAATTCTTAGAGTAAATTAAAGCTTTGCCTTAAATTTCTTGATTCGGAAGTTTTTTGATTTCACAACTTTTCCATCATCAGTAATTATGATGCAGCTGTAATCAGGATATTTGTTGAGTAAAAGCAGTCCTGCTGTTTTTCCTAAAACCATTAGCGAAGTACTCAAGCCGTTAGCCGTTTCAGCATTTGGTCCAAAAACAGTCACACTACACAAGCCCGTTGCTGGATAACCCGTTGCCGGATTGATGATATGCGAATAGCGTTTGCCGTCAAAAACAACAAATTTCTCATAGCTCCCTGAAGTGGTTACTGCATCTTGTTTTAATGGAACAACAGCCAGAAGTTTTTCGGGATGAAAGGGGTTGGTAATTCCTATATTCCAAGGTTTCCCGTTAGGTTGCTTTCCCCAAGTACTCATATCACCTGATCCGTTTATAATTCCGGCTTTGATGCCTTTTGCAAGCATCATATCTCGGCATTTATCGGTGGCATATCCTTCTCCTAATGCTCCAAATCCAATCTTCATTCCTTTTGTTTTTAGGAAAATAGTAGATTGAACACCATCCAAAACAATATTTTTATAGCCCACTTTTTCAACCGATTTTTTAATGGCTTCCGCCGAAGGCATCGCAGTCATGGAACCGTCAAATTTCCAGATTTTATCCATCGCTGCAAAACTGATGTCAAAACCGCCATGAGTTACTTCAGAAAATTGAATCGCTCTTTGTGTTAATTCAAAAACTTCTCTATCCACTTTTACTGGTCGAATACCCGCATTTTGGTTTACTTCCGATACTTGTGAGTCCGATTTCCAATCAGAAATTAAATTTTCGATTCGGGTAATTTCTGCAATAACGGAGTCTATGTTTTGTTCTGCCGATACTGAATCTTTGGCAACAATGCTAATATCAAAACGACCGCCCATAAGTAAAGTGGTTCTTTTGCGTAAGACCTGGCTGTGGCTTGTGAAAGCGCAAATTAGTAAAAGGAGAAAGAGGAATTGGAATTTCATAATAAAAGTATCAGTAGTTATTGCGAGGAACGAAGCAATCGCACTAGCATAAGCATATAAGTTGAGCAACTAATGTGATTGCTTCGTTCCTCGCAATGACAAAGTAACATAATTCCACTAATAACAATCCGTCAACACTTGTCCATTCGCTTTATAAGCTGCAATTTCCATACTTGTTCTGGAAAGACATAATTCATCAAGAACAGCTTCTACATCTTTTTGCATAGCAAGCGAACCGCAAATCATTACAACGCCTCCTTGTTCTAACAAATCCATGAAAAAATCAGCGTCACGTTTGATTAAATCCATCACATAATTATGGTCTGCTTCACGGGATAAAGCCAAATGAAAACTTTGGAGTTGTTGTTTCTCCATCATTTCATCGGCGAATTTTTTATATCCTAAAACAGTTTCGGTTTCCTTTCGAAAGCCGGAATACAAGTGAATTTCGGTTTTTTTCTTGTTTTGTTCTATCATTCCCAGAAAGGGAGCGATACCGGTTCCATTTGAAATTAGTGCCACTTTGGGTGCTTTTTTCGGAAAGTGAAAAGCAGCATTCTTGAGGATTCTGGCTTTTATAATCGAACCAGGTTCCACACCATATAAAAAACCGGATCCCAAACCAGAAGGATGTAGTTTTACCACTAATAATATGTTGCCGTTATGGTTTCCGATAGAGTATAGGCGTTCTCGGGTATCATTTTTGGGATAAATAGCCAAGAGGTCGCCCGACGTAAATTTAGCACTCCTACTCGTGCGTAATGTGAGTAAAAAAGTATGTTCCGTATTAGAAATGGCAGTCTTGTCCAGTACCACCAGTTTCTCCAAACCTTTTGGAACCTCATTGTATATTGATGGAGTGGAGGAAAGAGAAATTCCTGTTTTGGTACTCCATAATTTTACCCAACCTACAAATTCTTCAGCTGATTTGTCATTTACAGTTTGTAATTCTAAAAAGTGCTCCGCCCAATTTTGTTTCGCCAATAAAGTGTCAATGTCACGTGCATAACCACAAAAATCAGGATACGCTTTTGAACCAAATCCGACTACCGAAACATTGATTTTGTGTTGTTGTTCGGTTTTGTTAATGAGCGAAATAAATTTACTCGCATTAGATGGAGCATCTCCTAATCCATGGGTTGAAGTAAATACGATAAGATGTTCTGCTTTTGGGTAAACCGAATAATTATTCAATTCAGTAAGGAAAGCTTTTTCTCCGTGAGCAAGTAATTGTTTGTGAATAGCATTAGCAAATCGCAATGAACTTCCATTTTCAGAACCTACCAGAAAAATAAATCTACTGTCTTCGGGTTTGAATTTGTTTTTAATGCGACTCGATCTTCGTTTCAAAGTCATTGCAAATCCCGAGTAGATAAAAAAGAGAATATTTAAACTCGCTATTCCTAAAATTATCGCCCATAAAATACTGGTTCGACCGGTATGTAAGTTAAGACTCAAATCCGATATTAAAGTTCTCATCGGAAAAGGAGTTTCATTTACAATTGCCCCGGAAACCTGATTGACTTCTATTTCTCGGTCTTTTAATGTAATGATATAATATTCTTCGGGATCATCCGAAAAAGGGAATTCAATTTTTTGAACATCAGCCAGAAGTGTATTTTTAAAAACGGAAGTAGCTGCACTTTTTTCTGCAATAGGCGTAGTTACAGTCGTTTCAGTTTTTTCTTCTGAATCTGTTTTTTCAAGGAAAAAATTAAACTTTTCCAAGGTTAAATAGGTTCCTGAAAGTGCGATAATCAGAATCGGAATCAGCGATAATCGTCCTAGAAAAATATGGTAATATTGGGCAAAATTTTCTTTTACAATTTTAGAAAACAAACTGCGAAGACTTCTTTGTCGGTTGAGTATCAAAGCAAAACCCGAAATGGAAATCAATACTAACAAAAAGGAAATAAAACCAACAAAAAAACGCCCCGTTTCTTTAAGAAATAAAGAACGATGGAGCGCTGTTGTCCATTGGATAAACTCACTTTTTTTGATGGGATCTCCTAGTATTTTTCCAGTTCTTGGATCAACATAAGCATTGACATCATTATCTTCCTGGTCGATACCTTGCAGGGTTACAAATTGATTGTGGTTTACACTCAATTCGGTTATTTCAGGATAGGTTTTGCGCAATATTGGCAAAGTTTCTCCAAGTGTTATTTTGTCGAAATTTTCTACTTTGTATGGCGGTGTTTTCTCTTGTATGGCATCGACTGCGAGTATGACACCAGTTACAGATGCCAATATCAAAAATGCAGCAGAAAATACAGCCAAAGCCAAGTGTGAGTAACGCCAAAAAGAAAGAGTCATTGATAATAAATTTTAACATATAAGTCATATAAGTTTTACGTTTTGTAAAAGCTTATATGACTTAATATGGTTTAATGTAAAAGCTGTTTATTTTATATTTTGTTTAATCTTACGTAACGAATATAACCTTTACCTTCAGTTTTTGCAGCAATTCCTTCTGTTGTTAGCGGAATTTCTAAATCGGCGGTATAATATTTATGATCTTCTACAGCTGTTTCAAAGCGTAATTTAAATCCTTTGTTGATTTTAGCATCTTCAATTTCTAGTGTAGTGATGCTACGGTCTCCACCAGTTACTGAAGCTCCCGTTTTGGCGCTGATGTTTTCTGGTTTTTTAGAATAGAATTTATGCCACTCTTTTAGGGTTTTGTACCATTTTTTATCGTCACCCATTACATATAATGTTTTCACATATTCGCCTTTAGCGTTTACAAGTGAAACTACAATATAAGCGCCTTCTCCCATGTAGTTGGACATTTGGAGCATGCATTTGTATTTACTGGTTTGTGCGGCAGCTTGAAAGGACAAAAGGACTAGAAACGCTATAGATAAACTAATTTTTAGTATTGATTTCATATGTAGATAATATTTGTTTTAAAGGAATATGGTATCGCCATTCTTCATTATTGTTTGTGATTTTGTATCACGGCAATTTCATACTGTTATTTTAAAAATTCTAGAGATACGTTGTTTTTTGTTAAAGACTCATTTTCTTTTGCCAAGGCATAGGCGCTTTCGTCAAAATCAGTGGTGATTTCTTTTTTGGCACCAATAGAGATCAGGTATTTTAAGATAGTATCGTCTTTAGAGATCATAGCTGCTTTGTGCAATGCTGTTAAACCATCTTTGTTTTTTGCGTTTACATCGACGTTTAAATCAGTAATTTTCTTTAGCAAAGTTAAATCGTTTTTTGCGATAGCAAAGTGATAAAGCGTGCTTCCGTCTTTTTGAGGAGTGACTACGTTTAATCCTTTATCCTGAAGTAGTTTTATTTTAGCTTCAAAAGGATCTTGTTTTGGTCCATTAGCAGCTTCCGGTCCACGACCTATTGGTCTGTAGGATTGAATCAGGTAATATCCTAAATTGTTTCCGTCTTTGTCTTGAACGTTTGCAGCGGCACCTTTACTCAATAGTAGTGCAACTGCTTCTGACGTCCCAGATTTCACAGCCATCGTTAATGCCGACTCACCTTTACCATTTTGTATATTGATGTTTTTTACAATTGGCAATAACAGTTCTAGTGCGGCAATTTCTCTTGACCCGGCTGCTGCCATTAATGCAGTATTCCCTTCATTATCGGCTTTGTTGGCATCTACTCCTTTTGCTAAAAAGTAATTGATGATTTCAGTTTGGTTGGATTTACTTACCAGAAAGTGAAGTACAGTCTCTCCTGTTTTACTGGTTACTGTTGGTTTTAGTTTTAATTCCTCTACCAAGTATTTATAGGTTTCAATAGTGTTTGCGTCTCTACGAGAACCTTGTGCAGCAATAATTAGTGCATTATCAGTGTATTTCACTCCTTTTTCTAACAGTGTTTTTAAAAGGGTTACATTTCCAGTTCTGGCTGCATAATTAAAGGCAGTATTTCCATCATTATCAATGTCTTTAAGAGACAATCCTTTAGAAACAAAATAGGTAGTAAGTGTCAGGTTTTTGTCTGACGGTATTGCCATAAACAATAGGTTTAGACCGTCTTTATATTTTTTCTTTGGGTCTATTCCAGCTTTAAAAAGCGCATCATAAACAGCAGTATTATTTTGACCGTTATTGGCTGCAAATGTAATTGGAGTAAAGCCTTGGCTATCTTCTAGGTTAATGTCTGATCCTTTTGCTATAAGATATTCTACAATTGCTGTATTTCCTTTATTAGCTGCCCAATGTAAATAAATACGATTGTCATGAGTAGATTTAGTGACTTCATTTCCGGGTTGTTCCAATAAGAATTTTATTGTAGCCTCAGGTGCATCATTATTAATAGCCATAACGGTTACATCAAAAGCATTTGGTGTTGATGCTGATGGGCTGTTCCCTTTTGCTATTTCTGCTTTAACTGCGTTTACATCTGGTGTTGTTTTCCAGAAAGACTGCTCCAAAAGTGTATTTTTTTGCTGCGCACTCACAAATAAAGTAGCGACTAAGGCAAATGAAATAAAAAGATTCTTTTTCATAAATGTATTGTCAAGGTTCTTATTAATAGGGAAAGTTTGTTTATTTAATAGTTTAGTTATTTAGAATAAATAAAAATAACGCAAATGTAAAAATAAATAGTATAATAGCAATTATTATTTACCCTATAAAGAGAAATTTTTTATTGTTTTTTTTTATACTTGTTTGCACTATATCTAATTCAAAAAGCATAAGAATTTTTTCAATTATATATTTAGATATAAAATGAATTGAAAGGTTTAATGCAATTGCTTTAAATAGTTCAATTATGTTTTTTTATTTTGATTTACACTGAAACTGTTGTTGTGTTTTTATTTTTTTTATTTCGTCCCCACCAAATATAGCATCCGGATATTGGCAGACTTGCAATGAGTAAGCTAAATAAGAATGCGAATATTTTTCCCGGTAATCCTAATATTGCTCCAGTGTGAATATCATAATTCATTTTCATGAGGTTATCAGCAACTTTATCAGCTGTTTTTCTGCCCCAAAGATGGGAAACAGTCATTTCTTCCAAGTTGTATTGATCAAAATAGCGGTAGTCAATTTTCCAATACGTTCCTTTGTCACTATTCGCATTGGCGGCTATTGGTGAAAGATTCGTTTCCGGCGGATGAATTTCAATGGATTTAGCTTGCGGATATTCTTTCTGCATTTTAAGCCAAACGGCATCTAATGGTTTTACGATTGTAGTAGTTGCAGTTTTCTGATTTTTTTTCGAAAGCGGTTCTTCATATAACAATGATTTTTCACCGCCGGACACTTTATAATACGAGTACGCAAACCATTGAAATCCCCATACTAATCCCGTAATGGCGAAAATAATTCCGATTATCAAGATGTAAAAACCAGTGACATTATGTAAATCATAATTTTTTCTTTTCCATTTCGTACCTTTTTTCCATTTGAACCAAAAGCGTTGTTTTGCGGCACTTTTATTTTTTGGATACCAAAGAATTAAACCCGAAACGAGCAGTATCAGAAATAGTAATGTTGCCGATGCCACAATAGTTTGCCCAATTTCATGAGGCAGCCAAAGATAGAAATGTCCGTCTAGTATAAAAGGGAAAAAACCGTCCTCATTATTGATCGTTTTCAGCACTTTTCCTGTATAAGGATTCATGTAAGTTGTATAATGATAACTGGGTTCGTAATGAAAAAATATAGCTTCTACAGAATTATTTTTTTCATTGTATTTGATGGCGTGAAGCACTTTATTAGGAACTTCTTTTCGTGCGATGATTTCCAGCTGAGATGGAGGTAGAAAGGATTTATTTTGCGTTTCCACAAAACGATATTCTTCTGTGATGTCCTGTATTTCCTCTTGAAAGGCATACAAACATCCTGTTATGGCGATTATAAAAACAATTAAACCAGAGGACAAACCAAGCCAAAGATGGATTTTTCGAATTGCTTTTTTGAAGTTGTTATTTTTCATTTAAAAAGGATAAAACTCCCCACCGAAATGAGGAGTTTAGTGAAACAAAACCAATTATGAAACTTAAAATTTATAGGTTAAACCTGCTGTTACACTTCTCAAACGCTGAGGAGTTACGGTGGACCAACCGGAATAGTATTTTTCGTTTAATGCATTATTCAATTTTAATGCGATATTAAATTTATCACTCGTATAAGATAAAGCCGAATTTAAAACGGTATAACTTGGCAACTCAAATGTTCCAATATTAGCTCTGTTTAAGGTTTTGTACTCGCTGGCATAGTTTCCACCAAATCCAATTCCGAAACCTTTTAATTTTCCTGAAGTCAACGTGTAATTAGCCCAGAAATTAACTAGGGTTTCCGGTCCTGCTTCTTCGGGTCTTTGTCCTAAATAACCATCTCCGGGATTGTCTTTAGTAACTTCACTGTTATTATTACTGAATCCGGCAATAATGTTAAATCCTTTGACAGGATTTGCCGTAAAACTCACCTCAACACCTTTACTGTTTACTTCGCCGCCTTGAATGGAATTGTTGATATTATTGGGATCAGTCATTATTCTATTTTTCACATCAATGTTGTAATAACTAATCGATGCCGAAATAATATCCTTGTACAAGTTTGTTTTTAGTCCAAACTCATATTGATTGGCTTGTTCTGGGTCAAAAGATTCCATTCTCGGATTAGAACCATCCACTTCAGAAACTTCTCGTGGCGTTACATTTACAAAGCCATTCATATAATTGGAGAAAACAGAAACTTTATCTTTAATCAGCATGTAAACCAAACCGAATTTTGGAGAAACGGCTGCTTGACTATTTTCTTCGGTTGCTGTTTTAGATTTGAAGTTGTCAATTCTCAAACTCGCCATGGCAGATAATTTATCCGTAATATTCAACACATTCGAAGCATAAGCACTAATAACTTCCGTTTCTGCAGTTGAGTTTCCTTCAAATGAACCTACTAAAAGGTTGTCAACTCCTGCTTGGGTCAAATCTCCCGTATCTGATCCATCGATTAAGGAAACAGTTCCGTTTCCTAACCAACCGGTGCTTCCGTTTATAATATTTGATTTATAATAATCAATACCTGCGACCAATCTATTTCTTAAACTTCCAATTTTAAAGTCGCCAATGAAATTCTGCTGAATATCTGTTGCCAAAGTTTCTCCGTTTCTTTTAGAAATATATCTTGAAAAATCATTTCCGTTTGACGCATCAAATAAATACGAATAATACCCGCTTGTTTTACTGTTACTTCTGGATAATACCGTTTGGGAAGTCCATTGGTCAGACAACTTGTAAAACATTTGAGCTTGTAAACTATACGTTGGATTACTGATTGATAATTCGTTTGAAGTAAACGATTTTTTATAATTTCTTTCGAATAATTCGATTGAATTAAAAGATAAAGGAGAATATCTGCTCAAGAAAATCATGGGCGCATTAGCAGAATTTCTGTTGGTGAATTCTGTATTTATTAAGAATGAAAGTTTATCATTCACTTTATAACTTAGCGAAGGCGCAAAGAAAAATGATTTGCCAAAACCTGCATCTTGAAACGAATTTTCTTTTTGATACGCTGTATTTATTCGAACGGCAACATCTGAATTTAAAGGGACGTTTACATCGGCAGTGATTCGGTCCAATCCATACGATCCTGAAATATAACTTATTTCTCCACCAAAAGTTGAGTATGGCTTTTTAGTGACAGTGTTTATTAAACCTCCGTAAGAAATTAAGCTGCTTCCAAATAATGTTCCCGACGGTCCTTTTATAACTTCAATGTTATCCACATTTGCAGGATCGATACTTCCGTTATTGATTCCTGGAAGACCATTAATCATGGTAGGCTGAACAGCAAATCCTCTCATAGAAAAATATTCTGCTCCATCACCGCCACGTCCTGTTGATTCCCAAAGACGCGTTATACCAGTTGCATTTTTCAAAGCATCATTAAAATTAGTCACCACTTGCTCTTTCAATAATTCGCTGGTAACGGTATTGTACACTTGAGGATTTTCGATATTGTTCAAAGGCATTTTTGAAACCGTAGTGCTTTTTTCTCTTTTGTACTTGTATTTGTTGGTGTTTACAATAACTTCCTTTAAGGTTTTAAGAGAATCTTTTTCTTGCTCTTTTTTTTCTTGAGCACTAACTGTTATGCCAATTAATAAAACAGACAGGTAAAATGTATTTATCGTTTTCATTTATTTAGATTAATTAAAAATAATACCGCAAATATAATAGTGCTTTTTGTTTTAGCAAAACTTATTTAGACTAAATATAAATAATATTGAAAAATAATTTTCAGTGATTTGAAAGTCAGTATTTTACGGCATAAAAAAACCTTGCTTATTTAGAGCAAGGTTTTGATTGAAACTTAAATGTTAAAGTTTTATTTGATTTTTTTCATCGAAAACTGTTCAGAACTTGGTTTTCCTTGTTGGATTCCCGAAATTTTAGCGACTAAACTGTCTGGAGTAATTTGGCTGTAACTGATTTTTTGAGGATAATCGTGTTTCAAATTTTCAAATGATACTTGTTTGTCGGTTGCAGTTGTCAATTTGAAAACAACGGGTTTGTCGTTATTCTGTCCCTTTACTGTTGCAGTATACGTTAAGTTTTCTCCTTTTTGTTGTAAGATGATAGATTCAAAATGCACTGTATCTTTCTCTTTTATGTAATAGGATTGTGCTTGAAAGGTGCTATCGTTCAATTTCTCCCAATTTTCCGTTAGATTACCATCGGCTGATTTGTTTTCCCAATTCCCCAAAAGCCAACTTGCCGCTTTGATTTTTTCGTTTTTATTGGAATCAGAATTTTTGCAGGAAACAATAACTAGCAAAAGCAGTATAAGAGTTGTTTTTTGAAACATATGTGTAAGTATTTGGTGTTATTTTGAAACGCTAAAATATAAAAAAATAGAATAGTGTGCTTTTTTAGTTTAGGAATATCCGAAGGAATAAACTTTTGGATATTTTGAAAATCTTACGGTTTAGTTCTGTAAAGCATAGTAATTCTAACTTATATTATTTTTTTAAACAAATAATTAAATACCATATTTGTCAAAAGGTTTACCATATAAGAAATGTAAGGACATTTAAGTTCTTGATTTTTATAGCTTTCTTAAATGATCTTACATTTCTTATATGGTTAGAATTTAATGCTATTTATTTTTATTTAATAGTCTTATATATTTTCTTTCAAAATAGTATAAACCAATTCTTTGGTCGGTTTTTGATCTTTTAAATTCGTTCTGACTACATCGAAAGTCACTTTGAAATCACAGCCCAATTTATAATCACTGCAACCATAAGCGGTTTTCCCTTTAAGAACTGTTCCTTTTTCACATTTCGGACAGGCTAATTCGTCCGGTATGGTTTTCATCAAAGTTTTCTTCGGTTCTAATTTGAGTTGGAAATTTTCGTCAAAGCGAAGCAAACCTTCCACAGCGCCGGCATCGGTTTTGAAATCTTTCAAGTTTACGGTAGATCCTTTTTGAAGCAAGCGCAAATATTGGTTCTCGGATATTTTTTTCTCCGCAAAGGTATAGGGTAATAGGAACGTGCAACCTGCTTTGTATTCGCCACAGCCATAAGCTGATTTTCCTTTGATGAGCGTTGCTTTTTTACATTTCGGACAGGCTTCCGCCAAAATTCCTGCGGCTTTCTTTTTCTCCACTTTAGCCTCTTCCTTTTGGACATTTCCTGCATGCGAAATATTAGCGCGTCTGGTTTCGCTGCGTACTTCATACACCAAAACCTCAACCATGCGCTTCATATTTTTGATAAAGGAACCGGCGGTAAAGGTTCCTTTTTCAATATCTTTCAACTGTTTTTCCCAAGAACCAGTCAGTTCTGCCGACTTGACCAACTCATTTTGAATAGTGTCAATCAGTTGAATTCCTGTTGGCGTTGGCAATACTTGTTTTTTGTTTCTAACGATGTATTGGCGTCTGAAAAGCGTTTCAATAATATTGGCTCGTGTTGACGGACGACCGATACCATTTTCTTTCATCAATTCGCGTAAATCTTCATCGTCAACTTGTTTGCCGGCGGTTTCCATGGCGCGCAATAAGGTAGCTTCGGTAAACTGATTGGGTGGTTTGGTTTCCTTTTCTAAAAAGGAAGGTTCGTGTGGGCCTTTTTCACCTACAACAAAACTCGGCAGGATATCGGCTTCTTTTTCTTTGGCGTTCGGATCTTCAAAAACAATGCGAAAGCCCTTTTTCAAGATTTCTTTTCCGGTGGTTTTGAAAGCTACATCGGCGGCTTTCCCTATTACTGTCGTATTAGCAACCAAACAATCGTCATAAAACACCGCAATAAAACGCTTAGTAATTATGTCATACACTTGTTGCTGATTGTATTCCAAGTTGCTTTGAATCCCCGTTGGAATAATCGCGTGGTGATCGGTAACTTTTTTATCGTTGAAAACTTTAGGCGATTTTTTTATCTTTTTTTCCAAAAGCGGTTGCGTCAACGCCGCATAATTCGTCAAGTTTTTCAGAATTCCGGGTACTTTTGGATAAATATCGCTTGGTAAAAACGTGGTGTCAACTCTGGGGTAGGTGACTACTTTTTGTTCATACAAAGTTTGGACAATTTTAAGCGTTTCATCTGCCGAGAATCCAAACTTTGTATTGCAATACACTTGCAAACCTGTTAAATCAAAGAGTTTTGGTGCAAACTCATTGCCATTCTTTTTTTCGACAGAAACAATTTCGAACTCACTTTCTTTGACTTTATTGGCCAAAAGTTCTCCATCTTCTTTTTTTAAAAAGCGTCCATCTTCATAGCTGAAAAGCGTTTCTCGATATAAAGTTTGCAACTCCCAATACGGTTGCGGTTTGAAATTCTCGATTTCTTTGAATCGGTCTACAACCATGGCTAGAGTAGGGGTTTGTACCCTTCCAATAGACAATACTTGCTTGTACCCGCCATGTTTTACAGTGTACAAACGCGTGGCATTCATGCCAAGTAACCAGTCGCCAATGGCTCTGGAAAATCCGGCGTAGTATAAATTATCGTAGTTGGCAGATGGTTTTAGGTTTTCAAAACCTTCTTTGATGGCTTCGGTGGTCAGGGACGAAATCCACAAGCGTTTTACCTCGCCTTTATAATTGGCTTCATTCATGACCCAGCGCTGAATGAGTTCTCCTTCTTGCCCTGCATCCCCGCAGTTGATGACCAACTCGGCTTTGTCAAACAAACTTTTTATAATTTTGAATTGCTTTTGGATTCCCGAATTTTCGACCACTTTGGTTTCAAATTTGTCGGGAAGCATGGGCAGGTTGTTCAAATCCCAACTTTTCCAATGGGGTTTGTAATCGTTTGGTTCTTTTAAGGTACATAAATGCCCAAAAGTGTACGTTACGGCATAACCGTTGCCTTCGTAATACCCGTCGCGTTTGGTATTGGCTCCTAAAACGGATGCGATTTCGCGTGCTACACTAGGTTTCTCGGCAATACAGACCTTCATTTTCTCTTTCTGATTTAAGGGCGCAAATTAGGAATTTAGAAATTGGTATTAAAAAGAAATCGGTAGGAGTTATGAACGGGTATTTCCAAAAAATGAATTGGAGAATCTTAAAAAGAGCGTGTCTTGTTATTATGGAATTGAAGATTAATTATCCCTATTGGGAACCGGATTACGCTGATTTGAGAGAGGGTTTAATAGTGTAAATTTATCTCGTTGTTTTTGGGTCGCTTTATGCGTCTCGCAAAATTTTCTCCATTTTGCGTCCTTTAGCCAATTCATCGACCAGTTTGTCTAAATATCGTACTTGTTGCGTTAACGGATTTTCGATTTCTTCTATCCGATACCCACAAATTACACCCGTAATCAAGTGCGCATTAGGGTTTAATATAGCATTCTGAAAGAATTTCTCGAAAGTTACTTTTTCTTTCACCAGTTCTTGCAGTTTTTTTTCATCATAACCCGTTAGCCATTCAATTACTTGAAATAATTCTTCTTTTGTTCTGTTTTTCTTCTCGACTTTTGCGATATAATGTGGATATACCGATGCGAATGTCATTTTTGCAATACGCTCATCGTGATTGTTTGTCTTGTTCATGCTTTAGATTTTAAGGTTAATCTCCATTTATTTCAACCTCTCTAATTGTCCTTTTCTTTTTACTATGTTTTTGTAATCCCACTGAATATCTCTTGATTTGTTCAGCCAACGTTTAAGGTCTTTTGTATTGATTTGTTCAACTGTAGTGAAGAAAATAGAAGCATCTTTAAATTTATTTCCTTTTATGTTTAAATCGTCTTCTTCAAAGTCAGCACCACTCCAAAACATCAAACGCCATCCTGCTTTTTGTTTGCTGTAACCAACAATTGGATTACCGTCTAAAAACCAAACAGGGTGGGCGTGCCAAATTTTGCTCTCAGCTTCGGTCAATTCGTTGTCAATAGTCTGGGCAAGCACGTTGCAAATTGCTTTGTCGTCTGAGGTCTGTATGTCGTTATATGTTTGAATTTCCTCTTTCATTGTGGTCAAATGGTGTAATCGTTAATTCAATTGATATTCGATTGGTAAATTAAAAGTTACTCTTATTGCTTCTTCGTCAGTCTGTTAATGTAAAATTGTATACAGGCGTTGTAATGTGGATTTATATCTTAAAAACATCTAGTTTTTGCATCCAGGAGATTTCTGATTCAACAAACGTAAGTCTGGTTTTGATTATTCGGTCCGATTTATCTCTAGGATTCTTAGTTACAAATCTCGCCTTGGAATTATTAAAATCCAACGTGTATTTTTCATCAAAGTCTTCTTGTTTGTTGGAAGAAAAAGTAATCACATTGTCTTTTGCACTCCATTTCCCTTTTCCGTATTTATTTACTTCAGGAGGAATTCCCTGTTTAATTTTCGAATAATAATGAAATAGGAATGTTCCATCTTGATGTAAGGTCAATTTATAATCAAATAAATGACTTTCATCTTTACCATTTAAAATACGATTATAATCACCGGCGAAGTCATTCGATTGTGCGAATGCCGTCAAGTTGAAAACTAAAAGGAATGTGGCAAGTAGTAATTTCATAGGTATGTTTTTTAAATGTGTTAGTGTTTTTTTACTGTTTGTTTAGCTGTTCTGGTTTGTGGGCATAGCCTGTAATGCTGCGCTAATGGTTGGATCGGGTAATGAACTAATAAAGATACCATTCAATTATTTAATTGTGTGTGCTTTTACTCCTTCGTTTGTAATCGTAATGGGTTTGATAAAACCTTGTTCGTCAAAAAACATTTCTTCTATGCACGTTTCTCTTGAATTGGCATGTGTTTCTGTAAGCGGTCTTCTGTGGTAAACAATGTAATATTGGTTGGAATCAGGTGCTTTCATAACCGAATGATGCCCTGCTCCGGTAGCGATTTTAGGATCTTGTTGCAAGACTTTACCAATGCGCTTGAATGGTCCCATTGGAGAATCGGCAATCGCATACGCTACGCAATAATTGGGTCCGCCCCAGCCGCCTTCGGACCACATAAAATAATATTTGTTATTTCGGATAAACATAAAAGGTCCTTCAACATAATTTTCCGGAGTAACCTCTTTAAATACTGTTTTGTCTTTGAAAGGGATGAAACCCGTAAAATCTGGTTTCAATTTAGCAATATTGCAATGTTTCCATCCTCCATAAATTAAATAATGTTGACCATCTTTATCTCTAAAAACAAATTGGTCAATAGGTTGTGCGCCATTATAAAATTTTTCAACTAATGGCTTTCCTAAATAATCTTTATAAGGACCTTCAGGTTTAGATGCAACCGCTACACCTATTCCTCCTGATTCAGTATCACTTTGAATATCGTTAGCTCCAAAAAACAGAAAATATTTATTCTTGTTTTTAATGATTGACGGTGCCCACATCGCTTTTTTTGCCCATTTTACGGCAGTTGTATCTAAAATTTTAGCATGTTTTGTCCAATTGGTTAAATCAGAAGACGAAAAAGCATCCAAAAAAACTTGCTTTTCATAAGGAGCTGAAAAAGTGGGATATATCCAGTATGTTTTATCAAAAATGATTCCTTCAGGATCAGCATACCAACCTTTGAAAATAGGATTGTTATTCTTTATTTTATCTGAAACGGCATTTTGTGCACTGGCTTTTGAGAATGAAATAATAAATAGTAAGAATAAAACTCTATTCATGTTTTTTATTTTAAAAGTAAAAAAAAATTGCTGTGAAAAATATTTTTACGGTAAATAATTTCACCCATGCTTCACGAAGTCAGGAGACTTTGCACAGCAATCCAGACTTTAAGAAAATGTTTTTATAAAGAACACTTTGCATTGCTGGAGCAGAACGAATGGTGTTTTCAATTAAGAACCGTCCTGCTGTCCGCTGTATTCCCGATAAATAAAAACTACGGCCGAAAAGCCTTGTTTTTCTAAATCGGGAGATGCCGCTTCCATCAGGGCTATCGATTCCGTTTCGTTTTCATAATAACCAAAGCAAAAGATGCTGTGAATTGTCATTTATTTTCTGCTCGAATGTACTTGTGTGAGCCGTCACAGTTGGGCATTTTTTTAGACAATCCACAAGTACAATCGTTGATTCCTTTTCCGTCAAGAATACGCTGCGTGTATTTTTCAATTCGGGTTTCGCGGGTTTTGGATTGCTTGGAACCAGAAAAGTATAGGTTGTAAGCGCGCTGTCGCCCGGGAGTTAAGGCCTGAAAAGCAACTTTTAAGTCTGGATTTTTGTCTAAGGTATTTTGTAATTCTACTACTAATTCAAGTTCGGTATTGCTTTTGAAATTTACTTTCAAGCCTGCTTTTTCAATTTCAATAGCTTCATAAATATAGGCTTTGATTATCGATTGCTGTTCTATGATTTCTTCCAGATTGGTAAACTTAAAAAAACGTACAGCCTGACTGTTTTCTCCGGGTTTGCATAGAATTCCATCGGTGTCTTGAAGTAAAGTTCCTTTAAAAAAACTAAGCGCACAGTATTCTTTAAAACTGCCTATAAGTACCACATTGTTTCCCTGAAAACTGTAACAAGGCGTACGCCACTTGAACTCTTCGCTTAGTCCGCAATCGAGCAGCAATAGTCGCAATTGCTCCATTTCGGGCTGCCATTTTTTGGCATTGCTTATAAAGTCATCAACTTTGGGATTCATTTTATTAAAATAAGGTTTTAGTTCAATAAAAGTATAAAAAACCGCGTTGCAAACGCTACGATTGTGCTACAAATTAAAATTGGTATTCGTTGCAAACAAGCATCAGTGGGATATGCTGTCTTCTCAAAAATGAAAATAGTATTAATAGCATGCTGTGCGAAGTCTCCTGAGTTCTTACCCATTGCGATATACCGTTCTAACTTTAGCAACCTTTATTTTTCTGTGTTTGTTGATTATTGGAATTGCTACGAAGTCGCGAGACTTCGTAGAGTAATCACGAATATATTCTTCTATTACGATTTATTCATATTTTGCAGAGCGGGTGAATTTGTAATCCATGTTATATTTCAAACCATTTTGAGTAATGTTTCTTTCCATGTGTATCTCTAATTATGGCTTTAATTTTTGAAACACCTTTTTCTTTTAAATCTTCTAATGCGTTATAAGGAACTTCATGTTCAAATTTTTCACCAGAGTCCAGAGTAATTGGATATTTAATAATATTCTTGAAATCTAAAAAATTGAAATGTTCTTTATTATTAATTTTTGTATTACCAACAAATGTAGGTTGCTCTATTAAACGTTTAGTCTTTCCAATATTTATTATCGTAGTAGTTAAATACATTTGAGAATCACCGAATTTATAATTTGCATTAATTTCGTATTTTGTGTTGCATTTAATATTGATAGCAAATTTTCCTCTTCGATCATAATAAAATTCATATAATCGCCATATAAAAACAATAGTTGAAATTATTGCAGCATAAATCGAAACCAATAGTTTAAAGTCCATTATAAAATTTTAAAGATTAATAGTCTTTTTGTTATAATCAAATATATAAAATTAACAGCTCAAAACTGATTAAAAATAGTATTCAAAACTACTTCCTTTTAATTCAGCAATGTTACGGGAAACCTAAAAGCTATTTATTTAACACAAATGCTCTAGCCTCAGTAGTAATGGAAAGGCTTTGAAAGCGAAAACCCGCTTTTTTATATTGGTTGCAAAGCTACCAAAAGTAACCGTGTTATTAGTTATAGTTCTTTAAATCATCCAATGTAGAATCAATTAATATAGAGATTTTACCATTTTGAATTTCCGTGTAATTTACTTCTTGCCCATTATATAGGTCAACTGCAATACAATATTCTGGATTGACGTAAAAATCTTTTGAGTGATGTTTATCTAAGTATCTGTAAAGTATATCGGTAAACATTCCCAATTCACTTTTTGGGAAACCTTTTAATTGTGCTACAAACCAAATCCCTCCTATTTCCTCACTATTATTGCTTGAAAATGTAAAAATATGACATGGTTTTGCTTCAATGGGAAGGCCTTTAATGTCAAGTATCGCTTGATGCTTTTGTTGTGTTATAAAAGTCAAATTAGCATTTGGTTTTAAATGCTGAAAATCGTAATCCTTAAAATTACTTATAATGTCAATGTTTCTTTGAAATTGATCTTTTATTCTGTTAATTTCTGAAAATTTAATTTTATCTCGTAAAAAAGTAATTTTTTCATCCAATAAATCTGCATTGCCAAATTTGAAAGTATTTCTAACTGCACTTAAACAACTAATCCAATAATCACCACCGCCAGAATTATCATCTGACTTAATTTTCTCTTTTTTAAGATTATTCACGAATGTGATTTTCGTTCGGTTATTTTTTCCTCGAAATTCAATCAGATTTTTTACAGTTAGTTTTTTCATAGTTTTGTGAAATTTGGTGATTTTATAGTTATTTCTGTTTAAGAATAAAGTAAGTTCTTTATTCTGATTTTAGATATTTTCAAAACTAACTCCTTTTATTTCAAGAACTTTACGGGAAACCGTAATCGCTATCTTTTTTAGCACAATGCCCTAGCCCTGATAGAAGCGGCATCCTTTTTCTGGTCTCGTTTTTTCTAAGGAGACCAGAAAAAGATACAGCGAATAGCGGGAAATAGCTCCTGATTGTCACACAATTCGTTCCTTATTGTTCGCAATTACAATCTCAATTGGGAGCCTTGCAAACTGAATAGTTTTTTCGTATTTTTGCACTCCAATAAAAGGAATAAGAAAATGTTAGATAGACTTCAAATAGTAAAACAACGTTTCGATGAGATATCGGATTTAATCATTCAGCCGGATGTTATCTCTGATCAGAAGCGTTATGTGCAATTGAATCAAGAGTACAAAAGTTTAAAAGCTTTGGCTGAAAAGCGCGATGAATACGTGCTGATTATGGCAAATATTGAAGAAGCAAACGAAATTATAGCCGATAACAGTGATGCAGATATGACCGAAATGGCCAAAATGCAACTGGAAGAAGCAAAGGAAAGATTACCGGAACTGGAGGATGAAATCAAATTTATGTTGATTCCTAAAGATCCCGAAGATGCCAAAAATGTTATGGTAGAGATTCGTGCCGGAACGGGTGGGGATGAAGCGAGTATTTTTGCAGGGGATTTATTCCGTATGTACACAAAATATTGTGAAAACAGAGGTTGGAGAACATCTGTGGTGGATATGAATGAAGGAACTTCAGGTGGTTTTAAAGAGGTGATTTTTGAAGTTACCGGTGAAGATGTTTACGGAACCTTGAAGTTTGAAGCGGGTGTTCACCGTGTGCAACGTGTACCGCAAACGGAAACGCAAGGACGTGTTCACACATCAGCAGCGACTGTTATGGTATTGCCGGAAGCAGAGGAATTTGATGTGCAAATTGATATGAATGATGTTCGTGTGGATTTCTTCTGTTCGTCAGGACCTGGTGGACAATCCGTAAATACAACCAAATCAGCGGTTCGTTTGACGCACATTCCAACAGGATTAGTGGCGCAATGTCAGGATCAAAAATCACAACATAAAAATAAAGATAAGGCTTTTGGTGTATTGCGTTCCCGTTTATACGAACAGGAATTAGCCAAAAAACAAGCGGAAGATGCTACCAAACGTACGTCTCAAGTAAGTTCTGGTGACCGTTCTGCCAAAATTCGTACCTACAATTATGCACAAGGTCGTGTAACGGATCACCGTGTAGGATTGACTTTGTACGATTTAGGAAATATCATGAATGGTGACATTCAGAAAATTGTTGACGAGCTAGCGTTAGTCAACAACATGGAAAAATTGAAAGAAGCCAGCGAGGTATTCTAAATAAAAAAAAGTGAAATTCGTTTCACTTTTTTTTGTGTTCTTCGGGACCTTAAAAGGGAAATAATTTTTATAAAAATAAGCTATTGAAGCCTATATTTAGTTTTAAAAACTATTTATAGGCTTCAACGATTCTATACGTTACGATGTCGTTTGTAGCCATCAATTTTATTGTTTTTAATGCTTTGGCTTCCGAAAGCGTATAACCACTTGCATAACCTGTTGGCGTGTTTACTTCCCAGAAATAGACCGTTTTATCTGTTGTTTTGCTAATTGCAACTTTTTGTTTTTTTGAAATTGTAGTTTGATCAATTTTTTCTGTAGTGTTTGCAAACAATATTGTTGTTGCAAGTAAAGATGCTGATAAGATAAAGTTTTTCATGTTTTTTGTTTTTACAATGTTAGATTAACACTGCAAAGATGAGGTTGCTATGGATTTCATTTGTTATACAAATTTTTATTTTTCTTATATAATTAACTCTTATTGGTTTGAAAATCAATTTCTTTTAAAATAAAAATATAGTTTTAGTGCAGTCCTGACAATCTATTATACTGACAATTTTAAAAAAAAGATCAGCATTAAAATAGACCGTATTCATTGAATTTTTAAGTTATAAAACGGCCAATCCTTTTGCGGTTTTTTTCATAAATTTGCAGCACACAATTTAAACAATGACTACACAACAACTTATTGACCAAATCAGAATCAAGAAATCATTCCTAGCTGTAGGATTAGATGTTGATTTAAATAAAATTCCACAACATTTATTAGCACTAGAAGATCCTATTTTCGAATTCAATAAAGCCATAATCGATGCGACGCATGATTTAGCGGTGGCGTATAAACCCAATACCGCTTTTTATGAAGCTTACGGAATAAAAGGTTGGATGTCGTTACAAAAAACAATTCATTACATCAACTCAACTTATCCGGATATCTTCACGATTGCAGATGCAAAACGTGGTGATATTGGAAATACGTCTTCGATGTATGCCAAAGCTTTTTTTGAGGATTTGAATTTTGACAGCGTTACCGTTGCTCCTTATATGGGGAAAGATTCGGTGGAGCCTTTTCTTGCTTTCGAAAATAAACATACGATTATGCTGGCTTTGACTTCCAATGAAGGTGCGTTCGATTTTCAGACTTTAAATGTGGAAGGAACCCGAGGCGGAGCCGAACGGAGCGGAGCTAAAGAACTGTATAAGCAAGTATTAGAAACGTCTAAAACGTGGAAAAACAGTGAAAACCTGATGTATGTTGTAGGTGCTACCAAAGCCGAATATTTTACTGAAATTCGTAAAATTGTCCCTGACAGTTTCTTGCTGGTTCCTGGAGTGGGAGCACAAGGAGGAAGCCTATCCGAAGTTTGTAAATACGGTATGAATGCGAATGTTGGGTTGCTTATTAATTCTTCCAGAGCGATTATTTATGCGTCAAACGGAACTGATTTTGTTGACAAAGCAAGAGAAGAAGCGTTGAAAATGCAACAGGAAATGGAAGGAATTATGAGTTTGAAGTTTGAAAAGGTTTAAGGTTTAAAGTGGAATAATTTTAAACAGGGACTTTTTTTAAACCATTAAGAAATACTTTAAAGCTTGTTTGTCACAACTATTAAGAAATACTTTTAAAGCTTAATTTTCTTAATTTCTTAATGGTTAAAAAGCTGCCAATTTATGTTTTAATACTATGAACTTTAAACTTTAAACTTGAAACAAAAAAATATAATCGATCAAATAGGAACTTCCCATTCTTTTGAAACGTCACCCAAGCGCATTATTTCACTGGTTCCTTCTCAAACGGAATTACTGTATGATTTGGGCTTGGAAGACCGAATTGTTGGGATTACCAAATTCTGTGTGCATCCGTATCATTTTAAGTCTGTTAAGAAAATAGTTGGTGGAACCAAGAAAGTACATTATGAGAAAATCAGGTTGTTGCAACCGGATATCATCATTTGTAATAAAGAAGAAAATACGGAAGAAATCGTAACAGAATTGCGTAAAATTTGTCCGGTTTGGGTGACGAATATCATCACGATTGATGACAATTTTCAAATGATTACCGACTTTGGTCAGCTCTTCAATTGCAGAACCGAAGCCCAGAAATGGAACGACAAATTGGCTTTTGCCTTGAGCGATTTTAAAAACTTCATCAAAGATAAACCGGTTAAAAAAGCAGCGTATTTCATTTGGAAAAATCCGTTTATGGTCGCTGGTTCGGATAATTTTATAAATGAATTACTGAAACTGAACCACTTTCAGAATATTTATGATAACAAATCACGTTATCCGGAAATCGAACTCAAAAAAATGCGATTGGAAGGAGATCCGGATTTGGTTTTTCTATCTTCAGAGCCGTATCCTTTTAAGGAGGAAGATGCATTCGAAATAGGAAGGCACACGCATCATGCAAAAACGGTGTTTGTTGATGGCGAAATGTTTTCTTGGTATGGAAGCAGGCTGCTAAAAGCGTTTGACTATTTTAAAAAAATGCATCAAAAATTATAATTCGCATTCCTCTAAAATTAATTCTTCTGTTGTTACGGTAGACTTAACAGTGGTCTTGTCGAAGTTGAAATTTAGTTCTGAGAGCATTTGGTATTCTCTTTTAAGCTTTTCTATTTCACTTTTCTCTTTCAATAATCCTTTCATGGGTGTAAATTTTTTGCAAATTTACGGTATACAATTATAAAACCAGCATTATTTTTTGTTAAGATTGGGATTTAAAATTAAAGTCCTATTTTTACAAAAAAAACCAAGTGATTAATTATACCATTTACGAAAATAAAAACACCGATCAGTGGGTAACTTTTGTTCATGGCGCCGGTGGGAGTTCTTCTATCTGGTTTAAGCAAATACGTGATTTTAAAAAACAGTATAATGTATTGTTATTGGATTTGCGGGGTCATGGGGAATCAAAACCTACTTTAAAGACGGCTTTCAAACAGAAATATACCTTTTCGGCTTTGGCTAATGATATTCTGGAAGTCTTAGATTTTCTTAAAATTAAAAAATCACATTTCGTTGGCATTTCTTTGGGTACCATACTCATCAGACAATTGGCTGAAATGTATCCGGAACGCGTGCAAAGCATGATTCTTGGCGGCGCAATCCTGAAAATGAATTTCCGTTCTCAAGTATTAATGCGATTGGGAAATATGTTTAAATATGTATTGCCGTATTTGGTTTTATACAAGTTTTTTGCCTTTGTCATTATGCCTAAAAAAAGTCACAAGCAATCTCGTGTTCTTTTTATCAATGAAGCTAAAAAATTATATCAAAAAGAATTCATCAAATGGTTTAAACTCACTGCCGAAATAAATCCGGTGCTGAAATGGTTCCGCCAGGTCGAATTGAATATTCCTACGCTTTATGTTATGGGCGAAGAGGATTATATGTTTTTGCCATCGGTTAGGAAAGTGGTCGAAAATCATTATAAATCGTCAAAACTTTTTGTAATAGAAAAATGTGGACATGTAGTAAATGTGGAGCAACCTAATGCTTTCAATGATGCAGTTCTTTCTTTTATAAATACCGCTAAATAAAAAAATGCCTGCATTATAAATGCAGGCAATTCTTTAACTAACCAAAACCAAAATAATAAATAACCAGTTTATTACTCTGCAAAGATCACACATAAGCAGGCGTTTTGCTGTTAAGATTTTGTTATTACTTTGTTGTACATAAGTTAAGTTTTTTAACTTTATTTCCAGAGCACTTCTTTAAGGATTTTGACATCATCTGAGGCTATATAATTTCAGTAGGTTTAGACTATCATTAGCAATTCATAGTGGTTTAGTTGCTGGGCGTTTAGGTGTATTTGTTAAAAAGATAAATTACTTTATTTAAACACGATGAATATTCTCGAACTCGAATTATTGACGGATAGCATTACTGAAACGGAGTTGTTTTATACTGGCGTTATCGGGTTGAAAACTATTTCGAAAACCAATTCGAGTGTTTCATTTGCCGCTGGTTCCACAAAACTAACTTTCCGTTCATCTGAGAATTTAAAACCGGTATATCATTTTGCTTTTGATATACCCAATAATAAATTGTTGGAAGCCTTTGCTTGGATAGAAAAGAAAACTGAAATTATGGAGGTTGTTCCACCGGAAAAAATTGCCGATTTCTATAACTGGAATGCAAAGTCTTTTTATTTCTATGACAATAATGGAAATATTTTAGAATTTATTGCCCGTTTCAGCCTTGATAATACTTCAGAAAAACCATTTGATGGATTGTCAATTCTTTCTGTGAGCGAAATAGGTTTTGTGACCAAAAATGTTTCAAAGCTCAGTGATGAAATGTTTAATAAATACGGTCTTTCGGTATTTTCAAAACAACCAAAACTAGAAAAATTTATCGTTTTGGGAACCGATACTGGACTTTTTATCCTTGTGGAAGAAAACCGGGATTGGTATCCAACGCATCAAAAAGCAAAATCGGTTTGGACCAAAGTAGTATTTGACAATAATGGAAAAACGAGGGAAATTGAAATTTCAGGTTAAAAAAAATGCTCACCAATAAGTGAGCATTTATATATAATAGACAATATTCTTTAATTCTATGGATTTCGGTTTCCTTTCCTTTGGAGAGTTCCGTCCCGACCCTGAAGGGTCGGGACGGGTGAGGATTTATAAAAACACCACCGTTTTATTGTCATAAACCATTGTTTTTCTTTCGGCATGCAGTTTTATGGCTCTGGCCAAAACCATGCGTTCCAGATCGCGCCCTTTCATAATAAAATCTTCTATAGAATGACTGTGTGAAACTCGGGCAATATCCTGCTCGATAATCGGACCTTCATCTAATCCTTCGGTAACATAATGACTGGTGGCACCAATGATTTTTACACCGCGTTTAAAAGCAGAATGATACGGTTTTGCTCCGGGAAATGCCGGAAGAAAGGAATGATGAATATTGATAATTTGATTTTTGTATTGCGCAATCAAATTAGGTGTGATAATTTGCATATAGCGTGCCAAAACAATGAAGTCAATATTGTATTCTTTTAGTAAATCCAACTGTTTTTGTTCGCCTTCGCTTTTAATGTCTTTTGTGAAAGGAACATAATGAAACGGAATAGCAAAACGTTCTGCCACAGCTTTCAAATCCTCATGATTGCTTATAATCAAAGGGATTTCAAGAGGCAATTCGCCAGCGCTGTAGCGTCCTAAAATATCATACAAACAATGGTCGTATTTAGAAACAAACAAAGCCATTTTTGGTTTTTCATTTTGGGTATACATTTCCCACGACATATTGAAAGGAGAAGCTAACTTAGCTTGGAAATCAGTTTTAATAGCTTCAATATTCCAATTTTTGGCACTGAATTCACATTCTAAACGCATGAAAAATACATTTTCATCAGCATCGACATGTTGATCTAAATAAATAATATTACCATCAATAGAGGAAATATAATTCGTAACGGAAGCAATAATTGCTTTTTGATCTTCGCAATGGATTAGGATTGTAATTTTCTGCATTAGGGTTCTGTTTTCAGCTTTGTTCTTAGTAATGAATAGTATTTTTCAAAACTAAACGTATTTGTTTTTATAAAAAAGTTGGATTTGGCTGTTTTATGTTTGAAAAAAAACAGCCAAATTTCAATCTATTTGTTATCCTGCAAGGCAAAAACCTTTTGCAATAAAACAGAAGTTCTGGAACTCAAATTCGTTCTGATGTTTTTTTCTTCAACAGCAACCATTTTGAAAACGCCATTCAACGCTTGGTTCGTAACATAATCAGTCAAATCAGGATTCACTTTATTTACAAGAGGAATGCTGTTGTATTTAGTAATAATGTTGGCCCATACTTTATCGGCACCAACTTTTGTAAACGAACTTTTAATCACCGGATTAAATTTTCCGTACAAAGCTGTCGAAGTACTGTTTTGCAAATAAGTGGTAGCCGAACTTTCATTTCCCATCAAAATCGTTTTGGCATCCATAAAAGTCATGTTTCTTACGGCATCAACAAATATTGGAGTCGCTTCTTTCACCGCGTCTTCGGCAGCACGATTCAATACTTTCAAACCTTCGTCAGCCAAAGAACTCAATCCAATTCTTCTCAAACCAGTATCTACTTTTCTCAATTCTTCCGGCAATAAAATTTTCACGGCTTCATTTCTGTAAAAACCATCGGTAGCAGTCAGTTTTGTTACCTGTTTCGAAATCCCATTGTTCAATGCTTCCTTCAATCCACCGGCAATATCTACGCCGCCAATTCCTTGCGTTTGTGGAAATTGATTCATCACCTGTTGCATTTCGGCACAACTCGAAAGCGAAACCGCCATCATAACCATTAAAATTTTCTTCATCGTAATTAGAGTATTAGTTTACTTCGTCTGTTTGCCATTTGGCTTTTGTAAAAATACTACTTATTCAAAAACAAAGCCAACTATTCTTTAGGAGCACAAATTTTAGTTTTATTAATCAGGATTTGTCCCGCTTTCCGCTGTATTCCCGATAAATAAAAACTACGGCTGATAAAAGCCTTGTTTTTCTAAATCGGGAGATGCCGCTTCAATCGGGGCTAAATAACAAAATTCTGTGTTATTTATTAACAACGAGCCACAACATCAAATAATTTTTAAAATAAAATCGTAAATTGCAGGCTTAAATTATCATATTCATAAAATGGAACAACAAAAACCATATATCCCTAACAATAAAGTAAGAATTGTTACCGCAGCAGCTCTTTTTGACGGTCACGATGCCGCAATCAACATCATGCGTAGGATTATTCAGTCTACAGGTGTTGAGGTAATCCATTTGGGCCATGACCGTAGTGTGGAAGAAGTTGTCAATACAGCGATTCAAGAAGATGCCAATGCGATTGCAATAACTTCCTACCAAGGAGGGCATAACGAATATTTCAAATACATGTATGACTTGCTTCAAGAAAAAGGAGCAGGGCAAATCAAGATATTTGGCGGTGGCGGAGGTGTAATTCTGCCTTCTGAAATTGCCGAGTTACAAGCGTACGGAATTACGAGAATTTATTCTCCTGATGACGGACGTGCTTTGGGTTTACAAGGAATGATAAATGATTTAGTACAACGTGCAGATTATGCTATTGGAGATCAACTAAGTGATGAAATAAATCATTTAGAGGAAAAAAATCCAAAAGCAATTGCCAGAATTATTTCATCAGCAGAGAATTTTCCTGATGTTGCGGCCAAAACTTTGGAAGCCATCCAAAAAAAGAATGAGAATTGCACGATTCCGGTTCTTGGGATTACAGGAACGGGTGGAGCAGGAAAATCATCGTTGGTAGATGAGCTGGTGCGTCGTTTTCTAATCGATTTCCCGGAAAAAACAATCGGATTAATATCTGTAGATCCATCAAAACGTAAAACAGGCGGTGCATTACTTGGAGATAGAATTCGAATGAATGCTATCAATAGTCCTAGAGTTTACATGCGTTCATTGGCTACACGCCAATCGAATTTGGCTTTGTCAAAATATGTTGCCGATGCGATTCAAGTGATTAAAGCGGCAAATTATGATATCATCATTTTGGAGACTTCTGGAATCGGGCAATCTGATACGGAAATCATGGACCATTCGGATGTATCTTTATATGTAATGACACCTGAATTTGGTGCTGCAACCCAATTGGAAAAAATCGACATGCTTGATTTTGCTGATTTGGTAGCAATAAACAAATTCGACAAACGCGGTTCTCTGGATGCGTTAAGAGACGTGAAAAAACAATACCAACGCAACCATAATCTTTGGGATGCGGATTTAGATACACTTCCAGTTTTCGGGACAATTGCTTCGCAGTTTAACGACCCGGGAATGAATACGCTGTACAAAGCGATTATGGATAAAATCCATGAGAAAACGAATTCTGATTTGAAATCAACGTTCCAAATCACTCGTGAAATGAGCGAGAAGATTTTCGTTATTCCACCACACAGAACGCGTTATTTATCTGAAATTGCCGAAAGTAACAGAAAATATGATGTTACTGCGGTTAGTCAGGAGCAAGTTGCCCAGAAATTATACGGAATTTTTAAAACGATTGAAACGGTTGCCAAGAAAATACCTGAAATAAACAAAGCAGGAATTAATGACGATTCGGTTTTGCCAACTGCTTTGGAATCTGAAAAACCAGGCGCCGCTGAGGACAAAATCTTTTTAAACCTTTTACTGAATCAATTTGATAAAGTAAAAATGGATTTGGATCCGTACAATTGGGAAATCATTTTGACTTGGAGCGAAAAAGTAAATAAGTACAAGAATCCAGTTTATACGTTCAAAGTTCGTGACAGGGAAATAAAAATGGCTACGCATACGGAGTCACTTTCACATTCTCAAATTCCGAAAATAGCTTTGCCAAAGTATCAAGCTTGGGGCGATATTTTACGTTGGTGTTTGCAGGAAAATGTTCCTGGAGAATTCCCTTTTACTGCTGGATTGTATCCTTTCAAACGCGAAGGAGAAGATCCTTCCCGAATGTTTGCAGGAGAAGGCGGACCGGAAAGAACCAACAAACGTTTTCATTATGTGAGTGCAGGATTACCGGCAAAACGATTATCAACTGCTTTTGACAGTGTGACTTTATACGGAAACGATCCACATGTACGTCCTGATATTTATGGAAAAATCGGGAATGCCGGAGTTTCTATTTGTTGTTTGGACGATGCTAAAAAGCTATATTCTGGTTTCGATTTGGTTCACGCGATGACTTCGGTGAGTATGACGATTAATGGGCCGGCACCTATGTTATTAGGCTTTTTCATGAATGCGGCTATTGACCAACAATGTGAGTTTTACATCAAAGAAAATAATCTTGAAAAAGAAGTTGAAGCAAAAATTAAACAAATTTATACCAAAAAAGGTGTCGAAAGACCACATTATCAAGGTGATTTACCTGAAGGAAATAACGGTTTAGGGTTGATGCTTTTGGGCGTAACCGGAGATGAGGTTTTACCTTTGGAAGTGTATAACGACATAAAAGCAAGAACGTTGTCACAAGTTCGTGGAACGGTTCAGGCAGATATTCTTAAAGAAGATCAAGCACAAAATACGTGTATTTTCTCTACTGAATTTGCCCTCCGATTGATGGGTGACGTACAGGAATATTTCATTACCAAGAATGTTAGAAACTTCTATTCGGTTTCTATTTCAGGGTATCACATTGCTGAGGCTGGAGCAAATCCTATCACGCAATTGGCTTTCACACTTTCTAATGGCTTCACTTATGTGGAATATTATTTGAGTCGTGGCATGAACATCAATGATTTTGGACCGAATTTATCATTCTTCTTTTCGAATGGAGTAGATCCTGAATATGCAGTTATCGGTCGTGTGGCACGTAAAATTTGGGCGAAAGCCATGAAAAATAAATACGGTGCTAACGAGCGAGCGCAAATGTTGAAATACCATATTCAAACTTCGGGTCGTTCTTTACACGCTCAGGAAATAGATTTCAATGATATTCGTACCACTTTGCAAGCGTTGTATGCCATTTACGACAACTGTAATTCATTGCATACCAATGCCTATGATGAAGCAATTACAACGCCTACGGAAGAATCAGTGCGTCGTGCGATGGCAATTCAGTTGATTATCAACAAAGAATTAGGTTTGGCTAAAAATGAAAATCCAATTCAAGGTGCTTTTATTATCGAAGAATTGACAGATCTAGTAGAAGCTGCGGTTTTACAGGAATTCGACCGAATTACAGAACGTGGTGGTGTTCTTGGTGCTATGGAAACGATGTACCAACGAAGTAAAATTCAGGAAGAAAGTTTGTATTATGAGACCTTGAAACATACCGGTGAATTTCCAATTATTGGTGTTAATACGTTCTTGAGTTCTAAAGGTTCTCCAACAGTGATTCCAGCTGAAGTAATTCGTGCCACCGAAGAAGAAAAACAATACCAAATAGATATGTTGAACCATTTACACCAATCCAATCAGGATTTAGTAAATACACATTTGAATACGCTTCAGGAAGCTGCCATTAAAAACGAAAACTTATTCGAACATTTAATGGAAGCAACGAAGGTTTGTTCTTTGGGACAAATTACTTCAGCTTTGTTTGAAGTAGGCGGGCAATATAGAAGAAATATGTAACATGTAATTCATATTTATGATAAAAGAAAAAGGCTGTCCCAAAAGACAGCCTTTATTAATACTATTCGGCAGGACACTAATTGATAGTTGCCAAATTTCTATTTTTCATCGTTGGTTTGTAAACTTCCGAGATTGCTTTTGTTGTTAAAAATGTTTTTTGTTCCGAGATAATAATTTCGTGTTTTACTTTTTTCAGGTTGTTTTCGACAACCAAATAATACGTTCCCACGGGAAATTCGTCTAAATTATAGGTCTTTGAAATTCCTTTTTCACCTTTTGCTTTTTCGGTGTAGATTAAATTATTCTGATCATCATAAATAGATACATTAGCTTGTTTAATTTGGTTTAGAGTAAAGCTAATTTCATTTCCTTTTCCTTTTTTTACGTTAAGTAAAAAATTGTCGTCAATTGCATACATACTCATACTAGTCATTGTTACTATCAACAATAAACTCAATTTTAAAATGTTTTTCATAATTCTAGTTTTTAAATTAATAGTTAAAATTTCTATTGTAAAATTAGGATAAGAATCGTTTACGGAATAGAACTATATTTTCTAATTTAGGTGCTATTTTATCATCATAATGCCGATTATGGTTAAAATTCAATAATTTATAAATTCATTTGTGTTAAAAAAGTATATATTGTTTAATTTCGAAATAAAAAAAGTAAGAGGTTTTTGTTTAATGTGGAGTTAATTATTTATTGAATTGTTTTTACAAAAACACATCAATATTGAATTAAGCTGTTCTAAATGAATCAATTGTTTTTGTAAAGTGTATTCGATTTTTAAACGATAAAGCAAGTTTTTCTGGAAAAGTGTATATTTACTTTTCAATCACCAAAAAAACTATCAAATGAAGAAACTTCAGATTCTATTTTTATTTTTCCTTCTTGGACACACTGCATCATCTTATGGTGCAAAAGCCGATACGTTGCAAATCCCGAGTTTAGCTATGAATAAAACCTATAAAGCTGCGGTAGTATTGCCCAGTTCTTATGCTAAAAGCAAGGTTAACTATCCTGTTCTTTATCTGCTGCACGGTGCTTATGGTCATTTTAATGATTGGTTGTCTAAAACCCCGGATAAGAATTTATTGCACAATTTAGCGGATCAGTATAATATTATAATTGTAATGCCGGAAGGAGAAACTTTCAGTTTTTATCTTGATAGTCCTGTTAATAAAGGAAGTCAGTTTGAAACATACATCACAAAAGAAGTAATTCAGAAAGTAGATAATACCTATCGAACAATAAATGACAGAAAAGGACGTGTAATTACAGGACTTTCTATGGGAGGTCATGGGGCATTGTATCTTTCGACAAAACACCCGGAACTATTTTGTGCCGCAGGAAGTATGAGTGGAGCTGTTGATATGGGGAGCATGATTAATCCAGAATCTAAGGAAAGAGTGACTAAATTAATGGAACCTGTTTTTGGAATTGAAGGAGTACCACAAGAAGTATATGCCTCAAATGCTGTTTTAAATATGGTTGATAAAATAAAAAGTAACAAACTGGAATTGATTATAGATTGCGGAGTAGATGATTTTTTGATAGAATCTAACAGGGAATTACACCGAAGACTCGTTTATAATAAAGTTTCTCATGATTATACGGAACGTCCAGGAGCTCACACTTGGGAATATTGGGAAAATGCATTGCCTTCTCATGTATTATTTTTTAGCAAAATTTTAAGAAACAACACTGTTGCCGTGAAATAGAAATTAGAATTGGATTATAATTTTTAACACAAAAGACCTTTCAGCAATGAAGGGTCTTTTTTTTGACGTTTTTTAGAAGGCTATATTGTTTTCATGAATAAAAAGCAATGTTTTTATAGCCTCCTGAGGTTTTTTTAACCTTAAAAAAGGATTCATTTTCAGTATTTTAAGAGAAATAATTTTTTAAATAAATGATGGATAAAGAATCGATACTACTAATTCATATGTTAAAGGATATTACTGTTTTTTAACATTGTTTTTTTATTAACAAAATTTAAATAATACAATACTTAATTAATTGATTATCAATAAGTTAACAAGTTTTTAAGTATTAATATTTTGCAGCTGTAAACCTTTTCTTAGCGAATAGTGTCTCTTGTCGGGAATAACAGAATTTTATCTTGTTTAGCGCTCTTTCTTTTTCTTTTTTTGATGTTATAGCTAACTTTGATTCAACAAAAGTTAATTATTTAAGTTTTTTTTATAACGTAACTATTTGGTTATCAGATGTATTTTTACTCTTTACAATAAAGTGGACTTTTTTAGATGGAGTGCTTCATAAAATTATTTTTGAAGATATTTCGTTTGTTGCAAGTTTTTCCTTTGAGTTGAAAATCTTTTGTTTGAACCAGTTATTAATTTCAATACTGATTGTTTTAGATTAAAGTTTAAAGATTGCTTTGTAAAGCAATTGTCTGGTAGATAAAAGAATTTAGTTATTGTTCCCCACAATAAAAATCTTTTGAATGATGGATTACTTCATAAATGTGTTTATGAAGGTTGATTTGTAGCTCAGTAATTTTTAGCCTCAGTCTGTAACTTCCTTTTTTTTCTAATTTATGGTATTAAACTACACTCTATCTATGGAACAGGACCTTTTCAACTCTTCGAAAACCCCACTTCTACATGTGCTTTCTTATTAATAATATGGTCTTAAAACCAAATTATTATGAAAAAATTTATATTTTATACGATAAAAAGTGTACAAGATTATTGTTGCACTTTTTCCTGGCGCTTCAACGCAGGTTTTTCGAGCTTTTTTTGGACGAGTGCGTTTGCTAAAAAGCTCTTTTTTTATGCCACTTTACTGCTTTTAGTGTTTGGCCAAGCTCCTATTTATGGTCAACTTGTTGGAGGTGCTGCTGTCAAAGCCAATTTTGGTATTGAAGCTGATGCTTATGCCAACCTGTTGCAGTTTGGGAGTCTTCCCAATCAGGCTGGTACAGATGACTGGTTTAATACTACCTACCCAGGCAGTGGCAAAGGAGTCATAGATGTAACTGGTGCTGCTGCATTGAAGACTTCTATTCTGGCTAACAATAATTATTCCTTTACAAAAGGGCAGTCAGTAACGACTCCTGCTCCAGGTTTTCCATATCCTATTGTTGATGGGTTTTTATGGATAGATTCTGTATATGGCAGGGATACTAATTCTGCTCAAGGGAATAGTGATTCGAGTATTTTTGCCGGTACAGCAGATAAAAATGCTGATAATCCAATTACTTGGAGTCTAGGCGCTGGAAGTATTCCTCAAAAAGATGATATCATCGATGTAATGGCACATTTACGAGGAACAAATCCGCATGATCCCTCTACAAATCCAGGTTTTCCTGTAGACGACAGACCTTTTGATGTACTTTGGGCTTATGCTGCTGCAACATTGCGATCTACTGATGGTAGCAAGCATATTGATTTTGAATTCTTCCGTACCTTAGTTAGCTACTCTCCAGGAGATTTAGTTTTTGGGAATACAGGCAGCGATGGAGGTCGTACCGCATTTACTTTTAATGCTGACGGAAGTGTTAATGTTCCTGGAACTATAATCGTTTCGATTGATTATGAAGGAGGAGGATCTAAACCTGAAGTTAGAATCAGAGTATGGATGGATGAAACTGTTTTTAATACATATAATAATTCAGCGGCCTTAAGACCATTTAGCGTAGTTCCCGGAACTTTTGAAAAAGGGGAGCAAAGCGGTAATTTTGGTTATGGGCGTATTGTTTCCAATGACCCAGCCGATGTTGAAAATATTTTTGGAAGGGTAAATGCTGAAGATACTACTTTAGGTCCGCCTTGGGGAACTATTGAAGGTCCAAACGCAGCATTTTTTGATCACTACCAAATCCTTCAACATGTAGAAATTGGTATTAATCTTACTGCTTTTGGTTTGGACAGAAAAGGACAAGGTTCTGGGCCATGTGCCAATGTATTGGGGAGTTTATTGGTTAAGACCCGTAGTTCCGCAGGTGGACAGTCTGATTCTTTTACCAGTGAGCAAAAAGATTTTGCAGGACCATTCCCATTTGGTGATACAGTAACTCCAACGGTAGCTGCTAATGTTAATCAAGTGATTACTTGTATTAATACCAATGCCACTATTACTGCTACAGGCATAGCCCCAACGGGAGCAACTATAGAATGGTATAATCCTTCTAATGTACTTATTCCAGGCGATAATCCACTGGATCCTGACAGAGTGGTAACAGACTCTGGTACCTATACTGTCAAAGTCTATGCGCCAGGTTTTACAGGGTGCTTTGCTCAAGCGACAGTAGTTGTAGAAAAAAATAATACACCGCCAATAGCGGTAGCAGGACCTGATTTTACTAAAAACTGTATATCAAATCCTGATGGCGGTTCTATTGGAGAAGCAGCTGAAGCCGGATTTACTTATTCTTGGACTTCATCTCCAGCCGGATTTACTTCGACTGCCGCAAATCCAACAGTTAATCCAATTGTAACTACTACGTATACCGTTACTAAAACGAATACGGCTAATGGTTGTAGCGATACTGATGAAGTGACTGTAACGGTGAATAAACCAACGGTAGTTGCGAATGCAGGATCTGATTTTACTAAAAATTGCTTGATTAACATATCAGGTGGCTCTATTGGAGAAGTTGCAGAAGCCGGATTTACTTATTCTTGGACTTCATCTCCAGCCGGATTTACTTCGACTGCTGCAAATCCAACAGTTAATCCAAGTGTGACTACTACGTATACCGTTACCAAAACGCACACCGCTTCTGGTTGTAGCGATACTGATGAGGTTACTGTAACGGTGAATAAACCAACAGTAGTTGCGGTAGCAGGACCTGATTTTACTAAAACCTGTATATCGAATCCTGATGGCGGTTCTATTGGAGAAGTGGCAGAAGCTGGATTTACTTATTCTTGGACTTCATCTCCAGCCGGATTTACTTCGACTGCCGCAAATCCAACAGTTAATCCAAGTGTGACTACTACGTATACCGTTACCAAAACGCATACCGCTTCTGGTTGTAGCGATACTGATGAGGTGACTGTAACTGTGAATAAACCAACAGTAGTTGCTAATGCAGGATCTGATTTTACTAAAAATTGCTTGATTAATATATCAGGTGGTTCTATTGGAGAAGTGGCAGAAGCTGGATTTACTTATTCTTGGACTTCATCTCCAGCCGGATTTACTTCGACTGCCGCAAATCCATTCGTTAATCCAAGTGTGACTACTACGTATACCGTTACCAAAACGCATACCGCTTCAGGTTGTAGCGATACTGATGAGGTTACTGTAACAGTTAATCAACCAACAGTAGTTGCGGTAGCAGGATCTGATTTCACTAAAACCTGTACATTAAACCCTGATGGCGGTTCTATTGGAGAAGTGGCTCAAGCCGGATTTACTTATTCTTGGATTTCATCTCCAGCCGGATTTACTTCGACTGCCGCAAATCCAACAGTTAATCCAAGTGTAACTACTACGTATACCGTAACTAAAACGCATACCGCTTCTGGTTGTAGCGATACCGATGAGGTTACTGTAACGGTGAATAAACCAACGATAGTGGTAAATGCAGGATCTGATTTCACTAAAAATTGCTTGATTAATATATCAGGTGGTTCTATTGGAGAAGTTGCAGAAGCCGGATTTACTTATTCTTGGACATCATCTCCAGCCGGATTTACTTCGACTGCTGCAAATCCATTTGTTAATCCAAGTGTGACTACTACGTATACCGTTACTAAAACACAGACAGCTTCTGGTTGCAGCGATACCGATGAGGTTACTGTAACGGTTAATCAACCAACAGTAGTTGCGGTAGCAGGATCTGATTTCACTAAAACCTGTATATCAAATCCTGATGGCGGTTCTATTGGAGAAGCGGCTCAAGCTGGATTTACTTATTCTTGGACATCATCTCCAGCCGGATTTACTTCGACTGCTGCAAATCCAACAGTTAATCCAAGTGTGACTACTACTTATACTGTTACTAAAACGCATACCGCTTCTGGTTGTAGCGATACTGATGATGTGACTGTAACGGTGAATAAACCAACAGTAGTTGCGGTAGCAGGACCTGATTTCACTAAAACCTGTATATCAAATCCTGATGGCGGTTCTATTGGAGAAGCGGCTCAAGCTGGATTTACTTATTCTTGGACATCATCTCCAGCCGGATTTACTTCGACTGCTGCAAATCCATTTGTTAATCCAAGTGTGACTACTACGTATACTGTTACCAAAACGCATACCGCTTCTGGCTGTAGCGATACCGATGAGGTTACTGTAACAGTTAATAAACCAACAGTAGTTGCTAATGCAGGATCTGATTTCACTAAAAATTGCTTGATTAATATATCAGGTGGTTCTATTGGAGAAGTTGCAGAAGCCGGATTTACTTATTCTTGGACTTCATCTCCAGCCGGATTTACTTCGACTGCTGCAAATCCAACAGTTAATCCAAGTGTGACTACTACGTATACCGTTACCAAAACGCATACCGCTTCAGGTTGTAGCGATACCGATGAGGTTACCGTTACGGTTAATAAACCAACAGTAGTTGCGGTAGCAGGACCTGATTTTACTAAAACCTGTATATCAAATCCTGATGGCGGTTCTATTGGAGAAGTGGCTCAAGCCGGATTTACTTATTCTTGGATTTCATCTCCAGCCGGATTTACTTCGACTGCAGCAAATCCAACAGTTAATCCAAGTGTAACTACTACGTATACCGTAACTAAAACGCATACCGCTTCTGGTTGTAGCGATACCGATGAGGTTACTGTAACGGTGAATAAACCAACGATAGTGGTAAATGCAGGATCTGATTTCACTAAAAATTGCTTGATTAATATATCAGGTGGTTCTATTGGAGAAGTTGCAGAAGCCGGATTTACTTATTCTTGGACATCATCTCCAGCCGGATTTACTTCGACTGCTGCAAATCCAACAGTTAATCCAAGTGTGACTACTACGTATACCGTTACTAAAACACAGACAGCTTCTGGTTGCAGCGATACCGATGAGGTTACTGTAACGGTTAATCAACCAACAGTAGTTGCGGTAGCAGGATCTGATTTCACTAAAACCTGTATATCAAATCCTGATGGCGGTTCTATTGGAGAAGCGGCTCAAGCTGGATTTACTTATTCTTGGACATCATCTCCAGCCGGATTTACTTCGACTGCTGCAAATCCAACAGTTAATCCAAGTGTGACTACTACTTATACTGTTACTAAAACTCATACCGCTTCTGGTTGTAGCGATACTGATGAAGTGACTGTAACGGTGAATAAACCAACAGTAGTTGCGAATGCAGGATCTGATTTTACTAAAAATTGCTTGATTAACATATCAGGTGGTTCTATTGGAGAAGTGGCAGAAGCCGGATTTACTTATTCCTGGACTTCATCTCCAGCCGGATTTACTTCGACTGCTGCAAATCCAACAGCTAATCCAAGTGTGACTACTACGTATACCGTTACCAAAACGCACACAGCTTCTGGTTGTAGCGATACTGATGAGGTTACTGTAACGGTGAATAAACCAACAGTAGTTGCGGTAGCAGGACCTGATTTTACTAAAACCTGTATATCAAATCCTGATGGCGGTTCTATTGGAGAAGCAGCTGAAGCCGGATTTACTTATTCTTGGACTTCATCTCCAGCCGGATTTACTTCGACTGCCGCAAATCCAACAGTTAATCCAAGTGTGACTACTACTTATACTGTTACTAAAACGCATACCGCTTCTGGTTGTAGCGATACTGATGAAGTGACTGTAACGGTGAATAAACCAACAGTAGTTGCTAATGCAGGATCTGATTTCACTAAAAATTGCTTGATTAATATATCAGGTGGTTCTATTGGAGAAGTTGCAGAAGCCGGATTTACTTATTCTTGGACTTCATCTCCAGCCGGATTTACTTCGACTGCTGCAAATCCATTCGTTAATCCAAGTGTGACTACTACTTATACCGTAACTAAAACGCATACCGCTTCTGGTTGTAGCGATACTGATGAGGTTATTGTAACAGTTAATCAACCAACAGTAGTTGCGGTAGCAGGACCTGATTTCACTAAAACCTGTATATCAAATCCTGATGGCGGTTCTATTGGAGAAGTAGCAGAAGCTGGATTTACTTATTCTTGGATTTCATCTCCAGCCGGATTTACTTCGACTGCTGCAAATCCATTCGTTAATCCAAGTGTGACTACTACGTATACCGTTACTAAAACACATACCGCTTCTGGTTGTAGTGATAGTGATGAGGTGACTGTAACGGTTAATATAGCACTACCAAATGCAGTTGCAGGTGACGATGTTCTGATATTATGTGGTGAAACTACTGTACTATTATCAGGAACTTCAACTACTCAAAATGCAATCTACTCTTGGGTTGCCAGTAATGGTGGTAACATTGTCTCTGGGGCAGATACAGCTACACCAACTGTGAATGCAGCTGGAACGTACACATTAACTGTTACAGATCCAATAAATGGATGTACTGCTTCTGATTTAGTTCTCGTTACTAATCAAATTTGTATCGTTGAAGGTTGTACATTAGGATACTGGAAAAACCATACTGATAGATGGTGTTCAAGCTATACTCCTACAATGTTGTTCGGCGATGTGTTTGTAAATGCACCGTCCAATCTTGCTAATTTAACTTTATTGCAAGCGCTTAATTTAGGTGGTGGAGGTATTTTTAATTTAGCTCGTCAAGGAGTAGCCGCTTTATTGAATGCTTGCAGCGATGAAGTTGATTATCCTGCACCATATTCTGATAGTCCACAATCGGTAATAGATGCCGTTAATGCAGCCTATTCATCAGGAGGAAATGCACCTGGAAAATTAGCCACTCAATTGGATATTCTTAATAATTCAGGATGTCCATTAGGAGGAACTCCTGCTACAAAAGAAGGAGATGGTTTGGGCGATAAAGCAGGTTTTGAAGCCTATCCAGTTCCTTTCAAAGATCAACTTACCATTAGATATAATTTTGATTATGTATCTGATGTGAAAATCGATGTACTTAATTCACAAGGAGTTTCAATACTTTCAAAAATGGATAATAATAGTTACATGAACAAAGAAGTTACACTAAATCTTAATTCTTATGTAGATAGATCAGAAGTGTATGTTGTAAAAGTAACAACCAATAGAGGAAGTAGTGTGAAAAAAATAATTTCTTCAAAATAGGTTATGAATAATCATCTGATCCTATAAAATATTGAGAAGGATTAGAGTATGAAATTAAACCTCGAAAGTTTTGCTTTCGAGGTTTTTTTATTTATAACTAATTGATTAATAGTGTTTTGAATAAAAAATAATTTGTTTTAAAACATACTATTTTTCTGAATCAATAGGTTTTTTATCGAATATATTTGCTCTTTATCAGATTTGCTTTTCGCTTTTTAATAGGGCTTTAATGCATTGATTAACTTTGATATAGCAAAAAAATAATTCATTTTTTCGAGCTGTTTTCCAAAATAGTTTACTGGTAAAAAAGGATTTTTAGGATTGTTCCCCGCAATAAAATATCCTTTTGATGAAGGAGTTCTTCAATTTTTTTGAAGGTGTTTTTTTATTCAGAAAGTTGTATCGCTTAGATAGAAAGCTTTCTATTTTTTCTTTTTTTGAACTTATTTATTAATTTGAAATTAAGGTTTTTAAGTTTCTTTTAAAGCCCCAATTTGGTTAATAAAAGGTAGTTTATTACCCCAAAATAAAGTATTCTTTTGATGATGGCGTACTTCATAAATGAGTTTGTGAGGGTGATTTGTTTTTATATGATTGTTTCTATCCCGAGTCTACTGTTTTCCTATTTTTTAACAACTATGGAGTAAAATTACAATATCATGAAAAATAATACACTTCAGCAGTTTTTCGGAGCTTTATCTAGCAAAAACATATTTTGCTTTTTATCGGAAAACAAAATATCATCATTAGGCTTTTTAATTCCTAATGCATCGGATTTTTATCCAAAATCACTAAATAGCAATCATGTCCGTGGTTTTGTTCATGACAGCTTATTAAAATTATTTGGTGAGCGCACTTTATTTTCTTTCAGGAATGTATTTGTATTTTTAATAGTTAGTTACTTGAGTTCTTCTGCTGCATTTGCGCAAGTTAATCTTCCCGATGCAAAGAGATGTACATCCAAAGATTTGCAATTAGTTGAAGCAAGACTGACAGGTGGAGACCCATGTAATTCATGCGAAGCCAATACTACAGTAACCAGAACTTTGACATTGTCGATTAACAATACCACAGGGTCAAACAGAACATCCTTTGCTTTCTGGGGAACTTTAGAGCGATATAATGGCACTACTCTTGCTTCTTCAGAGCCAATCAGTGGATGTAATAGTACTCCTGTTCCGCCAAATACATCCGCAGTTCCTCCTAATACCATAACATCTTTAAATTTTGGAAATGTCACCTATACATGTGGACAAAGATTGATTATTACTAATTTATTTTTGGCATGGACTTCAGCTGCAGATAATGCATCATGTCCCTTGGAATCTAGTAAAATTGCTCCAAAATGCGGGACCTTACCTTTCATAGAAATTAATGCCGGAGTTAATGGGACTGTAACTGCAATCAGTGCAACTTGTACTGCAGGAGGTTCTATTACTGTAGCACCATTTGGTGGTTTACCACCTTATAGTGTCAAATTAGGAAATGGTACCCCAGTTCCCGTTGTTGCTGGTGCTACAACAACTTTTAGCAATCTTACTGCAGGTAATTACAATGTTACTATAACAGATTCTACTCTTCCTAATAATTGTAGTATTGTTATTCCTAAAACTGTTGGAGGACCAACTCCAATAGGTGCGCCAGCAGCTACAGTAATTGACCCTACCTGCAGTACTGCTACTGGAACTGTTACCGTAACATCGCCAACAGCTGGCATCACTTATACACTTAAGCAGGGCGGGGTTATAATATATACAGCTAATTCCAGTGGTGTGTTCAGTCCAGTAGCCTCAGGAACATATCAATTTTTTGCTTCTCTTGGCTCCTGTAGTACACAAGGTGACAATGTAATTGTAAATCCACAACCAGGAACACCAAGTACCCCACAATTAAAAATAACCCAGCCAACAGCATCACTTTGTGCAGCAACAACAACTGGAAGCATCGAGGTGTGTAATCCTATTATTGGATACACTTATAAATTAAATGGCGCTAATCCGGGTATTACGGCTGTGGCAAATGTACCAGTTGTATTTGGCAATCTTGCAGCAGGTTCTAGTCCAAGTGTTACAGCTACTAGTCCAGCTAATTGTACTTCTGATCCAGCTAATTGCAGCAGTGCAACTGCTACTTGTTCAGCTCCAGCACAACAAGCTGCTAAAACTGCCGATGTGGTTGCGCCTATAGAAGCAAAAACTGAAGCCGCAGGGTTTACTACTTATCCTGTTCCTTTCAAAGACCAACTCACTGTAAGATACAATTTTGATTACGTTTCTGATGTGAAAATAGAGGTGTTTGATTCACAAGGTATTTCAGTGCTTTCTAAAGCCGATGCTAATGGTTATTTGAATAAAGAAGTAACGCTTGATCTTAAATTGAATAGAGGAAGAGACCAAGTGTATGTTGTAAAAGTAACTACTAATCGTGGAAGCAGTATTAAAAAAGTAATTTCTGCCAGATAGTTTTAAAACTAATTTTAACTAAAAAGCATCTGTTTTTGCAGATGCTTTTTTTATTTAATTACTCAACAGCTTGCCCTGTTATTTGAACATCTTGCTGAACATGTATAAATTGATTATAGAAGCGTGACTGGTTTTTTAATTCCTTAGATCCTAATTCCTTAGATCCTATCTGATTATACAGCGTAAAATATGTTCAATCTGAAGGCCAGAATAACTACAAAATTCCTCTATAGAAATTAATTGATGTGATTCTTTATTCAAGTTGTCTTTAATCGTATTTAAATATAACCTTGCCTGTCTGTTTTACCGGTAATACGCTGTACATCTTTTGGATAAATACATACCCTTATGTTTCCTGATATCACACTTTTGTTTTTAATACATTATCCAGTCAGACAAAGCCACCCAAATAAGGGTAGATTGTTATGATTTTGTCAGACCTTATACAAGTTAGCGAAACCCCTACCAAACAGGCCGCAAAACCATCAATCAAACCCTACTTCACAAGATTTCTATACTCACTTGGACTTACACCCAAGACTTTTTTTACATACCTCGTAAAAAACGAATGACTGGAAAAGCCCATTTCATCTGATATTTCTGAAATATTTAGTTTTTTGTTTTCTAGCAGCAAAACAATTCGGTCTTTGGCATATCGTTGTATCCATTGTGATGCTGTGATTCCTGTATTGGCTTTGCAAATTTGATTGAGATATTTTGCTGTGATGTGTAGTTGATCACTGTAAAATTGCACTTCTCGATTTTTCATACAATGGAGTTCCAATAGATGAACAAAGCGTTCGTACAAGGTACCACTTTGCAAAGTTCGGTTGCGTCTTTCCAATTGATCCATGAAAATATCCCACATTTCTAAAATAAAAAGTTGCATTTGCAATTTCAAAATTTCATTATAAAAACGATTATTTGCTTCCAATGATTTTGAGTAAAGCGATTGAAAATTCTTTAAAATCCGCTCCTTATTAATTTTATCAGGATGCAAAATCGGATTTACTCTATGATGAAGAATGGCATCTGTAGCCGTATTCAGGTTAGGATAATTATCCGAAAGCAATTGTTTATCGACAAATAAAATGGTTGCCTTAAAATTTTTGGAAAAGTTAAGTTCAGAAATAGCATTATCTGCAAGCCAGAAAATAAATTCGCCTTGTTTGCAATCAAATGTGCGGTTGTTAAAAATAAATCGGGTGCTTCCTCGCTGACAAAAAATATGTGTATGGTATTTTTTTTGAAAATCTTTTGGAAATTCTTCACTTCCCGAAGCTTTTAATAATATGATTTTTGGCTTTTCCATCGCTTCCATTTTAGGACAAATTAATTCATCGGCTAAAATAGGTACTATTTGACATTATTGCTGTACTATTTGTAACAAAAGTAAGGTGGCTTATTTTTAATTTTGTATCGTAAAAAATGCAAAAAATGGAAACACAAGATATTTTTGAAAGATTACGAAACGGAGAAACCATAATTCCAGACGATGCTCAAGCATACAAAATGCGTGAAGCTTCTTTTGCTACAAAAGCATTGTTGCTAAAGATGAACAACACAGCAAACCCAAGTGAAATTAGAGAATTATTGAGTGAGATTACATCTTCAGAAATTCACGAAAGTGTAACAGTATTTACTCCTTTGCACATCAATTATGGTAAGCATACCAAAATAGGTAAAAATGTGTTCATCAATTTTGATTGTGTGTTTTTGGATTTAGGCGGAATTATCATCGAAGACAACGTGCTGCTTGCTCCAAAAGTAAGTTTGCTCACCGAAAGTCATCCTCTTAATCCTAAAGAAAGACAATCGTTAATTCCGAAACCTATTCACATCAAAAAAAATGCGTGGATTGGTGCCAATGCAACCATTTTACAAGGTGTCACCATTGGCGAAAACGCTGTTGTGGCGGCTGGCTCAGTGGTTTCTAAAGATGTTCCAGACAATGTCGTTGTTGGTGGAATTCCTGCAAAAATTATTAAAGAAATTAAAATATAAAATGAAAATAGTTCAAATCACACTTGCAATCATCCTATCAACAATGATACTGTCTTGCAATCAAAACAAATCAACAATGGAAAATACAACACAAGAATTGACCTCCATTTTTCCAAAAGGCGAAAAGGGTTCAAACGATTTATTCACTGGAAACGCTTATCCAACGGCTTTGGTAGATGCCGATAGTATTTACAACACTTTAGTTGGCAACGTTTATTTCGAACCTGGAGCAAGAAGCAATTGGCACAGTCATCCTGCTGGTCAAATTTTAATTATTATCGATGGAATTGGCTATCACCAAATTGAAGGAAAACCAATTGAAATTATTAAAAAAGGTGATGTCGTCAAATGTCCGCCAAATGTAAAACATTGGCACGGAGCAAGTGCAGATGTGGGTTTGCAACAATTGTATATAATTCCAAATACCGATAAAGGCATTGTGGAATGGAACGAAGCGGTAACGGACGAACAATATTTAATTAAAAATTCAAATCAATAACAAGATGAAAAATATAGCAATCATTGTAATCGCATTTCTGATGACTTTCGGACAAGCATTTGCACAAAACAAAAAAGAAAATTCAAAAAAAATGGAAACAACAGAACAATATACATTTCAGTTGAGCGAAAAGGTTACAAGACAAAAAGTATCTTTCAAAAACCGTTATGGTATCAGGCTTTCAGGCGATTTGTATCTTCCAAAAAATGTAGGAAACGAAAAATTATCGGCTTTGGCAATCAGCGGACCTTTTGGTGCTGTGAAAGAACAATCGTCTGGTTTGTATGCCAATCAAATGGCAGAAAGAGGTTTTGCTGTTGTGGCATTCGACCCATCGTACACTGGAGAAAGTGGTGGCGAACCGAGAAATTTGGCTTCACCAGAAATTAACACAGAAGATTTTAGTGCGGCAGTAGATTTTTTAGGAATTCAAAAAAATGTGGATAGAGAAAAAATTGGGATTATCGGGATCTGTGGTTTTGGAGGTTTTGCCCTAAACGCTACCGCTATCGACAAACGTATAAAAGCTGTTGCTACTTCAACAATGTACGATATGACGAGAGTGATGTCAAAAGGATATAATGATGCCGTAACTTTAGAACAACGCACAAAAATGCTGGAACAATTAGGGCAACAACGTTGGAAAGATGCAGAAAATGGCACATTTACTTATGGACCAGAAGGCAATAAAGCGTTGAAAGGAGATGAGCCACAATTTTTAAAAGAATATTACGATTATTACCGAACTAAAAGAGGATTTCATAAGCGCTCCGTAAATTCGGGAAATTCTTGGACTGCAACTACGCCTTTATCGTTTATGAATATGCCCATCTTAACGTACATCAAAGAAATATCGCCAAGACCAGTTTTAATTATTGCAGGCGAAAAAGCACATTCAAAATATTTCAGTGAAACTGCATTTCAAAACGCCAATGAACCGAAGGAATTAGTAATCGTTCCTAATGCTGTTCACGTAGATTTGTATGACAAAGTAGATGTTATTCCGTTTGATAAATTGGAAACTTTTTTCAAAGGGTATTTAAAATAAATGCAATATTATGAATCATTCATTTTTAATTCTCATAACCTTTATGTCTGTTCTAATCAGTAGTGCGTCTTCTTGTAATAAAGTAGACGACAATATCAATTCAGAAAACAGCCATACGATGATAAATGGTAAAATCAAAATAACGGTTAATTCACAAACCTTTACAGCTACACTTTTTAACAATAATTCAGCAAAGGCCTTTAAGGAAATGTTACCTCTAACTATTAATATGATTGAACTGAACAGCAACGAGAAATATTATGATTTGCCAGACGATCTTCCAACAAATTCGTCCAACCCTGAAACTATAAAAAATGGCGACTTAATGTTGTATACTTCAAAAACTTTGGTGTTGTTTTACAAAACTTTTTCAACATCATACAGTTACACAAAATTGGGAACAATAGATGATGTTGCAGGTTTTGCATCTGCATTAGGTTCGGGAAACATAATCGTTACTTTTGAATTGCTGTGACGAGAAAAACTAAATCTACAAGAACTACAGCCTCCTATAACAGCTGTTTTTGCAATAGTGGGGTTTAAGTGCTTAATTGAGTATTTGTACTTCTAATTTCTCACCATCGCAGAGTAGTAAACGTTACCCCATTTTGCCAAACCGACCGTAACGACAAGAAAGATACCACTGAGATGAAACATTTAACAGATTTTGTAATTTTTAACGAATATCCTTCTTTAAACGGGTTGTTCAGCATTTAAGAACATAGATGTGAAATTTTCCTTTGGCTTCTCGCCAAAAATCTTTCCTATGTGGAATCAAATCTTTCGAAAAATTACTATTCTGAAAAAAAATCGTATTGTTTTTTAAACCATTATTTTGTTGTGGAGCCTAGTATTATCAGGTATAATTTAAGTTTTTTTTTTCGTTTTTAAAAAGCGCATTATTTTTTAAAATAAACTTTGGCACAATTAATGGATACAGTTTTTCAATATAAATTATAAAGCTATAACTAATGAAAAAAATTACCTTATTTTTAGTTTTCATCGGGATGATGACACTACAAAGTTGCGAAGTAACAGAAATAACCGATACTGTGGATAATGATACCATTAGTGAAGTGTTTGAAGTTACAACTTCATTTAATTCCAATAATAACTACAGTAGATTGGTTACTTTTAATCCGCCAATTTATTCATCGGATGTAGTTTTAGTGTACCACCTGTATGATACGGTAAATGGTGAAGACATTTGGAAACTAATGCCTCAAACGTATTATTTTAGTGATGGTGGAGAATTAGATTTCAATTTTGATTACACCAGATATAATGTTAATATTTTTCTTTCGGCTAATTTTAGTCTTACTACTTTACCTTCAAGTTGGACACAAGACCAAACTTTTAGAATTGTAATTATACCGGCTAGTTTTGCTACTTCAGTAAATAAAAACAGTATAGACGCAGTAATGTCAGCATTAAAAGTGGAGAAGACTGAGATTCAAAAAATCAATTTGTAGTTTACAATATTCAATAAAATAAAAAAAGGAAATCGTGAGATTTCCTTTTTTTTATGCGTTTATTTTTTTGAATTAATTAGACGAATTCTTTATTGCTTTTTCTTAAAGATGCAATAATTCCAGCTATAAGTGAAACTGCTATAAAAGCCAGCGACACCCATTCCGGTAATTTAATATAATCATGAAGCAACATTTTGATACCTACAAAAGTCAAGATTGCAATAAGACTGTATTCTAAATGAGCAAATTTATCAAGCATATGGGCAAGAAAGAAATACATAGAACGTAATCCTAAAATGGCAAAGATATTCGAACTAAAAACCAAAAAAGGATCACTTGTTATGGCTAAAATTGCAGGAACACTGTCTATAGCAAATACGACATCCATTACTTCAATTACTATAAGCGCTACAAAAAGAGGTGTTGCAGCTGTAATATGTCTTCTTTTTACAAAGAAATGCTCTCCGTCGATGTGATTCGAGATAGGTATAACTTTTTTAAGAGTCTTATAGATGAATGATTTTTTGGGTTCAAATTTTTCATCTTCACCACTAAACAACATTTTCATAGCAGTGTATATTAGAAAACCTCCAAAAATATAGGTCATCCATGAAAATTTGTTAATAAGCAAAACACCAAAATAGATCATTAAACCTCTAAAAACGATGGCGCCTAGTATTCCCCAAAATAAAACTCGATGTTGGTATTTTTGTGGAATTTTAAAGGCAGAGAAAATAATAGCGATAACAAAAATATTATCTATACTCAGGGATAATTCTATTAAATAGCCTGTTATGAATTTTATTGATGCATCTGCAGGTTTCAAAATATCTGGATTTGCAATATAATCCGTGGTGTAAAGCCAATAGACCACTCCTGAAAACATAAATGATAATGTAACCCATATTGCTGTCCATTTACCAGCCTCTTTTGAACTTATAATGTGTGGTGTTTTATTGAAGACTCCTAAATCGAGTGCAAGAAAAATTAAAACAGCTGTTAAAAAAGAAATCCAGACAATCATATCAGTTTATTTTTTTGAGATTAGCAAAGATACTTTTTGATTTTTTAAGATTAAAATTTATTCTGAACAAAAGTTAATGTTTAAAAATGTCTAACAATAAAAAAGGTGTCATCAGAATTGATGACACCTTTTTTTATAAACAAAATCAAATTTTATATAAACTTATTTTTATACTAAAGCTGGTTCTTCTATTAAAGCAGATTTTACAGTTTTAACAATTCTTGCAGCGATTTTGTATGGATCTCCGTTTGAAGCTGGTCTTCTGTCTTCCAACCATCCTTTCCATCCTTTTTGAACAGTGATTAATGGGATTCTTATAGAAGCTCCTCTGTCAGAAACACCATAAGAGAAATCATTGATAGAAGCAGTTTCATGTTTACCAGTTAAACGTTGGTCATTGTATGCTCCATAAACAGCAATGTGCTCTTTAGTTACAGGTCTGAAAGCTTCACATATTTTTTCGTATACTTCTTGAGAACCACATGTTCTTAAAACTTCATTAGAGAAGTTAGCATGCATACCTGAACCATTCCAGTCTGTATCTCCAAGAGGTTTTGGGTGATATTCAATAAAACAATTAAATTTTTCAGACAAACGATCTAGTAAGTATCTTGCAATCCAGATTTCGTCACCTGCTTTTTTAGCTCCTTTTGCAAATAATTGGAATTCCCATTGTCCGCAAGCAACCTCTTGGTTAATACCTTCAAAGTTGATACCTGCAGCAATACATAAATCTGCATGCTCTTCAACGATATCTCTACCGTGAGTATTTTTTCCACCTACTGAACAGTAATACATACCTTGTGGGGCTGGGTAACCACCAATTGGGAAACCTAAAGGTAATAAAGTATGATTATCCATGATGAAATATTCTTGTTCGAATCCAAACCAGAAGTCTCCATCATCATCAATTGTAGCTCTACCGTTTGAAGGGTGAGGGGTACCGTCTGCATGCATAACTTCGGTCATTACTAAGTATCCGTTTTTACGTGTTGGATCTGGATAAATAGCAACTGGTACTAATAAACAATCTGATGAACCACCTTCTGCTTGTCTAGTTGATGAACCATCAAATGACCAGTTTCCGATTTCTTCCAAAGTTCCTTGGAAATTTTCATGCTCTTCAACTTTAGTTTTACTTCTAAGATTTTGTGTTGGTTCATAACCATCTAACCAAATGTACTCTAATTTTATTTTCGCCATAACAATATAAATTTATTCGTAACTTTTATTTAACGCAAAATTAAATTAAATTTTAACTCCAATAAAAATAAGGGGGTATTTTTATTTGTAAGCCTGTTATTTTTCCCATAACTGCATTTTGAGTGGGGTATATTTTAAAAATGATAATTTAAAAGGGAAATATAAATTAATTTCATAATCTACGATTCTGTTTTTTCTACGTTTTATTCCTTATATTTGCTATTTCCTAATAAAAATATTAATAATTTAATTTTTTTCACATGTCTACATTACGTTTTCAAGCTTTGAGAGAAGCTTCCACTAGAAAGCCGGTTCATTTTGAAGAATCCGATAGAAAATCAGTTATTTTTGGTTCGAATGTATTTAATGATAAAGCGATGAAGCAGTATTTGACTTCAGATGCTTATAAGGGAGTCCAGGGTGCTGTTCAGCATGGAACTAAAATAGATAGAAAATTAGCTGATTATATTGCCATGGGTATGAAAGAATGGGCTCTGTCAAAAGGAGTTACCCATTACACGCACTGGTTTCAACCGTTAACAGGAACAACTGCTGAAAAACATGATGCTTTTTTCGAAACTTCATATGATGGAAGCGATCCAGTAGAGAAGTTTGGTGGTGCTCAATTAGTACAACAAGAACCAGATGCATCCAGTTTCCCAAATGGTGGAATCAGAAACACATTTGAAGCAAGAGGATATACTGCTTGGGATCCAACTTCTCCAGCATTTATTTTTGGAACTACATTATGTATTCCAACAGTTTTTATTTCGTACACAGGAGAAGCTTTAGATAATAAAATTCCTTTATTAAGAGCATTATCTGCAATGGATGACGCTGCAACTGAAGTATGTAAATATTTTGATAAAAATGTAAAGAAAGTTACTGCAACCTTAGGATGGGAGCAAGAATATTTCTTAATTGATAAATCATTGGCTGATTCTCGTCCGGATCTTGTGATGACTGGAAGAACTTTGCTAGGACATACTTCTGCAAAAGGACAACAATTAGACGACCATTATTTTGGTTCTATTCCAACTCGTGCTTTGACGTACATGAGAGATTTAGAGCAAGAATGTATGTTGTTAGGAATTCCGGTTAAAACACGTCACAATGAAGTAGCTCCAAATCAATTTGAATTGGCACCTATTTTTGAAGAGACAAACTTAGCGGTTGACCACAACTGTTTGTTAATGGATGTAATGCAAAAAGTGGCAGAACGTCATGATTTGAAAGTATTATTCCATGAAAAACCGTTCAAAGGAGTTAATGGTTCAGGAAAACACAATAACTGGTCATTAGCAACAGATACTGGAGTAAACTTGTTGAGTCCAAGTAAAACGCCTATGAGTAATTTACAGTTCTTGACATTCTTTATCAATACAATCAAAGCGGTAAATGATTATGAAGCATTATTAAGAGGAGCTATCGCTTCTGCAAGTAATGACCATAGATTGGGTGCAAATGAGGCGCCACCGGCAATTATCTCGGTATTTATTGGTGAGCAATTAACTAAAGTTTTAGCTGAATTAGAAGGCGTAACTGCAGGGAAATTATCTCCGGAAGAAAAAACAGATTTAAAATTAAATGTAGTAGGTAAAATTCCAGATGTCCTTTTGGATAATACAGACAGAAACAGAACTTCACCATTTGCTTTTACAGGAAATAAATTTGAGTTCAGAGCTGTAGGTTCTACCGCAAACTGTTCTAATGCAATGACTACTTTGAATGCCATTGTTGCTAAACAATTGAAAGATTTCAAAAAAGAAGTGGATAGCTTGATTGAATCTAAAGACATGAAGAAAGATGATGCTATCTTCAATGTATTGAGAGAATATATCAAAGTTTCTAAAAATATCCTTTTCGAAGGAGACGGTTACAGCGATGCTTGGGAAATCGAAGCAGCGAAAAGAGGTTTAAGCAACTTCAAAACAACTCCTGAAGCATTAAAAGCAAGAGCTTCAAAACAAGCTTTGGATTTGTTTTCTGAGTTGAATATCATGAATCACATCGAGGTTGAAGCGCGTTACGAAATTGAATTGGAAGAGTACACTAAGAAAATTCAAATTGAAGGTAGAGTTTTAGGTGATATTTCTAAAAATCACGTAATTCCTACTGCTATTCGTTACCAAAATACTTTAATTGAGAATGTTAAAGGATTGAAAGATATTTTTGGAGCTGAATTTGAATCGATTGCTAAAGAACAAATCATCTTAATCAGAGAAATTTCCAGTCATATCGAAGGAATCAACTCTAAAGTGGAAGCGATGACAAACGAAAGAAAGAAAGCTAACAATTTGACTGATGCGCAAGCAATGGCTGAGGCATATTGCAATAATGTAAAACCATATTTTGAAATCATCAGAAACCACTGTGATAAACTGGAGTTACTGGTAGATAATGAACTTTGGACATTGACTAAATACAGAGAATTGTTGTTTACAAAATAAACTAAAAGCTCTAAAATAGTAGACCCGATAGGTTTCAAAACCTATCGGGTTTTTTTATACTATTTTTTTTATTTATGCGTTATTTTAAAATAATAGTCAATTGTTTTACATGAAAATAAGACTTTTTTTTATTTTGTTTTTTTATATAATTACTTTGTCTGCACAAGATAAATTGGTATTGTTTTTTGATTTTAATCAAGATATAATTAATGAAAAATCACAACAAGATTTTTGCAAATGGTTAGAGCATTCAAAAGGTAAAGAGATTTTAAAAATTCAAGGATATTGTGATAGTATAGATTCCAATTCTTACAACAAGGAACTGTCTTTTCGAAGAGCTAATAATGTACTCGCACTTTTAGAATTTAATAAAGTTCATCTGAGCGAAAAACTTGAATTATACGGTTTAGGAGAAGACTTTGAGCAATTAAAAAATCAAAGCGATAACCGAAAAGTTTTAGTTTATTATCAAGATAAGATTTCCATTAACAAAAAAACAGATAATGAGAATTTGGTTTTTGAAAATACCCCAGAGAAAGAAGTTCCTGTTAATGAAACAAAAAATAATATTTCTCTGATTGAAAAAGTAAATAATGCTAAAATAGGAGATTTGATAAAACTCGAAAATCTAAATTTCTATTTTAATTCAGAAAGAATAATTACAGAATCGGAACCAATTCTTTCTGATCTTCTTCAGGTTTTAAAAATGAATCCTCAATTGAAAATTTATGTTTATGGGCATATTTGTTGTAACAACAATCCAAATGACGTAAAACTTTCCTATCGAAGATCAAAGTTTGTATTTGATTATTTAATAAGAAACGGAATCGCCACTTCAAGATTAGGGCACAGAGGATTCGGAAGCAGCAGACCTATATATGCGTTGCCGGAGAAAAATGAAGCAGAACGAATTGCCAATAGGAGAGTCGAAATATTGGTTGTGAAAAAATAGTGTAATACTGTAAAATAATAACAAACGTGTTATTATAAAAAATGCCTTTCCGTTTCGGAAAGGCATTTTTAAGTTTAATACATTTAATTTCATCTTGCTAAACGGTTTCTTCTGCGGTTGTCGGGTCAATGGTTGTCGATATTCGACTTATGGAATTTGCAGGAAACCCGCCTTGTTTCGCATGTTCGCGAATCATTTCTTCGTTGGGAGCAATATAAGTACAATAAATTTTGTCAGCGGTTACCTGACTGTTAACCCATTGGATTTGCGGTCCCATTTTACCCAATACTCCGCAAGATGTTTGCGAAATAGCTTTCAGTTGATCGGCATTTAATTTACCGGCACCAGGAATTTCTCTTTCAATTACATATTTAGGCATGATATTGTTGTTTTAATTTCCTACTCGTATGGCTTTTCGGCATGGCCCCGTTTTTTATAGTGGTTGCTGGTTTCCACTTCTCTAAGTTTCATTCAGTGTTTAAATTTTGTTGAACTTTTAAAGGTAGTTTATTGGATAAACTCAATTAAAATCAATATTAATTTAGGATAATCGCGATTAATATAAACGGCATTTTAGTATTGATTTTTAAATGTAATAATCTAACAGTTAAAATGTTATGACAAATTTAATGAAATAAAACTACACTTTATGGAAGGAATGTAGATTTAACGAAACACTTGAAAACCCCATAGGCAAAACCCAAAAAAATAATTATCTTTGCCGCACAACTACCTGCCATAATGCAGGCTTCACAACTATACTACATGAGTTCAGATACTTCAAAAAGATATGCGCTTCGCGGTGTTTCGGCATCCAAAGAAGATGTTCATAATGCCATAAAAAACATTGATAAAGGATTATTTCCACAAGCTTTCTGTAAAATAGTCCCTGATTATTTAACTCAAGACGAAGACTATTGTCTTATCATGCATGCGGATGGAGCAGGAACTAAATCTTCTTTGGCATACATGTATTGGAGAGAAACAGGAGATATTTCCGTTTGGAAAGGCATTTCGCAAGATGCTTTAATCATGAATATTGATGATTTATTGTGCGTAGGAGCAACTGATAATATTTTGCTTTCTTCAACTATTGGAAGAAACAAAAACCTAATCCCAGCCGAAGTTATTTCAGCAATTATCAATGGAACTGAGGAGTTAATTAAAGAACTGGATTCTTTTGGCGTGACCATCCATTCAACAGGCGGTGAAACGGCAGATGTAGGCGATATTGTTCGAACTATAATTGTAGATTCAACTGTAACAGCTCGCATGAAACGTTCTAAAGTAATTGACAATGCTAATATTAAAGCGGGTGACGTAATTGTAGGATTGGCTTCTTTTGGTCAGGCTACTTACGAGAAAAGCTATAATGGCGGAATGGGAAGCAACGGATTGACATCGGCGCGTCATGATGTTTTCGGGAAATATTTGGCAACTAAATATCCAGAGAGTTTTGATGCTGCAGTTCCTGAAGAATTAATCTATTCCGGGCAAGTAAAATTGACGGATGCAGTTGAAAATTCACCAATTGATGCTGGACAATTAGTGCTTTCGCCAACCAGAACCTATGCGCCAATTATCAAGAAAATTTTAGATAAATATTCTTCTGATAAAATTCATGGAATGGTACATTGTAGTGGTGGAGCACAAACTAAAATTTTACATTTCGTAGAAAAGCTACACATTATAAAAGACAATTTATTTCCGGTTCCGCCATTGTTCCAGTTAATTCAAGAACAATCTAAAACGGATTGGAAAGAAATGTACCAAGTTTTCAATTGCGGTCACCGTATGGAAATTTACGTTCCGGAAGCTGTTGCACAAGACATTATCGCGATTTCAAAATCATTCAATGTTGATGCTCAAATCGTGGGTAGAGTAGAAGCTGCCGATACAAAAAAACTTACTATTACCAGCGAATACGGTACTTTTGAATATTAAGATTGTTTAACCGTTGAATTGATTAATCGTTGATTGATTTAAACAATTAAACTTTGGTTTTTTGCCTAAACTTTTAAACGATTAAACCTTTAAACTTTTTTCCAATGTACGAATTACTTTTTTGGAGATATCAGGACGGAATTTATCTCAACCATCACTTGGTGTATGAAGCTCTTGTTGAGCAAGAAATCGTCGAAGGATTAGAGGAACTGCCTGTGACGGTTATCATCAATAGAATCAATTCGGTATTTTCAAACTGGGAAAAAGTAGACGAATTTAGTTGGAAAAACACGACTGGAAAAGGTGCTTTTCACATCAAAACGACACCGCAAAGCATACAAATCGATTGCTACGGAACCGAAGGTAAAACCATGAACCTTCTAGCGGATACTATGGAAGAATTCAAATGTCCGTTGTACGATCCGCAAATTCCGGTGCGTTACGACGAAATGAACGAGTAGTTTTTTTGGAGCTATCCCCAAAAATCGCTACAGCACTTCGTTACATCCCGATATTTCGGGACTCCCTTAAAAAAAAATATTTTTCTAAATCCTGAAAGGAGCTTCCGTTGGTCGCTCTTTCAGGACAAGAAAAATTATTTTTTTTGCAGTTCGGGATTTTACTTCAATCCGGACTAATACAATCAGTTATTTTATCGCCGTTTTATTTAAAAGAATTGGCGCTCCAAAACCAATTTGCTCCAGCTTTTTCAATTGCGTTTCAGCATCGCCTACCACTAAATAAATCATTTTATCAGCATTCAAATACGTATCCGAGAGCTTTTTTAGTTCTCCAATAGTAATCTTCTTTACAATGTTTTCCTGTTGTTTTGCATAGTCATCAGAGTATTTGTAATTGCTGATGTCGTAAAGCATTTCCAGTTTGGATGACAGTGTTTCAAATGCTCTGGCATTACTTTTTATTAAATATCCTTTTGTAACCTCAAGATCATTCTCGTTGAAATTTTTTCCATATTGCGCTACAATTTCTTTGATTAAACTAACGGATTCAAATGTTACATTAGAGCGAACGCCACTGGAAATAGTAAACGGACCTTTATTGACAGAACCATTAAAGGAAGAATTGATACCATACGTATATCCTTTTCCTTCACGTAATTCTTGCGTTAATTGGGAGGCAAAGCCACCACCACCCAAACGGTAATTCAGGATTTGAGCGGGATAAAAATCAGCATCCGTTGCGGCAAGTGCAGGATATCCTATTCGGATAACCGATTGTTTTGCACCGGGAACATCATAAAAATAAATTTTGGATGATGCTACGGTATTCTTAGTTGTTATTTTAGGAACCGTAACTTTTTTAGCTTCCCAGTTTTTATTTAAAGTCGCTAATGAATTAGTCACATCCGTTTTTGAAATGGAACCCACAATTTGAAAATCAGCAACAGACGGAGCCATGTTTTTAGTGTAATAATTTTTCAAATCATCAATCGTAATGCTGTTTACAGAATTTTCGTTACCGATGCGGTTGTTGGATAAAATAGATTCTGTTCCATAAATTAACTTCTTAAATTCATTTCTGGCAATACTATTTGGATCCGCTTTTTGTTGTATAATTTGGCTTAAAGTACTTTGTTTAATCAAATCAAATTCTTTGGCATCCCAGCGAGGTTGCAGGATTATTTCTTGAACTAACGCCATAGTTTCATTGTAATTCTTTGCTAAGGTATTTCCTGAGATAAAAATAGATTCGTCAGTTGCGTATGCTCTAATGGTTGCTCCCAGACTCTCAATAGCATTTTCCAATTGTTCTGGAGTTTTGTTTTTGGTACCTTTTGTCATCAGTTCGGCCAGCATGGTTGAAACACCTATTTTATCGGTATTTTCAAGTAACATTCCGCCTTTAATCTGCAACTGAAATTGAACAAGAGGCACTTCGTGGTTTTCAATACCTAAAACGTTTAGACCGGATGACAATTTGCTTTTCCACACCGATGGTAATTTTATATCAGGGCTTTCTCCATACGCTGGCTCTACGCTTCGGTCAAATTTAGAAGGCGTTTTTTCATACGTTGCAGCAATGCTGGCATCAAATGAATCTTCTTTTCCTTCGATGATTTTTTCCTCAACTACGGCTGCTAATTCTGAACCGTCCAAGATTAAATTGGCTTCACCTTTTGGGACAAAACTTGTGGCCACAAAATGTTTTCCTTTAATGTATTTTTGATACACGCGCATCACATCTTCAGTAGTTACGGCTAGAATATTTTTCACATCTTGATTAATATAATCTGGAGTTCCTGCAAAAATTTCATATTGCGCCAGTTGAAATCCTTTTCCTAATACGCTGGATAGATTTGTGTAAAAAGCGGTTTCCTGTCCGGCTTTAATCCGATTTAAATCCTGTTGAGAAATTCCTTCGGCTTCAAAGTTTTTAAAAGCTTCGTTTACGCCACTCATTACTTCATTCAAATTTGTTTTTTCAAAAGCAGTAACACTCAACATGTACTGACCCGCTATTTCTGAATTGTATTGGAAAACGTCAGTGGCATCGGTTAATTTTTTGTCTTCGACAAGGGTTTTGTACAAAGGTGCCTTTTTACCTTTTGAAAGATAACTGGCCAAAACTTCCAAAGCATAACTGTCAGGATGGTATTCGTAAACCGAAGGCCAAGTCAGTGTGAGTTGCGGTAATTTGGCAAAATTATCTTCATAATACAGTTTTTTTGTTGCTGTCAATGTTACAGATTGTTTCTCCATTTTAGGAATTGCTTCCCCACGTTTTATTTCTCCAAAGTATTTTTCGACCCAAGCTTTGGTTTGTTTGACATCGAAATCTCCGGCAATAGTCAGGGTGACATTATTAGGTACATACCAGCGGTTGTAGAAACTTTTTACATCTTCCAGTGTGGCATTCTGTAAATCTTCCAAGGAACCAATCACATCCCAGCTGTACGGATGCGTTGCCGGGTATAAACTTTTAGATATTACAGAAAAATTGTGTCCATAAGGTCTGTTGTCATAACTCTGTCTTTTTTCATTTTTAACGACCTGTTTTTCTTTGGCTAAAACGGGTTCTGTTACAGTATTGATGAAATAACCTAATTTATCGGCTTCGGCCCAAATCATTTTTTCTAATGCGTCTTTAGGAACAGTCTGAAAATAATTAGTACGATCTCTGCTGGTAGAACCATTGGCACCAGCCCCACCAATACGGGCACTCATTTTATCAAGACCTCCTTTACCCAAGTTTTCAGATTCCAAGAAAAGTAAATGTTCAAATAAATGCGCAAATCCGGTACGACCTGCTTTTTCTCTCGCAGATCCCACGTGGCTTGTCAAAGCAACAGCGACTACTGGGTCAGATCGATCAATATGCAGGATTACATGCAGTCCGTTTTCTAGTGTGAACTGTTCGAATGCTACTTTAAATTCTTTTGATTTATCCGTTTTACTTTGATTTTGGGAATAAGAACTGAATGCAGTAAAAAAAACGAAAGGAAGGATTAAAAACTGGATTGATTTCATGGATTAATTTTTAAAATTGGATTTCGTAGTTATTTATTTAGTGAAACTAATTTTTTGCTACCGATAACGAAATTAAGAAAATAAAAATAATAAATCTCTAAATCGTAAGAAGTTAAATTTCAATTTTTATATTAAATTTACGACTTGATTTAATGTAGTCCATCTTCATAAAATTCGATTTTAATACTTGAATTAAGTGATTCAAAATAGATTGTTTTTTATACCCATAACTGAATATAAATATGAGCTTAGTTTTATTCCAAAATACTATCCTAGAAGACGAAACTGTTTTATTGCGCCCATTATTGGAGTCGGATGTTGAGAATCTAATGGAAATTTCTATTAATGAACCTGAAACTTGGAAGTATTCCCTTGTTCAGGCAAATGGGAAGGAAAATCTAGAAAAATACATTCAAATTGCTCTAAAAGCCAAAGAAAACGGAGTAGAATTTCCCTTTATAGTTTTTGATAAAAAATCAGGAAAATATGCTGGAAGTACTCGTTTTTACGATATCAATTTAGAATTCAAAACACTTCAACTGGGATATACTTGGTATGGAGGAGCTTTTCGTGGAACTGGGTTAAACAAGCATTGTAAATTTTTACTGTTGCAATTCGCATTCGAAACATTAGGAGTCGAACGTGTTGAGTTTCGCGCTGATAATAACAATGAACGAAGCATTGCTGCCATGAAAAGTATCGGTTGTAAAGTTGAAGGAGTGTTGCGCAATCACATGCCAACTCTGGGGAGTGATGTTCGACGTGACAGTATTATATTAAGTATTTTAAGAAATGAATGGTTTGATGACGTTAAAGAGAATCTAAAAAGGAAATTATAGCGCATAGTTTCAGGCTTATATCAGCGTATCAGTATTGCCTTTTCGGAATCCGATTAATTGTCTGTATTTAGATTCTGATTCTTTCAAATCTTCCTCCATTTGTTTGTATTTACTGATGTCTTTTATCGTTACAACAGCTGCAACCACATTGTTGTTTTGATCGACTAATGGCCTGCCGCTAATCAGCACTCTTTTCTTTTCCTGTGCCATTGGATTCCAAAGAACTATTTCAACATCAGTAGTCACTTCGCCACTCAGCGCGCGTTCCATAGGTAAGTTTTGCGAAGGAAAAATGGTTTTTTCATCAGGGAAATAGAGTTCGAAATGATTGCTTAAATTAGTGGAAATTTTATCGTCTTCTTCGATTCCAAAAATCTCATTGGCCATATTATTAGCCATAATTATTTTTTTATCAGCGTTTGCAACAATAATTCCCTCACTTATATTTTCGACTATTAATCGTAATTTTTCTTCATTTTCATAAAGATTGTCTATGGCTTGTTGCTGTTCATTTTCGAGTTCTACAAGTTCTGTAACGTTTCGTCCAACTGAATAAAAAATGCCGTTCTGAAGATCCATATTGCTATTCCAATCGAGCCATTTATAAGAACCGTCTTTACACAAAAACCGTGTTCTAAAATTAACAACAGATTCTCCTTTTAGATGTTTTTCCAATACTTCTCCAGCAGTTTCCTTGTCGTCAGGGTGTATTAAATCCATGAATTTAATTCGATCCATGTCTTCCTGATTATACCCGAGAGTTTTTGTGAACGCATGATTGATTTTGATAAAATGATTGTCTTTGGCAACGGTTAAAATATCAAATGCCATATCAAAAAACATATTTGCTATCTTCAAGGATTCTTCATTTTTAATCAATTCAGAAACATCTCTTGCCACGGCATAAATTATTCCTGTTTGAATGTCAATTGTGCTTGTCCAGTCAAACCATTTATAGGAGCCGTCTTTTAGTCTTTCTCGAACTCTGTGACTGATAACGGAGTCGCTGATTTGTAGTTTTTTAATTCCATCCATAAAGACTTTAGCATCTTCAGGATGAATAAAATCTAAAAATGGCTTGTTGATTATTTCTCTTTGATCGTATCCAAGTATTCTTGTGAAAGCAGGATTTACTTTTACAAATTTTTCGTTTTTAATGACAACAAACATATCAAAGGACATGTAGAAAAATGTATTAGCGACATTTAATGCGGTTTCAATTTCTTTTTGAGCGGTAATATCACTGGCTACAGCATACAATAATCCAGTTGTGACATCAGGAAATACGGACCAAATGAGCCATTTTATTGAACCATCTTTACAAATGTATCTGTTTTCGAATTTTATTGAGGGAGCTCCCGTTTGAAGTTTAGAAACTTCTTTTTGTGTGATTTCAATATCCTCCGGATGAGTAAATTCCAAAAAGCTTTTGCTTAGCAGTTCTTCCTCAGAATATCCTAAAATTTTACTGACTGCCGGATTCACTTTTACGAATTTATTCATTGAGGAAATAATCATCATATCTACTGACATGTTGAAGAATGTATCGGCGGCTTTGGAAGATTCTTCCAGTTTTTTTCTTTCGGAGATATCTGTGAAAATGCCACCAATAGCATAAATCCTTTTTGTGGCGTCATAGATTGGAAATTTCACAGCGATATACGTGTGCATTCCGTCAGATTGTTGAATTGTTTCTTCGGTTTTTAATTCTTTTAATGCTTTTACAACCTCAAAATCGGAGTTTCGGTAGACATCAGCTATTGATGCGGGTAAAAAATCATGATCGGTTTTGCCTATTATGTCTTCATTTGTGATTTTATATAAAGATTCAAATTGTTTATTAATCAACAGATATTCGCCATTTATTTTTTTTATAAACATGGGGCTCAAAGTATTGTCGATAATCGATTGTAGTAATTGTTTGTTTTCTAAAAGTAAATCTTGGGAAACGTTTTTAGCCCGAAGTTGGGACCGAATGATAAAATAAACAACGGTCAGTAATATAACAGAAAGAATGATTAATGCAATTTCTATCCAATTCAAAGACTTGTCTAAAGTTTGGTCTCTTTGTTTGTCAATCCTTAGAATAAAAATCCAAGCAATAGCAAAAACAACGAATAAATTGAGGATGAATCCAATGATTATTTTTTTTTCTAAAGAAATTTTCATAGTCGTACGGTATAAAAATTAAATAGTAGTAAGCTCATTATCTAGAATTGATAATTTAAGTATAAGTATATGAAAGTTAGTTAATTAAATTGAATTAACAAGTGGTTTTTTCATATTTGTTGCCAAGTATGGAGCTAATCTATTTTAGGATTAAGAGTAAATAGGTACGCTTTTTTTGAATGAAATAGAGGATTTAAAACAGCAAAAAGCCATGAATTAATCATGGCTTTTTGTATTATGGGTTCGCTATTGTGGACACAGTTTGCAAAACTACACGAACAATTGTGCGATATCAATGCGTTCTGGTTAACGTTTTTAATGCTTTCATATTGAAACATCTACTCGCAGGAAAGTTGCAGTTATATCAGTAGTATTTTTATCGAGACTTTTATTTTGGCTGATAAACAATGTTTCCAGTTCATTCTGAAGATCTAGAGCTTTACCATTCTTTTCAGCCGCTTCAAAAGCATTCATAGTTGGTCCATAATAGTTCTTGAAATTGTTCAAGAATTCGGTTGGAGAATATGGAGCCTTAAATGTAAAAGTATCTCTGGCAAATGCTATATTTTCTTTTGGTACTCCTGCATCTACAAAACGCTCTGTAACGTTTTCTTCAATACCCCAAAGCATTGGGCTGATAAAACCTTCTGGCGGTGGCGGTGTATAGGAAGAACTGATTTTTAATATTTGTGCCACTAATGTTGGGTCTCCTGGTATCCAGTTACCCATTACGATTCTTCCTCCAGGTTTGGTAACACGAACCATTTCCTTAGCCACATCAAAAGGTTTTGGTGCGAACATAGCTCCAAAGATGCTCACCACAAGATCAAAACTCTCGTCTTTTTGTCCATTCAAATCCGTTGCATCGCCTTCCTGAAAGGTACAATTGGTAAGTCCTTCCGCATTTGCCCTGATGTTTCCTGCTGCAACAAGATTACTCGCAATATCAACACCTAAAACATTGGCGCCAAGTTTAGCTTCAGGTATTGCCGTAGTACCATCACCACAACCTAAATCAAGAACGTTAAGATTTTTAGTAATATCCAGTTTGGCAACCAAAGTTGCTCCGCTTTCACGCATACTTTCTGCTATTCGCGTGAAATCGCCTTTTTCCCAAAGTAATTTGTTTGCATTCATGGCTTTTAATTTTTAGTTAATCAAAACTAAAAAACCTTTCGATAAACTGCTTTACTGCAAAGTTCATTTACTTGACTGTTCAGCTCAAAATATTTATAGCTCTCTTTATAGTTGAGGGAGATGTTCCGAACTTTTTGCTGAAAACCCTGCTAAAATGGGAGATGCTTTCAAAGCCACTTTCAAAAGCCGCATCACTGACTGATTGGACTCCACTGGTAAGCAGGTGTTTGGCATGTTGCAATCTTTTCTCCATTAACCATTTGCCGGGAGAAGTATTATAAACCTTTACAAAATCTCTTTTAAAAGCAGATAAACTGCGATAACTTAATTTGGCAAAATCTTCCATTTTTAAATTAAAGCAAAAATTATCTTCCATAACCGATTGTAATGCTACTGTTTGTGGTGCATGGAGTAAGGAGCAGAAATAACATAATAAAGCTTCGTTTGTTTTGTTGTCTGCTAGTGTAAGAATTAGTTCTTTGAATTTAAGCTGCAATAGCGACTGGTCTGGAGGAACAACTGCATTGAAATAAGGAAGCATCGATTTAAAAAAAGAATGCACTGCTTCTGAGCTTTCAATGGGTATGATGGGATCATATTTTTTGTCAGATTGATGAAGTGCTGTTGATTTTGTTTTCAATACGTCACAAATGAATGTATCGGAAACGAAAAAAAGATAAAAGCAAAATTCTGTATCCAGAAACTGTTCTACAATTGCGGCTCCGCGTCTTATGAATACACAACTTCCGGCTTGCAAATCATAGGAACCATGGGGAGTGTGCCAAATCTTTTTCCCCTCTGCAACATATACAATGTAATTATTATGACTCCACAGGTCCGCAAATTTATCATCAAGCCTACAGTTATAAACCGTAAAAAGAGAATCACCACAACTGAGTCTGTGGCAACGGCTGGGAGTATCTACGATATATTGGTTTAAATTATACATCTGTATAAAATTAAAAAAAAATAATGACATTTTTAATATCAAATGCAGTTCTCACAAAAAAATGTTGCGTGCCAAGTATGAACCACCGCTAAGGGTTTTTTGCTTATACTTTCCCGTTAAATTTTGGATCAAAATCCACCATCCATTCAATACCGAATTTGTCTCTAAACATCCCAAAATAGGAACCCCAAGGACTGTCGCTAATAGGCACTTCAATATTTCCACCTACTGAAAGTCCGTTAAATAATTTATCAGCTTCTTCACGACTTTCTGCACTAATAGATATTTTTGATCTGTTTTCATTTTCATTTACTCGACCCATGCTTTCTGGAACGTCATTGGCCATTAAAATGTTTTTGCCAATGGGCAAGGCAATGAGCATGATTTTATTTGCATCATTTTCTGCTACTGGATATTCAGGACTCGATATGTCTTTTAAACGAATAATTTTGGCGAATTCTCCACCAAATACTGATTTGTAAAAAAGGAATGCTTCCTCGGCATTGCCATTGTAGTTTACATAAGGATTAATAAGTGCCATAATTTTTATTTTTAATTGGTTCTCTTATCTAAAATCTTTTACTCGAAATCTCTAAGGCTAGGGTGTTACGATGTAATGATGCCTAGCGTTGTATTACTACAGCGGGCTTGACAAATCATCCCAAATACAAAACCAACTTTCTATTAAGCCAAATACCCAAATCCGTTGTAGTGGCTGTTAGTGGTAGTGCTTTAATTTAGTATTTTGTCTAAGTTATGCCATTCGTGATTACATCCATCTTTACACCAAGTATTTCTTCGTACTATATCGGCAACTTTAAAAACTGAAATTAAAGTTATAAATACTTTCTTATTCTCATTTTCTGGAAGCAAAACAATTTTTTGTAAAGCAATTTTAAACCCTTTAGTTTTTAATAATACAATTGGAGTTGCAGTTGGTTTTAGTGGAATCAATTCAACGGCTTTTTCAATTGTTTCTGTATTCGGATGCGATTGATCTAAACACAATCTCGCTCTAGAAATTGTTTCGCTTTGTTCTTCTAGATTTAGATTTTCAAACCAAACTAAAATCTGTTCGAGACTAATTCTCTCTTGAGCAAAACTGTTTATCATTATTTCATCTTGATATAGCAAATCGTATGTTTTTAAGTTCTTTTTCTCCGGAGTTTTGTCGCATTACCACTAACGTCTTGGCACTACAGCGGGTTTGGGACTAAATTAAGCCCATTCTTCGGATTTGGCAAATCTTCCAAATACAAAACCAATTTCAAATTAAGCCTAATACCCAAATTGCTTGTAGTGTGTGTTAGGCGTTTGTGCTTTTATCAGTACCGTTAATAATCGTTTCTATTCTGTCAAATATTTTCATTTCGTAATTGTCGAAATTTGATTTAATATCTTTTGATTTATTCGTGTTCTCGTAATATTCTACAACACTTGAGGGTACACCATAATCACTAGCAATTTGTCCGTTTTCTGTTAATGCATTATATTCAAGTTTTACTAAAAGTCTGTCAATACCCGCAATATCGTCAAATGCTTTGGCATTTTCTTGAGCTTGTATGAACCGATACATAATATTGAAAACTCCAAGATATTTTACAACCTGATATTTCAAAGTGTTATAAACAAATTCGGCTGTGTCGGAAATTGCTTTATCAATTTTTACATTTTGAGAAATTTTATACTTAATAGAGCCAATAAAACCTCCAGTCAAATAGAAATGTAATAAATGAGTGATTGTCGAAAACTCTCCATTCAAGCCTTTATAGTCGATTAAAAATATTAGTTTTGGATTTTTTACTATTGGACGAATTACTTTTAATATAACTTGAAAGCCATCGTAGTCAATGTCCATTTTGTAATTAACAACTCTGATAAGAGTTTTTATTGATTCTATTTCTGAAGCCGATAATTTTTTAATTTCATCGTAAAGTATAATCTTATCAAGCCTACTTACAACTTTGTATAAGTTGAATATTTCGTCAGGAATACCTCTTTTTTCTTGTTCTTCTTTGATATCAGTTTTTCTGTCTTGGTCAGCTTGTGAAAGAAATTCGTCTTTGGAATAGAACAGATCAATTTCATCTTTTGGTGCTTGTAAATCATAGTTTTTATGCTTGATTCCTTCGGGTTCGGATTCAATTGCCTTCATAAAATCGTTTTTAAGTACTATAACTCTTCCAGAATAATGATACAAAAACCTTCCAGCTCTTCCTGCAATATTTTTGGCATCAAATTTCTTTAATTCTTTATCTCCTTTTTTACTATGTAATACAATTAAATTTTTAGCAGAAGTATTTACGCCTTCTGTAATAGTTGTTGTAGATATTAATACTTTTAATTTACCTGAATTAAATAACGAGATAATTTCTTTTTGAATATACTTTGGTATTAAACCGTGGTGAACACCAATTCCCTTTTGCAATGCTTTTACTATTGTCCAATCTCGGCTGAAATTTTTAGATATATGTTTAATGAAATCTGAATAATCATTATCTGAATGATTGTTGAAAACATCTGATTCTAAAAGTGTCGTTGCATAGGACTCTGTGTAATTTCTTGTTGAACAATAAACGATTGTATTTTCATTTATTTCATTTATTTTTTTGACAATTTCAATTAGTCTGTCTGTCTTGTTATTTGTTTCAAAATCAAATTCTAAATATTTATCGACATCAATATGCTTTTTAGACTTGATGTCTTCATATGTTTTACTAACAATTTCATACTGATTGTAGTTGATTAGTTCAATTTCGTTATGGATAAGGAATTTATCAAATGAACCATTATATCCTGTTTTATGAGAATCATAAAAGTCTATATATGGACCCGCTAATAATACATCAACATTATTTTCCAAAGCATAAAATACGGATAAACGATATGCGACATCTCTTTCATTTTCTTTTACTTCTTCATCAAGTAAATATTCGTTATCAATTTTATAAATCTCATCAATAAAAGCGAAATTAAAGATTATGCTTGTTGGATTTTTTTCTTTAAAAGACAAGAACCGCTCGGGGGTGTAAATAAATAAATTATTTTCTTCAAATTCAGTCACTTCACTTAAAGTATGTATTTTGTATTTGCCTGTAAAATATTCATAGTTATTATCGGATATTAATTTTTCCAAATTTTCAGAAAGCAAGGCAATAGTAGGAAAAATTAAAACTACGTTTCCATAGTTCATCTTTTTAATTATTTCAAAAACAATATGTGTTTTCCCAAATGAAGTGCTTGCTGATAAAAAATACCTATTCAATTTTCCAGTTTGAAACAAATCCATAATCTTCATTTGATATTTATGGACTTTTAAATTCTCATTAGTGTGTAAAGTACTTTCGTAAAGTAATGAGGAAAAGGTATTTAAATTATATTCTTCTATTCCTATCTCTTGATTGAATTGAGTTTTAAGAGTGTCGAAGTAATGTGGTATTCCTGCAATATTTGAAATATATTTTAGAAATTTTAAATCAGATTGATTTAATGAATCATTTTTTATTTCGTTGAAATAATCGCACACTGATTTAATAAGAATATCATCAGATATTTCTTTTGAATTGAATCTGTTAATTTGTTTTAGGACATTAATGGTTTCCTTAATTCTATCCATTTGATTACTTCTTCTTTAATTGTTTTAACATCTTTCATTGGAACCAAAATAAAAAAGATTGAGTAATCAACAGAAATATTAAAAGTACTTGTTGCGAATTCTTCTTGGATATATTTTGGAATATTTTTTATGCTCTCATCAAAACCGAGATCATCTTCTTCATATAATAGCATTACAGGATAAACTAATTTCATATTATGCTGTTTCATCTCATCAATTATTGATAAGTATGGATTTTCTTCCCAGTCTTTTATGACTTTTTCAATTTTAGAACCTTTGCAGTGAAGATTATTGATTTGGTTTGAAATGGCAAATACATTTGTTTGTAAATAGTTGTCTGATATAGCTTTATCAATATTTTTGAATATACTTTTTATTCCCGTTTTATAGTTTTTATGGAATTTCACTTCTCCAAACCAAAGTTCAGTTTGATTTTTGTTTTCAATTAAGTGATAAGAATCATATCCTTTTGTTTCTGAATTTTCTAAAGGATTATAAAAGTATCCTCTTGCAATTAATGGTTGCGATTTAAATAAAACATATAAAACACTAAACAAAATAACTTCTCCTAAAAAGCCATATTTTATTTTTTGGTCAAGGTCTAAATCTGGATTGAATTTTAATCTGTTTTGTAAAGCTATGTAATGTAATTTATCATAGTCTTTATTTTCAATATCAAATTCATTAAACGAGTATTCTAATATGGAATTGTAAATAATTTCGGTGAAGTCATTTTTATCAATTGATTTAAAACATTGGTCATTATCGACTGAAACAATTGTTTTTGCAATACCAATACTTGAATTTGGCAAGTCATATTGGTAAACGATTGTCTTCTCTATAAGGTCAAGTAATGATTGTCTCATTCGTTTGTTTGTTGTTGGTTTTCGGTGTCGCGAGGTAGCATAACGCCTAACTAGTATATAGGTCTGATAAAATCAGACCTATCACCCCAAATTTAGAGAGATAGGTCTGACGAACATAATACATTATTTCTTATCAAATATATTAAAATTTTCTTACAAATCATCAAATGAGCTTTTCATTTGATGGGTACTTTTTGAATTTAAATGAGACTAATTTAGTTGTTGTTGTCACTTATTTGCGTGAGGGATAAAAGTGGAAATCCTCTCGATTTTTCTTCGGGAGATTGCAGCGGATAGCCCGACTCGATTTTTTAGCGGGTCACGCCCAAATTGTGAATTTCAGAATCAATAGCAGTATTTGTTTGTCACTAATTTTAAATAAAAAAGGTAGTGGACTTTGCGAAAAACTTTGCGAACTTTGCGGTCAAATAAAACAATATGAAAGTAGCATAACGCAAACTCGAAATAAACACCGAAAGCGTTGTCCGAATTGCATATTGCTTTAAAAAATAAATATAAACTACGTATGAAAATAAATCCAAAAAACGGAATTGATAAGCTCATTTTCGGAATGAAACAAAATGATGTTACCGCTATTTACGGGAAACCAGACAGGAATTACAAGGACGAGGATGATAATGTGATTTTTGCTTACAACAAACTAAAAATGCGTTTGACTTTCTATGTCGAGGAAGAATTCAAATTGGGTTATATCGTAGCATCTAGCCCGGAACTGGATTTGTTTGGGAATAAAATAATCAATAGAAAAATTAGCGAAGTCAAAAAAGATTTGGCTGCCAAAGGAATCACTAAATTTACTCAGGAAGAGTTTGATACGTTTGAAAACTATTTCAATGAGGAAAACTGGATCATTTTTCAAACGGAATTTGATGAGGTCGTAAAATTTGAGATTGGTGCAATTATCAATCAAAAAGATGAATTTGATTGGAAATTTGGAAAAAAATAACAGAAAAATGGAATGCTGATGATGAGGTTAATCACCGATTCCCATTGGTCTAATCTGTACTTTTTAGCAAATAAATTATAAAAAGAAACCCGATAGATTTTGAAGTCTGTCGGGTTTTTTATTTGTGTTTTTGAAATTTATTGTTTTGGAGTTACTTGTTTTTCCAGCATTTCCAATTCAAAAACAAGTGTTGTATTAGGCGGAATAACGCTGCCGGCGCCTCTTTCTCCATACGCCAGATTTGACGGGATGAAAACGACTGCTTTGTCTCCAAAGGACATGTTCTCTAAACCTTCAATAAATCCCGGAATCATACCGTCTTTTTTTCCGGCTTCAAAAGGGAATGCTTGGTATCCGTTTTGTGCGGCACGGTTTGCATCATATTTTCCGTAGTTTTTACAAACGTCTTCATAACTGCTGTCAAAAAGGGTTCCATCCTCAAAATAACCGGCATAATGAAAATAAAATGTAGTTCCGTTAGCAGGTTTTACACCTGTTCCTTTTTGTGTTATCTTGTATGCTAGTCCTGATGGAGTAGTGGTTGCTGTTGCTTTTGTAGCGGCTAAATACGCTTTTTTTGCAGCTACTACTGGACCGTATTTTTCAGTATATGCTTTTTTGGCTTCGGCTTCAATTGCAGCTTGTTTTGCTTTGTTTTCAGCGTTGATTATATCTTGTTTCTTTTGATCTTCAGATTTATTGTTGAAATAATCCGAGAACACTTTTGGGGCATCAAATTTTTTGGCTAAAACTCCTTTTCTAACGATAGTAACTTTAGTAATCACATCATTTGCTGTAATGGAGTTCACCACATTCATTCCCTCAGTAACATGACCAAAAACAGTATGTTTGCCGTCTAACCAAGGCGTTTCTTTATGGGTAATGAAAAACTGGCTTCCATTGGTAGTAGGTCCAGAATTAGCCATAGAAAGTATACCTGGTTTGTTGTGTTTTAAGTCGGTAATTTCATCCTTGAACGCGTAACCCGGTCCACCAGACCCATTTCCAGAAGGATCTCCTCCTTGAATCATGAAGTCTTTAATCACACGGTGAAATTTTAAACCATCAAAGAAAGGTTTTCCTTTTAGTTTTTCATTGGTTACAAAAGTATTTTTACCTTCAGCAAGCGCAATAAAGTTAGCTACGGTAACCGGAGTTTTTTTGTATTCTAATTCAAGCACAATATCTCCTTTGTTAGTGGAAATTGTTGCAAAAATTCCTTCGATTACTGCTGGTGCTTTTACTACTGGTTTCACTGCTGGTTTTACAGCAGCTTTTACTGTTGTCACAGGTTTTTTTACCGGAACAGTTTTCTTTGTAGTTTGAGAATGCAGGTTTAACATTCCCACAAATAATAAAAACAGAATTTTAAATTTCATTTTTTAAGTATTTTAAGGTCTAACTTTTTTAATCGGTTATTGTTGAGGCATTGTTTCCAATAATTCAATTTCGAAAATGATATTAGCACCTGGAGGAATTACTCCACCAGCTCCCGCTTCACCATATCCTAATCGAGATGGGATAAAAAGTATCGCTTTATCTCCAAAAGATAATTGCTCCAATCCTTCAATGAAACCAGGAATCATGCCATCTTTTCTTCCGAATTGAAAAGGGATAGGTTGGTACCCATTTTGAGCCGCTCTGTTTTCGTCGTATTTACCAAAAGTTTTAGAAACACTTTCTACACTGGCATCAAATAATTCTCCGTCTTCCAGAAAACCAGCATAGTGTATGAAAACATTAGTGCCATTAGTAGGTTTTTTGCCGCCGCCTTTCTTAGTGATTACGTATTGCAATCCAGTAGGTGTTTTTGTTGCTTTTGCTTTTAAAGTAGCAAAATAAGCAATTTTTTGCTCACGAACTTCTTTGTATTTAGCGTCGTAGATTTTTTTGTTTTCAGCATCAATCGCTGCTTTTTTCTTTTGATTTTCAGATTCTACTGAAAAATAATCATTGAATGTTTTTACGGCATTAAACTTTTTAGCCGCTTCACCGTTTCTGATGATGGTAACTTTAGTAATGTAATCATTTTGTACAATCTTGTTCACAACATCCATTCCTTTGTCTACCACATGACCAAAAATAGTATGCTTTCCGTCTAACCAAGGTGTTGCAAGATGCGTGATGAAAAACTGACTGCTATTAGTTGTAGGTCCGTTATTGGCCATAGCCAAAACACCGCCTTTGTCAAATCTTAAATCTGAAAACTCGTCTTTAAATTTATAACCGGTATCTCCTGATCCTGTTCCTAAAGGATCTCCCGTTTGAATCATGAATTCCGGAATTACTCGGTGAAATTTTAATCCGTCAAAAAATGGTTTGCCTTTAAGTTTTTCATTGGTGACAAATTCATTTTTTCCTTCGGCTAAAGCCACATAGTTGGCAACGGTTATAGGTGCTTTTTCGAAATCTAATTGTACAATTATTTCCCCTTTATTGGTTTCTATTTTTGCATATAAACCATCAGGAAGATTGTTGTGCTCTTCTTTACAAGAGTAAATTGAAGCAATAACTAGGAATGCGAATAGGATCTTTTTTTTCATTTCTAAATTTAATTTTTATTGGGTTATAGTGTCTTTGGGTTTTATTACGGGTTTGGTTTCCTGCTTGGCAGGAGCAGGGATTGCTTTTAGTTGGACTTCACTTTCTTTCTTATACACTGCTTCCGATTTGAAATCTCGTAAAGTTACCGTGCAAATCAAAGGTTGATTGGTGCCAATTTTTTTGTCGTCACCATGATAGCCATATCCCATATTTGACGGAAAAAGGAAACTCACTTTTTCGTTTTTTCGCATTAATTTGATACCGTCACGCAATCCCATCATGATGTTTTGTTTGTCTACATAATAGATTTGAGGCCTTAATTCCAATTCAGAATAGATAACGGCACCTTTTAAATCTTTTATTTCGTAGTCAAAAAAAGCGACATCACCTTTTTTGGGAGTAAGGGAATCAATCTCATTTTTCGTCACATAAGTATACCAATATCCTTTTTTGGAAGCGATGTATTTTACTTTGGGATTGCTTTTGATCAAAGCTTCAATTTGAGTTTCTTCGTTGGCAACCAGTTTTTTATTGCGCGCGATTGATTTCTTCATAAAGCTTCCCGAAGTCTGTGAAATAGGCTTTCTGGCATCCTGATGCTGCTTACAGCTTGAAGCAATTATGGATAAAAAGAATCCAAATACGATTAACGTACTAAATTTTGACATCTATTATATTTTTAGCTTTGTTACTAAATCTTCAAATTTTCGAATCGTTTCTTCCATCGATACTTCTGATTTTCCACCGGCAGCATTACGATGTCCACCACCATTGAAGTGATCTCTGGCAAATTGATTGACATCAAAATCACCTTGTGAGCGGAAAGAAATCTTGATGATTTTTTCTTCTTTATTTTCGATAAATATAGCAGTAAAAACGATTCCTTTTATACTTAATCCGTAGTTTACAATTCCTTCTGTATCGCCTTTTACATAATCAAAGGCATTTAACTCGTCTTGAGTAAGCGTAGTGTATGCGGTTTGATGTTCTGTTAAGACTTTCATGTTTTGAAGCGCTCTGCCCAATAACTGTAATCTTCCAAAAGAACTGTTGTCAAATAATAAGGTTGGAATCTCCGTATTTTGAACACCTAAATCAATTAATTCAGCGATAATTCTATGGGTTGTTCCAGTTGTTTTTGGAAAACGAAAAGAACCTGAATCAGTAAGAATTCCGGTATAAATACAAGTTCCTATAGTTTTATCGATATCCTCTTTTTTTCCAAGAAATAAAATGAAGTTATAAATCATTTCACAAGTAGATCCAAACGAGGTGTCAGAATAGGTAAATGTGGCATAATCATCTGGTTTTTGATGATGATCAATCATGATAAATGGCGCTTTTAGCTTGGCTAAAACATGCTCCATTTCACCGGTTCGGTGCAAAGCATTGAAATCTAAAGTGAAAATAAGTTCCGCTTCTTCCAGTATTTTAGTACAGTTTTCTTTGTCTTTTTCGTATATTTTTACGGTTTCTGAGCCGGGCATCCACGCCAGAAAATCAGGAAATTCATTGGGAGAAACCACCACAGGATGGTGATTGTTTTTTAATAAAAAATGATATAATCCTAAGGTAGAGCCCATAGCATCTCCATCAGGACCTCGGTGCGGGATTATTGCAATTTTTTTTGGAGTTGATAATAACAACTGAATCGCTTGAATGTCTTGTATTTTCATAGATTGCGAAATTACATTTTTTTAATGTAATGTTGAAATCATTTCTGTAATTAACAAACTTTTACAATGTTACAAAAGTTCCATATTTTTTCTTCTTACTTTTTGATACAGATTGTATTTTGCTCCTTTTACTATTTGAGCATTATAAATCCCCACTGACCCCGAAGAAAAATATGCGATAATACAAGCAATCCCAATAAAAACACCACTTTCTATCCCAAAAAGTTCTATTCCCATGACCGTACAAGCAATAGGAGTGTGGGTTGCTCCCGAAAAAACGGCTACAAATCCCATTCCTGCTAAAAGTGCAATAGGTAAAGGGACTACAACCGATAAAGCGCTTCCCAGTGTAGCACCAACGAAAAATAGCGGAGTCACTTCGCCACCTTTGAATCCTGCTCCGAGTGTAAAACCTGTGAATAATATTTTTAAAATAAAATCATACGAAGCATTTGGATTAGTAAACGAATCAATAATCTCCGGAATTCCTAAGCCGATGTATTTTGTGGTTCCAATGCAGTAAATGGTAACCGCAAGAATTATTCCTCCAATGAAAGGTCGAAGCGGAGGAAAGGATATGTTTTTTGAAAATAAATGACCCCAAAAATGGGTGCTTCGAGAAAATAACATGGCTGCTAAACCAAAAAGAATACTGACTGGAATTATCCAAAATAAGGTGGTAAAACTCATTTCGGGAATAATTGGAATACTATAATGGGTATGTTTTATGTGCCAAAACTCAACAGTGAAATAAGCGATGTATGCTGTCAAAAAGGACAATGGAATGCTTTTGTAACTGATTTTACTAAAATAAAGGACCTCCAACGCAAACAAGGCTCCAGCCAAAGGTGTTCCAAAAACGGAAGCAAAACCTGCACTTATTCCCAGAATGATTAATGTCTTTCTGTCTGCAGTATCAAGTTTGAAGATGCTTGTAAATTGATCGGCGATGGCGCCACCCATTTGTACTGCGGTTCCTTCACGACCCGCTGAGCCTCCAAAAAGATGCGTGATTAAGGTCCCAAAAAGTACTAAGGGAGCCATTTTTAAAGGAATTATTTTTTGAGGATTCTCGTATTCTTCCAGCAATAAATTATTGCCTTTAACTACAGATTTACCCCAATAATAATAGAGCAATCCTATTATGAGTCCGCCTATTGGCAAAAGCCAAATCAGCCAGTTGTTGTGTTCCCTATATTGTGTAACCCAATCCAGTGCCACTAAAAAAAATGCTGATGCCGATCCAGAAAAAATGCCTGTCAATACACAAATGAGAATCCATTTGAGTGTGACAAGCATTATTTTTTTAGTATTTTCTAAATTCATTACCTTAATTAAAGAAGTATTTTTTACAAAAGTATTATAATCCTTCCTGAATTAATGGTTTTTCAGAAGCTATAGCTGTAAATTCGATTTCAACTAAATATTCAGGTGCTACGAGTTGATTAATTCCGTAGAAACCAGTGGTAGGTTTTATGTCTTTAAAAAACTTGGCATGAGCAGTTGCAACAGCTTCAAATGTAGAAACGTCAGTAGTAAATATGCGGGTACGAATGACATCTTTCATGCTTACATTCAGGTCTTCCAAAACTTTTTCTACGCGCTCTAAAATGTTTAGTGTTTGGGCATGAGCATCGTCAGCTTTTACTTTTTCACCATCAACAATCGCTACCGTTCCTGATACTTCAATGATGTTTCCAATGCGTACAGCACGGCAATATCCCATTTTGTCTTCCCAAGGTGAACCTGTCAATATGTTTTCTCTTTTCATTTTAATTGTGTTTAGGTATTATTTGCATTGTTTAAATGCAATTTTTGGTGTGGCATAATATTTGCAATTTATAAAAAATACTGAAATGAAAAACAGTAATTTTTAATTAAAAACTTCAATTTTTGTTGAGAATTGTTAGAATATTTTAGGTTCTAAAAGGCAATAAATTTAAAAATTGAATGTTATAAATGAAAGTTAAATTATGCCATAATTAGTCATTTTATATGATTAGTTTTTTATTTTTAAAATTTTACAAGCACTGATAAATTAATTTAAAAAAGTTATGAAAAGGATTTTATTTTTAATGATTGCAATAAGTATGTCTTTAAGTGGATATGCTCAGAATGAATTTAGTTCAAAATTTACGCCTATTCCACTCAAAAATAATGCCCCTAAAATTAAAAAAGTAACTCCGCCAAAAGCAGAGATTCCTCCTATAAAGACTCCGAATGTATTTAAAAACCCAGAACTTTTAAACCCGAATCCGAGTCCTTCACTTTCAATTACTCCGACCACTAATTTTTCAATGACTCCGAAAAATGAATTTATTAATCCGGGAGATGTTTACAGAGATAAATTAAACAAAAAGGAAGACAATTCTGAAGGTATCGTTTACAGAAAAAATCAAAATTTAGGAAATTTTACAACAAGTTCGCTTACCGCCAAAGTAAGATACAGAGATGCAGCTTATGTCGATGGGGATAAGATTCGTGTGTACTTGAATGATAAAGTCGTTGAATATCAAGTGAATTTAGATAGTAATTTCCAGGGTTTTGAAATAGTTCTGGAAAAAGGATTCAACAAGATAGACTTTGAAGCCTTAAATCAAGGAAGTTCAGGTCCAAATACTGCTGAATTTCAGATTTATGATGACAATGGCGGTTTGATTTCGGCCAGTCAATGGAATCTTGGAACTGGTTTTAAAGCAACTATTATTGTTACAAAAGAATAATTTAGCACCGCTGATTTCTTAAAATGGATCAGCGGTAACTCTGAATTTCATATCAGATTTTACACTGATGTCTTGTGTTAAACTTTCTTTGATAACAGCTTTAGTTCTTATTTTGTAAGAAGATGCTTTGATGTATTTGTCTAATTTTTGAGAAGTACACGTTAGATTTATAGTATTTGAAGTCGAATTGATTTCATCTAAATAAGCCAATTCTATTTCGTCATTTGCATCTGTTGAAATGTATAAATGAATCGATTTTAGAAAACTGAATGACTTATTGCTTGGATCTGTGATGGTCAATTTTAACTCACTCAATTTTACATCTTTTACTAATTCAGCTTTGGTATTATTGTTTTCAAAAGTGGAACTTGAGTTTGTCGTGACATCTGGAGTAACCACATTAAAAGCAGTACCAAGAGGGAATCCACTTTCAATTTTAAAAGTTGTTTGATTGTCTATTGAAAAAGTCAATAAATCATCAATCACATTACATGAAGTTATTAAAAGCAGTACAGTTACTATTGATACATAAATTTTTGTTCTCATTGAAATGTTGTTTTGTCTTAAATTATTTTTTTAGAATGTATAAGTTCACTTACGAAAATTATAGGATTCGGGTTTTTTTAGGATTATTTTAATTTGATTTTAGCGGAATAATCCAAGTGAGACAAATAAAAAGAATATTTTTCAAAAATCAATTTTTCAATTCAAAATATAAAAAGTATTTTTGCGCATGCAACACAACGTACTTATTTTAGATTTCGGATCGCAATATACACAGCTTATTGCGCGTAGAGTTCGCGAATTAAATATATTCTGCGAAATTTTCCCTTACAATCATTTTCCGAGTGATTTATCATCTTATAAAGCAGTAATTCTTGGAGGAAGCCCTTTTTCTGTTAGAGGAGAAGATGCACCACATCCTGATTTATCTCAAATTAGAGGAAAACTACCTTTGTTAGCCGTTTGTTACGGAGCACAATATTTATCTCATTTTAGTGGAGGTGAAGTAGCAGCTTCAAACACTAGGGAATATGGTAGAGCTAATTTGTCTTTCATAAAAGAGAATGAAGTTTTCTTTGAAGGTGTTTCTGAGAACAGCCAAGTTTGGATGAGCCATAGTGATAGTATTAAGGCTTTGCCAACTGATGGTGTGAAAATTGCAAGCACACATGATGTGGAATTTGCAGCGTATAGAATTGAAGGAGAAACCACTTATGCAATTCAATACCACCCTGAAGTTTTCCATTCTACAGATGGATCAAAAATGCTGGAGAACTTTTTAGTGAAAATTGCAGAAGTTCCTCAAAATTTTACACCAAATGCTTTTGTTGAAGAAATGGTAGCGGAATTAAAAGAAAAATTACAAGACGATAAAGTAGTTCTTGGTCTTTCTGGAGGAGTAGATTCTACTGTAGCGGCAGTTTTATTAAATCAAGCTATTGGGAAAAACTTATACTGCATTTTTGTAAATAATGGTTTGCTTCGTAAAAACGAATTCCAAAACGTATTAGATCAATACAAAGGAATGGGTTTAAACGTAAAAGGAGTAGATGCCGGAGATCGTTTCTTATCTGAATTAGCAGGTGTAAGTGACCCGGAAACCAAACGTAAAATTATTGGACGTGTATTTATCGAGGTTTTCGATGATGAATCACACCTTATAGAAGATGTAAAATGGTTAGCACAAGGAACAATTTATCCTGACGTTATTGAATCAGTTTCGGTAAAAGGACCTTCGGCGACTATAAAATCGCACCATAATGTAGGAGGTTTACCTGATTACATGAAATTAAAAATTGTGGAGCCTTTGCGTATGCTTTTCAAAGATGAAGTGCGTAGAGTAGGAGCTTCATTAGGAATTGACCCAGAATTATTAGGAAGACACCCTTTCCCAGGACCAGGATTGTCCATTAGAATTTTAGGAGATATCACGCCGGAGAAAGTTAGAATTTTACAAGAAGTAGATTCTGTTTTTATCGAAGGATTGAAATCTTGGGGATTATACGACAAAGTTTGGCAGGCAGGAGCAATTTTGCTTCCGGTTAATAGTGTAGGTGTAATGGGCGATGAGCGTACGTATGAAAAAGTGATTGCGCTTCGTGCAGTAGAATCTACGGATGGTATGACTGCTGACTGGGTACATTTACCGTATGATTTCTTGATGAAAGTTTCTAATGATATCATCAATAAAGTAAAAGGAGTCAATAGAGTGGTCTATGACATTAGTTCAAAACCGCCAGCAACTATTGAGTGGGAATAATAATTTAGATTGTAATCTAATCTTTTGAACATCATTGTTTTTAATGTTCTCTATAAAACGGTATCAGATTTTTGGAATAAAATTTGATACCGTTCCGTTATTAATAATTGAATAATTTTATAAATAAAAATGATGAAATATTTTTTTGCTATTTGTATAACGGCTTTGTTTTTTAATTACAGTGTTTTTTCACAAGAAAAAACGACTACACATAAAGTAGAGAAAGGAGAGACAATCAGTCAGATTGCAATAAAGTACAACGTTACTCCGTATGATATTTACCAATTAAATCCAGATGCACAAAGTGGATTGAAACCCAATAGTGTTTTGCTGATTCCAAAAAACAACGGAAAACAAAAAGTAGCGGTTCAAACTAAGTCAGTTGCGAAAACGGTAACTCATGAAGTAGCACCAAAAGAAACTTTGTATGGAATCGAAAAAAAATATGGTGTTTCTGACGAAGCGTTAAAACAAGCAAATCCCTTTTTGGAAAAAGATGGATTACAAATTGGTCAAACCCTTACTATTCCCTCTGGCATTGGACAAAAAAATACTACTCCAGTGCAAACAAAAGTAGTGTATCATGATGTTCTTCCAAAAGAAACCAAATATTCTATTGCCAAGAAATATGGCATTACCATTGAAGAACTAGAGAAAAAAAATCCTGAAATAGTTTCGAATTTGCCTGTTGGGTATAAATTAATTATCAAAGGAAATGCTCCAAAAGTGGATAAAACTGCACCGGCGGTTGAAGCTAAAAAAGAAATTGTAAAAACAAGTCCTGAAAAAGTTTCTACTGCAGTCAATTATTTGAATTATACGGTAAAACCAAAAGAAACCTTGTATAGTTTATCAAAAATGGCAGGAATGAGTCAGGAAGGATTAATAGCTCTTAATCCTGCTTTATCTCAAGGTGTTGTGGAAGGTATGATTTTGAAATTTCCGGCAACGATTAGTATCCCACAAGAAACTAAAAAAGAATACGCTGTAATCTCAAAGAAAAGTAACGGTAGAAAGAAATTAGTGTTGCTTCTGCCTTTCAATATTTCAAAAATTGAAGGAGATACGGTCAATTCGACTGCAATGCGCTTGAAAAAAGACAAGTTCTTGAACATGACTTTGGATTTTTATGCAGGAGCTTTGGTGGCGATTGATTCTGCTAAACAACTAGGACTTGCTATAGATGTGAGTGTTTTTGATTCTCAAGAAACTAAAAATACCTCTAATGTTGCTGGAATAATCAAAGAAAATAATCTCGAAAATTCAGATGCTATCATTGGACCTTTCTATCAAAATAATGTGGAGAGAACAGCTGAACTATTAAATGCAAATCAAGTGCCGGTGATTTCTCCTTTATCAAAAGATACAGGTAATTCGTTTAGCAATATGCTTCAAACCATTCCTACTGCCACAGCAGTTAAAAATGCGATGTTCGATTTCATGAGAGCAAAAAACGGGAATATTATAGCGGTAGTGGATAAGAAAAAAGAATCGGTTATACAGTATATTAAAGAGAATCATAAAGATGTAAAATTTTCAACGCTTACTGCAAATGGTGGTGTATCTGCTGAAAATTTGAAAAGTTTATTTGTAAAAGACAGAATAAACTATGTGGTGATGGAAACTGGAAACACCGGAATGATTAAATCAACAATGGCGACTATGTTAGGTGCTATGGCTGCTTATAAAGTGCAATTGGTTATTTTGGAACCAAATGAAACATTAGATACTGATGAGATTAGTTTTGTGAATTTAACAAAATTGAAATTAATGTATCCTTCTGTTACTCGTGAAAACGAATCTCCTGAAGCTTTAGTTTTCGAAAAAGAATTTAAAAAGAAAAACAAAATTTATCCTAGTGCATTTGCAACTCGAGGTTTTGATATTACTTTTGATACCATGATGCGATTGTCACAAGACAAGAAATATCAAGAAACGATTGAAACTACAGCTACGGAGCAAGTAGATAATAAGTTCGAATTTTACAAAAAAGAAGACGGTGGCTACATTAATAAAGGAGTGTATATCTTATATTATGACACTGATTTAACTATAAAACAAGCAAACTAATGACATCAAAAGTGACATATTTAGGGGATTTAAGAACCTCCTCCATTCATTTACAATCAGGAAATGAAATTATTTCAGATGCTCCAGTAGACAATAATGGAAAAGGCGAGGCTTTTTCTCCAACGGATACCGTAGCCAATGCTTTGGCAAGTTGTATGATGACAGTTATGGGAATAAAAGCACGTGATTTAGAAGTTGATTTGAAAGGCTCCACCGCTGAAGTTACTAAAATCATGAATGCCGAACCAAGACGCATTGGTGCAATCGAAATTACATTTGAAATGTATGGAGAAGCGGATCAAAAGAATAAAACTATTCTGGAAAGAGTTGCCATGACTTGTCCTGTTTTTATGAGTTTAAATAGTGAAATCGAAAAGCGTATTATTTTTAACTGGAAATAAAGAGATTTGAGAAGCAAGAGATAAGAAACAAGAAGTATTAATAGTTCTTGTTTCTTATCTCTTGCTTCTTTTTTATTAAAAAAATGGATCAAAATCAAAAACAACTCATCAAACTTGCTCATACTAAAATGCCTTTTGGTAAATACGAAGGAAAGTATCTTATTGACTTGCCTGAATATTATGTGGTTTGGTACAGCAATAAAGGATTTCCGAAAGGCGAGTTAGGGCAGCAGCTTCAACTGATTTATGAACTAAAATTGAACGGATTAGAGGAATTGATACGAAATATTAAAAAAAGATACCCGAAACCACTTTAATTTATGAATTCAATAATGTTCTGAATTTTAAATTAGAACGTTTACCAATTCTTAAATTTCCAAATTATCTCATTTTCAAATTAGCTTTTTCTCAATTTATAATTGTATTTTTGCCAAGTTTTTTACACAACTACAACACAAACAACAACAGAATGAATCAAACGAAATATATTTTTGTCACTGGCGGTGTGACTTCTTCTCTGGGGAAAGGAATCATAGCAGCATCTTTGGCAAAATTGTTACAAGCCAGAGGGTATCGTACAACTATCCAAAAGTTTGACCCTTATATTAATGTAGATCCAGGAACATTAAATCCTTATGAACATGGGGAATGTTATGTTACTGATGATGGAGCAGAAACAGATTTAGATTTAGGACATTACGAGCGTTTCTTGAATGTTCCTACTTCTCAGGCGAATAATGTTACTACTGGAAGAATTTATCTTTCGGTTATTGAAAAAGAAAGAAGAGGAGAATTTCTTGGTAAAACGGTACAAGTAGTACCTCATATTACCAATGAAATTAAAGATAGAATGCAATTGCTTGGTAAATCAGGTGATTATGATATTGTAATTACGGAGATTGGTGGAACGGTAGGAGATATTGAATCTTTGCCTTACATAGAATCCGTTCGTCAATTGGTTTGGGAATTAGGGGAACACAACGGAATTGTGATTCATCTTACTTTGGTACCTTATTTGGCTGCTGCAGGAGAATTAAAGACAAAACCAACACAGCATTCCGTTAAAACTTTGATGGAAAGCGGTATTAAAGCGGACATTTTAGTTTGTAGAACAGAGCATGAAATTTCTGAAGAATTAAGAAATAAATTGGCCTTATTCTGTAATGTAAAAAGAGAAGCTGTTATTCAGTCTATTGATGCTTCGACTATTTATGAAGTACCAAATTTAATGTTGGAAGAAGGACTTGATGTAGTTGCATTAAAGAAATTAGATTTACCTAAAAAAGCGGCTCCAGATTTGAAGAACTGGAATACTTTTTTACGCAGATTGAAACATCCAAAGCATGTTGTAAACATCGGTTTGATTGGTAAATATGTAGAAATGCAAGATTGTTACAAATCTATTTTGGAAGCATTCATTCACTCAGGTGCAGCAAATGAAACCAAAGTTAATGTGATTTCTATTCATTCAGAACATATTGACGCAACAAACATAAACGAGAAATTAGCCGGTTTAGACGGAATTCTTGTTGCTCCTGGTTTTGGAGAAAGAGGAATTGAAGGGAAAATCGAAGCTGTTCGTTATGCCCGTGAAAATAAAGTGCCGTTTTTCGGAATTTGTTTGGGTATGCAAATGGCAATTATCGAATATTCAAGAAATATTGTAGGCTATGCTGATGCAAATTCTACTGAAATGAACGAGCATACTTCCCATCCGGTTGTAAACCTTATGGAAGAGCAAAAAACGATTACAGATAAAGGCGGAACAATGCGTCTTGGTGCATGGAAATGTGATATCAAACAAGATTCATTGGCATATAAAATTTACGGAAAAGAGACTATTTCGGAACGTCACCGTCACCGTTATGAGTACAACAGTAATTATGTAGCGCAATTGCAAAATGCAGGATTAATAGCTTCGGGTGTGAATCCAGATACAGGATTGGTTGAGATTATAGAAATAGAAAATCATCCATTTTTCATTGGGGTACAATACCATCCGGAATACAAAAGTACGGTAGCGAATCCGCATCCTATTTTTGTGAATTTTGTAGCAGCAGCGGTTCAGGCAAAGAAAAAATAACTGGAAATGATTTGGTTCCAATAAACGGTACACTTTAAACTTTTAAACTTTTTTTAATTATAATGGAACAAAAAAAATTTGATCTCAATTCGATTATAGGTTTTGCATTAATTTTTGGTATTTTGGTTTGGATTATGTATCAAAATCAACCAGATCCTAAAGTGGTTGCCGCTGAGAAAGCCCAAAAAGAGCTTGCAATTAAACAGGCTAAAGCCAAAGAATTAGAGGCGAAAACTGTTGCAAAAGCTACTATTGCCGTTGCAGCAACCGGAGATTCTACACAATTGGCCCAATTGCAAAAGACATTAGGAAATTTTGCTTATTCTGCAACACTTCCTTCCGCTACAGCTGGTTTTACAACTATTGAAAACGAATTGGTTAAATTAAAAATTGCCAATAAAGGGGGGTATATTGTTGAAGCCACTTTGAAAAAGTTTGAAAAATTCAAAAAAGGTTCCGGGCAATTAGTTGAATTGATAAAAGACAATAATGCTAATTTAAATGTACAATTGCTAACCAGCGATAACCGTACTTTAAATTCTAAAGACTTGTATTTTGAGCCTACTTTGACAAAAGTTGGAGCAGATCAAGTGTTGTCCATGAAATTAAAAGCGGGAGCTAATGAATTCTTGGAATACAAATACATATTAAAACCAAACGATTACATGATTGGTTTTGATATTCGTTCTCAAGGATTGAACAAAGTTTTAAACACAGCTAAACCATTGGATTTAGAATGGAACTTGAAAACCTTTAGAAATGAGAAAAGTGTATCTTACGAAAACCGTTATACTGAAATTTATTTTGAGCATAAAGAAGGAAAAGTTGATTACGCTGGTTTAGGTCAATCAGAAGAATCAGATCTTGAAAAAGCAACTTTTGTAGCTTTCAAACAGCACTTTTTCTCAACGATACTATTGTCAAAAACTCCTTTCGAAACAGCTAAAGTGAAGTCTGATAATTTGGTAAAAGATGATAAAATCGATACCACTTTTACGAAACAATTTAAAGCAAATATCCCATTAGCTTTTGAAAATGGAGAATTAGATCATAAAATGAGTTGGTACTTTGGTCCAACAGATTACAAGACTTTAAGTCATTATGATAAAAATTTAGAAAAAATCATCTCATTAGGTTGGGGAATTTTCGGATGGATCAATAAAATTATTTTTATTCCATTATTCGGATTTTTAAGTACTTATATAGCTTACGGAATTGCTATTATTATTTTTACAATAATTATAAAATTAGCAATGTCGCCTATTACATTCAAATCATTCTTGTCACAAGCCAAGATGAAAGTATTGCGACCTGAGATTACAGAATTGGGAGAAAAATTCAAAAAAGACCCAATGAAGAAACAACAGGAAACTATGAAATTGTACAATAAAGCAGGAGTAAATCCTATGGCAGGATGTATTCCAGCCTTGATTCAGCTTCCTTTTATGTATGCTTCGTTTCAGTTTTTTCCATCAGCTTTTGAGTTAAGACAAAAAAGCTTCCTTTGGGCAGATGATTTATCTTCTTTTGATGAAATAATACGTTTGCCTTTCTATATTCCTTTTTACGGAAATCACATCAGTTTGTTTCCAGTGCTTGCCTCGATTGCTATTTTCTTCTATATGAAAATGACTTCTGGTGACCAACAAATGGCGGCTCCACAACAAGAAGGAATGCCGGATATGGCGAAGATGATGAAAATCATGATTTATGTATCGCCAATCATGATGTTGTTTTTTTTCAACAGTTATGGTGCGGGATTGAGTTTATATAACTTTATTTCGAATCTAATTACTATTGGGATTATGATTGTCATTAAAAGATACTTTATCGATAGTGATAAGATTCATGCTCAAATTCAAGAAAACAAATTGAAAGAGCCGAAAAAACAAGGTAAATTCCAGAAAAAACTGCAAGAAGTTATGGAACAAGCCGAAGCTCAAAAAGCACAACAAAAGAAAAAGTAATAAATAAAAAAATCTCGATATATTTCGGGATTTTTTTTATTTACATATAATTTAAGCGATCCAAATTCGTTATTATAAAAAAGTAATTATGAAGACATTTTGTAAAAAAGGACTGTTAGTTTTAATGTTTTTGAATGTGTTCTCTTTTTATGCACAAACAGATTTCAATAAGCTAGATGATAAAGGGAAAAAGCACGGAGTATGGAAAGGGTTTTATGAGGAATCGAAAAGACCCAGATATGAAGGGACTTTTGATCACGGAAAAGAAATTGGAGTTTTTAATTTTTACGATGATACCAAAGCTAAATCCATAATTGCCACAAGGGAATTTAATGCAAAAGACAATTCAGCATATACCATTTTCTATGACCAGAATAAGAATAAAGTAAGTGAGGGTAAAGTGGTCAATAAATTATTTGAAGGACAATGGAAGTACTACCATCAAGCTTCAAAAAATATTATGACTACAGAAAATTACGTAAATGGTAAGCTGGAAGGTTTGCGTACGGTTTTTTATCTTAGTGGTAAAATTGCAGAAGAAATCAGTTATAAAAACAATTTGAAAAACGGTTTTTATAAAAAATATACTGAAAAAGGAATTGTATTGGAAGAGTCAATTTTTAAGAATAACATCTATAGCGGTTTAGCAATTTTTAGTGATACAAATGGCAATGTAGTTTCTAAAGGGCAGTTTGTAAATGGTAAAAAATCCGGAATTTGGCAGTTTTTTGAAAAAGGGAAATTGGTAAAAGAAACGAATATGAGTTTTCCGGAGAATGCAACAAAATCCAAAAATAATTAACTTTATAGTTAACAAATACTGTTGTAAATCTTTTGTAACTTTGCATCCTTGTAAAATTATAATTTTTTGAAGATGAAGCGTGTTGTTGTAGGACTTTCTGGAGGTGTAGATTCAAGTGTTGCTGCTTATTTATTGCAACAACAAGGGTATGAAGTCATAGGTCTTTTTATGAAAAATTGGCATGATGATTCGGTTACTATTTCTAATGAATGTCCGTGGCTTGAAGACAGTAATGATGCTTTATTAGTTGCTGAAAAGTTAGGAATTCCTTTCCAAACAGTTGATTTGAGTGAAGAATACAAAGAGAAAATCGTGGACTATATGTTCAACGAATATGAAAAAGGACGCACTCCAAATCCTGATGTGCTTTGTAACCGCGAAATAAAATTTGATGTTTTCATGAAAATCGCTTTAAGTCTTGGTGCCGATTATGTGGCTACCGGACATTATTGCCAAAAAAGTGAAATCGAAGTAAACGGAAAAACGGTTTATCAACTGAAAGCCGGTGCTGATACTAATAAAGATCAATCGTATTTTTTGTGTCAATTATCTCAAGAGCAATTGGCAAAATCATTATTTCCTATTGGCGAATTGACAAAACCGGAAGTTCGTGAAATAGCGGCTCAAATGGATTTGATTACTGCCGAAAAGAAAGATTCGCAAGGATTATGCTTTATTGGAAAAGTACGTTTGCCAGAGTTTTTACAGCAAAAATTGCAACCAAAAGACGGAATTATAATTCAAATTGATAAAAACGATCCTGTTTACAATTTTGAAAAAGACACTGAATTAGCCTTGGAAGATAGTTTGATGTCTGATGCACGAAAGATTCCGTACACTCCAGACATGGGTAAAGTAGTGGGAAAACATCAAGGTGCTCATTATTTCACTATTGGACAACGTAAAGGACTAAATGTTGGAGGAACAACTGATCCGTTGTTTATTATTGCCACTAATGTGGAAACCAATACTATTTATACTGGATTGACCAGCCAACATCCTGGATTATTCATGAGCGCCTTATTTATAGAAAAAAATGAAGTGCATTGGATTCGTGAAGATTTGTCTTTGGCCAATGGAGCAACTATGCAAGTAATGGCTAGAATCCGATACAGACAACCTTTGCAGAGTGCTACCTTGCATCAATTTGAAAACGGAATGTACGTTGCCTTTGACGAACCACAATCTGCAATAACAGAAGGGCAATTTGTGGCCTGGTATTTAGGGGAAGAATTAGTTGGTTCGGGAGTAATTTCTTAGTTTAGTACTTTATTTATAAAAAGCTCTAAAAACAAATGTTTTTCTGGGATTAAAACATCCTGAAAATCAATAATAATGATTCAATCCTAGCGATAGTTGAAGTTTTTAGGACTAAAAAAAATAAAGTTACTATGAAAAAAACCTACATATTTCTTTTTTTACTGATTACTTCAGCTGCTTTTTCCCAACAAGATGCTTGGGTATATTTTAATGCAAAACCCAATTCCCAATTTTATTTAGATACACCTTTGGAAATGCTAACCCAAAGAGCATTAGATAGAAGAACCAATCAAAATATTGCTTTAGACTTTAAAGATGTTCCAGTAGAGGAATCCTTTATTGATCAAGTAAAATCAGCAACGGGAATTACTGTCATGGCAAAGTCCAAATGGATGAACGCGGTCCATGTACGTGGATCACAATCAAATATAAATGGATTGGCAATGCTTTCTTTTGTCAGTAAAGTTGATTTTGCAAATAAAACACTGAATCAAACTGCAAAAATAGCGAAGCTGTCAAAAATAAAGAGGGTAAATAAAACCAAGAAAACCAAAATTGACTATGCTTATGGTTCTTCATCGAATCAAATCCAAATGCTTAACGGGCATCAGTTGCACCAACAAAATTATACGGGTTCCGGTAAAATAATAGCGGTTTTGGATGCTGGATTTCCGGGAGTGAATACCGTTCAGCCTTTTCAAAGATTAAGAACAAATAACCAGATTTTAGGAGGTTATAATTTTGTATTAAGAAATCCTGATTTTTATACTGGAGTTTCACACGGGACTTCGGTACTTTCTTCAATGGGTGGTTACAAAGAAAATTCGTTAGTGGGAACAGCACCAGATGCATCTTATTATTTATTCATCACCGAAGATGATACCTCAGAAAATCCTGTTGAAGAATCGCTTTGGGTCGAAGCAGCAGAAACAGCCGATAGTTTAGGAGTGGATATTATCAATACTTCTTTGGGGTATTTTGATTACGATAATGATGCGTATAGTCATACATATAGTGAAATAAATGGTACAACTGCATTCATATCCCGTGGGGCTGAAATTGCATTTAGCAGAGGTATGATTATAGTGACATCGGCCGGTAATTCAGGTGGTACATCAGATCCATATATTGCTGTTCCTGCAGATGCTGCTTCAGTAATTGCTGTAGGTGCAGTAAATTCTTCAGAAGTATTAACTTCGTTCAGTTCAGTAGGTCCTTCATTTGACGGAAGAATAAAACCAGAAGTCATGGCACAAGGTCAAGCGGCAATAGTGTCAGATGCTGCGGGAAATATCGTGACTGCTAATGGAACATCTTTTTCAAGTCCTATAATGGCAGGAATGATTGCTTGTTTATGGCAGGCATTTCCCCAAAAAACAAATCGGGAAATTAGAGAATTAGTATTAAAATCAGCAGATAAATTTTCCACTCCCAATAATCAATATGGATTTGGAATTCCTGATTTTGCATTGGCCTTAAATAACCAGTTGGCTTTAGAATCCTTTTCTAAAGATGATTTTATACTTTATCCCAATCCAGCAAGTGATACCGTTTCAGTTTCTTTACCTGCAAAATTTGATATGGGTACAGTATTTATTTATTCCATTTTAGGGCAAAAAGTTTTAGAACAAGAAATAACGCCACAGGCATCTATTATTTCATTGAAATCTCTGAATGAAGGAGTGTATCTTTATAAAATGGAATCAGATGGTTTTTCTAAAACGGGAAAAATAATTAAAAAATTATAGCAGCAATAGTACATGAATAAAATCACAGAACTTTTTAAAATTAAATATCCAATTATTCAAGGAGGAATGATTTGGAATAGTGGTTATAAATTAGCAAGTGCAGTGAGTAATGCCGGAGGTTTAGGATTGATTGGAGCAGGCTCGATGTACCCTGAAGTTTTACGGGAACACATTCAAAAATGTAAAAAGTCTACTTCAAAACCTTTTGGAGTAAACGTCCCGATGTTGTATCCCAATATCGAAGAAATCATGAAAATTATCGTTGATGAAGGTGTGAAAATCGTTTTCACTTCGGCTGGGAATCCAAAAACATGGACTTCTTATTTGAAAGAAAATGGCATAACTGTTGTTCATGTAGTCAGCAGTTCTGTTTTTGCATTAAAAGCACAAGACGCAGGTGTTGATGCAGTTGTTGCCGAAGGTTTCGAAGCCGGCGGACATAATGGTAGAGAAGAAACTACTACGCTTACGCTGATTCCGATGGTAAAAGAAAAAATTACCATTCCGTTGATTGCTGCTGGAGGTATTGCAACCGGTCGTGGTATGCTAGCAACGATGGTACTGGGAGCAGATGGAGTTCAGGTAGGAAGTAGATTTGCAGCATCATTAGAATCATCGGCACATGATAATTTTAAAGAAACGATTATAAATCTTAAAGAGGGCGATACACAACTGACTTTGAAAGAACTCGCTCCTGTTCGGTTGATTAAAAATAAATTTTATCAGGATGTTCAGGAATTGTATGAAAAATGTCCAACCAAAGAAGAATTAATAGATTTGCTGGGAAGAGCAAGGGCAAAACGTGGTATGTTTGAAGGCGATTTAATCGAAGGAGAATTAGAGATTGGACAAATAGCAGGATTGATCCACGATATAAAACCAGCCGCAACAATCATTCAGGAAATGATAGCCGATTTTGAAACAGCCAGAAAAGAAATAGTTAATTTTGATTTTTAATTTATTAGGAATGACAAAGACAAAAATATATATAGTATTGCTTTTTTTAGTAATGGGATTACAGCATTCTTTTGGTCAAAATTATAAGTTTAAAACTTCGGGTTTTAGCGTTTTAGAAAAAACAGAAAAAGGAAAATGGGGGAAGTGGTCTGATCTAGATTTAGTCAATATTTTAGTCACATTGGATACCGATAAAAATAGAATAGTAGTCTATTCTCAAATCATTCAACTGTTTGAAATCATAGATTATCAACCTATTGAAGAGAATGATACTGATATTGTTTACTCTTTTACCTGTAAGGATAATGAAGGATTAGATTGTACCGTTTCTATCATCACCAGAAAAAAACAGGATAATAGGAAGCAATTGTATATCAATTATGAAGATCGGATTATTGTGTATAATATTTTCAATATGTGATGAATTGGATAAAAAAATGCTTGAATTTGAACAGATAATCCGTTCGAATTGAAGCATTTTTTTTAAATAGAAAATTCTATTTGAGTTTCTAATTTAAAGTTTCTCAATATCCTTTATAAAATCATCATACTCTGAATAAAATAATTCCAGAGCATTCATTTTTTCATTGTAAAAGTCAAATATTTCATCCCAATAGTTGCGATTACTCACACCGACTCCTAGTTTTTCAACCCAAATTCTACTGATGGTTTTGCCACTTTCCAGTGTGTATTCTTTTTCGAAAACCAAGTCTTTGATGAAGTCCTCGTCAAGAATAGTTCTTAGCGCTTCCAGTTTTTCAAAATAAGCAATTCTTTTTTCATCACTTCGATGTTCAATATCTATTAAAACTTGAGCTTTTTTATTGTCTACATAAAATTTAAAAGAAAAATCCTTGATTTTAGTATCGTATAATACCCATTTTCTAGGATATTTCTCTGCGAATGCAACCCAGAATTCTCGTTTTAACCTTTGTGTTTCTTCTTTGCTGTACATTTGTAATGACTTTTTGGTTATAGAAAAACTTGTGCAATTGTATTTTCTAAACTATATTTATATGCTGTTTTATATGCAAAAATAGACTTTGATTATGGATTTTCAAGAATTTTTACAGTATGTTCCTAAATTAATTGAAGCAAGGCTTCCAGCTTTTGATGCACATGTAAAAATGGCGCCTTTAGAACGATTGGAAAGCTTAAAGAATATCAATATTGAAGATAAAAAGCCAAGAATTGCAGCAGTAATGATGCTTTTTTATCCTAAAAATGATACGACACATTTAGTGTTAATCGTACGAAATTCCTATAAAGGAGTTCATTCTGCTCAAATTGCATTTCCGGGAGGTAAGTACGAATTCGAAGATGAGAATTTTGCTCAAACGGCACTTCGGGAAACGCATGAAGAGGTAGGAATTCATCCGGATAAAATTGAAATTCTTAAACCGTTTACAGAATTATATATTCCGCCAAGTAACTTTATGGTACATCCTTTTTTGGGTATCAGTAAAGAAGAATTGGTGTTTATACCGCAACCTTCGGAAGTGGCAAATATTATCGAATTGCCCTTGTCAGTTTTTTTAGACGATGCACTTGTAGTAGATACAAATTTGACAACTTCCTACGCTGACAACATCAGTATTCCGGCTTTTAAAATTGAGGAGCATATTGTTTGGGGTGCTACAGCAATGATGTTGAGTGAGTTAAAAGAGGTTTTGAAAGAGGTTCTTGGAGAGTAAATTTTAATATTCTGCGTTAGAAAATAGCGAATTAATTGGTTGGGTTTTTCAAATTGTTCTGTTGAATTCAAAGACCAACTTCAAATATAAATTTCGTAAGTTTGTAATCCAAATTCACAAAAAAATACACAATTTTATGGGATTGTTGAAGAGAAATCCTTTCGGACACATATTATTTATAAAAAAATGGCTAATCCGAATCTTTGGAGCCATGACGCATAGACGGTATAGAGGATTTAATGAATTACAAATTGAAGGTTCGGAAATTATCAGGAATTTACCGGACAATAACGTACTTTTTATTTCCAATCACCAAACCTATTTTGCTGATGTTGTTGCTATGTTTCATGTTTTTAATGCAAGTTTGAGTGGACGCGATGATACGATTAAGAATGTTTGCTATTTGTGGCAACCTAAAATGAATATCTATTATGTTGCTGCCAAAGAAACTATGCAGGCGGGATTATTGCCAAGAATCATGGCGTATGCCGGAGCAATTTCTGTAGAGCGTACTTGGCGTGCTAAAGGAGTTGATGTCCAGGAGAAAAAAGATATTAACCCTAACGATACTGAGAATATTAAAATTGCTCTAGCTGATGGTTGGGTAATCACTTTCCCGCAAGGGACAACAAAATCCTTTAAACCGGTTCGTAAAGGAACTGCTCATATTATCAAACAACACAGGCCTATTGTGGTGCCTATCGTTATTGACGGTTTCCGTCGTTCGTTTGACAAAAAAGGAATTCGAATGAAGAAAAAAGGAATCCTGCAGTCCTTTATCATCAAAGAACCTCTGGATATTGATTATGATAATGATACAATCGAGGAAATTGTAGAAAAAGTAGAATATGCAATTGAGCAACATCCTTCATTCCTAAAAGTTATTCCTGCTGAAGAAATTAAAGAACAGGAAGAGTTGAATCGATTACGAAAATGGGAGTATTAAAATAAAAAAAAGAGTTCGCTACGGCGAACTCTTTTTTTTATAAATCTATCTTTTTTAATTCTTTATAATTAGCATACAATCTTCGAAGCAGTATGCCATATACAACTCTGTAAAACAGCCAGAATGCTCCAAAGAATACTAAAGTAGTCAGTGTTATGACTCCTATTGTTATTGCCATCACTTTTCCGTTAGTGGCAATTTGATCTTTCAAAGCACTCATTTCCGGATTATATGCAAAAGTTATATAGAAGGCGATGATTGAACTCAGAACAATCATTCCCAGATTATACCAAACATAGTATTGAACCGTTTTTCGGGTTTTTAAAATGTCAGACATTAATTGTTTTGTAGAAGCGGTGGTCGAGATAATTTTGTAATTTTTATAAAATAAATAGATAAAAAACAGTATCACACCATAATTAAAATAAGTAAACACTTCAAAGTATTGAATTAACTCAGGATGTTTCATTTTAATTAAATAATCATCACTGTTAAAACAGAGACTTAAACACGTCCACAATAAAACTTCCAAAATACTAATAATCAAAATCCACTTCACAATCGAAGATGATTTTTTATGTATCATTTTGTAAATCTCGATTTCCGATACTTGCTCAAAAGAATTAGTATTCTTCTGCCAGTCTTTTTTTAATAAATCCAACTCTTTCATACGCCTAATGGATTTAATATTTTTTTTAATTTCCCTTTAATTCTATTCATTTTCACCCTTGCATTTACTTCACTAATTCCCAATGTTTCTGATATTTCCTGATAATCTTTATCTTCCAGATACATAAATATCAACGCCTTTTCAATATCATTCAGCTGGTAAACTGCTTTATACATTAATTTTAATTGTTCTTCCTCCTCATAATCGTATTCCACATCATTCAGGAAATGTTGTCGCCCTTCAAATTCAATAGTATTTATGGATCGTTTTGTTTTTCGGTACAAAGTAATCGCTGTATTCAGCGCGACTCGATAGGCCCAAGTAGAAAATTTACTGTCGCCCCTGAATTTTGGAAAAGCCTTCCATAACTGAATCGTAATTTCCTGAAACAAATCCTTATGAGCATCATCGCCATTAGTATACAACCTACAAATCTTGTGGATTATATTCTGATTTTCCTGCAACTGCTTTACAAAAGAATGTTCTAGATTATCACTCATATATACGTTAGTAAGCCAATACTGGTTTTTGTTACAAAGTTGCACTTTTTTTTGAGGAGCACACCACTATTCATTTCATAATTAATACTCGTCCCGCTGTACCTTGCAATCTTTATTTTCTGAAAAAACCAGAAAAATAAAGGATTTCCATTACCATCGGGGCTAATTTACATGTTTATTTTTTCTAAGGAACTTTTGCAAAAACAAAAATTTCGATACTATTTGATGAAATTCAAAAGTAGAAAACATTGTATCTTTGAGTATCAACAATTCAGAACTTTTTTAAATATGAACATCCCAAATTCAACTTTACCCAGAATAGTAATCATTGGCGGAGGTTTCGCAGGAATCGCATTAGCGAAAAAGCTAAAAAATAAAAAAGTACAGGTTGTTCTTTTAGACAAACACAATTACCATACTTTTCAGCCTCTATTATATCAAGTTGCCACAGGCGGGCTCGAAGCAGGTTCTATAGCGTACCCAATCCGAAAAGTATTTCAAGAATACGATGACGTTTATTTTAGACTCACCAATGTCCAAGAAATCGATACTAAAAATCAAAAAATAATCACCGAAATTGGCGAATTAAAGTATGATTATTTAGTCATTGCCACTGGTTCTAAAACTAATTATTTTGGCAACAAAGAAATTGAGCGCAACAGTATGGCCATGAAAACCATACCGCAATCGCTCAATATTCGAAGTCTGATTCTTGAAAATTTTGAACAAGCTGTTTTAACCACCGATGTAGCCGAACAAAATAGCCTGATTAATTTTGTACTTGTAGGTGGCGGACCAACAGGAGTAGAGCTTTCCGGCGCTTTGGCCGAAATGAAAAAAGCCATTCTGCAAAAAGATTATCCAGATCTTGATATTACCAAAATGGAAATCAATCTGATTCAAAGTGGTGACAGAATTCTAAATACGATGAGTGAAGAATCCTCTCAAGCTGCCGAAAAATTTCTAATCAGTTTAGGTGTGAAAATTTGGAAAAACGTTCGCGTCACTAATTATGATGGACGTACCATAACCACAAATTCCGATTTATCTTTTGAAACCGCCACAGTAATCTGGACTGCGGGTGTTCAAGGAGCTCTTGTAGCTGGTTTAGATGCAGAATCTTTGGTTGAAAAAGTAGAGCGCATTCGGGTAAATGAATACAATCAGGTCGCAGGATATAGTAATATTTTTGCCGTAGGTGATATTGCTTCTATGGAATCTGAAATGTATCCACAAGGGCATCCCATGATGGCGCAACCAGCAATGCAACAAGGGGAATTATTAGGAGAGAATTTAATAAAATTAATTGAAAACAAACCCATGGAAGCTTTTGAATACAATGACAAAGGTTCTATGGCAACCATAGGAAGGAATAAAGCGGTAGTCGATTTGCCTAAATACCATTTCAACGGCGTTTTCGCATGGTTTGTGTGGATGTTTGTACACTTGTTTTCACTTATTGGATTCAAAAATAAAGCTGTAGTTTTCTTAAATTGGGTCTATAATTACATTCGTTTTGATCGTGAAGGGCGTTTGATTATCAGGCCTTATAAAAAGAAAAGTTTCACCACATTTACAAGTGATGAAGTTTAATTAATTTTTTAAAATCAGGAAAATTTTTACTTTAAAAACAACAGCTTTAGCGTTGTATTTTTATTCTTACATACTTGATAATCAGTGATTAATGATTGTGTAGAGTAATTCTTATAACTATCTGGTATTCAGTTTTTTAACAAAATTATAATATTCATAAGCAATTGAAAATCAATTACTTATGTATTTTAAAAATTACGTTTTTATTAATTTGATTTTTTTGAATGATTTTTGATTTAATTTTATATTTCAATTAAAATTCAAAAGTTAATGAAAAGCGTTATACTTTCCAATTTTCATCCAATTTTAGTGGGTAAATTGATTGATCAAAAAAAGCTAAATCAGTACACAAAATTTCTGTATTATCATTTTCAAAATCTTCCAAAATCAGGTGTAACTGGAAATGGAGCTTTTGATAATGAACCTATTACTTTTGAGCTTATTTCTGACCAAGTAGATAAGTATGCTGTTTCTTCTGAAAACATTAATAGCAGACAAAGTATTATTTTTGAAGAAGTAGAGGATTTTATTGAACATATTATGGAAATTACTTCGCCTTCAGGATATCATTTTCCTTCAGGTTTCGAAGTCAAATCCGGAAATCTTTATGGGCCAAAAATTGAGGTTCGAATGGAATGGTTCAAAAGGAAAATGGGATACGTTTTTGATCAATTTTATTTAAAAACAAATACTAGTCCGGAAAATCTCATACATGTCACTTGTTCAGGATATTCTTCGCCAAGTGTAGCTCAAGAAGCCGTTATAGAAAGAGATTGGGAAACAGTACAAGTCACACATTCCTATCACATGGGGTGCTATGGAGCTTTTCCAGCAATTCGTACAGGAAGAAGTTTACTATGCGCCAGTACAACTAAAGGCAGAGTAGATGTAGTTCATACAGAATTATTATCAGCACACTTAAATCTGACCGAATTTTCGAATTCAAATATTATGATTTGCTCTCTTTTTGCAGATGGATTTATTGGTTATTCCCTATTTGATGAAGAATCTTTCCTGAATGATGATTCGTTTCCTGAGAAAAAAGGACTGCGAATTATTGCCTCTCATGAAGTTATTATACCGGATTCATTAGAGGATATGTCTTGGGATTTAGGAGAATATAATTTTTTGATGACCTTGTCTAAGCGAGTACCTGTTTTTATACGTAAAAATATCAAACCTTTTTTGACTACACTTTGTAAAAAAGGGAATGTTGATCTTGAACAGCAAAAAGGGAATATGCATTTTGCGATACATCCGGGCGGACCAAAAATCATTGATTATGTTATAGATGCAATTGGATTGGCTAAAGAACAAGCGAATTGGTCTTATGAGATTTTACGCCGTCAAGGGAACATGTCTTCGGCCACGATTCCTCATATTTTTAACGAAATTGTAAACGATCCAAACATTGAATCAGGTAAGAAAATTGTAGCGATGGCATTTGGACCTGGACTTACAGCTACGGGATTGTTGCTGGAAAAAATATAATTTTTAAGTACCAAGTTAGACGTTAAGAGCTATAGGTCATTAAAATTCTTAACTTAAAACTTTCTTTCCTTGTAATAATTCACCATCAAATTTACAAATTTACTATAGCCTTCTAAACCGTCTTTTTGCTGGTTTATTTTAAGAAATCTATCGTAAAAAGCATGAAAACCTTTATCAATTATAGTGTCATACTGTTTCCAAAAATACTCACTTTCTTTATAGTTTTTCAAAATTCCAGGATGAATTGTTTTTAGTAGTTCTTTGAAAATTTTTTCATCTCGAACTTGCCAATTACCCAAACAATAACGCAAAGCCATGCTGTAGCCTGAATATTGAATGTAAGCATTTTCATTTTTTATGGAAGCTAAAAAACCAATAAAGTTGCATTCACTTTCGCTGGCAAAACCCATTTGATGCGCCATTTCATGATTGGTAGTCATGGGGAAACTGTACATTGGACCCAGATAATTAACTTGTGCTTCATTGGTAAACGGATTCAGATAACCACCAAAACCCATGTAGGTCAAAGGTAAACTGATAAGTGATTTCTTGGTGCTTAAATGATTATAAGTGAAATACGAATATTCTTCAGCTAGTTTTTTGTAACCATTCAAATTCATCTTAAAAACCTGATCTTGTGTGTACGGGAATACTACTTTTAAACTATCATTTTTTGTAATCTGTTTTTGAATAGCGTTTGTTTTAGCGATTAACTTTTTGGTGAAAACCAATAAATCAGCATCTGAATAGTCTTTTTTAATCTCCATTTTTTCAAAAAGCGGTTGGCGGTAATAATTAAACGCCCAAAGAGAATGAAACAAGAAATAGAACACTGAAACAAAACTTAATATGGATAATATATTGCTTTTCCATTTTAACTTCCAAGATTTTCGTTGGTTCCAAAACCATTTTAAGACAAAAGCAATAACAATAATATACATTACATCTCCCAAAGAAAATGGAATGCTTCCCAATGCTAATCTTGAGAATTTTGAAAGTATCGGATAAAAACCATTGCTGTAAAACTGTTCCACTTGTAGCGGAAAATAAGGGAGTACCTGCAAAATTAATATTTGGACAAAAAGAAAGAAAGAAAGGAAATATTTTGTTCGCACAGGATGAATTTTAATGCTGTAAATATAATTACAATATCAATTAGTATCGATAAAGAATTTAAACTTTGTAACTTTGGGCTTTGTAAATGTTAAACCTCAAACAAAAATAAATGAGTCAAGAAATAAGAAATCTGGAACCAAAAGTACTTTGGAATAAGTTTGCCGATTTAAACGCTGTACCGCGTCCTTCTAAAAAAGAAGAGCGTGTGATTGAGTTTATGAAAAACTTCGGAAATAACCTTGGATTAGAGACTTTTGAAGATGAAATTCGCAACGTAATTATCCGTAAACCGGCAACTGCAGGAATGGAAAACCGAAAAGCAATTGTACTTCAAGGACATTTGGATATGGTGCATCAAAAAAATTCGGATACCGTTTTTGATTTTGATACACAAGGAATCGATATGTATGTAGATGGAGATTGGGTTCGTGCTCGCGGAACAACTCTTGGTGCAGATAACGGTCTTGGAGTTGCAGCTATCATGGCAATCTTAGAAAGTACGGATATTCCACATCCTGCGATAGAAGCTTTGTTTACAATCGATGAGGAAACAGGAATGACAGGAGCATTGAACTTAAAAGGAGGTATTTTACAAGGTCAAATTCTTTTGAATTTAGATACCGAAGAAGATGATGAAATAGATATTGGTTGTGCAGGAGGAATTGATGTGACGGCTACAGCTGAGTATGATGAAGAGGAAACTCCGGAAGGTTCTGTAGGATATACGATTACTGTAAAAGGCTTGAAAGGTGGGCATTCCGGAATGGATATTCACAAAGGGTTGGGTAATGCCAATAAAATCATGAACCGATTGTTATTTGATGGTTTTGATAATTTTGGGTTACAAATTTCTGAAATAAAAGGTGGAAGTTTACGTAATGCGATTCCGCGTGAAAGTCAAGCGAAAGTAATTATTGCTGAAGTGTATGATGAGGCTTTTGTTTTTGACATGCAGCAAATTGTAAACGAAATCAAAACGGAGTTAAAAACGACGGAGCCTAATTTAGAAGTTGTTTTTGAAAAAATGGATGCAACTCCTGCTAAAGTAATGCCCTCAATTGCTCAGTTTTACTTTGTAAGAGCAATGTATACAGCTCATAATGGCGTTTATAGAATGAGTGCTGATTTTGATAACTTGGTGGAAACATCGAATAATATTGCTAAAGTAATTGTTGGCGAAGGGCAACTTTCGGTACAATGTTTAACACGTTCTTCGGTAGAAACCTCCAAATTTGATTTGGCTAATGCTTTGCGTTCCGCTTTTGAATTAATGGGTTGTGAAGTTGAGTTTTCGGGAGCATATCCGGGTTGGACACCAAATTCTGAATCAGAGATTTTGGATGTTTTAGTTCCGATTTACGAAAAACAAAACGGTGAAAAGCCAAAAGTAGTGGCATGTCACGCAGGATTAGAATGTGGAATTCTGGGAACGAATTATCCTGATATGGATATGATTTCTTTTGGACCAACGATTCACGGAGCACATTCCCCTGACGAAAGAGCGAGTATTTCTTCTTCTCAGAAATTTTGGAAATTTGTATTGGAAATTTTAGCTAATATTCCTGTGAAATAGTATTCAGTGTTCAGTGTAAAAAAAAGTGTTCAGTTATAAACGAAACTGGACACTTTTTTTTTGGATACTGAGCACTAAATTTTAGTCTCTTTTAGGACTGTTTTTCTTATCTCTTTTTTCTTCTTTCTTTTCTTTAGCCGTTTTTAAAGGTTCTTTTTTTACGGTTTTCTTAGCGTCTTGACTTTTTGCCATGATATAGGTATTTAATTTTGTTTTTAATTTTGATGTAAGTAAATGTATATAATATTTTGATTGATTTTAAAGATTATTTCAAAAAATCCCCATCTATGATTAATAATTCAACTCCATTAGTGGATATAGAGCGATGGGAACTTGCGTCATCTGAAACTACATAAGTCATTCCTTTTGAAAGCTGGACTTGTTCTCCGGATTCTAATTCACTAATAAAATCACCTTCAAGGCAATGCACAATATGTCCTTTTTGGCACCAATGGTCTGCCAGATAATCTTTGGAATAGGTTACTTTACGAATTCTAAGTCCACCTAATTGAGTTGTTTGCCAATGCGCTATTCCTGTTGTTCCGATATGTTCAGTTTTTTCTATTGAATCCCAATTAATAGTTTGAAAAGGTATAGTAGACATAGTTTTTACTTTTAGAGTATTAAAACTCAAATTTAACTGCTTTAAAATAAAAATCCCCAATTACTTTCGGAATTGGGGATTAAATTATTCTTTTATTCCAAAATAACTAGTTGTCTGAGTAATGGAATACTGGGTTTATTTTTTCTTCAAGACTTTGTATTCCTCATAACAGCCACTTATAGCATCCATAATTTGTAAATCATTAGCCGTTTTTATAAACGATTCAGAGTAGTTACAGCGTTGCAGAATTTCGGCAATTTCATTTTTATCAACACCTAAAAGAACTGATATTGTTTCTCTGTCAAATTTAGATTCCAAAAGGTTTCGTACCGTATCATCTTTCTTCATTTCTTTCAGTTTCTTGAGCTCTTTTGGATTCTTTCCAAAGAAATTATAGAGCATGTCCGCTGGATTGAATATAGAACCTAGCACTCTTCCAAAAGCATTTGGAGAATATTCCCCTGCTTCATAACCTTGCGTTAAACCGGAAATACTATACCTGTAGTTTTCTCTAACGGGGATAATTTTAGTGTCTACTTCAAGATATCCTGTTAGATTAAAGGGTCTGATTACCACTTCTTCAAGTGCAATTGCTTTTTCAGTAAGTTGAATTTTGGTGCTTTTGTTTTTTATCCAGTCATTGGTTACGCGAACGCGAAGCGATTGAAATCCTAAACTTGTAATGTGAAGCGTATCGTTCAGTTGTACATCTATTTCAAAATATCCTCCTGAATCGGTAGTTGCGCCTCTAACTTTATTGATATTAATGATATTTACACTAGATAATGCTTGTCTAGTTGTATTGCTGATAATGATACCATTAACTTTTTGGGAGGGTTCTTTAACTTGCGCAAAAGCAGTTGCGGATAGTACTAAAAAAAGAAAACTACAAAATATTTCATAAACTGGTTTAAGACTTTAAAAGTAATAAAACAGGATTAAATATTTTGTAGTTCCAGTATATAATTATAAGAAAATTAACAATGAATGTTAGTCTCTTCTTGGTCTTCTTGGTCTTGGTGAGTCACCAAAGCTTTCAGAACGTCTTGGTGCTCTGTCAGACGAACCTTCAGTTCTAGGTCTGTCAGATGAAAAACCACCTTCTCTTCTTGGAGCTGGTCCTCTGTCGCTTCTGAAACCACCTTCTCTTGGAGCTGAGTTTCTGTCGCTTCTAAATCCACCACCTGAACCTTCTCTTCTTGGAGCAAAGCTTCCTTCTCTTCTTGGAGCAGAACTTCTTCCACCACCAAAACTTCCACCAGAACTTCTTCCATTATGGTCACGTCTTCCGCCACCGTCATTTTTAGAAATTTCAACATTGATTCTACGTCCTTCTAATTGTACGTTGTTCAATACTTCCATTACTTTATCAGTATGTTCCGGATCAGTGTTAAAGAAAGAGAAACCTTCTTTTACGTCTACTTTGAAAACATCATCACGACCTAAGTCTAATGTTTCTTTCAAGTAATCCTTCAATGACATCCAATCAAAGTTATCTCTAGAACCTATGTTCACAAAATATCTTGTTGCACCACCATTGTTGTTTTCTCTTGGAGCACCATCTCTATCGTCACGATCACGTCTTTCAGAACCTGAAGATTGATTAGAAATATCTCTTGTTTTTTTGTAGTAATTGATAAAACGATTAAATTCAACCGATACCATTTTCTTGATTAATTCCTCTTTCGATAAACCTTCAAGAACGCTGTTAATTGCAGGAAGATAGTTGTCAATTTCGTGATCAACTTCTGTATCTTTAATTTTATTAGCTAAGTGTAACAATTGGATTTCGCAGATTTCAATTCCAGAAGGGATTGTTTTTTCTTCGAATTTTTGTTTGATGATTCTTTCGATTGAAGAAATCTTACGCAATTCACTTTTAGTAACAATTACGATAGAAGTTCCTAATTTTCCAGCACGACCTGTACGACCAGAACGGTGGTTGTACGTTTCGATTTCGTCAGGTAATTGATAATTCACTACGTGAGTAATGTTATCAACGTCAATTCCACGAGCAGCAACGTCAGTAGCTACAAGCATTTGGATTTGTCTTCCTCTAAAAGATTTCATTACACCATCACGTTGCGCTTGAGATAAATCTCCGTGCAATGCAGCAGCGCTGTATCCATCTTCGATCAATTTTTCAGCAACAGCTTGCGTATCTCTTTTGGTACGACAGAAAACTACTGAGAAAATGTCTGGATTAGCATCCGCTAAACGCTTCAAAGCTTCGTAACGGTCACGTGCATTTACAAGGTAAAATTCGTGAGAAACTGTAGCAGAACCTGAGTTTTTAGCGCCAACTGTAATTTCAATTGGGTCTTTCATGAATTGTTTTCCAATACGTGCTACTTCAGCAGGCATTGTTGCAGAGAATAACCATGTGTTTTTTTCGTCTGGCGTAGTAGAAAGGATGTTTACGATATCTTCGTAGAAACCCATATTCAACATTTCGTCAGCTTCGTCAAGAATACAAAAACTAATTTGAGAGATGTTTACCAATCCTCTATTAATCATGTCTTGCATTCTTCCTGGAGTTGCCACAATAATTTGTGCGCCTCTCTTTATGTCTCTCGCTTGTTCTGTAATGCTAGCTCCACCGTAAACTGCTACCACATTAATACCTTTTTCGTATTTAGAGTAGTTTTTAATTTCGTTGGTAATCTGCAAACAAAGTTCGCGTGTTGGAGATAAAATTAATGCTTGTGTATTTCTGTTGTTGGCATCAATTTTCTGAATAACTGGAAAACCAAAAGCTGCCGTTTTCCCTGTCCCTGTCTGAGCCAACGCAACCATATCTGTGTCTTTTTCCAATAATAGGGGAATCGCTTTCTCCTGTACTTCGGTCGGATTTTCAAATCCTAGATCTAAAATCGCCTTCAGTAACGATTCACTCAATCCTAATTGTTCAAATTTATTCATATGTATTTTTAAAATAGGGTGCAAAATTACTGTTAATAATCGATATAAACTAATGCTATTTTAAGATTTAATGTTTTATTATAATTTGATTATCAGAAAGTTATATTTTTTATTTGCGAATTGTGCGTTTTGATTTAGGATTTTAGTGTGAAATTACGCCTTGAAATTTGTTTTTTTGTTATAAAAATGTTCTATTTTGAGGCGTTTATTTATTCAGTTTTAAAAAATCAATTAATTGCTGTGTAGCTTTTCCTCTGTGGCTGATTTTATTTTTAATAGCCAATGATAATTGTGCAAAAGTTTCTTGATATTCTTCAGGTTTGAAAATAGGGTCGTAACCAAATCCTTGATCTCCTGATTTTTCTAACGTAATTTCGCCTCGTGCAATTCCTGTAAAAAGATGCTGTTTTCCGTTTAAATTCAATGCAATCACTGTTTTGAATTGTGCTTTTCGATTACTTTTATCAGATAAGCATTCTAATAATTTATTCATATTATCATCAGCATTACGTTGCTCTCCGGCATATCTTGCAGAGTAAACACCAGGTTCACCATTCAGGGAATCTACTTCCAGTCCGGTATCATCAGCAAAACAATTGTAACCGTATTTTTGTGTAACGTAATTGGCTTTTAGAACTGCATTGCCTTCAATTGTTGCGGCAGTTTCCGGAATATCTTCATAACAGCCGATACTTTCTAAACTAAGAATTTCAATCGTGTCAGGAAGTATACTTTGTATTTCCAGTATTTTATTTTTGTTGTTGGAAGCGAAAACAAGTTGCATTTTATTGGGTTTAATTTTACAGTTCAAAGATACATTTTTTTAGACAGTGTGTTATAATGTGCAAATAACTGTATGAAGAGTCTATTGATAACAAGAATAGCTGTGTATTTGGATTTTAAAAGTATATTCGGTTGTAATTAATTGAAATTCAGCACGTTAATTAATAGTTAAAGTATTGAATTTTAATTGTTTAACGAACATAAGTTGTATCTTTGAGTGTGGTTTTGATTAATCACTTGAATAAAAACTATCTGCAAGGAGAAGAGTATTCAAATTGTCATTTCATACTGAACGGTATGTTTGATAAATGGTAAATCAAAATTTACAATCGGAGGTCCTTTAAAAAGACCTCCTTTTTTTATGGTTTAATTCTAAGGATTTTACTTTTTTAAATAAGAATTAGAGAAATAATTTTTAAAGGTATGGAATGATTATTTTATTGTGATTTCTAACGCAATGAGCTTGTGCGTTAATTATTAGTTAAACGTATGTTTTTCAATGTTTTGAATGAAATAAGATTGTATCTTTGAGTGTGGTTTTGATTAATTACTTGAGTATATCAATCTTGCAATAAGATATGATAATTCAATAGTCAGCTATACTAATATAATTGTATGAGTTGATAATGGTAAATCAGAACCGACAACTGGAGGACTCTAAAGGTCCTCCTTTTTTGTTTTAATGTTTTTGAACACTTTTTAAATTATCAGGGAAATACAAATCAGATAAATGGGCAAATTCATCACCACGCATGAAAATGTTAATGTCAACATCGGCAAAACTTTTTTTGCCTGCAGCAGCAAGAAGTTCGTTAGCTGCGTGTAAAGTGTTTTTATGAAAATGATATACACGCTCTGATTTGTCCGTTACGACTAGTCCTTTCATCAGCATTTTATCTTGTGTCGCAACTCCGGTTGGACATTGGTTATTATTGCATCGCAAGGCTTGAATACATCCTAATGAAAACATGAATCCACGCGCGCTGTTGCACATATCAGCTCCAAGGGCTATCGCCCTAAGGATTGAATATCCAGATATGATTTTGCCGCTGCAAATGACACGTATCTTGTCTCTGATTTCATAACGGACTAAAGTTTTATTTACAAAAATAAGCGCTGGTTCAAATGGCATTCCCACACCATCAGCAAATTCTAGTGGAGCAGCACCGGTTCCACCTTCGGCGCCATCAACGGTGATGAAATCAGGAAAGCAATTTTGAGAAATCATTTCTTGGCAAATCATTTCAAATTCACGGGTTTCTCCAATACATAATTTAAAACCAATAGGTTTTCCATTAGACAGCAATCGTAATTTTGCAATAAATTCTACTAAACCTTTAGTGTCAGAAAACGCAGAATGGCTGGGAGGAGAAAGGATAGTGGTGTGTGGTTGCACGCCTCTTATTTTGGCTATTTGTTCGGTATTTTTTGCAGCAGGTAAAACACCTCCATGTCCTGGTTTTGCGCCTTGTGATAATTTGATTTCAATCATTTTTACTTCCGGTAAGTTCGCTTTTTTAGCAAATTTACTTCCGTCAAAACCACCTCTGTCATCACGGCAACCAAAATATCCGGTTCCTATTTGCCAAGTTACATCGGCTCCTTGCAAATGAAATTCAGTTAATCCGCCTTCGCCTGTATTGTGATAAAACTTGCCTTTTTGCGCTCCTTTGTTTAATGAAACTATGGCATTTTCGCTTAAAGAACCAAAACTCATTGCAGATATGTTTAATAGCGACGCAAGATAAGGTTGTGTGCAGTCTTGGCCTCCAACCAGCACCCTTGGTAATTCTTCGTTGACAGCTGTAGGGAAAATAGAATGTTTGATTCCTTCGTAGCTTGATTGATTCAAGTTTAATTGTGTTCCAAAAGGCGTTGTCGAATCAATATTTTTGGCTCTTTGATATACAAGAGAACGTTGGTTTCTAGAGAATGGTTTTCCATCAGTGGATCGTTCTATGAAATATTGCTGAATTTCCGGAGCAATCATTTCAAATAAATATCTAAAATAACCCAAAACAGGAAAGTTTCTTAAAATGGCATGTTTGGTTTGAATGCTGTTTGCAAATCCAATGACAATTATAACTAAAATTGTTAAAGGAAAAAAGATGCTATATTTATAATAGTAAGCAATAATTGAACTTAAAAATAAAATTATAATCCCAAAAATAAAAAATTGCTTCCTCATGTTATTTGTAGTTTAAAAGTTTCTAAATTACTCAGAATTTTCTAATTTTTTGATAGTTTTGTGAACAACTTATGCAATTGATTTTAAAAAGCTTTAGGTTTCAAAATAATTTCGAAAATCTTTAAAGTAAGTTATTAAATGTTAAATATTTAATTTGTCTAATTTTTTTAATCAATGTAAAACCAATTGTTTTAATTAAACGTAGATGAAGAAATAAATTATATTATAAATGAATTTTAAAAATCATAAAATACAATTAAGCACGTTTTCCTTCGTACTAATTTTCTTGTTTTTAAGTATTTCTGTAAAAGCCCAATACGTTATAGCAAATGACTCTCAATTTAAAGATGGAGTTTCTTTACATAAATACGCCAAAATTGTAAATGTAGGCCAGCGTAATTATACGATACAAGAAATTATAAATGATAAATCTCTAAAATTTCAACCATTACTCGTAGAAAATAAAGATTTAGGATTTACGGATGACAACTATTGGCTTGTATTTGAAATTGTTAACAATACAAAAAGTGATATACGTCCATTTATAGAAACGTCCAGGGCAATAGTTGATGTTGCAGAATTGTATATTATTGATCCAAACGGGAAAATTGAATTGTTAAAAAGTGGGGATTTGATGCCTTTTAAGGAGCGATCATTAAACTCTACAAAAACTTTATTTAGACCAGTTTTAGAACCGAATCAGGTAACTCGTTTTTATCTTCATTTGAAAAGTGATGGAGAAGTAATAAATGCTCCAATTTACATGAAGTCTGCTGAGAAAGAATTAGAGGTAGTTTCATTTGAACAATTTATTTTTGGCATTTTTTATGGTCTATTGTTCATAACAGCAATAATTTACATGTTCTTTTATTTTGCAATGAAAGAAAGAAGTTTTCTATTCTATAGTTTATATGTTACTTTCATAGGATTACTTCAATTCTCTGTTGATGGTTATTTTTACCAATATTTTGCGCCAAATAATGGTTGGTTATCCTCACATTCGGTAATAATATTTGCTACGTTAGCCAACTTTTTTTTAGGGAAATATTCGCAAGTATTTTTGAATATCAAAAAGTATAGTTCTAAGATTTATAAAATGTTTTATGTTTTATACGCCTTAAATTTAATCTCTATTACATCGTTGTTCGTATATCCGAAATCTTTGCAATACCTATATCCAATTGCTAATGTGTTAGGATTGTTCTTATTATTGCTCATTATTGTGTCAATTGCAGTTGTTTATTACAAGACAAAAAAGATTGACAAGTTTTTTTCAATTGGTGTTTTTTTCTTAATTAGTGGATTCGTTATTTTCATATTAAAAAACTTTAGTGTTTTGCCATCTGTTTTTTGGACAGAGAATAGTTCAAAATTAGGCACCGGTTTAGAGGTTATTTTCCTTTCGCTTTCAATGGCAAATTTGATCAGAAATCTTAAAAATGAAAAAAACGAGCTCAATCGACTTGCTTTGGTTCGTTCTGAAGAAATGAATGATTTGAAGTCGTATTTTTTATCGAACATCAGTCATGAATTAAGAACGCCTTTGAATGCTATTATGAATATGATTGATTCAATTTCTGTTGAGGTTCAGGATGATAAGATTAGAAAAAATTGTCAAATTATAAAGTATTCGTCACACAGTTTATTAAGTTCTGTCAATGATATTTTAGATTTTTCTAAAATAGAGAAAAAGGAATTAAAATTGGAATCCGTTAAGTTTGATCCCTCGAGAGTTCTGGAAAATTTAAAAAATAATGCAGTTAATAGAGCTAATGACCAAGGATTAGATTTTCAATTTTCGAAATCAGATACAATTCCTGATTTTGTAATTGGGGATGTCACCCGATTGGTTCAAGTTGTAAATAACGTATTAAATAATGCTATTAAATTCACTTCTAAAGGGTTTGTGAAATTTGATATAGACTGCAAGATCAAGGAAAATAATCGTGCAAGTTTGAGATTTACAGTTTCGGATTCTGGAGTAGGAATTCCTAAAGATAAAATGAATAGTATTTTTGATTCATTTTCTCAAAATAGTATTGATAATAAGAGAAAGTTTGGAGGGCTAGGATTAGGGCTGTATATTGTAAAGACTTTAGTGGATATGCAGAACGGTACCATTGAAATGGAAAGTAAAGTCAATCAAGGCACAACTTGTATAATTACTCTTGATTTTGATATAGTTCCGCAAGAAAACAAGACAGAAGTTATAGCTACGCCTATGGTTTACGATTTAGAAGGTAAATCAGTTTTAGTGGTAGAAGATAATCCTATTAATCAGATGGTTGTTAAAATGATCACTAAAAAATGGTTGAACACGACTGTAGTTTATGCTAATAACGGTAAGGAATGCTTAGATGCGTTTAAAACAAACCATTTTGACATTGTATTAATGGATCTTCAAATGCCGGTAATGGACGGTTACGAAGCAACAATAGCGATTAGAAATGGGGAAGCAGGAGCAGCGAATGCTTCTGTCCCCATTATTGCAGTAACGGCTGATGTGATGGAAAGCACTAAATTACGTGTGGCAGAAATTGGGATGAATCATTATTTATCTAAACCAATTAAGAATGACACTTTATATCGTGCGGTAAAAAACTTAGTTTAACTAAAACGCAACCGTACATAAACGTGTTTGATGCCTTTTTTATCTGAATCTCTCTCGTCGATTTCTAGAATATCTGTAAGGGATTTTAGCATTGGAGTAAGTTTAGAAAAACCATAATTTCTTGGATCGAATTCTGGTTTTTTCTTTACAATAAGGTTTCCTACATCTCCAAGAAATGCCCAGCCACTATCATCACCAATATCTTCAATGGTAGATTCTATTAATTCTATAGTTTGTAAATCAATTTTATTCAGGCTTTTTGGAGTTGCTTTTTTAGCATCGGAGGCAGTTCGTTTTGGTAATTTCTTTTTGATAGCTCCGTCCAAAACTTCAATATAAATAAATCTGTCGCAGGCAACAATGAATGAATTTGGCGTTTTTTGTTCTCCAATTCCAATGACTTTCATACCGGATTCGCGGAGTCGTATTGCGAGTCTTGTAAAATCAGAATCACTGGAAACAATACAAAAACCATCCACTTTATCCGAATATAATAAATCCATAGCGTCAATAATCATGGCAGAATCCGATGAATTTTTACCCACGGTATAACTGTATTGCTGTATTGGTGTAATGGCATGTTCCAATAAAACACTTTTCCATCCACCGGCATTGGGTTTGGTCCAATCGGCATAAATACGTTTGGTGGTTGGTGTTCCAAATTTGGCAATTTCCTCCATCATTCCTTTTACATTGCTGTAAGGAACGTTGTCAGCATCAATGAGAACGGCCAGTTTTAATTCTTTTGTATCTTGTGACATAAATTTCTAATGTTGAAATATTTATTCAAATATACAAAGTTTATTACGGAATACGACTCGAAGTTTGCGGATTAGCCCTGATCGAAACGGCATCCTTTTGTGCCGTCATTGCTAGGGACGAAGCAATCTTCTTTGACGGCACAAAAGATATAGTGGAGAGCAGGAATTAGCTCCTGAAAAATAAATTTACTTTCAATACCATTATAAAATTTAAATAATTATTTTTGCAACTTCTTAAAATTAAAATTATTACTTAATATATCATGGTAAAAGATTTATTCGAAAGGATTCAAAACAATAAAGGACCGTTAGGGAAATGGGCTTCACAAGCAGAAGGATATTTTGTATTTCCAAAATTAGAAGGAGATTTAGGCCCAAGAATGAAATTTCAAGGAAAAGAGGTTTTGAATTGGAGTTTGAATGATTATTTAGGTCTTGCAAACCATCCCGAAGTGCGTAAAGCAGATGCGGATGCAGCGTTAGAGTTTGGTGCAGCGGCTCCTATGGGCGCTCGTATGATGAGTGGTCATACTAAATATCACGAACAATTAGAGAATGAATTAGCTGCTTTTGTAATGAAAGAATCGGCTTATTTATTGAATTTTGGTTACCAAGGAATGGTTTCTATAATTGATGCTTTGGTGACTAGAAATGATGTGATTGTGTATGATGTTGATGGGCACGCTTGTATTATTGACGGAGTTCGTTTGCATAGTGGAAAACGTTTTACTTACAAACACAACGATATCGAAAGTATGGAGAAAAACCTGCAACGTGCTACCAAAATAGCTACGGAAACAGGCGGAGGAATCCTTTTTATTACTGAAGGTGTTTTTGGAATGCGTGGACAACAAGGAAAGTTGAAAGAGATTGTAGAAATGAAGAAGAAATACAATTTCCGTCTTTTGGTTGATGATGCTCACGGTTTTGGTACTCTTGGTAAAACAGGAGCTGGAGCAGGTGAGGAGCAAGATTGTCAAGATGGAATTGATGTTTATTTCTCGACTTTCGCAAAATCGATGGCTAATATTGGTGCTTTTGTAGCAGCTGATAAAGATATTATCGATTACTTAAAATACAACTTACGTTCGCAAATGTTTGCTAAAGCATTACCAATGATTCAAACAGTTGGTTCGTTGAAACGTTTGCAATTGTTACGTGATAACCCAGGATTGAAAGACAAACTTTGGGAGAATGTAAATGCTTTGCAAAATGGTTTGAGAAGCAAAGGATTTAATATTGGTGATACCAATACTTGTGTTACACCAGTTTATTTGGAAGGAAGTGTACCAGAAGCGATGGTAATGGTAAATGACTTAAGAGAGAATTATGGTATTTTCTTGTCAATCGTAATTTATCCAGTTATTCCAAAAGGAATGATTTTATTGCGTGTTATTCCTACTGCTCCTCATACATTAGATGATATTGACGAAACACTAACGGCTTTTGAAGCTATTCGTGAGAAATTAGTAAACGGAACATACAAAGAAATTGCAGCTAAAACTACAGTAGATTTAGATGCTTAGTTTCTAAAATTAGTACAATTTTAAATTTATAAAAATCCATCAGCTTTTGTTGATGGATTTTTTTTGAAATAAACTTAGCCAATAAAGAGTATATTTATGCAATCTAAAATTTGAATTTTATGAAAAAAGTAATTTTATTGAGTGTCGTTTTTATGAGTGTTTTTGTCTCTTGTAAGAAAGAAAAAGAAATGGAAGAAATGCCGGCTCCATCTGAAGAAATAGTTGTAGAAGAACCAGTTTCAGAAGAATGCTATAGTGCAATTATTAAAAAAGACACTATTTCTATGTCTTTGAATATTAAAGGAAATCAAATTGCTTCTGGAAAACTGAGTTATAAATTTTTTGAAAAAGATAAAAATGAAGGTACTTTAGTGGGGGAAATAAAAGGCGATACGCTTTTTGCAGACTATACTTTTATGTCTGAGGGAGTTTCGTCAATACGTCAAGTTGCTTTTTTGAAAAAGGGAAATACGTATGTTGAAGGTTATGGAGATGTTATAGATGACAACAAAGGAAAAGTGACGTTTAAAGATACCAAACAGCTAAAATTTGAAGGAAATATCGTTTTGTCAAAAGTAGATTGCAAAATGTAGTTTTCGGGATAAAACAAGATTATTTAAAACACAAAATCCATTTGCCGCGGCAAATGGATTTTGTGTTTTAAATAGTACAATCTAAGTTGTTATAAATTCTTTAGGAAAGTACATCTTCGTTTGTGAACAACAGGATTAAAATGTTTCCATAAGTTATGAATGGCAAGGTTATCCGCTAATTCTGGAGTTCTGAAACAGTTGATAACTCCTTTTTCTTTGAAAGTATGGTAATATTCATTGAAAATTATCGCTGTAACCGCTTTGTTTTGATAATCAGGATGAACGCCTATCAAATAGAAAATCATATCCTTACTTTGATTTTTTGCTTTAAGCAAATGAAGGAATCCAAATGGGAATAATTTTCCTTTTGATTTTTGTAGCGCTTCAGAAAAGGAAGGCATTACAATACTAAAAGCAACAATATTATGGTCTTTATCTTCCACAAATTTGATAAATTCGGGATTGATAAAACTGATGTATTTTTTCTTGAAATATTCTTTTTGAACATCAGAAATAGCTACAAAAGAGGATAAGGAAGCATACGATTCATTGAATAAATCAAACATTTTATCTACATGCGGCATCACTTCTTTGGTGGTTTTGAAATTAAGCGGACTTAATTGGTATCTTCTTTTTACCAAATCATTTGCCTTTTCAAAAAATTCCGGTTTTACGTTTTCGAAAGGGAATTTACTTTCTAAGTATTCTTTTTCTACGCTATATCCCAATTGCTCAAAATGACTGGCATAATAAGGATGATTGTACCAGGTAATCATAGTTCCAATCTCGTCAAAACCTTCTGTTAAGACACCAACTTTATCTAAATTTGAAAATCCCATTGGACCTTCAACATGGTCTAAATTGTTTTTTCGACCTAACTCATATACTTTTTCCAAAAGTGCTTTTGTCACTTCGATATCGTCAATCACATCAAACCAACCAAAACGAACTTTCTTTTTTTGTTGGTCATTTACCTCGCTCCAATTAATGATTGCTGCAATTCTACCTACTATTTCATTGTTTTTGTAGGCAATATAAAAATAGGCTTCAGCATTTTCAAAAGCCGGATTTTTTGTTTTGTCGAAGGTTTCCAATTCATCGGCAATGATTGGCGGAACCCAATATTTATTATTTTTGTATAGGGAAAAAGGGAATTTAATATAATCCGTTAATTCACTTTTTGTTTTAGCTTCTTTAATTGTAATCATTATCCTTTTTTTGTCTTTTTTGCTCTTTTTAATGCTTTCTTATCAGAATCCTTATTGTCAATGTTTATTCTTACTTCTTGGTAATTGGCATCATAACGCCAAGAAAAACCAATTCCGCCATAAAGTGCAGAAGGAGTGTCTTTAAGGCTTGTACTTATAGATGCGTCAATTTGCATGTCTTTATTCAATAAATAAGCTGCGCCACCACGAACAATGGCATCACTGTAAAAATCACTTTTAAATCCTTGATTTTCTATAAATCCCGACCATTTGTCATTAAATCCTCTTGTTAAAGTCAAGACATAACCATAGCTTGGATAGTCTGTTGTTACATAATCGGCTATAATATTAGTTACAAAAACCCATTTTCCATCACCCAAGTGGTTTTGGGTAATTAATATGATTTTTGGTGATATGCTGGATTCTGGTGAAAAAGAATAGGGGTTGTCTGCCATAGTAAAATTAGCTCCAGCAAATACGGAAATGGCAGGGATTAATTGGCGCCAATTGAATGCACGATTGGCTTTCCAACTGTATATGTTTACCTTTTTTTCGTAATTTTTGAAAGGATCGTAAATCAAATATTTGGCTCCTAAAACAGTTTGTTTGAAATCTGCTCGATTGGAACTGTTGAATAGGGTGGTGTATTTTTCATTTTGGTACTGTATATCGGCTATCAATTCCAGTTTTTCCATGAATAATCCCCATCGTAATGTGGCATCAATCCCAAAACCATTGGCATCATAATTCAATAAGCTGTGATTTTGTTTTATTCCGTAAACACCTGTTTCTATTTGGATTACTGATTTTCCAACTGCGTAAGCCGACATGGTTTCGCCCGGTCTGTTAGAATTTATTTGATCGGTATGTTGGCCATAATGAATACTTGGAATCATTGAAATAGCAGCGATAAGTAAGATTTTGATTTTGGACATATTATTTTTTTTGGGTTAAAAAGTAATAACGCTTTTCAAATGTACTATATTTTATTATTTATTTAAGAGAGATATTTTAATTTTGAACGGTTGATTTATTAATTTTGGAAAAAATTACACTTATATGCAAACAGCTTCTTTCACTGGTTTTATAAAAGCGCTTTTTTATATGATCGCTTTCTATTATATTTTTAGATTTCTAGCAAAACTATTTTTGCCATTATTGGTTAAAAAAGTAGTCGAAAAAGCGGGCGAAAATATGCAGAAGCAGCAACAGTACGCGCAAGATAATACTTGGAAAAAAACTCAAAGTAAGGATGAAGTAATATACAATACGGCAAATGCTAAAAATCCACGCGAAACCAAAAAAGTGGGAGATTATGTTGATTACGAAGAAATAGATTAAATTTGTCGTTATTAGCACCGTTTTTACTCTAATCCAAACCATTTTACATTGAAAATAATAAATAAGTTCTATCCACACGCTTTAGCCATATTTGGTTTTGTTGTAATTTCTCTCCTATATTTTTATCCTGTATTGCAAGGAAAACAAATTTTCCAATCCGATATTGTGCAGTATACAGGAATGGCCAAAGAACAAAATGACTTTAGAGCCACTGATGATGTTGAACCGTATTGGACTAATTCTGCTTTTGGTGGAATGCCAACGTATCAATTGGGAGCCAAATATCCACACGATTATATTGGCGCAATAGACGATGTATTGCGATTCTTACCGCGTCCTGCGGATTATTTATTTTTATATTTCCTTGGATTTTATGGTTTGATGTTGGTATTGAAAGCTGATCCTTTGAAAGCCTTTTTTGGTGCATTAGCCTTTGGTTTATCTACTTATTTGATTATTATTCTGGGAGTTGGTCATAATGCCAAAGCGCATGCGATTGCTTATATGCCGCTGGTTATTGCCGGATTTATTCTGGTATTTCAAAAAAAATACATTCTGGGAGGTTTGATTACGCTTTTTGCGACAGCATTAGAAATCAATGCGAATCACTTCCAAATGACATACTACTTATTGATTTTCCTATTGATACTTTCTGCTTATTTTATTTATCAGCAAGTAAAAGAGAAGGAATATAAATCCTTGTTGTATTCCTTTGGGATATTAGCTGTGGCAGGAATTTTAGCTATTGGTGCCAATGCTACAAATCTATTAGCAACTTCTGAATATGCTGATTTTAGTATTCGTGGGAAAAGCGAACTGACATTCAATCCAAACGGTTCAAAAAACGAAACTACTTCTTCAATGTCTAAGGACTATATTACGGAGTACAGTTATGGGGTAATGGAAAGTTTTAATCTTATTGCACCCCGACTTTTTGGTGGTTCTAATAATGAGGCTGTTGGTAAAGACAGTAACATGTATGAATTCATGATAGGTCAGGGAGTTCCGGAGGATCAGGCAACTGATTTTGTTTCGGGAATGCCAACGTATTGGGGAGATCAGCCTATTGTGGCAGCTCCTGCATATATTGGAATTGTAGTGTTCTTTTTGGCGATTTTGGCTTTATTTATCGATAAAAGAAAGATTAAATATGTTTTTCTCTCCGGTTCAATAGTTGCGTTAGTTCTTTCTTGGGGTAAAAACTTCCCTGTTTTGACTGACTTTTTTATTGATTATGTTCCAATGTACGATAAATTCAGAGCGGTATCTTCTATACAAGTTGTTTTGGAATTGTGTTTCCCAGTTTTGGCTATTATGGGATTACAGTCTTTCTTCAAATTAGACAAAAAATTGCAATGGAAAGCATTGTATGAAACGACAATATTAGGTTTAGGAATTATTTTGATTTTATTTTTAAGTAAAAGTATGTTCAGCTTTTCAGGAGGAAACGATGCTTATTTTCAAGAAAGTTACGGTCCTGAGTTTGTCAATGCGCTTAAACTGGATCGAATGAGTTTATACAGCGCTGATTTATTGCGTTCAGGCTTTTTTATTGTATTGACAGCCGGTGTTTTATGGTTATTCATTAAAGACAGATTTGCTCAAAACACAGCCATTATAATCGTAGGTTTATTGATGGTTTCCGATTTGTTTTTTGTAGATAAAAAATATGTTTCCGGGAAAGATTTTGTAAGCGGAAGTCAAGTTGAAGTGCCTTTTCAGGAGTCGCCTTCTGATGCTGAGATTCTAAAAGACACGGCTAATTACCGCGTTTTTGAAGTGGGTGATATCATGGGTGCAAGAGCTTCTTATTTCCATAAATCTATTGGTGGTTACAGTGCCGTAAGACCAAGAAGAATGCAGCAATTAATTGACTATCAAATTTCAAAAAATAACATTGAAGTCCTTAACATGCTTAATGTAAAGTATGTTATCCAAAAAGATAAAGAAGGAAAAGAATTCCCAGTATCAAATCCAGCTGTTAATGGAAATGCATGGTTTGTGAGCCAAGTAAAATTGGTGAATTCTGCTGATGAAGAGATGAAAGCGTTGGATAGTTTGGATTCTAAAAATGTCGCAGTTGTAAATAGTAAAGATTTTGAAATCAAAAATACGGCTTTCGCCAAAGACAGTTCAGCCACTATAATTTTAGAAAATTACAAACCTAATTACTTGAAATATGTGTCTAATAATTCAAACGAAGGTTTAGCCGTTTTCTCCGAAATGTATTATGGAAAAGGTTGGAATGCCTATATTGATGGAAAAAGTGCAGATCATATTAGAGTGGATTATGTTTTAAGAGCTTTAAATGTTCCAGCAGGAAAACACACTATTGAATTCAAATTTGAGCCTCAAGTGATAAAAACCGGAAGTACAATTACGTTGATAAGTTCAATAGGAATGCTGTTACTTTTAGCAGGTGGGATTTATTTCGAAAGGAAGAAAAAGATTTAAGATTGTTGATTAACGAATTTTGATTTTAGATTTTAAATTATCGTATTAAAACAAATCCTTAAACTTGGAACCAAAGAAAATTTTAATCATAACCTATTATTGGCCACCGGCTGGCGGACCTGGAGTACAGCGTTGGCTTAAGTTTGTTAAGTACTTGCCTGATTTTGGTATTCAACCAATTGTATACATTCCGGAGAATCCAACGTATCCTATTGTTGATGAGAACTTGCTTAAAGAGGTTTCTGATAGAACAATTATTCTGAAACAGAAGATTTTCGAACCCTATCAATTAGCATCTTTTCTTTCGAAAAACAAAACTAAAAAAATCAGTTCAGGAATTATTCCAAATCAGAAAAAGCAATCTTTTCTGGATAAAACTTTTCTTTGGATTCGTGGAAATCTTTTTATTCCGGATGCACGTGTTTTTTGGGTAAAACCATCGGTTGCTTATTTGGAAAAATACATTGTTGAAAATAATATTGACACCATTGTTACTTCTGGACCGCCACACAGTCTGCATCTTATTGGATTGGAATTAAAACAAAAATTAGATTTAAAATGGTTTGCCGATTTTCGGGATCCTTGGACTACTATTGGCTATCATAAATCCTTGCGATTGTCTCGTTTTGCTGCCAAGAAACACAAAGTATTAGAGCATCAGGTTTTGAATACAGCCGACACAATTATTGTAACTAGTAAAACTACCAAAACTGAATTTCAAGCGATTACCACTAAGCCTATTGCGGTAATAACGAATGGTTATGATACGGAAAATGTAGAAAAACAAACTTTGGATTCAAAGTTTAGCTTAGCGCATATTGGTTCTTTTCTTTCTGAGAGAAATCCTCTGATTTTATGGGAAAGTTTGGTTGAATTGCTACATGAGATTCCTGATTTCAAATCGTATTTGGAAGTGAAATTGATAGGAGCTGTGAGTCAGGAAGTTTTGGAAACGATTACTCAATTTGGGTTAAATTCCTATTTGAATAATTTGGGTTATGTTTCGCATGCAGAAGCGATTGCGCACCAAAGAAAATCACAGGTTTTGTTGCTTATAGAAATTGATTCCGAGGATACGAAAAGTATTATTCCAGGAAAATTATTTGAATATATGGTTTCAAACAGACCTATTGTTGCGATTGGTCCTAACGGTTCTGATTTTGCCGAAATCATAACAGAAACCAATACAGGCGTATTTTTTGATTATTCGGAGAAAATGAAACTTAAAAGTGTAATTTTGGACTTTTATAATCAGTTTTTGGAGGGTAAATTACAAGCAAACGGAGTTGGATTACAACGCTATTCCAGAAAAAATCTTACCAAAGAATTGGTACAATTAATCCAATAAAATTAGAAGTTCGATCTACTTTTAACCTTAAACTTTAAACGCCTAAAATGGGAATAGTATTAAATCAATCTTTAAAGAATACGATAATTACCTATTTGGGTTTTGGAATTGGGGCAATAAACACACTTTATTTATATCCATTTTTTTTAGGAACAGTATTTTATGCTTTAACTAATTATATACTTTCTTGGGCAAATATTATTATGCCTTTATTGGCTTTTGGGATGCAAAATACTTTGGTGAAGTTTTATACTCAGTATAAAACAGAAGAAGAACGCTCTCGGTTTCTATCATTTACAGTGCTAATCCCTCTATTATTATGTATTCCTTTAGTATTGATTGGCTTATTCTTTTTTGAACCTATTTCATTGTACTTGAGCAAGGAAAATCCTGTAGTTAAGGATTATTTGTGGCTTATCCCATTTATAGGGCTGAGTATGGCATATTTCGAAATTTTTTATGCTTGGGCAAGGGTTCACATGCACTCAGTTTTTGGAAATTTTGTTAAAGAGGTTGGACTTAGATTATTTTCGTTATTTGCTTTGATTGGAGTCTATTACAAATGGATTACTGTTGTAGAATTTATTTATGTTACTGCTATTATTTATTTTCTGGCTTTTATTATTACGATGTTTTATGCTTTTAGAATAAAAAAACCTGCTTTTCAGTTCTCCATTCCTCAAAATGTGAAAGATGTTTTAGTATATACTTTTTTCATTATTTTATCAGGTAGTGTTGCGGTTATGTTGCTGGATATTGATAAGATTATGCTGAATCAATATATTAAGATTGAGAATATAGCCTATTATTCAGTTGCGACTTATATTGCTTCTGTTATTGCTGTTCCCAGTCGTGCAATGCATCAGATTACCTATCCAATAACGGCTAAATTGATGCATGAGAATAAACACGATGAATTAAATGATTTATACAAAAAAACTTCAATAAATCTGCAAGTTGTTGGAGGTTTTGTGATGTTGTGTATTTTTGTTAATATCAATCAGTTGTATGTAATGGTTCCAAAAGAATATAGTGGAGGAATTCTTGTGGTATTCTTGATTGGTATATCTAAATATTTTGATTTGATTTTAGGAAATAACAATGCTATAATTTTCAATTCAAAATATTATAGAATGGTTTTGTTTTTAGGATTATTGCTTGTTTTTTTGACAGTAGGATTAAACATGTTTTTTATCCCTAGATATGCCATAACAGGAACTGCAGTCGCTACTTTATTATCTATAACTTTATACAGTTTGGCTAAATTACTTTTTGTTGTCAAACGAATGCATTTGTATCCATTTACAAATCAGACATTGTATTCTCTTGGAATTACTTTTGGAATATTTTTGGCATTTTATTTTTGGGAGTTTCCTTTTAGCCCAATAATTAGCATTGGATTAAAATCAATTTTAGTTACCCTTTTGTATGTTTATATCAACTACAAATTTGTTATTTCCATTGAAATTAATCAAGCGTTAGATGTTGTTTTGAAAAAGTTAAGAATCAAGTTGTAATTTTTTTTCAGTTCAAAAAACACAACTAATCTTAATTTTTAAAATAATTTTTCAACTAAAATATCACCTCAAATTTGGGTTTTCTCTCTTGTAAAATAATGATACAAGTCTTTATTGTATTGGTGATTAAGGGAGTTGGTATGTGAATATTATAACTTTAAATAATTATTGTGTAACTTTTGAGGAATCTAAAAAAAATATATTTGTAGAGAAATTTAATTGTAAAAGTTAATAGTCGTTTAATTGTTTTGCAGTGATCAAAAATCACTAAAAGTGGGTATTGTACAAATAAGCGACTATCCTTATTTTTGCAATTGTTATCTTTAGAAAAGACAATAATTAAATAGCTAAAGTAATTTACCCCAATAATTATGAAAAGCAATCCATACATTAACGAAGAAAGCTTACAAAAATTCTCTAGTATCATAGCTAATAGAATCCACCATGGATTTACTATTATAGAAAAAAATGATACTTTACCTTTTGCTGTTTTATCAAAAGGCAGGAAAGAGGTCGATCACGGGTTTAATTTTTTAATTTGTTGTATGACATTAGGAGTTTGGTCTGTTGGCTGGATTTATTTAACTTATGTTTCTTCAAAAGAAAAAAATATTGTGATAGCTATCGATGAAGATGGAAATACATTTGAAGAAAAATGCTATTCAGAATAGCATTTTTATAGTTTTTCCTTTAAGTATTTTCCCGTAACGGAACCTTTTATTTTTACTATTTGTTCAGGCGTTCCAACGGCTAATAATTTTCCACCATTTTCTCCTCCTTCCGGACCTAAATCAATAATCCAGTCGGCACATTTGATGAGATCAAGGTTGTGTTCAATTACTAGAATCGAATGACCTTTGTCTATCAATGCATCAAAAGAAGCCAATAATTTTTTGATATCATGAAAATGCAATCCTGTTGTAGGTTCGTCAAAAACAAATAAAGCTTTGTCTTTTGTGGCTCCTTTTACTAAGAATGAAGCGAGTTTTATACGCTGTGCTTCTCCACCGGAAAGTGTAGAAGACGATTGTCCCAATTGTACATAACCCAAGCCCACATCTTGTAAAGGCTGTAATTTTTGAGTGATTTTAGTTTGTTTATTAGCTATAAAAAAAGCAATTGCATCATCTATCGTTAGGGTTAGAATATCATGAATATTTTTACCTTCAAAAGCGACTTCCAGAACTTCTTTCTTAAATCGTTTTCCGTTACAGGTTTCACATGGTAATTGCACATCGGCCATGAAAACCATTTCTACATTTATGGAACCTTCTCCTTTGCAGGTTTCACATCTTCCTCCATCAACATTAAAAGAAAAATGTTTGGCTTGATAGCCTCTTATTTTTGATAGTTTTTCTTTGGCATACAATTCCCGAATATCATCATACGCTTTAATATATGTCACAGGATTAGAACGGGAACTTCTTCCTATTGGGTTTTGGTCTACGTACTCAATATGTTTAATTTGCGAAAAAGAACCGGATATTTCGCTGAATTGCCCTGCTTTTTCACCAACATTCTCAAGCTTTTTTTGCATCGCCGGAAAAAGTATTTTTTTAACAAGCGTACTTTTTCCGCTTCCTGAAACTCCGGTAATAACAGTTAATACATCTAGAGGAAAGGTTACATCTATATTTTGAAGATTATTTTCTCGAGCTCCTTTTATTTCGATAAAATTCTTGAAAAGCCTGCGTTTTTTGGGAACAGTAATTTCTAAGTCTCCATTCAAATATTTAGCGGTCAGTGAAGTTGATTTTAGAATTTCATCATACGTGCCTTGCGCTACCAAATTACCACCAAAAGTGCCTGCTTCCGGTCCAATATCAATAATCATATCTGCGGCTTTCATGATATCTTCATCATGTTCTACCACAATAACCGTGTTTCCTAAATCTCTTAAAGATAGCAGTACTTTTATCAGGCGTTCCGTATCTTTTGGGTGCAAACCAATGCTCGGCTCATCCAGAATATACATCGATCCAACCAAACTGCTTCCTAGAGAAGTTGCTAAATTGATACGCTGCGATTCTCCTCCGGAAAGTGTTGCAGAATTTCTGTTTAATGTTAGATAATCCAGTCCTACTTCGGTTAAAAAAGATAAACGATTATTAATTTCTACCAGCAATCGTTTGGCTATTTGTTTTTCATAAACATCTAAGTCAATATTTTTGAAAAAAGTAACCAAATGTTTGATAGGCAAATCAACTAAATCAGAAACTGTTTTTGAGTTAATTTTTACATACGAAGCTTCAATTCTCAAGCGTTTTCCTTTGCAGGAATGACATTTGGTTTTACCTCTGTAACGCGAAAGCATAACCCTGTTTTGGATTTTATAATTCTTTTCTTCCAGTTCTTTGAAAAAATCATTTAAACCTTGAAAATAGCTATTTCCATTCCAGATTAATTCTTTTTGATCTTCAGATAATTGGTAATAAGGTTTGTGAATAGGGAAATCAAATTTGTAAGCGTTATTTACTAATTCGTCGCGAAACCAACTCATACTTTCACCTCTCCATGGGAAAATAGCATTTTCGAAAATAGATAAAGTAGTATTTGGCACCACTAATTCGGCGTCAATTCCTATAATATTTCCATAGCCTTCGCAAACGGGGCATGCTCCGTATGGATTGTTGAAACTAAATAAATGAACGTTTGGTTCCAAAAATGTAATCCCGTCCAATTCAAAATTATTGGAATAGGAATACTTTTTATCGGAGTTTAATTCTTGTAAATGACAGATTCCTTTTCCTTCAAAGAAAGCCGTTTGCACCGCATCACCCAGTCGATTGTAGAATTCTTCTTCGTCTTTGACCACAATCCTATCAATAATGAGCTTTATGTCTTTATTGTCTAAAGAATGTTGATCAATTTCGTCTAAACGAATCATTTCATTGTTTACCAATATTCGGGCAAAACCTTGTTGTAAAAGTACTTTTAGTTTGTCTTCCAGTTTTCGTCCTTCTTCTAAATGAATAGGAGCAATAAGCAGCCATTTGCTGTCTAGTTCAAAAGTTTTTACATCGGTTACCACATCAGTAACCGTATTTTTTTTGACCTCACGACCAGAAATAGGCGAATACGTTCTTCCGATTCGGGCAAACAGTAATTTTATATAATCGTATATTTCGGTTGAAGTTCCTACTGTAGAACGTGCGTTTGTCGTATTTACTTTTTGTTCGATAGCAATCGCAGGAGCAATTCCTTTGATGTATTCCACTTTTGGTTTATCTAATCTGCCAAGAAATTGTCTCGCATAAGATGATAAACTTTCTACATAACGACGTTGTCCTTCGGCATATAAAGTATCGAAAGCCAAGCTTGATTTTCCAGAACCCGAAAGCCCTGTGATAACCACTAATTTATTTCGGGGAATCGCAACATCTACATTTTTTAGGTTATGTACTTGTGCGCCTTTTATGATGATATTTTTCTTTGGATCTAATTTCGAAAGGTCAACTTGCATAAAAATGATAATTTTTACAAAAGTAATCAATTTTCAACTGACTAAATGGATTGAACAAGTCACAAATAATCATTAAAAGTGTGGTTGAAAAGTGATTTTTATTCTTGTATAGTTTTTATGTTTTCTATCACCTAAAAAAATAGTATTTTTAAGATTATTTTTGAAAAAATTAACTTCACTATACCATTGAAAACAAAACTATACATTTTTCTTTTTTTAATGTCCTTTTGTGCTTTTTCTCAGGAATTACCGCCAATTGTAAAATATGCCTCAACAACTTATGGTGCGGGAAATCAGAATTGGATGATTTCGCAGGATCAAAATCATTATGTTTTCTTTGCTAACAATGAGGGATTATTGGAATTTAACGGATCAAATTGGGAGTTATATCCATCACCAAACGAAACTATCGTTCGTTCTGTAAAAGTGATTGGAAATAAAATTTATACGGGTTGCTACATGGAATTTGGTTTCTGGACGCGACACACAAATGGAAAACTAAAATACACTTCGCTTAGCAAAACAATAAAAACTCAAATTCTTAATGACGAACAGTTTTGGAATATATTGAATTATGAACAATGGGTGATTTTTCAATCTTTGGACAGAATTTATATTTACGATACCAAAACGGGAGGTTTCAAAATCATTGCTCCCAAAAACAATATTACTAAATCGTTCCGTACAAAAAACGCAATTTATTTTCAGAGTATAAATGAAGGACTTTTTGAAATTGAAAGCGGAAAAGGACGCTTGGTATCTAATAATCCAATTTTACAAAACAATAGGATAGTCAACATTTTTACTATTGAGGAAGGACTTTTAATCCAGACACAGCTGAATGGATTTTACAAACTTATAGGAACTGTTTTGACTAAATTTTCTACCGAAGTTGATTCGGAGTTAGCATCCAGTAGCGTGTATAGCAGTCAGTTGCTATCGGATGGAAGTTTTGCTTTGGGAACAGTGTCTAATGGGATTTTTATCTTAAACAATAACGGGGGAATTAAGTATCACATCAATCAAAACAAAGGATTGAGTAATAATACTGCGTTGTCTTTATATGAAGATGCCGATAAAAATCTTTGGGTAGGATTGGACAACGGAATCAATTGCATTAATCTGCAATCTCCGATACAAAACTTTGTTGATGACACCGGAATTTTAGGAACCGTTTATACTTCAAAACTTTATAAAGGTAATTTGTATGTAGGAACCAATCAAGGTTTGTTTTATAAAAACTATCTGACTAATGATGAATTTAAATTTGTAAACGGAACTAAAGGGCAGGTTTGGTCTTTGTTTGAGTACGATGGAACGCTTTTTTGCGGTCATGATTCGGGAACATTTGTGATTGATAATGCTGTTGCAAAAAATATATTTTCTGCATCTGGTACTTGGAAATTTGAAACTGTCCCCAATCAAAAAGGGCTCTTACTCCAAGGGAATTACTACGGAATTTCTGTTTTGGCAAAAACGAATAATCAATGGAGTTTTAGAAATAAAATTACAGGATTTGATTATTCCTCAAAATATTTTGAAATCACGAATGCGCTGAATGTATATGTAAGTCACGAATATAAAGGAGTTTATAGGCTGGAACTAGACGGAAAACTGTCAAAAACGAAACCTTTTGTGACCTATAAAACACCCGAAAAAGGTAAAAATGCCAGTCTAACTAAGTTCAACAACATAATTTACTATGCTAATAAAGAAGGTATTTTTAAATTAAATGAGAAGACAAAACAATTCAGTAAGGATAATTTATTAAGTTCTGTTTTCGAAAAAGATGAATATACTTCGGGAAAATTGATTGTTGATAATTCCAATAAAATATGGCTGTTTTCTAAAAATTACATCCATTATTTTTCATTGAGTAAACTAAGTAATCAACTGAAGCAAAATGTAATTCCGATTCCCGCTTCATTAACAAATTCGATGTTAGGCTACGAAAATATTACTCAAATTTCCAATTCTAATTATTTGATAGGAACTACTGACGGGTATTATATTTTGAATCTTAATGAATTGAGTTTTAAAAATCATAACGTCTCTATTTCCGCAATTACAACAAATAAGTTAAATGAAACTTCCGAAAACCGTTCCATTCAGCAAGAGGGCAGTTTTAAATACGATGAAAATAACATAACCATTAATTATACGGTTCCTGAATTTAATAAATACATCAATGCTGAATTTCAATATTTATTAGAAGGATTTCAAGAGGAGTGGAGCGAATGGAGTGCAAAATCAACAGTGAATTTTAAAAATTTGCCTCCTGGAGAATATACTTTTAAGGTAAGAGCTAAATTTGCGAATTCTACTTTAGAAGATACCGCTATATATACTTTTACTGTTGAAAAGCCTTGGTATTTAACCAATATTGCTCTTTTTTTCTATTTTATTTTTGTGATTGTGATGGCTCGATTTATTCATAAAACCTATAAAAACTACTATCAAAAACAAAAAGAGAAATTGATAGAAGAGAATAATTTGTTATTAGAGATTAAAGAGCTTGAAAACGAGCAGGAATTAATGCGCATTAGAAACGAACAGCTTTCTCAAGATGTAGATACTAAAAATAGAGAGTTGGCTGTTTCTACGATGAGTTTGAATAGTAAAAATGAGTTGCTGGCTTTTATCAAAGATGATTTAAAGAAAACGCCTGATGATGGTAACAGAAGTATAAAATCAGTAATTTCTACAATTAATAAGAACATAACTGAAGGCGATAGCTGGAGTGTATTCAAAGAAGCTTTTGATAATGCCGATAAAGACTTTTTGAAAAAAATGAAACTGGCTCATCCGTCCTTAACTCCAAACGATTTGAGATTATGTGCCTACTTGAGATTAAATCTTTCCTCGAAAGAAGTAGCGCCTTTACTAAATATATCTGTACGAAGCGTTGAGATAAAAAGATATCGTTTGCGTAAGAAAATGGAATTGTCGCACGAACAAGGACTTGTAGAGTACATTTTAGCTGTATAGTTTCTTCTAAATTTTACAAATAAAACTATACATTACCACAACAATACCGTTATTGTTGTGGTTTTTTTGTTTTTATAGAAAATCTGAATTTCTTAATTTCTTCTTAATTTCCAGCCTCTTTTTAAATATTATGAATTAAACAAGTGATTTTTTGCATTGTATGTTTTTTGTAGAGGTTCTTTTTGATTTATTATTAGTTGTTCCGATTAATTTTATAATTCACAAAAAATATAAATTATGAAGTCAAACTATCTACTAATCCTTTTTCTATTTCTATCCTCTTTTGGTTTTGCCCAAGGATATGATCTAGGAGGAGTTGTTAAAGAAACCGGTTCTGGTTTACCTATACCTGGAGTAAATGTTCAAGTTAAAAATTCAACTATTGGGACGGCGACAGACATGGATGGTCGTTTTTCTCTAAAAGGAGTTTCGTCTGGCGCAACTTTAATATTTTCATATTTAGGATTTAAAAATTTTGAATATAAAGTAGTATCTAATAGTAGTACTCTTTCTATTTCGTTACAGGAAGATTCTAAAGTATTGGATGAAGTTGTAGTAATTGGATATGGAAGTCAAAAAAAGCGAGAAGTAACAGGAGCAGTTTCTGTGGTAGACAGCAAAACTTTAGAAGCTTTAAAACCCGTTAAAATTGAGCAAGCTTTACAAGGAACTGTTTCCGGAGTGAATGTTACAACTACTTCGGGTGCTCCGGGTGCCGCTTTGGATATTCGCATCAGAGGTATTGCAACCAATGGTGAAAATAGGCCAACAACCATCATCGATGGATATGTTGGAGAGCTTGGATTATTAAATCCAAATGATGTCGAGTCCATCACCGTTTTAAAAGATGCCCAAGCAGCTATTTATGGTACTATTGGTGCTAATGGGGTTATTCTTATCACGACAAAATCAGGGAAAAAGAATTCGAAATCAAAAATTAGTTACAATACCTATACAGGTTTTCAGGAAACGTCAAGAACATTACCAATGCTTAACGCTACTGAATACGCTTTATTATTGAATGAAAGTTATGCTAATGGTGGTAACGCAATTCCTTTTCCTAATGTTTCTGGTTTAGGCAAAGGAACAAACTGGCAAAATGAAGTTTTCAGCACCAGTGTTCCTATTATCAATCATGATATTTCCTTTTCTGGTGGATCAGATAAAATTACCTATGCGGTAAGTGGTTCTCATTTAGATCAGGAAGGAATTATTGGAGAAAGTAAATCTGGGTTTTTAAGAAATACAGCAAGAGTTTCTCTAGGTGCTGATGTTACTGAGAAATTGAAATTGAAAACAAACGTAATCTATACTTATTTTAATAGAAAATCATTAAACGAAAGTGGTTTAGGTTCTGTTTTGTTCAATGCTTTGAATACACCATCAACACTAACACCGTATGATGCAAATGGGGATTTTACAAAAGTGCCTACAAATACTGGGTTAGGAATTGAAATTATAAATCCATTGGCTCAAATTGCAAATACTTATAATGACTACAACTTCAAAAAAGTCAATGGTAATTTCGGATTAGATTACAAGGTTTTCAAGGATTTTACCATTTCGAGTTCAATTGGTTTTAATACATCAAACAGCGAGTCTAAATCGTTTGCCAAGCAAATTCTATATTGGATAAATCCTTCGGATAAAGTATTTGATGTTTTGAGAAGTTCGGTTTCCCAAAGTGCCATTAATGATAATGACTATTCATTTGATTTATTTGGAACCTATACTAAGAAAATTGGAAATCACAATGTAGTTGCAACTGTAGGAAATACTATTTTCAAACAATACGGAAACGGGTTATTTGCAACTGGATTTGATGTTCCTTACAATTCATGGGAATTTGCAGATATAGCATTGACAAAAGGGATTTCTGAAACTGTACCAAACGGTTCCTATAATTACGACGAACGAAGACTTTCTTATTTTGCAAGAGCACAATATGATTACAAAGGGAAGTACCTTTTTTCTGCGATGATACGACGTGATGCTTCGACAAAATTTGGACCAGGAAATAAAGTGGGTTATTTTCCATCTTTTACAGCAGGTTGGGTAATTTCTGATGAAGGTTTCTTTGGAGAAGACAAACTAATAAACTTCATGAAATTGAGAGGAAGCTACGGTACTTTAGGAAATGACCAGATTCCAAACAATGGTTATGTTTCGCAATTAAGCGGAGAAGCGACCTATGTTTTTGATGATGTTTTAGTGAATGGTTTAGCTACAGGACAAATTCCAAATCCAAATTTGAAATGGGAAGAAGCCAGAAAATTTGACGTTGGTTTAGACCTTAAGTTGATACAAAATAAAGTTTCTATTGTTGCGGATTATTTTATTGATACCAGAGCCGATTTGTTAATTCCATTTATACCTGTCTCAGGAATCAACGGAACAGCAGCTCCTGGTGCAGGTTCGCCAACAATCAATGCAGGAACGGTAAGAAACTCAGGATTAGAGTTTGCTATAGATTACAAGAACAAATTCTCGGAGAATTTTTCGATGAGTGTTGGGTACAATGTTACGTTCCTTAAAAACGAAGTATTAGCCGTAAACAACGGGATAGGATATATTGAAGGAGGTTCATTTGGCGTAGGCCAACAAGCACCTTCAAGAATGGAAGTAGGTCAGCCAATAGGTTATTTTTATGGCTACAAAACAGACGGAATTTTTCAAAACCAGTCAGAAGTTGATGCACATCCGTCTCAATTATCTTTGGGTGCTGACGCCAGTCCTGGAGACCTTCGTTTTGTAGATGTAAATGGAGACGGAATTCTTAATTCAAGCGACAGAACGAATATTGGAGATCCAATTCCTGAAGCTACAATGGGTTTCAATTTACAAATGAATTACAAAAACTTTGATTTTGCAGTCTATACTTTTGCTTCCGTAGGAAATGATATGGTGAGAAATTACGAAAGAAACCTTACAGATGTCAATCGACTTAATTATGTTTTAGACCGTTGGACTGGCGAGGGAAGTACTAATACTACTCCAAGAGTGACTACAAGTGCTACAGGAAATTCTACTTTCTCCAGTTATTTTGTTGAAGATGCTTCTTATTTAAGAATCCAAAACATGCAGTTGGGATATTCAATAAATTCTAAATTTTCTGAAAAAGCAGGAATCACAAAACTGCGTTTGTATGCGGGTGTAAATAATTTATACACGTTTACAAAATACAAAGGTTTTGATCCGGGTGCTTCTAATGGAGCTCCAATTGGCGGAGGAATTGACTATGGTTTTTATCCAATCCCAAGAACCTATTTGTTAGGTTTAAACATTAATTTTTAATTCGTATTAAAATGAAAAAGTATCTATTTATTACCCTTATATCGATAACAATCTTCTCAACTGTAACCATTTCCTGTAGTGATGATTTTGTGGATCGACCTATAGAATATTCGATTGATTCTGAGAATTATTTTAATTCAAAATCAGATTATGACAATGCTTTAATTGCAGCGTATGATTTGTTGCAAACTACATATCTAAATGCATTGTTAGGCGAAATAGCTTCCGATAATACTTTGGCCGGAGGCGAAAGTCAATCGGATACTCCGGGTTTTCAGCAAATTGATGATATGATTCACACACCCGTGAACAGCAATCTAAAAAACTTATGGGACTGGATGTTCGCAGGAGTTCAAAGAGCCAATTACATTTTGGAATTCAAAGACAAAACAGATTTTGAAGGAAAAAATCAAGTGATTGGTGAAGCTCGTTTTCTTAGAGCCTATTATCATTTTGAATTAGTAAAATGGTTTGGTGGAATCCCATTGAAAGGGGATGCAAGGTTCAGCTCTGGTGACGAGAAAATAATTCCGCGTTCATCCGTTTCAGAAGTGTATGCTTCAATTGAAGCCGATTTAATTTTTGCTTCTGAAAACTTATCTGCAACAGCAGCACAAAAAGGAAGAGCAACAAAAGGCGCGGCATTAGCATTATTAGGAAAAGCATATTTGTACCAAAATAAATATCCACAAGCGGTAGCAACTTTCGAAAGTTTAATAGGAACTTCTTCGTATTCATTGGTTTCAGATTACAATACTATTTTTGAAAATGCTGGAGAGAATGGATTAGAATCGGTTTTCGAAGTACAATACACGGATGTTGAAGGTGCTGGTTTTGGATGTCTCCAATGTAGCGAAGGAAATGTAGCCGTGGGTTTTAGTGGACCAAGAAATTATTCAGGTGATTTATTTACTTCGGGTTTCAGTTTTAATGTTCCAACTCAGAAAGTCGTAAACGCATTTGAAGCCGGAGACAGAAGAGAAGCGGTAGCAATATTAGATATTGAAGCTTGGGCGACAGCAACAGGAGCCACTTTTGGAAAAGGATATGAACATACTGGTTTTTTCAACAGAAAATACATTCCAAGAAAAAGAAGTGCCAACGCACAAGGAGATTTAAACCTAACTAATCCTAATAATTACAGAGCCATTCGCTATGCAGATGTTCTTTTGATGGCGGCCGAAGCTTACAATCGCGGAGGAATCGATGATACTAAAGCAAGAGGATATTTGAACCAAGTTCGAAGACGTGCTTTTGGCGATTTGAATCATGATATTTCTTCTTCTGGAGCAGCTTTGACTGACTTTATTTTGGCAGAAAGAAGAGTGGAATTAGTTGGTGAAGGACACCGTTTCTTCGATTTAGTACGAACTGGTAAAGCAGCTCAGGAAATTACTGGATTTACAGCCAACAAAAATGAATTGTTTCCAATTCCTATCGAGGAAATTCAATTTGCAAATGGAAATTGGCAACAAAATCCTGGATATTAAAAACTAATATTATTTAAATATGAAAAACTTAAAATTAATACTAAGTCTTTTTGCTCTAATCCTCTTTTTAGGATGTTCAGACGAAAATAATGACGTAGATCTGGATGAAGTAAATGCTCCTTCAAATATATCTGCTCTGACGACCATTACTCAGGATAACTCAGGAAATGTTACTTTTTTGCCTCGTGGCGAAGGAGTTACTCAATTCGAAATTTATTTTGGTGACACAACTACAGCTCCTGTATATGTAAATCCAGGCGGTACCATTACTCATAAATATAAAGAAGGTAAATTTCAGGCAAAAATTGTAGGGGTAACTATAAATGGTAAAAAAACTGAAACGATTCAAGAAGTAACAGTTTCTTTTTTGGCACCAACCAATTTTGAACCTACTATAACTATTGGAAGTAATCTTTCAATTAATGTAACCGCCAAAGCGGAATTAGAGACTTTCTTCCAGGTTTATTTTGGAGATGTAGCAAATGAAGTTCCGGTAGATTTCATGCAAGATGAGGTGATTACGCACACGTATTTAAATCCGGGAACGTATCAAGTAAAAGTGGTTGCACTAAGCGGAGGAGTTGCTACGACACAAAAAACACAAAGTGTAACAGTAACTAATTTATTCGCTGCGCCAGTTCCTACAATTCCGGCAGCAAATGTCATTTCAATGTTTAGCGACAGTTATACAAATGTTGCGGTTGATACTTGGAGAACTTCTTGGTCACAGGCAAATTTAGAAGATATTGATATTAGTGGCAACAAAACTAAAAAATACAGTGCTTTGAATTTTGTTGGTATTGAAGCGACTACAACTCCAATCAATGCTTCGGCTATGACTTTCTTTCACGTTGATATTTGGTCTTCTGATTTTACAGAGTTTAAAGTTAAACTAGTCGATTTTGGAGCTAATGGAGCTTTTGGTGGAGGAGATGATAAAGAACATGAAATCACGATTTCTAATCCTGAAAAGGAGAAATGGGTGAGTTTAGATATTCCGTTAAGTGACTTCACCGGATTGACTACTCGTTCTCATATTGCTCAATTAATCTTTGTTGGTGCGCCTTCTGGAAATACTACGGTTTATGTGGATAATGTTTTCTTTTACAATCAAGCAGGTTCAATCACAGCTGCTCCAACTCCAAGTGTAGCGGCATCCAAAGTAATTTCTATGTTCAGCGACGCCTATACAAATGTAACTGTTGACACCTGGAGAACTTCTTGGTCAAGTGCCACGCTGACGGATTTGAGTATTAATGGAAATGCAACAAAAAAATACAGTGCATTGGATTTTGTTGGAATAGAAGCGACTACAACGCCTATAAATGCTACTGCAATGACGCATTTTCACACTGACGTTTGGTCCTCAGATTTTACACAGTTCAAAATAAAATTAGTCGATTTTGGTGCGAATGGAGCTTTTGGAGGAGGAGATGATGTAGAACATGAAATTACAATTTCGTCACCAGCTAAAGGATCTTGGGTAAGTTTAGATATTCCGTTAAGTTCCTTTACAGGATTAACTACGCGAGCACATATTGCACAGTTAATTTATGTGGGAGCGCCTTCTGGAAATAACACTGTTTATATAGATAATGTTTATTTTCATAATTAATAAAAACACAAAAAATCAACTAATTATGGATTTAAAATGAGTTTGTATAAAACGAGTATCCTAACTACATTTTTTTAAAAAAAATATTTAAAATGAAAAAAATAATCATAAATATAGTATCCGTTTTTGTCCTTCTTTTGATGGTCAATTGTCAGGAAGATAATTTAGGTTTTGGAGCATTAGACACGCCAACAAATCTTCAAGTTACAGCGGAAATAATAGGGAAATCAGCTGCATTTCCAAACGGAGATGGTTCCGGAAAAGTAAAATTTACCAGTACTGCAGAAAATGCTATTTCGTACAAGTACATTTTTAGTGATGGGACTTCAAAAAATTCACCAAGCGGTATATTCGAAAATGCTTTTGCAAAACCAGGTACAAATACGTATACAGTGACTGTAATTGCTTCTGGAGCAGGAGGAGTAGCTACTAATGTTACTTTGGAAGTAACAGTTTTTAGTAATTTTAAAGATGAGCAAGCAGTACAATTTCTAACAGGTGGTGCTTCCAGAAAATGGTATTGGGCACAAACAGAACTAGGGCATTTGGGCGTTGGTCCAAACGTAGCGTGGTCTGATCCTACTTTTGGAACAAAAAATTATTACCCGGATTTTTACTCCGCTAAAGCCAATGAGAAATCAGCTACCTGTTTGTACAATAGTATAATGACTTTTTCTTTAGTTGGTGATCAAATGAAATTTGAGTTGGATAACAAAGGTCAAACGTATTATAATGGTGCTTTTAAAGGCGGTGGAGAGGATGCCTGTTATGATTTAAATACCAGTGGAGCAAAAACTGTGACTTTGAGTAAGTCAGACTCTTTTGTGACAATGAATCCGGATAGTGCCACGCAGACCAGAGGGACTACAATAAATATTGCTGACGGAGGTTTTATGGGCTATTATGTTGGGTCTAGTTCTTACGAAATTCTATCAATTACAGATAATCGTATGGTTGTACGAGTGATTCAGTCAGGAAATCCATTTTTGGCGTGGTATCATATTTTTACAACAACGATTCCTGGTACAGTTGTAACTCCAACTCCGACTGCAAATTATACCGTTTTGAAATTTTCTGACGAATTTAATATTGACGGTGCTCCGGATCCTACAAAATGGGGATATGACCTTGGTGCTGGCGGTTGGGGTAATGGCGAAGCCCAAACCTATACAAGCGCTTCTGATAATGTAATTGTTCAAGGTGGAAATCTAAAAATTACGGCTAAAAAATCAGGAACAGGTTATACTTCCTCAAGATTAAAAACAGAAGATAAATATGAATTTACCTATGGTAAAATTGAAGTAAAAGCAAAATTACCTGTTGGTGGTGGAACTTGGCCAGCGATTTGGTCTTTAGGACAAGATTATAAAACTAATGCTTGGCCAAAATGTGGTGAAATTGATTTCATGGAGCACAAAGGAAATGATCCGAATGTAATTCACGGGACATTACATTATCCGGGTAATTTTGGTGCAAACCCAAACACAGCTACAACAACAATAACAAATGCATCTACTGAATTCCATATTTACAAAACAATCTGGAGTCCTACTTCAGTTCAGTTTTATGTAGATGATAAGCTCTTTCATTCTTTTGTCAATAGCGCTTCAGTGCCTTTTAATAGTGATTTTTTCTTAATATTGAATGTGGCAATGGGAGGGAGTTTTGGAGGAGCAATTGACCCTGCTTTTTCGCAGTCTTCAATGGAAATTGATTATGTAAGGATTTATCAATAAAATATGTAATGAATTTATAAAGGTCGGTTCTTTTACCGACCTTTTAATTATAACAAAAAGGATAAAGATGAGAAATAAATCCCTGTTAGCATTATTTGCTATTACAGCTTTAATAGTTGCAGGCTGCAGCAATAAAATTTTAAAATCACCTGTTTCTTATTCCAAAGAAAATGTTTTAGAGACTAAAGTAGATTCTGTACTCCAATTGATGACTCTGGAAGAAAAAGTGGGACAACTCAACCAGTATAATGGATTTTGGGATATTACAGGTCCAACTCCAAAAGAAGGTCAGGCAGCTAAAAAATACGAAGACCTGAAAAAAGGTTTAGTGGGATCGATGCTGAATGTAAAAGGAGTTAAAGATGTAAAAGCGTTGCAAAAAATTGCGGTAGAACAAACACGATTGGGAATTCCGTTACTTTTTGGATTTGATGTCATTCACGGCTATAAAACCATCAGCCCAATTCCACTGGCCGAAGCAGCAAGTTGGGATTTAGAAGCAATAAAAAAGTCGGCGGCAATAGCGGCAGAAGAAGCAGCTTCCGTAGGACTGAACTGGACTTTTGCACCCATGATTGATATTTCCAGAGATGCCCGCTGGGGTCGTGTAATGGAAGGAGCAGGTGAGGACACTTTTTTAGGAAGTAAAATTGCCGTAGCTCGTATACAAGGTTTTCAAGGCGAAGATTTGGCTGCTACGAATACTATTTTGGCTTGCGCCAAACATTTTGCAGGATATGCGTTTGCAGAATCAGGAAGAGATTATAATACGGTAGATATAAGTGAAACCGTGTTGCAGAATACAATTTTTCCTCCTTTTAAAGCGGCGGTTGATGCAGGTGTTCGAACGTTTATGAACTCTTTCAATGAATTGAATGGAATTCCCGCAACAGGAAATGCCTATTTACAAAGAGAAGTTTTAAAAAGAGATTGGAAATTTGAAGGTTTCGTAGTTTCTGATTGGGGTTCTATCAACGAAATGATACCACATGGTTATGCAAAAGACAGTAAACATGCTGCTGAAATAGCAATTAATGCCGGTTCAGACATGGATATGGAATCTAGTGCGTATGTGGAACATTTGGTAGCATTAGTGAAGGAAGGTAAAGTCAAAGAAAGTGATATTGATGATGCTGCAAGACGCATTTTGAAAGTAAAGTTCGAATTGGGTTTGTTTGACGATCCATACAAATATTGTGATGAAAATCGAGAATTGGCAACCGTTGGGAAACAAGATTTTCAAGATGGAGTTTTGGATGTAGCCAAAAAATCGATTGTGCTTTTGAAAAATGAAAAGGAAGTATTGCCTTTAAAAAAATCAGGTCAAAAAATTGCATTAATCGGTGCTTTGGCAAATGATAAAACGAGTCCTTTGGGGAGTTGGAGAATCGCTGCTGACGATAATTCGGCAGTTTCAGTTCTGGAAGGATTACAAAAGTATTCAGGGAACCAACTTACTTATGCTAAAGGAGCTGATGTAGCCGAGGGAAGAACACAATTCATTTGGGAAACTAAAATCAATAGAACTGATAAGAGCGGATTTGCAGAAGCCATTGCGGTTGCAAAACAAGCCGATGTGGTAGTTATGGTTTTGGGAGAACACGGGTTGCAATCAGGCGAGGGAAGAAGTAGAGCAGATTTAGGTTTGCCGGGTGTTCAACAAGAATTATTGGAAGCAATTTATAAAGTCAATCCTAATGTTGTTTTGGTTTTAAATAACGGCCGCCCATTAGCGATTCCTTGGGCTGATGAAAATATTCCTGCAATTGTTGAAGGATGGCATTTAGGAACGCAAAGTGGTAACGCAATAGCACAAGTTTTATACGGTGATTATAACCCAAGCGGAAAATTGCCAATGACTTTTCCTAGAAATGTAGGTCAGGTTCCTATTTATTACAATTATAAAAATACAGGAAGACCGGTTATGAACGAACCCGAAAGTGTATTTTGGTCGCATTATATTGATGAAAAGAACACGCCTTTGTATCCTTTTGGTCACGGATTAAGTTATTCTAAATTTGAATACTCTAATTTGCAATTATCATCTAATGCATTTGCTAAAAATGGTAAACTAGAAGTTTCAGTAACTATAAAAAATATTGGAAAAGTTACCGGAAAAGAGGTTGTTCAATTGTATATTAGAGATTTGATAGGAAGTATTACCCGTCCGGTAAAAGAGTTGAAAGCATTCGAAATGATCGAATTGCAGCCTAACGAAGCAAAAAAAGTAGTATTTTCAATCGATGAAAAAACAATTGAATACTTCACAGCCAATAAAAAATGGGAAGCAGAAGCAGGTGACTTTAAAGTATTCATCGGAGGAAGTTCAGTAACAAAGTTGGAAGGCGATTTTCAATATTCTAATTAAAATAAAATGAAAAAAATACTAATATTATTGCTTGTGGTTAATTTTTCTTTTGCACAACAGAACAAACGAAAACTAGTCTGGGAAGAAAATTTTGACGGCACCACATTAAACGAAAATAATTGGAATTTTGAGCTTGGAGATGGCTGTCCTAATTGTGGTTGGGGAAACAATGAACGACAACTGTACACGAAACAAAACCACACGGCAGCTAAAAATCAGTTAGTTATCACGGCCAAAAAGGTAGGTGATAAATACACTTCGACACGGATTACCACCAAAGGCAAAAAAGAGTTTCAATATGGACGCTTCGAAGCTAGAGCAAAGTTGCCTGTTGGGCAAGGAGTTTGGCCGGCTTGGTGGATGTTGGGTTCAAATATCAGTGAAGTCGGTTGGCCAAAATCTGGAGAAATCGATATTTTGGAATATGTAGGGAAAGAACCCAATATGGTTTTTACTTCTTTGCATACACAAGACAGTCATGGAAACACTATAAATACCAAGAAAACAAGATTTGATGCTATCGAGGAAGGTTTTCACATTTACGCTGTAGAATGGACGAAAGATAAAATTGATTTTTTTGTAGATGATACTTTAGTGTATACTTTTCAACCTGAAAATAAAACAGAAGCGATTTGGCCATTCAACCAACCCTTTTATTTTATTGTCAATATGGCTATAGGAGGAAATTTTGGAGGCCCCGAAGTGGATGACACTATACTTCCGCAGGATTTTATAGTTGATTACATTCGAGTCTATCAATAATCAGAAATGATAAGTAAAATAATTAAAAATAAAACAAGGTTAGGTTGTAATTAATTGATAATCAGACTTTGTTTTGTTTTTTCTAGTTTCAGATTTCATTTTTAGTAAAAGACTCTTAATTATTATTCGTCAGCATCCTATTTTTATAGGAATGTAAAAAAAGAAGAAAAATTTTAACAATTTTCAGTCTTGTTCTGTTAATTTTTATTAATTTTACTTGCATGTTAAAACAATAATTAGTTAAATTTGAAAACTTAACAAACCTAAATAAACACTAGCCTATAATAGAAAACTACTTTTTAGAGACATCTCTTATTTTATTTTAAAACTAAAAAGTATTATTATGGTTAATATACAACTCCCTGATGCGTCATTGGTAAAGGATTATGTCGCAGGTAATGAGGATGCCTTAGCTAAATTAATAAAAAGGCACGAATCAAAAATTTATGGTTTTATTTATTCGAAAATTCCGGATAAAGATATTACCAACGATATTTTTCAAGATACTTTTATCAAAGTAATTAAGACTTTGAAATCAAATTCATACAACGAAGAAGGTAAATTCTTACCTTGGGTTATGCGTATATCCCATAATCTCGTTGTAGATCATTTCAGGAAGACAAAAAAAATGCCCATGTTTAGAGAAACCGAAGAGTTCTCTATTTTTTCCATAATGTCTGATGATTGTCAAACGATAGAGAATAAAATAATTTCGGAACAAGTCGAAATGGATTTAAAAAAACTAATCGAAGGACTTCCGGCTGATCAAAAAGAGGTGTTGGTGATGCGAATGTATCAGGACATGAGTTTTAAGGAAATTTCGGAATCGACTGGAGTTAGCATCAATACCGCTTTAGGAAGAATGCGTTATGCTTTGATGAATTTGAGAAAAGTGATAGACAAACACCAAATTGTTTTGACCAATTAACAATATGTTTAAACTTGCTGCGTTGTAATGTAAAGAAAAATATATATTACTCTATGGCAAAAATTTACTCAAAAAAAGAATCAGTTTCAAAAAACAGGAAACCAAGTAAAGAAACAATTTCTTTCTTATTAAGCTATTCCAAAGCGTTAAGCATAATAAAAATAGACAATAAAAGTTTCGAAATCATATCGAATTAAAAACACCTGATTCCAATTATAGTTGGTCTTAAGCGTATTTAATTTGGTTTTTAAATTATTAAAAAATCCCATTATTTTTAAAAAAAATAATGGGATTTTTTGTTCAATGAGGTTTTATTTTTTGTTGTAGGAATCAAGGACTGTTTTTCTGCCAATTGTTTTAGTGATAATATCTTTGTCTAAATCCCAGCCACGAGCCGGAGAATATTGCCTTCCGTACCAAATAATCTGAAGGTGTAAATCATTCCAAAGTTCTTCAGGAAAAATACGTTTCGCATCTTTCTCTGTTTGGACAACATTTTTTCCATTTGTCAAATTCCATCGATACATCAATCGATGAATGTGAGTATCAACAGGAAAAGCAGGAACCCCAAAGGCTTGCGACATTACAACACTTGCTGTTTTATGTCCTACCGCAGGTAATTCTTCTAAAAACTCAAAACTTTGAGGTACTTTTCCATCATGTTTGTCAATTAAAATATGGGATAAACCATGAATTCCTTTTGATTTCATTGGCGATAAGCCACAAGGACGAATGATTTCCTTAATTTCCTCCACGGACATTTTTATCATATCGTATGGATTGTCAGCCTTAGCAAAAAGTAAAGGTGTAATTTGGTTCACGCGAACATCCGTACATTGTGCCGAAAGTAAAACAGCAATCAATAACGTATAAGGATCCTTATGGTCTAAAGGAACTGGAATCGTTGGGTATAACTCTTTTAACGTATTTATAACAAACGTTACACGTTCTTGTTTATTCATTATTCATTAAATTTGATTTGTAAAGAAAAACAATTTCATTGGCAATAGCAAAATTCAAATTCAATTCAAATAAATAAAAAACATAAATAATGACAACATTAAAAAAAGGAGATAAAGCACCTAATTTTTCTGGTCTGGACCAAGACGGGAAATCACATCAATTAGCGGATTATGCAGGTAAAAAATTAGTCGTTTTCTTTTATCCAAAAGCAAATACGCCAGGTTGCACTGCAGAAGCGTGTGATTTAAGAGATAATTTCGAACGATTCCAAGCTAATAATTATGAGCTGTTAGGGGTTAGTGCCGATGCTCAAAAAGCTCAAGCTAAATTCAAAGAAAAATTTGATTTTCCGTTTCCGTTATTGGCTGATGAAGATAAATCGGTAATTCAGGCTTTTGGAGTTTGGGGACCAAAGAAGTTTATGGGAAAAGAATATGACGGTATTCACAGAACAACATTTGTAATTGATGAAAAAGGAATTATCGAAGATGTGATTTCAGATGTGAAAACTAAGGCTCATGCCGCTCAGATATTGAAGTAAGTGTTCAGTAATCCGTTTTTAGTGTTCAGTTACTGCAATTACAAATAAGTATACAAAAACTGAAATTAAATTTTTACAAACAAAATAAAGTCCAGAGTTGAGATGTTAAATGACCTCAATTCTGGACTTTGTTTTGTAATTTAAATCGAAATTTCATGACTGATTCCGATAGTTATTAGGACTAGCAACTGAACACTAATAACTGATTACTGACCACTATTCGCTAATTGCTTTCCTTCAAAACTTTGTTTGGGTCATACCCAAAAAGGCGGTGTTCTTTGATTATTTCTGCAATACCAGTAGGAAGCATTATTTCCCAACCCGGTTTTCCATTATTAATCATATTTAAAACTTCACGAGAGAAAACTTCTAAAATCGAAGGGTCATAATCATCTATATCAACTACTTTTCCGTTGAATTTAAAGAATTTGTATAATTCTTTCATTCTAGGATGTACTTTTAAGTTTTCTGATGTGATGATTTCTCCGTCTTCTCCAATCATTGGATACAAGAAAACTTTCATATCGCGATAGAATAATTTTCCAAATGCTTCCAAAATTCCACCACTTAAATGACGGTAATATTTCTCATCAAAAATGTCTACTAAATTATTCACGCCCATGGCTAATCCCATTCTGGCTTTGGTATAATTAGCAAAATACTCCACCACTTTATAGTATTCCTGGAAGTTTGAAATCATTACTGTTTGTCCAAGTGAACACAGTAACTCCGCTCTATCCATAAAATCTCTTTCATCAATTTCACCATCAGAACGTAAGTTTGATAATGTAATTTCAAAAACTACTAGTGTGTTTTCGGCATTTACCTTATTCTCATTCAGGAACATTTTCAATGATTTCTCATACATGTCCATGTTCACTTTAGTAACGGGACGAAAACTACCTCTAAAAGCAAGAATGTTTTTCTTGTATAAAATTGCTGCAGGAAGAATGTTTTTACCTTCAGGATTAAACATTACCGCATCAGTCATTCCGTTTTTTACTAATTGTAAACTCATCAAACGATTGTCAACATCTGCAAAACGAGGTCCTGAGAAATTTATAGTGTCTATTTCTAATTGATCTTTATCTAGGTGATCGTATAAATAACGCAACAATCGTTTAGGATCATTGTATTTATAATATGCTCCATAAATTAAGTTTACACCAAGAATACCAAGCGTCTCTTGTTGCAAGCGGACATCAGTTTCTTTAAATCGAATGTGAATGATAATTTCATTATAATCCTCATCTGGTTCAATTTGATAACTAATTCCAACCCAACCATGTCCTTTGAATTGTTTTGCAAAATCTATTGTAGCTACAGTATTGGCATAACTAAAAAACATTTTATTAGGATGTTTTTCTCTGCTCAATCTTTTTTCTATCAGATTTACTTCATGAGAAAGCATTTTTTTAAGTCGGCTTTCGGTTACATAACGGCCGTCTTCTTCAACGCCATATACAGCATCACTAAAGTCTTTGTCATAGGCTGACATTGCTTTTGCAATTGTACCCGAAGAACCACCAGATCTAAAAAAATGTCTTACAGTTTCTTGACCAGCTCCAATTTCTGCAAAAGTTCCGTAAATATTTTCATTTAAATTGATACGTAGTGCTTTGTCTTTAATCGAAGGGATTTGTTCGATGATTTTGTCACCTTTTAATTTTATTTCTGTATCCATTTTCTTTTAATATGGCTAATATGTTGCAAAGTTAATGAAATAGGTTTCTAATGAAAGATAATTAACCCTATTTTTGTAAATAAAAGCAATAAAATTGAAGGTATATTTTTTAGGAACTGGCACATCACAAGGGATTCCTGTTATTGGGAGTAACCATCCGGTATGTAAAAGCACTGATTTTAAAGACAAAAGACTGAGAGTTTCCGTTTGGATTTCTTGGGGAAACCATTCTTTTGTTATTGACTGCGGACCTGATTTCAGGCAGCAAATGCTTTCTTCAAATTGTCAAAAAGTAGATGGAATCCTCTTTACCCACGAACATGCTGACCACACAGCAGGAATAGATGATATTCGCCCGTTTAATTTTAAACAGGGAGAAATACCAATTTATGCACATCAAAGGGTTATCGATAATCTGAGAAGACGGTTTGATTACGTTTTTGAAACGGTAAATAAATACCCGGGCGCACCTTCTGTTGCAACTATTGAAGTTGTCAATAATGAACCATTTCCCCTTGGAAATAAGACGGTGATTCCTATTGATGTAATGCATGGAAATCTCCAGGTTTTTGGGTATCGAATAGATGATTTTGCCTATTTAACGGATGTGAAAACTATTGAAAAAAGCGAAATCGAAAAATTAAAAAACTTAAAAGTATTGGTTATAAATGCTTTACGGGAAGAGCCTCATGATACGCATTTCAATTTGAAAGAAGCATTAGATTTTATAACTTTGGTCCAGCCAAAAACCACTTATCTTACACACATTAGTCATATTATGGGATATCATGAAGAGGTTCAAAAAAACCTTCCTCCAAATGTTTTCCTAGCATACGACAATTTAGAAATTACACTATAATTCAATTTACAATGAAACAGTCATTATTCCTTTATCTCACTATTTTAGCGGTACTTTCTTCGATTTTCACTTATATGTTTTTAAGTAAACAGGTCGAATTTGAACAAAAAAGATATCAGAAAACTACCAAAAAGTTAAGAGACAGTCTACGTTTAGTTTCGAATCAGCTGACTGATGCTAACTATTTTTCTTTGGCAAAAAATGAAAATGCGCAAAATTATTTTGATTCAGGAAGTTCAGAAAAAATAATTCAATACGAGAAATTAATTCCTGTTGTTACTGAAAAATTATTAGATTATAACTCTAACCCAAAAGGAAATCCTTACACTGGGCAAGATCAAATTGGGGCAAATAAATTTATTGTCAATAAAGTAAGAATCCTAAACCACAGATGGATTATTGCAGACTTTAGTGACGGTGAAATTTGGGGTGAGGTTTTATTGAAATATTTTGTGAATGCTGATGACAGTATTTCTTTTGAAGTAAATCAATCATTATTATATCAAAAATAAGCATGAAAAAAGGATTATTGTTCTCGGTAATGATCATTTTTGCTTTTTCTTGTGCAAAACAGATGGATCAAAAAAAGGAATCCAAGACGACAATTCTAAAAGAAGAAAAACCACAATTAGTAGGTGGAGATTTGGATGAACACGGGTGTAAAGCTTCTGCCGGTTATACCTGGTCTATGTTGAGAAAGGAGTGTATCCGAGTTTTCGAAATCGGAACTCGATTAAATCATTATGAACAAGAAAGTGCAACTACATCAGCTTTTGTAATTTTTGAAGCTAATAATGGAAATAAAGCAGAATTGTTTCTGGATACCCAAAAGGAATCTATTATCTTAGAACGAAAATCCGAAGGCCAACCATGGGTTAAGGATGATTGGCAATTGATTCCTTGGAAAGGTTATGTTTTGAAAAAAGCCGAAGAAATTAAATATACAGGACAATAAAATCAGTTAGTTATTTTCTAACCAATTTTTAAAGTCATAAAAATTCTGTGGCGCCACTCCATGACCCACAGGATATTCTTTGTAGGTTATATTTATTCCTAAATTTTCTAGTATTGCAGGTGTTTTTCTAGCCCATTCTACTGGAATTACTTGATCTACAGTTCCGTGTGAAGCAAATATTTTCAAGTTAGCAAAGTTGTTTTTAAGATAATCCTCAGCTACAATTTCTAAATTTAAATAGCCACTCATAGCTACTACTTTTTGAACTTTTTCTGGGTAAGAAAGTGCCACAGCATAACTCAAGATTGATCCTTGGCTGAAACCAACTAGAGCAATTTGTGTTTCATCGATTGGATAATTAGCGACTAACTCATCAATAAAGCCAGCGATTATATCCCTTGAAACTTTAGCTTGCTCATGGTCTGAAAATTTATTTTGATCCGCATCAAAGTTTATCGCGTACCAAGCATAACTGCCGTATTGCAAGTCATAAGGCGCACGTGCTGAGATGATATAATATTCCTCTGGAAGTTCTGTTGCAAATGAAAACAAATCTTCTTCATTGCTGCCATATCCATGTAATAAAAGGATAAGAGGATTTTTGTCTAATTTTATTTTAGGTTCTCGTATTTTATATTCTAAAGATAAATTCATCGGATTATGATATGTTTTTAAGCCATTTTTGAAAATAAGTTCCCAATAAAGGAACTGGTTTTATTTCTCCTTTTATAGCACTCGTAATGCCGTAAGACCATAAAACAAATACAAAAATCCACATAGGAGCCGAAATCATTAAGCTGTCAAAATTGCTGATGATTAATCCCAGTGATATAAAAGTTAATGTGAGACCCAGTCCTTGGCGAATGTGAAAAGAAGCAAATGCATTTTTATCTTCGGAGTTCATGGACATCGCTATAAATACGCCAATTCCTAAAATATAGCTTGTAATGGCGGCAGTTTTTCCCGACTCAGAATTATTATTATTATTATTATTATTATTATTATTATTATTCATTTTCTATGCTAAAATTAATTTTCCTTGATTCACAATTCCGATAACTTTTCCTTTGATTTCTGTTTCCAGAAACGCTGAGTTTTTCGATTTGGATAAAATGGATGATTTAGTGAAAGTGCTTTTTGGTTCAGGGTTAAATAAGGTAATATTTGCTTTTGAACCTTCATTTATGACTTGAATATCGATACCGAATGTAGATTTTCCAGCGGTCAATTTATCTATTACAGTTTCTAATGGCAAGACGGTCATCAAAGCACCAAAAGCACTTTCCATTCCAATTGTCCCATTTTTGGCGCCATCAAATTCCATTTTCTTGTGTTCAATATCTATCGGATTATGGTCGGATGTAATCATATCAATCGTTCCGTCTTTTATCCCTTTCAACAATGCTTTTCTATCGGTTTCAGTTCTAAGTGGTGGTGAAACTTTATAACGGGTATCAAAACCTTCCAGTTTTTCATCTGTTAAAACTAAATTATGTACAGCAACGCTACACGTTACATTTAGTCCATTCGCTTTAGCCTCTTTGATTAATTGAACTGATTTTTTAGTCGAAATCGTCGGAATGTGAAGTTTTCCTCCGGTATATTCTAGCAGAAATAAATTTCTAGCGATTTGTAATTCTTCGGCAAGATTTGGAATTCCTTTCAAACCTAATCGGGTAGAAACTATGCCTTCATTTGCCACTCCGTTTCCTTTTATATTTTCGTCTTGGGAAAAAGCAAGAATCAATCCATCAAAATCCTGAACGTATTGTAAGACTATTTTCAGCAAATTAGCATTATCCAAGCTTTTATTATAATCTCCAAAAGCAACTGCTCCTGCTTTTTTCATATCATACAATTCAGCCATGTCTTTTCCTGCGCTTTCTTTGCTTAAAGCGCCAATAGGATAGAGTTGCGTTGCAAATCCGAGTGCTTTGTTCAATACAAAATTCACTTGGGATTGATTGTCAATAATAGGGAAGGAGTTGGGTTGTAAAGCGATTGCGGTAAAACCACTTTTGGCAGCTACAGTAAGTCCGTTTGATATCGTTTCTCGGTCTTCAAAACCAGGCTCTCCTAAAGAAACGCTGCTGTCAAACCAGCCTTGTGAAACATGTAAATTATCGAGTTTTATTTCGTCTGCTTTATCTGGATTTGGAAGTGATGTTCCAATTTTTTTTATAAAACCATCAACAATTAAAATATCTGCAGTCTTATTATGAAAGGGACTTTTTGAATCGATAATTTTGGCGCCTCTGATGATTAATTTCATATGTAGATAATATTTGTTTTTAATGGAATATGGAATTCGCATAGTTGTGATAACTTTTACGACCAAATTACGGTCATGCTCATTTCATATTAATTTTTAAGTATTGGACTTTCGTTAATTACTTTACGAGTCGTATAATTGCCATTTCGGTTATCAGAAATAACAGTGCAAAGATAACAAACCATTTCCAAATTTGATTATCAGTTCTGTCAGTTTGTAAAGTGTTAAATAGCGATGGGATTGATTCGATTGTTTTATAGTCAGAAAGAATATTGTCATTGGCTGAAGCCAAATCACTTTCGGTTCTATTGTAATTGAAACTGATGTTTTCAATCCATTCTTTTTTATTGTAAATTCTAAAATTTCCCGCTTGTTCCGGATAATCATTGAAAGTCATTTTTACTTTATTATTCAGGATTTGTTGGATAGGAATGAATTGTTCATCTAAGCCTTTTACCGTTAAAATAGCGTCTTTGTTTAAGGAGGCTTCGGTCAAATGCGGGTTGTTATCCCCAATTATCAAAGCATTTACGCCATTGTTTTGATTGTTCATCGCCATCTTGTAAAATGTAGGCACAATTAATGGAGATTGCTGGAAATTTGAATTTTCGATATTGATAGGAGCTGCAAAAATTGCAACTGCTGAAACCGAATTTGCTATCGAAGTCAAGAAAACACTTTGGTCCTCATAAGACAAAGCAGCAGGACTGGAGCTGGATATTACAAATGAATTTTTTGTTTTTGGATACTGAAAATTAGTCACTTTATTTTCAAAAACACTATTGAATATAGGATGATTGAAGTTAATTTTAGTAATCAATTTTTCTCTGTTTTCTAAAGAATTAAATTTGAGGTTTCCAAAATTTGATACAAAAGAATTCATATTTGGAATTGAACTTATTGCCGAAGGAATCACAATTAAATTACCGCCTTTTTCTACAAAAGATTTCAAAGTGGTTGCCAAAGCTTGCGGGATTTCATCCAATTCATTTAAAACAATCGCATCTTGTTCCTCCAATTTATTGTAATCCAATGCGCTTAAAGTATAATTGCTAAAATTGAATTCTTCACTGGTGTAAATTCGGGAAAGGAAATTACTTTTCGATGGTTCTCCAATGCTGATTATGTTGGTTTTCTTAGCTTTTGAAATACTAAAATACAATGTATTATCGTAAGTCAATCCATTGTCAGCTATAGAGAAATAGCCATGAAAAGCTTGTTTTGGAATCGTGAAGTTGAGATTTTTTTTCTTTGTGTCTAATGTTACTATCGTCTTTGCAATGAGCTTGTTTTCATTGTATAACGAAATAGGAATCGGGTTAAAATCATCTCCATAACCAGATATTTGGACGCTAATTTCATAAAAATTTTCTAATGTTTTATTGATGAAGACGCTGTCAATAGAAACATTGTTTTTTTGTTCTGCTTTTGGGACCATAAATAAAGGCGAATCAGTTGCATCAGTATTTTTTAGTTGTTTTTCATCAAGACCAACTGCGTCGGTAATGATAACGATATCCTTTTTAAAAGCCGATTTATGTGCTTTTATTTTTGCCATTATATTATCTAATTGGAACGGAGTTGCGCTGTATTTTAAGTTTTGCAAAGCACCACGAACCGATTTTATATCCGTGTTCCAATAATTTTCGGAATTGGTAAGCAAAGAAAAATTTACATTTTCAGGAGTTTCTTCAAGCAGTTCTTGAACAGAACGTTTTAACAATTCACCTTTTTTGCCTTTGGCTTGCATGCTAAAAGAATTGTCTAAAATAATATACAATTCGTTGTTTGCATTTTTACTGTCTTTTGACTCAAAAAAAGGTTGTGCAAATGCGATAATAATAAAAGCTAGTAGCAATAAACGAGAGGCTAGAAGCAACCATTTCTTGATTTTAGAGCTTTTTCGGGTTTGTATGGAAAGTGCTTTTAAGAAACGAACATTGGTAAAATATTCTTTTTTGAAACGGCGTAATTGAAATAAATGAACCAAAATTGGAACAATCAACAAGAACAGAAAGTATAAAATTTCGGGATGTTTAAAATGCATTCTGAGGTTGAGTTTACTTCACTGGATTTTATTTTCAATGGAGTTCATTGAATTTCGTGAGTCAAAAATACAAATTTGTTGACAGTTTTAGATGAAGTTGTTATAATTTTTCAAAGGAATAAACAATTGACATTCATTATGAATATAATGTGTATTTTAGCTTTTCAATAAAATTTAAAAACATGAAAAAACCGTTTGCTGTTATTCTATTCATTTTCATTTTTACAAGTGTGCAGGCACAAAAAAATAAATTCAATTTACTGATTGGAACCTACACTCAAAGCTGTGATAGCAAAGGAATTTATGTATATGATTTTGATTCAAAGACAGGTGATTTCAGTTTTAAAAATGCAACTGAAAAAGTTATAAATCCGAGTTATTTGACGGTTTCAAAGGAGAATAACTTCATTTATGCCGTAAATGAGTTTGGTGCTGAAAGTACGGTAAGTTCTTTTAGTTACAATCCGTCAAGCGGAAAATTAGACTTAATCAACAAGCAAAGTTCAAAAGGTGCTGATCCTTGTTACATCATTAATGACGATAAAAATGTGATAATTGCCAATTATTCTGGTGGGAATATCTCCGTTTTTGGAAAAAATAATGACGGAAGTCTTGTAGAAGCAAAACAAGTTGTGCAACATTATGGTAAAGGAATCAACGCGCAAAGACAAGAAGGTCCGCATGTGCATATGGTTCATTTTTCTCCGGATAAAAAGTTTGTTTTGTCTAACGATTTAGGGAATGACAAAGTATATTCGTATGCCTATAATCCTAATGCTGCAAATAATTTATTAGAATTAAAAGATAGTGTTTCAGTGAAATCCGGAAGTGGACCAAGACATTTAACCTTTAGCAAAGACGGTAAATTTGTTTACTTATTACAGGAACTTGACGGAGCATTAACGGTATTTAGTTATTCAAACGGAATATTGAAAAAGATTGATGAAACCTCCATTTTAGCAAAAGACTTCAAAGGAACATTTAGCTCTGCAGATATTCATATTTCGCCTGACGGGAAGTTTTTATATGCTTCTAATCGCGGTGAAGCAAATAATATTACAATTTTTAAAATTCTAAAAAATGGAAAATTGCAATTGAAAGGGCAAACCAGTACTTTAGGAAAAGGACCAAGAAATTTTGCCATTGATCCAAGCGGGAATTTTCTTTTGGTAGCACATCAATATACCAATGATGTAGTGATTTTTAAAAGGAATAAAACTACGGGAGCACTTACAGATACTGGAAAAAAAATTGCTTTATGTTCTCCAGTTTGCTTGGTTTTTACAAAGAATTAAAATGAAATTATGATTACAAAAAAAAGGCTAAAAATGAGTATCATTTTTAGCCTTTTTTTTGTACTATTTATTCTTGTCTTTTCTCTTTTTATCTCTGGTTTTTAGCATATTCCTATTGACAGAACCATGTGTTTTTTTCTTGGTTACACCAGGTCCACCCAGGTTGACTTTCTTGTTCTTTTTACTTTTTTCTTGAAAAGCGCCATCTCCTGCCAGTTTTTGTTTTTTCATCAAAAACTTAATCGGTTGTCTGTCTTTTTCAGGTTCGATTAATTTTGCAGAAACTTCAACTGTTTCTGGGAAAGGCTCGATTGCTAATTCCATATTCATAAGTACTTCGACTTCCACTTTGAATTCTTCTTCACGAGGAGCGATAAGGCTTATAGCTGTTCCTGTTGCATCTGCACGACCGGTTCTACCAATTCTGTGCATGTACAATTCCGGCATTTCTGGCATTTCAAAATTGACAACGTGGGTAATATTTGAAATATCTAAACCTCTTGCCATAATATCAGTAGTAATCAAACCACGAAGATTTCCTTCTTGAAAGGAAGCCATTGTACTCAAACGATAATTTTGTGATTTATTGGAGTGAATTACACCAAACTGACCATCAAAATCTTCTTCGATTCGTTCGTGTAACATATCCGAAATCTTCTTATTATTGACAAAAACCAAAACACGGCTCATGTCTTCGTTAGATTCTAATAAGTGTTTTAATAGATTTACTTTGGTATTGAAATTGGGAACATTATAAGTAATTTGTTTGATGTTTTCCAATGGAGTTCCTGATGCCGAAAGCGTAACTTCTTCCGGATAATCAAAATAGTCATTCAAAATAGCATCTACATCATCTGTCATAGTTGCCGAAAATAGGATGTTTTGACGTTTTTTAGGCATCATGGCCAAAATAGCGGTCAATTGAGTTCGGAAACCTAAATTAAGCATTTCATCAAACTCATCGATTACTAATTTTTGCATTTCTTCAAAACGAATCACATTGTCCAGCGTTAAATCCATGATTCTTCCTGGAGTTCCCACTAGTATGTCGCAACCTTGATAAACGGTTGTTTTTTGGGTATTAATATTTACACCACCAAAAATTCCAATAGTTCGAACGGACATGTATTTTGTCAATTTTTCTACTTCTTCCACTACTTGTACTACAAGTTCACGTGTAGGAACCAGAATTACTATTTTAGGAGTATGTCCCGGAGTAAATTTATATAATTTTAATAAAGGCAATAGATAAGCAAATGTTTTACCGGTACCGGTTTGTGCAATTCCCATCATATCTCTTCCAGACATAATCACAGAAAAAGTTTTTTCCTGGATGGGAGTTGGAGAAGTAAATCCTAAATCATCTATTGCTTTTTGTACAGATTTAGGGAGATTGAATTGTTCGAAAGTACTCATTTGCTTAAATTTTGTGCAAAGATACGTTTTTTATGAGGATACTGACATTAGGTAATGGTATTGTTATTTTTAGATTGGTTTACACACAACCTTTTAAACAAAACGTTTTACTCTTAAAACTAATTCGATAGGATTAAATGGTTTGGCTATGAAATCATCCACACCCAATTTAAAACCTTCAATAACTGTTAAATCTTCCTTACCTAAAGCCGAAACTATTATCACTGGAATGCTTGGATAGTTTTTTTTAGAATAGGCGGTAATTTCCAGTCCGGATTTATAAGGCATCATAATATCGGTGATAATTAAATCGGGCTGTAGGATCCCTATTTGATCAATTCCATCATTACCATCTCTGGAGATGTACGTTTCATAACCTTCTTTCTTTAAAATAAAATCTAGAATTTTAATGATTAAGTTATCGTCTTCTATTATTAATATTTTTTTTGGCTCATTTTAAGTGTTTTTTATTTATTGTAGAGTTCAATCTCATCAATCATTATCATTGGTTTTTTTTGTTTTCGCTTTCGCCAAATTGGTAAATCATCTTGATTATCAATTAGTAGCTTTATTTTATCAAACTTACTAAAGTTTTTACTGTCCATCTCTATCTGCTCTGTTTTAATAACAAAATTTTCTGTTAAATTCCCGATAAATTTCTCCGTAATGAGCAACCATTCTTCATTATTAAAACCGTAAATAGAAATTTTCTTTGGTTTAAAAATCCAATGTCTTTGATTGTCAAGAAAGGTTATTTTGATTTGGTTAAAATTCATTTTGTTGGTAATTATTTCTATCTCTGGATTAGTTCCATACCACCCAATCCAATTGATGTTATAATCTTTATAACCTTTAATTCCATCAATTAAGCCGTAGCTTCCTTTTCCTGTAAATTCTTCTGCGGGTAATGTCAGGAAATTAACCTTTAGTTTTTCTCCAAGATGATTTGTGGAGTCTTTGGCTATTTCGAGCCATTCTTCGTAATACTGTTCTGGAGATAAACCACCTTCACTTAATTCATAAATTCCTAATTCAGTGCAGTTTTTTGTGAAATTCAGGACTCTTTCGGTTATTCCTTTTCTTATTTCTTTTTGGCCTTTTTCATTAACTATAAACATACCATGTTGATCCTTGCCATAAAATTTTGATTGCTCAAAAAACACATATTCCAAAGCCAACCGTAATTTTTTGACTCTTGATTTTAATATTGGTTCTTGATTAACTGCATGTGCAGCTTCATCAATCAAATTATCATATTGATCCATTGCTTCTGGTGATAAAAATGTATTTCTGCTTTGAACCGGACCTGAATAGATGTCTAGATATGAATTAGATTTTTGTTGATTTTCTGATAAAAGATTTAAATACTTTCTAATATGAGGTGCTGCTTTACCGTAAAAACCTCTTAGGAAATCATCTGTAGTAGCTTCAATATCAATATCAGTATTCCATAATAATTTGGCCAAAAGATATTGTCTTAATTCTGTGAAATCACCTGGAACATCTGCATATCCTTGTACAAATAATCCTTTTACATTATTTTTTTTAAAGAATTTATAATTGTCTGAAAAAGTATGAATGTTAGGAAATGGAGACAAATAGTTTGAAAACTGCACTGTATAATCCCATAAATATAAATGAGATGTAGTTTTGTTCCAATCTTGTAATGTTTTTCTAAAAGATTTACTGTAAGTATCTTCCAGAATAGCCTTTCCACGATTCAATTCAATTGGGCAAAATAGGGTATAAATATTTGGCTGTAATTTTAAATTTGTTGCTGGCTTAAATGTATGGAGATATGCTAACGTTACTATTTTTGTTTTTGGAAAATGTACTGCAATTTTGTTTAAAAAATGATAAAGAGAGCCTTGAGGGCCTCCATATTTATTGTTTATAGATTTGCATTCATGGCATTCACAATAGATTACATCGTCATTTTGACTTACAGAATAGAATGAAGCATTTGGGTTTTGCACAATCACTTTCTGCATTTTTTGTATTACTAAATCTACTACGGTGTCATTAGTCATACAAAGAGATTCGCCGTTTCGGTTTCCTTCATACAATGCAAAAAAAGTTGGATTCTTTTTGAAATATTCTTTAGGCGGTAAAAGTTTACTAAACGAATGTCCCCATACACTAAAGTCCTCTAAATGCCAATCCAGTTTATGCCAATCTCTGAAATTTTCATCGTAAGCATCTGGATATAATAACATCCGATACTCAAAAGAAGGTTTGTGATATTGCTCCGTGTTTTTTGTAAATGCAACAGCATCTAATTTTGGAATGTAAGTTTCTTTAGCAGTGAATTTTCTAAATCCCCAACTTTCTAATAAAGTATAAACGGCGTAGCGTAACAATTTTTCACTTGGAGCAATCAAAAAAATATCAGTTGCATTGCTTTTAATTATAAAACTATTATCAATATTTAATTTCTTTAAGTTTGATATGCTGAGATGAATTTTTGAGTTTTTTTCAATTGAATTATTTTCGTTTTGAATCAAAAATGAATTAGAAAAAGATTTATCTAAATACGATTTTAGCACTATTGCAGCAGGTCTTGCTTTCTCTGATGCAATAGTGATTGAGTATTCTTTAGTTGTTTGATTCTTAATAACAATATCAGATTGAGCCATCATTTTGAAGCTTAAAAGAAAAAGGATAAATACTATTCTGTTTAAATTCAATTTTTTATGAAACATTTTAGAATTTATATTGGAACATTAAAGATATTTCTAATTCGTTTTGTTTTAAGTTTGGAGCGTATTCCTGATTATTAAATGTTGTTTGAATTCCTGTCAGATAGTGATTGTTGAATAATTTGTAATATCCAGCGCCAATTCTATAGGAATTAAGACTTACCCTTTGATCGAACTGACCTATGGTAGTTCTCTCATCTGGGGACGTTCCATATCCAGCTAATAATGAAATATAATCATATTTTGTATCAAAATAATATCTGGTTGTCAGTGAGAATGAAGGATGGTAGTCCTTGTCATTATTTTGTAGGTAGGATCTAAAATTTATCCAATAGGCACCTATATATTTACCAACCCCCAAAACAATTGTTCTAGTTTCTGTATTTTCTGATTCAATGTATCGAAACCCTAAATCAGCTTCCCAACCCTTTTTAAAATTTTGATAAAAAGAATATCCTACTCTTAATTTTGGAAAAACTACATCTTGACTGTATGCTATACTTACGTATGAATAATTATTTTTCCCTGTAAAAAAATAGGATTCTGCTTCAAATTGCTTGCCTTCAGCAATACTTTCTCCAGAAGATAATCTATTTGCATAATTAATTCGTCCTATTAAAGAACCCCAGCCACGTTCTCTAATATATTGTATACTTCCCAAATGCCATGGGCCATAACCTTTTCTGTTGAATGTTGTATAACTATAATTAACGCCCAGCCTGTCAGAGTTTATTTTTGATTCTATAAGAAAAAGACTTTGTTTAATTTCAGGGTCGTTTGGATATTTTACTTGTAACGATTGTACATAATTATATTCTTTTTTAGTTTCATTTTGTAATTGATAAAGCACTATTTTCTTTTTTTGAAAATCTCTGTTTTCAGGGTGCATTAAAATGGCTTCATCTATTGTTTTTTCGGCCTCTAAGTAGTCTTCTTTTTCTAATTCTATATTGATTAGATAGTTGAAAGCATCATCGTTAGAGTTCGTTTTTTTGATGAAATAGTTGTAGTAGTAGGTCGCACTATCTTTATTTTTCAATAAATCGTGGTTACGTCCTAATATTAGATAATAATCAAGATAATTTGGTGCTATTTTTTTAGCTATCAATGCTCTTTGAATATTTTTCGCATAATTTTTTTCATTCTGCATGTCTTTTATGATTACTGTTAAAAGACTGTCGGTATCAATTTTTTGTGCGTTTATTTTTTGACTTGAAAAAATAAATATTAAAATGAAAAAACCGACTATATTTAAAATTTTACTATTCCTCATGATATTTGTTTTTGTTCCATAGTGAATCCTTTACGCACCATAACTCCCCATTTTTGTTCTTTTTGTCTTAGAAAGTGCCAATAGCCCTTTAAGGAAGCATAAACATTGAGTGGATGGAAGACAAAAGGCTCAATAAAAATCATTACTATTAAAATTAACACCTCTTTAATACCAGTATAATGCTTATAGATTAATTGATCTAAAAACACAGAAATTAGAGTTATACTGATGTAAAATAAATATACAAAAGCACTACCAATCAATAAAAAATCGTAGTTAATATTAAAAAATAGCAGATCAATTGTCAAGACAATTAAACCTAAAATTTCTAAAATAGGAACTGCAAATTCATAAAGCAAATAATAAGGAAAAATGAGGAGACCAGTTTTACCGTATTTTGGATTTAAAAAGACATCTTTATGTAAAAATAATGTTTGAACTAATCCTCTGGCCCAACGTACTCTTTGTCTTAGGAATATAGTCATGCTGGCAGGCACTTCAGTCCAACAAAGGGATTCTGGGATGTATATTATTAAGAATTTTTCTTTTTTCTTGTGCATCAGTTTTCTCATTCGAGTGATGAGTTCCATATCTTCACCAAGTGATTTGTGCCAATATCCGCCAGCTTCAATAACTGTTTCTTTGTCGAACATACCTAAGCCGCCAGAAACCAATAGTAAACCATTAATTTTACTCCAAGCCATTCTTCCAAATAGAAAGGAACGAATATATTCCAGTTCCTGAAAACGGGCAAAAAAATTATCAGGGAAATGGGATTTAAAAAGCATTCCATCTTTAAACTCACATGAATTTGAAATTCGAATGGCAGCCCCAGTCGCAATTACTTTTTCAGTATTTTCGATAAAAGGTTTAGCAAGCATTGAAATCGTATCTTTTCTTAAAATGCAATCTACATCGGTACAAATGAATAAGGAATATTTAGCAGAATTGATACCAGCATTTGATCCGTCTGCTTTACTCTTTCCGTTTTCTTTATCTACAACTAAAAGTTTCGAATATATAGGATTCGTAGACTTATAATGTCCTCTTACGGGTTGTGTCGGTATTTTATCTTGATAGAAAAAGTCTACTTTAACTAAATTAAACTCTCTGATTAGTATTTCAAGAGTTGCATCGGTACTTCCGTCATTAACAATAACTACTTCAAATTTTGGATATTCTTGAAAAAGTAATGATTTAACGTTGTAAACAATTGTAGTCGCTTCGTTGAATGCTGGAGCTACTATGGAAACACCAACAGTATGATTCGATTTCACCAGTATTTCTTTAAGTAAGAAATACTTAGATTTATAATACTTCTTTATTGCAGTCCAAGATAATATAGCGAGTAATAAATAAAATACGATATAACTAATGGAATAATAAGCAATGTAGGTTTCGTAGGTTTTAATAATGTTTTCTAGGGTACTCAATTTAGATATGGGTTATTTACATGTAAAACAATTCTTTTTATGATTTCATTTTCTGATGTATCTTCTGTTTTATAGGTATTAAAAAAAGTGGCATCAATTTTATTAATACAATTAACAATTTCGAATTTTATTTCTAAATCTGCTTCTGCTAAAAGAATGCTTAAAGCAAAATCTTTGGTATCATTATCACCAATAGCACCCATTGTTTTTAAAGCAGAAATTTTATTTCGCTTATCTGTTTCTTTTGGATAATGGTTTATTAAAAGTTCATTGGCTTCTATGATGTATAAATTTCGAATGACTAAGTAAGTTTCTCTTCGTACCTTACTATTAGTATTATTTAAGAGATGGCTTATTTGATCAATTGTTAAAGTTTCTCTATATCGAATCATTAATTTAATGGCTAGTATTACTACGGAACTATTTTTATTATAGAGCCATTCATTAATTTTTTTAGGTAAAGCAGACTTTTTTTGATGAATTATATCAAGGATTTTTAGCTCATCTGCATATGATATTTGTTTTTCATAATTGCTTAAAAAATCAAACTTTTGATCAGAAAGCGAAATTACCGCAATCAATGCATTCGATTTTAGAAATTTATTTTTAACATATATATTAGGTCTTATATATCCTGTTTTAATTTTATATTCTAATATTTGATAATGGTAAATTCCTAACAATTTATTTTCCCAGCTCCTGCTTCTAATCAATTTTTTACTGTAATCGTGAAACCCAAAATATTTGTAAATTAACAGCATTTGATGTGGATTAACTCCATTAATATTTCTTTTGATGGTAATGATTTTATTTAGAATAATACCTTTACACCATTTTTTTTTAAAAGGCACTTCTTCTTTAAATAGTTTTATCTGTTCTTTTATGTGTTTAGAATCATAATTAGAAAATATAATCTCAGTAAGAAAATCGTTTATTTTAATATCCACTTCATTTTTTATAATTATTTTTTTTTCAAAGCCATAGCGATTTACAATCAATAATATAACAAAAGAAATAATAACAATCAAGAGAAATGGGATGATGATGTATTTAAACAGATCAAAAGAAAATTCAGCTTTGAATAATGAATAATTAAAAGTCAATAATTCATTTTTAATAGTTTTGTAGCTTATTTCAGCATCTAATTTTTTAAATAAAAGCGTGGTAATATTAGTAATGTGTTTTAATAAATTATACAAGTAATTGGTCATGCTTTATCTAATTAGGCCTTAAATTAACCCAACTTGCAGGGTTGAATGACGATAAAAGTTAATTAATTGTTAATTACATCATTTTAACAATCATTTCTGTAAGTTTTTATTTAAAAATTGGTATTTTTTGTATTCAAAACAGGTGTTTTTTAGGTAAATTCCGTTTTGTAGTCCCCAGCAAATCTTGTCTTTAATGGGGATATTTCCGATTTTTACTAAATGTATTTCAAATCTACTTTTCGTCGAAATCCTGAAACAGGCAAAATGGAATCCTACTACCGATTGGTAGAGAGTTTTCGTGATCAAAACGATATTGTTAGAAACAGAACTATTGTAACTGCTGGATTTATAGACCATTTAACGGCTGAGGAATTGAATTATATCCAGAAAAAATTGACTGAAAAACTCAATGGAAAAAACAGCTTGTTTGAAGATGATTTTCAAGAACATCTTTGGGAGTATATTGATGAATTGTATTCCAAAATACTAAAATCAAACAAAATAGATAATTCTCATTCTTCCCAAAAAGACATTCACAGTGTAGATTTGAACACACTAAAACACACTGAAGCACGTGAACTAGGAGGTGAATGGATGAGTTTGCAAACATTGAAGCAACTAAAAATAGACCAGTTTTTATTGGATAAAAATTGGCCGGAAGAACAAGTTCAATTGGCACTCACTCAAATTATAAGCAGAGCCGTTTATCCCGCGAGCGAAAACAGAACCAGTAAATGGATAAAAGAAAATTCGGCTATTTGTGAATTAACCGCTTATCCTATCAAAAAAATAACAAAGGATAAATTATATCAATCTGCCTTAAATTTGTATCAAGTTAAAGATGAGATGGAAAAATATTTGTCTCAAAAGACCAATGAATTATTTGATATTGAAGATAAATTTTATTTGTATGACCTAACCAATACCTATTTTGAAGGTCAGAAAAAGAACAGTGATTTAGCTCAGTACGGACGTAGCAAGGAAAAGCGAACCGATGCCAAACTAGTTGTTTTGGCAGCTGTTGTAAATGTAGAAGGCTTTTTGAAATATTCCAATATCTACCAAGGGAATATGGCCGATTGCAAGACCTTGTCCGATATGATTGATAGCCTTCGTGAGGCTACGAGTGAGTCCACAAAAAAGGCTTTGGTGATTATGGATGCTGGTATTGCCACTGACGAAAACTTGAAATTGGTGACAGAAAAAGGATATGATTATTTATGTGTAAGCCGTACTAAACCCAAAAAATATGCCTTAAAAAATGAAATCCCTACAATAGTTTATGACAAAAAAAATCAGAAAATAGAGCTGAATGAAATTGAAGGTGAAGAACAAAATCAGTGTGTTTTCAAGGTGAAAAGCGACATGAAAGCAATGAAAGAACGTTCAATGAATCGCAAATTTAAAACCCTTTATGAAGACACATTAACCAAACTTGCCAATGGATTAGCCAAAAAATCGGGGATAAAAAAGCAAGAAATTATAAATCAAAAAATAGGGCGATTGCAACAAAAATATCCCTCAATAGCCAAGCATTACCAAATTGATTTATTGGTTGACCAAAAAACGAGCAAGGTAACTTCTATGAAATGGGAGGTCAAAGAAAGTCAAATAAATCAGAAAAAAGAACATGGCGTTTATTTTATAAAAACGTCTCTAAAAGAAAGGGATGAGCAAACAATTTGGAGAATATACAATTGCATACGAGAAATTGAAAGTACTTTTAGAACGTTAAAAACAGACTTGGATTTACGACCTATTTATCATCAGAACGATGAGTCAACTATGGCACATTTAAACCTTGGATTGTTAGCCTATTGGATCGTAAATACGATTAGATATCAACTAAAAGTAAAAAAAATAAATCACGATTGGCAAGAAATTATGAGAATTGCAAATACTCAAAAGTTAGTTACAACAGAGATAAAAGATGTACTTGAAAACACAATCGAAATTAAGAAATGTTCAGAGCCAAGCCCTAAACTAAAGGAAATTTACTTAGCCCTAAACTATAAAAAATGTCCCTTTACCAGGAAAAAATTTGTAGTCCCCAAATCTGAAATCCTAAAACAAGATTTCCTTTTTAAACAAAGGTTTACAAGCTAAAGTCTGCAAGTTGGGTTAAGTGATTCGGGTGTCGTGAATGAATATTATATTATGTAATAAATCGAGTGTGTGTGCCATAAGTCGATAAATATATATAAAATACACATTAACTATGTGTTAAATTTAAAATTTTTCAAAAACACCTAATCCAAATAAAGCGAAATCATATTTCACTGGATCATTTGCGTCAAATTCACGAAGTTTTAAATCTAATTCTGCTAAAGCTTTTCCATCATTTTGTTTTCTGGTAAGTAATCCTAGTTTTCGAGCTACATTACCGGAATGTACATCTAATGGGCAGGATAAAGAAGCAGGAGAGATGCTTTTCCATATTCCTAAATCGACACCTTTAGTGTCCTGGCGTACCATCCAGCGTAAATACATGTTTATTCGCTTGGCTGCAGAATTGTTCAGAGGGTCTGAAATGTGTTTTTGGGTTCTAGATTGATGGGGAATTTCGAAGAATGTCTTTTTGAATTCCGAGATACTATTTTGCATGGTTTTTAATTCTTGGTTTTTAGCATATACGGATTCTAATCCATCATGGTTTTCATAGATGTTTTTTAGACTTCTGATAAAACTTGCAAAATCCTGACCGTTAAAAGTGCGATGCACAAAATTTTCTAGTCGTTCCAAATCATTTTCGGAATGTGACATAACAAAATCATAAGGTGCATTTCCCATTAAATCCATCATTTTATGGGAATTTTTTATAATCATTTTGCGATTTCCCCAAGCTATTGTAGCACTTAGAAAACCGGCAATTTCGATATCTTCTTTTTGTGAAAACAAATGTGGAATTTGAACAGGATCACTTTCGATAAAGTCGAGCGTGTTGTACTGTACCACTTTTTCGTCAAGAAACGATTTGAGTTCTGAAGAATTCATTTTCTATATTAAAGTTTAATGCGGCTCTTAGTGTCGAATGAACTTTAAACCTGAAATTTTTTAGTTACTAATCAATCCATCTATCATTACTAATTTTCTATCGGCCATATTCGCTAAATCTTCATTATGGGTCACAATGACAAAGGTTTGCCCAAACTCATCACGCAATTTAAAGAATAATTGATGCAGGTTTTCAGCCGAAGCAGTGTCAAGATTTCCCGAAGGTTCATCTGCAAAAATGATTGCAGGCTTGTTGATTAAGGCTCTTGCAACCGCTACACGTTGTTGTTCTCCGCCAGAAAGTTCATTGGGTTTGTGATTCATTCGATGGGAGAGTCCAAGATAAGCCAGCAGTTTTTTTGCTTCAATCTCCGTTTCCGATTTTGATTTATTAGCAATGAAAGCGGGAATGCAAACATTTTCTAATGCCGTAAATTCAGGTAATAATTGATGAAATTGAAAAATAAAACCTAAATTTAAATTTCTGAATTTAGATAAGGTTTTGTCATTCATAGTCAGAATGTCTTCATTGTTGATGCGTAATTCAATTCCATTTTCGACTGTAGGCTTGTCTAAAGTTCCAAGGATTTGCAAAAGAGTTGTTTTTCCGGCTCCCGAAGCCCCTACGATAGAGACAATTTCTCCTTTTTGAATATGTAAATCGACTCCTTTCAACACATGTAGTTGATCGTAATATTTATGTAGATTTTTGGCTTGTATCATTTTGAAACTATTTTCACAAAGAAACAAAGATTTTAATGATTATTAAATGCATCCCAATATATTTTGCTATGACAAAATATAAACTTTAGTTAATATCGAATAATCAGTTCGTTTTAATGAATAAATTTGATTCTAAATTGGTAATGATGAAAAAAATAATTGGTATTTTTCTGGCGCTATTGCCTTTTTCATTTTGTGCAAAAGAAAATAGAATTAATGTGCCAAAAAGTAAAGAAATAAAAAATATGGAAATACAAAACGGATTGGAAGTTGCAACCTTCGCAGGAGGTTGTTTTTGGTGTACAGAAGCAGTTTTTTTAGAATTAAATGGAGTAAAAAAAGTTGTTTCAGGATATATTGGCGGCAATACGGTGAATCCAACCTACAAGGATATTTGTAATGGAGATACTGGCCATGCGGAAGCTATTGAAATTACTTTTGACCCCAGCCAAATAAGTTTTGGAGAATTATTGGAAATATTTTTTGCTACACACGACCCAACCACGTTAAATCGTCAAGGAAATGATGTTGGAACGCAATATCGCAGTGAGATTTTTTACCATAATCCTATTCAAAAACAAGTTTCGGATGATTATATTGCTTTGATGACCAGTGAGAATACGTTTGGCAAACCAATTGTAACTAAGATTTCTGCAGCTTCTAAATTTTATGAGGCCGAAGATTATCATCAAAACTATTACAATCAAAACAAGACTCAAGGATATTGCAGTTATGTGATAACTCCAAAAATTGAGAAGCTGAAAAAAATGTATCAAGACAAGCTCAAAAAATAATTGGCATTGGATTTGTACAACTTTCTCATAAATTGAAATAGTATGACAGAACAAGTGCCCGTTAGCGCAGAAAACAATAAAACAAGGAATCTTATATTAGGAATTCTGTTTGATGCAATAGGATTAATATCGTTTACGGTTCCGTTAGTTGGAGAGTTTTCCGATGTGATTTGGGCGCCATTAGCTGGGTTTTTAATGACTTGGATGTATAAAGGAACCATAGGACGAGTAGGAGGAGTAGTTACTTTTCTGGAAGAAATTTTACCGTTTTCAGATTTTATACCAACGTTTACATTGACTTGGATTTATAAGTATTGGATTAAAAACAAAAACGCCTCATAACAGAGGCGTTTTTTATTCTTTAAAAAGAAATCCCAATCCCATGCGTTTCAGCATCTTTTTTTCGAAAGCCCAAAAGAAATTGAACTGCCCAAAAATAAATCCAATTAGGACTAAAAGCACTTGGTATATAGGGAAGATTAAAATTAATCGCACTGGTGTAAACCAATATCCTAAGTCTTCTTTTGTAATTCCCAACCAAAAACAAAATGGTTTTGACAACCATGCAGAAGCCGAGCCGGTAATTGCAAAAACGATAAATATGATTATGAGTTGGAAATTAGTTTCAATTCCCCAACGTTGTTTTAGTTTATTCATTTTTATTTATAATGATTACAAATATAGTAACATTATCTGATGGGGACTAAACCAAAAAGTTTTTGTTTGTAGGTATTTTGAAAATAAATCATGTAATTGTAAATCAGATAATTTACTTCGTAGCCATAATCAATATTTGGATCATAATTGATTGACATTTCATATAAATTCGGATTGTATCGCATAGGTTGCATAACACGACTATTCCACTCGCTGACATAAAATTGATTTTTATTTTCTAAATAGCTTTGCGAATGATATCCTCTTGGAAACGCTCTGGAGTTAAGCCATGTACTAAAACCGGGATCAATGATAATTACTTCATATTCGAGCTCGTCATTGGCAATTCGCACAGTATCACCTTGAGTTGCAATAGGCTTTTCAGTACTTGGAAAATTAGACTTTGAAGTGTTACAACTAAAAATAGAAACTAGAATAATTGCTAATAGATAAACACTATTTTTCATAATCAGAAAATTGAATATTAAATTTACAAAATTAAATGATTTGTTAGTATCGTTTTAACATAAAAAAATCACCTACAACGAGTAGATGATTTTTTATAAATATTTTTATTTTTATTGTTTTCCAAAAAGTTTGCCGAGTATACTTCCTATTCCGCCACCTTTTTTTGTTACGGCTGACATGGCATCACTTATATCTACTTTTCCATCTGCATTTTGGTCTAAACCAAATTGACCTCCATATTTAGATATAGCATCCATTATGCCTGAATTCTGGGCACTATTACCAGAAATCGCCGCTATCACATCCGAAATTTGAAAACTACTGTCATTAGGGTCTTTTGCTTTATTGACTAACGAACCTAAAATTTGAGGAATTAAACTTCCTGCAACACCAGAGGCAGTTTCACTGTTGATACCAAATTTTTCACCTAAGCTTCCTGTAAGTTGTTCGGTGAGTTTTTGTACGACAGGATTTGAACTGTCTTGAGCATTGTTTCCTTGAAATAAACCTGCAAGTTGATCTGCTCCACCTTCTGAAACTATTTTTTGTAACCCAGAAAAAATAGAACTACTCGCTTCGGTCATAACTGCTTCATTTTGCTCGTTTGGAATCGCTTGGTTTTTAACAACTGATTCTACTCCAAACTGTTGTGCTAATTGTGTTAATTGTTCAAACATGGAAAGTATTTTTTAAATTAGAAATCAAATTTAATGAAAAAAGGGACTTATTAAACAAAGTTAATAAATCCCTTTTTATTTATTTAGTCAAAAATACTAGCCTAATATGCTAATAATTTGTGAAGCTAATTCAGTACCAATTCTATCTTGAGCTTCTCCTGTTGCTGCTCCAATATGTGGAGTCAACGAGATTTTATGATTCATCAAAATAGCCATTTCAGGAGTTGGTTCGTTTTCAAAAACATCTAATCCTGCAAATAATACTTTTCCGCTGTCTAATGCTTTTACTAATGCCACTTCGTCAATAACACCACCACGAGCACAGTTTACAATACCTACACCGTTTTTCATGATTGCCAATTCTTTCTCTCCAATGATGTAACCATCTTGAGCAGGAACGTGTAATGTGATGAAATCAGCTTCTTTGAATAAAGATTCCAATGGTTGAGAAACGATAGTTGTTGTGATAGATTGTCCGTCAAAAAACGCTACTTTAATATCAACTTGCGGGATAAACATATCAGCAGCAATTACTTTCATACCTAAACCTAGTGCCATTTTAGCGGTAGCCTGACCAATACGGCCAATTCCTACAACACCAAGCGTTTTTCCTCTTAATTCAACTCCGTTTGCATAGGCTTTTTTCAAACCTTCAAAGTTTGTATCTCCTTCAAGAGGCATATTTCTGTTAGAATCGTGTAAAAAACGAACACCAGAAAATAAGTGTGCAAAAACCAATTCTGCCACTGATTCTGATGACGAAGCTGGAGTATTGATTACATGAATTCCTTTGCTTTTAGCATAATCCACATCAATGTTATCCATTCCTACACCACCACGACCTATAATTTTTAATCCTGGGCAAGCGTCGATGATATCTTTACGAACTTTAGTCGCACTACGTACCAAAACTACACTTACATTATTTTCGTTTACAAAATTAGCTACTTGTTCTTGAGCTACTTTTGTAGTTATAACTTCAAATCCACCTTTTTCTAAAGCTAGAATTCCACTTTTTGAAATTCCATCGTTGGCTAATACTTTCATTTGTATTTATTTGTTTATTCGGTTATTTGTTTAATCGTATTTTGGATAAAAAATAACTGAATTATTAATTAATTTGATTGTTGGTTTAAATAATTAAAACAACACAATAATATTTTCTTGTTTTTTGGTTATTTCGATTAAACAAATAACCAAATTAACAATTAAACTTTTGACTCTAATGCTTTCATTACATCAACTAATACTTGAACACTTTCTAATGGAAGTGCGTTGTACATAGAAGCTCTGTAACCACCTACTGAACGATGTCCAGGTAATCCGGATATTCCAGCTGCTTTCCACATTGTATCAAATGTTGCCGCATGTGCTTCATCATTTAATAAGAAAGTAGCATTCATGTTTGAACGGTCTTCAACAACTGCAGCCCCTTTGAATAATGGGTTTCTGTCTATTTCTGCATAAAGTAATGCCGCTTTGGCATTGTTTATTTTTTCTATAGCAGCAATTCCACCAAGGTTTTTCAACCATTGTAATGTCAATAACGAAGCATAAACTGGAAAAACAGGAGGAGTATTATACATACTTTCTGCTTTGATATGTTTAGTATAATCAAGCATGCTTGGGATAATTCGGTTATTTTTAGCAAGAATTTCTTCTTTTACAACAACCAAAGTAGTTCCTGCCGGTCCCATATTTTTTTGAGCTCCTGCATAAATCAAATCAAATTTAGAAAAATCCAATTCTCTTGAAAAGATATCAGAACTCATGTCACATACAATTGGCATATCAACTGATGGGAATTCCTTCATTTGTGTACCAAAAATGGTGTTGTTACTCGTACAATGGAAATAATCTGCATCTGCTGGTACGGTATATCCTTTTGGAATATGATTGTAATTTTGTTCTTTTGATGAAGCGACAACAACTGTGTCTCCAAAAAGTTTCGCTTCTTTTATTGCGCCGGAAGCCCATGTTCCTGTATCAAGATAAGCTGCTTTTCCGCCTTCTTTCATTAAGTTATAAGGTACCATCAAAAATTCTAAACTAGCTCCGCCAGCAAGAAATAATGCTTGATATCCTTTGCCTTCAAGGCCTAAAAGTTCAATAACAATTGCTCTTGCTTCATCCATAACGGCAACGAAGTCTTTGCTTCTATGCGAAATTTCTAAAAGTGATAACCCAGAATCGTTAAAATTTAATATAGCTTGTGCTGATTTTTCAAAAACTTCTTGTGGTAAAATACAAGGTCCTGCGCTGTAGTTGTGTTTTTTCATGGTGTAGTTTATGTCCAAAAATTTAAAGTGCAAATTTCGGCAATAGGAATTTAAAAGGCGTTAAATAATTCGAAATAATTAAACATATTTCTACTATGTTGTTAACAAAAATGAAATTGTATCAATGTTATCTGCGTAATTCCACAATTTAGGTTTTTGGGTTTGTCCAAAATCAATACTGCCTTCTATAAGATTGTCACTTACAATGCACTGAATTTGCTCATTTTCTGATTGTAATCTCGTTTTCAACTCATTGATATCCTCATAAAACTCATAAAACACACTAGAAATAGGTGAGGCATGGCTTTGATCTTCTTTTATTGTCAAAAAGCCATTGTCTAATAATTTAAAATTACTCATTAGGAAAACGGCCTTGTTGTAATCGTAATTGTTAGCGTATTTTTCATAATGGATCACGTCTTGGTACTCAAATATTGCTTCAAAAAATGCGTTAAATACGTATCCTTTTGGGACAAAAAGTTTAGAAACATTTCGACAGCCCAATCCAAAATATCGAAATATATCTTCCCCTAAAGCGGTTAGCTGCTCTTTGGTTTCTTTGCCAGTTAAAACAGCAATTGAGTTTCTGCTTTTTCTAATGATAGAAGGTTTGTCTTTGAAATAATATTCAAAATAACGGGCCGTATTATTACTTCCGGTTGCTATTACGGCATCAAAGTTTTCTAATTTTCCTGCTACAAAAGTGATGTTGTTGGCTAATTCAGAATCAATTGCAATGATGTACTTCGCCAAAAAAGGCAACAAATGTTGGTCATTTGAGGAAGTTTTTACCAATACATTATTTCCCGTAATTAAAACCGACAGGAAATCATGGAAACCCACCAACGGTATATTTCCGGCAAGAATTAAGGCAATGTTTTTAGGTTCTTTTATTTGAAAATCATAAGCAGAAAGCCATTGATTTAAGTTTTCGGCAGTCAATGCTTCAGCCCAAGATTGGATAGAAAAATAGACTTGTTCCGGTGTATACCATCCATTATGTGATTGAGATAATTTTATTAATTCGATAAAATCATCAAAAAACACATCGTTGTGCAAAACAGTTGGATTCTTAGAGCTATTATCTTCGGAAAATTGACTTAAGAATTTTCCTAATTCAACAAAAACACTTTTTTTTGTTTCTAATGTCATAATGTTTGCTTATGAATAGTTTTGATTGTAATTTTGCACAAAAATAAGCATAAATATGTCGAAAGTCAAAAGTCCTAATGTCAAAAGAATTTTGGCGTTTGACATTCGATATTAAGACTTTAAAACTATAGAAAAATGGCAATTATTATAACAGACGAATGTATCAACTGTGGTGCTTGTGAACCAGAGTGCCCAAATACAGCAATATACGAAGGAGCAGATGACTGGAGATATAAAGACGGAACAAAACTTAAAGGGAAAGTGATTTTACCGGATGGTACCGAAATTGATTCTGATGAAGCTCAAACTCCTATTTCTGACGAAGTGTACTACATTGTACCAGGAAAATGTACAGAATGTAAAGGTTTTCATGACGAACCACAATGTGCTGCAGTATGTCCTGTAGACTGTTGTATTCCGGATGATAATCATGTAGAAAGTGAAGAAACGTTATTGAACAGACAAGCGTTTTTACATAACGAATAAAGATAAAATTTTATATTTTTACAACAAAAAAAACCTGTTTGCCTCGGCAAACAGGTTTTTTTTTGAGGTATTTTGAAACAGATTATTTTTTGATAATTACAAAAGTTTCTACCGTTATTTTGTCTGTTTTGTCATCATAGGATTCTAAAACTAAATTCCCATTGGCATCAAAGTAACCATAAGAAGTTTTGTTTTTTGAACTATAGATATAGTTGTTGTTTGATGTTTTTCTCAAAACAGCGGCTTTTTCAGCATTAGGTTGGTATATCGTATATCCACTTTCAGCGAGTTTGACTTCATATTTTTGTCCGTTCAAATCATAATATGCGGATCTATCTACATCAACAATATTTGTAACTCCATTTGCGGTAATGCTAGTAATAGCCGTTACTTCAACAGGTGTTTCTTTTCTTTCTTTGTTTAAAGCATTAGATTCAGCGTCTTTTAATTCAATTTTTTGAATTTCTTTTACTTCTTGAGTTTTTATTGATTTTTTTTGACCATCAGAACTTTTTACAGTAGTTACAGTCGTTTTAACTTCGGATTTAACATTGTTATTCTGAGCTTGAATATTTATTGAAAATAGAAAAGCAACCATTCCAAAAATTAGAGTCTTCATAATATTTAATTTTGTGATTAATACAAAGCAAATTTACAATCCTCTGGCTCAGTACTTGTTACGTAATTATTATAAAAGATTATATAATTTACATAAAGGGGCATAATAAGTATGTTTGATTCTTGATTTGCAAGAATTATAAATGTGTCATTCCTATAGATTTTCCGGTCAATTGTAATGATTCCAAAGTCATTTAAATATAAAACAATTGTATTTCGTTTTAAGGTAAAAATGAGAACTGTAGAAAAAATCACCTGTAATTATTTCTTTTTCATCTTTTTTCAAGGTGTAATATTACGTGGTGCAATCCAGTATAAAATTTTATGATGAATTTGTTTTACAATTGCGATGTGCGATAATAACTAAATTCATGTAGAATAAACGAAATAAAAAAAGGGCTATCTTTCGACAGCCCTTTTTGAGTTATTCAATAAATGAATTAGAATTTATAGTTTAAAGATAAATTAAACATAGTTCCTAATTGGCTAAAGTGATATCCATCATACGTCATTTGAGAATAACGTTGGTTGAAAGTGATCAAGTTAGATTGATTTTTTACTTGAGCTGGGTCATTTAAAAGTTCTACACCCTTAGCATTTTCTGCTACAAATTTCCATTCAGGTAGTACATTTAAAAGGTTGTTTACATTCAATGCCAAAGTTAGCTTTTCAGTAGCAGAAAAAGTAACTCCTAAATCAGTAACAATTTTTGGAGTAAATTCAGTTTTTAAATTAGCTCTTAAATACTCTACAGATCCAACTGGAGCATTCGGGTCATTTGTAGCTAAACCATCTTGATTAAAGGTAGTTTTACCAAAGTAAGTGTTGTTAAGAGAGAAACCAAATTTTCCAATTTCATAATTCGCTCCTAAAATCCATTTTGTTTCTGGTCTTGAAGTAAACATTAAAGATTCAAGTATAGGTCCAAAATTGTCACTTTTTACAGGTGAGATTCTTTCATTTTGAAAAGTAATATTTCCAGATAAATTGAATCCAAGTTTTCCTGTTCCTAATAGAATGTTGTTGTAATTAGCAACTACATCTAAACCTGAAGTTCTAGAGTCAAATGAATTCTCAAACCAAGCTACATTACCAAATTGAGTATCCTGTCTGTCTCCTAAAACGATTCTGTCTTCCACTTTAATGTTGTAGTAATCGATTGTGAAATTAAAGTTTTTAGAAGGTTTTGCTCCAATTCCTACAGTAATATTTGTTGATTTCTCAGCATCTAAAGGATCAATTCCTAATTGACGTGCTTGTGGAGAAACGTTATTTATAATTCCACTAACTTGTATTCCTTGTCCAGCAACGAATGAATACTGTGATTTTTGAGTGTAAATTTGGTGTAATGTTGGAGCTCTGAATCCAGTAGAAATAGATCCTCTTAACGTGATTTTGTCATCTAAGAATTTATATCTAGAACTCAATTTCCATACTGTGGCATCACCAAAATCGCTATAATCTTCATAACGAACAGTACCATTTATCAAGAAATCTTCCGTTACATCATAAGCAAGGTCAAAATAAGCACCAATATTATAACGGTTCCATTTTGATGAATTTTCAGGTCTGTTTCCAGCGAATGAATCTGCTCCCATACCATCCCAAGAAGCTTTGTCTCCTTCAATTACTTCAAAAGTTTCTGTTCTGATTTCAGATCCAAAACCAATACTGATTTTATCTGATAATACTTTAGAGATATCTAAATTCCCTACAACATGGTTGAAAGAAGTTCCCCCTGGTTTAAAAGAGATTGGACTATTTTCTAAATACACATTATTTCCATCAGCATCTTGAATATCTGATCTGTTAAAAGAGTTGTCCACTGAATAAGTTTGTGTATTTCCACCTACAGTAATACTGGCGTCAGTATTCCAATCGTTTTTTGTTGATTTATATCCCAATGTACCATTGTAATCATTTAAATCTCCCGTAAATGTTGGTACATATCCTTGATAAGATGCTGGTGTTCCATCTCCAAAAAAGTCTTTTAGGAAAGGATAATCAGCTAAAGTTCTCCAGTATGGAGTTCTGTAATTAGCAAATGAGTTTACTTTTTTGTAAACATAAGCAGCATTGTAGTATAATAATGTTTCATCAGATAAACTAAATCCACCGTTTACCAAGAATTTAGCAGCTGCAGTTTCTGGAGATCCATTGATATTTCCTGCGTCTGGTTTTTTAGCTAGGAAAGCTTGAACATCAGAAAGTGAAGCTCCAAAATCTCCTGCTTCACCAGCAGCGTCTACAGTTCCAGGTCTGTTAGATAAATTTACTTTAGAAAAATCAACTGTATAATTTACAAATCCTTTATCTCCTACAGTAGAACCATTATTCATACTAACCCCTAACATTTCACCATCACCTTCAGAAGTCATTCCACTTCTTACAGTTACAGATCCACCGTTTGTATTCTTTTTCAAAATGATGTTCATAACTCCTGCAATCGCATCAGAACCGTATTGAGCAGATGCACCGTCACGAAGTATTTCTACTCTTTCGATAGCATCAGTAGGAATTGCTGAGATATCAGCACCTGTTTCTCCACGTCCCGGAGAGGTTTGTACATATAATAATGAACTTAAATTTTTACGTTTCCCGTTGATAAGGATTAAAGTTCTACTAGGTCCCATGTTTCTGATTTCATATGGATCCAATAATGAAGTCGCATCATTCACAGGTGTTTGAACCGTGTTGAAAGATGGAATTTTGTACTGTAACGCTTTGTCAAAAGAAGCTTGTCCTGTTGATGTTAAGTCTTTTGAAGACAATACATCTATTGGAAGTGCAGATGTCGTGTTACTTCTTGGCGCCGTTCTGGTTCCAGTAACAACAACTTCGTCTAGATTTTGTCCACCTTCTTCTGATAAAACAACATTTATAACAGCATCTGTAGCGGCTTTTTCTAATTTAGAAAACCCTACATAGCTGAAAACTAGTGTAGCTCCTTCTTTAACTTTTATCTTGTATGCGCCATCCATATCGGTAGAAACCCCATTCTGAGTCCCTTTTTCAACAATGTTTACACCTGGCAAAGGGTTGCCGGTATTGTCTTTAACGACACCCGAGACTTCTTTTTGTGCGAAAAGAAACGAGACGTTTAATAGAAATAATAATAATGCAAATTTTTTCATAATAAGTTGTGTTTGGTTTTTGTTTGGTTTAAAATCGTTTGCAATATAATTTTTTTTTTAACAAAAGATTAGCATATCGTTTAATTTTTTATAAAAAACATATGAGACCTGTTTAAACTGCAATTTTTACTTACTTAAACATTTATAAAATCTTATATTTGCAAACTTTTAAAGTAAATGCTAAACTTTTAACAGGCAACGGTTATCGGTAAAGAAAATGATCATAATGTCTCAATCGTTCTGTTTTTTTAAACAAATAGGATTGCGATACAATATTCCATTAAAAATAAATATTATCTACATATGAAAGCAGGGATTGTAGGATTACCAAATGTTGGAAAATCAACATTATTCAATTGTTTATCTAATGCAAAAGCACAAAGTGCGAATTTTCCTTTTTGTACTATCGAACCTAATATAGGTGTTGTGAATGTTCCGGATTCCAGAATAGAAAAACTGGAAGAATTAGTAAAACCAGAACGTGTGCAAATGGCAACTGTTGATATCGTTGATATTGCAGGATTAGTAAAAGGAGCTAGTAAAGGAGAAGGTTTAGGAAATCAGTTTCTGGGAAACATTAGAGAGTGTAATGCTATTATTCACGTTTTACGTTGTTTTGACAACGATAATATTGTTCACGTTGACGGGAATGTAAATCCAATTCGTGACAAAGAAACAATCGACATAGAGTTGCAGTTGAAAGATTTAGAAAATGTTGAAAAACGCTTGGAAAAAGTAAAACGTGCCGCTAAAACTGGAAATAAAGAAGCAATTGTCGAAGAAGCATTGTTGAACAGAATTAGAGAAACGCTACTTCAAGCAAAATCAGCGAGAACTATTACGCCACAAAACAATGACGAAGAAGTTTTGATGGAAGGTTTTCAATTGATTACTGCAAAACCAGTATTGTACGTTTGTAATGTTGATGAAAATTCGGCAGTTAACGGGAATAAATATGTAGACCAAGTTCGTGAATTGGTAAAAGATGAAGATGCTGAGGTTATCGTGCTTTCTGTAGGTGCTGAAGCGGATATCACCGAATTGGAAAGCTACGAAGAACGTCAGGTTTTCTTAGAAGATATGGGTTTAAGTGAGCCAGGAGCATCAGTATTGATTCGTGCTGCTTACAAATTATTGAAACAACAAACTTATTTTACGGCAGGTGTCAAAGAAGTTCGTGCTTGGACTATTAATATTGGAGCAACTGCACCGCAAGCTGCAGGAGTGATTCACACTGATTTCGAAAAAGGATTTATCCGTGCCGAAGTTATTGCGTATGAGGATTTCGTTCAGTACGGTTCAGAAGCTAAATGTAAAGAAGCCGGAAAATTCAAAGTAGAAGGAAAAGAATACATTGTTAAAGATGGTGATGTGATGCATTTTAGATTCAACGTCTAAAAAAAAGTTATAAAATCAAAAATCATAAAGTCGAAAGTTAGTAATTGCTTTCGACTTTTTTTATGCACCTAATCCAGCTTTACACTTTAAGATTGATCTGAAAAATGCTTTACGTTGTAATCTGGGGTAAAATAGATTTGGGTGAATACCAGATTTCATAGTTTCATATTCGTTTTCAAAATGGGAGAATCTGTGGCTAATTATTTTGCAACAGAGTCAATTTTTACTACTTTTAGTAAAAATAAAGTATCATGAAAATAATCGCTTTTGGCGGAAGCCCCAGCAAAAACTCTATCAATAAAAAATTAGCGACGTACGCAGCAAATCTTTTTGAAAATGCCGAAGTGGAGGTATTGGATTTAAACGATTTCCAAATGCCCATATTTACTGTTGATATAGAAAAAGAAATTGGTCAGCACGAGTTAGCAAAAGCATTTTTGGCTAAAATTGCCACCGCAGATATTCTAGTGGTTTCTCTTGCTGAAAATAATGGAAATTATTCAGCGGCTTTCAAAAATGTTTTTGATTGGTGTTCCAGAATTACAGGAAAAGTTTTTCAGGAAAAACCTATGCTGTTGATGGCAACTTCTCCGGGAGCCAGAGGTGGCGCAAGTGTTTTGGAAATCGCTAAAAAAGCTTTTCCATTTTATGGCGGAAACGTTAAGGCTGCTTTTTCACTTCCTAGTTTTGATGCTAATTTTGATATTCTAAACGGTAAAATTTCTAATCCTGAATTAGACAATCAATTGAAAGAGATTATCAAGAATTTTTAAATTTGAACATCAAAAATCAATATCAATTTGAAATCTGCAATCTAAAATCATTAATCCTAAATCCTCAATCGGTTGTCAATATCATTCTTAATAACTTTGATGACTACCTATTTTAAATTTTATCGAATTACACTACATTAGCACAAAATCCACAAATTTTACAATGTCCGAACAAAATCAATATACCGAAGATAATATTCGGTCGCTCGACTGGAAAGAACACATTCGCATGCGTCCCGGAATGTACATCGGAAAACTAGGGGATGGTTCTTCTGCAGATGATGGTATTTATATTTTAGTCAAAGAAGTCCTCGATAACTGTATCGACGAGTTTGCAATGGGCGCCGGAAAAACTATTGAGGTGACAATTAAGGACAAAACGGTTACTGTTCGGGATTATGGCCGTGGTATTCCGCTAGGAAAAGTGGTTGATGTAGTGTCAAAAATGAATACTGGAGGGAAGTATGATTCAAAAGCTTTTCAGAAATCAGTTGGTCTTAATGGTGTCGGAACTAAAGCAGTCAATGCGCTTTCTAATTATTTCAGAGTAGAGTCTGTTCGTGATGAAAAACAAAAGGCAGCCGAATTCTCCGCAGGAAATTTGGTTCTCGAAGAAGAAATTATAGACACTACCAAACGAAAAGGTACCAAAGTTATTTTTACTCCTGACGAAACCATTTTCAAGAATTACAAATTCCGTATGGAATATGTAGTGAAAATGATTCAGAATTATTGTTATCTAAATAATGGTTTAACCATCATTTTTAATGGCGAAAAATACTATTCTGAAAACGGACTTAAAGATTTATTAGAAGCTACAATTAATGTTGAGGATTTAGAATATCCAATTATACATTTGAAAGAAGGCGATATTGAGATTGCCTTAACACACAGCAAAACCCAATATTCTGAGGAGTATCACTCTTTTGTAAACGGACAAAATACCACTCAAGGTGGAACGCATTTAGCAGCATACCGAGAAGCGATTGTAAAAACCATTCGGGAGTTTTATAATAAAAGTTTCGAAGCATCTGATGTCCGAAAATCCATTGTTACCGCCATTAGTATCAAAGTAATGGAGCCTGTTTTTGAGTCGCAAACCAAAACCAAATTAGGTTCGACAGATATGGGTTCAGAACCAGGAATGCCTTCGGTACGTACTTTTGTAAATGATTTTGTAAAAACAAAATTAGATAATTATTTGCACAAGAATCCTGCAACTGCGGATGCTTTACTTCGAAAAATTCTTCAAGCCGAAAGAGAACGTAAAGAGCTTTCTGGTATTCGAAAATTAGCAACAGATCGAGCTAAAAAAGCGAATTTACACAACAAGAAATTAAGAGATTGTCGTGCACATTTACCCGATACCAAAAACCCAAGAAATTTAGAAAGTACGCTTTTTATCACTGAGGGAGATTCGGCTTCTGGTTCTATTACCAAATCACGTGATGTAAATACACAAGCGGTTTTTAGTTTACGAGGTAAGCCTTTGAATTCGTATGGAATGAGCAAGAAAATTGTTTATGAAAATGAAGAATTCAATTTACTGCAAGCGGCTTTGGATATTGAAGACGGATTGGAAAAATTGCGTTACAATAATATCGTGATTGCAACGGATGCCGATGTCGATGGGATGCACATTCGACTATTATTGATTACGTTTTTTCTTCAGTTTTTTCCTGAATTGATAAAAGAAGGACATTTGTATATTTTGCAAACGCCACTTTTCAGGGTTCGAAACAAGAAAGAAACAATATACTGCTATTCTGATGAAGAGCGCAAAGATGCTATTGAAAAACTAAAACCAAAACCGGAAATCACCCGATTTAAAGGATTAGGAGAGATTTCTCCGGATGAGTTTAAAAATTTCATTGGAGAAACCATTCGTTTAGATCCGATTATGATGGACAAAAACACTTCGATTGAACAATTATTGTCTTTCTATATGGGTAAAAATACGCCAGACAGACAGGAGTTTATCATCAAGAATTTGAAGGTGGAATTAGATGTAATCGAGAAAGTTTAAATAGTTATAAAATGCCTACAAAAAGAACACTAATTTTTATCGCTTTACTATTTGTGATTAGTTTTTCAACTACCTTTTTTATTATAAGGAGTAATGATCATAAAGAATGTGATATAGTTATAAAGAAAGAGAAGGATAAAAATGGAATTGAGGTTACAAAGGAAGAGCATGTTTGTAAAGAAAAATATTCTTTTTAGAGTTTTTAGAACAAAATTAGAATTGATTACGATTCAATAGAATATATTTAATGAAAGACGAAGAAGACGAAAATACAATTCCGGAAGGTCAGGAAGAAGATAATTCGATTGATGAAAATCAATCTGAAGATAAATCTTTTGAAGGCCAGCATTTTTACGATAATCAAGAAGACGGAAACGATACCATTACCAAAGTTACGGGGATGTATAAGGACTGGTTTCTGGATTATGCTTCGTATGTGATTCTGGAACGTGCCGTTCCAGCGATTGAAGATGGTTTTAAACCGGTGCAACGTCGTATCATGCACTCTCTAAAAGAATTAGATGACGGTCGTTATAATAAAGTTGCCAATGTTGTAGGACACACCATGCAGTATCATCCTCACGGAGATCAGAGTATTGGTGATGCGATGGTACAAATTGGACAAAAAGAATTACTGATTGACTGTCAGGGAAACTGGGGGAATATCCTAACTGGTGATGGCGCTGCAGCTTCTCGTTACATCGAAGCGCGTTTGTCTAAATTCGCTTTGGAGGTTATTTACAGTCCAAAAATTACCGATTGGGGCGTTTCTTATGATGGACGAAGAGCAGAACCAAACAATCTTCCGGTGAAGTTTCCATTGCTTTTGGCACAAGGAGCCGAAGGTATTGCGGTAGGTCTTTCCACGAAAGTGTTGCCTCATAATTTCAATGAATTAATCGATTCTTCGATAAAAATATTAAAGGGGAAACCTTTTACACTGTATCCAGATTTTATGACGCAAGGTATTGCCGATGTGTCTAATTATAATGATGGATTGCGTGGCGGACGTATTCGTGTTCGTGCCAAAATTGGTCAACTAGACAAAAATACTTTGGTGATTACCCAAATTCCGTTTTCTACAAATACGACGACTTTGATTGATAGTATTTTGAAAGCAAATGATAAAGGGAAAATCAAAATCAAGAAAATTGAAGACAATACCGCTGCTGAGGTCGAAATATTAATTCATCTTTTTCCAGGTGTTTCTCCAGATAAAACCATTGATGCATTGTTTGCTTTTACGGCTTGTGAAACTTCGGTAGCGCCATTAGGTTGTGTAATTGAAGATAACAAACCGTTGTTTATCGGGGTTTCGGATATGTTGAAAATTTCAACCAATAGAACGGTACAATTACTGAAAAGTGAATTGGAAATTCAATTGAGTGAACTGGAAGAACAATGGCATTTTCTTTCTTTGGAACGTATTTTTATCGAAAATAAAATCTATCGTGACATTGAAGAAATGACGACCAGAGAAACGGTAATTAAGGCCGTTGATGATGGTTTGAAACCACATACGAAACATTTAAAACGCGCTGTTACCGAAGATGATATTCTGCGTTTATTGGATATTCGAATCATGCGTATTTCAAAATTTGACAGCAATAAAGCGCAGGATAAAATCGAAGCATTGGAAGGCGATATTGAACAAGTAAAACACAATTTAGAACATCTGATTGATTTTGCTATTGCCTATTTTACCAAATTAAAAGAGAAGTATGGAAAAGGGCGGGAACGCCAAACAGAACTTCGTATTTTTGACGATATTGAAGCGACGAAAGTAGTTTTAAGAAACACTAAATTATACGTTAATAAAGAAGAAGGATTTGTAGGTACGAGCTTGAAAAAAGACGAGTACGTTACGGATTGTTCTGATATTGATGATGTTATCGTATTTCTTCGTGATGGAAAAATGATGATTACCAAAGTAGATGCGAAAACATTCGTGGGTAAAGATATTATTCACATTGCTATTTTTGACAAAAGTGATAAGCGTACCATTTATAATATGATTTACCGAGATGGAAAATCTGGGCCTTCTTATATAAAAAGATTCAATGTTTCAGGAGTTACCCGAGACAAAGCATACGATTTAACCAATGAAACTGCGGGTTCTCAAGTATTGTATTTTTCTTGTAATCCAAATGGAGAAGCTGAAGTAATTACGATATTATTGCGTCAGGTAGGAAGTGTCAAAAAATTGAAATTCGATATTGATTTTGCCAGTTTAGCGATAAAAGGTCGTGCTTCCAAAGGGAATTTGGTGACCAAATATCCAATCAAAAAAATAGAACTGAAGGAAAAAGGTATTTCTACTTTATTGCCAAGAAAAGTTTGGTTTGATGATACCGTTCAACGATTAAACGTAGATGCAAGAGGGGAGTTGTTAGGGGAGTTCAGGCCTAATGATAAAATTTTGGTCATATCGCAATCTGGAAAAATAAAAGTAATTACACCAGAATTATCGACTCATTTTGATGAAGATATGGTGGTTTTGGAGAAATGGATTCCAAAGAAACCAATTTCGGCGATTTATTATGATGGAGAAAAAGAACGTTATTACATCAAACGTTTCTTAGTGGAAACAGAGAATAAAGAGGAAAGTTTTATCACGGAACATCCTAATTCACAATTAGAGATTGTATCAACGGATTATCGCCCTGTGGCTGAATTAATTTTTACAAAAGTAAAAGGAGTTCAAAAAGAGGCAATGACGGTAGACATAGAATCATTTATTTCGGTAAAAGGATTTAAGGCTTTGGGGAATCAATTGACAACCGATAAGTTGAAACAAGTAAACTTGCTGGAACCTTTACCGTATGAAATTCCTGTCGAGGTTATTCCTGAGGATTTAGAAGTAAAAGGAGAAACAGATGCTGATGATTCTGATATTCAATTGGAAGATGACGGACAGATTACTTTGTCTTTAGAATAAATAAAAAGCTCCTGAAAAGGGGCTTTTTTTATGCGTTTTTGCCAATTTTTATGCGCTTATTTAAACAATTGTCTTAAGGTAATTTCTTTTCTCTCTCTCAATTTATTTAGAATTTTCAAAAAGGCAATTGCAGTAATATAAGCATCTCCCATTGCGGTATGCCTGTCTTTTTTTGAAATATCAAATTTATCGGCAAGCTCGTCTAAACTATAATTTTCTTTACGTTCCAATAAATTAGATACCAATAACGTTTTTTTATACAAAACAGCCGTGTCTAAAGTCTTGTTTTTTAATTCTGGCAATCCGTTTCTTTCGAGTGCCTTATTAATCATAGTAATGTCAAATATGGTATGATGTGCAATGATAATAGAATCTCCTAAAAAATCTAAAAACTGTTGTAAGGCTTCTAATTCTGTAGGGCGGTCTATGACAAATTCTTTCAGAATTCCATGAATTTTTGCAGTTGCCTGATCGTAATGTTCTTGTTGAATGTAAACTTCAAAACTTCCATTGATAGGAATCGTATTGTTTTGAAGAACAATAGCGCCAATGCAAAGTATCCTGTCAGTTGTATAATCAAATCCGGTGGTTTCTGTGTCCAATACAACAAAACGTACCGCATCAATATCGTTTAATAGTTCCTCATCAGATGATTTTTCGGATTTCCCCAATAAATCAAATAAAATAGTTTTACTTTTTTCTATAAAATTTATCATCATAATATATTTGAAGGATTAAATCGGATGGTAATGACTTCTTGGAGTTCCTTAATGGTTTTGAACGTTCGCTTTAGCTTAATCTTTTCTAATTTAGATAACGCTTCGAGAGCAATAAACTGCCCGGAATCATTATGCAAAAGCCCTTGTTTTGTTCTGAATTTTAATAATGCTTTATAGGAATACGAACAAGCTAAATACAATTCTTTATTGTTGGGTTCTAATTCTGCCAATTTTTCAAAACGTTCGGGAGTATTGCTGATTGATTTTACGGAATGAGATAGAATTAAAACCCTTGCAGCATCTGTTAGTGGCATTAAAGCGCGTCTTTTTATATCGAAAAAATCTTTATGGGCGCCATCTTGCTCTACTAAAAATTGTCTAAAGAACCCTGTTGGAGAAGGACTTTGTAGCGCGCCACTTACCAAGTGAATATAAAAAACAGGATTTGCTTTTATGTTTTCAAAAATAAATTCTGAAAGCTTGTTTACCAGTTCGCTGTCTCCATATGACAGACTGTAATCAAAAAATATAAAGGACAATAAGACTTCATTTTTCCCTGGATTGGTAATCCAATGATGAACCTGACTTTCCCATTCGCCAAGACTTAAGCACCACTTTGGGTTAGAAGCCATCATTTCTGCCGGACAGTAATCATAGCCAATTTCAAAAAGTCCTTTGTTGACATGTTTGGCAAATTCTAAAAAATAGTTCTTGGTCTTTTCTTTTAAATCTTCAGGTACATCCTCATAGACTAAAGCATTGTCTTGGTCAGTATGCAGTAACTGTTCACTTCTTCCTTGACTTCCCAACGCCAACCATCCAAATTTTACTGGAGGAGGTGTTTTCATTTTTTTCAAGGATATTTCAATGACTTGCTTGATACAGGCATCATTTAATTCTGTAATTATTTTAGAAGTGAGTGTCATCGGAATATTTTGGTCTAAATATCCTTGTAACAATTGCATTATATTGGCGCGTATTGGTTTTATCTGTTTTGCTTTTTTAGCTCTTTTTACCGCTTTAATCAATACTGCTGGATTATTGCCAAGTTCTACCATAACATCATGTTTGGATAGGATTCCAACAGCTTTGGAATTTGGCGTGCCATCTTTCGTAAGGCATAAATGGCTGATATTGCTTTTCATCATGGCCATTTGAGCTTGCGTAACGGTCATTTTCTTAGGATAAGTAATAACAGGAGTTGTCATTATTGAGGCCGCAGTTGTTGTGATGGGAAATTCTCCAGTCACAATTTTGTTCCTTAAATCTTTATCTGTAATGATACCAATGGGGAGCGAATCTTCGATTACAAGAATGGCCCCCACATTTTTTTTGGTCATGGTCTCCGCAATATCTTTTGCAATAGTGTTTGAATAACAGGTGATTAGTTTTTTAGAATATTTTACAGGCTGTAAGTCTAATAGTTTTCTACCCGTGTCCAGACCTTCCAGATCTATTGTTTCTCCATATAGTTTTCCGCTGTGGCTTTTGGAATAAGGATTGTGTGTATTAGAAGCAAAACTTTCGATTAAAAAATTTCCCACAGCTCTGTTTTCTAACGCATAAGGTTTGAAAATAGCTATTGGAATGGCATAAAGAATGCTTTCTTCATGAGTTCTGGCTTCCATTTTATAGTTTTCATTGGCTATAAGTGGTCTCAGCCCAAAAATATCCCCTTCATCACACATATCCAGGATATCATTTTCCAGGCTAGTTCTAAGTGCGACTGCTCCTTTGTGTACAACATAAAAAGAGGAATGGGTTTCTTCGTTTTCGGCAAAGATGACGCTGTCCTTTTCTTTATAAATAATGGAGATTTGTTCAGAGATAACTTCGATGTCTTTTTGATGTAAAAAGGAAAAAGGAGGGAAGTTTTTTAAAAAGTCAGCAACTCTATGGGAGATTGTATTTTTCATGGTGCTTATTTGTGTCTAAGGTAATTTATAAAAAATAAAATAAAAAGAAAAAAGACCAAATTTGGGTCTTTTTAGTATTTCCCCATTTAAGGAGGAATATATTTTCAGAATAAAAAAAAGCTCCCGAAAAGGAGCTTCTTTATCAAAAAATAGTTTGATTATTTATTTTTCTTCATTTTCATATTCAGTACTTCGACTAATAATGAGAAAGATATGGCAAAATATAAGTACCCTTTTGGTACTGGAGTAACATGATTTCCAAAGATTAAAGCATTCGATAAATGAGCACTTTCTGTAAGTAGCATCATTCCAATTAGAATCAAAAAGGATAATCCAAGTATTTGAATAGAAGGATGTTTGTTGACAAAATTCCCAACAGGAACAGCAAATTGCATCATAATTAATACAGAAATAACCACAGCAGTAATCATAATATATAAAGCACCTTCAACTCCGTTTGTCATACCTACCGCGGTAAGAATACTGTCAAAAGAGAAAACTAAATCAATCATGATAATTTGTAACAGTACGTTCTGGAATGATTTTGTGGCAGCTTTTCCTATTTCTTTTTCTTCATGACCTTTCTCGTCTACTTTTTCACGAATTTCATTGGTACTCTTATAAATCAAGAATAATCCTCCGCCCAGTAAAATAAGACTTTGGCCAGTAATTCCCGCTGAAAACCAACTAAAATCAATATGAAACCAAGGTTCTTTCATTTGAATCAATAAATTGATACCAAACAAAAGCGCAATTCTCATGAACATGGCAAGGAACATTCCTATTTTTGTCGCTCTCTTACGTTGTTCAGGAGGTAATTTTCCTGTAGCAATTGATATGAAAATAATGTTGTCGATTCCTAATACAATTTCCAAAAAGGTCAATGTTAAAAGGGCAATCCAAGCATCCGGATTTAAAAATACTTCCATGTTTAGTTCGTTATTATTTATTAATTTGAGTTTGTAAGCTTAATCGGAAATCTTAGTAACGGTTCCTCTTTGTTTTTCATCAACACCAACCATTCCAAATTCAAAGGTATAGGAATTTTTTGTGGTTGTCAAAATTTTCATACCAATGGCCTTTTCCTCAGCCATATTTTTTGGATGCAATTTCAGTAAAACATATTCACAATCATTTACCCATCGTATCGAAGCAGTATCAGTCTTTCCTTCAAAAGTTTCTATTTCAATACTGTCATTACGTTCAAAAAGGGCAATTTTTTTTACACCGTCAACTTCATATTCAAACTTGAATTTTCCAGTTTTAAAATCCTTGCAATTGCGCTCCGCATCATAGCATGACATTAGTAATAGTAGTGGGAGGAGGAATAGTATTTTTTTCATTTCTTAGTATGTTTACTTTTTAACTATTGTATTTTGATATCGTATTTGTCCAGAAGTCCAATGATTCCTTGTGTAGAAAACTTGGCTTTTCTCATAGGATTGAATTCGGGATCAATTTTAAAATTAGATGCTTTTGAAAAATCGGCTGCGGCTAATTGTGTATTGTTAAAAATAGCACCATCCAAATTACTGTTATCAAAAACAGAACTCGTGAGATTGGTGCCAACAAAACTTACTTCTCTTAACGAGCAAGAATTAAATTTTGTCTTTGGCATTTTTTTATTGGCAAAAGAAGAATAATCCAAAACACATTCTTGAAAATTGACGTTAAACAAGAAATCATCGCATTCCTCAAATTGGATACCCAATAATTTACAGTTTTTGAATTGTACGCCTTTCATACTTGTTCCTAATAATTTGGTCATAGCAAGATTACAATCAATGAACTCGCAATCCATAAAAGTGCTATAGGAGAAATCACTGTTCGATAAATCACAGTTTTTAAAAACGCAATCTTCAAATTCTCGGTTGTTTACTTTTTTATCGACATAGACGATTTTTTCAAATGTTTTTTGAACGTGAATTAGGTTTTCCATTAGTCGTTAAATAAGCTTTTCATAATTATTTTTAATCCCAAATACATCAAAAGCATAGCTGCTAAACAAGCAATTATTCCTATTGCTAAAACTAAATAATGCCACACATTCTGTTGATTCATAAAAGCATTATAAATCACTGCCGGTCCCAAGAATAATAATGGTAAAGCTCCCGCTAAATATTTAATTCCTTTAGATAGTAGTTCCTTGTTGGTTGCCATAATTTAATAATTAAAATTCATAATCCACACAATATCTCAAATCTCTAATTTTACCTATCCATTCAGCAACAATATTATGTGTTGGATGATTTTGGTATTTCTCTAATGTTTCAAACGAATTAAAATAGGAGTGCAGTACGGCATCAAAGTTTGAATATTCACTTTCAATATTAATTCCTACTCGTATTTCAACTATTTCAGGAATATCCTTTTTTAAATCTTCAAGTCTCTCTTTTAGAATAATTGCATTTTCGGCTTTGCTTTTGCCTTCTGCAAAATCTTTTAATTTCCACATTACTATATGGTGAATCATCGTTGTTTATTTTTTAAAATTATCAACGGCTTTCCTTACACTGCCGTGTTTTTTCAATAATTCGGCACCTTCTTCATAGGAAACGGGAATTTCTCCCATAATCATTTTCACACCGCGATCGACCAGTTTGCTGTTGCTCAATTGCATATCAACCATTTTGTTGCCTTTCACTTTACCCAGTTGAATCATAGTTGCGGTAGTAATCATATTTAGTACCAGTTTCTGGGCTGTTCCAGCTTTCATTCTAGAGCTTCCGGTTACAAATTCTGGACCTACAACTACATCAATAGGGAATTTTGCTGTTTGCGAAAGCGGACTTCCTGCATTACAAGAAATACTTCCTGTGGTTATATTGTTCTCGTTGCACGTTTGTAATCCTCCAATAACATAAGGTGTTGTTCCCGAAGCAGCTATTCCTACCACGACATCATTTTCATTTACATCAAAAGCTTTCAAGTCAATCCAGGCTTGTGTTGCGTTGTCTTCGGCATTTTCTACGGCTCTGCGGATTGCGGTGTCGCCTCCGGCAATTATCCCAATTACCAAATCGAAAGGAACGCCAAATGTTGGTGGACATTCCGAAGCATCAAGAATTCCCAAACGTCCAGAAGTTCCTGCGCCAATATAGAATAATCTCCCGCCGAGTTTCATTTTGGCAACGATTTCAGTGACTAAATTTTCTATTTGGGGCAACGCTTTTTCTACGGCAAGTGGAACAGTTTTGTCTTCCTGATTGATATTAGATAACAATTCTTGAACTGACATTTTTTCTAAATGTTCGTATTTTGAAGATTGTTCGGTGGTTTTTGTGAAGGTCATTTTTCGTATAATTGGACAACTCCAAAATTAACCTTTTTTATCACAATCTCGAAATTTTCTATTTTTAGTTTCAGGTTTTTTAGTGTCAAGTTTCTTTAAATTTGATATAAATTGATTTACTTTTTTTAGTTTTTAATTTCTCATATGGAGAAAGGTTATTGAATCTTTGTTAGATGAACTAAAATATTATATTTGTTAAATATTAAAAAATAAATGGATAGAATAATCTTATTGCAAGGGATTGCACGGATTTCAGTTTTTGTGTCTTTATTGATGGCATTTTTTTTACTGACTGTTAAAACTGAAAATAAATTGGCTAACCGTTTATTTGCCTGGTTTTTTATTATTTCGGCTATTGATCTTAGTGGTTTTTTTGTTACTGATTATATTCAGGATTATCTTGATTTGATGATTTTTAGATGGACAATCTGTTTGTTGGCAATGCCCTTATTTTATCTTTATGTATTGTCAGTTTGTTATTCTGATTTTAGATTGAAATGGAAACATTTAGTGCATTTACTTCCTATTTTACTAGTTAATTTAGTTTTTATTCCAAGACTTTATTTAGCCAGTAATTCAGATATGAAACTCTTATCCGGAGATCTTGAGCATATGCCTGAAATATACTTAATCCAGATTTTAATTGAATTTCAATATGTGTTTTATATTGTTAGCGCATTTTTAATTTTGAAGAAATACAGAGAAATTTATCTGGAAAACTATACCAATCCTAGTACTTCAACATACAAGTATCTTTTTCAGATGACTACTGTTTTCTTAATCGCGCACGGTTTGGTTGCATTAAAAAACCTCTTACGGTATAGCGATTACAGACAAATGTTTCTTTGGTTAAATGTAGTTGTAGGAAGTGTAGCTTTATTTATCACCTGTTGGTTAGTGATGAAAGCATTGAATCATCCGGAGCTTTTTAGGGGAATTAATTCTAGATTACAATTGACAAAAGATATTCTGCCTAAAGTCGAAGAAAAGACAGCATCTAAAAATGTTCAAGACGATGCGATTTCCAGTCAAATTTCGATATTAAAACAATATATGGCTCAGAAAGAGCCTTTTCTTGATCCATCGCTTACCATTCAGGAGCTTGCCAATCAAATTGATATTCCGGTTCGGGATTTATCGGTTTTGATTAATCATCATATGGATCAGCACTTTTTTGATTTTGTCAATGAATATCGTATTCAAAAAGCGATGGGTATTTTAAAAGATCAGTCTAGGAGTCAGCTTACTGTTCTGGAAATTTTATACGAGGTTGGTTTTAACTCCAAATCTTCTTTTAATACCTCTTTTAAAAAACACACCAATTTGACGCCTACCGCTTATAGAAACTCCTTGTAATGAGTGGTTTGTAAAAAGTCGTACTTCATACCTGATAAAGTCGAACTGATTTTCTGAATAGAAATTGGTTCGACTTTTTTTTGTCGGTCGAATTCTGAAAATTTCTAAGGCAACTTTGCTTCAAATTAATCGAAACAAGTTTTAAAATTAGAAATCATGAAAAAAGTAAATCTCCTTATCTTTTTATTATTGCCTTTATTTTGTTTAGCACAAGCATCATTTAAATTAAAAGGAAAAATAGCAAGCGAAACAATTCCATTAGAATGGGCAGATATTTCCATATCGAATTCAGAAGGAAAAATTATAGATGGTTCAACCTCCAAACAAGACGGTAGTTTTGAAATCAATCTTAAAAAAGGATCTTATAAAATTGGGATCACCCTTTTACAATTTAAAGATTATGAAAAAGAGTTTACAATAGAAAATGATATGGATTTAGGAACAATCATTTTAAAAGAAAGCGCAACCAATTTAAAAGAGGTTATCATTCAATATAAAAAGAAAACAATCGAACAGAAAACGGATCGTTTGGTTTATAATCTTGAAAACAATGTTACAACAGTTGGCGGAGACGCTTTAAGTGCCATTAATACGGCTCCCGGAGTTGTCGTTCAGAATAATACAATTAATATTTTAGGAAAAGGAACTTCCCGTGTTATGATAGATGGACGAATGATTGAATTAGTAGGTGAGGAACTGAATAATTTTTTGAAATCAATTTCGGCTAGTGATATTAAAAATATTGAAGTTATCAGTAATCCGCCGGCAAAATATGATGCCGAAGGAACTGGTGGATTGATTAATATTATTATGAAAAAAGGAGTTCGTGATTCCTGGAAAAACACGACTACAGTTTCTTATGATCAAAATAAATATAGTATTTATACTTTAAGAGATAACTTTTTTTACAATAAAAACAAGTTTAGATTTTCTGCCAGGATTAATGCAAAAACAGGTTATTTGAATGCTACAGATGATTTAAAAATGTATTTTCCTGATGGACTTTCCCATATGAAAAGTGCAACAAAGGTAAAAACTGAAAATCTTTCGGGTAAATTGGCTTTAGATTATGATCTTTCAGAACGTACTACTATTGGATTTCAATATTTAAACGATAAAAATAACCCTGATTTTAAATCGGATATTAGAATTGAGAATTACAATATTCAAAACGAATTGGATAATGTTACACTGAACAATAGCTTCACTGATAAAGGATCAAGAAATCAAACGTATAATGCACATTTGATTACCAAACTAGATTCCTTAAAAAGGAAGTTATCTTTTGATGTGGACTATTTTAATTACAGTTCAAAATTCGATAGAAACTTTGTCGCTAATAATTTCACGCCAGATATGACATTTGTTGATATAAATCAGTCGGGAAGAAACATTTCGAATCAGGATATTGACAATTGGAGTTTTAAGGCAGATATGGAACATCCGCTTCAAGCGTTGAATTTGTCTTATGGTGCAAAAATGAGTTTTACAAATAGTGTGAGTGATGTACTTTATTACAATACAATTACAGGAACTCCGGAATTAGATTCGAACCAATCCAACCGATTTAAATACACTGAAAACAATCAGGCGGTTTATGTAAATGCAGATAAAAAACTCAATGAAAAATGGAATTTCCAAATGGGATTAAGATTGGAGAACACTCAAACTAATGGATTTTCTGAAACAATGAATCAGGAAACAGAAAATAATTATTTGAAATTATTCCCAACGTTTTATGCTTCCTACAAGAAAAACGAAAACAATACTTTTAGTTTGAATTATGGAAAAAGAATCAACAGACCACGTTTTGACTTATTGAATCCGTTCAGAATTTACATCAGCAGCAATAGTTATTCCGAAGGGAATCCGTTTTTAAGACCTTCATTTAGTGATAATTTTGAGTTGGCACATTCTTATAAAGAGATTTTTAGAACGAGTGTTTTTGTAAATGCTATTACAAACGGTTATGGAGTTTTGTTTACCTCAAACCCGGAAACCAATACGCAGATTGTAACCCGCGAGAATTATTTTAAAAACTTAAATTATGGAATAGGGGAAAGTTACTCGGCAAGTTTTACAGATTGGTGGTCTAGTGAAAATTCATTGTACCTTTTAGGAGCAAAAACAGAATTTATTAAATATATCAATGCTACACCATCAAACAGTTTACAAATTGATTTTTCTACAAATAATACTTTTTTATTAAGTAAAACGACAAAATTGCAAATCGATTTTACGTATACAACGCCTTTTAAATCCGGTTTATATGAAGTAGGATATGCCTCGAGTTTTGATATTAGTTTCAAACAGGATTTGTTTAATAAAACCATGCAGATTGCATTTTTGGCAAATGATATTTTTAATACCTCTTATTTAAAAGACTTTACTTCAGTTATAAACGGTGTAAAACAGGTATATGAGCAGAAAGAAAGTAATCGATTTGTACGTTTATCTGTGGTTTATAATTTTGGAAACAAAAAGATCAATGTACAACAGCGTGATTTTGGGAATAAGGAGGAGAATAAAAGAACTGGAGGTAATTAGAAAATTAAAAGCTAAGAAACAGAAATCTGTTTCTTAGCTTTATAAATTTATATAAAATATGCCAACGCAATTCCTATCACAATCATAGAAACTTTGGCGATATTGAACTTGTGTCCTTCGCTGCTTTCGAAAATAATGGTAGACGAAATATGAAATAATATTCCTATTACAATGGCTGTAATTTCAGTATAATACACGTTTAATATTGGCAAATAATCAGATAAAATAGTTCCTAGCGGCGTCATGATTGCAAAGGTGACCATGAAGAAAAAAATGGCTTTTTTATTTAGACTTGCATTGATGAAAAAGGTAGTCAGAATAATAGCAATAGGCAGATGATGGATGGCAATTCCTATAGCTAAATCATGATGATGGCTTACTGGAAACCCTTCTAAAAATGCATGTATACAAAGGCTGATGAATAATAACCACGGGATTTGTGTCATTATTTCATGTCCGTGAACGTGACCGTGTTCAGCTCCTTTTGAGAAAAATTCCAATATAATCTGGAACAAGATTCCCAGCATGATAAAGAGTCCAATGTTTGGGTTTGCACTTTCATAAATTTCAGGTAATAAATGCATTACCGTTAATGAAAGTAAAAAAGAACCACTGAAAGCCAATAGCAATTTTAGGTTGCTTTTGTTCTTTGGACGTATAATCAATGCGACGATATATCCTATGATTACGGAAAGTAAAGGTAAAAGGTAATTCATTTATTTAAAAATCATGATTAGGCGTTCACTATCTGTTTTATGGAATTTTTTTAATTTGTAATCGCCAAAAATATCCAATAAATAAATTCCGGCTTCTTCCATTAATTCCTCAAAATCTTTTAGGGTAAGGGCTTTTACTTTTTCGGTAAAATGAAATTTTTGACCTTTATCTTCAAAATCAATTTCTTTGTAAATATGACCGTCTTTCAAATAGCGTTTGATATGAAACTCGATGCCTTCGACCGTTTTTGTTTCTTCAGGAACCAGTGTTTCGAGTACTTGAGCAACATTCATGAAGTCAATCACGGCAAAGCCATATTCCGAAAGGCTTTCTTTGATGGCTTTTAAAGTAGTTAGATTGTCTTCGTCATTTTCGAAATAACCAAAGCTGGTAAATAAATTGAAAATAGCATCGAATTTTTCTTCAAAAGGTTCACGCATATCGTGTACTTTGAAATGAAGGGTTTCATTCGTATTTTTAGTGGCTTCGGCAATACTGTTTTCAGATAAATCAGCTCCAAGAACATTGAATCCTAATTGGTTCAAATAAATAGAATGACGGCCTTTGCCACATGCTAAATCCAATACTTTTGCCTTTTCTGGAAGATTAAGATAATGGGTAAGATTATCCATAAAAACCTGTGCTTCTCTATAATTTCTGTCTTTGTAAAGGATGTGATAATACGGAGTGTCAAACCAAGAGGTATACCAGTTTTCAGATGATTTCAGATGATTTTCAGTTGGTGGATTTTGTGCTGCAGACATTTATTCTTTTTCAATTAATTCGATTGATGCAAATTTAGTGTATTTTTGCAACGAATACTTGATTTTACAATGGAAAATAATTATAAAATGGTTGCCAAAACCTTTTTTGGTTTTGAAGAAATATTAGCGAAAGAATTACAAAACCTTGGCGCACAAAACGTGGAGCAAGGCGTAAGAATGGTGAGTTTTAAAGGAGATAAAGGGTTTATGTACAAAGCAAACTTGTCTTTGCGTACGGCTTTGAAAATCCTGAAACCTATTTATTTTTTCAAGGCAAATAATGAGCAGGCTTTATACAAAGGCATTTCGGGAGTGAATTGGTCTAAATTACTGAATGCCAATCAGACTTTTGTGATTGATACAACGGTGCATTCGGAATATTTTAATCACTCGGAATTTGTTTCTCAAAAATGTAAAGATGCGATTGTCGATCAGTTCAGAGAAAGAACGGGGCAACGTCCAAGTATTGATAAAGTACATCCTGATTTAAGAATCAACATCCATATCGATAAAGACCAGGTTTCAGTAGCGCTTGATACTTCAGGAAATGCATTGAATCAACGTGGGTACAGAACTGCTACCAATATTGCTCCTATAAACGAAGTTTTGGCAGCAGGAATTCTATTGCTTTCCGGTTGGGACGGTCAAACGGATTTCTTGGATCCAATGTGTGGTTCGGGAACATTCTTAGCCGAAGCAGCTATGATTGCTTGTAATATTCCGGCAAACATCAACCGTAAAGAATTTGCTTTCGAAAAATGGAACGATTGGGACAATGATTTGTTTGATGCTATTTCAGACAGTTTATTGAAACGTATTAGAGAGTTTCATTACACGATAAAAGGCTATGATAAAGCACCAAGTGCGGTTCAAAAAGCCAAAGACAATATCAAAAATGCCAATCTGGACGAATATATTTCGATTGAAGAACAGAACTTTTTTGATACCGAGAAAACTTCAGAAGGGAAATTGCACATAGTTTTCAACCCGCCGTATGATGAGCGTTTGGATATTCACATGGAAGAATTCTATAAAAACATTGGTGATACCTTAAAGAAAAATTACCCAGGAACGAATGCTTGGATGATTACAGCAAATCTGGAAGCTTTAAAATATGTTGGACTTAAACCTTCGAGAAAAATCAAACTTTTTAACGCCGGTTTAGAAGCACGTTTGGTAAAATACGAAATGTACGAAGGAAGTAAGAGAACAAAGTTTCAGGTAACAACTGATAGTGCTGAATAAGCAATATTCAATTTTTTACTTTTCGACCTTTGACTTTAAAACTTTAAGACTTAAAAAAATGACCAAATTACAAATACGAGCATTTCTATACCAACTGGGATGTTTTGCAATATTATTTATTTCCGCTCGATATGTAGTGGCACATTATACTAATTTAACTTCTTTCTGGATTCCATTAACGGCATTTGTTATAGGAACTCTTTTAGCACCAAAATTTCAATCCGTAAAAACTAAAGACGGAGAGAAATTATTCATGAAATGGATTTTTATGAAAGGAATTAAGGAAATAGGGTAGCTTATAAATTACGAATTAAAAAAAATATCGCAAAGAGAACTGTTGTTTTCTTTGCGATATTTTTTTATTCCTAATTCGTAATTACTTTTTCTCCTCTTTTTTAGGAACTGCAACAGGTTTTACTTTTTTCTTATAAATAGGGACAAAATATGTAACGGTATAGTTAAATCCTACTCCAAAATCACCATCGTAAGTTCTGTTAAATCCAGGAATATATAAGTTGGAGAAATTCTCCGGTTCTTTGTTGGTTACTAATCGGTTCAATCGAAGACTGAAACCCACAAAAACATTATTGAATACTTTTGCTTTCACTGCGGCCACCACTTCAATCCAACTGGCAGTTAAACCATCAAATTTTTCACCGGAAGGAATTACAGGAACTTCGCCAAAATAAGGATTCGCATTGTAAATTCTATAACTGTTTAATTGCTGATTAAAAGTACTGAAACCATAGCGCATGCCTACGGAAATAATATTTTCCATATCCAGCCAGTTTTCATAAACATTATAATCAAAACCTGCTTTTAGATACGAACCTTTGGTAGTGAAATTAAGGCGGTCATCATCAGTGGTTTTGTTTTCGTTTCCAATTTCGGCAGCCAAAAAATATTTTTTTGTCAATCGATAATCTCCCACAAACTCAATTCCTTTATAATCTTCGTCGTATAAAGCGCGTGTCAATTTGAATAAATCCAGTCCAACACGAATCCCATATCGGTCTGTTTTTACAGGAATCGAATCGTTCTTTATGATTTCAGGACTAATTTCGACCAATGGTAATGGCGCTTCAGGAATAATCTGGTCCGTTTTGGTGTTTTTGGGGTCACTTTTGACAGGAGTAGTTTCCTGAGCTTGTACCAAAGTCAACGATAATAGGAGACAAAAACTAAAAAAAGATCTTAATGTGTGTTTCATTTTCGTTTTCTAAGTTACTTTTTTCAACCGAGATGTATTCTATCCATTTTTCATCTGCAACTGCAGCATCGGTATGTGTGTATGGATTTATTGGGTCTAATGTAAAGATAGTTTTGTAGCCACAAGCTCTCGACACAAATAATTCTTGGGTTGTATAATCAAATTTTATATTGTCTACGTTTACCAAAGCTGGATTTGTATTTCCAGAATTTAAAGTAAAACTATAACTGGTGCTGGTTCCAACTGTTTTTAGCGGAATCGAAATCGTGCTTCCATTCGTAAGGTATTTAGCATCTCCGGTGGCAGTATTAAAAACAATTCCCTCAGTCATTCCTTCGCCAACTACTTTTAGATTTGTCACATTTTTTAAAACCGAAGGATTCAAGAAATCATAAAAGCTAATCACCAAACGAGGCGTAGTGGGTGTATTTGCATCGCAAATGTCATCCTTCTCGCAACTGGAGAAGGAAAGTGCTAATGCAAATACCAATAAAATTATTTTTTTCATTTACAATTTGTTTTTGTGTAATTCGGTATGCAATAGGATTGCTGAATTGAAAAATTTCAATGACAATATCAATTTTTAAAATCTACAATCAACATTCAAGAACCGGCAACCTAAATCGCTATCTTTTTTCCAAAAGTACAACATTCTCCACGTGATGCGTTTGTGGAAACATATCCACAGGACGTACTCGAGTCACTTTGTATTTTTCGTCCATTAAAGCTAAATCACGCGCTTGTGTAGCCGAATTACAACTTACATAAACTACTTTTTCAGGAGCAATTTTCATAATTTGTTCAATTACATCTTTGTGCATTCCGTCTCTTGGTGGATCAGTGATGATTACATCAGGATGACCGTGTTGTGCGATGAAACTATCGTTGAAAACAACTTTCATATCCCCTACAAAGAACTCACAATTGGTAATTTCATTGCGTTCAGCATTCAGTTTGGCATCTTTAATAGCTTCAGGAACACTTTCAACACCAATTACTTTTTTTGCTTTTTTCGAAACAAACTGTGCAATAGTTCCCGTTCCAGTATATAAATCATACACAATTTCATTTCCGGTAAGACCGGCAAAATCGCGCGTTATTTTATACAATTCGTATGCTTGGTCGGAATTGGTTTGGTAAAAAGATTTTGCATTAATGCTAAATTTCAAACCTTCCATTTCTTCTAGAATATAATCTCTTCCTTTATATAATTTAATATCGGTATCGTATAAAGTATCATTCGCTTTATTATTGATAACATATTGCAGCGAAGTAATTTGGGGGAATTTCTCGTAAAGATGGTCGAGAAGTAATTCTCTGTTGGCTTTGTCGTTTTCAAAAAACTGAATCAAAACCATGATTTCACCAGTCGAAGCAGTACGCAACATCAAAGTTCTCAATAAACCTTCGTGGGCTCTTGGATTAAAGAAAGTCAAACCATGTTCGTTAGCAAAAGCGCGAACCTCGTTTCTAATCGCATTCGATGGGTCTTCCTGTAAATGACATTTATTAATGTCCAGAATTTTGTCCCACATTTTCGGAATGTGAAAACCAAGTGCGTTTCTGTTTCCTAAATCTTCGGTGCTGTCAATTTCTTTTTCAGTTAACCAACGGCTGTTCGAAAACGAAAATTCCATTTTGTTTCTGTAAAAAAACTGTTTTTCGGAACCAAGAATCGGTTCAAATTCCGGAAGTTCTATTTTTCCAATGCGTTGCAAATGGTTTTTTACCTCATTTTGCTTGTAATACAACTGTTGGCTGTATTTCATATTCTGCCATTTACAACCGCCACAAACACCAAAATGCTCGCAAATTGGGTCTACACGATGCTCTGAATATTCATGAAAATGAACCGCTTTTCCTTCATAATAAGCCTTGCGCTTCTTGAAAGTCTGCACATCAACCACATCACCCGGAACCACATTCGGGATAAAAACTACTTTTCCGTCGGGAGCCTTTGCTACCGATACGCCTTTTGCACCAGCATCAAGGACTTTTATTTGATGAAAGACAACTTTGTCTGTATTTTTCTTTGCCATAGCGCAAAAATAAGCGTTTGAATGGTTTTATAAATTCAAATTAGGAAATATTTTTAATTTCAAGTGTTTTTTATTGGAGCCATTCCCGCTTTCCACTAGAACCCCGATGCTTCGGGGCTCTTTCGCAAGCAGCAACACTGCGCCCGTAAAGGAGCTTCTCCCGAAGTTTCGGGAGGCGCTCTTTACCGGCAAGTGTTCCAAAGCTTTCGCAACGGCGGGTTTTTCGCTGTAATCGGGGGCAGGGAATTGTGGTCTAGAATTGGGTGTTGTTGTTCAGCGAAGATTTCAGATAAGCAATTGTGATTTATTTCTATAAAAAAATAAGAATAGTATTAAATAATCAACTTTAAGAACCAAATACTCTTTTTAAACGTATGTTGGTTGAAGTAAAATACTTAATTTAATATTTTATTTAGAATATCTTAAGTATTAGTAAGAAATTAATCACTTATTTTGTTCTTTGTAATTTTCTGTTGTTTAAAAAAACGAAATAAATTGTCTATGCAGTTATATAAAAAATTATCTAACATAGGTTTTCTTAAAAAGAGTTATGCGTTCAAATTTTTGTTTGTCGCATTTATAGGAATTCATATTCCGTTGATTGGGTTGTTGTTTTTTGTGCTTTATGGCAGTAAAACCATTTCTGCAGATACCATTTTAATTTTTGCACTTATCATGACCTTAGTAGCTACAGGTACAACTTTGCTATTTTTAAAGCAGCTAATTAAGCCAATTGAAGTAGCTTCTAAAGCCTTACATGTGTATAGAAACAAGAGAATTGTTCCTTCATTACCAACTAATTTCTCTGATGAAGCAGGTTTATTGATGAGTAATATTCAGGATTCAATCGCTGAAAATGAAAATTTCATTACTGAAAAACAAGATTTAGTGTATTTGCTTTCCCATGATTTAAGAAACTTTGTCGGGAATTCTAAGTCGGTGGCGTTGCTTATTTTAGAGGAAGAACCTTCTGAATCTATAACTGAATTAGCCCAATTAATACTTCAATCGACAGAACAACAGTATAATTATATTGAAAACTTTATCAAGCTGCTGAAAGAGCAAGATCAAGTTATAGAAAAAAAATCCGAAAATGATATTGTTCAGTTTTCTTCTATTTTTTCTGTTGTATCTAAGCAATTGGATCAGCTGCTAAGTAATAAAAACCTTAAACTGGATTTATCAATTGAAGTCGAAGAAGCACTTTTGAAAATTGATAAAGTGTTGCTGATACGAGTTTTAGTGAACTTAATAGATAATGCTATAAAATTCTCGTTTCCGGATAGTGAAATCAAAGTTCGTGTTTATATGCAAGGCGGTAAATTGTTTTTTACAATAACAGATGAAGGTATAGGTTTTGATCAAAAGCAAAGTCACGAACTGTTCAAAAAATTTACTAAAATGAGTAAGTTAGGAACATCAAATGAGCCTTCAACAGGAATTGGATTGTATTTATGTAAAAAAATAATAGAAAGACACGACGGACAAATTTTAGCAGAAAGCGACGGAATTAATAAAGGAGCTACTTTTTCTATTGTTTTTTAGCGCATCATAGAAAATACACGAACTTTAAATTTTCGTTAAAAAATCCTATTTCCGAAAGCGTTTTTTTACAAATGAACTAAATTTGAGAAAACATAAAAATTTATAATTATGAAAAGAAATGCAACCGCAGTTTGGAATGGTTCACTTAAAGAAGGAGCCGGGAAACTTACCACACAAAGTACCACATTAAAAGATACACAATATTCGTTCAAATCTCGTTTTGAAGAAGGAGTAGGGACTAATCCGGAAGAATTAGTTGCAGCGGCGCACTCAGGCTGTTTTACCATGCAACTTTCGGCTTACATCACTGAAGCCGGTTTTGAAATTGAAAGTATCGAAACCAAATGCGATATCGACTTGGTAGATGGAACAATTATAACGTCACACTTAACCGTGAATGCAAAAGTAAATGCTATAACAGATGATGTTTTTCAACAGTTAGTTACTAAGGCTGAGAAAAATTGTCCTATTTCTAAACTATTGAATGCTGCAATTTCTACTACGGCTACTTTAGCATAAAAATAAGATTCACATAAAAAAAGGCTCGATTTAATTTAAATCGAGCCTTTTTTTATGTGATAAAATGGATTACCAAAGTTGGTGCACTTCGGGTTTTATATAACGCTCATAAATTTCATTCATTGCTGCAATTTTTTCATAAGTCAATTTAGGTAAATCATAAACTGATAAATTAGACAGCACATGACTTTCATTGGAAGCGCCAGGAATTATACAGCTAACTTCATCAAAGCCCAAAATCCATTGTAAAGCAATAGGAGCCAAGTTTGTTGCTTCGGGGAATAATGCTTTCAATTCTTCTACTGCTTTTAAGCCTAGTTCGTAATTAATGCCGGAGAATGTTTCGCCTTTGTCGAAAGCTTCGCCATTTCGATTAAAATTACGATGATCTTGAGTGTCAAAAGTAGTTTTAGCATTGAATTTCCCTGTCAGAAGCCCACTCGCAAGTGGAACTCTAGCAATAATACCAACATCATGTTTTGTTGCTTCTTTGAAAAACAGTTCGGATGGACGCTGACGGAAAAGATTAAAAATAATCTGAACCGAAGTTACATTTGGAAATTCAATCGCTTTTAGTCCTTCTTCCACTTTTTCGACGCTAACGCCAAGATTTAAAATTTTCCCTTGCTCTTTCAAACGGTCAAACATTTCAAATATTTCCGGACGATAAAATACTTCAGTCGGAGGACAATGCAATTGTATTAAATCCAGTGTTTCAAGACCAGTTCTTCTCAAACTATCTTCCACAAATTGTTGTAGCACTTTGGGCTGATAACCTTCATTTACGTGCGGATTAATGTGACGACCGCATTTTGTAGCCACATAAATTCGTTCAGAACGGGAACGAACCACTCGACCTACAGCAGTTTCACTCAATCCGTTTTCATAAACATCGGCAGTGTCAATAAAATTTACGCCATTGTCAATTGCAGTATTGATTAATTCATCTGCGGTTTTATCATTGAAAGCAGAACCCCATTTTCCGCCTACCTGCCATGTGCCAAGTGATATTTCTGAAATTTCAAAATCTGTTTTACCCAGTCTGCGATAGTTCATTTTTTGCTTCTTTTTAAAGTAATAATTTATTTTTGTGATAAGACTTTGGTAATTGCTTTTTCCGCAAGTGGTGCCATTACTTGATATCCTGTTTTATTGGGGTGTACTTCATCATTAGAGTACGAAGCAGGCAAACCTTTTCGTTCATCTGCCATAGCCGAAAAGTAATCAAGATATAGAATGCCATTGGCGTCAGCGTAATTTTTTATCATTTTATTGAGAGCCATTACTTTTTCAGCAGGATTTTGATTGGGCTTCCAAGAGAAATCATAAGCGGGCAATACAGAACAAAGAATGACTTTAATCTGGTTTGCTTTTGCCAATTCGGACATCGAAAAAATATTATTTGCAATCATATCCAATGTTGCAGGACCGGTATTGCCGGCAATATCATTTATTCCAGCCAAAATAAGCACAGCGGCGGGTTTTAAAGCGATAACATCAGCTCTGAAGCGTATTAGCATCTGAGGCGTAGTTTGACCGCTAATACCGCGATTAACGTATGGTTTTCCGGCAAAATATTCGGGGTCGGTTATACTCCAAAATTCAGTTATGGAATCTCCCATAAATACAATTCTTTTTTGTCCGGGCGTTACCGGTTTCAGATTTGCATTTTCATTTTGGTATTTATTTAAATTTGGCCAGTCTTGAGCCTGTACTTTTCCTCCCATAATGATTGATAAAAATAGAATGCAGTAAATTAATGGTGTGTTTTTCATTTGTAACCAGATTATAAAGTTTGAATCAGTTAATAGTGTATTGATTAAAATAGAAATTGTTCTTGCTTAAAATCGAAACAACCTTCCTTTTTATATCCGAAAGATACAGAAAAGGAAGGTTGTTTTTATAAAGTAAAAGTAATTTAATCAAACAAATCCGAAGATAAATAGCGATCGCCACGGTCACAGATAATGGCTACTATAACTCCTGATTCTAATTCTTCAGCCATTTTTATTGCAGCTGCAACTGAACCGCCACTGCTCATTCCTGCAAAAATGCCTTCTTCCAGCGCCAAACGTTTGGTCATGGCTCGTGCTTCGTCTTCAGAGACTTCAATGATTGTGTCTACTTTCTTGGCGTCAAAAATTTTAGGCAAATATTCTTCAGGCCATTTTCTGATTCCCGGAATTTGAGATCCATCGCTGGGTTGTGCACCTACAATTTGAATCGCAGGATTCTTTTCTTTTAAGTAAGTTGAAGTACCTATAATTGTCCCTGTTGTTCCCATAGCAGAAACAAAATGGGTTACGGTTCCTTCTGTATCATTCCATATTTCTGGGCCTGTGGTTTTATAATGTGCTTTCCAGTTGTCGTCATTTGCAAACTGATTGAGCATGATGTAACCGCCTTCGGCTACTTTTTTATCAGCATAATCTCTGGAGCCTATTATTCCGGTATCTGCAGGTGTCAAAATTACGGTTGCGCCATAAGCACGCATGGTTTGGGTGCGTTCTTTGGTGGAATCTTCTGGAAGCACCAATTCGATTTCGATATTGAATAATTGGGCAATCATCGCCAAAGCAATTCCCGTATTTCCGCTGGTTGCTTCAATGAGTTTGTCTCCTTTTTTGATTTCTCCTCTTTCCAGTGCAGAAGCTATCATGTTGTAGGCTGCCCGATCTTTTACACTGCCACCGGGATTGTCTCCTTCGAGTTTTAGCAAAAGTTTTACATTTTTATTTTTTATCAAATTAGTAGTTTCTACTAAAGGCGTGTTTCCAATAAGGTCTAATATTTTTTGTGATTTCATGCTGTTTGATGTCTTAAATTGTAATAATCAGATTTTAAGTTGATTACAATTAGTATTCGTTTTTGAACAATGTTTTTTAAAGGGGGATTTTAAAAACAGCAACAACAATAGCAGAAAGGAATATTTTTGTAGTTCAGTGACATTTTCATGGGTTTTAAAACGAATCGCAAAGATATTGAACTATTTCGAATTATTTCTTTCTTAAACATAAAGCTATCTTGTTTATTTAGACACTTTTGTTAAATAAATGGATAGTAAATGCAGTGGGAATTACTGTTTTAGCTTTTTAAGATAAAAAGTTGGGTCGTATCTGTTTTATTTTCAATGTATAGGAGCTGAATTATTAGTTTTGATGAAAGTGTTTTTTTAAATTAGCCAATAAATAACAATCCATGAAATCCAAGACTACTTTTATAAGCGATATTTCCCAAAAAGAATTTCCAATAGCGGATAAAATTGCTGCCAAAACCATTCGAAACCCAATATTGGCGCTTATTCAAAATGATTACCCTGATTTTGATGAGGACAAATTCCTCTCAATTGGGGAGTTGAATATGTATCGGGAGAAATACATTTCTAATTATTTATTGGTCGAAATTGGGGAGTTGTCAAATCTGGAAACCAGAGTTATCGGTTCCTTGAACGAAGATAAATCATTAGTGAGTATTGTAGAGGATGAAATTGGTGTTCGTACAGTGGGGCAAAAAGTAGCGGATAAAGTAGCGGCTTTTGGCGGAAGCTGGAAATTTATAATCCTTTTTGGAGTATTTATTCTTTTTTGGATTCTGATTAATATTTATGTTTTCTTGAATAAAGGATTTGATCCGTACCCATTTATTTTGCTGAATTTAATTTTGTCTTGTCTTGCCGCACTTCAAGCTCCAGTAATTATGATGAGTCAAAATCGTCAGGAAGAAAAAGACAGGGAAAGAGCCAAAAAAGATTATATGATAAATTTGAAATCAGAACTTGAAATTAGAATGCTTCATGAAAAACTGGATCATTTAATTATGCACCAACAAGAAGAATTAATAGAAATTCAAAAAGTCCAAATCGAAATGATGAATGATATTTTGACTCGAATCAAATAATATTTTTGTTCTAAAAAAATCAAAAAAAGAACTTTTTAGTAGTGCTTAAAATAATAACCCACAATCATAAAAATGCCATTTAAGATTGCTGAGCCAATGATGATTTTTTTGTAATTCCTGTTTTTGTCGATAAAATTAAAACCTAGAATTCCTAGAAATAACAGGGTGGTAAAAATGGCTGGATACATCTTAAAAGCACCTTCAAAATTGCCATTCAAAAGCAACAAAAAACTCCTCTGAAAACCACAGCCCAAACACTCTATTCCAAAGAGTGTTTTGCTTAAACAAGGGAGCATATATTTTTCTAAATCCAATGGTTTTTCTTTTTACAATTTTACGAAAAAATAAGAAACGGTTGCGATAATAATTGATGCAATTTTAAATTCATTACTTTTGAAAACTGATATTTAAAAAAATGAGAAAGTTTATAATTCCAATAATGGTTGTGGCGATAACTGTTGCTTTATACGAGCAGGTGAGTGCCGAAAAAAATGTGTATATAATGGTAATTGCAATTGTGGTTTTCATGATGGGAATGATGCAATTGAGTGCCAAGACGCCAAGTAAAAATCAAGATAAAGAAGACGAAAATGTTTAACAAAGGAGATAAGGTTTCAGTACTCGATGAAGCCATCAATGGAGTAGTGTTGTCAGTCAACGAGAAGCAAGTTACGATTGAAACAGAGGATGGATTCATGATGACATTTTTTGTCAATGAGTTGATTAAAATAAACGATTCCAGTAACTTACTTGATTCTATCAGAAGAATTAATGTAAGTGAGGTTTCAAAAGAAAAAGAGATACCAAAACCACGAAGTTTTGTGAAAGAAAAGAAATCAAAGCACGAAATTCCCGCTCCGGAGTTTGATTTGCACATCGAAAAACTGGTGCCAAATAAACGCGGAATGTCGAATTATGATATTCTGACTTTGCAGACTGATACGGCAAAACGACACATAGAATTTGCCATCCGGAATCGCATTCCAAAGATTGTTTTTATTCACGGCGTGGGTGAAGGAGTTCTAAAAGCAGAGCTGGATTTTTTATTGGGTCGCTATGATAACATTGCTTTTCAAGAAGGGAATTATCAAAAATATGGTCAAGGTGCAACAGAAGTTTTTATCAAGCAAAGTGCCATGTAAGTTTTGTTTTAGTTTTTAAAATCTCAAAAAAAAGGTCCCATTTTCAAGCAAATTTTCTAATGAAAACAGCTTAAAAATCGGACCTTTTTTTGGGACTAAAAACAGTTGTTTTTTGCCTCTATTTTTGCCTCTATTTTTGCTTCTTATTTGGGATTAATTTGTAGTCAATAATTCACCATAAATGTAATTATCACCCAAAATAAAATCACTGCTTCCCTTCTTCATTTTTGCTTTTTTAAGGACAACGGTATGTTTGAAACCAGCTCCCAAAGTAGCAGTTGTTACCTCTACAATTCCGCTTTCGTTTGCCACTCCAGCCACTGCAATCCATTCTTCACTTACTGCAGGAGTAGCCGGAAAAGTAGTGTTGCAAAAATAAGCACCCGTAAGTAAACCGGAGAATAATCGATACGTAAGTTTGTTTTTTGTGTCACTGATTAATCCGGTTCTTGGAGCGTTTAGCGGTGTCGCTTCATTAACAATTAAAGCGGGATCAATGTCTAAAATAAGTGCTTCACTACTATTGTAATCATACAATTGTTTTGAAGAACTGCATTGTTCAAGCGTTTTATTGAATGCAAAAGGTAAAGGAGTAGCACTAATTATATAGTCCCCAAAAGGGAATGTTTCGTAAACTTGTGTTCCGTTACTTTTTACAAATGTGATGTTTTTAAAGGTAATATTATGATTGTAACCTGTAATTTTAGTACTGTTATCAGTGGTATTTGTAGTTTTGATAGCGGTAGTATTTATAACTATTTTTCCACCTGAAGTGGTCCATTGATCCATAACTATAGGTGTTGCCGGCGGTATAGTTTCGCAAATGGTTGAGGAAGTTACGGCGCCATTGTAAAAGCGATATAGCACACGATTTGAAGCATTAATGTCTAATTCCTGCGATATAGTTTCAGTAGGGAAAGTAAATCCCAGAACTTCAAGAATAAGGGCTTCGCTATCTTTTAGTTTGTAGATAATATCATTTGTAGTACAATTTTGTGCGGCAACATCTTCAAAACTAATGTCTTCTTGAATCAAATCTCCATCATCACAACCGTTTAACAGTAATGCAAAAACCAGTAGGCTTACAACTCTTTTCATTTTTATAATATTTGTAACAAAAATAGAATTTTTAATTTGTTCCAATTGCATTCCCCTTTAAAAATAGATTATTTAACAGGATATTGGGTTTTTAAATTTCAAATAGTGAGAGCAATACAATAGCATGTGCTTTATTGTATTGCTGCTATTGGATGAATTCAAAGCGAATAGAAATCATTATCTTTGCGCAAATTTTACACTATAATGAGACCTAACAAATATTATTTAGCTGCTTTCTCTGCCTTTTTTATCTGGGGTTTTTTTAGTTTAGCATTAAAACCATTACACAATTATCCTTCTTTAGACATTTTATTTTACCGTGTTTTTTTTAGTGTGGCGCTGATGGTAATTATCAATGTCGTTTTTCGACGCAATATCATACTGCAAAATTGGAATCATTTCAAATCGATGACAGCAAAACAAAAGCAAAGTGTTATCTCGTTGACACTTGGCGGCGGCGTATTTCTATCCTCAAACTGGTTTGTTTTTATTTATGTGATGAATCACGTTAGTGTAAAAGCGGCTTCATTAGCGTATATGATTTGCCCAATTTTAACGACCATACTGGCTTTTTTTATATTAAAAGAGAAACTGAGTAAATGGCAATGGGTTGCCGTTTTGATAAGTGCCTTTAGTTGTATTTTATTGTCATTGAATCATTTTGAAGACATTTTTTACAGCCTTATTACGGCAGCCACGTATGCAATGTATTTAGTGAGTCAACGAAAAAATAGTGAATTGGATAAATTCCTAGTTTTGACAATTCAATTAGTTTTTACGGCAATAATTCTGCTTCCTTTTTATCCCAATTATAGTGGAGATTTGCCCACAGAACCCTTATTCTATGGCTGTTTACTGGTAATCGTAGTCTTTTTTACGATTATTCCGTTGTTTTTAAACTTGTACGCTTTAAAAGGAATTAATTCGTCAGCAGTTGGGATTATGATTTATATTAATCCGATTATTGGGTTTCTATTAGCGATATTTTATTATAATGAAAACGTTAGTTCACTTCAGTTATTTTCCTATTTCCTGATTATGATTTCGATAGTTGTTTTTAATGAAAAGCTTATTTTTTCTAGAAAATCGAAAAGTATTCCAGCAGAAATAGAGGGTTTAAAATAATTTATAATTTTCAAAAAAATGAAAAAAGTATATCTCGATAACGCTTCTACAACCGCTATTCGTACCGAAGTAATCCAGGAAATGACCAAAGTAATGACGGAAGATTATGGGAATCCATCGTCAACGCATAGTTTGGGTCGTGCCGCCAAAAGTATATTGGAACTTTCTAGAAAATCGATTGCCAAGAATCTAAATGCGACTGCACAGGAAATTATCTTTACATCTTGTGGTACCGAAGCTAACAATTGGATTCTTCGTTCTGCGGTCAAAGATTTACAGGTAAAACGAATTATTACCAGTAAAATAGAGCATCATGCGGTTTTATACACGGCTCTGGTTTTAGAAAAAGAGTACGATATTCAAATTGATTATGTGAATGTGAAACCAAATGGAGAAATTGATATTACCCATTTAGTAGAGTTACTTTCGAAGGAAAAGAAAACATTGGTCAGCCTAATGCACGTGAATAATGAAACGGGGAATGTTCTGGATTTGGAACGAATAGGTCGCATTTGTCAAGAACATAATGTTTTATTTCATTCGGATACGGTACAATCCATTGGAAAAGCAACGATTGATTTGCAAACGATTCCTGTTGATTTTATTGTGGCAAGTGCCCATAAATTTCATGGACCTAAAGGCGTTGGTTTTGCTTTTATTCGAAAAAATTCAGGGTTGCAACCCTTGTTTTTTGGTGGCGAACAGGAAAAAGGATTGCGCGCCGGAACCGAAGCATTGCACCAAATCGCTGGTATGGCAAAAGCATTGGACGTTTCCTATACCAACTTAGAAACTGAACAAAAGCATGTTACGGAGTTGAAAAGTTATTTGATTGCCCAACTCAAAATTGAATTTCCGGAATTTAAAATCAATGGAAATCCGGATGGTTTTTATACCGTTTTGAATGTTTTATTGCCTTTTGCAGCAGCAAAAACAGCGATGATATTATTCCATTTGGACATGAAAGGAATTGCAGTTTCCCGCGGAAGCGCCTGTCAGTCAGGAAGTGTTAAGCCTTCGCATGTTTTAGCCGAAATGCTTTCTGAAGAAGATTTGAAGAAACCGAGTTTGCGCATATCGTTCAGTCATTTCAATACAAAAGAGGATATTGATTTACTTATTGAAGCATTGAAAAGTATCTAAAAAAGAATAATCAGAATGAATGTTAATTTATGTACGGATAAACTAGATTAGTGAAAATGATACGTTTAATTTCAGGTATATTTTTCCATTATTAGTCGGGCTTTAAAATAGCATAAAGTCGATTCGGCTCCTTGATTGATGTTAATGTGTTTGTCTTCCAGTCCATCATAGGACGCCCCATTTTCTGGATTGTACATGATTTGTTTCAAATGATTATTTCCTAAAAACCAGATGAAAGCCAGTTTAAGTTGGTCTTTGTATTTTTTATTTCGGGTAACTTCATAGAATAAATCCAATGCAATAATGGTAGTTGCCACTTCTATAGGTTGTTCTCCGTAGAAAATCCTTTCATTTTCTTTCTTAAACCAACCTCTGTTTGAGATTACTTTCAATTGTCCTTTCATAAAATAATGAGAAAGCAGAAAATCAAATGTGATTGCCGCAATTTTTTTGTACTTAGGATTTTTGGTTACTAAATAACTGTACATCATCGCTTCCGGCAAAACGTTATTGGCATAGGTCATATAATCCTCGTACCAGCACCAATTTTCAGCTGAATTGATATTATAATGGCGCAAAAGTTCATCGGCAAGTTTCTCTATATGGGTCTTTATCTCTTCGTCTTTATAAATAGAATGATATAAATATAGGCCTTTCAACGCATACGCAATTGCTCTTGGAGATTTAATATCATCAATTCTTTTGATGGCTTTATCCCAACATTTTACCGCTTGGCAAATCATTTCTAAGGGTAAAGTGTCCCTGTGGGAAATTACGGTTCCTAAACTCCATAACGCTCTGCCGTTAGCATCTTCAAGATTTACTTCTTTGTTTTGTTTGGTTAATTGATGGTCAAAATCTTTGTAGTTGTCAAACCAACCGTTTTTTTGCTGGATGCCTTCTATGAAATTCAGATATGTATTGGCTAGTTTTAAGGTGTTTTTATCCGGAAAAGCTTTATTATACAGAACCATATTGATCAATGCTCTGGCATTATCATCTAAGGTGTAACCCGATTCAGGATCGGGCTGGCTGAATTTTGAAAACTGAAGTATTCCAAAATCTGTAGTGAGTTTCTTGATATGGTCTAGTTTTATAGGAGGAAAATTGAACCTTAAATCTTCTTCTCGATTGGTTAATTGGTCAAAAAGCAATCGATATTGAATAGCAATATTTTCCCAGTTAGTGGCGTGTGACAATGAAAAGGCATTTTTGCCCATCGCTATTCGTTTTTCTTTATTTTCAATCAAGTATACTATTGCGTTTTTGAATTCTTCTGAGCTTTCAAAACTATTCAAAAGTATTCCGTTGCCATTTACCAATTCTTCAACGGCATGCGGAATTGGAGTAGAAACAACAGTGCAACCACAACTCATGGCATAAGCAAATGTCCCGCTTACGGCTTGATTAGGATCTTTGGAGGAGAATAAATAGATGTCTGATAAAGTTAAATATTCCAGTAATTGCCACAATTGCAGGTATTCATTAATGAAAATGACATTGTTTTCCAGATGAAGTTCTTGTACAATATTGATAAGACTGTTTCGGTACATTTCTCCGTCTTGACGAATTATTTCAGGATGTGTTTTTCCAATCACCAAAAAAACTACTTCGGGATTTTTTTTAACAATTTCAGGTAACGCTTGTAATACGGTTTCGATGCCTTTATTTTGGCTGATTAAACCAAATGTAGCCATCACTATTTTATCCGAGAAACCATAAGTGTTCTTCAAAATGTTTTTTTGTTCCCATAATACATTGTGATTGCCATGCGGAATTACAATAGTTTTGGTTTTTTCAACACTGTAATTAGTGGTCAAAATTGTCTGTGAGTTTTTAGTAAGCACAATGATACGATCAGATAAATCAGCTATTGCATGAACTATTTTCTTTCTTTTTTCATCCGGATTGGGTAGCACGGTATGAAAAACAGTAACAATTGGTTTGTTTAAAGCTAATATAAAAGAGAGTATATAATCCCCATATTCTCCCCTGAATAAACCAAATTCGTGTTGAATGCACACAAGTCCTATATCGTTTCGTTCATTTATTTTTTCGGCAACCATTCGGTAATGTTCCAATGAATCAACGGGTAAAATAAAGCTTACTTCATTATTATATTCAAAGTGTTGCTCACTATTTTGCAAAGCGCATACTTCAACCGGCAATGTATCTCCAAAAACAATTTTCACTGCATTGACAATATCATTTGAAAAAGTTGCTATACCACATTCTCTTGGTGGATACGAACTTACAAGTAACATTTTTATTCCTTTTTGGAGTTTCATGGCGCTTTTTCTAAGATTGCTTTCTCAATTCAAGTAGCAATTCATTAATGTCTAATTTTGCTACGGCAACATGCTTATCCGCTACACCATAATAGAGGTAAAGATCATTCCCAAATAAAGCATGACCGGTTGGGAATACTATGTTTCTTACTTCGCCTTCTATTTCCCATTCCTTGGTAGGGGAAAATAGCGGATAAAGTAATCTGGAAATTTCAATTTCGGGTTTGTCTAATTGCAGTAATGCGGCTTTGGCATGATATATTTTTCCTGTTGTAGTTTCCTGAACACCATGATAGATTATCAACCAGCCAAATTCAGTTTCTATAGGCGGTCCGCCGGCACCAATGTAGTTTACCTCAAAGATATCTTTTGGATCAAGTACGATATGATTGACAAGGTTTTTAAGATAATCTTCCCAAAAAGATTCGGTTAAATCCTTCCAATCATCAAATTGCACAATCTGAATTCCAGGCCAAATGCGGTGCAATAACACAAATTTTCCGTTTATTTTCCTTGGAAATAAAACCACATCTTTATCTCTGAGTAATCTGTGTTCATCTTCAACTAATCCTATTTGAGCAAAAAGGTTATAGTATTGATGGTATTTTGGATTTAACTTGTTTTTATTGATGTCACAAAAAGTTACAAAATTTTCATATTCTTGGTAATTTACATGCGGAGTTATGATTCCATGTTTCTCAAAATGAATCAAATCCTTTGACGTAGCTAGTGCTCCCATTGCATTGACGCCATCATAAGCAGTATAGGTGATATAATAAGTATCCTCAATTTTTACAATTCGGGCATCTTCTACGCCGTGTTTTTCGTAATCAAAATCACGGGTTATCAATGGTTTTTCATGCCTTTCCGTTACTTTAAGTGGGCCATCAATTTTTGCATAACCTATGGTTGAAAAATTTCCGTGTTCTACCGCTCGGTATAAAATATGAATGGTATTTCCATCCTGATAAATACCGGGATTGAATACACCGTTATTTTCAAATGTATTGTCAGTAGGACTTAGAATTATTCCTAATTTCTCTATTGTAACCATGATTCCATCTTTTTTGCTGTTCAATATTTTTTATCCACTTCTTCTTTCTTTGGTTCTTTATTTCTTGCTTTTTCCTGTTTTTTAAAATAACCCCGAAATAAAAAATTGTGTTTCAAGGCTTCCATATTTTCATTCAAACGCAAACTCGCTTCGTTAATATTTGTCATCGTAGAGTCTATTTTTCGAACTAATGCCGGATTATTCGACAAGTAATTTATAGCTCCTTTTCCATCTTTAATGTTTGCAATTGTAGCATTGAGATTGGTTACTACTTTGTTTATTTCAGTGCTGGATTTATCTAAATTGCGAACTACCGCTTTCATATCATTGGCAACAGCCGTATCTTTCAAAAAGCCTATCACGTTATCTTTATTTTCTAAAGAAGAAATGAGTCGGTTTAATTTTGTCACAGATTCGGAAGTTCCTTTTCCGGTAATTTTTAAGTACAGCATGGTTTCTTTCAGGTTATTGGCTACAGTGGAATCTTTAATCAATAAACCCACTGTTCCTTTGCCTTGATTGATTTCCTGTGTAATTTTTAGTAAATCAGCCGTAAGAAGTGCCGCATTTTTATTGGTCACACCAAGGGTATTCAGTAAATCATCAGTACGGATTCGGCTTAAGGATTTAATCTCATCGCCGGGACTCACAGCGGCTTCCATCCCTTTACCGGGAATAATATTTATAATCATATTACCTACTAAACCATCAGAGCCAATCGTGGCAATTGCATTTTTTCTGATGTGAGGAAAAATGGTTTTATCTATGAGCATATCGACTTTGATGGTGGAGTCATTGATCATTTCCATTCCGCGTACAGTGCCTACATTTATTCCTGAATACCGTACATTATTGCCTAATTGTAAGCCGCTTACATTGTTGAAAACCGCTTTAAGATGATTGGTTTTTCCAAACATTTTTTGCTTATCGCCAATGAAATACACTGCCAGTACAAATAGCGTTAATCCGATGATTACAAAAAGTCCAAGGCGCAGTTTTTGTGATGTCGTTTTTTCCATATGTATTCTTATTTAAAGAAAGCTTGTACTTTAGGATCTGTTGAGGTTGATAATTCCTCAAAAGTTCCTTCCATATAATTGATACCGTCAACCAATAAAATCATTCGGTTCGAAATCACTCTGGCGCAATCCACATCGTGTGTTATGATTATTGCCGAAGTGTTGTATTTTTTTTGGATAGACATCATTAGCAGCAAAATTTCCTTTGCCGTAATAGGATCTAAACCAGTTGTTGGTTCATCATAAAGAATTATTCTTGGCTGCAGAATTAAAGTTCTGGCCAAAGCGATTCTTCGTTTCATTCCTCCCGAAAGCTCTTCGGGCATTAAATTTATGGTATGAGCCAGCCCCACATTTTCTAAAGCTTCCATAACCAGTGGCGTGGTATCGGTTATTTTTCCAAATTTTTTTTTGTGACGGCGCAAAGGAAATTCTAAATTTTCCCTGACGGTCATTGAGTCATAGAGTGCGCTTCCCTGAAAAAGAAAACCTACTTCAGTCCGAAGGTCATCCAGCTCTTCCCGGCTGAGTTCGCTAATATCTTTTCCCATTATTACAACAGTTCCACTGTCATGTTCTTCTAATCCAATAAGGCATTTTATCATAACAGATTTTCCTGAACCTGATTTTCCCATGATAACCAGATTTTCCCCTTCATTCAAAACCATATTAAAACCATCCAAAACATGATTATCACCATAGCTTTTTTTTAAGTCTTTGATTTCTATTATGGCCTTTTGATTTGGTATAGATGTATTCATAATCAGTTATAAATCATAAAAAATATCAGTGATAAAAACAGCAATAAAATCAATAATAAACAATAACATCGAGGTGAAAACCACCGCAGAATTAGCTGCTAAACCGACACCTGCAGTTCCTTTTTTACAATAATATCCTTTAAAACAACCCACCAACCCGATGGCAAAACCAAAAAAGAACGTTTTAATGGTTGCCGGTATTAAATCCCCAAATTCCAACGCATCAAAAACCTGATTGTAATACAATAAAAAAGAAACATTCCCTTTTATGTTTTCTACTAAAAATGAACCAAAAATGGCAATGGCATCTCCAAAAAAAACCAAAATAGGAAGCATGAAAGTAGTTGCTAATATGCGGGTTACCACTAAATATTTGAAAGGATTTGTACCGGAAACTTCCATGGCGTCAATTTGCTCTGTAACTCTCATAGAACCTAATTCAGCACCAATACCGGAACCAATACGGCCAGCACAAATTAATGCGGTAATGATGGGCCCAATTTCTCTGATAAGTGAAATACTTACCATGGACGGCATCCAGGAAACGGCTCCGAATTCCTGCAATGTGGGTCGTGACTGTAAAGTGAATACTAAGCCAATGATAAATCCGGTTACTGCAACAAGCAACAAGGAACGATTTCCCATATAAAAGCATTGTCTAAGGAACTCTTTGAATTCCGAAGGGCTTTTAAAAGCTTCTTTAAAAAAACGCCCGGCAAAATAAGAGAGCTCGCCAACTTCAAGTAAAAAACTTTTAAACAATTCGATTATTTTAAAAATACTATTCATTAGCAAATGAATTAATTTTTAATAAAAAAAGTTATTCAAATATACAATTATTTACCTGATTATCAGTATTTAAGGGTGTTCTTTAGCTGTTTTTTTGAGAAATTATAAAAACAAACGCCATTCAAATTTTGAATGGCGTTTGTTGAACATTTTATAAAAAACTATTGTATTACTGTTTATTCCTTCTCACTTTTTGTATCCATCATTTCCATTAGTTTCATTCCAAGAAGACCGCTGATTGGTCCATCAGATCCATTATTTCCAGAGATTAAAACATCAGGAATTACTTTGATTTTTCCTTTGCCAATCTCCTCAGTTATTTTGTATTTCGTGAAGTTATCACCACCCATTGCAGAAACTTGTAATTGATAGGCTTCTGCAGTTGATTTACCAATAGCCATAATTTTTTCAGCTTCGGCAAGACCCGTTTTAGAAATTCTTTCAGCTTCGGCACTTGCAGTTAGTTTTGTCGCTTCTGCCTGTGCTCCAGCTCTTGCTTTAGTAGCTTCCGCTTCGGCATTGGCACGCATTTTTGTAGCTTCTGCCTCTGCATTTACATTTAATTTTAAACTGGTTGCATCTCCTTCTGCTTTTTTAACTGTTGCATCAGCAGTACGTTGGGCAATTTCAACACTTTGAGATGCTTTTACGATTTCTTTTTGCATATCCGCAATAGCGGTTTCTTTTTCCATTCCCTGACGTTGTTCCTGAGCCATTCTTTGTGTCTGATAAGTTTTTTGCTCTTCTTCGGCAATCTTCCTGTCAGTCAGAGTTTTCATTAGGGATTCTGGAGGTACAATATCTCCTATTAGTGTGTCAACTGCATTTACATTGTATTCATCAAGAACCACTTTGATATGATTTTTAGCAGATTCCTGACGTTCTTTTCTTGTTGATAAAAAGGATATTACATCACTTTCTTGAGCGGAGTTTCTAAAATAATTCCCAATTGTTGGTTCCAAAACCTGTGAAACAAGATTATTCATACTCCCAAAACGGGCAATTACTTTTGGAGCTTCATTCGCGGGAACATGAATAATTTGGGACACATCCAGATTAAAAGGGAAACCATCTTTTGAACGAACCGTAATTGTGGATAAATTTTGGTCTAAATTATGGGATTCACTGCGTGCATCTGCCCAGTTCAATACTAGATTTGTTGTAGGAACAGGCTCTAATTTAGTAGTGTATTTATTTAAGGCATATTTTCCGGGACCCAGCGGCTCCATCCATACACCACGTTGCCCTTTTGAAACAATATTTCCATGTTTGAAAGTATCACCTGTTACATCTTGTCCGTCTTCGCCAATATAAGAGATCACAACCCCAACATACCCTATAGGCACATCTGTCATAGGAGTTTGCTCTATTTGTATTGCCCAAGTATTGATATAATAGGATCCGGCAAGCATAACCTGTGGTTGCAATCCACGATTTCCGCCATTTTTTAGAAATTGATCAAAATCTTGAAAGTTATTATGATTTTCAACAAATTTACCTGCAATTTGACCAATAGGAATTGGCTCACCATCCATAGCAGTTACAATTCCGACCATATTCTCTGAAATCACAATTTGAGGAGACATTACCACTTCAAATAAAAAGGTATTAATCCTGTAAGATCCTGTAGTTATAAAGGCGGATTGACGTCCTTTTTGCCCACCATTATTCAGAAATAAGGTAGCGTCCTGAAAATTGTCTGAATTCACTTTTTGTGCCAAAATTCTACCCGTTGGTATTTCGGCACCATCCTTACTTAAAAGTAGCCCAATATTACCTTCAGGGATAATGGTAAATGGAGCCATTTCAACAGAAAATTGCCACGGCCACATAGCCCAATATAATCCTGGAGCAAGTGTTTTTGCCTGAAAACCAGCTTCCCCTTTGGTAGCTATAATTCTACCGTCTGGTAAGGATTTTTCGGATCCAAAGAGGACGAATTTCTTGGTCACTAAACCAATTTTATCTTCAGGAACGATTACCATTCCGAAGAAAACACGTAAAACGAATTTGTAAAGAATCAGGCATATAATCAATACCAGTACCCACCAATAATTTGTAATTGTTGTCATATTATATAAATTAGAATTGTAAAATTAAGGCAATTTTTAGTGTTAATTCTAAAAATTAGAATAATTAACGTTTGAATAATCTTACTAAATTTATATAAAAAAATATGGCTTTTAACACTGTAAACAGGCTCTTTAAGACCCGATTAATTTTGATTCAATCAAAAGTTGGCATTTTGAATATTAACATTTTTTTGCGGTGTTTTTTTGCTCTTAAATTATTTTAAAACAGAACATGGAAGTCAATAACTCGTCTGTTTTTAATCCATTTCTCTATTTCTCCGGCCCAAAATACAATACTTGATATCGCTAAGGTTAGTCCTAGTTCATATAAAGATAAAGGTTGGGTCTTAAAAATTTCGTTAAAGAAAGGCATGTAAATAATCATGAATTGAAGGAGAATGGTTATCAATAGGGCACCAACCATAGGTCTGTTAGAAAAAAATCCAATTTTGAATATAGATTCACGCCCGGAGCGAATGACCATTACATGTCCCAACTGGCTAAAACAAAGCACCGTAAAAGCCATCGTTTGCCAATGTGTATTGGTATTATATATTGCGTAAGCTTGCATTCCTATGGTGACGCAGCCCATCAAAAAACCAATCCATAAAATGTGTAAAGCCATCCCGTTTGAAAATATATTTTTCTTCGGATTTCTGGGGGAACGTTTCATGATATTTGCTTCAGATGGTTCTGAGGCTAGTGCTAATCCTGGTAAACCGTCCGTTACCAGATTAATCCACAGGATGTGAATTGCCAATAGTGGAATGGGTAACCCAAAAAATGGAGCTAAAAAAATCGCCCATATTTCGCCTGAGTTTCCTGTCATAATGTATTTAATAAATTTTAGGATGTTGTCAAATATTTTTCTGCCGTGTTTAACGGCAATAATAATGGTGGCAAAATTATCATCCAATAAAATCATGTGCGAGGCTTCTTTAGAAACTTCGGTTCCGTTGATTCCCATAGCAATACCAATATCAGCATTTTTTAGTGCCGGAGCATCATTCACACCATCGCCAGTCATTGCCACAAAATGATTTTTGGATTGTAAAGCATTAATGATTCTTAGTTTCTGTTCTGGATTTACACGGGCATACACTTTTACCTTTTCTACAATTTGGATAAACTCACTTTGTGTTAATGCACTTAGTTCTGAACCTGTTAAAACTAGGTCGTCATCCGTGACAATAATGCCTAGCTTTTCTGCAATTGCTTTGGCAGTCAGCTTGTGGTCACCCGTAATCATTACCGGAATAATACCGGCTTCCTTACATTCAGAAACTGCTTGTTTTGCTTCTTCTCGTGGGGGGTCAATCATGCCTACAAACCCAATAAGTGTTAATTCATTTTCTATCAAATTAGCATCTGAAGTATCCGGTAAAGACGGAAGTGTTTTCATTGCATACCCTAAAACCCGATATCCTTTTTCGGCCATTTCGTTGACTTTACGTTCAAATTCAGGAATAAGTGATTTTTGATTGTCATTCAGTTTGTGAAACAATACATCGACAGCCCCTTTTGTAATCACGATTATTTCACCATTAGAATTTTGGGTTTGATGCATTGTAGTCATGCATTTTCTTTTAGAATCGAAAGGCAATTCTCCAATTCGAGGTGATTTTAGTTCTAAATCAGAGCGATTCAAATTTTTATCGGATGCATATTGTACCAATGCTAACTCCGTTGAATTGCCCAACCATTTTCCGTTTTCATCTTTTGTGACATCATTATTTAAAGCGATAGCGAGCAGCAATATGTTTTTTTCTTTAAAAAAAGGCTCATATTCTGTATCCGATGTTTCAAAAATTTCCTGTACAGTCATTTTATTCAACGTAAGAGTTCCCGTTTTATCAGAACAGATGTACGTCACGGAACCCAAAGTTTCCACAGCCGGTAATTTTCGAATAAGGGCATTGCTTTTAGCTAATTTTTTAGCACCAAAGGCAAGTGCAATCGTAACTAATGCTGGTAAAGCTTCAGGAATTGCGGCAACAGCGAGTGAAATAGAAGTAATTAACATGGTCAAAACAGATTCTCCCCGCAACCATCCGATTAAGAAAATTATAGCGCAGATAATAAGTATAATCACTGATAATCGTTTGCCAAAAGCTGCTAATCTTTTTTGTAAGGGCGTAGAGGTTTCATCGGTTTGGATCATTTTTGCGATGTGTCCAAGTTCAGTATGCATTCCAGTTGCTGTAACGTAAGCCAGCGCTCTTCCGTTAGTCACAAATGTTCCTTTGTATCCCATATTAGTTTGGTCACCAAGCGCATAATTTCCTTCGGGAAGTTCCTCAGGATTTTTTTCTACATTGTTTGATTCGCCCGTAAGTGCTGATTCATCGACTTTTATCTGATGGGTTTCAAAAAAACGGACATCAGCAGGAATAACATTTCCCGCTTCGAGTACGACTACATCGCCAGGAACAATATCCGATGCAGGAAGGTCGATTGTTTTTCCTTCACGTAGAATACGGGTATGGTTTGCTGCCATATTCTTTAATGCTTCCATTGCTTTTTCAGCTCGATACTCTTGGATAAATCCCACCGCAGCATTAATAATAATGATGGCAAGAATAATTATTGTATCCGTAAGATCACCTATTATGCCTGAGATAATTGCTGCAGCAATAAGAATGAGAATCATGAAATCAGATAATTGAGAAAGCACCATCTGTAGAATTGTCTTCTTCTTTTTATCTTCTATTTGATTTTTTCCATGTTCGCGCAAGCGTTCTGACGCCTTAATATCATCAATACCGGACGGAGTTGTGTTTAGCAACTGTGTTATTTCTGATAGCGGTAGTAAATGCCAGTTCATATTTTTTACTTTTTATATGCAGTAAAAAAAATATTGAAATTGTTAAATCTCAACTTTCATATAAACGCAATCTGTTTTTAGTGGAAACAAGCTCATTTTGCAAAGCATCAATTTTTTGCAATAGATTAAATACAATATCAATTCCCTCTGTATTAATATCTAATTCCTGATGCATGCGTATCATTTTCTCTATTTCATAGATTGCATCCGGATGGATATATTGCGTTTCTTCGATTGTTTTTATTTCTAGCAAACCCATTTCGCTGAGGTTATCAAAAAAGGAGATTGCTACTTTATAATGAATGCATAATGCGGGTATCGGTATCAGGCTTTCTATGTTCATGACGTTCTTAACTTAGCGAGTTCCATAAATAGTTCTTTTTCTTTTTCGGAAAGATTTGTGGGTATTTGTATGTGATAGGTAATGTATAAATCCCCAAATTCACCTTCCTTTTTATAGACAGGAAATCCTTTTCCTTTCAGTTTTACTTTTGTTCCGTTTTGGGTTCCGGGTTTTACGGTTAGTTTTACTTTTCCGTCAAAAGTATCTGCGGTGATATCGCCACCCAATATGGCAGTATATAAATCTAAGGGAACAGTGGAGTAGAGGTTGTGTTTATCCAGCTTAAAGTTGGTGTGGTTTTCTATGGTGAAAGTGATGTACAAATCTCCTTTTGGTCCACCGCCAGCGCCTTCGCCACCAAGTCCGCTAATTTTTATTTGTTGGCCATTTTCAACTCCGGCAGGAATCGTAATCCGAATGTTTTTGCCATTAACTGTCAAGGTGCGTTTGTGGGTGGTGTACACGTCTTTTAAGTCAAGATGTAATTCTGCATTAAAATCCTGCCCTTTGAACTGTGCACTGCGACGACCTCCGCTTCCTGACGAACGACCTCCAAACATAGATTCAAAAAAATCAGAGAAATCTCCTCCGCCACTAAATCCTCCTCCGCCAAATCCTCCAAAACCATCCTGTTGGCCGCCTCTGTGATACTGCTGCTGTTGTTTTGATTTTTCAAATTCTTCCGCATGCTGCCAGTTCTCACCGTAGTCATCATATTTTTTACGGTTCTCGGCATGACTCAAAACTTCATTGGCCTCATTGATTTCCTTGAATTTTCTTTCAGCTTCCTTATCGTTAGGATTTAAGTCGGGATGGTATTTACGGGCCAGTTTTCGATAGGCCTTTTTAATCTCGGCTTCGGTTGCTTTTTTGTCCACTTCAAGAATCTTGTAATAGTCTATAAATGCCATCTGGATTGTTTTTATATAATTTGTAGGCTTTATTAATACTTTAATCGAATGTATTTACTGTTTAATGAACTCACAATCTGCTTTAATTTGTACTTCGTCACTAATCATTTTCGAAGGGAATTTAGGACCTACATTAAATTCAGAACGCTTTAAAATTCCGCTAAACTTAAAGCCTGCAGTAATTGCTTTTGATTGTTCATTCACTATAGTTCCTCTATACCACATAGTAACTATTGCCGGTTTTGATATTCCATGCAATGTGAGCGTGCCAATAAGTTTGTATTTATCCTTTCCGATTTTTTTTATGGAGATGCTTTTAAAAGTCATTTTAGGGTATTTTTCCACGTCAAAGAAATCAGCACTTCGCAAATGATTATCACGCATTTCCACTTCGGTGTCAATAGAGGCTACATCAGTCGAAAGTTCAAATACAGCATCACTAAAATTCGATTTAGTAGTTGTTGCAGTTATCTCAAATTTTTTGAATAGTCCTGCTATATCCGAAATGCCATGATGTACGGTGCTAAAAGTAAGTTTTGAGTGCATTGGATCTGCTTTCCATGTTGTTTGAGCCAGCAGAAAAGTAGATAAAAATAATGTTGCGATGATGGTTGTTATTTTTTTCATGAGGTATTATTTGTTTAATTATTTGATAGGTTATAAAGACGTCCGGAGTTTGAAATCTTGCTTTTATCAGTAAGAATATGTATAAAAAAGACAGCACAAGTGATTGTGATTTTTATACATTTTGCTCTATCAAATTTAATTAATTTTCAGGTATTAAAATAGTAATAAATAGCTTTATTTCAACAAGTTATAAAAATAAAAAAAACTCTAAAATGAGTTTTTAAGCCATAGTTCTTTTACCAAGAATATTTTTTAATTCTTATATTGGTAATAATTCGTCCTCCATAGCTTTTAAATCCTGTTTCTTTTTTAGCTCTTTTAATATAGATTTGTATTCTAAAAATTCGATGTCTTTTGGATTTATTTGTAAAACAAAATTGATTTTTCCCAACAAATGTTCGAGGTAATTTTTTTGGTTGATTTCTTTGTATTCGCGGTGTTCCTCAAAACCAAATTTCTTGATGTAGTACATAGCTTGTCTTAAATCATTGCGTTTGTGGAATACCACTTGCGGTTTTTCATTCACAACAATTCCAGTCACGGTTTGGCGTGTATCGGACGTCATGAGTTTAATCTTGTTTTTATTGATGCGAAGGTTTAATTTTTCAACAGTTTCAATAACTTTATGGAGCAGTTTATTTTCATCAAAATCCCCCGAAAAACTCATATCGTCAGCATAACGGGTGTATCTTATTTTATGCAATTTGCAGTAAGCGGCAATCTCGGCATCGGCATCTTTAAAAATTAAATTTGAAAGATACGGACTTGTGGGCGCGCCTTGAGGCAAAGTTCTGTCTCGGGTGCATAATTTAGAAAGCAATCTCGATACCATCTTAGAATATCCTAATTGATGAAATTCTTTTTCAACTAATCCAATAGTTATTGATTGAAAGAAATTCTCTAAGTCTAACGTAAATACTTTAGGCTGATTTTTATGAAATTTTAGGTTTTCTATAAGGCTTACATTTGTTTTGTATGCTTTCGCAAAAGGGCTGATGGGAACTTTATTGAGGATATTTCTCAAAATCCAGATTTGGATTTCTTTCAAGCTCGGAAGCGGTTCAGAAATGAGTCGTTTTGTGCCATTTTTTTTTGAAATCTCAAAATCACGATAAAAATAGCGGGGATACACAGCCGCTTTTTTTAAGTATTCTTTTTTGTATCCCACCAGAAGCGATAAATGGCTTGGGTTGTAAATAATCGGTACATCATGAGAAAATAAAACTTCGGCATAATCCAGACAGCGTTGAATATTTGGCAGGGAATAGCCTATTTTATGGGATTTGTCTGTAAAGGTATCTTTGTATTGTGCAAAATCCATAGCGTTGAAATCGTTAATGGAGTAGGGACTATTCTGTCCCTAACCCCGATTAAGAATACCGGTTTAAAAGTTCGGAGCTCTGCGGAGAATCTTTTAAACCTGGTGCTTGAAAGAACATTCAATTACAGAGCAGTGACTCACGGCTCCGATGTTAACCTGAGCTAACAAATTTCTTTGAGAAATGAACTAAAAAAATAATTCATCCTGACTGGGAATAAACACTATTTTACTGCTTAATTTTGGAATTTTACTCTCCAAATCTTTTTGAATCCAATCCTCTTTTTTTTTAGTTTTTAGTCGGTGTGGTTCCATTAGTAGTTTATTTATAAAGTACTTATTATTAGTGTTTTAAATGATTTAAAATCATATATAAAGTTAATTAAAAATAATTTATTAACAGTACTTATAGGGATAATTTTTTAAACAATGATTTTGATTTTAGAAACAGAATATACTTTTTGTTTTTTAATAAAAATTGAAATTATTGTTTTCAAAAAATCAATTATTGAATCGCTTGTAGGGAGTGTACGTCACAATTATTTCTATTATTCGGGTAATGCAATATGAAAGAAAATTGATGGATTTCGTCAATAGATTATTCTTGATTTTTAAGGAATCAGGCGTTATGCTTTGGCATTGAGCAATAATTTTGATGAGGTGTGCTTGAAACATTTTAGAAAATAAAGAAGAATTTATTTCGACATTCATTTCAAGGCTTCCGTACGAACTTAAATTATTCAGATTAAAAGATCCTATTGTAGTCCAATTGCCGTCTATTACCGCGACTTTTCCGTGTAAGATTGATTGATCCCACTCGTACAATTCAATATTATATGTAAGCAGTTTGTCGTAGAGAAAGCAGGTAGCGCGCCTTGTAAGCGGTAAATCTGATTTTCCCGAAAGAATTAATTTAATTTTCACCTTATTTTTAGATGCTTTTTTCAAGGCTCGAATGATTCGAATCCCTGGCAGAAAATAACTTCCCACAATAATGATGTCTTTTTTCGCATTTCTAATGGATTTTATATACCCATCACAAATCTCATTTTTGCCTTTTAACCAGTCATTCTGAAGAATACGAACCATCGCATCTTCCTGAACAAGAAAAGAAGATTTTATTTTACTGTTGTGTAAGTGTCTTTTTTTGAAATAGATATCGGTACACAATTTTTGAAGCGGCTCGGCAATTTCTCCTTTTAATTGAACTGCATAGTCGAGCCAAGGAGCTTCTGTATCCGAACCACAATATTTATCGGCTACATTTATACCGCCAATAAGCACGACTTTTGCATCAGCAACAATAACTTTTCGGTGTAGTCTTCTGCCTAGGTAAAAAGTATAGGTTGAAAATAAAGGAGCAAAAAAACGAATGTTTATGCCGCTTTGTCTCATTTCTTTTAGTATTTCTGAGGGAAATGATAAAGACCCTAAACCATCCAAAAGGACATAAACCTGAACCTTACGCGAAGCGGCTTCTTTTAATGCTTTAATAATTCTATTTCCGGTTGTATCGTTTTCAAAAAGATACATTTGCATGTGAATTTCAATCTGTGAATTCCGAATAATAGCCTCTAATCGAGAAAAATAATCTTCGCCACTGTAAACAAGCTCCAGATTTTTTGGAGCAATAAGGCTATTTTTACTTTCTATCATGGGCTTTATTTATTTTCACTTCGTTAATTAAAAGAAATTCCATAAGATTTTCAACATCCAAAATACCAACAACTTTATTATTTTCCATAACGAGCATTAATCTTGATTTATTGAGTTGAATGAGCTCAAAAACTTTTTCTAAAAGAGAATCACTGTCGAGGTAAACTAAATTTCGGTCCATGACGTTGTAAATAAATTCATCATCTCCTTTTTTTGAAAGTGCCATAATAATTTGGTCTCGATTCAGTGTTCCTACCGGAATACCTTCTTCAGTAATCAGGAAATTCTTGTTTTGGCTGTCCAATACCAATTCAACCGCTGTTTTTACAGTATCATTTGCATCAATCGTCGGGTATTGTTTCATTACAACATCATGCACTTTAAAGCCTTTCAAGATGAATTTAGACTCCGTATAATCTGCTTCAACCTGAGCTCCAATAATGACAAAAATACCGATAAAAACTAAAATCGGAGAAGTGAAAAATCCAAAAATAATGAATCCCATTGCCAATAGTTGTCCTATCCGTGCCGAAATTCTTGTGGCAACATGCCTTTGTAACTTGAACGATAACAGCGCCCGTAAAATCCTGCCGCCATCCATAGGGAATGCGGGGATTAAATTGAAAAGTGCCAACCAGAAATTGACTAAAAAGAAATTGAGAAAGAAATTATTCGCGTTCACGCCATTAGATAATTCCGCCATTAATTGCTCAGAAGTATCCGGAATCGTAATGAAAATCCCCGTGATAAAGGCCAATGTAATATTTACCAAAGGTCCCGCAAAAGCGACTATTAATTCTTCGGATGGTTTTTCTGGTAATCGTTCCAGTCTGGCCAATCCGCCAATGGGTAAAAGGGTGATGTCTTTGGTTTTTATGTTGTAATTTTTTGCGGCTAAAGCATGACCGAGTTCGTGTAATAAAACAGTAACAAAAATGCACAAGATAAACAGCACAGACCATATTATTTGAGTAACATTTTGCCCTGATCTGTAGTTCATGAAAATGATAAACAGAATAAGTAAAGTGAATGTCCAGTGTATGAATATTCCAATACCAGATACTTTTCCGAGTTTAAAGGATCCTTTCATCTTTTGAGTTTTTAATACTGCTAACCCCAGCATGATTATAAAAAACAGACAAACAATAAAATATTCTATTCGTTTACAAATGATTTCAAAACGGGTATCAATTCACCTCATTTCCAGAAATACCATTATAGGCCCAGGCATTCAAATTCGCAATTGTAGTGTGTGCAATTCCCTCTAATGCTTCGTTTGTCAAAAAACCTTGATGTCCGGTAACCATCACATTAGGATGGGAACGAAGTTTTAAAAACAAATCATCATTTATTGGAGTATCAGTATGATCTTGAAAAAATATTGGTTTCTCTTTTTCGTAAACATCTAATCCTGCAGCGCCAATGGTTTTATTTTCGATTGCTTCTAATAAGTCTTTTGTATTTACAATTCCTCCACGGGCAGTATTAATAAAAATCACTCCTTTTTTCATTAATGAAAATGTGCTTTTATTAAACAGATGGTTTGTTGTTCCATTGAGTAGATAATGAACGGATATCACATCAGCAGTGGCACATAAATCTTTTAGTGAAACGTAAGTAATTGGAATTTCATCCATGAGTTCCTTGTTTTCCTTAATATCAAAGGCTATTATTTTACAGCCAAAACCATGCATTATTTTTGCAAATGCAGCTCCTATTTTTCCAGTTCCTACAATACCTATTGTTTTTCCATGCAAATCAAAACCCACCAAATGATCCAAACGATAATCGCCAATTTGCATTAACGTCTGACCTAAAACAAGTTTTCTGTTTAGTGCCATTAACAAGGCCACGGCTAGTTCAGCAATGGCGTAAGGCGAATATTCAGGAACATTTGCCACTTTAATCGCTAATGATTTTGCTCGGGCCAAATCAACATGATCGTAACCTACGGAACGCAGAGCAATATATTTTACACCACAAGTATATAGTTTCTGCAATACTGTTTCTGAAGCATCATCCGAAGTAAAAAGTGAAACAGCATCAAATCCTTTGGCAAGGGCTGCGGTACTTTCATTCAAAGGCTGCTCCGTAAAAACTAATTCGGGATTACCATGCGCTGCTTTTTCAAGGAAAGCCTTATCAAACCCCAATATGCTATAGACTAATACTTTCATTTTTGCTGTTTTTCATTTCTAAAAAAATACTTGTTAAGGTAGTGAATTTTTAGCAAACTTGTTTCAGTAATTTCAATTCTTATTTTTAAATTTAATGAATATAAGTTGTTTTTAATCAGCGGTTTTAAAGAGCAAGCGGATGCTTATGTTGCTTCTCAAATTGGTGTTTTTTATCAAAAAAATTAATTCCGATAAAGCATCTTTTTTACGGCACTTATGATATCATTTTTTTGAGGAATGGCTGCTTCTTCCAAATGTGCAGGGTAGGGAATAGGGACTTCAATACCACACAATCGTTGTACAGGAGTATTTAAATTATAAAAGCCGTTTTCCATAATACGTGCACTCACTTCCGAGGAAATACTCACAGAGCGCCAAGCATCTTCTACTATCAATACCCGATGCGTTTTGGCAATCGAAGCCAAGAAAGTAGCCTCATCTAATGGTCGCAAAACACGTAAATCAATGACTTCTGCATCAATCCCAACGGTAGCTAATTCGGCAGCAGCCTCTAAAGTTTTATACACTCCGGTTCCGTAAGTGATAATCGAAATGTCCTTTCCTTCTCGTAACACTTTGGCTTTAGCAATAGAGGCAATTGGCAAATCAGTCGCTATTTCTTTTTCGAGATTAAGCAGCATCGTATATTCAAACAATAACACAGGGTCAGGACTTTGCAGAGCGGCATACAGCATACTTCTTGCATCTTCGTGCGTTCCCACTGATAGGACAATTAATCCTGGAATGTGTGCATAAAAAGGTTCCCAACTATGCGAATGTTGTGCTCCTAACTGGCGTCCAATACTGCTTCCCATTCGTATAATTAGAGGAACATTCAATTGTCCGCCGGACATGTGCTGTAAAGTAGCCGCATTGTTCACAATTTGGTCCATTGCGAATAGACTGAAATTGACTGTCATTATTTCAATAATGGGTTTCATACCAGCCATTGCTGCTCCAATTCCGGCTCCAACAAAACCAGCTTCTAAAAGTGGGACATCCATAATGCGCTCTTCTCCAAATTCCTGTAATAACCCTTTGCTTACAGCAAAAGCTCCTCCGTAGCGGCCCACATCTTCGCCCATCAAAAAGACGCGTTTATCATTTTGCAATGCTTCGCGAAGGCCTTGATTCAAAGCCTCACGATAGGTGATGGATTGTGTGGTCATGTTGCTTTTCATGGGAAGAATTGATTATTGTTGTTTGCTTTTCCAACGTTTTAAAGCGGGTAAAATATTCACGGCTTTTTGAATCATATAACTGGGAAGTTTTCTTTTTTCCATATAGGTTTGTACAGCATTTTTCATGTCGTCCAGATTCATTTCCGGATTTTTAAAATCACTGTTTACATAACAATACTTGCAATAATCATTGCTTTTGATACCGTTATTTTCGGTTCCTTTTAGTTTGTCTGCATGAAGAGGCATACCGCAACTTTGACAAAATTGGATGTCTTCCATTCTGTTTTCTTTTAATGAGTTTAGTGTAAAGTTTTTCATGGTGTTTTTTGATTTTAATGTTTATAGTTTAAATTTCGGTGTAAACAAATTTTGTCAATTGCTCTAATGGTTCCCGAGCGCTTTCTTCGGCAAAATCCAGTGCTTTCTGGATTTTTGTTTTTATTTTACTTTCAAAACCAGCAATCTCATTTTCCGTAATCCATAGCTGTTGCAAAAGAAACTGCTCGAATTGCGGAATCGGATCTCGTCTTTTCCATTCCTCCACTTTCTTTTTAGCACGGTATAATTCGACATCAAACATGGAGTATGCTCTAAAACGATAGGTGTTACAAATCAGTAAATAGGGTTTCCCAGTATTTTTTATTTTTTCTACAGCAGCATTGGCAGCCTGCATTACTTTTATTAAATTCATACCATCAACGGCTGAAGATGCAATGCCTTTTTTTTCTAATTCTGCTACAGTATGTGAATATCGGACTGCGTTGCCCTTAGCATACAAGTTATTTTCACAGACAAATAAAACAGGAACTTTCCAGAGTGTCGCCAGATTCTGAGCTTCTTGAAATTGACATTTGGTAATGTCATCTTCGCTAAAGAAGCAACAGATAATGTTGTTTTTCTTTTGTTTTTTGGATGCCAATGCCATTCCAACAGCTATTGAAAGATTGCCACTCAATACAGTATTATTTCCGTGAAAATTTTTTGAAGCATCAAAAAGATGCATGGAGCCACCTCGACCTCGGCTGCAGCCTTCTATTTTTCCATACATTTCAGCCATAATTACATCAGGATCAATGCCACGTGCCAAAGCATGACCATGTTCCCGATAGGTACTCAATACAGTATCATTATCGGTTAAAGCCTGCATTATCCCTACTGCTGTGGCTTCTTCACCTATGTATAAGTGCAGGAATCCTCTGATTTTGGCTTTAGTGTATAACTCAGCAGCTTTTTCTTCAAATCGCCGAATGAGCAGCATTTGATATAAAAGTAAAAGTCCTTTTTTCGCATCCATGAATTATCTTTTTTGAATCAGTTTTTGACTCGTTATTTTACTCTTGTGCTACTATTGAAATCTAGTACTCGGATAATTATGCTCTGTTTTTTTGGAAATATTTTCTGAATGTTATTCTAGAAAGAATTGCCAAGTGGAACAAGATTATACTCAATAATTATTTCTGGCTCTAACCGAATGGTTGTTTTAATGGCATTTGAAATCAAACAGGCCTTTTCACTCAACTCCAAAATATGTTTTGCCCGTTCTGGTTTTTGGGAATAATGGATGACGAGTTTGGGTTGAAGAATGATTTCGGTTATGGTATGTTTCCCATTGATTTTATCGACAATACAAGTCGATTTACTCTCAAAACTTATAAACTGAAGTTTTGAATTTTCGGCAATCGACAGAAAAGTAGTTAATAGACAACTGTTTATTGCAGCAACAAACAGGTGCTCTGGAGACCAAATTTTATCCATTCCTTTCGGGAATTCAGGAGGTGTCGCGACTTCAATATTTTGAAGCAAAACGGGAGAACTTAAGATCCCTTTCCTTTTGTCGGACCATTTTAGATTTACTTCGTAAGTATACATTCTATACATTTTTTAGTGGTATTAAAACTCAAAAATTATTGTGCGACAAATCCGCCATCTACTGCCATTGCATGTCCAGTTACAAATGAAGCTTCGTCTGAACACATCCAGACCACTGCATTTGCTATCTCTTCGGGTTTGCCAAAACGTCCTATTGGCTCTAAACCTGTAAATTGTTCTATTGCTTCTTTTGTTTTTCCGGTAAGTCGATCAATCATTGGTGTTTGTATCACTCCTGGGCAAACGACATTTATTCTGATTCCTAGTTTAGAACATTCTAAAGCTGCTGTTTTTGATAATCCAATAACGCCGTGTTTAGAGGCTACATAAGCAGGTAAACCAGCGAATCCGACTAATCCGGCTACAGAAGCACAGTTCACAATAGCTCCTTTGCCTTGTTTTACTATTTCGGGAATCTCATATTTCATGCATAGCCAAATTCCTTTTAAATTGATACCTATTGTTCGATCCCAGTTTTCTTCGGTGCAATCTTGTGTCATAGCGGATATTCCTTCAACACCTGCATTGTTATAAGCATAATCCAAACGTCCAAAAGTGGCTATAGTTTTTTCAACCATCGCTTTTACGTCTTCGGTTTTTGAAACATCGCATTTGATGAAAATGGTTTCGGCACCTAAATCCTTGATAATACGCATTGTTTCACTGTTTTCTATCCAATCCACGACAACTACTTTAGCTCCTTTTTGGGCGAAAGCCAAGGCAGTAAATTTACCGATTCCGGAGGAACCTCCCGTCACGATGGCTACTTTATTTTTGAATGTTGCTTCCATAATTAAATCGATTTACATTAGAATTTTTCTTTTTGTTTTCTTTTCCGCTTCCAAAATATTTTCAATTCCTTTTATTAGAGCATCTGGATTAAACGAGATACTGTCAATGCCTTCGTTCACTAAAAATTTGGCAAATTGGGGGAGATCGCTCGGAGCTTGTCCGCACAATCCCACTTTTATTTCAAAACGTTTGGCCACCCGAATCGTTTCTTTAATTAAAGATTTGACAGCAGGGTTTTCTTCGCTGAACAAATAACTTACCAGTGCGGAATCGCGGTCTAAACCTAATGTGAGTTGCGTTAAATCATTGGAACCAATAGAAAATCCGTCAAAAAGTTTTGCAAATTCATCGGCCATTAATACATTACTCGGAATCTCAATCATGACATATACCTGTAATCCGTTAATGCCTTGCACCAATCCGTTTTTAGACATTTCGGTAAGTACATTTTCACCTTCTTCAACGGTTCTGCAAAAAGGAATCATCAGTTTTACATTGTGCAGTCCCATTTCGTTTCGTACTTTTTTCATGGCTTCGCATTCTAAAGCAAACCCTTTTCGATAAAAATTACTGTAATAACGCGAGGCACCACGGAAACCAATCATGGGATTTTCCTCATCTGGCTCGTAATATTTTCCTCCGATGAGGTTGGCATATTCGTTACTTTTAAAATCACTCATTCGAACAATTACCTCTTTTGGATAAAAAGCGGCGGCAACAATTGCTACAGCTTCAGCCAGTTTATCAATGAAATAGTTTTTAGGATCTTCATAGCCTTTTGTCATTGCGGCTATTTCGGTAATAATTTTCTCATCTGTTATTTTTTCAGGTTCGCACAACGCCAACGGATGAATTTTAATAGTATTCGAAATGGCAAATTCCATTCGCATCAAACCCACGCCCTGATTGGGATAATGGCTTAATTCAAAGGCTCTTTCGGGATCAGCAAGAATAAGCATGGGAGCTGTTTTTGGCATTTCAAGTTTGCTGAAATCCTGTTCTGATACTTCCCATTTCAATTTTCCGTCATAGATGTTTCCTTCTTTGCCTTCGGCACAGGAAACGGTAATTTCCTGACCATTTTTTATAACAGAAGTAGCATTTCCGCAACCCACAACGGCAACTGTTCCGAGTTCTCTGGCTACAATCGCTGCATGGCTGGTGCGTCCGCCTTTGTTGGTAATGATTGCCGATGCTCTTTTCATAATGGGATCCCAATCCGGATTAGTCAAATCGGTTACTATGATTTCCCCGTTTTGCAATAAATCGCCTTCTTGCGGACTGTTTAGAATACGCGCTTTTCCGGAAGCAATTTTATCGCCAAGCGCAATTCCTTGTGTCAAAAGCGTGCTTTTTTCTTTGAGTTTGTAAATTTCCCGAACTTGTTTATTCGCTTTTCCATGAACGGTTTCCGGACGAGCTTGAACGATGTAGAGTTGGTTATTCAAACCGTCTTTTGCCCATTCAATATCCATTGGTTTTTTATAATGTTTTTCAATTTTAGAACACCATTGAGAGAGTTGAATAACTTCTTTATTTGTTAGCGAAAACTGATTTTGTTTTTCGAAAGATGTATCGGTGTTGATAATGGTATTTTCTGCCGATGTGGTTGCTGATTTTTCTGCATAAATCATCGTGAATTCTTTTCTCCCGCACTGGCTTTTCAGAATGGGATTCAAATCCGGGTTTTCTAAAGTAGGTTTAAAAACCATCCATTCATCAGGCGTCACAGTTCCCTGAACAATATTTTCTCCTAATCCCCAACACCCGTTGATGATGATGGTGTTTTCAAAACCGCTGTCGGGATCAATGGTAAACGCTACACCGGACAAAGCTTTATCGCTTCGTACCATTTGCTGTACGCCAACAGAAATTGCAATGTCTAATGCGGCAAAACCCATGTCATGACGGTACTTGATGGCTCGATCTGTAAACAAGGATACAAAACAGCGATGAACGGCATCCAATAATTGTGTAGTACCGTTGATGTTTAAAAACGATTGCATTTGGCCTGCAAAACTCGCAGTTGGTAAATCCTCTGACGTAGCACTGCTTCGCACGGCCACATCAAGGGTATTGCAGTTGCATTGTTCACTAAGGGATTGGTAGGCAGCGTAAATTTCATCTCGAATTTCGTCCGGAATAGCAGCAGATAAAATAAGGTTTCTGGCTTTTTCTCCAATGGAAGAAAGATTGGAATAGTGCTGTGTATCTAATGAAAATAATAAATCCTTCAATGGTTTTTCCAGATTATTCATTTTCCTGAAAAGACGATATCCTTCAGCAGTAACAGCAAACCCATTAGGAATACGAATCCCTATTGGATTGAGTTGATTGTACATTTCGCCGAGAGAGGCGTTTTTGCCACCAACTTTACCAATAGCATCAATATCAATTTGGTCAAAAAACAGTATGTATTTGTACTTCCCCATTTCGTATGTTTTTTAAGTATAAACAGACCATTATTGGTATGCTAGATTAGAAACAATAGAAAATTACTGGGGCGGATTTTTTAGTTAATTAGGATAGTAAATTTTGTAATGCTGAAGTAGGTTTGAAATTTACATATCAAGTTTAAAAGATGAGGTAGTAGGTGTTCCTGCCTGTTTAAACCAATACTGTAAATTTAAACAAATAATTATTTTATTGGTACAAAAAATATACTTTTTTTTAATATTTTTTATTTTAAGTATTTAATAAACAGCTATTTGTGTTTTCTTGTATTAAGGTTGTACTATTTGTTTTATTGCCTTTTGCATCAGCAAAAAAGGTGATGCTATTGTTTCATTTGGATATGAGAATAACTACAGTTTCTCGTGGAAACGCCTCCTAGTCTGGAAGTATAAAATCCTGATAGGTTTAAGCCGAAATGCTTTCTGATTAACATTAAAATGATAATAAGTTTGTGCATCTTGTTTAGTCATTTCAATACAAAAGCGGACATTGATAGTTGTTTTTTAAATCAATATAGAATACCTAATATTTTTTGATTGCAAATAATGTTTTAGATTATGTAAATAATTCTTTTTTGTTTTCTTAAAAGTTGGAGTAGAATTAAAATGTAAATAATAGCTGTAGCCGATCAAAAAAAAAGCCATCAAAATTACTTTTGATGGCTATAGTTGATTTATTGGATAGAGAGAATTTTTTTATCTCTTTATAAAAAATTATTGTTTAATCAAGTATTTGATATCTTTAACTTTACCATTTATAGCGATTTTCAAGAAATAGTATCCTTTATTCAATTCTGATAATTCTAATTTTGTAATTGATTTTCCAGCTTTAACTTCTTGACTGCTTTGTTTTTCAATCTGTCCGTTGAAGTTATAAAGTAAAAAGTCAACCTTTGTATTTTCAGAAATGTTAATGCTTACATCTACACTTTCTACGAATGGATTTGGAAATACATTTACATCAGTTATCGATACGGAATCTTTATTTATTGATGCACAATTACCTAAACTGTCTCCATGGGCTAAATGGCTTGCAACAGCATTTTCATCAATACAAATTGTTTTTCCGTTATGACATATTTCCACTTTTGGATTTTTTGAATTACTACCACAACGCACATCAATTACATTGACAATCTTTTCTGTGGCAGATATACAACCGTTAGCGTCTTTCACAATTAGTGTATATGTCGTAGTTGCCGTAGGACAAACTGCAATACTACTTGTGGTTGCTCCATTGCTCCATTGGTATGTATAAGGTAATACTCCTCCAGTTACTGTACCGGCAGAAAGTGTCGTGCAGGAAGCATTAGTGTAACCATAATATACATTTACCTCATTTGTTGATGGAATAGTAATCAATGAAGGCTCAGTTATAATGAAATTAGCAGTCAATTTATTGTTTAAAGCATCTTTTACAATTACAGTATAAGTTCCTGCATCAAGATTATATACGGAGTTTGTATTTGTAATTTCATCAGTACTCCAAGTATAGGTGTATGGTGCAATTCCGCCTGAAACAGAAACAGTAGCAGTACCATTAGCTTCGCCATTGCAAGTAATATTTGTTGCACTGCTAGCGTCAAGAGTAAATTCTTTTAATTGCAATCTTACAGAAACTGGAAAGTGGTCCGAAGCTGTTTTTGTATAATCACTGGTGTAAAATTCATAATGTACTCTAGCGGATTCATTGATGTATAAATGAGCAAGTTCATTAGAAACTGTTATATGATCAATCATGTTTTCATAAGTAACATACGATCTAAAGCCAGCTTCACTCAATGTTTTAGTAAGTACATTAAAATTAGAACTGTCATTTACATAATCTTCATAAGTAGAAACTGTAGTTGTTACATCAGATACTGTATAGTCAACATCATCGTTATAATCTCCTAGTAATACTAAGTTTGAATCGGGATATTGTGCACTCAATGTGTCTTTTAGAACTTCTACATCAAACTTACGCATATCATATTTGCTTTGCGCATCACCACTGGTATTTGCTCTTGCATGAAGATTAATAATATTGATTTGTTTTTGATTACCATCAATTGTAACATTTGCAGTCATCATAAATGGCAATCTACCGCTTGCAAAGAATCTAGATTTATCAGCATCAGGATAATTTGCAAGTGCTGAAACATCGCCACCATTATAAAAAGGATGAATGGTTTTCAAAAGCACCTTGGTATTCAACGGAGTTACTGTTTTATTTTTATAAATAAATCCAACTTTTTGTTTTGGACTACTAAAATCATTAGGATATGATGTAGCCTCTGATAAAACATAACTGTAATCATTCATTTCGCTAACCATCTGAGCAAGCAAAGCATCATCAGAGATTTCTTCTACAGCATAAATATCAGCATCTAATTGCTGTAAAACATTTTTGACAGCCGCTTTTTGTATGGCATCAGAGTTGGTGTTTCCTGCTGCAGGCGAATTGGTTTCATCACCAAACCAAGCGATGTTCCAAGTAGCGATATCCAAAGTTTTTTCTTTTGAAATTGCTAAATCATTACCAGTTTGTTCATATTTATTTGCACAAGGTAAGTCTGTTCTCATTCGAGGTAATAGTTGTTGAGTTGCAAAATAATTCCCCACAACACCTATTATTTCTGAACAATTTTCTGGTTGCGCAAAACCTGTAAGATCATTTACATCTGCATCGATTCTCAATTGAGCTGTTCCGCTAGCATCCGTAATATTAGTGTTTGAATTACCAAACATCATGGCACCAGGTTTAGGAAAAGTTGTGTTTTGAATGCGAACTAATTCAGCAGGGTGGTTTGCCATTTCACTCAAAGTGATAGTAAGAGGCACAATAGGTTGATTAGGTAATCCATTATTGGTAACCGCACTTACTGGGCTTATTTGTACTTGTTCGCTGAAAGTGCTTCTAGTTCCTGTAATTGTGATAGAATCTCCTATTTTAAAAAGTCCAGTTCCATGAACCGATTTGTCAAAAACAGCTATCGCTCCTGTAGCATCTTGTAGGTAAGCTGATCCTGCAAATTGGTCAGAAACGGTTAAAACTCCAGTTACAGTTACAATTTCTCCATCTGTTTTTGCTCTAGCTTCAGCAATTGGAATAACTACCAGTATATCAGAAGCATTACCAAAAAACTGTCCTTTATTTATAGTTCCAAAAGTATTATTGACTGCTTGCCAAGTAAAATCAGCATAAGTAAATCCTACTCCAGTTAATTGTAATGAAGTTCCTATTGCCGCAGTACCTGCTTCAGCAATACCTATATCCGTACTTTTTATTCCTGCAGCAGGACCATTAGTAGCAGTAAAAGTACCTTCGTAGCTTAAAAATTGAATAACTTTTCCAGAAGCATCTACTAATGCAATTCCGTCAGGAGCACCATTTTGTAATCCAGCAATACTTACTGATACAGTACCATAACCATTTAATTGATCTGGAATAATTCCGGATAAATTTCCTGTTGGAGTATAGCTAGCTCCTCCTGTTCCATTGTAAGGAATGATGCTCCATCCTGTTAGATCAGTTCCTGAGTAACCAGCAATTTCTACTGCTTCACCAGTATCAGTTCCCGCATTGTCATAATGGATTTCATTGATAAAAACTAATTCACCAAATTTTTCTCCCTTGTTAGGTTTTCCAAAAGTACTTGGTGCTGCTACCCATGTAAAATCAGCATATTTAGTTCCTTTACCAATAAGCTGAAGTGAATTTCCAACAGTTGCAGTACTTGCCTCAGCAATACCAATATCAGTACTTGTCATTCCTGCAGCAGGACCATTGCTCGCTGTAAAAGCACCTTCGTAACTTAGAAATTGAATGACTTTTCCCGTTGCATCTACTAAAGCAATTCCGTCAGGAGCACCATTTTGTAATCCTAGAATAGCAACTGATACTGTTCCATATCCGTTTAATTGATTTGGAATTGTTCCTGATAAATTTCCTATTGGAGTATAAGAAGCGCCACCATTACCATTGTAAGGGATGATTTTCCATCCTGTTAAGTCGGTCCCTGCAAGCCCAGCAATTTCAACACCTTCTTCAACATCTGTTCCTGCATTATCATAGTGAATTTCGTTGATAAAAACAGCTCCAGCTGGAGTAGGTGTAGTATTATTTAAGGTAGTTATACTAACCACATTACTAGCTATTGAAGCGTTGTCATTAGCATCTAATGCAATCACTGTTAAGGCGTAAGTAGTATTTGGTGTTAAACCAGTAAGAGTAAAACTAGTGGCTGTTGTAGCTGCTAATAATGTACTTCCGTTATAAATTTCAAAAGAAGCATTTGATGTTCCTGCTGTCCAAGATAAAGTTGAAGTGGTTGCAGTAAGATTAGTTGCCACTAAATTTGTTGGTGGAGTAAGAGGCTCGGCAACCATTGCGAATGATTGTCCGTTATTGATGTTTCCATAGGTGCTTGCAACTGATGTTTGCCATGTAAAATCACTGTATTGATTTCCAGATCCTTTCAACTGTAATGATAAGCCTATTGATTCGGTTCCAATTTCAGAAACACCAATATTCGTACTTGTCATTCCGCTTGCTGGACCATTAGTAGCAGCAAAAATTCCTTCATAGCTTAAAAATTGAATTACATTTCCTAAGTTGTTTACTAATGCAAGGCCATCTGGTACTCCATTTTGTAATCCATTTATAGATACAAAAACAGTTCCAAATCCATTAGACTGATTCGGAATTATACCTGATAAACTTCCTGCAGGAGTATAAGATGCACCACCATTTCCGTTATAAGGAATAATGCTCCAACCTGTTAAATCGGTTCCAGCTGTTCCAGCAATTTCAACACCTTCACCTACATCAGTACCTGCATTATCATAATGAATTTCGTTCATGAAAACAACAGAAGTAGTTGGAGTTGGTGGTGGTGTACCAGCTAGAGTTTTTACAGCTACGTTATTACTAGCGTTTGAAATGTTTCCAGCCGCATCAAATGCTTTTATGGATAAAGTATAATTTGTATTAGCTGTTAATCCAGATAAAACATAACTAGGGGTTGAAGAAGAAGCAATTTGTGCTGTTCCGTTATAAATTCGGTATCCTAAAACGCCCACATTATCTGTAGACTGAACCCATGTTAATGTAGTTTCTGATGCGGTTGTATTTGTGGCAACCAAGTTAGCAGGTACAGACGGAATTTCTGTATCCAATTGAACACTACCATCAAATCTATTTTGAGCTTGTGGCCCACCCCAAATTGCTGTCGCAAAAGCAGGATTATCAATAAAAGGGTTTCTGTTTCCTTGAACTCCTTCTAATATTGTATTTCTATTAATTTCTACTTGGGAAACTGGATCTTCTGCACTCCATTCTAGTAGAATATCGGTCATATCAGTACTGTAGTTCTGTGAGCTTACAGTAACTACACTAGGAAGACATTGTGTACCATAATGCAAATACATGTACATAATCATACGGGCAACATCACCTTTCCATTCATCGCCAGGATAGAAGATATTGTTGAGTAATTTAGCATTTCCAGATCCGGCACCAAAAGGATAATTGTTTCTAGTTGCATTAAAATTTACATCTGAGGCTCTTAAATGATGTGCATCACTTCCTGGACCTTCACTTCCTAAATTAGGATTTCCTAATGATCTAGGAAATACATGTTCTCTATTCCAGTCCCCTTGGTTTCCACCATTTTTATCTTTGGAGCGGGTTCGGTCATTTGTTAAATCAGCATCACTGTCATTATAACCATAAATCAGTAAAACTTTCGAAGGATCGTTAGGATCTAAATCAGTTTGTTTCAGAGCATCCCAAACTCCAGGGGTATAAGTCAAATAAGTAGAATGGGTTGAAATGATTAAATTTGACAGGCTTGTTTTTAAGGCATTTCCTGTTTGGCTAATGTTAGTTCCGTTATAATAAGCAGGAACTTGAGCATTGGAAATAAAACTTAAAAAAATAAATACAGCTACAAGAAAGAACTGTGTCTTTAAGTAAAATTGCTTCATAATTGTTTTAATAATTTGTTGGACTGTAAAACTATAAATATTACTTTTCTTATTTACTGAATACTATTAACAAATTGTTAAAATTATTAACATTTAATATTGGTTTATAAACGTTTATTTAATAGAATTGATAAATAATTAGTTATTTGTTGATTCAAAGTATTACTATTATTTATTAGTTTGTCTGTAGACATAATATAAAAGAAGAAAATCTATAAATAATGCTTCTTTTTTTGAGTAAAATTAAATTTTTTTAAAATCTATTAAAACAGAGATTGTAATGTTGTACCGTAAATTAGAAAACATAATAAAGTTGAAGATTTAAAAATTATTTTGGATTATATAAGTGAATGGATTGCCCCACTAATTTCCATTGTCCTTTTATTTTTTCTAATAATCGAATTTCATAGGAAAAAGTTTTTTTGCCATCCTTAGCCGTAGATTCTTCGTCATGGCTTACCCAGGCGCTATTTCCATTAATACTCATTTTATAATTTGTATTTACAGAAAAACCGCCATTTCCCATGGCACTAGGATTGGTGTTAATCATAGCAGTTGGCGGAATATCAAGTGTAACTCCATCAGCAGTAGAAATCAATATTCGGCTGTACGGTTGAATGTGCCAGCACTCCGAATGACCTTTACTATCAGCAGCTCTCCATGTTGCGGATTCTTTTTCCAGTAGTTTTTTTATAACTGCAGCTTCATCAATCTTTTGGCTATAACTTGCCATGTTGATAATTAGGATAAGAAAAAAAGATGCTGTCCACTTCATATTGTTCGTGTTTTTTTGGTTTGGAATAATTGCCTGACTGTTTTAAGGCTAATTTAAGTAAATATATTGTTTTATACCATAAAAACAAACTACTGCTCAGTTGTTTGCGGTTTAGTGTAGTTGTTTAATTGTGGTTTTAAATGTCTCAATTTGTCTTCTGTGACGTAAAATATGAACTATTGCATGTTCCATTAATTGTTCGATGTCATAAAGTTGTCCCCAAGAAGTCCTAATTTTCTTTGAAGCATCCCATTCTTCAAGTGCATCATCATCAATAGCTGCAAATGTTTCCTGTGTGAATTTTAGAATTTTATTTAAATCATTTATATAGTCAGCAATGGAACTCCGATTTACTTTTTCGGGACGTACAGTATTCTTGTTTTTAAAATTCTGAATGTAAACACAATAAGAATATCCGGAACTCACCACATGAGAAAGTATCGTTTGAATGGATTTGCAATCCGGATTTAGCGTCGCATGATCTACTGTAAATGTTAAGTCCTCCTCTGAAATATCATGAATTACGTGCTGCAATTCAATAATCGCTTTTTTATATTCAGCTAATAATGCGCTAACCGCGTTTTGATTGTTATTCATTTGTTGAATTAAAGTCTTGATTTTTTTAATTATTCATTTCCTTTTTTAATCCATTTTCCAACTTCGGGAGCGACATAATTTTCCATTTTATCAAGCAAATCTGCGGCATTATCGCTCACCAGTATCATTTGCTGATTGGTTGGTTTTAGAAAACCTTTATCGACCATGTTTGCAACAAATTCCAACAGCAAATCATAAAAACCATCGACATTCAAAATTCCGATTGGTTTTTTATGGAGCCCAAGTTGTGCCCAAGTCAGCATTTCGAAAAATTCTTCCAGAGTTCCAAATCCGCCAGGCAAAGCAATTATGCCATCGCTAAGTTCATTCATTTTGGTTTTTCTCTCATGCATACTTTCCACGATGAATAATTCGGTCAATCTATCGTGAGCGATTTCTTTGTTCATCAGAAAGCTTGGTAAAACACCAAATACTTTTCCGTTATGATTTAAAACTCCATCTGCAACACTTCCCATAAGACCTACTTTTGCACCGCCATAAACGAGTTCATAATTATTTTCAGCCATTATTTGTCCCAGTTTGAAAGCTTGAATTTCATAATTTTTTTCGTTTCCAAAACTGGATCCACAAAAGACAGTAATTCTTTTCATGTATAAAATGTTTCTTATTTATTTTTATTTGATAGTTTGTTGGAAGACTAATTTAGATAATTTTGGATTAAATTAAGTCTATTGCACAAATCCATTGTAGTAGCTGTTAGCGGTTCGGTTTTTCTATTTCCAATAGCTTTTCGTCAAACCAGACATCTTCATATCCATTTTCGCGTATTAGAAATCTAAATCCTACGTCAAGTCCTAAATAGTCAATCAGTTTTGGTTTTCTCTGCATTAAATGTTCAGCACAAATTGGTTGAAAAAAATTATCGTCTTCCGAATATTCTCCACTCCAAATAAACCAACAAACTTCTCCTTTTTTGGTTCTATGTCTTAATCCATTTAATGTGCCTAAATCTAAATTTTCTGAAATACCAATGTTAAGTGTTTTATTGATGGGCTTCCAATTTGAGCCATATTTTTCACAAATTTCTTTTTGTTTTTCAATGTGGACATTCCAATTGTTATAAATCATTAATTCGTGAACATCATTTTCAAGCCTGTTTTTCCAAAGCTTCATATTTACTTTGTTGATAGGAAAGTTTATTTCTTCATTATCCCATTCGAAAAGCGTTTCAGAAATTATTTCGTCATTTTCATTCCATTCTACTTCATCTGACATGATTGCATCAAAAGCAAAAACTGATAAATCATTTGAATTGATTTCATCATTTAAAAATTTGTCACATAATTCTATTAATTGCTTTCTTTCGATATTCATATTTTATCGTTTTTCATTCGGCTCTTTAAACTGACCGCTAACGTCAGTCTGTGAAAAAACCTCCGTTGTATTATCATCAAATATAACAAAATACTAGTATAAAAAGAAGATTTTTCGTATTTTTAAGAATGCAACATATCACAGGTATTTCCCGTCAACAAATGCGTTTTTCAAGTTTAGAAGACACTATAAGTCCCGATAATCAGGTGCGATTTATAGATGCCTTTGTCGAATATATTGACCTCTCTAAACTCGATTTTGCTGTAAAAACGCTCAAGACCGAAGGTCGCCCAAGTTTCAATAGTAAAGTATTTCTAAAGATGTATTTATACGGTTATCTCAACGGAATCAGAAGTGGCCGTGATCTAGAAAAGGAATGTTTGAGAAACATCGAAATGCAATGGCTTTTAGAGGATATTCGTCCCAATTACCACAGCATCTCAGATTTTAGAAAAGACAATCCTATTGCTTTGAAAAAATTATTCAAACTCTATGTTCTCTTTTTAAAAGATTCTGACTTAATAGGCGGTGAAACTATAGCTATTGATGGCACCAAAAGTCGCGCGCACAATAGTAAGAAAGCCAATTTTAACCAAAAGAAAATAGACAAACACTTAGCTTATATTGAAGCTAAGACCCAAGAATACTTGGATACCTTGGAAGAAAATGACGGCAAAGATAATCCAGCTATAATCCAAAATATCCAACAAAAGTTAGACCGATTGAAAGGGAACAAATTGCGTTATGAGCAACTGGAAGAAAAACTAAAAGCAAGTGGCGAGCCTCAAATAAGCACAACTGACAGTGATGCCAGAGCATTACTAGTTCAAGGACAAGTAGTTGAAATTTCGTTTAATGTTCAAGCCGCAGTCGATGCTAAAAATAATCTTGTTGTAGCCACGCACACCATCAATAAGAATGATCGCAGTGCTTTGTCAGCTATTGCCATAGAAGCCAAAGAGAATCTGGGTATCGAAACCTATACTGCATTGGTCGATAAAGGTTACCATAATGGCAAACAAATAGAAATCTGCAAACAAGCCAACATAACTACCATTGTAGCACAGCCTGAACAAGGAAAAAGTAACGAAAACGGTACGACCAAGGCTTATTTGGTAGCCCAATTTCAATACGATCACGACACCGATACTTATACTTGCCCACAAGGCGAAACACTAAAAACTACAGGCAGTTGGCATAAGAAAACTACAGATAAAGACAGTTATAATTTTAAAAAATACCGAACCCCAAAATGCAAAGAATGTCCCGTAAAGCATTTATGTACAAGTAGAGCTGCAGGCAGAGAAATCGACCGAAGCCAATATGCCGATGCCGTAGAAGAAAACAACAAGCGTTACCATGCAAATGCGCAGTTGTACCGCATGAGGCAAGAAATTAATGAACATATTTTTGGCACCATCAAACGACAATGGGGCTATAACCATACCAACTTAACGGGATTAGAAAAAGTAAACGGAGAACACAGCCTGATTATGCTGGTGTATAACATCAAACGCAGTATCAATATCCTAGGCGTTCCCGATTTGATTGCCAAACTCAAAAAATGGAACTCACCCTACAAGGCAAAAGTCTTGTTTTTGCTAAAAACGAGTTATTTAAAGCTGAATTTAGAGTTCTTTTTTTCCAGTTTAAAATTAGCAGCCTAAAAAAGACCTTTCTTAAAAGGCTTTCTTTTGGATTGTAGAAAAGGAAAAATTGAAGATTTTAACGCAAAAAAGAGGTTTTTTCACAGCCTGACGTTCTGGTACACCAGCGGATTTGGGACTAAATTAAGCGCATTTTTCGGATTTGACAAATTCTCAAATACAAAACCAACTCTCCATTAAGTCTATTGCTCAAATCTCGTTAAATCGCTGTTAGCAGTTGTTTTTACAAATTGCTTTTGATATCAATGTTATAAAATGATGCTATATGCTTTGCAATTTTCTCAGCTTCTTCTTTGCTGTTAGTTCTATATAGAGTCTTAATTTGATTTGTTTCACTAAATAAATTTATTAAAATTATTTCACCAGTTAAAGTCGTAGATGCTGCTAAAGGTTGATATTTATTTTCAATTTTCTGTTTCACTTTTGTTTTGAGTATCGAGATATAAGCAATCTTTGGATAAGTATCCCAAAAACCTATATTGATACTATATATTGAAAAAATGTTTCTAAACTTATTTTCATCAAATTTGATCTCGATACCATCTGTAGAAGCTAAATATAATCCTCCAAAAAAAGAAAAAAAACCTAGAATGAACTTTAATCCAGAATTTATGTCAATTAAAAATAACAGAATTATAAAAATCAACAAAAAAGTTCCTGCTATTTTTCTGAGCATAGAGATTTTCTTAATGTGCAAATAATTTCTCATTGTATGGGATTAAAATAACCGCTAACGTTTTCGGGCTTGGCGAAGGTGGCGATTTTCACCACAAATGTTGATACGGAGAACCAAACTTTGATTAAACACGAATGTGTTTGCGGAGCACTGAAACGCCACTTTTGTCAAACCCGTGTTATGCGATGTTTTTATTTCCATAGTCCTACTGATGTTACGAATGAACAAAGTATTCCGCAAAAAAATAAGTTAATTATTAGTGGAATGTAAATTTTGCTTTTGTCACTATGGGTTATCATTTTTATGTAACAAAAAAGCAAGGAAATCGGAACAGTGAAAAGGGTAAGCCAACTAAACCATACTGAAAAAAAGAACAATCCAGATAATACCGTTGTTGTCCAAATCATCGGTGTTGCATATTTTGTCAATGTAGTTTTATAGAAATAAACAACCAATCCAATTCCTAAACTCCAGCAAGTCAAAATTGAAAGTAGGATGTAGGAAGAAATTTTATTGTCTGTGTTTCTTGTCAATGCCCAAAAACCCGCTATTAAGGTCATTAGAATAGAAATTGATAAAAGTCCATTTAGTTTTGCTTGGAATAACCCATCTCCTAAAACCATCTTTAAATCGCCAGTATTCCAGTTCCAAAATTTTAATGACCTGTCACCTGAGGCACTGATTAGTTGGTTTTTGCTATTAAATGAAAAATCGTCTACTGAATTTAAATTGTGTCCTTGAAGTGTTCGTATTAAAATTTTTTTCTGCCAATCCCATATTTCAATGTCGCCACCCCAAATACCAGCCACTAAATACTGTCCATCAGGTGTAAATTTAAAAGTACTTACTTCACAAACGGAGTTCTCTTTTTTTATATTAAGAATCGATAATACTGCACCTGAATTTAAGTCGATAACCCTTAAGATACTTTTATTTATATCATTAATCGCAATGATATTTTTTTGAGGGTTAAAAACTGGTGAACCACAAAACTTTCCAACCACTTTTGTTACTGATAAGGATTTCAAATCAAAAAATGTCAAGTGGCAAGAACTATCTATATAAGCTAAAACATCTTCTTTATTTATTGAAAAGTTGGTGTTATTTACACTAAGTTTTTTTATTAAGTTTCCATTTTTCCAATCCCAAATGAATATTTTGTCGTCATAGCCTGCACTAATGATATATTTGTCTGAAATACTGAATTTAACTTTGTTTACTCCTTTAGTGTGTCCATTTAATGTTTTGATAGCTTTTTTATCTAACAATGACCATACTTTAATTGATTTGTCAATGCTCCCGCTTGCAAATAGCTGTCCACTATGTGAAAAAGCGACTGTCTTAATAGCGTCAGAATGTCCAACTAATCTGTCTGTACATTTTCGGTTGTCCCAAAGTAATAATTCATTTTCACTTGCACTTACAACAATGTCTTGTTTGTTATTGTCAACGGAGTAAACCCAAGATTTGTGTTTTTCAAATTGTCCAGTATTGAATGCGTAAATCATGTACCCAATTGTCAAGATGATAATTGAGAATAAAAAAAGAGATATTTTGTCGTTAAGGTTATCTCTCATAAAATATCGTATAACGTTCTGGCGGCTTCACGTCAGTTGCGGCATTTGGAACTGAGTACTCTCGGCTGGACAAAACGAAGTTATGGAAAAAGGTGGTTCATTTTACAAGAAAAGTAGCAATTGCGTGAAACCGCTGTTATATGCCGCTTTTTATTCCGGAGACCTTTTAAGAAATGTAGGATATCCTTTTTTCCATATTCTTTCTTTTGAGTTCCACATTAGGTAAGGGCCATCAAAACCTTCCAAATAGATTAACTCAAAAGTCTTATTGTCTAGCTTTTTATATTCTGGTTGTAAAAAATCTATTTTATCTCGAAATTCAAATTTCTTTAAAGTAGTCCAATCCTCGTCTTCAGGCAAGCCGTTTGTTTTTTGAAAATTTTCAATGTTGCAGATTATTTTATCTCCAAGTTTTATGTCTGCATATCTATTTATAGTCATTGGAAGATTCCACCAAATTACCAAAAGTACAATTGGAATTGCCAAGCTTGAGAAAATAATTAGAAGGAATTTTTTCACGATTTAGTTTTAAGGTTTATTTTCACCCGGCGCGCTAAAGTGGCATATAACGTTTCGTGGCTTGGCGAAGTAGCGGGTTTTCACCGTAAAGTTGTAAAGGTAATCAAAAAGTGAGCTTCGCAATTTCAGCCCTTAGAAAATTCTAAACCAGCTATTTCGCCAAACCGCTGTTATGTGCAGCTTTTATAAACCTTACTTCAATATTGTCCTCTGTTTAGTCACTGCAAATTTTGATATCGATGAGTTTCTTCAGTATTTATTTTATAAATATTTAGGAAGTTTGACTGTCTGTCCTGAAAATTTATTAGTGTCAACCCACATATAGTCGTAAGATCTACTGGCAAAAAACCATTCTCCATTGATTTTTTCCAATTTATCGTTAAACAGCCCGTAATTGTTGTAATATTTTTCACCTGGTCCTTGTGCAACTTCATGTATAATCCATCTTGCAGTTGCATTATTTCCATTAATTTCAATAACTCCTGAATGGACGAACTGTACGAAAAAATCTCTTTCTTCTCGAAGCGTTTTTATAAATGCAGCAATTTCATCAGCTCCTGTTCTAGTATTATAAAATGGTAGGTTAATGGTAAAAAGGCCATCTGATTTCCACAGCGCTTTTAAACCTTCGTAATTGCCATTTGTAGCGGTATCAGCAAACTTTGCTACAATATTTCTGATTGCCAAGTCATCTTCAAGGTTTATTAATCTTTCCTCTGTTGTTAATTGTTTCATTTTGAATATTTTTTAAATTAATGAAGTGCAAAGGTGGCGTAACTATATGTAAAAGGATTTGCCATTTGGCAAAAAGTGATTTAGCCTATACTTTTTCTAATTCTACTTAGAGAGGATTGTGTAACACCTAAATAAGATGCTATGAAAGAAAGTGGAATACGGTTGGAAAGTTTCGGATATTTCTCCATAAAAGTTAAATAATTGGTAGTGGCGTCTTCCGAGACTAACGGACTAATTCTTTCTATTTTTTGAAGCAATGCTTTTGAAATAATTTTATGTACGATAGTATCCCAACCAATGATTGTATTGGAAAGTTCCTTCCAATCTTTCTTTGAAAAAATGATGAGTTTACAATTAGTTACGGCTTGAACATATGACGACGAAGGGATTTCATTGTCAAAACTGTCTAAATTCACTAAAATATTATTCTCTTCAATGAAATATTTGGTAATTTCTTCACCTTTATTATTGTAATAACAAACTCTGGCAATTCCTTCTATAATAAAGCCAAATTGTTTTGAAATTTTTCCTGCTTCTAAATAGTATTCATTTTTTTGAAGTTGTAATTCACTTGCCTTCTTTGAAATTAAGTCAATTTGCTGTTCGTTTAAACTTCCAAACTGTAATATATATTCTATCAATTCTTTCATAGCACAATTTAGTAAATGTAATTCTTCTAATATTTGTCATTTGGCAAAAAAGTATTTTTCGTAAACGTCTGAAAAAGTTGCACATAACTAGTATATACTACTGACGACATCAGACATATCATCCCTAAATGAGGTAGATATGTCTGATAAAAGTCAGTCTTTATCTGTTTTCAAATGTATAATAATTATCTTATAAATCATCAAAAGGGCTTTTAATTTGTTGAATACTTTTGTCTTACAAGAGAATCTATTTAGCACCTTTTGCGTGAAGGATGGAAGTGGAGCTCTTTATTGTTTTATCCCGAAGGGTAAAATAATAAAAGCGGAAACAAACAGCCTGACCTTGTTGTAGGACTAAACAAAGTAATTTATACGAAAGTGTAACAACAAGGACACGCCCAAAAAAAGCCACAAAAAAACCGACTTGTTTTCACAAATCGGTTCGTATTTAAAGGGATTTCCGTTTATACAAATAAGCCTTCGATGCTTAAATAATGTTCTCCGGTGTCGTAACAAAAAGTCAAGACTTTGGCATTTTCAGGAATTTCATGCAGTTTTTTGGCCACTGCTGCGAGTGATGCTCCAGAGGATATTCCTACGAACATGCCTTCTTCTTTGGCGGCTCTTTGGGCATAGGCAAATGCTTCGTCTTTGCTTACTTGGATTGTTCCGTCCAGTAAATCAGTATGTAGGTTTGTGGGGATGAATCCTGCTCCAATTCCTTGAATAGGGTGGGGAGCTGGTGTACCACCACTGATTACCGGGGATGCTTCAGGTTCTACGGCGTAGACTTTCAGGTTGGGGAAATGTTGTTTCAATATTTCGGCACAACCTGTGATGTGACCGCCGGTTCCTACACCGGTTATTAAATAATCCAGTCCGTCAGGGAATGCTTTTATGATTTCCTGAGCGGTGGTTGTTTTATGAATTTCGATATTGGCAGGATTCTCAAATTGAAGCGGTGACCATGCATTAGGCATTTCGGTTACTAATTCCTGTGCTTTTTCCAGTGCGCCTTTCATTCCTTTTTCACGCGGCGTCAAGACAAATTCGGCACCATAAAGACTCATGAGTCTGCGTCTTTCTATAGACATGGATTCTGGCATAACCAGTATTAATTTATAGCCTTTTACGGCAGCAACCATGGCGAGACCAATTCCCGTATTTCCGGAGGTAGCTTCAATTATAGTACCACCTGCTGCCAATAATCCTTTTGCTTCGGCATCTTCAATCATCGCAAGAGCGATTCTGTCCTTGATACTGGCCCCGGGATTAGCACGTTCCAGTTTGATCCAAACATTATGGTTGGCACCAAACAAACGATTGATTTTTACGTGTGGCGTGTTGCCTATTGTTTCGAGTATGTTGTTGTATTTTGTCATAATTTATATGGAGAAAAAATTAATATCTTTTGTTTCCTGCTGATTCAAAACAGTATTTTTATTGGATTGCATGACAAATGAATACGGATTCACACTCTTGGTTATAAACGTATTTCCGCCTATAATACTGTGGTTTCCTATGATGGTGCTTCCGCCCAAAATGGTGGCATTGGCATAAATAATAACATGGTCCTCTACGGTAGGATGGCGTTTTTTTTCTTGCATGTTTTTCTCGACTTGCAACGCTCCCAAAGTAACTCCTTGATAAATACTCACGTGTTTTCCTATGGTTGTGGTCTCTCCAATGACGATTCCGGTGCCATGATCTATCATAAATGGAACGTCGATGGTAGCACTTGGGTGAATGTCAATTCCGGTTTTGCTATGCGCATATTCGGTAAGAATTCGCGGCAGCAAGCAAGAGGTACGGGAAGCAATGGCATTAGCAATGCGATAGACTTCTATGGCAAAAAAACCGGGATAGGAATTGATGATTTCCTGAATGCAATCGGCAGCGGGATCCGTATCTAATATGGCTTGTGCATCTTTTTGCATGAATCCGTAAAGGTCAGGAAGTACGGTGTAAAACGATTCGGCGTCATCCAGAATTTCATTGGCTGTCTTATCTTTTACAATCTCCGAAAGGATAGCAATAAAGTTGGCTTTATTTTGGTCCAAAAGCAATTCGATTTGTATGGTTTCCAAAACTTTCTCTGGAAATAATATTTTGAATAAATCATCAATCCAATTGATAATTTTGGTAGAATCGATGGCTCTTACCCAATTTTTATTTTGGTTTTCATGCAGTGTATTCGAAAAACGGATGGTTTCAGTATTCATTTATGATGGAATAAAATCGGAATGGAATTAGTAAAATGGCTTGAAATACAAATATAAAGCAGAATTGAATAGGTTCATAACGCTGCTTTGTAAATAAATGTTAATATGTTAAATTCCCACAAAATGGATGCTTTGTGTTGGAAATGATTCCATAAAAAAAATCCGATTTGCTTTCACAAATCGGATTAATAAATCTGAAATCAAAAATCGTTAATCTACAATCTGAAATCTATAAATGTATTACCTCGCCATAAGCATCAGCAACCGCTTCCATAACGGCTTCACTCATAGTTGGGTGTGGGTGAATTGATTTAAGGATTTCATGTCCTGTAGTTTCCAGTTTACGCGCCACAACTGCCTCAGCAATCATATCCGTAACTCCGGCACCAATCATGTGACATCCTAACCATTCTCCGTATTTAGCATCAAAGATTACTTTTACAAAACCATCCGGTGTTCCGGCAGCTTTTGCTTTTCCTGAAGCTGAAAATGGGAATTTACCAATTTTCAATTCGTATCCTTTTTCTTTAGCTTGTTTTTCAGTCAAACCTACAGAAGCAATTTCTGGAGTAGCATACGTACAACCCGGTACGTTTCCGTAATCGATAGGTTCTACATGTAATCCTGCAATTTTCTCCACACAGTTGATTCCTTCAGCAGAAGCTACGTGAGCTAATGCTTGCCCTGGCGTAACATCACCAATGGCGTAATAACCCGGAATATTCGTTTGGTTGTAAGCATTTACCAAAATTTTATCTTTGTCAGTAGCAATTCCTACTTCTTCTAATCCGATGTTTTCAATGTTGGTTTTGATTCCAACAGCCGAAAGTAAAATTTCAGCTTCTAATACTTCTTCTCCTTTTGCTGTTTTGACAAATGCTTTAACACCTGCTCCAGTAGTATCAATTCTCTCAACAGAGGAGTTAGTCATGATTTTGATACCTGCTTTTTTCAAAGAACGCTCCATTTGTTTCGAAATGTCTTCGTCTTCAACAGGAACTACATTTGGCATAAATTCTACGATGGTTACATCAGTTCCCATAGAGTTGTAGAAATGTGCAAATTCAATTCCAATCGCTCCGGAACCAACAATAATCATCGATTTTGGTTGCGTTGGCAATGTCATTGCTTGTCTGTAACCAATTACTTTTACACCATCTTGAGGCAAGTTTGGTAACTCGCGAGAACGTGCTCCAGTCGCTACAATGATATGATCTGCACTGTATTCAGTAACTTTATTGTCTTTGTCAGTAACATCAACTTTCTTTCCTGGTTTTAGCTTTCCAAAACCATCAATTACGTCGATTTTATTTTTTTTCATCAAGAATTGAACACCTTTGCTCATTCCATCAGCTACTGAACGGCTACGTTGTACAACAGCAGGGAAGTCTTTATCAAATGATGAAACAGTCAATCCATAATCAGAAGCGTGTTTTAGATAATCAAAAACCTGAGCTGATTTTAGTAACGCTTTAGTTGGGATACAACCCCAGTTCAAGCATACACCACCTAAGTTTTCTTTTTCTATTACGGCTACTTTAAAGCCTAATTGTGATGCTCTAATAGCTGTAACATAACCACCTGGACCACTTCCTAAAACTATAATATCGTATTTCATTTTGTGCTTGTTTATTTGTTATTTGTACAAAATGCAGTCGGCAAGGCCTCGTGTCATTTCAAAGTTTTTTATTTGTTTTTTATTGGTAAAATGAATTCGTAAAAACTCATTTCATTTTGTGTGTTTTTCTTGTTTATTTGATTGGGCAAATTTAAGGATTTATTCTGTTTTGAGAAAGTTTCAAAGTAATAAAGTAGCAAACTAACAAATTTTCAGAAAAAGACCTTGGTTTTAAACAAACTGCTGCAAGGTAAAAATCAAATTTGTATTTTTTTAGTCTTTGTCGCTTTGTGAAAAAAACTAATTCGCTACCGAAAACTGGGAATCATACAAGTTTTTGTAATACCCACTTTCACGGTTTATTAATTCCTGATGCGTTCCTTGTTCTACTATCAATCCTTTGTCCATTACCACAATTTTATCTGCGTTGACAATCGTTGCCAAACGATGCGCAATCACAATGGATGTTCTGCCTTTGGTAATCGTTTCCGTAGCACGCTGAATCAATTCTTCGGAATATGTATCTATCGATGAAGTGGCTTCGTCCAGAATCAAAATACTCGGATTACTCACATACGCTCTCAAAAAAGCAATCAATTGGCGCTGACCCGAAGAAAGCATAACGCCGCGTTCCTTCACATCAAAATCATAATTATCCGGCAAACTCATGATGAATTCATGGACGCCAATTTTTTTGGCTGCAGCCAAAACTTGTTCGCGACTAATTTCAGGATTGTTCAAGGTAATATTGTTGAAAATAGTATCGGCAAAAAGGAAAACATCCTGCAATACTACTGCAATTTGTTTTCGCAAGGAACTCAATGTGTAATTCTCAATATTGTGATTGTCTATATAAATAGAACCGCTGTTGATTTCGTAAAAACGATTCAGCAAATTAATAATTGTAGATTTTCCGGCACCTGTAGAGCCTACAATCGCAATAGTTTGCCCCGCACTAACCTCTAAATCAATCCCTTTTATCACTTCTTCATCCGGAATATATCCAAAACGTACCTTCTTAAACTTGATGTCTCCCTTAAAGATTGGCGCTTCGATAACTCCAGTATCTTGAATTTGATCTTCGGTATCTAAAATATCAAAAACACGGTTTGCGGCAATCATTCCCAGTTGCATCTCGTTGAATTTATCCGCAATTTGACGCAATGGATTGAATAACATCCCGATGAACATCGTGTACGAAAATAAATCTCCAAAAGTGGTGAAATTATCTCCATTTAATATCTTGATTCCGCCATACAAGACAATAAAACCAAGGGTTAAGGATGAAATAATATCGGCAATAGGAAAAAATATGGAGTTATAAAGAATGGTTTTTATCCATGCTTTTTTGTGCTTGTCGTTGATGCTTTTGAATTTTTCGTATTCAATTTCTTCCCGATTAAACAGTTGGACAATCTTCATTCCCGTCACGCGTTCCTGTACAAAGGAATTCATATTGGCAATTTGGGTACGTACTTCCTCAAAGGCGACTTGCATTTTCTTTTGGAAAATTCGAGTGAAATAAACTAAAATGGGCATCGCCACAATCACAATCCATGTCAGTTTCCAGTTCATATAAAACATAAAAGCCAGTACCACAACCATCTTCATCAAGTCACTGATAATCATAAATAATCCCTGACTAAAAATTCGGGCAATGGATTCAATATCTGAAACCGAACGTGTCACCAATTGTCCCACAGGAACGTGATCAAAATATTTCATTCGGAAACTTAAAATATGGCGAAATAATTTTGTTCGAATGTCTTTCACAATATCCTGACCGAGCCAGTTTGCCCAATACACAAAGTAAAACTGCGAGAATACTTCCAGTAAAAGTACAATTCCCATCAGGATTACATACAATAATAAGCCCTTTTGGTCTTGGGTTGCGATGTAACCATCTACGGTTTGTTTCAATAAATACGGACGTAATGCCGCAAAAATCGACAGTGAAACGGCAAAAATAATCACACCGTTAAAACGCCATTGATAGGGTTTGGTGAATTTTAATATTCGTTTGAATAATCTGGTATCAAATGCTTTTGCTTTCATATTTTTTGTATTTATCCTGATTGTTTTCAGGAGCTATTTCCAGCTATTCGTTTCAATCTTTTATGCTTTTGGCAACAAAAACATAAAAGGATTTCTCCCGAAACCTCGTGACTATCAGGGCTATTGCGTAATGTAATCGTATTCTATTTTGGTTAAATACAAACCATGCGCCGGAACCGAAAAACCAGCTTTATCTCGGTTTTTACTTTCTATTATGGCATTAAAATCAGCCAGTGTAATCTTGTGTAATCCTATGTTTACCAATGTTCCAACAATGGCACGAACCATATTTCGTAAAAAACGATTGGCCGAAATGGTAAAAATTAAGTTCCCGTTTTCTTGTTCGGTTGTGCCTCGAGTCCAATAGGCTTCAAAAATTGTACAGTCAAATGTGTTTACATCAGTATTTACTTTTGAAAAACATTGAAAATCAGTGTGATTGAATAGTATCTGCGCTGCTTCATTCATCAAATCGATATCTAGCTTTTGATGAAAATACCAACTTTGTTCTTGCGAGAAAACATCTTTAAACGTATTGATATGATATTCGTAGGTTCTTTTTGTGGCATCAAAACGGGTGTGCGCTTCATCATGAACTGGAATAATTGCATAAATCACAATATCTTTAGGAAGATAAGAGTTGAGTTTATGCACTAAACTTGGAATATCAAATGGGGTTTCAAAATCAAAATGAGCATACATTTCTTTGGCGTGAACGCCGGTATCCGTTCTTCCGGCTCCCATAAGATTGATGGTCGTATTCAATAGCACCGAAAACGCTTTGTTCATCGTTTCCTGAACGGAAGCAGCATTGGGTTGGTATTGCCAGCCGTGATAATGGGTTCCGTTGTATGCTAATTTGATGAAATATCTCAAGTGAATTTTTTTGAAGCCACAAAGATACTTATTAATTTTTTTGCCACGAAGTCGCTAAGGCGCAAAGTTTGTTAAGTTTCAATTTGATTTTTTATTTGGAATTCGAATGTTTATTTTTACCACAAAATCCTAGCCCTGATAGAAGTGAAAATCCTTTATTGTTTTTGCTGCCAAAAACAATAAAGATTGTAACGGATAGCAGGAACTAGCTCTAGATTCCTTCGTACCTCGCAATGATACCATAAATATGAAAAAAATACTGCTCCTTTCTGATACGCACAGTCACATTGATGATACGATTTTGAAATATGTTGCTCAGGCTGATGAAGTTTGGCATGCGGGCGATATAGGTGATTTGGCTGTAACCGATGCGATTAAAAAGCTAAAACCGTTGCGTTGTGTTTATGGTAATATTGACGATGCAAAAGCTCGATTGGAATTTCCGTTGCACAACCGTTTTATGTGTGAAGGAGTCGATGTTTGGATTACACATATTGGCGGGTATCCGGGGAAATACAGTCCCAATATTAAAGCAGAGATGGAATTGAATCCACCAAAATTATTTATTTGTGGACATTCGCACATCCTGAAAGTCATTTTTGATAAAAAACATAATTTATTGCACATGAATCCCGGTGCAGCTGGAAAAAGTGGCTTTCACCAAGTGCGCACGATGTTGCGTTTTGTGATTGAGGGAGATAAAATCAAGGATATGGAAATTATTGAGATGGAAAAACGGGTGTAGTTGTTTTTTTCTGATAGGAAATTGGCACTTCAATAGCCACAGTTGTTCCGGAATTAAGCTTTGAATGTATTGTGATAGTTCCTTTTAGATTATTTATTCGGGCTTTAATCTGGTTGATTCCAAAACCTTCCAGGATATAAAATTTATCGGAGTCAAATCCTCGACCGTTATCCTCGATTTTGATTTGGAGTGATTTATTGTTTTCTTGAATAGTTAGATTGGCTTGAGTGGCACGACTGTGTTTTATGATATTGTTGAGTAGTTCCATTATTATAAAATACATTTTCATTTCAAAATCCTCATTGTAACGTGTTTTTGTTGGTACAACAATTGAGTAATTAAATTGAATTACTGAGTTTGAATTTTTCTCGCATAAATCTTCTAATGCGTAAAATAAACCAAATCGCGCTAAAAGTGTCGGCATCAATTCATGGGATAAATCTCTTATTTGATCGTGTGCTTCTTCTAATATGGCTTTAGTTTTTATAATTTCTTCGGCATTAGTATGGTTTTGAGAGGTAAATGCATTGAGGTGTAATCCTGCTGAGGATAATAAGGCGCTGATATTATCATGTAAAAATGAAGCAATTTTTTTTCGTTCTAATTCTTGTCCGTTGATAGATGCGTTGATTGTATTTTGTTGCAGTTGACTTTGTATGTCTTTAATTCTGTTTTTTTGCTTAAGCTTTGAGTTTTCTGAGAAAATGTAAAAAAGGAAAAAGAAAAATAATAAAAGGACAATTATTACAATTACAATTTTTTTGTTTCTGGATTGCTCTTGTATAAGTAAATATTCTTTGGTTTTGTACTCGTTTCCTATTTTGTCGATTTCTCTTTTATACTCATCAATCTCAAGATTTATTCCGGCAACATTTGCTTTGTTGAGCTTTTCCTCGTTATTTAGTTTAACAGTAAGGTCATTGTAAAGTGCCAAATTCTTATATGCATTTTCATAATCTCCATTTTTTAATAAAAATTTAGAAAACTCATGATGTGAATACGACAAGTCTGATTTTTCATTTCCTTCATTTCCTAATCGGATGGCATTCTGAAAAAAAAACGACGCTTTTTGAGTGTCATTTTTGTAGCTATGATACATTCCATTTAGCATGTTCAGTGCAACAATGGTTGATTCATCACCATGTTTTTTGTGGTGTTTATTGATGTATTTTAAATAGGGAAGACCCTCTTCATAGCGTCCAATGTCAAAATACGCCCAGGTAATATTAAGTTTAGTAAAAACTATTTGAGCTGAATCATGAATTTTTGTGCTGTATTGCAACGATTTTTTGTAGTAGTAAATTCCTTTTTCATATTGTTTTTTGTCAAAGCAATAAATGTTTCCCAAGTTATTATTTAACCAGTTTTTTAAAACATCATTATTTGTTTTATTGGCGTAGATTAGTCCTTTATTGTAATAAAAAAAAGCTTTTTCATATTCAGATAATTGGTCAAAATTTGCAGCAATTGTGTTGTAGGTTGCAGCAATTAGATTGTCGTCTTTTAAAGCAATAGCATGCGTTAGGGCATGTCTTGATTTTACTAATGATTTTTCAAAATTACCCGCTTTCATAAGCTCATTGGCTTCTTTTGCAAGTTGTGTGACTTCTTTCTTTCGGGGTAATTTTTTATGTGCAAAAACAGTAATTCCAGAGAAATTAAGTAGTAAAATCAATACTATAACAATTTGTTTGTACGGCATAGATAATTTAATTTTTCTGTTTATGGTTGTTTTTAATTAAAAGTAAATCGCATTTGTGATTCACAAATCAGGATTTAATCAATTTGTTTTTAATGGCATATTTAACCAAACTTATAGAGTTTTTTGCATCTAGTTTTTTCATTATATTTTTGCGGTGGGTTTCAACAGTATTCACACTGATAAACAGTTGGTCACTAATTTCTTTACCGCTGTATTCAAGTGATATTAAGGTGATGATTTCTAACTCACGATCCGTTAAAATAGAACTTACGGCAGACTCATTTTTAATTAATTTCACATTGTCTTTTGTAACGGTACTAAAGATTTTTTCCCGTACTGATTTACAAAAATATTCTTCGCCTCTGGATACTGCCTGAATTGCTTCAACAATGTTTTCACCGGCACATTTTTTTGTCAAATAACCACTACTGCCCAGTTTCATTACTTCCTTTATTATTCTTAAATCATCATAACTGGATAAAACAATAATTTTACAGGGAAATCCTTTTTCGGCAAATTCCTTAATGACTTCAATTCCATCTTTTTTAGGCATATTAATATCTAAAATAAGAATGTCGGCTTTATTTTCGGTAACCTCATTGAAAATGGTGTCTCCATTGAGAGAGAATCCAACTACTTCAAAATCAGGAAGGGTATGTAGCAACGTACGAATACCATCAATAAGTATTTGATGGTCATCAGCAAGGTGAATTCTAATTTTTTGTAACATATCGTAATTACTATTTTCAAATTTATAAAAAAAATAGGAGAATATCATTTTATAAGATTTTTATTCTTTTTTTAATCCAAATAAAAAAGATTAGACACAAAAAAACCCGAATTGTTACATTCGGGTTCTCTTCGCACTAATAAACTAAAGTTTATAGGTTTACCTCAATCTGTCCACAGATTTTACAAGATCTTCATCCTTTTTGATAGCTTTATTAGCCAAGACTAATAACACGATAGCAACTACAGGTAGAAACATCCCAATACCTTTCTCTGAAACAGCAGGTGTTTCTCCAGATAGATTTAGTGAACGATATACAAACAATCCTAATAAAATCAAATTTAATATGATATTCAATCTGCCAATGACAAATTGATTTTGTCTTTTTTTATAGGAAACAATACTTAACAAAGTCAGTGTAGTACTCAATCCCAGTATTATGGTATATACTTGGCTTTGCATGAAATAAAAGTCTTTCCCATCTTTCATTGTCCATAACGGAATAAAAAATAGTAAGATGCCTGTAACAACAAAAGCAAGTAGTAAATATATGGTCTGAATTCTTTGTATCATTTGTTAAATATCTTTTACAAAAATATATTTTCTTTTTAATAAATACTATTGTCTGATTAAATTTTATTCGTATTATTGCATCATAATACCGTAAGCACTTCATACTGCGGTTGATTCAAAATAAAGTTCACTACCTATCTTTTACATTTTTCCAAAAATTAATTAAACTCATAGAACATTCATGTTTGATATTTCTGCATTAAAAGAAATGAAGCTTTCTGAGCTTCAAGAAATAGCTAAATTAGCTAAAACCATAAAATTTAACGGTGTAAAAAAAGAGACATTAATTAGTCAAATATTAGAGCATCAAGTGGTAAATGTTGATTCAGCATCAGATACAAAAAAAGAAAATAACCTTGATGACGATAAACCTAAAAGAGTTAGAATAGTTCCTGTAAAAAAAGCGGCAATTCAAAAAGCGGTACCAAATTCTCTTTTTGAAAAAGAAGAAGTTGCAGTTGAAATAAATGCTCCAGTTGAAAATAATCTTCCAATTGAAGCTGTTTCAATAGAAGAAAAATCGGCTCCAAAGCCAGAATCTGAAGGGAATGAGAAAAAAGTAGGTAAAATTATTAAATTTAATAAATCAGCTTACGAGAAGAAAATTGCTTTAAAAAAGGATAAAGAAGAAGTAAAAGAAGCAAGCACTGAGAATTTTATAGTTGCAGATACAGCAACTGAAGAGAAAACAGAAGCTCCTGTTGCTCCAGTAAAAAAGATAAATCCAAACCAATTACATAAGCAGAATCCAAATCAGAATCCGAACCAAAACCCAAATCAAAACGGGAATGGAAATGGGAATCAAAATCCGAATTTTAAAAATAAAAAAAGCAATTTTGCTGCTTCTGATTTTGAATTTGACGGAATTATAGAAAGTGAAGGCGTTCTTGAAATGATGCCGGACGGTTATGGTTTCTTGCGTTCTTCTGATTACAACTATTTGGCTTCGCCAGATGATATTTATTTATCGACTTCACAAATCAGATTGTTCGGTCTTAAAACCGGAGATACCGTAAAAGGTGTGGTTCGTCCACCAAAAGAAGGAGAGAAATTTTTTCCATTAGTTAGAGTTTTAAAAATAAACGGACACGATCCTCAAGTGGTTCGTGATAGAGTTTCTTTCGAACACTTGACACCAGTTTTTCCATCAGAAAAATTCAAATTGGCCGAAAAACAAAGCACGATTTCAACTAGAATTATCGATTTGTTTTCACCAATAGGAAAAGGACAACGTGGAATGATTGTGGCGCAACCTAAAACAGGTAAAACGATGTTGCTTAAGGAAATTGCCAATGCAATAGCGGCAAATCATCCTGAAGTGTATTTGATTGTTTTATTGATTGATGAGCGTCCGGAAGAGGTTACGGATATGCAACGCAGTGTGCGCGGTGAAGTAATTGCTTCAACATTTGACAGAGAACCGCAAGAGCATGTGAAAATTGCAAATATCGTTCTTGAAAAAGCAAAACGATTGGTAGAATGTGGTCACGATGTAGTGATTCTATTGGACTCCATTACACGTTTGGCCAGAGCGTATAATACGGTTCAGCCTGCTTCAGGTAAAGTATTAAGTGGTGGTGTGGATGCAAATGCATTGCAAAAACCGAAACGTTTCTTTGGTGCTGCCCGTAATGTAGAAAATGGAGGTTCATTAAGTATTATAGCTACCGCATTGACTGAAACTGGTTCAAAAATGGACGAAGTTATTTTCGAAGAATTTAAAGGTACAGGAAATATGGAATTGCAATTGGACAGAAAAATTGCTAACAAACGTATTTTCCCGGCTATCGATTTGACTTCTTCAAGTACAAGACGTGACGATATGTTATTAGACCAAAAAACATTGCAACGCATGTGGATTATGAGAAAATACCTTTCGGATATGAACCCGGTGGAAGCAATGGATTTCATTAATGACCGTTTCAAGAAAACGAAGAATAATGAAGAGTTTTTAATTTCAATGAATGATTAATCAAAAAGTTTAAAGTTTTTAGTTTAAGGTTTAAAGTTTGAAAAAAACATTGTGCTAAAAAAATAATCATATAAAAAAAGTCCTCGATTTTCGAGGACTTTTTTGTGAATTACATTTATGTTTTGAAACCTTAAGATTCTTCAGTTTTAATCGCCTTTGCAGGTTTTTCAGCTTTTTCTACAGCTTCTTTTCGTTCTAACAAAGCCATATAAAATCCATCAAAACCTGACTCTGAAGCCAAGATTTTTTGGTCTTTAATAAAATTGAATTGTTTACCAATGTCAGTTGTCAAAAAACGTTTTACCTGTTCTTGATTTTCAGATGGTAATATAGAACAAGTAGCGTACACTAATTTTCCTCCCGGTTTTACAATTTTAGAATAGCTTTCTAAAACTTCCGATTGTACTTTACGGATGTTGTCAATAAATTCCGGTTTCAATTTCCACTTCGCATCTGGGTTTCTTTTTAGAACTCCTAAACCGCTACATGGTGCATCAATTAAAACACGGTCTGCTTTTTCGTGTAGTTTTTTGATGATTTTTGTTGAGTCAATAATGCGGTATTCAATATTGAAAGCACCGTCTCTTTTGGCTCTGATTTTTAATTGCTTCAATTTGCTTTCATACAAATCCATAGCGATTAATTGCCCTTTGTTTTCCATCAAAGAAGCAATGTGAAGTGTTTTTCCACCAGCACCGGCACACGTATCAACAACACGCATTCCTGGTTTTACATCAAGGAAAGCCGCCACTAATTGTGAGTTGGCATCTTGCACTTCAAAGAAACCTTGTTTGAAAGCATCAGTCAAGAAAACATTGGCTCTTTCTTTTAACACTAAAGCGTCAGGTTGATTCTTTAATGTTTCAGTTTCAATGTTTAAATCCATCAAAATAGCGCGTAACGCTTCTCTTGTTGTCTTAAGCGTATTTACCCTTAAAATTACTCTTGCCGGTTGGTTTTGAGCTGCTATTTCAGTTGCCCAAACTTTCTCGCCTAATTCTTTAACTCCCAATTCATCCATCCAGTCCGGAATAGATTCTTTTAAAGCTCTCACTTTAGAAAGTTCGTCAAAACGTCCTTTTATTTTTCTTTCAGGAGTTCCTTCCAGCTGACGCCAATCCGGAATAGGATAGCCTCTTAATACTGCCCAAACAGAAAACATTCTCCAAAGATTGTCTCTGTCAAAAGGTTCTTTTACTTCGGCTATTTCTGCGTATAATCTTTTCCAACGTACAATTTCGTAGATGGTTTCGGCAACAAACTTTCTGTCAGAGCTTCCCCAACGTTTGTCTTTTTTTAAGGATCTTGCTACCACTTTATCAGCATATTCACCTTCATTAAAAATGGCGTTTAATGCATCTATTGTTGTGTAAACTAAATTTCTGTGTAATCTCATTTTGAATAATTGAGGTGCAAAGGTAGGTTTTTTTTATGTGAGTTTTTGTATTTGTGGCTTAGGAGTTTATAACAGTGTTGCTTGGAAATAGTTGTGCAATACATAAAAACAAAAAAGTCTTTTTCTGATAAAGAAAAAAACTTTTTTGAAATGAGATTTAAGGAAAAGAAAATACTGGAAATTACATATTAGGATTAGACTTTTCTATTCTTTTCATATTGATAATTTCAGGTGGATGAAGGACCATAGGAAATTGTTCCACTTTTACGGAGCTATTGTCTAAACCAAAAGCTTTTCCTTCAGATAAACTGAATTTTTTCAAAACGAAATAAGTGTTCATTACAATTTTTTCAAAGAAAGTTAAATCACTGTCATTAGAAAGAAACTTTTCGGATAAAACAAATTTGAAATCACCTATAATATTGTTCTTATTTAAGGATTCGTAACGGCTGGAAATATCCATTTCGCCTTTGCTAACCATGTCCTTGATTACTTCTTTGAACATTAAGTTTATTTTAGTTGGTTCTCTAAAGCCCAAGTAAAAATCAACTCTATATAAATCGTCTTTCAGAATTTCTGTAACTCGGTATTCTTTTTTATAAGGTTCGTTTAACACATTCACGTGTATAAACCAGTAGATGTCAGCTCTTTTTGGTCTTTTTCGAAGTATGGAGTACATTACTTTTTCTTCGATTTCATCGGATCGGGTTGCGTTTGTCATGTACACTAAATGCGTCGCATATTTAGGGATTGTTTCATCATGACTCAACTCACCAAGTACTTTTATATAATCGTCAATTTTAACAATTTGCGTGTAATTTTTACTGATTTTCTTGGCTAAAAACCAAGTGCTCATTATAAAAATCATGAATATTGCCACAAATAAAGTTACATAGCCACCTTCCATAAATTTAGAGACATTAGCATACAAAAAGCCAATTTCTATGGTAGCGTATAATGTAATTAATGGCGTCATAAAATACCATTTGACCCTTTTCATTATCAAATAATAATTTAAAAGCGTAGTGGTCATCATCATTCCTAAAATTATGGATAGGCCATAGGCATGCTCCATATATTTAGATTCCTTGAAATATAAAATGATCCCTACACATCCTACAAAAAGCAACCAGTTTATGGAAGGAATGTATAATTGTCCTTTTACGTCTGTTGGGTAGTTGATTCTTACTTTTGGCCAAAAATTCAAACGCATGGCTTCATTAATCAATGTAAATGAGCCGCTTATTAAGGCTTGCGAAGCAATAATTGCAGCAAATGTGGCAATTACAATTCCAATGGGTTGAAACCAATCGGCCATGATTAAATAAAACGGATTGTGATTGGAACTTCCTAATTGTGCTAATGTTTTTCCTTCGTGCATCAGTAAAAATGCTCCTTGTCCAAAATAATTAAGGATTAAAGTAGTTTTTACAAAAATCCAACTCACTCTGATGTTACGTCGTCCACAATGTCCCATATCCGAGTACAATGCTTCTGCTCCAGTTGTACATAAGAATACCGCTCCCAGAATTAGAAATCCTTCGCCACCTTTATCTGAGGTTAATAATTTATAGCCATAATACGGATTAATGGCTTTGAAGATTTCAACATTTTTAAAAATTTGGATGCATCCTAAAATTCCAAGCATAGAAAACCATACTAACATGGTAGGCGAAAAAAACTTACTTACCAGTTTCGCCCCAAATTGTTGAATACTGAATAGTATGAAAAGTATCGCGATTACAATTGGGATTGTTGGGATATCTGGTTTAAAAATGTGCAATCCCTCAACTGCGGAAGAAACGGAAATAGGAGGTGTTATGATGCCTTCGGCTAATAATAAACTTCCCCCAATAATGGCAGGGACAATTAGCCATTGTATTTTAGTTTTTTTGACTAGAGAATATAACGAGAAAATTCCACCTTCACCATGATTGTCCGCATTAAGGGTAATGATTACATACTTTAGTGTAGTTTGTAAAGTCAATGTCCACAATATACACGACAAGCCACCTAATATTAATTGACTGTTTATGGCATGTTCTCCAATAATGGATTTCATTACATATAATGGTGAAGTACCAATATCGCCATAAATTATTCCTAAAGTAATCAATAAACCAGCAGCAGAAAGTTGACTGTGTATGTTTTTATGCGATGTGCTCATGAAAAATTTTTAAAAAACTTTTCAAAGTTACTATTTTAGAATAAATTAACAGTAATTAATGAAGAAAAGATAATTAAAGCACAGTTTTTAGCACTGTACTTTAATTATATGGTATAATTATTTAATTCTTGTCAAACCTATCTTTTCAGGTGCATGAAGTACCATTGGGAATTTCTCTATTTTTACGGAACTACTGTCTAAACCAAATGCTCTTTCCTCTGATAAACTTAATTTTTTAATTAAGAAATAAGAGTTCATAATTATTTTTTCATGCCATCTTAAGTCACTATCGTTAGAAAGGAATTTTTCAGATAATACAAATTTGAAATCACCTATGATGTTGTTTTTATTCAAAGATTCGTATCTACTGGTAATATCCATTTCACCTTTTTGAACCATATCCTTGATCACTTCCTTAAACATCAAGTTAATTTTTGTTGGTTCTCTAAATCCTAAATTAAAGTCTACACGATACAAATCATCTTTAACAATTTCGGTTACTTTATATTCTGTTTTATAGGGTTCAGTCAATATATTCACATGGACAAACCAATAAATATCAGCTCTTTTAGGTCTTTTTTGTAAAATAGAATACATCACTTTTTCTTCTATCTCATCGACTCTTCCGGCATTAGTCATATATACTAAATGGGTGGCGTATTTTGGGATTGATAAATCAGCACTTAATTCAACAAGTACTTTTTTGTAATCTTCAATTTTAACAATTTTAGTATAACTCTTGTTGATTTTCTTAGCCAAATACCAAATAGTCATTACTGATATCAATGCAATAGCTATAAAAAGCGTTACATAACCACCATCAGCGAATTTAGTGATATTTGCTGCCAGAAAACTAAATTCGATTATTAAGTAAATGGTAATCAGTGGTACAATGAAATATAATTTTACTCTTTTCATTATCAAATAAAAATTAAGTAAAATAGTGGTCATTATCATGCATAAGATGATTGCTAAACCATAAGCATGCTCCATATTACTGGATTCTTCAAAGTGCAATACGATTCCGACACAACCAAAAAACAATAACCAGTTTATCGACGGAATGTACAATTGCCCTTTTAATTCAGTAGGATATTTGATTTTTACTTTTGGCCAAAAATTCAATCGCATTGCCTCATTTATCAATGTAAATGATCCACTGATTAATGCTTGTGAAGCAATTACAGCAGCAAGCGTAGCTATTACAATTCCTATAGGTTGAAACCAGTCTGGCATTATTAGGTAAAAAGGATTTCCGTTTTTTCCACCCAAACTTTGCAACGTTTCTCCTTCGTGGTGTGTTAAATAAGCGGCTTGACCAAAATAATTAAGTACTAAAGCGATTTTTACAAAAATCCAACTGATTCTGATGTTTTTTCGTCCGCAATGTCCCATATCTGAGTACAATGCTTCAGCACCGGTAGTACAAAGGAATACAAAGCCTAAAACAAAAAAGCCTTCTGGATGGATGGTCAATAAATGATACGCGTAATACGGATTGATGGCTTTTAAAACCTCGGTATTTTGAGAAATCTGTGAGATTCCAAGAACTGCAAGCATTGCAAACCAAATCATCATCATTGGTGCAAAAAATTTACCGACTAATTTGGTTCCAAATTGTTGAATGGTAAAAAGCACAAATAGGATGCCTATAACAATTGGGATTGTATTAATTTCAGGGTAATAGGTTCTGATTCCCTCAACTGCAGATGATACTGAGATAGGAGGAGTGATAATTCCATCAGCAAGTAATGCACTTCCACCGATTATTGCGGGGACTATTAGCCATTGGATTTTTGTCTTTTTGACTAAAGCGTATAAAGCAAAAATTCCACCTTCTCCATGATTGTCAGCACTTAGTGTAATGATGACATATTTTATAGTGGTTTGTAAAGTAAGTGTCCAAAAAACACATGAAATTCCGCCTAAAACAATATCAGCATTAATAACATGATCCCCAAGTATGGCTTTCATTACGTATAATGGTGAAGTTCCAATATCACCGTAAATTATTCCTAATGAAATTAATAATCCACCTAATGTCCATTTACTATGGAGGTCTTTGTGTGAAGTGCTCATGAAAAATTTTTAAAAAACTGGTCAAATTTACACTTTTAAAATAAATTAACGCTTTTTATACAATAAAAAAAACACGGCGTTATGAGCCGTGTTTTTAAAGTTTTCTATTGAAGTTTTTTTAAGATCTTCTATTGTTCTCTCTTGAAGAATTTCCTCTTTGAGATTCACTTCTTTGTGGTGCTGATTCTCTTGAGGAATTACCTCTGCTTTGAGATTCTGCTCTTTGTGGCGCTGCCTGAGTAGAAGGACTAGTTCTGTTTTGAGAGTAATCTCTTTGAGAATTTCCTCTTTGTGGCGCTGCCTGAGTAGAAGGACTGGTTCTGTTTTGAGAATAATCTCTTTGAGAATTCCCTCTTTGTGGCGCTGCCTGAGTAGAAGGGCTGGTTCTGTTTTGAGAATAATCTCTTTGAGAATTTCCTCTTTGTGGCGCTGCCTGAGTTGAAGGGCTGGTTCTGTTTTGAGAGTAATCTCTTTGAGAATTTCCTCTTTGTTGCGTTGCCTGAGTAGAAGGACTGGTTCTGTTTTGAGAGTAATCTCTTTGAGAATTTCCTCTTTGTGGCGTTGCCTGACTAGAAGGATTAGTTCTGTTTTGAGAATAATCTCTTTGAGAATTTCCTCTTTGTGGCGTTGCCTGACTAGAAGGATTAGTTCTATTTTGAGAGTAATCTCTTGATGAACCTGATCTTTGTGGAGTTGTTTCTCTTGATGAACCAGTTCTGTTTTGAGAATAATCTCTTTGATTTCCTGTTCTTCTGTTAGAGTAACCAACCTCGTTTCTTGAACCTCTTCTTTGATCTAATTCATAACGGTTAGTTACATTAGCATTTCTTCTGGAGAAGGAATAATTCGGGTGTTGTCTTTCATAACCATTTGAACGTCTAGAGCTGTGTAGAACAATTGCGCGCTCACTTCTTCTGTAATTAACATAATTGTAATTATTGTTAATGTTCAAGCTAATGTTGATGTTATTTCTATATCTGAATATTGGAAATGGATTCCATGCATAATAATAGGAAGGATAATATCCCCAATACCATGTAGAGTAATAAGGACAATAATTAGCAGACCAGAATGAAGCATAAATTAGTGGAGTACTATAATATACAGGCTCATAAATATAATTTTGACCATACATGTATACATCTCCTACAACTTGAACGTGAATGTTGTTATTTCTATCTTTTTCAACGTCAATTGTAGCAACATCTTGATATACGTCTCTATCTATAACAGATTGAATGATGATTACGTGAGTCCGATTTTCGACAGTTTCAATAACTCTCAAATAATCAACTTCATTGTCATTATTCAAATCTAAATTTGATATTTGTAGTTCGGGGTCATTCAGGCGTCTTTCAAAATCTTGTAGATTTCTAGAGTCACCAAAAATAGAAGCAACAGCTCTCAGATCAAGATTGTCACTGATTTCATTATTCATTGCATTTACTGATGTTCTATCTTGCGCCTGTATTTGAGTTGCGAAAACAGTAGTCAATAAACTCAATAGTAGTAGTTTCGTTTTCATAATTAATTGAATTAAGTTTATCCTTATTTTTGATTATCCAATTACTGTGCCAATTAATTTAAACCATGTTTACTATTCTTATTATTAATTGTAAATTAGCCCTAAAATGTATAAGAAAATGAGAACCTTTTTTTTGATTCTATTGATTTCAACTGTTTTGACATCCTGTAAAACAGCTGATTTTGTTGTAAAAAATGATGCTAATGCTGAATTTAAGTCTATTGTGGTAGATACATTATTTCAGGATAAAATAAGTATCAGGGCTGTTTTAATTGATGCAAATAAAATTTGGTTTGCAGCTGATAAAGGGAGGTTTGGTTTTTTTAATTTGGATAATAATCAAAAATTTGAAAGCAAGATTATCAAAGATTCCTTGAAGCTTGAGTTTAGAAGTAATGCCAAAACAAAAAAGCATATTTTTATTCTAAATGTTGGGAATCCAGCTTTGTTATATCAAATTTCAAAAGACGGAAAAGAAACAAAATTAGTGTATCAGGAAAATCACGAGAAAGTGTTTTTTGATAGTATGCAGTTTTGGAATGATAAAGAAGGGATAGCGATGGGAGACCCAATTGCTGATTGTCTGAACGTAATTATTACTCGTGATGGCGGAAATTCATGGAATAAAGTCCCATCGGATAAATTGCCAAAAGTGATGGACGGAGAAGCAGCTTTTGCGGCAAGCAATACTAATATTATAATCAAAGGAAATCATGCATGGATTGTTTCCGGTGGAAAAAAATCTAGAGTTTTTTATTCTCCTGACAAAGGAAATTCATGGAAAGTATATGATACTCCAATAGTGCAGGGGAAATCAATGACCGGAATTTTTACGGCAGATTTTTATGATGCTCAAACTGGATTTGTTGCCGGAGGAGATTATGAAGTGCGAAATCAAAATTTTTCTAATAAAGCAATCACTGCTGATGGTGGAAAAACATGGAAGCTAATAGCAGAAAATCAAGGTTTTGGATATGCTTCTTGTGTGCAATATGTTCCTGGAAGTAACGGTAAAGGGCTGGTAACAGTTGGTTTCTCAGGTATATACTATTCCTCGGATGGTGGTACTTCATGGAAACAATTTTCTACCGATTCTACTCTTAATACAATAAGGTTTATAGATAACCACACAGCAATTGCAGCGGGACAAAATAAAATGATTCGCATCAGTTTTAAATAATGAAAAACACCCTAAGTCTAATATAATCAGAGCTTAGGGTGTTTTTTTTGAACTAATAAAAATAAAAAAGATTATTTTTTTTGACCTTTGTTACGGTATTGTTGTAACAATTTTCTATTGAAATCTTCTTCAGCTTTTTTTAGTTTAACTATTTTTACGGCTGGTAAAATTGTTCTCACATTTTGCATGAATTTTTTTCGCAATAAAAATAACTCTTCTTCAGTATCTTCAATTTGGGCCAAAAAGGTATTTGCTTCTTTTTCAGTTATTTTATCCAGCGAGCCATCATTCATTCTTCTCATATACGTTTTCATTTTTTGATGTCTCAGTTCAAACTGTTTGTCATCAAATGTATTATATATTGGCCAGAATCTTTCGGCTTCATTAGTTGTTAAGTCTAATTCAGTCGTAAAAAAAGCTACTTTTAAAGCTTTTATTTGTTCTTTTTTCTCTTTCATACTTTCGCCTTGAGCGTAAAAGTTAAAAGAAACGAATAGTAATAGTATTGGTAATAATTTTTTTATGTTCATTTCGTATTTATTTAATTATAGCTTTGGATGAAAGCTTTACAGTCTAGTTTATTCTAAAATAAGATTTTCTAAGTTTGAATTTGTTGACAAATGATCTTCAATCGCATCATCTCCTAAAACAATACCGGTTTTTATGTTATTAATATCTTCAGTTTCTAGTACACTTATCAAGTCATATTGGTTTACATTAGATTGATACGTAATGTAATTTTCTAAAGCCGCAGCGTCTAATTCTTTTGTGTTTGTCGAAGAAGGACTTAAAATTGGAATCATCAAAGCAAGTACTAAAATTGCTACTGCCATCATAATTAAAGTTTTTCTTTTTTGGAAAATAGAAATTACTTTCGGCTCGTTTTTAGGTAATTGCTCCATCATTTTGATTGAAAAATTTTCAAAATAATGGTCTGGAGTTTTAAATCCAGTTTCAATTTTAGGTTCGTTCTCTAATTTAAATGTTTTCATAATATGTTTTAGACAGTGTTACAGCTAAAAGGTTTAATTTGTCGAAACAAAAGCTTCAATTTTTTTTACGGCAAGATGATAAGATGCCTTCAATCCACCAACAGTGGTTCCCAGAATTTCTGAGATTTCTTCGTATTTCAGTTCTTGAAAATATTTCATTTTAAAAACCAATTGTTGCTTTTCAGGCAATAATGCAATCGCTTTTTGTAATTTTATTTGAATTTCATTTCCGTCAAAAAACACGTCGGCTTCCAGATTATCAATAGTTTTGTTTTGTAAAGTTTCTGATGAAATACCACTCGTTTTTGATTTTTGTTTCAAAAATGTCAAGGATTCATTAGTTGCTATGCGATACATCCATGAAAAAAGTTTGCTTTCTCCTTTGAAATTTTTCAGATTTTGAAATATTTTTATAAAAGTATTTTGCAATACATCATCAGCATCATCGTGATTCAAAACGATGTTACGAATATGATTGTATAACGGTCTTTGATAATCCTGTAATAACTGCTGAAACGCTTGATTTTGCGTTTTAGAGTTTAACAATTGATTTATAAATTCCTGTTCTTCTTGCAAAGCGATTATTTAAGAGTTAGAATAGAATTTATCAAAAAGGTTTAATCTATTTATAAAAGATTAAAATTCAGATTGTTCTTCTTCTTTATTTATTACTGGTGCAGGCGTTTTTACGGCCTCTTCTTTCTTGACAGCAGCAGGAGTAAAAGTTGTTACAGGAATTACTTTGGGTTTTATTGGATAGTAAATTTCTGTAACCCATTTTGAAGGGTTTTTAATTTCTGTTTTGCTGATGGTGAAATTCTCTAAATGAGAAAATGTAGGGTCAAGAACAATTCGATTGGTGTTAATGTGTGTTTTTGCTTTATCCAAAGCTTTTTTCGAATGCGAATAATCTCCGGTTAAAGTAGTTTTAATGGCTTCGAATGGTTCCAGTTTTCCAGTTAAAATATCACTTCCTGAACTTGTTAAGATTTGGTTTTTTATAGGTACACAAAACGATAATTTAGTCAATCCTTTTACGGGATCATAAGTGTGATAAATTATAAATGGTTTTCCGTTTAATTCGATATTATTTTGTTCGCAAAAAGTAATCATTTTAGGGAATACAATTTGAGCATTTTTAATGACTTTTGAAATTTCACTGGTAAAGGTTTGTCTCAGATAAAACGTTCCAAGTTTTTTTACTAATCCGTTTACTTTTACGGCATACGTATTAATTTCAAAATCAAGAGTTTTGTCTAAGTTAGCTAAACTCTTTTCATATGTTTTCCCTATAATTTTATTTATACCTCCATTAAAAGCCGTATAAACTTTCATGGTAAAACTCATTTTTCCGGTAGTTTTCCATGTTACTTTTGTTCCGCCGATAGTATCTTTAAAACTCCAAAAAACAGATGATGAAGTTCCATCATAATTCATTTTTTGAGAAATACTGTCATTTTCTTTTACAAAAAGGGTCAACATATCACCTGTGCCTTCTTTTCCTTCCCATGAAAAGGAAGCTCCGGGACCAATTGTTTTTTTAGGATAGGTAATTTGCATTTCAGGATCTTCAACAATCCAGGAACTAAAATCTTCCCAGTTTCTATAATCATTAACAAAATTAAATACGGTTGATTTTGGAGAATTTATGATTTGACTTCTTTCTACGGTAAAATCTCCTTTTTGAGTTGCCACAAAAATGGATAGCGCCACAAAACTTAGCAATAGTAAAAGAAATAAGTATTTTAAAATCCTCATAATATACAGGTTTGTTAATTTTTGTAAAGTTAAAGATTTTATTTACAAGTCATCTAAAGTGTTAAATAAATATGGATTATTTTCTAAACAAGGGATGTTTGTCTGTTTGTTTTTGGTTTGAATTTAAAGCAGGATTTACAATTTTCGATTCTTTTCAACGGATTCTTTTTCGAATAAAAAACTAAATAAGGATAGTGGTTTTATTTATTAAGTATTTGTTGTTTAGTGTTTTAAATTAAATAAAAAAGTCCACTAAATAGTGGACATCATTTGTTTGGTTTAAAAAAACTAACGTTTGAAAAATACTTTTATTAAAAATAAAATTCCAATAAAAATTACAAATCCTATTAGAATCTTGTAATTCCCCTTATAAAACTCTTTATGGATTTTTAAATCTTTTCGATAGGCATAAATTGCAGCAATAACAAATGCAACAAAAAATAAGCCTGCAAACACTAATTGACCTTGACTAAACATAGTTTAAATTATTTCCGGCAAATTTAGGTAATAGTTTAGAAATAGTTGCTAATTTGCCTTTTCATTTAACAAAATAAAAAGATGCAAAAACAGATAAACTCAGTTAAAGAATTTCATACGGCTTTTAAAATTGGGCACAGTGAAATTCCTACAGCTAATTTAGGGGAAAGTAAACACACACTTCGTTACAACTTAATGAAAGAGGAAAACGAAGAATATCTTGAAGCAGTTCAAAACAATGATTTGATAGAAATTGCGGATGCATTGGGTGATATGATGTACATCCTTTGCGGAACCATTATTGAACATGGTTTGCAGCATAAAATTGAAGAAGTCTTTGACGAAATTCAACGTAGTAATATGAGTAAGTTAGGGCAAGATGGCAAACCCATTTATCGTGAAGATGGGAAAGTCATGAAAGGGCCTAATTATTTTAAACCAGATTTCTCTAAAATATTGGAGAACGGAGAATAGTGTTTCAAGATTTATTTACTTACAAGACATAAAAAAAAGCGATTTTCAATATGAGAATCGCTTTTTTTAATATTATAAAACCTTAGAATTATACTTTAACAGTCCATCCAAAAGTATCTTCTTCTAGTTTATTTTGAATGTTTTCCAATTTAGTTTTTAGTTGTAAAGCCATTGTGAATTCAATTTTTGGCAATTCATAATAAACATCCTGATAAGAGAATCCAGAAATTGGACTTACAACTGCAGCGGTTCCAGCACCAAAAATTTCTTTTAAACTTCCGTTTTTAGCAGCTTCAACAAGCTCAGAAACTAAAACAGAACGAATTTCTACATTTATACCTATACTTTTTGCTAAATCAATAAGTGTTTTTCTAGTCACACCATCAAGAATTCTTTCGCTTGTAGGAGCAGTTAGTAATGTATCATTTATTCTAAAAAATACATTCATAGTACCTGCTTCTTCCAGTTTGGTATGCGTAGCATCATCAGTCCAAATTACCTGTTGGAAACCTTCTTTATTTGCTAAATTAGTTGGGTAAAATTGAGCAGCATAATTCCCGGCAGCTTTTGCAGCTCCTATTCCTCCATTTGCAGCTCTACTGAAATGTTCTGCAATAAGTACTTTTACATCACCAGAATAATAAGAACTCACTGGCGATAATATAATCATGAATTTATAGTCATCCGAAGGATTAGCAATAACTCCAGTACCAGTTGCAATCATAAATGGTCTGATGTACATAGAATTTCCTTTTCCTTTTTTAATCCATGCTTCGTCTAATTGTAATAATTGATTCAGACCGCTCATGAATATCTCTTCAGGAACTTCCGGCATAGCCATTCTCACTGCAGAGGTATTAAAACGCTTATAGTTTTCATCAGGTCTAAAAAGCCAAACGTCATTATTATCATCTTTATAAGCTTTCATGCCTTCAAAAATCGCTTGACCATAATGAAAAACTCTTGTAGACGGGTCTAACAAAAATGGTGCGTAGGGTTTAATGACTGGTTTCTGCCATTCCCCATTTTTATAATCACATTCAAATAAATGATCTGTAAAAACAGAACCAAAGCTTAAGTTTGAAAAATCAACTTCATTTATTTTTGAAGAGGTCGCTTTTATTGTTTCAATTTTGTTAGTTTGAGTAGTACTCATAGTAATGTATTGTTTTTTGATTTTTTTTTTAAATGACAAACTGGAGCTTAAAAAACTGGATTTCTATAAGTTGAAGTTTAATCTTTGCAAAATTAAATAAAAATCAACAAAAGACTTGTCAAAAAACTATTAATTATAGCACTTAACTAAGATTTGTTTACATTTTAAAAAAACCAAAAAAATCATGCCCATTTCTATTGATTATACAATAAATATAGATTTTTCAGAGGCAAACGTATTAGATTTTGATTAATTTTGGACAAACATTATAGCTTTTAATCCATTATAACCTCAAAATCCGATTTTGAAAAGAGAAATAATCCAAACACTTGATGGTTCAACTACCATTCATATAGCAGAATGGGACGAATGTTATCATTCTAAACATGGTGCCATACAGGAAGCACAGCATGTATTTATTAAAAACGGTCTTTCATTATTTCCAAACAGGAATGTCTCTATTTTGGAAATAGGATTTGGCACAGGTTTAAATGCCTTTATCACTTTGCTGGAGGCCAAAAAAATGCAGCAATCGATTGATTATGTTGGAGTAGAAGCGTATCCAATTTCTGTAGATGAAGTTTTACTGATGAATTATGTTTCAGAATTAAATGCAAGTCAAGAAAGTGCAATTTTCGATAAAATGCACGAAAGCAATTGGGGCGAAAAAGTTGATTTGAGAGAGGATTTTTCACTGACTAAAAGAAAACAACTTTTTGAAGAAATTGATGATATTGATCAATTTGATTTAATTTATTTTGATGCTTTTGGATACAGAGTGCAACCTGAATTGTGGAGTACCGCTATTTTTGAGAAGATGTTTAAGGCGCTTAAAGCGAATGGTGTGCTGGTTACGTATGCCGCTAGAGGTGTTGTAAAAAGGAGTATGATTGAAGTAGGCTTTACCGTTGAAAAACTTGCCGGACCGCCTGGGAAAAGAGAAATGTTTCGTGCTAGAAAAAGCTAAGACTTATTGTTTAAGTGGTTTGTTTTCAGTGATTTATTTTTTTTGAATCAAAATCCATGAATTAAAAATAAAAAAATTAAAACTACGTTAAATAGTTATGTTGTAATAAAAAATAATGTATTTTTACAACACTTTAGAATCCAAATCTAACTAAAATCAACGTTTACTATGTCAAAAATCATGTATGATTATACAAAATCAATTTTGGAAAGAGTGAGTTTTGATCCATTGCTTTTTTGCAAGGAATTAGAAAAAGCCATCAAAACATTATTACCATACGAAATGGAGCAATTGCGAGAATGGTTATTAAATTTCACAATTGGAAAACCAGAATTAAAACAATGTTTACTAATCGTAAATTCATAAAAAAAAGGAACCGCAAAACGGTTCCTTTTTTTATTTTTTAGGTAGTGAACTTATAATTTGAACATTTTGAAATACGATAGCACCTTTTACAACTCCTGCAATTGTATTTCGAAGCGCATCAATTATCTGTATTTTTAATTCGCTCTTAGGGAAGATGAGGCTGACCTCTCTGGCAGGTTTAGGTTCCTTAAAATGGCGTAGTTTTAATTTGTCGGTTTCTTTCAAATCTAAGGTATGTAAATAGGGAAGTAACGTTGTCCCTAAACCTTCGTCGGCTAATTTTATAAGGGTTTCAAAACTTCCGCTTTCAATTTGAAAACGACTCGTTTCATTTTTACTTACATTCTTACATAAATTTAAAATTCCGTCTCGAAAACAGTGCCCGTCTTGTAATAGCAAGATTTCATCTAAATTTAAGTCTGAAACTTCTATTTCTTCCTTTTGAAAATGATGGTGGCTTTCCGGTATGTACGCTACAAAAGGTTCGTAATACAATACAATTTCTTTTATTTTTTCCTCCATCAAAGGAGTGGCGGCAATGGCGGCATCGAGATGACCGTTGTTTAGTTTTGTTATAATTTCTTCCGTATTCAACTCTTCGATTATGAGTTTTACTTTAGGATATTTTTTTATAAAATTATTCAAGAACATTGGCAATAGCGTAGGCATAATGGTTGGGATTATTCCTAATCTGAATTCGCCACCGATAAATCCTTTTTGTTGTTCTACGATGTCCTGAATCCTATCGGCTTCATTGACGATGTTTTTTGCTTGATTTACAATTTTTTGACCAATATCAGTAAGTTGAATCGGTTTTTTGGTTCTGTCGAATATCTGAATACTTAATTCTTCTTCTATTTTTTGAATTTGCATGCTCAATGTAGGTTGAGTTACAAAACATTTTTCGGCAGCTAGAGTGAAATTTTTATGTTCTGCTACTGCAAGAACATATTTTAATTGAGTGATTGTCATCTTTTATAGTAATATCTGATGCAAATATAAAAACAATCAATTTAACTTATAGTGTAAAGAGATGTTTTCTTATCTAAATTTACTGAAAATAAAAATCATGAAAACAAATATTTTAGGATTGCCGGTAAAAGAATCAGAACTGATAGTTGGTCAATTGAATGTTTTGTTGTCTAATTTTCAGGTTTATTATCAAAATCTAAGAGGAATTCATTGGAATATTAGAGGGAAACGCTTTTTTGATTTACATGTAAAATTTGAAGAGTTATATACGGATGCCCAAATAAAAATTGATTTAATTGCCGAAAGAGTTCTTACTGTTGGCGGAACACCACTGCATACTTTTGAGGATTACATAAATAATAATCAGCTAGTTGTAGGTAAAAATATTTCAAATGATGAAAAAGCAGTGCATTTAATTGTTACTTCATTGTCCCATTTGTTAAAAATAGAAAGAGAGATTCTTAACAAAACAGGAGAAATAAATGATGAAGGAACAAATTCCATGATGAGCGATTTTATATCAGAACAAGAGAAGACCATCTGGATGATGCAAGCTTGGTTAGAAGAAAGTTTGTAGTTTTATAAGAATTTAAAAAAAATGGAATGGATTTAGTGTTTTTCACTTTTATTTAATGTTAATTTTTTTTTAAATTTAGAAAAACGATTGCTTATTTAATAAACTTAATTCTATTTTTGCGCAAATGAAAATGATATCTAAAATATTTTTAATTCTATTTATCACTTTTCTCATCACTCCAACAATAGTTACTGTGATTGAGAAAAGTGCAGATATTTCTATTTTCTATAGTGTTTCCGAAGAAGAGCATGCGCACAAAGAAATCAAGACCTTTTTTTATTTAGAATCTCCTGCTGAAGTTGTTGTTTCATCGAGATTATCATCTAGCGCTATTTTATCTGAGAATTTATCGAAACACGATAATATCACTTCCTCGATATTCATTCCCCCGCCCAACGAAGTTTAATACAGTTTTCGATTTTAATTTTTAAAATCAATTTTCACATACAGCATGTGGAGAAGTTCTTTGTATTCAATTTTTAGTTCGGTATTATGACAAAAAAAATCAATCTTTTTGCTAACCTTAAATCTGATTTTGCATCTGGTTTAGTGGTTTTCTTGGTGGCGCTACCATTGTGTTTAGGTATTGCAATGGCTTCAGGTGCTCCTTTATTTTCAGGAATTATTTCAGGAGTTATCGGAGGAATAGTAGTAGGCTATTTAAGTACGTCTAACATAAGTGTCTCTGGACCTGCCGCCGGTCTGACTGCAATTGTCCTTACTGCAATAACAGATTTAGGTGCTTTTGATATTTTTTTAACTGCCGTTTTTATTGCAGGTCTGTTACAATTAATTTTAGGATTTGCCAAAGCAGGAAGTATTTCTAATTATTTTCCAACGAATGTTATTGAAGGAATGTTAGCGGGTATTGGAATTATTATTATTCTGAAACAATTGCCGCACGCATTTGGCTACGATAACGATTTTGAAGGCGATCAAGCATTTTCACAATCAGATGGTAGTAATACCTTTTCTGCGCTGTTTAGTATTTTTGATTACATCCAAATAGGCTCAATTGTTATTACATTGGTATCTATGGCGATTTTGATTTCTTGGGATAAAGTTCCATTTTTGAAAAAATTAAAATTAGTTCCCGGAGCCCTAATTGCTGTTGCTCTTGGTGTTATTTTGAATGAGATTTTCATTGGTACCGGAAGTGCTTTGGCTATTGGAAAAGAGCATTTGGTTTCTTTACCGGTTCCATCATCTTTTGAAGAATTTAAATCGATTATTGTAACGCCTAATTTATCTGGAGTAACGAATCCAAAGGTTTGGGTTATAGCATTTACAATTGCTATTGTAGCTTCGATTGAGACGCTTTTAAGTATTGAAGCGGCTGATAGAATGGACGTTCAAAAACGCTATACAGATACTAATATGGAATTGAAAGCGCAAGGAATTGGTAATATGGCGAGTTCACTTTTAGGAGGCTTACCATTGACATCTGTAATTGTGCGTTCCTCAGCAAACAGTAATTCAGGAGCCAAATCTAAAATGTCGACTATTATCCATGGATCATTACTATTAGTGAGTGTACTTGCCGTTCCAGTAATTTTGAATAAAATCCCGTTGGCTACGTTAGCAGCAATCTTAATCTTAGTTGGTTATAAACTGGCTAAACCAGCAACATTCAAGCATTTTTGGGAAAAAGGAAAGTATCAATTTGTACCTTTTATTGCCACATTATTAGCGGTTGTATTTTTGGATTTATTGAAAGGTGTTGCTCTTGGAATTTTCATCAGTATTATTTTTGTTTTAAAAGGAAATCTGAAGAGAGCCTACTATTTTAGAAAAGAAGAATATGCAGATGGCGATGTGATTCATATTGATTTGGCTCAGGAAGTTTCTTTCTTGAATAAAGCTGCAATCAAACAGACATTAAATAATATTCCGGAAAATTCTAAGGTAATAATTGATGCAAAAGATACGGTTTATATTGCGCATGATATTTTGGATTTAATCCATGAATTTAAAACGACCAGAGCAGTAGATAATAATATAAAAGTGAAGCTCAAAGGATTTAAAAAAGCCTACCAGTTAGAGAATACTGGAGAGGAAGGAAAACACGTTTTTGTTGAGCATAAATAATAAATAAAAGTTTTAAAAAATGAAGACATTAAATAAAGAATTGCAATCTGCAATTACACCAAGAAAGGCTTTAGAAATATTAAAAGAAGGAAATAACAGATTTGTAAATAATCTAAAAGCGCATAGAGATTTACTCGAACAAGTTAATGATACTCGTGATGGTCAATGGCCTTTTGCAACAATTTTAAGTTGCATTGATAGTAGAACTTCTGCAGAACTCATTTTTGATCAAGGTTTAGGTGATGTTTTTTCGGTAAGAATTGCTGGTAATATTGTAAATACAGATATTCTGGGAAGTATGGAGTTTGCCTGTAAAGTAGCAGGTTCTAAGCTAATTGTTGTTCTTGGACATAGCAAATGTGGTGCTGTAAAAGGTGCTTGTGACCATGTAGAAATGGGAAATCTTACTGAATTGTTATCAAAAATTCAACCAGCAGTTTATCAAGAAAAGGAAACTTTAACTGAAAGAAATGCTAAAAACCCTTCATTTGTAGAGAATGTTGCTCAAATTAACGTAAAGCGTAGTGTGAAAAACATTATTGAAAGAAGTTTTATTTTGGAGCAAATGGTTGAAAATGGTGAGATAGGAATAATTGGAGCTATGCATAATATAGAAACAGGTGAAGTTGTTTTCTATGATGATGTTCAATACATTAAAGATGATGAAAATCTAGGTTTCACAATAGCGGAATTGAGACATTAATATTTTAAAATTTCATATATTTGAATTTGATTGTATATTCTAAACAATTCAAAATTAATCAGATTAACAATCAAAATAATTATGAGCGATTTTTATAAAAAAATATTAGAGAATAATAAAAAATGGGTCGAAACTTCTTTAGCGAGCGACCCAAATTATTTTGAAGATCTTGCCAAAGGTCAAACTCCGCCATTATTATGGATAGGTTGTTCAGATAGCAGGGTTCCTGCCAATGAAATTGTAGGAGCAAAACCAGGAGAAGTTTTTGTACATAGAAACATTGCCAATATGGTGGTGCATAGTGATATGAATATGTTGAGCGTATTGGATTACGCCGTGAATGTCTTGAAAGTAAAACATGTGCTGGTATGTGGCCACTATGGTTGTGGAGGTGTCAAGGCAGCAATGGGGAATGATTCTATTGGAATTATTGATAACTGGATTCGCCATATAAAAGACGTATATCGTTTGCACAGCACCTATTTAAATTCTATCGAAGATGAAACGGAGCGTTTTAATACTTTTGTAGAATTAAATGTAAAAGAGCAGGTTTTTGACTTAGCCAAAACATCAATTGTACAGTCCGCATGGAAGAACGGTCAGGATTTAACCTTACACGGATGGGCTTACGGACTTAATTCCGGTTTTGTAACGGATTTAGATGTTAACATCAGTTCCGATAAAGATTTGGACGAAGTATACCAACTGAAATTCTAATAAAAAAAGCCGCGTTTAGCGGCTTTTTTTATTCGTTATCCAAATCCAGATTTTCATTAAAAGCAGATGGCAATAGAGTAGGTATGAATTTGATTAGAATAGGCAACAATAAACTACCTCCGGGAAGTAAAAATATGGTCAACGAAGGAACGGTTTTACAAATTTCCAACAGTTGTTTTTTGACTTTTTTCTTTTCTTTTTGTCCAAATCTCTTCGAGTAGAATAGGCTAATAATACCATTAACTCTTTGCTTTGCACAATTTCCTTTATCAATCTATTTTTATTACGGCTTATGAGCGTAACAACACTTTGAGTCGTTTGATCGTAAAAATGCTTGACAGGATTTGAATAGTTGAAATACGGTATTTCTTTTTTATGTTTCGTTATAAATGCATCGGTGCTCTCTATGCTTTGCTTTACAAAATCATCTGAAACCGATACTGTTTCAGCCAATGAATGCAAAAAGTAAGCCTCATTATTCTCTATTTTGCCATCACTCCATAAAGCCATTCCGGCAATATCTATCAAATAATATTGTTCTAATTCATTCGTAAAATAATCCAATTGCAGCGTTTCCAGACTTTGTACAGAGATTCGGGAAAATTTACTGTAGCGTATTGAAGCTTCAAAAAGTTTTATCAATAAATCATCGTATTGTGATTTTTTAGATTTAATTTTTAAAGCGAGTGTCACAATATTTACAATTGTCTCTTCAATTTTCTTTAGGTATTTTTCCGGAATTTCGCCATGTATTAAGTATTGGCGAAAAGCCAAAACATCTATAAAAAGCAACGCATTGGTTACCAGATGGGAGAAGTTTTTACTGATGATACTATCGTTCGTTTGGACACGTTCATCAATTATTTTTTCTAGCGTTAAGGAAAGGGAATTTTTTGGTAGTATTTTTTTAAACAAATTGAAACCTTGTGGATTCATTTGATTGTAAAACGTAACTGTTTGTTTAATGAAATTCTCGGAACTGATTTCGTCATTGGTCAAGCAAAAAACACCGTATAAAGTATTTAATAGTGCAACTTTAGAAATCTCTTCTTTAAACCAACCTTTGGTTTCAATTGTATTTACGGTATCAAATGTGATTATATGGCCATAAATAAATCCTGTTTCTCTAACTTTTTGATAAAATGTATCCGTAGTTTTAGAAACCGTTTTCTCTGAAATTTTTTGTTCAATAAAAAATTTATCTATCCAACCTGATGCCGAAGGGTTAATCATTGCTTTAATTTGAAGGTACAAAGCTATACTTTTTTGCGGTAGTTTTAACGGTGCTTTTTAGTTTAACACAGATACTACAATTAATTAGTATTGTTTTTTTAGTTTTAAACAAGATAAATTTAATTGTTATAATTTTTGATGAAAAACACTCAGAATCAAGCCGTATTTACATTGCAATGATTGACAATAGATATTAATAAAAATAGGATTTTGATACAAGAGGCGTTTATTAATAAGAAGCCCTGAATTACTATTAAAACAGGGCTTCTATTGGTATTTAAGAATTGAATAAAGCTTCAGCAGCATCCCAATTGACTACATTCCAAAAAGAAGCAATATAATCAGCTCTGCGGTTTTGATTTTTTAGATAATAAGCATGTTCCCAAACGTCTAAAGCTAAAACGGGTTTCCCTTTTAATCCTTTACCACGCAAACTCATCAATGGATTGTCTTGATTTGGCGTTGAACCGATAACTAATTTGCCATCTTGAACTACTAGCCAAGCCCAACCGGAACCAAATCGTTTCATAGAAGCATCACTGAATTGTTTTTTAAATTCATCAAAAGAACCAAAAGTAGCAGTTATTGCGTCGCCTAATTTCCCTTTTGGAGTACCACCGCCATTTGGTTTCATTAAACTCCAGAACAAACTGTGATTGTAATGTCCGCCACCATTATTGCGAATCGCTTCTGGAAATTTCGACATTTTTCCGAATATGTTTTCCAGTGATTTAGAATGTTCAACTAAGTTTTTATCCAAAGTTTCAATTGCCTTATTCAAGTTTGTCACATAAGCTTGATGGTGTTTGCTATAGTGAATTTCCATTGTCATTTTATCAATATGAGGCTCTAAAGCATCGTAAGCGTAAGGTAATTTTGGAAGGCTATAGTTTCCTTGAAAATCGAGAGTGTCTAATTCCGATATTTGATTTTCTAATTTTAAAGGGTTTTCAGATGCAAAAGCAGTATTAAATAAGCTAGAACCAATGATTGTTCCTGTCGAAAGTATTGCTGTTTGTTTTAAAAAATTTCTTCGTGTATTATTATTTTCCATAGGTTGAAAATTTATCCTAAAAAGGTTATTAAAGTAGGACATAAATTTAAACATTAAAACATAGGGATGGGTTAATAAAGACTTAAAATTTGGTTAGTTTTTTGTTTACAACATATTTGAAACACCTTAAATGTATAGGAATTATGTAAATTTCATTTCAGATTTATATAAAATATCTTTGTAATTTTGGGAACACACTCAAATCGAATAGCCTTAAAAAGGGATTCTGTTTTTTGTAAATAAATGAAAATCAGAATGTCTTGATTTTTTCGTTTGAAAGAATATAAAAATATAAAAATGAAACATAAAGAAATAGCCTTGACAAGTTGGAGTTTACTGAAGCGTACCTATCAGGAATTTGATGATGACAATGCCATAAAATTAAGTGCCTCATTGTCCTATTATACGATTTTTTCGTTGCCTCCATTGTTAATTATTATTTTGTCAATTTTCAGCTTTTTCTTTGGAAGAGAAGCGGTCACAGGAAGATTCTTTGGGCAAATTAATGGGATGGTTGGGAATGAAGCTGCAATCCAAATTCAAGAAACAATTAAGAATATTGAATTGTCGGATAGCAATACATTTGCAGCTATTTTTGGAGGGATTATGTTACTTATAGGCGCATCAGGTGTGTTTGCCGAAATACAAAGTTCCATCAACTTTATCTGGGGTTTAAAAGCAAAACCCAATAAAGGAGTCATGAAATTTATTAAAAATAGACTAATGTCATTTTCGATGATTGCTTCTGTTGGTTTTTTACTGATGGTGAGTTTGATGGTTAATACCGTGATGGATGTTATAAACACGCGATTGCTTGTTTACTTTCCTGATACTACGGTTTATATATTTTATATTTTCAATGTATTAATTTTATTTGCAACGACTACAATTCTTTTTTCAATTATTTTCAAAACGCTGCCTGATGGAAATATAGACTGGAAAGATGCTTTGATAGGTTCCAGTTTCACTTCGTTTTTCTTTATGTTTGGTAAGTTTGCCATTGGGTTTTATTTAGGAAGTTCAACTGTTGCAACTGTTTACGGAGCAGCGGGTTCGATTATCATCATTTTAATTTGGGTGTATTATTCGGCAATAATCCTTTATTTTGGTGCTGAATTCACTAAAGTATATGCTAATGCGCATGGAAATAAAATTATTCCAAATGGGTATGCTGTCGCAATTAAGGTAGAAGTTGTAGAGGTTAAAAAGAGTTAAATGTTGATTTCTGATTTTAAGGTTTGAAGGATTTAAAAGATAGTTTTGTAAGACTCTTTTTTTGTAATTTTTTATAAAAAAACGACACATTGGCAATGTTTTTGAACTATAGAAAAAATATAAAAATCAAAAATGGATCACATGAGAAAAATAATTCTGTCGCTTACGGTTATATGTTTAGCATTTATTTCTTGCAATTCGGTTAAAACAATCACAGGTAAAACAGCTTCACTTGAAGGAACTTGGGAGTTGAATTATGTTACAGGACCAAGAATAGCTTTTAATGGATTGTATCCAAATAAAAAACCAACTATTATCTTTGACTTGAAAGAAAATCGTTTTTCAGGAAATACCAGTTGTAACAATTACACGGGAAAATTAAGTGTTAATGGAAATACAATCAGTTTCAAAGAGCCAATGGCGGTAACCAGAATGATGTGTCTTGATGGTCAAGGTGAAAGTGTGTACTTATCAACTTTAGAGAAAATTGATTCTTACTCCATTTCAGAAGATGGAAAAACTTTAAATTTTATCATGGGCGATATCGCTATGATGCGTTTTGAGAAAAAATAAATTTAGAGTTTTAGTTTAACCTGCTTTTCAGAACCTATTAGCATATATTTAATATTGGTTTTTGAAACATTACTGTCAAAACATTAAAAATGAATGTCATGAAAATAAAACGAACTATTTCAGTAATTTTTTTGTCACTTATAATGACTGTTGGTTACAGCCAGGAAAAAAGTAAGAAACAATTAAGAGAAGAGCGCAAAATAGAGAAGCAAAAACAAACAGCGGCTTTGGTTGATTCTAAAGAGTTTGTTTTTGTTGGCAGAACAGCTTTGCCTCAGGGGTTTAGAACAATGGATTTGACTACGAATCCTAATTATGTACAATTTCGTCCTGATAATATTAAGAGCGAAATGCCTTTTTTTGGCAGAGCATTTAGTGGAGTTGGTTATGGAAGTGATGTAGGATTACACTTTGAAGGAACGCCTAAAGAGTTTAGCGTCGAGAAAGGTAAAAAATCCTATCAGATAAAAGTAGTTGTCAGAGGAGAGAAGGATACTTATACGTTGTTGCTTTCTGTTTTCTTTGAGGGCAGTGCAACACTTTCCATTAGTTCCAATAACCGAAGTACGATTTCATATAATGGTGATATTACAGCAATTGAGAAAATAGAAGCGAAGTAGTTTACCTACGGAAGAAATAAAAAAAACCGTCTTGCTTTCAGGAACAAGGCGGTTTTTTAACAAATAAAATTACTAAAAACTATCTTCTAATTAAAAACAATATTCATTTTCAGCCACTAATTTTGAAGTGATTATTTCTCTTAATCCTACAATATTTGGCATGTTCGTGTATTTTGTAAAACGACGTAATCCCATTAACATCATACGTTGTTCATCGCCTTCAGCAAAAGAGATAACACTTTCTTTTCCTTTTTGAGTAACGATATCTACCGCTTTGTATAAGTATAATTTTGCCATTGCAATTTGCTCTTGCACTTTGGCTTCGCCTTCTTTTTTGGCTAATTTTTCGGTTCTAAGAATAGTACTTTCAGCCATATAGATTTCAATTAAAATATCAGAAGCTGCCATCAATAATTGTTGGTGTGAATCTAAATCTGGACCGTATTTTTGAACAGCACCACCAGCAACCATTAAGAATGCTTTTTTCAATTTGCCAATCATTTCTTTTTCTTCTGCAAATAACTCAGAATAATCAGGAGTTTCAAATGATGGAATTCCCATTAATTCTTCTTGTACTTTTGATGCAGGTCCAAGTAAATCAACATGTCCTTTCATTGCTTTTTTAATCAACATTCCTACAGAAAGCATTCTGTTGATTTCATTTGTTCCTTCGTAAATACGAGCAATTCTGGCATCTCTCCAAGCACTTTCCATCGGAGTGTCTTCAGAGAATCCCATTCCACCAAAGATTTGAATTCCTTCATCGGCACAGTTTTGAATGTCTTCAGAAACTGCCACTTTAAGGATAGAACATTCAATAGCATATTCTTCAACTCCTTTTAGTTCCGCTTCTTGATGAGAAGATCCTTCGCCTTCGCGAGCAATGATTCTATCTTCAATATCTTTTGCAGCTCTGTATGAAGCACTTTCTCCTGCATAACAGCTCGTTGCCATTTCTGCTAATTTTGCACGAATAGCACCAAACTGAGCAATTGGAGTGTTGAATTGGATTCTTTCATTAGCATATTGTACAGAACTTGCAATCACTCTTCTTTGAGCGTCTAAGCAAGCTGCTGCCAATTTGATACGACCTACATTCAAAGCATTCATTGCTATTTTGAAACCGTTTCCTCTTTCTGACAACATGTTTTTAACAGGAACTTTCGTTTCACTGAAGAAAACCTGACGCGTAGAAGATGCGCGAATCCCTAATTTATGCTCTTCTTCACCCATAGAAATTCCGTTATCAGCGGTATTTTCTAAGATGAAACCAGTAATATTTTTATCATCACCAATACGTGCAAAAACGATAAATACAGAACAAAATCCAGCATTCGAAATCCACATTTTTTGTCCTGTGATTTTATAATGCGTTCCATCTTCAGATAAAACTGCTTTTGTTTTCCCCGAATTAGCATCAGATCCTGCGCCTGGTTCTGTCAAACAATAGGCACCAAACCATTCGCCAGAAGCTAATTTAGGAACGTATTTTTGTTTTTGTTCTTCTGTTCCGTACAAAGTGATTGGCATTGTTCCAATTCCGGTATGTGCTCCAAAAGCAGTTGAGAAGGATCCCGTTGCTCCCGAAATATAATCACACACAAGCATTGTGGAAACAAATCCCATTCCTAATCCACCGTAAGCTTCAGGAACTGCAACTCCAAGAAGTCCAAGTTCACCAGCTTTACGCATACTTTCTTCTGTAAATGCGTAATCTTTACTTTCAAAACGATTTTTATTTGGCCAAATTTCTTTGTCCACAAACTCTTTTACAGAGTCACGCATCATTAATTGCTCTTCCGAAAAATCTTCTGGAGTGAAGATATCTTCGCATTTTGTTTCTTTTACCAAAAACTGACCGCCACGGGTTACGTTTTTTTCAATTATATCTGCCATTTTTTTATTTTTTTAATGTTTTTTACTTATAATCTAAATCCTCAATAAACGGATAGAAATCTATGACTACAAAAGTTCATAAATCCCTGCACTTCCTTGTCCAGTTCCCACACACATGCTTACAATTCCGTATTTGCTTCCTCTGCGTTCCATTTCGTCAAATAGTTGAACAGACAATTTTGCTCCGGTACAACCCAGTGGGTGACCTAATGCAATCGCTCCACCATTGACATTGATGATATCCGGATTTAGGTTTAATTCGCGCGTAACAGCCAATGCTTGTGATGCAAAAGCTTCGTTAAGTTCTATTAAATCAATATCATTCAATGTTAAACCAGCTTGTTTCAAAGCTTTTGGAATTGCTTTTACAGGTCCAATTCCCATGATTCTTGGTTCAACTCCTGCCGAAGCAAAGTTTACCAAACGGGCGATAGGAGTAAGGTTCAATTCTTTTACCATTTCTTCACTCATGATTAGAACAAAAGCTGCTCCATCACTCATTTGAGAAGAGTTTCCTGCAGTCACGCTTCCGTTCGCTTCAAAAACCGGTCTTAAACCTGCTAAAGCTTCTACAGAAGTTCCTGCTCTAGGACCTTCATCTTTATTAACTACGTATGATTTTGTTTCTTTTTTACCATTTTCATTGATAAATGTTTGTTCTACGGTAATAGGAACAATTTGTTTGTCAAACTTACCTTCGGCTTGCGCTTTAAGGGCTTTCATGTGTGAGTTATAAGCAAACTCATCTTGGTCGGCACGAGATACATTGAATTGTTTGGCTACCGCTTCCGCAGTTAGTCCCATTCCCCAATAATAATCTTCGTTACCCGCTTTTGCAACAGCATAATCCGGTGTTGGTTTGTAACCTCCCATTGGAATAAAACTCATGCTTTCTGCACCACCAGCGATGATACAATCCGCCATTCCAGATTGGATTTTGGCTGTTGCCATACCAATTGTTTCTAATCCTGACGCGCAATAACGGTTTACGGTTACACCCGGAACATCTTCGATTTTCAATCCCATCAAAGAGATTAATCGTCCCACGTTTAACCCTTGTTCCGCTTCCGGCATTGCATTTCCTACCATCACGTCATCAATACGTTTTTTGTCGAAATCAGGCAGCTCATTCATCATAAACTGAATCGTTTCTGCCGCCAATTCATCAGGACGTTTAAATCTGAACACACCTTTTGGGGCTTTCCCCACGGCGGTTCTGTATGCTTTAACTATATAGGCTGTTTTCATGACTATTATTTTGAATTTTGAATTGTAAATTTTAAATGAAGCTCATTCATAATTTATAATTCATAATTTATAATTAAAAATTAATTTCTTAGCGGTTTTCCTTTGGTCAACATAAACTGAATTCTTTCTAATGTTTTTCTTTCTGTACATAATGACAAGAAAGCTTCACGTTCTAAATCCAATAAATATTGTTCGGTTACTAAAGTTGGTTCTGATAAATCACCACCAGCCATAACATAAGCTAGTTTGTTAGCGATTTTCTTGTCGTGTTCAGAGATGTATTTTCCGGCTTCCATTTGGTCCGTTCCTACTAAGAACATTCCAAGAGCTTGTTTTCCAAGAACTTTCACATCGCTTCTGCGAATCGGTTGTGTGTAACCGGCTTCTGCCATTAGTAAAGCGTGTTTCTTGGCTTCAGCAATTTGACGGTCTTTGTTCACCACAATAATATCTTTTCCGTGTTGTAAAAGTCCGGTATCAAAAGCTTCATAACCAGAAGTAGACACTTTTGCCATAGCAATAGTCAAGAAATATTCTTGTAAAACATTTAGCTCCACATCATTTTTATGGAATAAATCCGCTGCACGCAATGCCATTTCTTTCGATCCGCCACCGCCGGGAATTACTCCAACACCAAATTCCACTAATCCCATATACGTTTCTGCTGCAGCAACAACTTTGTCGGCATGCAAACTCATTTCGCAACCACCGCCAAAAGTCATTCCGTGTGGCGCAACGACTACTGGAATTCCAGAGTAACGTACACGCATCATCGTGTCTTGGAACATTTTGATGGCCATATTCAACTCATCATATTCTTGTTCGACTGCCATCATGAAAATCATTCCGATATTGGCCCCAACAGAGAAATTCGCTGCTTGATTTCCAATAACCAGACCTTGATATTCTTTTTCAGATAAGTCAATTGCTTTATTGATAGCGTCCAAAACATCGCCACCAATCGTATTCATTTTAGATTGGAATTCTAAATTCAAAATTCCGTCTCCTAAATCTTGTATAATCGCTCCGCTATTGCTCCACACTTTTTTGCTCTCGCGAATGTTGTTCAGGATAATAAACGCATCCTGACCAGGAACTTTAGTTTGTGATTTTGTTGGAATATTATAGAAAAAAGTTGCTCCTTCTTTAATAGAATAAAAACTAGAACTTCCAGAAGCCAACATATCAGTTACCCAAGCAGCTGGTTCAAGACCTTCCGCTTTCATGATTTCAATTCCTTTTGCAACACCAATGGCATCCCAAATTTCGAAAGGACCATTTTCCCATCCAAAACCGGCTTTCATCGCATCGTCAATTTTGTATAATTCATCTGTAATTTCAGGAATTCTGTTCGAAACGTAAGCAAACATTCCTGCAAAGCTTTTTCTGTAGAATTCTCCTGCTTTGTCTTTTCCTTTTACCAAAACTTTAAAACGGTCAATTGGTTTATCAATCGTTTTTGTCAGTTCCAAAGTGGTAAAAGAAGCTCTTTTAGCTGGACGGTATTCTAAAGTATCTAAGTCCAAAGACAAAATATCCTTGTCTACTTTTTTATAAAATCCTTGACCAGTTTTACTTCCCAACCATTTGTTCTCCATCATTTTGTTGACAAAATCAGGAAGTTTGAATAACTCGTGTTGCTCGTCATTCGGGCAGTTTTCATAGATTCCGTTGGCAACGTGTACCAAAGTATCTAAGCCAACAACGTCAACTGTTCTGAAAGTAGCCGATTTTGGTCTTCCAATAACCGGACCGGTCAATTTATCCACTTCTTCAATTGTCAATCCCATTTCTTTTACCAAATGAAACAAACTCTGAATTCCGTAAATCCCGATTCGGTTCCCAATAAATGCCGGAGTATCTTTGGCAACGACCGAAGTTTTACCCAAAAATTTAGAACCATAATCAGTAAGGAAATCCAAAACTTCCGTAGCTGTTTGTGGACCAGGAATGATTTCGAATAATTTTAAATAACGCGCAGGGTTAAAAAAGTGAGTTCCACAGAAATGCTTTTGGAAATCGTCGCTTCGTCCTTCACTCATAAAGTGAATCGGAATTCCTGATGTGTTTGAAGTTACCAAAGTTCCCGGTTTTCTAAATTTTTCAATTTGCTCAAAAACCATTTTTTTGATGTCCAAACGTTCTACCACAACTTCAATAATCCAATCTACATTGGCAATTTTTGCCATATCATCAGTAGTATTTCCCGTAGTGATTCTGCTGGCAAATTTCTGATTGTAAATAGGGGATGGTTTCGATTTTAATGAATTGGCTAAATGCTCGTTCACCAATCGGTTTCTTACAATTTTGCTTTCTAAAGTGAGGCCTTTTTTAGCTTCTGCTTCAGTAAGTTCTCTTGGAACAATGTCCAACAGTAACACTTCAACTCCAATGTTGGCAAAATGGCAGGCAATTCCTGAACCCATAATTCCGGATCCTATTACTGCAACTTTTTTAATTGTGCGCTTCATACTTCGTTTGTATTTGTTTTTTCAGTTTGCTCCGCCAGTTCGCTGGCGTTCGTGTGATTAAATATATTTTTGTCTAGAATTAATTCGTTGATGGTTTCGGCCACTTCAATAAAATGTTGCAGCTTCTCCTCAGAGATGTGTTGTTTTACCGTTTCATTGAATTTCAGCACCGTATTTTTAGATAATTCTCTTTTTTCTTTACCAAAATCAGTCAGGTAAATCAATACGCCACGGCCATCTTCAGGATTTTTCTTTCGGATAATTAATCCTTTTTCCTCCATAGATTTTAAGGTCCTGGTCAAGCTGGTGGCTTCCATTCCCATTTTTGGCCCCAAAGAAGTGGATGGCGTCCCACCTTCTTTATCAATACTCAACAAAGCAAAACCTGTTGCCATGCTCGCATCGTATTTTGAAGCTTCTTCATTGTACATTCTGGCTACCGCTTGCCAGGTAGCACGTAAAATATAATCTATCGTTTTATCTTTCATAAGTAACTATATCGATTTCAAATATAATAAAAAAAATACTATGCATGCATAATATATTGAAATATTTTTTTGTGATTTTTTATTTAAACTAAAAAACTCCCCATAAAATGAGGAGTTTACTGGTGTGTTTTTATATTTTATTTTAGTTTCCCATTAACCAGAGCAATTACTGCTCCTACTAATGCGGCCATAACAACAGTGATTACAACATCTAACCCCATAGTTTGATAATTGATTTCAGCTGTCATAGAATTCATAAAGAAATTACTGTATAGGGACATGAATAATCCAATAACGGCACCGGCTTTTAAACCTGTCGCTACATTCGAAATTCCGGCCCATTTCGTAAAAATGTAAGAGACGAAAAATCCAAAAGTCATGCATCCTAAAAATATGAATAGCATGTTTTCATTTCCATTAGTAGGGAATGAGTTTTTAAATAGGATTCCGTAAAACAACCATCCTAATAGAAATTCGACGATACCACCTACAATGCCCGAAACTAAAAAGTTTTTTACATTCATAATGTTTGGTTTTATTGGTTAATACAATAAAGGTATTAAAAAATAACAAAATAACAGATAAAGTGTTAAAAAACAATTGAATATGAAATAAGTGGTTGTGTTTTTGTTTTAGATTAAAAAAAAACTCATCAGCAATTGATGAGTTTGTATTATTTCGAATAAAGTCTATCCTTTTTTAAACTCCCCGCTATCCACATCTTTCAAGAACTTGATTACGCCCGGAAAATAGGTTTTTGGGTCATCGTATTGCGAAAGATGACTTCCGTTAGGGCAAAACAGGAAACGTCCGTTTTGAACTTCGTTAGCAATCCATTTCATGTGTTCGGGATCCATCGTGTCGTATTTAGAACCAATACTCAAGGTAGGAACCGTCAGGGTTTTTAGTCTGGCTTTGACATCCCAATTTTTAAGTGTAGCGTTTCCAGTGATACCAAATTCACTATGGCCTTGCATATACACATATACATTTGGGTTAATGTGTTTGAAGCATCTGTTGATGGATTCTGGCCATTTCTCCAGTGGCATTCTCAAAATATGTTCGGTATAGTAATGTTTGAAAAGCAATTCACTGTATTTTGGATTATCAAAATCATTATTGTTCTCGATATCCTGCAATTGTTTTAGGATTTTAGGATCCATTTGCGGTGCCAGCACGTCTTTTGCGTAAGCGTTATATTCCGCTGCACTCGCCATCATATTGGAGATAATTAACCCAACTTGCAGACTTTAGCTTGTAAACCTTTGTTTAAAAAGGAAATCTTGTTTTAGGATTTCAGATTTGGGGACTACAAATTTTTTCCTGGTAAAGGGACATTTTTTATAGTTTAGGGCTAAGTAAATTTCCTTTAGTTTAGGGCTTGGCTCTGAACATTTCTTAATTTCGATTGTGTTTTCAAGTACATCTTTTATCTCTGTTGTAACTAACTTTTGAGTATTTGCAATTCTCATAATTTCTTGCCAATCGTGATTTATTTTTTTTACTTTTAGTTGATATCTAATCGTATTTACGATCCAATAGGCTAACAATCCAAGGTTTAAATGTGCCATAGTTGACTCATCGTTCTGATGATAAATAGGTCGTAAATCCAAGTCTGTTTTTAACGTTCTAAAAGTACTTTCAATTTCTCGTATGCAATTGTATATTCTCCAAATTGTTTGCTCATCCCTTTCTTTTAGAGACGTTTTTATAAAATAAACGCCATGTTCTTTTTTCTGATTTATTTGACTTTCTTTGACCTCCCATTTCATAGAAGTTACCTTGCTCGTTTTTTGGTCAACCAATAAATCAATTTGGTAATGCTTGGCTATTGAGGGATATTTTTGTTGCAATCGCCCTATTTTTTGATTTATAATTTCTTGCTTTTTTATCCCCGATTTTTTGGCTAATCCATTGGCAAGTTTGGTTAATGTGTCTTCATAAAGGGTTTTAAATTTGCGATTCATTGAACGTTCTTTCATTGCTTTCATGTCGCTTTTCACCTTGAAAACACACTGATTTTGTTCTTCACCTTCAATTTCATTCAGCTCTATTTTCTGATTTTTTTTGTCATAAACTATTGTAGGGATTTCATTTTTTAAGGCATATTTTTTGGGTTTAGTACGGCTTACACATAAATAATCATATCCTTTTTCTGTCACCAATTTCAAGTTTTCGTCAGTGGCAATACCAGCATCCATAATCACCAAAGCCTTTTTTGTGGACTCACTCGTAGCCTCACGAAGGCTATCAATCATATCGGACAAGGTCTTGCAATCGGCCATATTCCCTTGGTAGATATTGGAATATTTCAAAAAGCCTTCTACATTTACAACAGCTGCCAAAACAACTAGTTTGGCATCGGTTCGCTTTTCCTTGCTACGTCCGTACTGAGCTAAATCACTGTTCTTTTTCTGACCTTCAAAATAGGTATTGGTTAGGTCATACAAATAAAATTTATCTTCAATATCAAATAATTCATTGGTCTTTTGAGACAAATATTTTTCCATCTCATCTTTAACTTGATACAAATTTAAGGCAGATTGATATAATTTATCCTTTGTTATTTTTTTGATAGGATAAGCGGTTAATTCACAAATAGCCGAATTTTCTTTTATCCATTTACTGGTTCTGTTTTCGCTCGCGGGATAAACGGCTCTGCTTATAATTTGAGTGAGTGCCAATTGAACTTGTTCTTCCGGCCAATTTTTATCCAATAAAAACTGGTCTATTTTTAGTTGCTTCAATGTTTGCAAACTCATCCATTCACCTCCTAGTTCACGTGCTTCAGTGTGTTTTAGTGTGTTCAAATCTACACTGTGAATGTCTTTTTGGGAAGAATGAGAATTATCTATTTTGTTTGATTTTAGTATTTTGGAATACAATTCATCAATATACTCCCAAAGATGTTCTTGAAAATCATCTTCAAACAAGCTGTTTTTTCCATTGAGTTTTTCAGTCAATTTTTTCTGGATATAATTCAATTCCTCAGCCGTTAAATGGTCTATAAATCCAGCAGTTACAATAGTTCTGTTTCTAACAATATCGTTTTGATCACGAAAACTCTCTACCAATCGGTAGTAGGATTCCATTTTGCCTGTTTCAGGATTTCGACGAAAAGTAGATTTGAAATACATTTAGTAAAAATCGGAAATATCCCCATTAAAGACAAGATTTGCTGGGGACTACAAAACGGAATTTACCTAAAAAACACCTGTTTTGAATACAAAAAATACCAATTTTTAAATAAAAACTTACAGAAATGATTGTTAAAATGATGTAATTAACAATTAATTAACTTTTATCGTCATTCAACCCTGCAAGTTGGGTTAAGCCTTTCAGGTTTTTTTGGTATTTCAAAGCGTATTCCATTGCGAGGATTCCGCCCCAAGATTGTCCCATCAAGTAAAAGTTAGAACTGTCCAAGCCTAATGCGATACGTACTTGCTCCACTTCCTCCACAAAACGTTCATTGGTCCACAAACTATTGTCATTGGGTTGGTCACTGTAATACGAACCCAACTGGTCGTAATAAATGTATTCAATGCTTTCGTTAGGGAAATAGCCGTCAAAAGATTCGTATAATTCATGCGTCAATCCCGGTCCACCGTGAAGCAACAACACTTTTATTTTCGGATTATTGCCCACTCTTTTTGTCCAAACGTTGAAGGTCCCTTTTGGTGTTTTAATCGGAATCATTTTGATACCGCCAGTCAGCTGGTCGTCTCGTTTGGAAAAGTCTAAATAATTTGCCTTTATGGAATCTTCCTTTGGTTTTTCTTTACAATTAGAAAAAAAGAACACACTTATAACAGAGCAAATTAAGACTTTTAGTTTCATAATAGAGCGGTTTTTTCAAAGGCTAGTTGTAGATTTTATGGAATAAATCAATGTATTTCTCCATCACTATTTTTCGTTTTAGTTTTAGAGTAGGAGTAAGCTGTCCGCCTTCAATAGACCAAATATCCGGTGTCAATTCAAAACGTTTTATTTTCTCCCAATTTCCAAATTTTTCATTTAAGCTGTCAATTTCTTCTTGAATTCGAGCAATAACTTTTTCGTTTGAGACGATTTCTTCATTGCTTTTTCCAACATCAATTCCATGGATAACACCCCATTCTTTAATAAAATCAAAACTTGGTTGAATGAAAGCTGCCGGCATTTTTTGTCCGTCACCAATTACCATTATTTGTTCAATGAAACGAGATTGTTTCATCGTATTCTCAATTAATTGTGGCGCAATGTATTTTCCTCCAGAGGTTTTGAACATTTCTTTTTTACGGTCCGTAATTTTTAAGAATCCTTCTTCGTCAAAAATTCCGATATCGCCAGTATGAAAATAGCCGTCAGTAATTACTTCATTGGTCAGTTTTTCGTCTTTGTAATAGCCCATCATTACGTTTGGTCCTTTACAAAGGATTTCACCGTCTTCCGCAATTAACACTTCTACATTATCAATTACTTTACCCACAGTTCCTACTTTGAAACCGTGATTTCTCATATCATTAACAGAGATTACAGGTGACGTTTCGGTTAAACCATAGCCTTCCATTACCGGAATTTCTGCTGCAGCAAAAACTCTCGCTAATCTAGGTTGTAAAGCGGCACTTCCAGAAACCATCAAATCAAGGTTTCCACCCAAACCTTCTTTCCATTTACTGAAAATCAGTTTGCGGGCAATTTTGAGTTGGAACTCATACCAAAATCCATTTTTGCCATAAGGCTCATAGACTAATCCTAAATCAATTGCCCAAAAGAATAGTTTCTTTTTGATACCGGTTAATTCCGTTCCTTTGGCATAAATTTTATCGTATACTTTTTCCAAAAGTCTTGGAACCGCAGTAATTACTGTTGGTCTAACTTCTTTTAGATTGTCACTAATTTTATCAATTGATTCCCCAAAATATACCGAAACTCCGTAATATTGGTATAAATACAAAATCATTCTTTCGAAAATATGGCAAATAGGAAGGAAACTCAACGCACGGCTTTTTCCAGCTTCAAAAGGAATTCTGGAAGCACTGTCCAGCACATTTGAGACAATGTTTTTATGCGAAAGCATAACTCCTTTCGGTTTTCCGGTGGTTCCCGAAGTATAAATTATAGTCGCTAAATCTTCTGTTTTTACATTGTTTTTACGGTCTTCAACTTCACTTTGATTGCCTGTGTCTACACCATGAATCAATAATTCATTCCAGTTTTTGCAACCTTCAATTTCGTTGAACGAATAGACTTCTTTTACATTCGGAATTTTATTTCGAATCAAATTTACTTTGCGCAGTACTTCGGCATCCGATACAAAACAATATATGGCACCGGAATGATTCAGGATATATTCATAATCATCTTCGGAAATGGTTGGGTAAATAGGAACGGTTTGCGCGCCGGTTTGTAACACACCAATATCCATAATATTCCATTCGGTTCTATTATTAGTAGAAATAATGGCAATTTTATCGTCTTTTTGAACATTCATTTTCAAGAGCGCCCTCGAAACAGCATTGGCTTTAGCGATGTATTCTTGAGTAGAAGTTTTTATCCAAACTCCATTTTGCTTAGTTGTTAAAGCATCTGGAATTGAAGTATATTTATCTTGTTGATAATAGGGAAAATCAAAAAGTCTGGTTATAGAAGTCATTATTCGAATGTTGAATTGACTCGCAAATTAAATAAAAATTAATAATAATTATTAATTTTCAAAAATTAAATGGAAAATTAAACCAGAATTATTCCATTTTACGAAAACGTTTTCTTGAAATAAAGTTTAAGATACTGATTTTAAGCTAAAATGTTCATACCATATGAATTTTGGATTAATAGATTACTCTACATAATCTTTGCTTCTGTCTCCTAAGATGAACATTTTCTTTTTTTGAAAATGGATAGAAAAATGGGCATTTGTCCAATCTTCTGAGGTTTCCATTTCTGAACTTGTGTCTTTGTTTTTGTACCAAAGCGTGTATACCGCATAGTTAAATCCTTTTTGGTATTTCGGAGTGCCATTTTCAAAACATTCCATTCCCCAAAGGATAGTGGTTTTTGATAAATCCAATACCTGAAAAACACCGGTTCCATCGGGGTCTAATTGTACGATAGGTTCTGTAAGGCCTTCAAAAAGATAGGTTCCCGTTATGGGATAATCAATGTTTGTGGTAATATAATGCATTCCGTCTTTTGCGGTTATTTTTTCAACTTTATTCTGAGCATTTGCAGTGACTACAAATAGAATTAATGGAATTATAAATACGGTAACTAATTTTGTCATTTCGTATAGTTTTGGTTTTTCAACAAATAGTTTTTTTTGGATTCGGTGCCATTAGCTTTATTTTTTTGTTGGCTTTGGACTCATATAAAAAGTGATTTTTGAACCGTTGGTAATGTCAGCATGTTTGATAAATAAACTGTTTAATGGTTTTCCGTTCAACAGCACTTTTTTCACATAAACATTTTTATCACTTTGGTTCATCGCTTCCACAGTAAATGTTTTTCCATTTTCTAAAGTCAGGGTTGCATTATTTACCAATGGCGAGCCTAAACTGTATTCATCAGATCCCGGCGCTACAGGATAGAAACCCAGTGAAGAGAATATATACCAAGCACTCATTTGTCCGCAATCATCGTTTCCTCCTAAACCATCGGGAGTAGGTTTGTACTGCATGTTCAAAATTTTACGCACTTGGGATTGCGTTTTCCAAGGTTCGTCTGTCCAATTGTAAAAATAAGCCACATGATGCGCAGGTTCATTGCCATGAACGTAACCGCCTATGATTCCTTCTCGGGTAATATCTTCGGTTTCTGCAAAAAATGAATCTGGCAAATACATTGAAAACAGGGTATCCAATCGTGATGCAAAAGATTTTTTGCCACCCATTTGAGTGACTAATTGAGTTGGATCCTGCGGTACAAAAAAGCTGTAGTTCCAGCTATTGCCTTCTATAAAACCTTGACCGTGGGTGCTCAAAGCGTCAAATTCTTTTTTGAAGGTACCATCAGCTAATTTTGGACGCATAAAACCAGTTGTTTTATCAAAATTGTTTTTCCAATTTCCGGAGCGTTTTATAAATTCATTGTATACATCAGTTCGGTTTAGTTTCTTGGCGATTTGTGCAATACACCAATCATCATAAGCATATTCTAATGTGTTTGAAACAGATATGCCACTTTTTTCGGCAGGAATGTAACCCAAATCAATATAGCTGCCTATGCCTTCATAATTGCGGTGGTTTGCTGTAGTGATACAGGCTTCCAAAGCTTGGTTTTCATCTCCATTGTAAGTTCCTTTTATAATGGCATCCGCAATTACAGAAACACTATGATAGCCGCTCATACACCAGTTATCATTGGAATAATGAGACCAAATGGGTAACATGTGCAAGGCACTTTGATTGTAATGTGCCAGCATGGATTTTACCATATCATTGTTACGTGAGGGTTGGATTATATTGAAAAAAGGATGCAATGCCCGATAGGTATCCCAAAGTGAAAAAGTACTGTAATTGGTAAAACCGTCTGCTTGGTGAGTTCCTTGATCCAGTCCTTTGTATTGTCCGTTTACGTCCGTGTAAGTTGTTGGATTTATGAAAGTATGATACATGGCGGTGTAAAAATTCACTTTGGTATCTTCTGATGCAGTGATATTGATTTTATTCAATTCTTTGTTCCAAATTGCTTGTGCCTGGTCTTTTACTTTTTCAAAATCCCAATCTTTAATTTCTGCCTGCATATTTTGCAATGCGTTTTCTTGGCTAACCGAGGATAAAGCGAATTTTATTTTTATTTTTTCGGATTCTTCTGTTTTGAAATCAAAATACATTCGTATTTTTTTTCCGGCTATTTCAGGGAAATTTTTGGTTTGGTCGAACTTGCCCCAAAATCCTCTATACGGCTGTTTAGCATCATAATTTTTTTGACCATATTCTTTAAAAGGTTTAGAAAATGACATGGCAAAATAAACCGTTCGGGTTCTTGCCCAGCCATTCGTTTGTCTGTAACCGGTAATCAAAGTGTCATTAATAACTCTCACATAGGTCCAAACATCTTTTTGATCGTAATTATAAATTCCGGCCATTAAGTCTAAAATGATATGACTTTCGTCCGATTTTGGAAAAGTATATTGATGCATACCAACTCGAGTTGTAGCAGTCATTTCGGCTAAAATACCGTCATCATCCAGTTTAACTTTATAATAGCCGGCTTCGGCTTTTTCGTTAGCATGAGAAAACGCGGAGCGAAATCCACTTTTTGGGTTTGCAGCAGTTCCAGGATTCAACTGCAATTTTCCTTGTGTTGGCATAATTAGAAAATCTCCAAGATCAGAGTGTCCTGTTCCACTTAAATGCGTGTGACTGAAACCTACAATAGTCTTGTCTTCATATTTGTAACCGGCGCAATATTTATAAACGTCTCCGTTGTATTTGCCATTAAGTTCGTATGAAATAGTATCCGTTTCCGGGCTTAGTTGCACTGCTCCAAAAGGAACTGTTGCACCAGGATAAGTATGCCCCATTTTTTCGGTACCAATGATTGGCTTAACATATTTTACTAAATTTTGTTGTGCTTGGGTAAAAGAAAAACTGTAGAGTAAGGCAAATAGGAATATTTTTTTCATGGGATAACTGCTAAATTAGTTTCGGGAGTTAATGCGAATTAAGTATTGCATTCAAATCTAACTAATCGTAAGTTTTTAAGCAAATATTAGGACTATTTTACAGTAAAAACTTCGTCACGCAATGATACTATTCGTTCAGAATTATTTTTAGACCTGCATTTAAAATAAAATTACAGCCATTCATTTAGGAATACCAACTAAGTCGATTTTATCTCTTTTCTAATTTTTTCCTTTCAATCAGTTCTTTAAGATTCTTTTCTTTTACGGCAGTTCTATTTTGAATGCAATAGTCGGTATGATAAAAGTGCGATTGGAGAAAATTAATTTGCATGTCGTTCCATTCTTCCAAGCTGAGATTTGGATTATAATGTTTCAATTCCAAATAGAGTTTATTTCCGATGCGCTCAAAATGATTGGTACCCAAGTATTCGACATCGGCATCTGCAAGTATACATTCTAATTTGGTTTTTGGTTGTTGCGGAATTATCGTGGCTCGTATCATGCCGGCAATGATTTCAATTTCTTTTTTGGTATATCCAAAATCTGGCAACTTTTTTTCAGCAAACCGAATGCTTTCTTCTTCATGCCCCTCATTAATTCCGTTGATAAATCCCGCATCATGAAACAATGCCGCCGTTTTAACAAGCAGTATATCTTCCTCAGTTGTATTATCTTGTTGCGCAATATATTCCGCTGCTTCCAGCACATGTTGCGTGTGTTTCCAATGGTGATAAATGAGAAAAGGAGACAATTGTGTTTTTAAACAATCCATGACATTGGTATACAAAAGATTCCAGTTTTTCATATTTACAGCACAATTAAATTTAAAAATAGGGTATAGGTCCTGAAAGCATCTCTGTGAGATTTTCATTTCATGGATTTTCGATACTAGTGTTTTTGTTTGTTTCTTAAAATTCCGCCGCTGGCTTCTTTGATGTATTGAATAAACATAAAAGCATTGGGGTCTAATTTCCGTATCTCATCTTTGATTCTAAGCAATTCAAGTCGCGTTACTACAGTGATGATAATGTCACAATCTGTTTTTAAATCGAAAGTATCAGGTAAATAACCCCGTTCCCCTTTAATTATTGTAATTCCTTTCCCGAATTTTTTCACAATTAATGATTTAATAATTTCACTTTTGGATGAAATGATGTGTAAGGAAGTGTATTGTTCTAAGCCGTGCGTTATATAATCGAGGGATTTTATAGCCGAAAAATAAGTGACAATTGAGTACAATGCTGTGCCAATACCAAAAGACCAAGCTGCAGCCAAAAACAATAAAGTATTCATCCCAAAGATAACTTCGGATACATTGAGCCCGATTTTTCGGGTAGTTAATAAAGCCAAGATTTCTACACCATCAGCAGTGGAACCACTCCGAATGCACAAACCCATCCCGATACCAATAAGGCAACCGCCGAATAAAGCAATTAAAAGTCTGTCTGTGGTAACTGCTTCAATATGAATAAAAGTCATACTGGCGGCTAGTAATAAAAAAGTCATCAAGCTTTGTAATGCAAATGTTTTTCCCAATAATCTTTTTCCTAAAAACAAAAACGGTATGTTTAAACCCAAGACAAGAATTCCAAATGGCAGATGGGTAATTTCATGTACAAGTATCGAAATCCCTATAATACCGCCATCCAAAAATTTATTGGGTATCATAAATCCCTTTAGTGCCAATGTAATGAATACTACGCCCACTAAATTTAGAATTATATTTTTTGGATGAAATATTTCTTTCCAGTCAATGGGTTGGTGGTCAATATTCATAAGAATGAATTTGGATTAAAATCCTTTAAATATACTACTTTATTTTAAAAAATAAATATTATATTTACCTTATAATTAGATAGTTACCTCAAAATATCGATTCTTTGGTTTCCCCAGCCATTTTTAAATTAATAGTTTTCTGAATCAGAATTTATTAACCTTTAAATATAGTAATCATGGCAAAGCCTGTAGTAATCACATTGACCGTTCAAACTGCTAATCTTTATGGAATGAATGCTCCATCACAATCTCAAATTGATGGTTGTTGCACATTATCGGATGATAATTCCGGAAGTTCTTCAAATGGAACTCCAGAAGATTTTAAATCCTATGTATTTATCAATAATAATGTAAAGTGGGTCGGTGTTTCAAGGGATTCGGGATACTCTGTGGCAATCAACAGTATTGATTATGAATCCAAATCCAATGATGTTAATTTTTTTGACAGTCCTACTATTTATGGATCGGGAGGAAGGTCCGGAAACGCATCTGCCAATGTCAAAAATGATTCTAGTTTGCTTGGTAAGTTGGATATTTACAACATCAATTTTAGCGTTTATGATTCCGGTAATTCTTCAAAAACATTTAGCATAGATCCTAAATTAGCCATAAATCCGTAATGGAATTGAATTTTAAATATTCTTTTAAAATTGCTCTTTTTGTTTTTTTTGTGCACTTAAGTATTTTAGCCCAGGAGCAAAAAGTCGCTGATAGCCTTGTGAAAATTTATCAGAGAGGGAATATTGAAAATGCTGAAAAATTAGAATTACTCCGGAATTTATCTTTCAATGAAGTGAATAATCTCAGGCTGTCGCTAAGATATGCAGAGGAACTTATTGCGCTGTCAAAGTTAGAAAACAACTATTTATACCTGCACAGAGGGTATTTTCAAAAAGGAAATAAACTCAGACTTATAGGAGATTTGAATAAATCCTTAGATGCTTTTTTTAAAAGTGAGGCCGCAGCAAGCAAAGCAAAATATAGTGCGGGTCAAGGAACTGCTTATTCGTCTATTGCCGATGTATATTCGGTTATGGGGAATTCTAAAAATGCCTATATCTACTACAATAAAGCAATCAAATTATTAAGAAAGACGGATAATTCCATTGGGTTAGCGTCTGCTTTATTAAATATGGGCGATGAATATTTTAAAAACAAGAAATATGATTTGGCATTAAGGAATTTTAAAGAGTCCGGTGAAATTTTCAAGAAAGCCGATTATTTGATTGGAACTGCCTATAATTTAGGAAACATTGGAATGGTCTATGCCGAGCAGGGAAAAGACGTTTTGGCCATGAAATACATGAGTAAAGCCATAAAAATTCTGGAAGAACTAAAGGATTATTATGCGATTTCAGATTACCTGACCTATATGTCAGCTATCTATTTAAAACAAAATAATCAGACTGTTGCGCTCAATTATGCGCAGAGAAGTCTGGAGTTAGCTCAAAAATATGGATTGAAAGACCAAATCAGTAATTCAAATCTTAAACTTTCTGAGCTGTATCAAATATCCGGAAATCCCGTTGAATCGTTTAAGCATTATAAGAATCATATTCTTTATCGAGATAGTGTCACCAATCTCAAATCGGTTCAGCAAATGGCTGATTTGCGAACGAATTTTGAAGTTTCCCAGAAACAGATTGAAGTCGATTTGCTCAACCAAGGAAAAAAAAACCGACAGATTATTGCCATTTCATCCGCGATTTCATCGGGACTGGTTTTCTTACTTGCTTTTGGAATGTTCAGAAGGTATAAATTCATAAAGAAAACCAATGTAATTATTGAAGAGGAAAAGAATCGGTCAGACAGCTTGTTGCTAAATATTCTTCCTGAAGAAACGGCTCATGAGTTGAAACAAAATGGCAAGGTACTCGCCAAAAAATTCGAATCGGTATCGGTATTATTTACCGATTTTGAGGGATTTACCCAATATGCAGAAAAACTACCGCCAGAAAAATTAGTGGAAAGTGTCGACTATTATTTTTCAAAATTTGATGAAATCATGGAGAAATATGATTTAGAGAAAATCAAAACAGTTGGTGATTGTTACATGTGCGCGGGAGGTTTGCCTTTTCCAACAGAAGACCATGCTTTTAAAATGGTACAAGCGGCTTTTGAAATTGCCACATTTGTCAGAGATTCAAAAAATAATAATCCTTTAAATCATACTCGTTTTGAAATTCGCATCGGAATTAATTCGGGCCCCGTGGTAGCCGGAGTAGTCGGTACCAAGAAATTTGCGTATGATATTTGGGGAGATACCGTAAACATTGCTTCCCGGATGGAATCTAATTCAGAGCCCGGGAAAATTAATGTATCCGAAAACACGTATGAACTCATTAAAGACCGCTTTGATTGTGATTACAGAGGTGAAATTGAAGTTAAAAATAGAGGGACGATGAAAATGTATTTTGTAAACAATCCCACAACTTAAAGCGTTGGGAATTATTCTATTTTTCTCTAATAGCTCTGCTTTTAAAGACAAATCGAATAGAATTTATAATAAGCCTTGTAATGTACTTTTTCTAATTAATTGGGCGGTATTTCGGGAGTTGGATTTCTTTAAAATATTTTTGCGATGCTGTTTTACGGTATTGACACTGATAAAAAGTGTTTCGGCAATTTCATTGTTGTCAAAACCTTCTGCAATTAGCTTAATGATATCAATTTCTCTTTTTGAAAATTCTGAAAAGCATTGGGTATCTTCAAAAACATCAATATTCATATAGGAAGGTTCGCCTTTTAGCCCTATCATGGAATATTGGTAGGTGTTGTTTTTGGTCAAATGATCGATTCTGGTATGAATATTCAATGATTTTCCAAATCCACCTTTTGGATCTAAAGTAAGAATAATGGCTTGATGATTGAGCATGCAATATTCCCCATTTTTCATTCGACTTCTAAAACTGTAATTCATTTTATAGTTAGTCAATCTTTCCGGACCTATGTTAGTATAAAAAAAATTAAGTATTGAAGCTTCGGCTTTTACTATGAAGTCAACATCGTCAGGATGTATTGTTCCAAGAATATCATTAAAAGATACGGTTTCCGGGTCAAATCCATGAATATCTGTTATAGCTGGACTAACGTTCGATAAAGACATATCATAAAAATCAATGATGTAATAATAAAATGGACCAGAGCTTATTATCGAACTGGCAATTTCGTCAAACTTTATTTGTGGTAATAAAGTATTCTCGTTGGCTCTTTTTTGAGTACTAATCCAAACCGAATGAAGTTTTTGTAGTTCTTGGGTCATGTCTTAGGTTTTTGACATAAAATTTTGCTAAAAATACAATTATTTTACGGTTTAAAGAAAAATAAATGAGGTTTTGAAAAAGAAGAACTGATACTGAAATTTTTATTTAGCAACAAAACTCCGCTAACGATTGTGGTATATCAACGCGTTAAGATAGGAATTCCTATCCAATGCATAACAAGCATTATTGCAACTGTTATTCCGAAACTACATAAACAAAGAAGTCGCCAATACGTAGATCTTCCATACCCATATTTCCAAACTTTCTCGCCAGTTTCTTTTCTGTTTTCTTTCAAAGTAAATTTCGATAGTATGTACGTTGAAGCAACAAAAATAAATATTGCAATTATCCAAAATGTCATCATAAACGATTCTTTTATTAAAGTTATAAATTTACGATTTTTTTCTTAAAATTAGTGCTAACAACGGTTTAGGAGCAGTTTTTTTTAATTTAACTGTTCAAGTGTTGCAATAAATTTCACAATTTTTTCTACTTTCTGATTTTCAGTAGCAGATGAATTTATGTTTTGAATTATTTCATTTTGTTCCTCAATTTTGAGTTTTTTGAATATATTTAAAACTTCAGCATCCTTAAAACATTCAAAAATCATTTCATTTTCATTTTTTTTTTCAGTGTTTTCATTTACAAGATAAAGCGTGACGTTTACGAATTCTCCACCTCTTTTCCCTATAAAGTTTCTAATTTCCGAGTTCAAAGACATTTTTTTGTCTGAATTTTTTAAAGGTGCTAAGTTTTTACTATTTATTTCGTAATCATCAATTTTTCCTGACACTTTTAAATCGCCCCATTTTCCTTTTATATTTTTAGTATTTGGTATAATAAGATGGTAAGTCCAAGCACCGTTTCCTGGAATATATTGGATTTCCAATTTTTCATTTTCTACTATAAAATTCATAGTTCAAATTCAAAGATTTTTAAATTTCATTCTTTTGCTTTGCAGAGGAAATAGTACTGGTAACGTTTCGCCGCTTGGCGAGGTTGAGAACTTCGTAACCGTTTATTTTCTGCTAAAGATAAAATTTCTTGCGAAATGTAAACGTGAATTTACTACAAAACTCGCAATCTTGCCAAACGGCTGTTAGCAACAGTTATTTTTACTTCGTCCAAGGTTCTTTTTCTTTAGCATTCATAATTTTTTGTCCATCATAAATACTTATTCCTTGCCAAGTGCCAAACCAAAGTTGGCCTTTGTGGTCCTCAAGTATACTTTGAACCACGTTTGTGGTTAATCCGTCTTTAGTTGTGAATTGGGTGAAATTTGTTCCATCGAAACGATACACGCCATAACCTTCTGCCGTAAACCATATATTACCTTTCGTATCTTCACAAAAATTATATGTTTCTAGACCTTCAATAATTCCTTCCTTTGTGAAGTTAGTGTATGTTTTACCATCATATTTACTCACACCACCATTAAAAGTACCAATCCAAATATTTCCTTGCTTGTCTTCTAAAATATCAAAGACATTATTGTCGGTAAGTCCATTTTTAGTAGTTAAATGAGTAAACTCCCCGTTCTTGTATTTGAAAATTCCATTTCCATCGGTAACAAACCACATCGTTCCATTTTTGTCTTCTAAAAATTGAAAAACCAATTTATCAGATAACATAGGTTTTGGATTTTCAACCTTTGTTTCAGGTAAAATAAAAGGTGTGAATTTTTTACCATCAAAATGACTGACGCCTTCGCCATTACTAACCCAAATCAAACCTTTTTTATCAATACAAATACTAAAGATTTCCTCTTTTTGAAGACCGACTTCTGTCGAGTATGTCGCAAATTTCTCACCATCAAATTTTACTAGTCCAGTAGAAGTTGCAAACCAAACATTGCCAGCCTTGTCTTCAACAATTTCATAAACAACTTTCAATGGGCGAAGTCCTTCGATTGAAATTTTTTGAAGTGTTTGCCCATCATACCGGATAATCCCATTTCCATTTGTTCCAAACCAATAATTCCCTTTTTTGTCTTGATACATTGTCCTTACAAACTCTCTTACCATACCATTTAAGTTGGTGTGAATTTGCGGAAAGGTCGTGCTTTGTTTTAAAATGAGTGGTTGGGTGTTTACTTGTTTTTCTATTGAATCAGTAACAGATTTTTCTTTTACTTGTCCTGTGCAGGCTGAGAATTGAAATGTCAGAAGAACCAAAAGTAAATTTCTTACTTTGAATAAAATCATTATACCAGTGTTTGTCATATTGTTGGTTTTATAATTGTTGCTAACGTCTTGGTACTACAGCGGGTTTGGTACTAAATTAAGACCATTCTTCGGATTTGCCACCCGAGCCTTTACTTTGTGTTAGAGTAAAAAACATTAAATTTATTCAAAGGAAAGCAGAGGTGAACTTTCACCCGAGCTAAGCTTAAGACTTAACTATCGCATTAGTCCTCTGCCTTCTCCTTGAACCCGTTGAATTGCTTCAAATAGAATGATAGACATCAAGGTCTAATAAAGGCTCTAAAGAAGTTCAACATTTTTGTTTATCCTAAATCCAAAGTTATGAAAAACTATTTATTTTATGTGGGTATTGATATTTCAAAACTAAAATTAGATATCACTATTCTTGATGTTTCTTCTTTGAAATCGGAACATTTTGTTGTTGAAAACAACATAAAAAGCATTAGTCTGTTTGTCAAAAATCTAAGCAAGAAGATTGACATAAATCAAACTCTTTTTTGTTGTGAAAACACAGGGGTTTATACCAATCATCTTTCGTCTGCTTCAATGGATTTAAAGTTAGATTTATGGATTGTCCCAGCCGTTGAAATAAAAAGATCAAAGGGGATTTCAAGAGGAAAAACCGATAAATCAGACGCTAAAGATATTGCCTATTACAGCTATAGAAATATTGACAAACTCAAACTTTTTACTTTGACAGCTATAGACATTCAAAAACTAAAAATTCTGTATACCGAAAGAGAAAAAATGCTTAAATCATTATTGCTTTTAGAAACAACTAAGGAAAATAAGGGTTTTGCAAGTAAAGAAGTTTTCAAGGAAGTATCATCAATCAATCAAAGTTTAACCAAAACCATTAGAAATGCTATCCGCAAAATAGAAACCAAGATGAAAGAAATCATCAAAGCAAATGCTCAGTTGAACAAACAGACTCAACTCATCAGAACCATTCCTGGAATAGGGGAACAAACCAGCATATATTTAATCATTGCCACAAAAGGATTTACGGCTTTTAAAAATTGGAGACAATTTGCCTGTTATTCTGGAGTTGCCCCATTTGAATGCAGCTCCGGCTCTAGTATAAAAGGCAGGACTAAAGTAAATCATATGGCTGATAAAAAAATAAAATCCTTGCTGCAAATGTGCGCTATGACCACATTGAAGTATGATCCTCAATTAAAAGAATATTACAATAAGAAAAAGGCTGAAGGAAAAAATTCTATGCTTGTTTTAAACAATATTAGATGCAAACTTATAAGCAGGGTTTTTGCTGTCATTAACAGAGAAACTTCATATATAAACACGTATAAATTTGCATCGTAGTTTTAACAATTTTTACTTGTTTTTCATCATAGAATGCGATAGCGAACAGGCGAAGCAAATCATCACAAATACAAAACCAATTTCAAATTAAGCCTAATACCCAAATTGCTTGTAGCGTGTGTTATGCAACGTTATTCTTCCGTTATACTTCCGTCTTTGTATTTATAAAATTCGGTATCCAGTTTATTTAGTTCGGCGCTTATTTTGTCGTCATATAATTCTTCAACATCTCTTTTCCTTAGCTTTTCTATAAAATCAATTTCGGATATATTATTAGGATTGATTAGGTTAATTGCGCTTTCAAGAAGTTTGGCAGTTTCAACTTTTCCAATTTTTTTCAGTGCCTTTAAAGTTTCATAACAATTTTGACCAGAATTTATAAAGTATTGATTAAAGCCTCCATTATTAACTTCCATTTCTAATTCTTCAATGTTTGCTTTTGGATTAAGTTTATCAACTTCAGTTCTTTTTAGTTGAGTTTTCACATTTTCATAAGTATCAACTTTTCCGCTTTCGGATGAATTCTTTTGTGCGCAACTTGAGAAAGTCAATAATAAAAGTAAAAGTTGAATTTTAATCAAATATTTCATAGAAGCAGTTTTTTATAATGTTGCATAACGTCAGTCTGTGAAAAAACCTCCGTTGTATTATCATCAAATATAACAAAATACTAGTATAAAAAGAAGATTTTTCGTATTTTTAAGAATGCAACATATCACAGGTATTTCCCGTCAACAAATGCGTTTTTCAAGTTTAGAAGACACTATAAGTCCCGATAATCAGGTGCGATTTATAGATGCCTTTGTCGAATATATTGACCTCTCTAAACTCGATTTTGCTGTAAAAACGCTCAAGACCGAAGGTCGCCCAAGTTTCAATAGTAAAGTATTTCTAAAGATGTATTTATACGGTTATCTCAACGGAATCAGAAGTGGCCGTGATCTAGAAAAGGAATGTTTGAGAAACATCGAAATGCAATGGCTTTTAGAGGATATTCGTCCCAATTACCACAGCATCTCAGATTTTAGAAAAGACAATCCTATTGCTTTGAAAAAATTATTCAAACTCTATGTTCTCTTTTTAAAAGATTCTGACTTAATAGGCGGTGAAACTATAGCTATTGATGGCACCAAAAGTCGCGCGCACAATAGTAAGAAAGCCAATTTTAACCAAAAGAAAATAGACAAACACTTAGCTTATATTGAAGCTAAGACCCAAGAATACTTGGATACCTTGGAAGAAAATGACGGCAAAGATAATCCAGCTATAATCCAAAATATCCAACAAAAGTTAGACCGATTGAAAGGGAACAAATTGCGTTATGAGCAACTGGAAGAAAAACTAAAAGCAAGTGGCGAGCCTCAAATAAGCACAACTGACAGTGATGCCAGAGCATTACTAGTTCAAGGACAAGTAGTTGAAATTTCGTTTAATGTTCAAGCCGCAGTCGATGCTAAAAATAATCTTGTTGTAGCCACGCACACCATCAATAAGAATGATCGCAGTGCTTTGTCAGCTATTGCCATAGAAGCCAAAGAGAATCTGGGTATCGAAACCTATACTGCATTGGTCGATAAAGGTTACCATAATGGCAAACAAATAGAAATCTGCAAACAAGCCAACATAACTACCATTGTAGCACAGCCTGAACAAGGAAAAAGTAACGAAAACGGTACGACCAAGGCTTATTTGGTAGCCCAATTTCAATACGATCACGACACCGATACTTATACTTGCCCACAAGGCGAAACACTAAAAACTACAGGCAGTTGGCATAAGAAAACTACAGATAAAGACAGTTATAATTTTAAAAAATACCGAACCCCAAAATGCAAAGAATGTCCCGTAAAGCATTTATGTACAAGTAGAGCTGCAGGCAGAGAAATCGACCGAAGCCAATATGCCGATGCCGTAGAAGAAAACAACAAGCGTTACCATGCAAATGCGCAGTTGTACCGCATGAGGCAAGAAATTAATGAACATATTTTTGGCACCATCAAACGACAATGGGGCTATAACCATACCAACTTAACGGGATTAGAAAAAGTAAACGGAGAACACAGCCTGATTATGCTGGTGTATAACATCAAACGCAGTATCAATATCCTAGGCGTTCCCGATTTGATTGCCAAACTCAAAAAATGGAACTCACCCTACAAGGCAAAAGTCTTGTTTTTGCTAAAAACGAGTTATTTAAAGCTGAATTTAGAGTTCTTTTTTTCCAGTTTAAAATTAGCAGCCTAAAAAAGACCTTTCTTAAAAGGCTTTCTTTTGGATTGTAGAAAAGGAAAAATTGAAGATTTTAACGCAAAAAAGAGGTTTTTTCACAGCCTGACGTTCCGCCGCTTCTCGTCAGTTGCGAACTTCGGAACGAATTATTTTCCACTAAGATAATATTTCTTGCGAAACGTTAAGGTGAACATACCACAAAATTCGCAATTGCGAGAAACGGCTGTTAGCAGTAGTACGTCTTAGTACCTTAATCTTTGAATTGAATATTATTACACTTATTTTCTTCATACCATTTTAACCAGCCTGCTTTATCTTCTTCAAATATTCCATAAGGATAAGTTCGGGCATAATTCGCCATAGATTCAAAATTAACTTTCGCATATTTTGAGATAAACTTCAGTGATTTATGAAATGATTCATTTTGACTTTTAGTTTCCAAATTTTCAATATTCTGAATATTTTCAAAGTAAACTTTTTTGAAGGCTAAATTTTCATTACAAGGTTTGTCTTCCACCGAACTTTTTGTATTCGAAGATGAACACGAAATAAATAGTAACAACGTTATCGCAAAGGTTTTAAAAATGATGTTTCTTAGTTTCGGATTCATTCTCGTATCAGTTTTTTTAGTATTACCGCTAACGTCAGTCTGTGAAAAAACCTCCGTTGTATTATCATCAAATATAACAAAATACTAGTATAAAAAGAAGATTTTTCGTATTTTTAAGAATGCAACATATCACAGGTATTTCCCGTCAACAAATGCGTTTTTCAAGTTTAGAAGACACTATAAGTCCCGATAATCAGGTGCGATTTATAGATGCCTTTGTCGAATATATTGACCTCTCTAAACTCGATTTTGCTGTAAAAACGCTCAAGACCGAAGGTCGCCCAAGTTTCAATAGTAAAGTATTTCTAAAGATGTATTTATACGGTTATCTCAACGGAATCAGAAGTGGCCGTGATCTAGAAAAGGAATGTTTGAGAAACATCGAAATGCAATGGCTTTTAGAGGATATTCGTCCCAATTACCACAGCATCTCAGATTTTAGAAAAGACAATCCTATTGCTTTGAAAAAATTATTCAAACTCTATGTTCTCTTTTTAAAAGATTCTGACTTAATAGGCGGTGAAACTATAGCTATTGATGGCACCAAAAGTCGCGCGCACAATAGTAAGAAAGCCAATTTTAACCAAAAGAAAATAGACAAACACTTAGCTTATATTGAAGCTAAGACCCAAGAATACTTGGATACCTTGGAAGAAAATGACGGCAAAGATAATCCAGCTATAATCCAAAATATCCAACAAAAGTTAGACCGATTGAAAGGGAACAAATTGCGTTATGAGCAACTGGAAGAAAAACTAAAAGCAAGTGGCGAGCCTCAAATAAGCACAACTGACAGTGATGCCAGAGCATTACTAGTTCAAGGACAAGTAGTTGAAATTTCGTTTAATGTTCAAGCCGCAGTCGATGCTAAAAATAATCTTGTTGTAGCCACGCACACCATCAATAAGAATGATCGCAGTGCTTTGTCAGCTATTGCCATAGAAGCCAAAGAGAATCTGGGTATCGAAACCTATACTGCATTGGTCGATAAAGGTTACCATAATGGCAAACAAATAGAAATCTGCAAACAAGCCAACATAACTACCATTGTAGCACAGCCTGAACAAGGAAAAAGTAACGAAAACGGTACGACCAAGGCTTATTTGGTAGCCCAATTTCAATACGATCACGACACCGATACTTATACTTGCCCACAAGGCGAAACACTAAAAACTACAGGCAGTTGGCATAAGAAAACTACAGATAAAGACAGTTATAATTTTAAAAAATACCGAACCCCAAAATGCAAAGAATGTCCCGTAAAGCATTTATGTACAAGTAGAGCTGCAGGCAGAGAAATCGACCGAAGCCAATATGCCGATGCCGTAGAAGAAAACAACAAGCGTTACCATGCAAATGCGCAGTTGTACCGCATGAGGCAAGAAATTAATGAACATATTTTTGGCACCATCAAACGACAATGGGGCTATAACCATACCAACTTAACGGGATTAGAAAAAGTAAACGGAGAACACAGCCTGATTATGCTGGTGTATAACATCAAACGCAGTATCAATATCCTAGGCGTTCCCGATTTGATTGCCAAACTCAAAAAATGGAACTCACCCTACAAGGCAAAAGTCTTGTTTTTGCTAAAAACGAGTTATTTAAAGCTGAATTTAGAGTTCTTTTTTTCCAGTTTAAAATTAGCAGCCTAAAAAAGACCTTTCTTAAAAGGCTTTCTTTTGGATTGTAGAAAAGGAAAAATTGAAGATTTTAACGCAAAAAAGAGGTTTTTTCACAGCCTGACGTTCCCGCGCTACACGCAGTTTGGGATTAAATTAAGCCCATTATTCGGATTTGCCACCCGAGCCTTTACTTTGTGTTAGAGTAAAAAACATTAAATTTATTCAAAGGAAAGCAGAGGTGAACTTTCACCCGAGCTAAGCTTAAGACTTAACTATCGCATTAGTCCTCTGCCTTCTCCTTGAACCCGTTGAATTGCTTCAAATAGAATGATAGACATCAAGGTCTAATAAAGGCTCTAAAGAAGTTCAACATTTTTGTTTATCCTAAATCCAAAGTTATGAAAAACTATTTATTTTATGTGGGTATTGATATTTCAAAACTAAAATTAGATATCACTATTCTTGATGTTTCTTCTTTGAAATCGGAACATTTTGTTGTTGAAAACAACATAAAAAGCATTAGTCTGTTTGTCAAAAATCTAAGCAAGAAGATTGACATAAATCAAACTCTTTTTTGTTGTGAAAACACAGGGGTTTATACCAATCATCTTTCGTCTGCTTCAATGGATTTAAAGTTAGATTTATGGATTGTCCCAGCCGTTGAAATAAAAAGATCAAAGGGGATTTCAAGAGGAAAAACCGATAAATCAGACGCTAAAGATATTGCCTATTACAGCTATAGAAATATTGACAAACTCAAACTTTTTACTTTGACAGCTATAGACATTCAAAAACTAAAAATTCTGTATACCGAAAGAGAAAAAATGCTTAAATCATTATTGCTTTTAGAAACAACTAAGGAAAATAAGGGTTTTGCAAGTAAAGAAGTTTTCAAGGAAGTATCATCAATCAATCAAAGTTTAACCAAAACCATTAGAAATGCTATCCGCAAAATAGAAACCAAGATGAAAGAAATCATCAAAGCAAATGCTCAGTTGAACAAACAGACTCAACTCATCAGAACCATTCCTGGAATAGGGGAACAAACCAGCATATATTTAATCATTGCCACAAAAGGATTTACGGCTTTTAAAAATTGGAGACAATTTGCCTGTTATTCTGGAGTTGCCCCATTTGAATGCAGCTCCGGCTCTAGTATAAAAGGCAGGACTAAAGTAAATCATATGGCTGATAAAAAAATAAAATCCTTGCTGCAAATGTGCGCTATGACCACATTGAAGTATGATCCTCAATTAAAAGAATATTACAATAAGAAAAAGGCTGAAGGAAAAAATTCTATGCTTGTTTTAAACAATATTAGATGCAAACTTATAAGCAGGGTTTTTGCTGTCATTAACAGAGAAACTTCATATATAAACACGTATAAATTTGCATCGTAGTTTTAACAATTTTTACTTGTTTTTCATCATAGAATGCGATAGCGAACAGGCGAAGCAAATCATCCCAAATACAAAACCAACTTTCCATTGAGCCAATTGCCCAAATCCATTGTAGTAGCTGTTACCTGCCTTTTTAATTATCGTTTCTTCATAATTAAATATTGATTTCTTTTAATATTTCGTATATCATTTTCAAGAATATCAATAATTTTTTTACTTTTTAAATTGGTATTATGGTTGTAATTGATGTTGTATAATCTCTTGTCCTTAAAATTATCAGTTTCATTTTGTAATTTAAAATTATCAAAATATTTCTCAACGATTTTATTGTTTACGATAAACTTAAAGTTTTGGTGATATGAATGATCTCTAAATATTGGACTTGATATTTTTTTTCCATTTATGAAGGATTCATATTCGAAATTCTTTACTTTTTCTTTTTCAATAGCATTTGTGTTTTCAAAGTAAATTTTCCACAATTCATCTTCTAAAATTTCAATTGCCGAATATTCAAAACAACTATTTATTTTGTTTAGAAATGTTTTACCTTTTTCTTTCCAAAATACAAAAACTGGTTGATTGATTAATTCATCTCTACACAATTCTTGTTTTTCTCTTTCATTTAATTCAGAAATGTCAAATGTGATTTCAGAACCAACACTATAGCTTTCATAGATACAAATTGTGTCAATTTTCTTTTCAATAAGTTCTTTGGTAAAATTTGAAACTAATTTGTCGAGATTGTCATTTGGAATATATTGAGTCTTTCCAATGTAGCTTACAAATAAAAAAACTAAAACTATTATATTTTTCTTCATTATCTTGATTTGATACTCTTCCCATCGGTTTAAAATGGAAGGAAACGTCTTGGCACTACAGCGGGTTTGGGACTAAATTAATCCCTATTCTCGGATTTGCCAAATCATCCCAAATACAAGACCATTTTTCCATTAAGCCTAATGCCCAAATCCGTTGTAGTGGCTGTTAGTGATAGTTTTTCTCTCAATTGTTTTTACGTTTTTTCTTCTCCAATTTTTCAAAATTAAAATATGATTTTAGTTCTTGAATTAGTAATTTATTTATTTTCAGAATTTCTTCTAAACTAATCTCATTTTCTCTGATAAATGCCAAATCCTGAAGAATTAAATTTTGATTTTTCAATACGGAATTTTCGACTTTTAAGCCAATCCATTGTTTGTCCTTAATTTCTCTTTTAACCGACTGTAGAGAATCAAATTTATCGTGAAAAGTTGTAATTGTATAATAATGTTCCAATAATAAAAATACGGCAGTAAGTTTTGTATGCTCTTTTTTAGAAAGTTTATCTCCAAATTCTAAAGATTTTTCGTCAAGATTATTCAAGTCAATTGCGTTTAAAGCATATTGAATTCTCTTAGTAGTGAAAAGAAGGTTTTGAAAATTTAATAAAATACCAAATGCGAATAGGGGATGGATTGTATTCTTATGTTTGTTGTAATCCTCTTCAAAGCGGTAAATTACTTTGTCAAAAGTTAAGCTTAAATCATCTAAATCATCCGCATTTTTAGGTTGCTTGTATGAAAAATGATCATAAGTAAGTAAATTAAAAACAATTCCAATTTTCTTTTTGACGTAAAGATGAAATGCATATTTACTTTTACTTTCTTCATACTTTTTTTGTGCAAAAGGAATTAGAACGGCGGAAATTAGAGACAGTACTGCAATAAAAAGAAACCAAATATTCCAATCAATTTTGTCACTTTCTTCAATTATTTTAACTTTTATTGGTTGTGCAATTTTCAAAGAATCTACTATTTTATCTTTCATTTTATAACTTGATTTGAAATCGAATCTTCTTTAAAATTATCACTAACTTGTATATAGGCGCTACTGGGTAGCGTATTACTTTCAAATATACACTTTAATTATTATCTTACAAATCATCAAAATGGCTTTTAAATTCATTCCATAAAAAAAGCGCTCTTTTTCAGGAACGCTTTTTTAAAATCTATAAAAATATAATTATTTTTTATCCATCCATTTTCTGGCATTGACAAAAGCTTCATGCCAAGGCGAAACTTCATCGTCTCTGTCTTTTGGATAATGTGCCCAGTTCCATTGGAACGTAGAACGCTCAATGTGTGGCATCATAACCAAGTGACGTCCTGTTTTGTCGCAAAGCATCGCCACGTCAAAATGAGAACCGTTTGGATTAGCAGGATAGCCTTCATAGGCATATTTAGAAACAATGTTATAATTTTCTTCGCCCATTGGCAAGTTGAATTTTCCTTCACCATGCGAAACCCAAACTCCAAGTGTACTTCCTGCTAATGAAGAAAGCATCACCGAATTGTTTTCCTGTACCGTTACCGATGTAAAAATACTTTCGTGTTTGTTACTTTCGTTGTGCAACATTTTTCCGTGTACTTCATGCTCTGGATTAATCACTTCCAATTCCATAAACAATTGACAACCATTACAAATTCCAACAGACAATGTGTCGTCTCTTTTGAAGAAATTGTCTAAAGCTGTTTTTGCTTTTTCATTGTATAAAAATGCTCCCGCCCAACCTTTGGCAGAACCCAATACATCTGAATTGGAGAATCCACCAACAGCTCCAATGAACTGAATATCTTCCAAAGTCTCACGACCTGAAATCAAATCGGTCATGTGAACGTCTTTTACATCAAATCCAGCTAAGTACATGGCATTTGCCATTTCACGCTCGGAGTTACTTCCTTTTTCACGGATAATAGCTGCTTTTGGTTTTGGCTTAGAAGTATCGATTACTGGTTTTTTTCCTGTAAAATGTGTTGGAAAAGTATAGTGTAAGGCTTGGTTTTTATAATTGTCAAAACGCGCTTGAGCTGTTCCGTTCTTCGATTGTTTTTGGTCTAATAAGAAGGAGGTTTTGTACCAAACATCTCTGTATTTAGCAATGTCTAATGTACAAGGACCAAAATCTAAAGTCGCTTCATTTGTAGCGCTTCCTAATTTGTAGAAAGAAACGGTATTGGCGTTTAATTTAGATTCCACTTCAGCATCTGATTTTGCTTGGAAAACAATTCCAATATTTTCAGCAAAAAGGTATTTGATGATGTCTTTTTCTTCGAAAACAGAGAAATCTATTTTCGCTCCTAAATTCACGTCGGCAAAACACATTTCCAATAAAGTTGTGATCAAACCACCACTTCCAATGTCGTGTCCTGCAAGGATATTGTTGTCTAAAATTAATTCTTGAATGGTATTGAAAGCTCTTTTGAAAAATGCAGCGTCTTTAATCGTTGGCACTTCATTTCCAATAGTATTCAAGGTTTGTGCAAACGAAGAACCACCTAATTTGAAATCATCTTGCGATAAATTGATATAATAAATAGAACCGCCGTCTCCTTGTAACACAGGTTCAACTACTTTTCTAATATCCGTACAATTTCCACCTGCCGAAATAATTACCGTTCCCGGTGCGATTACTTCTTCATTTGGATATTTTTGTTTCATGGAAAGTGAATCTTTCCCTGTTGGAATATTGATTCCTAATTCGATTGCAAAATCCGAACAACCTTGTACAGCTGCATACAAACGAGCGTCTTCCCCTTCGTTTTTACAAGCCCACATCCAGTTAGCTGACAATGAAAGTCCAGCTAAACCATCTTTTATTGGCGCCCAAACAATGTTAGACAATGCCTCTGCAATAGCAGTTCTACTTCCCGCAATTGGATCAATTAATGCTGCTACAGGAGAGTGACCAATCGAAGTGGCAATTCCTTCTATTCCTTGGTAATCCAAAGCCATTACACCACAATTATTCAATGGCAATTGTAATGGACCCGCACATTGTTGTTTGGCAACTTTACCACCCACACAACGGTCTACTTTGTTGGTCAACCAGTCTTTACAAGCCACTGCTTCCAGTTGAAGTACTTGCTCTAAGTAGGTTGAAATGTTTTTCTTGTCGTATGTTAAATCAGTATAATTTCTTTCGATTGTTTTGTCTGTCATGACCACTTTTGGAGAACTTCCAAAAAAGTCTTCCAAGGCAAAATCCATTGGTTTAGCTCCAGTTGATTTTGATTCGAAAGTAAAACGGTGATCTCCGGTTACGTCTCCCACTTGGTACATTGGAGAACGCTCACGGTCGGCAATTTTTTGCAATAAATCGATGTTTTCCTTACCAATAACCAATCCCATTCTTTCCTGAGATTCGTTACCAATTATTTCTTTTGCCGAAAGGGTAGGATCTCCCACAGGCAATTTGTCTAAATCAATTAATCCACCAGTATCTTCCACTAATTCCGAAAGACAGTTTAAATGTCCGCCAGCACCGTGATCGTGAATAGAGACAATTGGATTGATATCGCTTTCTACCAAACCACGAATGGCATTGGCAGCACGTTTTTGCATTTCTGGGTTCGAACGTTGGATGGCATTCAATTCAATTCCTGAACTAAAAGCACCTGTATCTGCTGAAGAAACTGCAGCTCCACCCATTCCAATTCTATAATTTTCCCCACCAAGGATGACAATTTTATCGCCTGTTTGTGGTTTTTTCTTAATCGCTTGGTCTAATTTTCCGTACCCAATTCCACCCGCTTGCATAATCACTTTGTCGAAACCTAGTTTGCGAGCGTCTTCTTCGTGTTCGAAAGTCAGGATAGAACCTGTAATTAACGGTTGTCCAAATTTATTTCCAAAATCAGAAGCTCCGTTAGAGGCTTTGATCAAAATATCCATTGGGGTTTGATACAACCATTTTCTTTCGGTCATACCGTTTTCCCACGGTCTGTTTTCGGCTAAACGAGAATATGAAGTCATATAAACTGCCGTTCCAGCCATTGGCAACGAACCTTGTCCACCTGCTAAACGGTCGCGAATTTCTCCTCCAGAACCAGTTGCAGCTCCGTTGAAAGGTTCTACTGTTGTTGGGAAATTATGCGTTTCTGCTTTTAATGAAATAACCGAATCAAATTCTTTTACTTCATAAAAATCAGGCTTATCAGCACTTTTTGGTGCAAATTGTTGTACACGAGGCCCTTTTACAAAAGCAACGTTGTCTTTATAAGCCGAAACAATATCGTTCGGGTTTTCCTGAGATGTTTTCTTGATTAATTTGAATAAAGAAGATTCTTTTTCTTCTCCGTCAATTATAAATTTTCCGTTGAAAATCTTGTGACGACAGTGTTCTGAATTGGCTTGTGAAAAACCAAAAATCTCAGAATCTGTTAGTTTTCGTCCTAATTTAATCGCTAGATTATCTAAATATTCCACTTCATCCGGACTTAAAGACAATCCTTCTTTTGCATTGTAAGCAGCAATATCATCGATGTCCAAAATGGCTTCCGGAAGCACGTTGATAGTGAAAATATCTTGATTTAACTCAGCGTATTTTTGCGAAAGCATCGGGTCAAAATCAGAAAAATCAGCTGTTGCTTTCTGAAATTCTTCGATTCTAATGATTCCGGAAATCCCCATGTTTTGAGTGATTTCCACAGCATTAGTGCTCCACGGCGTTATCATTGTGGCGCGAGGACCAACAAAAAAATCCGTCAGTACGGATTTTTCTATTTTATTTGAATCGGCAAAAAGCCAGTTAAGTTTTGAAATGTCTTGAGCCGAAATTTCGTTTTGCGTATGTACGGCAAAAACAGTTTTGCTTTGGTTTTCAAAGAAATGGATCATTGTTATGTAGTTTGTTGTATTGCGGTGCAAATTTAGTCAATTAAGATTAAATTTTGGGTAAAAAAAAAGCGGCAATTTGCCGCTTTCTTAATTAGTTGATTATTAATTTCTTGATGACCGAATTTGAATCGATGGTAACTCGAACTAAGTACGTTCCTTTTGCAATATTTGGCAGCGTAATTTCTGATTTGGTACTGTTTTCTTCTCCAAAAATTTTCTGACCAATTATAGAATAAATTTCGATAGCATATATTTTATTCGAATTGTTGATAGAAAAATTTCCATTAGATGGATTTGGATAGATAGCAATATCATTTATGTCAAGAGCAACACTGGTTTTTGGTGTTTTTTCAACCATACGACTTCCTAAATTGTTACAGGTGTCTGAAGTGTAAGAATCCCATTGTGCTGTTTTATTGAAAGTGGTCGTTGGAGACGTAACGGTTGCTTTTCTTCTGATTGTTTCGTCAGCTGCAAAGTTTGCTGTTCCACCGTTAAAAGTTCCAATGATGTCAATTAGGACTCCATTTTTGAATAAACCTACAGCATCATTTCCATTAAAAGCCATTTCAGTTGCTGATGTAGAAAGATTAGCCGAACTTATAGGATAACAAGTGGATGCCATCAAACTATTTACAATGGTGAATTTACTTCCGTTATTCAGCGTTCCGGTTAAGGCTAGTCCAGTACTCCAAGCACCGGCACCGTTGGTTTGTTTTTTGATACTGTAAATCGATAAATTAATCGCTCCGCCTGTTGCATTTGAAATTTCCAACGCTTTATTGTTTGACGAACCTTCAATATATTCAGAAAATAATAAATCGGTTGCAGTGGAGCCACCGCTAGTTGTAGTAACATTGACAACATTGCTTGAAGCTGAAATATTTCCGGCTGCATCCTTAGCTTTTACTGAAAAAGTATAGGCTGTTGCAGCAGTTAATCCAGTTACATTATACGTTGTCGTTGAAACGGTACCTAATAATGTAGTTCCTCTATATACGTTGTATCCGGTTACTCCAACATTGTCCGTTGCAGCAGTCCAAGATAAAGTTGTGGTGGTTTGGGTTGTTCCTGATGCTGTCAAAGCTGTAGGTGCTGATGGAGCAGTTGTATCTGCAGTTCCGGCAACTATATTTACCGTATAATCCTCTACTTGGCCATATGGGATCGCTTCACAAGAAGTTGGAATGGCATTGTATTTCATTGAAACTCTCATTCTCGTTGTTCCTAATGCAGCCGAAACTGGTATCGTGATTGTTCCTGTTGCCGGAGTTGTTGTTGAAGTGGCTTTCGACCAAACTAATTCTCCTGCATCTGTAAATAATCCGTTTTTGTTATAATCAATCCAAACCGCATATCCTTCGCTGTAAACAGAGCCTGTCCATGACGGTGTAATGGTAATGGTATTTGCCGTTCCAGAAGTTGCATTAGTAGTTAATGCCGTGAAATTTTCATAACCTGCAGTTCCTGTAGAGGTGTTATTTATAGAACCAAAAACAACTTTTCCTATTTTTTCATCGGCAGTACTGTTTCCTTGAGAAGCACAATACGTAATTGATGTTCCGGCAGCAGTTGTAGCATTAACTACGTTACTTGAAGTCGAAGAATTTCCTGCTGCATCTTTGGCAACAATATAAAACGAATAGGCTGTTGAAGCTGTTAATCCAGTGATAGTAGTTGTTGTTCCGGTTACTGTTGTTTTTAAAGCGCTGTTCATGTATACATTATATCCAGTCACTCCAATATTGTCAGTTGAAGCCGTCCAGCTTAATGAAACGGAGTTTGATGTTGTTCCGCTAGCTACTAAATTAGTTGGAGTAGTAGGGGCTTGTGCATCAGCGGTTGGGTTCCAAATCGACTGTACATATTCTGGATGGTCAATGTATGGATTTCTATTGTTTTGAGCCGTATAAATAGCATTGTTACGAGCGATTTCTCGAGTACTAACTGGATCTTGATTGTGCCAAGTGATCAATAGGTTTAAAAAAGCAGTAGTGAAAACTTGATTGCTGGTACCATTAAACATTGCATAAGAATAACCAGCAACAGTATTTTCGTAACGTGTGGCAAAATAGAAATACATACGTGCAATATCACCTTTGAATTCGTTGATAGGTTCAAAAATAGGTCCAGAGTAACCAGAAGTTGTACTTGCTCCAAGTTTACCTCCGTTTAATGAAGTCCAAGTAGGAGAAGTTACCGGTCCGTGTGGATAATTAGAACGTTGTCCATTTACTTTCCCATCAGTTGGTGTGATGAAATGCGCATCCGAAACCATTGGTGATTGTTCACTAAATACAGATTGCGGAATAATGTGCTCTCTATTGTAACAATCGCCCTCTACGCTATAGGTTCCACATCTTTGTGTAGTTCCTGCGGAGTAATTATAAGGATCTGTTCCGGTTGGATTTTCAGAATACATGTCTAAAATTGTGGCGTCATTTTCAAAGTAATAATCCCTGTCGGATGTCTGATATATGGTATATAAACCTGCATATCCGTTATCCGTATGTCCTTTGATGATGTTGTATAATTGTGTTTTCAAGGTGTAGCCAGTTCCCGAGGCGGTGTTGTAATAGCCACTTGGTATTTGGGCTATTGTAGCTGTGACAAACAGTAATAATAAGGCAGAGTAGATTTTTTTCATAATTTAAATTTGTTTTGGTTATTGGGGTTAGTTTCAGTTTTTAAAAACTTGATTTTCAAATCTTAAAATACTGAAGACGCGCAAATTTATAACTTTTATGATGGGTTATGTTAAGAAATTATGAAGTTAATTAAGATTTTCTTAACATAATTATTAACATTTTAAGGAAAGTAGTTGTACTCTTACTTTAGAAGAAAACAGAAATGAAAATTGGAATTGGAGTTAAAGCAATGGTGTTTATTTTGGAAAAACTTTGTTTTGATACGCACCCAAATCTGGTGGTAAAGTTCTCGTGTTTCCTATAATATCAAGCGGAATCAAATACGCGGAATTCCCTTTTGCGAAAGCTGCTGAAGTTTCGTCAATATTGAATTTGTTCTGTGATGTATTGAAAAATTTCGGGTCTTTGTTCAAAATTATAGCATTGTAATGTGCGGTGTCAGTATTAAATTGATAATCGGGATTCGTCGTAAATTGATTGGATACGTTATCAAATTTGATAAGGCAATTGTTGAATTGGTATTCAAAAGCAGCCCCTGTTTTTTTGTTTAAACTCATTTCGTTTGAGTACGACCCATAAATGATACAATTGTTAAATGTGGCTGCGGTTAAATCTTTCACTTCCGGAACTGCTCCCAAAATATAATTGCTTACCAAAACCGCCACTTGTTGTGAGCTGTTCCAGCTATTGTTGAAGGTGGAATGTGTAAACGAATAATTTCCGCCATAAGAACACGCTAAACTGGCTTGTCCGGCATTATTGATAACTAAATTTTCGCCTTTGATTTTTGCTGTCTGCGCCAAAATTCCGTAGTTACTGCTATTGTAGATTTGGGTATTTTTGATAGAAACTGTTGTGCCATCATTGTTTTGAATTAACAAACCAATGGTTGCATTTTTAATCGTGAGGTGATTCAATGTATTATTTGTACTGCCATCAGTAAGCCAAATGGTACCCCATTGTCCCGGTACATCTGAAAAATCCGGTTCTAAACGGTCGCCTTCAAAAATAACTTCGTTTTCTAGCTTATCCGTTGTTGATAATGTTCCATTGATATTTATTGAGGCATTATTGGCTACAATAAGCCCGGAATTTGCATGGAAATGAACTCTGGTTCCTGCTTCAAAAGTGGCAGTTTTATTCGAAGGAACAGCTGCGTAACCATAAATAACATAAGGCTTGTCATTGGTAAACTGCAATTCATTCCCATTTACAGGGTCGTTTTCATCAAGAAAAAATCCATCAATTTTTTCGTCTCCAATAGGAAGTGTTTCTGTGGTTCCGTCAGCAAAACGTTTTGGATAAAGAAAAACAGCATCTTGAATCAGCGTTACCAGTTCCACATTTTGAAGATTTTCGCCACTGTCAAACTGAATTTGATCGGTGTATAAAAAATCAGTTGGGTTGGCATCAGTGATATTAGCAGTAGTTTCTATGAAAATATACAAACTGTCTTTGGCTAAAAGATCCACATTATTGAAAATTTTCCCGTCAGTTCCCTGCATTCCATCAACGGTCATTCTATATTTTGAGCTCAATCCTTTTCCTAATTTAATGCTTGGAATGGTAATGTCGTTTTTACTTTTGTTGTACACTTTGAGTCGGTATGTACTGGAACCTATGTTAGTAAAAACGGTATCTAAATAAATGGTGTCTTTCGAAAATGTCAAATCACCAGTACTTGCTACGGTCTCAAAATCGGAACGACAGGAAAAAACAGAAAGCACTATTCCAATAAAAAGCAGTAATGTGATGGGACGCATTTAGTTAGATTTTTTGTAAAAATAGGAAAAATCTAATATTAATGTAGCCGATTTTAGATTTGTATTTACAATAACAATTGCAATTACTGTTTTGTGACTTATCTTTTATTTATTTTTACATTTTAAAAGCTAATAACATGACATTCGACAAAGAAAAAATACTTCAGTATTGCAATCACATTTCTAAAAACACCTTAATGGAAACTCTGAATATTGAATATACTGATGCAGGAGAAGATTTTTTAGTAGCCACAATGCCAGTGAATCCGTCCGTACATCAACCAATGGGATTGTTGCATGGCGGTGCTTCTGTGGCTTTGGCAGAAAGTGTGGGCAGTGCAGCTTCTATGCTTTATGTAAATTCTGAATTAAGCGAAGTGCGCGGAATTGAGATTTCAGCCAATCATTTGAAAGCAAAACGGGACGGAATTGTAACGGCAACCGCCAAGATTGTCCACAAGGGCCGAAGTATACATCTTTGGGAAATACGAATTACTGATGAAAACAATAATTTAATCTCACTTTGTAAGCTTACGAATATGGTTTTACCAAAAAGAAAAAGCAGAGATTAAATAGGGAAGCAATTGTGGCTAAAGCCATAAGACAGCTTCTGGAAAAATTGACGAATATGGTTTTGAAAAAATCCAACAAATAAGAATACCTGATGTTTTAATGAAATTTATATTTTAAATAAATTGAATATGATTGATTTTTTTATAAAAGTAAAGCAACAAGAAACGCAACATTTACCTTTCGTTATATATCGAAAGCCTAATACAAGTAGATTAATTGGTTATTTTCAAAAGAATGACCACTTGTATTTTGCTGAAAATTTCAATGAAATGGGATTTGTTTTCGCTCCTTTTGAAGGTAATCAAATGATACTGATGCCAAAAGAACAATCTGTAAAATGGGATGCAGAGTTGCCTTCTTTTGAAGAAAGTTCCCATTCGGATGTTGCGTTTACAGAAAATGAAGAAGCCAAAGAACATTTTATTACGTTAGTTCAAAAAGGTGTTGATGCCATCAAAAAAGGGCTTTTAAATAAAGTGGTTTTGTCGAGAGAGGAAATCGTTGCTGTGCCTAATTTTGATTTGGTTTCTGTTTTTACAAAATTGCTTCAATCGTATCCATCAGCTTTTACCTATTGTTGGTTTCATCCAAAAATTGGCTTGTGGATGGGCGCTACGCCAGAGCAATTATTGAAAGCCAATAAAAATAAATTTTACACGATGGCTTTGGCGGGAACGCAAACTTTTCAAGGTTCATCAGATATTGTTTGGGAGAAAAAAGAGAAAGAGGAGCAGCAATTTGTAACGGATTTCATTTTGAATAATCTAGAAAGTGTAACATCTGAAGTGACAATCTCAAGTCCCTATACATTAAAAGCAGGTAATTTGTTGCACATTAAAACTGATATTGAAGGGATAATAGATGCCAATTCAAATTTAAAAGAAGTGGTTTCTATTTTGCATCCAACTCCCGCTGTTTGTGGACTTCCTAAAGATAAAGCTAAAGCATTTATTTTTGAAAATGAAGGTTATAACAGAGAATACTATTCGGGATTTTTAGGTGAATTGAATAAAAAAGGAATTGATATTCAAAAATCAAAAACAGACTTGTTTGTAAACTTACGATGTATGCAAATTAAGATTGCTTCGGACCCCACAATGACAAAAGCGCATTTGTATATGGGTTGTGGTATTACAAAAGACAGTATTCCAGAGCATGAATGGAAGGAAAGCGTCAATAAATCAATGACAATGAAAAAGGTATTGTAACGAATGTAGTTTCAATATCATTACGGCTTAAATATTAAAAAAAATAAATGAAATGAAATTAGATATACTTGCTTTTGGTGCGCATCCTGATGATGTAGAATTGGGTTGTGCAGGAACCATTTTAAAAGAAATCTCCTTGGGGAAGACAGTTGGAATTATTGATTTGACCCGTGGCGAATTAGGAACTCGCGGTTCAGCCGAAATCAGAGATCAAGAAGCGAATGCTGCTGCAAAAATCCTAGGTGTTTCAGTGCGTGAAAATTTAGAAATGAGAGATGGCTTTTTTGTTAATGATGAAAAGCACCAATTAGAGATCATAAAAATGATTCGCAAGTACCAACCCGAAATTGTTTTGTGTAATGCAATCGATGATCGTCATATTGATCATGCAAAAGGGAGTAAATTGGTATCTGATGCTTGTTTTTTATCCGGATTGATGAAGATTGAAACTACATTAGAAGGACATAAACAAACGGCTTGGCGACCAAAACTAGTCTATCATTACATACAGTGGAAAAATATAGAACCGGATTTTGTGGTTGACATTACAGGATTCACCGATAAAAAAATTGAATCTATTTTAGCATACGGTTCTCAGTTTTACGATGCAAATTCTAATGAACCAGAGTCGCCAATAACCAGTAAAAACTTTCTGGAAAGCCTGAATTACCGTTCCAGAGATTTAGGAAGGCTTACAGGAGTAGATCATGCGGAAGGTTTTACCGTAGAAAGATATTTGGCAGTCAATAGCTTAGGAGATTTGATATAAATTTCATGTAATTTTTTAAAAAAAATATTTGCAGAAGTAAACTTATGTCGTATATTTGCCACCGCTAAGCAAATGGTGGTTGTAGCTCAGCTGGTTAGAGCATCGGTTTGTGGTACCGAGGGTCGCCGGTTCGAACCCGGTCATCCACCCAAAAGGCAAAAGCCTCGAAGAAATTCGAGGCTTTTTTTGTGGGATAAAGTTTCGTGGGATAGTAGGTACTATTTTATTGGCTTGAAAATTGTAAATGGGAAATAGTATCAGAGTGGAATAGAAGAAGTCTTTTGGGATTTTAGGATTAAACCAATTAAGGATATAACTTTTCGGACATAAATTACTGTTAGGGGTTATATTATTTGTTTTAGATACTTCGTATTTTCTTTTGTGTATCTTTGGACGCATTGCATAGTTAAATCAACCTAAAATAAGCTTTCAAAACTTTAAATATTATTTACATAATTTAATGGAAAACGAGAAAATCAATTCTAAAATTCTTAAAAGTAATTACATTCCAACAGCCGAGTTTTATAGCCAAATAATTGATAGTTTACAAGATTATTCAATTTTTACTCTTGATAATGAATTTGTAATTAATAGCTGGAGTTCAGGTTCAACCAAAATATTTGGATATGAACCAGACGAAATTATAGGACAGCATTTTGATGTTATTTTTACTGAAGAAGACATACAAAATGGTATTCCGCAAACAGAAATTCAAGCTGCATTAGTAGAGGGAAGAGCTACGGATAACAGATGGCACATTTGTAAGGACAGAAGTATTTTTTATGCTTATGGTTTAGTTTTTCCACTTACTGGAATTGATGGAGAGATGTTGGGTTATGTTAAAATCTTACGAGATTTGACTGAGAGAAAGAAATCAGAGGATGCCATAAAGAAATATGTAAAAGAACTGGAAGACCTTAATACACATAAAGAGAATGTTCTTGCAATTGTTTCTCATGATTTAAGAAGTCCGTTGTCCGGAATTATCGGAACGGCAGAATATTTGAAAACAAATCTGGACCGATTAGAATCCACAAAGGCAAAAGAAATGCTTGATTTACTTCATAAAACGGCAGTAGATGAGTTAAACATGCTAGATAATTTAGTGGAATGGGCCAGAATAAAATATGCATCGGAAGTGTTCTCTCCAGCAAAAATTGAGCTTTTTGATTATGCACAAAAAGTTTTTGAATCATTGCATGACGCAGCTGCTTTGAATTCCATAAATCTCCGTAATGAAATAGGACCTAATATCAGTGTTTTTGCAGATGGGAAAATGTTGCTTTCTGTTTTTCAAAATATAATTTCTAATGCTATCAAGCATTCTTTACCTGGAGGAGAAATTATCGTTTTGGCAAAAATTGAAGCTGAAAAAGTATTAATTCAGATAAAGGATTCTGGAATTGGAATGTCCAAAGACGTGCAAAGCAAACTTTTTACCCCACAAATGAGTACGCTTTCTAAAGCAAGGAAAGATAACAAAGGTGCCGGAATTGGATTGTTATTAGTGAAAGGATTTTTAGAAAAAAATGACGGGGAAATATGGGTTGAAAGTGTGGAAGGAATTGGTTCTTCTTTTTATTTCACATTGCCTCTTGAGGAACCTTTGCATAAAATTGATAGCGTTGATAAAATAGAATTTGACGAAAGGGTTTAATTGATTAAATGATAAAAAAAAGAGCTTCGGATTACTTCGAAGCTCTTTTTTTATGGGGTTTGCACAAGGGATAGCAGTGGAAATCCTTTATTGTCTCGTTTTTTAACGTGACAATAAAGATTGTAACGTATAGCCCGACCACGCTGTAGCGCTAGCGAAAGCGTGAATGTGCCCAAATGCTCTATCTATTTTTTATCTACAATAGGTCTTTCGGTACGGTTTGCCAGTTCCCAAGCGGTTACAAATGCAAATTTGGCTCTTTTTGTTAATGCATCGTATTCAATTTTGTCAGGACTATCTGTTGGTTTGTGATAATCAGCATGAACTCCGTTGAAAAGGAATACAGACGGAACGCCATTTTTAGCAAAGTTGTAATGGTCAGAACGCTCATAGAAATGGTTTGGATCTTTAGGATCATTGTATTTATAATCTAAATCCAAATTAGTGTATTTAGCGTTTGCAATGGTACAAATATTATCTAGATCAGTCGATAAGCGGTTTGCGCCAATAACGTATACATAATTGTTGCTGCCCGCATGAGCTTCATCACGACGGCCTATCATGTCAATATTGATGTCGGTAATGGTGTTTGCTAATGGAAACAAAGGGTTTTCTGAATAGTATCTGGAACCATGCAAACCGTGTTCCTCGCCGGTAACGTGAAGAAACAGGATAGAGCGTTTTGGACCGTGACCTTCTTTTTTAGCGATTTGGAATGCTTGTGCAATTTCAAGAAGCGCAACAGTTCCTGAGCCATCATCATCAGCACCATTGTAAATTTCTCCATTTTTTGCACCTACGTGATCGTAATGGGCAGAAATTACAAGAACTTCATTTGGTTTTTCAGAACCTTCGATATAGGCCCAAATGTTTTCGGAATCCGGTAAGTTTTCATTGCGTTTGGCATTTAAGAAAGCTGCCGGGATTTTTTGGTAATAGTCAGAAGCGGCAGTTGGAAAAGGAACGGCGTTTTTCTTGTATTGATCGATGAGGTAAACACCTGCTTTCTTTTGTCCTGCAGATCCTGTTTCACGGCCTTCCATTTCATCCGAAGCGACAATGTAAAGATGTGTTTTTAATTCGTCAGCAGTAATTGTATTCATATATTTTGTAGGGTCGGTATTTGCTATACTGACTTTTTGAGTGGTACAGCTCATGGTTAAAACAACCATTAGACCTAATAAAGGGATTTTTTTCATGTTTTTTAATGTAAATTGATAAATGTATAAATGGCAAAAATTGATAATATAATAATGATTAATATGAAGTTGATGAAAAATAGTAAACTACTTTTTAGAAAGGAGATAAAGCGGGTTTCTCCATAAAAACGATGGTGCGCCGGAAAGAAATAATAAACCATCCAGCCAATTCCTACGAAATTAGTGATTACCTGTATGAAAGTTACAAGACCTAGTTCTGAAAATGGAGTCAATCCTTTGTTTATCAGAAATAATAACAAAAACAGCAATAACAAAAAGGAAAAATAATGTAAGGTAAAAATACCATGATCAAAGTAATACCAGCGTTTCTTGTTGTGGAAAAGCCACAGAAAAAAAGCAAAAATTGGCATGAATACAAACAGAACTTTGGGCAAATTATGGGTAAAGGAACTTATGAATTTTTCAATAATTTCGCTTTGGGTATTATTTTCTTTAACGATTTGGATTTTTTTATTCATCCAATAACTGAAATCAGATAATTTTTCTGACTCAGGAGCATGCTTTTGAATAGAGTCTAATTGTTCGACGGAATCATATCCAAAATTGATCAATTCATCCTCGTCTTTTGGATCAGTTTTACTTTTTTTAACGGAATCATTTTTGGATATAGTATTTTGAAATGATTTGTTTTTGGTGGTAAAGATAGCTTCCTTTTCGGTAGTTTTTTCTGAAGAATTGATTTCACTAGGAAAAATGGCAATCAATAGAAATGTAATAAAACTTATAAAAATATACAATCTGACAGGAGCCAAATAAGACAATCGTTTTCCGGAAAGGTATTCTTTAGTTAGTGCAGAAGGCTTGAATAAAAGATTTTTTATGGTTCTCCAAAAAGCGTTTTCATAATGTGTTAAATCCTCAAAAAAATGAACAAAGAGGTGATGAAACGTCTTTCGGGTATCAGTATTTTCTTGCCCGCAATTAGGGCAGAATCTATTTTCAACCACATATCTGCAATTAAGACACGTTTTGTCGTTTCTGATTTTACTTTTTGACATAAAAAAAACAGTATAAATTCTAGAATTTTGTTACATTTTAATCTATAAAACTAACAAAAAAACCGAACTTATACTGTTTTTAAAAAATATATTTAAAAAATTATTTCAAAACTTCTTTTAAGAAAGCATTCATACGTTCCCATGAACGTTTAGCAGCTTTTTCGTTGTAAGCGGCTCCTTTAGAATTATCATTCCCAGCTTCAGGTTCTGTAAAAGCATGTACTGAATTAGCGTAATAAATCATTTCCCAATCCGCTTTTGTATCTCTCATTTCTTGTTGAAAAGCAGTTACTTCTGCAGCTGGAACATAAGGGTCATCAGCACCGTGAAGCACTAAAATTTTTGCAGCAATTGGATTATTTACTCGTGCAGCATCTCGTCCTAAACCACCATGGAAAGAAACTGCTCCTTGGATTTTCATTCCTGCTCTTGCAGCTTCAAGTACGCCAGTTCCCCCAAAACAATAACCTATGACAACAATATTATCTGGATTTGCACCTGCTTTCACTAATTGGTCTAGAGCAAGTTGAATGCGTCTTTGATAATCAGCTACATTATTTTTATAAATACCAGCTTGTTTTCCGGCTTCTTGCGTGTTTGTTGGGTAGTTTCCTTCACCATAAATATCAGCTACAAAAGCATAATAGCCCATGTTTGACAATTTTTCTGCAGATTGTTTTGAATGCGTATCAATTCCTTTCCAAGCGGGAAGGATTAAGATTCCAGGTTTAGTTTTGCTTCCTTTTTTAGGTGCAATTGACAAACCATTTAATTTTTGATTTCCATCCGTGTACTTTACTGCTTTCAATTGTGCAAATGCGCCATTGGAAAGCAATAGAAATCCTAATAAAGCAAAGAAGATATTTTTCATATTGGGTGTTTTTATTTTTACAAATGTCTCAATTAATTAGTCCAAAAATTAGGGCTTTGATTTTTTTAATTTATAACTGTATATTTAATCTTTATGATGAAGAGTTAAAAAACTATTCGCCGGGATGATACTTTTTTTCGGCATTTTTTTGAACATCATCTTTATAAAATAATACATCTTTAAATTGTCCTTTTCGGTACATTTCAGCCTGATCATAAAAATGTTTCGATTTTGGATCTCCGCTGTTTCCGCCTGCCAGTAAAGATTTTGCTTTTATTTTTGTTCCAAATTCTACTGCGCATACAAAACTATTACCGTTAGTGCCATAACGCTTTTTGGTATCTTTTTGATAATTGCTTTTGAAGGCGGGTAAACTTCCCCAAAGCGCGGGTCCGTATCCAATAGGTAGACTTTCCAGGGCATCATTATAATTCATAGCAATCTCGCCTGAAGTTCTCTGGAAACGATTGATTTCTCCCCAAGTAATTTGCCAGGTTCCAAATTTCATTTTCAATTCGTTTATAACTGTTTGTAGTTGAGGAAGCACTTGGTCTGGTGTTGCATTTTTTACAAAATTACGCGTGTTTTCCACTTGGTCCATTTCGCCTTCATTAGTATATACTTTTTGAATAATTGGGTTTAATCTATAAGCCCATTCCACAGCTAAGGTTGTCGCGACAGAATTCTCTTTGGCATAATAATCCCAATTTTTCAATATCGTTATTGGTTCTGACAGTTCTGTGTAAAGAGGATTATTGGCACTGATGTTTTTTTCGAAGCTGGAAATTAAAGATGGAATTAAAAATTCGAATGCCGTCAGTTTCGTGTCATAACCGTCGGCAATTACTTTGTCCAATGTATAGGTATTGCCTTTACTTAATAGTCGAACCGCATTCAATCCTCTGAAACTTTCTCCATCTGGCGCCATGTAAGGCAAATAGTTTTCCTCTTTTGGACTATTGTCACCAGCCACGGTATAAGGCGTAGAATTACAGTTTTGCAACCAGCCGTTTATGGGATTATAGGAATGAACTGTTTCTGAAACTTCGTGCAATCCTTTCCATTGCGTTGCCGGTGTTGTGCCGTCCATCACTTTTGACCAATTCAGTTTTTTGTCTCGAATAGGAATAAAATTCCCATGCCAGTAGGCAATATTTCCCTCTTTATCCGCATAGACAGTATTGTTTGAGGTATTGGCTTTCAAATTCATTGCCGTTCTATACTCTTCAAAACTTTTTGATTTTGTTCTCACCCAGCTTTGTTCCAGACTTTTCATCGAGCGATTATTCGATTTCAAGCTAATCCATTTTCCGTCTCTTTTGGCCATGATTGGACCGTGATTGGTGTAATAGGTGTTGAATGTTTTAGGGACCAGTTTCCCGTTTTCAAGATACTTGATGGTTATTTTTTTCTCGATAATCCGAACTAATTTATTATCGTATTCGTAAAATAGTTTGTTGTTTTTGGTTACGATTTTCTCGGCATACATATCGGCTACATCCACATTTGATGAGGTATGCATCCAACCACAGTTTTCATTAAATCCTTGGTATATAAAAAATTGTCCCCATGTTACTGCTCCGTAGGCATTCAATCCTTCTTCACTGCTCATCTGTATTTCGGGGCGAAAATAAAAAGAGGTATGTGGATTAATGTATAAAATCGCATTTCCCGATGCTGTTTTAGAAGGAGCAATTGCAAATCCGTTGGAACCAGTTTGTACGTCTTTTTCACGTTCTATGTAGGCCACTTTATCCGTGTTTCCGGAATAAAAAGCTTTCAATTCTCCGGTTGAAAGATCAGCGGTACTGATTGCCCCAATACTTCCGTCTGTCCAAAGTAATGGAAACCAAGGTTCAAAATGAGTCAATAAAGCGGGTTTTACTTCGGGGTGATTGTGCAGGTAAAAGTTGATTCCGTCCGCATAACTGTTTAATAATTTTTTCAACCAAGGTGCTGCTTTTTTATAATCGGCTTTTGCTTCCTCGGTGTCAATTAAAAGTTTAATTTCTAAATCATTGTATAAAACCGATTGTCCTTTGATTTCGGAAAGGCGTCCTAATTTTTCAATGTAATTCATTTCTACCCGTTTGAAATCGTCTTCACATTGCGCGTACAACATTCCAAAAACGGCATCAGCATCGGTTTTGCCATATACATGCGCAATTCCCCAATTGTCTCGGATAATGGTCACTTGTTGCGAGAGTTTTTTTAGTCTTGCTATTTCTTGGTTTGATATCTTTTGTGAAAACATGGAGAAACTAAAACAAAAAACTAGAATTGTAAGCAGCAAATGATTCTTGAAATATTTCATTTTATGGAATATTATGTTAGAGACTTACATTTCTTTTGAAAGCGCAACCCAATTCGATTATAGAATCCGTTTTGGCAATACCGGGAATGTTATCTATTTTTTCATATAGAACTTTGCGCATGTGTTCGTGATCTCTGGCAATAATTTTTATGTAAAGAGTAAAAGATCCGGTGATGTAATAGCATTCCGTGATTTCTGGAATGTTTTTCAGTTCTTCAATAATCCTGTCAGAATCTTGATCTTTATTTAAGGTAATTCCAGTAAAAGAGCCCCAATCGTAACCCACTTTTTTTTCATTGATTACAGGCTTTATCCCTGTAATTATTCCTTGTTCCATTAATCTGTTGATGCGTTGATGCACCATTGTATTTGATATTTTTAGATTAGTAGCTATGGCTGAATACGCCATTCTTCCGTCTTTTTCTAATTCTTTGATAATATTGATGTCGAATTCGTCTAATATATCCATGTTGGTTTGATTATAAATGATGCTTTTGTATTTGTATAAAAGTACTTATTTTTATTTATTTCGAAATGCATCTGTAAATTGAATTGTAAATTTAAAAATGACTTATTTTTAATCTAAATTAAGAAAATATTTTCAAATAGTATCTTTATAAAAGTCAAAATATTTATTTTTATTGGTAAATTAAAAAAAAATAGTAATTTTGTACTTTATTATATTAAAATAGAAACATCATGACACATACAGAACAAAACCTTTCTTCAAAATCTGAAGCGTTGATAGCAAAAGAGAATCAATACGGAGCTCACAATTACCATCCTTTACCTGTAGTTTTAGAAAAAGGCGAAGGTGTTTATGTTTGGGATGTAGACGGAAAAAAATATTATGATTTTTTATCGGCATATTCTGCCGTAAATCAAGGACATTGTCATCCAAAAATTGTTGGTGCCATGATAAAACAAGCGCAAACATTGACTTTGACTTCACGTGCTTTCCATAATGATCAATTAGGACCGTATGAAGAATATGTAACCAAGTATTTTGGTTTTGATAAAGTATTACCTATGAATACTGGTGCTGAAGCAGTGGAAACTGCTTTGAAATTATGTAGAAAATGGGCGTATGAGGTAAAAGGAATTCCTGAAAATCAAGCGCAAATAATCGTTTGTGAAAACAATTTTCACGGAAGAACAACAACAATTATTTCATTTTCGAATGATGAAACTGCTCGTAAAAGCTTTGGACCATTCACGGCCGGATTTATAAAAATTCCATACGATGATGTCGAAGCTTTGGAAAACGTATTAAAATCAACACCAAATATAGCAGGATTTTTAGTGGAACCTATTCAAGGTGAAGCAGGAGTGTATGTTCCTACCGAAGGATATTTGGCAAGAACTAAAGCGCTTTGTGAAGCACACAATGTTTTATTTATTGCTGATGAAGTGCAAACAGGAATTGCACGTACAGGAAGATTATTGGCAACTTGTGGAAATTGTGAGTGTAAAAAAGGATGTGAAGGTAAACCAGAAGTGAAACCTGATATTCTTATTTTAGGGAAAGCAATTTCTGGTGGTGTGTATCCTGTTTCGGCAGTTTTAGCCAATGATCACATTATGAATGTCATTAAACCGGGACAACACGGCTCTACTTTTGGAGGAAATCCTATTGCGGCAGCTGTTGCTATTGCAGCGCTTGAAGTGGTAAAAGAGGAGAATTTGGCACAAAATGCGGCTTACTTAGGCGAAGTTTTAAGAACAGGACTTAACGAGATTGCTTCCAGAAATTCATTAATTACATTGGTTAGAGGAAAAGGATTATTGAATGCCATTGTTATCAATTGTGATGAAGAATCTGATTTGGCTTGGAATATTTGTATGAAATTCAGCGAATACGGATTATTGGCAAAACCAACACATGGTAATAAAATTCGTTTAGCACCGCCATTAGTAATTACTGAATCTCAGATTTATGAGTGTTTGGGTATTATCGAAAGAGCTTTAAACGATTTCAGATAATTTAAGCGATAATGGGAAAAGCGATAAAATTAATAAAAAACAGATCTGATATAGGTGCTGGTACGCGAGGTTCTGACTTGGGGATTGATGCTATCGAAATCGCTGCAATTAATCAAAACAGTGATTATTTTAATCAATTTGAATTTGAAGATGTAAAAACACACAACGAATCCATTTATGATAAAAATCGGAGTACTTCTGCTAAAAGAATTGAGCATGTTGTAGAGCAGTGCACCAGAGTTTGTAATGCGGTAAAGAAAAATTTAGCAGGGAATTATTTTCCAATTGTTTTATCAGGAGATCATTCTTCAGCATTAGGGACTTTAAGTGGAATAAAAGCAACTTTTCCGGAGCAAAATATTGGTGTGTTTTGGATTGATGCCCATGCTGATTTGCATTCGCCTTACACTTCACCATCGGGAAATATTCATGGAATGCCATTATCAGCGGCTCTTGCGGATGATAATTTGAGTTGCCAGAATAATGATGTAGCTCCAGAAACCAAACAACATTGGGAGGAAATGAAAAATATAGGGTATAAAGGGCCAAAAGTTTTGGCTGAAAATCTGATTTATTTTGGAGTTCGTGATACTGAAGATGAGGAAGATAAGCAAATTGAAAAATTGAATATCAAGAATTATAAGGTTGATGAAGTGCGTTACAGAGGATTGGAAACGTGTGTCGCTGAAGCTTTGTCAAAATTAACGCATTGTGAAGTTTTGTATATTTCTTTTGATGTGGATTCCATGGATTGTGATATGATTTCTTATGGAACAGGTACACCGGTTCCCAAAGGTTTTGATCAGTACGAAATCATAGCAATTATCAATCAAATTATCCAAACAAAAAAAGTTGTTTGCATTGAATTTGTGGAGGTAAATCCTTTATTGGACACCAAAGGAAATAAAATGGCAGAAACTGCTTTTGAGGTTTTGGAAGCTATAACGACAACACTTGTTCTTCCTATTGAATAGTTTATTTTTTTTAATACATAGAAAAGCCCGAAATCAAATTTTAGATTTCGGGCTTTTTATTTAATGGTTTTTTAAAAGGATATTTTAAAAGGATTAACTTCCGTATCCAGGATTTTGCGTGATTTTACTATTTGTATCCGTTTCTCTTAATGGAATTGGGAATACTAAAGTGTTATCATTATATGGAATCAATTCAGATCCATCAGCAAAAACATCAATAGAACCTTTTGTTCTTTTTAAATCATGAATTGCAAAGCCTTCCATTGCTAATTCCAATTCGCGTTCTCTTAAAATAGTAGCTAAGGTAACGGTTATGAAATTTGTCGCATTTGCACGTGTTCTCAGTAAATTGATGTCAGCCACCGGAGTGTTACCAACAAAAGTTCCAGCTCTGAAATTTGCTTCGGCTCTAATAAGGTACATCTCAGCCAAACGAATTAAAGGAACATCTCCAAATTGATCGGTGTATTTAGAAGTCAATCTTCTTCCGTTGTCTGGGTTGATGTAATTAAAATTACGTCTTTCGTCAGCTGGGTCAGTAAATTTAGCTAAATAAGTAGATCTTATTTCGATATCGCCACCACGTCCACCATTGTCTTCGGAAGCATATAAATTTGTCACTTCATTTTCTCCTGTTTGTTTAGTGATTTGTATAGCAAAAATATCCTCACTCTGATTGACATCATGATTGAAAGCATTTGCATATTTAGGAGATAAAGCACGTCCGCTATTTTCAATTACATCATGAGCAGCATCTCTGGCAGCAGGATAATTTCCTTGTTGCAAATATACTCTCGCTAATAAAGCTTTGGCTGCATATTTATCAGCATAAAAACTATTGTCTTCCGGAAGATCATTGTAAGCCAAGTTTAAACCTGAAATTATTAGCGCATAAACTTCATCTACAGTGCTTCTTTCTTTTGCTAAATCAATAGTGAAATCATAAATTGCATTTGGTCTGATAACAACACCTAATTGGGTATTTGCTTGACCTGCTTCATATGGTTTTGCAAAAAATCGAACCAAATCAAAGTATGCCATTGACTTTAAAAAAGTAGCCTCGGCAATCATTGTAGTTTGTCTTTCGGGATCTTGAACTTTATCTATGTTTTCAATAACTGTATTGGCAGCATTGATTATTTGATAGTTTCGAGTATAAATTTGCTGAACAAAAGTATTGTTAACTAAAATAGTTTTAGAATACATTTGTCGGCATTCGCCAAAAGTACCTCTCCATCTAAAATCAGTTGTCGCTGTTATACCAGTTTGTGCCAATAAATCGGCAGAGGTCAATATTCTACCACCATATACATCACCATCTGCAGCTGTAGCATAGGCACCTGTTAATATGTTAATGATGCCTGTTTCAGTAGTTAATGTTACTGAAGCATCTTCATTTTGTTTGGGATCTATTTCTAATTCATTGTCACAACTTGCAAAAAAAGTAGCGAAGAGAATAAATAGGATTAATTTATTTGATTTCATTTTTTTAATTTTTAAAAATTAATATTTACTCCTAAAGCAATAGTTCTGGATGGTGGAGCTGAGTAAAATTCTTCTCCAATACCTGTATCATCTCTTCTTGCTTCTGGGTCATAACCAGAATAATTTGTAAAAGTAAGTAAGTTAACTCCTGTAGCGTAAAAGCGTACACTGCTCATTCCTAAATCTTTTACCGTGTTACTTGGTAAAGAATATCCTATTGTTAAGTTTCTTAAACGAACAAAATCAGACTTGTCTAAAAATCGAGTTGATTCTTGTGTTCCGTTACTTCCGTATAATCTGGCTTGAGGAACATTAGTAATATCACCCGGATTTTGCCAACGGTTTAATTGGTCTATGGTTTGATTGTCAAAATAGTCAGCTGCAACCGATTGGTATTTACCGGCAGAGTTGTAAATACTAGCTCCCCATTCTCCTTGGAATGTAAAAGAAAAATCAAGCCCTTTGTAATTAATTGTATTGGTTAAACCAGCCATCAATGTAGGGAAAGGATTTCCTGAAACCACTCTTTTTGCTTCAGAGTAATCGTTAGTTGTTGATTTATCCAAAGATCCATCAGCGTTAGCGGTATTTTTTACAAAAAGGGCATCTCCATTCGCAGGATCAACTCCAGCATATTCTACCAAGTAAAAGGAAGATATATTTTCTCCCACTCTGTTAATCGTAAATGAGCTCACAATATCTTGATTGTTATTTGGCATTGACAATACTTCAGATTGGTTGGTAGTTACATTAAAGCTAGTATTCCATTTTAAATTATCTGAATCAATATTTTTTGTATTCAATGTAAATTCGACTCCGCTACTTTGTACTTCTCCAATATTTTGGTTGATTGTAGTTGCTCCGGAACTTATTGATAATGGAACACTAAAAAGTAAGCCATCCGTATTTTTTTTGTAATAATCGGCTTCAATGCTGATGCGGTTTAGCAAACCAAATTCAACACCAAAATCAACTTGAGTAGATTTTTCCCAAGTAAGATCATCGTTCCCAGCTTGAGAGAAAGAAAGTCCTGATTTTAAGTTATAAGGATTTGATCCGTACAATTGGCGTGAAGCAAAATTACCCAATTCGGCATTACCTAATTTACCCCAGCTTCCTTTTAATTTTAAGAAAGTCAAAGTAGGATTATCTTTTAAGAAGCTTTCTTCAGACATGATCCATCCTGCAGAAAATGCCGGAAAAGTACCAAATCTATTGTTTTTACCAAAACGGGAAGAACCATCACGACGGATACTCGCTTTGAAGATGTATTTGTCATCATATGAATAGGTAACTCTACCAAATTGTGATACAAATGTATAATCAGTTTCATTTCCTGAACCACCAGATACTTCTGCACCTCCATCAACAGTTTGGAAAGAATCATTTGGGAAATAGATACTAGTTACACTTTGAAACCTACGGTTGAATTTATTAAACTCCATACCAGCAACCGCATTTACGTCATGTTTTTCACCAAAGGTTTTGTCAAAAGTCAGGTAATTACTGTAAATATAAGTTTCATTGTTTACAGAAGTAGCAAAAACTTCTCCGTCAGTTGCCATAAAAGGGGAGTTTTTACCATACCAAGCATCCTCCGTTTGTGATAACAAGTCATAGGAGAAATCAGAATTTACTTTTAAAGAAGGAATGATTTTAAATTCTCCATATGCTTTACCGGTAACTCTTCTCATGATTGTTTTCCAGAACGAATTGTCAATAGCCAATAAAAAGTTGGCATACAATGTATTTGGATTTGCCGTTCCGTCATCTAAACGAGCAGGAGATAATGGTGATTGTGCGACAGCCTGTAAAGGAGTAGTAAAGGAGTTGTCATCCTGCACACGGTCAATTTCTGATCTGGAGAAACTTAAATTCATACCAGCAGTAAAACGATCCGATATTTTGTGTGACACGTTTGTTCTTGCGGTAACTCTTTCTAGTGCATTACTGTTTATAATACCAGTTGTATTGTTATAAGCTCCAGAAAAGAAATATTTTGTATTGGCATCACCTCCGGATACTGAAAAATCAGCATCAGTATTGAATCCGTCTTGGAATGCAGTTTCTTGCCAGTCAGTATCTACTTCTCTGTTTCTCCAGTCTGTACCTTGAGCTAAGAAATCAAAAGTATCTTCAGCTTCAGCGGCATCACCAAGTCCATTAATAGATGCTTCAGTGAATAACTCTACATATTGATCTGCATTCAACCATTTTCTTTTGTTAGTAGCTTGACTAACGCCTTGTGAAAGGTTTATAGAAAACGTTCCTTTTCCTTCTTTTCCTCTTTTGGTAGTAATCAAAACAACTCCATTTGCACCTCTAGCACCGTAAATTGCGGCAGAAGATGCGTCTTTAAGGACGTCAATTGATTCAATTTCGTTAGTACTTAAAGTCAATAATGGGTTAGTTGGCGCTCCATTACTTGATTCGTTTGAAGTAACTAAAGGAATTCCATCTAATACATATAAAGGTTGTGTTCCTGCGCTGATACTTGCAGCACCACGAACACGAATATTTATTCCTCCATCAACTTTACCATTTGTCTGTGTGATTTGTACTCCGGCTAATTTACCAACTAAGGCATTTTGAACATTGGATACTGGAATTTGTTGGATGTCTTTTGCTGTAACGCGGGCAATGTTATCGGTTAATTTCTTTTTACTTTGAGTACCGTAACCTACTACAACAACTGTTTCTAATTGATTTGAGGCATCACTCAATTTAATTAACATCGAAGAAGATGCAGGAACCTCAATAGTTTTCATTCCTACAAAACTGACAATCAATAGTTGGCCTTTTTTAGCATTAATGGTAAAATCACCATCAAATCCAGTTTGGGTACTAATGTTGGTCCCTTTTACAATAATATTTGCGCCAGGAACGGGCAGTCCACCCATGTCAGTAACTTTACCTGACAATGTACTTTCTTGAGCAAATGTCAATTGTACAGTCAGTACAATGAGTAAACTCAAAAAATGCTTCAAATTAATTTTCATTTTTGGATTATTTAAGATTAGTTAGTCAAATATCTAAATAAAATGTTAATTAATGAAGTTTTTGTATTGAAAATCTCTTTTTTTGATGTTTTTTGTCAATAATTTAAAATTTAAAATCTAAAAAAATGGTATTCGTAAAAATATAGGTTTAGTGTGTTTAATCTTGTATTAGGTTTTGAGTATTGTGTAATCTAATAAATTCATGAATTCGTTTCAAAACCCATTAGCGATAATTAAAAAAAAGTCCTTTGTGTGGGTTTATTTATATTATATTATCGTTTTGATTCCATGGGTCAAAAACAAATTCAAAACGGACATTGTTGAAATTTATAAGAGACAATAAATTCATTTAAACCACTAGAATCAACGGATCTTTGTGATAAACTGATTTAGATTTGCTGCAGATATTCTATGATTTCGTTACAAGTTTGTTTGGCATTTCTGTTGATTCCAATGAGTGTTGCTGATGCATAGCCAGTCCAACTGCCGTAACCCGCTAGCCATAATCCGGAAATTTCAGTTGCTTTGCTTTCTTCGGTTTTTACAATGCCGCGCTCATCTGCTGAAACAATATTTTTCAAAAAAGACGTCGTATAACCAAAACCCGTACACCATATTATAGCATCAAAATCTTCTTGGGTTCCGTCAGACCAAAGTACACCGTTTTCATATATGCTTTCAAAACTACCACTTGAAGTCAGAATTCCTCTGGATCGAGCTTCTTTTACTGGCGGCACCATTACAATATTTCCCAAATCATAATTGGCGGCATTAAATGGTTTTCCTTCTTTTTCAGCATTGTATTTGGCAGTTGCCACATTGAAAAGATAAAATCCGTCTACTTCATCCGGTAAATAGTGCGGTAGTTTTCTGGTTGACCATTTCACGGTTGTGACTTTAGAAACTTCTGCTACAATTTGCGCACCCGAATTTCCTTCGCCAACAACCAGAACCTTTAAATTCCTAAACTCTTCCGGATTTTTATAATTAGCAGAATGGATTTGAATTCCTTTGAAAGTTTCTATTCCTTTAATCTTTGGAATAAAAGGATTGTTCCAAGTTCCTGCCGCAGCAATTATTGCTTTTGAAAAATAGATTCCTTCATTGGTGTAAACTTTGAATATTTTATTTTCAAAAGTTATGTTTTCTACAGTAACGGAGCGCTCTATCGGTAGTTCGTAACGCTTTTCATATTGGCACAAATAATCGATTACTTCTTGTTTTAAAGGAAACAGATTTTCAGATTTTGGCATCAGCCAACCCGGCAAAGAACTATGCTCGGCAGGAGAAAAAAGCGTGAGACTGTCCCAAGCATGAAGCCAGGAACCACCGCACTTTTCTTCTTTATCCAATATGAGGAAGTTTATTTTATGGCGTCGTAAATAATACCCGCAAGCCAATCCGCTTTGTCCGCCACCAATAACAATAACATCCAGAATTTTGTGCATTGGGATTGTACTTTAAGTTGTTTTAGTATAATATTTTTTCTTTAGCCAAAAAGCAACATTTACTAGAATAATCAAAGCTGGAACTTCTACTAATGGCCCAACGACTCCTGCAAATGCTTGTCCGCTATTGATTCCGAAAACTCCAATGGAAACTGCAATTGCCAATTCAAAATTATTTCCGGATGCGGTGAAGGAAAGCGCCACGGCATCTCTATAATTGGCTCCAATTTTTTTGGAAACAAAAAACATTAGGAAAAACATAATGGCAAAGAAAATCACAAGTGGAACGGCGATTCTAACCACATCCAAAGGTAAATCAACAATCATTTCGCCTTTTAAACTGAACATGACAACTATTGTAAAAAGCAAAGCAATCAAAGTAATGGGAGAAACAAACGGAATAAATTTTTGATTAAACCATTTATCGCCAATGAATTTCTTGATGGCAAAGCGGCTAATTATCGCTAATGCAAATGGAATGCCTAAATAAATTCCAACAGTTGTGGCAATTTGGGCAACCGTAATATTTAATTCCAAGCCTTTTATTCCAAATAATGGCAGCATGATTTCCAAATAAAAATACGCATACAATCCAAAAAAGAACACTTGAAGCAAACTATTAATTCCGATTAAGCCCGCTGTTAATTCCCTATTTCCTTCGGCTAATTCATTCCAGACAATCACCATGGCTATGCAAGGAGCAATCCCAATTATGATTAAACCCGTCATGTATTCCGGATAATCTTTTAAAAAGAATGTTGCCAATGAAAACATTAAAAACGGACCAATAATCCAAGTGATGAAGAAAGAGGCGGTGAGTAATTTTGGCTTTTCAAACATTAAAGAAATTTTTGAAAAATCAATTTTAGTCAAAGGTGGATACATCATCACTATTAATCCAATTGCCAGAGGAACATTGGTCGTTCCACTTGAAAACGAATTGATAAAGCCGCTGCTGGAAGGTATAAAATAGCCAATGGAAACGCCAATTATCATTGCCAGAAATATCCAAAGTGTCAAGTAACTATCAAGGAATTTTAATCTTTTTTTATGTAATGCCATTAGTATCATTTTATTTTGGAGAATATATAGAACATTTCAGTTGCAATTTGCAAACTGCGTTCCTGATATTTTTCTGCTTGTTGAGGCGTATTATCAAATGCTTTTGGATCTTCAAATGTGATGGGAATACGTTTTTCTGCACCTGCAATAAACGGACAACCGCCATCAGCCTGTGAGCAAGTCATAATCGCTGCAAATTCACTTTGAGGATTAAAATCATCATCATAGGTTTTTGAAAAACCAACAATAGGATGTTCATTCTCCGCATATTTTATGGCATAAATTGGATTATTACCTGCTGCAATGATTTTGATTTTAAAGCCAGATTGTTCCAATGTTTTGGCAGCCATAGGAAATAATGCCGTGGCTTCGGTTCCTCCAGAATAACAAAATACATTTTTTATATTGAAATGTGCGGCTGCAGTTTGTGCCCAAACCTGTGATAAATGACTTCTTCTGGAATTATGGGTGCAAATCAAGTTCAGCCTGATTTCTTGCTGATTCGATGTTTTTGCTTGAATAAAATCAATCAGCGGTTGCAAAATAATTTTTCGCTCTGATGATATACTTTCAAAATCAAAAGCAGAGATTATTTTTTCAATTTCTGGATATAGAATGGTTTTGGTTAGTGTCATTTTATAGTTTTAAAATTAGCAACAGCCTCCGCCGGGAGTGCAGCTATTAGTTTGGCTTGATATTTCAGATAATTTTACTTTTTGTTTTTCTGCTGGAATGCCACATTGGTCTTGGGCTAAACAAGCTGTTTGTTTATTCAAAAGCGTGAATACTTTTCCATTGAAACCTAAGTCATATTTACCAATTGTTTCGGCTTGGTATTCTACTTCAATTTCGTAATCTTCGATTCCTAATACTTTCTCTGAAAGAGCGATAATATCCAAAAGTTTTTTTGGCTTTAATCGGTGTTCGAAATCATTAGCATCCCATAATTGGAAATTTACTACAGTTTCTTTTCGAACTTTTCCACCGCAGTCAATAAAATTTTTGGTGATTAAACCCACTTCGGTTACGTGAAAATGTTCTGGAACATAACTGCCGTTTGGTAATACAAAAGCAACGTTTTCAAGCGTGCTCAACTCTTTTTTAATTTCTGATAGTTTCATATGATTATAATATTTGTTTTTTAAAGGAATATGGTATCGCCATTCCTAAATTATATTGTTTTTTTTGAGTCCTGGCGATTTCATGATTCTTACAATTTGAAAATTAACAGCATTGATTCTTCTTGCTTTCTAAATAGGTATTGATGTGCTGAAAAAAGCCCTTTATTTTATTAAAACCTTCTTCGTTGAGGCAATAACAAATAGCATTTCCTTCAAAATTGCCTTTTATGAGTCCGGCATTTTTAAGCTCTTTCAAGTGTTGGGAAACGGTAGGTTGGGCTAGAGGCAGCTCGTTTACGATGTCACCGCATATACAACTGTTCACTTTGATGAGGTGCTGAATAATGGCAATTCGAGCAGGATGGCCTATGGCTTTCGCCAAAATTGCCAATTCGTTTTGCTCGTCTGTAAAATGATCTGATTTAGTAATTCCCATCGTTATATATTTATATTGCAATATTACGATATAGATAAATAAAAACCAAATATTGGAATATATTTTTCGCTTAAGTTCTTAAACTATCTTTTTGGTTTATAGTAAGGTAATAGCTTAGTAGTCATCCTGAAGTTTATACTTGCAATAGAAAATGGTTTTTAAGTGAAATTTAATGGATAATAAAATCCCATGAAACAATAGTTTCTAATTTGTTTTCGAAAAATAAGCTTCTAATTTTTATAAATCATCTGATTTACATCCATTTTGATAAAAAATCAATCAACTCTTCTCTTAATTCTCTAAATAATTTTTCAAATTGGGCGATGCTTTCTCGGTGTTTTTTATGGTCTGAAAATTTTTCATGATCAACAGCATTGGGATTTTTTTGCACGGCAGCCTCAAGATAGGATTCGTGACTTTTAATATCATGATTTAAGATGTCTATCTGTTCCTTTTGAATAATCAGTTGATTATGGAAATGGTCGGCTAAGGAACGTAACTCTTTAGAAGTGTTCTTTTCCGCGACTTCCGTAATCCGATTACCCATAATCGTAAGTTCGTCTTTGTAAAACAAAAGTTTGTTTAACCACGTTTTGTGTTCTTCGTGTAATTGATAAATTGTTTTTTTAGTTTCCATTTTTTCTGTCTTTTTTAATAATTTGAAATTAATTGAGCTTGAGTCATTTTTAATTTGATAGAAATAGCAAAAAGCAATGTATTAATGGAAGTTTATTCCAAAGCATCAAAGCTCAAATACTTCTTTTGGGATAGCATGAAATCCGACTAGTTTAACTCGATTTTCAATATCGCTTATAGGTATCATTTTCGAAGTGTGAACGGTAAATTCTCTTGGAAAAATTTCAGTATTCAATAAAACCTCTTTTATTCCGTCTAGTTCTAGTAAGCTGGATTTTATTTCTATTAAATCAATGTCTTCAACAGCATTTGTTCCAAAAATTTTACCATGATTACCTGGGATTACATTATCAGTTAGTATACTCATGTTTTTATTTTTTAAGATTAGGAATAGGATAATAGATTGTTGTATTTATGGGTTAAGTGGTTTAAAGTTAGTGATTTATCTTGAATAATTTAAATAATTTAGGTTGGTTTTATTTAAAAATGTTTAACTTAGTGTATTGAAAATCAATTAAATAAGTGTAATATGAATAATAGAAGCAATAAATTGAATTTTGACAAAAGAAAACCGGGTAAGAAAGATAAAAATGCAATTCCGGATTCTCTTTTATATCCTCCAAGTGAAGATATTTATAACCAATTCCATAAAGAGATGGAAATAGATCCAGAAGATCTTTCGAAAAAAAAGTCTCCTGTTGAAATAAATAATATCCGGGAATTGAATGAGAAAAGTTTCGAAGAGGATGTTTCTGGAGGAGATTTAGACATTCCTGGCTCAGAATTAGATGAGGAAACGGAAAACTCCGGAAATGAAGATGAAGAAAATAACCATTATAGTATAGGTGGAGATAATCATAATGATTTAGAGGAAAATTCTGGAGATAAAATGTAATCAATGGGTTTGTCGTAAGTTTTAAATACTAATCCTATTAATCATGTCTTTGAGTGAATACAATCAAAAGCGTAATTTTAATTCCACTTTAGAGCCTGAAGGAAAAATCAAGCAGTCATCGACCGAATTGATTTTCGTAGTACAAAAGCATGCAGCCTCCCATTTGCATTATGATTTTAGATTGGAAATGGATGGAGTACTAAAAAGTTGGGCGATACCCAAAGGACCGTCTATGAATCCGGATAATAAAAGATTGGCTATTATGGTAGAAGACCATCCTTATAGTTACAAAGATTTTGAAGGTACTATTCCGGAGGGAAATTACGGCGCAGGGAATGTTATTGTTTGGGACAATGGAACGTATATTTTAGCTGGCGAAGATAGGTCAGGTATCGACGAACATAAATTACAATCCGATTTACAAAAAGGACATCTTAGTTTTATTCTTAATGGGAAAAAATTGAAAGGTGAATTTGCTTTAGTAAAATTAAAAACCAAACAGGAGAATACATGGCTTTTGATAAAGTCAAAAGATCAATATGCAAATGATGAAGATGTTTTGCAACAAGATAAATCTGTACTTTCTAATAGGACATTAGAAAGTATGGAAACAAAGAGTGGTTAATAAAACAATTTGTGCGTTCCTCCATAATATAAAGAAAGGCGACTCTCAACTAAGAGAATCGCCTTTCTTTATATTAAGGAGTCGGGCTATTCGCTACAAGTCCTCGTCCCGCCAAAAAAAGGCGGGACTGTGGGCTTTTCGCTGCTATCCCTAACGCGAACTTTGGATAAGTAGAGCTTTTTGTTGTTTTGATGTATATTTTGTGTCCTTATATATAGGAGAGAAAAGAAAAGATTGTTATTATATAAGGTATAGCATAAAACCATTTTATTAATCCAGACATTTTTTTTGTTAGCGTACTAGTAAGGTAAGCTGTTTCCAAGGATAAAAACGCATCGAAGAGCTGTAGAAAAGGCAATAAAGCGATAATTCCCTAAGATTTTATAAAGAAGGGAAAGGCAGTTGAAAGTTGCCCATCTTTATTGGAATAGGTGGTTTTGATTTGAAATCCCATTAATCAGCTGTAAGATTGTTGAATAGTATAAAAAACTTTGTGTTTCAAGAATCATGTTTTCAGCGAGTTAAAGATTGGGTTGTAAAAACATGAAAAAAAAGGTTTAAAAAAGCTTGTAAAAGCGAATAAAGGTGCTACTTTTGCACCCGCAATGACGCAGACGTTCTTTAGAAGACTGACAAGTAAACTGGATTGAGAGAGGTAATTTATTTTCAAAAAAAGATTCAGAAAAGCTTGTGAGATTAGAAAGAGCTTATTACATTTGCACCCCGCAAAACGCGCAAAGTTCCTTGACAAGCTGATAAGAAAACGGTAGTAAAACGGAGATAAAAATTTCCAAAAAAAACTTCAAAATTTTCTTGCCAGTTAAAAAAGAAGTTGTACTTTTGCACCCGCTTCGAGAAACACTTTAAGTAGTGTTGACGAAGGGAAAAACAAAGAAGAACACGTTCCTAGACATATTGAATTGACAGCCGTTTTGAAAGAGATTTCAAAACAAAAGAATGAGAGTAATAGAATCGAGAGATTTGAAAAAACCACTAGAATTTAGTCGAATAAACAAAGAGAGAAGATTTATCTGATCTCACACAATATACGATGAAGAGTTTGATCCTGGCTCAGGATGAACGCTAGCGGCAGGCTTAACACATGCAAGTCGAGGGGTATAGTTCTTCGGAACTAGAGACCGGCGCACGGGTGCGTAACGCGTATGCAATCTACCTTTCACAGAGGGATAGCCCAGAGAAATTTGGATTAATACCTCATAGTATTATAGAGTGGCATCACTTTATAATTAAAGTCACAACGGTGAAAGATGAGCATGCGTCCCATTAGCTAGTTGGTAAGGTAACGGCTTACCAAGGCAACGATGGGTAGGGGTCCTGAGAGGGAGATCCCCCACACTGGTACTGAGACACGGACCAGACTCCTACGGGAGGCAGCAGTGAGGAATATTGGACAATGGGCGCAAGCCTGATCCAGCCATGCCGCGTGCAGGATGACGGTCCTATGGATTGTAAACTGCTTTTGTACAGGAAGAAACAGTTCTACGTGTAGAACCTTGACGGTACTGTAAGAATAAGGATCGGCTAACTCCGTGCCAGCAGCCGCGGTAATACGGAGGATCCAAGCGTTATCCGGAATCATTGGGTTTAAAGGGTCCGTAGGCGGTTTAGTAAGTCAGTGGTGAAAGCCCATCGCTCAACGGTGGAACGGCCATTGATACTGCTAAACTTGAATTATTAGGAAGTAACTAGAATATGTAGTGTAGCGGTGAAATGCTTAGAGATTACATGGAATACCAATTGCGAAGGCAGGTTACTACTAATGGATTGACGCTGATGGACGAAAGCGTGGGTAGCGAACAGGATTAGATACCCTGGTAGTCCACGCCGTAAACGATGGATACTAGCTGTTGGAAGCAATTTCAGTGGCTAAGCGAAAGTGATAAGTATCCCACCTGGGGAGTACGTTCGCAAGAATGAAACTCAAAGGAATTGACGGGGGCCCGCACAAGCGGTGGAGCATGTGGTTTAATTCGATGATACGCGAGGAACCTTACCAAGGCTTAAATGTAGATTGACCGGTTTGGAAACAGACTTTTCGCAAGACAATTTACAAGGTGCTGCATGGTTGTCGTCAGCTCGTGCCGTGAGGTGTCAGGTTAAGTCCTATAACGAGCGCAACCCCTGTTGTTAGTTGCCAGCGAGTCATGTCGGGAACTCTAACGAGACTGCCAGTGCAAACTGAGAGGAAGGTGGGGATGACGTCAAATCATCACGGCCCTTACGCCTTGGGCTACACACGTGCTACAATGGCCGGTACAGAGAGCAGCCACTGGGTGACCAGGAGCGAATCTATAAAACCGGTCACAGTTCGGATCGGAGTCTGCAACTCGACTCCGTGAAGCTGGAATCGCTAGTAATCGGATATCAGCCATGATCCGGTGAATACGTTCCCGGGCCTTGTACACACCGCCCGTCAAGCCATGGAAGCTGGGGGTGCCTGAAGTCGGTGACCGCAAGGAGCTGCCTAGGGTAAAACTGGTAACTAGGGCTAAGTCGTAACAAGGTAGCCGTACCGGAAGGTGCGGCTGGAACACCTCCTTTCTAGAGCTTTAGTGTTAGCTATATGCACGCTAAAGAAAGAAGACGAAAGTTCAAGTTGGAAGCAAACCCCAACGTTTTATTACTCTTGCTGTTAGTTCAAATAATACCATTTAAGAATAAGAGTGTCTCGTAGCTCAGCTGGTTAGAGTACTACACTGATAATGTAGGGGTCGACAGTTCGAGTCTGTCCGAGACAACTATTTTAGACTTAAATAAAAGAAGAAATTCTAGAGTTGAGGAGTTATGAAATATAAATTCATAATTCATAATTCACAATTCATAATTAGATTGGGGGATTAGCTCAGCTGGCTAGAGCGCCTGCCTTGCACGCAGGAGGTCAACGGTTCGACTCCGTTATTCTCCACTATTCGAGTGAATAGTAAAGAGTAAAAAGTAATTAGTCAAAAACTAATCACTAATTACTAAGGGCTAATCACTAGAAAAAAGTTCATTGACATATTGAGATAAGAAAATAATAAAAAGTAGAAAGCATTTTTACTTGTTTATCATTAGACAAGTAAAGAAACGGTCTCGTTTTAATTAACGAGATTGGTACAATAAGCAAAATAAGGGCGTATGGGGGATGCCTTGGCTCTCAGAGGCGATGAAAGGCGTGATAAGCTGCGAAAAGTTACGGGGATTGGCACACACGATACGATCCGTAAATACCTGAATGGGGCAACCCACTATGTTGAAGACATAGTACACCGATAGGTGGGCAAACCCGCTGAACTGAAACATCTAAGTAGGCGGAGGAGAAGAAAACAAAAGTGATTCCGTAAGTAGTGGCGAGCGAACGCGGATTAGCCCAAACCAATGTTGTTACGGCAATGTTGGGGTTGTAGGACCACGTTATTTGTTGCGGATAGAATTAGAATCTACTGGAAAGTAGAGCCAAAGAAGGTGATAGCCCTGTATAAGTAATAGAAGATAACGATAGTGGTATCCTGAGTAGGGCGGGGCACGTGAAACCCTGTCTGAATTTGGCGGGACCATCCGCTAAGGCTAAATACTCCTGAGAGACCGATAGTGAACCAGTACCGTGAGGGAAAGGTGAAAAGAACCGTGAATAACGGAGTGAAATAGATCCTGAAACCATACGCTTACAAGCGGTCGGAGCCCTTTAGTGGGGTGACGGCGTGCCTTTTGCATAATGAGCCTACGAGTTAACGTTGCTGGCAAGGATAAGTGGTTAAGCCACGGATCCGTAGCGAAAGCGAGTCTGAATAGGGCGCTTTAGTCAGTAGTGTTAGACGCGAAACCGTGTGATCTACCCATGGGCAGGATGAAGCGCTGGTAACACAGTGTGGAGGTCCGAACCGGTTGACGTTGAAAAGTCTTCGGATGACCTGTGGGTAGGGGTGAAAGGCCAATCAAACTCGGAAATAGCTCGTACTCCCCGAAATGCATTTAGGTGCAGCGTTATGCGTAAAGTTATATAGAGGTAGAGCTACTGATTGGATGCGGGGGCTTCACCGCCTACCAATTCCTGACAAACTCCGAATGCTATATAATGTTTCATAACAGTGAGGGCTTGGGTGCTAAGGTCCAAGTCCGAGAGGGAAAGAACCCAGACCATCAGCTAAGGTCCCCAAATATATGTTAAGTTGAAAGAACGAGGTTTGTCTGCCCAGACAGCTAGGATGTTGGCTTGGAAGCAGCCATTCATTTAAAGAGTGCGTAACAGCTCACTAGTCGAGCGGACGAGCATGGATAATAATCGGGCATAAACATATTACCGAAGCTATGGATTTGTAATTTATTACAAGTGGTAGGGGAGCATTCTAACAGGGTAGAAGGTGTGTCGTAAGGCATGCTGGACTGGTTAGAAAAGAAAATGTAGGCATAAGTAACGATAATGCGGGCGAGAAACCCGCACACCGAAAGACTAAGGTTTCCACAGCTATGCTAATCAGCTGTGGGTTAGTCGGGACCTAAGGCGAACCCGAAAGGGACAGTCGATGGACAACGGGTTAATATTCCCGTACTAGTTATTACTGTGATGGGGTGACGGAGTGATGAAAGCGCCGCGAACTGACGGAATAGTTCGTTGAAGTACCTACCTATAAGCTGCGCAGGCAAATCCACGCGGCTTGGGGAAATACGATAGTACTCGGAGTCTTCGGACAAAGAGATAGTGCGCCTAAGGGCTTCCAAGAAAAACCTCTAAACTTCAGGTAATAAGTACCCGTACCGCAAACCGACACAGGTAGTCGAGGAGAGAATCCTAAGGTGCTCGAGAGATTCATGGCTAAGGAATTAGGCAAAATAGACCCGTAACTTCGGGAGAAGGGTCGCCAGCAGCAATGCTGGCCGCAGTGAAGAGGTCCAGGCGACTGTTTATCAAAAACACAGGGCTCTGCAAAATCGTAAGATGAAGTATAGGGCCTGACACCTGCCCGGTGCTGGAAGGTTAAGAGGAGATGTTATCTTCGGAGAAGCATTGAATTGAAGCCCCAGTAAACGGCGGCCGTAACTATAACGGTCCTAAGGTAGCGAAATTCCTTGTCGGGTAAGTTCCGACCTGCACGAATGGTGTAACGATCTGGACACTGTCTCAGCCATGAGCTCGGTGAAATTGTAGTAGCGGTGAAGATGCCGCTTACCCGCAGTGGGACGAAAAGACCCTGTGCACCTTTACTATAGCTTAGTATTGACCTTGGATAAATGATGTGTAGGATAGGTTGGAGACTGTGAAGTGGCGTCGCTAGGCGTTGTGGAGTCATTGTTGAAATACAACCCTTTGTTTATCTGAGGCCTAACCCCGCTTTGCGGGGGACATTGCTTGGTGGGTAGTTTGACTGGGGTGGTCGCCTCCAAAAGAGTAACGGAGGCTTCTAAAGGTTCCCTCAGTACGCTTGGTAACCGTGCGTAGAGTGCAATGGCATAAGGGAGCTTGACTGAGAGACATACAGGTCGATCAGGTACGAAAGTAGAGCATAGTGATCCGGTGGTTCCGCATGGAAGGGCCATCGCTCAAAGGATAAAAGGTACGCCGGGGATAACAGGCTGATCTCCCCCAAGAGCTCATATCGACGGGGGGGTTTGGCACCTCGATGTCGGCTCGTCACATCCTGGGGCTGGAGAAGGTCCCAAGGGTTGGGCTGTTCGCCCATTAAAGTGGCACGCGAGCTGGGTTCAGAACGTCGTGAGACAGTTCGGTCTCTATCTACTGTGGGCGCAAGAAATTTGAGTGGATCTGATTCTAGTACGAGAGGACCGAATTGGACAAACCTCTAGTGTATCTGTTGTCACGCCAGTGGCATCGCAGAGTAGCTACGTTTGGAAGGGATAAGCGCTGAAAGCATATAAGCGCGAAACCCACCACAAGATGAGATTTCTTTTAAGGGTCGTGGGAGATGACCACGTTGATAGGCTATAGATGTAAAGGCAGTAATGTCATAGTCGAGTAGTACTAATAACCCGTAAGCTTATGTACGCTTTTCTCCCGTCTTTCGGGACGGGAGAAGAAACTTTCTAATACTTTTTATTTTCTTTATCTCAGTATGTTAAGATATTATGTAATTAATTATCAATGATAAATTGTTAATTGTTACAAATAATTGCCCAAAGCAATTATAACCTCTTAAGGTGGTTATTGCGGCGGGGCTCACCTCTTCCCATCCCGAACAGAGTAGTTAAGCCCGCCTGCGCAGATGGTACTGCAGTTATGTGGGAGAGTATGTCGTCGCCTTTCTTTGAAGAATCCTCATCATTCATTTGATGAGGATTTTTTGTTTTACAGCGGTAAGACGTGTTCGGCTAACGCCTCGACTCGTTGCCTTTCTTTAATCTGAACTTGTTTTTGATTCTTTTAAATCCTAATCATATATGTGACAAGGGTTTTTTGTGTTTGATAAGGTTGAATTTTTATAAACTATTCAAATAGGAATGAAGATTCAAATGAGTCGCATATTGTAATTAGTTTTTATTTATATAGCATTGAATTTAAGTGAGTTACTGCTTGAGTAAAATTAAGAATCTCTAGAATAATTTACATAGAGGTTGATTATATCAAAGAGAGAATTGAAGAGAATTATTTTCAATGATTTTATTCAAACCTGATTGCTCTTAATTTATTGCTTGTTTACTAATAATTAAGCAACAAAAAAGCAGCAAAATATTTTGCTGCTTTTTCAAATTATATAATAAATAACTATTCTGTCAAAATTGATTCTGATGTGAGTACATTTAATTCCATCATGCATTTCTTCATCATTTGATATGTTCTTTCAATGTCATTATCTAAACCTATAGAAAACCGAATTAAGCCATCAGTCAATCCCATTTCTATTTGTTCATCCATAGGAATCTCGCTAGAAGTTGAAGTTCCCGGAGCACTGAATAAAGTTTTATAAAATCCTAAACTCACTGCTAAATAGCCTAAATTTTTAGCTTGCATCAATTCCATCAATGCATTTGCTTTTTCCAAAGTACCAACATCTAAGGTCATCATCCCACCAAAACCATATTCGTGATTAATCATTGACAAATATAATTCATGGCTTGGGTGACTTTTCAAGCCAGGATAAACCGTTTTTAGTCCGTCTTTTTCAAAACGTTCTGCAAGATACATCGCATTATGACTGTGTTGTTTCATTCTAATATGTAATGTACGTAAGTTTTTCATCACACTCGCAGATCGCAAACTATCCATTGTTGGACCCAATAACATACTGGCACCACTATTTACATTTTTTAAACTATCAATAAATTCCTGAGAAGCACATGTAACACCACCCACCGTATCACTGCTTCCGTTAATGTATTTCGTTAAACTGTGAATTACAATATCAGCACCTAACTTTGCAGGAGAAACTGATAATGGTGAAAAAGTATTATCGACAACCAATTTCAAATTATGTCTCTTGGCAATTTTTGCCAAACCGGCAATATCAGCTACTTCCAGTAAAGGATTACTCACCGTCTCACAGTACAAAACTTTAGTTTCAGCAGTAATTGCAGCTTCCACAACGTCTAATTTTGTGATGTCAACAAAAGTGGTTTTGATGCCCAATCTTGGCGTAAAATTCTTCAAGAAAGCATACGTTCCGCCATATATAGTTCTGCTAGAAACGATGTGATCGCCCGAGCCGCACAATTGCAATAACGTAGGAGTAATCGCCCCCATTCCTGATGCTGAAACATTTGCGGTTTCCGTTCCTTCCATCGCTGCCAATGCTTTGTCTAAGTATAAATTACTCGGGGAGGAATGACGTGAGTACAAGTAACAGCCTTCCATATTGCCTTCAAAAGTATCGAACATTGTTTTTGCCGATAAAAAGGTATAGGTTGAGGAGTCTGAAATGGATGGATTCACACCACCAAATTCACCAAAGTACTGTAAATCCTGAATGTTGTCTGCGGGATTGAAATTTTTCATAATTATTTTTTATTGTTATTTGAAGCTATTCCTGCTATTCGCTATATCTTTTATTCGCCGTGGCAAATAAAAGGATGTCGCTGCTATCAGGGCTATGCGATTTCGGTCTGAATAAAATCTATTCAAAATAACAGTGTTATAGATTAATAATCAATACTATTACTTAATATTAGATTTTTAAACTACTAAATTTAAATTATATGATTTAATTTTCTAAATTAGCTTCTCAAAAACGATTTATATAGATTTTATTTCAATTCAAATTTCAATAAAAATGACATTAGACGCCATCGATAAAAAATTACTTTTTTTATTGCAATCCGACAGTAAGAAAACAACCAAGGAATTGTCCTTAAAACTGAATCTTTCTGTTACTGCCGTTTACGAACGCATTAAAAAACTGGAGAGAGAAGGGATTATCGATAAATATGTCGTGTTAATCAATCGTTCGAAAGTCGAAAAAGGTTTTGTGGTTTTCTGTCATCTTAAGTTAATACAACACACCAAAGAGTTTCTTACCAAATTTGAAAGTGAAGTGGTAAAACTTAAAGAAGTCCTTGAATGCCATCATGTGAGTGGTGATTATGATTATATACTAAAAATAGTAGTTAAAGATATGGAAGCTTATCGGGAGTTTTTGGTTACAAAATTAACCACATTGAAACATATTGGAAGTACACACAGTACATTCATGATTAGTGAAGTAAAAAACACAACGGTTGTTGATATTTAGAATAAATGTGAATTTAAAGCGGTATTCAATGATAAGTAAATGTTAATTACTAAAAATTCGTAACAAAAAACCTTCTGAATTAAACTTTAAACAAAACTTAATTCCTTAATTTTGTGCAACATTTTATAAAAACACAATAAAAAAATATACTATGAGTTCATTTGACGTAGTCATTATAGGTTCTGGACCAGGCGGATATGTATCAGCAATTCGTTGTGCACAATTGGGTTTCAAAACAGCAATTATTGAAAAATATTCCACTCTTGGAGGAACTTGCTTGAATGTAGGTTGTATTCCTTCAAAAGCATTGCTTGCTTCTTCGCATCATTACAGTGAAATTGCTCATTTTGCAGATCACGGAATTGAAGTTTCCGGTGAAGTAAAAGTGAATTTAGAAAAAATGATTGCACGTAAACAAGCTGTTGTTGATCAAACTTCAGGTGGTGTGAAATTTTTAATGGATAAAAATAAAATTACAGTTCTGGAAGGATTGGGTTCATTTGTTGATGCTACGCATGTTGCTGTTGCAAAAGCAGACGGAACTTCTGAAACTATCGAAGCTAAAAATATCATTATCGCTACAGGTTCAAAGCCTTCTTCTTTACCTTTTATCAAAATTGATAAAGAAAGAATCATCACTTCTACTGAAGCTTTAAAACTTAAAGAAGTACCAAAACATTTAGTGATTATTGGTGGTGGAGTAATAGGGATTGAATTAGGTCAAGTGTATTTACGATTGGGAGCGCAAGTTTCTGTAGTAGAATATTTAGACAGAATCATTCCTGGAATGGACGCCTCATTGTCTAAAGAACTGACAAAAGTATTGAAGAAACAAGGTATGAAATTCTACGTTTCTCATAAAGTGAAATCAGTAGAAAGAAATGGCGAAGGTGTTGTTGTTCAAGCTGAAAATGCAAAAGGAGAAACAATTACTCTTGAAGGTGATTATTCATTGGTTTCCGTGGGACGTCGTCCGTTTACTGATGGATTGAATGCTGATAAAGCTGGAGTGAAAATCTCAGATAGAGGAATGGTTGAAGTAAATGATCATTTACAAACTAACGTTCCTAATATCTACGCTATTGGAGATGTTGTTCGTGGAGCTATGTTAGCGCACAAAGCAGAAGAAGAAGGAGCAATGATTGCTGAAATATTAGCGGGTCAAAAACCACATATTGACTATAACTTGATTCCTGGTGTTGTTTATACTTGGCCAGAAGTGGCTGCAGTAGGGCAAACTGAGGAGCAATTGAAAGCTTCTGGTGTAGAATACAAAGCAGGAAGTTTTCCTTTCAAAGCTTTAGGACGTGCTCGTGCAGGTGGAGATTTAGACGGATTTGTAAAAATTCTTGCTGATGCTAAAACGGATGAAGTTTTAGGAGTTCACATGATTGGAGCCCGTTGTGCGGATTTAATTGCCGAGGCTGTTACGGCTATGGAATTCAAAGCATCTGCTGAAGATATTTCAAGAATGTCACATGCACATCCAACATTTGCAGAAGCGATAAAAGAAGCTGCATTAGCCGCTACTGATAATAGAGCTTTGCATGTATAATTAGAAAGTCTAAATTGAGAGATTAATTCTCGTTTAAAAATAAAGAAACCCATTCAATTGAATGGGTTTCTTTATTTGTTATGAGTTGAGTTTACTTAGCCTTTAGCTACAAATAAACCTTTATAGTTTTCCCAATGACTATAAATTAAAAACAGATTCCCTAAAAATAAGAACACTGCGATTGGTATTCCTTCCGGGGATAAGAAAAAGTTAATAAATAAAATGTTTATGGTTATAGGTAATATTAAGATATTGGCTAATGTGACATACCGTCCGGTAATAAAGGATAATCCACAAAGGAATTCCATTGATTTTGCCAAAGGGATCAAATAAGTAGACGCAACTAAGCCCACATTAAAAGCCTTGAAATTTCCAGTAACTTCTGGTTCTGGTGCAAGTTTTAGAAAGAAGCTTACAGACGCATAAAGTAGCAAAAGTCCAATTAAAGTTCGGATAATAATAATTGCAATTTTCATAGTATATGGTTTTTTAGAGGTTACACATTTGAGAATTATTATTTGGGAATAGCACTTTCATCCATATAGAAAATTTCCCATTGATGCCCGTCTAAATCGGCAAAACTATGTCCATACATCCATCCATGATCTTGTGGCTCCATATAAATTGTACCACCTGCATCAACTGCATTTTTGACCATTTCATCTACTTTTTCTTTGCTCTCGGCATCCATTGCAAGTAAAACTTCGGTATTTTTATTGGCATTGCAAATTTCTTTTTTGGTAAAGTCTTTAAATCGTTGCTCTGTCACTAGCATCGCAAAAATATTTTCTCCTATAATCATACAAGTAGCCTGTTCATCAGTAAATTGTGGATTGAAAGAAAATCCAAGTGTAGTAAAAAAATCAATTGATTTTTTTAGGTCTTTAACAGCTAAATTGATGAAAATTTTTGAAGCCATAATGAGAATGATTAGACGATTAAAAGAAGCCAAAATTTATCATGCACTATCAAATTTACAAAAAAATAAACTAATTTTAGTATAATCAGTTATTGAAGGTTTATTTTTTATTGTAATTTTGAATTTTAAACACCAATACTTTTTGAGAACTTCAATTTACAAGTCTATTTCTGATCCAAAATTGTTCAAACAGCAACTTTTATTTTGGTCTCAACAGTTTCGAGAAATCATTTATTTAGACAGTAATGATTATCCGCAAAACTACTCCAGTTATGATTGTGTTCTTGCCGTTGATGCATTTACCGCAATAAAGACGGATTATCACAATGCTTTTGAAGATTTAAAACAATACCAGCAAATTACCAAAGACTGGCTTTTTGGCTATTTATCGTATGATTTAAAAAATGATATCGAGCAGTTACAATCTACTAATTTTGATGGCTTAGATTTTCCCGATTTGTATTTTTTTCAACCTAAGAAGCTGTTTTTATTGAAAGGAAATCAACTCGAAATTCAATATCTCAATATGTGTGACGATGAAGTTGAGGAAGATTTTGAAGAAATTGTCGAAAGCCTAAAGTCAAAAGTCGAAGCGGAAGCGACAATAAAAATTCAACAACGAATATCAAAAGAGAATTATCTTGAAAAGGTTTCAAAAGTCTTGGAACACATTCATCAAGGTGATATTTATGAAGCCAATTTTTGTATGGAGTTTTTTGCCGAAAATGCTATCATTAATCCAATTGAAAAATTTATAAAACTCAACGAAATTTCTCAGCCTCCATTTGCGGTTTTTTTTAAAAACAACAAACACTTTTTACTTTCGGCAACACCGGAACGCTATTTAAAAAAAGAAGGAGAGCTACTTATTTCACAACCGATTAAAGGAACTGCTAAACGTTTTTCAGATCCAATTGAAGATGAAAAATCAAAAATGCAATTGGCTTTAGACCCAAAAGAAAGAGCCGAAAACATTATGATTACAGATTTAGTGCGGAATGACTTGTCTCGAACGGCACAAAAAGGTTCCGTTGAAGTACAAGAGTTATGCAAAATTTATTCTTTTTTGCAAGTCCATCAAATGATATCAACGGTAACATCAAAAATAGATGCTCAATATTCTGCTGTAGATGCCTTAAAAACTACTTTCCCGATGGGAAGTATGACTGGTGCTCCAAAGATTTCGGTGATGAAAATCATTGAGCAGCTGGAAGAAACAAAACGGGGCTTATATAGTGGAGCAGTAGGGTATTTTGCACCAAACGGAGATTTCGATTTCAATGTGGTTATCCGAAGCATTTTATACAATCAAGAAAAAAAATATGTTTCTTTTTCGGTTGGAAGTGCAATAACTTCACAGTCAATTCCTGAAAACGAGTATGAAGAATGTTTGCTTAAAGCAAAAGCTATGCGAGAAGTTTTAAGTTAAATCAAAATGAATTAATTAAATTTGAACATGCTACAGAAATTCCAAAACCATCTTCTTCATAATTTTCAGTTCTTGAACGGAAAAAAAATACTTCTTGCCACAAGCGGTGGGAAAGATAGTATGGTTATGGTGCATTTGTTGCAGCAATTAGATTATAAAATAGGAATCGCACATTGTAATTTTCAATTGCGTGGAATGGAAAGTTTTGAAGATCAAAATTTTGTCCAGGACTATGCTGCTACAAATAATATTCCAGTATTTATAACACAATTTGATACCAAAGCTTTCTCAGAAGATTATAAAATATCTACACAAGTTGCTGCTCGCGAGTTGCGTTACAACTGGTTTTATGAATTATTGGAAACCGAAAAATTCGATTATATTCTTACCGCGCATCATGCCGATGATAATCTGGAAACTTTCCTAATCAACCTCAGTCGAGGAACAGGTTTAGAAGGTTTGATTGGGATTCCGGAACAGAACGAAAAAGTAATTCGTCCACTTTTGGCATTTAGCCAAGAGGAAATGGAAGAATATGCCAGAATAAATAACATTCAATGGCGCGAAGACAGCAGTAATGCATCGGATAAATACCTTCGTAATAAGATTCGTCATCATTTGGTTCCAATGTTAAAGGAATTGAATCCTAATTTTCTTTCTTCCTTTTATAAAACGCAAACCTATTTGCAAGAAGCACAAGTTATGGTTGAAGATGCTTCCATTATGATTTATCAGCAAGTTGCAAAGCAAGATAATGAAGCTATTTATTTTGATTTGCAGCAATTAAAAAAATTACCAAATTATAAATCGTATTTATATCAATGGCTGAAAGAATTTGAATTTTCGGCTTGGGATGATATTTATGATTTGGTTGAAAGCCAATCTGGGAAATACGTTTTTTCTTCTGAATTCCGATTATTGAAAGACAGAGATTCTTTAATACTAAGCCCGATAAATTCCGTAAATGAAAAGGAGGAATATTCTATTGCTGAAAATCAAAAAGAAGTTAATATTCCCTTAAATCTTTCATTTTGTAAAGTAGCTGACATTAGTATCGTTTCAAATAAAACTATCTTTGTGGACGCTGATAAATTACAATATCCATTGATTTTGCGCCATTGGAGCGAGGGAGATAGTTTTCAACCTTTTGGGATGAATGGTAAATCGAAGAAAGTGAGCAAGCTTTTTAAAGATGAAAAATTATCATTACTGGAAAAGGAAAACACCTGGCTTTTATGTTCGAATGATAAAATAGTTTGGATTATTGATGTTCGTCAAGATGAACGCTTTAGAATAGATAATACAACAAAGAATATACTTAAAATACAATTAGAATAATGAAGAAACTACTATTTATACTTATTGCTTTTTTGGCTTTTGCCAATGGAAATGCCCAAATTCTTGATCCTGCAAAATGGACCACCAAAATTGAAAAAAAATCAGAGAATAATTATATACTTACTTTTAATGCTATCATAGAAAAAGATTGGCATATGTATTCCCAATTTACAGCTGAAGGCGGATCTTTGCCTTTGGAAATTATTTTCAAAAATCAAAAGGGTAACTTTAATTTAGTTGGCAAAGCCAAAGAAAGCAAAACAACTACTGCTTTCAATGATATTTTTGAAGTTAATGAAACGTACTTTGAGAAAAAAGCTCAAATTCAACAAGAAATTACAATTACAAACCCAAAGATTACAAAAATTGAAGTCAATTTGAATTATCAGGTTTGTAAAGAAGCGTGCATCAATATGGAGAAAAGTTTCACCTTTACGATTCCCGCAGCTTCCAAAACAGCCGAAATAGCTTCTGTAGCATCTGATTTAACTGCAATAGATTCAGCCAAAGTTGATACTGCAGTTGTAAATACAGATGTAACTAAGGAAGGAACCGTTAGTCCTGAAAGAGTTCCTGTATTAGATTCTAAACCTTCAAAACAAAGAGGATTGTGGTCTATTTTCTTCATTGCTTTTTTATCTGGATTTGCTGCATTGCTTACGCCATGTGTCTTCCCGATGATTCCTATGACGGTAAGTTTCTTTACAAAGCAAAGTAAAACAAAAGCGAAAGGAATAAGAAATGCTATTATTTATGGAATTGCCATCATATTCATTTATGTAGTTTTAGGCTTTTTAGTGACTTGGATTTTTGGTGCTGATGCATTGAACGCGTTGTCTACGAATGTTTGGTTTAATATTATTTTCTTTATTCTGTTAGTTGTTTTTGCTGCCTCATTTCTGGGTGCTTTTGAGATTATGTTGCCTAATTCCTGGGCTAATAAAGTAGATAATCAAGCAGACAGAGGCGGAATAATTGGAATTTTATTCATGGCTTTGGCATTAGCGATTGTATCTTTTTCTTGTACTGGACCTATCGTAGGAACACTTTTGGTTGAAGCTGCTTCTAAAGGGGGAATTGCACCAATTGTTGGAATGTTAGGATTTTCATTGGCTCTAGCCTTACCATTTATGTTATTTGCGATGTTCCCGGGTTGGTTGAATTCATTGCCAAAATCAGGTGGATGGCTGAATACTGTTAAAGTGGTTTTAGGATTTTTAGAATTGGCTTTGGCATTCAAGTTTTTGTCAAATGCAGATTTAGTATTGCAATTGCATTTCTTGGAAAGAGAAGTTTTCTTAGTAATTTGGATTGCTATTTTTGGAACATTGGCATTTTATTTATTCGGAAAAATTACACTTCCGCATGATAGCCCTATGAATCATATTTCGGTAGGAAGACTGTCATTGGGATTAGTAGTTTTGGCTTTTACAATCTATTTGATTCCCGGAATTTGGGGAGCACCTCTAAAATTAATTTCTGGTTTCCCACCACCAATGACGTATAGCGAAAGTCCATACGGTGTAGGAAACTCAAAAGGTGGTTCGAATGCATCAGCCCAAATTTTGCCGGAAGGCGCACATTTAGGACCACACGATCTTATTGCTTTTGAAGATTATGAAAAAGGATTGGCTTATGCCAAATCAGTAAACAAACCTATTTTACTTGATTTTACAGGATATGCTTGCGTGAATTGCAGAAAAATGGAAGATTACGTTTGGTCCGATCCTGCGATTTTAAAAATATTACAAGATGAAGTAGTATTGATTTCTTTGTATGTTGATGATAAAAGAGAATTACCAAAAAGCGAGCAATATGTATCCAAAGAAACGGGTAAAGAAATTGTAAGTGTCGGAAACAAATGGAGTGATTTTCAAATCACTAAATTTAAAGCCAATGCACAACCGTATTACATCATATTAGACAAGGAAGGAAATATGTTATCTGACAAACCAGAAAGTTATAACTCAGATATCAATGCATACAAAGGTTGGTTAAGAGAAGGAATTGATCGATTTAAAAAGGCCGAATAGGCCTTTTTTTTTGTTCCTAATTTGTAGCTTAAAGATATTTTTAAACGTTGCTTTTATAGCATATAAAATTATATTTATGTAGGTTTTATTTGGAGAGATTTTTTATCTTTAAAAATTATTTAATCCAAGAAAACTTATGAAAAAACTACTTAGCATTTCTCTTTTTTTATTGGCGCAATTCTTTTTGCCCAAGATAAAGCAGCAAATTATGTTGCGGATAATTACACCAAAAAAGAAGTGCATATCAAAATGCGTGACGGAGCAGAATTATTTACTTCGATTTACACCCCTAAAGACGTTTCTAAAAAATATCCAATTATAATGCAAAGAACGCCTTATAATTCAGGACCCTACGGAGAAAATCAGTTCAAGAGAAGTATTTCTCCAAGTGAAACCATGATGAAAGAGGGATATATCGTAGTCTACCAAGATGTTCGTGGCAGGTTCATGAGCGATGGTTTATACGACAACATGCGTGGTTTTATTCCAAATAAAAAAGGAAAGAAAGATACCGATGAAGCTTCGGATACGTACGATACGATTGATTGGCTAGTAAAAAATGTGGCTAATAATAACGGAAATGTTGGGACTTGGGGGATTTCTTACCCTGGATTTTATGCCACTTATTCTTTATTGAGTAATCATCCCGCATTAAAAGCAGTTTCTCCTCAGGCTTGTATTGCTGATTTCTTTTTTGATGACTTTCATCATAATGGAGCATATTTGTTGAGTTATTGGAAAGTAACGCCATTATTTGGACCTCAAAAAACAAAACGTACTACGGAACCTTGGTATAAATTCACGAATACGGGTATTAATGATGATTACCAGTTTTTCTTGGATGCAGGACCATTGTCTAATTTAGACAAGTATTACGGTAAGGAAGATGAATTTTGGCAACAGCTGAAAGACCATTCCAGTTATGATGATTTTTGGCAAAAACGTGGAATTTTACAACATTTAAAAAATATAAAACCAGCTGTAATGACAGTAGGAGGTTGGTTTGATGCCGAAGATTTATATGGTCCTTTAAATACCTACAGTACCATTGAAAAGAGTAGCAAAAACTACAATATAATCGTTATGGGACCTTGGAGTCATGGCGATTGGGCTAGAAATTCGGCAAAACAAGTGATTGGTAATATTAATTTTGGAGACAGTATTTCTGGTTTTTATCAAAAAAATATAGAAGCTAATTTTTTCCGTCATTTCTTAAAAAATAATGGGAAAGGTGAAAATAAATTACCAGAAGCCTATGTTTTTGATTCAGGTGCTAAAGAGTGGAAAACGTTTGACTCTTGGCCTCCACAAAATACGGCAAAGCAAGATTTCTTTTTGCAAGATAACAGATTGTCAAAAATGGCAAAAAAGAATTTTGCCTTTGAAGAATTTATCAGTGATCCCAAAAAACCGGTTCCTTATTCAGAGGATATAAAACAACAAGGGCTTACGCCAAGAAAATACATGACGGATGATCAGCGTTTTGCTGCGAGACGTCCTGATGTGTTAGTTTTTGAAACAGAGGTTTTGAATGATGACACTACATTGGCTGGAGAAATCTTGGCTAAATTACAGGTTTCTACCACAGGAACTGATGCGGACTGGATTGTTAAAGTGATTGACGTTTTCCCGAATGACGAACCGGAAACAAAAGAAGTTGCTCCTTATTTAAAGATGAGTAATTACCATATGATGGTGCGCAGCGAAGTAATGAGAGGACGTTTTAGAAACAGTTTTTCAAAACCAGAGCCTTTTGTTGCTAATGAAAAAACGGCAGTAAATATCAAATTGCAAGATGTTTTTCATACGTTCAAAAAAGGACACAAAATCCAGATTCAAGTTCAAAGTACTTGGTTTCCGTTAATTGATTTGAATCCGCAAACGTTTGTAGACAATATATTTTATGCTAAACCAGAGGATTTTCAGAAACAAACGCATAGAATTTATAATGATTCAAAAATTGAGTTTACGGTTTTAAAATAAAGACTAAAAGTAAAATAAATATCAAAATTCAAATGAGGCTGTCTGTAAAGACAGCCTTTTTTTAGTTATAAATCTAAAGTGATTTGCTGTAATTTGTTTTATGGAATTTTAATAATTGAAACAGAAAACTGTCATAAAAGGGCACTGTTTTTTTAATTATTTTTTTTATTTCTTCTAAAAAAATATAAAAGATGTAGTTGGTAGTTTTTTTTATTCCTTTAATCGAAAATGTATTAAAAATAAGATTAATGTATTCTTAATTATATAATTTAGTATTTAAGTTTTTGAAAATTAGACAATTGTAATGATGTTTTTTATTAAAAAACTTTGACTATTATGGACATATTCTATTGGTTCTGCATTTTATAGTTAGGCGTATAATATCCGTTATTTTATTACTTAAATTAAATAAATATGAAAACATTTCTACTCAAATCACATTTTTTAACGATTGTTTTTCTTGCTGCAAATTTATTCTTTGCAAGTGTTGCTTTTGGTCAAGCAACGGTAACTACCGACAAAGATGATTATGCTCCTGGTGAGTATGTGATTATTACCGGAACTGGTTGGACACCGGGCGAAACTGTAACATTGCATTTTGATGAAACACCTAAGCCGGCAACATGTCTTCTTCCGCATGACATGACTGCTGTTGCCGACTCTAGCGGTAATATTTATAATAATCAATTTTTAATAAAAATCAACCACATTGGAGTTGCGTTTTTGCTAACAGCAACAGGACAAACCTCAGGATTAATTGCAACAAGGAATTTTACGGATGCAAATATTCAATTTACATTAACAGGACTACCAAATAGCTCTTCATCTACTGTCACAATTGTTTATTGGACAGTAGCTAATGGTCAGGCACAATCGGTACAAACTACCACAACAGAAACTATTTCCGTAGCTGCTAACGGTAATGCAGCTACTATAAGCGTACCTGCACAACCAAATACTCAACTAAGTTGGACTTTTAATAATGTAACGATAGGAAATAACACCTACATTAGTTCAGGAAGTACCAGTGGATTGAATTCAATAACTTCACCTATTACGGTAAATGGAAATTTAACGGGGAATAATGCAATAAAGGGGAATTACGCTAGTTGTACCTCACCTTCTGCGCCAACTATATCAAGTCCTGTGATTTATTGCCTAGGAACAACACCAACTGCTCTAACGGCAACAGGCAGTAATTTATTATGGTATTCAGGAGCAACCGGAGGGATAGGAAGTTCTATTGCACCTACACCATCTACTAATTCATCAGGTACTACAAGTTATTACGTAAGCCAAACAATAGGTTGTGAAAGTTCTAGAGCAAAAATTGATGTTACGGTAAATGCATTACCTGTAGCACCAAATGCTGGAAATTATAGTGGAGCGTATGATGGTTTACCACATGTTGGTTCAGCTGTTGCAGGTGCTGGTGAAACTATTGACTGGTACACTACTTTATTAGGAGGGAATCCAACAAGTGCTCCATCGGGAACAAATGTTGGCGTATATTCAGCTTATGCAGAAGCTAGAAATACAACTACTGGTTGTGTAAGCACAACTAGAACATTAGTCTCAGTGACAATAACTAAAAAAGCCGCATCGGTTTCTCCGATAGCCAATACGAAAGTCTACGGTTCACCGGAACCAGTATTAACGGGAACTTTAGTAGGCTTCTTGGAAGCAGATGCAGTTACGGCTTCTTACAGCAGAACTTCGGGTGAAACTGTTCTTGGAACATATTCAATCAGTGCCGTATTAAATCCAACGGGAATTTTGAGCAACTATGACATCACGTATAACACGGCTGCATTTACCATCACAACAAAAGCCGCCTCGGTTTCTCCGATAGCCAATACGAAAGTTTATGGTTCACCGGAACCGATATTGACGGGAACTTTAGCTGGATTTTTGGAAGCAGACGCAGTTACAGCTTCTTACAGCAGAACTTCGGGTGAAACTGTTCTTGGAACATATTCAATCAGTGCTGTTTTAAGTCCAATATCAGTTTTGAGCAATTATAACATCACGTACAACACGGCTGCATTTACTATCACGACAAAAGCTGCTTCGGTTTCTCCGATAGCCAATACGAAAGTCTACGGTTCACCGGAACCTATATTGACTGGAACTTTAGCTGGATTTTTGGAAGCAGACGCAGTTACAGCTTCTTACAGCAGAACCGCAGGAGAAACAGTTATTGGAGGTCCATACACCATCAGTGCTGTATTAAGTCCAACGGGAGTTTTGAGTAACTATGACATTACATACAACACGGCTTCATTTACGATTACAACAAAAGGCGCCTCAGTTTCTCCGATAGCCAATACGAAAGTTTACGGTTCACCGGAACCGTTATTGACGGGAACTTTAGTAGGTTTCTTGGAAGCAGACGCGGTTACGGCTTCTTACAGCAGAACCGCAGGAGAAACAGTTATTGGAGGTCCATACACCATCAGTGCTGTATTAAGTCCAACGGGAGTTTTGAGTAACTATGACATTACATACAACACGGCTTTATTTACCATTACAACAAAAGCCGCTTCGGTTTCTCCGATAGCCAATACGAAAGTTTACGGTTCACCGGAACCTATATTGACGGGAACTTTAGTAGGTTTCTTGGAAGCAGACGCAGTTACAGCTTCTTACAGCAGAACCGCAGGAGAAACAGTTCTTGGAGGTCCATACACTATCAGTGCTGTATTAAGTCCAACGGGAGTTTTGAGCAACTATGACATTACATACAACACGGCTTTATTTACCATTACAACAAAAGTCGCTTCGGTTTCTCCGATAGCCAATACGAAAGTTTACGGTTCACCGGAACCAGTATTGACGGGAACTTTAGTAGGTTTCTTGGAAGCAGACGAAGTTACAGCTTCTTACAGCAGAACTTCGGGTGAAACTGTTCTTGGAACATATTCAATCAGTGCTGTTTTAAGTCCAACGGGAGTTTTGAGCAATTATAACATCACGTACAACACAGCTGCATTTACCATTACAACAAAAGCCGCTTCGGTTTCTCCGATAGCCAATACGAAAGTCTACGGTTCACCGGAACCAGTATTGACGGGAACTTTAGTAGGTTTCTTGGAAGCAGACGCAGTTACAGCTTCTTACAGCAGAACCGCAGGAGAAACAGTTATTGGAGGTCCATACACCATCAGTGCTGTATTAAATCCAATGGGAGTTTTGAGCAACTATGACATTACATACAACACGGCTTCATTTACCATTACAACAAAAGCAGCCTCAGTTTCTCCGATAGCCAATACGAAAGTTTACGGTTCACCGGAACCTATATTGACGGGAACTTTAGTAGGTTTCTTGGAAGCAGACGCAGTTACAGCTTCTTACAGCAGAACCGCAGGAGAAACAGTTATTGGAGGTCCATACACTATCAGTGCTGTATTAAGTCTAACGGGAGTTTTGAGCAACTATGACATTACATACAACACGGCTTTATTTACCATTACAACAAAAGTCGCTTCGGTTTTTCCGATAGCCAATACGAAAGTCTACGGTTCACCGGAACCGTTATTGACGGGAACTTTAGTAGGTTTCTTGGAAGCTGACGCAGTTACGGCTTCTTACAGCAGAACCGCAGGAGAAACAGTTCTTGGAGGTCCATACACCATCAGTGCTGTATTAAATCCAACGGGAGTTTTGAGCAATTATAACATCACGTATAACACGGCTGCATTTACCATTACAACAAAAGTCGCTTCGGTTTCTCCGATAGCCAATACGAAAGTTTACGGTTCACCGGAACCTATATTGACGGGAACTTTAGTAGGTTTCTTGGAAGCAGACGCGGTTACGGCTTCTTACAGCAGAACCGCAGGAGAAACAGTTATTGGAGGTCCATACACTATCAGTGCTGTATTAAATCCAACGGGAGTTTTGAGTAATTATGACATTACATACAACACGGCTTCATTTACGATTACAACAAAAGGCGCCTCAGTTTCTCCGATAGCCAATACGAAAGTTTACGGTTCACCGGAACCGTTATTGACGGGAACTTTAGTAGGTTTCTTGGAAGCAGACGCAGTTACAGCTTCTTACAGCAGAACCGCAGGAGAAACAGTTATTGGAGGTCCATACACTATCAGTGCTGTATTAAATCCAACGGGAGTTTTGAGCAACTATGACATTACATACAACACGGCTTTATTTACCATTACAACAAAAGCCGCTTCGGTTTCTCCGATAGCCAATACGAAAGTCTACGGTTCACCGGAACCTATATTGACGGGAACTTTAGTAGGTTTCTTGGAAGCTGACGCAGTTACAGCTTCTTACAGCAGAACCGCAGGAGAAACAGTTCTTGGAGGTCCATACACCATCAGTGCTGTATTAAATCCAACGGGAGTTTTAAGTAACTATGACATTACATACAACACGGCTTTATTTACCATTACAACAAAAACTGCATCAGTTTCTCCGATAGCCAATACGAAAGTTTACGGTTCACCGGAACCGCTATTGACGGGAACTTTAGTAGGTTTCTTGGAAGCAGACGCAGTTGCAGCATCTTACAGCAGAACCGCAGGAGAAACAGTTATTGAAGGTCCATACACCATCAGTGCTGTATTAAATCCAACGGGAGTTTTAAGTAACTATGACATTACATACAACACGGCTTTATTTACCATTACAACAAAAACTGCATCAGTTTCTCCGATAGCCAATACGAAAGTTTACGGTTCACCGGAACCGTTATTGACGGGAACTTTAGTAGGTTTCTTGGAAGCAGACGCAATTACAGCTTCTTACAGCAGAACGGCAGGGGAAACAGTACTTGGAGGTCCATACACCATCAGTGCTGTATTAAGTCCAACGGGAGTGTTGAGCAACTATGACATCACGTATAACACGGCTGAATTTACCATTACAACAAAAGCCGCCTCGGTTTCTCCGATAGCCAATACGAAAGTTTACGGTTCACCGGAACCAGTATTGACGGGAACTTTAGCTGGATTTTTGGAAGCAGACGCAGTTACAGCTTCTTACAGCAGAACTTCGGGTGAAACTGTTCTTGGAACATATTCAATCAGTGCTGTTTTAAGTCCAGCATCAGTTTTGAGCAACTATATCATTACCTACAACACGGCTTCATTTACCATTACAACAAAAGCCGCTTCGGTTTCTCCGATAGCCAATACGAAAGTTTACGGTTCACCGGAACCGGTATTGACGGGAACTTTAGTAGGTTTCTTGGAAGCAGACGCAGTTGCAGCTTCTTACAGCAGAACTGCAGGGGAAACAGTTCTTGGAGGTCCATACACCATCAGTGCGGTATTAAGTCCAACGGGAGTTTTGAGCAACTATGACATTACATACAACACGGCTTTATTTACCATTACAACAAAAGCCGCTTCGGTTTCTCCGATAGCCAATACGAAAGTTTACGGTTCACCGGAACCGGTATTGACGGGAACTTTAGTAGGTTTCTTGGAATCAGACGTAGTTACAGCTTCTTACAGCAGAACTTCGGGTGAAACTGTTCTTGGAACATATTCAATCAGTGCTGTTTTAAGTCCAACGGGAGTGTTGAGTAACTATGACATTACATATAACACGGCTTTATTTACGATTAGTAAAAAGACAGCAAGCGTAACTCCTTATGTATCTAGTAAATACTGCGGTCAGAATGATCCTCTTCTTTTTACGGGTAATTTAGCTGGATTTATAGGCAGCGATAATGTAACAGCAGTGTACAATAGAACCGCAGGTGAAATAGCAGGAGGAATATATACAATTAGCGCATTATTGAGTCCTAGCAGTGTATTAACTAACTATAATATTGATTATAATACAGCTTTGTTTACAATAAACAGTGTTCTTATCGATGTAAGTGCTAGTAGTGCTCCAATAGCATTAGGTTCTTCTGCAACTTTAAGTGCAACGGTTACCTCAGCAGTATCTGGTAATCTTTCGGGAATACCTGTATTATTCACGATTGATAATGGGAATGGTGTAATTACAAGTTATGCATCTCAAACAAACAGCAGTGGATTAGCTACATTTTCAGTTAGTAATCTTTCAGTTGAAGTGTATAAAATAAAGGCTGCGGCTGGTTCAGGTTGCGCTAATGCAACGGCCTATCTTGCAGTATATGATCCAAATGGTGGATTTGTAACAGGTGGTGGATGGATTATGTCTCCTTTAGGGGCTTATACAGTAAACCCAACTCTTACCGGAAAAGCTAATTTTGGTTTTAATGCCAAATATAAAAAAGGAAATACGCAAGTGGATGGAAATACAGAGTTTCAATTTCAAACAGGAAATTTAAACTTCTCTAGTAGTAGTCACGAAGCTATGTCACTGGTGATTGCTGGCGCACAAGCTATCTATAAAGGTCAAGGAACTATAAACGGAGTTCCAGGCTATAGTTTTATGGTATCTGCAATAGATGGTGAAAAGAAATCAACTGGTGTAACAGATAAATTTAGAATAAAAATCTGGAATGGTGCAGGGGTTGTATATGATAACCAGATTGGTGCTGCGGATAATGCCGATGCAACAACAGCAATTGGTGGTGGTTCTATAGTAATACATGAAGTGAAGAAAAATGGAGCTGCAAAAGTGGTAATTGTTGAGAAAACCCCAGAAATTGTGCCATTCGCTATAACAGCATATCCAAACCCTTCTGCGCAATATTTTATTATTGACATAAAAGGCGGTACCAGTGAAAAAACAGAAGTGATTGTATATGATATATTAGGAAGAATGGTGAAACATATTCAAAATAGTGATAGCAAAGAAATCAAGTTTGGTGAAGAGCTTTCATCAGGTTCGTATATTGCGATTATCAATCAGGGTACTCAACAAAAAACAGTGAGACTGATAAAACAATAAAGCTCATTTTAATTACAGGTTTAAATTAACTCCATTTCAATATTAATTGGGATGGAGTTTTTTTATATACTAATTTTATTGTTTTTAGAATTTTAGTTCTTTGAAAAAGGAAATTTATAATATTTAATGGTTACGTCTAAGGTTCCAATGAAATGATTTCAATTCAATTTCTATTGAAGTAATTAATACATTGAAAGCCTAAATGAACTTGTTTGTAATGGAGTCTACTGTTTGTAATGGATAGATTTTATTAAGGTAAATAAGAGAGATGTTTCGTTTTATTAGAAAACCATACATGTTTTACTTAATGGTAAAATAAAGTTTGAAGATGGAAAAGAAATTCAATATGTTTCTTTGATTTTAAGCAAAAAAAAACACTCTGAATGCTCAGAGTGTTTTTTAGTTTATTGTATAAAAATCGATTTATAGAAACTCACCGTGTTGAGAAATATCTAAACCTAATTCTTCTTTTTCTTCACTTACTCTTAGTGGAGTTATTTTATTTACAATAAAGAAAAGGAAATAAGATGCTGAAAATGCAAATACTGAAACTATAACTAAAGCAGTTAATTGATTTAAAAATAATGTAGCATCACCAAAGATAAGTCCTTGGTTGTCTCCTACTACTGAGTTAACAGTTTTAGAAGCGAATACACCTGTTAATAGCATACCAACCATACCACCAACACCGTGACAAGCAAATACATCTAAAGCATCATCAATTTTACCTTTAGGGAATTTACTAACCACTAGATTACTAACAATACTGGCAAATATACCGATGAACATTGCATGAGGAATAGTTACAAAACCTGCAGCAGGCGTAATAGCTACTAAACCTACAACAGCACCAATACATGCTCCCATTGCAGAAAGTTTGTGTCCAAGAATTTTATCAAGAAATACCCAAGCCATTCCAGCAGCAGCAGCAGCTACAGTTGTTGTACCTAATGCTTGTACAGCTAAACCATTAGATCCTAATGCTGAACCTGCATTGAAACCAAACCATCCAAACCATAATAAACCAGTACCTAACAATACGTAAGTAATACGTGCAGGGTTAACTTTTTGTATTTTTCTTTTTCCTAAGAAAATTGCTCCGGCTAGTGCAGCCCATCCAGCGCTCATGTGAACTACAGTTCCTCCAGCGAAATCTAATACTCCCATTTTAAAGAAAACACCATCTGGATGCCAAGTCATGTGTGCTAATGGAGCATAAACAAGTAATATGAATAATACCATAAATAATAGGTAAGCCCAGAAACGAATTCTTTCTGCAAAAGCTCCTGTTATTAAGGCAGGTGTAATGATTGCAAATTTTGCTTGAAATAAAGCAAACAACATAAAAGGTATTGTAGGAGCAAGACTCCATGCGGTATTTGTATTAACACCTTGAAAAAACAAATTAGGTAACGGATTACCAATTATTCCTCCTATTGTAGGACCAAATGATAAACCAAAGGCAACAACTACCCATAAAACAGTAACAATTATCATTGCCATAAAACTTTGAAGCATAGTACTGATGACATTCTTTTTTCCTACCATTCCCCCGTAGAAAAAACCAAGACCTGGTGTCATTATCAATACAAGTGCAGTTGCAACAATCATCCAAGCTGTGTCGCCGGTATCAAATTTTACAGCTTCTGTTGGAGCAGGGCTGTCAATTATGAAATAATTTGAACAAAGGGTTAATACCAAAATCGTGATTAATATCACACTTAAAATAATTTTTCGCATTGTTTTTTAGTTTTAAATTTCGATAAAAATATAAAAATCATTAATAAGCCCCTTTAAAAATATGACTTAATGTTTTATTTTTGTCATTTTTTTAATCTAGACCCTATTTCATTATGGGTATATTATAATTTAAAGTTAAAATTTGCAATTTGTTAAAGTAAGGTTAAGAGAAATTATCTTTTTAGGAGATAATATAACAATTATTTTAAGAATTAGTAAGTCTATATCCTAACGCTTCTGTTTTTTATACTAAAAGTTGAATATCATTAAAAAAAATGCACCAATCGAAATGAATACAATTGATGCAATTTTTTAAAGTTAAAGTTAATGAATTATGTCTTTATTTTAAAAGATGTTGGCTTAGAATTTTATACACTTCATTGATGTTGTTTCCTCCTTTACCAAATTGTTTGACAATTGGTGTATTATCGTTGTTTAACCAAATTTTTAATTCTGCATCCAAATCCATTATACCGGCACTTTCTTTAGAGAATTTCTTGATGCTGGAATAGGGGATTGATACATAATCAGCTTTGGTTCCAACCAATTGTTTTTCGACTAAAATCAGCCTTTTATTAGTAAAAACAAACATGTCACGGATGAGTTTGAATGCTTTCTCAATTATTTCTCCATCAATTAAGATTGGCTCAAATTCTTTTGAAACATTTTCAATGTTTACTTCAGATGCATTGCCTAAGATGGCATTAAATAGTCCCATTATTTTAATTTATTTTTGATTGTATTTTGTTTTATATCTTTCGTTCAGCTTTGTTTGATGCGTTTCCAGACTAATCGTTCTTCCTTGAATAAAAGCATTGGTCAATTTATTGGTTCTCATGTCTAAAGCATCACCTTCGGATATAAATAAAGTAGCATCTTTTCCTTGCTCTAAGGTGCCACATTGAGCATCAATTCCCAATATTTTGGCAGTATTTGATGTTATTAATTGCAAAGCTTGCTCTTTGTCTAGACCATATGCAGCACATGTTCCCGCTAAAAACGGTAAGTTTCTAGTGTTCATTCTTTCATGTGCACCACTATTTTCTAAGCCTACCATAACACCTTTGTCTGTCAATAATTTAGCTGATTTGTATGGTAAGTCAATATCATCATCATCATTTTCTGGCATTTCATGAACTCGTTTAAGTAATACGCCAATATTATTTTTTTGCAATAATTCGGCTGTTTTGTAGGCTTCGTATCCACCAACAATTACCATTTTCTTAACTCCATTTTCTTTTGCAAATTGTACTGCATCGATAATTTGTTTTTCTTCATCGGCATGAATAAATAATGTTTGGCTTCCATCAAACAATCCTTTAGTAGATTCTAAAACCAAATTTCGATCTTTTGAACCATCCCCTAAATAGGCTTTGGCATTAGCTAAAAAAGCAGACAGCTCTAAAACTTGTTTTGCATAATCCTTATTGGTTTCAATACCTCCTGGTTCAAATCGGGAACCTGATCTTCTAAAAGTAGTAGGGAAGTTAACATGAATTCCATCATTTTCTTTTATAAGTGCATCTTTCCAGTTCCAAGCATCCAGTTGAACAATTGATGAAGAACCAGATATTGTTCCGCCACGTGGTGTGATTTGAGCCATCAAAATGCCGTTTGGTCTAACAGTTTCTATTACTTTAGAGTCAGCCGTATAGGCAATAATACTTCTAACATTAGGGTTCATGGTCCCAATCTCGTCTTCATCATCAGAAGATTTTACGGCGTCAATTTCTACTAAACCCAGTGTTGAATTTGGGGCAATAAAGCCGGGATAAACATGTTTTCCTGCGGCGTCAATAGTGAGATCATACGCGCCTTCTGCAAGCCGAATCACTCTGGCATCTGCTACCAAATTAATTTTTCCGTCAACGAATCCTATTGCGCTGTTCTCGATTATTTCTCCATTTCCTAAATGTGCCGTAGCATTAAGAATCAAAATAGATTTTGATTGCTTAACGGCTGGTGTTTGTTGTGCTCTTGCAAGTATTGAGATGCTACAGACTAACACTAAAAGATATATTTTTTTACTAATCATATTTATATATTTTTAAAAATTGCTTTGCTTTTTTGTAAAAGCTCGGTTTTTTGAAATTCAAATTATTCCGCTATTCTTCCATAGTATCACAGTGGTATTCTTTTTTCTCTGTTTTTTTAGGTTCTTGAGTGATCATCCCTTTATTTTTCTCTTGCAATAATTGACCAATCAACTCATTTCGTTCTTTAGCAATAGCTACTCTTTGTTCTGCATCTTTTTGAGCATCATAATAGACTACACCTTCGATTAACGTTTTTTCAGCTTTTGCATAAATAGATAACGGATTGGCATTCCACAATACAATATCAGCATCTTTACCTACTTTTATACTTCCTACTTTATCATCGATATGTAATAATTTAGCAGGATTCAAGGTTACAAATTTCCATGCGTCTTCTTCTGAAATATTACCATATTTTACTGCTTTTGCTGCTTCTTGATTCAATCTTCTTGACATTTCAGCATCATCAGAGTTGTAGGCTACCACAAGTCCAGCATTGTGCATAATAGGTCCATTGAAAGGAATGGCATCATTTACTTCAAATTTATAAGCCCACCAATCTGAGAAAGTTGAGGCTCCTACACCATGCTCTTTCATTTTATCGGCAACTTTATATCCTTCAAGAATATGGGTATATGTATTTACTTTAAAATTAAATTTATCAGCTACATTCATTAACATCAAAATTTCCGATTGTACATAAGAGTGACAAGTAATGAAACGCTCTTTATTTAATATTTCAGCTAATGTTTGTAGTTCTAAATCCACTCTTGGAGCTTTCGCTTTTGCTTTTTTACCAGTTGCATTGTAATTTTTCCAAGCGGTATCGTATTCTTTAGCACGTTGAAAGTAATCTGTAAAAACTTGTTCCACACCCATTCTGGTTTGAGGAAAACGAGTAGGATTAGTGATTCCCCAGTTTGCTTGTTTTACATTTTCTCCCAAAGCAAACTTGATAAAACCAGGTTGATCTTTGTAAAGCATCTCTTCTGCAGAAGCGCCCCATTTCCATTTTACAATTGCAGAACGTCCACCTATTGGATTTGCTGAACCGTGTAATAATTGAGAAATGGTAACTCCACCGGCTAAATCTCTGTATATATTAATGTCTTCAGAATTTACTACATCTTGGATGGTTACTTCGGCACTGGAATTGTGTCCGCCTTCATTTACACCATTAGAAATTGCAATATGAGAATGCTCATCAATAATTCCGCTGGTTAAATGTTTGCCTTTCGCATCAATAATTGTTGCTGAAGCGTCAGCAATATTTTTTCCAATAGAGGCAATTTTTCCGTTTTTGACCAATACGTCAGTTTCTACTAAAATACCGTCTTTTTCATTGGTCCAAACGGTAGCATTTTTAAATAAAAGTGTTTGTGTAGTTGGTTTTTTCAAATTACCATAAGCAACATTTGGAAATGTTGTAGGCATAATTGCATTGTTCTTTTCAATTTTTGAGGAATCGATAGCTTTTACAAAAGGAGCTGTTTTTATTGCTGACCATTTCACTTCATTTCCATTGAATAAAACCGCTTTTCCTGAAAGAGTCTGATTGTCTTCAACATATCCAATTAATCTTGTGAAGCTGGTTTTAGTAGAATCGATAGGTTTGATTACCGTTGAAATCCAGTTATTGGTAAAAGTAAGTTTCGATTTTATTTTTTTGTTGTCAACAGTTGTTATTTCAGATTTTGGTGCTGAAACTTCGCCATCAATCTTCCATTTGTATTTTTCAGTGTTAATGGTTAAATCATAATTTCCACGAATATCTTTAATTGTAATATCGTTAATTACAAATTTGTTCCCTTGAATCCAGTTTTCATATAATATTGTTTTTTCATTGAAAATCTCACCGGATGCAATTATAAAATTGGCTAAACTTCCTGTTTTCAAACTTCCTATTTCATTGCTTTTTCCTAAAATTGAAGCAGGAATAGTTGTCAAAGCTTCTAATGCTTTCGTTTTATCAAATCCGTATTTAATGGCTCTTAATAGGTTCGGTCTAAAATCTTCCAGCTTTTTTAACTTGTCAGTCGTCAAAGCGAAAACAATTCCATTATCAGATAAAACTTTAAGATTGGTTGGTGCTTGATTCCAAAAACGCAAATCTTTCAATTCCATTTGATTGGCTTGGTTTGGGTCAGAAACATCATAAGCTTCCGGGAAATTGATTGGAATAATAAATTTCGAATTTGTTTTTTTGATTTCTTCAATTCGTTCAAATTCATTTCCGTTTCCTTTCAAGATGTAATTTAAACCAAATTCTTTCGCTATTTTGGAAGCTCTCAAACTGTTTAATTTGTCTTCAGAAGCAAATATTTGAACTAGTTTTTCATTATTGGATAAGGCTTCCAAGGATAAATCTTTGGTTGTGGCATTTCCTTTTTTGTACCAATCTAAATCTAAATACATTTGACGAAGTAATGCCATCATTCCCATCAAAGAACTTGGATAGGCTTGATTTGTTGTGGCACTTTTAGTAAATGCAAAATGATTGGTTACTTTATCAGATAATAATTGATTGCTTTTTTCAAAATTATTCAAGGCAATCAGTGTTCCTGATCCGCGAGCAATTCCGTCCTGAACGTGAGTTCCTACGATACCAAATCCAGCTTTTAATAATTCTTCAGCTTTCGTTTGGTCGTATTTAAAGCTTTCATATCCATTTACTTCTGAACGAATACTTTCATTCCAGTAATGTCCTGTTTTTTTGGTGTCATACAAAGGATTTCTTTCAGTACTGCTGATTCCTTTTGGTTTTTCGATTCCAAAACTGGTATACATATCAATAAAGGAAGGGTAAATTGATTTTCCTTCTAAGTTAATTGTCATGCAGTTTTTAGGAATAGCGATGTTATTTCCTGCACCAATAACTTTTCCGTTTTGGATTAATAAAGTCCCTTTTTCAATAATTTGTGTTGGTGTAACATAAATTTTTGCATTTGTAAAAGCGGTAAAATTGGTGTTTTTGTTTTGAACACTTTCATTATTGGGAAAGTATTCTTGTGCGTAGGTTTTTGGTAATAAAACACTGAAATACAGTAGAAGTAAGATTTTTTTCATAGTATAGTTTCTAATTATTCTCTAAAAGTAAAAAAAGGAATATGTTAAGCATTATTTTTTTTAGATTTTAACATTTGTTTTTTGAAGAAAAAAAACAAATCGAGCGACTCCGTAATATTATTCTAATTATTTTGACATAATTTTCTACTATTCTGTATCATTTTTAAATTTTGTAGGAATAATTATAATAATTAAAAAATGTTTAGCTAATTTTAGAATCAAATAAGTAAATATGCTAGTTAAAGTTTTTGGTAGTGCTGTTTTTGGAGTGGAAGCTACAACAATTACCGTAGAAGTAAATATTGATAAAGGTATTGGATATCATTTAGTTGGCTTGCCAGACAATGCTATCAAAGAAAGCAGTTATCGTATTGCGGCGGCACTCAAAAATAATGGATACGCCATGCCGGGAAAAAAAATCACCATCAATATGGCGCCTGCTGATTTGCGCAAGGAAGGTTCTGCGTATGATTTGACTTTAACAATTGGAATTTTGGTCGCATCCGGTCAAATCAAAGCAGAGGATATTGATAAATACATCATTATGGGAGAACTTTCCCTTGATGGGAGCCTTCAGCCGATACGTGGTGCTTTGCCAATTGCCATAAAAGCCAAAGAAGAAGGTTTTAAAGGTTTTTTTCTTCCAAAGCAAAATGTAAAAGAAGCAGCGATTGTAGCTGGTTTAGATGTATATGGAATTGAAAATGTTCAAGAAGTGATTGATTTCCTCGAAGGAAAAGGAACGCTGGAACCAACAACAATTGACACCAGAGCCGAATTTTATAAAACCTTAGACTTTCCAGAATTCGATTTTAGTGATGTCAAAGGACAGGAAAGTATCAAGCGTTGCATGGAAATTGCAGCAGCCGGCGGACATAATATTATTTTGATTGGCCCACCAGGTGCAGGAAAAACAATGTTAGCCAAACGATTGCCTAGTATTTTACCGCCCATGACGTTGCGTGAAGCGTTAGAAACAACTAAAATTCATAGTGTTGCCGGAAAATTAAAGGAAGTAGGGTTGATGAATCAACGTCCGTTTCGAAGTCCTCATCATACTATTTCGAATGTGGCGCTTGTCGGAGGAGGAAGTTATCCGCAGCCCGGCGAAATTTCTATGGCGCACAACGGCGTTTTGTTTCTGGATGAGTTGCCAGAATTTAAGAGAGATGTTTTGGAAGTAATGCGTCAACCTTTGGAAGATAGAGAAGTGACAATTTCCAGAGCTAAGTTTACGGTTACTTATCCTTCCTCGTTTATGTTGGTGGCGAGTATGAATCCGAGTCCAAGTGGTTTCTTCAATGATCCTGATTCTCCACAAACTTCTTCGCCTCACGAAATGCAACGGTATCTGAGTAAGATTTCGGGACCTTTATTGGATAGAATTGATATTCATATCGAAGTAACTCCAGTTCCTTTCGAAAAATTATCGGATGACCAAAAAGCAGAGAGCAGTGTTGACATTCGAAAAAGAGTGACTAAAGCACGAGAAATTCAAACCGAACGCTTTGAGCAAATGGAAAACATCCATTACAATGCGCAAATGAATACCAAACACATTCGGGAATATTGTGCTTTGGACAATGTTTCCAAGCAATTACTAAAAACCGCCATGGAGCGATTGAATCTATCGGCGCGGGCCTACGATCGTATTTTGAAAGTAGCGAGAACAATCGCTGATCTTGACGCAGCTCCTACAGTAATTTCGAGCCATATTGCAGAGGCAATTCAGTATAGAAGTTTGGATCGTGATGGTTGGCTGGGGTAAAACAGATTCTTGATATCAGATGTTTCACGGCTGCAAAATTGAGAATACGCTCACGCTAGCGGGGAAAAAAGAAAAGTATAGAAATAAATACGTCAAAAAAGAGATTTCGATAGGAATCTCTTTTATTTTTGCCAAATGTTAGAAATTCTGTACGAAGACGAATATATTATAGCAATTAATAAACCAAGTGGATTGCTGGTCCACAAATCATTTTATGCGCGTGATGCAAAAGTTTATGCTATTCAAGAATTGAGAAATCAAATAGGAGGGCAACATGTTTATCCTATTCATCGGTTAGATCGCAAAACATCTGGTGTTTTGTTATTTGCGTTGGACAAGGACGTTTTAAAAATTATGAATGATCGTTTTGCCACACGCGAAGTCGAAAAAAAGTATTTAGCAATTTTACGTGGTTGGTCACCCGAAGAACTAACGATTGATTATGATTTAACCAATGATGATGGCATTATACAAAATGCAATAACCTACTTTCATCGATTGCAAACTACCCAAATTGAGTTAGAATTTAACAATAAACCAACGTCACGATATTGTTTGGTAGAAGCGATTCCTGAAACGGGACGTATGCATCAATTACGAAAACATTTTAAACATATTTTTCATCCCATTTTAGGAAGTCGGCCACATGGTTGTAACAAACAAAATAAATTATGGTTGGAAAATTTTGAACTGAAAGGAATGATGCTTCATGCACATCAGTTAATTTTTAATCATCCCATAACAAATGAACCACTTATCTTGAATGCAAAGATTAATGAAGAGTTTAGTAGAGTAGGTACTATTCTTAAACTAGATTTGAATACCTATGAATAGAATACTAATTTGTAAAGTAATGCTTTACATTATTGTTGTATTTGGAAACAACAGATTTTATATTTTTTATCAACTATTTAGATTTCAGATATTTATCTCTGCTAAATCGACAATGTGCCACACGAAAGGATTCGTGCGGCAGCGGGGGGATATTCCATATTTTCGTTAATTATTGTTTATTAAGTTTACTTTGTTAAATATTACGCCTAACGTTCCCGCTCTACAAGCAGTTTAGGATTAAATCAGCGTTAATTTTCGGATTTGCCAAATCTTCCAAATACAAACCAATTTTTCCATTAAGCCAAATCCCCAAATTGATTGTAGCGTGTGTTAGTGGCTGTATTTTTCTCTTTCCATATCATATTTCTCTTCCGATATTTTGCATTTATAAAGCTCTATATCATTTTCAAAACAAAAGTTTTTGACGTTTTCAAATTCGTCATTTGGAAAATTTACACCGACTATTATTTCTTTAATCAAAGTATGTGGCACTTTATAAAGACAAATGTCATATGGTTTGGTTGATATTACTTTATCCGCTTGTCTAAGCATAACTAAAAGTCTCTCTTCTTCTTCGTATTCCCAATCTTTGGATTTTGATAATACAACTTGAAAGTCAATTGAAACGCCTTTTTCAAGTGGAACTTTAATTCTTGCATCACTATAAATTACAGGCATAAATATTTTTTCTACGTTTGCTATTTTCTTATATAGACTAAAGTAAGGATCTTGTGAATTAAAACCAATGCAAAGGCCTTTATGTGAATTTGTGTAATGTGCCCACATTAACGTACTATCCCATCTTCTTGTCAAAGAAAGAATACCTAAATGGGTGTTGAGATTTTTAATTGCGTTTTCAAGAAAGTGTGTTTTTACATTTCCTACGTCATTATTTTTCAACTTTTTAACTTGCGTTTTATATTCTCCTAGTTGAACGTTTTTCAACTCGAACTTTTTAGATTTTTCAAGTTGAGATTTTTCAATCAATGCAATGTTTTCAGTGTAGATTTTTTTAAGTATTTCAAGAAAATCATCTATCGTAGGTATGGCAGGCAGAAATTCAAAAGGATCATTTAATTCGGCAGGTTGAGTTATTCTTAGAAGCTCATCATCTAAATATGCTATTCGTTCTTTTGGTAAAAATTTATATACAATTTCTGTCATAAGTTATTTTTTCTACGTTAATATAGCCACTAACTAGTTTACATGTATGACAAAATCATACCAAGCCACCCAATTTAGGATAGATGGGTATGACAACGTTCATACTATTTACTTCAAATATATTGATTTTTTCTTACAATTCATCTAGCTCTTTGAACTTACAAAATGGTATTATGAAAGTAAAAACGCTCTAAATAGCCCCGATTACTTCACTTAGCTTTTATTTTAAGTGGAGTTCAGTGAACTTCGTTTGAAATGAAAAACCTTCTTAGGGCTGGTGTTCAGCCCTAAGAAGGTTTGTAATGTATAGCGGGAAATACGTTCTTAAGAAACGAACTTATTCTGCTCCTAAAAAACAATAAAAATTAATTATCTATTAGAGCGTCGGTCATTATTTTGACTCGGGCGTCTTGGGCCAAAACTGTTATTGCTGCTTCGGTTTGAGGTGTCTGTTTTTGGTTTTCGCGGAGTTGAATCGCGCTGTTGTCTTCCTTGCCCTTGTTTAATCGGTTCTTTGGAAGCGTTAGGGTCTGGCTCAAAACCTTTGATATTTTCTATTGGTAATTTCAAGCCTACCAATTTTTCTATATCACGTAAAAAGACAGTTTCGTCCGGACTGAATAACGAAATAGCTTCTCCACTTGCTCCGGCTCTTCCTGTTCTACCAATTCGGTGAACGTAATCTTCGGGAATATTAGGCAATTCAAAATTAACCACGTGCGGTAATAACGGAATATCTAATCCTCGCGCTGCAATATCAGTGGCGACTAAAGCGGTTAGGCTTCCGTCTTTGAAACCCGCTAATGCTTTGGTTCGTGCGCCTTGGCCTTTATTTCCGTGAATGGCAGCTGCTTTGATTCCGGCGCTAATCATGCTTTCCGTCAGTTTATTGGCGCCTTGTTTGGTACGGGTAAAAACCAAAATCTGCTTCCAGTTTCCTTCTGTAATCAATTTAATGATCAGTTCTGTTTTTTTCTCTTTGGCAACAGGATATACTTTTTGGATAATAGCATCTACTGTTGTGTTTTCCGGAGTTGCTTCAACATGAACTGGGTTGTGCAAAATGCCCATTGCCAATTTCTTAATGTCTTTTGAAAAGGTTGCCGAAAACAATAAGTTTTGCCTTTTTGTCGGCAATACTTTCAAGATTCGTTCAATGTCACGTAAGAAACCCATGTCCAGCATACGGTCTGCTTCATCTAAAACTAAGATTTCTACTTTTGCAAGTGATATTAGACCTTGATTTTGCAAATCGATTAATCGACCAGGCGTGGCGACTAAAATATCAACTCCTTGGCGCAATTGAGCAACTTGCGGTTTTTGGTTTACGCCTCCAAATATTACTGTGCTGCGTAAATCTAAGAATTCACTGTATTCTTTTATATTGGCAAGTATTTGTGCTGCCAATTCTCGTGTTGGAGTCAATATTAAGGCACGAACAGGTCTATGGCTTAAGTGTTTTCCTTGCGATAACAATTGTAATATGGGTAGTGTGAAACCGGCTGTTTTGCCTGTTCCTGTTTGTGCAGATGCTAATACATCTTTTCCTTCTAAAACTGGCGGAATTGCTTTTTGTTGTATTGGAGAAGGTGTTGTATATCCTTTTTTGCTGATGGCTTTTAGTAAAGCATCAGATAAGCCTAATGAGTTGAATGACATAAATGGTGTTTATGAAGCAAACACTATTATTTAGTTTACTTCTTTAAGTGGGCGCAAAGGTACTGCTAATTTTTTGATGTGCTTTTGATTGCTTGATTTTGTTTAAATAAAATCAAAGTTCTTCGTTTTAATCTGTTAGAAACAAAAAAATAGGACTATTTGCCCTATTTTTTTTCTGAATGTTTTTAAAATAAATTTTTATTCTAAATCTGCAAAAGTATTTCCTTGGGTGATATCACCGGATTTATACCCTTTCATAAACCATGCTTTTCGTTGTGCCGAAGTTCCATGCGTAAAAGATTCAGGAACAATATGTCCTTGAATTTTAGATTGAATGGCATCATCACCCACCGCATGAGCCGCACTTAAAGCTTCATCAATATCGCCTTCTTCCAAGAAATTGTTCATTTTTTGATTGTAATGCGTCCAAACACCCGCATAAAAATCAGCTTGTAATTCTAAAGCCACAGATAATTTATTGGCTTCGGCTTCACTTTTTCCTTCTTGCATTTGTCTCATTTTAGCAGAAGTTCCCAATAAGGTTTGTACATGATGTCCTATTTCGTGAGCAATTACATAAGCGGTAGCAAAATCACCTCCTTGGGCTCCAAATCTAGTTTTCAGTTCTTCAAAGAAAGCCAAATCCATATATACTTTTTGGTCAGCCGGACAATAAAAAGGTCCGGAAGCAGAGGTAGCATTACCGCACCCTGTTTCTACAGCTTGGGAAAATAATATTAATTTTGGTCTTTCATATTGCATGTTATTTTCCTGAAATATTTTTCCCCAAACATCTTCAGTATCTACTAATATAGCTTCTATGAATTTACCTTCTTCAATTTCGGCGGCGGTTAGGTCTCTTTGTTCAGTAGGAGCGCTTTGTCCCTGATTGAATTGTTCTAAAATTGGCGTCAGCATTTGGGCATTTTCTCCTCCAAAAACATTCAATAACAAGATAATTATACCTATAATTCCACCTCCTACAATTGTTTTTCCCCCAGAAGACATTCCTCTACGGTCTTCAAAATTTTCACTTGAACGTCTACCACTCCATTTCATATTGTGTTATTTTTAGTTGTTGTTAAACAATGAATATACATAAAAGTATAAAATTTTAAACGATAAATATTCTTTTTTAGAAGATGTTAACTAGTCCATTTAGAAATCGTTTCTTCAATGATTCCTTTTATAATTGGTTTTGGGATATAATCATTCATTCCCGCTTTGAGGCATTTTTCTTTTTCTTCTTTTTCGGTACCAGCAGTTATAGCAATAATAGGTACGCTTTGCCCTGATTTTAAAGTTCTGATTAATTGGGTAGCTTCATATCCATTCATGATAGGCATTTGGATATCCATAAAAATAATATCTGGATTTAATGCTTCAAATTGATCTACAGCATCTTTTCCATTTGTAATTTCAGATATAACCGGATTTATATATAAGTTTTTAATAATTGTTTTTAGCAATAACATATTGACTTTGTTATCTTCAACAATCATTATTTTGATCTTTTTGATACTGATATTTCTTTTAACGACTATATCTTTAATAGAATCGAAATCAGTTTCAAATAAGCTACCTTTTTCTTCTGGTTCGTTGCTGGTTTTTAAATTCAAATCAAAATAAAAAGTACTACCTGAATCAATTTCGCTTTCTAGTTGTAAATGGCTATTCATTAAACCTAATAATTGGTTCGAAATGGTTAATCCCAATCCCGTACCACCAAATTTTCTGGTCGTTGAGCTGTCTTCTTGGGAAAATGCCTGAAATATTTTCTTTTTATTCTGTTCTAAAATCCCGATTCCGGTGTCAATTACTGCAAAACGAATTTTAGCATTAGAATCGTCTATTTTTTCAATGACGGTTACATCTAATTGTATCGAACCTTTTTCTGTGAATTTTACTGCATTGGCAAGCAGATTAATCAATATTTGTTTTAAACGTACGCTGTCTACCCAAAAATATTTAGGAATATCTGAGGCTATATTGAGTTTTAAGTTTAATCTTTTTTGATTGGATTCGTATAATATTAAATCAATAATTTGACCTAACATTTCTCCAATATCATATTTCTCTATAAATAAATCCAGTTTTCCGGCTTCAATTTTTGAGAAATCCAGAATGTCATTGATGATGTCCAATAAAGAATGTGCCGATTGATTTACCGTCGTGATATATTTCCCTTGGGTTACTCCCAGATTAGTATTCATCAATAAATCAGTAAAACCAATAATTCCGTTCAAAGGTGTTCTAATTTCGTGGCTCATATTTGCCAAAAATTCTGATTTTGCCCTGTTGGCTGCTTCAGCTAATTCCTTTTGCTGTACAACGGTTTCTGTTTTTTTTCTCTCCGTAATATCAATAAAAATACCTTCAATAAATGCAATTTTTCCCTCTTTGTAAATTGCATCTCCAAACTCTTCTACCCAAACAATATGATTGTCTTTATGTATAATTCGGTACGTTAAGTGAATCGCTCTTTTATTTTCTATGGCATTTTTTTGTGCTGCAATTGTAATTGCTTTATCTTCTGGATGAATTAAGTCAATGAAAGATAATTGATCATTCAGGAAATTTGATTTTGCATATCCTGTTAGTTTTTCAATTTCATCATTAATGTAAATTTTAGTGTTATTTTCATCATAATTAGATAAATAAACGGTTCCGGGAATATTATTGGCTAATAATCGGAACTTTTCTTCACTTTCATTTATAGCTGTCTCGTTAGCAAGACGCTCAATAGAAGAGGCGATGTTACTGGCTAATGTTTGTAAAATATTAACTTCATCCTCTGACCATACTCGTTCATTTTGGGTATCATCAAATCCTAAAAAACCATGGAATTTGTTTCTCACAAAAATTGGAAAAAGAATCAATGAAACCACATCTACATTTGCTAATTTATTCCTCAAAGAAATATTTTCAATTTTAGGAATTATAGCTCTGTATATTTTATTGTTTAAAAGTGGTGTTATTAGCTCTTCAAAGTACTCGTATGGTAAATTTTGAAGCTTTACATTATTCTCAGTTAGTTTTATATTGTGTATTATCCAACGGTATTTTTGACTTATTAATCCAGTATCTTCATCATTCTCATAGTAATAGGCTCGATGGGCTTTTGTTGCTTTTCCCATAATAATGAGTACATCCGAGAAAATATCATTTATATCTTTACTGTTTAAAAACTTCTCTGTACACAGTGCCATTGCTGATAAAAGGTCGCTCTTGTATTCTAATTTTTTCTCAGCTTCATATCTACTGTGCGAAATTATGGTCAATGATACAATGTCCGAAATTGTTCTGGCGAAAATAATATCGTCATTATCCCAATTTCTTTTATGTTTTGAAGTTTCAAAACTGATGGTTCCCATTAATTCCCCATTGATAAAAATCGGAATATCGAGTTGTGATTTGATATCGTATTTTAGAAAATAATTTTCTATAAATTCAGATAATTCCCATTTGTCTAAAACATCTGGCGCACAAATTTGCTTTTTACTTTTTATGGATTCAAAGTAAATAGGATAATTTTCTTTTTCTAAAACATATCCTTTGCTATAGGTATTGGTTTCTAATTCATATAAATTTTTACAAGTAATTACATCTTCGGTATAATTCCAATAACTAACGCGAGAGCATTTACTGACTTTTGCAGCAGATTCAATGATTTGCATTATGCTAAGGTCTAGATTTTTGTAATTACTAAAGTTTGTAGTCGATAGTTTTTTAATCGTTTTGTTGTATTCTTCTACTTTTTTCTGACGAATTTTATTTTCAAATTCAATATCCTTGAATTTTGTAATATCTCTAGCAATACCGGAGTATCCTATTATTTTTCCAGTGTCATTTCGATTAATGATTACTTTTTGGGAAACCCATATTTCTTCTCCGTTTTTCTTCAATAATGGAAATTCAATCGTAGGGAAGTTTTGCTCATTTTCTAACAGGTTTTGGTAAAAATTCATGATGCTGTTGCAGTAATCTTCGCGTATGAATTCTAAATAATGTCTGGTTAGTATTTCTTTTTTTTTGAAACCTAAAGTTTTGATTGTAAATTCATTAATGAAGGTAAAATTGCCATTTTCATCTACCTCAAAAATAAGGTCAATAGCATTTTGAATTAAATTTTCATATTGACTTTGCAAATGAACTTCATTGGTTACATCCTGACCAATACCTATAATTAAATCGTCTGAAAATCTTTTGTCATTCCATTGTATGTGCTTGTATTCTCCATTTTTACATTTAATTTTTCGGATAAACATTCTGTCAACCTTAAATTTAGTGTGATAATCTTCCCCATAAAATTCAGGATCTTCGGTTAGTTTCCAGTAACCCAATCCCATAACCTGATCAACGGTATATCCTAAAATAGTTTCCACATTTTCGCTGCAAAAAACAATTTCACCTTTTTTATTTGTTGCCAGAATAAGTGAATTTCCTTTATTGATAATTTGATTGTTAAAACGAAATTCAACATCAATATTTAATAATGATACGTGATGAATGTAATTTATAATCAGAATTATAGAACAATAAATAAATAGTGCAATATTAGTTTTTAACGGTATTGCTTCTAAAACATAAGAGATACCTATGAAGATAAAAACGGATGTAACAAAAAACCAGTACACTTTTATAGGTCGTAATACATTGTACGCAAAGTAAAAACAAACTACAAAAGCGGTTATAGGGATAACATCACTTGGCGAATAAATTAGATTACGGGCTATAAAACAAAAATAGATTATGAACAGCGCAATGAAAATTTGTTTGATGTGCCTAAATACAATAATAGATCTGGTACTTATGAAATACAATAAAATTAAAGAAAAGCCAATAGTACAGTTTGGCACTAATAGACTTACAGGTCTAATTTTAAAAATTTCAAAAATCACTTCTATTGCAGGAAGGATGATGCCTAAAAAGAGTAAATAAAGTTGGTATTCTTTGCTTTTTGTAACCGTTTCAACTCCTTTTTTTAAAAGTTTGCTTCTTAAAGTAGATTTGATGGTATAAATTTTATACCCCAAAAAAACAAATAAAGCAGCAATTATTAGCCATAAAAGAGTATTCATCGTTAAAAGATTAGAAGCCCAAAATAAAACTAATTTTGAGTTGTAAATAGTCAATAGGCTACAGTATAACACCATAGAAGTATTTTGATTAGATTTGAATGACTAGATTTGGGGTTCTACCTTGATATTGATTTCAATGTAAGGATTAATTTCAAATAAAAACCAAAATTCAGTAAAATTAAATTTTGGTTTTTAGCTATAAAAAATGTTTTTAGTTTCTATTTTCAACTTCAGTTTCAGGATCAAACCCAATTATTTCGCTGTAAAGAGCATAATACAATGAGTACATAAATGGGATTGTAAAAACGATTCCGATGCAACATCCTATAAATCCTACCAAAGATGCTATAACTCCAATGACAAGTAGTCCCAATATTACTAAAGGTTGTTTAGAAACAATTACAATACTGGCTTGGATTGCTTCAACAGCTTTCAGCTTTCCAAAAATGATTAGTGGAATCATTAAGATGGTAAACAAGGCAATCGTTACTGAAAAAACAACTTCAAGAACTGGTATTTGTATATAATTTAGAATACCTGATAGTATGGAGTTAACGATAGTAATCAAAAATGTTGCTATAAACAGTTCCTTGAAATAAGGTGCTTTGTAATACTCAAACATTGTTGATACATGAAATTCATCGTCTCTTTCGGCACAATATGCCATTTTTATTAAACCAGCAGAAAAAGGGCTAAGCAAACACGTTATTAAAAGAGAGACTCCTGAGAAAATTAACATGGAGTCTAAACTTAAATTCTCCGGCTGTAAATTTTCTGGTTTTAATTTTTCTAAAACAGTTTCTGCGTCAAAAATGGAGAAGAGTACAACAAGAGCTAAAAGACTCATGACTATTGCAAAAACAAAAAATATTAAACCGCCATACACTGCAATTTTTTTATAATTTTCGAATGCATGGTTGAAAACATTTCCAAAATCTAAGGTGTATCCATTCTTTTTTATTTCCTCAATACGGTCTTGTGTAGTTTTAATCATTTGGTTTTGGTATTATTTGGTTTGTTAGTTTTTTATATTTTAAAATAGACTTCTTCAAAAGGAACTCTAAATCGTTCCCCGTAAACGCCTTGTTCTTCTCTTATTCCGCAGCCTAAAATCATGTTTATTTCTGAACGAGCCGGTAAATGTAATATTTTTTTAATTCTCAGCGAATCAAAACCTTCCATTGGACACGTATCATAATTTATGGCCGCCATGCTTATCATAAAATTCTGTGCTGCAAGTCCCGCACTTTTTTGTGCTACAATGCGCATGTCGCTTTGTCTGGCTTGTCTGTAGATGGGTTTGAATATTCCAATAACTTGAAAAACAAGAAATTTTATCATGCCGATAATTCCTAAAAAATCAAAATAAAGGGTCGGAATAATTTTCTGATAGTAATTCAAAGCAAATTTTTCTCTTTTCGAATAATCCGCTTCGGGCTTATTACCATATTGAGTTTTTAGATGTGCAATATTCGATTGTACTCTTTTGCGCCATAAATCTTTCCTCGCCAGAACAACCACTATTTGTTGTGCTGTTTTTGCAGCATTCTGATCAAAACTGGCTTTTGCTATTTCTTGTATTATTTCTGGCGAAACAATATGGTAGAATTCCCAAAGTTGCATATTACTGCTCGTGGGTGCCAAAGTCGCTAATTGAATGCATTCTTTTACTTTTTGCTCATCAATAGCTTCGTTTTTAAAAACCCGAACGGATCGCCTGTATTTTATGGCCTCACTTACTGATTTTTCATTGGTTACAACCATTTTAATATTTTTTGAATGGTTTTTAATTTGTCTTTATAGGGCGCATAACGCATCGGTAAATCGAGCCAAGTCCCTTTTTTTACAATTGCTTTTTTATGGGAAAAAATATCAAAACTTAATTTTCCATGATACGCTCCCATTCCGGAATTTCCAACACCGCCAAAAGGCAGGCGATTATTGGCCAAATGAATTACGGTATCATTGATGCAACCACCACCGAAAGAATATTTTTGCAACACTTCATCGATAAAGGATTTGTTTTGGGAAAATAAATACAGGGATAATGGTTTTTCGAAGCTCGAAATTATTTTTTCAATATCAGCTTTTGATTCATAAGAAAGTATTGGGAGTATTGGGCCAAAAATTTCTTCTGTCATCACTAAACTATCCATTTTTGGCTCGTCAAGTAAAGTGGGAGCAAGGTATAATGTCTCTTTGTTAGATTGTCCGCCAAAAAGTATTTCTTGATTTTCCAATAAACGTAATTGACGTTCCCAATTTTTAAAATTGATGATTCTCGCAAAATCAGATGATTCTTCCGGGTTTGTTCCAAGTGCTTTTTGAATTTCTTGAATTAATAATTTTACGAAAGTATCTTTCATTTTTTGGTGTACCAAAATATAATCAGGTGCAACACAGGTTTGTCCGGCGTTTATGATTTTCCCCCATACAATGCGTCGCGCGCTTAATTCTAAATTAGCGGTTTCGTCAACTATGCAAGGACTTTTTCCGCCTAATTCCAGGGTAGCGGGCGTTAAGTTTTCGGCAGCTGCTTTTGCCACTATTTTTCCAACAGCGACACTTCCCGTGAAAAAAATATAGTCCCAGCGTTGATTTAATAATTCCTGTGCAATTGTGGCATCTCCCGTGACAACCACAACATCTTTTACAGCAAACGTTTCAGTGATAATTTTAGAAATGATATTCGAAGTATTCGGAGTGAGTTCAGATGGTTTTAAAGTCACTTTATTCCCTGCGGCAACAGCGGCAACAAGGGGACATAAAGCCAATTGAAACGGATAATTCCACGGTGAAAGTATTAAAACATTGCCGTAAGGTTCACTGTAGACGTAATCAGAAGAAGGGAAATTTAAAAATGAAGGGAAAACTCTTTTTGGCTTCGCCCAAGAATCGATGTTTTTTATCGTCTCTTTTAAATCACTGATGACGTAATTAGTTTCAGTTAAAACGGCTTCAAATGCAGGTTTCTTAAAATCATCATACAAAGCCTTGATTATTGCCTCTTCATTTTCTATAATGTTGTGCAATAATTTTTTAAGGGACTCTTTTCGGAAAGCAATTTCTGTATGATACTTCATTGGATGATTTTAATTTAAAATTACATAAATATTATTTTAAACCCACTCTATATCCGAAATAAAAAAACAAAAAAAACAGGAATAATTAGTTAATGCTACATTTTTTTTAAGGTAAAATATAAAAAAGAATAAAAAGCAGTTCAAGTATTTTTATATTACAATGTTTCATAAAATTAAGTGGGAATGAACGCGATGTTTTGAATATATTTGATTGATGAAAAGGGATGAAGGTTATCTCTAATAAAATTAAAGTTAATACAAATCGTAAAAAATGAAAAAAAATATTTTATCAATAATGCTCTTGTTTTGTAGTTATTTATCAATTGCTCAAGAGAAAGAAATTAAAGCAGTCCTAGAAAAGCAACGTTTAGATTGGAATAATGGGGATATGATTGGATATATGCAAGGTTATTTAAAATCCGATTCTTTACTATTTGTTGGAAAAACAGGACCGTTTTACGGCTGGGAAAAAAACTTACAAGTCTATCAGCAAGTCTATCCTGACAAAGCCGCTATGGGTAACCTAACTTTTGATATCATACAAATTAAAATGATTGATAAAAAATATGCTTTCGTTTTAGGAGGTTGGAATTTGCAAATGGAAAAAGGGGAACAAAAAGGATTTTTTACTTTATTAGTCGAAAAATTTAAAGAAGGCTGGAAAATCGTAGTAGACCATTCTAGTTAGGTTTTTATATAGTGAGAGATGTAACAACAGTTTTAGATGAAATTAGTTTTCTAAATAGCATTCCAAATCACATCATCAGGTGTTGGTGCAATGATTTCTATATTTTCTTTGGTAACAGGATGTACAAAAACTAGTTTTCTGGCGTGCAAATGAATGCCGCCATCAGGATTACTTCGGTCAAAACCATATTTTAAATCGCCTTTTATCGGTGAACCAATTGCAGAAAGTTGAGCCCGAATTTGATGGTGTCTCCCCGTGTGAAGATTGATTTCCAGAGCAAAATAATTATTGAGTTCCTTAATGATTTTATAATCTAAACTGGCAAGTTTACTTTCGGGAACTTCTTTTAAATGTGCTTTTGAAGTGTTGTTCTTCTCGTTTCTTTTTAGAAAATGAACCAATTTATCCTCAGGCTTTGAAGGTTTATTTTTGACAATACACCAATACGTTTTTTTGGTTTCACGGTTACTGAACAACTCATTCATTCTCGTCAACGCTTTACTCGTTCGGGCAAAAACGACTATTCCAGTTGTCGGTCTATCCAAACGATGCACCACACCCAGAAATACTTCTCCAGGTTTGTTGTACTTATCTTTGATGTATTCTTTCACCACATCAGACAATGGTTTATCACCCGTTTTATCACCCTGCACAATATCGCCTACACGTTTGTTTACCACAATAAGGTGATTGTCTTCGTGTAGCACTTGAAGGTTGTTTTTATTCGAAACTATTTTCATTTGGATTTTTAGATTTTTAGACTTCTTAGATTTTTAGACAAGTTAGACTTTTTAGATAGTTAGATTCTTAAACAAGTCTTGCAGTCTGAAAATCTAAGAAAGTCTATAATAAAGTTGCTCTAAATCTTGAAGTCATTTTAATAATTTCGTTTAGCATATTTGATAATTCTATTAAATCTTCGGGAGTGATAAAACCTAAATCGGATGAAATAAGAATTTGTGTTTCAACTTCATAAGCTGAACCGATGGCAATTTCTAAAAATCGTGCAAAGTCCTTATTAGATTGTCTTGATGATCCTTCAGCAATATTAGACGGAATAGAAACAGCAGCTCTTCTTAATTGATTTGTTAGCCCAAATTTTTCATCGTTAGGAAAAGACAAAGTCACTTTATAAATTTTAGAACAAAAAAAATCTACTTTTTTTCCAAATCTCTAAATCCTTAAATCGATGCATTTCTACTTTTTTTAGTCTAACAATCCAATAATCTAAGAAGTCTAATTTTAATATTGCTCGCTTGAATTAGGAAAATCACTTGATTTCACATCGGCAACATATTGACCGATGGCAGTTGTCATTCCTTCGTATAAATTCATGTATCTTCTTAAGAAACGCGGGCTAAATTCATTGTTCATTCCTAACATGTCGTGAATCACCAAAACTTGTCCGTCAACTCCGCCACCTGCACCAATCCCAATTACTGGAATAGAAATACTTTGGGCAACTTTCTCGGCTAAATGAGCAGGAATTTTTTCTAACACTAATCCGAAACAACCTAATCTTTCCAATAATTTAGCATCTTCAATAAGTTTATCTGCTTCTTCCTCTTCTTTGGCACGAACTGTATAGGTTCCAAATTTATAAATAGATTGTGGTGTTAAACCCAAATGTCCCATCACTGGAATTCCTGCGTTTAATATTTTCTTGATTGAATCTTTAATTTCTTTACCACCTTCCAGTTTTACGGCATGACCACCACTTTCTTTCATAATTCTGATGGCAGAACGCAATGCTTCTTTAGGATCTGATTGGTAACTTCCAAAAGGTAAATCCACGACAACCAATGCTCTTTCTATAGCTCTCACCACAGATGACGCGTGATAAATCATTTGGTCCAAAGTAATTGGCAAAGTCGTTTCGTGACCGGCCATTACATTCGATGCAGAGTCACCCACTAAAATGACATCAATTCCGGCAGTATCAACGATCTTTGCCATGGTATAATCGTATGCTGTAAGCATGGAAATTTTCTCTCCATTAGCTTTCATCTCAATCAGTGATTTTGTAGTAATCCTTTTATAATCTTTTTTTGCGACAGACATATTTGTTGTTTTAAGATTGTAAAGGTAATAAAATGTATATTTTTAACTCAAAAATGTAACAGTAATGTTATTTGTAATACCAATTTATTAAAAAAGTAATTATGCGTAAAATAGTAGTATTGATAGTATTGTTCATCTCGGCAAATTCTCAGGCTCAAAATCAAGAAATTCAAAAAGTGGTTGATACTTTTTTCGAGGCTTTTCATGCCAAAGATACTCTGAAATTACAGGCTCTTTGTGAGGATACAATGATTTTACAATCTATTAGCGAGAATGCTAAAGGCACCAAATTATCCAATGAAAAGCCACAAGTATTTTTTAAATCGATAGCTTCTATTCCTGCTGAATTAAAGTTTCAGGAAAAAATTATGAGTTATTCCATTCAAGTGGATGGCGTTATGGCACACGCTTGGACGCCTTATGAGTTTTATATGAATGGTAAATTAAGTCATAAAGGGGTGAATGCTTTTACGCTTTTCAAAAAAGATAACATTTGGAAAATCGTTCATCTTATTGATACCCGAAGAAAGTAGTTTTGGTTTCACTTTTCATGAAATAATGAATTTTGTTTCATGAAAAGTGAAATGATTTCTGTGGATTTTCAAAAGAGTTTAACAATATAAATCAATACGTGTCGTCATTCAAGTCTGATTCTTCTTCCTTTGCTTTTTTGTAATCATTGTTCAAGAAATGAGTGTATTTCTTTTTTTCTTTTTGATTTTTTCTAATAAGAAATACAATCAAAATAAGCACACAAATGATTACAATGCTGACTATTATCCAATTAATTTCCATTATTTCCGGTTTAAGAATAGGTATTAAATATACTGTAAATAGTTGAATTATAGATTATCAGTGTTTTAAATTTGTATTATTAAATTTAACAATCTGCCAGATTTACGGCAATGGCTAATCCACCTTCAGAAGTTTCTTTGTACTTATTATTCATATCTTTGGCAGTTTGCCACATTGTGTCTACCACTTTATCCAAAGGTACTTTTGCGTTTTTTGGGTCGGTTTCTAAAGCTAGTTCAGCAGCATTAATGGCTTTTATGGCACCCATTGTATTTCTTTCGATACACGGAATCTGAACCAAACCGCCAATAGGATCACAAGTCAATCCCAAATGATGTTCCATGGCAATTTCGGCAGCCATTAAAACCTGTTCAGGAGTTCCGCCCATCAATTCGCATAAAGCGGCTGCGGCCATCGAGGAAGAAACACCAATTTCGGCTTGACAACCACCCATTGCTGCGGATATTGTAGAGCCTTTCTTGAAAATACTGCCTATTTCTCCGGCAACCATCAGGAATTGTTTGATTTCTTTTTCTCCAGCATTGTGGTTTTCAATCACTAAATAATACATCAAAACAGCTGGGATAACGCCTGCACTTCCATTCGTTGGAGCAGTAACCACGCGCCCTAAAGCAGCGTTTACTTCATTTACCGCAAGGGCAAAACAAGAAACCCATTTCAGGATTTGGCGAAATTTCACTTCTGTTTTTCTAATTTCTTCGAGCCAGCTTTGAGGCGAATCATAATTGGCTAGACCGATGAGGTTTTGGTGCATATCAAAAGCACGGCGACGCACATTTAATCCGCCTGGAAGAATCCCTTCAGAATGGCAACCAATGTACATGCATTCGAGCATCGTTTTCCAAATGCGCATCAATTCATGATCGATAACAGCTTCGGTACGCATCGATTTTTCGTTTTCATAAACGATTTCCGATATGGATTTGTTTTCTTTTTTGCAATAATCCAATAGTTCGGATGCTTTGTCAATAGGATACGGAAAAGCACATTTTATCTGGATTTTCTTTTTGGCGTTGATGCGTTCTTCTTTGACCACAAATCCGCCACCAATAGAATAAAAGGTAGAAACGTATTCGCTATCATCCGTCATATAAGCTGTAAAAGTCATTCCATTGGCATGAAAAGGAAGGAAGTTTTTATTGAAAACGATGTCTTGGAGGAAATAAAAAGGAATTGGTTTTTCGTTTCCTAAATTGATTTCGTTTTTGGATTCAATGGATTTAATGATTGCATCAATATTTTCCACTGGAATGTATTCCGGATCTTGCCCGCTTAAACCCAGCATTACGGCTAAATCCGTGGCGTGTCCTTTTCCGGTTAACGAAAGGGAGCCGTATAAATCTATTTTTACCCGGTTTACAGTATGAAGTAAATTTTCGTTTCTCAATTCACTAAGAAAGCGTTCTGCAGCTCTCCAAGGTCCAAGTGTGTGCGAACTCGAAGGTCCTACACCAATTTTTAGCATGTCAAAAACTGAGATACATTCTTCCATCTGTAGTGTGAATTTTGTTGTCTGCAAATATAATAGAATGTAGCAATGATACTAATCTAAAATAGAATAATATTGTTTATTTAATAATGAATATTGCCGTATTGTTATTATTCTTCAAGAAAAAATGAATTAATAAAAACTTGAGGATTAGTAAAATCAATATTTCACTAATCCGAAATTTAGCTTGTGCAATACTTGTTAAATGGCTATTTTTGAAGCATAACTAACCCAAAAAAATATGAAAAAGACCGTTTTTTCTTTTTATCTAATGCTAACTTTGGTGCTAAGTGTTCATTCGCAAGTGCAAAGTCCTTCTCAATTTTTACCCAATTACGGAAAACAAATTACCTATTATCATCAGGCTGAAAATTATTTCAAGCATCTTACGGAAAAGTCCACTTTTATCAAACATCAGAAATATGGTGTAACACCGGAACAAAGGGATTTGAATGTGTATTTTATTTCCAGTCCGGATAACTTGGCTAATTTAGAACAAATTCGAAATAACAATTTAGCCGCCATTGGTTTATCCGAGAATAAATCTCAAATGATTGGCGATAAGTTAATTGTATGGTTGAGTTTTAATGTTCACGGAAATGAATTTGCAGGAACCGAAAGCGCGATGACAGTGGCTTATGAATTAGTAAATCCTTCGAATGCAGAAACTAAAAAGTGGCTAGAGAATACGATTGTAATCCTTGATCCATGCATTAATCCTGATGGATATTCCAGATACGGAAATTGGTTAAGAGAGATTTCAGGTAAAAAAACGCATCCTGAATTGTCAGACAGAGAACACATGGAAGTTTGGCCAGGTGGTAGATACAACCATTATATTTTTGATTTAAATAGAGACTGGGCGTGGCAAACACAACCGGAAACCCAACAGCGTATTGCATTATACAACCAATGGATGCCTCAAGTTCATACTGATGTGCACGAAATGGGATATAATTCTCCGTATTTCTTTCCCCCATCAGCAGAACCTTTGCACGAATACATTGAAAAGTATCAAAAAGATTTTCATTACACTTTAGGGAAAAACATTTCTAAGAAATTCGATGCTCAAAACTGGATGTACAATACCGGGGAACGTTTTGATTTGTTTTATCCAAGTTATGGTGATACATATCCTACTTATAACGGAGCAGTAGGAATGACATTGGAGCAAGGAGGAATAGGAGCAGGAAGAGAAGTTGTGATGAGTAACGGAATCAATTTGACTATTAAAGACCGATTGACGCATCACGCAACGGCTGTTTTAACGGTTGTGGAATCGGCGGCATCACAAGCGGATGTTTTGTTGAAAGGATTCAGAGGTTTTATGAATAATTCTCGAAAAACAGTTAAGGGAAATTATAAAATGTATGTGATGAAAAACAATCCGAAATTAATTCAAATGGCGGATTTGTTGAAAAAAAATAATGTAGAATTCAGTTATGCCGATGCTAGTCAAAAAGCTTCGGGATTCAATTACAACACTAAGTCAGAGAAAGGTTTTACGATTGAACCGAATGATTTGATTGTAAAAGTAGACCAACAAAAAGCCGTTTTTGCACAAGTGCTTTTTGAACCGAACCAAAAACTAAATGACAGTTTATCGTATGACATTACCTCTTGGGCATTGCCTTTGGCGTATGGAGTTGAAGGATATGCGGTAAAAAATAGTTTAGCCATTAAAACAAAAGCGTCAATTGAAGCGCTGGAAAAAACGATTCCTAAAAATGTATATGCATTTCATATTCCGTGGAATAACAGAATCTCAGCTCAGGTTTTATCTTTGTTGCACCAAAATAATATCAAGGTGCGATCAGCGATGAAAAAAGCGATTTTTGGGGATACAACTGTTGAGCCGGGAGGTTTACTGGTTACGAAAACTGACAATCCTAATGTTGTTGACTTTGAAAAAACGATTACTGATCTTGTGAAAATAAAAACAGATTTTAATTACATCTTAACTGGTTTTTCTTCGAATTCTAAAGATGTTGGTGGTGAAAATTTCAATTTATTAAAAGCTCCAAAAATTGTTTTATTGTCAGGCAAAGGAGTTGGTTCTACTGAATTTGGTTCTGTTTGGTATTATCTGGAAGAAACGGTGGGTTATCCGGTAAGTGTTGTGGATGCGGATAATTTTAAAAGAATAAAATTATACAATTACAACACATTGATATTGCCTGATGGCTATTACAATTTCTCTGAAGAACAACAGAAACAAATTGCAGAATGGGTTAAAAATGGTGGAAAAGTGATTGCCATGAATAGTGCCCTTAGTTTATTTGAAGGAAAAGAAGGATATGCTTTGAGTCCTTTTGCTACGGATGAAGACAAACTTAGCTCTGAAAAAGAAGACTCTGAAAATGAATTAAAAGAACGATTCTTAGATTTCCAAGATACTGAACGCAGGTATATTTCTAAATCGATTCCTGGGGCTATCATTGAGAATCTTTTGAATAAAACACATCCAATGTCTTTTGGTTTAGGAGATAAATATTTCAGCTTAAAAACGGATGACAGACATTATTCATTATTGAAAAAGGCAACAAATGTTGTTTACGTGCCTAAAGATTATAAGAGTTACGGTTTTGTTGGTAATGAAATCAAAAAGAAATTGAATAATACAGTAAGCTTTGCTGTCGATAAGAAAGAAAATGGCGAAGTAATTTATATGGTTGATAATCCATTGTTTAGAGGTTTCTGGGAAAACGGAAATTTATTGTTCAGTAATGCATTATTCTTGGTGGACTAAAATTTGAATATTTATCATACAAAAAGAGCACGATAATTATCGTGCTCTTTTTTTTATCCAGATTGTATTGTTTTAAAAAGGGTAGCCAATAGCCAAGTTGAAAATTAAATTTTCTTTTCGCCAAGCGCCACTTCCAAAGTTGATTTGATCCAAAACCCAACGATCGCCATCAGGCAAATATGGTTTCCGAATAGGGAAGGCGAGGTCTGTTCTAAGAATCAAAAACGAGAAATCGAAACGCAATCCGGCTCCGGCTCCAACGGCTATTTCGTTCAGGAATTTTTTTGAAAATTTGGCTCCTGGTTTATCAGGATTTTCATTCAATAGCCAGATGTTCCCAGCATCTAAGAACAAAGCACCTTTCACCAATCCGTAAATTTTAGCACGGTATTCGGTATTAAATTCCAATTTTATATCACCGGATTGATCGGGCAAAAAAGTATTGGTGTTGGTTGATGCGCCATCAAAACTTCCCGGACCAATGGAACGTGCTCTAAAGGCTCGTAGACTATTGGTTCCACCAATGAAAAACTGTTTGATAAAAGGCATTTCACGGGAGTTTCCGTAAGCAAATCCAGCACCTGCAATTATTCGGCTGGCTATTTGAGAATCTGGGCCTAATTTATAGTAATGTCTAAAATCATTTTCTATTTTGACAAATTGACTAAACGGAACATCAAATAATTTAATGGTATCGCCTTTTCGAACATTTGCTCCCGAAACAATTCCTGCCACATTTCCTGCTAAGTCGATACTCCCTTTGTAGTAAAAGGTATTTTTCTTTCTTTTTTGAAGTGTATTGGTGTAGGTATAGGAATAAGTTGGCCCAAAAATCAATTGCTTTTCAATTACTTTTCCCAAAGATTCATTTTTCAGAATTTGTTCTTGGTATAAAGCAGTAACGTTTTCCGGACTGGCGTATGTAATCTCAGTAACATTGAATAAATGTTCTTTTCGTTCGTTTTCTTTCCATAAATAGCCAAAAGAACCTTTGAAGGTTTGCAGGGAATATAATTTGGTTCTGTTTTGGAATTCATATCCTAATGTTGCCTTCGTCTTTGGAACAAAACCACTTGGAGAATTTAGTTTAAAAGGCGCTACTAATCGTGGCCAAACTAAATTTGCTTCGGTTCCAATACGGTATACATTAAACCCATTGTTTTGCCCGGAAACTTGTACTTCAACACCACCAAAAGCAGAAATGGTAAGCAATTCAGCACCTCTAAACGTATTTCGATTACTCCAGTTTAAATTGAGTTCCGTTCCGGTATAATTAGCGGAGTTTGTTTTGGCTAATAATTCCAGTCGGATTGATTTTTTAGGTAATGGCGTCAGATAATAATACGCATCCAGATAATTTCCTGTGGTATCAGAAACTCTGAATTGATTTTTCACAAATTTGAAAGTCCCCAGATTTACTAATCGATTCAAGGATAAATTATGGTCGGTACGGTTGTATAAATCATTTTTTTTGAAATACAATGCTCTGTCAAAAATGCGGGGTTTGAATAAATTCTCCGGATCAATAATAGTTAAATCATTGTATTTTTTGATAGAATCCATATTGTTTTTTACACTGTCAGAACCAATGGAATAGTTTGGATAAACAATAATTTTATTGATTTTGTATGGTGTCTCTGCTCGTTTTGGAGCTTCGTCTTTTACTTTTACAATAAGATCCACCTGATGGTCTGCAACAGTTGTATCTACTTGCACTTTAAGATAATCAGGATTAAAATAGAAGAATCCTTTTTCTTTTAGTCTGGCATCAATGCGAATTCTTTCTTCTTTGATGGCGTCAAGACTGTAACCTTCTTCTTTTTTTAACAAACTTCTTCGTCTGGTATTGCGAACTGCAGTCGAAATTATGGAAGAATCCGTGGGGAATTTTACTTCTTTAATTTTATATTGTTTTCCGGGTTTTACAATGTATTCTGCGGTTGCTTTTTTACCATGTCGGGTTGAATCTGCCGAAGTTCTTGTATTGAAATAGCCACTGTTTTCGGCAAAGTTTTGCAAAACACTTTTGTTGTATTCTAAATCTACTTGGCTGTATAAAACAGGAGCTTCGCCCACTTTGGTTCTCAACCAGTAGCGCCATCCTTTTTCTTTCTTTGGCGTCCCAGCCAAATTATAGATGTATAGTTTCGGTCTTAATCCCAAAATCGAAGAATTTGGTTTTGGTCTAAGAACTTCTTTTAATGCCGTTTTTAATGCTTTTTTTTCTTTTTTAGACATTTCCTTTTCTTCAACGGTTACTTTTGCACCCGTATACAATAGTTCTCCTTCGGGCAGAAATCTCGTATTGCTACACGATGAAGCGAACAATGCTAAAAAAAGAAAATATAGTATATGGCTCTTGTTCATCAATTTATTATTTATTAAAAAAATTAAACCATTAAGGAATTAAGTTTCATTAAGGAAAATCAATTGGTTTGTTTTCTTAATTTCTTAATGGTGCAAAAACTTTTATTTATTTTTCCGCTTTGCTTTTTTTGCCTCACTTTTGCGAAATAATTCACTGAATTTATTGTAATCCATAGTGATGATAAAAGCAATTCCTGTCTCCACAACTTCCCCTTGAAGCGCCACTTGGTATTTATTAATTCGGTACGCTCGTATTTTATATCTACCGTCTTTTGAAAGTTGATAATCAATCGATACATCACCGGCAATATTATTGGCGTTTTGATTTACTTGTTGTGGCCCTTCAATTCCAAAGCTGCTTCCTACCGTAACTTTCAATCGGTCATTCAATAATTTCTTCGAAATTCCTACGCTCAAATCGGTTTTATTTTCTCGTTGACCCGTTGTATAATCATCAGAAGTATTTAAATCGAAATTAAGTTCTACACCTTCAATCAAATCGCCCGCCAAATTATTAAGTTGTTGTGACAAAATTTTACTGGCACTTTCTCTTGCTAGTGACGAAACGCTCGTGCCTCCGGTTTCACTGGCAAAAGGGTTTTCTCCAATAAAACGATTCAGCAGTAGTAAGGCAAAAACCTGTTTGTTTAATTCATCCGGTTGCTGACGCAATTGCGTCAATTTAGCTTGTGTCGCATTGATAATTTCTGTTGAAACGCTATTGTTTCCATCAGGTAGAATGATGTCAAAAGAAATGTTTGGCTTCATCAATTCGCCATTCATTTTCAATTCGGTTTCAAAAGGAATTTTTTGTTTGTAGGTATTTCTCACTTCGGCGGTGACATCTCCTAATTGATCATTTATCAAATCAATTGGAGCAGCTTCAGTTTTATAAACCGCAGTGATATTGATGTCAGCCGTTGTAGGTTCACCAGTCCACAGGATATAACTTCCTTTTTTAATGTCGAATTTTCTTTTGATAGCGTTAAAATTCATTTCATAACTACCTTCAGATAATTCATATCTTCCTGTCAAAGTTGTTTTTCCGGATGGATCAATTCCGCCGTTCAATTGCGCTTCTCCTTTTAATTTTAGGAAATCCCCGTTTGCTTTATCAATAACCAACGACAATTCAGCATCTTTATCAATCTCAATATTTACCGAAGCGTTGATTCCTTTTATGTCCATTTCACTGTCCAATTCATCCATAACAATGGTCTCGACTAATTTCGGATTGTCTTGGTCAATGAATTCTACAATTCCTTCTCTGTCGGCAATTGACGGATCTGATTGTGGTAAAACAATAGTGAATTTAGTGTCTTTGTTAATTTTGATATTGCCCTCAACAACAGGATTGTCTAGATTTCCGGATAGTTTCAAATGATTGTCCAAGTACAATTCACCATAATACATATCATTGTCTTTTGCTTTAGAATTGACGGCTTTGAAATTATCAGCATCGATGGCTAAATCAAAACCAAAATTGCTGAAATTTTCACTGTCAATCTTTCCGTTGATGGCTAAATCATTGTTCTTTTCATCCTTAATTATAAAATTGTCAAAAAGAATAGCATTAGGTGTAAAAACAATTTTATCGTTTAAAGACTTGAATTTTGCATTAAGCTGCTTCACTTTGAAACCAATTTCATTGAACTGTAATTCGCCAACTACTTTGGGTTGGGTAGTATTTCCTGTTATTTTAAAATTCCCTGTCAAGAATCCCGTACTTTCAGTAATATTATCCAAAGTGAAACCCTGAATACTTTTTAAGTTCAATTTATCAATATCAAGATTCATGTCAAAACTGCTGTCACTCGTTTTGTAATTTCCTTCTAAATTGACTTGATTTCCCTGACCTGTAATGGCAATTGTAGCATCGTATTGGTTAGCAATTGCATTATTCACTTTGATACTGATGTTTCCGATTGTATCTTTTTTGAAAGTAAAATTTTCAATGTTTAAGTCTGAAGTAAAAAGCGGTGTGGTACTTATATTTTTGACCAATGCGTTTCCATTGATTTTACCGCTCATTTGCAAATCATCTTTCTCAACGATACTGGTAATGGTTTTTATGTCAAAATCTTTAAAATTAATTGCGATTGGTGCATTTGCTTGCTGCGACTGTGATTGTATCAGGATTTTGCTTCCATCTTTACTCAATTCAAAATTATCTGCATAGATTCCTTTTTTGCCAAAGCGAATTAAATTGTCTTGCGTTATTTTCCAAGATTCATAGTTCAGCAATAAATTATTTGGATCAAGATTGATGTCATTATTGCCGTTCGCAGCTTTTAATGTACCTGCAATTAAGTATCTTTCTTTGTCTTTTGAATCTTTTAATTGCAACGTATAATCCACAATGTTGTTTTGCACTTTGCCTGAAATACTGGTATGTGGCAATTGAATTTGTTTGTTTTGAATGTCATCCACAATAAAACTGTAAACAAGCGAATTATCTTTGGTATCTACTTTAAGGACAGCATTTGTAATGGTGTTTTCGCCATAAATTAATTTCGGAATTGTACCATTCAAAACTATAGAGTCGTTGACAGAGTTGTATCTTCCTTGTATATTAATGGGTTCCAGACTTTTCAATTCAGGAATTAGTTTTAATAGAATTGGACTGTCTTTTACGCCAATTTTAAAAACAAATTCTTGTTTTTCCACAGCTGTTTTTCTGGAACTTGGTTTGCTGTCATAATACTTTGCAATAGAATTTGATAAAGCAGTCCCTATTTTTGACAACTTGTATTTTCCGTTGGCGTCCACATCCAAAAACGGTGATTTCAATACGAATGTATTTTTCTCTGAGGTGGAGGTTGCCACTGCGCTAATGGAATCAATTACAAATTCTTCTTTGGCATTGACTATGGTAATGTTGTGCGCATGTACCGTTCCGTTGAGGTAATCAAGATTTACCGATTGAATATCAGCATCTACAACGCCTCTTATTTTCAATGGGCCAGCGTGCAGATTCAGTTTTTCCAAATCAGCGATATCCACATTCAGTTTTAGTTTTCCGGTAGGATATTTGTCTTTAAAACTTCCGCTGCTTACCAAATCAAAAGTTAGATTAGGGTCTTTTGCGAAAGCAGTTGCATTGAAATTTCCGTTGCGAATATTTCCTTTTACAGCTACATTTTGGTAGGTATATTTATTATAATATGCTTTTAGAATATTCCCGTTTAAAGATGCTGTTGCCGTTTTTGGATCAAATCCTGTTCCTTTTATACTGGCTTTTAAAGTTACTTTTTCAATGGAGTCGTTTTTGATAAATTTCCCTAAATCAAAATTAGTAAGTTCGGTTTGGGCATCGTATTTCTCGTAATTTTTTCTGCTTTGATCGAATGTAGCTTTGATTTTTGCATTTCCAAAACTACTTACGATATTCATATTGGTATTGAAATTAGCAATAGTTCCCTTAAAAATTCCTTTGGCGCTGAATTTTGCCGGCAACTGAATCGAATTTGGAATGGTTCCTTTTGGTAAAAAGCCAACAAAATCTTTCGAACCGGATTGCAAGTCTTTAATATTCAAATCAAAATAGGCTTTGTTTACATCTGGTAAGCCTATGATTCTCCCGCTTGCCGCTACTTTTGTAGTTCCAATGCCACTGATTTCTATACTTGGAAATTCAATGTTTTTTAGTTTTCCTTTTACGGTTCCATTAATCAGCAATATCGCATTGGGATTGCTCATAAACGGATTCGTATTATTCAAAGTTGGTGCAAAAAGTAAAATATCTTTAATCCCCAACTTGCTCTTTTTTAAATTGGCAATAAGACCTAATTCTCCCGGGTTTTTAGCTAAAGATTCAATAGAAGGGTAGCCAATTCTAATTTCATCTTTCAGTTCCGTTTGTGGGGTTTTTAAATATAATTTTTTAAGGAAAGCATTCTTTTTACCGTAGAAAAATTCCGCATTAAAGGATTGAATATTTAAACCGCTTTTGTCTTTAACAGTTAATGAATTGGCAAGTCCGGAAATATTTTCGGAATTGTAATTCAGTTCGTCTACCTGTAAGTTTAGATTGGTAAGATTCAAATGGTTGTAATCAATTCCTTTTTGAACTGGAGTCTCATTATTATTGTCGTAACGGAAATTCACCCGTTTGAATTCCGTTTTCTTTATTTTGACGTCCCAATTGTTAGATTCGGTATTTGTAGCTTCGCTTTTAGGTTTGATTACATCTAATCTATCAAAAGTCAAAGCGCCTTCTACGCCAGTTAAATCAAGACTTTCTATAATTGCGAATTGATTGTTAAGGTCAATTTTGTCAATTTTAGCAAGTAGCTTTTTCAAATAAAAATTTGTGGATAACTTGGTTTCTTCGCTTTCATAATCGAAATCAATTTTTGCAAAATCAATTTCGCCTAATTTTAATTTTAAAATGGATTCCGATTCGTTTTTTATTGCTGCTGCTTTGGTCGCATTGGATATCTGAACCAAACCTTGCTTTAATTTGAACTTCAATCCATTGATTTTAGCTTTCGGGATTTCAAAGTTCATTTCGTTCAAATCGAAAGTTTTAATTCTCGTTTCAAAATGCTTTAGATTAGCGTAAAGATCATTTTTTGTGACGGCATCAGTATATTTAAACTTGATGCGGTCGAGCTTAATTTCTTCTACAGAAAACTGCATGGGTGGCGAATCACTCTTTTGTTTCTCTGGCGAAGCAAATGCTTTTATGATGTAATCAAAATTGAAAACAGCTTTAGAATCTCTATTTAAATGTGCCGAAATCCCCACTAATTCTAAGGAATTGATTTCGACTTTATTGTTTATCAATTGAAACAGACTGATATCGGCAGCTAACTTTTCTCCCGCAAAAAGAGTGTCTTTTTTTTGGTCTTCAAAATAAACGCCTTTAAGAATTACTTTTTTTGGGAATTCAACTTCAAGACTATCAACCCTTACTTTGGTTTTGATTTTTCCTTCCAGGTACGTTACTGCTTTATCTTTGGCATAATTCTGAACAGAAGGAATTTGAATAGCAACAAAAAGAATTAAGAACAACAGGATTATAATTCCTATTATCCAAAGGAAAATTTTTAAACTTTTCTTTACGTATGTTTTCAAATGAGGTGTATTTTTTGGTTAAAATTAACCAATTTAAATAAGAATTGCAATCTTGTCTGCAAATGGGATTGCGTACAAAGATTAAAAAATGAAAACGAAATACATTATAAAATTCAAAAAGAATGTTGCAAAATTACTAGATTACATAACAAGGCAAAGCGCAATTTTTATGTTTTGTAGATGGGAATTTCATTAAAATTTTGAGCTTGTTTTTCATCTAATAAAATGTCTTTTACAGCCATTAACATTGCCTTGTTTGAGGTAAAAAGTTCTCTGTTGAAGTTTATTACGGTTGTAATGTCAATATCTTCAATAGGTGCAAGTTGCGCCTCAGTATAAAACGTGTTGAGTGCTGAGGTGTAATTTTTTTGAATGGTGTCAAATTGAGTTTTCAGTTCTTCAAAACCCGACTTTTTATCCGTATTCAAAAATGTATTTAATTTCATGTAGAGTTCTTGAGTTTCTTTTTTATGATGCAGAAAAAATTGATATTTAATCTCTTTTGATGAGCTGCTGAGATTCGTAATGTTGCTTCCAATATCCTTTATGCTTTTTACCGCATGCATGGAACTTCGCACTGCCGAAATTAATTGGTTCAATTCTGAATTTTCATCACTATTTAATTTGGCTCTTAATTTCAAATAAAAAGCTTGTAACTCGCCTTGCAACTGTTTTAGGAATTCATATTTTTCTTCAGTAGTTTTTGCATCAAAATTTCTTTTATCATTGATTTCCGTGTAATTAATTTCTTGGTCAAGTTCATGGGTTTGGATTTTAAATAATTCCAAATTGAAAAGCATCGAGTTATGGATGAAATATCGAGTCTCTCTTCTGAATAAATCCAAAGCGGTTTCTGGTTCTGCAATTGATGCGTGGTTTATAAATGCTGCTGTCGAACCATCGGTATTTTTGAAAAAACGTTCCAAAAATGAGGTGAATAAATCCAAAACAGGAAGAAATAATACAATAGCCAACAGATTTATTAAACTCGAAAAAGTAACCAACCCAATGAGTGGATCTTTGATTTTTATAATATCGGTTATCAGTAAAAGAATAGGTCTAAGTAATATAAAAGCAATGGCAGTAATGAAAATATTAAATAATAAATTACCCAATGCCACTCGTTTTTTGGAAGCATTTCCGCCAATAGCGCTCAATACTATTTTAATGATGGTGCCCGTTTCACTACCCAGAACGATTGCCGCTGCCATGGGAAACCCTATTGCTCCTGCGTTAAGTGCGCTCAATGTAAGCGCCATAGTTACGGAGCTAGATTGAACAACCAGCGTAATCAAAAAACCAATTATCAAAAAAATTACTAATGGCTTCGAGGCATATTGTGAAAAATCAAAATAGTGAACCTGCGTTTCCATAGCCGTTTTCATGAACGAAAGCCCGATAAACATCAAACCAAATCCCAGAAGAAAATAGGAAACATATTTTATGGTTTTACGATTCCCAAGGAGGATTAGGAGAAAACCTCCTAAACAAACTGCCGGATAAGCAATCACTTCTATATTGGTTTTAAAACCTAGTGTTGCCACCAGCCAACTGGCAAGTGTTGTACCCAGATTTGCTCCCAGAATAATAGCCATTGCATTTTTCATTGTAAAAACTCCGGCGCCCACAAATGCCAATACCATCAACGAAACCATAGAACTGCTCTGTAGAATACCAGTTACTATTGTTCCGCCTGCCACGGCGCCAATGTTGTTTTTTGTGATTCGCTGCAGAAACAGTTTGAAATTTCTACCCGAAAGATTTTTTAAGGATTCCTCCACAAGATACATGGCGAAAAGGAACAGTCCCACGCCGGCGGAAAGTTTTAATATTATATTGAGGGTTTCCATAGTTAAAAATAGAACTAAAGATACTTAAAATTAATGATTTAATCTTTTCTTAATGAGGTATTTGTGCTTGTTTTGGTTCGGAAAAAAAAATAAAAATTTTAGGTTTTTAAATAAAAAAACTACAACTGTTTAAGGGTTGTAGTTTAGGATTGAAATTATGATTTGTAAAACTAATAATCAGAATAATCAGTTGGGTACAAAAAAGTAATGTCTATATGGGAAATATTGTTTTTGTATTTTTCCATAGCTATTAATCCTTTCCATTCCGGCGAATCTACAAAGGCTTTCCAATGCGAATCTCTACTTTCCTGATCTGCAAAAGTGGTCATGTACATTAAGTTTGGCATTTTGGCTCCCGAAATAACTTCGCCATAAAAAACCGCATTAAAGGCAAGGCGGTCAAAGAGTTTTACTTCACCACCAGCATTAAACATATCGACTTTGTTTTTATAAATCGCCTCGGTTGCTGATTCGTAGCTTCTCAATTCATACACTCGATTTGCTCTTGGACTGTTCAAAACGGGAGTTGACAAAAATGGATGATCTGAAAAAGCTTTCAATAAAATAGATTCGATACGCAAATATGGCGCTTGTTTATAGGAAGCGTTTAAATAAGCTGCTCCTGCAGCCAAATAGGTTTTGTCTTTGGCCAATTTATCTTCCAATCCTAGAAATTGAGTCATAGATGAAAATGGAATCACCAGCATTACTTTTTTTATCGTGTCGGTAGCGTTTGGTCTTGGTTTGAACACACCAATATTTTTAATTCCAAGTTTTTTCAAACCCGGAAGAAATGCTTCTTTCAAATACTTTTCAGTGGTTTCAACTTGTTGTTCCGTTTTGAAAATATAGGTTTTTATTTGGTAGAATTCTCTTGATGGCGCTGCGTTTTTAGAATCAGACGTTATTGTTTTAAAGCTGGTAATGGCTAAGGCGATAACCACTAGGAATAGTAATTTTCCTGTTTTCATATTTTATTTGATTTATATTTAATTCTGGTTTAGTTAAAAATTATAGCAATATATTTTAGCTTACAGCAAATGCCACTGCAGCTGCCGAATGAATTATGGCGGTATCGAAAATAGGAACGGCAATATCCTCTTGTTGAATTAATAATGGAATTTCAGTGCAACCCAGAATAATTCCTTCAGCACCATTTTCTATTAATTTATTGATGATACTGATGTAACGCTGTTTCGTATCGGGGTTAATGATTCCTTTTCCCAGTTCATGGTAAATAGTATCTTGAATAAAATCTCTGTCTTCCGACTCCGGTATACACGTTTCAATATTTTCATTGCTAAGTTTAGAGGTAAAAAAATCCAGCTCCATTGTGAATTTAGTTCCTAAAAGCCCTACTTTGGATAGATTCAATTTTTTTATTTCTTTTGTAGTTTCGGTAGCAATATGAATTACGGGTATCGTCATTTTTTCCTCAATTCTATCGGCTAAAAGATGCATTGTATTAGCACATAAAACAATAGCTTCGGCACCACTTTGTTGCAGGTTTTCACAGGCTTCTGAGAGCATAATAAATGTTGAGTCCCAATCATTGTTGTTATTGTTTCTTATAATATCTGCATAATTGAAAGAATGGATTATGCATTTAGCAAAATTGATGCCTCCCAGTTTCTCGTTTACTCCTTCATTAATAAGTTTATAATAATCAGCAGTAGAAACCCAGCTAATCCCACCAATAAGTCCCAATGTTTTCATCTTTTATTATTTTTGGATGTCGATTTAGAATCCTTTTTTCAAAACCGATCGTAATTTTTGTTGTGTTTATAAAAGTATAAAAAAAAGTATCACTTTTTTGGAATTGCATAAATAGATTCTATCCGATTTAAGAATTTGATAAAAGGGGAAATTAGCCAATAATAAATCTAATAATTTCATTTAGTGCTAATTGTAAAACTATATATTTACAAAATGAGATTTAAAGTATACAGTGAATTATCATACGAAGTTTTTTCTCCAACTACCTTTATTTTTAATATTCAGGCAGCTAAATCTTCGAGCCAAAAAATCATTTCAGAAACACTCATTGTTACACCTTCCATAAAATTTGAAGAATTTACTTTGAAAAATTCAGATACACGGTTTGTAAAAATGGAAGTGGAACAAGGCGTGTTTTTTACTGTAATTTACGAAGCAGAGGTAGAGGTCAGTTATACCGTTTATGATGAAAAAGTACTTTTGCAATCCATACCAATTATAAATCTGGATCACGAAGTATTGCCTTTTATTTCTCCAAGCAGACATTGTGAATCGGATAAATTATTGGAATTTGCCACGAATGAATTTGGATATTTGCCCAATGAATATGCTAAAGCAAAAGCCATAAAGGAATGGATTTTCAATACTGTCGAATACAAAACCGGCGTTACTAATTCCAGTACTTCAGCCTGCGATACATTACTTGATAGAGTAGGAGTTTGTAAAGACTTTGCTCATTTAGGGATTGCATTATGTCGAGCGTTAGACATACCGGCACGCTATTTTACCGGCTATGCGTATAATCTTAATCCACCGGATTTCCATGCTTGTTTTGAAGCGTATATTGGTGGACAATGGCTGTTTTTTGACCCCACTAAATTAGCTGTTGCAAATGGATTAGTAAAAATAGCGAATGGTAAAGATGCATCAGAAGTGGCGGTAGCCAGTTATTTCGGGGATGTTACTTGTACGTTCATGAAAATTCAATGTAATCCTGTTGTATCCGATTTTATACTTTTCAATTCTGAACTTGATACCAAAGCGATTTCTTATGAATGAAATTAAGAATTTTTTAATCTAAAATTTTTCTAACTGTGATTCGGTTGTCGTCTCCCATTTTCCAGATTTCTCCAAACAAAGTAACCTTTTCTCCCGTTTTAAATGCACGGTATTTTTCGGGGCTTCCAAGATTTGGAATACTGATTACAGCAAAATAAATTACGCCTTCAGTTGTTTTTATTTTGGCAGTATAGCCATCTTTTCCTTTTTCGATAGATTGAACTATTCCGGTAATTTTAGCTTCTGCAATGGTCTTCTTTTTTAGTTCCAATATTTCTCTGACAGTAATTTGTTTTTCTTTTCCCATTTTCCAAACTTCTCCTTTCACGGTAATTGTATCTCCAATTTCCGCCTGTTTGAATAACTGGGGATTATTATTCATATTAGGAATACTAATTGTTCCAAAATAAGTGCGTCCTTTTGTGTTTTCAATTGTCGCGGTGTAGCCATCTTTCCCTTTTTGAATAGCCGAAACTTTCCCACTAACGGTAGCTGTTTTTCCTGATGAGCATGATACGAAGCTTAAAATAATCAGACTTAAAAGACTGTTCTTTAGTATGGAATTTTTCATGTTTTTTGTTTTCGTGCTATGTAATAATCGCTAAATGTATCATTCCTTTTTACAAATACAATGCGTTATCAATAATACATTTTTAGGCTTAATTGAATGAGCTTCTAAATTCTAAAGGCGAAACATTGGTTTTACTTTTGAATAATTTGCTAAAAGACTGTGGGTATTCAAAGCCCAATTGGTAGGCTATTTCACTAACGGATAAAGAAGTTGTGGTCAAAATTTCTTTGGCTTTTTCAATTAACTTATCGTGAATGTGCTGCTGCGTACTTTGTCCGGTGAGTGATCGGAGCATGTCACTTAAATAATTTGGCGAGACATTCAATTGCTCTGAAATGTAGAGAACAGTTGGAAGACCAAGTTCCTGAACTTTGTTGCCATTAAAATAATCCAAAAGCAATTTTTCTAAATTACTCAACAAATCATTACTGGCATTTTTACGGGTAATAAACTGTCGGTTATAAAATCTGTTGGAATAATTGAGCAATAATTCAATGTGTGAGAGTATAACATCCTGACTAAAACCGTCTATTACAGAACAATATTCGGCATCAATATTTTGCATAATGTCCGTAATCATTGCTTCTTCTTTATCCGAAAGATGTAATGCTTCATTTACAGCATAGGAGAAAAATCCATAGTCTTTGATGCTTTTTGCCAAAGCATAATTTTGGATAAAATCAGGGTGAACGACTAACCATATCCCTGAAAGTGCTATATCTTCATCAACAACAGTCGAAATTACCTGACCCGGTGAAAAAAAAGTCATAATGCCTTCGTCAAAATCATAATAGTTTTGTCCATATTTCAATTTACCTTTAAAATCCTTTTTGGTACAAATCGAATAAAAATTATAAACGAAACTTTTTATGCTTTCATCAAAATGACATTTTATTTCATTCAGATTAATGACACTAACCAATGGGTGTTTTGGTTTAGGTAATTGCAATAAACGATGCAACTCAGAAATGGAATTGATACTATACGGAGAATGGGTCTCTTTTTTCATGATGCGAATTATAAATTCAGTAGGAAAAGTGAATAGTAAAGATAGCTTTTCCTACTGAATAATGTTATTTTATTGATCGATAGCGCCCATATTGGCAGCATCATAACGAGCACCAGTAATCGTTCCTAATGGGATAATGGTTTCTAAACGGTTTAGGTCTTCAATGCTTAATTTAATTTCGGCAGCAGCATTATTTTCTTCGATATATTTCACACGTTTTGTTCCCGGAATTGGTAAAATACCTTTTGAAACAATCCAGGCAATGGCTAATTGTGAAGGTGTTATTTCTTTTTCGGTAGCCAATGTTTTTATTTCATTTACCAAGGTAATATTTTTGTAAAATTGTTCGCCTTGAAAACGGGGTAAACTTTTTCTAAAATCAGTTTCAGGAAAATCATCAGGGCTTTTGATATCGCCAGAAATAAATCCTCGACCTAATGGAGAGTAAGCCACAAATCCGATTCCAAGATCTTGAAGTGTTTTTAAAATTCCTGTTTCTTCTACGCCACGTTCAAACAAAGAATATTCTGTTTGCACCGCAGTCAAAGGGTGAATAGTATGGGCTTTTTTTATGGTCTGCGATGAAACTTCTGAAAGTCCAATGTGACCAATTTTTCCTTCTTTTACCAATTCAGCCATTGCCGCAACAGTTTCTTCAATAGGCGTCTTTGGGTCTAAACGATGCAGGTAATACAAGTCAATATAATCAGTTCCCAAGTTTTTAAGTGAACGCTCCACTGCTTTTTTTACATAATCTTTTGTACCGTTGAATTGCCAAGTCAGTTGTTCCTTGTCATCAATTTCATAACCAAATTTTGTGGCAATGGTATATTGATTTCTGTTTCCTTTAATGGCTTTGGCGACAAGCCTTTCATTTAGTAAAGGGCCGTATAAATCTGCAGTGTCCAGGAAGTTGTATCCTAGTTCCAATGAACGGTGGATAGTAGCGATAGATTCGGTTTCATCTGCTTTTCCATAAACATCCATTCCTGCAATTTGGGTCATTCCCATACAACCCAATCCTACTTTTGGAACAAAAAGTCCTTGACTTCCCAGTTCGATTTTTTTATTAGTATTCATACTTTTTTATTTAATTGTAGATTTAAATTAACAATGCAAATGTCAGTATGATACTAAATTTAAAAGTAACCCAATCTCTTATAGTTGTATCCAAAATGAGGTAAGTTGATTTTAAAAACGATATCAGTCGCAAAACAAACCTTATTTAAATGAGATTGTGTGATGAGTTATATATTGTAGTTAAGTTTCATTTATTCATTAAATAGGATGTTAAATGTTTTATTTTCTCGCTTTGCATATGGAAAACATCGCAAAATACAGCGTCCAGTAAATCGCCATTTTTCATTTTAGATTGGACCGCACCTTCTACGATTACAATATTATTTTCTTCAATCATTCTAATAATTTGTATGGTTGGACTACCAATAAAATTGTCGTTTTCTATCTCCTTATCAAATGCTTCTTTCCCAGATAAACGAAACATTCCAGGTACTTCCCAGGTAACATCTTCAGTTAAGCAGGATAAAATTTTTTCATGGTCACTAGCCATAAAGGCTTCCATATATTTTTGTACAGTTTGCTTATTTTTTGTCATGGTTTCCAGCGTAATTTAAAGGATTGTCTTTTATTTAAAGGCTTACAAAATCGTCACTTTTAGGGAAAATACTCAGGGCTTCAATTGCAATTTCAGGAGTTGGAGAGGCTAGTTTTCGTAGTTTGGTATCCATCCAAGCACCATCAACAGTTATGGTTGCACAAAGTTTGTTGTCTTCATTCAAAAACTCATGTACAATAGACCAACGAGAAGCATCAGCATTTACTTTTGAGGTTTTGGTATGCATAAAAATTTTGTCAGAAAGTTTTATTTCTTTTCTAAAAACACATTCTTCCCTAAAAAGAATAGGTCCAAAACTTTGTGCTTGCATGACTTTCATCGTTAAACCTAAATTTTCCAGAATTTCGATACGGTGCTGTGCTCCAAAGTCATAATAAGCACTATGTCGGACATGAAAATTAGGGTCGAGATCAGACCAACGGAAGGATAATTCTTTGCTAAATGAAGTCATTGTTGTTTTATTTTAAAATTATTTTTAGGGCACTTTCAGGATTGTATTTCAATGAAAGCAGGTAGGTTTTAGAAAATCGAAAATACAAATAAAAACGGAATTTGATTACGGTAAACATTGCTTTTTAAGGCTTTTTTATGATAAGCAAGTAAATGTAAAAGAACTATTTGGGGATTATTTTATCTCAAAAAATATTGTGGCGTGTCTTTTGTATAACAAAAAAAGATTGTCTAATTCCGGATAACAGAAATAACCATGTGTATGAAAAAAATAATTGTATTGTTGTTGCTAACGAGTGGTATGTATGCTCAAGAACAAGTGTTTAACGTGCAGCGGTATTGCATAGATGAGCAGCCTTTTAAGCAAGGCGAATGTAATATTACTGGAAATGAATACTCTTTTGTGTTCTTAGACACTCAAAAGCGCGATGTAGTTTTCTTCCTCACGGCTACGAAAATGAAATATAAAATTGTTGACTCCGGTATTTTACCTCAGGATAGGAATTACACGTTTTATACTTTAGAAAATGAAAATGAACAAGTAGAAATGAGAGTAAACCAGCAGCATACAAAAATTGAATTTCTGTATCCTGATAATCACATTTATTTGACGGTAGGAAAATCTACTAAGGCAGTAAATTAATGGATTGTGTACAAACGTAACTTGCAGCAAACTTTTGTTTGCTGCTTTTTTAAATGGATTGAAATTCGTGCAATTCTTTGACAAATTCTTTCCGTTGGTACCAATCATTATAAACTAAATGGTATTTTTTAACTTTGAATTTTCCGAAATCAAAATTTCGATACTTTTCTAAAACTGCAATCAACTTTTCTGTATGACTTATTTCTTTTCGAAATCGTGCTACAGTCGAATGAGCTGTATTAATGGAATAGCGTTTGTCGATACTTTCCTCTAATCCAGAATTCGTGAAATTTGTTCTTAAGTTGTTTCTTAAATTATCTAAGGAATTAGAATTGGTAAAACCCTGAAGCATTATTGCCGATGGGGAAGCAGTAATGCCCTGAAAATTGATTACTATATTCTGTATTCCAACAAGACTTTTTTCGATAATTGCAATATAATCGGGAATCGAAATTGTTTCCAAATCAAGACCATCGTAACAAGAAATAATTGATAATACAGTGATGTGAATATCCGAACTGGGATAATAATATTGCTCCGGATCAATTTGCTTTAGTTCGTCTAAAAAGTTCTGTATGTTTTTTTTGGTTTGACTATCAGGTCGAATTAATAAAGTAATGCCAAATCTGCGATCTGAAAGCGAATCGATTTGATTGTCAATTTGATAGGTGTTCGTCACAATCTTTTCAATAGATTCGTTGTATAGCGCAGTATAATGCTGTTTTAAATCCATTTGTTAGCTTGTTTTTATGTTATCATGTCCCAAAGCAAGTCAAAAGTGTTATTAATAACGGTGTCTTGTTCGGGTTTTGAAAAGTCTTTAGCAACTAAATATTGATTGACGCTAAAAGTGTGTCCGCAGATGAGTGTAAAAATGAGTTCAACATCCATCAGCTTTATGATTTTGTCCTTTACTCCATTTTCTAAAATAACCATAATTGGTTTAATGTATTTCTGAGTTTCTTCTTCTGCAATTTGTTTTAAGTAAGGCGAAGAGTTAAATTGTTCCATGAAACGGAATTCCGTCTTGTGTTTTTGTGCCCAATGAAGTGTTGCAGAATAATAAATTTTCAAGATTCCCTGCAACGATTTTTCGTCTTTAATTATCTCCGAAATGTGTTCATTCAGACGGCTTTTAATGTCAATGTACAAAGCTTTGACTAATTCGTCTTTTGTTGGGAAAAAGTAAAATAAAGTGCCACTGGCAATGCCTGCTTCTTTTGCAATTTTACTCGTGGGTGTATCGTGAAAGCCAAACTCAACAAATAGTTTGAGCGCCGCCGCCAGTAATTTTTCTCTCTTGTCCATTATTCAGATTTTATTTTGTCAAGGGTAAATCGTAATATTCACTACTAATTGATGGGATTATTTTACACCTTTCCACCATTGGGAAAATTGTTGTGTGGTATCTTTTAAATTTACCTGTTCACCAATCATTGGTGTGATAAGGTTTAGGTTTTCTTGTTTGTTATTTTCGGTTATCAATTCCAGAGGTTCGTACCAAGGATGATTCCCGAGCGCAAATTTTGAAGAATGGACGGGGAAAATTCGTTTGGCGTTTAAGTCTTTTGCTGCTTGCAAAATTTCATCTGGCATCAGGTGAATGTATTTCCAACTCTTATCGTACTGACCGTTTTCTAAAATGGCTAAATCAAATTCACCAAACGTTTTCCCTATTTCAGCAAAATGTTTGTCGTAGCCACTATCACCACCAAGAAAAATTTGCATGGTTGGTGTTTGTAAAACATACGAGGTCCAAAGCGCTTTGTTTCTAGTTAGTCCACGACCCGAAAAATGTCTTGAAGGAACCGTATGTGCCGTAAAACCTTTGTCCAAAACTATTTTCTCGTTCCAGTCTTTTTCAATGATTTTAGTGGTGTCAAAGCCCCAATACTCAAAGTGTTCACCGGTGCCAAGACCGCAGATAATTTTTTTGATTTTGGGCTTTAGTTTTAAAATGGTTTTGTAATCCAAATGATCCCAATGGTCGTGCGAAATAAAAAGGTAGTCAATTTCGGGAATATCATCCGTTGTATAACGATCCGTTCCTTTGAAAGCTTTTGTTGAAAATGAAAATGGAGACGCAACACCACTTAAAACTGGATCAACTAAAATTCGTTTTCCATCAATTTGAATGTAGTAGGAGGAATGCCCAAACCAAACCAAAATATTTTCGTTTAGGTCTACATTCAAAAGGTCTGTTTTTTTGGTTGGAATTTCGTCAACTGGTGTAACATTTTTATGCTGCCCGAAAAAGAACTCTTTACCAACGGTATAATAGCTTGCTCCTTCCGTCAGGTCAGGTGTGATGCTTTGGTTTTGAAAAGAACCGTTTTTATAATTTGGTGATTGTTTAATTCTTTCCAATCTTTTGCCTGCAGGCAGTTTACCAAATTTTACTTGTTTTAAATAGGATAATGCACTCATTACGAATAAAGAAATTAAATAAACATACATCTATTACTGACTAATCAGTCAGTAAATGTAAATCTATTTTTTCAATTGGCAATAGTTTTTATAAAGTAGCTGGTTTTATACAATCGTGTTAGTGTCTTATTGTAGTCCTTTACCACAGGGAGTAAAGGACTTTACAATGTTCAATAATTTAAGATTTTGAAATTTCTTCCAATACTTTTTTTCCGTTTTCATTGTTTGGATCCAGTTCTACGGATTTTTTATAATTTAGTATAGCAAGCTTTTTATCTCCGTTTTTCAAATAGGCTTCTCCTAAACTGTCATAAGCATTTCCTGATTGCGGAAACGCTTCAACATTTAGTTTGAAAACTTCTATTGCTTCTTTTACTTTTCCGGTTTGTAATAATTGATATCCTGCGCTATTCATTTCATTTTCATTGATAGCATAGGTATTTGAATTTTTATTTTCTTTAAAATAAGTTAATCCAGATGCAATTCCTTTTTCCATAATTACGTCTACGAAAGCAGTAGCCAATGATTTTTTAGGCAAACTATACGGTTTATTATAAAGGATATTTCTAATCGCTTTATTCATCTCGTTTAAGTTGGTACCGCCCGTATTATTTAATAAAACCACCAGATTTTTGTCAGACGGAATACGGGAAAGCAAGGTGTTGAATCCATTTATTCCACCGCCATGCTCAATGACCATAATACTTTCATTTTTTTCTCCATTGAAAGCCTTATTGATGAACAATCCGTAACCATAATGTCCCGGTCCTGCAGGGATATAGGAATTAAATAAAAGTTCTTTATTTTTTTTCGAAAGTAACTGTTCGGTGTAAAGTGCCTGATCCCATAAATACAAATCATCTACAGTGGAATACAAGGAACCAGCAGCGTAAGGAATAGATAAATCAAGATAACTGGCATTGCTGAAGTTTTTACCGTTTTTCTCATAACCTGAAGCTCTGTTTTTCAGAATCGTTTCATGATGATCGAATCCGGTATTATTCATTTTTAGTGGGTTAAGAATATTGTCTTGTAAAAACTGCTCATAGGTTTTACCGGAAGCTTTCTCTATGATGTAACCCAATAAAAAATAACCGGAATTGCTGTACGCAAATTTTTCGCCTGGTGTAAACTCGAGTGGTAGGTCAGCGAATTTTTTCACAAATGCTTCCGGGCTGTACGGATTGATACTTAAATCTTTCACAAAATTAGGAAACGAAGTATAATTAGGAATTCCAGCGGTATGCGTCAGTAAATGATGAATGGTGATTTTATCGCCCAATGCTTTAGGATAATCAGGAAGATAGGTTGAGATAGGAGCATCCAACTTTAATTTTCCCTGCTCAACTAATTGCAGAATCAACATGGCGGTAAATTGTTTGGTAACAGAACCCAATCGGTGTTTGGTATCCGGTTGGTTCGGAATATTCCATTCCATGTTTGCCATTCCAAATCCCTTTTTATAAATGACTTTCCCTGCGTCAGCGACAAGAATGGAGCCGTTAAACTGCCCGTATTCTGAATACAGGTTCATTAACTTATCGATTTGTTCTGTTTTGGTTTGCCCAAAGGAAACCGGTATTGTAATTAGCTGGATGAATAGACCAATTAGGATTGTCTTTACTGCAAAATGCTTGGAACGTTGTTTCATGATGATTGTTGGTTTTAGTGATTGATGTTTTTTTTGTTCATTTTTATCTGTTGTTGCAAATTTTGTTTATCCGTTACAAGCTAGTGTTTATATTCCGAATAATTAATAAATGTTTTTCCATCGTAAAGGTAGAGACCTGTTTCTCTCGTACCCACCCAAAGATTTCCTGTTTTATCTTCCAAAATTGTCCAAATCCCCTGATTAATTAGTCCATCTTTTGTTGTAAAACAAGTGAAAGATTTTCCATCGTAACGGCAAATGCCACCACCGCCACCAAACCAAATATTTCCGTTTTTGTCTTCTATAATTCGCATAACCGAATCACTTAGCAAGCCATTGCTTTTTGTAAAACTTGTAAATGATTTTCCATCATAACGGTAAGCACCGCTCCAATTGCTGAACCAAATATTTCCGTTCTTGTCTTGCAATGCGGGCCAAGCCCAATTGTCGCCATTTGGTTTAAGATTGGTTATAGATTTTCCATCGTAACGAAACACACCTTTATTACCCCGTCCACCAAACCAAATGTTACCTGCTTTATCTTCTAAAATATATTCAGCATTATTGTTACTGCTCATATAGCCAACTCCACCTTCATCAATTATAAACGGAGTAAAAGATTTGCCATCGTAGATGTAAACTCCCTCAATTGTTGCGAACCATAGTTTTCCGTTTCTGTCCTGCATGATACTGAATACCTCCTGCGTTTTTTTAAACTTATTGGGAGGCAGTTTTTTTCGTAAAGGAATCTGGATTTTAGCAAATGTTTTACCATCGTAAAGACAAACTCCTGCTGGAGTACCTATCCAAATTTTACCATCTTTATCTTCCAAAATGGCATTAATATTATTACTGTTTAGACCATCGGTCACTAAAAATTGGGTAAAGGATTTTCCGTCATATTTATAAAGACCATTTTCTGTGGTGCCAAACCAAAGATTACCGGCTTTGTCCTGCAGCGCAGATTGTACATTGCCATATTTAGGCGAGCCTATGGTTTTTATAAGTTTAGGATGTGCAACAGATAGTATGTTTGATTCACTTCCTTTTTCTTTTGGTACGTCTTTTTTAGCGGGTCCGTTGCAGGCAGTGCCAAAAAGTAATAGTATCAGAAAACTAAAAACTCGCGTTTGTGAGAAATATTTTTTCATTGTTCAAATTGGCATTGAAGTTTTGTATCTATTTGTTGGTTTGGGTGTCGTTCTGCATTGGTCGCTAACGTTTTGCGGCATGTAGCAGTTGCAATGATTTATCACTGACCATTCCAAGTACAAAACTCCTTTTTGAATTTTCGAAAAAAATTCCGGAGAAGCCCAAACCTTGCAATTGCTACAAACGTGTGTTAGCTGTAGTGATTTTTAGTAATATTCAATCTCTCTTATCCATTTATATAACTTAACGCCATCAACTGTTTTTATTATTTCTGTCCAATTTTTGTTGTCATCATATTTGTATGAATATGAAATATTATACTTTACCATTTTTTTTGTTTCAAAAGACTCTTCTTCATAAGTTAAGTCACTAATTATATCAGTTTTATATTTGTATTTTTGAATGATTTTTGCATTTGCAATATCTTTTTCACAACAATATTTAGCAATTAATTGATTAGATTTGTTATATCTAAAATTATAATACGTTTGATAATCATTTTTATTACTTGTAAATCTGGTTATAAGATTATCTCCTTCATAAATATTAATTGTTTGACCACTTTCAATTACATCATTGCTATATTTATCAGAGTCTAAATCAAAAGTACGAGTTTTGACTAACCGATTTCTTATATCATATTCATTTATTAGATTTTTGTAAGTCACACCAATTGAATCTTGAACTCCATAAGAATGACTATTTCCTTCTAGTTTTTTCCAAGTATTTGGGTTTTTATAAATTATATAATCTAATTTTCCAAATTCGTTATAATGATTAATGTTTTCACTTATTGTTCCGTTATCATCAAAGTTTTTTGTTCTGATGACTTTCCCATTTTTATATTTTTTATAGTTATGTGAAAAAATATTAAGTTCTAAATTCTCGTAGATAATATTTTCATCAACATAATCTCCATATTCTTCAAAATAATGATTTCTAGTATCTATGGAATATTCTGAAGAATCAATGGTGCTAATTAAGCGTTCTTTTTTATCATAGACATATCTATATGAATTCATAAAATCATCTCTTTTTCCATACCAGTATTCTTTAATTATTTTTCTATTAGGATTAAAGAATCTTTCATAATTCAAATAATAACAAAAATTTGAAGAATACCAAGTGTCATGAAACCTTGATATTGTTGATTCTGGTCCCATAAATCCAGAATGACCATAATCATCATAATATAGTAATTGGAGATTTTCTATTTCGGTTAAGAAAATTACTTTTTCTCTAATTCTTTTGACATTTCCATAAAGTGAGTCTTTAGGAAAAGTTTGTGATTTAGCTATTGAAGTAACAAAAAGAAATATAAAAATTAAAATGATTTTTTTTTTCATTTATAGGCGAATTTTTTAGGGCATTACAGCTAACTTGTACATTCTCGCTACAAATAGCATTCTATATGTTCTGCTAATGTAGTTTATTTATTACGAATTATTGATATTGAAATTCTAAAGTAATCGAATAGAAACAAATGAACTTAGGAATCAGATTTCCTAGCCCTGATAGTAGCGGCATCCTTTATGTTCTTTCTTTAAGAACATAAAGATACAGCGGAGAGCGGGAATCAGCTCCAGATTCCGACTTCCGCCAGAATGACAAACCCTCTGAAATGTCATCTTGTCAGATTTTTTTACGCCAATTTTAACATAAACTGACAATTTAATAGTTGGTTTTGTATTGGCACAAAGATTGACTTATCGACTTCGAGTCATTAAAACAAGTATACAATAAAATTAAATATATTAAAAATGGGTAAAATAATCGGAATTGATTTAGGTACGACCAACTCTTGTGTTTCTGTAATGGAAGGTAATGAAGCAGTTGTTATTCCTAATGCAGAAGGAAAAAGAACAACACCATCTATCATCGCTTTTGTTGAAGGTGGAGAAATTAAAGTAGGAGATCCTGCTAAAAGACAAGCGGTAACTAATCCAACTAAGACTATTGCTTCTATCAAACGTTTTATGGGTCACTCTTTTTCAGAAATTACAGCTGAAGCAAAAAGAGTTTCTTATTCAGTAGTAAAAGGGGACAACAATACGCCACGTGTGGATATTGATGGTCGTTTGTACACTGCTCAAGAATTGTCAGCTATGACACTTCAAAAAATGAAAAAAACAGCTGAAGACTATTTAGGTCAAACTGTTACTGAAGCAGTTATCACTGTTCCAGCTTACTTTAATGATGCACAACGTCAAGCTACAAAAGAAGCGGGTGAAATTGCAGGTCTTAAAGTAATGCGTATTATCAACGAACCAACTGCAGCTGCACTTGCTTACGGTTTAGATAAAAAAGGTAAAGATCAAAAAATTGCTGTTTACGATTTAGGTGGAGGTACATTTGATATTTCTGTTCTTGAATTAGGAGACGGAGTTTTCGAAGTATTGTCTACGAACGGAGATACTCACTTAGGTGGAGATGATTTTGACCACGAAATTATTGACTGGTTAGCTGACGAATTTAAAGCTGAAGAAGGTATTGACTTACGTCTTGATCCAATGTCATTGCAACGTTTGAAAGAAGCTGCTGAGAAAGCAAAAATTGAATTGTCTTCTTCTGCTGAAACTGAAATCAACTTGCCATACGTAACTGCTACGGCTTCAGGACCAAAACACTTAGTTAAAAAATTAACTAGAGCTCAATTTGAAAAATTAACTGACGCTTTAGTAAAACGTTCTATGGCACCAGTTGCTAAAGCGTTGAAAGATGCAGGTTTATCTGTTTCTGATATTGACGAAGTTATCTTAGTAGGTGGTTCTACTCGTATGCCAAGAATTGCTGAAGAAGTTGAAAAATTCTTTGGTAAAAAAGCGTCTAAAGGAGTTAACCCTGATGAGGTTGTTGCAATTGGAGCAGCTATTCAAGGTGGAGTTCTTTCTGGAGATGTAAAAGATGTATTGTTACTTGACGTTACACCTTTATCTTTAGGTATCGAAACTATGGGTGGTGTTTTGACTAAATTAATTGAGTCTAACACAACTATTCCAACTAAAAAATCTCAAGTTTTCTCTACAGCTGCAGATTCTCAACCAACAGTTGAAATCCACGTTTTACAAGGAGACAGAGCTATGGCAGTTGACAACAAAACTATCGGTCGTTTCCATTTAGATGGTATTCCACCAGCTCCAAGAGGTGTTCCACAAATTGAAGTAACTTTTGATATTGATGCTAATGGTATCATCAAAGTTTCTGCAACTGACAAAGGAACTGGAAAATCTCACGATATTCGTATCGAAGCTTCTTCTGGATTAACAGCTGAAGAAATCGAAAGAATGAAAAAAGATGCAGAAGCTAATGCTGATTCTGACAAACTTTTAAGAGAAAGAGCAGAAAAATTGAACGAAGCGGACGGAATGATCTTCCAAACTGAAACTCAATTGAAAGAATTAGGTTCTAAATTATCTGATGAAAACAAAGTTGCTGTAGAATATGCATTAACTGAATTGAGAATGGCACACCAATCTCAAGACATTCCTGCAATTCAAACTGCTCTTGACAACATCAACGCTGCTTGGAAAAAAGCAACTGAAGCGATGTATGCTCAAGGAGAACAAGGTCAAGGTGAAGCACAACCTCAAGGGGATGCTGCTCAAGGAGACAATGTTGAAGACGTTGAATTCGAAGAAGTAAAATAATAATTTCCCGTAGAGATGCACTGCGGTGTATCTCTACTATTGAATTAGAAAACCGTTCGCCATTGGTGAACGGTTTTTTTTATGGGTTAAATAAAAAACCCGACCTGTTTTAGAAACGGGTCGGGTTTTGTTATTCTATTATTATTATTATTTATGTAGAGACGCATTGTAGAGACGCACTGCAGTGCGTCTCTACCGTGTGTATTTTTCAATGTGCATTTATGCAATCTTCGTTTATAAAATTCGCATCGATACGGTGCGTCTCTACGATGCATTTATACAATGCGTCTCTACAATATAATAACATCAAATACAACATAAAAAAAAGGGAAAATGTTGTTGAACATTTTCCCTTTTTTAATTCATTATTTAGGATCTAAAGCTTGTCCTATTCTAGAAATTAAATCTTGTAAGTGATATCTACTCATTCGATCAGTCATTCTTGATGAGGCTAACTTCATCTCGTTTTTCAAACTATTCAATTGACCTCTTGCAATAGAAGGTAAATCAGTTTGAGCAAGATTTACTCTTCTTGTCGTGAAACCGTAAGTAACTCCTACAGGAACCGATCTAACCATGGCTGTACCTGGTTTAAGTAATTCGATCATTTTGTCAACATACAATTTTTGAATGTTTCTGCGATACACATCAATGGAACCGCTTCCTTTCAATTCAGAGAAGATTCCATTTTTTAAGTCGCTTACTAATTCATCAGCGGTATAGTTGTTTTTACTCATAGAAGAAGTTTCTATAAGGCGAACAATTCTATCTCCAGCCAATAAACTTGATAAGGTAGCATCTTGCATTCCTTTGATTGCTTCAACACCGCTTTCTGGGTTTATTTTCGAAAGGATATTTTGATCCAATAACCATTTTGGAGTGGTGAACAATTGAGTGTTCAAGAATAATACAGCATCTTTTTGTATAGCTCTTGGAACTACTTCAAATTGATTTCCTGTCATGTCATACGTTTTTGGAGAATCATAGATTCCACCTACGTTTTTAGTAACATGGCCCATATATCTTCTGAATTGTCCTGTAAGTGCACCGTAAAGTTCGTCTAGTTCAGCATAGCTTTCCCCGTTTTCTTTAGTCCACTCTAATAAATTAGGCAAAATTCTTTTTAGGTTTTTGATTCCGTACTCAGAAGCTCTCATCGCATTATCTCCAATATCCTCTGTTTGGTATCTTGGGTCATAAGGACTGCTTTCAGTACCAAACCATAAACGGTTATTTTTGTATGCTTCTTTAGTCATTTCATTCAACTTCGCTTTTTCCTCAGTTTCAGTTTTAGCTCCGTCAAAATAAGAATACCCCCATTTAATAGCCCATTTGTCATAATCCCCAATTCTTGGGAATAAGGCTGTAACACCATCTTCTGGTTGTGCCACATAATTAAAACGTGCATAATCCATAATAGAAGAAGTATGTCCGTTTTTATCTTGGTACGCTTTATCTCTTAGTTTTTCAACCGGAGTGGCAGAACTTGCTCCCATGTTGTGACGTAATCCTAAAGTGTGTCCTACTTCATGAGAAGAAACGAAACGGATTAATTCTCCCATTAATTTATCATCAAACTTTTTTGTTCTTGCTGCAGGATCTACAGCCGCAGTTTGAATCAAGTACCAGTTTCTTAAAAGACTCATGATATTATGGTACCAACCAATGTGGCTTTCCAAAATTTCACCACTTCTAGGATCATGTACATTTGGTCCGTATGCATTTTGAATTTCAGCAGCAAAATATCTCAATACTGAAAAACGGGCATCTTCCAAACTCATTGTTGGATCGTTTTCTGGCCAATATTCGCCACGAATAGCATTTTTCCATCCTGCAGCTTCAAAGGCAACTTGCCAATCATCAATACCTTGTTTAATGAATTTTTTCCATTTGTCAGGTGTAGCTGGATCAATGTAGTATACAATTGGTTTTAGTGGCTCAATTAATTCCCCTTTTTTTTGCTTTGCAGCATCTTCGGCAGATTTTGGCTCTAAGCGCCATCTTACAGCAAAAGTTTTAGTGTCTGATTTTTGAGATTCTTCTTCAAAAACTCCGTATTCGTTTGCAAAATATCCTACACGTGCATCAAATTCTCTTTTGCGCATAGGTGTTTTTGGCAATAAAATCATCGAAGTATTCATCTCAACCGTTACTACTCCTGCATCTAAAGCAGAAGGTAAATTAACTCCAATTTGTGGTGTTGGAGTAATTGAAATACGCGGTGGAGTAGTTGTAAATGTTTTTACAGTTCTAATCTCAGTATTTATTGGATAACTGCTTATTTTTGAGATGAATGATTTATCCTTTTGAAAAGCTACAATGTTTAACAATTGTTTTTTAATTGGATCTAATGAAAAAGTCTGAATATCACCATCGAAAGTACTCGTTAAATCGATTACATATCCAGCATTATTTTTACCGGTTGAATCTTTTTTGAATGCCAAGATATCATAGTTTCCAATAATTGGATCCGAAGTTGAATTCTTAACCGCTTGAGCCATTGGTTTGTCACCGTCCGGAGACATGATAACGTAAGTAACTGATCTAAGAAGGATGTTGTTGTTCAGCCCTTTTTCCCAACGAACCACTTGTCTGTTGATTTCTTCTCCTCCAAAAATTCCTCCTCCGGCTGGAGTTTTAGAATATCTGGTAATTGTCATTATTTCACTTCCTAAAAGGGAGTCTGGAATTTCAAAAAGATATTTGTCATTAATTTTATGAATGTCAATTAATCCTTTTTGTGTTACTGCGGTTGAGTCAATAACTTTTTTGTACGGTTTAGGTTCTTTCTTACCGTCTTTAGATTCGGGTGCTTTTGCTTCTACTTTAGCAGGGGCATTTTTGTCTGCTCTTTTCTTTTTTTTACTTTGTGCAAATGTGCCTTGCGCAAAACAAAATAACAGACATGTAATAATTAGGGTTAGTTTTTTTTTCACCATTTAGTTAATGTATTAATAAAGTTTATAATTGGTTATGGTCTATAAGTCGTATTTTATTGTGTTTTGTTACGACTAAAGTTCAAATTTATTGATATATTTTTTATAAAAAGACCATTTTGAGGTGCGATTTTAAATAATTAACAATAATTAACAATCGTTTATTAATTGCTTTTTCCATGTCATAACATGATTTTTCTCATGTAAGGAATTATTATTTCGAGGTATCTTTGCTTTTTTAAATATTAAATTAAACCTGTTTTTTTCATTTTTAGGAATGTCAAAAGTGCCAAAAAACGATTTTTTTGTAAAAGTTTTTTGTAATATTACTACTTAAATCAGCTGGAATGAGAAAAATTAAGTACAAGAGAGGAAAGAAAACACAACCTTATAATTTAGAATATACTGGTATTCATAAAAGTAAGGAATCAGAGCTGCAGTTGTTTGTTTATGATGATTTGGATCTTACCGAGTATGAGGATTTTAAGGTTTCGGATTTAGATAAATATATTGAGGGACAAAAAACAAACTGGATTAATATTCACGGTTTAAATAATGTGGAGTGGCTAAAATCGATTGGAAATTATTTTAAAATCGATAATTTTATGTTGGCTGATATTTTAAATACCACCCGAAGAACAAAACTGGAAGAGTCTCATGATTTTCTATTTTTCAACATAAAATCACTTTTACCCACAGGACATTCGGATAACATAAGTGTCGAACAAATTAGCTTTTTGTTAAAAGACGGGATTCTGATTTCTTTTCAGGAAAAGCGAAGTGATTTCTTCACCCACATTCGAGAACGCATTAGAACCCATTCGGGAATTGTAAGAACTAAGAAAGCGGATTATTTGTTGTACATCCTTCTGGATGCCATCATGGAAAATTTCTACATCACTTTAGAAAGCGAGGAAGATAAAATAGAGGAATTGATCAATCTTACCAAGGAAAGTGTGGATCCCATAATTTTAGAAAAAATAGAGAAACACAGGGATAATTTAAATTTTTTAAAACGTTCTATCATTCCGCTTAGGGATTCGTTGTATGATATAAAAAGCATAAAAGACGATAACATATTTAATGTTATGGAAGCAGATACTTTTAGCTTTTTTGCCCGATTGCATCAAAAGAGTTTAGAGCTTTTGGAACAAATTGAATCTGATATGAGTTCTTTGGAAAGTGCATCTAATTTCTTTTTCTCGGCACAAACGCATAAGATGAATGAGATTATGAAAACCCTGACCATTGTATCGGCTATATTTATTCCGCTGACTTTTATTGTGGGGGTTTACGGGATGAATTTTGAATATATGCCAGAACTGAAACGTCATTATGGCTATCATACCGTTATGGGTGCTATGTCTTTAATAGTGGTTGGAATGATTATTTATTTTAAAAAACGCCGTTGGTTTTAGGGATAAAAAAGGATTACATCCAATTCATTTGGAATTAAATTTAAAAATAAAAAAATGAACAAGGCCATATACATTGCAACAAGCGAACAAAATAGTGGGAAATCGATTATTACGTTGGGATTGATGAGTATGCTTATTGGTAAGATGGCCAAAGTAGGTTATTTTAGACCCATTGTGGAAGATTTTGAAGAAGGAGGATTTGACAATCACATTGAAACCGTGATTGGTCATTTTGGGATGGATATTGAATTTGAAGATGCGTATGCCATTACAAAAAGTAAATTAATCAAAAAGAAGAACAAGGGGAAAATAGGAGAGGTTCTCGATTTGATTATTGAAAAATACAAGAAATTAGAAGAACGTTTCGATTTTGTCTTGGTTGAAGGAACCAGTTTTACAGGGGAAGGAACTGTCATCGAATTGGACATGAATGTTCTGATTGCTAAAAATCTGGGTATTCCAACAATTATCGTGGGTTCCGGAGTTGGAAAAACATTAGAGGAATTAATTGATAGTCTTTACTTGGCATACGATTCATTCAAAGTTAAAGATGTCGAAGTTTTGGCTGTAATCGCCAATAAAGTGCAGCCAGAGAATATTGAATTGGTTACTAACGGTCTAAAGAAAAGTTTACCCAAAAGTATATTGGTGAACTCCATTCCTTTGATTCATAAATTGAATAATCCAACCGTACAGGAAATTGTAAATGAGTTGGATGCCAAAGTTTTATTTGGCTCGGCACACTTGAACAATCAAACTGGAAATTTTAGCGTTGGCGCCATGCAATTGTGCAATTATTTGTTGCATTTAAAAGAGAATAGTCTGGTGATAACGCCCGGAGACCGTGCCGATATTATTCTAGGAGCATTGCAGGCCAATGAATCCGTAAATTATCCAACCATTTCGGGAATTGTTTTGACAGGAAATATTTTGCCTGAAATCAGTATTTTGAAATTGATAGAAGGACTTTCTACCATTGTTCCAATTATTGCGGTGGAAGAAGGAACGTATTATATTACCAATAAAATAGGTTCCATTAAATCCAAAATTTACGCAAACAACAAGCAGAAGATTGAAATTTCTATTACTACTTTCGAAAAATATGTCGACTTAGATAACTTGGCTGAAAAGCTAATCACTTTTGAAGCGGATGGAATGACACCAAAAATGTTTCAATATAATTTAGTAAAAAGAGCCAGACAGCATAGAAAACACATTGTTTTACCGGAAGGAAATGACGAACGAATCATTATTGCAGCCTCACAATTATTGACGATGGATGTGGTTGATATTTCGATTATTGGCAACAAAAAACAAATTGAAAATAAAGTGGCGGAGTTGGGACTTCCTTTCGATTTTTCTAAAATAGAAATCATTAATCCGATAGAATCAGAGCATTATGATGATTATGTAAATACGTATTATGAGTTGCGAAAAGCAAAAAATGTAACCATAGGAATGGCTAAGGATTTAATGGAAGATGTTTCGTATTTTGGAACTATGATGGTGTATAAAGGGCACGCGGACGGAATGGTTTCCGGAGCGGCACATACCACGCAACATACTATTTTGCCGGCTTTACAATTCATTAAAACGAAACCCAATTCCTCTGTGGTTTCCTCGATATTTTTCATGTGTTTAGAGGACAGAGTTTCTGTTTTTGGAGATTGTGCCATTAATCCAAATCCTACTGCGGAACAATTGGCAGAAATTGCCATTTCCTCTGCCGATTCTAGTTTGGCTTTTGGTATTGAACCAAAAATTGCCATGCTTTCATACTCATCAGGTTCATCCGGAAAAGGAGATGAAGTAGATAAAGTAAGAGCGGCAACTGAAATAGTGAGAAGAAAACGCCCCGATTTAAAAATTGAAGGCCCTATTCAATACGATGCAGCCGTTGATATGGCTGTTGGGAAAAGTAAAATGCCAAATTCAGAAGTGGCAGGGCAAGCCAGCGTTCTGATTTTTCCGGATTTAAATACAGGAAATAATACGTATAAAGCGGTTCAAAGAGAAACAGGAGCATTAGCAATAGGTCCGATGTTACAAGGGTTGAATAAACCGGTAAATGATTTAAGCCGTGGTTGTACGGTAGATGATATTATAAATACAGTCGTGATTACGGCGATTCAAGCACAAGGATTATAAAATGAAAATAGTAATTATAAACTCAGGAAGTTCCTCCATAAAATACCAATTGATTAACATGCCGGTAAATGAAGTTATTTGTTCGGGGATGATCGACAGAATAGGACTGGAAACTTCAAACCTAACGTATGTAACGGATACGACTAAATTAGAAGAAACGTTGCCTATTGCAAACCATAAAATTGGTTTAGAAAAAATTGCCAAATTACTGATGGATGAAAAAGTAGGGGTGATTAAAAGTACGGATGAAATAGAAGCTGTTGGGCATCGTGTGGTGCATGGCGGAAGCGCTTTTTCGAATACGGTAATCATTACCAGTGAAGTAAAAGATAAAATCAGACAGCTTTTTGATTTGGCACCTTTGCACAATCCTGCAAATTTAGAAGGAATAAATGTTGCCGAGGAAATTTTTAATTCAGCACAACAAGTGGCTGTTTTTGACACGGCATTCCATCAAACGATTCCTGTTGTAGCGCACAAATATGCGGTACCAAATTACCTTTTGACGGAAAATAAAATACGTGTTTACGGTTTTCACGGGACGAGTCACAAATATGTTTCGGAAAATGCAATTCATTATTTGAAGCAGAATTCTCAGAATAAAGGGGCAAAAATCATAACGATACATTTAGGAAACGGTTGTAGTATGACCGCTATAAAAGACGGAAAAAGTATTGATCATACGTTGGGTTTTGGTCCAATGAACGGATTAATTATGGGAACCCGAAGCGGAGATGTGGATCAATCTGTGATTTTTTATCTGGTAAATTCGTTGGGTTATTCGCTTGAAGCGGTGAATACGATGTTGCAAAAACAAAGTGGAATGCTGGGGCTTACTGGTTACAGCGATTTGAGGGACATAGAAGCGAATGCGGAGAATGGAAATGAAGATTGTCAATTGGCTTTAGCGATGAATGCGTATCGAATAAAGAAATATATTGGTTCGTATACGGCTGTTTTAAATGGGCTCGATGCCATTATTTTTACGGCTGGGATTGGAGAAAATTCTTCGTACATCCGAAAATTAGTGTGTACGGATATGGATTATTTCGGAATAGCATTGGATGCATCCAAAAATGAAATTCGTTCGAAAGAAATTAGAGAAATAAACACACCAGATTCAAAGACTAAAATATTAGTCATTCCTACCAATGAAGAAATTGAAATTGCCAATCAGGTATTTGAATTACTGACGAATTAAGAAAATAACCAACTCAAAAAAAGCTTCTGTAAACAGAGGCTTTTTTTATGCCTTTTATTTGATAAATCTAATTATATTTGGATATAAAATACCACATTTTGAAAGCAAGAATTACATCAATAATCCTACTCTATTTTATCTCATTCCAACTTTATTCACAGGAATTACTCCCTTTTGTAGAGAATTACAGCAAATCAAATTATCAAGGTGATAATCAGATTTGGAGTGTAGCACAAGGAAATGATAACGCCATGTATTTTGCCAATAATTATTATTTATTGCGCTATGACGGCGTAAAGTGGGAGAAAAACAGCTTGCCAAACAAAACAATCATTCGCTCCGTAATGGTTGACGGTGACCGCATTTATACCGGTTCTTATAAAGAATTTGGGTATTGGTTCCGAAAAGAAGGAAAGATGCATTACGTTTCTATTTCTAACTCCAATAAAACTAAAGTTTTTGACGACAGTGATAATGAAGAAATTTGGAAGATATTTAAATTCAATAATAAAATCTACTTTCAGTCTTTTAATGGGCTTTTCCAGTTTGACGGAAAAGTAATTAAAGAAAGTAAATTTGATTTTCTGGTTTCCTATTGCTTTCCGGTTGGTAATGAATTATTGGTTGCTTCGGTGGAAAAAGGAATTTATAAAATGAAGAATTCCAAGTTTGAAAAGATAGAAGGTTGGTCCGTTTTAGAGAATAACGTCATCCATGCTATTGAAAAACACCAAAACAAAACGTATTTTTTTACTAAAAAAAATGGGGTTTATGTGGAAGAAAATGGTATTCTGAGCACTTGGAAAAGTGCATTAAATGATATTTTGAAAGCAGCAAATATCAACGTTGCCAAATTCATTAAAAATAATAAATTAATCATAGGAACGGCTAATAAAGGGGTTTATATTTTTGATTTGAATTCTGGCTCGTATAAAAACATCAATCGAAATAATGTATTGATGAACAATTCTATTTTGAGTATTGGCCTGGACAAAGAAAATGATTTGTGGTTGGGGTTAGACAACGGAATTGCTCATATCGAGGTTAATTCTCCTATTTCTATTTTTTATGATAATTCAGGGATTTTAGGTTCCGTTTATTCCGTGGCAAGTACTCCAAAAGGCTATTTGATGGCTTCCAATCATGGCGTTTTTAAATATGAAGACAAAGTGCTTTCGTTAATTCCTAATACGCAAGGGCAAGCTTGGAACATCAGTAAAATAAATAATAAATACCTCATAGGTCATAACGAAGGCACTTTTATATACGAGAATGGGTTGTTTTCTAAATTAAGTACTATAAACGGAGGTTGGAATTTAGTCAAAAGCAGTATTAATAATTCCTATTTACAAGCAACATACAGCGGTGTAATCATTTATAATGACAGTAATGATTTGAATCAAAAGATAGTTATAAAAGGAATATTGAAACCTATCAAATATGTTGCGCAAAACCGAAAAAACGAAATTTGGGCTGCCGATAACAATAGAGGTTTGTATCGAATTCTGTATAACGATGCATACGAAACAACTGATATCAAGAATGTCACCCAGCACAGCAAAATAAGCAATGATTTTGGAGTGAAAATATTTGAGTTCAGAAATGAAATTTTGTTTTTAATCAATAAATCGTGGTACACCTATAATTCAATTACCAATCAATTAGAAGAAAATGAATTGTTTAATACTAATTTTAAAAATGTATCAAACATCGTTTCTATTGATGAAAATCACTTTCTGATACTGCAAGAAGGGCTTTTATATCATATTTATGCGCATGACAATAAATTCATCCGCACTATTATTCAAGAGAAATATTACAAGGGAAAAATCATTAATGACAATGTAAAAGTTTTCAAAAACAAAGATAATTACCTGTTGAATCTGGATGATGGTTTTATCTCGTTGCAATTAAAATATGCAAACAAGAAAGCATCAAATATAAGTGTTGAAGCCTTTGTAAATAATGATTTGGTTAAAAATAACTCAAAGATTCCATACAATTCGGAGCTTCGCATACATGTAATATCAGGTGTTTTTGGAGCAACAAGACCTAATTTATTTTATAAAATAAATGGTGCCAAAGAATTTATTCCTGTAAATGAAGGTTTGATTGTTTTGAATAATTTAAATAGCGGTTCCAATGAGATTACGGTTTACCTTCACGACGGATTGAATTATGATAAAATTTCCAACTTTCAATTTATTGTGGCTAAACCATGGTATTTTTCTATTTGGATGATTTTATTATATCTGATAGTGATTGGAGGCATATTGTATCTGTATTACAAATGGAATAAAATGCGATACATTCAGAAACTGGAGTTGCGTGATGAAGAATTAAAACATCAAAAGAAAATTCTGGAGATGGAATTAAAGGCCGAAAACGAATTGAATATTCAAGAATATGAAAAACATATTCTAGAACTGGAATTGCAATCGAAGTCTTCAGAGGTTGCTGGAAAATCACTTTCGATTGCGAAACAAAGTGAAATGATTGAGAATATTCAAAGTATTCTGGATTCAGATATGGATTTTAATAAACTAAAAAGTGAAATCAAAAAAGCCATAAAAATCAATGCTGTTAACAAACATGAATGGGAAACGTTTGAAACAAATTTGAATCAAATTCACAATGAATTTATAATTAACCTTTCAAAAAAATATCCAAACCTAACTTCGAAGGATATTAAGCTCTGTATTTACTTAAAAATGAATCTTTCGTCCAAGGAAATTGCACCCATGATGAATATTTCTTTTAGAGGTGTAGAACTTCATCGCTACCGCTTAAGAAAGAAATTAAACCTTGTTCAGGACGAAAATCTCTCTAAATTTTTATTAACTGTATAAATAAGCTTTATTTTTTATAGATAATATATTATTTCAGTGTATTTATTACGGAATTACAACACATCATTACTACATCATATAGATGTAGTGTAGTATCTCATAACCGCTCTTATAGGCAGTAATACATAGATTTATGATCTTGTTTTGCTGTTTTGATGTATTCGTGTAGTATCGCCGTTTTGCTTACTATAACGTTGTAATTATTTACTTTGGCTCCACTAACTTTAACAAATCATTATTATATGAGAAATATTATTTTTAGCTTTTTAGCACTCATTTTACTACCGGCATACATGTCTGGACAAGTAATTAAGGGAAAAGTATTAGATAAGGATGGAATTGGGATTCCTGGAGCCATGATAGTTGCGGCTGATTCTAAAACTTCAACTGATACCGATTTTGACGGTAATTTTAATATCAATGCCAAAGTAGGTGAGGTATTAAAAATTAGCATGGTAGGTTTTGATGCATTATCAGTTCCTGCAACAGCTGCACCCATGAGCATACAATTGCAAGAATCCAAAGACACTGAATTAAAAGAAGTGGTTATCATTGGGTATGGAACCAGAAAAAAAATTGATAATACTACGGCAATTACTTCATTAAAAGCAGAGGAAATATCTAAAACTAAAGTATTGAATGCTTCGCAAGCCATACAAGGTAAAGCGGCGGGTGTTCAGGTAATTTCGTCAGACTTACCAGGAAGTACTCCTTCAGTAATTATTAGAGGTTTGGGTACCGCTTTAGGTGGACGAACTCCTTTATATATTGTAGATGGTATGCCTACGGAGAATATCAATAACGTTAATACGAATGATATTACTTCGTACGAAATTTTGAAAGATGCATCTGCATTAGCAATTTATGGAACCAGAGCTGCCAATGGTGTAATCATTATTACAACTAAAAAAGGTAAAGGAGACAAAGTTTCTGTAGAATTTGAAAGTTTTGCAGGTTTTAGAGCGCCTTTGAAAAAAGTAAAAATGGCAGGAAGTAATAAGTACTCACATTATTCGAATTCTGCTTTACAAACCACAACTTTTTCACAGGATCAACCTGTTAACACAGATTGGTTTGATGCCATTACCAGAACAGGTTCATATACTCAAAATAACGTTTCAGTTTCTGGAGCATCGGAGAATATTAAATACTTCTTCAGTTTAGGAAATTATCAAGAGAAAGCAATTCTTAACGGATTGGATTACAGTCGTACTACTTTTAGAAGCAATAACGAATTCAAAATTTCTAAAAAACTGACTTTAAATCAAAATTTCAGTTTTGGTTCAGCAAATTCAACACCAAAACCATTAAGCGCTTTTACTAACGCTTACAAACAATCTCCAATTGTTCCTGTTCGTTTTTCAAATGGACAATACGGTGTTTCTTACGTTGGTGCTGACGGTTTTGCTGGCACTTCAGGTTCTTCTTTTAACAATGTTGGAAATCCTGTAGCACAATTGGATTATTTTGATGAAGAGCAAAGAAGCATAACACTACAAGGTGGTTTGAAATTAGATTATGATATTTTAAAATCATTAAAATTCACCTCACAGTTTAACGGGGAATATTATTCTTGGAAAAATTACAATTTCGAAGACACTAAAACAATTTGGCAGTCGAACAATAATCCGGGGCAGTTAAGCAGTATTATTTATCCAGCGGATAAAAATATTAATTTATTGACAAAAGGCAGAAATCAATATTTCAATTGGAACCTATCTAATTACCTGACTTACAATAAAGTTTTTGCTGATATTCATGATATTGAATTAACAGCAGGTATCGAAACTTCAGTTAGAGGCGCTAGAGAACAATTGACTGTTGCCAGAAAAAATGTAAATGCAGATTCAAATTACTGGTCATTAGCAGGTGTTGATTATGTAGGAACGGTTGTTAATTACAGAGATGAGGTTTTTAATGAAAATAAAATAGCTTCTTATTTTGGTCGTTTCCAATACAAATTAATGGACCGATACTTATTTACAGGTACAATCAGACGTGATGGTTCATCAAATTTTGGTAAAGATTATCGTTGGGGAACTTTTCCGGCCTTTGGTTTAGGATGGGTCATCACCAAAGAAGAGTTTATGGCTAACGCAAAAGGAATAGACTTATTGAAATTAAGAGGAGGCTGGGGTAAATTAGGAAACCAAAATGTTCCTCTTAATAACCAAGCATATAGTTCTGGTCTTACGTATTATTTAGGAGGTTCTATATTGAATGAAGGTACTACTATCAATTCTCAAGTAGATCCAAGTTTATCATGGGAAATTACCGAGGAAACGTCTGCAGGTTTAGATTTTGAATTATTGAACAACAGATTGAAAGGATCATTTGATGTGTATGATAAAACAACAACAAATGTTATTTTAAACACAAGACCATACATAACTTCCGGTATAAGTAATTCTTCACCGGCACATGTTGGAGAAGTGTCTAATAAAGGATATGAGATTGCTTTGCGTTGGGACGATAAATTAACCGATAATTTAAGTTACTGGGTTGGAGGGAATTTCTCTAACAACAAAAATGAATTGACAGGTTTGAAAGATGCTACGCTTGCGCCAATTACAGGTGGAGATTTAGGAAATGGACAATGGACAAAATTATTAGATAATACTTCTGTTGGGAAACCATTAGGTAGTTTCTATATGTATGAGTATGCTGGTTTTGATGCTACAAATGGGAAAATGTTGTACTATACTGCAACAGGAGCCAAAGTAACTCAAGATGCTTTAGATGCGAATGCTGATAAAAAATACGTTGGTTCTATTTTACCAAATTCAACGTATGGTGTTACTTTAGGGATGAACTATAAAAACTTTGATTTCTCAGTGGACGGATACGGTACTTCTGGTGCTAAAGTGTACAATGGTAAAAAAGCACAACGTTTTACAGGAGAAAATATTGAAGATTCATTAGCAACAGATTTTTGGACAGTAAACAATACAACTGCTTCAAAACCTGGTCCGTTTAATCAAGTTCCTGTAGCATCTACTTACTATTTAGAATCTGGGGATTTCTTTAGAATCAACAATATTACTTTAGGATATAAAATTCCTTTGAAAGGAGAATTTTTAAATTCTTGCAGAATATATGTAAATGCTATAAATCCATTTATCACTCAAAAATTCTCAGGTTTCTCTCCGGAACTAAATGGTAATGGAGATCCTTATGGAACACAAGGTATTGAGTTGGATGCATACCCAACATTAAGATCAGTTGTTATTGGTGCTAATTTAAAATTTTAATACAATGAAAAAGATATATATATCAATTTTTGCGCTATCCGCATACTTTTTCTCGGGATGTTCAAACGACTATTTAGATGTGGATCAAACAGAATCTATTTCTACAAAAGACATTGAATTATTCAATAATGATGCAGGAGCAGCCACTTTTGTAACAGCAATCTACAGTAAGTTTTTAGATTGGAACATGACTTCATTTTCTTGGATTGGGTTGTCAAGTATTGCTTCTGATGATGCTGACAAAGGATCGTCTCCAGGAGATACAGGTTCCGATAAAGATTTAATGGACGCCTTAACCTATAACGCTTCAACGCCATCTACAAGTGAGATTTTTGCAGCTAATTACGAAGGAATTAACAGATGCAATCAAGCATTAAGTATTATCCCGCAATTAGATAAAGCAGATCCTGCTTTACGAGCAAGATTATTGGGAGAAGCTAAGTTTTTGAGAGCTTTTATGTATTTCACTTTGGTGAAAACCTATGGTGGCGTTCCAATTATCGATCATTTACCAAATCCTTCTTCAGAAGAAGATAGAGTTATGCAATTAACACGTAAATCAAGTGACGAAGTATATGCTTATATCGAAAGTGATTTGAATGATGCTATTGCGGTATTGCCAAACAAATCAGAATATGCGGCTTCTGAAAAAGGAAGAGCTTCAAAAGGAGCTGCCTACGCTTTATTGGCAAAAATAAATTTATACCAAAAGAACTGGCAGAAAGTAGTGGACAACTGTAACCTGGTTACAGGATATGCTATCGTTTCTGATTATGCTTCTATGTATAAATTGGCAGGAGAGAATGATGCCGAATCGATTTTTGAAATCCAAGGTACAGGTTCAGTGCCAGCCAAAGGAATTTCTGGATATTCTAATACACAAGGTGCTCGTGGTGCCGGTGGTTGGGGTTGGGGTTTCAACACACCATCTCAAAGTTTAGTAAATGCTTATGAAGCTGGTGATGTCAGAAAAAATGCAACAATCATTTTTGCAGGAACTACATTATACGATGGTAGAGTAGTACCATTGACTGTTGAAAATCCAAGATACAACTATAAAGCGTATTCATCTGCTTTCACAGATGGTTGGGAAACCGATGTGAATATCAAATATTTGAGATATGCTGAGGTATTATTAATGAAAGCCGAAGCGCTTAATGAATTGAATCAAACTCCTGCTGCGATTCTTTTGTTGAACCAAATCAGAACAAGAGCTGGATTAGGGAACACAACTGCTGTTTCTCAAGGCGATGTAAAAACTGCAATTTGGAAAGAAAGAAGAGTAGAAATGGCATTTGAGCATGATAGATTCTTTGATTTAGTTCGTACAGGACAAGCTGTAGCTGCTTTTGCTATTGATGGAAAAACATTTGTTGCAGGCAAACATGAATTGTTTCCATTGCCACAAGCTTTCATTACACAAGCAGGTGGATTGTCAACACAAAATCCTGGGTATTAATTTAAAAAAACAGTAAAATGAAAAAAAATAAATATATTTTCTTATTTGCTTCTGTTTTAGCTTCACAGTTTTTTGTGAGCTGTAACGAGGATAGTATAGATAAAGTTAATGCCCCAATTGCTTATGAAGCAATTGGCGGGTATGAAAGTTCAGATGACGTTGCTGCCGCTAATTTAGTTACTAAATTTAGTTTTGAGAACAGTATTGCAGATTCAAAAAATGGAATAACTGGTGGGGTAGGTACAAATGTAACTTATGGAAACGGAATCAAAGGAATGGCTTATAAAGGATCTTCAAGTTCTTTTATTGCTTACAATGCAGTAGCGAGTTCTTTGGTTGATGTAAAAAGCATTACCGTTTCTATGTGGATCAATACAAATCCACACACAGGAGGAGCACAGTCATTATTTATGTTGCCAAAAACAACTGATTTCTGGGGGAATATTTTCTCATTAATTGAAGGTACAGGTCCAGCAACAACAATGTTAGTGAAAAATCACGTTCAAAAAGATGTAATGCCAAGTATTGCATGGTCTGGTCAGTTTATTGAGCATGGTGGTACAAATGTTTTAACGAATATGTTTGGAAAATGGAAACATGTTGTGTGGACTTATAGTGGAGCTAGTTCTACTTACAGCATGTACATTGATGGACAAAAGCTTGATTTACCCGCTTCAATCTCGAAGAGATATGCAAGTGATCCTCTTACCGGAGGTGTTGGTTATGGGGATCTTGCCAATTCGAATGTTTCAAAATTCATTATTGGAGGATTTCAACAACATTTAGGTACTCCATGGGGTGCTCCGGATGGTTGGATGTTGAATTATACCGGTATGATGGATGAATTCAGAATATACAATGCAGCTCTTTCTGATAATGAAGTTGTCGCTTTATTTAAATTAGAAAAAGACAACAGATAAAAAGCACTCTTATACACCTAGTTTTCCATAGACTAGGTGTTTTTTGAATTATTAATACTTTTATTTTATAAAAATGAAAAAGTACTTATACGGACTAATTTTTTTAAATCTTTTTATTTCTTGTTCCTCATCATCTCCTGAAGGAAAAGGTGGCGGAACTCCATTGCCAACGAGTCCGACAGTGCCCACAGTTCCTTTAACTGATACGGAAGCGATGGATCAAGTCCAAAAAGATGCTATCAAATATTTTTGGGAATATGCCGAAACCAATTCAAAATTGGCACGGGAACGTTACCTTACTGAAGATCCCAGTTTTGAAGCTAATATTATTACAACTGGAGGTTCAGGATTTGGTTTAATGACACTTATTGTAGGTGTGGAACGAGGTTTTGTACCAAGAGCCGAAGCCGTTTCCCGACTTACAACAGCAATGACTTTTTTGGAAAATGCGGAACGTTTTCATGGTGCATGGCCGCATTGGATAAACGGAACAACAGGAAAAGTAATCCCTTTTGGAACAAAAGATAATGGTGGGGATATTGTTGAAACTTCTTTTTTATGCCAAGGATTGTTAACCGTTAGAGAATATTTTAAAAACGGAAATACCGCAGAAAAAGTGCTTGCTGCCAAAGCAGATAATTTGTGGAAAGGTGTAGAGTGGGATTGGTACACAAAAGGTGAAAATGCCATGTATTGGCACTGGTCTCCTAATTATGGTTGGGAAATGAATTTCAAATTAGAAGGTTACAACGAATGTTTGATTACTTATGTTATGGGTGCAGCTTCTCCAACACATCCAATTCCAGCAGCAGCGTATCATCAAGCTTGGGCTCGTAACGGTGCAATTGCAAACGGAAGTTCTCAATATGGAATACCGGTAATTTTTAATTATAACGGGGCTACAGGAAATGTTGGGCCTTTGTTTTGGGCACAATATTCTTATTTGGGAATGGATCCTCGAGGACTAACGGATGCGTATGCAAATTATTGGACAGTGACACAGAACCATTCTAAAATCATCAATCAATATTGTATTGCTAATCCAAAACAATGGGCGGGTTATTCCGATAAATGTTGGGGATTAACAGCTAGTTACACCAGAAATCCCGATGGTTCTACAGGATATACGGCACATCAACCGTTGAATGATACGGGAGTAATTTCGCCTACGGCAGCTTTATCTTCATTCCCCTTTACACCAGCGGAAAGCATGAAATTTTTGCATTATTTGTATGATGAAAAAAAGAGCTCTTTAGTTGGGGTTGCAGGGCCTTATGATGCCTTTTCGCCTCATTATAATTGGGTGACTCCACGTTATTTAGCCATTGATCAAGGTACAATTGTTCCCATGATTGAAAATCATCGTACGGGATTGATTTGGAAATTATTTATGCAGGCACCTGAGGTAAAAGTGGGTTTGAAAACATTAGGTTTTTCGTCCACTCAATATGGATTTTAAAATAAACTTTTAGATGAAATGTAAATTAGCAATAGTCACGTTATTATTTTCCATTGTTTCTCTTGCTCAAAGGGATGAAATTGGTTCAATAAAAACCGAAATCGTGCAAAAACGCGAATTAACTTTTGCTTTGCATATTCCAAAGAATACTAAAGAAAAAAAGCCGCTGATTATTTTTCTTCATGGTTCTGGTGAAAAAGGAACCGATATCGGAAAAGTAAAAGCGCATGGGCCATTCAAGTATTTGAAAAGTCACGACTTAGATGCGTATGTTCTGGCACCGCAATGTCCTGAGAATGAATATTGGAATGAAGAAGTGCTCTATCGTTTGATTTTAAAAATTCAAAAAGAGAACAATATCGATAGCAACAGAATTTATCTTACAGGTCTTAGTATGGGTGCTTGGGGCGCTTGGAATCTAGTTTTTGCACATCCTGAAACCTTTGCTGCATTTGTTCCTATTGCAGGATATGTGGATAGAATTCCGATGATAGAGAATTGTAAAATCGCAGCCATTCCAACTCGGATTTTCCATGGTTTACTGGATGATGTCGTGAATGTAGAGTATTCGATTGCGATGTATAAAAAATTGAAAACCTGTAATACAAATGTGGCACTAACGATTTTTGATGATGCAAATCACGATAGTTGGACAAGAGTATATGACAACCAAGAAATTTATGATTGGATGTTCAAACAAACAAAAAACAGACAAAATGAAAATTAAACTTATTATATTCCTTATTGGCTTTTCACTTTTTGGCTACAGCCAAAAAAAGACAACTAAAAAGGCAGTTAAAATTAAACCCAAAACAGAATTCGTAGCTGAGTTACTTTCGAAAATGACTTTGGAAGAGAAAATTGGCCAATTGAATTTGCCGACCTCTGGTGATATTACAACTGGTGCTGCCAGTAGTTCTAATGTGGCGAAGAATATCGAAGAAGGTAAAGTTGGCGGTTTATTCAACATCAAATCAGTTCAGAAAATAAAAGAAGTACAGAAAATTGCTGTCGAAAAAAGCCGATTGAAGATTCCGTTGCTTTTTGGAATGGATGTGATTCACGGATATGAAACTACTTTTCCTATTCCGCTGGGATTGTCTTGTACTTGGGATATGAAATTGATTGAAAGAAGTGCTCAAATTGCAGCCCAGGAAGCCAGTGCCGATGGAATCAACTGGACTTTTTCGCCTATGGTTGATATTTCTCGTGATCCACGCTGGGGAAGAGTTTCTGAAGGTTCGGGTGAAGATCCATTTTTGGGAAGCCAAATTGCAAAAGCAATGGTCAATGGATATCAACAAAATGATTTGTCGAAGAACAATACCATTTTATCATGTGTGAAACATTTTGCTTTGTATGGCGCGCCAGATGCAGGACGTGATTATAACACGGTTGATATGAGCCGAATAAAAATGTACAACGATTATTTTCCTCCTTACAAAGCCGCTATTGATGCCGGAGTTGGTTCGGTTATGGCGTCTTTCAATGAAATTGATGGGATTCCCGCTACCGGAAACAAATGGTTAATGACTGATGTGTTGAGAAAACAATGGGGTTTCAATGGTTTTGTAGTGACTGATTTTACAGGAATTCCTGAAATGATAGAACACGGAATGGGGGATTTACAAACGGTATCAGCTTTGGCATTAAATGCCGGAATTGAAATGGATATGGTGGGTGAAGGTTTCCTTACTACTTTGAAGAAATCATTGGAGGAAGGAAAAGTGAGTATCGAACAAATTGATAATGCGGCTCGCCTTATTTTGAATGCCAAATATGATTTGGGATTGTTCCATGATCCGTATAAATATTGTGATGAAAAAAGAGCTAAAACAGAAGTTTTTACAAAAAACCACAGAGCAGAAGCTAGAGCTATTTCAGCGCAATCTTTGGTTTTATTGAAAAACAACAATCAATTGCTTCCGCTCAAAAAATCAGGAACAGTTGCTGTTATTGGACCATTGGCTGATGCCAAAGAAAATATGGCGGGGACTTGGAGTGTGGCTACTAATATGGATAAATCCATTTCATTAATAGCAGGAATCAAAGAAGTTGCCGGTGATGCTACAAAAGTGCTTTACGCCAAAGGAAGCAATTTAGATTATGATGCTGCTTTCGAAGAAAAAGCAACTATGTTCGGAAAAACATTGCACCGTGATAGCAGAACTACCGAGGAATTATTGGCGGAAGCCTTGAAAATAGCCAATCAATCAGATGTAATTGTTGCGGCTTTAGGGGAATCAGCAGAAATGTCAGGAGAAAGCAGCAGTCGAACTAATTTGGAGATTCCACAAGCTCAAAAAGACTTATTACAAGCATTGTTGAAAACAGGAAAACCAGTTGTTTTGGTTTTGTTTACAGGCCGTCCATTGGTATTGGTTCAGGAACATAAAACTGTTCCAGCAATATTGAATACTTGGTTTGCAGGAAGCGAAGCAGGAGCTTCAATCGCTGACGTTTTGTTTGGAAATGAAAATCCTTCCGGAAAATTAACAGCTACATTTCCAAGAAGCGTAGGACAAGTGCCGATTTATTACAATCAAAAAAATACCGGAAGACCTCTTGCAAACAAGGAAGGGAAATTTGAAAAATTCAGATCGAATTATATTGACGAAAGAAATGAACCTTTATATCCTTTTGGTTTTGGATTGAGTTATACCACTTTTGGCTATTCAAACTTGAAAATTTCATCTGATAAAATGAACTTCAACGAAAAAGTAATGGTTAGCGTTGACGTTACAAATACTGGAAATTTTGACGGGAAAGAAGTAGTTCAATTGTACATAAGAGATTTAGTAGGATCGGTTACAAGACCTTTAAAAGAATTGAAAGGATTCCAAAAAGTATCCATTAAAAAAGGAGAAAAACGAACAGTAACTTTCGAAATTTCTGTTGAAGAATTAAAATTCTATAATTCTGATTTACAATTTATTGCTGAACCGGGTGCTTTTCAAGTTTTTGTAGGCACGGATTCCAGCACTGACAATAAAGTTGATTTTGTGTTGATTAAGTAAATGTTTGGTTTGTTTATTTATGATCAGCCCTTCGGTATTTATATCGAAGGGTTTTTTTTTATAAAAAAGTGTGTTTATAAAAACGTCACGAAGATTAATGGCTTTATTTGTTTTTTATAAATTCAGAAAAAATAATTTTCAAGATTTTTTTTGAATGTGGTATCAAATATTCGTTAAGAATCACGAAATTGCCGTTCCTATTGAAGCCAAAAAATTCAAACCATCACCGAATTAAATTATGAGAAAATCAATTTTATGTGTTGCACTATTCCTTAACGGAATTGTTCTTTTTGCACAAACTAAAGAAGAACAAACCTTGAAGGAAATTTATAAATCATCCTTAACGAATGCCAAATGTTATCCTTGGCTAGAACATTTATCCAATAAAATTGGCTCTCGATTATCGGGTACAACCGGAGCCGAAAAAGCAGTTTTGTATACCAAAGCGCAATTAGAAACACTTGGATTAGATAAAGTATATCTTCAGGAAGTGATGGTTCCAAAATGGGTTAGAGGCGAAAAAGAAATTGCGTATTTACAATTTGGAAATCAAAAAATCAGTTTTCCAATATGCGCGCTCGGCGGCTCTGTTGCCACTCCCAAAAAAGGAGTACAAGCGACTGTAATTGAAGTAAAAAGTATAGAGGAATTAACAGCATTAGGGGAAGAAAAAGTAAAAGGGAAAATAATCTTTTTTAACAGACCTATGAACCCTGAATTTATTGAAACTTTCAAAGCATACGGCAGTTGTGTCGACCAAAGATCATCAGGAGCAAGAGAAGCGGGAAAACTGGGTGCATTAGCCGTAATTGTGAGATCGATGAATTTACGATTGGATGATTTGCCACATACTGGAGGAACCAATTATGGAGAAATTTCAAAAGAACAACGAATTCCGGCTGCTGCTATTAGTACAAATGGGGCTGAACTTTTAAGTAAAAGTTTAAAAGAAAAACCAAACGCTCCATTCTATTTAAAACAATCGTGTCAGACATTTGATGATGTTTTGTCTTATAATGTTGTGGGAGAAATAACGGGTTCTGAACATCCAGATAGAATAATGGTCGTTGGAGGACATCTTGATTCCTGGGATTTAGGGGACGGATCTCATGACGATGGCGCTGGATGTGTGCAAAGTATGGAAGTATTGAATATCTTTAAAAATATAGGATATAAACCTAAAAATACACTTCGTGTGGTATTGTTCATGAATGAAGAAAACGGTGTTCGCGGCGGAAAAGAATATGAAGATCAATCCAACAAAAACAAAGAGAACCATATTTTTGCTTTAGAAAGTGATTCAGGAGGATTTTCACCAAGAGGTTTTTCAATTGATGCTGATGAAGCAAATTTCAATAAAATCAGTAGTTGGGCAACTTTATTCGAACCGTATTTAGTTCATAAATTTGTAAAAGGACATTCTGGTGTTGACATTGGTCCATTGAAATCAAATCATATCGTAAAAGCTGGATTACAACCAGATTCACAACGTTATTTTGATTACCATCATGCTGCAAATGATACTTTTGATGCTATCAATAAAAGAGAATTAGAATTAGGAGCGGCAACTATGGCTTCACTGATGTATTTGATAGATCAGAATGGAATTGTAAAATAAAACACCCTAATTTGTGAAGGTGCTACATGCTATTTTTTTCAATATTTGAAGGAAATAGTGAATGTAGCACCTTCATTTATTTTGCTCTCTACCGCTATTCGGCCACCTAAACTTGTGATGTGATTGTAAACCAGATACAATCCTATACCGTTACTGTCAACGTTACTGTGAAATTTTTCATATAAACCAAAAATCTTGTCTTTCACTTTATCCATATCAAAACCTAACCCATTATCAGAAAAAATTAATTGGTTCACGCCATTATTTTTTCTAGATTGAATAGTAATTACTGGTACTTGATGTGGTTTTGAATATTTAATGGAATTGGTTAGTAAATTCAGAAAAATACTTTTAATGTAGGCCTTGTTGAAAGTAACATTCTCAAAAGCTGAAAAGTCAACATTAATAATTGCTTTTGAATCGCTTACCAAGGAATTTATGGATGCAAGGACTTCAGCAAGTGATTCGGTTAAATTTATTTCTTCAATTTGAGTATTTATATTCTCATTTTCTACCAATTCATCGATAGATTCGTTTAATGTTTCTTTTAAATTTTCACTGGTTAATTTAAGAATATTAATCAATTCCAGTGTTTCCGGATCATTGATTTTAGAAACATCAATAAGACTAAAAACCGAAAGCATATTATTGATAGGTGATTTTAAATCATGGGAAGTTTTGTGTGATAAAACAGTAAGTTCCTTGTTGATTTGTGTAAGATTTGCAAGAAGTAAATTGCGCTCTTCTTCTACTTTCTTTTTGTGAGTGATGTTCTTGGCAATTGCATACACTAATTTTTCGGATTCAACTGGCATAGATGTCCAAGATAGCCAAACAATCTCTCCGCTTTTCGTTAAATACCGATTTTCGAAATTTAAAAGGGGCTTGTTTTTATATACTTGCTCTCTGGTTTCGATTGTGATTTTAAGGTCTGGAGTATAAACAAAACTACTTATAGGTCTAGCATATAATTCCTCTTCAGAAAAGCCTAATAATTTTGAAACAGCGGGATTTATTCTCTTGAAAAAGCCGTCAAATCCTGCAATACAAATAAAATCAGCGGAGATATTAAAAAAATTATCAAAGTGATAGATCCCTTCTGAATCAGGATTACTTTTTTTTACAGTCATTGATTTTAGAGGTTACTTATCATTAGGATTTTGGGCAAATACAAATTTTATGAATTCTTTACTTTTGTTCTTTTGGAAAAAACTTAATATTCAAATTTAGCTAATAAATACTTATAATAAAAGCGATGCAAGAAACAAATTTATAATTAAAATTGAAGCATCTGATTCATTAAAATAAAAAATTAGATTAAACAAAACGAGGCTGTCAATTTACAGGCAGCCTCGTTTTTATTATTATTTGTGTGCTATTATATTTTGAATATTCCTCCCACAGCAATAATTCTTTGAAAGAAGAAAAAGTCCTGTGAAGCAGTATCTTCGGAGCTTGTTGTAGTTCGTATATCCTGCATATTGATATAACCGCCTTTAAGTTCTCCTTGAAGGTAAAAATGCTTGAAAAAAGTGATGTTCAAACCTGCTTTCAAAGAAGTTCCATAACCGGAAACATGAAAATCATCATGACGTTCTTTTCCTAATAATGTTGTATTAGTTTTTGGATACAAAAGACCAAAACCTACTCCTTCAGTTAGATTAACTTGAATTTTGTCTGTATTTTTAATTTTGAAAATAGAAGAAATATCATCGTGTCTTGAAAATTCAGTGTGTACATAATTTAAACCATCGGTATGCTCAAAAGTTAAAAATTCTTCCGTCAAAAGCACCTGATCGTTAGGTAACAACTCATCATATGATCCCGGATTAGGATAAAAACCATCAATATTTACGGCCTTATCTTGTGTCATCACATATTTCATGTGGTCAACGCCTATTGCTACACTATAATGATCATTTATAAAATACCCCAATTTTAAATTAGTTTGGGGAATAGTCATCCTTGCTGGATTGAGATAATCAACATGCCATCCTTTTGGTTTGTCATGCGCTTGTACATTATCCAGAGTAAAGTTATAGTCTTTTCCACTAAAAGTGATGTCAGATTTAGTATAACTATCTCTGTTTCCTCCCCATGAAATAAAAAATTTCCCTTTATTATGGCTGGTGTATCGATCTTGTATTACTGTTTTTTCCTGTGCAATTGTAGTATTAGTAAATAGTATAATTAGGAATGCTGAAAATAAAAAAAAATGTTTCAATGAATTTGGGGCCTAAATTTAAAATGTATTTATTGTTTTTCTGATGGCAACTAACTTGGTCATTAATGATTCAAAGTAATCTAAATGCAACATATTTGCTCCATCGCTTTTTGCATTAGCAGGATCAAAATGAGTTTCTATAAAAATTCCATCCACACCTACAGCAATACCAGCTTTGGCAATGGTTTCAATCATATCTGGTCTTCCTCCAGTCACACCAGCGGTTTGGTTGGGTTGTTGCAATGAGTGTGTAACATCAAGAACAGTTGTAGCGTATTGTTGCATAGTAGGAATTCCTCTAAAATCAACAATCATGTCTTGGTAGCCAAACATCGTTCCTCTATCCGTAACCATTACGTTTTCATTATTACAATCCAATACTTTTTGAACCGCATGTTTCATGCTTTCTGGACTCATAAATTGTCCTTTTTTCAAGTTTACCACTTTTCCGGTATTGGCAGCAGCCACTACTAAATCGGTTTGGCGCACTAAAAAAGCAGGGATTTGCAATACATCAACATATTGAGCAGCCATATCCGCATCTTCGTTCGTATGAATATCAGTAACAGTAGGAACTTTAAATGTTTCAGAAACTTTTCTAAGGATTTTTAATGCTTTTTCGTCACCAATTCCTGAAAAACTGTCAATTCTAGAACGGTTAGCTTTCTTGAATGATCCCTTAAAAACGAAAGGAATTTGTAAATTATCAGTAATACCAACTAGTTTTTCGGCAATTCGCATTGCCATTTCTTCACCTTCAATGGCACAAGGACCAGCTAGCAGAAAGAAATTACCACTGTCAGTATATTTAATTTGTGGAATATGTTGTAGGTTCATAATATGAATTTTTTAAAGATGCAAAGGTAGTTATGATTTGCGATTTACTATTTATGATTTGCAAATAATTTCTTGGATTAACGTTTTATTGGGAGCTTTTTCCCGCTGTACGTTGCAATCTCCCGAAAAAACGGGAGGATTTCTCCCGACGCTTCGGGACCATCAGGGCTAGGGGATTGGTTTGCAAGGATATTTTGGGATTCTAGAGCTATTATTTTTTCAATGAAAGTCCCACAGGAACCATCAATATTCCTTTTTCGTAAATGTTCACGTATAGCGTAACGGGTTTTTTCTGACCTTCCCACTTTACTTTATAAACATCCAAAAAACCGGCACCTAATTCGCTTCTTTTTGTTGGAAACGGACAACAGTTTTCTAATTTCGTATAGGTTATGGCTTCGCCATTCGGTCCGGCAAGAGCATTAAAAAAACGTTGCTGATTGATGGTTTCATTTTTGGTGTTGTTAAAGAAAATATTGATGGGATAATCTTTGTCATAGCCATATTTTTTGTCTTTACTGTACTCAGTAATCACAAAAGTATTGTCTTTTGAAAGGGTAAGGTTTGGCGCGTTATCATCGGTGTTTTTCAAAGTAGATTGTGTACTTGAGCAGGAAGCCATACCGATTAGTAAAGCAATAAAAAAGATTGATTTGTTCATGTTCAGTGTAAATTTATCAGGTGAAATTTATATAGCAATTACAATACCGTGTAATTTAAATAATACAAATATAAACAGAACTTTAGACCTTAATGCGAGTTCCCGTAATAATTTGGATTAGCACTTTTTAACCGAATGTCGCATTTCTTCCAAAATCTCATCAAATGCTTCTTATCTTTGCACAAAAAAACAATATGGATATTATTTTTCAAACATGGTCCTGGTATATTTCTGGGTTTTTGATTGGTATGATTATGCTTTCTTTGATTTATTTCGGGAAGTCTTTCGGGATGTCTTCTAATTTACGTTCATTGTGTTCTATGGCTGGTTTAGGAAAACGAGTAGCCTTTTTTGATTTTGATTGGAAAGCACAACGCTGGAATTTAGTAGTCGTTCTTGGAGCTATGTTAGGCGGTTTTGTTGCCGTTCATTTTATGGGAGATGCTTCAAATGTGGCTATTAATCCTAAAACAATTGCAGAATTAGCACAACTTGGTATTGAAGCTCCAAACGGAAAACTAATGCCAGATGCTCTTTTTGGGATATCTATTTTAGAATCTCCAAAAAGTATTTTTATACTGCTTATCGGTGGCGTTTTGATAGGTTTTGGTTCTCGTTATGCTGGTGGTTGCACTTCAGGACATGCTATTTCAGGTTTGAGTAATTTACAAATTCCTTCTTTGAAAGCGGTTATCGGGTTTTTCATTGGTGGATTGATAATGGCGCATTTTTTATTGCCATTAATTGTAAAATAAAATTGTAAGGCAACCAGAATAAACTTAACATTAAAAGCAAAAGCATGAAAAATATAATAAAATATCTGTTGGTTGGATTTGTTTTCGGAATTGTACTGACTAAATCTGAAGCAGTTTCTTGGTATCGCATTTATGAAATGTTTCAATTTCAGTCATTCCACATGTACGGAATTATTACTGTGGCTATCTTGACAGGAATTATTGGTATTCAAATCATAAAACGAAACAATATAAAAGACATCAAAGGAGAATCAATTGAAATTCCGGATAAAGAAAAAGGATCTGCTCGCTACTGGATTGGCGGTTTATTTTTTGGATTGGGTTGGGCATTGGTAGGTTCTTGCCCAGGTCCTATATTTATTTTGCTTGGAGCCGGTTTTTGGACCGTTCTGATAGTGCTTTTCGGAGCTCTTTTGGGAACTTATTTATATGGATTATTAAAAAATAAATTACCTCACTAATCGAAATACATCTGAAATCAAAGTAGCATTCTCTTATGAAAATGCTACTTTTTTTTGTTTAATTTTAAAATACCGGTAACAATCAAGTATTGTGCGGTTAAGTAGGTTGCCATAATCAGGAATGAGCTGTATTGCAATGGAGTATAGAATTTGTCAAACGCCAAAATACTATCTGAGGCTACAAAAATAATAGCGCCAATTAAAATATAGATGTTGGCAGGTTTTTGCCAGTTTAAAAAGCCTTTCAATGCAAATAACAGCATAATTGAAATAGTCAAGGCATAAACAAAAACAGGAATTTTTAAGTCTCCCAGACTTGGCAGTAAAATCAACATCATTACTATTAAATAAAAGGCAATTGCTGTAACTCCTACCCAGAAGATGATTTTACTTTTCTTTAAATAAATCTTTAATTGTTTGCTGAACAGTGTGATATAGGAAATGTGTGATAGAAGAAAAGCAATCAATCCTGCTATAAAATACAATTCTCCTTTGTCAGCAAACATCAAAATAATATCGCCTATCCATGACAAAGTCAAAGCCGCTAAAAGAATTTTTTTGGTAATAAACCTTTCATGAAAATAAACAGCGAGAATTAAAAATGGCAATAAATAGGGTTTCAAAAACCAAACTGTATTTTCATTCCCAAATAATAGAAACGAAAGATAAAAAAGACTAAACCCAATAAAACTCTTTAATATTATATCGCTTTTCATATGTTGTTTTTAAGATTGAGCTACAATCATTGTTTCTTTTTCAAAATTACTGCTGACAAAATAAAGGGTTACTATCAATGACAAAATGAGATAGCTTAGCATGACGTAACTCGCAAAAGGAAATAGCTGATTCATGCCAAACCAATCGCCAAAATAGAAAATTAGTCCAATTCCAAATGCAAAACGCATGCTTTCCCAGAATATAGAACTTTTACGGGTATCCATTAATTCTGTGTAACTATAAACGGTCAGGAAGATGAATGCGCCGTAAATAAATACATTTGGTAAACCTATCAGAGCAATAGAATTATAGAGGTAACTAATGAGTAGTAAGGTGATAATAGCTTGAAAAAGGGACCAATACATCAATTTTTTAGAATGTTGAATACCATATTTTTCAAAATCATAAACATTGGTAATTTTGGTTACGGGATATTTTTCTTCAAAATTTTCTGGACGCCAGCCTGTTGGTTTAAACCAAATTGTGAATTTGTCTTTCCAGTTTTCAGCGCGCCAAGCATCTGTAATCAATAACCATAAATGCTGAAAATTAATCCGAATGGGATTCCAGGTTCTCGCTGGTCTTGTGATTCCAAAAACGGGTGGGACAGTTTCTAATTCTGCTTGAAAAGTACCAAACAATTTATCCCAAATGATGAATATTTGAGAATGGTTTTTGTCCATGTATTCTGGGTTGATGGCATGATGCACTCTATGATGTGATGGCGAAACCAGTATGTTCTCCAGAAAACCAATTTTCTTAATATGCTTCGTATGATACCAAAATTGAAGAAATAAATGAATAGGAAGCGTTATTGCAATCACTTTGGAAGGAACTCCTAAAAGAGCGGCCGGTATCAATAAAAAGGTAAACAGATTCACAAAACTGGATATCGGTTGGCGAAGTGCGCAGGCCAGATTAAATTCTTCACTACTGTGATGAATGGCATGTTTGTTCCATAAAAAATTAATTTGATGAGACAAACGATGACTCCAATAGCCATAAAAATCAATAGCTATAAATCCAATAAAATAAGTTAGAAAGCTTGCTTGAAGATCAAATAAAGCTATTTTAGAGACAATCCAGTCGTAAGAAACCAGTGTTATGCTGAGTCCTAAAACATCTTTTAAGGAATTAACCATTCCAGAACTTACGCTCGAAACAGAATCCATGTTTGGCGCAGTGTCTTCCCCTTTGTAATGCCCGTATATTTTTTCGATAATAATTAAAATCAAAAAAATAGGCATTACAAAAACTAAAATTTTACCATATTCTTCCATAAAAACACTTTTTTTTATTCAAATATAGAATAAAAGAGAATGTTTTTGAATTATTCACAGTAATTTATTTTTAAAAGGGAAGTTTAACTATTCTTAAATTATCTCCGCATTTAATCCTGCTTCTAATAATTGAGTGCATTGTGGTTTTAATTTTTCGTAAGGACCCGTTTTTACGGTACACTTCCCATTATAATGTACAATTAATGAACATTGTTCCGCTTGTTCCGGAGTGTGATCACAAACGCGAATCAATGTTTCAATAACGTGGTCAAAAGTATTTACATCATCATTGTAAACTACTATTTCATTATCTAAACTGATTGATTCCTTTACACTTACTCTTTCTCTTACTTTTTCTTTAGTACTCATTTTGTAGGTTTTTGTACTTTCGTAATTAATAAAAAAAATATTACTACTAATTTACATATTTTAAAGACACCCAATTGTTTCTTTCAAATTTTTTAACATACGTTAATCCTTTTTCAGTACAAGAAGCATCTATAAATGGTATGTCTTCCTGATAAAAACCGCTTAAAAGCAGTGTTCCATTAGGATTTAAACTGTTTACATAACTTTGCATATCGTTCAACAAAATATTTCTGTTGATATTGGCAATAATCAAATCGTATTTTTTGCCTTCCAGTAATGCTGCCTCACCTTCATAAACTGTAATGTGTTTACAATTATTGCGTTGTGCATTTTCTATAGAATTCAAATAACACCAGTTATCAATATCAATTGCGTCAATTGGTTGCGCACCTTTCATCTCGGCAAGTATTGCTAAAATGGCTGTTCCGCATCCCATATCAAGGGTTTTCATTCCGGTAACATCTATTTCTAATAAATGCTGAATCATCATGTGTGTCGTTTCATGGTGTCCAGTTCCAAAACTCATTTTTGGTTCGATTACAATATCAAATTCGGCATCCGTTTTTGGGTGAAAAGGCGCACGTACATGACAATTTCCATCAACATCTATTGCTTCAAAATTCTTTTCCCATTCCTTATTCCAGTTTACTTGCTCGATTTCTTCAAATGTATAATCGATTGTAAATTCCTCAGATTGTAAAATATGAATGTCATCAAGAATCATTTCATCCCATAAATCCTTTTGTACAAAAGCAGAAATACCCGTTTCAGTTTCTGTAAAACTCTCAAATGCTCTTTCTCCTAATTCTGCGATTAATATTTCAGAACCTAATTGCTTCGCCTGTTCGCTACTGCTCGAGTCTTTAGGCTCAATAGTAAAATGATACCCAATATAAATGTTTGACATACTTATTTTTTTTGCAAAGGTAGTAATCACTATTTAAACGGCATTTGTAAATCAAATTTTATTTTACATTTGCACAACAAACACATAACAACTACATGAAAAAGATTATTTTATTTTTTGTTATTCTTTCTGGTATTTTAGGGAATGCTCAAGAGAATATTAAACAAAGTAAACAGGATAATGACCTGAAATTATCAGCTCTTCCATATTATAGTTTTGGTAAAGGAATTGGAATTACTTCTCCAGATAGTTTATATCAGTTGAATATTCGTTTTCGAATGCAAAACAGGGTAACATATACCGAAAATGAAGGTGAAGATGGTGTTTACGACGGACAAATCAGACGTTTGCGCTTGCGATTTGATGGATATGTTGGAAGTCCAAAGTTTTTATATGCAGTTCAATTGTCATTTGCACCGGGCGATGTGGGCGAAATTCAAGAAGGAGAAAATATCAATATTATTCGTGATGCGGTAGTTTTTTACAGACCTAATAAACATTGGAATATCAGTTTTGGACAAACTAAATTGCCAGGAAATCGTCAGCGTGTGAATTCATCCGGAGGATTACAGTTAACTGATAGATCCATCAATAATGCCAGATTTACAATCGATAGGGATTTTGGTTTTCAAGTTCATAATATGAATGAATTCAAAGATAAATTTTCTTATAATTTAAAAACAGCTATATCCACAGGTGAAGGACGTAATATTACAGGAAATGCTGATGCTGGAGTTGCTGTAACCGGAAAAGTGGAGTTGTTGCCTTTTGGTTCATTTTCTAAAGATGGAACTTATTTTGAAGGAGATATTGTAAGAGAGAAAAAGCCAAAATTGATGCTTTCTGGAGCTTTTCAGCAAAATAATCATGCCAAAAGAGTGCAAGGGCAATTAGGAAACGATTTGTTTGAAGAACGCACTATGAAATCAGTTATGCTGGATGCTATGTTGAAATATAATGGCTGGGCCGCAATGTCAAGTTACATGTCTAGAACGACTTCCAGAAATGCTGTTACTGTAAATCCGGATGATATTACACAATCTAATTATGCTTATGTAGGGAACGGATTTGATCATCAGTTGAGTTATAATTTCCCTTCAAACTATGAAATTATTGGGCGATATTCCACTCAAAAAGTAGGAGAGGATATTAGGACTTTGGCTCCAAATTCTAAACAATATACTGTTGGTGTAACCAAGTATATTTGGGAACATACTTTTAAATTACAAAGCGAATTGACTTTTGATACTTTAAATTATTTTGACGGCAGAACCAAGAATAATTGGTATTTGCGTTTTCAGGTAGAAATAGGAATTTAAAAAAAAGCGGTGAAATAAATCACCGCTTTTTTTATGAAGTTTAATTATAAAATTTAGATAGCATTTACAATTGCTAAAAAATCATCTGCTTTTAGGGCAGCACCACCAATAAGACCACCGTCTACATCTGGTTTTGAGAATATTTCTTTAGCATTTTCAGGTTTTACACTTCCGCCATAAAGGATAGATACGTTTTCAGCGATTTCACTTCCAAAAGCTTTACGAACTGTTTCTCTGATAAATTCATGCATTTCTTGTGCTTGTTCCGGTGAAGCTGTTTCTCCAGTTCCAATTGCCCAAACTGGCTCGTAGGCCAAAACAATACTGTCCCAGTCTTTTGATTCAATATGAAATAAACCATCTCGCAATTGGTTTTCTACCACATTAAAATGATTTTTTGATTGACGGTCTTTTAATTCTTCTCCGAAGCAAAAAATAACCATCATATCATGTTCTAAAGCTGTATTTACTTTATTAGCAATCAAAGCATCCGATTCATGAAAAATAGCTCTGCGTTCTGAGTGTCCCAGAATTACAATATCAACACCAACACTTTTTAACATATCAGCTGAAATTTCGCCTGTAAAAGCACCGCTTTCCGCTTGATGTACGTTTTGTGCAGCAACATCGATATTAGTGAATTCCAAATGGTCAACTGCAGAAGCCAAGTTTACAAATGTTGGAGCAACAATTACTTGTGCTTTTGCGTCAGTTGGTATTTTTGCTATTAATTCATTCAATAAATCTTCAGTTTGCTCTGCATTTTTATGCATTTTCCAGTTTCCGGCAACAATCTTCTTTCTCATTTTAGTCGTATTATATTTAGTTTTTGGTTATGTTTTTCAATATTGCAATGAATTATTTTAAATTTTTAAGCGTTTCATTGATTTTATCAAAATCAGTTTCTATGGCGCGGTATAAAACAATTTTTCCGTTTTTGTCAACAACGATGTATCTTGGAATCCAATCCACATCAACGGCTTTTGCAAATACCCCTTTCATTTGGTCATTTGCCATGAAATGATCCCCTTTCAATTCGTGTTTTTCGATTCCGGCTTTCCATTTATCGGCAGTTTTATCCATTGAAATAAATAAGTAACCAACATCAGGATTATTAGCTTGTAATTCTTTTAGTTTTGGCATTGCTTTCACGCAATCCCCACACCAGGAAGCCCAAACTTCTATTACCAGGGTTTTTCCTTTGTGTTTTTGTAAAATGTCCTTAAAAGCAACTTGACTTCCATCAGTGGCTAAAAGGGTTTCAGATAAAGCTTCTTTGGAGAATTTAGTTTTTTGCGCATTTGATGTGCAAGACAATGTTACAACCGCAATAAGTAATACTATTATTTTTTTCATTATAGAAATGTTTTTAAACAAAGTTAAACAAACAATTTGAATGCGTTATACGGATTAAGAAATTTTGAAAGCATTATTCGAAAATGACAAAGCAATATCGTTATAGTTTAAAAATAATGGAATGATTTTGATCCGCCGATTTATTTAGAAAGCATTTATCATTCTTTTAAAGTAAAAAGTCGTAAAGTTTCCTGTTTCGGACTTTACGACTTTAAAGTTTTATAGTTTATTTAGAATTTTAAATCTGCAATATCATTGTGATGAACCTTTTGTTTTATTGTTCCTTTTTCAATTAGTACAATACTTGGATTGGCTCTTTCGATTGTTTTTACAGTTATAGCATCGCAAAAATAGAAATCAAATGTTAATCCGAATTGTTTTTTTGCAGCAGCTATTTCTTCTGGTGAAGAAGCTGTCATTGCAACTACTTTATATCCTTTGGCTTTAGCATCCTGACTCAGTTTTTCTAATTTTGCCATTCCACTGTGATCGGCTTTAACCAAATCATACGCTGTAATCAACATCAATTTTGGTTCTTCTAAAAACTCATCTTTGTAATCTGAACCGTCTTTTTCCATTGTAAAATCATGAATAGGAGGAACGTAACCTTCTGTGATAACCTTGTCTTTTCGGTCTACAAATACGGCACCTTCAGGAATTGACATCAAATCTTTTTCGGTAAACTCTTTATCGACACCACCAACTTTGTAAATAAATACCATTTCTACCACAGATTTTTCTGCTCCATCAGGGATTCGCATTCCTTTTTGAATATTATTCCCTACTTTATAAGGTCTGAAATCGATTAATGGCAAATGGTTTAAAACCCAAACTCCCATAAGTGATGATAAAACAATACTGGCATAAATAACTATGTTTTGTACGTTATTGCTAAACAACGGTTTTACCAATTTTTGATTAAAAAATAATATCAGAATAAAGAAAAGTAAAACAATATCCTTTGTAAAAGATTGCCAAGGTGTCAGTTTTAAAGCGTCTCCAAAACAACCACAGTCTTTTACCACATTAAAATAAGCGGAATAAAAAGTCAGGAAAGTAAACAGTACAATCAAGATTAATAAACTCCAGATAGTGAATTTGGTTTTGTAACCAATGAGCAACATAATACCTAAAACCACTTCAAGAATTACTAAAAACAAAGCAATTCCTAGTGCAAACGGAACGAAAAAGGGCATGTTGAAAACCGGCTCACTGAAATATTCAGCCAGTTTGTATGAAAACCCGATTGGGTCATTCAGTTTGATTAATCCGGAGATAATAAATAGGATTCCAACGAAAATTCTAGAAAATTGAGTAATTATATTTTTCATATGAAGATAATATTTGTTTTTTAATGGAATATGATATCGCCATTCTTGATTCCAGTTTGTGATTTTGGAATCCTGGCGATTTCATTTTTAGTTATTGCTTTTTATTATTTATTTCCAAAACCCATTAGAATCAAGGCAAAAATCGAATAATTAATCATATCCTGATAATTCGCATCGATTCCTTCAGAAACTAATGTTTTTCCTTTGTTGTCTTCAATTTGTTTGACACGAAGTAGTTTTTGTAAAATCAAATCTGTTAGTGAACTCACACGCATGTCGCGCCAAGCTTCACCGTAATCATGATTTTTATCTTCCATTAAATCTTTGGTCAGTTTAACTTTGGCATCGTATAATTCGGTTGCTTTTGCAACTTCTAAATCGGGTTGGTCAGCAACACCTAATTCCAATTGAATCAACGCCATGATAGAATAATTGATAATTCCGATGAATTCACCTGTTTCATCTTCATCAATTTTGCGGACTTCATTTTCTTGTAAGCTTCTAATTCTTTGGGCTTTTATATAGATTTGATCGGTCAACGAAGGCAGTCTTAAAATTCGCCAAGCACATCCGTAATCTTTCATTTTATTGATAAACAGCGTACGACAAGTCGCAATCACAGTATCGTATTCTTTTGAAGTATTCTTCATTATTGGTGTATATTTGTATTCAAATTTTTTCAAAAATAAGATAATTTTTTTGAATGTAGAATTTTGAAGTCTTTAAAACTGTAAACGAATGACTATTAACTGCAAAGGAATACTTGTTGACTTATCAACTCCCAAAGTTATGGGGATTTTGAATGTGACGCCCAACTCTTTTTTTGATGGTGGAAAGTATAAGAATGAAACCGAAATCCTTTCGCAAGTCGAAAAAATGGTACTTGAAGGAGCTACTTTTATAGATATTGGCGCTTATTCCAGTAAACCAAGTGCAGAATTTGTCTCGGAACAAGAAGAAATTGCGAGAATTGTTCCTGTTGTAGATTTGATTTTAAAACATTTTCCAGAAACGATAATTTCGATTGACACCTTTAGAAGTGAAGTGGCAAAAGCTTCGATAGAAAGCGGTGCAGCAATCATCAACGATATTGCAGCAGGAAATCTGGACGAAAAAATGTTTGAGATAATTGCAAAATACAATGTTCCTTATATTATGATGCACATGCGAGGCAATCCACAAACGATGCAAACACTCACGGATTACAATGATATTGTAAAAGAAATGTTGTTCTATTTTTCTGAAAAAGTTGCCAAGGCCAGAAGTTTTGGCATCAATGATTTGATTATCGATCCGGGCTTTGGCTTTGCCAAAACAATAGATCAAAATTATGAAGTTTTCCAGAAAATGGAATTGTTAAATATATTGGAACTGCCACTTCTTGTTGGAATTTCAAGAAAATCGATGATTTATAAAACGCTGAATACGACTATAGAAAATGCGTTAAACGGAACGACGGTTTTGAATACTTTGGCATTGACCAAAGGAACAAAAATCCTTCGTGTCCACGATGTAAAAGAAGCCATGGAATGTGTTGCATTATTCAATAAAATCAATTTATAACGATGAAATATTTCACTCTGATTGTTCTTTTTACTTTGTTTTCTTGTGGGAACAAAGAGGATATTTTATTACCAAAAGCCAATACAACAATTGTCAAAAATGTAGATGATCTCTCTCCAATCTATATTTTTTTTAGAACAAAAGGAAAAGATACGCTAGCTGAAGTAAACAGGAAAAACAGTATTATTTCAACTAATTGGATTCTAAATGTTGACAAACGTTTACCGTTGCGACTTGCCATTCCGGAAATCATGAAGTTGCAGGAGAAAAAGCGTACTGAGAAAGCACACAAGAATGAAAAGGCCGAAAATTATTATTCCTACGCAGATACGATTGGTAAAAATCTCGCTTTTATTCCTTTTACCAATGTGTATTACAAACTGGAAAAATCAAAGTCAGGAATAGTTGTCTTTTTTGCCAAAAACAATGAAATTTTAGTAGATTCTATTGAAGTGAAAAGAGAAGAATTATTAACGTATTTAAATAGATTACCAAGTAACACCTTAAACCAATATGTTTTTTGCTTTGATAAAAACCTAACTTTTGGAGGTTATATTCAAAATAAAATTTTTATTGAAAGTTTAAAAGTAGAAATGAAAAGCACTCAAGAATTTATTTATTAAACTTCAAACAGAACAATTATTGATGATGATACGGTTCATTTCTTAAAATCGTGAAACCACGATACAATTGTTCGATAAAAAACAACCGCACCATTTGATGCGAAAAAGTCATTAAAGACAGCGATATTTTTCCTTGCGCTTTGGCATAAACCGTTTCCGAAAAACCATAAGGACCACCAATTACGAAAACCAAAGTTTTTACTCCAGAGTTCATTTTCTTTTGTAATTCCTCTGAAAAACCTACACTGGAAAAATTTTTTCCGTTTTCGTCCAATAAAATAAGTTGGTCCGTTGGTGTAATTTTTGCCAAAATCAATTCGCCTTCTTTCTCTTTTTGTTGACTTTCAGATAAGTTTTTTACGTTCTTGATATCAGGAATGATATCCAAATCGAACTTGATATAAAAAGACAATCGCTTAGTATAATCGTCTATTAAAGATTGTAAGGCTTTGTTATCGGTTTTACCGATAGCAATCAATTTGATGTTCATTTTTGTTGGATTTCAGAGGCGCAAAGATAGAAAATTGACATTGTATTTGATTGAAGAAAAAGCTATTTAAGATTGTTTATTTAGAATTTTTGAGGAATTTTTTCTTTAACCTTTAAGCAATTAGCTGAAGTAATAGTTCTTAGTATTTATTCATTAAGCTCTTTTGGAAATCTGTCAAGAACTAAATTTAGCTGAATGTTGTGTTCCAAGTAGGCTTTTAAACCCGCTAAAACTAATGTAAATCCTTCAGTAGAATCCCGTATTTGTGAGATAATTTTTTCTGTTTCTCCATGAAATCCGGTATTAACGATGCTTACAAAAGTTCCAACTTCTCCTAAATTTTTAAATGTCCATTCCACCGTTGAAATTTCATCGAGGCTTCCCCATTCAATCACAATTTTTTTATTCAGTTCTACGGTTCTAGTATTAACCACAATAGAATGGTTGTACATTTCCCAAGTCCATTCTGTTTCTTTTCCTTCTTCAAGTTTTCCGGAGCTTTTAGTGAACCAAAATTTAGTCGTGATTTCGGGATTTATAAATGCTTGAAAAACAAGTTCAATGGGTTTTCTAATTAACATTTCGGCTTTTGCGAAGTATTTGGTTTCCATAGCCATAATCTTTATTTTCAAACGGATTTACACCAATTTTGCATGAATGCTTTTGTAATTCAAATTATGATTTAGGCAATGGCGCACCCACAGCAATATCACATCGGTGATTGGCTTGACCATGTGGTGGATTCATTCCTTCTGGAGTAGGTGTCGTAGCAACTGGTGTTGTCGTAGTTACAGTGGATGTAGGAACGGGTTGATTCTGTTGCTGAACAGCTGTTTTGTTTGTAGTTGCGGCTGGTGGAGAATTCAATGGAGCACCTACAGGAATATCACAACGGTGCGATGGCTGACCGTGCGCAGGATTCATTCCGGCAGCTACAGGACCGGAAGTAGCCACTGCATTATTTGGATTTATAGTATTTGTAGTTTGTTGAACCTGAGTTGCCGTCGAAGTTTCGCTCTTCATTTGTTTACCAACTTCAGTAAAGGGAACTACATTTGTAGGAGTTGCGGTATTTTGTGGTTCAACTTCTTTTTTGCAAGAAGTCATTAGTATCGAAGATACAAAAAGAAGGCTTAAAAAAGATTTCATAATCAGCGTTTTAGTTACTAGTTCAAATATAAGATTTTAAATAATACACCACAGTATAAAAGAATTGATTTTATTGGATGAAAATATAAGAATAGGTGTTAAATTAATAGTACCGATATTCTTATCTTAATTAAAATGTAATACTCTGTTAAAACACATTGATTTACCTCTTTTTTTCAAAGAACCAAGCATACATATTTTCAAATCCACAAAATAAATCTTACTTTAGCATTCCATAAATTTCCTATAAAATGATTAGCGACATACAGTTTAAAAACGAGTTAGACATACTAATACAAAATGCCATTCGGGAAGATGTAGGTCCTGGCGATTACAGTTCTTTAGCTTGTATTCCAGCTACAGCAAATGGAAAAGCGAAGTTGCTTGTAAAAGAAGATGGCATAATTGGAGGAGTGGCTTTCGCTAAAATGATTTTTGAATATGTAGACCCTAATTTGAAAATAGAAACTTTTATCGAGGATGGTACTCCAGTAAAAAAAGGAGATGTTGTTTTTCATGTTTCGGGGAGTTCACAATCCATTTTGAAATCGGAACGTGTCGTTTTGAATTCAATGCAGCGAATGTCAGCCATTGCCACTAAAACCAAGGAATACGTTCGTTTATTAGAAGGAACCAAAACTAAAATTCTCGACACTCGTAAAACCACACCGGGATTCAGAGCTTGTGAGAAATGGGCGGTGAAAATTGGCGGAGGCGAAAATCATCGTTTTGCTTTGTATGACATGATTATGCTCAAAGACAATCACAACGATTTTGCCGGCGGAATTACTTTGGCTATAGCCAAAACCAAAGCTTTCTTAAAAGAAAATAATCTGGATTTAAAAATTATTGTCGAAGCCAGAAACCTGGATGAAATCAAAGAAATATTGGAAAGTGAAGGTGTTTTTAGAATTTTAATAGACAATTTTAATTATGACGACACTAAAAAAGCAGTAGCTTTGATTGGCGATAAATGCCAAACAGAATCTTCGGGAAATATTAATGAAAACACCATTCGCCATTATGCAGAATGTGGCGTAGATTATATTTCATCAGGAGCATTGACACATTCTATTTATAACATGGATTTGAGCTTAAAAGCGATATGAGTAAAGAAATAGAAGTTAAATTACAAAGAATTCCAATAGTACGGAATCTGGTTAATGTGCTAAAAAAAATCGAGCTTCCTTGGTTACAAGGATTGTCGTTATATGATTTATTGGAATTATACGGCTTAGGAATTGTCGAAAGCGCTTTGACATATCATGCCAGTGCGATTGCATTTAGTTTCTTCATGGCTTTATTTCCTTTTGCGCTGTTCATTTTAAACCTTATTCCATACATTCCTATTGAAGGTTTTCAAGATGATTTTTTACTGTTTGTAAAGGAAGGTGTACCGCCCAATACGTATGATGCTATTTATAAAATCATCAATGATATTCTTAATAACAGTCACTCAGGATTAGTATCTTATGGGTTTTTATTGTCTATTTTGTTGATGGCAAACGGTTTAAACGGAATCCTTGGAGGATTTGAATTGTCCCGTCATGTTCTCATAAAAAGAGGGTTTATCAGGCAATATTTAGTGGCTTTGGGAATGTCCTTATTGTTGTCCTTTTTATTGATTGTAACTGTGGCAACAATAGTAGTTTTTGAAGTTTTTATTCAAAAAACAATACTGAGTGATCAAATAGCGTTAATTGTTTTAGGAAGATATGCATTTGTAATTTTAATGATTTTAGGAACAACGTCTATACTTTTCAAGTTTGGTACAAAACACGATAAAAACAGAGCATTTATATCGATAGGGTCCGTATTCACTACTATATTGATTCTTTTGGATTCGTATGCTTTTGGTATTTGGGTCATAAAATTTTCTAAGTACAATGAATTATATGGGTCGATAGGAACATTGTTGATTTTGATGTTTTACATTTGGATTAACTGCATGATATTGCTGTTGGGTTTCGAATTGAATGCTACAGTAAATAAATTGAAAGCAAAAAAAGAATGATTTTTTAAATCAAAATAGTTTCAAAATTAGGAGCTATTTCCTGCTATTCGTTCCTAGCAATGATTGGGTTACTACGTCTAACAGGGCTAAAAAATGACAACAATGAAAAATAGCATTACAATACTCGCATTATTTATTTCGATGGTTTTTTATGGTCAAAACCATACTGTTGTTGGCAAATGGAAAACTATTGATGATCAGAGTGGGAAAGCCAAATCGATCGTGGAAATCTACGAGCGTTCCGGAAAAATTTATGGAAAAATCATCGACATTTTAGATGCTGAAAAGAAAAAGAACTTATGCGTAAATTGTCCCGGTGACGAAAAAAACAAACCAGTTCTAGGTCTTGTCATTATTAAAGGACTGACAAAAGATGGCAATGAATACAATTCAGGAAAAATTCTTGACCCAACATCAGGTAAATTATACAAATGCTTTTTGGCTCTCGAAGGAAATGACAAGTTAAAAGTACGCGGATATATAGGTGTAGCATTATTTGGAAGAACACAAACCTGGAATAGAGTAAAATAATTATAAATTGTGAGTTATGAGTTCAAAGTAAAGAATCACCATAACTCAAAACTCATAATAAAATAAAAATGCATTTCGTCGAAGTAATTTTACCCCTTTCTTTAGCCAAAACCTTTACCTATAGCGTCTCTGAAGCGGAGTTCCATTATATAAAAATTGGAATGCGGTTGGCTGTTCCTTTTGGGAAAAGTAAAATTTACACGGCATTAGTTATTGAAATTCATCAAAACAAACCCACTTTATACGAAGCCAAGGAAATTCATCAAATTCTGGATGAAAAACCCATTGTGACTGAAATCCAAATTGCACACTGGCAATGGATTGCTTCCTATTATATGTGTGCTATTGGTGATGTATATCGTGGTGCCATGCCAAGTGCACTTTTGCTGGAAAGCGAAACCATAATTTCTCAAAAAACAGATTTGGTTATTGATGCAAGTCTGCTTTCGGATGATGAATTTTTGGTTTATGAAGCCTTGCAACAGCAAAGTTCCTTGAAAGTCCAGGATATAATGGCTATTTTAAATAAGAAGAATATCTTTCCTGTTATTCAAAAATTGATAGACAAAAACATATTAGTGCTTCAGGAAGAAATACAGGAAACCTACAAACCTAAGTTAGTGCGTTATGTTCGTTTGCATCCTAAATATGAATCAAACGAGGGATTGAGCGAATTACTCGAAACACTAAAAAGTGCCAACAAGCAAAAAGAAATCGTATTGAATTATTTTCAATTGAGTGCTGTGGAGAAAAAACCTATTACCGTAAAAAAACTGGTAGAAGCGGCTAATTCTTCTTCGGCAGTTGTAAAGGCTTTAATTGAAAAAGAAATATTCGAAGATTATTTTCTTCAGGAAGACCGAGTAAATTTTACAGGAAAAATACGCGAGGATCAATTGCAGTTGAGTTTGGCTCAGCAAAAAGCTTTTGAGGAAATCAAAGAAAGTTTTACTCAAAAAGAAGTGTGTTTGTTGCATGGTGTCACTTCGAGCGGAAAAACAGAAATCTATATCAAACTCATCGAAGAGTATTTGGAAACTGGAAAACAAATCTTGTATTTATTGCCGGAAATTGCTTTGACTACTCAATTAGTGGGGAGATTAAGGACTTATTTTGGAAATAAAGTAGCTGTTTTTCATTCGAAATATAATAATAATGAACGCATCGAAGTTTGGAATCAAGTTTTGGTGAATTCAGAAAAAGCGCAAGTGGTAATAGGGGCGAGGTCATCTTTGTTTTTACCATTTTATAATCTAGGATTCATAATTGTAGATGAAGAACATGAACAAACTTTTAAGCAAGTAGATCCTGCACCGCGTTATCATGCTCGCGATGCGGCTATAGTTTTGGCTCATTCGCATAAAGCAAAAGTACTTTTGGGTTCGGCTACGCCAAGTATTGAAACATATTTCAATGCCAAATCGGATAAATTTGGTTTAGTCGAAATTTCGGAGCGATTTGGAAATGTCATGATGCCGAATATTGAATTGGTGGATTTGAAAGATAAATACTTTCGCAAAAAAATGACGGGACATTTTAGTGATGTTTTAATTGAAGAAATCAATATTGCTTTGTCATTGGGTGAACAAGTCATTTTATTTCAAAACAGACGTGGGTATTCTCCGGTAATAGAATGTATGACTTGCGGCCACGTACCGCAATGTCAGCAGTGTGATGTGAGTTTGACCTATCATAAACATAAAAATCAGTTGCGCTGTCATTATTGTGGATATACAATGGCAAAACCTACTCATTGTCATTCCTGTTCCAGTGTTGATTTGACTACAAAAGGTTTTGGAACCGAACAAATTGAACAAGAGTTAGTATCTATTTTTCCAAATTCTAAAATTGGAAGAATGGATCAGGATACGACTCGAGGGAAATTTGGATTCGAAAAAATTATCGATAGCTTTAAGAATAGAGAAATGGATATTTTAGTAGGAACTCAGATGTTGGCCAAAGGATTGGATTTTGATAACGTGAGTTTGGTAGGAATCATGAATGCGGATAATATGTTGTATCATCCTGATTTTAGGGCCTTCGAAAGGAGTTTTCAAATGATGACTCAAGTTGCGGGAAGAGCTGGACGTTCAGAAAAACAAGGAAAAGTTGTTATCCAGACGTATAATCCGAATCATAATACAATACAGCAAGTTACTAATAATGATTATTTGGGCATGTATAAAGAACAATTGTATGACCGCCAGATATATAAATACCCGCCGTATTTCAGAATTATAAAGCTTACTTTGAAACAACGTGATTTTGATAAATTAAAAGAAGGTTCGATGTGGTTGTATCAAGTGATGAGCCAGAATCTTAATATGCCAGTGCTGGGACCTGAAGAGCCTGCAATCAGCAGAATTAGAAACGAATACATTCGTACGATTATAATAAAGATTCCTCAGAATGCATCAATTGTAAGCACAAAAAAAACTATCCAGAAAATGTTGAATAGTTTTGAAGCTGTTGCTCAATACAGAGCTATAAAAGTTACGTCAAACGTCGATTTTTACTAAAATTCAGTTGCCTATGAAAAGGCAAGTGCTTTTACTAAATCTTCTTTTTTATGTCGGCTTAAAGGAATTTTTGTAACTCCAATTTCGGCAAATTTACTGTTGAAACGTTCTACTTTATCAATGTTGATAATATAGGACTTGTGTACACGTACAAATTTTTCTTTTGATAAGTCATTTTCAAAAGATTTCATGGTAGAGAGTACCAGATTGCTGTCTTCCTCTGTAACTACTCTTACGTAATCACCAAAAGCTTCAATCCATTTTATTTTAGAAGTAAATATTTTCAATTTTTTCAAATTGCTTTTAATGAAAATATGTTCTCCTTCTTCTTCTTTGTTTTCTTTTTTAAGTAGATGTAAATCAATAGCTCTTTTTACCGAAGCGTTGAATCTGTCGATTGCAATTGGTTTTTGAAGGTAGTCCGTAGCATCATAATCAAACGCTTTCATAGCATACTCAGCTTTTGAGGTTATGAAAATAATTTGAGGTTTTACTTTTAAACCATCCAAAAAGTCAAAGCCGCTAATTACCGGCATTTCGATGTCCAAAAAGATAAGGTCTACATTGTGTATAGACATACAGCTTCTGGCTTCGATTGCATTAGAAAAATCACCGATTAAGTGTAAATTTTGATGATTATTAACTAACTTTGCGATAATCATTCTTTGAATAGAACTATCATCTACTACAACACAGTTTAGTTTCATAATTTTAGTATTTTAGATTTGGCTGAGTAAATATATTACTTTTTTATTTAAAAAAAACTAATTGGGCGGATTTTTTTACCTTACGTCGAATAAAATGAAATAAGACTTGTTTAATCAGATTAATTGATTACTTTTGCACCCAAAATAACAAATAAATATATATTTATGAATCATTATGAAACTGTTTTCATTTTAAATCCCGTTTTATCTGAAGTTCAGGTAAAGGAAACAGTAAGCAAATTTGAAGATTTTCTTACTAGTAGAGGAGCAGAAATGGTATCTAAAGAAGACTGGGGTCTTAAAAAGATGGCTTACGAAATCCAAAACAAGAAAAGTGGTTTTTACCATTTGTTCGAATTTAAAGTATCAGGAGAAGTTCTTATCGCTTTTGAAACTGAATTTAGACGTGACGAAAGAGTTATGCGTTTCTTAACTGTAAGTCTTGACAAACATGCTATCTCTTGGGCTGAAAGAAGAAGAGCAAAACTTAAATCTCAAAAAGCTTAATTATCATGGCAACATTACAACAATCTGCTTCAGGAAAAAAAGACGGGGATATCAGATATCTTACGCCTTTGAACATAGAAACTAACAAAACTAAAAAGTATTGTCGTTTCAAAAAATCAGGTATCAAATATATTGACTATAAAGATGCTGATTTCTTATTGAAATTCGTAAACGAGCAAGGGAAAATTCTTCCTCGTCGTTTAACAGGTACTTCATTGAAATACCAAAGAAAAGTGTCTGTAGCTGTAAAAAGAGCGCGTCACTTAGCTTTAATGCCATATGTGGCAGATTTACTAAAATAATAATTAAAACTCAGTTGTTGGTTTTCTGAGACATGAAACCTAACTTCTATAACAAAGGACAACAACATGGAACTTATATTAAGACAAGACGTTCAAAATTTAGGATTTAAAGATGATATTGTAACGGTAAAAAATGGTTACGGTCGTAACTTTTTGATCCCTCAAGGTCATGCACATTTAGCAACATCTTCTGCAAAGAAAGTATTAGCTGAAAACCTAAAACAAAGAGCGCACAAAGAAGCTAAAGTTGTAGCAGATGCAAAAGCATTAGCTGAAGCTTTGAAAGCTATCGAAATTAAAATCTTTGCAAAAGCAGGTGGTGAAAAATTATTCGGTTCAATCACGAATATTGATATCGCTGAATCTTTAGCTAAAGGTGGACAACAAATCGAAAGAAAATTCATTACTAGCGGAATCGTTAAACGTACTGGTAAATATACTGCTAGTGTTCGTTTACACAGAGATGTTATCGTTGAATTAGACTACGAAATCGTTGCTGAAAAATAACATTTGGTTAACATTTTGTTAATAAAATATAAAAATCACTCTTAGGAGTGATTTTTTTTTTGTCTAATTTTGACCCACAAATAACACATATTCAAACAAATGAAAAAAATTATTACATTATTACTAATCTTTAGTAGTTTTTACTCAGTCATTGGGCAAACGACTACTTCTAGTATTAAAGGGATTGTTAAAAGTTCTAATAATGAGACGCTTCCCGGAGCAACAGTATTGGCAGTTCATACTCCAACAGGATCTAAGTATTCCGCTTTATCGAATGAAGATGGAAGATTCAGTATCTTGAACATGAGAATTGGTGGTCCATATAAAATTACAGTAACTTTTGTAGGTTATCAAAGTGAAGAATTCAATGATGTTTACCTTGATTTAGGTAAAGTATTCAGTTTAGATGTTCTTTTAAAAGATGAAAGTCAGAAATTAGAAGAAGTAAAAGTTGTTGGAACCAAAAATAAAGTTTTTCAAAGTGGAAGAACTGGTGCAGAAACAACAATTGGACGTAGAGAATTATCTGCATTACCTTCTATTTCAAGATCAGCCGATGATTTTACCCGTTTAGAGCCAACTGCAAGTGGAGGTTCTTTTGGAGGAAGAAATGATCAGTACAATAATTATTCATTAAATGGTGCAATATTCAATAATCCTTTCGGATTAGATGCTGCAACTCCTGGTGGACAAACTGGTTCTCAGCCAATTTCATTGGATGCAATCGAACAAATTCAAGTGGCGACTGCTCCTTATGATGTTACTTTATCTGGTTTTACTGGAGCTTCTGTGAATGCAGTTACTAAATCCGGTTCAAATGAGTTTCATGGTACAGCTTATGCTTTCTATAGAAATCAAGACATGACGGGTAATAAAATAAAAGGAGAAAAGATATTTGTGCCTTCATTAGAGCAAACACAAGCAGGTTTTAGTGTTGGTGGACCAATTATTAAAAATAAATTATTCTTCTTTACCAATTTTGAAATTGACGAAAGAAGTGATTTTGGGTCAAACTTTGTGGCTAATAACGGTGATGCTGTTACAGGTGTTAACGAATCAAGAGTTTTAGAGACAGATTTGATCAATGTTTCAAATGCGTTGTCTTCATTAGGATATAATACGGGTGCTTATCAAGGTTTCTCTCATAATTCAAATTCAAGAAAAGGAATTGTAAAATTAGATTGGAATATTGATGATAATAATAAATTAGCCGTTATTTATAACTTTTTGGATGCTTCCAAAGACAAACCGGCTCACCCGTCAGCTTTAGGATTTAGAGGTCCGAATGCTTCTACTTTGCAATTTCAAAATTCAGGATATCAAATCAATAATAAATTGAGTTCTTTCTTGTTAGAGTTGAACTCTAAGATTAATGAAAAAGTATCTAATAAATTACAGGCTGGTTACACGCATTTTGATGACTTTAGAAATCCATTTTCTTCACCGGCTCCAGTAATTAATATTCAAGACGGAGCAGGATCAAATTATATTATTGCAGGGCATGAGCCATTTTCTATCAATAATACATTAGATCAAAAAGTTTTTCAAATTACAGATAACTTAAATTATACTGTAGGGAATCACTCTTTTACTTTTGGTGCATCATTTGAAAAATTTCAATTTCAGAATTCATTTAACTTAGCTGGTTATGATAATTTTGGTAATCCTAATGGTTATGCAGGAACTTTTTATACACCATATTCAAATGTAGCAGCATTTTTAGCTGATGCAGCTAAGCCTTTTGCAACAAGTATAATTGCTCAGAATTTACTTTATGCGCAAAATCAATTTGAAGCTAAAAACTCTTTTGGAGTAGGAGAAGATAATGGATGGAAATTATCAGAATTAAACGTAGGTCAAGTTGCATTCTACATGCAGGATGACTGGAGTGTTAACGATAATTTTAAACTGTCTTTTGGTTTAAGAGCAGATAAACCATTGTATTTTAATACAGCTGATTTGATTCAAAAGTATATTGATACAGATAATGGTGCTACGAGAAATAATGCGACTCAGTATTATGACCCGGAAACAGGAAATCAAGTTCCTTTAATATCAACAAAATTACCAAGTGATAAATTACTTTGGTCTCCAAGACTTGGATTTAACTGGGACGTTAATGGAAATAAAACTACACAAATTCGTGGAGGAACCGGAATTTTTACAGGAAGAATTCCTTTTGTTTGGTTAGGAAATCAAGTGAGCGGTGCTGATGATAGTTTTTTCCAAATTATGGATCCAGATTATAAATGGCCGCAAGTATGGAGAACAAGTTTAGGTGTTGACCATAAATTTGAAAGCAATTACATTGTCACTGTTGACATGTCTTATAACAAAGATATCAATGGAGTTCACGTGCAAAACTGGGGTTTAAGAACGCCTTCAGGAACTCTTGCAGGTGTTGATAACAGGTTAATTTATGACAATGCTTCTGATAAGCAAAGTAACAGTGCTTACGTAATGACAAATTCTGATAAAGGAAGTGCATTTAACTCTTCTATCAAAGTACAAAAGAATTTTGATAACGGATTGTTCGCAAGTTTAGCGTATAACTATTTGAAATCTCAAGATGTGAATTCAATTGAGGCGGAAATTACAGGTGATGCTTTCGCTTTTAACCCAGCCTTAGGAAACGTAAATAATGCCGTTTTATCTGATTCTAAATATGGAGATACACACCGTTTTATTGGTGTAGCTTCAAAAAAATGGAAATATGGTAATGACAAATGGGCGACTACTGTATCTACTTTCTTTGAATATGCTCAAGGAGGTCGTTTTAACTATATTTATGGTGGAGACATCAACAATGATGGGTCAGGAACAAACGATTTGATTTATATTCCAACAACTGCTGAAATCAGTGCTATGGCTTTTTCTGGAGCAGGACAAGGAGCGGCTTTTGATGCATTTATCAGTCAAGATGATTATTTGAATGAAAGAAGAGGTCAGTATGCAGAGCGTTACGGAGCTTTATCTCCATGGAGAGGGAAATGGGATCTTAAAGTAATGCAAGATTATAACTTTAAAGTTTCTTCTGCTTCTACTAAAACAAACACTATTCAATTTAGTATCGATGTATTGAATTTAGGAAATTTGATTAATTCTGATTGGGGATTGGTTCAAGTACCAACAAGTGTTCAACCAATTGGTGTATCTGTAGATCAAACTACAAAAATACCAACATACACTTTTAATGGAACTCAAACTAAAACGTTCAACTATGATGCAAGTTTATTGTCAAGATGGCAAGCACAGTTTGGAGTTAGATATATTTTCTAAAAAAAAGATAAAAATAGATTAAATTTGCCCTCTCATTTGAGAGGGCTTTTTTTTGGTTTAAAAATTTCAAAAGAGACTTAAGACAAAAGTTAAATATTAAAATACAATAATGAAATACTCAAGATTAACAAAAGAACAATTTGAAGAATTGAATCAGGAATTCAGTACTTTTTTAGCAACTCAAGCAATTGATAAAGCAGAGTGGGATAAAATAAAAGCTGAAAAACCAGAAGTTGCCGAACAAGAATTAGACGTTTTTTCTGATTTAATTTGGGAAGGAGTTCTTTCGAAAGCAACGTATTTAGAACATTTTTCTAAAAATCATATTTTCCTTTTTCATTGTTTTGATACCCATGTTCAATCTATAGTTTTGAAATCATTGGTTCCTGAAGTGGATTTTTTAACTAAAGATGGATTGCAATGGCTTAGCGATAATATGTTTACAGATACTATTGAAATGAAAGTAGGAAAAAAAGAGTTTACGGATGAGCGTAATGCTTCCATTTTTGAATTGATACAACAAGGTTCGTTTTTGAGCGACGGCCTTTTATACCAGCAAATAAATACTATTATAGCATCGTAATTGTATTGCTATTTATTTTTAATTGGTTATTTTAGTACACTTTTTCAAAACTAAAATAGCCAATTTTTATTTTCTATGGATATTCAAAATACGATTCAAAAATTAAGGGAAGAATTAAATCAGCACAATTATAATTATTATGTGTTAGATACACCCACAATTTCCGATTTTGAATTTGATTTAAAATTAAAACAACTTCAGGATTTAGAAAATAAATACCCGGAATACTTTGACGAAAATTCGCCTTCTCAACGAGTAGGAGGTACGATTACAAAAAATTTTCAAACCGTTCCGCATGAACACCGCATGTATTCTCTTGATAATTCCTATTCTAAGGAAGAATTGATGGATTGGGAAAAACGTGTTCAAAAAGTTTTAGGAGATGTTCCATTAGAATATACTTGTGAACTAAAATACGATGGTGCATCTATTAGTATTACTTACGAAAACGGAAAATTAAAACGTGCGGTAACGCGTGGAGATGGTTTTCAAGGAGACGATGTGACTAATAATATCAAAACTATAAAATCCATTCCGTTAAAATTAAAAGGGAATTTCCCTGCTACATTTGATGTGCGTGGGGAGATCATTTTGCCTTTTGCAGGTTTCGAAAAAATGAATCAGGATTTAATCGAAATTGGAGAATTACCGTATTCAAATCCTAGAAATACAGCTTCGGGAAGTTTAAAATTACAGGATAGTGCTGAAGTTGCAAAACGGCCTTTGGATTGTTTGTTGTATTTTTTAATTGGAAATAATCTTCCTTTCAAATCACAGTTTGAAGGATTAGAAACGGCCAGAAATTGGGGTTTCAAAGTGCCAAAAGAAGCAAAATTAGCAAGTAATTTAACCGAAGTTTTCGAGTTTATAGATTATTGGGATATTCATAGACATGACCTTCCCTATGAAACGGATGGTGTAGTGGTTAAAGTAAATTCATTCCACTATCAGGATGAATTGGGCTTTACAGCCAAATCTCCGCGTTGGGCAATTGCTTATAAATTCAAATCAGAACAAGTTTCAACACAATTAAATTCAATTTCGTATCAAGTAGGACGAACGGGTTCCATTACTCCTGTGGCCAACTTAGAACCGGTACAATTAGCAGGAACCATTGTGAAACGAGCTTCTTTACATAACGCTGATCAAATTGAGAAATTGGATATTCGTGTAGGAGATACTGTTTTTGTAGAAAAAGGTGGAGAGATAATTCCTAAGATTATTGCTGTTGATTTGAGTAAGCGTCCAGAAAATACAGAGCCAACAAAATACATCACGCATTGCCCGGAATGTAATACGGCATTAGTGAGAACCGAAGGCGAAGCAAATCATTATTGTCCTAATTTTTATGGTTGTCCACCGCAGATTATAGGAAGGATTCAGCATTATATTTCTCGAAAAGCAATGGATATTGAAGGTTTAGGAGGCGAAACTGTTGCTTTGCTTTTTAATAATGGATTGGTTCACAATTATGCTGATTTGTATGAACTGACTGTGGATCAAATTCTTCCTTTGGAACGAATGGCTCAAAAATCTGCTGAAAATTTGGTGAAAGGTGTAGAAAATTCAAAAAATATTCCTTTTGAGCGCGTTTTGTTCGCTATTGGAATTAGATTTGTCGGTGAAACGGTTGCCAAAAAACTAGCCAAACATTATAAAAACATTGATGCATTGCGTCAGGCTACATTGATGGATTTGATTTTGGTGGACGAAATTGGAGAACGAATTGCACAAAGTGTAATTGACTTTTTCGAAAATCAAGAAAATAGAATTATAATTGAAAGACTAAAAAGTTTTGGTGTTCAATTTGAAATTATTGAACATATAAATCCAAACGCCACAGATAAACTTTCTGGGAAAACATTTGTTGTTTCAGGAGTCTTTGAGAAATTTTCAAGAGATGATTTAAAAAAGGCAATCGAAGATAATGGAGGAAAAGTGGGAAGTTCTATTTCGGCAAAGACGGATTATGTTGTTGCTGGAGATAATATGGGACCTGCAAAATTAGATAAAGCAACCAAGTTGAACATACCAATAATCTCTGAAGATGATTTTATGAATCTAATTAATAACGCTAATGCAGCTACTGACTAAAAAGTATAATTTTTTACAGGAAAATGCAATCCTTGGTTTGCTGTTTTCTTTTTCAATTATTGAAGTTCTAGCAGAATTATTTTCATTCAAAGTAATTCTGTTTGCATTTAGACCTTTGGTAGCCATACTGCTAATTTATCTTTATTGGGTCACTTCTAAGGAAAGAAATGTGCTTTTTTATATGACTGTATTTTTTTTACTCCTTACCAGTATTTTCATTCTTTTTGAATCAATACTTTTTTTGATTTTGGGTTTAATAGGTATTTTTACGCATCGAATTTTACTTATATTTTATATTATAAAGTTGAATAAGATTAAGGATTTTGTACCAATACTAATAGCAATTATTCCTTTTGTTTTTATTTTTTCCTATTTGCTTTCTATTTCGGATGAAATTCCAAAAGGCAGTTATTATCCTTTGGTAGCTCAAAACATTTTAGTATCGATTCTTGCCGGTGTTATTTTGTCTAATTATTTCATGAACGACAGTAATAATTCGCCCTGGCTGGCTATTTTTGGATTATTATCTACAGCGCTCTATTTTACAGTTTTTATTGAAAAATGCTTTTTGTCTAATCTGCCACCCACATATTTCAGGCCACTGGCAATGATTTTGTATGTCACAAGTTATTATTCCTTTTATAGATTTGTGATTGATGCAGAAACGATAAATGCAAAAAAAGAATCGATTACTGTTATACAATAATCGATTTTCCTTCAAATGCTTTAGCTTTATCGTTATCCAGATAAAAATCAATTCTTCCCAGATTTATACCGTAACAACCCACTTGATTTACAAGAACCTCTTTACCTGCAAGGTTCTTTACAACAGTAGGTTTTTCCAAAAAAGTATGTGTATGTCCACCAATAATCAAATCGATGTCTTGCGTAAGTTCCGCTAATTTTAAATCACATATTTTATTAGGTTCGTCTCTGTATTTATAGCCTAAATGCGACAAACAAATCACTAAATCACACTTTAGTTCTTTCTTTAAAATCCGAACCATATCTTGAGCCGTTTCGACTGGATTGTTGTAAACGGTTTCTTTGTACATTCCTTTATCAACTAATCCTTCAAGCTCTATTCCAAGTCCAAAAACACCCACTTTTATGCCATTTTTGTTGAATATTTTATACGGTTTTACAAAACCATCCATCACGGTGTTTTTAAAATCGTAGTTGGCAGATAGGAACTCAAATTTAGCATGTGGCATTTGCGCATGTAAACCTTCAACACCGTTATCAAAATCGTGATTTCCTATCGTAGAAGCATCATATTGCATCATGCTCATTAACTTGAATTCTAACTCTCCACCATAATAATTAAAATAAGGCGTTCCTTGAAAAATATCACCTGCATCCAGTAATAATACATTTGGATTCTCTTTTCGAATCGTTTCAATCAAGGCTGCTCTTCGTGCCACGCCACCCATATTTGCATTTCTGGGATGATCCGCAGGAAATGGATCAATGTAACTGTGCACATCATTCGTATGTAAAATAGTAAGATGTCTTTTTTGTGAAGATTCAAAGCTGCTTAATGATAAACCTAAACTTAGTAAAGCTGAACTCGCAGCTGTTTTTTCTATAAATTCTCTTCTTTTCATTTTATATTTATTTTTAATCCAATTGCCATTGCTAGGAACGAAGCAATCAGGAGCTATTTCCCGCTTTTCGTTGCAATATTTTTTATCGTGAAAAACGATAAAAAATGATTTTCACTTCACTCGGGGCTAGGGCTTTACGTTTTCTAAAACTATTTTGTTATTCAAATTACTTATTCAACCGTAATTCTAACATCATTTATCACAGGAATTGTATCTACTTCTTTAAAATAATCAATAAGAATATTTCGTAGTTTATAGTCTAAATCAAATTTCTGAACCCCTTTTTTAAAGAAATTCATATTGTCACCACCATTAGACAAATAATCATTGGTTCCTACGTAATAAATAGTCTCTTTTTGAACAGGTTTCCCTTGTACTAATATGTTTTTTGGAAGATTATTTTTGTCAATGGTAAAAGTTATTCCAGCCAGAGGATGTGGTTTTTTTTCGGCGATAAAATAATCGACCATTTCAAGAATTTGCTCACCTTTTAAAGCAATTACAACCAAACTATTTTCAAAAGGCATAATTTCAAAAGCCGTTCGTGCTGTTACATTTCCTTTTGGAAGTATGGAACGAATTCCCCCGCTATTGAGCAAACAAATATCAATGTTCTTTTTTTCTCTCGCTTGAAACACGGTGTTTCCTCTCATTAAGGTAACATCAGCCATCAAATTACCAATTGTAGTTTGCCATTTCCCAGTGCTTTTGTCTAATGTTTCCGGACAATACGCTAGAACGCTGTCTAAATCTTTATTGATGTGTTCTCTGTAAGGTTTGATAAAATTTTCAATTTGAGGGACTTGAATTTCCTTTTCGGTGATAGGAATTCGTTTGCCTTCTATCTTAGTAACGTAGTAATTTTGTTTGCTGCAGGAAGCAACAAAAAAAAATGTTAAGAATATAACAAAAAGTTTAGAAACATCGTTATACTTTTTTAGATTTACCATTTTAAATGCGACTTAATTAATTAATTTTGTAATCAAGTAAAAGTAATATGTTTTTGAATTATATAAAGGATTTTTTTGTAAAAAAAACATTAAAAAAAAGCTTTCAAAATTTAAAAAATATTGAGTCAGTTAATGTTGTAAAAACAATTGGTTTACTGGTTGATGCCACTCGTTTTGCTGAAACGGAATTATTAATTCAACAGCTCATAGCAAACGGAATTGCACCAGAAAATATAACAACAATTGTATACAGAGATAAACTTAAAAAAACAGTAGAGCGAACATATCCTGTATTTAATTCAGGAGATTTAAATTGGAATGGAGAAATTTCTTCTTCGGAAGTAAATGATTTTGTCACTGAAAAATTTGATTTGTTAATCAGTTATTACGACATAGAAAAAGCAATTTTATTAAAAATCACTCATATTTCAAAAGCGCAATTTAAAGTTGGTTTTTCATCAATAGACAAAAGACTAAATCATTTTATGATTAAAACAGATGTCGATAATTATACACTTTTTGTAAGTGAGCTATTCAAATATTTAAAAATATTAAACAAAATATAAATCTAATATGCAATCATTAATAGGTACTGGTGTTGCTCTTGTAACCCCGTTTAAAGAAGATTTTTCAATTGACACCGAAGCATTAAAAAGAATTGTGAATTTTTCAATCGACGGAGGAATTGAATATCTTGTAGTCTTGGGTACAACTGCCGAAAATGCAACATTGTCTCCAGACGAAAAAGAATTAGTTATTAGTACCGTAATCGAAGCTAATAATGGAAGTTTGCCATTGGTGCTTGGAGTAGGAGGAAACAATACTTTAAGAGTAGTAGAAGAGTTGAAAACAAGAGATTTGTCTGCATTTACAGCAATATTATCGGTTTCTCCGTATTATAATAAACCTACACAAGAAGGTATTTACCAACATTTTAAAGCTGTAGCCGAAGCATCTCCAATTCCGGTTATTTTATATAATGTTCCAGGAAGAACAGCCAGCAATATGTTGCCTTCAACCGTTATCCGTTTGGCTAATGATTTTGAAAATGTCGTAGCCATAAAAGAAGCTGCCGGTGATATTGTTCAAGCGATGCAATTGCTGAAAGATAAACCAAAAGATTTTCTGGTAATTTCTGGGGATGATATGATCGCTTTGCCAATGGTTTTAGCAGGAGGATCAGGTGTTATATCTGTAATTGGACAAGGTTTTCCTAAAGAATTTTCTGAAATGATTCGATTAGGGTTGAATCGTAAAGTGGACGAAGCATTCAAATCACAATACCTTTTAGCAAATTGTATTGATATGATTTTTGAACAAGGAAATCCAGCAGGAATCAAACAAGTGTTTCTATCACTGGGAATTTCAGAAAACACAGTACGTTTACCATTAGTAAAAGTAGATGATTCATTAGCAGAAAGAATTGATCAATTTGTCAAAAAAGTCAATAAACAAGGATAAAAAAAGAGTCTTTTTTTAAACAAAAAATATATTTTGAAGTCGCTAAATTAATAACTAAATTTGCCACCGAAACTTCGGTATGATTTTATGGGTTGTTTCAACCAAGAAATCATAAAAAAAGTAAAAAAATGAAAAAAATAATATCTCTATTGCTTCTTGTAGCTTTATTCAGTTCTTGTAGTGAATACCAAAAAGCATTAAAAACCGAAGATGTCGCTGTTAAATTTGAAATGGCCACTAAATTATACGACGCAGAGAAATATTCTAAAGCGATTCGTATTTTTGAACAAATTGCTCCAGCGTACAGAGGGAAACCTCAAGCTGAAAAATTGTTTTATATGTTTGCTCAATCGTATTACAAAACAAAACAATATTACTTGGCAGGATATCAATTTGAGAGTTTTGTTTCAGGATATCCAAAAAGTGAAAAACTGGAAGAAGCAGCTTATTTGGGAGCAAAAAGCTATTCTATGTTATCGCCAGTTTACAGTTTAGATCAAACGGATACTACTAAAGCATTAGATAAGTTACAAACATTTATTGATAATAATCCTAATTCTCAGTACTTGGCAGAAGCAAATGCAACTGTAAAAGTTTTGAGCGAGAAAATAGAACAAAAGGTTTTCGAGAATGCTAAAGGATACAATACGATTTCGGATTATAAATCAGCAATTGTTGCTTTAGACAATTTTGTAGCAGATTATCCGGGAACTCCATTCAAAGAAGATGCTTTATATTACAAGTTAGATTCAGCCTATCAATTGGCAATTAATAGTATTCCATCAAAAATGGAAGACCGATTGAATGTTGCAAAAGCCGCTCAATTGAACTTGATTAAATTTAAAGCGGATACTAAATACAAGCAAGTAGCAAACGAAATGTTAGCTCGAATAGACAAAGATTTACAACAATTTAATAAATAAAGTCATGGATTTAAAGAAGACGAATGCTCCAGTAAATACAATAACATACAACAAAACTGTTATTGAAGAACCTACTGGTAATGTGTATGAAGCGATAACCATTATGGCTAAAAGAGCAAACCAAATCAATTCTGAAATTAAAAAAGAATTGACTGAGAAATTGGAAGAATTTGCTACATATAATGACAGTCTTGAAGAAGTTTTTGAAAACAAAGAGCAAATTGAGGTTTCAAAATTTTACGAAAAACTACCTAAGCCACACGCTTTAGCAGTTCAAGAATGGTTAGACGGAAAAATCTACCACAGAGATTCAAATAAATAATAGTTACTATGTCAGTTTTAAGCGGTAAGAAAATTCTACTTGGAGTTTCTGGTGGAATTGCAGCCTATAAAACAGCCACATTAGTACGACTTTTCATAAAAGCAGGTGCACATGTCCAAGTGATAATGACACCTGCTTCTAAGGATTTTGTAACTCCTCTTACGTTATCAACGTTATCCAAAAATCCTGTTCATTCCAGTTTTTATAATCAAGACGACGAGAATGAAAAATGGAATAATCATGTTGAATTAGCACTTTGGGCTGATTTGATGGTTATTGCTCCAGCAACTGCAAATACTTTGTCTAAAATGACAAATGGTACTTGTGATAATCTTCTGATTGCGGCTTATTTATCTGCAAAATGTCCAGTATATTTTGCTCCTGCAATGGATTTAGACATGTACAAACATCCTTCTACTATTGCTAATTTCTCTTCTCTGACTCAATTTGGTAATGTCATAATTCCTGCGGAAAGCGGTGAATTGGCAAGCGGATTATCCGGTGAAGGAAGAATGGCGGAACCTGAAAACATTATCGCTTTTCTGGAAGCAGATTTAAACAGTAAATTGCCTCTTAAAGGAAAAAAAATATTAATTACTGCCGGTCCCACATACGAAGCAATAGATCCTGTGCGTTTTATAGGAAATCATTCTTCGGGGAAAATGGGTTTTGATATAGCGATTAGCGCTGCAAATCTAGGTGCTTCGGTGATTTTGGTTTCGGGACCTACAAATTGTAAAGTTTCAAATCCATTGATAAATGTGATTAATGTTGTGTCTGCAGAAGAAATGTATGTGGCTTGTCATCAGTTTTATGCTGATGTGGATGTTGCGATTGCAGCTGCGGCCGTTGCAGATTATAAACCCAAGAATGTTGCGCATCAAAAAATAAAAAAAGCGGCTGATGATTTTACAATAGAACTCGAAAAAACGAAGGATATTTTAGCTTCTTTGGGTGAACAAAAGAAAAATCAGTTTTTGATAGGTTTTGCTTTAGAAACAGAAAATGAAATTGAAAATGCGACCTTGAAAATTCAGAAAAAAAACTTAGATTTGATTGTTTTAAATTCGCTTCAAGATCAAGGTGCTGGTTTTGGTAAAGCAACGAATAAAGTTACCTTTATTGATAAGTATTTCAATATTGAACCAATGGAATTGAAATCGAAAGAAGCTGTTGCTGATGATATTCTAGTAAAGGTGAAAGTACATTTTATGAAATAGGGTAACGGATTTGTAATACAAATGCAATTTTTGAATTATTGTTAACCGTTAAGAAACAATACAAATCTACAGATGAATAAAATAATTATTTTTTTTCTGCTTTTTACTTTTGGGCTTACACAAGCGCAACAATTAAACTGTACGGTAACGGTTGATTCACAAAAATTAAGTGTTACAAATCAGCAGGTTTTTAAAACATTGCAAACTTCAATAAGTGAGTTTGTAAATAAAACGGATTGGACCGGACAAGCTGTAAAGCAGAATGAAAAAATTAATTGTTCGATGTATATTACAGTTTCTTCAAACAATTCAGACCAATTTACTGCAACTATTCAAGTGCAATCTTCAAGACCTATTTTTAATTCTTCTTATTCCTCTCCAGTATTAAATTATAACGATAAAGACTTTAATTTTAGATATACTGAGTTTGAAAATCTAATTTTTAACCCAACTACATTCGATTCTAATTTAGTTTCAGTTTTGGCTTTTTACAGTTATATGATTTTAGGAATGGATGCAGATACTTTTGTTTCTGAATCGGGAAATTCTTATTTTGAAACAGCTCAAAACATCTCGAATGTCGCTCAACAAGGCGGTTCTAAAGGATGGAGTCAAGCTGATGGAAACCAAAATCGCTACTTTTTGATAAATGATATTTTATCCCCGGCATTCAAACAAATACGTCAAACTATGCTTGATTATCATACTGGTTTAGATGTAATGAACCAGGATTTAAAAGCATCTAAAGAAAAAATAAAAGGATCATTAATCGATTTGAGTAAACTAAATGCCTCGAGACCCAACGCATTTTTAACCCGCGTTTTTTTCGATGCTAAATCAGATGAAATAGTTTCTATATTTTCTGGCGGACCTAGTATTACAATCTCAGATTTAGTCGATAATCTGAATAAAATTTCTCCTTTGAATTCAAGTAAATGGATGCTGATGAAATATTAATTGATTTTCAATTTTTAGTTTCATTCAGCCTTACATCACAAAATAATATAGTAAATGATAACGTCACTTTCGATAAAAAACTATGCCTTAATAGAAAAATTGTCTATTGATTTTTCAAAAGGATTTTCAATAATTACAGGAGAAACCGGAGCTGGAAAATCGATAATATTAGGCGCAATAGGTTTGGTTTTAGGAAAAAGAGCCGACTTAACTTCTTTGAAAAATAAAGAAGAAAAGTGTGTCATTGAAGCTCATTTCGAAATTTCTAAATATAATTTGCTTCCTTTTTTTGAAGAAAATGATTTAGATTATGAAAATGACACCATAATTAGACGAGAAATTCTTCCTTCGGGAAAATCTAGGGCTTTTATAAATGACAGTCCTGTGAATCTTCAGGAATTGCAGGAATTGAGCTTATTCTTGATAGATATTCATTCGCAACAGCAAACTCAAGAACTTTCGGATGAAACTGTACAGTTCGAAATTATTGATGCAATTGCCAATAATAAAGAAACAATTCAGGAATATCAATCTCTTTTAAAAAGTTATAAATCGGATAAATCCAAATTAAATTCGCTGTTGAAAAGACAAAGCGAATCTAAGAAAGAGCAAGAATACAATACTTTTTTATTAGATGAATTAGTTGCTGCTCAATTAAAAGCTGGCGAGCAAGAATCTCTTGAGGCTGATTTTGAGAAGTTGAATAACGTTGAGATTATAAAAGAATCTATTGATAAATCTTTGGCTATTGCCAATGAAGAGCAAATAGGTGTCATGCATAATTTGAATGAAATTAAGGCTTCATTGCAAAAAATCGCGTCTTTTTCGACGGAATATCATTCTTTGTTAGAGAGAATTTCAAGCTTAACAATTGAGTTTGATGATATTTCAGATGAAATGAATCGCTGTTCAGAGAAACTGATTAATGATCCGGAGCAATTGGATTTAATCAGTCAAAAATTGCAAGTGATTTTTAATTTGCAAAAGAAACATCAGGTTTCCTCTGTGGAGGAATTACTGGAAATTCAAGCTAATCTGGAAAATTCAGTTTTAGCTTTAGGCAATATGGAAGAAGAAATTGCGGCACTGACGATTTCTATCGAACAAAAAACAGTTGAATTAGATGCTTTTTCGACTACAATTCATACGAATAGATTAGATTCGATTCCAGTTTTATCTCGAAAGTTGATTACCATTTTAGAAACTTTGGGAATGCCAAATGTTCGCTTTAATATTGACATTACTACTACTGAAACTTATTTTCAAAATGGAAAAGATGAGCTTCAGTTTTTATTCTCGGCTAATAAAGGAACTGATTTTGGTTTATTGAAAAAAGTGGCTTCCGGTGGAGAAATGTCAAGGATTATGCTTGCTGTTAAGGCGATATTGGCACAATATTCAAAATTACCAACCTTAATTTTTGATGAAATTGATACTGGTGTTTCCGGAGAAATCGCCATTAGGATGGGGGAAATCATGAAAGAGATGAGTCAGGAAATGCAAATTTTTGCCATTACCCATTTACCTCAAATTGCAGCAAAAGGAAATGCACATTTCAAAGTGTTTAAATCAACTGTTGGCGAAGACACACTGTCTGAATTGAAGTTGTTAAATGGAGAGGAAAGACTGGTTGAAATTGCTCAAATGTTATCTGGAACTGTTGTTTCTGATTCGGCCTTAAATCATGCTAAAGCCTTGCTGAACTAATTTTTTACTTTATATTTGTTTCCTTTAAAAGCAAGTCTTTTGCAGCAGCGATAAAACGATTACACGAATAAATAAAAAACGAATAACCAAGAATATGATTATAGAACCTAGAATGAGAGGATTTATTTGTACGACATCTCACCCAAAAGGATGCGAACAAAATGTTAAAAATCAAATAGAATATATTAAATCAAAAGGACCTATAAACGGGGCTAAAAAAGTTTTGGTAATTGGAGCTTCAACCGGATTTGGTTTGGCTTCAAGAATTACAAGTGCTTTTGGTTCTGATGCAGGAACTATTGGTGTATTTTTTGAAAAACCTCCAACAGAAGGTAAAACAGCTTCTCCAGGTTGGTATAATTCTGCAGCTTTTGAAACTGAAGCGCATAAAGCGGGTTTATATGCAAAAAGTATCAATGGAGATGCGTTTTCAAATGAAGTAAAGCAACAAACATTAGATCTTATAAAAGCTGATTTAGGGCAAGTAGACTTAGTAATCTACAGTTTGGCTTCTCCTGTTCGTATGCATCCGGTTACTGGAGTTTTGCATCGCTCAGTATTGAAACCTATCGGAGGAACTTTTACCAATAAAACAGTTGATTTCCATTCTGGTAAAGTTTCAGAAATTTCAATTGAGCCTTGTAGTGGTGACGATATTGAAAATACTATTGCCGTAATGGGTGGTGAAGATTGGGCGATGTGGATTGATGCTTTAAAAGCTCAAAATCTACTGGCTCCAGGGGCTACAACTGTTGCTTATTCTTATATTGGGCCATCATTGACTGAAGCCGTTTATAGAAAAGGTACAATTGGTCGTGCTAAAGATCATCTTGAAGCGACAGCATTTGCTATCACTGACAGTTTAGCTGCTATTGATGGTAAAGCATTCGTTTCGGTAAATAAAGCATTGGTTACACAAGCAAGTTCGGCCATTCCGGTTATTCCATTGTATATTTCTTTGTTGTATAAAATAATGAAAGAAGAAGGAATTCACGAAGGGTGCATCGAACAAATTCAACGTTTGTACCAAGAAAGATTATATACTGGAAATGAAGTTCCAGTTGATGAAAAAGGAAGAATCCGTATTGACGATTTAGAAATGCGTCCTGATGTTCAAGAGAAAGTAGCTAAATTATGGATTGAAGCTGTAACTGAAAATTTATCTGAAATAGGGGATTTAGAAGGTTACAGAAAAGATTTTTACAATCTATTTGGCTTTGACGTAGCAGGAGTAGATTATAAAGCAGATGCTAACGAACTGGTAAACATCGAAAGTATTGCTTAATCCCAATTACTAAATTAAATATTTATAAAACCATCAATTAATAGTTGATGGTTTTTTTATGGATAAAGATTATATTTGTTAAAATTTTTTGAGCCTAAAAAAGATCTTTAATACCACAGTCATAATTTATGTTATTTTCCCTAATTATACCAGTTTACAATCGCCCGGATGAAGTTGATGAACTTTTAGAGAGCTTGTCTCATTCAACGTTTAACGAAATTTTTGAAATTGTTCTTATTGAAGATGGCTCTTCCATAGTTTGCAAAGATGTAGCTCAAAAATATGGTGACAGATTGGATATTTCATACTACTACAAAGAAAATTCTGGGCCTGGGGATTCCAGAAATTACGGAATGAAAAAAGCCAGAGGTGATTATTTTATCATTTTCGATTCGGATTGTATTATTCCAAAAGAATATTTATCAGAGGTTGATAAAGCTTTAAAACAGAATTATGTAGATTGTTTTGGTGGGCCAGATAAGGCTTTAGACAGTTTTTCGGATATACAAAAAGCAATTAATTTTGCGATGACTTCTTTTTTGACCACGGGAGGAATCAGAGGTGGTTCTGAAAAAATAGATAAGTTTCAGCCAAGAAGTTTTAATATGGGATTGTCTCGTAAAGCTTTTGAAGCATCAAAAGGTTTTGGAAATATTCATCCCGGTGAAGATCCAGATTTGTCAATTAGACTGTGGAATTTAGGTTTTGAGACTAAACTGTTTCCTAATGCATTTGTATATCACAAGAGAAGAATTGATTGGGATAAGTTTTCTATTCAGGTAAATAAATTTGGAAAAGCACGACCAATTCTAAATAGTTGGTATCCTAAATACAATAAGCTTACTTTTTTCTTTCCTTCGGTATTTATAATTGGATTTTTTATTTCCTTTTTATTGATGTTGATTTTTAATTTTGATTTACTGCTTCAATTGTATTTTGCTTACTTTTTGGTACTGTTTTTGGTGTCTTCTTATCAAAATAAAAGCTTAAAAATAGGGTATTTATCATTGATAGCTGTTTGGAAACAATTTTACGGTTACGGAACTGGTTTTATTGTATCCTTTTTTAAAATTATCATTTTGAAGCAAAAGCCTCAAGAAGCTTTCCCTGAATTATTTTTCAAAGTTTAATATGACAAAAATAATTGGTTTAACTGGCGGTATCGGAAGTGGGAAAACCACCATTGCAAATTATTTTAAATCATTTGGCATTCCAGTGTACATTGCTGATGACGAAGCCAGAAAAATCATGCAATCTGTAGAGATTATTAGCGCTATTAAAAACGTATTTGGGGATGAAGTCTTTGAAAATGAGAAGTTGAACAGAGAAGAATTAGCCAAAATTGTTTTTAATAACCCCGAAAAATTAGAAAAACTTAACAATATTGTTCATCCTGCTGTAAAAAAACATTTTGAGCAATGGCTTTTACAACATACTACAGCTCCTTATGTTATTTACGAAGCTGCAATTTTATTTGAAAGTGGAAGTTATAAAAACTGTGATTTGATTATAACTGTCACAGCACCAATAGAATCAAGGATCAAGAGAGTTGTTGAACGTGATAAAACGACACGCGAACTTGTTTTGAAAAGAATAAATGCACAATGGACTGATGAACAACGTATCTCAAAAAGCGATTTCATCATAGAAAATACTTCTATGGAAACTACAAAATTAGAAGTTGTTAAAATTCTTAAAATTTTAAAGATTAAACAAAATGTGGTATAGGTGTTAATGTTTGGTTAATCTATTATTTAATATATTGTTAAAATACTAAATTTGTTTCGATGAATAAACTTTTTTTTAGATTACTTGTTTTATTGATGAGCCTGTCCTTAATAGGGATAATTCTTGTTCAAGTGTATTGGTTTAATACTTCATTCAAAAACAATGATGAGCAGTTTAAATTCCATGTTAAGCAAGTAATTGGTAATGTGGCAGATAAGATTCAAAAGCAAGAAACATATAGTTTTTATGATAAAATAAATCATTATAAAGACAGTACCGGAAAAGTGCCTGAAAAGGATGATATATTAGAGTTTTATTATGTTCAAAAAAATCCAAGAACAAATAAAACAATTATATATTCTAACAGTATAATTTCTGAAGATTATAATATTTCACCAACGTTCTTTGATAAAAAATTTGATAGTGAAAAATTTAAAAGCTTTAGTTCCAAAAGGGTAACTGAAGTTTATAATAATAATTCGATGGATAAATCAGGAGTGAGTCAAAGTTTGATTCCTGATGTTAGAATTGAAAAATCAGGTAATCTTGATATTTTGGATGACGCTCTTTTTGAAATTTCCGCGAAGGATGTTTTGTCTGCAATGCCGCTCGAAGAACGCGTTACCAGTGATGTTTTACAGAAACTGATTAAAAAAGAATTAGGAGAATATGGTATTGAAACAAGATTTGAGTTTGGTATTTACAGCAATAATTTAGCGACCAAAATTAAATCAAATGCCTTTAAATATGATAAAGAAGCAACGTATTCAATTCCTATTTTTACTGATAATGAAGGAAATAGTAAATACCAATTGCTGGTTACATTTCCGCTCAAAAAGAAATTTTTATTGTCAGAACTCGTTAGTATAACTGTTCTTTCTATTGTTTTTACGCTGATTATTTTAATTGCCTATACAAGTGCATTGAATCAATTAATTCGTCAACGTCAAATTTCTGAAATCAAAAATGATTTCATTAATAATATGACACATGAATTTAAAACGCCAATTGCAACTATCAATTTAGCTTTGGATGCGATTAGAAATCCAAAAATAATAGATGACAAAGAGAAGGTTTTGCGATACCTTCAAATGATTAAGGATGAAAATAAACGCATGCATGCACAAGTAGAAAATGTGCTTCGAATTTCTAAATTAGAAAAGAAAGAATTAGATATTACTAAGGAATCAAATAATATTCATGAAATTATTGAAGATGCAATAGATCATGTGAATTTGATTTTAGAAGACAGGCAAGGAACAATTACGTGCCATTTTAAAGCCATTAGAACCACAGTTTTAATCAATGATGTTCATTTTACCAATGTCATTGTGAATATTTTAGAAAACGCGATAAAATACTCGCCTAATGTTCCTGAAATTGAAATTTTCACTGAAAATATCAAAGATATGGTCATTATTAAAGTGAAAGATAGTGGTTTGGGAATGAGTAAAATAGCTCAAAAAAGAATTTTCGAAAAATTCTATAGAGAACATACCGGAGACATTCATAATGTTAAAGGGCACGGTTTAGGATTAGCTTACGTAAAAAGAATTGTTGACGACCATAACGGTCAAGTATATGTTGAAAGTGAAAAGGGAAAAGGGAGTACCTTCATAATAAAATTACCATTAATAAATTAGAATATGGAAAATGTAAATAAAAAAATACTTCTAGTCGAAGATGACCTTAATTTTGGTGCAGTTTTAAAAGATTATTTAATGCTAAATGATTTTGATGTTACTTTAGCCAAAAACGGAATGGAAGGATTCGAAAAATTCAAAAAGGATACTTATGATTTATGTATTCTGGATGTAATGATGCCTTACAAAGATGGTTATACTTTGGCAAAAGAAATCAGAGAAAAAAATAATGAAGTGCCAATTATATTCTTGACAGCAAAATCTATGAAAGAAGATGTGTTGAAAGGGTATAAAGCAGGTGCTGACGATTACTTGAATAAACCTTTTGATTCTGAAGTATTGTTGATGAAAATCAAGGCAATAATCCAAAGAAAATCATCGGATACTAAAGCAGAACAAGTACAATTTGAATTTAATATTGGTAAATTTCATTTGAATTCAAAACTTCGTTTTTTAACTTTTAATAATGATGAACCAATAAAGTTATCTCCGAAAGAGAATGAATTATTGAAAATGTTGATTCTTCACGAAAATGACTTGATGCCAAGAGAATTGGCCTTGACAAAAATTTGGAGAGATGATAACTATTTTACTTCAAGAAGTATGGATGTGTACATCGCTAAGTTGAGAAAATATTTGAAACTTGATGAGGATGTAGAAATTTTAAATATCCACGGAGAAGGATTCAGATTAGTGGTTAAGAATAAAGTAGCAGAATAAATAGATAAGCCTCAAGAAATTGAGGCTTTTTTTTGTAGCAAAAGTAGGTGTTCTATTTCCAGTTCAATTGTAAAGCAAAACTCGTCTTATCATCTTTTGTAATGCTAAAAACTGTTTCGCTCTCAGAAATACTTTCATGAATAATCACTTTATCTTTTAGTGATAATTCCTTTAAGAAATTCATTTCAAAACTTTCAATTTTTTGTTTCAGGATTAATTGTTCATCTACCAAATCCAAGCACCATTCCAGATATTTGACATTATTGACATGATTCACAATGTCTAAATCAGATAAAAACACACTTTTTTCGAAAACTATTTCTTTCTCATGATTGAAATTGATTTTAGAAAAACCCTCTAGCGTAGCTCTTTTTTCGGGATATAATTCAAAATGTTCAAACGGCAAAGCCAATCCTTCCGGACGACGTTTTTTAGTGTTAAATACAGCCCAGAAAGTCTCAGAACCCACAATTTTTTCTCCATTTACGTGCATTTCAAGTGCTCGTACTGAACGTGAGTTTTCTAAGGAATTGATCCATGTTTTTACGGTTACAGTATCTCCCCATTTTGGTAATTTAGTGACTTCAACACGCATTCTGCTCAAAACCCATGCTTGGTCGAACTCCTGCATATCAGTAAAACTAATGCCACCAGTTTCTGAATGTGCAGCAGCAGTTAACTGCAAGATATTACACAAATCAGTGTATTTTAAAAATCCATTTGGTGCGCATTGTGTAAAATTGATTTCCCAATCTTTGCTTAAAACTGAAGTGAAATTTGGAGAGATAGGCATATAAATAATTATGAATTATGAATTTGTATTCTTAGATATAAGATGTATTGTTTTATTTTTTTGAATTGATGTAATCCACAATAGTTTCATACGGAGTTTCAAAATCAAACCATTTCGTATTTTCATTTCTTTTGAACCAAGTCAATTGACGTTTTGAAAATCGTCGCGTGTTTTTCTTTATTTCTTCGATGGCAAATTCCAATGAAATTTCTCTGTCAAAATAGCTGAATAATTCTCTGTAACCAACGGTTTGCAGTGCATTCAAATCTTTATTTGGGAATAATTTTTTTGCTTCAGCCTGAAGTCCTTCATTCATCATAATATCAACGCGTTGATTGATTCGGTTGTAAATGATTTTTCTGTCGGCTTCCAGACCAATTAAAATAGGAGTGAAGTTTCGACTGTTTTTTTTCAGGTTTAAAAAAGAAGAATACGGTTTCCCGGCACCAATACACACTTCTACGAAACGCATCATTCGTTGAGGATTTTGCAAGGTTTGTGGATTTTCGATAGTCAAGCTTTTATAATAATCTGGATCTAAAACTTCGAGTTTTTGTTGCAAATATCCAATTCCCAGTTTTTCATAATTCGTATTTATTTCAGTTCGGACTGAAGTGTCTATTTCTGGAAATTCATCAAAACCTTTTAAAATTGCATCAACATACAATCCGGAACCACCAACTAAAATGGCGTAATCATTGGTCAAAAATAATTCGTCAAGTTTAGCAATAGCCTCTTTCTCGAAATCACCAACAGTATAATTTTCGAATACGGATTTGTTTTGTATAAAATGATGGGTAGCCGCTGCTAATTCGGCTTTGTTTGGTACAGCTGTTCCAATGGTCATTTCCTTGAAAAACTGCCGGCTGTCACAGGAAATAATATCACATTTAAAATAATTAGCTAATACAATACTCAGGGAAGTTTTGCCTATGGCTGTGGGTCCGATAATGGTGATTAAGTATTTCATGTTTTTTAGCCCAGATGGAAACGAAAACCCCGGAGTTATGAAAGTTAGTTTTTCTTGGTGTAAAAGAGCGACTCCCGAAGTCTCGGGATAAGCTCCTTTTATGCCTTAGAAAAACAACTGGAATAACGAGGAGTTAAAGTGTACAGCTGGAATTGCTTCAAATTAATATTATTTTAAATCCTTACCGCAATGATAGCAGTATTTTGCATTATGTTCATGTCCCTCGGTACCACAATTAGCACACGGATCAATTCTTTCTTCTGTTGGTTTTTTGCGATTATTGTTTGCAAATTCAGCAGAAACAATTCCTGTAGGAACGGCAATGATTCCGTAACCCATTATCATTACTATCGAAGCAATGGCCTGACCTAGCGGGGTTATGGGCGAAATATCTCCATATCCTACTGTTGTGAGTGTCACGATGGTCCAATAAATACTGATGGGAATACTGGTGAAACCGCCCTCTTTTCCTTCGACAATATACATTATAGAACCTATGAGGATGCTGCTGATTAACATGAAATAAATGAAAATAAGTATTTTTCCTCGGCTGGCAATCAAGGCTTCTTTTAGATGAGTGGATTGACTTGAGAATTTTGGATGTTTTAAAATCTTAAATAATCGCAACAATCGTAAAGCTCTGACAACGGTTAAAACGCTGGTTCCAACAATAAACAAAGAGAAATACATGGGTAATGTTGCTATCAAATCAATTATACCATAGAAACTGAAAATGTATTTCAATGGCTTTTTGATCGATATAATTCTAAGAAGGTATTCTAAGGTGAAGAAAATGGTTATAATCCATTCTAATACTATGAGTTCATAATGGTATTTTGTATCAAAACCTTTGACCGTTTCGAGCATAACTATGATGACACTCAATAGAATAACGCCTAAAAGAATAAGGTCAAATAATCTTCCTGAAGCGGTATTAGTACCGTAAATTACGACATTAGTTCTATGTCTAAAAGTGTCAAATTTTGACTTTAATCTTTGCATAATTATGTTGTAATTATTAGCATGCGATTAGAATTTTACGATTTTCAACGTTTTGCTTTTTCGAACATGACCTTGAATAATATTGCGTACATCCCTATTGTTTTGCATCGGGATGATGATGTTTTTAAGAATTTCGATGTTGTTGATTTGATAATTTAAGTCATAGAAAGCATAGCCTTTATAGATTCCGTTTTCAATCAAAACAGCACTGCGTTCATTGATAGTTCTTCCTCGGTCAACCAATACCATATTTTGATTTTCGAAACTGTTTTTATCTATAAATCCCTGAACTCTTGCGTTATATTCTTCGGCAGAAACCTCGCCAATGCAAGCCCCGTCACATTCTTTTATGCTGTACTGAAAGCAGTTTGTTTTAGAAACATATAAACCGGTAAGTTTTTGGCACAAATTATAATGAGAAGTTATTCTGAACAACGCATTTTTGCCTTCTTGTAAAGAAGTAAATGAGGTGATTTCTTTCTTTCTACCATCCGCTTTTTGAAGTTTTAGGTTGAGATATCCATTTTTATCTTTTTCTGCGTATAAAGCCAATTGGAAAATACTTTTTCGCTGCGCTCTGTTATGTATGGGTTTGTTGATTTTTATTTCTTCACTTTCTTTCAATAAAGCAATCAATTCACTTCCGGTTTCATCATAGGTTACCGTGAAAACTTGGGCTTGTATTTTCTTGCATTTTGTGGAAGTTCCCGTAAAATGCTGATTGACACGTTTTTTTATGTTTCGGCTTTTGCCAATATAGATCAGATTTCCTTTTTCATTGTGAATGTAATAGATGCCTGTTTTAGCGGGTAAACTAGAAACAATATCCAGTAATTTTGGAGCGATTCCTTTTTCGATTTCAAGCTTTATAAAATCTTTTACAATTTCTTTTTCTAAATCTTTTTCTAAAAGAATTTTAAATAATTTCACTGTAGCCAAAGCATCACCACTGGCTCTGTGCCTATCTGCCATTGGGATTCCAAGAGCACGGACCAATTTCCCTAAACTATGGGAAGGTTGCTCAGGCAATAGTTTTTTTGATAATTCAACCGTACAAAGTGTTCTGGCTTCAAAATCATACCCTAATCGTCTGAATTCAGTTCGTAGTATTCTGTAATCAAAAGAGGCATTATGGGCTACAATAACACAGTCGTTTGTCATTTCAATGATGCGTTTCGCAACTTCAAAAAACTTGGGTGCCGATTGCAGCATGGCGTTATTAATACCAGTAAGTTTCACTACAAATGGCTGAATTGGAATTTCAGGATTTACCAAACTGATAAATTGATCCACCACCTCATGACCATCAAATTTATAGATAGCGATTTCAGTGATACCTTCTTCGTTGAATTGTCCTCCAGTGGTTTCTATGTCTAGTATTGCGTACAAATTTTTTGTTTAATGTTTAATGTCTCAAGTTACGAAACATCTGAAATTAAAAATCGTTAATCTGAAATCAAAAATCAAATTATCTTCCTCCAAAGATACTACTTCCAATTCGAACCATGGTGCTTCCGCATTCAATTGCAAGTTGATAATCGCCGGACATTCCCATAGAAAGAATGGTAAATTGTGAATTATGAATTGTGAGTTGATCAAAAATCGATTTCAAATGAGAGAATTCTTTCTTGATTTGATCTTTATTGTCTGTAAAAGTTGCCATTCCCATTAGTCCAACAATTCGAATATTTTTCATTTCCTCGAATTCACTTGAGGATAGGAGTGAAGCCAGTTCTTGCTCGTCAAGACCAAATTTAGTTTCTTCTTCGGCAATATGCATTTGTAATAAACAATCAATAATTCTGTTGTGTTTTAGTGCTTGTTTGTTGATTTCCTGTAGTAATTTCAAACTATCGACGCCATGAATCAAGCTCACAAATTGTGCCATAAATTTGACTTTATTTGTTTGAACGTGACCTATCATGTGCCATTGAATGTCTTTGGGCATTTGTTCCCATTTTTCGGACATTTCCTGGATTTTGTTTTCTCCAAAAATGCGTTGACCGGCTTCATAGGCTTCCATTAAATCCGAAACTGGTTTAGTTTTTGAAACCGCAACCAAGGTTACATGTTCCGGTAAAGTGGATTTTATTTGGAGTAAATTATTTTTTATTGACATTTTAATATTTTGATTTTAAAGCGTTACTAAAACCTAAAGTTCATAAACGACTAATCCGCTTCTAAATTTTGGCTCAATATATGTACTTTTTGGAGGCATTATTAGATTGGCATCGGCCAAGGCTTTTATTTCTCCAATGTTTGAGGGGAATAGTATAAAACCGATTTCAAATTCTCCTTGATCAATTTTGTTCTTTACTTCCAATACAGATTGTTTTCCTGAAAGGTATTCTATTCGCTCATCATTGCGTAAATCCTCGATGGCTAGAATAGGCAACAATACTTTTTTGTATAAAATTTGTGTGTCTAGACTATCCAAAGCTGTCTGGAAAACTTCATTTTCTTTTCGTAAAATTAAGCTATAAAATTCATTGTCCAGATACATTCCGAATTGATGTTTTTGACAAGGCTGAAAAGGTTGCTGAAATTTATTTTCAAGTATAAAATTCTTTTCTAACTCCTTTAAGAAATCTTCTTTTGAAAAACCGTTTAAATCTTTTACTAAACGATTGAATTCATATATTTTGACATTATTTTCGGAAATCAAATAGCTCAGAATGTGATTTTTAGCAGTGTTTTCTGGGTCATCATTTTCCTCTGATAATAATTTCAGTGCTTCAGTACGATGATGACCGTCAGCAATGTAAAGATTATTTGTTTTTTCAAATATATTTTGCAACCAATTAATTTCTAATGCATCTTCAATTTTCCACAAATAATGAATCTCTTTTTTTGTGGTTGAAAATTCAAAATCAGCTAATTTTTGGGTACAATTAAAAATCCAGTTTTCAATTGTTTTATTATCAGGATAGGTCATTAAAACCGGTTCCGTATTAAACTCTGAATATTTCATGTAGTCTTTGAGTAATCGAACTCTGAAAGCAATAATATCTTCATGTTTTTTGATGATATTATTACAATAATCTGCTACACTTGTCCCCGCAATAATCCCTGTGAATGAATGTGTTTTGGTAACAATCTTATGAATATAAATAGCAGGTTTTTTATCTTTTACTAAAATGATTTCATTTTTGAAATCCTCGTATTTTTGATGTACTTGTCGGTATCTTTTTTCAAAAGAAACGCTTTCCTGATTGGTATAAGCGGGTTTTAGAATATGCAAAAAAGATAACGGATTGAAATCCAATTGCGCCGCTAATTCAGCATTTACATATTCTTCATAAGAACGGCAAGTAACAAGGCAAACCTTATCACGAGTAGGACGAACTGCTTTGAAAGGAACTATTTTAGCCATAATTATGTCAAAAGTCAAAAGCCAAAAGTCGAGAGTTTAAAGTAATTAACTTCAGACTCTCGACTTTTAAACATAGAGACTATATAAATTGTTTAGAAATTTTCTCTGCTTTTTTGCTTTCAGAATAATCGTAGAAACCTTCACCGGATTTTACACCCATTTTTCCTGCACGAACCATATTTACCAATAATGGGCAAGGAGCATATTTTGGATTTTTGAAACCGTCGTACATTACATTTAAAATGGCTAAACATACGTCAAGACCAATAAAATCTGCTAATTGCAAAGGTCCCATTGGGTGACCCATTCCAAGTTTCATAACTGTGTCAATTTCATAAACACCGGCCACTTTATTGTATAATGTTTCGATAGCTTCGTTAATCATTGGCATCAAAATTCTATTGGCAACAAAACCAGGATAATCGTTTACTTCAACAGGAGTTTTTCCTAATTTCTCAGAAAGATTCATGATGATTTTTGTTACTTCGTCAGAAGTATTATAACCGCGGATGATTTCCACCAATTTCATAATTGGCACCGGATTCATAAAATGCATACCGATAACGCGTTCCGGATGCGCCACAACTGCTCCAATTTGAGTAATTGAAATCGAAGAAGTATTGGTTGCTAAAATCGTATTATGAGAACAAGCCTCGTTTAATTGTTTGAAGATATTTAATTTCAATTCAACATTTTCAGTTGCAGCTTCAACCACTAAATCTACACCTACAACACCATCTTTGATATCCGTATACGTTATAATATTAGTAATCGTTTTTGCTTTATCTTCTTGGGTAATGCTCCCTTTTGCAATCATTCGGTCTAAATTTGCAGCGATAGTTGCCATTCCTTTATCCAAAGATTTCTCTGAAACATCTATTAATTTTACGGTAAAACCACTTTGTGCAAAGGTGTGGGCAATTCCATTCCCCATTGTTCCTGCTCCGATTACGGCTATTGTTTTCATATTTTTTATTTTAAAGTTTAAAAGTTTAAAGTTTAAAGTTCTCTCGAGCAACTTTAAACCTTAAACTTTAAACAAATTTTATTTACTTTTTAAAACAATTTATAATTTGATACGCCACTCTTAGCGCCTCTGTAGCCTGTTCCAATGTTACAACAGGTTCTGTATCATTGATTATAGCATCTGCAAATGATTCTAATTCATCAAGAATTGCGTTGTTTTGTTCTACCTCTGGATTAGAGAAATAGATTTGTTTTTTTACACCTTCGGCATTTTGTAAAATCATATCGAAATCGCCGGGAACTTCAGGTGCATCTTTCATTTTTACCACTTCACATTTCTTTTCCAAGAAATCCACTGAAATGTAAGCGTCTTTCTGGAAAAAACGAGATTTACGCATATTTTTCATCGAAATTCGGCTCGCCGTTAAATTGGCAACACAACCGTTTTCGAATTCTATTCTTGCATTGGCAATATCCGGTGTATCACTGATAACAGAAACGCCACTGGCATTGATGTTTTTTACTTTTGATTTTACAACGCTCAAAATAGCATCAATATCATGAATCATCAAATCCAATACTACAGGAACATCGGTTCCACGAGGATTGAATTCAGCAAGACGATGGGTTTCAATAAACATAGGGTTTTCAATCATGTTTTTGGTAGCAATGAACGCTGGATTGAAACGCTCCACATGTCCAACTTGACCTTTTACATTGTACTCTTTTGCCAAAGCGATAATTTCTTCGGCTTCTTCAACCGTATTTGAAATGGGTTTTTCAATAAAAACATGCTTGCCGGATTTGATGGCTACTTTAGCACATTTGTAGTGAGAAAGAGTTGGTGTTACAATGTCAATTACATCAACTGCATGAATAAGAGTTGCAATTGTGCTAAAATGTTTATATCCAAATTCTTTAGAAACCTTCTCGGCATTCTCTTGATTTGGGTCATAAAAACCAACTAATTCATATTTATCAGATTGTTGTAATAAACGCAAATGTATTTTTCCTAGATGACCAGCACCTAATACTCCAATTTTCAGCATAACGATGTAATTTTTACAAAAATAGCAATAAAATGATTAATCTATTATTGATGTGGGACAATTATTCAGTTAATTTAAAATTTAAAATCCAACATTTGAATTCAGAAATTCTTTTCTATTTTTACCAAAATAAAATAGTAAATTTTGAAAGACACAGCCAAGCATCAAGGACTTCGGAATCAATTAGTAAGCGTTTTAGAGCAAAAAGGGATTACTGATAAAAGTGTTTTGGATGCGATAAAAAAGATTCCAAGACATTTATTTTTAAATTCCAGTTTTGAAGATTATGCTTATCAAGATAAAGCATTTCCCATTGGAGCTGGTCAAACGATATCACAACCCTACACTGTAGCTTTTCAATCCCAATTATTAGAAGTTAAAAAAGAACATAAAATTTTAGAAATAGGAACAGGTTCAGGATATCAAACAGCAGTTTTATGCATGTTAGGAGCCAAGGTTTTTAGTGTTGAAAGACAGAAAGAATTGTTCAAGCAAACTTCTGTATTATTTCCAAAATTGAGTATCCGTCCTAAACATCTCTCTTTTGGAGATGGTTATAAAGGATTACCAGGTTATGCACCTTTTGATAGTATTATTGTTACTGCCGGTGCTCCGTTTATTCCCCAGCCTTTGATGGCACAGTTAAAAATAGGAGGAAGGCTCGTTATTCCATTAGGGGAAGAGGTGCAAATTATGACTTTGCTAATCAGAAAAAATGAAACACAATTTGAAAAACATGAGTTTGGTGAATTTCGATTCGTTCCTTTATTAGAAGATAAAAATTAAAATAGAAACCTGTCTCGCTTAAATAACGAGACGGGTTTTTTATTGACCAATAATATTCAAATAGCGTTCTAAGCTTTCTTTTTCCATTTGCGCAATGAACAATAAAAAATCTTCTTTATTATTTTTAGTTTGAGCTGTTTCCAATGCTTGGTAATATTGCATTCTACTATCATAATCACCTTTTATATTAGCAATAATGTAGCCATGCTGTAATAAAACCAAGTTCATAACCAAACGCGAAGTTCTGCCATTTCCATCAATAAATGGATGGATCGTGACTAATCGTTCGTGTATTTCAGCAGCCAATACAATAGGATGAAGGATAGATTTATTGCTTTCATACCAAATAAAAAAATCTTCCATTTCTTTGGCAACCAGAAACGGTTGCGGTGGCATATGGCTGCTTCCTTGAATCATCACCTGCACTTTTCTATACCGACCTGCATCTTCAGGATGAATCCCTCTCAAAATAAGATTATGAATGGATAATATTTCACGTTCATTTATGGAACTATTTCTTTGCATTAAATCTTTGATGTAGGCAATCGCTTCTTGATGATTTATTACTTCAAGGTGTTCCCGCATACTTTTCCCAGAAATAGTTAAACCTTCATTGATAACCAAATCTGTTTCACGCAAAGTCATGGTATTTCCTTCGATACGGTTACTTTCAAAAGTATATTCTAGCTCTAAAGCTTGTGCAATACGATAGCTGTCAAATTGACGAAATCCATCTAGTTTTATCTTCAGAGTATCTATTTCATCTAAAATTTTCTGAAGTGTAGTGGATAGTTTTTTCTTGGAAGGTTTACTTAGATATCTAATTTCTTCTTCTGCAACCAATAATGCTTTTAATGCAAATTCGTCTTCGCCAATTTCATAAAGAATTTTTTCTTTAAGCCAAACGACCATTATTGTTTCTAAATCTATCTCCAGCAATGATGCTAGTTTTACAACTTGTTCTCTGGTAGGTTTTCTGGTCCCGCTTTCAAATTTACTTATTAAGGCTTGGTCAATTCCTAAAAGTTGAGCCACTTCTCTGGTTTTGAGTCCTTTTTGTTCTCTTGCGTTTTTGAGTAGTGTTTTCATTTCTTAAAAATGTTTTTTATTGTCTTGACAAATTTAGTCATTTTTAAAAGAAAAAATATTTTATTTTAATATTTTTTTAATTTAAAATGATTTTTTGATTCTATCCAGATCGCGTTTGGTATCTTGTTCTTTAAGAGATTCACGCTTGTCATAGGTTTTTTTCCCTTTACAAAGACCGATTTGTAGTTTAGCCATTCCTTTTTCATTGGTAAACAATTTCAAAGGAATTATTGTTAATCCTTTCGCTTGAACGCTTCTTGCTAAGCTTTTTAGCTCTCTTTTATTTAAAAGTAATTTACGTTCGCTTCTGGCTTTGTGGTTAAACTGATTACCAAAAGTATACTCTTCAATGTAAGTATTTATCGCAAAAAGTTCATTATTGCTAAATTCACAAAAACTCTCTGTAATATTTGCTTTTCCTAATCGAATGGATTTGATTTCGGTTCCGGCTAAAACAATTCCAGCAGTGAAAGTTTCGATTATTTCATAGTCAAATCGAGCTCTTTTGTTTAATATGTTTATTGTTTTTAGCATAGTGCAAATGTAGCAAAAATTAAAGGTTTAGCAATAACTTATGGCAATTTCAGAAGTTGGTGAGTAATTGTATCACCATTTACTGTTACTATATAAAGATTACCAAAACGTGTATCTTCTATATCTGCATATATCTTTTGATTAATAATTTGATTAACAAAATTAGGTGTGGTGTTACTATGACCTACAATCAAAACTTTTTTGCCGAGCGTTTCTTTTTTGAATGAATCTATGGCTGTAGTTTTAGGATTGTACAGTTTAATTTGGATATTCTTAGCTGTAGCAGTAGGACTTGCGGTTTGTGTTGTTCTTTTATAATCCGTTGAGTAGATTTCATCAAAACCAACTTCTGAGAATATTTTACTCCAAAGATTAGCTCTTTGAAGACCAATTTCTGATAAATCAGGATTTTGAGAATTATCAACTTTTTCAGCGTGGCGTATGAAGTAATAAGTAGTTGTGCTTTGTTGTCCAAAACTAATCTGTAAAACAAATAGAGCGATTATTAATAGATACTTTTTCATATAAATAAATTTAAAAATTAGTATTTACCGATTTTATATATTTGCAAAATGGAAAACTCAAAATCGAAAGACCCGCTTCACGGAATTACGCTTCAAAAAATCGTAGAACAATTAGTTGATTATTATGGGTTCGATACTCTTGGAGAATTAATAAAAATTAAATGTTTTACAGATAATCCAAGTATAAAATCCAGTTTGACTTTTTTGAGAAAAACGGATTGGGCAAGAAAACAAGTGGAAGATTTGTATATAAAATCAGTAGTTAAATTCCCCAAATAAATCTAGTTGAGCTTATAAGAAACCATAATTCCACCTCTATAAGGCAACCATTCACCACTTTTGTTGTAATCTTTAGCCCCATCATAACGTTCACCTGTGCTTATTAAGTAGCCTTTGTAAAAACCTTGATGCCAACCGCCACCTAGATAACAATCAATCATAAATTTATCATTGATTTTTACTTGATATCCAATAGTTGAACCTATGAAATATCCAAAACCTTTTTCATAGTTGTCAGTGTTTATATAATTCCATTTTTGAAAATTAAAAATACTAGCACCAATATGCGCACCTGCATAAAAACCATTGTATTTCTCTTTAAAATGATATCTGTATTCTGGTGTGAAGGTATAAAATTCTCTAGGATTGCCATTTACTGATTTCCAAAAAGATGCTAAAACATCAAATTGTAAAGTTGATTTTTCTCCTATACTGGTTTCAATACCAACATTTGGAACTGTCAATAAAGTAGTAAAAGCATTTGCTTTTATGTAAGTTTGACTTTGTGATAAAAAGGAAAAGAACAGAAATGTGGCAATAAATAATTTTTTCATAAAGAGTGGATTCTACTTTTTTTGGTCAAAAATTGACTAAAAACAGCGGCAAATATAGCTATTAATGTTTGATTGCCTTTTATGTTTAAAGTAAATATTGTCAGTTTAAACGTATTTTAACATTATAAAATAAGACGTCATTAAAGACTATTTGTTTAAAATAGAATAAATAACGGTATCCAAAAATTGTCCTTCAAAAAATTCATTTTCTTTTAAATGTGCTTCTTTAACAAAGCCATTTTTTTCTAAAACTTTTGCAGATCCATGATTTTCAGGAGCTATAATTGCTTCAATAGAATGCAATTTCATTATTTTAAAACCATAATTTACAGCTTCGCTCACCGCTTCTGAAATAATTCCTTTTCCATTGTATTCTGGAAGTAACATATATCCAATTTCGGCTCGATAATGTTCTGGTTTTATTCTGTAATGACCAATTATTCCAATTAATTTTGGATTGTCTTTCAACGTAATCGCCCAATTTATACCTTCATTAGCTTCTATTTTTGTATCTATCATTGCAATATGTTCCAAGGCATCTTCATCAGTTTTCACTAAAGGTCTTGGAATATATTTCATCGTTTCGGGATCAGATCGCAATGCGAAAATCTCCTTTACATCATTAGAATCCACTCTTCTTAAAAGCAAACGTTCAGTTTCTAAATTTGGGAATGGACTGAAATTTATAGTTAACATATTTTATTTTTTTAATTAAAGGATTTCGATACTGAATTTTGAATGGAAAGTTTCATCGGCTTTTAAAATTTGAATACCTTCTTTCTCCAATAGATTTCCGGAATTCTCATTGGTATCCGAATAACCAAACCAAGGCTCGATACAAAGAAAGGGCGCGTTCATTTTGGTCCAAATTCCTAAACTTGGAAAATCTTTAAAATGCACTCTCAAAATTGGATTTTCATTTTCTAAAATCGTCAATGAATCAGATTGTAATGTTTTGAAAATTAAAGCGTCGTTTTCGAATAAGTCATACGTTAGCGGAATCTGTTTATTATGTACTTCTAATTGCTTCGTTTTATTTGAAATAAGATCATTCTCCAAAAGGTAATATTCTAAAGATTCTTCTTTTTCGAAAGCAACAGCATAATTTTCGAATTGATTTGGCAAAGCAAAAGCAGGATGTGCTCCAATAGCAAACGGCATCGTAGATTTTCCTTTGTTAATTACTTTATATACAATCGATAAATTGTTTTCCTCTAATGTATAAATCAGATGTAATTCAAATTCAAAAGGATATACTTTTAAGGTCTCGTCAGAAGATTGTATGGAGAAAGTAGCACTATTTTCTGTTGCATCAATTAATTCAAACTCCATGTCTCTGGCAAATCCATGTCGAGACAAATGATATTCCATTCCATTATGATGAAAGGAATTTTTTTTTAATGTTCCAACAATTGGAAACAAAATAGGAGAGTGCTTGCCCCAAAAATCAGGATTTCCTTCCCAAATGTATTCTTTATTCAGATTTGTTTTTAAGGAAATTAATTCGGCACCGAAATGTTTGATTTCAGCGGTTAGAACGGAGTTTTTTATTATAGTTGTCAAAATTGTTCTTCGTTAATTTAAAAATTGATTTTGTATGGTAAATATATTTTATAATTTTTAATTCTGATGACGTTTAAGCTGGATTTTATTTATTTAAAATGGAATCTATCCTTTTAAAATAGTTTAAAATCCTCTTTTTTTTCATTAATTTGTGATATAAACTATAAGAAAAATGAAAAACAGTCGCTTCAGAGTCATGCTACATTTGGCTTTATTATTAGGAGTTACGTCTACTTGGGCGCAACAAACCCCTGTAAATGTATCAAGTAACCCAATCTCAAAGTATGATTATCATGATGCTTTTGCTCCACATTTTTACTCTAAAAATGGAACAAGTACGCGTTCAGCAAGTGGTCAGCCAGGAGCTGAATATTGGCAAAACAGAGCTGATTATCAATTAACAGCTAAATTGGATGAGAAAAACAATGAAATTTCCGGAACAGGAATCATCACGTATACGAACAACAGTCCTGATAAATTGGCTTTTGTTTGGATGAACTTAGACCAGAATTTATTCAAAGCAGATTCCCGCGGAAATGCAGTTGTGCCTTTGACTGGCAGTCGAAATGGGGCTCAAGGCCAAATTTTTGATGGTGGTCATAAAATAAAATCGGTGAAAGTTATCACTAATGTAAAAGGTGTTGCTACTGAAAAAGAAGCAAAATATGTAATTACTGATACTAGAATGCAGGTTTTTCTTCCGCAGGAATTAAATGCTAAAGGCGGTTCCGTTAAAATTAAAATGGATTTTTCTTTTATAGCTCCTTTTGAAGGTTCGGACAGAATGGGAGTATTGGAAACTAAAAACGGAAAAGTTTTCACCATAGCGCAGTGGTATCCGCGTATGTGTGTGTATGATGATGTACGAGGCTGGAATACTAATCCGTATTTAGGAGCTTCGGAATTTTACTTGGAATACGGTGATTTTGATGTGAGTATTACAGCGCCATCCAATCATATTGTGGTAGCTTCTGGTGAATTACTAAATCCTACAGCGGTTTATTCTACTGTAGAACAAAACAGATTGGCACAAGCTAAACAAAGTGATAAAACGGTTTTTATCCGTACTGCTGCCGAAGTTGAAAATTCATCAAAAACAGTTGCTACAGCTACTAAAACTTGGAATTATAAAATCAAAAATGCCCGAGATTTTTCTTGGTCATCATCAGCGGCATTTATTTTAGACGCAGCAAAAATCAATTTACCAAGCGGAAAGAAATCATTGGCTATCTCAGTTTATCCTGTAGAAAGTGCAGGTGATGCCGCTTGGGGACGTTCAACAGAATATACAAAAGCTTCCATAGAAAATTATTCTAAAAGATGGTTGGAATATCCGTATCCAGCGGCTACAAATGTTGCCGGAAACGAAGGCGGAATGGAATATCCAGGAATTGTTTTTTGTAGCTGGGAATCCAAAGGAGAAGATTTATGGGGCGTTACAGATCATGAATTCGGACACATTTGGTTTCCTATGATTGTTGGTTCAAACGAAAGAATGTTTGCTTGGATGGATGAAGGTTTTAATACTTTTATTAATTCATTGAGTTCAGTAGATTTTAATAATGGCGAGTACAAAGATAAACCGGTTGATATGCATCAAAGAGCTGAAGTGTATACAAGTCCGAATCTTGAAACCATAATGAGTTCTCCGGACAACATGAAAGAAGCTAATATTGGTCTTTTGGCGTATTCAAAACCAAGTTCAGGATTAGTGATTTTGCGTGAACAAGTTCTTGGACCGGAGCGTTTCGATTTAGCTTTGAAAACTTATGTAGAACGTTGGGCATACAAACATCCGCAACCGGACGATTTCTTTAGAACAATCGAAAATGTTGCAGGGGAAGATTTGAGTTGGTTTTGGAGAGGTTGGTTCCAATACAATTGGCGATTAGACCAAGGAATTAATTCGATAAAATATGTGAAAAACGATCCTAAACAAGGAGTTGTGATTTCGATTGAAAACTTCGAAAAAATGGCTATGCCAGTAAGTTTAGACGTAAAAACGAAAAGCGGAAAAACAACACGTGTTAAATTGCCGGTTGAAGTTTGGCAAAGAAACAAAGCGTGGTCATTCAAACACAATTCGACAGAAGAAATTGAAAGCATCACGCTGGATCCGGATCATGTTTTACCGGATACAAATACAGCAAACAACTCTTGGACAGCAAGCAAAGGTTTGATTGAAAAAGATGTTATTCTGGATGGTTATTTAGGAACGTATTCGACTAAAATGGCACCTCTAAAAATTACTTTTTCAGAGAAAAATGGGGTGCTAAATGTTTTGATAACTAATTATCCAAGTTTTACGGTGGAACCAACTGGAAAAAACAGTTTTGAATCGAAACAAGCAGGACTTAAATTTGAATTTAATGACAGCCTAAACGGATTTGATATGTTGATACCTGAAGGACAAAAAATACCATTTACCAAAGACAAATAGTATTTTGGTTTTAATAAAATAAAAAAGACTTGTAGCCAACTAAAGCTACAAGTCTTTTTTTTATTTACTCTATTTTCTATTCTAAATTTACTCTGGAATTTGCTGGCTTAGGCAATGTAATGTTCCAAAACCCCAAATAAAATCAGTAGCGCTAATCCCAATGATTTCTCTATCAGGAAAACATTCTGAAAGTATGTTTAAAGCTACTCTGTCGTTACTGTCGTTAAAAGTAGGAACCAAAACACAATTGTTCAAAATCAGGAAATTGGCATAACTCGCTGGCAATCGCAAGCCGTCAAATTCTAGACGTTTTGGCATTGGTAGAACTACAATTACTGGAGATTTACCATTTTCCAGTTTGGCGTTTTGCAAGCGTTTTAAATTGTCTTGCAATGGTTTGTAGTTATTATCCGTTGGATCTGTTTCTACAATAGTCACAATAGTATCTTCGTTTACAAATCGGCATAAATCATCAATGTGTCCGTGTGTATCGTCACCTTCTATTCCATCGCCTAACCAAATCACATTCGTAATTCCAAGGTATTCCTTGAAAACAGCTTCGTAGTCTGCTTTGGTGAAATTTGGATTTCGAACCTGAATATCAGGATGCATCAAACATTCTTCGGAAGTCAGTAAAGTACCGCGTCCATTGGTATCAATAGCACCACCTTCTACAATTACCGGTTTTCCTTTGTACATGACCTGAGTCACAGGAATATTTAGAAATTTGCCCACTTTCGCAGGAACAAACTTGTCCAACTGAATGTTTTTATATTTTGCCCAACCATTAAAATTAAAGTTTAACGCTTCTCTTTCGGTTCCGTTTTTAACGATTATCGGACCCGAATCACGCATCCAACTTCTATTGGTTTTATGAATGATGTAGGAAACATTTGTTAGCACAACATGAGCTGTTTCCAGCATCGTATTGACTTTATCTTTTTGGTTATCATCGGCAACTACTAAAAAGACTTGTTCGAAAGTAGCCACTTTTTTAATGAACTCCACAAAAGCCCATTGAACTGCTTCGTATTTCCCTGGCCAATCCTTACCGTTGTGAGGAAAACACAGTAAAATCCCTTGTTGCTTTTCCCATTCGGCAGGAAATCTTCTATTATTTGTAGTCATACAGCGTTTCTAATTTTAAAGACTGCAAATATAAACATTCAGTAGGATTTTAAAATAGTTAGCAACCATTCATTTTGGGCAACTCATAAATTTATAAGAATAGTTTTAGTAATGATTATATAATATTTAGTTAATTCTAGTCGGGTTTCAGCTAGTTATTTTTGAAAAAATTTAAAAATTACAGTTATGAAAAAATATGGTATTACACTACTCGCGGCAATTATGATATTGTCAAGTTGCGAAAATGACTCTAATAAGGAGGATTCTCCAGAGTTAGTTGTAAATGAAAATGCAGCAACTTTCAAAGAAATTGGTTCCATTACGATTGGTGGTGCCGGAGCTGCTGAAATAAGCGCGTATGATGAAGTTTCTAAAAAGTTATTTACCGTAAACAACAGTAATACGAACAGAATTGATGTTATTGATTTGTCTAATCCATCCAGTCCAGTTTTTCTAACAAGTATTGATTTAACCCCATTTAATGGAGCTTCAAACAGTGTTGCTACCTATAATGGAAAGTTAGCAGTGGCATTAGAAGCAAAACCAAATAAACAAGATGCAGGAAAAGTGGTTGTTTTTGATACCGCTAATTACAGTGTAATCAAAGAAATTACGGTTGGTGCTTTGCCAGACATGATTACATTTTCTCCTGATGGGAATTATATCATGACTGCTAATGAAGGAGAGCCAAATGATACGTATTCGATAGACCCGGACGGTTCTGTTTCTATTATTGCGGTCAACAATAATTATGCGGTGACGACTTTAAATTTTGGAAGTTTTAGCAGTCAATTGAGTACACTGAAAACAAAAGGATTCAGAATTGCAAGTCCAACAAATAATTTCACTTCTGATATTGAACCGGAATACATCACGATTTCTGCTGATTCTAAAACGGCTTGGGTTACTTTACAGGAGAATAACGGAGTAGCTAAAATTGATTTGGCAACTAAAACAATCACGAATGTATTTCCATTAGGCTACAAAGATTACAATCTTGCCGAAAATGCTATAGATATCAGCGATAAAGATGGTGGTGTTTTGATGGGTACTTGGAAAGCGAAAGGAATGTTTCAACCGGATGCTATCAGTAGTTTTGAAATCAATAAAATTCCTTATTTTGTTACTGCAAATGAAGGAGACGCCAGAGAATATTCAGCTTTTGTAGATGTAAAAAGAATCAGCAGTTCGTCTGTTATTTTGGATCCAATTGCATTTCCAAACGCGGCTGCTTTAAAAGTTGAGGCAAGCATGGGAAGATTGAATATCAATACCAAAATGGGTGATACAGATGGTGATGGTGATTTTGATGAATTAGTTTCTTTTGGAGCCCGCTCTTTCTCCATTTGGAATGGAAACACAGGAGAATTGGTATTCGACAGTAAAAATGAATTAGACAAGAAAGCACAAGAATTTGGTGTGTATGATGACACCAGAAGTGATGATAAATCAGTAGCACCAGAATCAGTTGTGGTTACTAAAATGGGTGATAAAACGATTCTTTTTGTTGGATTGGAAAGAGTGGATGCCGTTATGGTATATGATGTTACCAATCCAGCTGCTCCAAAATTTTTACAGACTTTCAAAACAGGTGATGCTCCAGAAGGATTGCTTTTTATTCCAGCTTCCAAAAGTCCTACCAAAAGAAGTTTAGTCGTGGTAAGCAGTGAAGGGGATGGTGTGGTTAAAATATTCCAACCAGATTTGAATTAGAGGTTTGTTTTTTAAATAAAAATCCTTGCTAAGAATTTATTTCTCAGCAGGGATTTTTTAATTATATAAAGACAATTTAGTCGATTGCTCTCTTTGTAATATCACCAAAAGCGTCTATTCTTCTGTCTCTGAAAAATGGCCAGTTCTGACGCACATTTTCCTGTAAGTCTAAATCTACTTCGGCAATCAGGATTTCTTCTTTATCGTGTGAGGCTTGCGCCAAAATTTCGCCTTGTGGTCCCGCAATAAACGAAGATCCCCAAAACTGAATTCCCGCCGTATCAGGTAAGTATTGCTCTAAACCAATTCTATTTGCTGCTGCAACATAAACACCATTTGCAACTGCGTGTCCTTTCATTACACTCATCCAAGCGCCATGTTGGTTTTCACCGTATTGCTCTTTTTCTTGTGGATGCCATCCAATTGCTGTTGGGTAAAACAACACTTCAGCACCTTGTAAAGCCGTCAAACGAGCTGCTTCAGGATACCATTGATCCCAACAAATTAGTGTTCCTATTTTTCCTTTTTTGGTTGGAATAGTTTTAAAACCTAAATCACCAGGCGTGAAATAGAATTTTTCATAAAAATGAGGGTCGTCCGGAATGTGCATTTTGCGATACAATCCCGCTTCTGAACCGTCTGTGTCAATTATATACGCACTATTGTGGTAGATTCCTGCCATTCTTTTTTCGAAGAAAGGAACAATAATCACTACGCCTAACTCTTTTGCCAAAGCGCTAAAAGCAATAAACGAAGTGCTGTATAATGGTTCTGCCAAAGCAAAATTATCTACATCTTCACTTTGACAAAAATAATGACTGCTGTATAATTCCGGCAACGAAATCACTTCGGCACCAAGGTTGGCGGCATCACGAACCCAACTAATACATTTTTTCAAGTTGTTTTCGGCAATATCATTAAGATTCAATTGAATGACCGCTATTTTGTATTTCTTGTTTGGCATGACTAAAATTTTAGATTGCAAAAATAGTGAATTTTATAAAGAGTAGAAAATAGGGGTAATGTGTTTTTTAGGATTTAAATAGTCTTTGGACCTATTATGTTTTAAGAACTTCAATGAAGTAGGTAGAAGTTATCTAAGAGGATAGATAATAATTGCCGATACGAGCAATACTTTGTGCTGGAGAAAAATTAATATAAAATTGGCATTAACAAAATCAGGAGGTTTTATTTTTGTATATTGTATTATAGTTAACAAAACAGGTTAAGTTTTTGCTCTGCTACAATAGTGTAATTTATAATTCATTAAATTTTACAATTATGACAGAAGAATTCAAAATCATCGATAAAGAAGACATCGCTCTTCTTAAATTTCCGACAACAGATGTTCTTGACGATGTGGACGAAATAAAAACGAGAATAAGCGATATCAATAGGGCTTTATCATTGGGTAATTTAGAGCATTCAAAAATTAAAATTTTCTTTGAAGATAGCGAATCCAAAAAAATAGTAGATACTACGGTTTGGGGTGTTACAGACAAAAATGTGATGCTAAAGCTAGGTGTGATGATTCCAATTCACCGAATATACAAGTTGTTTTAGTATCGTATTCTTTACTTATCTGGAGCGTTTTTTTATCGCTAAGAGTTGTTTTTTTACGGATTATTTATCCATTTTATTTGCCGAGCCAATTAAAGTGACATCTACAAGTTCCAGAGATTTGACCATATCTTTAACAGTCTCTTTGTATTTTTTAAAATGAGTTGTTTCTATGTGTGATTTGTATGCCGTTGTATCCGCATATATTTCAAGTATGGTGATGTGTGATGGTTCGGTTTTGTCTGCAACGGCGTAATACGTTAATACACCTGGCTCAAGACGAACTGCAGTAGTCATTTGTTCTTTTAGTGCATTATTATATTTGTCCAATTGCAATGGATCAACTTTAATTTTTGCCAATCTTACCATTTGAATTTTTTCCTGAGCCACAGTATTTGTACTAAAGGAAAGTATAAACAAAGTGACTATTACAGTCAATAATGTATGGGTTGGTTTAAATGTTTTCATATCTATTGTGTTGAAGTTTAAATTATGATAGTCAAGAGTCCTTTTTGATATTTATCAATAAGTTGCTTGTTTTTGTTTGTTCAGGAGCGGTTTTTAGGTTTTAAATAATCTGCGGATATTTCTTATTTGGGTTTCTTTATGACGGTTCCGGACTTATTTTTTCACTCTGTTTAATACTTCTCTAAAATATTTATTTAATAATCCGATTCCATTATATTTTTTCAAAATTATTGCTAAAGATTTTAATTTCAATTCTTCATATTCTGAAGGCTTATCTTGTAAATCACCAAAATAAGCCATTTTATATATTGGATTTTCTGAATCGATGTTAATGGCATTAGTTATTAATTCTTTACTTAGTTTTTCATAAACTTCATTATTTCCAAATTCATATGGAAAGATTGACATTGTATATCCAACAATAAAATTAAATTCGGCATTACCGTCAAAATTTACTTTTCCTTCAACAAACATTTTCTGCAAACGGTTTTCTCTATTTATTTTTTCAATAAACTCATTCGGCATATCTTCGATTATAATCCAAAGAAAAAAGTAAAAGTGCTTCCAAACATCAAAATTATCGCTATTTGTAGCGTATAAATTTTCGTAAGATTTGAAAGCTAAATCAAACTCTTTTTTTTCTTCTAATTCAACGATTCTCTTTAATTCTGAGTTCATATACAACAATTAGTTATTCTTGTGGAAAGCTTACGGATAACGTTCTGCTACTAAAGCCCTATTTTTGTATTTGCCACCCGAGCCTTTACTTTGTGTTAGAGTAAAAAACATTAAATTTATTCAAAGGAAAGCAGAGGTGAACTTTCACCCGAGCTAAGCTTAAGACTTAACTATCGCATTAGTCCTCTGCCTTCTCCTTGAACCCGTTGAATTGCTTCAAATAGAATGATAGACATCAAGGTCTAATAAAGGCTCTAAAGAAGTTCAACATTTTTGTTTATCCTAAATCCAAAGTTATGAAAAACTATTTATTTTATGTGGGTATTGATATTTCAAAACTAAAATTAGATATCACTATTCTTGATGTTTCTTCTTTGAAATCGGAACATTTTGTTGTTGAAAACAACATAAAAAGCATTAGTCTGTTTGTCAAAAATCTAAGCAAGAAGATTGACATAAATCAAACTCTTTTTTGTTGTGAAAACACAGGGGTTTATACCAATCATCTTTCGTCTGCTTCAATGGATTTAAAGTTAGATTTATGGATTGTCCCAGCCGTTGAAATAAAAAGATCAAAGGGGATTTCAAGAGGAAAAACCGATAAATCAGACGCTAAAGATATTGCCTATTACAGCTATAGAAATATTGACAAACTCAAACTTTTTACTTTGACAGCTATAGACATTCAAAAACTAAAAATTCTGTATACCGAAAGAGAAAAAATGCTTAAATCATTATTGCTTTTAGAAACAACTAAGGAAAATAAGGGTTTTGCAAGTAAAGAAGTTTTCAAGGAAGTATCATCAATCAATCAAAGTTTAACCAAAACCATTAGAAATGCTATCCGCAAAATAGAAACCAAGATGAAAGAAATCATCAAAGCAAATGCTCAGTTGAACAAACAGACTCAACTCATCAGAACCATTCCTGGAATAGGGGAACAAACCAGCATATATTTAATCATTGCCACAAAAGGATTTACGGCTTTTAAAAATTGGAGACAATTTGCCTGTTATTCTGGAGTTGCCCCATTTGAATGCAGCTCCGGCTCTAGTATAAAAGGCAGGACTAAAGTAAATCATATGGCTGATAAAAAAATAAAATCCTTGCTGCAAATGTGCGCTATGACCACATTGAAGTATGATCCTCAATTAAAAGAATATTACAATAAGAAAAAGGCTGAAGGAAAAAATTCTATGCTTGTTTTAAACAATATTAGATGCAAACTTATAAGCAGGGTTTTTGCTGTCATTAACAGAGAAACTTCATATATAAACACGTATAAATTTGCATCGTAGTTTTAACAATTTTTACTTGTTTTTCATCATAGAATGCGATATCGAACAGGCGAAGCAAATCATCCCAAATCCGTTGTAGGAGCTGTTATGGGCAGTTATTCTTCTGCAAAAGTTATTAAATCTTCATTGTCACATTTTTTGCAAACCTGTTTTATTTTGTCTTTCTCGTATTCTATCAATTCGAATTGTAAACTTCCACATTCTGAACAAGCTAATTCTTGATCAAATCCAAGGTGTTTAAAGAAAAGATTCTCAATTAAACTTACGGTTGTACAAGTAAATAATAATGCAATTTTAGCATCAGGATACTTTTTGTTTTGTGAATGAAGAATCATTGAATTATAACTCCATGTACTATCAACTATTTTTCTTGAATAATTTCTCAAGTCTGAATTTTCACTTCCAGGAATGTAATAATCTATGAAAGCGTTAGCAACACCTTTGAAGTCTGACTTTTTCAAACCTTTTTCCTTTACAAGTTCAGGATTTCTTTTACAAAGTTCTTTAGCCAAGTCGATTAGACTTTCTCTACATAATAACCCTATAGATTGAAATTCTTCTGGCTCTAAATCTATTGATAACTTTTCAGAAGCCATGTTTAGCTTTCTGTTAATTGATTTCAAATGACCTATATTTAATGGAATTTCCTCAATAATATGCTTAAATTCATTTTTCTGTCTCTTTTCTAATCTTTGCATTAATCCCATATGAAATGAGTATGCTTCATCAGCCGAAAAGTAATTTGCGTTATGAGTATACAAATTCATAGGTGTTTCTTCTCCTTCAACCACCCAAAAAGCTTCGTTTTTAGTTTTAACGTTCCAGACATTTACGATAACTCCTAAGTCAGTAAAAGTTTCTTCACACTTAATGTTTAAAATTTCTTTTATATCTTCAAATGACTTGAAATATTCTTTAATATGATTTTCGGCTTCAATTCTATATTCTGGTGTCATATTTAATATTTAGTTGTGATATAATTACATGTAACGTTCTGGTACTATAGCGGGTTTGGGGTTAAATCAATCTCATTATTCGAATTTGACAAATCATCCCAAATACAAATCCAACTTTTCATTAAGCCAATTGTCCAAATCCATTTTAGTGTCTGTTACCAGCAGTATTTTATTCCCATTCAGTTTCTGTTCCTAATTTGGTTAATTTTGAATACACAGCACTTAATCCATAAGTACCGCTTAATCCGTAATCTTTTATTTTCTTGACTGTACCATTTTCAAAAAAAATGTCAAGAGTCACTGTCGGAGCATCAGTATAATTTACTTCATAGTAATCATTCAATTTCTTGACTTCTATGTAATTTAACATATTAAAAATTTCGTCAACACTTTTTTGAATTAATTGTTTTATAGATTTTCCTTTAAAATTAGTCAGTTCAATACCAAGAAATTCTGCTTGACCATTTTTGTTAATAGTAAGTTTATAAGCAGGACAAATTCCAAAGCATAAATTTGTTTTAAATTCTATAAATTTAATTTTATTATCAATGATTGCTTTGTCGTTAAGTTCAATAAAAGAATCATACTTGTATGTTAAGGTGTCTATCTTGATATATTTTTCAATATTGTCATCAAAGTCAAAGGGCAAATTTACTTTTCGAATTCGTAATTCATTTTTATCTTGAACTTTTATTGGTTTAATGTATTCGCATTCATCAAAATTAATAATGTTTCTAATTAATTTGAATACGTTTTTTCCTTTATCAATTATTACATTTTGCGTGTATCCATAAAAGTGTGAAATGAAAATCAAATCTGTTAATCCGTCATTGTCAATATCAATTTTTTGCCAATTTTTGATTTCATCTATTTTGAATATTCCTTTACATTTTAATTGATTATAAATCGAGTCTATAGATTCAATATCAAATATTCCATATTTAAAGTCTTTATGTCTTATTATTCCATATTCGGGATAAACAGTTTTTACAAACTCAATAACATCGTTTGTTGTTTTAAGATTGTCAATTTTATTTCCAAAAACTATATTTGAAAATAAAAATGTTAATATGATTGTGAATTTTGTCATAATTTTGCCTACAAATTACATATAGACGAAATAGACCTTCGTTTATACACCTAAAAATGGGTAGATTATCGAAGTTTTGGTTCGCCTTATATTTTCTCAAATATATTAAAATTTTCTTACAAATTATCGATGAATTTTTTTATTCCAATATGATTTATAACACAATCTAACTTTAATAAAACACTTTTTTCAAAATTTTATTCTGGAAAAAACTCGTTGTCAAATAGCCCCGATGGGAGCAAGTATCCTTTTTATAAATGTAACCCGATAGGGTTGCGTTTATAAAAAGATACTGCGGACAGCGGGACAACTCGTGTTGAAAAATTAGAAATGTTCTGCTCCTAAAAAAGCATAAAAAAACACCAACCTTTTGACTGATGTTCTCCTAGTTTTTGAATTATGTATGGAGCTAAAATGTATTCAATTGCTGCTTACTTTTTGCCAATGATCTTTTTGAACAGGGTTACAATTCCCAAAACAATTCCCCCGATTATAAGTCCTATTAAAAATTCGGTTACGATGGAAGGTAATTGCGGTAATACGCCATGTAAAAAACCGATGTTGTGTACAAATATGCCACCAGCCACTAATAATAAAGCGATAGTTCCTATTACGGATAAACTTTTGATGACCTTTGGGAGTGCTTGTACCAGAATGTTACCAATTGTTTTTGTAAAGCTTTTTTCTTTGGAACTCAGTTGCATCAATTTCAAACCTGCTTCATCCATTCTTACAATTAGGGCTACAATCCCGTAAACACCTACGGTTGCTATTATTGCAATGATGGAAACAACCAGAATCTGTGACAAAATAGGTTTTCCAATAACGGTGCCCAGCGCAATAATTACGATTTCTACGGATAAAATAAAATCGGTTACGATGGCTGATTTTATTTTTTCTTTTTCAAAGGCTAAAATTTGTTCTTCGGTCATCGGTTCCAACAAAATTTCGTGCTTTGCATGTTCGTGCGGAAAGAAGTATTCGTATATTTTTTCGGCACCTTCGTAGGCTAAATAAAGTCCGCCAAGCACTAAGATTATGATAACAGCCACCGGTAAAAAAGCACTCAGCAGAAAGGCGATGGGTAAAATGATTACCTTATTAATGAAAGAACCTTTTGCAATTGCCCATAATACGGGAAGTTCTCTTGAGGAGATAAATCCGGAGGCTTTTTCGGCATTTACGGCTAAATCATCGCCTAAAATACCAGCCGTTTTTTTGGCTGCAAATTTACTCATTACTGCAACATCATCCATAATTGCTGCGATATCATCTAATAGTGCGAAAAAACCTGATGCCATTTTGATTGTTTTAGAAACTGCGTTTATTTTGGTATTGCTTTGCCAAAATCTAATCTGCGCGTTTTGATTGTTTATTGATGCGAATCTAAAACTTTTTTTATTTACTCTATTTATAAAACGGGTGAATTTTTAGTTAATATTCACCCAAAACCTTTCTGTAGTAACGATACTGTTTTTAATTACTTTTGAAATAAAAATAATTATGGGATTTAAACATGTATTTAAAGCTAAATTAGATTGGCTTTTTTCCGAAAAGGAAGCGGCGACGTATACTAAAAGTCATACCATAACGATTGATGGTAAGGCTGTTTTACATGTTTCGGCTGCTAAAGCTTTCAAAGGAGATCCGGCTTTGTACAATCCCGAAGACCTATTATTGAGTAGTGTGGTTTCCTGCCATATGATGTCTTACTTGTATGTTTGTAAACAAAATGATATCGATGTGGTGTCTTATACAGACGAAGCAGAGGCAACTCTGGAGGTTTCGGCTGACGGTAGCGGTCGTTTTATTGCGATTAAACTGAATCCGAAAGTTCGCATTACTAACAAAGAAAAAATAGAGGAGGCACTTAGCTTGCACAAAAAAGCGAATAAACTTTGTTTTATAGCCAATTCGTGTAATTTTCCAATTCTGCACTTTCCAACTTGTGAAATTGAAGCTATAGATTAAAGTGGTTTCGCATTAAATTGATCCTAAAACAGCAATTAAATCAGAGCTGGTTTACTTCTAAAAACAGAATGGTATAAAAAAAACACCAGCCTTTCGACTAGTGTTTTCATAAGTTTAAATGTTCAAGATTCTTAGGAAACTAACTCGGTTTGATTTCTAAAAACCAGTTTTCCATCAAAAGCATCGATCAAAACAATGCTGTCTGTTGTTATTTTTCCGGATAGAATTTCTTTGGATAATTCATTGAGAACGTCTCGTTGAATCACTCTTTTAACTGGTCTCGCTCCAAATTGCGGATCGTATCCTTTCTCAGATAAATAGGCAATAGCTTCCGGAGTAGCGTCCATAGTGATGCCTTGTTGTGCCAGCATTTTAGTAACACTTTTCAGTTGTAACCCTACGATTTGAGCAATATTTTCATTGGTTAATGGCGTGAACATTACGATTTCGTCAATACGATTGATGAATTCCGGACGCACCGTTTGTTTTAACAGCCCAAGAACTTCTACTTTAGCCAATTCGGTTGCAGCTTCCACGCTTCCTTTCAGGTTTTCAAATTTATCTTGAATAATCTGGCTTCCCATATTTGAAGTCATGATGATAATCGTGTTTTTAAAATCTGCCAAACGTCCTTTGTTATCTGTCAAACGTCCTTCGTCCAAAACTTGTAGCAAGATATTAAACGTATCCGGATGCGCTTTTTCAATCTCATCCAATAAGATTACAGAATACGGTTTTCTACGAACGGCTTCGGTCAATTGTCCGCCTTCATCATAACCCACATATCCCGGAGGCGCACCCACCAAACGGCTTACGCTATGGCGTTCTTGGTATTCGCTCATATCAATTCTTGTCATTGCATTTTCATCGTCAAATAGATACTCTGCTAAGGCTTTTGCCAATTCCGTTTTTCCAACTCCCGTTGTTCCAAGGAAAAGAAAAGTTCCCACCGGTTTTTTCATATCCTGCAATCCGGCACGGCTTCTGCGCACGGCATCACTCACGGCTTGAATCGCTTCTTCCTGTCCTACAACTCTGTGATGCAATTCATCTTCCAGTTTCAGCAGTTTTTCTCGTTCGCCTTGAAGCATTTTCATTACCGGAATTCCAGTCCATTTGGCCACGACTTCTGCAATATCTTCGCGTGTAACTTCTTCTTTTATCAATGAAGTTCCCGACTGGTTTTCTTGTAATTCTTTGAGTAAAATGGCTAAACGTTCTTGCGCTTCCTTGATTTTACCATAACGAATTTCCGCTACTTTTCCATAATCACCATCGCGTTCGGCACGTTCTGCTTCGTATTTGAAGTCTTCAATTTCTGTTTTTACGGTTTGAATATTATCGACTACATCTTTCTCTGATTTCCATTTGGCGTAAATTTCGTTGCGATCTTCTTTGAGATTCGCCAAATCCATTCCCAAAATTTTGAGTTTACTTTCGTCTTTTTCTCGTTTAATGGCTTCAATTTCAATTTCCAACTGCATGATTTTTCGATCCAAAACATCCAGTTCTTCGGGTTTTGAATTGATTTCCATACGCAGTTTTGAAGCTGCCTCGTCCATTAAATCAATCGCTTTATCCGGAAGAAAACGGTTCGTAATATACCGTTGTGATAATTCGACAGCCGCAATAATAGCGTCGTCTTTGATTTGGACTTTATGATGTGTTTCATATTTTTCCTTGATTCCACGCAAAATAGAAATGGCACTTTCGGTATCCGGTTCTTCGACCATTATTTTTTGGAAACGTCTTTCGAGTGCTTTGTCTTTCTCAAAATATTTTTGGTATTCGTCTAATGTGGTTGCCCCGATAGCGCGAAGTTCTCCACGAGCCAACGCTGGTTTCAGAATATTTGCTGCATCCATGGCACCTTCGCCACCGCCAGCTCCAACGAGTGTATGGATTTCGTCAATGAATAAAACAATATCACCTTCGGCAGAAGTCACTTCTTTTACCACGGATTTTAGTCGTTCTTCAAATTCCCCTTTGTATTTGGCACCGGCGATTAATGCACCCATATCAAGGGAATACACGATTTTATCTTTCAGGTTTTCAGGAACGTCTCCGTCAACAATTCGGTGCGCTAATCCTTCCGCAATGGCGGTTTTTCCCACTCCGGGTTCACCAACCAACATGGGGTTGTTTTTGGTTCTACGGGTTAGAATTTGTAACACGCGACGAATTTCCTCATCACGGCCAATAACAGGATCGAGTTTACCGGTACGGGCTAATTCGTTGAGGTTTTTGGCGTATTTATTTAAAGAATTATAGGTTTCCTCAGCAGATGCCGAAGTTACTCGTTCTCCTTTTCTCAATTCATCAATTGCTGCTTTTAGTCCTTTTTCGGTAACGCCTTGGTCTTTTAGGATTTGGGCGACTTTACTTTTAGAACCAAATATGGCTAAAATTAAATGCTCCACAGAAACGAATTCATCATTCATTTTTTTTGCAATAATCTCGGCTTCGTTCAGCGTTGAATTTGCAGTTCTGGAAAGCATAATTTCACCACCGGAAACTTTCGGGAAGCTTTGTATCGTGCTGTCTATTATTTGTTCCAATAAACTCACATTTACGTTGAGTTTTTTAAGCAGAAAAGGAGCCACATTTTCATCTACTTCAAAAATCGCCTTAAAAATATGTTCGTTTTCTATTTGTTGTTGCCCATGGCTTTGCGCCAATTGTTGGGAAAGCTGGATGGCTTCCTGGGATTTGATTGTAAATTTATTTATGTTCATGATGTTATTTGTTTTGTGGTTATTTGACTAACTTTGCGAATCAATATTCAATTTATATTCCAATACAATATTACCGACAAATTGACAGAAATTTCATGATTTTTATCATATTTCAAAGTCAAAATGTCTTAAAATAAGATAATTATGAGTTTTTTAAAAAATATGTTCAATAGTTCAGACGACAAGGATTTAAATGAAAATAAAATCAATTGGAATGAACTAACCGATTTAGGGCAACTGAATGAAATTATTGCTATTTCGAATGAAAAACCAGTAGCAATTTTTAAACACAGTACACGATGCAGTGTAAGTAGGATGGCACTGAAACAGTTTGAAAATGAGTTTAATAGCTCAGATAAAGTTACGCCTTATTTTTTAGATTTAATAGCATATAGAGCTATTTCTAATGCCATTGCGGATCAATTTGGAGTAACGCATCAATCCCCGCAATTGATTTTAATTAAAGAAGGAAAAGCCATTTATAATGTTTCGCACAGTGATATTGATGCGGAGGAATTAAGTAAAAAGGTATAAGAACCAACAGTCTAAATTTGGAATATAAAAAAATCCATCAGTCGCTGCTGATGGATTTTTTTGTGACAATTATTTTGGTCCTGAATTAATATGAATCGTCCATTTTCTTTTTTATGGCATCCAAACAAAGGTTGTTGATACTTCCTTCATGCGTATGCTTGGTTTCTTTTGGAGATTGAAAAGTGCCATTTTCTAATTGCTCAGCAACGGCTTTATAGGCATCTCTAAAAGGCATTCCTGCAACCACCATTTCGTTTAAGGAATCTACCGTAAACAAATAGTCGTATTTTTTATCGTCTAAGATATATTCTTTTACTTTAATGTCCTTGATAGCAAAAATTGCGATATCCAAACAGGCTTTCAGGTTTTGAATCGCTGGAAACAATCCTTCTTTCAATAATTGCAAATCCCTGTGATAGCCACTTGGAAGATTATTTGTGATTAAAGTGATTTCGTATGGTAACGCTTGAATTTTGTTGCATTTCCCACGAATCAATTCAAAAACATCCGGGTTTTTCTTGTGCGGCATGATGCTCGAACCGGTTGTAAGATGTGAAGGCAAAGTGATAAAATCAAAATTCTGACTCATATACAAACAAACATCCATCGAGAACTTTGCCAAAGTTGCTGCCACGCTACTCATAGCAAAAGCGACTGTCTTTTCTGATTTTCCACGGCTCATTTGTGCCGCTACCGAATTGAATTTTAAAGTCTCAAAACCCAATTCTTCTGTGGTGAATGTTCTGTTGATAGGAAACGAGCTTCCGTAACCTGCAGCCGAGCCTAATGGGTTTTGGTCTACAATTTTCAAAGCGGCATTCAACATCGTTATGTCATCAATCAAAGTTTCGGCGTAAGCAGAAAACCACATTCCGAAAGAAGATGGCATTGCAATTTGAAGGTGCGTGTATCCTGGCAATAACACATTTTGATGTTTTTCAGCTGATTCCATCAGTAAATCAAAAAGGCTTTTTACTTGCTCTTTCAACTCTTTAACGACATCTTTCAAGTATAAATTAACATCAACCAGAACTTGGTCATTACGGGAACGGGCAGTGTGAATTTTTTTTCCGGCGTCACCCAATTTTACTGTTAGTAAATATTCAATTTTGGAATGCACGTCTTCAAAGCTGTCTTCGATTTCGAATTTTCCGTTTGCAACGTCTTTTATTATTTCTTCCAAAGCTAAAACTAAAGAGACTGTTTCGGAGTCTGTTAAAAGCCCGATTTGTCCCAGCATTTTTGCATGCGCAATAGAACCCAAAGCGTCATATTTAGCCAGAACTAAATCCAGTTCTCTGTCGTTTCCAACGGTGAAATGTTCGATTTGCTTATCGGTTGGTATTCCTTTTTCCCAAAGTTTCATAATTAGATTTTTAGATTTTTAGACAATTAGATTTTTAGACTTCTAAGGAGTTTAAAAATCTAAGAAGTCTGAATAAAGAAGTCAGAAAGTATTTTGATATACAATTGAATTCCTTCTTCTATTTCGTTTATAAATATAAATTCGTCTGCTGAATGTGATCGCAGGGTTTCTCCTGGTCCTAATTTCAAGGATTGACAACTCAAAACCGATTGATCCGAAAGGGTAGGCGAGCCATACGTGGTTCTTCCCAGGGCAATTCCGGCTTGCACTAATCCGTGTGCAACAGGGATTGATGACGCATTCAAATGCATCGAACGCGGATTGACTTCTGCAGTCAAATGCTTTCTCACGGTATCTAAAATTTCTTGATTGCAGTAACAATCATTAACTCTAATATCGACAACCAAATGACATTCCGCGGGAACTACATTGTGTTGTTTTCCAGCAGATATTTGCGTTACGGTCATTTTTACGGGACCTAAAACCTCCGATATTTTTTCGAATTGATAGCTGTTAAACCATTCCATAACGGGAATCGCATTGTAAATAGGATTGTCCGGATTGTTGTGTGCAGCGTGACTGGCTGTACCTTTTACGATGACATCGAGTACCAATAAACCTTTTTCGGCTACGGCCAATTGCATCAAAGTGGGTTCTCCCACAATCGCACATTCCAGTTCAGGTAAATGTTTTAAAACGCTGTTTAATCCATTTTTTCCGCTGCTTTCTTCTTCGGCTGAAGCGACCATCACAATATTGTATGGCAGATTTTCATTCGAATAAAAATGTACAAAAGTGGCTAAAAGCGAAACCAAACAACCTCCCGCATCATTGCTTCCCAATCCAAATAATTTACCGTCTTTTACGATGGCTTCAAATGGATTGTTGGTATAGCCTTGGTTTGGTTTTACGGTATCGTGGTGAGAATTAAGTAAAAGCGTAGGTTTGGACTTATCAAAATTCTTATTGAAAGCCCAAATATTATTATTCTCTCTTTCGAAAGGGATACTATTTTGTCTAAACCAATTTTCGATTAAAAGTGCTGTTTGGTCCTCTTCACTTGAAAATGAAGGCGTTTCAATCAGCGACTTTAATAGCGCAATGGCTTCTTGTGTAAGGATTTCTATACTCTTCATAGTGTAATTGTAGTGTACAATGCGGTCTTGTCTTGCAACATGCGGTGATGACCAATTTTTATTTTTTGAACTCCTTTAGACAAACTATTGAAACAGTTGTCTAATTTAGGAATCATACCAGAATGTATCGCTTTTTCGGCTTTTAATTTGGAATATAATTCTTGATTGATGTTCTCAATTACGGAAGAATCGTCTTCGGCATCATATAAAACGCCCGGTTTTTCAAAGCAATAATTCAAAGTGACATCAAAAACTTCCGATAAAGCAATCGCTAATTCACTGGCAATGGTATCTGCATTCGTATTTAATAATTGTCCTTTACCATCGTGTGTAATCGCACAAAATACGGGTACTATACCGTTTGAAAGCAATGTTTCCAATAATTGTGTGTTCACTTTTTTCACATCGCCCACAAAACCATAATTGATGGTTGGGTGGTTTCTTTTGTCCGATTGAATTAAATTTCCATCAGCCCCAGAAAAACCCATTGCGTTGGTGGAATTTGCTTGTAATTGAGCCACAATATTTTTATTGATTTGACCTGCATAAATCATCACAACTACATCAAGCATAGCGGCATCGGTGATGCGTCTTCCATCAATCATTTGATGAACTAAACCAATGCTTTCGGCCATTTTGGTAGCTGATTTTCCACCACCATGAACGAGCACTTTATACCCTCCAATCTTCGAAAAATCAGATAAAAATTGTGATAATTCCGTTGGATTATCAATTATGTTTCCACCAATTTTTATTAGCGTTACCGGTTTTTTATTTTCCATTTTCCAATATTTTTTGCAACACTAATTGTGCAGCATAGGTTCTATTGTTGGCTTGTTCGATAACAATAGAATTTTCGCTGTCGATCACTTCATCAGTAACAATTACATTACGTCTTACTGGCAAACAGTGCATGAATTTAGCATTGTTGGTCAGTTTCATTTTATCGGCAGTTACAGTCCAATTTGGATCAGAATTTGTAATCTGACCATACTCATTATAATTACTCCAGTTTTTGGCATAGATAAAATCGGCATTTTCGAAAGCTTTGTCTTGGTCGTATTCAATCTTGGAATCTTTCGTGATTTCAGGATTCAATTCGTAGCCTTCGGGGTGTGTAATTACAAAGTCTGCATCTTGTAACTGCATCATTTGCACGAAAGAATTGGCAACTGCTTGAGGTAACGCTTTAGGATGTGGCGCCCAAGTCAAAACTACTTTTGGCTTGTGTTCTGTTTTGTATTCCGCCATAGTTATGGCATCTGCAAGCGATTGTAACGGATGTCCCGTAGCACTTTCCATATTGACAACAGGTACTGTGGCATATTTTAGGAACCCGGAAAGTACGATTTCGGCATTGTCTTTTTCTTTGTCTGTCAATCCGGCAAAAGCTCTGATAGCAACAATATCGCAATATTGAGAAACTACCGCAGCAGCTTCTTTAATGTGTTCCGAAGCACCAGAGTTCATGATGGCTCCATCTTCAAATTCTAATGTCCAACCTTCACTGGTAAAATTCATTACCATGACGTTCATTCCCAAATTCAAAGCGGCTTTTTGTGTACTTAAACGCGTTCTTAAACTGGAATTAAAAAACAACATTCCTAAGGTTTTGTTTTTACCTAGTTTTTTGTTTTTAAGAGGTTTTTTCTTGATTTTTAATGCTTGTTTCACCCATTTATCAAGTGAATCTATGTTTTGTATGGAGATGTAGTTCATTGTCTTATTTGTTTAATCGGTTATTTGTTTAATTGATTAACCGAATTAGCGATTAACCGTATCAACATTTTATAGAATTTTAGTAAAAGGTATTTCGTTTTTTAAAGCTTTCAAAATAAAATTGTCTTCTAGTCCATTGACAATCCAGGTTTCGATAGTGGCGTCTTTGGCAATTGCCGAAGCTTCTATTTTAGATTGCATTCCGCCGGTTCCGTGCGAGGATTTAGAATCGCCAATCTCTTTTTCCAATACTTTTAAATCGGTTACCAAAGAAATGGTTTCGGGAACGGCATCATTAATAGATGCTTTGGTGTAAATCCCGTTTGTATTGGTAGCGATGATCAGAATGTCAACATTTAATAAAACGGCCGTTAAAGCGGCTAATTTATCGTTATCACCAAACCGAATTTCATCCGTAGCCACCGTATCATTTTCATTGATAATCGGAATGTAATTATTTTTGACCAACACATTGATGGTGTTCACGATATTTACTTTAGATTGTTCTTTTTCGAAATCAGAATAAGAAAGCAAACACTGCGAAATCAGCAATCCTAAATCGCTGAAGTTTTCATGATAAATCCGCATTAAATGGGGCTGACCAATAGAAGCTAATGCTTGTTTTACAAAAACATCTTTGTCTTGATTTTCCAGTTTTACAAATTGTTTGGCTGCGGCAATCGCACCTGAACTTACAATGATGAACTCGTAATCGTCTTGTAAAGCGGCTATTTGCATCCCAATATCTTCAATCTTTCCTCTCGAAATGTGATTGGTTTCTTTGGTTAACGTATTGCTTCCTAACTTTAATAAAATTCTTTTTTTTGCCATTTTTTTAACCGCAAAGTGCGCAAAGTTAATTTTCAAACGTAACAGTGTTAAACGCTAAGTTCGCAAAGTGTTGTGTTAATATTCTGAATTCTTCTTTTTTCAATCTTCAATCAAAAATCGTTAATCTTCAATCAAAAATCCTTTACCTGATTTGTCCATTTCCGTAAATATACCACTTATTAGTAACTAAATGCTGCAAACCAATTGGTCCACGTTGGTGTAATTTGTCTGTGCTTATCGCCAATTCTCCTCCTAAACCAAATTGTCCTCCATCAGTGAATCGGGTAGAGGCGTTTTGATAAACAGCTGCCGTATCCACGTTTTCCATGAATTCCTGAGCAATTGCATCATTCTTTGTGATTATGGAAGCCGAATGTCCGCCACAATATTTATTTATTTTGTCAATCGCTTCTTGATCCGAGTTGGTTGTTCCAATAACAATTTTATAATCTAAAAACTCTTCGTACCAAATTAAATCAGATTCAATCTGAGGAACATTTGTTGCTCTGGAAATTGTTTCATCTCCTAAAACGGTTACGTTTCTTTGTTGTAATTCGGTAATTATTTTCTTTGCAAAAGCTTTCCAATTGTCAAGATTTGTATCAATTAAAACTTTATCTAAAGCATTGCAAACAGATATATTTGAGGTCTTTCCGTTAATAATAATGTCAATTGCTTGATCTAAATCAGCTTCCTTATTTACATACGCAAAATTATTTCCACGGCCACTTATAATCACTGGGCAAGTGGCGTGTTTTTTTACAAAAGCAATCAATTTCTCACCACCACGAGGAACGATTAAGTCCACTTTTTGTGTTGGTTTCTCCAAAAATGCCTGCGTTTCTTCTCGATTGTAATTCAAGTATTCCACCCATTCTGTAGCAACATTGTTTTCTTTTAAGGCTTGATGCCACAATTCCACAATTTTTAAGTTTGACAGTACCGATTCTTTTCCGCCTTTCAATAGAATTTTATTTCCGGATTTAAAGGCGATTCCGCCTGCTTCAACAGTAACATCAGGTCTGGATTCATAAATAATCATTATGGTTCCAAAAGCCGCTGTTTTATTGATGATTTTTATTCCGTTTTCATGGTCGAAATTAAAACGCTCCACACCAATAGGATCTTCTTGACGGGCTAATTGTTGCATAGATAAAATCATGCCGTCAATTTTGGCATCATCAACCAATAAACGTTTTTCCATGGCCAAGTCATCTCCAGAATAATTATTGATATCCTGTTGATTCACCGTTTTAAGGTTAGCTCTTTCTTCTTCAAGAAGTTCGGCCATGCGACTTAAAACTGCGTTTCGTTTTTCTATTGGTAATAAGTGGTTCATTAGTTTTTGGTTTTACTATTTTAGAAAAAAAATCTAAACATATAAGTCATAAGTCATAAGTTTAAGTGCTTATATGACTTATATGTTTAAAAAATCATTTCAATTCTGCCAATGTTTCTTTTAAAGCGATAATAAAAGTATCAATTGCTTCTTTCTTGATTGTCAATGGCGGAAGAATTCTTAATAAGTTTTTATTATTAGCATTTCCTGTAAAAATATGTTTGTCAATAATCATTTTTTTACGAAGTGTACTTACGTCAAAATCAAATTCTACACCTAGCATTAATCCTCTTCCTTTTACTTGGATCACTTCGGGAACTTGTTTGATTGCTTCTAAAAAATAAGCGTAAACGTCATTTACGTTATCCATTAATTTTTGGCTCTCAATCACATCCAAAACTGCTATTCCGGCAGCACAAGCCAAATGGTTTCCACCAAAAGTAGTTCCCAATAATCCATAACTCGCTGTGAATTTTGGAGAAATCAAGATTCCACCAATAGGAAATCCGTTACCCATTCCTTTCGCCAGACAAATAATATCGGCTTTGATGTCATGATGTTGGTGTGCAAAAAACTTTCCGCTTCTTCCGTATCCTGATTGCACTTCGTCCAAAATCAAAACGACATCGTAAGCGGCACATAGTTTTTCTAATGCCTGAAAAAATTCAGTTGTTCCTTGGTCTAAACCGCCAACTCCTTGAATTCCTTCGATAATAACAGAAGAAACATCTCCTTTTTTTAGTTCGTTTTCTACCAACTCGATATTATTCAATGGTAAAAAAGTAACGATTTGTTGTGCATTGATTGGAGCAACAATTTTTTTGTTATCAGTAACCGCAACTGCCGCCGAGGTTCTTCCGTGAAAGGAATTATCAAAAGCAATTACACGCGATTTATTGTTGTGAAAAGAAGCCAGTTTCAAAGCATTTTCATTGGCTTCAGCTCCAGAACTGCACAAGAATAAAGTGTAGTCTTCCAATCCGGAAAGTTTCCCTAATTTTTCTGCCAGTTCTACTTGCAATGGATTCTGAATCGCATTGGAATAAAAACCAATATTGTCCAATTGATTTTTTAATTTGGCAACATAATCCGGTTGTGTGTGTCCAATGGAAATTACTCCATGACCACCATATAAATCTAAATATTCCACTCCTTTTTCATCTGTAATAGTACAATCCAGTGCTTTTACAGGAGTGATGTTGTATAATGGGTAAACGTCAAATAAGTTCATTTTCTTTTTTTGTTTAAATGGTTTAAGGTTTCAAGTTTCAAGTTACGTGTGCAACCTTAAACTTTAAACTTGAAACAAATTTTTAGAATCCAGATGGTTTCAAATGCAATCCCGTGGTTTCATCCAATCCAAACATTAAATTCATGTTTTGGATGGCTTGTCCTGAGGCTCCTTTTGTTAAATTATCAATTACTGAAGTAATCAATAGCCGGTTTCCTTTTTTCATTAAACTGATGATGCATTTATTCGTTTGAACCACTTGTTTCATGTTGATTCCGGTGGTCGTAACGGTTACGAAAGGTTGGTCTTTGTAAAAAGCCTCATATTTAGCTACTACATCTTCCAAGTTTTCTTCGATTGTTGTGTATAATGTTGCAAAAATCCCTCTTGCAAAATCCCCTCTGTTGGGTACAAAAATCAATTCGTTTGTATAATCCGCTTGCAATTGGTTGACACTTTGGTTTATTTCTCCCAAATGTTGGTGTTCAAAAGCTTTGTAATGCGACATATTGTTCGATCTCCAGCTAAAATGCGTCGTTTCCGAAGGTGAAACTCCAGCTCCTGTGCTTCCCGTTGTAGCATTGATATGAACATCAGTCGTAAGCATTTCGTTTTTGGCCAAAGGCAATAATGCCAATTGAATCGCTGTTGCAAAACAACCAGGATTAGCGATAAATTGTGCGTTTTTGATAACCGTTTTATTCAATTCAGGCAAACCGTAAACAAAAGATTTACCTTCGAAATCTTTGTCTTTTGTCAATCTGAAATCATTTCCTAAATCGATGATTTTGGTATGACTTGCAAATTGATTTTGCTCTAAAAATGATTTTGATTTACCATGACCTAAACACAAGAAAACAACATTCACATTTGGATTTACAGTATCGGTAAAATTCATTTCGATATCGCCCATCAAATCATGATGCGCCACCGAAAGTGGTTTTCCAGCGTTTGTTGTACTGTAAACAAAATCAAGTGTAGCATTGGGATGAAACATCAATATTCTGATGAGTTCTCCCGCAGTGTAACCTGAACCGCCAATTATTCCAATATTAATCATGTGTCAGTTTGTTTACAGATGAAAATATGTTTTGGGCATTCCCAAGAATTTTGATAAATCCTTTAGCATCGTCAGATGTCCAAGCGTTGTTCATTTCTCCATATTGTCCAAAACCGGTATTCATTAAATCATTTTCAGATTCAATTCCGTCCAATGTAAAGTGATATGGTTTTAGAGAAACGATAACGGTTCCATTTACAGTCGTTTGAGTGTCTTCTAGGAAAGCCTCGATGTTTCTCATTACAGGATCTAAAAATTGTCCTTCATGAAACAACATTCCGTACCAGTTCCCCAGTTGTTCTTTCCAGTATTGTTGCCATTTACCCAGCGTATGTTTCTCTAATAAATGGTGCGCTTTGATGATGATTAAAGGCGCAGCGGCTTCAAAACCAACTCTTCCTTTAATTCCGATAATAGTATCGCCAACATGGATATCTCTACCAATTGCATATGCGCTGGCTAATTTTTCTAATGCAACAATGTTTTTTGTTGGTGTGTCCAATGTCCCGTTGATGCCTACTAATTGTCCTTTTTCAAATTGTAGCGTCACTTTCTCTTCACCCGTTTTTTGCAATTGAGAAGGATATGCTTCACTTGGTAAAGTTTGATTTGATGTCAATGTTTCTTTACCGCCTACGCTTGTTCCCCACAATCCTTTATTAATGGAATATTGTGCTTTTTCCCAAGAATAATGAACTCCGTTTTTAGATAAATAATCAACTTCTTCCTGTCTTGATAGTTTTAAATCTCTAATAGGAGTGATGATTTCAATTTCGGGAGCGATGGTTTGAAAAATTAGATCAAAACGAATTTGGTCATTTCCTGCACCAGTACTTCCGTGGGCAATTGCTTCTGCACCAACAGATTTTGCATATTTAATCGCTTCGATAGCTTGAAAAACACGCTCGGCACTTACGGATAATGGATACGTATTGTTTTTTAATACATTTCCATAAATCAAATATTTAATGGCTTTATCATAATATTTATCTACAATGGTAAGATTTGCATGTTGCGCACTTCCTAATTCGTAGGCTCTTTCTTCAATAGCGGCTAGTTCAGCTTCATCAAATCCTCCTGTATTTATAAGAACGGTATGAACTTCATATCCTTTTTCGTTTTTTAAATATTTCAGGCAATATGAGGTATCTAATCCTCCACTATAAGCTAATACAACTTTTTTCATGATATTATTTTTTTAAGAACAAGGCTTCTTTAATTGATTTTAATCTGTTTAATACTCTGACATTAAATGGATGTTTAGGCGGATCTTTAGGCTTTTCTTTTGGGTCATAAAGCATTCCGGTACACAAACACATTTTATTGTCTTTGCTTTTTAGGATTTCATAATTGGTGCACGTTTGGCACCCTTTCCAAAAACTTGGATCGCTGGTCAATTCTGAAAAAGGAACAGGTTTGTACCCCAAATCGGAATTTATTTTCATTACAGCTAAACCAGTAGTGATTCCGAAAACCTTAGCGTCTGGATATTTCTCTAATGAATAGTCAAAAACAAATGATTTGATTTTTTTTGCTAAACCTAAATTTCTGTAATCAGGATGTACAATCAATCCGGAATGTGCTACAAATTTTCCGTGTTGCCAACTTTCGATATAGCAAAAACCGGCAAATTTCCCATTATCTAATGCGATAACGGCATCTTTACTTTCCATCTTTTTTTGGATGTATTCAGGAGTTCTTTTTGCAATCCCAGTACCTCTCAATAAGGCGGACAATTCAATAGTATCGCATATTTCTTGCGAATACTTATAATGTTCTTCCTGAGTTACAATGATAGAAATTTTCATTTCAAGCGATTATTTTGAGTTAAAAAATGATTCGTGTATTTGTTTTTGAAATGCATTTTCGCCAAATTCAAATATAATACTAAAACAGTCGATTGTTTTGCAATAAATTGAACTACAATACGATAGTGATAAATAAGTATTAATTTTTGGATGTATTAATCCAATGGAAAATAGCGGTAATTTCAAAACGGAAAAAATGAAAAATGAATAAAGATACGAAACAGCTTTTGGGTACTATAGGGATAGTATCCGTACTTCGGGAGAAGTAGTGGGTCTGTTTGTCCGTGACAAAGAAGTTATATGTAAACTTGTTTTATTCATTGGTGCAAAAGTACACATATTTTTAAAACATAACACTAATTTTGTGTTTTGTAACAAAATTTTAATGTATTGTTGATTTTTTAAATTAAAAAACTCCTAGATAGGCTTAACTATCAAGGAGTTTTATGTAATGGTATTAATTTAAAATATTAGTTTCTAAACCTGTTTCTGCTGATTACATCTTTTATTTTGGCTTTTAAATCTTCTCCGGTATCATAAACTATTTGTTCGTTGCTAGGAAAAGCTACCGCTCTTTTGTCAAAATAAGAGTAATAATTATCGTCAGAAGCGCGTCGGTCTCCTTTATATGTTGCATAAATATTTTCGAAAATAAACTCACTGGCTATTGGGAAAGATTGTAATAATTGATTGCTTTTAAAGTTGATGTAATCTACTTTGGCAGTAATTTTACAGGATTTAAACTGTCTGAATTCATAAATGCGTACAGTTGCATTTCTCATATTATCCACCATCACCACTTTGCCTTTTTCGTCCAAAACTTCTTTTCCGTTGGCGTCAATTAGTTTTTTGACACCATCTTTTATAATGCGGTCTTTTACAAACTCTCTTTCTTTTATTTGCTCAGGCGAAATATAAATATGTCTAAAGTTAATTACCATTCCATAATCATAATCAATTCCTTTTTGTTTGTTGCTGTGGTAGACAGTCCATTTGTCGTTCAATCCATAGGTGCTAAAATCCAATAAGTCATTTTGAAGACGAACCGGGATAATCATATTCGTTTCGTTTTTGGTGTAAACCGAAACATAATCAGAACCTTTGAATTTAGCTTCATCCATGAGTTGTAAAACGTTTTTATAATTTGGAGTTATTTGGTTTAAATATTCCATATCATCATACGCTTTTCGGTAATTCATTTTGTCTGAAGTTCCCATTAATTTTTTTGCATTAGCATACAAATAAGCTGATAAGGCATTTTTGCTGTCAATGATTTGGTCGTTATAATTGTCAAATGGAAAAATTGCATTTCGTCCTTCTTTAAGTAGTTTTAAAGGAAGTAACGGTTTGATTTTTTCCTGACGGGAATTCAATTGTAAATACGTATTGTACATTTTTTCCAATTGAGCAGGATTAGCATCTTTTGCTAATAAATTAATGGCATTTAAATCACGTTCTTTTGCTTTGGCGAAAGCCTCTTCCAGCAAGTAAACATAATCTTGTTTGCCTTTTTTATCTTTATTGGTTCGCAAATTTGAAACGGCATTATCAATTGCTTGATCGTAATTTCCAGAGCTTAATAAATTTTGGGTTTGTTTCACGCCACAAGAGGAAATAAGGAGAAACAGGGATAATAAAAGAGTAATTTTTTTCATAAGCTTACAGTTAAGTAAATGATTTTTCGAAATTGTTTCTACTGTTTTTAAGCAGTTTTACGGGTTTTGAATTTTAAAATCCAAAAATAATGCCATAAAAAAACCTAACAAAAATAGAATAAATGTTAGGTTTTAAAAAGTGTATTTCTAATTTTTTATTGTCTCACAAAAGGAGGCAGTAATTTGCTGGAAACTTCACCAAAACCAATTCGGACCTGACCATTTTGGCAAAAACCTTTCATGATTACGGTGTCATTGTCATTGATAAATTTACGCTCTGTTCCGTCGCCCATTTTTATTGGATTTTTTCCGCCCCAAGTTAATTCTAACATGGAACCAAAACTGTCTTCAGTTGGGCCGGAAATAGTTCCTGAACCCATCATATCACCAGAATTTACACGACAACCATTTGAGGTGTGATGTGCTAATTGTTGGCACATTGACCAGTATAAATATTTAAAATTAGAGTGCGAAACTACTGTTGGTTTTGCATTTTCAGGCTGAATTGCCACTTCTAAATTGATATCAAAAGAATGTTTTCCTTTTTGTTGCAAATAAGGAAGTGGAGTAGGCTCTTGTTTTGGTCCTTTGGTTCTAAAAGGTTCCAAAGCATCCATAGTAACTATCCAAGGGGAAATTGAAGTTGCAAAGTTTTTTGCCAAGAATGGTCCTAATGGTACATATTCCCATTTTTGAATGTCGCGGGCACTCCAGTCATTCAATAAAACCATCCCGAAAATATAATCTTCAGCTTCAGTTACAGCAATGTTTTCTCCCATTATATTTACATCCGTAGTAATAAAAGCAGTTTCAAGTTCAAAATCGACTGAACGTGAAGGTCCAAAAACTGGTGTGGTTTCTCCGTTTGGTAACGTTTGTCCCATTGGTCTGTGAACCGGAATTCCTGATGGAACTATGGTAGAACTTCTGCCGTGATATCCTACAGGGATATGAAGCCAGTTTGGTAATAATGCATTTTCAGGGTCACGGAACATTTTTCCTACATTAGTTGCGTGCTCTTTACTGGAATAGAAGTCAGTGTAATCACCAATGAGTACCGGTAATTGCATTTCAACATCTTCCATTTTGAAAATTATTATATCTCTGTCTTTAGTATTATCTTGTAGTTTCGAATTTGTCACATCAAAAAGCTCCGCAATTCGGTTTCGAACCAAACGCCATGTTTTTTGACCATCAGAAATAAAATCATTCAAAGTATCCTGCATGAACATATCATCCGTCAGTTCAATACCTTCAAAATAATTTAATTGTTGTAAAGCTCCCAAATCGATTGCGAAATCTCCAATTCTTGTTCCTACGGTTACAATGTTTTCTTTGGTAAGGAAAACTCCAAAAGGAATATTTTGAATAGGGAAATCACTGTTGACAGGTACTTCTAGCCATGATTTTCTATTGGTATCGTTAGCTGTTATTGGCATATTTTGTTAATTATTTTGTTAAAAAATTACTCATCAAATATATTATAATCTAACTATTAACCAAACGTTTTTTTGTATTTTTGCATCAAATTAACGAAAATCAAAAAAATGCAACGCGACGAACAAATTTTTGACCTTATTCTAGAAGAACAAGAAAGACAAATTCACGGATTAGAACTTATTGCTTCGGAAAACTTCGTAAGTGACGAAGTAATGGAAGCAGCTGGTTCTGTTTTAACTAACAAATATGCTGAAGGATATCCTGGCAAAAGATACTACGGCGGTTGTGAAGTAGTTGATGTTGTTGAACAAATTGCTATTGACAGAGCCAAAGAATTATTTGGAGCTGAATATGCAAATGTACAGCCGCACTCTGGTTCACAAGCTAATACAGCGGTTTATCACGCTTGTATCAAACCAGGTGATAAAATTTTAGGTTTTGATTTGTCTCATGGAGGACACTTAACCCACGGTTCACCAGTTAATTTTTCGGGACGTTTATACACACCTTCATTTTATGGTGTAGATAAGGAAACAGGAAGATTAGATTATGATAAAATTCAAGAAATTGCAACTAAAGAACAACCAAAATTAATCATAGCAGGAGCTTCGGCTTATTCTCGTGATATGGATTTTGAGCGTTTCAGAGTAATTGCAGACAGTGTTGGCGCTATTTTATTAGCAGATATTTCTCATCCTGCCGGACTTATTGCAAAAGGATTGATGAATGATCCATTGCCTCATTGCCATATTGTAACTACTACAACGCACAAAACGTTACGTGGTCCTCGTGGTGGTTTGATTATGATGGGTAAAGATTTCGAAAATCCATTTGGTTTAACTACTCCAAAAGGAGAAATCAGAATGATGTCTTCTTTATTAGACTTGGCTGTTTTTCCTGGAAATCAAGGAGGTCCTTTAATGCACATTATTGCTGCAAAAGCAGTAGCTTTTGGTGAAGCTTTGAAAGATGAATTTTTTACATATGCTTTACAATTACAAAAAAATGCTAACGCTATGGCGGATGCTTTTGTAAAAAGAGGATATGAAATCATTTCTGGCGGAACAGATAATCACATGATGTTGATTGATTTAAGAAACAAGAATATTTCTGGAAAAGATGCTGAAAATGCATTGGTAAAAGCAGAAATTACCGTAAATAAAAACATGGTTCCATTTGATGATAAATCACCATTTGTAACTTCAGGTATTCGTGTAGGAACTGCTGCTATTACCACTCGTGGTCTAGTTGAAGAAGATATGGAAACTATTGTTGCTCTTATTGACAGAGTATTGGTAGACCACACTAACGAAGATGTTATCGAAGCGGTAGCAAATGAAGTAAACGAAATGATGAGCGAAAGAGCTATTTTCGTATACTAAAAAGTTCAAAAAAGTTTAAAGTTTAAGGTTTAAGGTTTTGTGTTTACGAAAAGTGATCGCAATTTTTTAAACTTTAAACTTTTTTTATTTTAATGTAACTTTAAACTTTAAACAAATTGTATAAATGTCTGTACTAAGATTAAAATTACCAACGGATCCAAGATGGGTCAATATTGTAGAAAAAAACATTGAGGAAATCTTGACAGATCACGCTTGGTGTGAACAAAAAGCTGCTACAAATGCCATTACGATTATCACAAACAATTCAGAGCATCAAGATTTAGTGAAGGATTTATTGACTTTGGCCAAAGAAGAAATCGATCATTTTGAGCAAGTTCACAATATCATTATTAAGCGTGGCTTGAAATTGGGGCGTGAACGCAAAGATGAATATGTGAACGAATTGTATTTGTACATGAAAAAAAGCAGTGATGGAAGCAGAGTGTCCAGTTTAGTGGAACGGTTATTGTTTTCAGCAATGATAGAAGCCAGAAGTTGTGAGCGTTTCAAAGTACTTTCGGAAAACATTCAAGATGAAGAATTATCTGTTTTTTACAGGGATTTGATGGAGAGTGAAGCGGGACATTACACTACTTTTATTACTTATGCAAGAAAATACGGAGTAGGAATTGACGTTGAAAAGCGTTGGAGAGAATGGCTCGAATTTGAAGAAAATATTATAACAAATTACGGTAAAAATGAAACAATTCATGGGTAGTTTTTTATTATAGCCGATTTTAGTTCTAATTTTTAGTAAATAATGAACGATTTAAGAAGCTTAATAATCAGTTATTTATATTTATTGCGTTTAAAAGAAGACAATGTTTTGTATTTAAAATAAATTATTTGTTACCAGATTAATATTTTTTGATTTACATTTATGATTTAATTTTAACCTTAACACTTGTTTATTGATATGAAACTCAATTTTAATTATGATGGAAATATTGCTTGTAAGGCAATATTACAAGATCAATTAGAAAAATTCGATATTAAATATCAACTGTTGGATTTAGGACAAATTGAAATTGGAGATAGTGTTTCTGAAGATGTTTTGGCAGAACTTCAAGTTGGTTTAACAAAGTATGGCATTCAGATTATTGATAATCCAAAAGGACAATTAATCCAAAAAATTAAAGACGCTATAATTGAGATTGTCTATGAAAAAGAGAAATTTCCAAACATAACGATTTCTCAATATTTATCGGATAAACTGAACTTTAGGTACGGTTACATTACTAATGTTTTTTCGGAATATACATTTACATCTATTGAGAATTTTATTATTATTCAAAAGATTGAAAGAGCCAAAAAGCTTATAATTGAAGAGAAACTCACCTTAACCGAAATTTCTCATGAGTTAAACTATAGTAGCGTAGCTTACTTATCAACTCAATTTAAAAAAGTAACAGGATTAACACCCTCAATGTTTAAAAGGATAGTAGGTAAAAAGAGAGAGTTATCTAATAATGATTAAATAAAAATTAAAAATATACCCTATATTTTATGATTACACACCAAGATTCAATGCATATTCTTTTAGCTGACGATGACGAAGATGATCGCACTTTTTTTAGTGAAGCTATACAAGAGCTTAAAATGAATAATAAGTTGACTCTATTTAAAGATGGTAATGATCTAATGGATTATTTAGTGCATCCTGAAATTAAGTTGCCTCATGTTTTATTTCTCGATTTGAATATGCCAGGAAAAACAGGAATTGACTGTCTGAAAGAAATTAGATCGAACACTCGTTTTAGAGATGTTTCGATTGCCATATATTCTACCTCTTCATCAGAAAAAGATATTGAAGATACTTTTATTGAAGGAGCAAATATCTACATTAAAAAACCCAATGACTTTTCTAAACTTAAAAAAGTAATCAAGGAGGTTGTAAATATGAATTGGCAATTTCATACCTCAGGTTTAAATATCGAGACTTTTTTCTTTAGCATATAATAAGGAATAAATGAAAATTCTTGGACTATATAAAAACTCACAAGTGTTTAAAATAGCTTTAGCTATTGCAATTGTTGTTGTTTGTTACATAGCCTCGATGTTTTATTCCCAAATGAAAAAGCTTGATTCAACGGTTGAATTAATTGCAAATTCAAATGAGACGCAACTCGAATTAGAAAAACTGTTATCCGTAATGAGTAATTACGAAACGAGCCTGCGAAGTTATATTATCACAAAAGATGCTGCTTATATACAAGATCGTTTTTTGAGCAGGGGTAAAATTGAAGAAAGCATTACAAAGCTTAGGTTGTTAACTGCAAATGACACTGCCAGATACAATGATATAGACCGATTAAAAAGACTTATTGATCTTAGATTCAAAATATTCAGGAAGACCTTACTTCTTGCACAAAGTAAAAATTCTGGTCCTGTAGCGATAAATGCGATGTTATTGGAGAACAGTAATGTTACTGAAATGATGAAATCCTTTGTCACTAAAATTATATTTTCTGAAAGTGCAAAAACGGAATTTGAAAACAATAATCATCAGTTTGAATTACAAGATTCAATCATTACCGCTTTTTTATTAGTTATTCTTTCGCTAATGATATTATTGCTTTCGTTCCAAAAAATGAATGTTGATATTGATGAACTCAAAAAGGCGAATGATCAACTAAAACTGCTGAATGAGTCCTATAATTCTGCTGAAATGACAGCCAGTTTTGGGCATTGGATGACTAATTTAGAAACTAATACCTATACTTTTTCAGATAATTTATTTCGATTGATGGGAGTTGAACCTAATTCTTTTGAACCTAATTTAGAAAATTCAATTAAATATATTCATCCAGATGATTTAGAATATGTGACTAAAGTACATACTGATTCTTTAGTTAACCATCAATCTACCTCAACGATTTTCCGATTTTTGACTCCAAACGGTGATATAAAATATATTATGGGCGTTGGTAGTTTTACTAAAAACGGTAATGGAGATTTGATTAAAATAGGAGTTAATTATGATATTACAAGCCAGTATAATAAAACACTCGAGCTTGAAAATAATAATAAAGAACTTAAATATATAAATACGGAACTCGAGGCTTTTAACAATATTGTAAGTCATGATTTGCAGGAGCCGCTTCGCAAGATTCAAATGTTTATCTCCAGATTAGAAGGAAAGGAATCGGACTTGCTTACCTCTCAAGGGAAAGAATATTTCTCAAAAATTCGTGTAACTGCCAATAGAATGCAGACCTTATTAATTGATTTAGTAAATTATTCCAGAACAATAAAAGGAGATAAGGTTTTTGTGAAAACGGATGTTAATAAAATTATAGAAGAAATACTTCAAGATTTATCTTCTAATATTGAAGATAAAAAAGCCATAATCACAATTGGAAATTTGCCTACAATTAAAGCGATACCTTTTCAGGTGAAGCAGCTTTTTATAAATTTAATTTCAAATTCCCTTAAATACAGTAAAGAAGATATTGCTCCAGAAATCAGTATTGCTTCTAAAAAAATTACAGAAAAAGAAATGCTTGATTATAAAATCGCCAATAAAAAAGATTACCATAAAATTGTAATTTCTGATAACGGAATTGGTTTCAAACAAGAGTATTCAGATAAAATATTCCTATTGTTCAAGCGATTGGAAACGGATCCTAAATATTCTGGAACTGGACTTGGTCTGGCTATTTGCAGTAGAATTGTAGATAATCACAAAGGATTTATAAAAGTAAAAGCAAAACCAAATGTAGGTGCTAAATTTTATGTTTTTATTCCAAAAGGAGATTTGCTTTAATTTCAATAATAAATCACAATGTTACTAATAGCTGACGCCGCCATACACGACTTTAAAACTATCCGAGAAATTGCCTATAAATCCTGGCCAATCGCTTACGGTTCTATTTTATCGAAAGAACAAATTGATTATATGCTCGATTTGTTCTATTCAGAGAAAACCTTACTTAAAAATTTAAACGAAAAAGGACATCGTTTTCTCTTGGTAAATGAGGGAGAAGTTTGTCTTGGTTTTGCTTCGTATGAACACAATTATTTAAACGAAAAATGCACTCGCCTTCATAAAATCTATATGTTGCCTGAGGCACAGGGAAAAGGAGCGGGTAAGTTGCTTATTGAAGCTGTAGAAAATTTTGCCAAGGAAAATCATTCGGTTGTAGTTTCATTAAATGTAAATAAATTCAATAAAGCCATTTCGTTTTATAAAAAAATAGGATTTGAAGTAGTTTCAGAAGAAGAGATTCTATTGGAGCATGGCTACAAAATGGAAGATTACAAAATGGAAAAGAAACTTTAATTATCCTATTGTCCTCATTACCCAACGCTTTTTATCTCATAATTTTACAACAATGAATTTTAACTTCAAAATGGATATTGTCGTATATTTATAGAAAGAATTTACAACAACCTATACCGTTAAATAAGAAGCGAAATGAGTTTGAAATTACGATCCCTATTTTGTTTATTAGTTCTTAGTTTATTTTCTTGTTCTAAAAAGGAAACAGATGGAATTAAGCCAACAGTAGGAGAAGTTACGGAAAGTGTTTATGCTTCCGGAGTTATAAAAGCAGATGGGCAGTACACGGTTTATGCAACCGTAAACGGCACATTACAAAAAGTAAATGTTATCGCCGGTCAATCCATTACTAAAGGCCAATCACTATTTGAATTGGAGAGTGGTAAAGCGGAACTTAATACGGAAAATGCTCGATTAGCGTATCAATTGAGTCTGGAAAGTAGTCGTTATATTCAAGATAAAATTGCCGAAATGGAAATGAAAGTCCAATCAAGCAGAGACAAATTGTCTTTGGACGAATCTATTTATAACCGAAATAAAAATATAATAAATCAAGGAGGAATTTCGGAAGTTGATTTTGAAAGAGTCGAATTAGCTTATAAAAGTTCCAAGATTAATTACGAATCGGCTAAAAATCAATTGGCACAACTCAAAGCCCAATTGAAGAATGATCAAAGCAGAAATAGTATCAACCTAAAAATCAATCAGAAATCCCAAAGTGATTTTATCGTTAAAAGCGTCTTCTCTGGAAAGCTATTTGATGTCTTGGTAAAAGAAGGAACATTAGTTACACCACAAACCCCTTTGGCAATAATTGGTCAGGAAAATTCATTTTTGTTGGAACTGGAAGTGGACGAAAATGACATGGTTCGCGTGAGAACGGGACAAAAAGTATTGGTGACAATGGACAGTTATAAAGGACAAGTTTTTGATGCCGTCATTGATAAAATTTACCCGATAATGAACGAACGTTCCCGTACTTTTAAAATCGAAGCGCATTTTATAAAACCACCCGAGAAACTCTATCCAAATCTTACCGCCGAAGCCAATATTATCATTCAGATTAAGCAAAATACCATTACGATTCCAAAAACATATTTAATAGAAGGCAAATATGTTTTAGTAAATAAAGACGAAAAACGCGAAATAAAAACGGGCTTAAGCGATTATCAGAAAGTGGAAATAGTATCGGGATTAACCGCGGAAGAAATGATTTATAAACCCAAATAATGAACTTTAAACTCATATTAAACATTGCACTACATTTGCTTCGGGCGCGATTAAAACAAACGATTGTCGCTGCTATTGGAGTAACGTTCAGTATAGCTATGTTTATTGCTTTGGTTAGTTTTATGAATGGTTTGAATGATTTATTGGATGGCTTAATGCTAAACAGAACTCCCCATGTGTTGCTGTACAACGAAATTAAACCTTCAGAAAATCAACCTGTCTATTTATCTAAAAAATTCCAAAAGAAGACCAATTTTGTTCGTTCGATTAAACCGAAAGATCGTGGGAAATCCATTTACAACAGTAAAACAATTTTGGATGTTTTAAAAAAAGATCCACGTGTCATTGATGTTGCTCCAAAGGTGACTTCACCGGTTTTTTTTAATTCAGGAACTATTGAAATCTCAGGGATAATTAATGGAATTGATGTTTTGCCCGAAGATAAGTTATTTAAAATCAGCGATTATATTACAGAGGGAAAAGTAGCTGATTTGCTTCAGAATAACAGTATTATTATCGGGAAAGGCTTGTCAGATAAAATGTTGCTTACCAAAGGAGATATCATCAAGATTACCACTTCTAAAGGGAATTTAGCTTCGCTCAAAATTGTGGGTATTTCTGAAATTGGAATTGCTGAAATCGACAATATAACGAGTTATACTTCTTTGGCTACAGCCCAAAAATTGCAAGGCGAACCTACAAATTACATCACGGATATACAGATAAATTTATATGATATGGCTTCAGCACCTGCTGTTGCAAAAGAGTTTCAGAATACTTTTAATTTGGATACGATTGATTACCAAACTGCAAATTCTCAGTTTGAAACCGGAAGTACGGTACGAAGTATTATTTCGTATTCCGTTGGAGTAGTGTTGCTGATTGTTGCCGGTTTTGGAATTTATAATATTCTGAACATGATGATTTATGAAAAAATGGACAGTATTGCAATTTTGAAAGCCACTGGATTTTCTGGGAATGATGTGAAATGGATTTTTGTTTCGCTTTCTATAATTATTGGACTTGCCGGAGGATTGTTTGGTTTGCTGTTTGGTTACGTTTTCTCATCTATTATAGATGTTATACCGTTTGAAACGGCTTCGTTACCTACGGTAAAAACTTACCCTATTAATTACAATCCCATATATTATGGAATCGGGATTACTTTTGCATTATTTACAACGACCATTGCCGGACTTTTCCCCGCTTTAAAAGCCAGTAAAGTAGATCCGGTAGAAATTATCAGAGGAAAATAACGATGGAAAACAATACTGTTTTAGAGACAATTGGACTAAGTAAATATTTTTACGACCCTGTAAAATTTCAAGTTTTAAAGGAAATTAGCATGCGTGTTAATCATGGTGAATTTGTTTCGATAGTGGGCAAATCAGGCTGTGGAAAATCGACGTTGTTGTATTTACTTTCTACGATGGATACGAATTATGACGGAGAGATATTGATACATAACGAACTTGTTACGGGGAAAACCGATAAAGAATTAGCATTAATCAGAAATGAAAAAATAGGTTTTGTGTTTCAGTTTCATTACTTACTCGCAGAATATAATGTGCTGAAAAATGTGATGCTTCCGGGGATGAAATTAGCTAAATATTCGGATAAAGAATTAGAGCATCGCGCCATGGAACATTTGAAAACACTCGATATGGAAGATCAGGCACTGAAAATGCCAAATCAATTGAGCGGTGGGCAAAAACAGCGCGTGGCAATTGCGCGTGCTTTGATAAACGATCCATTGATTATAATGGGGGATGAGCCTACAGGGAATTTAGACAAGAAAAACAGTGACTTGGTTTTTGATATTTTTAATAAATTGACTCAGGAGAAAAATCAGACTTTGTTGGTAGTTACCCACGATACTGATTTTGCTCAAAAAACGAATAGAATTATTACTATGGAAGATGGGAAAATAATTTCGTAATATTATTGCACTATAATTTCATGTTTGTAAAGCAATCCTTTTAATCCTTCTAAAGCAAAGACTGCTTTTTTTAACTTTGTTGTTTTTGGATCAATCGTATAGTTATAGCTTGTTTTGAAATCAGCCTTGTTAGCAATTGCTTTCGCAAATTCTGAACGATATAAATCGCAATTGTCAAAAATAACTTCGGTTAAATCAGTGCTCATAAAATCAACTGCAATAATACTACAATTGGTAAATGAAGTCCCTTTGATCTTTAGAGTGTAAAATTTGGAGAAATCCAAAATACAATTATTAAAAGTAATTTCGAAAATTAATTTATCGCACATAGCAAAATTGACATCTTTGATTTCACATCGATTGAAAGTCACAGTTCTAAAGGCTACATAATTTATTTTGGCGTTACTGAAAGTACAATCATTGAAGATGCAATCAATGAAAGTAACCGCTACAAAAGCACATTGAGAGAAATTACAATTGGTAAACGTACAGCACTCAAATTCCTTGAAATTGACTTCTTCCTCTTGGTACGTGATATCATTATACTCAATATCTAGAAAATATTCTGCCATTTATGGGTTTTAAATTCAGCTTTTAGTGCTGTTTTTCGGAACAAAGAAACAAAATTCTGAATCGTTATATTGGATAAATTGGAGTATTATTTTTTGTATTTAAACTCTTTCGTAGTCGCCTTTCCAGTGCTGAATCACTTTTTTAATTTCCTTTTTCGAAAGATTTTCATTCATCGCTTTTTGCGTAAGCTCAGGAAATTCATCGTCTGAGGCAAAACGTAACGCAAATAATTGGTCGTCATTTAATCGATGCTCAAAATCCTCCAATCTTTTTCCTGTAATTGAAAAATAGCGGTATCGAAGTTCCAGACGCACGATTCGGTTTTGCAAAGTCAAGGCATAATGTTGGCGTAGCATGAAAGCCAGACAAAACAGAACAACGAAAATTCCACTTATAAATGACCAAATTAATGAATCTTCGGTGGTGCAACTAAAATATATGCTGAATGCTAGAAATGTCATTATTATAGGATAATAAACAAAATGATGGGGTGGGTAATACCGAATATGATTTTTATAGGATTGTGTTTCCATGATTTTATTTTAACCCAACTTGCAGACTTTAGCTTGTAAACCTTTGTTTAAAAAGGAAATCTTGTTTTAGGATTTCAGATTTGGGGACTACAAATTTTTTCCTGGTAAAGGGACATTTTTTATAGTTTAGGGCTAAGTAAATTTCCTTTAGTTTAGGGCTTGGCTCTGAACATTTCTTAATTTCGATTGTGTTTTCAAGTACATCTTTTATCTCTGTTGTAACTAACTTTTGAGTATTTGCAATTCTCATAATTTCTTGCCAATCGTGATTTATTTTTTTTACTTTTAGTTGATATCTAATCGTATTTACGATCCAATAGGCTAACAATCCAAGGTTTAAATGTGCCATAGTTGACTCATCGTTCTGATGATAAATAGGTCGTAAATCCAAGTCTGTTTTTAACGTTCTAAAAGTACTTTCAATTTCTCGTATGCAATTGTATATTCTCCAAATTGTTTGCTCATCCCTTTCTTTTAGAGACGTTTTTATAAAATAAACGCCATGTTCTTTTTTCTGATTTATTTGACTTTCTTTGACCTCCCATTTCATAGAAGTTACCTTGCTCGTTTTTTGGTCAACCAATAAATCAATTTGGTAATGCTTGGCTATTGAGGGATATTTTTGTTGCAATCGCCCTATTTTTTGATTTATAATTTCTTGCTTTTTTATCCCCGATTTTTTGGCTAATCCATTGGCAAGTTTGGTTAATGTGTCTTCATAAAGGGTTTTAAATTTGCGATTCATTGAACGTTCTTTCATTGCTTTCATGTCGCTTTTCACCTTGAAAACACACTGATTTTGTTCTTCACCTTCAATTTCATTCAGCTCTATTTTCTGATTTTTTTTGTCATAAACTATTGTAGGGATTTCATTTTTTAAGGCATATTTTTTGGGTTTAGTACGGCTTACACATAAATAATCATATCCTTTTTCTGTCACCAATTTCAAGTTTTCGTCAGTGGCAATACCAGCATCCATAATCACCAAAGCCTTTTTTGTGGACTCACTCGTAGCCTCACGAAGGCTATCAATCATATCGGACAAGGTCTTGCAATCGGCCATATTCCCTTGGTAGATATTGGAATATTTCAAAAAGCCTTCTACATTTACAACAGCTGCCAAAACAACTAGTTTGGCATCGGTTCGCTTTTCCTTGCTACGTCCGTACTGAGCTAAATCACTGTTCTTTTTCTGACCTTCAAAATAGGTATTGGTTAGGTCATACAAATAAAATTTATCTTCAATATCAAATAATTCATTGGTCTTTTGAGACAAATATTTTTCCATCTCATCTTTAACTTGATACAAATTTAAGGCAGATTGATATAATTTATCCTTTGTTATTTTTTTGATAGGATAAGCGGTTAATTCACAAATAGCCGAATTTTCTTTTATCCATTTACTGGTTCTGTTTTCGCTCGCGGGATAAACGGCTCTGCTTATAATTTGAGTGAGTGCCAATTGAACTTGTTCTTCCGGCCAATTTTTATCCAATAAAAACTGGTCTATTTTTAGTTGCTTCAATGTTTGCAAACTCATCCATTCACCTCCTAGTTCACGTGCTTCAGTGTGTTTTAGTGTGTTCAAATCTACACTGTGAATGTCTTTTTGGGAAGAATGAGAATTATCTATTTTGTTTGATTTTAGTATTTTGGAATACAATTCATCAATATACTCCCAAAGATGTTCTTGAAAATCATCTTCAAACAAGCTGTTTTTTCCATTGAGTTTTTCAGTCAATTTTTTCTGGATATAATTCAATTCCTCAGCCGTTAAATGGTCTATAAATCCAGCAGTTACAATAGTTCTGTTTCTAACAATATCGTTTTGATCACGAAAACTCTCTACCAATCGGTAGTAGGATTCCATTTTGCCTGTTTCAGGATTTCGACGAAAAGTAGATTTGAAATACATTTAGTAAAAATCGGAAATATCCCCATTAAAGACAAGATTTGCTGGGGACTACAAAACGGAATTTACCTAAAAAACACCTGTTTTGAATACAAAAAATACCAATTTTTAAATAAAAACTTACAGAAATGATTGTTAAAATGATGTAATTAACAATTAATTAACTTTTATCGTCATTCAACCCTGCAAGTTGGGTTAAAGTTTTTTAAAGATAGTCAAAACAGCTTATTTTGAAGGCATCAGGTTTTTTAATTATGAAAATTCCAAAATTATATATGTTTTGGCAGCGGCTAATAATAAAAAATAAGACTTGATTTTTACAAAAAAGCCCTGTCATTTTACAATGTACAGGGCTTTATATTTTTAGGATTTAAATCCTAATACTGTAATAGATACACATTAGTTGCTTTATTTTTTTTCAATCGATCTTTCAAAAAACTCATACGTTCGCAGCATTTGATCTATTCGTTGACGGTTGTCACCATTTCTGGTAATTTCATGAGTTGCACCGGGATGTACTACAAATTCTACTGGACAATTCAATACTTTTAAACTGCGAAACATCATTTCTGCCTGAATAAAACCGGTACGACGATCGTTACCACCATGAAAAATAATGAAAGGCGTTGTGATATTTTGAACATAGCTTATCGGTGATTCACGAGTTAGAATTTCCTTTACTTTTGGTTCCCATGGATACCCTCCAAAATAATTTGGAACTAATCTCCATGCATTTCCTTCTCCAAAAAAGGTTGTAAGATCATAGACACCGCGTTGGGCGCAAGCCGCTTTGAAACGGTTATCATGACTTATAATCCAAGCTGTCAGGTAACCTGCATACGAACCTCCCGTAATGAGTAACTTGGATTTGTCTGCCCAGCCTTCTTCAACGGTTTTATCTAATGCTGTCAGTACATCACTAGCCGGACCTTTGCCCCAATCGTTGATATTGCCTCTTAAAAAATCCAAACCATATCCACCCGAACCTCTTGGATTACTATAAACGATGCCATATCCTTTACTGCAAAAATATTGGTACTCATGCCACATACTTTCTTCACCGGGACCCCACATTGCTGATGGACCCCCATGAATTTCTAACAATAATGGATATTTTTCTCCTTGCGTGTAGTTGGATGGTTTCATAATCCAATATTCTACAGTCATTCCTAAATCGTTAATGAATGTTTTCTTTTCAGGAAAGGATAGTTTTTTATTGATAACCCAATCATTAAAATTACTTACTTTTTTTTCATTTTTTAGATTAGCATCAGCAAAATATAATTCGGAAGGATTTGATACTTGAGTTTTTGAAAATACAATCGTATTGTTTACAATGTCGAAACTTGAAATACCAGTATCAACGCTTGACAAAGCCTCTATTTTTTTTGTTAATCGGTTAATTCTGTGCAAAACATTACCACCGTTCATCTGAGAGGTAAAGTACAGGTATTTATCATCTTTACTCCAGGTAAAATTTGTTTTATTACGATCAAAAGGGATTGTTACAATATCTTTCTCCGTACCGTTCAATGGCATTATTGACAATGAAGGAACACTAATAAAAGAAGTATTGCCGGACAAGAAAGCCAGCCATTTCCCTGAAGGCGATATTGTGGCGCCATTGTATCTTTTTCCGTTTTCCCCTAGTAGCATTTTAAAATTCTCGCCATTGGTATCCATTATAAAAATCTCACCTTCTAATGATCGGTCCTGATTTTCTTCAGTGTCTACATCTCCTGATACAATTATTTGTTTTCCGTTTGGCGTGTAGTCTGCATTGTTAAAACTATAAAATCCTTTAGTGAGCAAACGCGGTTCAGCATCTTTGGAGACATTTATTTCAAAAAAGTGATTGAAATTCATTTCTGAAGAGACATTCGATTCACTTTGGAAGTTTAATTTATTCAAGACAATTGCTTTTTTGTCTACTGCGTTTTTATCTAAATAAGCTCTTATTTCAGATAAACTTCCGTTAGGATTTGGTTTTTCTTTGTTCGTTAGTAAATGTTCATTTTTGTCAAAACCGGGCTTTTCCATTTTCCAAGTAGGAATTGCATTCGATTTATTTAAAGTAGAATCCTGAAGTAATTCTCGTAACGGGATGCTTGATGAAAAAAGTATTCTTTTACCGTCTGGTGACCACTTTGGATTGGATGCGCCGTATTTATGTTTTGTCAATTGCATGGGTTCACCACCTTCCATAGATAATATAAAAATTTGCGTTTTGTCTTCTACAGAACGGGTAAAAGCAATTTGTTTACCGTCTGGGCTCCATGCCGGTCTTGTCGCTCCATCTTTATTTGTGGTCAGTTGTACAGGTACGGAATTGTTTAAAGTATTGGTAGTGAAAATCTGTGTGCGGTATTTGTAATCTAATTTATTATTTTCATCGGCTTCGATAGAAGTCACCGTAAAAGCAGCTCGTTTTCCATCTTTTGTAAGTGTTATGTTGCCAACAGTTTTAATTTTTAACATATCAGTAATGGCAACAGCTTCTGTTCCATTTTGAGCGATTGAAGATTGTAATTGTATTAAAAAAAATAGTACGATTGAAAATTTTCTCATAGATAGGATTTTATAAGTATTGGTTTATTATCAGTTAAGCCTAATTGAGCCTAATGTGTTTTATATAATGGTTTAATAGGTTAACTATTTAGTAAAAATATAAAATAAAAATCGGTTATCTGTATAATTTCTACTCAGCAGTATTTATTGGTAACGGAACAAGTGATTATTTAATTTGTTCATTTTCCCAATTATCCATATACGTTTCAAACACGCTTAAAGGTACTGAACCAACCTGCAAAATGGCATCATGAAATTTTTTGATTTCAAACTTTGGACCCAAGCTTTTAATATATTTGTTTTTCAATTCCGTTATTTTCAATTCTCCTGTTTTATAGGAAAGTGCCTGTCCGGGCATTGCCATATATCTTTCTGTTTCAGAAACAGAAGCATTTTTCTCTCTTCCTCCTTTTTCCATCATGTATTGGATTGATTCTTCCCTTGTCATAATTCCGGTATGCAATCCAACGTCTGTTACTAATCGTATCGCTCTAAATAGTTCTGATTTGTATGCCGCCAATTTTTGATAAGGATCAGTGTATAATCCTAATTCTTCACCCAATGATTCCGTATATAAAGCCCATCCTTCAGAAAAAACGGAATATCCAGCAAATTTCCTAATTTTAGGCATCGATTGATTCTCTTGTTGAAGGGACAATTGAAAATGGTGTCCAGGAATGGCTTCATGCATAAAAAGATTATCCATACCTAATTTATTGAATTTAGCAGCGTCAACGATGGGAACATTAAAATAACCGGGTCTGCTGCCGTCCGTAGTGCCTCTTTCATAATTGGCTGCAGAAGTAGCCGCTTTAAACTTTTCAATTGCCCTTACCTCGAATGCTGTTTTGGGTACAATATTGAATAATTTTTTCAGGTTGGGTTCTATTATGGGCAAGATGGCTCTGTAACTTTCTAATATTTGTTCGTCAGTGGTAAAAGGAAAAAAGGAAGGATCGGTTAAGGCATGATTGAAAAATGCGGTTCTGTCTCCCTGAAAGCCAATTTTTATCTGGAGGTCATCAATTTCTTTGGTAATTCGTTCCACTTCCCTAAGTCCCGTTTGGTAAATTTCATCCGGTGTTTTATCAGTAGTAGTACTTACGCTAACCAAATATTCATACATTGCTTTTCCATTTGGTAAATCATTATAGCCTGACGTAGTTCTGGCTTTTGGCAAATAAACATTTTTTAAATAATCAGCCAGTTTTCGGTAAGTAGGGATTATTTTAGTAGTGATAGCATTTTGATAAGCCAATCGTATCGCTTTTTTTTCTTTTGCAGAAAAAGAGGTTGGCATATTTCGGGCGGGTTCATAAAAAATATTCTTAAGGGTATCTGTAGTAGTTTGCGCTTCCAGTTGTGGAATCATTTTAACAACTAATGCTTTGGGAAGTACCATTCCTATTGCAACACCTTTGTCAAAATTGGCTATAGCAGTATCAGCCCATATCGTAAAACCCTCTATTCGTTTGATCCAGTTTTCGTAATCTTTTACTGTTTTAAAAGGTTGAGCGCCCTTACCTGAACCTAGAGAAGGTAATGCTCCAGGAAATCCCCTAAACTGGCTAAAGGGCATGTATTCAAAATGGAATTTTTCTCTTTCCAGGGCCTGTCTTAATTGAAGGCTAGCAATATCGAAAGCAATTTTATCAAAGTAATTGAGGCTTTTTCTATCAAAAGTTTCTAACCGTTTTTGATATTTTATGGTGAAGTCGTGTTTCTTTTTCAGATACGGTTCTGCGATATCGTTTGGTAATAAATCGTTGTATCTGTTGTCGCCTCTTGACGTGGCAGAAATAGGGTCAAATAGCAATCCTTCTTCGTAATAATCATCCAGAAATTTATTGAATGTAGCATTGTTGGCTGGTTTTTGTGCCAATAGAAAAGTACTGCATAAAACGAACAGGATTACTGTCGTTTTTCTAAAAAGGCTTTTTACTAGATTCATGTAAGAATTGTTTAAAAAATGATTAAATGATGTGTATTAGATTTTAATTTTTATAAAAATCTGATAGTGTGGTGAGTATGCTTAAAAAAAACGTTGTTAGTATGCGCTAATTTATGCTTTATTTTATGAACTATAACAATTTTCTCCTTCAAAAATGGATTATATATTATACAAATGTTAACTATCTGTTATTTAAAAAGGATTTGGTCTTATCTGCTTTTTTGAATTTGATTTTAGCAAATTGTGCCAAAGAATTATTAGTGACGTACTTTGTTTGAACATTTTTTTTAGAGGCAAATAATAGAATAAAAGCAGCTTTTGAAGACTTCTTCAATACCTAAAAAATGATAACGAAATTCATGACAAACATCCTTTATTTCAGTTGTTTATTGGTGAATGTAATTTGATTTTACGTTCGTTGAGTTCGTAATCGGGAATAGCAGTAGCAACTACTTTATTTCATAAAAAAATCACGGTTAGTATGCTTTTTAAATACTTAATTTCTATCTGGTTTAGTTGTGATTGTACCTCTTTTATTTTTTCTTTTTTTACTGTCATACACTTTTTTGTTTTTGAAAAATTTACTTTTTGTTATTTCGCAATTAACATAAGTTTAGCAAATATCGATTCTATTTGTCCATTATAAATAAATTGATAAAAGATGAAAAAAATTAGATTTTTGATGCTATTCTTTTTAACCGTTTTCTCTGTTGCTGCTTGGGCTCAAACAGAAGTGGCAGGAGTAGTATTAGATGATGCCAATTTTCCGTTACCAGGAGTTAATGTGTTAGTAAAGGTGCAAATTCCAGTGATATTGACCACCCAATTCCAATTTAAAGTGAGCACCTGATTCCAATTCAAAATGACCACCCAATTCCGGGGCAAAATGACCACCCCATTTTTCATTAAAAACTACTCTTTTTCATCTGTTAATTAGTGTTCAAATATACTTAAATATTATCCTTTGTTTATCCCTCTTTTTTTTCTCATAGATTCTCCATGTAATTCGAGTCGATGAGATTGATGTATCAGCCTATCCAAAATTGCATCAGCTATGGTTTTTTCTCCAATGATGTCATACCAGCCTTGCACTGGGATTTGTGAGGTTACAATGATAGAACCGTTATTATGCCTGTCTTCAATGATCTCTAAAAGGGTAATTCGGTTACTGCTATCCAAAGCTTGGAGTCCAAAATCGTCTAATATAATAACATCTTGCCGTTCTATTTTGGCCAATTCTCTCAGGTAAGAACCATCTGCTTTGGCCATTTTTAATTTAGCAAACAGCTTCGAAGTATTAAAATAACTTACTTTAAAACCTTGGATACAGGCTTGATAACCTAATGCTGTGCCTAAATAACTTTTGCCTACACCAGTGCTTCCCGTTATTAAAATGTTTTCATTTTTTTCGACAAATTCACATTCTGCCAGACGCAGTATGGTATTTCGATCCAGATTACGGGTTTGGTCAAAATTGATACTTTCAATATTTGATTTGTAATGGAATCGGGCGTTGGTGATACTGCGGGCAATACGCCGATTGTGCCTTTCATCCCATTCGGCATCAATAAGCATCGATACAAACTGATCGAGCGTGTAATGGTCTGTTTTTCCGCTTTCAATGGCTGTTTTAAAAGCATTGTGCATGCCGTAAAGCTTCATTTGTTTCATTTTTGTTACTGTGGATTCATTCATGATTACTGTGTTTTAATTTAATTATAATACTGTTTTCCTCTTATGTTAGCGTGAATTGGAAGTTCCTGCTCAGGTTCTTGTTCAAATTCGATATGATCTAAGTTGTTTTCTAAAATATTTTGAATGGTCTTAAAATTGTAAATTTTAAAATCAAGTGCCCGCTTACAGGCATTTATTAATCGCTCTTTCCCTACCTTTTTCTCGAAGTTTAATATTCCCAAACAACTTTTATAAGCCTGTTCAGGATGGTTTCTACTTTCAATTATTTGCATAATATATTCTGCTACTGACTCGTCAATACTACTGGCCCAATCAATGAAGCGGGCAGCACTCCACTGAGCTACAAATTGATGCGTGCTAGCCATATGTTCCGGGATTGTGGTATAGATATAAGGTTTGTAATTCCTTGGATGGATGGCTATTCGATTGTATTTGTGATAGATCTCTACCGTTGATTTGGTATACAATAGTTTCGCTTTTTTCTTGACATATTGATACGGAACGCTATAGTAATTTTTGTCCTGACTTAATTGAACATGCCCATTTTGCATTACTGTTGCAAAGGATTGGTATTTGATTTCAAAACGTTCTTGTGGTAATGGACTTAGTTTTTGTTGTTCATCTTCTAAAAATAATTCTATCCGAGAGTACGGACGTCCTGTGAGTTTTCGACTGTTATGAGCATCCAATAAATCCCATATTTGCTGGTTTAATTCTTCCAGAGAAAAGAATTTAGTTTCTTTTAGATTTACATAAATCCTTCGATACAAGATCTTAACAGCTCCTTCAACCAATGATTTGTCTCGGGGTTTATAAGCCCTGGCAGGCAAGATTGTAGTTTGGTAATGTTCGGCTAAATCAGCCAAGGTTTCATTAATGGTGGGTTCAAAACGACTGCTTTTTATCACTGCAGATTTTAAATTATCCGGAACAATTGCCGCAGGAGTACCTTCAAAAAAACGCATAGCATTTTCTACCGATGTAACAAAATCTTCCTTTTGTTGGCTCATGGAAGCTTCGGCATAGGTGTATTGACTGGCTCCTAATATGGCTACAAAAAATTGTACTTCTTTAATTTCTCCCGTGTCTTTATCAATGATGGAGAGTGTTTTTCCAGCATAATCCACATACATTTTATCACCCGCTTTGTGATTCATGTGCATCACTGGATTGACTCGTTTGCTCCATATTTTATAATGATGTCCAAATTGCGAGCTTCGGTAACCATTAGGATTTAGGACAATATATTGCTCCCACATGTGCTGTATGGTAACGCCAACTTTTTTTAGTTCGCGTTCCATTTTAGGAAAAAAATCATAAAGAAGCTGCAGTTTGGGACTGATTGATTCCACGGTAGTGTGTGAGAACAAAAGTTCTAACTCAGCATCAGTTTTTTCACTAATTACTTCAAAACTTAATCCTAGCACTTCAAATAAAGAAATATACTTCTTTACCGTATTTCTAGAAAGAGATAAGTACTTACTTATGAATAACTTACTTTTTCCGTTACAGTAGAACTTAATTGCTTTTCTAATTTTACTCATGTCTGTTATTTTGTTTGCCATAATCCGTCTTTTTTTAACGAATGTATGGTGCTAACAACATGAAAAAGTAAGTAGTTTTTGATGATCAATTGTACCCCAAAATTAGGTGGTCAATTTGAACTGGAAAGTGGTGGTCAGTTTGCTCCGAAACTGGTGGTCAATTTGCACTGGAATAGGATGGTCAATTTGACTGGTTTTTCCAGTTAATGGGAAACGCATTGACAAAAGCACAGGTAAATATATTGATCCACTCAAATGGTCAGTAGAAGGAGCTAAAATGAAAGGAACATCGGAAGAAGCAAGAACAATAAACAGTCATCTTGATTTTCTAAAATCAAAAGTCTTAGATGCGGAAAAAGATTTGCAACGATTTGGTGAAAATGTAGTTGCGGACAAAATTAAAAAAAGCTAAATGGTATAGACGAGAGGGAAAGAATGTTACTTCAAATATTTCAAGATCATAATGATAAAATGGAAATTTTAGTTGGTCAGGAATATGCTCCAGGAACATTGGAACGCTACAAGACATCTTTAAGCCATACCAAGGATTTTATCAAATGGAAATACAGTCTTTCAGATATTAATATTCTTAAAATTGACCATGCATTTGTTACCGAATACGAGTTCTATTTGCGGAGCGAACGAAAGTGTGCCAACAATACAGCGGTTAAGTACATTAAAAACTTCCATAAAATCATCAATCAATGTTTGGCAAACGGATGGCTGGATAAGGATCCATTTACGAATTACAAATCTAAAGTGAAGGAAGTAATTCGCGAGTACCTTAGTGAAAACGAAATTGAAGAAATCATCAATAAAAAGTTTGCAATTGAGCGGTTAGAACTTGTGCGCGACATCTTGTTATTCAGCTGTTTTACCGGACTGGCCTATATTGATGTGAAACAGCTGACACAGGACAATATTTCAACAGGAATTGATGGCGACAAATGGATTTTTAAAACCCGCCAAAAAACAGATACTACTTCCAAAATTCCACTTTTACCAATGGCACATGAAATCATCAATAAATACCAGGATCATCCTACAAGTATTAATGAAGGTCGTCTTTTACCTATAGTGAGTAATCAGAGAATGAACTCTTATCTGAAAGAAATTGCAGCTGTTTGCGGAATCAACAAAGAACTTACTTTTCACATTGCCAGACATACTTTTGCCACTACCGTGACGCTCTCCAATGGCGTACCCTTGGAAACAGTTAGTAAAATGTTGGGGCATACGAACCTTAAAACCATCCAACATTACGCTAAAATCCTGGACAGTAAAATAAGCGAGGATATGAAGATTCTTAAATCAAAATTCAACGCTCCATTGAACAAAGAAAACGCTTCTTAAATAAATTTATTTTCTTTAAAAAGACAGTTATATATTGTCTTTTTAAATGTTTGATTTTCAACAATTTAAATAGTTAAACATTTTTTTATGTAAACATCCAATTATTTAATAGTATTAATCGTAATAATATTGTTATTATTGAGATGTATAGTCCCAAATAAACTCCAAAATATAAAAAACTATGATTATGAATTTTATTTATGAAGTATTTTTTAATGAATTAGAATTTAGCCAACTTAAAAATTCCGAAACTGAGCCAATTCTACAGGCCCAAGTGATACTTGTTTTTTTAGAAGAAAGGCTCAAGGTGCTTAATAAATGGCTTAAATACCATGTTTTTGAATCCGCTCAGGAGCAAATACATTTTTTCAAACTGTTGAAGCCCTCTTTATTTTCTAAAATCATTTTTTATAAATCTATGCTTAAAACAGAATCGCATGTCCCTATCAACAAAAAGGAAAGGTGAAATATTTCAAAAAATCATTGAAAAAAATTCATGATTTAACGGTCGAAAATCACACCTTCTACGCTTATTTTAGAACCGGTTCATCATTTATGGATAATGATTATTTCCTTCGAAAAACTTATAAAGACATAATTCAGGATGATCTGATGCTTTTGAGTTTCGATTCTAAAATATCCACCTTTTATGATTATCTGATGGCTCAAATGGTAACAGCTGGGATTTTGACAAAATATTTCGAAGGAAGAATTGATCAAATTCAATATAATACAGTCGTTTAGCTGGCTATTGTTTCGATGATCTTGGTGCCGAACAGCAAAGCAAGCATTACGGTAATGAGTGCAATGTAATGGGGGAAATTCTCCTGAGCCGATACTACCATTTCATAGGTAACAAATCCATCACGCATCTGACAACAAATCTATCGGCCACCGAAATCGAAAATTATTACGGCAACCGAGTCCGCTCCCGGATGCGGGCTATGTTCAACCTCATTGCCTTTGATAAAAACACCAAAGACAAAAGATGAAAATGTCACCAAAAGTGGGTATTTGAATAGTGGTATGGTAAGTTTTATTTGAATCGATTACGTAAATTTCAATCAAACTAAAATGTAAAAACAACAAACAAAAGAGTGTAGAAATTGAAACTTAAGTCAAGTTATTAGAAAAGTAAAAAGCATTTTTGGAAAGGCAAGCTGATGTTGCAGAAAAAAACTATTCTGTTTGATGCGATGATTGACTTGATAGAAAAGAATATGGTATCGATATATAAAAAACTCTTTATCTAACAATCGACTACTTGAAAGTAAAAACGCAATGAAATTTTTAGAATTTGTGTGTTTATAATTTAGGGTCGAATTGATTTTTACACAGTATTGAAGCTTTTTTTAGATTGTAAATTGACATTATAGTATCAATACTGGAATTAGAAAAACTTTAATTTTACATAATTACTATTTAAATTCCGTATAAAAATGATTTTTAAAAAAAAAATCTTGTTCTTACTTCTTTATCTTAGTTTATCTTGTTCTGCTCAAGTACATGAAACAAGACTCCCTTTTCATTATTCAGGAAGAGTGGAGCATCTTACCGATAATAAAGTGCTCTTAATTGGTTCAGCATCTTCTGTTTCTTTTTATTTCGAAGGGAATTATGGTGAGATAAGTTTGCAAAGTGTGGATTCTTATGAACACCATAATTATGTTTCAATAGAATTGGATGGAGAATATATTGGAAGAGTTCGAATTGAAAAAGGGGCTGTCCAACATTTTCCTATAACTGTAACGAACAAAAACAAAAAACATCATTTAGCCATTTATAAAGCTACGGAAGCTGTAAACGGAGCTATTTTGTTTGCAGGTACTACGGTAAAATTGATAAAAAGCACTACTCCAGAAAGAAAGAAAATTGAATTCATAGGTGATTCCATTACTTGTGGTTTTGGTAACGATACCGCCGAAATGCCCTGTGGAACTGGTGATTGGTACGATCAACACAATGCGTATTTAGCATATGGACCTGTAGCTTCACGTGCTTTGAATGTTGATTTTGTATTGAGCGCTGTTTCTGGATTTGGGATGTACCGTAACTGGAATGACGAACATAAAGACGAAGCTATTATCCCTGATGTTTATGAAAATTTGTATTTGAATAAAGACAATTCTAAACCTTATGATTTTGCTTTTCAGCCAGATTTAGTGAGTATTTGCCTAGGAACGAATGACCTTTCAGATGGCGACGGCAAAAAAGAGCGATTGCCTTTTGATGAAGATAAATACGTTTCGAATTACATCAACTTTATCAAAACAGTTTATGAACATACTCCCAATACCCGAATTGTATTGTTGAACAGTCCAATGGTTGATAAAGACAGAAATATTACAGTAGTACGCTGTCTGAAAAAAGTGATTAATGCTTTTGAGAATGACACACAAAATAAGGCTATTGCTTTATTCGAATTTCAACCCATGAAGCCAAATGGTTGCGGCTCTCACCCGGATATAGCTGATGATAAAATTATGGCAGACCAATTAACTCCTTTCTTTAAAAAATTACTAAATGAAAAATAATATAATTGCTTTTGTTCTTCTTCTAATCTTGTGTCATTCTGCTTTCGCAAATGTTACACTCCCGAATGTGTTTTCGGACAATATGGTATTACAACGCAATACCGAGGTTAGTATTTGGGGTTGGGCGAATCCTCAGGAAGAGGTAGTTGTCACTCCAAGTTGGGATCATGAAACATATAAAATAAAAGCCAGTAATCAGGCCAAATGGGAAATTAAGATGCCAACTCCAAAAGAAGGTGGGCCTTATACGATTTCCATAAAGGGCTACAACGAGATTGTATTGACGAATATTTTGATTGGCGAAGTCTGGATTTGTTCAGGGCAATCAAATATGGAAATGTCAGCGAGTTGGGGAATAGAAAATGGTGATGAAGCGGTAAAAAAAGCCGCTAATCCCATAATCCGTTTTTTTTCGATACCTAAATTAACCGCCACTTCACCGCAAAATAATGTGTCTGGAAACTGGACCGAATGTACACCTGCTACCATGAAGTATTTTAGTGCCAGTGCTTACTTTTTCGCAAATCGTTTACAAGAAGAATTACAAAATGTACCTATCGGTTTGATTTCATCTAGCTGGGGAGGAACTCCTGCGGAGATTTGGATGCCAGAGGAAATCATTCAAAACGATGCTGTTTTACTAGAAAGTGCCAAAACTAGAAAAGAAGAATCTTACGGACCCAACCAAGCGGGACGTGCTTTTAATGCGATGATTTATCCTTTGGTAGGATTTAAGATTGCAGGGGTGATTTGGTACCAAGGCGAATCAAATGTGGGTTCAGCGGTTTATGACAAAACCTTTGCGGCTTTGATTACTTCTTGGAGAAAATTATGGAATTATGAGTTTCCGTTTTATTACGTTCAGATTGCGCCTTATCAATATGGAGAAAATCATTTTGGTGGAGCTGAAATTAGAAATGCACAACGCAAAGTGCTGAAAGTAATTCGTAACACAGGAATGGTAGTGACAACTGATATTTCAACAATTGATGACATTCATCCAAAAAACAAAAAATCTGTAGGAACGAGACTAGCTAATTTGGCTTTGGTAAAAACATATAAGGCTAATTCGGATCTTGTTAACGGGCCTTTGTATAAGGGAATAAAAATAGAAAAGAATAAAGTTATTGTGGCTTTTGATCATGCAGAGGGATTGCATTCCAAAGATGAAAAATCAAGTCAATTTGAGATTGCAGCTACTGACAATGTGTTTTATAAAGCAGATGCCCGTATCAAGGGGAATACTGTGCTATTGCAATCTAAAAAAGTGAAACATCCTGTAAAAGTTCGTTTTTCTTGGAAAAACACAGCACAATCTGACTTGTTCAATAAAGCAAATTTACCCGCTTCGTCATTTATAACAGAATAGAAATAATTAAATAATAATACTGCGTGAGGGATTACTTCACTATACTCTTATTTTGAAGAGGAGTTCAGTGAATATATTTGAGGCGGTATCCTCGTAGTCCCGACCCTTCGGGACTACGAGATAAAGCCGAAAGCCCGACCCGAAGTTTTTACGGAGGGACACGCCCTAACCTAACCAAAATAAACTATGAACACTAAAAATTTAATTGCAACGGGGGTGTTTACCCTGATTACCATTGGAAATATGAATGCACAAAAAAAAACACATTTAGACAAAACAAAACCTACTGAGGAACGTATTAATTTGTTGATGAAACAAATGACACTGGAGGAAAAAGTGGGACAGATGAACCAATACAACGGTTTTTGGGAAGTAACTGGACCAGCACCAAAAGGAGGAAATGCCGAGTTGAAATATGAGCATTTGCGTAAAGGTTGGGTCGGTTCGATGTTATCTGTACGTGGTGTGAAAGAAGTAAAAGCGGTACAGAAAATTGCGGTGGAAGAAACGCGTTTGGGGATTCCGTTAATCATAGGATTTGACGTAATTCACGGCTATAAAACCTTGAGCCCTATTCCACTGGCTGAAGCAGCAAGCTGGGATATGGAAGCGATAAAGAAATCGGCTCAAGTGGCTGCGACAGAAGCTTCGTCAGTAGGTATCAACTGGACTTTTGGTCCAAATGTTGATGTTTCGCATGATGCGCGTTGGGGTCGCGTGATGGAAGGTGCGGGTGAAGATGCCTATTTAGGAAGTAAAGTGGCAATTGCCCGAGTTACGGGTTTTCAAGGCGATACAAGAGCTGATTTGGCTAAAGTAAATACGATTGCGGCTTGCGCCAAACATTTTGCAGCATATGGTTTTGCCGAAGCGGGAAGGGATTATAATACGGTAGATATCAGTAATTCAAGATTGTATAATGAAGTTTTGCCTTCGTTTCATGCAGCGGCTGAAGCAGGAGTTCGTACGTTTATGAACTCCTTTAATATCCTGAATGGAATTCCTGCAACGGGAAACAGTTTTTTGCAAAGAGACATTCTGAAAGGGAAATGGAATTTTGATGGATTTGTGGTTTCAGACTGGGCTTCGGTTCGTGAAATGATAGCGCATGGATTTGCCAAAGATGGTGCAGAAGCGACTCAAAAAGCAGTGATTGCAGGTTCTGATATGGATATGGAATCGTATTTGTATGTAGTTGAATTAGCAAATTTAGTTAAATCCGGAAAAGTAAAAGAAGCTTTGGTTGATGATGCGGTGCGCCGAATTCTAAGAGTGAAATTTGAGTTGGGATTGTTTGATGATCCGTATAGATATTGTGACGAAAAACGCGAAAAAGCGACTATTGGGAGCAAAGCTAATAATCATGGGGTTTTGGATATGGCCAAAAAATCGATCGTGTTGTTGAAAAACGAAAAAAACTTGCTTCCGCTACAAAAATCAGGACAAAAAATTGCTTTAATCGGTGCTTTGGCAAATGATAAAAACAGCCCTTTGGGAAGTTGGAGAATTGCATCAGATGATAATACCGCAGTTTCCGTTTTGGAAGGAATGCAACAATACAAAGGGAATCAATTGACTTTTGAAAAAGGAGCGGATTTGACAGTTGGGAAAACAGCTTTTGTGGATGAATTGGTTTTCAATACGACTGATAAAAGCGGATTTGATGCTGCCAAAAAAGTAGCTGCTAGCGCTGATGTAGTGGTTATGGTTTTAGGAGAACATGGTTTTCAATCAGGAGAAGGACGCAGCAGAACGAATCTTGATTTGCCGGGTGTGCAACAGGAATTATTAGAAGAAATTTATAAAGTAAATCCAAATATTGTTTTGGTTTTAAACAATGGAAGACCATTGGCTTTGCCTTGGGCAGCAGGACATATTCCTGCCATTGTCGAAGCTTGGCATCTGGGAACACAAACTGGAAATGCAGTAGCTCAGGTGCTTTATGGCGATTACAACCCAAGCGGAAAATTGCCGATATCATTCCCAAGAAATGTAGGTCAATGCCCCATTTATTACAACAATTACAGCACAGGAAGACCAACTAATGGGGAAGGAAATGTGTTTTGGTCTCATTATACTGATGTGGAGAAAACACCGCAATTTCCTTTTGGTTTCGGATTAAGTTACACGACTTTTGACTATAAAAACCTTAAAATTAATAAACCCGCTTTCGCAAAAGGGGAGTCTGTTCTGGTTTCAGTGGACGTTAACAATTCCGGAAATTATGACGGAAAAGAGGTGGTGCAATTGTACATTCATGATGATGCAGCGAGTTTGGCAAGACCGGTAAAAGAACTAAAAGGATTTGAATTGATCGACTTGAAAAAAGGAGAAACGAAAACCATTACGTTGACATTAACCGATAAAGAACTTGGTTTTTATGACAACGACGGAAATTATTTGGTTGAACCTGGAACTTTCAAAATCATGGTAGGAGGAAGCTCAGACAAAGGGTTGGAAAGTGGTTTTGAGTTGAAATAAGTCCTCATGACTTCTAAAACCTCGGGACGTTCCAAAGAATATGGAGAAGTAATGTTTACTGTCGCTAGTATCAATTATAATAAATTAAACCCGACTTGTTATTAAAACAGGTCGGGTTTACTTGCATTATATACTTATGAATGCGAATTTTACAAATTATAAAATTGAAAATCAAATCTTTAAATTGATACAATGAAATACAACAGATGTGGGAAAAGTGGTTTGTTACTGCCACAAATTTCTCTTGGATTATGGCATAACTTCGGTTCAGTAGATAGTTTCGAAAATGGGGAAAACATTGTTAAAGCCGCTTTTGACAAAGGAATTACGCATTTTGATTTGGCCAACAATTATGGACCGGTTCCGGGTTCAGCGGAAACTAATTTTGGTAAAATCCTGAAGAATAATTTTCAAGGAAACCTGCGCGATGAAATCGTGATTACGACCAAAGCCGGCTACACGATGTGGGACGGTCCTTATGGGGATTGGGGTTCCCGAAAATATTTATTATCGAGTTTAGACCAGAGCTTGAAACGTATGAATTTAGAGTATGTGGATATTTTTTATTCGCATCGTTTTGATCCGGAAACGCCTTTGGAAGAAACCATGATGGCGCTTGATTATGCGGTACGAAGCGGGAAGGCATTATATGCTGGAATTTCTAATTACAATGCAGAACAAACCAGAGAAGCCACCGAAATCCTAAAACGATTGGGAACACCTTGCCTGATTCATCAAGTGAAATATTCTATGTTTGTTCGCCAGCCAGAAGCTGGTTTATTAGATGTTCTGGAAGAAAAAGGAGTAGGCTGTATTGCTTTTTCACCTTTGGCACAAGGTCTTTTAACGGATAAATACCTGAAAGGGATTCCTGAAAATTCAAGAGCTTCCAATCCTAATGGTCATTTACAATTAGAAGAAGTATCTGATGAGAAAGTGGTCAAAATAGTAGCCTTGAATGAAATTGCAAAAAACAGAAATCAATCTTTGGCACAAATGGCTCTGGCCTGGTTGCTAAAAGACAATAGAATTACTTCAGTATTAATAGGAGCAAGCTCTGTAGGGCAGTTAAACAACAATATTGATAGTTTGCAAAATCTTGCTTTTACTCCAGATGAGTTGAATGAAATTGAGCAAATTTTAAAATAAACAAACGCTATTCCGTACTTACCAAATTTAAGATTAAAAACTAAGGCTCCGTTTTTTAGAATTGGAGCCTTTTTTTAATTTTAGGGTAAATTGATTTAAAACGATACCTAATTTTGAGGTATTGTCTAATCAACTGTATTAGTTTAAAATTAGTCTTTAAAAAAGTGTATTTCGGTAATTTACTTAAATTTGAATTAGAGTTGGTTTTAAAAATAATGGATTGGTTTTTAAATGTTTTTTTCTTTTTTCACCTCGTACGGAGCTGAGTTAAATATGTTGTCGATTTAGGGGCGGTGATTGCTTCTTTGGTTCCCCATCACTCATTTATAAATTGAGTAAAAATAAAACAAATAAAAGCCAAAAAAGTTGTATTTTTTTACTGTATTACAGGCTTGTTAGTTTGAGTAATATGCTTGTATGATTGGTAAAAATTCTAGATAAAAAAATAATATCCGCAGGGGTGATCTTATCTGAGAATCAATTGACAAAAAAGTATCATCATATTTAGGTTTATAAGCTTAATTTTCAGAATTCAAATAAATATTTTTAATTATGAATAAAAAAGTATTTTATAATACTCTATGTACAGTATCCTTTTTATTGGCAGGAAATTTTGTTTCCGGTCAGATCGACAAAGATGCAACTAAAGAAACCAAAGCCTTATACAAAAACCTGAAGGATATCTCTAAAAGGAGCATACTTTTTGCACATCAACATGCTACTGAATATGGCCATGGTTGGAGTGGTGATGCCAATCGCTCGGATGTAAAATCGGTTACGGGATCTTTTCCTGCAATGGTTGGTATCGATTTTAGCGGATTATCTGGGAGATCAGAAGCAGATATCGAAAAAACTAAAGAAGACTTAAGAAAAAATGTTGTAGATACCTACAATAGAGGTGGGGTAACTACAGCTGCATGGCATTTTTCAAATCCAGCTTCTAAAGATGGGTTTTATTGGAAAGATGGGGTATCTTTAGCTTCAATGCCATTGATCAAGCCTGGAGGTTCAAAACACGAAGAGTATAAAAAAATTTTAAAGACTATTGCAGATTTTGCTAATTCTGTAAAAGGGAGTAACGGCAAATTGGCTCCTATAATCTTTAGGCCTTATCATGAATTTGACGGAGAATGGTTTTGGTGGGGAAAACCGTATACCTCTCGTGAAGATTTTATCGCCGTCTGGCAGTTCACAGTTTCTTACTTAAGAGATACTTTAAAGGTTCATAATTTTATATACGCATTTTCACCCGATAACAAATTTAATACGGAAGAGGAGTTTTTAGAGCGTTTTCCCGGTAATGATTATGTGGATATGGTAGGGATGGATAATTATGGTGACTTTGGAAGAGATGGGAATTATAATATTGAAAGAGCTATCAAGAAACTTAAAATAGTTTCAGACTACGGTATTAAGAATAATAAATTAGCGGCGTTAACAGAAACTGGATTAGAATCGATTCCAAATCCAATATGGTGGACAGAAACTTTATTAAAAGTATTGAAGTCTGAAAACATGCAATTGTCATATGTGTTAGTTTGGAGAAATGATACACAAAGTCCAACACATTATTATGCGCCATTTCCTGGGCAAAATAGTGCTCCTGATTTCTTGAAATTTTATAATGACCCCTTTACTATTTTTGAAAAAGATTTAAAGAAAATATACAAGCGTAAATTTTTAGGAATATTCTAATTTTTCAAAATATACTGTCCAGAGCTGAAAGAGCGATAGTGGATTAATAAAAAATAAAAAGTATAATTTTTTAAACGAGGCCGTCTCATAACTTAAATGTGAGACGGTTTTTTTATTTATAGCTTTTGGTTAATTTTTCAAAGGAATTAAAAAAATGGATAAAATTGCCTTTAAGCGGCAATTTTCTTTCTTAGGTTGTGTGCTAGTGCCATTAATCCGAACTCTAATTCTACTTTTTTAAGTCCTTTTAGAGAAAATCGTCTAAAACCATGATTGTGCTTGAGTTGTGCAAATACAGGTTCTACATCGGCGGTGCGTTGTTTTCTTTTTTGTATCCCTTGTTCACTTAGCAGAAGCTTTCTGGTTTGTTCTTTATGCCTTTCCAGGTTATGGTTCCGCTCTATACTTCTGTTGCCTTTTGCTTTGTAGCATTGTCCCCTGAGTGGGCAGCCATTGCAGTTCTTGGCTTGATAATGGCTTAGATTTTGTTCATATCCCGCTGCTGTTGTACGTTTGCTTTGGTGGGTCTTTTCCATAGGTTGTCCCATTGGACAGATGTAAAGATCTTTTTCTTGATCGTAGTGTAAGTTTTTTTTACTAAATGCTTTGTGTTTTTGTTGATACCCCTTGTCTTGTTCCTTGTCAAAGGTGTTGTATTTTACAAAAGCAGTGAGCTGCTTTTACTCCAAGTAGTCATAATTCTCTTCGCTTCCATAACCTGCATCAGCAGTGATTTCTTCTAATCCTTCTAATGCTTTTTCTCCATAGAGCTGTTCAAAATCTTCTAAATGTGGTTTTAAAGTTTTTGTGTCGGTTGGATTCTGATGTATGGTATAATGTACAATGATTTGGTTTTCACTTGATATTTGAGCGTTGTAACCTGGTTTTAGTTGTCCGTTGAGCATATGGTCTTCTTTCATTCGCATAAAAGTAGCATCTGGATCGGTTTTACTATAGGAGTTTCTTTCCCCTAGAATTGCTTCTTGCTTTTCATATTTTTCAAGATTACTCACAAAGTTCTTCTTAATATAAAGCAGTTTAGCTTTGGATTTAGTACTGGCATTTTTATTACCAGTTAGTTTAGCATCTATTTGGGCTACGGTTTTTTCAATAACTTCTTTGCTGATTTCTTTAAATTTAGGTGGTTCTGGATTGTTATCATCTCCATCCTCTTTAGCCACACTTTGGGCATACTTCCATAATTCTTCCAACTGAATAAGCATTTTTGATTTATTGGTCTTAATGCTTTTGCCCCAGACAAAACTGTATTTATTGGCTTGTGCCTCTATTTTTGTACCATCTGTATAGACTTGCTTTAAGGTTATTAATCCTTCATCGGCCAACATTAAAACTACTTGTTTGAAAATTTCTTTAAAGCTCTCTTCTAGTTTTTTACCTCTAAATCGGTTGATTGTATTGTGATCTACTATGGTCATTGAAGATAACCACATAAAATTGATGTTCTCCCGAAGGGCTAGTTCTATTCTACGACTCGAATAGATATTGTTCATATAAGCATATAACATCACTTTTAACAACATCTTTGGATGGTAACTTGGATTGCCTTCCTTTTTGTATGTTTTTAAAAGCGGTTGGATATATATGGCTTCAACTACCAGGTCAATAATGCGCACAGGATGTTTCTCTGGAATTAAATCATCAAACGAATAAGGAAAAAGCGCTGTTTGATTTTGGTTATACGGTCTAAAATTCATAGCTAACTACTTATAAATCACTAGTTAAATATACGAAATAACCTGCAAACACGCAACAAAAAAGCATAAAAAAACCGTCTCAAATTTTTAGTTATGAGACGGCCTCGTTTTTTTTGTGTTATAAGTTCTTATTTTGATTTGATCATAAAATTAACCTGTTGGTCGTAATTCGAAAAATATTTCTTTTTACTAATGATTTTGGAGAAAGAATTTTTGCTGCAAAAGTAAATTTAAAACTACGTCCGGAACAAGAAAAAATTCATGAACTGGAGAATAGACTCAAAAATGCCTAGTTAGAGCGAGATATATTAAAAAAAGTAATAGGTGTTTTTGCCAATAGCGGTCGATGATCTATAGTTTCATTAAAAACAGGAAGTGCTAAAAATTAAAAAGGACAACATTAAAGCCTATGTCTTTATCTTATGAATTTAAAATAGTGGACTATGATTCTATTTAAGTTTCAAATTATATTTTTTTACCAATTCCAATGTTAATTTGTCTGTCGAGAAAACAGTATTTAAACCTTGTGGTTCCTGCGGTGGATCAGTAGTAAAAGGGTCACCAATATTCCATTTCCCGGAAGTATTAACAGCTTTTCCTTCGCCGCCAAAACCCCAAAAATTAACACCCCGCAACGTCTCATTATTGCTGCGACTTAAAACTAATTTTTCAAAGAAAGCTTTGTAAAATGCGTTTCTATCCAATACCGAGGAATTTGGTAGTAGGCTTTCATAGGCTCTTGGTAATCCAAATTCTTCAATAACAATGGGGCGACCTAATTTTTTGGCTACTTCGACATGCTCGTTTATGTATGCTGTAGCTTTTTCAATCGCAATTTGCAAAGTAGTTTTTGCGTCTTCAGCGTTGAACCAACCCCAGTTTTTTGGCCAGATATGCATAGTTAAATAATCAATTTTCGGATTCATATGCGTGCGTTCATAGGTAGCCAAATCATCATTTGATCCCGCTTTACCTTCAGAACCTGTTGAAATCAAATGATTGGAATCTAAACTATCAATCAAATCAACAGTTTTGTTCAACCAAGCCGTAAATTTTTTTTCGTTTTCGATACTAAGAACGCGGGGTTCATTGCCTATTTGCCAAGCCATAATCGCATTGTCTTCAGTATATTTCTTGTTCGTATAGGCATTTGTTCGGCCCAAAATATATTTTATATGATTTTCAAAAGCCACCATACAAGGCTCACAACTGTGGTACTGTTTTACATAATCCATGAATTGAGGCCAAGTGTTAGGAGCTATATTAGGAATAGGAATAGGGCCATGACCATTCCATTCTAAATATTGTGACATTCCGCCTGACCATTCCCAGTTATTAGTCAGGTAGAGTACTGCATACATTTTGCGTTTGCCCATTTCAGCTAATAAATAATCTAGTCCGTCAAGCAAGTCTTGATTGTATTTTCCTTGCTCGTATTGCAAAGCGGGTTTAACTGTAAAATCATAATTACCCCCTTCTGCACCCACTAATATCCTTAAATTGTCAATTCCATTTTTCTTCATTAAATCCAACTCACGACCCAAACGATCTCTATCACCAATTGATTTTGAAGCCAATAGAGAGCCGTACCAATAGTTAGTACCTACATAAGAATAGGGTTTGTCCCCTTTGAAAAATTGATTTCCTTTAACCGTTATTCTGGGCTGATTTTGCGCAAATGTAAAATTTGATGTTAAAAAGGAACTTATTAATAATAATGAGACTATTTTTTTCATATTAAATAATTTTTTATTGTGGCAATACATACATTTTTGGAATGGAGTTTAATAATGCTGCCTTTGGTTTTGTAGCAAATCCTGCAAAATCAGATACATTTGAGGTTCCAGGAACAGGTACATAGTAGTTTGATTTAGCACTTCCTGTATCTTTATAATTACCATTATTCCAAAACATAACAAAGCTTATTTGAATGTTGTTTGCCGTTAATGTATTGTATAAATAATTGGAAAACCAACCTGATACTGGGGCAGTAGTACTTGTTACTTGCCAGCCCGTTTCAGTCATAGCCGCAATTTTTACTTTAGAAATAGCATATTCAGACATGTACTTTAGTTTGTTGTTTGCCAAATCAGATCCTGTTTGACCTCTACCGCTCGCTAAATCACCGTAATTATCCATTCCAAGTACGTCAACATAACTATCTCCTGGATAGCGGCTTAAATAACCAGATTCAGTTGTATACGAATTGTCTGGGGAAAAAGAGTATAAAATATTATGTAGGCCTTTTGTGTTTTTTAAATAATCCACAGTAAATTTAAATGCTATTTTATAATCATCAGGTGTGCAATAACTAGCTCCCCACCAAAACCAATTTCCATCAAACTCATGAAAAGGTCTGAATATGATTGGAATTAATTCGCCGTTTGCTCCTTTAAGATTTGCAACTACAGCAGCTATTTTATCTAATTTTCCTTTATACCAATCATGATTTGAACCTCCAGGTAAAATACTTTTAAAAGCAGTAGCTTTCTCAGTTGCTGTTAAGTCTTTTGCATAAAAACTATTTTCATTGAAGGGTTCTCTAACATGCCAACAAAAAATATTAACCATTCCTTTAGCATAAGCTTCTTTTGTGTCAGCAATGATCTTCTTTTGTTCTCCATACCACCAATTTCCATCAATTCCAGTGTTTTCTTTAGCCGTAATTCTCTCTAAATCGGAGCCTAAAATAACAGGGTCAAATCCGGTTGCTTTTTTGATGTCCGTTGTTCCTGAATCATTATTATAGAAATAATTTAAAGCATCTTGTTGTCCTATTGCAAATTTTGTTTTCCCCAGTTTTTTTAGATTGTAAAATAGGGCCACTGTTTCGGCAGTTGCATTAGGATCAACCATGTAGGTTTTTACATTAGTAGTTGTCAGAACATCTGGAACAATTACAGGCGGATCAACTACAACAGGAGGAGTTGTTGGGTTCGTTTTTACCTCATCTTTTGAACAGCTACTAACCATAATGGCCATGATAGCACAAATAAATATTGAATATATATTTTTCATTTTTATAAAATTATTTTCTTATCATTTAATTCTGCTAATTAATTCTAAACAGCCTCTGCTATTGTGATAAGGGCACTTCCAAAATCCAGCTTTGTCTTTTTGCATTACGGAATAGTCTGCATTTACACCCCAAATCCATTCGCCCTTTAGGGTGTCAATGATATATTTTTTTACAAAATCCCAGTTTTCAAGAACTATGTTGAGATAAGCCTCATCACCAGAAATTTGATAGGCATTAAAATAACCAATCATAAGCTCAGCTTGTGGCCAGGAATGTTTTTCAGTAACTAATTTATTGTTTTCTGGATTTAATTCGTACCATAGACCACCATCAGTATCTATACCTTCTTGGGTTACATCGGCTATTTGAATTGCGTGTTTTTTATACCTCTTTATGAGATTTTCATCTTCAACAATTTCTGCACATTGCAATAGGAGCCATGCGGCTTCAATATCATGTCCATAGGATATAACGTCTGGTTTTTCGATCCAATTTTCATCAAAAAACATTTTTAAATGACCCGTAGTTTCATTCATAAAATAGGTGTCAATTACTTCAAGTAACTCGATGATGTCCTTTCTTAAAGTTGCATCTTTCCATATTTTATAAAGATTGGCATACCCTTCAACTATATGCAAATGGGTATTCATTGTCTTTTTCTCGTTGGCATCTTTATCGCTCAAACGCAAATCATCAATGGGCTGCCAATCACGAGTAAAAGCTTCAAAATAGCCTTTCATTAAAGGATCATAACTGTATTTTTGTATCTTTTTATACAAAGCAATAGATAGATGTAAGGCTTTTTGATCTTTAGAAATTTGATAATATTCAGACATGCCGTAAATTACAAATGCTATTGCATATATTTGATTTTTAGTATCATTTGGAGTAGCATCGTAATGCAAACTCCAAAAAACACCACCATATTCTTTGTCATAAAAGTGCTCTGTAATGAAGTCAAAGGCTCTTTTGGCAATTATTTTGTACTCTTTATTTTTTGTATGTAAATAAGCAGCCGAAAATGCCCAAAGAATTCTTGCATTTAAAACAGCCCCTTTTTCAGACTGATAATTTTTAGTATCATTATAATCTATTTGACCTATAAAACCACCGTTTACAGCATCTACAGTATTTTCAGACCAATAACTGAGTATGCGATTAAGTTCGCTTTCTAATTCGGTTTTTAGATGTTGTAATTTTGTAGACACAGCTTATTCTATTTCTTTATTCTTATTTACTTGCTCAATTATGGTATTTACAGATCCAGAAGAGATAAAGGTATCTTCGGGTGTATTTATAACATAATCTACTAATTGTTCAACAGAAGAAACGGCAACATGCATTCTAGTATCTGATGAAGCGTAATAGATAAATACAGTACCGTCTTCATCTTCAATCCATCCATTAGAAAACAATACATTCGAAACATCACCTACTCTTTCCCCTTCTTCAGGAGCCATAAAATGTCCTGCAGGCTTGTGAATTACTTTTGAAATATCATTTAAATCTGTCATGAACATATAAAGGGTATAGCGCAAGCCAGCGGCTGTGTTTCGTACACCATGTGCTAAATGCAACCATCCTTTGGAAGTTTTAATAGGAGCTGGTCCCAAACCATTTTTAAGTTCGTACACAGTATGGTATTGCTTACCGTAAATAATAGTTTCATCTTTTACTACTGGATTGCTCATATCATCGATATAACCTAGTCCAACACCACCACCGTTTCCGATGTCAATAAATCCATCTTGTGGGCGGGTATAGACGGCATATTTTCCGTTTACAAATTCAGGATGCATAACTACATTTCTTTGTTGCCCAGTATTTGAAATTAAATCAGGCAAACGGTTCCAATTAACTAAATCTTTAGTACGAACTATTCCTGCATTTGCAATGGCAGAGCTAGTATCTCCTTTAGGGGCATTAGGATCTTTTCTTTCGGTACAAAAAATACCATAAATCCATCCGTCTTCGTGCTTTACCAAACGCATATCGTACACATTTGTATCTGGGTTTCCTTCTATTTGTGGAAGTACACAAGGTTTCTCCCAAAACTCAAAATTGTCAACTCCATTTGGACTTTCGGCAATGGCAATAAATGATTTACGATCATAACCTTCTACACGAACAGCGAGAACATATTTGTTATTCCATTTTATAGCTCCCGAATTTAGAGTGGCATTGACACCGATTCGTTCCAATAATAAAGGATTTGTATTTTCGTTTAAATCATATCTCCATTCTATAGGAGCATGCTTAGCTGTTACAATAGGATTTTTATAACGTTTAAATATACCATTGTCAACGTTTGATTGAGGCTCATTTTTTTGCTCTATTAATTGTTGGAATTCATTGTTAATTTCAATTTTCCTTCTTTGGAAATCTGTGTTTATTGTTGTTGTATTCATGATTGAACGTTCTAAAATCAAGTATTAATTATTTAAATTTCTTTTTTCGTTAAGGTCTTGTTCGATGAGTTCTAATTTTTTTTCTGTAAGAGGGTAGAATAAAATAAAAAGCAAAGAAATAACTGCTGCAGCTGCGGGAAGAATACTTAGCATCAGTTGGATTCCGTTTTGTGTTACGGCTGTTTGTTCAATATTGGCCTTAAAACCATAAAATGCCAAAAGCCATCCTGTTGCAGCCCCTCCTATTGTCCAACCAAATTTTTGAGACATCGAGGAAGCTGAAAATATTAATCCAGTAGCTCTTCGACCTTGTTTCCATTCTGAATAATCAGCACTATCAGCATACATCGACCATATTAATGGAAAAATACATCCTGCACAAATGCTTATTAATACTTGGAATGCCATAATAAGTAAAAGATCCTCTTTTCCAAAAAAGTAAAAAATAACACTTAAGATAGCTGCTAAAAACATAGCCCCTAAAAAAGTATTTTTTTTACCTATTTTGTTGGCGATTGGTGTAGCGGCAATTACTCCAATAATATTAGCTGCTTGTCCCAAAACCAAATATAATGAGGTAGGCGTCATGGCAAAATTTTCACCAAAGAGATTAACACTATAACTTACCGTATCACTTACATAATATTTAAAGTAATAAACAGCGGCACCATCGCGGATCGAATTGAATACTAAGGCTCCGATTCCTGCACCTAGTAAAATCCACCAAGGTCTGTTTTTCAAAAGATCATTGAGGTCTTCCTTCAAAACATTTTTTTCATCCGAAATAGGCTGAACTCTTTCTTTAGTTAAGAAAAAACAACCCCAGAAGAAGATGGTAGTGATAATTCCAAAAACAATTATCGTATATAACCAGCCTTTTTCAGAATTCATGTTTCCTCCAAAATAATTGACCAATGGTTCAATTAGCCAAAGGGCCAATAAACTTCCAGCAAAAGCAAAAACCATTCGATAGGATGATAGCGTAGTGCGTTCTTTTCTATCAGATGATAGTACACCAAGCAATGATGCGTATGGGACATTGATGATAGAATACACCATCATCATCAATGAATAGGTTACATAGGCGTAGATGATTTTTCCTTTTTCATCAAAATTTGGGGTGTAAAAGGTTAGTACTCCTATAACGGCAAATGGTATAGCTGTCCATAGAAGATACGGTCTGAATTTTCCCCATCGTGTTTTTGTACGGTCAGCAATAATGCCTACCAAGGGATCAAAACAAGAATCCCAGATTCTAGTTATTAAGAACATAGTTCCAACTACGGCTGGAGCTAAACCGAAAACATCGGTGTAAAAAAACATGAGATACATACTGAAAATTTTCCAAAACATTGATGAAGCAGCATCTCCTAAGCCGTAACCAACTTTTTCTTTTATACTTATTTTATTGTGCATTTCTGATTGTTTAAATGTCTAAAGGTTAATTAATTTTTAAGATTTAGTTTTGCAGCATCTTTTTCGAATAAAATTTTATCAAGATTATAAAAATTGATAAAGTCTTTTTCACTTACTTGTCCTTTGTAAGGTGCATAATAATGCATTTTTTGTTCTTTTTCTTGCCATCCATGGTTTCTCCATAATAAAACATACGAAATTTTATAATCTCCTATTGCTTTCATTAATGTTTGAGTCCACCAATTAGCATATGGAATTGCTTCATAACCAGTTTCAGCAAAAGCCATAATTTTATTTTGATCCTTAGTCACTTCATCCATTATTTTAAATTGTCTTTGGCAATTTTCTATAAATGAATTGTCTTTTGTTGGATCACTGTATTGGTATTTGTCAAAACTCAATATATCTGCATAATCTGAACCAGGATAATATTCTAGATATTCTTCTTTTGAATTAAAGTCGGCTGTATTGTATACATATATTAAGTTATGTACTCCTTTTTTCTTAAAATAATCAACCGTAAATTTCCATAATGTTTTAAATTCTTCTGGGCTTCCATTGTTTTTACACCACCAAAACCAGTTACCTGTAAGTTCATGGTAAGGACGAAATAGGATAGGTATAGCTTTTCCATTTTCGTCTTTTAGAGATAAGATATATTTAATACCTTCATCTAACCATAATTTATATTTTTCATGGCTTTTACCTCCCGGTAAAGCAGATGCTAATGAGTTTGGAGAATTATCCCATGCATTTTTATTGGTCAAAGGATTATCAATATGCCAACTTAGAGTATTAATACCTCCTCTTTTATTTACTTCTTTAATGTATTGTTTCATTTTGTCAAAAGGAACGCCATCAATATTTTTAGATTCTTTTTTTTCTAGTCCAGATAAATCCCATCCATAAACTGCAGGATAGTCCCCAGTTATCTCTTTCACATCACTTCTACCATCTTCATATTTCCAGTTAACTCCATAGGCTAAATCATCTTGATGACCAAAAAAGATCCCTTTATCAATTGATTTTTTTAGATTTCTGTATAATTGTTGAGTTTCAATAGTTGATTTTGTATCGGAAAGAGACGATTTAGTATCATTAGGTTGTTTTTTTGAGACACAAGAAGTAAAAAAGTAAAAAAGAGTAAAAAGTGCAATAATATTTTTTTTCATTTTGGTAGTTGATTTGAGTATATATTAATTGGTACTCTGCTATTGTAAATTAATGTGAAAAATAGTTTTTTTAGGTTATCAAAATAATTGGTGTTTTAAGGAATGAAATTATTAAAACGATAAAAATAATGTATAATAAAAATGATTCGTATTTAATATTAATATAGTTTTTAAAATTTTGATAAACGTATTTTTCAAAGATAATTGGATGACCCACTTTTAATTAATATTATTTTATCAATTATATATCATATTATTGCAAATAAAAAAGTTAATATGAGTAATCTTAAAAATTTTTATAGAGAAATACCACCGTTATCATCAGGGGATAGTTTTTTAGTGTTTGATAGAGTCAAAGATAATTTTGATTTTCCTGTTCACTATCATCCTGAATTTGAGATCAATTTCATTCAAAATGGTAAAGGAGTGAAGCGTGTTGTGGGAGATAATATTGAGGAAATTGAAGATATTGAGCTGGTTTTAATAGGACCTAATTTATATCATGGATGGGAACTTAATAAATGTAAAAATAAACAAATTCATGAAATAACGATTCAGTTTCATAATGATTTATTTGATGACACCTTATTGTCTAGACGCATAATGAACCCTATAAAGGATATGTTCAATCGTTCGATTCATGGTATTTTATTTTCAAAAAAAACGGCTGAAGAACTTTCCTCCCGTCTTGTTAAAATTTCAAAACTAGACGGTATAGATTATTTTTTAGAGATTATATCTATTTTATATGATTTAGCTAACTCAAGGAATCAGAGGTTGTTGTCAACTTTTACCGTTGATCATGATACATTTGAAGATTATGACAAAATGAAATTGGTATATGAATATGTACAAAAGAATTTTGCTGAAAAAATTACTTTGGATGATGTCTCTAATGTTGCAAGTATGTCAAGTATTTCTTTTAATCGTTTTATAAAAAAGAGAACTGGAAAAACTTTTGTCAACTATATAAATGATATAAGAATTGGTTATGCCGCAAGATGGTTGGTTGAAAAGGACCTGAGTATTTCTGAAGTTGCATTTAAATCTGGATTTAATAATATCGCAAATTTTAATAGAAGTTTCAAGACTATTAAAAAATGTACACCAAGCCAGTACAGGGAAGATTTTTCTGGGTTAAAGCGCATTTTATAAGGTGTATTATTTGTTTAGACAATAATTTCCCTCTGTTTCTTATGTTTTTTTTTATATTAAGGACGTGTGTTTTTATCCTTCCTCAACTTTTACAATAACCTTTAATTATTAAAGGTTATATTTTTTTTACCCAAATTCATTTCTTTTTATCGCATTTTTTATATCAATTAATTATGTATTGTATAATTAAAAATGCATTTTTTTTGAAATACATATATTTTTCGGGTATAAAGTAAAAATATTATCATTAAATGATATAATACTATTAATATGATGCTTGCTTGTGTTATAGATTTGTTAATTATAAATAATTAAAATTAACATGTATTCTAATATCTAATTTTTTCCCTTTTAGAAATTAGTATTCTTAACTAACCAAACATTTATTATGAAAAAATTATTGTCTAATTTGATTCATTGGAAAATCAATCATCGCCTGTTTCCTTTGATGTTATTTTTATTACTAACAAGTAGTTTTGTAGTTGCTCAAACCAAAATTTCAGGAGTAATAAAAGATGCTAATGGGCTAACAGTCCCAGGTGCAAATATTGCTGTCGTAGGGGCGAATAAAGTAGTATCAACTGATATTGATGGTAAATATGAAATTGATGCGCCGTCTACAGCGACATTAACATTCTCTTTTATTGGATTTGATACTCAAAAAATTGCTGTAAAAGGCAGAACAAAAATCAATGTGACTTTAGTGAGTGACTCACAAGCTTTGAATGAAGTTGTTGTTATTGGATATGGAACTCAAAAAAGGGGAGATATCAATAGTTCAATATCATCTGTTAAAGCTAAAGACCTTGAGAATATTAAACAAGTTAACATTGATCAAATGTTACAAGGTAAAGCAGCGGGTGTATCTATAACAAATAATTCAGGTTCTCCAGGTGGTGCAGCTTCAGTAAGAATTAGAGGGACAACTTCTATATCTGGAACTAATGAGCCTTTATATATTATAGATGGTATTCCTATTTCTGGTGATGCTACTGGAAGATCTACAAGTGGTCAAGCATTAGCGGGAAAAGATGGATTTTCTTCTACAGGTGGAGGTGGTAACAGTGCTGTGAGTCCTTTATCAATGATAAACCCAAATGATATTGAATCTATTGATATTTTAAAAGATGCTTCTGCTACAGCTATTTACGGTTCTAGAGGTGCAAATGGTGTTATTATTATTACTACTAAATCAGGAAAAAAAGGAGCTGGTAAAATTTCATATGATACTTATTCATCTTTTATTTCAAATTCTAAGTCATTAGATGTGATGAATTTACGACAATTCGCACAAAATAAAACGGAATTAGCTAACTTATATGGCTTCGAAGTTAGACCTGAGTTTGCTCATCCAGAATTATTAGGGTCGGGTACTAACTGGCAAGATGAAGTATATAGAACAGCATTAGCAAAGAGTCACCAATTGTCATTTTCTGGTGCTAAAGAAGGTACAAATTATTATTTATCTGCAGGATATCTAGATCAAGAAGGAACTATTATTGGATCTGGTTATAAAAGATATACAGTTAGGTTGAATGTAGATTCAAAAGTTAAAGACTGGTTAAAAGTTGGTTCTAATTTAACTGCTGGTATAACAAATGAAAAAATTACTGTAAACCAAAGTTTTCAAGGTTTAATTAGTAATACGCTTTTACAATCTCCTGATATACCAGTAAGAAATTTAGATGGAACTTTTGCAGGACCTCCAAGTTCAGATCAGAGTGTAACTTATTACAATCCAGTTGCTGAAGCACTAACAAGAGAAAATTCATTAGTAAGAAAAAACTTTTTGGGAAATATCTATGCTGAAATAGATATCATGAAAGGATTAAAGTATCGTGCTGAAGTTTCGGCTAATACTGAATTTTCTGAAAATAATGATTTTAGACCATCTTATAAATGGGGATCTCAAGTTAATTTATTAGCTGATTTAAACATTAGAAGACAAAATTGGTATTCAACAAACATTAAAAACTTGTTGACTTACGATAAACAAATAAATAAACATAAAATAACGGTTCTTTTAGGACAAGAAGCAAATGATAGTCACTGGGAAGGGTTAATAACTTCATCAGAAGGATTTCAAACTAATGAAAACCATACTATAAATTTAGCTAATATAGATAATAACACAGTAACTGGATACCAAGGAAGTGCATCTTTATACTCACTTTTTGGACGTTTTATTTATGATTTCGATAGCAGATTTAGTTTGAATGCTTCTCTTAGAGCAGATAAATCATCAAAATTTGATCCAGCTAATGGAGATAAGCAGTGGGGAGTTTTTAGAGCGGTTTCTGGTTCTTGGAAATTGTCTAATGAAGCTTTCATGGAAAATACTCGTGATTATATTGACAATATTAAATTCAGATTAGGTTATGGTGAAACTGGAAATCAACAAATTGAAAACAATAGATATACTGCATTATTAGGACAGCAGAATTCAGGTTTAGGAAGTGGATTTTTAGTTTCTAACTCTCCAAATCCAGATTTAACATGGGAGTCTCTTAATCAAAAAAATGCAGGACTTGATTTTACTTTATTTAATTCAAAATTATCTGCTAGTATTGATGTGTATGAAAAAATATCTAAAAACTTTTTGTTTCAAGTGCCATTGCCAATTTATTTAACAGGTGGAGGAGGTCAATATGGAGGAATTTCGGCTCCTTATTCTAATCTTGGAACTATGAGTAATAAAGGATATGATATTACTTTAGGGTATAATTCAAAAGGGAATGATTTTAATTGGAGTTCATCTTTAGTGTTTTCACATTATGTAAATAAACTAGTGGATATTCAAAATGGAATTATTTTGACTCAACAAGTTAATACTAATGGATACCAGCCAGTTGTGGCAACTAATACAGTAGTAGGACAACCAATAGGGATGTTTTATGGCTATGTTGCAGAAGGAATTTTTAATGATATGACAGCTTTAAATGCAGCTCCATTACAATTTGGTCAAACTGTTGGAACCGGTGCTGGTCAAACATATTTAGGAGATGTTAAATATAAAGATGTAAATGGTGATGGTGTAGTTGATGCATTAGATAAAACTTTAATTGGAAGTCCACATCCTGATTTTACTTTTGGATTTACAAATAATTTTAATTACAAAAACTTTGATCTTTCTGTTTTCTTACAAGGTTCATATGGGAATGATGTAATGAATTTAACTAGAAGAGCAGGTACAACTAATGCTTCTTTATACGAAAACCAATTAGTAGAGGCTGCAAATTATTGGACTCCTACTAACACAAATACTGATGTTCCAAGACCAATTGCAAATTCATCTAATACCAACCTTGTAATTTCAAGTCGTTATCTTGAAGATGGTACTTATATGAGAATTCAAAATTTAACTTTTGGATATTCATTATCTCAAGATATTATTTCAAAATTAAAAATGTCAAGATTGAGACTTTACGGTTCAGTACAAAACTTGTACACGTTTACAAAATATTCAGGTTATGATCCTGAGATCGGTTCTTTTAATCAGAATCCTCTTTTGTCAGGTATTGATAATGGAAGGTACCCTTCTCCAAGAACATTCACAGTTGGAGTAAATGTTGAATTTTAAAAAATAACAAATAAAAAGATGAAATATAAAACTTTTTTTAACGTATATAAATTGCTTAGTGTAGCAATTGTATTTTTAGTTTTTGGGTCTTGTCAAGAAGACTTCACTAACAGACCTCCAGAGGATGCAATAAGTTTAGATTCTTATTATAGCACTAATGAGCAGGTAGCATCAGCCACTAATGGTATGTATAGTAGAACATGGTTTCAAATGTACAATAAGTTCTTTTGGGCTCTTGAAGTAGGATCAGGAAACATGTATTCAGGTTCACCAGATGTAAGTGGTTTAAGAACATTTTCTTTGAACGGTAGTGATCCAGAATTAGAAAATGGTTGGGCTTCTCTTTGGGCTAACGTTGCTCAATCAAACGCAATAATTAATTTCTTAGAATCAAGAGTAGGTTCAGCAGTTAATCCAGCTGTTGTTCAAAACACAATAGGAGAAGCGTATTTTATGAGAGCTACTGCTTATTTTGATTTAGTTAGAATTTGGGGTGCTGTGCCAATTATTGAAAACAATTTAGACTTTTCTAACAATCCAAATGTTAATACAAATACAGTTGAGGATATCTATAAGTTGATTACTTTGGATTATTTACAAGCTATAGATAAATTAGCTGATAGAACTAGAGGGGCTAATTATGGAGTGAATGGTCACGTATCTAAAGGATCTGCTAAAGCATTCTTAGCTAAAGTGTATTTATACCAAAAAGATTATGTTAATGCTAAATTGATGGCTGAAAGTGTAATTAATAGTGGAGAGTTCAAACTTCTTGGAGGTGATCAATTACCAGATAAAAGTTTTGCTGATTTGTTTTTGTATAAAAACAACAATAATGAAGAATCAATTTTTGCATTACAATGGAAAGGTGATGGGAATTATGGTTCAGGAAACAACTGTAATACCCAATTTGGTATAAGTTCTTCTACAGTATCTACTTCTAATGCTTCTTACGGTGGTGTATTTGGTCCTTCCCAAGAAGTGATGACTTTATATGTTTCAGGTGATAAAAGAAAACATGAAACAGTTATGACTCCGGGTGATGTATATCCTAATATGAATACAACTACAGGAATTGGATTTACTGTTCCTGATGAAGATAATGCACAAGGTTCTGGTGGAGGTATTAAAAAGTATTGTATTGGTGTAAAATCTGATGCTACTGGGCCTACTGATGCATGGGCTATGATGGATAATAATAGTTATGTAATGCGTTATGCAGAATTATTGCTAATTCATGCAGAAGCGGTTCTAGCTGGTGGAGCTAGTACTGGTGATGCAGCTGCATTACGTTCTTTCAATGCTGTTAGAAATAGAGCTGGTTTAGCTAGTAAAACTTCAATTACTTTTGATGATATCTTCAAAGAAAGAAGATTAGAATTGTGTTTCGAAGGTGATTATTGGTTTGATTTAGGAAGATTAGATAAAACTAAAGCAATTGCTATTATGGCTGCTCAAAATAGAGGAGATAAGAATGGTGCAGTTTATTACACTCCAAATTATGATCCAGTAAATAGACAAGCTAATGATTTTTTAATGCCTTACCCGGATAATGATGTTGCCAAAAACCCTAAATTATTGGAAGCTCCAGTTCCTTATACTTTCAAATAATATTAAAAAACAATGATTATGAAAAAATTAAAAATTAAGTACTTATTGAGCTTTCTGATGATAGCTTCAATATTTAGCGTACTATCATCATGTTCAAATGATGATAATAATGGTAGCGCATCATCAGTTTTGGCAATTGAAAGCGTTAGTAAGTCAGAAGCGGGTGATTTAGTAGCTACAGATTTTGGATTTGCAAATAACGTTTATATCATTAAAGGTTCTGGTTTTAGTTCTGTTCAAAAAATATATTTTAACGATACAGATACTTATTTTAATCCAACTTTAGTAACTGATACAGCAATTTTTGTAACTATTGATATTAATACACCCTATGCTAATGCATCTAATGAGTTAAAGATTGTTACTAAAACTGGATCTATAACTTATCCATTTGTTGTTGCTCCACCGGCACCAGTATTATTATATGGATTTACACCTATTAATGCAGCTGAAGGAGATGTTGTTACAATTTATGGAAACTTCTTTCTTGAACCTGTCGTGACTTTTGGAACAACTGCAACACCAGTTATTTCATCTTCTTTAACAGAGATTAAAGTTAAAGTTCCTGCAAATTCAAATAGTAAATATGTTACCGTAACGACTATTTCTGGCTCAGCTACATCTACTTCAGCTGTTGGTTCAGCACTTTATGATGATGCATTACAAGGCGATACTGGTCATTGGATGTGGAATGGAGCAGATACTTTTGATACTAATTTTACTTCAGATAAAGCACAAGGTTTAAAAAGTATAAAATTTATATTTGGAGGATGGAATGGAGCTGATATGAAGTTTGCTTCAAGAGATGTGTCTAAATATAAAGCTTTTAGAGTACGTGTTAAAAGTATTTCAACAAATGCTGATGCTAGTATTAAATTTGTTTTTGGAGGATGGGCTTATCAAATTACAAAACCATTTTCTACAGATTGGACCTATATTGAAATTCCATTTTCTGAAATAGGAAATCCTACTACATTTGATCAGTTGACTTTACAAGAATCAGGTGGTTTTGGAGGAAATACAATCCTTATGGATGACATGGGATTTGTCTTAAAATAATATTTTGTTTAAGTGAGTTTGGTTAAGATGTTCCCTAATTGAAAAGTTAGGGAATTTCTTTTTTATTAAAATAAATAAAAAATAAATGAAAAAGTATAATTGCTTATTAATGATAGTCTTACTGTCATTTACTACGTTTGGTCAAGGAAATAAATATGTTCAAGGAAATGGCAAATTTGAAGGTTTAGCTATGTCACCGCCAATGGGCTGGAATTCATGGAATACATTTGAAACTAATATCGATGAAAAACTAGTTAAAGAAACCGCTGATATAATGGTGGCTTCGGGGATGGCGGCTTCCGGATATAATTATATTGTTCTTGACGACGGCTGGATGGCCAAAGAACGAGATGCAAACGGAAATCTAGTGCCGGATCCTATCAAATTCCCAAACGGAATGAAAAATTTGATTGATTATGTTCATTCCAAAGGATTGAAATTTGGATTGTACAATTGTGCAGGAACCAGTACTTGTGCGGGGTATCCAGGAACACGAGGTTACGAATACCAAGATGCTAGGTTTTACGCTAATTTGAATATCGATTATTTAAAATACGATTGGTGTAATACAGCAGGAATAAATGCTTCGGAAGCTTATGCCACTATGAGTAACGCGCTTAAAACAGCAGGTAAACCTATTGTTTTTAGCCTTTGCGAATGGGGAGATAACAAGCCATGGGATTGGGCAAAACCAATTGGGAATCTCTGGCGAATTTCAGGAGATATTTATCCTTGTTTTGATTGCGAGTACCACCACGAAGAAGGTAACTGGTCGTCATGGGGATTTATGAAAATTCTCGAAATGCGCAAAGACATTCGTAAATATTCGGGTCCTGATCAGTGGAATGATTTTGATATGTTAGAAGTTGGAAATGGTATGACCGTTACCGAAGATAAATCTCATTTTGCAATGTGGTGCATGGTGTCATCTCCTCTTATTGCCGGGAATGATGTTAGGAAAATGTCAAAAGAAACATTAGCAATCTTAACAAATAAAGAACTAATTGCTGTAAATCAAGATAAATTAGGAATTCAAGGTTTTAAACTTTCTGAAGATGATGGATTAGAAGTTTGGGTAAAACCTTTAGCTGAAGGAAATTGGGCGATTACTTTTTTAAATAGAACTGAAGAGTTTAAAGAAATCAATTTTGATTGGAAAAAGAATCTAATCAAAGATGTTGATTTTGGCTTTGAAGCCGATTTTAATACAACAACTTTCAAAATTAAAAATCTTTGGAAAAACAAGGAAGTTGGAACTACTAAAAAGAATTTCTCTTCAGAGATTGCTTCTCATGATGTAATTGTTTTGAAATTAACTAAATAAAAAAAAGTATGAATATTATTAATAAGACTCTTGTAGTATTGCTCCTAATTTGTTTCACTTCCTCTAAAGCACAGTTTGTAAAAAAACATGGACAATTGAAAGTTGTAGGAACACAACTTGTTGATGTAAATAATGAACCTATTGTATTGCGAGGAATGAGCTTTGGTTGGCATAGTATGTGGCCAAGATTTTATAATGAGGGAGCTGTAAGTTGGTTAAAGAAAGATTTTAAATGTACCATAGTTAGAGCGGCTATGGGATTTGAAGCAGGTGATTATTCCTATATTAAAAAACCTGAATTCTCAAAAGAAAAAGTTGAGGCAGTAGTTCAAGGAGCTATTAAGTCAGATATATACGTAATTATTGATTGGCACAGTCATAGTATTAATCTCGAGGAATCGAAATTGTTTTTTGATGAGATGTCAAAAAAATACGGAAAATATCCTAATGTTATTTATGAAATTTTCAACGAACCAGTGCAACAAAGTTGGGAGGATGTCAAAGCCTATTCAGAAGAAGTAATCAAAGTAATACGAGCGAATGATCCTGATAATATTATTCTTGTGGGCTCTCCACAGTGGGATCAATCTGTCCATTTGCCGGCAGCAAACCCTATAAAGGGAGTCGACAATTTGATGTATACTATGCATTTTTATGCAGCTACTCATGAAAAATGGTTACGTGATAGAACAGATGAAGCTATTAAAAGTGGTTTACCCATTTTTGTTTCGGAATCTGCAGGTATGGAAGCTACCGGTGACGGTCCGTTAAACTATGTAGCTTGGAAGGAATATATAGATTGGATGGAAAGCCGTAAGTTAAGCTGGATTACATGGTCGATTTCTGACAAAGATGAAACCTGTTCAATCCTTAAGAAATCTGCAAAATCAGATGGGAATTGGAAGGAACGTGATTTGAAAGAATCTGGATTAAAAGTGAGGGAGTATTTACGAAAGTATAATACTAATAATTAATAATAAAACAAGAGAAGTAAAGTTGCATTGTAATTTACCTTACCCAATTAATAAAAATGGATCTTAACATACCAAATGAATTAAAAAAAAGTGCTGTTTTTGAAGAAATTTCAGCAGCTTTAAAAAAGGAGAATTTTACTATTGTAAACAAGATGAAGCCCGTCATGGTCCTTTAAAATATTTAGAAACATATAACTAGATTGTTTTGTTTTAGCTCTTCAATGTCCTGATGATAAATATTGGGACTCTGATCAAATATACTTATTAATAAAAAACATTTTAAAAATTATTTCCTTCTGCATTAAACAAATAGAATTAACAACAATTATTGAATACACAAAATAAAAAAGAAAATTATGAATTTTAATATCTCTAATGAATTAGAGAAAGACAGCGTTTTTGAACAAATTGCTTCCTTCTTAAAAAGTGAAAACTTAACTGTAGTACAACAAGATCAAACACGTCCTTGGGGTGGTTTTTTTGTAATTGCTGAAAAGCAAGCACAATCTTTTGTATCTAAATTTTTCCCACATCTGAAAATGTCAGAAATTCAAATAACCCATAAGTTGAGTCCAAAGATTTTAATTGTCGCACCCCAAAAACGATTGTCTTGGCAATACCATTATAGAAGAGCTGAAGTATGGACTATTCTTTCAGGTGCGGTGGGTGTAAAAACTAGTGCAACAGATGAAGAAGGAGAGCTACAAACGCTAACTCAAGGAAGTTTTATACAAATGGAAAAAGGAGAACGTCATCGTCTTATAGGGTTAGATTCTTGGGGGATTGTAGCTGAAATTTGGCAGCACACTGATTCTGAAAACCCTTCCAACGAAGATGATATCGTTCGTTTGCGGGATGATTTTGGAAGGTAATATTTTACAATAGATTTATGTAGCTGTGATGCTTTTCGATTAAAAGATGTAAAAAAGGAGGGAATTAAAAAAAGTAATTTTTAGTGACCTCTTTATTTATTCTGTAACACTTTCAATATTTTAATTAAGTAGATGTGTTATTGTTCGATACATTTCTTAAAGTATCCAATGGGAGTACAATACTGTTTATTGCCCGTGATGTTTATGAGATTCTGTTTTCTTATTTAAATGCATTAGTCATAAATTCTTGTTCTGCGCTTGAAATTCCAATTTCTTTAACGATGATTTTCTAGTTGGTATTTACTTGTAACACTTTTTGTATAATGGTTTGCATTAGGTTTTTGGATATGCAAACAAAAACTGCACATGTAGTTCAGCTACACTTTTGTAATGTCTTTAATTTTTATAAAAGTCTGATCCATTTTTTAGCGGGTTCCTATTTTCTTCTTCTTCTTTTGTTTCTTTTTTTGTTTCTTTTTTTGTTTCTTTTTTTGCGCCTCAATAATTTGCGCAAATTTATATTCCCAACGCTGGATTATAGAATAGTCAACTTGAACTCCTCTCATTTTCATTATCTCCTCAGTATCTCGATAGTCTAGCTTAAACCTAAATTTTAAATATACTGCCTAAAGAATAATATGCTTCGCTTAAGAATAAACTTTGGTATTCATGAATTTTAGAATTTAGAAACTTAAAGATACAACGTATCGAGGTGTTACAAAGCCGTACCTGCACCTTATACATAAATCACTATGCCATTGGGTGACTTATGGAATATTGTTTTATCATTTGTTTTAGATATAGGATTTTGGTTTTGCATTCATCACAAAAATAATTCCTAATACCAAACGTTACTTGGTGAAAAATCGTATTTGCTGAAGGGTTCTCAATATTATGACATAGATTACAATCTCTGGCAAAATTTGTTTTACAAAAGGTAAACTTAGTATGATTGCATTTTGAAGTTTTGAAGTATTTTTTCAATTATATAGAGGCTAGATATTTCAAATAATATAGATCTATTTTGCTGGAGTCGATAATATCTACAAACTCTCGCCTTAAAATGAATAGATCTGATAATAATTTTGTGAAGTCTAAGAAGACATCTTTACACCTCTGATATTAATTATTCTTGACATTCTAATTTATCACAGTTTATTTCGCTTCAATTTCGAACATGTATACAACTTGAGTATAATTTAAACATCAACTTCATTTTTATTATTGTTGTAAGTGTTTTGTTATCAGTTGATTAAGTTAAAAAATGACCATATTCAACAATTTTGAAATAGATTGCCACATCTGTAAGAGTAAATACTATTTTTTACGAATACTTTAGCAAAAGAGATATAAAATTATTGATACTATAAAAAAATATTAATAACAATAACTCGATTCCTTTGTTTTTGAAAAATTGTTTTTCAATAAAGTAACGGAATTTAAATTTACTAATTTTTTAATAGCCCTAAATAAATAATAGCGATAAAGTGGGATTTATCAATTCATAATGATAATTTAATATGATAAAAAAGTCGTTAATATTAGTGTTTTTTTTGGGGATAGTAGGATCCCTATTATTATGCAAAAAAAGTCTAGATAAAAATGAAGTAAGTAATCAAAAATCAATTTCCAAATCTTCAGAAGAAGAACTTTATTGTCCTAATTTTCACTTTTCACCAAAAAAAGGTTGGATGAACTATCCTAACGGAATGTTCTATTACAATGGTTACTACCATTTATATTTTCAATACAATCCTAATGAAAATACATGGGGATCAATGCATTGGGGACATGCTGTAAGTAAAGATATGATAACTTGGAGAGAGCAGCCTATTGCTTTATATCCGGATGTATTAGGAGATATATGGTCGGGTTCTATAGTCATGGATTCAAACAATAGTGCTGGTTTCGGTAAAGCAAATAATATCGAGCCGATCGTAAGTGTGTTTACCTATTCCAAAAAAGATAGTATAACAAATATTTTATCTCAAAACCAAGGTATTGCATATAGTTTAGATGAAGGAAGAAGCTTTACTAAATACAAGAATAATCCAGTTTTAAAAAACCCAGGAGTGAAAGATTTTAGGGATCCAAAAATATCATGGGATACTATAAATGAGAAATGGATTATGATACTAGCAGCTGGCGATAAGACTATGTTCTATAGTTCTAAAGATTTGAAAAAATGGGAACTACTTTCTGATTTCAAAAAGTATATAGGAAACCATGAGGGTAAATGGGAATGTCCTGATTTCTTTCCCTTACAGTTAGAAGGTTCCGAAGAAATAAAATGGGTTCTTTTGGTAAGTAAAAACTCTGGGGGATTTAATGGAGGCGGTGGTACTCAGTATTTTATTGGGGATTTTGATGGGACTCGATTTACGTTAGATGATAATTTCAAAAAATCCTTAAGTAAAAATAAAGCTTTTTGGATCGACTACGGTAGGGATAATTATGCAGGAGTCACTTGGTCAAACATCGCAGCTACAGATGGGAGAAGGCTTTTTTTGGGGTGGATGTCTAACTGGGACTATGCGCTTAAAGTACCTACTAAAGGTTGGAGAAGTTCAATGACGATTCCTAGGGAATTAAAGCTTGTAAAAAACGGAAACGGTTATTTAGTAAGTTCTATTCCAGTTAAAGAGTTGGGTAACTATCGTGAAAAAAAATATAAAAGAGAAAATATTACCATAAAAGGAGAAGTCGAGTTAATCAATTCAAAAATGACTGATTTATCAAGTGTTGAAATCAAATTCAATATTAGACAGTTAGGACACGGTGTATATACTTTTAAGTTTTCAAACAAAGAAGGGGATGTACTTTTATTTGGATATGAATTTTTAAAAAATCAGTTTTTTATAAATCGCATAAATTCAGGAAGAACGAGTTTCTCAGAAAAATTTGGGAATACTACAAGTATTGCTCCAAGAGTATCAAAAAGCAAAAATTTAGCAGCTACCGTTATACTAGATAAAACTTCCATTGAATTATTTTTTGATAATGGAAAAACTGTAATGACAGAAACATTCTTCCCTAATGCACCCTTCGAAAGACTGACAATATTAACGGAGAATCAAGAAGTAATACTTGATGATGTAGAAGTAAATCAATTAATATTTGAATAAATTAATTAATGTTAAACCTGAAATTTTTATGAAATTAAAACTATTAATCTGTAAACAAAATTTATTATGAAATTAAAACTATTAACCTTTAACCAAAATTTATTATGAAATTAAAACTATTTATTTTAACATTCCTCTTCATTCCTCTGAGTTATTTATCGGCTCAAGTTTCAACAGTTACGGGTAAAATTATATCTAAAGAGGATGGTATGCCCTTACCTGGTGCCTCAGTTTTAGTTGTGGGTACCACAAACGGAACTTCAACAGATATTGACGGTAATTATACGATTCAAAATGTGAGTAAAAACGCTAAATTATCATTTATTTAATTAACAGTAGTTATGATTACCTTTAACTCCAAAATAAAACCCTATTTTTTTTGTGCTAACCTTTAAACGATTAGTAATAGCAAAAAACACTTTTATTTAAGACTAATTTCTAATAAATAATTTGAATGTTTTAAAAATATTATCCTAAAAATTGATTTTGTTTTGCCAATTTATATTCATTAGTGTCTCTCAATGCATTCATAAATAAACGGATATTACCAATAGTCAATTTTGATAAAACCTCATAACTTTTTTTGTGGCATTTTCTATACTTTTTACCACTACCACAAAAGCAATCAGAAACTCTATCTATCTTTTTTCCTTCAAGTATTTGATTCAATCCAAACTCAATATTAAAGATATTTTCGGTCATAAATGTTTCTTCAAAAAACTCAATCCAACCTTTACTTCCGTGAGGCCTCTCTTTCAAAAAGTAACCATTTTGATTTCGGAATGTTTGACTATAAAAATAATTTTTAACTTGATTTTCAATAAATTGCAATAAATCAATTCCAGTATTACAAAGGATATATTCTTCCGGAGGAGAAGCAATACAACAATTTCCATTTTTTTCAAATATATGCCAGTCAATATTTCTTGGGATGCGTCCTCCTGTTTCAAATAGCAAAGGAAAACTATAAGGATAATCAATTACAGCCTTAATCTCAATTTGATAAGTATCTTCAATGCTCCCGGATTCATCAGCTAAAATAATAGCCCCGAATACACAAGGAATTCCATCTTCAATTTTAAAAGACAATTCCTTATATTTCTCAACAACAGCTGTTACTTGCTCTTCAAAGATTTTATAACCATTCATTTTTTATTTCCCCCAAGGTTTTGATAATGCAGCGCCGGTTGTCGTTGCAGAATTACTATTTGATTGTTCATTTTTATCTTCTCCATCGGAAAATCTATTCCCTAAATGTTTTTGCCATAATTTACTGGCTTTAAGATGATTTTGCTCTTTCAATGCAGCTTCTGCATCGGCGAGGAAACTATCCAAATTATTTAGAAAATTAGTTTTTCTTGTTTCATCATAATCAGCAAATAAGTTATCTTTTGGAGTGACAGGAACAATACATTCAAATTTTTGAGCTAAAGTTTTTTTAATTTCTCTCAAAATATCGGTCAATAAAATATCGTCTCTATCATTTAGAACAATATTATTTTTTGCATTCACAGCTAAAATAGTCATTGCAAGTCCGCTTGGCATTTTATTTCTTTTATAATCGCACCAAGCCTTCAATTCTTTTATGACTTTAACAATCTTGCCATTAGCATCTTTATTTTCATTAAACCAATCAATAAGTGATTTTGGATCGCTATCTTCCCAACCATTATTTTTAACAGCAATTTTATATTCTTGACCGCTCACTTTATAATAAACTGGAATATCAATTTCATAATCGCCGGAAAAGATATTTCTAATACATTTTTTTCTATGTTCTGGAGAAGTTACTGTATATCCATTAACGGCATCCCAAATCCAATTTTGTAATGTCGTTGCCGTAACATCTGGAGTCCTAAAAAAATAAACACCATCATCTAAATCACAAATATCATCTTTGGTTCTAATACCTGTTTTCATTTTATAAGAACCTTGTATATAAAACTTTGGGTTGTATTCAGAATGATTTTCTCTAAAATATTTTCTAATTCTTTCTCTAATACCGTCTTTAGAGGTTGTCATTTTTGATTTCTTATTCGATGTTAGAGAAATTTCGGTATTAAATCCTCCAAACAAATTGTGACAGTTTGCCATATTAATTGTTTTTATAATTTTTAATAGTTTTGAAAAATTCCAAGACTTCAGGTTTTGTAGCAAATGTATTGCCAACTTGATTTCCCAGCGTTTGTATTGTTAATAGTGTATTTTTATCCGCTCTATCCATAGTAATAACATTCATTTGAGCTTTCGACAATTCAGGAGACTTTATTCTAAAATAATTTCCTTTAGGAGTTATTTTTGGTACAATTTTCAGTAAAAAATAATCTGTAAAAAACGATTGTCCATCCAATGCTGTTTGAAACATCTTTTCTTTCCATCCAATAATTGACTTTGATTTATTTGAAGTAGATATCCAACCGTTTGGATTAGCTATACTAGAAATTGATAAAATACTAAAATCATCATATTCTTTTCCTTCTCCAACATAATAATCAATAGCTTCTAATAGTCCACAAAGTGATGGATTGTTTGCCCAGACACCTCCGTCAGTATATAAAAAGTTGTTATGTTCGTGAACTGGATAATAACTTGGAGCGGCAGAAGTAGCTAATGCAATATCTACAAGCTTTATATTTTTATCTACAAAATGTTCCGTTTGATTACCAGATTTTTTAAAAACTTTTGGTTGTCCATTGGTTAAATTAAAACTTGGAATACAAAGTAAATTATTGGCATCATTCATTGTTTTATCTCCAAACAAATCATCAAGTATTTTTTTCAATGGCTTGACTGAATGCTTATTGGAGAAAAATATTTGCTTAATTGTTTTATATGAATTCTGAAAACCTCTAACAAAATAACTATTTGAAGTAGGGAATATTCTAGAACCTTTAGTACTATATAAATCCACTAATGATTGAGCACTCATTCCATTGGCTAAACCAATTGCGATTAAACCACCAGTAGAAGTGCCACATATCATATCAAAATGATCCGTAATGTTTTTTCCTGTTTTATTTTCAAAAGATGCTAAAATAGACGCACTATACAACCCTTTAATTCCACCACCATCAATAGATAAAATTTTAAACGTTTTACTTTCCATAACTACTATTTGATAAAGCGAATACTAACCCAACGAAACCAATTAGTAATCCAGCTGATACTTGAGGACTTTTTATTACATTATGCTGTATATCATTACAGAAACTTTCACAATTATAGTTTATCAAACTATATGGTTTACCTAATTTAGTCAATGCCTTCTGAACTATTTGTTTTCTTTCAAAATTGTTTCCTTGAAACTTTTCTATGCGTGTCACATTTTTTACATCATAAAAAAAATCTTCTACTCTAGTTAGTTTTACACCAACACCAAAAACGTTTTCACAAATAAGATGCTGTCCTAAATTATTATACCCTAAATACAATGCATGATGTTGCACTAAACCTAAAAGACTTTTTGGAATAATTATCCTGTCCCCAGGTTCTAAATTAAAGTGTTTTACTATATTCATATTTTTTTATTTTATAGGCTTCATACTAATCAAATTATCTAAATTATCTTTTACAGAAGCGTTAGCGACCGTTCTTAAGTATTCGATATTTCCAATAGTAACAACCGTTACTAATGCGCCAATTTGCCAGTCAGGATAACCCCATGTAATTGTTTTAATAGTTTTTTTTGATTTCAAAAAAATTAATTGCATTTAATTCAGATGTTTTTGCACCCATATTAAATGAATTATTTTCGTTTACAGTATGTAACATTACATCTGTGATTCTTTCAGAGCTGTCTTTCCAAACTCCCGAGATAAAGTAATCCGCTAATTTTGTCATTTTTAATATTTTTTATTGTGTTATACATTGAAATGCTATGAAAAAGTGATAAATTGCCATCGCTGTGGAAATTTTAAGATAAATTAAAGCATTACTATATAAATGGGAGTTGAATATCGAAAAGTTGCAACTTTTGACGAGAAATGTAAGGCCATTCAGGAGGTGTTTACTCCTGAATTCAATACGTTATTGATGAAACATTGTATAGTGAGACTAAATAGTGTATTTAAAATTAAATATGATTTGGGAAAAGGTTTTCGTGGGCTTATGATTGAGGATTTTATTAGTGAAACAATTGAATCATTTCTTAAAATTAACGGTCGCAATTGGTATCCTGAAAAATTTCCTGATTTTCGAAAACAAATTATAAGTGGATTAGATAGTGTTATTTCTAATAATTTGAAGACAGAATTAGAAAAAGTAAATTCCACATTCGAAATTTTAGATAATGATACAGAATTATCGTTTGATGATTCCAATTATCAAGAGATGTTATCAATCTGTAACGATGAATTAATTATATTAGGTGCTACCGATGAAGAATTATTATTATTTGAACCTTATATTATAAATGGCATGAAGCGACAGGATTTAGCAGAGTTATTTGGTATAAGCCTTGAAGAATTGACCAATATAAAGAAAAAATTAGAAAGAAAATTACCAGTTATCAGAGAAAAACTCAAAGTATTGAATTATGAAAAATAATTTCATAAATAAAATAGACAACGCCATAATTTCTCAAATTAGTGAAGGAGATTATTCGTCTTATGATTCTATCCTTATAGAGCAAGGATATGATTTAGACTTGATTGAAAGTCAATCTCAAAAAAGTTTCAAAAAACAAGCATTTATATTAAAAGGGATGATGAACAAGCAAAAAGATATGATATTGTTGGAGAAAGCATCTAATCTTTTACGTGAAGCTATTGAAAAAAACATTGACAAACCTATAAGTTACTTAAAAGGATTAATTACTAATAATCAGTTTCAAGTTCAATACAGAAATCTTGAAAATCTAGATATAGAAGAAATAAAAGAAATTATAAAGGATCAAAATTTGATTGAGCTATTAGAGGAATTGGAAAATGATAAAAAATAGTAAAGGCTCTAGAAAAGCTAAAGAACTATTGCTTGAAATTGGTTTTGAAGAAATCACAGATATACCAATGGATATATTTGTTGCTGGTCTTGGAGCAACACTTATTGAAATACCATTAAAAAATTCAGATGGTAAGATTGTACGAGGAAATTCTAAAACTCTAATAAAAATCAATTCTGAAATTCAATTTGAAGAAAGAAAGAGATTTACAATAGCCCACGAAATTGGTCATTTTTTACTGCATAGTAAGTTAGAACTTGAAGTCCATAATGAAAATTCAAATACTTTAAATTGGTATAATACTGCTTTACATCAAGCAAAAAAAGGTATTCAAGAATGGGAAGCAAATGATTTTGCATCAGAACTTTTGATGCCGGAAGAACTTATTAGAAAAGAAACATTTAGAAAAAAATTCTCTCCAGAATTATTAAAAGAACTGTCATTAAAATTTAAGACTAGTTTGACCTCTACAATTTATAGACTTTTATCATTGGATATTTATCCCCTTTTTGTAGTGTTTATAAATAAAGGTGTTGTACGATATTGGAGTAAATCAAATAATTTCTGGGTCAAAATAAAAGATATTACCAAACTACCTCCTCCTGAAGATTCCGTAGCATTAGAATATGTTGATGCTGGATATGAGTATCTTTATTCTGGAAAAGATAAAGCTCAACAAATTTACAAATCTACATGGTTCGAGTTAAAAGACGATGAAGATGACACTGATTTTTTTGAATATTGTATCCCCACTAAACAATATGAAACTATTATTAGTGTAGTTTGGGAAAAGTAAGGAGATTTTATTTCTAAAATGAAAAAAACTTTAAAATATTAGATTTTTAATTCTCCCCGATGAACTACCAATTCTAATAACTGATTGAATTTGCATATATAACTGGAATTCTTTAGAATTCGAATATCAAAAATAGTTTAGATTTCATTTTGAATAATTATGATTTGAAAACTACTAAAATTCAAATAGGTTCATTCAAAAAATATGTTGAAGTTTTTAATGCGAATTAAAGCTATCAAAAAATAAAAAATAGTTAAAAAATACTTAGTAGCTTTACTGCTTTAAAAAGCTCAACAATAAATGCAAGAAACCGTCGTAAAAATATTTGAGATTCTACAAGATTATCATTGTGACAACCCTGAGACAAAACATAAAATGTCAGTTGAGCATATCATAAATTGGGCAAACCAATTTGGTGATGACGCAGAATTTATTCTTTCTGAATTGTTGCATTTTCTACCTCAAATTTACATTTCAAAAAGTAAAGCAATCGAATTACTAGAAAAGCGTTTAGTCGACTTTCAAGCTTTTTACAAATATCAGACAATGCAGGAATTTATCATGAATACGCATTTTATTGATGTTCAGAAAGCTGAGAAAAGCCAAAAAGAAATTCTTCCAGTTGTCAAAGAAATTCTTGATAAACATTTTGGAATTAATTACGATTTATTAATTGACCAACCTAAAAAGCATTATATCTACTTCGATGATGTATTAGCTACTGGTGGAACTGTCTATAAAGACCTATCAAATTGGTTATCAGAATCAAACAACCTCAAAAAGGTATTAAACAAAGAAAAAACAATAGCTTTGAGTTTATTTTGTTATCATAAATTAGGATTTGATAATATCGAATGGAGATTGATGAAAGCTTTTGACGATAAAATTAAAAATTTTTTGTTAGTAGGATTTGATTATAAAATAGAAAATCAACTGAAACCGAAATGGGTTGCAGAAAAGCAAGCATTAAATTGTATTTATCCTATAGAAAAACAGCCTAAGGAAATTTTAGAATATTTAGCATCACTTGAAGGAGAGAATACTAGCATTGCTGCTTTCAGGCCAGTAAATTTACCAACTAAGGAAATCTTTTTTTCTAGTCCTGCAAACAGAATACGTTTTGAAAATATAATATTAGAAAAAGGGTTAGAGCTAATTCAAAAAATCAAAAAGGCTGATCCTGATCCTCGAAAAAGACCACTTGGTGATACCGTTAAATCACATCGTACTTTAGGTACGGGTACGTTGTTCTTTACATGGCGAAATATATCAAATACTTGCCCAATTGTATTTTGGTGGGATGTGCCTGGGCACGAATGGATTCCATTATTTTGTCTTAAAAATAGAGGAACTAATTAATTTTTTCATTAATTTGCAGTATGAAAGTTTCAGAAAGAATATATAACAGTTCTGAGGTTATTGCTTTTAAAAGCACTAAAGAAGAATTTGGAGGATTATCAAATATGGCTCCAGGGTATTCTCTGCGTGTTAATGATGTAATTATTCCTTCTGCTGAAGCTTTATATCAAGCTTGTAGATTTCCCTTGTTCCCTCATATTCAAGAAGAAATTATAAATCAAAACAGTCCTATGACGGCTAAAATGATTAGTCGTAAATACAATGACCACACAAGACAAGATTGGGAAGAAGTAAAATATGATATAATGTATTGGGTATTAAAAGTAAAACTTTCTCAAAACTCTGAGAAATTTTCTAATCTATTAAGAAAAACTCGAGATAATGCAATTGTTGAATTATCACACAAGGATAAAGATTGGGCTGTAGTTCCTGATGGAAATAATACTTTAAAAGGCAAAAATGCACTAGGAAGGTTATTAATGCAATTGCGGTCTGAATATATTCATAAAAACAATACTATTGATTGTGTTTTTCCTATAAATATAAATGGTTTTATGCTTTATGGTTCCGAAATTGAAACAGTTTGCAATCCAGAAATGGAGTTTAAAAACAAATTTCTTTTTGACTTAGATTACGCCTAACACACTAGCAATCAATTCGTCTCTCTTCGGTCGTTCTCTTTGTTCTGTTCGGCAGCTCCAGTCAGTCATCCTTATTTTTTCATCAGAATATTTTATGATACTATAACCTCAGTACACTTTATCATTAGTTAGGTTTCCCTCCATTCCGCAGGCACTTTACAGTACTAAAAAAAACAGCAGCTTGAAAATAAGCAGCTGTTTTTTTGCACTGTTTCGTTCCTCATCTTCACACGTTCACTTCCTGCGTTCGGCAGGGCTACTACAGCCACAATACCGCTTCATTTCGTTACACTCCGCAGGCTCCGTTCCACTGCATTCCAGCAGTATCATGTCTGTCGCCCTTTATTTTTTCAGCGGTTGCTCCTTCGCACAGCCATCGGGGTTGGCGCCGTTCCGTAAAACTTCACTTTGCCCTAAATCAAGGAACGCCTCTGGCTATCTTATGTTTTTTCCCCGCCGTTTCACGCTCTTTCTCCTTCATTTTGCGTCTCGTTCCTCGCCAGCTACAATTCTCGGCTTCAGGTGGCTGTTCGATTGCCGCAACCCCGCCACTGCGCTCCTCACAATAAATAATCTCCGCTTCCGCTTCAATTATTCTTTGTTCCGGTGCTTGGGGGTGTTTGATTGCCGTTTCCATAACAACGTTCCAAAAAGAACTTAACAAAGACGATAGTACAATTTCTTGAAAAGAAAAAGAAAAAAATCCAGCAAACATAGCATCCATTCCTCACTTTCAGTCGGTTCACCCTGAACATGTTTCAGGGTATGTTTAAAAACCAGTTTCAGGGTCGCCCTCCATTTTCGTTCGTCATTTCTGCTGTTATAACGGCTTTCTTTTTTTCTCTTTTTTCTTTTCAAAAAATTAAGGTCGAATCCCTAACACCAATGTACCATGCCAAATTTCATCATTAAAACACATCAAAAAAATGCAATTTACAGAACAAACCAAATCTTCATTCTCAACAAAGGGATGAACAGTGGCAAGCCTCAAAAAGAACCTTTTACCAATAGCTTTGTTATCCTATTTCAAAACGAAGAAGATGCCGAAACAGTATATTGGTTGGCTTATAGTCTATGGAAAACAAACTTTTGGCATCAGTCACTAGTTGGATCCGTAATTCCATTTTTACGACTTCCGGACTTCAAAAACGAGTTTTATACAAAAGCTAATCTGATGATGCAGGAGCATGATGAACATATAAAAAATGTTGCCGCTCTCAAACTTTTAGAGCAAAAGGAAAAGCAATTTCATGAAAATATAAATCTTATAAATGACTTACGAAGAGTCATTTTGTACCGGTATTGTAGGAAATAATTATAAACTTAAAGCAATTAAAAATGAAATCGTCACTAACAACTTGTTTGTTGCAAACAAACACCAATAAATATAAGGCGATAACATATCTGACCGATAAAAATTAAACTATACATATATGAAACTTTTTATTTTATACCAAACCGATATTTGGAAAACCAAAGCATCAAGAGTTTGCTTTGGAGTATTCGATAGCAGAAATAAGGCAATTGACAGTGCAAAATACAATGGGCTGTATTGTTCTTGTGCTGAAGTAGTTATTGAAGAAGTTACTTTAAACTTATTTGAAGAAAATTAATTTTTAGAAATAAAAAATGCCCAATCCAATCGGAAAGGGCATTTTAATGTCTAATTCTAGGTCACCACAACTCGAATTAAACTATTTTTTGTGCTTCTTGATAAAAAATTTGAGCACCATTGATATTCCAAAACTGACTATTGCTCCAATCGTTGCTAATAAAACAGTTTTCAAAACATCTTCCGAATGTAAATTCGGTACAATACTCAAAAAAGTACCGCCAGCGGTACCAATTAATGTTGGATTACTGACTTGCATTAGCATCTTCGCTGATAGTGGTAATCTGACTAACTGCCGATAATACACCTCCAGCAACAGCCAAATAACCCGCAATTGAACTAATAACAACCGGCAAAGCAACAGGTGCGGCCAAAACAGTTCCGCCAACAGCAGCCAATGCCAATCCTATATTTCGAAGCACTTTGAAAAATTTTGGAGTTGGAGCTTTCGCTCTTTTTATTACATTCATCATCTATGAATTTAAGATTTAACAATCAATTCAACACTTTCGCCTTTTTCCAAAGCTTTATAAACTAAGTTTTTCACTTTAGCAAAAGCTTTTCGAGACATCAGACCTAAACCAGGCCCGGAAAGTTTCGTTACAGGAGCAATACAACCATTCAATTCTTTTTGAGCATTATTGGCTGGATGAAACAAAATAAAACTTCTGTTTTTTACAGCAACCACCTCAATATGCCATTGAAATTTCCGACTATAGCGCTTTTTTAATAAATATTTCCCTTCCGGAATGCAGGAAACCCTTTTCTCATTATTTATCCAAGGCAATTCAATTGTAGAACAGATGAATTTGCCCTCATATTCGAGTTTTCCGTTTGTTCCATCAGGGAAATAAGTTCTGGTTAATACCAAAACCATCTTACAATCCGCTTACTTGTGCCAATGCCAATGGGTTGTAGGCACCATTTTTTAAGGAATACATTTGCCCATTTACTTCTTGATAAAACTCAACTCCCAAAGCCAAAAACAAAGGTTTTGTACTCGCTGGAGTTACTGGATTAGTTTGACTGATAGCAACTGTTGGAACAGCATCCCATGGTAGAATGGCAGTTTCTGAATTGGTAACAACAAAAGTTTCTGCTTCAAAATCAATTTCTGCACCTGCTGAAATAATTTTAAAGTGAGTAGATCCACTTGGAGCTGCAATCATATTCGTTGGAACAAAAGGAGCTAAATCAACGGTTATAGTTCCCGTAGCACGGTCAATTGTTCCCACAAAAGGAGCAAATAAACTGGTTCCCAATTTCCCTCTAATGTTGAACTCAAAACCCGATAGCAATTCTGCTTCTCCATCGATAACATTTCGCAATCCTCTTTCACTGACAACATCAGCCTGAATAACTTTGACCATTTGCTGGGTAAGTCGACTTACCATTCTACCGTCAGCAGAATTTATCAAAACAGCTCTCAAAGCCGTTCTTAAAATTTTTCCAGCTTTTCCGGCTCTTCCAAATTCAGACCCATTTTCACGGGTTCTCTGAAAAGCAGGATCATTCTTAATTCTGCTAGCGTCAATTCCACCTTTTTCACGCGCCAAATGACCGTCCTGGGTTTTATAAAAAGTAATATCTCCGATAGTACCTTTCAATTTAATTATGCCTTTCTGTCTTGCCATAATTGCTAAAATTTAGATTAATTTTTTTACTTAAAACTCTTTCAATCATCATCCTGTTGCAACACCGTTCGATTGATTATGAAACAAATTTTAGTCAATTAAACCACATAAAAAAGACTCCCCTATTCCATATGTCACTTTGTGACACAAATGGCAGAAATCGACATAAATACCATTTACACCCATCATAAATAGGAGTAAATTGCCGCTTCTGTACGAAAGGAATTATTTACTATTTTTATGGAGCACAAGAACTTGAACATAGAGGTTTCAAGTTAAGCAAAGCCCAATCAAAGCTATAGATAGAGTATGAGAACCGAAAACAAGAGATTATGTATCTACCCAAAAGATATACAACGAATAACTGGAAAGAGTTACCGTCAGAGTATTAGAATATTACAAAACATAAGAAAGGAGCTCAATAAGCTCCAGAATGAATTAGTGTCAATCGAGGAATTTTGCCAATACACGAGCCTAAAAATGGAACAGGTCGAACCACTGATAATTGGTTAGGAATTGTTTTAAACCTTTTAAAATAATTAATCTGAATAGCTATTGCAATTTATAAGTAAAAACGAGAAGCCCGAACTTTCAACTAGGCTTCTCGTTTTATGGAGTAAAGGATCTTAAGCAAAAAAAATACTTATACCTAATTTATTAATCAATTGTATTACTCTGTTTTTGAAATCCACTGATCCTCAATTCCCCACTTTTTATTAGGTAATACTCCAGTTTCAATGATTAGGGTTCCACCATTACTAATCTCTTCCTGCGACAACCAATTTCTAAATAAAGGCTGACCGTTTAAACGAGCCGATTGAATATAAAAGTGATTTTTATTGTAATTACGAACTTTAATATGAAATGATTTTCCGTTTTCCCAATTTAATTTTACGGTCTCAAAGATCGGAGCGGTCAAATAGTAAATGGGACTTCCAATATTTGCCGGAGACAGACCTATACTGCGCATAACAAACCAGGATGACATCGTACCGGCATCATCATCCATAGTGCGGACATAAGCTTGAGGTTCGTTCTTATAGATCCTTCCAATATAGGAATCAATCCCTTTACTGTTATTGGAAAAACCAGTCAAATTGACCATCCTATTCCAGTGCAAATTGACCACCAGTTTCGGAGCAAACTGACCACCACTTTCCAGTTCAAATTGACCACCTAATTTTGGGGTACAATTGATCATCAAAAACTACTTACTTTTTCATGTTGTTAGCACCATACATTCGTTAAAAAAAGACGGATTATGGCAAACAAAATAACAGACATGAGTAAAATTAGAAAAGCAATTAAGTTCTACTGTAACGGAAAAAGTAAGTTATTCATAAGTAAGTACTTATCTCTTTCTAGAAATACGGTAAAGAAGTATATTTCTTTATTTGAAGTGCTAGGATTAAGTTTTGAAGTAATTAGTGAAAAAACTGATGCTGAGTTAGAACTTTTGTTCTCACACACTACCGTGGAATCAATCAGTCCCAAACTGCAGCTTCTTTATGATTTTTTTCCTAAAATGGAACGCGAACTAAAAAAAGTTGGCGTTACCATACAGCACATGTGGGAGCAATATATTGTCCTAAATCCTAATGGTTACCGAAGCTCGCAATTTGGACATCATTATAAAATATGGAGCAAACGAGTCAATCCAGTGATGCACATGAATCACAAAGCGGGTGATAAAATGTATGTGGATTATGCTGGAAAAACACTCTCCATCATTGATAAAGACACGGGAGAAATTAAAGAAGTACAATTTTTTGTAGCCATATTAGGAGCCAGTCAATACACCTATGCCGAAGCTTCCATGAGCCAACAAAAGGAAGATTTTGTTACATCGGTAGAAAATGCTATGCGTTTTTTTGAAGGTACTCCTGCGGCAATTGTTCCGGATAATTTAAAATCTGCAGTGATAAAAAGCAGTCGTTTTGAACCCACCATTAATGAAACCTTGGCTGATTTAGCCGAACATTACCAAACTACAATCTTGCCTGCCAGGGCTTATAAACCCCGAGACAAATCATTGGTTGAAGGAGCTGTTAAGATCTTGTATCGAAGGATTTATGTAAATCTAAAAGAAACTAAATTCTTTTCTCTGGAAGAATTAAACCAGCAAATATGGGATTTATTGGATGCTCATAACAGTCGAAAACTCACAGGACGTCCGTACTCTCGGATAGAATTATTTTTAGAAGATGAACAACAAAAACTAAGTCCATTACCACAAGAACGTTTTGAAATCAAATACCAATCCTTTGCAACAGTAATGCAAAATGGGCATGTTCAATTAAGTCAGGACAAAAATTACTATAGCGTTCCGTATCAATATGTCAAGAAAAAAGCGAAACTATTGTATACCAAATCAACGGTAGAGATCTATCACAAATACAATCGAATAGCCATCCATCCAAGGAATTACAAACCTTATATCTATACCACAATCCCGGAACATATGGCTAGCACGCATCAATTTGTAGCTCAGTGGAGTGCTGCCCGCTTCATTGATTGGGCCAGTAGTATTGACGAGTCAGTAGCAGAATATATTATGCAAATAATTGAAAGTAGAAACCATCCTGAACAGGCTTATAAAAGTTGTTTGGGAATATTAAACTTCGAGAAAAAGGTAGGGAAAGAGCGATTAATAAATGCCTGTAAGCGGGCACTTGATTTTAAAATTTACAATTTTAAGACCATTCAAAATATTTTAGAAAACAACTTAGATCATATCGAATTTGAACAAGAACCTGAGCAGGAACTTCCAATTCACGCTAACATAAGAGGAAAACAGTATTATAATTAAATTAAAACACAGTAATCATGAATGAATCCACAGTAACAAAAATGAAACAAATGAAGCTTTACGGCATGCACAATGCTTTTAAAACAGCCATTGAAAGCGGAAAAACAGACCATTACACGCTCGATCAGTTTGTATCGATGCTTATTGATGCCGAATGGGATGAAAGGCACAATCGGCGTATTGCCCGCAGTATCACCAACGCCCGATTCCATTACAAATCAAATATTGAAAGTATCAATTTTGACCAAACCCGTAATCTGGATCGAAATACCATACTGCGTCTGGCAGAATGTGAATTTGTCGAAAAAAATGAAAACATTTTAATAACGGGAAGCACTGGTGTAGGCAAAAGTTATTTAGGCACAGCATTAGGTTATCAAGCCTGTATCCAAGGTTTTAAAGTAAGTTATTTTAATACTTCGAAGCTGTTTGCTAAATTAAAAATGGCCAAAGCAGATGGTTCTTACCTGAGAGAATTGGCCAAAATAGAACGGCAAGATGTTATTATATTAGACGATTTTGGACTCCAAGCTTTGGATAGCAGTAACCGAATTACCCTTTTAGAGATCATTGAAGACAGGCATAATAACGGTTCTATCATTGTAACCTCACAAATCCCAGTGCAAGGCTGGTATGACATCATTGGAGAAAAAACCATAGCTGATGCAATTTTGGATAGGCTGATACATCAATCTCATCGACTCGAATTACATGGAGAATCTATGAGAAAAAAAAGAGGGATAAACAAAGGATAATATTTAAGTATATTTGAACACTAATTAACAGATGAAAAAGAGTAGTTTTTAATGAAAAATGGGGTGGTCATTTTGCCCCGGAATTGGGTGGTCATTTTGAATTGGAATCAGGTGCTCACTTTAAATTGGAATTGGGTGGTCAATATCACTGGAATTTGCATTTAAGCTTGTGACCATTAAGTTGGAAAAACATCTTTCAAAAAAATACCCACTTTATCATAAAGCGAATATTTTTAGTATTTGCATAGATGAAGCAAATTATTAGTGCGTAGTATTTGTTTTTAACCATAGATCTACGTCATCAAACATTTGCTTATTTATACTATGACCCTCATCATATTGGTGGAATTCAGGCTTTATCCCCTTTGTTTGAAGGTAGGCTTGAGCATCAGTTGCATATGGGAACTGCAGTACCGCATCTTGTCTGCCATGAGAAATGAAAATTTTAAGTTTTTCAAGACGTTTCTCATCAGCAATTAGTGGTTTAACCTCAGGAAGGAGCCTGCCGCTCATTACAGCAATTCCTTTGATTTTTTCAGGTGCAGTAAGAGCCACACTGTAACTCATTATGCCTCCCTGGCTGAATCCCATTAAATAAACTTGCTTACCATCAAAATCAAGTTCGTTTTTCAGACTTTCAATAAAATCAAGAATAGTTACTCTCGCGTCTTCAGCCTGCTGTTCGTTTATCTGCGGGCGTCCGGTGCTAAAATTTACCTGAAACCAGGCATAGCTTTCAGGTCCTAAAGTAAGCGGGCCACGGGCTGATACCACTAAATAATTCTCCGGTAAATCGTTTGCAAAAGAAAAAAGGTTTTGTTCATTTCCACCCACTCCATGTAATAGTAACAACAGAGGAGGATGTGTAATTTTTATTTTGGGCTGTCTTACTAGGTAATGCAGTTTGGGCTGTTCTTTGCTGGAATTCATAATGGTAAAGCTAAAGATTGAAATTAAAATAAGGATACTAATGCATATCCAAAAATGTTTTTTTATAATCATGCTTTGTCTATTTTAATAGACAGCATATTGAGTGATCCGGCTACCAAGGCGTCATTGAAAACAGTAGCCTTTTCATCTTTTTCTTTCAGTGCCAATGTATAAAGCATTGGAATATAATGTTCAGGAGTCGGTACAGCCAGCTCGAATTCGCGTCCCTGTTTGTCAAAATTGATAAGAGACTGGTGGTCATCTTCCAAAATCATTTTTTTCATTTTTTCATTTGCAATATGTGCCCATTCGTAAGCATATCCGGGAACCATCATTTTATCCCAGGCTGCAAGCTGCAAATTGTGTACAGAATTTCCACTGCCAACTATAAGTACGCCTTTGCGTCTTAGTGCAGCCAGCTCTTTCCCCAGTTCGTAATGATAGGAAGCAGGCTTGGTATAGTCGATACTCATCTCTACCACAGGAATATCTGCATTAGGATACAGGAATTTTATCACTGACCAGCAGCCGTGATCCAGTCCCCAGTCGTTACTGAGTCCTACAGCCGTGGAAGTGATTAGCTGCTGTGTTTCCAGTGCAAGTTCGGGACTGCCTGGAGCTGGATATTGAAGGTCGAAAAGTTGTTTTGGGAAACCGCCAAAATCATGGATGGTCTCAGGTTTTTGCATTGCTGTTACAAAAGTCCCCTTGGTTTCCCAGTGAGCTGATATACAGAGAATAGCCCTTGGTTTTGGTAGTGTTTTGGCTATTTGTTGAAAACCTTGTGTAAAACTGTTATCGGCCAAAGCATTCATCGGATTACCGTGTCCAAGAAAAAGGACGGGCATCCTTTCGGTAGGACCAAAAGCATCAGTGGCTGTTTTAAGGGAGCTGAGTTGCATCGCAGCAGCTCCCAAAGGTAAAATTGCCATGGTTTTTAAAAAATCTTTTCTTTTCATAATGCATCAATTTTTAATGATACAAAGTTGGGGAATAATGACAAGGTAAGGGTAACGATTTTCGGAAGAATGGTTGTGTTTTTAGGAAAGCATCTTCTGCATTTCTTCCCTGAACTCAGTAGGAGTCATACCTGCCTTACGTTTAAAAGCATGGGTAAAATAGCTTTTTTCATTAAACCCAAGTTCATAACCTATTTCGGCCACATTCTTATCAGTGGACATCAAGAGATTCTTGGCCTCTGTAAGTTTGCGGATTTCGATAATTTCCGAAACACTTTGCTGTAATATATTTTGGCAGATAAGGTTCAGATTACGTGAGCTCATAAAAAGTTTATCTGCATAAAAATTGACATCCTTAGGTTCCTTATAATGTGCTTCCAATAGTCTTAAGAAATTTTTAAAAGTGGAGCCTTGTATTTTCTTAGACTCATCATTGTCCAGATTCAGCTTTCGGCGTTCGGATTCTATGATAGTAAAAAGGGCACTTAGTAATTGTCTGATTACGGCCAGGTCAGGAGCATCTTGCAGATATTCCTCAAAAATTATTTTGCAGATGGTGTCTAATTTCTCAAAGCATTTAGTACTCTGCATTGAGATGTTGGCCTTGTCGTGGAATGATGCGTAAAGGCTGAAGGTAGTTTCTGCAATAAATTCACTATTGAACCTTAATACCCACATATCGCATTGGCCATCTTTAAGAAGCGGCTTGACGCGATGAATTTTTCTCTGAGTTACAAAACTAATAAAAGGTGCGTCCATCAAGTGGGATTTAAAATCTATAAAATGTTCCAGTTGACCTTGCCCACCTATGATGAGTTCTTCAAAAGTGTGGGCATGGGGCTCATTCACAGAATGCATTATCTTCTCCGATTCTGCCGCTGTAACACGAAACATTTTAAAAATTTCCGTCATTGTCTGTTTTTTAAGGAGGTGTTAAAGGTAATTATATTTATAATAAGTTTTAGCTCATTATCGCTTATGTGAGGCCTTATATATCTGTTTACCTGAAATGAACAAGTGTTTTATAAAATTATAAAATTGAAACACGGTAAAGGATTAATCTAGTTTAAGAAGTTACCTTTTTAAGAATGACAACCCATTAAATATAAGTATTTTAAAATAATAATCACTGCCTTTAATCATCACAAAATAACAGCATTAAAACTCAAATATTATGGAACTCAATAAAAACAATACAGCAGTGGTTGTCACTGACCCACAAAATGACGTGTTAAGTGAGAAAGGAATCGCCTGGGGATTGGTAGGCGACAGCATTCGGGAAAATAAAACCGTAGAAAACCTTGAAAAACTTTTTCAGGCTGCTAAACAAAACGGGTTTGAAGTTTTTATTTCTCCGCATTATTATTATTATTATTATTATCCGACAGACTATGGATGGGAATTTGGCGGGCCTATTGAAAAGATGATGAAGGATACAAAAATGTTTGCCCGTAAGAATGCATTGAGCCTGGACGGATTTTCAGGACGGGACAAATTCTAAAATAAAACTCTTTAGAGCAAATCAAAGAGGGGTGGTAGATGTAAAATTCTTTCTCTTTAGAATGGAAAAACTTTTTGCTTAATCCCCATAAAATTTATATGACCCTTTTTCTGTTCATAAATAACTACCTTGAGATAAAAGTTGCCGTCAGTTATCTCTAACATTTTTCTTACCTTGGCACTTTAAATAAACACCTCAATTTATGAAACAGAATGTTATTTATCTAAAGGTTCGTCAAGGATAGAAATAAGAAAAGAGACTACCTTTTAAAGATAGCCTCTTTTTTAATAAATCCGTTTTTAATTAGTCCTTGTCATCCAAGTCACATTCATTTTCTAACAAATCTCTTATTTGCTCTCCAATATCATGATGTCCATCATCGTTATCGGTACTAATTTCGATAACACCATCTCCATCGGTATCTAGCAATAGGTTCTGATTAGCTAAAGTTGTTAATTTTGCCATTAGAGCATCAAGTTGTATTTTAATATTAAGAGTTACGTCATTACTATTAACTGTAAAATCTTTAGTTGGATCTGCAAAATCCATTTCAAGTTCAGCATCTTTGCCACTCCAGATGATAAAGTTTTTACCGTTTATTGTCCCTTTAATTAAAAAAGTTTTACCTTCCATTTCGCCGGGCATAATACTTTTTTCAAACTTAAATTTAATTTCCTCATACTTGGCATTTGGAATATTAACAGAAGTAATAAATTGACTCAAAGTTTTGTTTGGATCAAGCAGATCTAATAAAAAGGGGCCTACAAGTTTTACATCATCATCATAAATAGAATCTGTATGATGCATTTCACCTTCTTCATCTAGTTCAAATTTTATCTTACCAATGTTTATTTTAAAATCCGTGATCACCACTGTTGATGCAGCTGTACGAGCAGTGGTAGAAGTTTTTCCTGTTGCAGAAACGGCCGAAGCTTTTAATGTCACATTTCCGCTTGTAGATGGATTATCCGTACAAGAACTTATCATAATGACAAGTAATGCTAAAATTGTTGTTTTTTTCATTTTTTTCATTTTTTTAAAGGTTAAGTAATATATAATTAGGGTTATTAATTAATGTTCTTGGCAAATGATTTTAATAAATGCATTTATAAAAAATAGTTCTTTGAAATTTAAAGTAATTAATAGGGTTTATATTTAGTTTTAATTAGTTTTTAGTAAAATACAGATAATCAGTTTCTCCATCGCTACTGCTTTTATTTTTCAGTCTAACGTTAGTAGTTGTGTATTCCGTAATTTTCCAATCGTCTTTCAATTCATCTAATTTACTGTCATCAAATTTTAACAGAAACATATCTTGACCACTATTTACAAAAGTTGACCAAGTTCCTCCAATATTATTTGTTCCTTTTACAGCCACAACAGTCCCATTAGAATTGAAAGCAAAATTATAACCATTGTAATTTGAAGTTTCATCAGTGTCGTCAAAATAGTAAGAAACATGCCATGTTCCATCTGTCAAAATCGAAGTGAAATTCTGATTTCCTCCAGTGCTTGAATTAGTATTACAATCTTTAATCCCATCTTCTATACTGTTTTCAAAATCAGAGTTATTTGTAATTACAACATTTTGACCATTAAAGTTTGTAATAGAAACTGGATAGTTGATAGAAATAAACACATTGCTTTCTATATCTTCTAAAAAGTTATATAAATCGGTATCGTTTTGAATAGTAATCGTATTTGCAATTTGATTATCTGAATTATAAATATTAATCTTTATTGGGTAATTTATATGTATACAGTCAATCTCATCAAACCCATCATCTTCATCACAATTATCAATAACATCATCTAATTGATCAGAATTTGTAATCAGTTGAGTTTTGAAATTTTGATATTGAATCGTTATTGGATAAACAAAGTTTACAATATCATCATCATTTGAAAAAGCATCTAATGCAGATTGAACTGTTACATAATCATTTTGGTCAGATACTGTAATTTGTTTTCCATTTACAATAATAATAACTGGCAAATGAACATTAAAACAACTAGAATTATCCAAAACATTATCCTTTGAAGTAGGGTTTTGTGACACCCTAGAAATCAAACTCGTAAGAGGAGATACGGCCATTAAGTTTTGAGTAGTATCTTGAATAATCAATGTTTCCTCATTTTGACAAGAAATAAATACTATTGCTGCAAAGCTCATTAATAAATATTTAATTGTTTTCATATGTAGCTAATATTGGTTTTTTAATGGAATATAGAATTGATGACTTTTTATATAGTTTTTTTTGTGTCATCGAACTCCGCTTCGTATATCCGCGTCGGTTTTTATAGCAAGTTTTCATTACGCTTATTTCATATTAAAAAATTAACGGTTTAATAGTAAAACAGCTTACATCAACATTACCCTACCAAAATTTAAAAATAAATATATCTTTGTAAAGTAAAAAATTACGAAATAAATGACAATAAATTCATTATCAAACACTTGCGATAAAATTATTTTTTCAATATTTTTCAAAAGTCATGCGAAAGCACTTCGCAATTTTCTTTTTTATAAATATGGAAACAAAGACCAAGCCGACGATTTAACCCAAGAAGCTTTCATTAAACTCTGGCAAAATTGTGCTGCGGTCCCCATTGAAAAAGCGAAATCTTATATATATATAATTGCAAATAATAACTCTCTTAACGAAATTGCACATCAAAAAGTAGTTTTGGAATATGAAAAGAATTTTACCGGTCTTGATAAAACAAATGAAAACCCGGAATTTATACTCGAAGAAAAGCAATTCAAAAGCAAGCTCTTAAAATCAATTGAAAATTTGAATGAAACACAGCGAGTTGCATTTTTGATGCATCGAATAGACGGCAAAAAATATAGCGAAATTGCAGAAGAATTAAATATAAGTGTTAAAGCAGTAGAAAAGCGAATACATTTGGCTTTAGTTGAACTGAGAAAAGAAATTGATATTATAAAGTAGGGTAAATTTGTTTTTACTTGTTTTAAACATAATAAGATTAATACAATGGAAGAGAATCACATTTTAGCAAAGTGGCTAAACAACGAATTGACAGAAGCCGAATTAACTGAATTTAAAGCTAATCCTGACTATGAAAAATATGAAAAAATTAAAAACTATACTGCTCATTTAGAAGTACCGGATTTTAATGAAGCGAAAGTTTTAGAACATGTTATTAGTCATAAAAAAATTGCGCCTAAAGTGATTCCTTTGTACAAAAACTGGCTGTTTAAAGTGGCTGCCGTTTTAGTTATCGGGTTAGGAATTACATTTATGATGCAAAATTTTGCCTTACAAACCCAATATGCACCTAATGGTAAAAGAACCACTTTTTCGTTACCAGATAATTCTCAAGTAGTTTTGAATGCTGGTTCAGAAATTGAATATAAAAAATGGAATTGGAACAATAACAGAAACCTTGAGTTAGATGGTGAAGCATATTTTAAAGTAGCAAAAGGCAAAAAATTTGAAGTTGCAACTGATCTTGGAAAAGTTGCCGTTCTTGGAACTCAATTCAATGTTAAAGTAAGGAAAAATCGTTTTGATATAACTTGTTTTGAAGGAAGAGTAAAAGTAAATTACAAAGATAAAGAGGTAATTTTAACCCACGGGCAAAGTGTTACTTTTGAAAATGGAAAGCAGATTAGCACAACCGTTAATACTTCTAAACCGGAATGGCTAGAAAACACAATTGCTTTTAATATAGAAAATTTACGCAACATATTAGATGAAATTCAAAGGCAGTACAACGTTTCTATTGAAGTGAAAGCAAAATACTCTGATGAATTATTTACTGGAAAAATTCCTATTGACAATCTTGATGTTGCCCTTCAAATTATTGCAACTACCTATCATTTAGAACCGAATAAAATTGCTCCAAACAAAATAATTTTTGAAGGAAAATAAATGGTTTTTATTAAACGTATTTATGTCTTATTTTTTTGCTTTGTTTTTGCCTTGAGTATAAAAGCCCAAGACAGAAGCAAAGCGATTGCATTAAAAGATATTTTGCAATCCATAGAAAAACAACATCACATTTATTTTAATTATATTGATAATGAAATAGTTGTTTTTAAAATTGTACCTCCAAAAAAATCTTTATCCTTGAGCAAGAAGATTAATTATCTTCAAAAAAAAACCAATCTCTTCTTTGAAAATATAGACAATAAATTCATTAATATTTTTAGCAATAATGCATTAGATGCACAAAATATTTGTGGATATGTATTTTCGAAAGAAGATAATTCTCCATTGGAAAATGTGAATATTAAGTTTGTAAATGGTGTCGGTACTTCAACTAATGAAAAAGGATATTTTGAACTAAAAAAAGAAAAGGTAACTGATTTATTGGTTAGTTGCATTGGATTTACCACTAAAAAAATTTCTGTACCTGATTTGCAAAATAAAAATTGCCTAAAAATTTATATTGAAGTTGAAGTTTCTGAACTAAATAATATAATAGCGAATCATTTTTTGACATCTGGAATTTCAAAAAAAAATGATGGAACATTTGAAATAAAACCAAAGAGACTCGGAATCTTACCCGGTTTAATTGAACCCGATGTTTTACAAACCATGTTGCAAATTCCTGGTATTTATAGTGCAGATGAAAGTATTTCGAGTATTAATGTGAGAGGTGGCACGCATGATCAGAATTTATTTTTGTGGAATGGAATAAAAATGTATCAAACGGGACATTTTTTCGGATTAATTTCGGCGTTCAATCCTAATTTAGCCCATACTATTTCCATAACTAAAAATGGAAGTTCTGCTTTTTTTGGAGAAGGCGTATCGAGTGTTGTGGATATTTCCTCTAACCCAAATAAATTTGAAGAAAACAGTTTTGGTGCAGGAATAAATATGATTAATGCTGATATTTATTCAAGGTTTAATGTCACCAAAAAAGGTTTCTTGGAAATCGCCGGAAGAAAATCCATAACTGATTTAGTAAAAACGCCTACCTATAAAGAATATTATAATAAAGCTTTTCAAAACACAAGTATTACTAATTTTTCCAATAATCAAAATATAGATTATTCTAGTGACGAGAAATTTAATTTTTACGATATTACGGCCAAATATTCTCAAAAAATTGGACAAAAAGACCATCTTATTTTAGACTTTATAACTATAAATGATCAACTTAAAGTTTTTCAAACAGCTAGAATTAATACTATAATTCAGTCGGAAAATAATATTTTATTTCAAAAAAACCATGGAGGTAATCTTTCGTGGAAACGAAATTGGAATGCAAAAAATAGTAGCAATTTTAATGTTTACACTTCGTCCTATGAACTTAATGCCCAAAAAAACAAAATACAAGATAATCAAACTGTAAGACAGGAAAATAAAGTGTTAGACAATGGTTTTAAGCTTGAGAATAGTCATATAATCACTTCAAAATTTACTTTTAATAATGGATATCAATTAAACGAAATTGGCACTATAAATTTAGATGAGATAAATAGCCCAATATTTTACAGAAGAATTAAAGAAGTTCTGCGAACTCATGCGCTCATAGTTGAGGGAAAATATAACGATACCTTATCCAAAATATATTTTAATACAGGATTGCGATTAAACTATATTGAAAAATTTAAAAAATACCTTTTTGAACCAAGATTGCAGTTTAATTATGCTATCACAAAACATTTTAATTTAGAAGTATTAGGTGAATTCAAAAGTCAAAATAGTTATCAGGTTATTGATCTGCAGAAAGATTATTTTGGAATAGAAAAAAGAAGGTGGATATTGGCAAACAATACGACTATTCCTATTCAAAAAAGCAAACAAGCATCAATTAGTTTGTTTTATACTAAAAACAATTGGTTATTTACTTTAGAAAATTTTTATAAAAAAGTAACTGGAATTAACAGCTCAAGTCAAGGATTTCAAAACCAATTAGAATTTGTAAAAATTAATGGTGATTATGAAGTCTTAGGAATTGAAATGCTAGTTCAAAAAAAAATAAATCATTTTATTACTTGGTTGAGTTATACTTATAATAATAACAATTATCACTTTCCAAATTTAGAGCAACCTGTATTTCCAAACAACTTTAAATTAGATCAAATTATCACTTGGGCTGGAATCTATGAAAGAAAAAATCTAAAAATAGCATTGGGTTCAAAATGGTATTCTGGAAGACCCAAAACAACTCCTATAAGTTCAGCAATAAATTATAGTAATTTCTCAAATCCAAAAATTGATTACAATACCCCAAATAATAAAGTCTTAGATGACTTTTTTCAAGTTAATTTTTCGACAACATACAAATGGGAAAGCTTGAATGAAATTCAATACAAACTAGGTTTCTCTGTATTGAATGTATTTAATCGAAAAAATGAAATCAATGAATATTATAGAATAAATACGGTTACTAATTCTATTGAAGATGTAAAAACTTTTTCACTTCGACGCACTCCAAATTTAAGCTTTAGAATAACGTATTAAACCTTGACGGTTGTTGTTATTTGATCTTATATATTTACCACAAATGAAATTGATCCATTTCTTCCATCAGATGCCCATATCCCTGGACCCGGATAAAATAAAGGTCGTTTAGTGAAATATTGCTTATTAAAAACATTATTCAAACTTGCTTTAATTTCAAATTTGGAATTTATTCTTATCGTTGAATTGAGATCAAATATTCCATATGAAGGAACTAAACCAACTGCACCGGTTGCTGTTGGTACAGCTGTATTTAATGCATCGGCAAAACTTGTGGATGTATAACTATAGAGTCCCGACAAACTTATTTTCCAATAATGAACTGTAATTCCATTTCTGGAAATAATGTTTGGTACACTTTCAATTTTGTTGCCTTCAATATTTACATTTGAATTTCCTGTTTTAACATTTCCTGTTGTGTAACGACCATTCATAAACGAAGTTGAAGTAAATAATGAAATTTCTATTTTTTTATTTAAAACCCAGTTTCTTTCAACAAATAATTCAATTCCTTTAGTCAAAGAATTTCCAATATTTGTTCTATATGTGTAAAAAACTCCTTCGTCATCAGTTAATGCCAAAGTTCCAAAACGATTATTGTATCGAAGTAAAAAACCTGTAATGTCCCACTTCAAAGATTTCCAATTTCCCCTGAACCCTAATTCTGCATTATATCCTCTTGCATCTTTGATATTCTCATCTATTTTTTCATACATAGAATTTGGAACAATGTCTTTGAAAAGCATAGGTCTGTATACTTGTGAAAAACCGCCATAAACATCTGTGAAATTTGTTGGCTTATAGCTAAAACTTGTTCCAAATAAAGGATATTTATGTTTTATACTAACCGGTATTTTATTTTCAGGATAATAGTTTATCGTTCCTGACATTTTGCTTTCGCCAATTTCAACTCTTGTACCAACATTGATTGAAATATTTTTAAGAATTATAAAGTTGTTTTCAGCAAAAATCGCCATATTTTGCGTTTTAAAATGAATATCTCTACCCCAATTTGGATCAACAAGTGTTAAGTCAAAATCACTTCCGGTAGTACCTTTTCCTAATTGTGTTCTGTGTAAATCGTTATTCATATATTGCACACCCGCAGCAAGTGAACTTATTTGATTTCCTAATTTATATCGTTGAAGTACCCTTAACTCGTTGGTAAAGCTTTTAAAACGATCAATATCAACTTGTCTGTTTGCATAATCAAGGGTTAGAGGATTAATTGCATCATCTACATTTGCAGGTTTATCAAATAAAACACTATTTCTTAAACCAATTACAGCTGATGAAATAAATTGAAATTTTGTATTGTTTTTGATTTTGTAATTTAAAGTAAATGATGGGATATTAATATCTGGATTAAAATAATTTCTTGATCTGGTCGCTTGCTTTGGGTCTGTTGCAAACATAGCATCTGTTAGTGGTCCAGGAATGCGATAAACATAATTAGATCTTGTCCATTCTAAACGAAGTGATAAGCTTTTATTAGGATCATAAGTAATTGTAATTCCTTCTGAATCATAATTTGTATGTTCTATTTTACGATAACCATCACGTGATTTTTTTAAGAAATAGGCGTAATACTTTATTCTACCAATTTTACCATTTATTGCATTATAAGAACTTAATAAATTAAACGAACCAATTGTATTGAAACTTTCGAAATTAAATTTTTTAATTGTGTCAGCTTTTTTAGATACATAATTGAGCATTCCTCCAAATTGTGCTCCATATTGAAGTGAAGCAGTTCCTCTGACTAATTCAATTCGCTCAGTACTTTCTAATGCAATACTATAATGGCTAGCAGGATAAGCATACATATCAGAATTTGTTAAAATGCCATCTTTACGGATGTTGAATTCCCAGCCTCTGTGAGGATCTAGTCCTCTAGAAGAAATATTGATCTGATTTCCTGTACCATCCATATCATATACAAAAACTCCAGGTACTTTTGCAAATATCTGCCTTCCAGTTTTATCTGTGATGTTCGCGTCAATTTGAGTAAGCGAAATAACTTCGTTTTTCTTTCCTGAAAAAATATAAGTTCCTACTATAGGTTCAAGTCTGGTTATTGTGCTTCTAGCTAATAATCCTTCAATAATGACTGGCGAAAGTTGGTTCACTTTTATAGTGTCTTTTGTCTGACCAGATGAGGTTAAAATAGTAAAAGTGAGTCCAATTGCTAATATTTTTTTTGTCATTAGTTGTATTATTTTATTAAACTCTCTCATTTTTTAAATTTTGCCCAAATTTAAATAATATAAATATCTTCTTTACATTTATGCATAGATTTATAGTATTACTAAAAAAATTTTGAAGGTTCAAAAAAATCATTCCTGTTAATAATATAATAATTCTTCTACATTAAAGAGACTTATTTACTCTCTTATAAAGAAAGTAGCAATATAAAATATTCAATAGTGCGCCAATAATTTACTATTTTTACTAGTACTTGCCTTGCAAATGTACAAATTAGTTGTGTATTGGAAACAGCCTGAATCTATAAAATATTGTACAATAATTACACTTATCACAATCTAATTAAATAGTGTATTTTGTAAAGTTGAATGTGTTTTTTTAAATAAATTATATTTATTTAAAATCAATAATTAAGAGTTTAATTAAAATAAAAAGTATTTAATCATCCCGTATTACTGCGAAATTTTAAGGGTGTTCACGAGGAATGAAAAAGCGAGCTGATTTGTATTTTATAAAATGTAATGAAAATGAAAAAGTGAGAAACCTTTGCTGATAAGCGAACCGTACTCTAATGAGGATTTGAAAATATTAAAACCCTAATGAAAAAAGTATTGATTTACCTTTCAAAAACTAAAAGACATAAAAATTATTCATTCATTAAAAAGCAATTTAATTTATGCAAATTCAACAAACGATTTAATGAAAACTATAGCTAAAAATTCGTAATTGTTTTTGTTCTTGATTTAAATATCATATCAGTGGAATTATAAGCTCAAAAAGATTATTGATTTGAAAAAATATGCATTTTATAGAATAAATCCAATAGAAATGCAATCAGCATAAAACACTAAAAAGAATCTTTTTTAAGATCTTCTAAACTTATTTTTTTAACTTGTTATTAAAGAATCCATTACGATATGTTTTTTTTTTACTATTAATTTTTATCAGTAAATTTATTATGAAAAATAAGACTTTTAGTATTTCAAAAACATTAAAATACAAATTCAAGAGTAGTATAAAAAGTTCTAGTATCTGACGGAATGATTCCTGGACCTGGATAACCAGTGGCTCTTCTTGTAAAATAACTATTGTTTGTGAAATTAGTAATTCCAGCTTCCAATTTCCAGTTTTGCCATTTGTAGGAGGTGGAGAAATCAGCTACGTAATAGGCTGGGATTTGCCCAAAAATGCCATAAGTATTGTCACTTGAATCTGTTTTACTGTTGTTTGCTTCCGTAAATTGAGAAGATACATAAGTAAATTGTACACTCGAAATAAAGTTTTTATAACCAATTCCTGTTCCTGTTTTTATGTTGTAAAGCGGTACAAATTCGACCTTGTTCCCTTCAATATTCGGAGCTTCCGATTTTAAATATTCCGAATTGGTAATAGCTATATTGGAGAATACATTCCAAACAAAGTTGTCGTTTTGTTTGAAAAAGGTTTTATTTAAACTCCAATCGAACATCGTTTCAAAACCATACGTCACAGCAGTTCCTATATTGTCCCTAAACCTTACAATTGCCGCTGAACCATTGGGGTTTCGGGTTTCATATTCACCAATTTTATCATCATAATACAATCCGTAAACACTTGCGTCAAAAGTTACTTTGTCGCCTATTTGCCCGCGAATTCCAATATCCGAAGTATAGCCTTTTTCATCTGTAATATCCTCATCTATAACTTGACTTGGACTTACGGTTCGAATATCATTAAAAGTTACAGAGCGATAATTTTGTGAAACATTTCCATAAAATTCAATTCTGTTTTGTGGTTTATAGCTTAATCCAACTCCTAATAAAACAAAGTTTCGGTCTTTTATATTATTCTCAAACTTAGTTTCGTCTAAAATCACATTTCCGGCTAAATCCAGATTTATTTTTCTATAAGAACCTTCGGCTTGTGTTTTTATTTTTTCAAATCTGAAACCTGGAGTAACAGAGAAGTTAGGCGTTATTTTAAAGATATTCTCTCCAAAAACAGATAGGTTTAAATTTGGATACGTATAATTGGATTGGTTAGCATAAAAAGGGAATTCTGCATCAGCAACATCAAAATTTGCATCACTACCGGAGCTTCCCGGTCCTTGAATTCCAGAATTTTCAGATTGGTAATATTTAGTTCCAATTAAAAAAGCACTGGTATTTTCTTTTATTTTGTAGCGTTTTAAAAATCGTGCTTCTGCTCCCCAATTGACAAATGCACCCACTATTAAATCTCTTTCCGTTCCTACTACATCAGGGTTTGAAACTCTATTTGAGCGATATCCAACAGCTTTTCGGCTTGCATCTAAACCAAATAATTGCAATGAAAAATCGGCAGTAGCATTAAATTTATGTTTCAATCGCAAAGCAAATAAATTCCAGTTTACTGCAAACCAATTCCGGGTTCTGTTGCTTTGTGTAGGGTTATCGTTAAACATCACATCAGTCAATCCGCCGGCTTGTTGGGCTAAATAATCAAAATAAGTGTAGTCCAAATGCAAGGAAGTTTTATCGTTGAATTGATAATTTAGATTCCCAAAATAGTTTTTACTCTCGAATTCAGAATTGGATCTAAAACCATTTCCTTGCTTGTAATTATAAAAGGTATAGTAGCTGAATTTATCTTTTGTACCGCTTAATGAAGTAAAATTGGTAAACAATCCATAAGACCCAATAGTATTTCTTGTCGTAAATTCGAATGGTTTTTTGCTGGGTGTTTTTAATTTAAAATTAACTAATCCACCAAATTGCGTTCCGTATTGTAAAGATGCTGCGCCGCGAACTACTTGTATTTCTTCTAATGCTTCGGTGGGTGTGGCATAATAACTTTCAGGATAACCCAAAACATCAGCACTTATGTCATAACCGTTTTGACGGGTATTAAAATTCGATGTTCTGTTTGGATCTAATCCTCGTCCACCAATACTTAACTGCAAACCGCCATCGGAACTTTCGTTGATTGTTAGTCCCACAACTTGTGCAAATATTTGACGGGCATTATTGGTTGCCTTGTTTGCCGTAAGTTTGTTTAACGAGATTACTTCTGTTTTCTTTCCGGCATAAATGGCCGTTTCATCAATGTCTTTTAATTTATTGAGTGCAAATATTTTTTCCTTTTGTTTATTGATAACTACTTCCGAAAGGCTGGTAACTTTATCCAAAACAATGACAATGCTTTCTTCAGATGTTGAAACTGTTTTTTCTAAAACAGCATAGTTTCCTTTGTAAAAAACAAGTTCATAATTCCCCGATTTGTCTGATTCTATTGAAAACTCTCCTTTAGAGTTAGAAAGATATTTAGTCCCGGAAGTTTTATTATATACTTCAACTAACGGTATTTTATTGCCATTCCCATCTGTAATAACTCCCGAAATTTTATTTTGGGAGAAACTATTTATCGTAAATAATAAAAATAGAATGCAACTAAAATCCTTTAATTTCGTCGTTAAAAGGTAATATCCAAGTTTTGTGGTGGAATGTTTCATTTTCTTTGGCTAGATTTATTTTTGGATTGATATATTTTTGGCTTAACCTTCCGTTGAGAGCGACGTAACTTTCTACTCTAACTTCGGGGTCATGAATGCCTTGCTTTTGGTAATAATCATGTAAAAAATGTGCGTATTCCAAAATAAAATCCGGTTGAAACGACATTTGCTTTTCCTGAAAAGTGGTTAAAAAATGACTGTTATTTATCATTACATTCTCTTTTGTTTTCGCATCGGTAACAATAAATTGGGTGTAACCGGCTTTTTCCATAAGCATCACGCGCCACGAAAACCGAAATCCTTCTTCTGTCCAAAATAATTCGTCCGGATACAATACATATCGAAAAGGAAACAATAATTGGAAAGTTATAGAACAGGTTAAAAAGGCTATTTTAGTTTTATAAATTCCATTGAAATTCTGAATTTTTTCTTTTCCGTTCTCAAAAACAGTTATACTGAAATTGAATAATTTTGAAACAATTTGTAAACACTTTTTATGAAAATCCGCATCAAAAAAGAGTAATGAACTTACGATCATTATGTACGGAAAAACACCAATGGGGAAAAGAATTTTAGTCAGAATATGAAATACTACCACTAAAACAAAGGCGAATAATCGAGTTCTTTTATAAAGTAATAAAAAAGGGATGCTTAAATCATAAATCATTCCTGTCCAGCTAAAGGCATAATGCACCCAGTTCTCGTTTAATAAAGAACCAATTATGGGTAAATTAGAGTTATTGGGTAACCAGATTTTGAGTGGCATAGCTTCAAAAAGCCAGTCGGAATTGAGCTTAGCCAGGCCTGCATAAAAATAGACAACCGCTAACAAAAGTTTTAAAATATCAGTGCTCCAACTCGGGATTTTTTGAAAGGCAGTTCTTGGATTTCTATAGGCATCAACAGAAAAATAGGCATTTGCGGGTAAAAAAATCAGTACAAAACTCACTACCGTAATAAAATAATAATGGTTTAGGTATGTGGTTTTATCCATAAATTCAATGTAGGTAAAGCTCAGGAAAAAGGTAATGATCGATAATTTATATTTGTATCCAATGGCGACAAATAAAGCAGCTAATCCTGAAATAAAAAACAATAAATACGTATAAATTCCTAATGGCTTTACCCACTCAAAGCCATAATACGTAAAGTGAAATTGGGGTTGGATATAAAATTTATCAATCCAACCGTAACTCACAAATCGTATTAGACTTAAAACCATCATAAAGCCAAACGCTAGCCTAAAAAAAGCTAGCGTTGATGCCTCTGAATATTTATTTAGATATTTTGTTGTACTAAAACCCATAATTAATCGCCATCGCCATCTACATAATCAATAGTGATGTTTAATGCTTGCATCATATCTAGTTTTGTGTAGATTACATTTTGCTGTAAAGCATCATAAGCGGCAATCATTTTTGAATTATCAGTATTTACTTGTTGTGAAAAACTGTTGTTAAGCGTATAGTTTACTGTATAAATAGTTGCAAATTGATTGTTTATAATATCGCTTAATTTTTGACCATTTCTAATCGCATTTAAAAAATCTAAATAGGTTTTTAGACCTTCGCCAGTTGTTGTACTATTGAAATGTTTTCCATTAAAAAAATCTTGTTGTGCTTTTATTGAAATATTCAACAACTCTTTTGAAATATCATTTTTATAATACCCTTCAACTTTTTCCGGATATTTGACACCGCTTGAAAAAATCCCTGCGGGTATCCCTAACTTACCGGTACGAATGTCTTTTTCAAAGTTTTTTACAAATAAATTTGTTGTTTTGTTTACTGAACTACTTACCGAAGTCCCGTTATTAGCTACATAGCTATTTCTAAATCCTGAATTCCAATCTGTTACGACTGCATCAATATTTGTTTTCAGTTTGTTCACAACAGCTGTTAAGTACTGCTTGTAATTTGTAGCATTTGTATTTGTAGTATAAAAACCAACAATTGATGCATCATTTGTGCTCAAACCATTTATCAAATAATCCAATGCTGGAAAACCTTGTTTGTCAAGTTGAGACAACAATGCCAGATTGTAAGTTCCAGAGGAAATATTTGATTCTATACCAATTGCATTTGACGGATAGGTATTGGAAGCCATATTAAGATTAATTTCCTCTGCTTTACCCAAATTATACATCGATATATATTGATATGCCTTGTAGGCTTCCAACCAAGAAGTTCTTAGAATTTGAAGATTTGCTTCAGTTGGAGTTGCAACAAAAGTGTTGGTATTAGACAGCAATATTTGAACCTTTGCTTGATAATTTACATAACTTGGAATAATGATATTATCAGCCCAGTTGGTTAAAAGCGCTGTTCTATCATAATTATTCCCGTCCGTATTGTTTTCACCATCATTTGATGAGCAAGCTACAAATACGGCAACAAAACTTAAAATTAATAGTGTCTTTTTCATATTCTTAAAAATTTACGCAAAAGTACAAAAAGCAAGAGGGTTAATTTCTCTTGCTTTGTTTTTTTTACTGAATTAATTTACTGTTGCAGCTTGAGCAACTGTAAACCCAAATTTTGTTGCAATTTGTGTAGATATGGCATCTAATTTTGCTCCCAAAGTATCGATAGCCCACAAACCATTTGTTCCGCTTATCATAGAGGCCAACATAGCATCTACTTCTGCTTTTGTAAAATATGGATTGTTTGTTCCCGGTTTATTGGTATATCTTAAAGACATGATGAAACCGTAACCTTCAGAAAGGTCATGAAATGCAGCAGCGCCATTATCGGTAACCAATTTTGCTTTACCAGTTTGCATATAGAATACAGATCTTACAGCAACCACTAGAGCCAATTTTTCTTTGATGATTTTAATTTGAGCATCACGAGAAGCGTAGTCATTTGCAACTATAGCAGCTCTTCCTTTTCTAAAAGCCAATGATATATCATTTTTAACCGTGTTAAAATCTACATCAGCATTTACTTTAGTAATGTATTCAGATAGGAATTTATCACCAGTAGCACCAAAAACATATCCATAAGCCTCATCCCAATTATGCTCCATTGCCGTATAAGACTTCCCGGTTACTAAAATTTTAGCGGTGTTATCTGCTTTATTAGTCGATTCGTCAAGTTTGTTTAAACTCAAATAATTATTGACTACCTGATCTAAAAATGTAGCTCCCATCATTCCTTTCAAAAACACTTGAACTGGTTCTAAACCATTAGCTTTAAAATATCTAGTGGAAGAACCTGTTCCATATTTTCCGGCAACACCGGCACTTGCATTCGCACCTTGACTAGCTGAGTTCAAATCAGTAAAAGTACTTTCAAAATAAGTTCTAACAGCCGTCTGTTCTGTTATAGAACCACCACCTTGGTTTAGTGAAAAATAATCTTTTGAAGCAGCCGTTTTGTCTTTTAATTGTTTCCCTGAAGTATTTAGACCTGCACCTGCAAACGCACTGTTCGTATTGGTGTACATCGATTGCAATTTTACGTTATCAACCGCAAGGCTTGAGGTTGCTTGTGTTTTCACATAGGCACTCATTTCATCAAGCATCAACAATCGGCTCGATTGCCCTGAAAAATCTACTGTTGCTGCTCCACTTGCATTCACGAAAACATAGGTTTCAGGAACGGTATAATTAGGAGTTTCCTCGACTGGAGTATCGTCATTAGAACAAGAAGTTATAGATAAAAAAAGGACAGGCATCCCTACTAATAGTAAATTTTTAAATTTCATGTAGTTGTTTATTTAGATTGAATTAAAATAATTTTCTGCAAATATAAAACCTAAACTAGAATAAACAAATTTTTATTTGAATTTATTCTAAATAAAATTTGACTCTTTAACAAACAAGAGGTGTCCCAATTACCGATGAATATGTTAACCCGATAACTAAACTAGGTATTTATATCACTTGTTTAATGATTTGTAATATTTGTAAAATTGACGAAAATGCGTCTGAAGAATTAGAAACATTATCACAGGAGGTTAGAAATTACATAATAGGAATTTATAATGCAATAAAGAAAATATAAAGCTTACCGCCAACGATGAGGACTGTTGAGTAACATTTAGGCTTATGATTCTCAAAGTCCTCTATATGATTAGGAGCTTACTTATGCATTTCGTGAATTAGTTCCATTTGAAACATTATTATCCTGTTTAAAATTACCCAATTTGGATTTTAATAAATCCATATCCTCGCTCACTTTTTTATCTAAGATTTTAGCGTAGTGTTGTGTGGTTTTAATGCTTTTGTGTCCCAACATTTTGCTTACGCTTTCTATGGGTACACCATTTGTAAGTGTTACAGTCGTTGCAAAAGTATGTCGGGCAATGTGGAAGGTTAAATCTTTTTTAATGCCGCAAACGTCTGCTATTTCCTTTAAGTAGCTATTCATTTTTTGGTTGCTCAAAATAGGTAACAGTTTATCTTCATTTATGCATTGTGGGTGATTGGCATATTTCAGAATTAATTCTTCCGGAATAGGAAGGAGGGGAATGCGAGAAGCTGTTTCTGTTTTTTGTCGATGGGTGAATATCCATTTTCCGCCATCAATACCCGTACTGATGTTTGATACCGTTAAGTTTTTGACATCTATATAAGCAAGGCCAGTGAAACAACTGAAAACGAAAATATCTTTTACCAGGTTTAATCTTTCGGTTACAAATACTTTAGAATAGATATCCTGAACTTCTTCTTGTGTCAGATAATCTCTTTTTACTTCACGAATTTTTGATTTATAGTTTGCAAATGGATCTTTATCTAGCCATCCATTTGAAATACAGATTTTGATAATTTTTTTGAAGTTTTTAATGTATTTGACTGCGGTGTTGTTGGCGCATTTGCGGACACTTCTCAGATAGAATTCATATTCTGTTATGAAAGGATGGTCTATTTTATTGATTTCAATATCGGATATATTGTATTTCCACTGCAAGAAGTCTTTCGTGTGCTTAAGTGAGGTTTTGTATCGCTCTAGTGTTCCAGGTGCGTATTCGAGCCCCAAAAGCTCTTCTACTTTCCGGTTGTGTTCTCCGAAAATAGGGATAAGCATATGTTGATGTTCTTTGATGCCAAGAAGTCTATTTTTAAAAACTTCAATTGTGAGGAGTTCGTTGCGGTGTATTAATTCCATTTGGATGTCGAATATTTTTGATTTCATTAAATCAAGGTATTCATTTAATGAACGAGCATTCTCTGTATTGCCTTTCATTTTTGACATCTCAGATGACCATTTAGCGGAATCTATAAATTTTTTGGTACTGAACTCCATTCGCTTTCCATCAACAGTTAATCTTACATAGATAGGGAGTAGACCTGCAGCATTAACTTTTGTGCTCTTCGCATAAAAGTGCAATGTGATTTTAGTTTTCATAATGGTGACCTTTTAATTATTATTCAATTTAGATTTCTAAAGAATATCAAACAAGATGTTTAAATAGTGGACTAGTGATAAACTAGCCATTGAACAGGTTGTTTGAAATTTTTAAGTTGATTTAGCGAGACCCTGGTTTTAGAATAATTGTAGGGTCTCGATTTTGTCTCGTTAAGAATGAGATTAGATGAATAATTTGAATATGTAGTAAAAGCAAAAACCCCGTAAATCATAAGATTTACGGGGTTTTGATACCATTTGTTTTTGTACTGGCGGAGAAAGAGGGATTCGAACCCCCGGACCTGTTACAGTCAACAGTTTTCAAGACTGCCGCATTCGACCGCTCTGCCATTTCTCCAGTATGTCGCTTTCATTATCTGATTGCGAGTGCAAATATAAGAACCTTTTTTGGTTATGCAAATCTATTTTTAGAAAAAAAGCATCTATTTTCAGGGCTAATTTTTAAAGGTTTCATTTTCTTTACTTTAGATGAAACTTATTTTTATAAAATAGTAATGAATGGGGTTAATACTTTACATATTCGGTTATCTCTAGCCCATATCCAATCATTCCTACCCGTTTTGTTCCTTCAGTATTGGATACTAATCTAATTTTTGAGATGTCAATATCATGTAATATTTGCGCTCCGATACCAAAATCTTTGCTGTCAATAACAATTTTAGGCGCTTTCATTTCACCTTGCGCTTGTAATGATTTAAGTTCAGCGATACGATTCAATAAATTTACGGATTGCATGTCCTGATTGATGAAAATAACAGCACCTTTTCCGGCTTCGTTTATTACTTGAAACATATCATCCAGTTGTTGGTCTGCGTTATTGGTCAATGTGCCTAACAAATCATTATTCACCTGTGACGAATTGATTCTGGTTAAAATCGATTCACCCAAATTCCAAGTTCCTTTAGTTAAAGCAATATGTATTTGCTTATTAGTCGTTTGTTGGTATGCTCTTAGTCTAAAAGTACCAAAACGAGTCTCAATGTCAAAATCTTCTTTTTTAACGATCAAACTATCGTGTTGCATTCTATAGGCCACTAAAGCTTCGATGGACACTAATTTCAAATCGAATTTTTTAGCCACTTCTACTAATTGTGGTAAACGAGCCATCGAACCATCTTCGTTCATGATTTCTACAATCACACCTGCTGATTTAAATCCAGCTAATCGAGCAAAATCTATAGCGGCTTCGGTATGTCCTGTTCTTCTTAATACACCACCTTGTTTTGCAATAAGGGGGAATATATGTCCCGGACGTGCTAAATCATGTGGTTTAGTTTTAGAATCAACTAATGATAAAATAGTTTTTGCTCTGTCTCCAGCAGAGATTCCTGTAGTTACTCCATTGCCTCTTAAATCTACCGAAACAGTAAAAGCGGTTTCCATTGGATCCGTATTGTTGCTTACCATTACATGCAATCCCAATTCTTTACAACGGCTTTCTGTCAGTGGAGCGCAAATTAATCCTCTACCGTGTGTTGCCATGAAATTTATCATTTCTGGTGTCACTTTTTCGGCTGCAGCCAAAAAATCTCCTTCATTTTCGCGGTCCTCATCGTCAACAACAATGATTATTTTTCCTTGGCGAATATCTTCTATCGCTTCTTCAATTGTGTTGAGTTGTATGTTATTTGTAACCATTTGTGTTGTTAATTTTGTGATGGTAGTATTTTTTTAATTATTTTTTGGAATGGAGCCAGAATAACGTCCATATTTATTAATCCAATATCGTTTGTGGCTCTATATGTTAATAAAACCGCTAATGGAGTCAGGATAAATGAGGATAACCAAGCTCCCATAAAAGGAGTCATTCCGTTTTCCTGTGCTATTCTTTTTCCAAAAGTATTTATAAAGTGAAATGTAATAAAGATTAAAATTGCAAAAACAATTGGAAGTCCTAAACCACCTTTTCTGATGATTGCTCCTAATGGTGCTCCAATGAAAAACATTAGAAAACAGGCAAATACAATTACAAATTTATCGTAAAAAGCCAATAAATGTTTATTGATATTTTTTTGTTTGTTGTCTAGTTCTGCTTTAGTGGTATCGATGGAGTAGGTTGTGCTGGCAAGATTACTGACCGCTATTTTTAAAATATCCGATTTTTGTTCTAAAGTATACAAAGACAAAATATCTTTAGGAAGCGGTTTTCTTTTTGGTGCTTTCTCCAGTTTTTTATTTAAAGGAATACCAACTCGCATGTTGCTATTTTCAGAAAATGAAATAATGTCATTTTTTATGTTTTTGTTCAATGAATCCAAAGTGTATTTTAATTCATTAACAGTAAGCATTGTGTTCGTATTTGCCACACTTTCATCGGTTACATCGGTCTTGTTTAATTCAGATAAATCGATGTTTATGATGTGTTTTTTAAAGGAGCTTTTGGCAAAAGGCATTTTAATGCGATCTTCATACTTTTTAGGAACAATATCCTCGTAGTAGTATCCGTCGTTAAGCACCAATTGTAAAATACTGGATTGTTCACTGCTGATTAACTCACCATCTTTAGCTTTGATTACGGTTTTACTTCCGTCACCAATGTTTGATTTTTTGTGAATTGTCACACCGGTAAGAATATTGCCTTGTTCACCGGATTTTTTATTTACCTTAATGTTGTAAAAACCCACATCGTTAAACTGACCTTCGGCTATAGCCAATGCCGGTTTTACCTGCGCAATGTTTTTTCTGAAATTGATGAATTTGTATTCAGCATACGGAATCACATTATTCGAAAAGAAAAAGGCAACAATACTTAATAAAATGATGAATACAGTCAGACTTCTCATGGCTCTTTGCAACGAAATCCCAGAAGATTTCATCGCTGCGAATTCATAATTTTCAGCTAAATTACCAAAGGTCATTATGGAAGCCAATAGTATAGAAAGAGGCAATACCAATGGTACAATTCTAGGCATGGAAAATGCCAGGAATTTAATAATCATTAATAAATCTAAATCTTTTCCAGCCAATTCTGATATGAATAACCAGACGGTTTGAAGTATAAAAATGAAAAATAGGATTACAAATACCGTAGTAAATGTAGTCAAGAATGTTTTTAATAAGTATTTGTCAAGAATTTTCACCGAATAGATTAATCTAATTTGTTGATGTAGTAATTTGGATATTTACTTTCCGCAAATGTAAATTGATTTTTTGACAAAGGTTGGTTGGTTTTGAAAGAATTAACCGTTAAAGTTGTTTTTGTACCTTTTTTACCCACTTCTATTAAGTTATAGATGTGTTTGGTTTGGATATCAATCCCTAGTAATACTTCTTTTCTCTGATCTTTAGAATTGGTAGGAACCAATTTTATATACTGAATTTTTCGGCCTTTTACGTTCTGTAAAATATCCATATTGTATTTATAACCGGTATTGAAAAAAGTTAACATTTTTGAAGGCGTAATGGCATTATCGTCTTTTTCGTTGACTTTAGAAATAGTAATTTCCTCATCTTCCGGTACAATGGTGTATGTTTTTTTACCATCAAAAATTTTAGTCACTCCCATGAAATTCAAGACATATTGATTTCCCTTCATGGTTACATTTCCTTTACTGTCCTGATTGATGTTTTCTTTAGCGTTATTCAAAGAATACTTGAAATCGATTACGATTGTATTGTAGCTTTTTACTTTGGCGGTAACTTGATCTAAAAGTTCTTTTGCTTTTTTGTCTTGTGCTTGTATTGAGAAACTAAAAAATAATAATGCTGCAATTAAAAGAAATTTTTTCCCCATATTTTCTGTATTGTTTTTTTTAGATTCTTGAATTTTTGATTTCATGGTATTAGTTGTTTTGTTCATTGTTGAAAAATTGATCAAGAGAACTCATGTCCAGAATGTTTACACTGCGTGCTTTACTTCCTTCAAACGGGCCTACAATTCCTGCAGCTTCGAGTTGATCAATCAATCGACCTGCTCTGTTGTAGCCTAGTTTTAGTTTTCTTTGTAACAATGAAGCCGAACCTTGTTGTGCATTTACAATGATTTCGGCAGCTTCTCTAAACAAAGTATCTCTATCGGAGATATCCATATCAAGATTAATGCCACTTTCCTCCCCAACGAACTCAGGAAGTAAATAAGCTGTTGCATATGCTTTTTGTGAACCAATAAAATCAGTGATTTTCTCCACTTCGGGAGTGTCGATAAAGGCACATTGTACTCGTACCACATCATTTCCGTTAGTATAAAGCATATCACCACGACCTATTAATTGATCGGCGCCTTGAGTATCCAGAATGGTTCGGGAATCAATTTTTGAGGTAACTCTAAAAGCTATTCTCGCAGGAAAATTGGCTTTTATTAAACCTGTAATTACATTCACAGACGGTCTCTGTGTCGCTATAATTAAGTGAATTCCAATAGCTCGCGCCAGTTGTGCTAAACGGGCGATAGGAACTTCGACTTCTTTACCGGCAGTCATAATCAAATCGGCAAACTCATCCACTACCAGAACGATATAAGGTAAAAAGCGGTGTCCGTTTTCAGGATTCAGTTTTCGAGCCTTAAATTTATCGTTGTACTCTTTGATGTTACGCACCATCGCATCTTTCAACAAAGAATAACGGTTGTCCATTTCCACACAAAGTGAATTTAATGTGTTGACCACTTTTGCATTATCCGTAATAATAGCATCATCCATGTCAGGAAGCTTGGCTAAATAATGTCTTTCAATTTTATTAAAAAGTGTTAGTTCAACTTTTTTAGGGTCTACCAAAACAAACTTAACTTCGGCTGGATGTTTTTTGTACAAAAGAGAAGTCAGAACGGCATTCAAACCAACAGATTTTCCTTGTCCTGTAGCTCCCGCCATCAATAAGTGAGGCATTTTGGCTAAATCCACGACAAATGTTTCGTTCGAAATTGTTTTTCCAAGAGCGATTGGTAATTCCATTTCGGCTTCCTGAAATTTGGCAGAGCCAATAACACTTTTCATAGAAACCATCGTTGGATTCTTATTAGGAACCTCGATTCCTATAGTTCCTTTTCCAGGAATAGGAGCAATGATACGAATTCCTAATGCCGAAAGTGACAACGCGATATCGTCCTCCAGACTCTTGATTTTTGAAATACGAATTCCCGCTTCCGGAACAATTTCATATAAGGTAACCGATGGTCCAACGGTCGCTTTTATCTGTGCAATTTCTATTTTGTAATTGCGAAGCGTATCAACAATTCGGTTCTTATTTTCTTCTAATTCTTCTTGGTTGATGGTAATTCCTCCGGTCGAATATTCTTTTAATAAATCAATCGTAGGGAATTTGTAATTGGATAAATCCAAAGTTGGATCAAATAATCCAAAATCAGCAACCAATCGAGAGGCAAGATTTTCCTCTATAATATCTTCTTCCGGAGCCGATTCTATTACAAAAGATTCGTCAGCATTCGCTATAACTTCTGGAGTTGCAACTGGTGTAACTTGCATATCAAGTGGTTTTGCAACGGGATCTCTGTTGATATCCGATGAATTACTGATAGTTGGTTTCAAGGCTTCCTTGTTAATTTCGAATTGTGAACCATTCGTTTTTAAATGAATGTCATCCAGTTCGTCTTCAACAACAGCAAATTCTTCCAAGTTATAACCACTTTTGCCATTATTTAGCGGATTAGTGATTGGAATCGCCTTCATTTCTTTTTTGGTAGTATCAAAAAAGGACTGAATACTTTCCGGCGAAAGCTTTATTTTGAAAATTATATAAATGATTAGTCCGAATAGCAAAATCAATAATGTTCCTGTTTTTCCGATGTAATCCTGTAGGAATAAATTCAATTCATATCCAACAGTTCCTCCTAATTCAGGTGCTGAAGTGGCAAAAAATCCAAATAAAACAGATAAAATAATAATCACGAATAAATCCCAAAACCAAATATTCTTGAGTTTTACTAAAGAAATGCCAAGAACCATGTATATTCCAGTTAGGAAAAATAAGCGTACAAATATAAATGCAGCAATTCCAAAACCTCTGTAAATAAGTAAATCAGCTAAAAATGCACCAAATTTCCCCAACCAATTGTGAACTATTTCAGCCCTGTTAGTTAGTTCTCTAACAGCGCTTTGATCTTGTTGTCCGTAAATGAAAAAGGAAATAAACGCAAATAATAAAGCTATTGAAAATAATACCAAAAGAGATCCAAAAACAATTTTGTGTTGTTTGGTGATTCTTAATGGATTATTCCCCTCAGCTTTAGCATCGTTTTTTTTATCTAAAGGTGCTGTTTTTTTTATTTTTGCCATTCTTGATTATAATAATATCTAAAGTAATATTGGGATATATATGATTAAACCGATTGCTATCGCTGTTAAAGCAGCAAAAAATACTGCTCCTGCAGCAATATCTTTAATGAATCCAATTCTTTCATGATAATTAGGATGAATAAAATCAGCTACTTTTTCAATTGCTGTATTTAAACCTTCGATACTCATCACCAAACCAATGGCTAAAGTTTGAAAAAGCCATTCCGTTTTAGAGATGCCAAAATAAAACCCGGCAATGGTCATCAATATTCCTATTGAAAATTGTACCATAATACTGTGCTCTGTGGTAATCAATTTTAAGGCACCCTTAAAAGCATAAGTGACACTTTTTAATCTCCCGGTAAAGAAAGTATTATCTTTTTGAAATTCCATTCGGATGCTGTTAAAGTACCGCTAATGCAGCTTCGTAGTTTGGTTCGTCAGCAATTTCCGCAACTTGTTCCGTATGTGTAATTGTTCCGTTTTCATCAACAACAATAATAACTCTTGAATGTAATCCAGCCAAAGGTCCGTCAGTAATTTCTAAACCATTTGTTTTACCAAAACTTCCTTCTGAAAAATCAGATAAGTTAACTACATTTTCAAGTCCTTCCGCACCACAAAAACGTTTTTGAGCAAATGGTAAATCTCTTGAAATGCATAAAACAGTAGTATTCTCTAAAGTACTGGCACTTTCATTAAATCTTCTAACTGATGCAGCACAAGTTCCAGTATCAACACTTGGAAAAATATTTAGAACTAATTTTTTTCCAGCAAAGTCCGCTAGTGAAGTGTATGAAAGATCTGTTCTAACTAATTTAAAATCAGCGATTTTTGTTCCTACTTTTGGTAATTCCCCTGAAGTCTGTACTGGATTTCCCCCTAATGTTATTGAAGCCATAGTGTTTGTTTTTTAATGAGGTTCAAAAGTATGAAAATTATTTAAGAATTTGTCCTCAAATGTCGTGATAAGTTTACCATTTGGGTTCAAATTATCAACCGTAAGATTCCAATGTGTTCAATAAAAAAACGCACTCGTTGCGGAGTGCGTTTTAGAAATATTGAATTAAAAATTCCTTTATTTGTCGATAGAACCCAAAACACGTTTCATGAAAGTGTTTAAAGCTTCTTTTTTATCAGTTCCGGTTTTCACCAGTTTGTTAACTTCCAAAGCGCCGTACATATTAGAAATTAATTCCCCTATAACATCTAATTCTTCATCTTTCAATGACGAAATTTCAGTCATTGCTTCCAGAACTTCGATTGTTTCTATGATGTAATCTTCATCATTTTCTTCTATAAACTGCGTTAAATGCTTAATTACGGGTAATTTCATATTTTTAAAAGTTTAAAGTTTAATGTTTTTAAAGTTTTTAAAGTTTTTAAAGTTTTAAGGTTTTTGAGCTGCTGTTGCAGTATACTCTGTAAGTTTAGCATTAAACTTATTTATAAAGTCAGGCAACTTTAAACTTTAAACTAAGAAATGATTAAACTATTTCGTTTACTAATTCAATTAGTACTTCTTGTTTATTGGTTTGTGTTTCGTTTACCAATTTACCATTTACAAAAGTGGCAAAAGTTGGTAAATTACTCACATTCGCTAATTTTCTGGATTCTGGAAAATTCTCAGCATCAACAAGAGCAAAAGTAATTGCTTCGTTTTCTGAAGCTAATTTTTTGAATTTTGGCTTCATAATTCGGCAATTTCCGCACCATGATGCCGAAAATTGAACGACTACTTTCTCGTCTTTTGCAATTAAATCCTGTAACGTATCTTCGGTTAATTCGATTAACATATTTATTGAATTTCAAAATGCAATTGCAATAGCAATATTCAATGTTTTAATTGAAATTTGGTATTGCAATTGACATTGTTATTGAATTAGTTTAAACTTAAGTATTCAGCAGTACTTTTTCTGTCAGCACTCATTGCTTCTTTTCCAGCTTCCCAGTTTGCAGGACAAACTTCTCCTTTTTCTTGAATGTGTGCATAAGCATCAACCATACGTAAATATTCATTTACATTACGACCTAATGGCATATCGTTTACACTTTCGTGGAAAATTTTTCCAGTTTCATCAATAAGGTAAGTTGCTCTGTATGTTACATTAGAACCTTCAATAATGATAGAATCAGTATCTTCGCTGTAGCTAGTTGATTCAACATCAAGGATTCCTAAAATATTAGATAAGTTTCTGTTTGTATCAGCAAGAATTGGATAAGTAACACCTTCAATTCCTCCATTGTTTTTTGCAGTATTTAACCATGCAAAATGCACTTCATTGGTATCGCAAGATGCACCTATAACAATTGTATTTCTTTTTTCGAATTCTGGTAAAGCTGCTTGAAAAGCATGTAATTCAGTTGGGCAAACGAATGTAAAATCTTTTGGGTACCAAAATAAAAGTACTTTTTTGTTGTTATTTACAGCTTCTTCGAAAATGTTGATTTTTAAATTATCACCCATTTCAGAGATAGCGTCTACTGCAATACTTGGAAATTTTTTACCTACTAATGACATTTTATTTACTTTTTTAGTTATTTTTTTGATGGTGCAAAAGTAGTTATACTAAAAGTAAATAGGAATAGCAGTTGATTATAAATATTTATTTCAAAATAGGGAATTACTATACTGTTATTTTCGAAAGATTTAAGGTGTTAATTATAGGAAGTTAACCTCCACAGGAAGAGTTCCTTTGCATTTTGTGTTTTCCAAAAGTTGCTCTGCCGCGGCTTCTTGAAATTCTGCAAAATCTTGATACATTTCTATAATTCCCAAAGCATGTTCTAGATTTGGAATTATTTGTAATGCATACGGATTCCCAAAAACATACAAAACACATTTTTTGGTGGTGAATAAGTTGCCTAAAAATTGAAGTACGGAGTCTTCAATGTCAAAATTATTTAGAGGTTTTGCCTTTGGAACAAATAAAGAAATGACTAGTGTGTCAAATCTATTTAAATTTGTTTCTAATTCCTTCAAAACGGATTCCCCTCCAGTTTCATAACTAAATTCTGGGGAAGGCAAAGCGTTTGTCAAGCTTTTAAAAAACACAGTGTCGGTATTTTTATAAATGCTGATTTTGGCGAAATCCTCTCTGTTTTTAGCATCAAAAACGGTCACGGTATTGTGATTGTCTTTTATTTTTGTAATGGAGTTTTGAGCAATTTTCAGGTTTAATTTCGAAGTGGTTTCAAAATCAAAATCATTTTCTGAAAGGTTTGGCAAGTTCAGATTTCCGTCTGTGATTCCTGCTTTTTGTTTGCATTTCCAAATGCGTTGAAAACTGGCTTCAATTCGCTCCGGAGTTGCGTTTTTTAGGATTTCCTGAATTCCTTCGGGAACATTTTCGGCAAAGCATAACACATCATTTCCGGCATTGAAAGCTTCCCATTCCAATAGTCCTTTTTGATCATATAATTTAGAAACGCTGTGCATGTTCAACGCATCCGAAATCACTAATCCATCATAGCCTAACTGCTTGCGCAAAAGTGTTTCGATCACGGATTTTGATAACGTTGCCGAAGTATCTTTTCCTTCGTTCAAAGCTGGAACGGCCAAATGGCCAATCATAATTGAATCGACATTATTCTCGATTCCTTTTATAAATGGAACTAATTCATTGGTTAGTAATTCGTCCAATGTTTCTTTTAAAACCGGTAATCCTAAATGCGAATCGACATTAGTATTTCCGTGTCCGGGAAAATGTTTGAGGCATCCTAAAATCCCGACATCATTCATTCCTCTGAGATATTCCAGCGCAAAATCAGCTACTTTTTCTTTGTTTTGACCAAAAGAACGATACCCAATTACCGGATTATTCGGGTTGTTATTGATGTCCGCCAATGGCGCTAAATTATAATGGATTCCAACGGATTTTAAGTCTAAACCTATTTGTTTCCCTACTTCGTAAACCAAATGTTTTTCACTTTCAGGCAAAGCGCCAAGAGTAATTGCATATGGATATTGAGGTGTTTTTTCGACGCGCATGGCTAATCCCCATTCGGCATCGATACTCATTAATAACGGAGTTGTAGCGCAATTCTGGTACCTGATAATGAGTTCCTTTAAACGTTGAAAACTATCATCATTCAGGACTACTTTTTTCTTGGTTTCATAATTCGTTGCGGCACTGGCTCGGCTATGAAAAAAAGTCAATCCACCTATATTATAATCTCTAATTAATCGTTCAGTAGCCTGAATATTTTCCTCGGTATCATTAATGAAAACGGCTGGAAAGAAAAATTGTCCTATTTTATGTTCTAATGTCATTCTGAAACAACTTTAAATGGTAAAATTAAATATCTGATTTCTTTCCAAAATCGGCTGGAAAAATTAAAAATCGGGATAAAATTAATCCTGGTATGGTTGCTAAAAACACCCAAATAAAGAAATTTCCATACCCCAAATATTCTTGGATATAACCGCTTATCATTCCCGGAAGCATCATTCCTAATGCCATAAATCCGGTTGCAATGGAGTAGTGGGACGTTTTTGATTCTCCATCGGCCACATAAATTAAATACATCATGAAAGCGGCAAAACCAAAGCCATAGCCGAATTGTTCTGCGATTACCGTTGCATAAATATAAAAAACGGAGCCAGGGTGAAAATGTGACAATAAAATGAATCCAATTATGGGTAAGTGCATGGCTAAAATCATGGGTAACATCCATTTTCCTAATCCATCTCTAGAAATAACAATGCCTCCTAAAATTCCTCCAATAGTAAGCGAAATCACACCAAAAGTCCCATAAATAACACCAACATCCTGAGTGGTTAAACCCATTCCGCCTGCAGTTATTGGATCTATTAAAAAAGGAGTCAGCATTTTTAACAATTGGGATTCCCCTAATCTGAATAATAGAATGAACGCCAAAACTAAACCAATTTGTTTCTTTTGAAAAAAAGTTGCAAAAACAGCTCCGAAACTCTTATTTGGAACTGATTCTGTTTTTGTTTCTGAGATTTTTGCTTCAATTTTTGGAGTCGAAAAATAATTATAAATTGTAATGACAGTCATAATTAATCCTACAACTACCATCGTATACGACCAAGCTTTTTGTTTATCACCATATTCTTGTTCCAAATAACCGGCAATAACCACGATTAATCCGTTTCCGGTAAGCATGGAAAGTCTGTAAAAAGTACTTCTGATGCCTAGGAAAAAGGATTGTTGGTCTTTTTCTAAAGCCAACATATAAAAGCCATCACTCGCCACATCATTAGAGGCAGATGCAAATGCGGCAACCCAAAAAACGGCTAAACTGATAACGAAAAAATTATTCAAAGGAATCGTTAAACCTACAATCAAAAAAGCTAGTGAAATGAGCAATTGCATACCTAAAAACCACTTTCTTTTAGTAGAATAAAGATCAATAAACGGACTCCACAACGGTTTAATTACCCAAGGTAAATACAGTAAACTGGTATAAATTCCAATATCCTCATTGTTGATTCCGAGGTTTTTATACATAATCACCGATACCGAAATAATAATGGCATAAGGCAATCCGGAAGCAAAGTTTAAAACGGGAATCCAATACCAAGGTCTATTGTCTGTTTTCATTTTTAGCGTATTATATTCGATTAAATTTTATAGCGTAAAGTTCACTAAAGTTGGGTCACTTTCATTACCATAAAAATCAATGAATGTAATCGCGCAGGTTGTGTTTTTGTCTAATTTGTATGTTGGAATCACAATTTCCACAGTATCAACATTGTCTTTGAATGCTATTTTATCAAGAATTTGGCTTGGATCGTTGACATCAATTTTTGAATTGAATTTGGCACCATAAACCATAACATAACGCACTTTACTGTACAAAGGATACGTAACATTGAATCTTGATGAAATAGGATCTATCAAAATGTTATTCGCTGTGGGTACGATAGCCATTTTTTTCACAGAACTAGGAACCACAGTAGGAAGAGCAGGATATTTGTATTGGTTTTCTGTTAGTAATTTAGTCACGCTTTGATTTTTATTCAAAAACGATTTGGCACTAAAAAAAGCATTTCCCTGAATGTTCTTGTAAGATCTGGTGATGTCTATTTGATTCGGAATTTCATTTGGATTATTCCATCTTTTATCAGAATCCGTGTTGATTTTATACGTTCCGTTTCCAATGTAGATTGCGGTATTTGTTGAATTTTCAGACCACCAACGCAATAATTTTGAATAAGAAGCTTTTGGATGATCCATGCTCCAGTACAATTGAGGAACAAGGTAATCAATCCATTTGTTTTCCATCCAAGCCAACGGATCAGCGAATAAATCATCGTAATTAGTTTGTCCGGCCTCTGTTTCTGAACCTTTTGGATCCACAGATTTATTTCTCCAAACTCCAAACGGGCTGATACCAAATTGTACCCAAGGTTTGATGTTTTTAATAGAAACTGAAACATCTTTCACAAAAGTATTTACATTCGAACGTCTCCAATCCTCTATACTCATTCCGTTTCCATATTTTTTGAAAGAATCGGTATCATTAAATACTTCTCCTTTTATTCTGTACGGATAAAAATAGTCGTCAAAATGTATGGCATCAATGTCATAATTTTGAACTACTTCTTCCACAACGGTCAATAAATGTTTTTGAACTTCTGGTAATGCGGGATTGTAATAATATTTTCCACCGTATTTAATCATCCAGTCCGAATGTTTGAAATAGTCATGTTCCGGACTTAATAGTGCGGTATTGTAATCCATTGTAGCACGATATGGATTTAACCAAGCATGAAATTCAAATCCACGGGCATGAGTTTCAGCAATCATCCAAGCCAATGTGTCAAAATAGGGTTTTGGAGCTTGTCCTTCTTTTCCAGTCAAAAAACGGGACCAAGGCGCTAATTTTGTTGGATAAAAAGCATCACCGACACTTCGAATCTGAACAATTACAGCATTATAATTTAGTTTTTTATACGTGTCTAAAATCTCAATATAATCTGCTTTTTGTTTGGCTACATTATCAGTACTGGTTTTTGGCCAGTCAATATTTACCACGGTAGCAATCCAAACGGCTCTAAATTCATTTTTTGGATTTGTTGCCATTGCTTGTGCGTTACCATTCCAAAAAGAAAGTAAAAGGAACGAAATAAGCAAAAGGGTGTGCTTGTAATTTTTCATTAGAGTCTTGTTTATAAAGTATTCAAAAATAGTTTTTTTAGTGAAATTTACCAGTTAAAATGGTTTTAAAATTTGACTTATTTTAACAGCGCAATTTCTTTGCCAATTTTTTCTAAATCCGTTTGAATGCACTTTCTGACAAACCATAAAAGGATTTGAATATTTTGAATTTTTCTTATTTGATTTTTTAACTTATAATAAGGTATATATTTATATTTGTGAAAATAATAGCAATTTACTCCACTAAATGTCAATCACGCCTCAATTACAGCAATTATCCGAATCATTAGAAGGAACTCTTTTATATGATGATCTCCATAAAACATTGTATGCCACAGATGCTTCTGCGTATCGGATTATGCCAGTTGCGGTAGCGATTCCAAAATCAGAGGAGGATATTGTCAAAATTATTCGCTTTGCAGCAAAAAATAAAATTTCAATTACGCCCAGAACTGCCGGAACTTCATTGGCAGGTCAAACAGTAGGTAACGGAATAATTGTAGATGTTTCGAAACATTTTACCAAGATTGTCGCTTTTGATTCTTCAAAAAAAACGGTTACCGTACAGCCAGGAGTGATTCGGGATGAACTGAATTTGTACTTAAAAGAACACGGATTGTTTTTTGGACCCAATACTTCAACTTCAAATCGATGTATGCTTGGAGGAATGGTAGGGAATAATTCATCGGGAACTACGTCGATACGCTATGGGGTTACCCGAGATAAAATAGTGGAAATTAAAGCGGTTTTGAGTGATGGAACTTCGGTAGTATTTAAAGAAATGACTTCGGCGGAATTCATTGAAAAAACAAAAGGGAACACGCTAGAAAACTCCATTTATAAAACCATATATGAGGAACTTTCGAATACAGAAAACCAAAAAGAGATTGTAAAGGAATTTCCAAAACCTGAAATCCATAGACGAAATACCGGTTACGCAATTGATTTATTATTGAAATCAGAACTTTTTGGAGGAACAGAAAATACGATAAATTTAGGGAAACTCCTTTGCGGAAGCGAAGGAACTTTAGCGTTTACTACAGAAATAACGCTGAAAGTGGACAATTTGCCACCAACAAATAATGTTATGGTAGTGGCTCATTTTCATACCATTCAGGAAAGTTTAGAAGCTGTGGTTACTGCGATGAAACATCATTTGTATACCTGTGAAATGATGGACGATACAATATTGGATTGTACGAAAACCAACAGAGAGCAAGCCAAAAACAGATTTTTTATACAAGGTGAACCAAAAGCGGTTATTATGCTCGAAGTAGCTTCGCATATTAGTATGGAAGATGCCGAAAGACAAGCGAATGATTTGATTGCAGATTTGGAACGAAATAATTTTGGGTATGCTTTGCCAAAAATTTATGGAGCAGATATTGATAAAATAAATGAGTTACGAAAAGCTGGTCTGGGACTTTTAGGAAGTATTGTAGGTGATGACAAAGCCGCTGATTCTATTGAAGATACTGCTGTTGAGTTGAGTGATTTACCTAATTATATTGCTGAATTCTCTGCAATGATGGAGCGTCACGGGCAAAGTGCGATTTATTATGCTCATGCCGGTGCCGGAGAAATTCACTTGCGACCAGTTTTAAACTTAAAGACAAAAGAAGGGCTGCATCAATTTAGAAACATTGCTACCGAAGTGGCTATTTTGGTAAAAAAATACAGAGGATCATTGAGCGGGGAACACGGAGATGGAATTGTTCGAGGTGAGTTTTTGCCTTTTATGATTGGAGACCAAAATTATGAATTGTTGAAAAGAATCAAACATGCTTTTGACCCGAATACCATTTTGAATGTGGGGAAAATTGTGAACGCTTTCAAAATGGATGAAAATCTTAGGGTGGAAGCAGGCAGAGTGGAACCGGATATACAAACGATTCAGGATTTCTCTGATAGTTTGGGGATTTTGCGTGCCGCGGAAAAATGCAATGGTTCCGGTGATTGCAGAAAATTACCTTCGGCCGGTGGGACTTTGTGTCCAAGTTACCGTGCTACCCGAAATGAAAAAGATACTACTCGTGCCAGAGCCAATGCGTTGAGAGAATACCTGACGCATTCAGAAAAAGATAATAAATTCGACCACGAAGAATTATATAAAGTATTTGAATTGTGCGTAAGTTGCAAAGCGTGCGCGAGCGAATGTCCCAGTAATGTGGATGTAGCAGCTTTAAAATCGGAGTTTTTGTACCAATACCAAAAAGCAAATGGATTTTCATGGCGTAATAAAGTTTTTGCTTTTAATGCCAAACTGAATGGACTGGGAAGTATCACTCCAAGGTTCACTAATTTTATGGTGAATTTACCTTTGGTGAAAAAAAGTATGGGAATTGCACCAAAAAGAGAAGTGCCGCCTTTGGCTCCACAAACTTTTAGGAAATGGTATGAGAAAAATTGGAATCGGGCGCCAAGTGATTCTTTTGTAAACGGAAAAGTATGTTTGTTTTGTGATGAATTCACTAATTTCTATGATGTTTCGGTTGGAATCGATGCGTACGAGTTATTGACAACATTAGGATATGAAGTGATTCTGGTGGATCATGAAGAAAGCGGAAGAGCTTTTATTTCTAAAGGTTTTCTCGAAGAAGCAAAAGCAATTGCGAATATAAACGTTGGCATTTTTTCGAATTATATTACTGCTGATTGTCCGTTGATAGGAATTGAACCTTCGGCGATATTAACCTTTAGAGACGAATATATTCGATTGGCTGATGATAAAGAAGGTGCTGAAAAATTAGCCAAAAACGTATTTACGATTGAAGAGTTTTTCAAAAATGAGATTACTTCAGGTAAAATTCATGCAGAGCAATTTTCTGAGGAGGCGAAAACGATAAAAATTCACGGACACTGTCATCAAAAGTCATTGAGTACGATTGAAGCGACTTTTGCGATGTTGAATGTACCAAAAAACACTTCGGTTACCATTTATAATTCGGGTTGTTGTGGTATGGCAGGTTCTTTTGGATATGAAAAAGAACATTATGAAATCAGCATGCAAATGGGTGAAGATACATTGTTTCCAAAAATTAGAACAACAGACTCAACAACAACTATTGCTGCGGCGGGAACCAGTTGTCGCCACCAGATTTTTGACGGAACAAGCAGAAAAGCATTGCATCCGGTGACAATTTTAAGAAGTTGTTTGAAATAATCAGCAAATCAGAATACGTTTTAAATAGGGCGGAAAAATACTTTTCAATTTTAATAGATTTTCTTTTTTAATGTTAAAATTATTTTATTTGACTTTTTTAGTTGAAAAATAAATCATTTTAAACGTATTGAAAAATAATAAAAAAAAATAGTTGGAGAAACGGCATTAGTTCAATTTGTTTTATACTTTTGATTTTTGAAGATTATTTGCATAATATCTAACATAAAAACATATAATTTACAGTATATTAATTTTTAATGATAAAATTTACAATATGGCGTTAAACGGTTTATTCAGAAAAAAGACAGTACAGGATATTTTAAAACAAGTTGAGAAAAATAATACTGATGGACATAATGCCTTAGGTAAACATTTGACTGCACGAGATTTGACTGCTTTTGGAATCGCTGCAATTGTAGGAGCCGGTATTTTTAGTACCATTGGAAAAGCAAGTGCCGATGGAGGTCCTGCAGTTATCTTTCTATTCTTGTTTACTGCTATAGCCTGTAGTTTTGCTGCTTTTGCTTATGCTGAATTTGCCTCGATGGTTCCCGTTTCCGGAAGTGCTTATACCTATTCGTATGTTGCTTTTGGTGAAATTATTGCTTGGATTATTGGTTGGGCATTGATTATGGAATACTCCGTAGGTAATATAACAGTTGCTATATCGTGGAGTGATTATTTTACTGGTTTGCTCGAAAGTGGAGGTCTTCACTTGCCACAATGGGTTCAAATGGATTATTTATCTGCTTCTAAAGGATTTGATGAAGCTACAGCATTGATGCAAGGCGGAAAAACATACGGAAACTTAAGTCCTGCTATTCAAGATGCTTATGTCGCCTGGACAACTTCACCAGTTATTGGGTCGTTTCATTTCGTAGCCGATCTTCCGGCATTATTAATTATTGTTTTAATCACAGCATTGATTTACCGTGGGATGAAAGAGTCTCGAAATGCGAGTAATATTATGGTGGTAGTGAAACTGTGTATCGTTCTTTTGGTAATTGCCGTTGGTGTTTTCTATGTAGATACTGCTAATTGGGATCCATTTGCACCTAATGGAGTTACAGGAGTTTTGAAAGGAGTTTCAGCAGTGTTTTTCGCTTATATTGGATTTGATGCTATTTCAACAACAGCAGAAGAATGTAAAGATCCGCAACGTGATTTGCCAAGAGGAATGATGTGGGCCATTATTATATGTACCATTTTATATATTGCCATAGCTTTAGTGTTAACTGGAATGGTTAGTTATGATCAATTGAATGTAGGTGATCCTTTAGCTTTTGTATTTGAAAAATTAGACCTAAAATGGATGTCAGGAATTATTGCAGTGAGTGCAGTAGTGGCTATGGCGAGTGTCTTATTGGTTTTCCAAATGGGGCAACCGCGTATCTGGATGAGTATGAGTCGTGATGGTTTGTTACCAAAGCGTTTCTCAAAAGTGCATCCAAAATACAAAACGCCATCTTACGCAACAATTGTAACCGGTTTTGTGGTTGCGGTTCCTGCTTTGTTTTTGAACCTAACTATGGTTACAGATTTGTGTAGTATTGGGACTTTATTCGCTTTTGTATTGGTTTGTGCAGGAGTTTTAGCTTTGCAAAATAAGACTGATATTCCAAGAGGAAAGTTCAAAACACCGTATGTAAATTCAAAATTTATTATGCCGGTTTTGCTTCTTATCGGGTTGGTATTTGCTTTTGGATACAATAAGAAAGCGACGATGGATTTTATTACGAATGAAACTCAAATCAATAATGCTGCGGATATAATTACATCGTTGAATAAAGAAGAAACTCAAAAAGTGTATGATTATTTAGTAACAATTGACGCTAAAAACAGTACGACCGAAACACCGGATTTAGAACATTTGTTAAGTCAGTACCAACAAGATGATGCAAAATATGCGTCAGTTATTGCGGGTTTACCAATTGCCGATTCTGTTAAATATGAAAGTGGTTTTGGTTTGTTCAAACATAAAATTCCAATGTGGATTTTCCTAGTTGTTTTAGTTGGATTGATGGTTTGGTCTTACAAAGAAAATTTATCTTTGATTCCACTATTAGGCTTGATTTGTTGTTTGTATATGATGGCAGAACTTAGCGTTTGGAACTGGATTTATTTTGGAGTTTGGCTTTTAATTGGATTGGTAATCTATTTTAGCTTTAGCCGAAAAAACAGCAAGTTGAATAGTATAGAAATTTAAAAATAACCTCATTTATAATAAAAACCGTCTCGTTAAAACTAGACGGTTTTTTTTGTGCTTTTTAGTTAAGTATTAAAGTGGTATTGTGTCCAAAATTAATTTATTAGACTTAAGAAATGTATTGGTTTTACTGTTGTGAGAGCACGATTAAAACAATCGCTATTAAAGCTAAAAACAGCCCTATAAAATTCATTTTGCTCAGTTTTTCTTTAAAAATTAGAACGCCTACAAGACTGCCAATAATAATCACTCCCATATTCATACCCGCAAAAACGGTTGAAGGGTTTTTTGAAAATTCCTGATGTGCTTTAAGGTAGAAAAGAATATTCCCAAAGTTGAAAATACCAACTAAACCACCAAAAAGAATGTTATGGATATTTAATGTTACTTTTTTAAAAATTACTTCATAAGCAACCACAGTAAACATGATACACATTGCTATTCCTAGGATGACAAATAATGAAGTGGTGTAAGGCAGGCTGGTATAAGTGGCAATTTGTTTGAAGAGAATGTCAATAATTCCAAAGCCAATCAAGACTACAGCGGGATAACCCCATTTATTTTTAGTGTTTTCGGTGTTTTTAGTGAGAATAAGCAACAGTGCCGGGATTGCCAATACGAAAGCCGAGATTTTCAGCATACTGAATTGTTCTTTGAATAGAAGCCAAGCCGCAAGAATAGGGATGAATAATGACAGTCTTTGGGCTGCATCAGTTTTTACAATTCCCATGTGTTTGATGGATGCCGCCAAAAAAAGGAATATAGAAGGTAATAAAATACCAATGGTTATATAAAGCCACCAAGGCGCAGTAGATTCCACTGTATTTAAATCCGGGCTGAATGACAGATAGCAAAGTGTTCCAGCAAACACATAATTCCAAGCGACTATTTGGGTGTGGCTGATGGTATATTTTCGGGCGACTTTAAATATCACACCCACGGTAACACTGCAAATAATACTTAAGATTAGAAATAACATAGATTTATATATTTATGCTGCAAAATTACTATTTATATGTTTGGATTGCATATCCCATCCTATGAAAAAGGAATCGCATTAGTTTTTTGTGTTACTTTTTTTAAATCGGTACTACTAACTGTAAAGTAGTATGAGCACTGTATTGTAAACAAAGTTGTTAGATAATTTCTATAGAATTCTTTTATCTTGTGAATGCCTCTGATTATCCCAAGACTCTCTTAAAATAGGTGTTGGTCGAAAAAGTTACAATTAGAATAATAAATTAGTTTAACATTGTACTGCTGCAAGTTTGATAACAGAATATTAATTACAGTTGCCATGAAAAATGTTTTACTAATACTAAGTTTTTTTTGCATAATACCAATAATTAGCTGCCAGGAATTGGTAAAATCTCCTGAAGCATTTGGTCCGTTACCAACACAAAAACAATTGGATTGGCAAGAAATGGAATCGTATGCTTTTGTCCACTTTTCGTTAAACACATTCACTAATAAAGAATGGGGTTATGGCGACGAATCTCCACAATTGTTTAATCCTACTGCTTTAGATGTGCGTCAATGGGCTCGAGTGGCTAAGGAAGCTGGAATGAAAGGAATTATATTAGTGGCTAAACACCATGACGGATTTTGTTTATGGCCATCGGCATATACAGAACGCTCCGTGAAAAATTCTCCTTGGAAAAAGGGAAAAGGCGATGTTGTCAAAGAATTAGCAGCCGCTTGTAAGGAGTATGGTCTGAAATTAGGACTGTATCTTTCTCCTTGGGATAGAAATCATCCGGAATATGGCAAGCCAGCCTACATTACCTACTTTAGAAATCAACTAAAAGAATTGTTGACTAATTATGGGGATGTTTTTGAAATGTGGTTTGATGGTGCCAATGGTGGTGATGGATATTATGGTGGAGCCAATGAAACAAGAAAAATAAATACACTGGAATATTACAATTGGGACGAAACGTATAAATTAATCTATAGTATAGCTCCCAAAACATTAGTTTGGGGAATTGGACCTTCGGAAGCACGATGGATTGGAAATGAAGAAGGATATGCTAATGAAACAAACTGGAGTCTTTTACGTCAAAAAGATGAGTTGGCTGGTAAAGTTCATTATACCGAATTTATGTCAGGACATGAAAATGGTGAAAAATGGGTGCCGGGAGAAACAAATGTATCTATACGTCCAGGTTGGTTTTATCATGCTGTAGAAGATGATATGGTTCATTCTATAGATAAAATGGTCGATATTTATTATCAATCTATAGGTCGTAATTCAAATCTGTTGTTAAACCTTCCTCCAGATAAAAGAGGATTAATTAATGAACATGATGTCGCAAGGTTAAAAGAGTTCTCTGCAATTATTAAGGCTGATTTTAAAACTGAATTATTAGTGAAAACAAAGGTATCAGCCGATAATATTCGAGGCAATGACACTAAATATGCAGCTGCTACAGTAATCGATGGCGATAAAAATACCTATTGGGCTACTGATGATAACGTAAAAACAGCATCTATCACCTTTGAATTTGATAAGCCAACACCCATTAACCGAATCTTGCTTCAAGAATATATAAAACTGGGACAACGGGTTAAGGCATTTACTGTTGAAGCTAAAGTTGATGGAGAATGGAAAACTATTGCTACTGAAACTACTATCGGTTATAAAAGGATTCTAAGAACCAATAGAGTTACAGCTTCGGCACTGAAAGTAAATATTACAGCTTCTAAAGCGTGTATTCTTATTTCGAATATTCAAGCTTTCAACGCGCCTACTTTTGTGAGAACTCCAGAGGTAAAACGAGATAAAAATGGTGAGGTTACTATCAAATCTGAAGAAGGAAACAATATTTATTACACTCTTGATGGCTCTAATCCATCAGTGAAGAGCCTATTGTATACAGAACCATTTAGATACAATAAAGCAGTTGAAATAAAGGCAGTTGCGATAAACAAAGCAGAAAACAGAAGCAGTTCCATAAAAAGAGCTAAGTATGGGATTTCTAAAGAAAAATGGAAAATAGTTACTGCCTCAAGCGGTGATTTGAATACCGTGAATCGAACTATAGATGGTAATCCAAATACAGATTGGAGTTTTGGAAGCGATAGTAATAAACTTCCTCAGGAAATAATTATTGATATGGGAGTTTTACTTCAAATAAAGGGATTTACCTATGTCCCGCAACAAGTAGGGAATACTCTTAATTTAATTGCTAATTACGAATTCTATACCAGTACAGATACTATAAACTGGACTAAACAATCTGAAGGGGAGTTCTCAAATATTAAAAACAATCCTATAGAGCAGCTGAAATTTTTTACTGGAGTTAAGACTAGATACCTGCGTTTTGTGGCTAAATCAGCAGTAGAAAAAGGACAAACTGTTTCTATTGGTGAAATAAATGTTATTGAATAACATTACGTTAGACTGAATTATTATATAAAAACAATTTTAAGTTTATAATTATGTCTTTTGCCGAAGGCTACTAGCTGTTAGTCGAATTTTTGATAGTTAAAGATTTATAAATACTTAATTTTATTTTAATTAATTAAAAGAATAACTGGCAAATGATTAAAGAAGGTATAAGTTTTAAAGAAGCAGGAAAGTTTGAAGAAACCCGTTTTGAGAAAATTCACAATGTTATTTTCGATTCATCTCAAGAGGCTTCTGTATTAGTTGCACAAGAAATAGCAAATATAATTCAAAGAAAAGAAGAATTAAAGGAACCTTGTGTTTTAGGGTTAGCAACTGGATCTTCACCAATAAAAGTATACGAAGAACTGGTTAGATTACACAAAGAAGAAGGTCTGAATTTTTCTAATGTAGTGACCTTTAATTTAGATGAATATTATCCGATGGATAAGGATAACATTCAGAGTTATTATCAATTTATGCATGAGCATCTTTTTAATCATGTAAATATTCCTTCGGAAAATATTAATATTCCTGACGGAAAAGTAAGTAATGAAGATTTACATCAATATTGTATCGATTATGAAATGAAGATTAAATCCTTAGGAGGATTAGATTTTCAGCTTTTAGGTATTGGTAGAACAGGACATATAGGATTTAATGAGCCAGGATCTCACGTTAATTCTGGAACACGAAGTATTACCCTTGATCATTTGACACGTATGGATGCGGCATCTTCCTTTTTAGGGATAGACAATGTGCCTAGAAAAGCAATCACAATGGGTATTGGCACGGTAAGAAATGCCAAAAGAATTGTGCTTCTTGGTTGGGGAATCAGTAAAGCGGGAATCATAAAAAAAACCATCGAAGGAGAAATTTCTTCCCGAGTACCAGCCACTTATTTGCAAGAACATAGCAATACAACATTTGTTTTAGATACTGAGGCTTCATCGGAATTAACAAGAGTAAAAACACCGTGGTTAGTTAGGCCGTGTATATGGTCAGATGAATTAAAACTAAAAGCGGTGGCATGGTTGAGTGAATTAACTAAAAAACCTTTCCTTAAATTAACTGATAAAGATTATAACGATAACGGTATGTCCAGTCTTTTAACCGAGGAGGGAACTGCATATGATTTAAATATTAAAATGTTTAATAAAATGCAGCAGACCATCACCGGCTGGCCAGGAGGAAAACCTAATGCAGATGATACTTACCGACCGGAGCGTTCCACCCCGGAAAGAAAGAGAATTATTATTTTTAGTCCACACCCGGATGATGATGTTATTTCTATGGGAGGAACTTTTGACAGACTGGTAGAGCAGGGGCATGATGTACATATTGCTTATCAAACTTCAGGAAATATTGCAGTTTCAAATGAAGAAGCTTTAAAATTTGCTGAAATTTCGATGGGATTAAACAGCAACTCCAGTGAAGCAGAAAGTATCATAAACTTTTTGAAGAGTAAAGCGAATAATGATATTGATTCATTAGAAGTCAGAAAATTAAAAGGATTGATTAGAAGGAGTGAATCTTTGGCAGCGACCAGATATTTAGGTTTATCGGATTCAAATGTAAATTTTCTGGATCTCCCTTTTTATGAAACGGGTACTGTAAAGAAAAATAATCTTTCTGAAGTTGATATTGCTATTATGTGTGCTATTATTGAAAGGATAAAACCACATCAAATATACGCTGCAGGAGATTTAGCAGATCCGCATGGAACCCATAAAGTTTGTTTGGATAGTTTGTTTGAGGCTTTAAAACGAGTAAAACATAACAGTTACATGGATGATTGTTGGGTATGGTTATATCGTGGAGCTTGGCATGAATGGGAATCATATCAAATCGAGATGGCAGTTCCTATGAGTCCAGATCAAGTGCTTAAAAAACGTCATGCTATTTTTTATCACCAATCTCAAAAAGATGGAGTTATGTTTCAAGGAGATGACAGTAGAGAGTTCTGGGTGCGTGTTGAAGATAGAAATCGATTAACAGCAAAGAAATATCATGATTTAGGATTAGCAGATTATTCGGCTATTGAAGCGTTTAAACGATATTATTTTTAATTTGTTTTATTGTTTTGTACAAACAGTAAGTTATTAATATGGTTTGTTTGGTTGGTCACCTGTTTGTTGAAAATGCAACCTTTTTGGTTGCATTTTTTTGTTTATTGTAGAGAAATACAGATAATCAAGATAGAGTACAATTTCTTTTAATACAGTAAATATTAAATAGAGGAATTTAAAATTTTTTGTTTTACATCATCAATATAAGATCTTCCTATTACATATCTAAGGCCTTCTATTTCAATACTATTTCCTTCAACCGCATCAATTTTATCAATAGCTATGGTATAGGATCGGTGTATTCTTATGAAGTCTCTTTCAGGTAATAAGTTGGTAAAATCAGATAGTGTGCTGTGAATGATGTATTTTCCAGTTAAAGTATTTATTTTCAAGTAATCTTTTAAGCTTTCGATGACCAAAATTTCATTTAAAAAAATTTTCTTCATTTTCTTTTTGTCTATTTTAACAAAAATGAATGGGTTTTCTTTGCTGTTTTCCGGAATAACTTTACTGGTATTGTTGAGTCTTTTGTTAATCTTGTTTACCGCTTTCATCAATCGGGGAAACTCAATCGGTTTAACTAAGTAATCCAAAACATCGAGTTCGTAAGTTTCTATTGCAAATTGATCGTATGCACTGGTAATAATTAGCAAAGGTGGGTTTTCTAAACTTTTTATAAAATTTATACCATCTAAAACAGGCATATTAATGTCTAGAAAAATCACATCAATTGTATTGTTTTTTAAGAAATTTAAGCCTTCTATTGAATTACTAAAGGTGTTTATTAATTCTAAATCTTCAATTTGCTCAATGTAATTTTTAATAACGTTAATCGCCAATGGCTCATCATCAATAATCAAACACTTTATTTTCATTTCTATTTTATTAGTTTTAGGTCGAAATAATTGAGTGGGGATAGTTTAAAAAAAGATAAGCTACATTACGATACTTTAATTATTAGCTTCACGACAAAATTATTCTTTTTATTCTTAAAAGAAAGCTTATAGTCATTTATATTATACCCTAATGCAATTCTTTTTTTTACATTTTCTATTCCAATACCGCTTGATATGTTTAAATTATCTTTATGTTTTGTAATGGTAGGCATTGGGTTTGAAATGGTAAAATGAAGAAAATCCTCTTTAATGTTAAAGTTAATATCAATTTTTACTTTTCCGGTATTTTTATTTACGCCATGTTTAAACGCATTTTCAACAAAAGTCAGCAATAAAATAGGGGCTATTTCCTTATCGTGAATATCACCGGAGATAGCTATGTTTACTTCTAATCGGTCATCATTTCTGATTCGCTCTAAATCCAGGTAGTTTTGAATGCAGAGTATTTCGTTTTCTAAAGTTTGTCTCTTGTTTTTAGTTTCATAAAGCATATAACGCATTAACTCCGAAAGCTTTAAAATTATTTTGGGTGTTTTAGTGGATTTTTCAACCGATAAAGAATAAATGTTGTTCAGCGTATTGAAAAAGAAGTGTGGAGAAATTTGTGATTTTAAGAAAAGCAACTCTGTTTCTAATTGTGATTTTTCAAGATCGGTTACTCTTTTTTGTTCCTTCAAAAAGTCTAATGTAATTTTAATTGCCGTAACAAATGTAATTACATAAAGTTCCCCCATCATCATATCAATAGTATAGTTCAGCGATAATTTATCAATAGTTTCGGGTCCTTCAGGCCAAACATTATGGGTTATGAGTAAGTAGGTGAGGTTGAATTTTATAAAGACCATAATAAATATGGCTGATAAAACAGCAAGTATGTATAACAGGTATCTTTTTCGGTAAACCAAATACGGCATAAGAACTAAAATATTCAAATACGTTAAGGTCATGTGAATAGGAAATCCTAATAAATTTGTTTTCAAGGAGTATAAATAATCATTGAAATAGCTTCCCCAACGAAATGTGTTGAATAAAAAATAGGTTAGCCAAAAGATAATGTGGTAATGTAATGGTATTCGGTATAGTTTACTGCTGTTGAAAATCATGATGGAAGGAAAGTATGGTTTGTTACTATTTTTTTGATGTTTAGGTTAGTTTATATGTTATCCGTCTAAATTAATTTTAACAGACGTTAAATTTATATAAATTTAAAATTAAATTAAGATTGTTTGATATGAAGAATTTTTCCTTGCTTATTTTGTTTGTAATTTTAATTACAAGTTGTAAAATAAAGATAAATAAAAATAACCTCCAAGAAGATATTTTTGTTGACCATGTAAATCCTTTTTTAGGTACCGGAGGTCATGGACATACGTATCCGGGAGCAACTGTTCCTTTTGGGATGTTGCAAGTAAGTCCTGATAATGGTGTCTCGAGCTGGGATTGGTGCTCTGGTTATCATTATTCAGATTCGATTGTGGCAGGTTTCAGTCATTTGCATTTAAGCGGAACCGGTATTGGAGATTTGACCGACATCTTATTTATGCCAACAAATAAAAAAGTTGATTTAACTGTAAAAACAACTTCTCGCGATCAGCTTCCTTATAAATCATCGTACAGCCATGCTAACGAAAAAGCTTCTCCGGGTTATTACCAAGTTTACCTTGAAGATCCTAAAATTAATGTAGAGTTAACATCGACCCAGCGAACTGCCTTTCATAAATATACTTTTGCAAAAGAAGATAAACAAGCTGTTGTCATTGATCTTGGTTTTGCAATTAATTGGGACAAAGCCTTAAAAACGGCTCTTACAATTGAAGATAAGTATACCATTAGTGGGTATCGTTTTAGTACCGGATGGGCAAAAAATCAAAAAGTGTTTTTTGTGGCAAAATTTTCTAAACCTATTTCCGAATCCGTATTAACAGCCAATCAAAAAATAGTTTCAGGCACTGCATCTGAAGGAGAACATACTACAGCACAATTGTTTTTTGATGCTGCCGGCAGTGATGAGGTATTGGTAAAAGTCGCATTATCCTCTGTTAGTATCGCTAATGCAAAAGACAATTTAGAAACGGAGAGCTTCAATTTTGAAAATGTAAAAGCAAAAGCAACCACTACTTGGAACACGGCTTTAAATAAAATTACTGTAGAAACTCCGGTAGATTCACTCAAAACAATATTTTATACTGCGATGTATCACACGCAATTAGCGCCTGTGACGTACAGTGATAAAAATGGGCAATTCAGAAAAGAGAATGACGAAATTGTTACGGCTAAAAATTACACTGCCTATTCTTCTTTGTCGCTTTGGGACACTTTTAGAGCCGAAAATCCTTTATTGACTTTAATTGCTCCAGATAAGGTTTCAGATCTTGTGAATTCTATGTTAGCGTATTATGATACTAAAAAAATATTACCCGTTTGGACGCTTTATGCTAACGAAACCAATACAATGACAGGATATCACTCAATTCCAGTAATTGTAGATGCTTATAAAAAAGGAATTAAAGGTTTTGATGCCGAAAAAGCCTACACTGCGATGAAAACAACCATGATGCAAGACGAACGTGGATTGAATTTGTATAAACAATACGGGTTTATTCCTTATAATTTGTTAGACGAGTCGGTTACCATTACGTTAGAATATGCTTATGATGACTGGTGTGTAGCACAAATGGCGAAAGCGTTAGGGAAAAATGAAGATTATCAATTTTTTCTAAACCGTTCCAAAGCGTACCAACATCTATTTGATCCAAAAACGGGATTCATGAGAGGAAAATCAGCAGATGGTAAATCATGGAATGAACCTTTTGATCCCAAACATTCAAACCACAGAGAACAAACGGACTATACCGAAGGAAATGCATGGCAACACAGCTGGTTTGTACCGCAAAATGTAGAAGATTTTATTTCGTTACACGGAAGTAATGAACTTTTTGCAAAACGTTTAGAACAGTTATTTACTGAAAGTTCAGAGATTACAGGTAGTAATGTATCAGCTGATATTTCAGGATTGATAGGGCAATATGCACATGGAAACGAGCCAAGTCACCACATTGCTTATATGTTTAATCGCGCTGGTCAACCTTGGAGAACACAATATTGGGTACGTCACATTTTAGATACGCAATACAATACCACACCAAACGGATTAAGCGGAAACGAAGATTGCGGACAAATGTCGGCTTGGTATGTATTTAGTTCTATGGGATTGTATCCTATGAATCCTGCTTCGGGAGAATACGAAATAGGAAGTCCAATTTTCGAAAAAGCAACAATCAATCTTCAAGACGGAAAAACGTTTGTAATTGAAGCCAAAAATGTTTCAAATAAAAACTTTTATATCCAGTCAGCAACGCTTAACGGTGTACCATTTAATAAAACAGCCATTACGCATCAGCAAATAGTACAAGGTGGAATTTTACATTTTGTGATGGGCTCTGAACCTAATAAAAACTGGGGTTTAACAAAATAACCAATCAACTAACCAAATTAATTAACTAATAAATAAATATATTAATGGATATTATTGACGTATCAATCATCGTAGCTTATATTCTACTATCGGTAGGAATAGGAATTTGGATTTCAAGAAAAGCATCAAAAGGATTAGATGACTATTTCCTTGGCGGAAAAACAATCAAATGGTATTTCTTAGGTCTAAGTAATGGATCAGGAATGTTTGATGTTTCAGGGACTTCCTGGATGATTGGAGTATTATTTTTATACGGTGTAAAAAGTTTCATGTTTATGTGGCTTTGGCCAATTTGGAATCAGATTTTTGTGATGATGTTTCTGGCTGTTTGGATAAGAAGATCGAAAGTTATGACAGGTTCCGAATGGATTTTAACTCGTTTTGGAAGCGACAGAGCCGGAAAAGCATCGCATATTATTGTTGCCATTTTCGCCATCATTTCTACCATTGGTTTTATTGCTTACTTTTTTGAAGGAATTGGGAAATTTGTAACCATCATTCTTCCTTGGGATTTAACGCTTCATTATGGAGATTTAATTGTATTGACTTCAGAACGTTCTTATGCTTTGATAATTATACTTTTAACTACGATTTATACCGTTAAAGGCGGAATGTTTTCTGTAGTGGCGACAGAAGTGGTTCAATACATCATTATGATTATTGCGGGTGTTTTAATTGCAGGTTACGCTTTTATCAACTATTCAGAAATGCAGATTAATTCGGTTATTACCGAGGAATGGAAAAATGTGTTCTTCGGATGGCAGTTTGAAACCCAATGGAGTGATAAATTTCAAACCTTCAATAGTTTAATAGATTCTGAAGGATACAAAATGTTTGGTGCCTTTATCGGAATGACTTTGTTCAAAGGTTTCTTTGCCAGTGTTGCAGGACCAACGCCAAGTTACGATTTGCAACGAATTCTTTCTACAAAATCAGTAAAAGAAGCGGCTTACATGAGTGGTTTTACCAACTTAATTTTATTCATTCCAAGGTATTTATTAATTACAGGAATAGTAGTAATCGCTTTAATGAATTTAGCACCAGAATTAAATGCAAATACTGATTTAACGGGAGCAGACTTAGAATTATTAATGCCTAAAGTGGTTAATTTATACATTCCTGTTGGAATTAAAGGAATTTTATTAGCCGGTTTATTAGCCGCTTTTATGTCTGGATTCTCCGCTTTTGTAAATGCAGGTCCAGCTTATATTGTAAATGATATTTATAAAAAATACTTCAAACCCGTTGCAACAAATGCACATTATATCAAAGTGAGCCAAATTTCTTCTTTCTTGGTTGTTGGTTTAGGTGTTTTCATGGGATTTTTTGCTGATTCCATTAATTCACTAACCTTGTGGATTACAAGTGCATTGTACGGAGGTTATGTGGCTGCCAATTTCTTAAAATGGATTTGGTGGAGATTTAACGGTTGGGGTTATTTCTGGGGAATGTTTGCCGGATTAATTGTAGCTTCTTTCCAGTTTGTTTTAGGTCAAAATAAAGGAAACTTTGCACCGGGATCATTTTTATATGATTTATCAGAAGTGCAGGCGATTTATTTATTTCCAGTGATATTTGGTTTTTCTATTTTGGGTTGTCTTTTAGGAACCTTTTTAAGTAAACCAACAGATATTGAAGTATTGAAATCTTTCTACAGCAATGTAAGACCTTGGGGATGGTGGAAACCGGTTTATAAATTATTAAGAGAAGAAGATCAGACTTTTGAAAAAAATAATGATTTCTGGAAAGATATGATGAATTGTGTAATCGGAATTGTATGGCAGTCCAGTATGATTTTGCTTCCAATATTCTTCATTATCAAAGATTATCCAAAGGCTATTATAGCATTAATAGTATTTTTAGTGACAACAACAATCCTAAAATTCACTTGGTTGGATAAAGTTCGAAAAATAACAGACTAAGAATTACCACAACTTTGTCAAAATTTTGAACTTTGACAAAGCTTTAAAAAATAAAGAATAAAAAATAAAGTTTAATAATTAAGAAAGAGATAATGAGTACAATTCCTTGGCAAGACAGACCCGCAGACAGCAACGAAGTAATTTGGAGATATTCTAATAATCCAATTATTGACAGATATGCTATTCCATCATCAAACAGTATTTTTAATAGTGCAGTAGTTCCTTTTGGAGATGGATTTGCAGGTGTTTTCAGATGTGATAACAAAGCAGTTCAAATGAATATTTTTGCCGGTTTTAGCAAAAACGGTATCGATTGGGATATCAATCATGAGCCTATAGTAATGCAGTCCGGTAATACTGAAATGATTGAATCTGCTTATAAATATGATCCTCGTGTTGTTTTTATTGAAGATCGGTATTGGATAACTTGGTGTAATGGTTATAATGGACCAACAATTGGTATTGGTTACACTTTTGATTTCAAAGAATTTTTCCAATGTGAAAATGCTTTTTTACCTTTCAACAGAAATGGCGTTTTGTTCCCACAAAAAATAAACGGAAAATACGCCATGTTAAGTCGACCAAGTGATAATGGACACACTCCTTTTGGCGATATTTGGATCAGTTATAGTCCGGACATGAAATATTGGGGTGAACACCGTTGTGTGATGAAACCAACTCCTTTTGAAGACAGTGCGTGGCAATGTACCAAAGTTGGAGCAGGACCAATCCCTATTCTTACAGATGAAGGCTGGTTGATGTTATACCACGGAGTTATCAATACTTGTAACGGTTTCCGTTATGCGATGGGAGCAGCTATTTTAGATGAAAATGCACCAGATCAGGTAAAATACAGAACGCAACCGTATTTATTAGGGCCAGCAGAAATTTACGAGCAAGTAGGAGATGTTGGTAATGTTGTGTTTCCTTGTGCCGCTTTACATAGTATAGAAGAAGATAAATTAGCTGTATATTATGGCGCAGCAGATACCGTTGTAGCTATGGCATTTGGTAAATTAAGTGAAGTAATTCAGTTCACAAAAGATAATAGTTTATAAAAAAAGCATGCGTATAAAATTTAAATGGTTAACGGTCGCTTTAGGATTTCTGTCCATCATTGGTTATTCACAATCAAAAAACGGAATTGTGCCCAAAAGTTATGTGGCGTATAAAACGACAGAGAAAATGATAATCGATGGAGATGAATCTGATGCTTCATGGGCTAAAGTAGATTGGTCTGATCCTTTTATAGATATCGAAGGAATCCAAAAACCAAAGTATGGTACGAAAGTGAAAATGCTTTGGGATGAAACCAACTTTTATATTTTAGCAAAGCTTGAGGAACCACACGTTTGGGCAAACCTGAAGCAACGCGATACCATTATTTTTTATAACAATGATTTTGAGGTTTTTATTGATCCGGATGGTGATACTTTTAATTATTATGAATTAGAAATCAATGCTTTAAATACAGCTTGGGATTTATTTTTGTCAAAACCATATCGTGAAAATGATAATGTGGTTTTGAACGATTGGAACATCACGGGTTTAAAATCGGCAGTAAAAATCAACGGAACCCTTAATAATCCCAATGACACCGATGGAGGTTGGGTACTGGAAATGGCAATTCCTTGGGCAGCTTATAGAAAATCCTATAATGAAAAAAATGTGCCGGCAGATAATTTTTGGAAAGTCAATTTTTCCAGAGTTAATTGGCAACATACGGTAACCAATGGAAACTACGAGCGCAAGAAAGATGCAGCTGGAAAATTTTTACCGGAGTACAATTGGGTTTGGTTGCCCATGGGAGTTATAAACATGCACGAACCTGAAAAATGGGGCTATGTTTATTTTTCTTCCAAAGCAGGAAAAGACAGTTTTACAATTCCAGAGGAAGATAAACTAAAATGGGAATTGTTTACTTTGTACCGAGCTCAAAAAGAGTATTATCAAAAACACAAAGCATGGGCGACATCTTTAGAAAGCCTTACTAAAGAATCCATTCGTGTTGAAAATAAAATTTTAAAACCGATACTGGAAAATCATAAAACAGGTTATACTATTTCGGTAAAAAGTCCTTTTTCAAATAAAACATTAATTATTAGACAAGATGGTAAAATTATATCAAACTAAATCAGCTATGAAGCTAACGAAATTATTTGGTGTTGTACTGGCACTAACGTTCATTTCTTGGGTAAGCAAAGAGGAAAGTAACAAGGAGCATCTAGCTGCTACAACTGGAGTTACAAAAACGCCTTTCGAATTTGGGGTTTGGATTACTGCCGATGCCAAAAGATCAAATGAGGAATACACTCAGGAATTTCAAAAATACAAAAGCGCTGGGATTGATGAGGTTTTAATAAACACGGGAACAGATCCAAAACTTTTAAAAAGATTAGTGCCAATAGCCAAACAAAATGGGTTAAAAGTACATGCTTGGATTATGGCCATGAACAGACCGGGCGATCCAGTAGCGCTTCAACATCCTGATTGGTATGCGGTTAGTAAAGAGGGAAAATCTTGTTTTGATACGCGTCCGTATGTTGATTACTATCAGTGGTTGTGTCCTACAAGAAAAGAATCCAGAAACCACATCTTAGGTTTGGTTGAAGAATTGGCAAAAGTTGATGGTATCGAAAGTGTACACTTAGATTACATTCGTTTTTCAGATATTTTCTTGCCGATAGGTTTACTTCCTAAATATAATTTGGTTCAAGAGGTAGAATTGCCTCAATTTGATTTTTGTTATTGTGATGTTTGTATTAAAGAATTTGAAAAAATTCATCATAAAAATCCAAAAAACAGTCCCAATACGTCAATTGACATGGAATGGAAAAACTTTAGATTGAATGCTATAAAAGCAGTGGTTGATGATGCTTACAAAATTGTACACAAGTATAACAAAAACTTGACAGCAGCTGTTTTTCCTTATCCTGAAATGGCAGATCATATGGTGCGTCAACGTTGGGATAAATGGGATATTGATGAAGTGTACCCAATGATTTACCATGGTTTTTATAATGAAGAAGTGGACTGGGTTGGTTATGCTACAAAACAAGGTGTAACTGATTTAAAAGGAAAACAAACAAAGGTTAATACCGGCGTTTATTTACCGGCTTTTCAAACGGGAGAAGAATTGAAAGCAGCTATTTTATTAGCCAAAGAAAACGGCGCTAAAGGAGTTACTTTTTTTGATGGCCCGGCATTAACAGCAGATCAATTAAAAACGATTAAAGAAACCAAAGCAAGTTTAAAATAAATAATGAAGAAACAGTATCTGAAATATATACTATTTGTATTGCTTTTGTCTAATTGCGGACTACATAAAAATCATGTTCAATTAACTAAATTAACTGATTATGTAAACCCATTCATTGGTACAGCTGGTCCCGGAAATACATATCCCGGAGCAACTGTGCCTTTTGGAATGGTTCAATTAAGTCCGGATATTGGGATACCAGGTTGGGACAGAATTGCAGGATATTATTATAAAGATTCCATTATTTCCGGATTTTCCCACATGCATTTATCGGGAACTGGCGCGGGTGATTTATACGATATTTTAGTAATGCCCACCAACAGCAGATTTTCAAAACGAATTAAAGACAATAACTTTATACCGTTTTCCAGATTTTCACATGATAAAGAAACAGCAATTCCAGGATATTATGCTGTAGATTTATTAGATTTTGGAATTAAAGCAGAACTCACAACAACAGCACGAACAGGGATTCACAAATATACTTTTCCTAAAGATGATGCATCACAAATTCACATTGATTTGGGCTATGCCTTAAATTGGGATGCGCCTACAGAAACCTATATCAATGTTGTGAATAAAACTACTATTGAAGGCTATAGAAAATCTACAGGCTGGGCCAAAGAGCAACGCGTGTATTTTGTAATAAAACTTTCAAAACCGTTTAAATCCTATCAGATTTTCAAAAATGATTCGCCTACAACGAATCCTTCAAAAGCAGTTAAAACCAAGATAGTTTTAAATTATAATACGGTTGATGACGAAGAAATAGTTTTAAAAACAGGACTTTCTACAGCAACTATTGCGGGAGCTTATAAATCTTTAGCAGTAGAAACTTCCGATTTTAATTTTGAAAATTATAAAGCAAAAGCTTCGGCTCTTTGGGAAAAAGAACTGCGTAAAATTCAAATTGAAACACCGGACGAGACTAAAAAGAAAATCTTTTATACGATGATGTATCAATCGATGTTAGCCCCCACGTTGTTAAGTGATACTAACGGAGATTACAAAGGCGCGAATGGCAATATAGAAAATGCCAAAGGCTTTGATCGATACGATACGTTTTCGTTATGGGATACCTATAGAGCGGCGCATCCATTGTATACTATTTTGCATCCAAAACGTGCTTCGAGTATGATCAATTCTTTATTGGCACATTATAAGGAAACAGGATTATTGCCCGTTTGGTCAATGCAAGGAAATGAAACGAATATGATGATAGGCAATCACGCAATACCTGTTATTGTTGATGCTTATTTTAAAGGAATTGAACATTTTGACACTGCATTAGCATATAAAGCGTGTATAGAAAGTTCTATGGTTAATTCAAGACAATTAGACAGTTATAAAACATTAGGTTATGTGCCTGTTGATGAACATAATGAAAACTGGTCAGTTTCAAAAACGCTCGAATATGCCTATGATGATTGGTGTTTGGCACAATTTGCCAAAGCATTAGATAAATCAAGAGATTACGACTATTTCTTGAAACGTTCTGAGAACTGGAGAAACATGTACGATTCTGTAAGTACATTTATGCGTCCAAAATCGAAAAACGGGGAATTTATAAAAGACTTTATCCCAAAAGAATATACGCCTTATTTCTGCGAAAGCAATGCATGGCAATATTTTTGGTCCGTGCCTCAAAATATTGAAGGTTTAATAAAGGCGGTGGGCGGAAATCTAACTTTTGAAAAAAAGCTAGATACCATGTTTACCTTAAATCCATTGCCGGAAGACAAACTGCCTATATTTAGTACAGGAATGATTGGGCAATATGCACACGGAAACGAGCCGAGTCATCACGTGGCTTACTTGTATAATTATATTAATGAACCTTGGAAAACGCAAAAGTTAGTTAGGGAAATTTTAGAAAGTCAGTATAAAAATACTCCTAATGGACATTGCGGAAACGAAGATTGCGGACAAATGTCGTCTTGGTATATCTTTAGTTCTTTAGGTTTTTATCCCGTAAATCCAGCCCAAGGAATTTATAGTTTTGGCTCGCCATTATTTGACTCAGCCACGATTAATTTAGAAAACAATAAAACATTTGTTGTTCAAACAAAAAACAACGGCAATGAGAATATGTACATCCAATCTATTGAATTGAATGGTAAAAAAATAGATAGAAACTACATCACGCACAAAGAGATTACACAAGGAGGAACCTTAATTTTCACAATGGGTAAACTTCCAAATAAGGATAAGAGTACCATGGCATTATCTTCGGAAGTGTTCAATTAAAAAAAAGTAATGAAAAAAACGGCATTCATATTGACATTTATACTGGCTTTTGTAGCATCCTCTAAAGCGCAAGAAAGTGTTCCGTTTTGGTTAAATGAAAAAATCAACGAGGAAAACAGAGTTCCAATGCACGCTTCTTATTTTGTTTTCGAAAACGAAGCATTAGCAACAAAAAATAATTGGAAACAATCTGAAAACTATCTGGATATAAATGGATTATGGAAGTTTAAATATGTAGAAAGCCCAAATGATTTACCAAACGGATTTGAGAAAAGTACTTTTGATGATACTGCTTGGGATACCTTTAAAATCCCTGCCACTTGGGATGTAAATGGGTATGGTTTTCCGGTTTACACCAATACGACTTACGATTTTGCTAAATATATAACGATAAATCCACCTTTGGTTCCTGTAAAATACAATCCCACAGGAGTGTACAGAAGAGAAATCACTATCGATAAAAGTTGGGAAGGAAAAGATATTTTTCTTCACATCGGTTCAGCAAAATCAAATCTTACCGTTTGGGTAAATGGCATTTATGTCGGCTATGGCGAAGATGGTAAATTACCTCAGGAATTTAATCTCAATGCCTTTTTAAAAACGGGAAAAAATACCATTACCCTAAAAGTGATGAAATGGAGTGATGGTTCGTATTTAGAATGTCAGGATTTTTGGCGAATGAGCGGTATTACCAGAGAATCGTATTTGTATGCCAGAAATAAAGCACATCTTAAAGATTTTGAAATCATTCCGGATTTAGATGCTTCTTATGTAGATGGCACTTTGAAAATTGTAACTCAGTTTTCTGATTTAAATAAAAAAGACAACTATACTTTAGAAACGCAACTAAAAGATAATGAAACACTTATTGTCACTAAAAGTTTCAAAATTAATGCTGAAACTAAGAAATTAGCTTTTGATTTGGTTGTCAATAATCCAAAAAAATGGTCGGCTGAAATTCCGAATCTGTACCAAATCAATTTTATTTTAAAAGATAAAAAAGGAAATGTAGTAGAAGTGATTCCTCAAAATGTTGGTTTTCGAAAAGTAGAAATTAAAGGCGGACAATTATTGGTAAACGGGAAGCCGGTATATATCAAAGGCATCAACCGTCAAGAAACAGATCCAACTACTGGACAAACGGTTTCTAGAGAGCGAATGGAGGAAGATATAAAAGTGATGAAGCAATACAACATCAATGCACTCCGAATGTCGCACTTTCCTAATGATGAATACATGTATGAATTATGCGATAAATATGGGATTTATGTTGTGGATGAAGCCAATTTAGAATCGCATGGAATGGGATATGATATTGCCAAAACATTGGGTAATAAATCCAATTGGGAACTGGCACATTTGCAACGTATTACCAGAATGGTCGAAAGAGATAAAAATCACCCATCGATTATTATTTGGAGTATGGGGAATGAAGCAGGGAATGGCTACAATTTTTATCGAGCGTATTTATGGCTGAAAGATAGGGATGCTTCAAGACCCATTCAGTATGAAAGAGCTTCTTATGCCGCATGGGATGGGAAAAACTTAAAATTTGATTGGAATTCAGATATTATCGACCCACAATACAGTGCTCCAACTGCAATGGAAGAATATATTCAAGCCAATCCTAATCCGGAAAGACCTTATATTCTAAGTGAATATGCTCATGCGATGGGGAATTCTTTAGGGAATTTTAAAGAGTACTGGGATGTTATCAGAGCGCATGGGAATTTTCAAGGCGGTTTTATTTGGGATATGATAGACCAATCGATTTATAAGAGAAGAGAGGACGGAACTGTTGTTTTTGCCTATGGAGGTGATTTTGGTCCAAAAGATGTCCCAAGTGATAATAACTTCTTGAATAATGGGATATTTAATCCGGAGCGACAACCCAATCCACATGCTTTTGAAATGCGAAATGTGTATCAAAACATTTTAACGTCTTGGGCGTCTTCAGAAACAGCAACCATAAAAGTTTTTAATGAATTTTTCTTCAGAAATATAAACAATGTGAGCTTGCATTGGAAATTAGTACTTGATGGGGTAGAAACTATTAGTGGTACGATTGATACTTTAGACATCAATCCGCACCAATCTAAAAACTATGTTTTACCGATTAATTTAGAAGGAAAACAGTATAAAGAAGCTTTTATAAATGTGAGTTATCATTTGAAACAAGAAGAACCTTTTTTGCCTCAAGGATTTGAAATTGCTACAGAACAACTTCACTATAAAGGAAATTGGAAAAACGATATACGAATTGAAGGTGTTGCCAAAATGCTGGTGCAAAAATCTACCAATAACATTGTTTTTAAAAGCGATAACACCGAAATCACTTTCGATAAAAAAACAGGTTTTGTATCCGGATATACATTCCACAATCAGCCTATTTTGAAAGAAGGGTATCAATTGCGTCCTAATTTTTGGAGAGCGCCAAATGATAATGATTTTGGAGCTGGATTACAGCATCGACTTTTGCCTTGGAAAACAGCCATGCAAAACCCTACATTACTAAGTTGGTCTTATTCTAATACAAAAGACAACAAATTTTTGGTAAAAGCCACCTATAGTTTGCCCGAAGTCTCTTCTGAATTGGTTTTGAACTATGAAATTAATAGCAATGGGGAACTCAGTGTTCAGCAAGTAGTAAACATCGATAAAACTAAAGAAGTAATCATGTTGCCTCGTTTTGGAATGGAAATCGTATTGCCAAAAGACTTCAATACGATGCAATATTATGGTAAAGGACCGCATGAAAATTACCTTGACAGAAATTACAGCGCTCCAGTTGGTCTTTACAATCAAACGGTTTCAGAGCAATATTATCCGTATATCCGTCCGCAGGAAACAGGAAATAAAACAGCCGTAAGATGGTTGAATTTATCTAATGAAAAGCTACAGATAAATGTTCAATCAGATGATTTATTGAGCATTACAGCGTTACATGTTCTAACGGAAGATTTAGATGATGGATTAGAAAAAAATCAAAGAAATGCGGCTGATATCAAAGAAAGAGATTTAACAAGTCTTAAAATTGATTACAAACAAATGGGCGTAGGTGGGATTGACAGCTGGCAATCTTGGCCTATGGAAAAATACAGACTTTTGGATAAAAACTACCAATATCAATTTAAAATAACACCTTCTTTAAAATAATTAAAATGAGAATATTAAAATCAATCCTTGTCGCTGTCTTACTGATAAGTTGCTGTTTTAGTCAAAAAATGGTAGCACAAAAAGATATTAATCTATTTCCAAAGCCAGTAAATTTGGTTCTTAAGGAAGGCGTTTTTCAGTTTTCTAAAAACACCAAATTTGTAGTAAATAATGATTCTCAAAAAGAAATAGCAACTGCTTTAATTAGTAAATTTGGACAGTCAGCAGGTTGGATTCCGGAAATTTCTACTAAGATTCCAAAAAGTAATTACATTCAATTCAAAGTAAATGAAAGCCTCAAGAATGAAGCTTACAAACTGGAAGTAACGACCAAAAGCATTGTGATTTCGGCCAAAGGAAATGCCGGTTTTATTTACGGTTTAGAAAGCATACGACAATTACTTCCTACGGCTATTGAAAGTAAAAAACTGGTGTCTAATGTAAAATGGGAGATTCCAAGTGTTATCATTACTGACGAGCCTCGTTTTCAATGGAGAGGATTAATGCTAGATTTATCGCGTCATTTTTTCGATAAAAACTACATAAAAGAAACCATCGATCGTTTGGCAATGCTTAAAATGAATGTGTTGCATTTGCATTTAGTTGACGATCAAGGTTGGAGAATTGAAATTAAAAAATACCCAAAATTAACTGAAGTTGGTGCTTGGAGAGTGAATCAGGAGAACTTGATTTGGAACTCGAGACTTGCTGTAAATCCGGATGAAAAAGGGACTTACGGAGGGTTTTTGACACAAGAAGAATTGAAAGAAATTGTAAAATATGCCCAATCAAAAAATATAGAAATCATTCCGGAAATAGAAATGCCTGCTCATGTTAGTTCTGCAATTGCTTCCTATCCGGAGTTAGCTTGTTTCAATCAACGCATTGGAGTGCCATCAGGTGGAGTTTGGCCTATTACTGATATTTATTGTGCCGGAAAAGAAACTACTTTCGAATTTTTACAAAATGTATTGGATGAAGTCATGACTATTTTTCCTTCAAAATACATTCACATTGGAGGAGACGAAGCCACTAAAACCAATTGGAGCAAATGTCCTCATTGTCAAAAAAGAATCAAAGAGGAAGGCTTGAAAGATGTGAATGAATTGCAAAGCTATTTTGTAAAAAGAATGGAAAAATATATCAATTCTAAAGGCAAAAAAGTAATAGGTTGGGATGAAATTTTAGAAGGTGGTTTAGCTCCAGATGCAACTGTAATGAGTTGGAGAGGGACAAAAGGCGGTATTGAAGCTACAGAACAAGGACATAACGTAATTATGACTCCGGATTCTCATTGTTATTTTAATTTTTATCAAGGGCCTCAAAACGAAGAACCTCTAGCTTTTGACGCTTATCTTCCGTTGCGTAAAGTATATGATTTTGATCCTGTTGTAGATTCCATGACTCCTAATCAAGCCAAACATGTTTTGGGAGGTCAAGCCAATTTATGGGCAGAATATCTTTCTAATCCCGATGATTCTGAGTATATGATTTTCCCGAGATTAGCCGCTTTGGCGGAAGCCGTATGGAGCCCAAAGGAAGCGCGTAATTGGAATAATTTTATTGATAGATTACCTTATTTATTAGAACGTTATGATTATTTAGGAGTTAATTATGCTAAAAGTGCCTACTTGGTAACGGCTTCATATACCGCTGATTTAGATAAAAAAACAGTCAAAGTGGCTTTGAAAAATGAGTTGCAAAAAACAGATATTCGTTATGTTTTGGGTGATAAAAGTGTCGTTGAAAAGGCTTCTAAATTTATTGATCCTATAGCAATTAATGAAACGACTATTGTAAAAGCTTCATTATTCGAAAATGACAAACCAACAGGCAAAACGTTTATCGATACGATTCAATTTCACAAAGCATTTGGAAGTAAATTAAAGTTTAAATCTCCGTATAATGATAATTATAAAGGCGATGAACCATTAAGTTTGGTTAATGTCATCAGAGGAAGCAAAAACTTTCATGATGGGCAATGGCAAGCTTGGTTGGTCAATGATATGGAAGTAGTTGTTGATTTAGAAAAGACGCAAACTATAAGTCAAGTAACAGTTGGTTCAATTGAAAATCAAGGAGCTGGAATTTATTTTCCAACGGCAGTAAAAGTGTTGGTTTCAGCTGATGGAGTGACTTATAAAGAAGTGCAACAAGTGCTGCGTCCATTTGCTATAAATTCAAATTCGGAGTTGAAAGATTTTAAAATTAAATTTGACAAACTCAACATCAGATTTGTAAAAGTAATTGCGACTAATTTGAAAAAGAGCCCAAAAGGAGAAGATTCCTGGTTGTTTATAGATGAAATTTTAATTAATTAAGAAATGAAGTATTTAAAAATTGTACCGGTTTTTGTGGGACTACTGTTTTTTTCGTGTTCCAATAAAAATATTGAACTTATAAAAACGGCAGACAAAACAACAAATGTTGTTGATTATGTGAATCCATTAATGGGCACCGATTCTGATTATAGTTTATCAAATGGGAATACCTATCCAGTGATTGCGACACCTTGGGCCATGAATTTTTGGACACCAATGACTTCTAAAATGGGAGATGGTTGGGCATACAAGTACGATGCCAATAAAATTAGAGGAATCAAGCAAACGCATCAGCCAAGTCCTTGGATCAATGATTATGCTGCGTTCTCATTGATGGCAGTAACAGGTGATTTAAAGTTTCAGGAAGACGAGCGCGAATCTTGGTTTTCTCACAAGGCTGAGATTGCTAAACCCTATTATTACTCGGTATATTTAGCCGATTATGATGTGCTTGCCGAAGTGGCACCCACAGAAAGAGCGGCCCAATTTAAGTTTACTTTTCCGGAGGCTAACAAATCTTATATCATGTTAGATGCCTTTTTTAAAGGATCGATGGTAAAAATTATTCCGGAGCAACGTAAAATCATTGGATACAGTCGCAATAATAGTGGTGGTGTTCCAGAGAATTTTCATAATTATTTTGTTGCAGAGTTTGATAAAGATTTTGAAATCAATCATACTTGGACAGATGGTTGGAAATTAATAGAAAATTCAACTTCCAGCACAGGAAAACACGTTGGCGCGATCATAGGTTTTAAAACTAAAAAAGGAGAAGTTGTACATGTAAAAATTGCGTCATCTTTTATCAGTCCGGAACAAGCCCAATTAAATTTATCGAGAGAAATTGGCTCCGATTCTTTTGAAGAAACAAAAGAAAAAGCAAAACAAACTTGGGAAAAAGAATTAAGTCGAATTCAAGTTGAAGACGATAATGTTGACAATCTAAGAACTTTTTATTCCAGTTTATACAGAGTATTGCTTTTTCCAAGAAAGTTTTATGAATTTGACAAAAGCAATAATGTGGTGCATTACAGCCCTTATAACGGGAAAGTAAGCGCTGGATATATGTTTACAGATAATGGGTTTTGGGACACTTTTAGAGCTGTTTTTCCATTTTTTAATATGATGTACCCAGAATTAAACAGTCATATTATGGACGGACTTGCCAATACTTATAAAGAATCTGGTTGGTTGCCGGAATGGGCAAGCCCTGGACATAGAGATTGTATGGTGGGTTCAAATTCGGCTCCCATAATTGCAGATGCTTTTTTGAAAGGTTCTAAAAATAAAGATGCTGAATTGTTATTGGAAGCCATGTTGAAAAACGCTACTATTGAAGAGGGAAGACCTGTAAGTTCTGTAGGTAGAGCTGGTTTAAGTTATTACAATAGTTTAGGTTATGTTCCTTATAATGTTGGGGTTAATGAAAATGTAGCGCGAACTTTAGAGTATGCGTATGCTGATTTCACCATTGCTAAAATGGCCCAGAAACTAGGAAAAACAACCATCGCTGATACTTATCTCAAGAAGTCGTTAAACTATAAAAACGTATTTGATACATCAACAAATTTGATGAGAGGAAAAAATAAAGAAGGTGATTTTCAAAGTCCTTTTAATCCTTTGAAATGGGGTGATGCATTTACCGAAGGCAACAGTTTGCATTACACATGGTCAGTATTTCATGATATTCAAGGGTTAATGGATTTGATGGGTGGGAAAGAGAAATTTGCTTCAAAATTAGATGAAGTATTTCAAATGCCACCAACTTTTGACAATTCTTATTACGGTCAAACCATTCATGAAATTAGAGAAATGCAAGTGGCAAACATGGGGAATTATGCACATGGAAATCAACCAATTCAGCACATGATTTATTTGTACAATTATGCCAATCAACCGTATAAAGCACAATCAAGAATACGCGAAGTACTGACTAAATTATATGCTGCTACTCCAGACGGGTATTGTGGAGATGAGGATAACGGACAAACATCGGCTTGGTATGTGTTTAGTTCGTTAGGTTTTTACCCTGTTACGCCAGGAGTAAATCAATATGTGATAGGAAGCCCGTTATTTAAAAAAGCCACTATTCATTTAGAAAACGGGAATACGTTTGAAATTGGTGCCAAAAACAATTCGAAAAGTAACTTTTACATTCAATCCGCAAGCTTAAACGGAAAAGGATATTCCAATAGTTTTTTAAATTTTGATGACATTCAAAAAGGAGGAAAATTAGAGTTTAATTTGGGAGATACTCCAAACAAAGATTGGGGAAGCAAACCTGAAAACGTTCCTTATTCTTTAAGTAATGAATTAAAAAATTAGGTATTAGCATAGAAAATACAAGCATATTAAAAATTATAAATCAATTAAAATGAAAAAAGGAATATTCATAATCGCACTATTATTTTCGGTTCAAATGTTTTCACAAGCCATTTATGAGGATGAACGTTATGTGCCGGAAACAGACCCGTTAGTATTAAAAAAAATAGATGAATGGCAAGGTAAAAAGTTTGGTTTGCTAATGCACTGGGGAACGTATAGTCAATGGGGAATTGTTGAATCTTGGTCAATATGCCCTGAAGATTATGGTTGGTGTGAACGAAGACAGGGAAGTGATCCAACTAATTATAATCAGTATGTAAAGGATTACGAAGGATTGAAAAAAACATTCAATCCAGTAAAATTCAACCCGGAGAAATGGGCGAAAGCGGCTAAAAATGCTGGAATGAAATACATGGTATTCACCACAAAACACCATGATGGATTTTCTATGTTTGATACTAAATATTCTGATTATAAAGTGACAGATGAAGAATGTGCTTTTAGCAGCAATCCAAGAGCAAATATTGCTAAAGAAGTTTTCAACGCTTTTAGAAATGAAAAACTATGGATAGGCGCTTATTTTTCTAAACCAGATTGGCATAATGAGAATTATTGGAATCCTTATTTTCCGCCTTTTGACAGAAATGTAAACTACGATCCTATTGCTTATCCTGAAAAATGGAAAAAGTATGTAAACTTTACTCACAACCAAATCTTAGAATTGCTTACGGATTATGGAAAAGTAGATATCTTATGGTTAGATGGTGGTTGGGTTGCAAAAACAGCTCAAAGTGATGTAAAAAAAGGGTACAATGAGAAGTTTGCTGAGAATGAATCAGGGAATGGATTTATTAAGCACAGAGTTGTTGACCAAGACATTAAAATGGATGATTTGGTTGTAGAAGCACGTCAAAAACAACCGGGATTAATTGTGGTGGACAGAGCTGTTCATGGAAAAAATCAAAACTATTTAACTCCGGAAAATCGTGTTCCTGAAAAAACATTGCCTTATCCTTGGGAATCTTGTATTACCTCTGGTGGCGGGTGGTCTTACACTCCGGATGCTAATTACATGACCGGCAGACAAGGAATTCACATGCTTGTAGATGTTGTTGCCAAAGGCGGAAACTTATTGCTGAATGTCGCTCCGGGACCTGATGGAGAATGGCAACAAGGCGCTTATGATTTACTGGCAGAATATGGTGCTTGGATGAAAGTAAATAGCACTGCTATTTACAATACAAAACCAATAGCACCTTACAAAGAGGATAATATCTGTATGACTCAAAATAAAGCGGGAAATGTTTTCTTGTTTTATTTGGCTAAAAAAGGAGAAAATAAAATTCCTTCTGAAGTTGTTGTACAATCTATCAGTCCAAAAAAAGGAACAAAAATCACTATGTTAGGTTCTGGTACATCATTGAAATGGACCAAAGTGGATAACGGTTTTAAAGTTATAATTCCAGAACAATTAAGAAATAATTTGCCGTCAAAAGAAGCTTGGACATTAAAAGTTGAAGCGATTAACAGATAGAAAAATTAAAAAGTATGTTTTTAAATAACAGGATAACAATGCGAGCGACGCTTTTTTCTTTGATGCTGTTTAGTAGCGCAGGAATGCTGTTTGCGCAACAACCAGCAGATTTTGTAAATCCGTTTATTGGAACTTCAAATTATGGCGCTGCCTATCCAGGTCCCATTGCACCAAGAGGAATGGCAAGTATTAGTCCGTTTAATGTAGCGGGACCTCAAAATTTACCATTAGAAAAAGACAGCCGTTGGTTATCGAATCCATACGTAAATGAAAATAAATTTCTAACAGGATTTAGTCAAGTCAATTTAAGTGGCGTGGGTTGTCCGGAATTAGGCGTTATTTTATTGATGCCAACCACGGGAGCTGTTGAAACCAATCATTTAAAGTATGGTTCCACTTATTCTCATGAAGTGGCAAAAACGGCGTATTATAGCGTAAATATTGATAAGTATAATGTAAAAGCAGCATTTACGGCATCCAAAAGAGTAGGAGTTAGTAAATTTACTTTTCCAAAAGGACAATCTAATGTTTTATTAAATCTTGGTTTAGGTTTAACCAATGAAGAAGGCGCTATGGTAAAAATTGTGTCTTCAACCGAAATTGAAGGAATGCGTTCCGTAGGTTCGTTTTGTTACAATAGCCCGGAAGCGGCTTATCCGGTATATTTTGTTGCCAAATTTTCAAAGCCGGCAGCGAAGTTTGGAGTTTGGAAAAAACCATCAAAATATGAAGGAGTCGAAGCCCAATGGATGACATATAACGGCAAAACCAGAATGATGGATAATTCCACCAAAATGGTTGTTGGTGACAGCATTGGAACTTATTTTTCCTATGATTTCGATAAAGAAGAAACGGTTGAAGTGAAAGTTGGAGTTTCTTATGTAAGTATCGCAAATGCCCGTGAAAATTTAGAAAAAGAAACTGGAAGCAAAACCTTTGATGCAGTTTATAAAGAGACTTATAACGAATGGAACGAAGCACTTTCTAAAATTTTGGTCGAAGGCGGTTCCAAAGAAGAGAAGACTATTTTTTACACAGCCTTGTATCATACTTTAATTCATCCGAACACCTTAAATGACTTCAACGGAGATTATCCTGAAATAAAAACAGGGAAAATAGGAACAACAGCAGGAACCCGATATACGGTATTTTCGCTTTGGGATACGTACAGAAATTTACATCAGTTAATGTCATTGGCTTATCCGCAGCAACAATCTAATATGGTTAAAAGCATGTTGGAAATGTATGATGAAAACGGCTGGTTACCCAAGTGGGAATTAAATTCTACTGAAACATTCACAATGGTTGGTGATCCCGCCAGCATTGTTATTGCGGATACGTATTTAAAAGGAATTCAGGATTTTGATGTCCAAAAAGCCTATAAAGCCATGCTGAAAGGTGCGGACCAAATCGAAAATAATCCGTTGCGTCCGGGATTAAAAGATTATATCGAAAAAGGGTTTTTGACAACCAATGATCGAGGACCAGTTTCTACAACGCAAGAGTACAACGCATCAGATTATTCTATTTCACTTTTGGCGAAAGCTTTAGGCAAAAAAGAAGATTATTTGCGTTTTAAAAACCGTTCGTTATCCTATCGAAAATTATTTGATAAAGATTTAAAATTACTTCGCCCGAGATTAGCTAATGGAAAATGGTACGAACCATTCAACCCGGTTTCGGGAGCTAACTTTGAAGAAAATGTTGGTTTTATCGAAGGCAATGCTTGGCAATATGCTTTTATGGCGCCTCACGATATTAAAGGACTTATAAAACTCATGGGTGGCGATAAAGCGTTTTCAAACCAATTACAAAAAGTATTTGATATCAAGCAATTTGATATGGCAAACGAGCCGGATATTGCGTATCCTTATTTGTTTAATTACATAAAAGGAGACGAATGGAAAAGTCAGGAATTGGTTAAAAAATTAGTGGGAACCTATTTTCAAAATAAGCCAAATGGATTACCAGGAAATGATGACACCGGAACCATGTCTGCTTGGTTGGTGTATTCTATGATGGGAATATATCCTATTGCTCCCGGAGACCCAATTTATACCATTACCACACCAATGTTTGATAAAGTAACCATTCAATTAGACCCAAAATACTATAAAAAGAAAAGTATTGTAATTGAACGCGAAGTCAACAATGACGGTAAAATCAAGCAAATACAATTAGACGGAAAAGCACTTAATAGTTATTTTATTTCTCATGATGATTTTGTGAACGGAACAACATTAAAAGTGATTCAAAATTAATTAATACACTACCAAAAATACCACCTAAGAATGAAAAAAATAACCCTTGTTTTAGTACTGTTTCTTGGTTTTTTTAGCCAAGGCTTTGCGCAAAAAAAATATCCGTATCAAAACCCTAAATTACCCGTCGAAGACAGACTAACTGACTTGTTGAGCAGAATGAGTCTGGAGGAAAAAGTACGCCAAATGGATATGTACAAAGGCGAGTACTTTAAGGAAAAAGAAAATTTTTCTAAAACGAAATCGGATGTTAAAATTGGAAATCTTGGAATAGGCGCTATTCATGACATTTATCCGCGTTCGGCAAAAATGATTAATGACCTTCAAAGTGAAGTTATAAAAAAGAACAAATGGGGAATTCCAGCACTTATCATGTGCGAAATGCTTCATGGTTATTTAGATGACGAAAGTACGGCTTTCCCAATGAGTATTGGTTTAGGTGCGACTTGGGATACGAATCTTATGGATAAAGTAGGTAAAGTAATTGGAACCGAAGCCAGAGCTCACGGTGTTCATTTTGGTTTAGGACCCAATCTTGATGTAGGCCGCGAACCACGCTGGGGAAGAGTTGCTGAAACCTTTGGCGAAGACGTTTATTTAACGGGAGAACTAGGTTTATCGATGATTAAAGGAATGCAAGGGGATGATTTAACTTCAGATCGTTCTATTATTGCGGAACCAAAACATTTCGCCGTTCACGGTATTCCGCAAGCAGGAGGAAACTCATCACCGGTATTGGTGGGAGAGCGTTCAGCGCGTGAAGATTTTTTACCTTCATTTGAAAAAGCATTTAGAAAAGGAGGCGCATTAGGAACAATGTGTGCGTATTCAGAATTAGATGGAATTCCTTGCGCTGCCAACCATTGGTTATTGACTGATGTACTTAGAAAAGAATGGGGTTTCAAAGGAATTGTAGTTTCGGATTTGGGTGCTATTAAATACCTTCAAACGACACATTACGTTACCGATTCTCCAAAAGAAAGTATCAGACAAGCTATTGCTGCCGGCGTTGATATGCAATTTTATGATTTTACAAATGAGTTTTGGCAACAAACTATCATTGAATTGGTGAATGAGAAAAAATTGACAATGGAACAAATAGACCGTGCTGCGGGCGGAGTTTTGAGACTTAAATTTTTATTGGGTTTATTTGAAAATCCATACACCGATAAGAATTTGATTAAAGAGCGTTTTCATACCAAAGAAAATCAGGATTTAGCATTAGAAGCAGGACATAAATCTATTGTTTTATTGAAAAATGAAAACAATATTTTGCCTTTAAAGAAAGATGTTGAAACCATTGCGGTTATTGGTCCAAATGCTGATGCGTCAAGATTAGGTGGATATTCTGTGAAAAATAAAGTTGGAACGACAGTTTTGGAAGGAATTAAACAAGTTGTCGGTACAAAAACAAATGTGCTTTATGAAGAAGGCGTTTCTCTTATAGTGAAAGGACAGGTTATTCCATCAAAATTTTTGTTCACACCAGATGAAGCACAAAACGGATTAAAAGGAGAATATTTTAACAATAGAAATGTAGAAGGAAATCCAGTATTGACGCGTATTGACAGTCAATTAGAATTCGATTGGCCATGGTCACCGGGTGATGGAGTCAGTGATGATGATTTCTCTATTCGTTGGACTGGTTATATAAAATCAGAAAAGGCATTTGATGGTTGGTTCGGTTTAAGTTCTGATGATGGAATCAGAATGTGGATTGACGATCAGTTGGTTATTGATAATTGGACAAAAGGTGCTACTAATATGGTTACTACTCCAAAAAATATTGAAGCAGGTAAAAAATATAAAGTTCGCATAGAAATGTGGGAAGGAGGTTGGGGAGCCAGAGCACACTTGCGTTGGAACTTAGAAAAAGTAAATTTTCAACCAGCGATTGATATTGCTAAAAAAGCTGATGTTGCTATTGTAGTTTTAGGAGAATCGAATGAATTGGTTGAAGAAAACAGAGATGTGGCTACTTTAGATTTACATGGTATGCAACAAGAATTGATAGAAGCCATTCAGAAAACCGGCACTCCAGTAGTTTGTGTGTTGTTAAACGGTTGTCCGCTTTCTGTAAATTGGATCAATGAAAATATTCCTGCCGTTGTTGAAGCTTGGTTTCCGGGAGAAGCAGGAGGAAAAGCAGTTGCCGATGTTCTATTTGGGGATTACAATCCAGGGGGAAAACTTCCAATTACCTTTCCTAAATCGGTTGGGCAGTTGCCTATTTATTACAACCAAAAACCTTCTGCCATTCATAGATATGTAACTGAAAGTGAAAATCCATTGTACACTTTTGGGTATGGATTGAGTTATACCACATTTGAATATTCAAATCTAGCCTTAAGTACTGCAGCAATTAAGGCTGACGGTGAATTAAAAGTTAGTGTAGATGTTAAAAATACAGGAAATTATGACGGTGATGAAGTGGTGCAATTGTATATCAATGATGTTTATAGTAGTGTAACGACACCATTGAAAACTTTAAAAGGTTTTAAAAGAATATTCATTAAGAAAGGCGAAACCAAAAATGTAACGTTTACATTAACACCTGATGAATTGGCTATTTGGAACCGAGAAATGAAAAGAGTGGTAGAGCCAGGAGATTTTGAAGTAATGGTTGGAGGTAATTCGGTTGATTTACTTAAGACAAATTTCAAGGTTTTGGACTAATTGAATGTATTTTATAAAAGAAATTGTTAATTTTTTTTATCACATTTCAGTAATAACAGAAAAACATTAATCTTAAATTTAAGATTGATGTTTTTCTTTTTTTATACAAGAATGGAAGCTTATTAAATAGTTGCTAATTTGTATAATTCATTGGTAATTACGTATTAAAAAAAAGCAATAATTGTCAAAAAAAAGATAAAATTGACAAACACCTATTCAAATTTGTTATTGGTCGAAATAATTTTCGGGTAATGCGGCATAGTTTTAAATTTAAGAAATTATTAACGTTAGGTTAACCAATTAAAAAATAAATTATTAACACAAAAACCAAATTATGATTCAAAAAGTATTTAAGTTACTGTTTGTGTTTTGCTTATTCAGCTTTCAATTAGCTAAGGCACAAACCACAGTATCAGGAAAAATTACCGATGGAAGTACTGGTATGTCATTACCAGGGGTAAACGTTGTTGTTAAGGGGACAACAAATGGAGTTTCAACTGATTTTGAAGGGAAGTACAGTATCAATGTTCCAAGTCGATCAGCGATTTTAGTATTTTCTTTTGTAGGTTATGCTGAAAAAGAAATTGCTTTTACTGGGGCAACTACTTTAAATGTTTCTTTGACAGAAAATGCAAATCAGTTAGGAGAAGTTGTAGTAACAGCTTTGGGGATTTCTAAAGATCAAAGAAAATTAGGTTATGCCGTAACTACTGTAGGTGGGGATAACTTAGACAAAGCTAGAGAAACGAACGTAGCTAATGGTTTAGCAGGTCGTGTTTCGGGTCTTGTAGTAAGAGGAACTAATAGTGGTGCTGGTGGAACTTCAAAAGTGCTTTTGAGAGGTATATCAGGTATTACTAGTGGAGGTTCTCCATTATTTGTTATTGACGGTATTCCAATTGATAATACACAGAGAGGTTCTGCTGGAGAATGGGGTGGAGCGGATCAAGGTGATGGTATCGGTAATATCAATCCGGACGATATTGAGAAAATGACAGTACTTAAAGGTCAGTCAGCATCTGCTCTTTATGGAGCCAGAGCTGTAAATGGTGTTATTATTATTACTACTAAAAAAGGTAAAAAAGGTGGTGATTACGCTATTACTTTTAATTCTAATTTCATGGCTGACGCACCAGTTGATTTTACTGATTTTCAAGATCAATATGGTCAAGGTACAGGTGGTTCAAAACCTTTAACTACTGGTGCTGCATTAGCAACAAACAGAAATTCTTGGGGAGGAAAATTAGACGGTAGCTCAGTAATTGGCTTTGACGGTCAACAATATTCATACAGTAAAGCTAAAGAAAGTTACATTGATTTTTATAAAACAGGAACTAACCTTACCAATACTGTTTCTGTATCTAAAGGTCTTGGAGATGGAGCATTTCGTTTGTCATTCTCTAATTTAGATTCTAAATCTATTGTGCCAAATAGCGGTCTTAAACGTACTACGATAAATTTGAGCGCAGATCAAAATATTACTGATAAATTAAATGTGGCTGCTTCTGTAAATTACACAGATGAAAGATCAAATAACAGACCTTTTTTAAGTGATGGTCCTAAAAACCCAAATAACTTTTTATTATTGGCTCCCAATGTAGACCATAATATTTTTGCTCCTGGTTATGATCCTATAACTGGTGCTGAAGTTGTTTTCAGTGATGATAATTATGTTACAAATCCTTATTTTATAGTAAATCAAGGCGTTGAAGATCCTACAAGAAAAAGAACTATTTCAGTATTATCAACTAAATATAGCTTTACAGATGATATCTATGCAATGGTAAGATTAGGAAATGATGTTTCTAATGATACAGAATTTAGTGTTAATCCTTGGGGATTAGATTATACTACTAATAAACGTGGAAGCTTAGACAGTAAAGGACAATCAACTCGTTCTGAGTTAAATCTTGATGGACTTTTTGGAGCTAAATTTAAAATTGGCACTGATTTCTCAGTAGATGCATTAGCGGGTGGTAACATTAGACAAAATAAATATGAAAGAATTAAAATAGGTGGTGGTCCATTCGTTTTACCTTATTTATATACTCCAAACAATGTAGTTAATATCAATAGAGAGTATAATTATACAGGAAGTGAAAGCCACTCTGCATTTTACTCTTTTGATTTTGGATATAAAAAATACTTAACATTATCTACAACAGGTCGTTACGATGTTTATTCTTCATTGTCTTCTGCAGCTTCTTCTGATAATGCAGTATTTACACCTTCAGTTTCTGGAGCGTTTGTTTTCAATGATTTATTACATATCGATGCGTTAGATTTTGCTAAAGTAAGATTGTCTTATGCTGTAACAAGTGGTGAGGCTACTCCTTATACAAACTCTTTATATTTCAATTCAGGAAATTCATTAGTAAGTAATGGTGTAAGTTATGCTACAGGTTCAATTCCTTCAACGCTTCCAACTCTTTTAAAACCATTTACGGTAGACGAGGTTGAATTAGGTTTAGATCTTAGATTTTTCAAAAGCAGATTGACATTTGATTTATCATACTATGAGAAAACATCACATGATGAGATTTTAAATGCGGAGTATAGTAGATCAACTGGATTTGCTACAGGTGTAGTTGCAAGTGCTTCTATCCAAAATAAAGGTTTAGAAATTGCTGTAACAGGTATTCCTGTTAAAACGGATAATTTTACTTGGACAACTAGTTTAAATACAACAAATTTTAAAAACAAAGTATTGGCTACCAATGCAGATGAAACTCCAATTGTTTTAGGAAGTAACCGTGGAACTTTAGGAAATGCTGTTACTGCTTATGTAGTAGGTGAAGCTGGTCCACAAATTAGAGCATATGATTATGCGTATAATACAGATGGAAGTATTCAAGTTGATGCTGCTGGTTTACCGGTAAGAGGAGAGTTTAAAAACTTCGGTTCTGTTTTACCAACTTTTTATGGTGGATGGAACAATGAATTCAAATACAAAAACTTTAATCTTGCGTTCTTAGTTGACTTTAATTATGGAAATAAAGTAATTTCTGCTACGGAATACTATTCTCGTCTAAGAGGATTGAATCAAGCTACATTAGTAGGGAGAGAAACAGGTGTTACAAATAGTGGAATTACTGCTACAGCTGAAAATTATTATCAAGCAGAAGCTCGTAACATTACAAGTACAAGTGTTGTTAGCGGAGATTTTATCAAACTTAGACAATTATCATTTGGATATTCTTTCCCTAAAAGCGTAATGGGTAAAATCTCATTCTTAGAAGGAATTGACATTTCATTTGTAGCTAGAAATCTTGCTATCCTAATGCGTAAAGCGGATAATATTGATCCAGAAAGTAGTTTTGGTTCTAATGTGAAATATTATGGAATTGAAGGGACTAGTTTACCTTCAACAAGGTCTTTTGGTCTAAATGTTAACTTTAAAATAAAATAATTATGACTAAATATATTAAAATATTGTTCGTTGTTGTTAGTGGTCTGCTAATTTCATGCGATAGTGATTTCGAAGAAATTAATACCGATCCAACTAAAGCGGGATCTGAAATATTTGATCCAAATTTACTTTTACCAAGAGCTCTTTATGATTATGGACAAAGAACTGTAGGTTACGAAGGCCCAATCTTATTTCAAAGTATGTGGGTACAACTTTTAGCATCGCCTTCAACTGGAGGAGCTAATTATTATGATGGTGGAGATAAATATGTTACTACTGGTGGTACTTATGATTATGTTCAAAGAATTTGGAATGGTGTTTACACAGCTGCTTCAACAGCGAATCAAATGTCTAAATTGGCAAATCAAAAAAACATGCCAAATTTAGCTGCTATTGGAACAATTGTAAAAATCATGTCTATTTCTTATATTTCAGATGTATATGGTGATGTTCCTTATTCTGAGGCTTTAATGTTGGATCAAAGTATTTCTCAACCTAAATACGACAAACAACAAGATTTATATCCTCAAATGTTAGCTGATTTAGATGCTGCAATATTAACTTTAGATGCTTCTAAAGATAAACCAACAAGTGATATTTACTATGGTGGAGATATTGCTAAATGGCGTTCTTTTGGTTATTCATTGATGTTGAAAATGGCAATGAGATTAACAGTTGCTGATGCTGCCAATGCTAAAAAGTATGCTGAAAAAGCGGCTGCAGGTGGAGTTTTTGCTTCAGTTGCTGATGAAGCTATTTCTCCTACTGATGATGCTAATGGTTTTGATAATGGTAATGGAGCTTCATTCACAGTTTCTGCTGATGTTTATGAAGTACGTTGGTCTAAAACATTGATTGATTATTTAAAATCTAACAATGATTTACGTTTGCCTGTTGTTGCTGAAGTTCCAGGTGCTGGACTTGCTGCAAATTATTTATATACTGGTGGTAATACAAGTACAGCTGCTCAAATAGGATTCCCTAATGGGTATGATACTAAAGGAGGCGCTAGAGATGTAAGTTTAGAGCCTAATTATCCTGGTTCAACTGGATCAGGTAGTGATGTTGCTGCTATCGGTAATTACTCTAGACCTACACCAATGTATAGAAATAGAACGACACCAGTTTTTATTCTTACGTATGCACAAGTACAATTATTGATGGCTGAGGCAGCGGTAAGAGGATATTCTGTATCAGGAACTGCAGCTCAATACTTTAACAATGGATTAGTAGGGGCAATGGTAACTTTAAATAAATTTGGTGGAACACAAATCACTAATGCAAATGCTGTTTTTTATGCTGCTGCACATCCTTTGAATGTAACTTCAACTACTGCTTCTTTGAAAATGATCAACGAGCAAATATGGGCAACTACTGGTTTAACCGGTAACTGGGTTGAAGCTTGGAACAACTGGAAAAGATCTGATTTCCCTGTACTTACTCCGGTAAATTACTCTGGAAACTTTAGTTCAGGTCAAATTCCTACAAGACAAGTTTATCCGTCTACTGAAGGAAGTAATAATACTGCTAGTTATAATGCAGCAGTCTCTAATATGGGTGGAGACACTTGGATTACAAAAATCTGGTGGGATAAATAATAAATTGATTTTTTGATTAATAATTCTGTTAAAAGGAGGGGAAACTCTCCTTTTAACTTTTTTTCCTATTTCATTGTCAAAAAAATAAACAATTACTCTCTTTTTATTTAATCTGTTGGAAATTAGATAGCACTAATTTGTGTCTATTACTATTGTTTTAAAAAAAATATTCAGCTATAAATAGGTTCTTCTTCATATCAATCTGCTCTTCATTTACAAAATGCAGATGCATATTGTATCAAGTTATGTTCTGTAGTAGCGATATGAAATCTTCATACTATTTTGTTTAAACATTAAAAAACAGTTTTTAATATATGAAGTTGGCTGTCAAGTAGTAATGACGCTATTTCTTTTAGAAAATGGAAGCATTAAAGAACTGAAAAATAAAATCTAAATAATCAAACACCTAAAATTTAAATTATAAAATTAGTATTATGGCTAGCAGTAACCAATCAGTAGCACAGGAAAAAAACACCACATTAATTCCAATTATGATAATTGGAGGGCTATTTTTTATTTTCGGATTTGTAACTTGGATTAATGGGGCATTAATTCCGTTTATGAAAACCATAAACGAATTAACATCAGCTCAATCGCTTTTAGTAGCATCAGCATCCTATATCTCTTTTGTGGTAATGGCCTTGCCAGCATCTTATATTTTAGCAAAAATTGGCTATAAAAAAGGAATGTCTTTGGGATTGTTTATAATGGGAATAGGAGCTTTAGTTTTTATACCTGCCGCCGAGGCAAGAACCTATTGGATGTTTTTAACCGGAATTTTTATTCAAGGAACCGGGATGACCTTATTGCAAACGGCATCCAATCCGTATATTACGATTTTAGGACCTATTGACAGTGCGGCTAAGCGTATCGCAATTATGGGAATTGCTAATAAGATAGCCGGCGCTTTAGGATCTCTTATTTTTGGAGCTCTTTTATTATCTGGAATAGACGAAATTAAAGAAAAATTAGATGTTGTTGATGCTGCCGAAAAAGTACAATTGTTAGATACTATGGCAGACAGTGTAGTGGCTCCGTATGTAATCATGGCAATTGTTTTATTTGTTTTAGGTCTTTTAATTCTAAAAGCACCTTTACCAGACGTAGAAGCTGAACCTATTGAAGTACCAAAAGAAGGTGAAACAACAAAAACAAGTATTTTTCAATTCCCACATTTGTGGTTAGGTGTACTAACTCTTTTTATGTATGTTGGGGTTGAGGTTATTGCAGGAGACACCATCATAGCGTATGGTATTGCTCTAAACTTTCCTGTAGCCGAAGCTAAATTTTTCACCACATTTACATTAATGGCAATGGTAGCAACTTATGGTCTTGGAGTATTTTTAATTCCAAAATACATAACCCAAGCTTTTGCCTTAAAAGCAAGTGCGGCTTTAGGAATTGTATTGTCGTTTTGTATTGTTTTTTCTTCCGGATTTACCTCTGTTTTATTTGTAGCTGCGTTGGGTATTTCAAATGCTTTGGTATGGCCGGCAATATGGCCTCTCACTTTAAAAGGACTAGGCAAATTTACTAAAACAGCTTCTGCATTGTTGATTATGGCTATTTCTGGAGGAGCAGTAATTCCGCCTTTATATGGTAAATTGGTAGATTCTAATAAAGCAGATTATATTGCCCAAGGAATGAGTGATGCATTGGCAACAGCAAATGCTTCCACCAAAGGATATTGGATTTTATTACCGTGTTATATCATAATACTATACTACGCCATTGCTGGACATAAGTTAGGATTAAAGAAAAAATAATTATCTGTAAAAACAAGCTAAATAGCAATTTATAATAAACGATGAATTTAAACCTAAAGCATCTCGGAATTATATTGGTTTTAATGTGTTTTTCTTGCTCTTCGGTATCAAAGAAGCCAAAAGCAAGTAACATCACTTCTACTTTTATTATTGACAAACCCATAACCAGTAGTAGTCATGCGGCAACATTGGTTGAGTTGAAGCCAAACCAACTTATGGCAGCATGGTTTGGCGGTAAATATGAAGGCGCTAAAGATGTAGGGATTTATGCAGCAGTTTACAATGGGAAAGCTTGGTCTGCACCTTATAATCTTATTAAACCCTTAGTTACTCAAGGAGACACGTTGCCTTGTTGGAATCCAGTATTGTTCAAAAGTAAAAGCCAGCGTTTGTATTTATTTTACAAAGTTGGGAAAAATCCCAGAGAATGGTTTGGAGCCATGACAGTATCAAAAGATAATGGAACTACTTGGAGCGCTCCTAAATACTTGCCTCAAGGAATGCTTGGTCCCATAAAAAACAAACCTATTGAGGTAACTCCGGGTGTGATTTTGTGCGGGAGCAGCACTGAAAGTATCGATAATAAGGAATGGCGCGTACATGTAGAAATGTACACGGAAGCAACTGATAGCTGGGAGAAGATTGCCGTTGAAAATGAAAAAGGATTTGATATCATTCAGCCCACATTTCTTGTTCATTCTGCGAATACTATTCAAATGTTATCTAGAAGTAAGCATAATAAAGTCATCAGTAGTTGGTCTGCTGATAAAGGCAAACAATGGAATCACACTGACAGCCTGAATGTGGTCAACTCAAACTCAGGAATTGATGCGATATCTTTATCCAAAAAATCTTTTTTATTGGTCAATAATCCATTGCCGCAAGGCAAAGACTGGTTCAATGGCCGTAATGTTCTGGATGTTGAACACTCTAATGACGGAGTGCATTGGGAAAAGCTTTTGGATCTTGAAAATCAAAGTGAAGGAGAATTTAGTTATCCGGCTATCATTCAGACTTTAGACGGGAAAATTCATGTTTTATATACTTACAATCGAAAATACATTAAGCATGTGGCTTTTAGTATATAATTAATTGAGAATTTCTAAGACATTTATAATAGCAATTAAAAAAATACTTTTTTAAGATTCATTGCACAGAATGTGAAATTGGCTTAAACTTTTATGTTTAGTTTTTGTAGTTTTATAATTTAAGAAGACATTGATGCCTGTCATGGGAATTCATTTTTAATACACAAAAAATATGAAAAGAGTTTGGTTGTTTATTGGGTTGAGTTTATTGGTTTTTTTACCTGTTTTTTCGCAACAGACAAAATTATTTTCTATGCTGCCTGCTGAAAAAACGGGTATTACTTTCAATAATCGGCTTCCGGAATCTCCTCAGCTTAATATTATCACTTACGAATATTTTTATAATGGTGGCGGAGTGGCATCCGGTGATTTCAATAATGACGGATTGATAGATTTGTATTTTACGTCTAATCTTCAACCAAATAAAATGTATCTCAATAAAGGAAACCTAACTTTTGAAGATATCACAAAAAAATCAGGTACTGAAGGGCGTCGAGGATGGAAAACAGGGGTAAGTGTTGTCGACATAAATGGTGATGGTTGGCTGGATATTTATGTTTGTTATTCGGGAGATATTGAACCCGAAAAAAGAAGAAACCAGTTGTTCATCAATAATGGGCCTTCCTCATCGGGCGAAATTACATTCAAAGATAAAGCGGTGGAAATGGGAGTTGCCGATGAAGGATACTCTACACAATCGGCTTTTTTTGATTATGATAATGACGGAGATTTGGATCTTTTTGTGTTGAATCATAATATCAAAGCACTTCGTAATTTTGATGCTTCTTTTGTAAAAAAAATGGTAGATCCTGATGCGGGAGACCGTCTTTATCGCAATGATAACAACCATTTTACCGATGTTACCGTGCAAGCGGGTATTATTTCTAATCCTCTTGGATATGGGTTATCAGTTATTGTGAGTGATTTAAATAATGATGGTTGGGCAGATTTATATGTGTCTAATGATTATGTCGAAGAAGATTATCTCTATACCAATAACGGAGACGGAACTTTTACAGATAATTTGCAAGAGCAAATAGGACATATTTCTAATTTTTCTATGGGTGCCGATATCGCCGATATTAACAATGATGGCTGGCCTGATATTTATACGCTTGATATGCTACCTGCCGATAACAAAAGACAAAAATTATTGTATGCCCCAGATAATTATGAACTCTATAATAATACTTTAAATAACGGATTTTACCATCAGTTGATGCGCAATATGTTGCAGGTAAATAACGGCAACGATACCTTTAGCGAAACTGGACAGTTAAGCGGAATCTCTAATACGGATTGGAGTTGGTCTGCTTTATTTGCTGATTTTAATAATGATGGTAACAAAGATTTATTTGTTTCCAATGGGTATGCAAGAGACATGATTAATCGCGATTTTGTCAAATTCTACGCTAGTGAACGATTGAAACATTTGCGTGGCGAAACCGAAGACAAGATGTTCGCAATGTTGCAGGGAATTCCTTCGACACCGCTTCATAATTATATTTTTGAAAACAAAGGAAATCTTCAGTTTAAGGATTCTTCAATGGATTGGGGACTCGAAGATGAAAACTTTTCGCATGGATCTGTTTATACTGATTTGGATAATGACGGCGATCTTGATTTGGTAATCAACCGAATGAATCAGGTTGCGGCTGTCTATAAGAATAATGCCGTTGAGATGGGGAATGGAGGCAATTATATCAATCTGGAATTGCAAATGCCAGGACAAAATAAAAATGCTTTGGGAGCTAAAGTAAAAGTATTTACTCCTAATGGTACTGTTACTCTGGAAAATTATCCCGTTCATGGTTTTCAAAGTTCCATGCAACAACCCATGCATTTTGGTTTGCCTTCAGCAACGATTGATTCGATTGCAGTGTATTGGCCTGATGGGAAAATGGAGATAATAAAAAAGAATCTTGCAGTTAATAAATCGATTAAACTTCTGTATGAAAAAGCGAACCTTACTTCAATTGTTCCAGAGGTTAGTAAGAAAACCGTTTTTTCTTCGGCTACGACTGCAATTCCGTTTCGACATGTAGAAGAAGAAACGAATGATTTCAAGGTACAACCTTTAATGACCAATATGCTTTCTTACAGCGGACCACATATTGCAAAAGCGGATGTAAACAAAGATGGATTGGAAGATATTTTCATTGGTGGCTCCAGAGGGCAAGCAGGCCAACTTTTGCTGCAGCAAGCCAACGGTGATTTTGTTCCTTCTGTCCAAAAAGCATTCGAACAGGACATTGCTTCTGAAGATGTTGATGCGTTGTTTTTTGATGCGGATAATGATGCCGATATGGATTTGTATGTAGTCAGTGGCGGATATGCTTTTGACGAAAATGACTCCGCCTTACAAGACCGACTTTATATCAATACCAATGGGGTTTTTGAAAAAAGTTTGGATGCATTACCAATAGAAACCAAAAGTGGCTCTTGTGTTAAAGCTGCCGATGTGAATGGAGATGGAAATCTTGACTTATTTATAGGAAGTCGTGTGATTCCTGGGAAATATCCTGAAACTCCGGAGAGTATGTTGCTCATCAATAATGGGAAAGGAATTTTTACCAATCGTACCGCTACATTAGCTCCTGCATTGCAACAAATAGGAATGATTACTGATGCTTTGTGGATGGATATTAACAAAGATGGTCAACCGGAATTGATTGTTTGTGGCGAATGGATGAAAGTGAGTTGTTTTGAAAATAAAAAAGGAATACTTACAGATGCCACTTCAAAATATTTTCCTGATTCTTTGGAAGGTTGGTGGAACCGATTGGCTGCCGATGATTTAGATAATGACGGAGATCTTGATTTGGTTGCGGCCAATTGGGGAACAAATAGCCAAATTCAAGTTAGTGCGAAAGAACCTGTAACGCTTTGCTATGGAGATTTTGATAAAAATGGTTCTATAGATCCTTTTGTTTCCTGTTACGTTCAGGGAAAATCATATCCTATGGCCAGCAGAGATGAATTGACTGACCAAATTGTTAGTTTGAGACAAGGATTCCCTAATTACGAATCGTATTCAGAAGTGACTATTAATGAAATTTTATCCCCAGATCAAATGCAGTCAGCAAAGCATTTAAAAGCGAGTACGTTTGAAACGGTTTGGTTCGAAAATAAAAACGGTGTCTTTATTAAACATATTTTGCCTGTTCAGGCCAATTATGCTCCTGTATACGCCATTGGAATTGAAGATTACAATAATGATGGTAAAGCAGATATTTTATTGGGTGGTAATATAGAGAAAACAAGAATAAAAATAGGCAAGATAGACGCTAATTACGGTGTTTTATTGACTGGAGACGGAAAAGGAAATTTCAATTATAATCCACAGTTAAGTTCAGGTTTGAATGTTAACGGATGCGTAAAGGATATTATTTCTTTACCCTATAAAGGTAAAAAAAGAGTTCTTTTTTCTGTAAATAACCAGCGTCCTGCGGTATATAATTATTAATACAAATCCCTATGAGAAAAATCTATATCGTTCTATTTGCCATTTTTACAGGGAGTATATTATATTCCCAAAATTCAGCGCAATTCACTTCAAAAGACTATGTTTCTTCTTTAAAAAAAGTAACCGATTTGATGGTCAATGATGTTGCGTCACCGGTAGCAGCAGCAAGGTATTATGCTTATGTTACTCTTGCTTCAAATGAAGTGACGTCATTGTTTCAAGTACCTGCAAATTCTTTTTCTAAATCGCTCCGACACTATCAAAAACTGCAAGTTTCAGATACGCTAATTGCCAAAAGTAATGCTTCTTTTGCCACCATATTTACCGTTTTTAAAATGGCGGAAAAATTGTTGCCATCGGGTTCTAAGTTCGCTATCGATGCCGATTCTTTAACGCATTTGGCCATAAAAAAAGGAATTCCTATAGCTCAGGTCGAAAATACCTCTAAGTTGGTTCAAATTGCTGTCAATCAAATGATGCAGTATGTAAAAGCTGATGGTTTCAGTAAGCTCAGCAGTTATAAAAAATACACTCCCTTAGTCGGAGATGGTCATTGGCAACCTACAGCTCCCGGATACATGCAGGCTTTGGAGCCACAATGGTATCGAGTGAGAACCTTTTTACTAGATTCGTCACAGCAATTTAAGCCAAAAGCACCCGCTGCTTTTGATATTAACAAGACGTCTTCTTTTTACAAACAAATGTTTGAGGTTTATACCATTGTAAACCAGTTGACAAAAAAAGAAAAAGCAATTGCCAGTTTTTGGGATTGTAACCCTTTTACTTTACAGCAGATTGGGCATGTTGAATTTGGTTTGAAAAAGATTTCTCCCGGAGGACATTGGATAGGAATTACCGGTATTGCTTGTTTAAAAAAGGAAACCACTTTACAACAAACTGTTTTTATTCATACAGCGGTTGCTTTAACGTTGTCTGATGCATTTATTTCTTGTTGGGATGAAAAGTATAGAAGTAATAGAATAAGGCCTGAAACAGCAATCAATAAATGGATTGATATTCGATGGCGATCATTATTGCAAACGCCTCCTTTTCCCGAATATACTTCTGGGCACAGCGTAATCTCAACTGCCGCCGCTACAATACTCACTCAAATTTTAGGTGATAATTTTTCTTTTACAGACAAAACAGAGATTGAATTTGGTTTACCTGAACGAAAATTCAAATCCTTTTTGCAAGCATCACAAGAAGCTGCCATTTCCAGATTATATGGAGGAATTCATTACAGGGATGCTATTGAAAACGGCGTTTTACAGGGAGAACAAATAGGGAAGTACATTGGTCAAAAAATATTAAAATCCAATGATGGGAGTTTTACCTTTAAAAATTAATTAGCATACTATTTATATCTTTTTCCAAAATAAAATTATGGATATGATTTCATTTTGGCTTGATTGATATAGTAGGGATTTTATAAAGCATAAAAAAACGCAACACCTTTATTTATTGGGTATTGCGTTATTTTTTTATTTAAATTTGTGACCTTGACTGAACCACAAACGTTGCAATCGTTTAAAATTAATTACACTTTTATTATTGCAAACATACCAATAAATTCTATGATTACAGGGGTTTGCGAAAAATAGATTTATTTAATAGATTGTTTTAAAATGCAACTAATTGTATTTAATCGTACGGTTATCGTACAAATTGAGTATTTTTGTATTGTTCAAAATTTCAATACTATGGCAACAGTTAATTTTTTATATCGTTCTACTAAAGACAAAGCAAATTTGCAAATAAGATTACTTTACCGTTTCAATGATACTGATTTTGTCTTTGGAGCAAATACAAAGTTTGAAACTACAAAAGACTACTGGAGCAAAGACCATAAAAGAAAGTCAAGGGATATAATTTTAACCAACAAACAGACCGAAGTTAATACGGAACTTAATAAAATTGAAAACCACGTTTTAAACTCTTTCAATGCGTTCAGTCCTTATGCAATAAATAAAGACTGGCTACAAAACGAAATTGATCATTATTACAACCCACCACAGGAAGCCGAACCTTTACCCAAAGGACTTTTAAAGTATTTTGAATATTTTATTGAGTGCAAAAAAAATGAAATTACAAACGGTACATTAAAAAAGTATAATGTTTCTAAACATTTATTGCAACGGTACGAACTGGAGAAAAAAACAGCAATTCAGATAATTGATGTAAATGACAAATTCAGATTAGATTTTGAAAAATATTGTTTAAAGCATAATTACGCCCCAAACACAATTTCAAAAGATTTAAGGACTTTAAAAACTGTTTGCAATCATGCCAAACATAACGGGATAAAAACTAGCCACCAATTAGAAACAATTAAAACCCCGAACTATAAAACAGAAAAAATTTACTTAACCTTTGAGGAACTTGTAAAGATTGAAAGCATAGATAAAAGACGGTTAAATGATAATTATGACAATGCTAAAGACTGGTTAATTATTAGTTGCTATACGGGGCAAAGAATTAGCGATTTCATGCGTTTTACAAAAGATATGATACGTTATGAGAAAAACAAAGACGGGGTTTTAAAGCCGTTTATTGAGTTTACTCAAGTTAAGACTGATAAAATTATGACCGTTGCATTACACCCGAAAGTTATTGAGATACTGGAGAAAAGAAACGGTAATTTCCCAAAGGTAATTTCAGACCCCAAATATAATTTGTATATAAAGCAAGTTTGCAGAATTGCCAAAATTACCGAAAAGATAAAAGGCAGTAAATTAAATGACCTTAAAAAAGATGAAGAAGAAAAGAAAAGTAAAAAAGATGATGTTAAGCAATACCGTAAAGAATCGGGAATGTTTCCAAAGTGGGAATTGATAACCTCACATATTGGAAGACGTTCTTTTGCTACTAATTTTTACGGAACAATCCCAACAACCTATTTAATGAATGTAACAGGACATAGCACCGAAGTAATGTTCTTAAATTATTTGGGTAAAAGTAATAAGGATTTAGCAATGGGAATAACTAGCTACTTTTAACAAAAATAAAAGTTTTATTTTAGGTGCATATTTTACACTTTTTACACGAATACAAAAATGAATTACTTAGAAATAATATTACGAGGTTACTATAACGAAAACGACAGAAAATTTTTGAATAAATATTTTATACGTGAATGCGAAAAAGCAAAAAAAGAACATTACGATTTAGAGGAATTTTTTAATGTTTTAACAAATGGTATTGAACTATTAAAAAGAGAAATTCAAGACCGCTTATATAAAAGGCAACACGAACTATATCTTATACAAGATAACGGTAATGAGGAATATATTGAGTATTGCGAAAATGAGTTATCGACATTAAGTTTTGAAAAATTCCCAATAAATTTATTACTTCTTACAAATGATAAATTTAGAGGAAATTTATATTATAGCGAAGTTTTATTTATAGATGAAAAAATTAATGAAGCACAAAAAGAATTAAACCAACCTCAACAAACCCAAGACCACGAAAGCGTTAGCAATTATGAGGTTTATAAAACTCAAAATTTATTCAAAGTAGGATTATTATTTGCAAAAGGCGAATTGAATAAATATTTTACGGTAAATGCTAAAAAGACGACTGTAATGAACGAGGGATATAGTGCGCCAAAAATAGCAAACGAATTAGGTAATGTCAGTTTTAACAAATGGGTTTTAGCCACAATAAACAATTACCCAACCGACAATGTAAACGGTAATAAAAACGTTTTTAATTCATTGGAAATGATGACTAAAATTATTGACCATTGCAAAGCTAACAATTTAGCTATTGACCCGTATTTTATAAACCGTTTACCTATTGATTAAACCTAATACAAAAAACAGTACTGAAACGGTACGAGTACTGCAAACAGTACCAACCCAATAAATCAATATTTGCCTATCAATATTAAATGATATGGCATTATGGAAACAAACTCAATCTTACTTCAAAATTTAAGTACCGACCAATTAACGGACTTAATCGGAAATGTATTTGATACCAAACTCAAAGCATTTCAAGAAAACCAAAACACCAAAACCAAAACCGAAAACGATGACCTGATGACGCGGGAACAGGTTTTGGAACTACTACAAATTAACGCTTCGACCTTGTGGCACTGGCAAAATAAAGGGCGTATTACAGTCTATAAGTTTGCAAATAAATGCTATTACAAGCGTTCAGAGTTAATGACTTCTATAACACCATTAAATAAATAAGCCGTATGAATAGCAAAGACACTATAACACACGGATTGAATACTTTAGATGGTAAAGATAAACTAAAAGACCTAATTACTAAAGACGTTAATCTATTAACTGATAGTATCGAAATAGTTAAAAATTCTACTGATGACATTTTACAGGAACTTATAAATAGTATCGGAATAATAGATTTTCAAATATTAGCATTTCCCGAGAGTGAAAATTTACAAAAAGAGTATGCAAAACTTAAAAACGAATTATTTGGAGAGTCGCCAATTTATACAGACAGTCAAAGTAGTGAATACAAAGAAGTTTTTAAGCAATGGCAGAAAGTTAGTAAGGAATTAAGTAAATGTAAACTCACTAAAGACCATTATTTAATCCTTTGTATTGAGCAACTTCTTAAAATTGCTATTGCTAATAAATGGGGATTGTGTAAAAAGAACGGTTTTATTTATTTGTACAATGGTAGTTACTGGAGCGAAATAGACAAAGAGCGTTTTCAATCTTTTTTGGGTAATGTCGCCTTAAAAATGGGAGTTGAAAAATTCAAAGCTAAAATTCACACGTTCAAAGAAGAGTTGTTTAAACAATTTATGGCAGAATCTTATTTGCCTACACCCAAAGGCATAAAGGATTGTATTTTAATCAATTTGCTTAACGGTACTTTTGAGATAACGCCAACAAAAAGAGGTTTAAGAAACTTTGAGCAAAAAGATTTTATTACCCACCAATTACCGTTTGAATATGACCCCGAAAAAACCTCCCCAATGTATCAAAAGTATTTGGATGAGGTTTTGCCCGACAAAGACAAACAAAGAGTATTTGCGGAATATTGCGGTTATATTTTTATCAAACCTAGTGTTTTAAAACTTGAAAAAATGTTAATCCTTTTCGGAACTGGAGCAAATGGCAAAAGTGTATTTTTTGAGATACTTAACGCCCTTTTGGGAACTGAAAACATAAGCAACTATTCATTACAAAGTCTTACTAATGATAACGGTTATTTTCGTGCCAAAATAGGCAATAAACTGGTAAACTATGCAAGTGAAATAAACGGCAAACTGGAAACTGATATTTTTAAACAAATGGCAAGTGGCGAACCAATAGAAGCACGTTTACCTTATGGTGACCCTTTCATATTGACGGAATACGCAAAGTTAATATTCAATTGTAATGAATTGCCAAAAGACGTGGAGCATACAAACGCTTATTTCAGACGGTTTATGATTATTGGTTTTGATGTTACTATTCCTGAAGATAAACAAGATAAACAACTACCAAATAAAATAATTCAAAACGAACTATCGGGAGTATTCAACTGGATTTTGCAAGGGCTTGACAGGGTAATGGAGCAAAAACATTTCAGTAAATGCGAAGCCGTGGACAACGCCCGAAGCGATTACGAAAAGCAAAGTGATAGTGTTCAATTGTTCATTACTGAAATGGAATATAAGACCTCCACTACTGAATATATTTTGATTTCGGAATTATACCCAAGATATAAAACTTTTTGCATTGAAGACGGTTACAGACCAGTAGGGAAGACCAAATTTATACAGCGATTGAATCATTATAAAATATTTGTCAATCGTATAAACGTGGGTAATGTGGCTTATTTGACTAATTAACGCAAAAAAAAGATTGTTTTTGAGGTGCATATTTTACACTTCTTACACTACTGTAAAAATCAAAAGTGCAAAACGTGTAAAATGTGCGTCCAAAACAAAACATTTATTTTTATGGAACAATATAAGTACACCCTCGATAAAAGCAGTAAAAAACATATTTGCCACAACTGTAACAAACGAACCTTTGTTTTGTATGTGGACAATGAAACTGGTAACTATTTAACTGATGACTTTGGAAAATGCGACCGCTCGACAAATTGCGGTTTGCACAAAGCACCACCAAAAGGCAAAAAGGCTTTTAATATTCCTTTTTTGCTATTGAAAAGTATTTCACATAAAGCACACAAATTGACTGATATAAACGGTATTATTTCGATAGTACCAAACTCACAAATACTAGAGCAAACAAAAAATGATTGTTGGATTTCGGAATGGTATTTAAAAAATAGTCTTATTCCATATTTGGCAAACGAAAGCAAATATTTTAATACTGATGAAATAGGTTTTGTAAATGTAATTACAACCAAAGAACCACCGCCCGAGATTGTTCCAAGTTTTCACAGTTTGGAATTATTAGACAATATGTATTTTGAAAAGCCACAAATTGACAATTTAACCGAGTTTCTAAAAATCCATTTTTCAAAAGATGAGGTTTTCAAAGCAACCCAAGATTATTTTATAACTGGAACAAACCATTTTTGGAGCAACTCAACGGCATTTTGGCAAATTGATGACAAAGAGAAAATTCACGCTTGTAAAATTATGCAATACGATAGGCATACAGGCAAAAGAATTAAAAAGCCTTACAATCATATAAACTGGCTACATAATGCAGTCAAAGAGCCTGATTTTAATTTACAGCAATGTTTGTTTGGGTTGCATCGAGTTAATGAAGACTATCATAAGACTATTGCAATTGTCGAAAGCGAAAAGACCGCAATAATAATGAGCCTTTTTATTCCTGAATTTATTTGGATTGCCACAGGAAGTAAACAAAATTTAAAGTTTGAATTATTGAAACCTATCAAAAAAAGAAACATTGTTTTGTTTCCTGACAAAGGGGAGTATTTCAACTGGTTAAATAAAGCCACCGAGATAAACACTTTAGGTTTTAAAATTGCAGTTAGTGAATTGATTGAGCAAACCGATTTTGAAAACGGTTTTGATTTAGCAGATTATTATTTACAATCTATCCCGAATTAAAAGCAAAAAATAATAGTTATTGTTTTATAGAAAAATTCAATAACTCTTTGGGTTCAATCTGTAAAGCGTTGGCGATTTTTACTAAAGTTCGTACCGTTGTATTTACTTTTGCTCTTTCAATTCTAGCAATTTGAGATTTTGGAATACTACAATCATTTGCTAAATCTTGTTGAGATAGATTTTTCTTTTCACGCAATTGTCTTATGTGAACCCCAAGATTTATAATAAAAGTTTCTTCTGAAATATCCATATTTCAAAAGTCACAAGATTTAATTTTTAGTTGAACGCATAAATGCCTATGATTTGTTATATTTGAAAAAAAACAACAAATGAGAAAAATGCTATTAATAACTGTACTATTCTTTAGTACAATAGGATTTGCGCAAAACAAGAACTTTGTAATTGAAGACAAGTTAATTGTATGGAAATTGATATATCAGGATTCTACAAACATTTCAGAATTAAAAAATAATCCACGATTAGAATTCAGCACCGATTCGACTGGATTTATTAAAAAAACTAATTTCGAAGACAAAAAACTTAATCAGTTGACTGGAGAATTTAAAGTTGAATCTAAAAAAGGAAAATACCGTGTTTCTGTATTTAATATTAAATTCTTTGTAGAGCCAGTTGGTTTATATTCTGGTGGTATTGCAATGCAAACAATTTCGGAATTCACAATTGAGAAGTCTTTATTAAAAAAGAATGGAACAATTAGAGAATCATCATTTGGATATAATTTGACTGAAACATTGAATCCGCATTTATTAGAATTATTTACGATTAAGAAATTAATTAAATCAGAATGGTAAAATAAAAAAACTAATTCTAACTGAATATGTATCCCTCAATTTAAAACTAACATTCCTATGGAAATTTTAAAATGGCTTTTTGGTAAGAAAAATGAAAACGTTAAAGAAATAGAGAGTCAAGAAAATAATAATTTCAAAATTACAAAAGGGGAAATTGAACCTGAAGCAATATGCCCATATTGTAAAACTGTATTGAAGAAATTCCCACTTAGAAAGACCAAATGTTTTAATTGTGGAGAAAATATTTATATTTTAAAATTCAACAATTACAAAGAGAAAAAACTTATTACGGAAGATGAAAAACTAAAATATGAAACTGAGCAAAAAAGAATAAGTTTTAGGAATAGATGGTTGACCGATTTACAAAGATTTGGAATAAATGAGTATAATTTTAATGAAAGAAAAGAACAGTTTTTTAAAAAATCCGGAATACAAAATAATGACAATGATGTTATTTGGTCATTCTTTAATGAGTTAGTATATAAAAATCATAGTAATTTCAATCAATTACAGATGCTATATTATTCGATGGCTTTGTTTGTGCATGAAGAGGGAAAAGATAATTTTTATTTGTTAAAAGAATGTGCGAAAGCATCGTTAAATAGAATCCAACTAGAAACTGATTTAACAAGCAATTTAGTTTTTATGGTAACAGTTGTTGCGGGTTCAAACTCTTGTGACATCTGCAAAAAATCAAATGGGATACAAATGACTATTGCGGATGCTTTTAAAATAATGCCGATTCCATGTAAAGAATGCAATCATTCTATTGGTTTTTGTAGATGCTTTTATTGTGCTGTAACCAGTCGAGATAGTGAGGGAATGTTGATACTTAAGAAATGAGTTGTTTTTAATGATATTAAAAAATCTTACAATGAGGAAAACCGTAAATAAAGTTTCTTCTGATAGGTTAACATTGTATAATTAATTATAGGAAAAATGAAAAGAATATTAACTCTATTAACATTGTCGGTTGTTTTGTTTTCGTGTAAGGATTCAGAAAAGAAAAATCAACCTAATGAAATTGTAAAAACTGAAACTAAAATTGACTCCAGTAAAATTATGAAACAAGAAGCTATAAGACTGCTAAATGAAGCAGATGGTTGGGTAAAAAAAGGAGTAATGAAAGAAGTATCCACTTCAAAAGTTAATGAGAATATTAATCCGTTAATGAAGAAATTTGAAGCAATCCTTTCTAAGTTGGATAAAAAAGATTCTTTAGCCGTGCAAGAATATAGGATTAAGCAGATTAATAAAATGATTGATTTACAAATGCAACAATAAAACAAAATGAAAAAATTATTATTATTATTAGCTTTAAATTTAACTCTATTGTCTTGTTCTGATGACGAACAAAAAAATGAGCAATGTGGTACAATTGTTCTAATTCACGAAAACCAATCAAAGTCAGGTTTTACAATTCAAGTTAAGACTGATACAGGATACTATTTTACTTATGACGATATTATGAATAAGCCAGTTATGGGAAGTGAATATTGTAGAAATAATTAAGGATTGAATTTACTAAGAATTAAAAAAAAACAAAAAGGCGAACCAATTAAGGAACGCCTTTTTTTGTTCAAATAGTCAAACCACAGGCAATGCGGTAAGCAGTTACAAATATAAACTAAATTACGTATTTTTGTTATATGTTTAATCTAAAGTAGTTTAAAATAGTTACAAATGGCAAATACAACAAAGCAAAAATTTGGCGGGCAAACCAAAGGAACGACAAACAAAACCACAGCAGAATTAAGAGAAAAGTTTTCTTTGTTGTTGGAAAGTAATTTTGATAAACTTCAAAAAGATATTGATTTACTCGAACCTAAAGACAGAATTAAAACTATTTTAGAACTTGCAAAGTTTGTCGTGCCTACACTAAGAGCCGTAGAGTTAAGTACAGAAGACGGAAACGGATTTAATACAGTGATAAACTTAGGAAGTGGAATAAGTCCTGAAGAAATAAGATACATTCAAGCTGAACTGGAAGCAAAGTATTAAAAATGTAAAATAGTTATGGTACTATTATTAAATTAAAACCCTGTTACAGTAAAATGTTATCGGGGTTTTTATTTAGTGTAAAAAGTGTAAAATGTGAACCCAAAACAAAACATTTATTTTTGTTGAAAAGGTGCTTTTTAAGGGAACTTTTAATCCACAATACAAAAATCGTACAAATTAAGAAATAAAAAATCCTTAAACTCCTGATTAACAGTGTGTTTAAGGATTTTTTTAGTGACCTTGACTGGATTCAAACCAGTAACCTCTTGAGCCGTAATCAAGTGCGCTATTCAGTTGCGCCACAAGGCCTTTATGCGGGTGCAAATATAGGCATAATTGTGTAATTTGCAAGTCTAAATTTATAAAAAAATAAAAAAATATGCCACTAAAGAATTATATACGTGATATTCAGGGATTTCCTAAAGAAGGAATTTTGTTTAAAGACATAACTCCGTTGCTAATTGAGCCTGAAGCAAGGAATAAATGCCTTGAAATATTGGTTTCATCCTTAAAAGATAAAAAAATTGACAAGGTAATAGGAGTAGAGAGCCGTGGATTTTTCTTTGGGATGTTGATTGCACAGGAATTAAATGTTGGTTTTATTCCGGTTAGAAAACCTAACAAGTTGCCTTACGAAACAATTTCGGCAACGTATGATTTGGAATATGGAACCGATACTTTAGAAATTCATACCGATGCGATTCAAAAAGGAGACCGAATTCTTATTCACGACGATGTTTTGGCAACTGGAGGAACGGCGAAAGCAGTTTGTGAATTGGTAGAACGATTGGGTGGCGAAATCGTGCAATGCAATTTCCTTATGGAATTAGCTTTCTTGAATGGAAGGGCGAAAATCAAAGGGAATGAAATTTTTGCTGCGATTACGTATTAATCCAGCGCACGTGTGGTTACATAATACCTAAAACCAATAATTGTCATTTGCCATTTCTTGGCTTTCGCCAAATCCAACCGCTGTTTGGTAAAACTAGGTAAAATGACTTTGTTGATTTGTGCCAGGATTTTATACATACCGTTTTGTTTTGGACAAAGATATAAAAAAAGACGGTCTTGATTAGGACCGTCTTTTTTGGTTTTATGAGGATATTATTTTTTTCTTTCGCGTTCCAAGTTAGAATGGTATTCTTCCATTTGTTGTTCGTACACTTTCATTTTTTTCTCAAAAGCTTCCATTTCTTTATTGAATGGTTCCATTTTTTTATCAAATTCTCCCATTTGCTTATCGAAAGCTTCCATTTGAGGCTCCAATTTTTTCATTTTAGCCTCGTAGTCTTCCATTTTCTTTTCAAACTCTTTCCAAGCTTTTTTATCTCCTTTAATTGGGTCGCCTTTTGGTGCTTTTGGCGCTTTTGGAAATGCAGGAGGAGCTGGAGTTTTAATATTAAAAACTGGCGGTGTTGGAGGTGTTGGAGGAACTGGTAAATTTTTCTCTTGAGAATATTGGATTCCATTTTTGGTTATAATTCGGATAGTTTTACCATCTTTATTAACATCCATTCTCTCAATTGTACTTTGATCTAAACGGTCTAATTCATTTTGAGACACTTTTTCGTTGTTGATGTAAATGTCATTCTCGTTAATCATTTTCTTATGATTATTAGTAATGATTCGGATTTCCTGTTTGTCATCATTCTTATTGACATTCATGGTCGCAATTTCTTTAGGATCAATTTTATCTAAATCATCTTGACTTACTTTTTTGCCGTTGATAAAAATTTCTTTTTCAGTTACTGACGGTGCATTTGGAGCAATAACAATACTTTCTTGATTAATAATTGTTTCATCCGAACCAAAATTCACAGTAAGCATTCCATTATCGTCTTTAGATACTATAATTCCAAATTCATTTATTGCCTCAGTTCCTTTTGTTTCCATTTTCTGTGCAATTTCTTTTCCCTTTTTCAAATCAACTTTTATTGCGGTCAATTCGTTTTTGGAATTTCTTTTGATTCCGGAAAAAGTAGCAATTATGGCATAATTTTCTTTTAAATTGCTAGATTTTTCTTTTAATTCCTCATCAGTAGTATTTTTATTTATTTTGTAAACATCCACTGATTTTTCATTTGCCTTTATGATTTCTGTTGTTGCTTGGACAGCTGTTTTCTCCTGTGCAATTACATTTACTTGGAAAAGTATCACAAATGCCACTAAAGCGGGAATTATTAATACATACTTCCAAGAATTCGATTTTTTTGATTGATTTTTGTTTAACATAACGATTCGTTTTTTGATTAATGATTGATAAAAATGATTGGTAATGGCAACACAATTCTCGTGTGTTGTTATTTTTAAAAGTGTAAACTGATACGCTTTTTTGTCGGATATATTTTTCGTGGCTTCGTTATCGGCAATGAATTCCAGGTTTTGTAAAATCGCTTTTTTATACAACCAAATTAACGGATTGAACCAAAAAAGAATACAAAATAGTCTTGAAATCAATACGTCTACAGTATGATTTTGATCGCTATGCACTTTTTCGTGTTCCAAAATATTTTCTAATTCGGAGCTGCTGTATAAGGACGAGTTGTAAACGATAGTATTAAAATAAGAAAATGGAGCAACGTTTTCTGTGGTATCGATAAATTTAAAATCAGCTTGATTTTGGATGGTTTTTCCTTTCAAAACGGTATTTAAACTATAAAAATCGAACACAAATTTTCCCAGAAATAAAATTATTCCAATTGCGTATGTAATTCCAAAAATTATATACCAATTGATTTCAAAAGTTTCGTTTTCGATACTATTTGTTACAGGAATTCTTGACCAATCAATATTCTTGGAGCTTGATTCTACCATTATTATTTTGGTATAAACCACTAACGGCAAAACCGCAGAAGTGAATAAACCCAATAAGAGAAACCAACGATTACTCGTGAAAAAGGTTTCTTTTCGCAACATAAAATAATAAGCCAAATAAAACAGTGCGATCAACCCACTGGATTTGATAAGGTAAATGTATAATGCTTCCATACGATTCTTGATTTTATTCTGGAGTTGTTTTTTTTAAGAAGGATTATTTTTCTTCTTTTTGAGTTTCTATCATTGCCAAAATCTCACGTAATTCGGCCGCAGAAATTTTCTCTTCTTTGGCAAAATGGGAGACCATGTTTTTATAGGAGCTGTTAAAATAATTATCGATTGCCGTGTTCATGAAGCGTTTTCTATAGTCTTCTAAACTCACGATAGGATAGTATTGGTGCGTGTTCCCAAAGGCATTGTGCGATACAAAACCTTTTTCTTCCAGATTGCGCACAATAGTAGAAAGCGTGTTGTAATGGGGTTGCTCTTCTGTGATTTCTGCCATGACTTCTTTTACGAATGCTTTTTTGAGCTTCCATAAAATGTGCATGATTTCTTCTTCTTTGTTCGTCAGTTTTTGCATGATTTTTTTATTTGAATCAAACTTACAACTATATTTTTAGTTACGCAACTAAAAATATAGTTAATTAACTAAAAAAACAGGTTTCATGCCAAAATCAAATTTGTTTTAGCATAAAATCATCAAAATCATACCTGTAAATAGGAAACTATTTGTTTTCCTGTTGGATTAATTTTTGCAACCAAATGCAACCGACAACCGAAAGAATTCCTAAACTTCCCATGACAAACCAATTGGTTTGGTAGCCAAATACTGCAATGATTTCCAGTCCGGTTTTGGAACTCGCAATATGCGCTAAGCTGAAACTCATTGTAAACAAAGCCATATAGCGACCTTCGTGACCTTTTGGTGCTCGGCTTAAAGCGAAAGAATTGGAGAAAGGAAAGATGAACATTTCTCCAAAAGTGATAAAAAGAATACTCACAATTAATATTCCAGCCCAAATATTAATCATTAAAACATAGAAACTAATAGACATTAGCAGCGAACCCCAAAGAATAATTTTGAGTTTATCGATGTTTTTTCTTTGGCTGATACTCACGATTGGCATTTCCAGAAAGAAAATCAACAGTCCGTTTAATGATAATAAAAGTCCGCTTTGAAATTCAGTCAGCCCAAATTTTTCATTGTGATACAAGGGTAAAGTGGTAAAAAGTTGAAAGAAAAGCATTGCCGTTATAAAACAGATAAAGAGAAAAATCCAAAATATCTTGTCTTTGAAAACGGAAGCAGGTATTTCGGTTTCGCTATCTGCCGTATTCAAATCGGCTGGTTTTTTGCGTTCTTTTACCAATAATGTAAAAATCAAAATAGATACAATACAGGAACTTCCATCTACCCAGAATAATCCGCTGTAGCCTAAATTCATAATGATTAATCCTCCCAAAGCTGGTCCTGCAGTAAATCCTAAATTAACTGCTAATCGAACTAAAGTCAATGCTCTGGTACGGTTTTCAGGTTTTGCATACGTCCCAAGAGAAACAAACATAGCAGGACGAAACATATCGGCAACGGTCATAATGAAGAACATTGCAAAACACAATCCCCAAAAAGTTCGTACGTATTGTACTAAAAACAGCAATATTCCGCTGGTGAATAAGCTGAAAACCATGATTCTGTAAAAACCTATTTTATCGGATAATTTCCCGCCAAGCCAAGATCCTAACATAGAACCAAAACCAAAAGCAACCATAATCCATCCTACTTGAGCATAGGAAAAATTTAAATCTTCTTTTAAATATTTGGATAAAAAAGGCAAAACCATCGTACCGGCACGATTGATAAAAGTAATCAGCGTAAGAATCCAAACTTCTCTTGTAAATCCTCTGAAATTATTTATGTAGCGTTGAAAAGCAGTTTTGAGCATATCTAAAGTTATAATTTCACAAAGGTAGAAAACTTTGTACCGATGCGTCTTTGTGTCCTAGTAACTTTTAAACTATTTTTGCATAAAATTATATATGATTGTCCGCTAAGCAGACAAAAATTTTTATTTTATTTTTTTAACCATTAAGAGATTAAGGAAATTAAGTTTTTTATCCTTAATGAACCTTAACTTCTTAATGGTTCAAGAGAAAATAACTTTATTTTTTTAAGACCAACAAAATTTCGATTTTTATTAATAACGGATAGTCAAAAATTATAAATATGAGAACGCTATTTACTTTATTGCTTTTGGTACAATTGAATTTTGGCTTTGGCCAAGAACAATTTGACGTTTCGGCTGTGGCCAAATTTCAAAAGGAACTAAATACAGAATATGCGGATGCAAAGACAAGTCCTTTGACTGCAGAAGATTTAGCGGTTTTCAAAACACTTGATTTTTATCCTGTTGACGGGAAGTTTTTTGTGACAGCTACATTTGTCAGAACAGAAAACGAGAAGCCTTTTGAAATGAAAACGTCAACGGACAGGAAACCATTGTATGTAAAATATGGGGAACTTTCTTTTACAATTGATGGTCGGGATTTGAAATTGAATGTTTATAAAAACATTGAACTTTCCAAAAAAGAAGAATATAAAGACTATTTATTTCTGCCGTTTTCAGATTTGACTTCAGGCAAGGAAAGCTACATTGGCGGTAAATATATCGATTTAAGAATCCCAAAAGGAGATACGATTGTGATTGATTTCAATACATCATACAATCCGTATTGCGCTTATAATCATAAATATTCCTGTCCAAAAGTACCATTGGAAAACGATTTGAATATTGAAATAAAAGCTGGGGTTAAAAAGTTTCACGACTAATGGAATTCTTTAATCTGCATACGCATAAATGGACCAATCAGCCCAATGTGTTGGAATTAGTGAATCAATATCCACAGGAATTTGATGCCACAATTCCGTATTATTCCATCGGGATTCATCCATGGTTTATCGTTGAAGAACGACTAGAAGCTGATTTGGCGATAATCGAAAGTAAATTGCAAGAGACAAATTGTCTCGCTGTAGGCGAATGTGGATTGGATAAACGTATCGATATTCCAATGGAATTGCAACAGTTGGTTTTCGAAAAGCATTTGCTTTTGGCGCAGCAATATCAAAAACCAGTGGTGATACATTGCGTTGCGGCTTTTCAGGAATTGATTGCAATTAAGAAAAAGATGAATATTACGGTTCCAATTTTGATTCATGGGTTTTCCAAAAATGCTCAAGTTGCTAAACAATTACTGGACAATGGATTTCATATTTCGTTTGGAAAATATTTATTGCTAAATAAGGAATTAGAAACGGTTTTTAAAAGCGTTCCTGATAATCGATTTTTTTTGGAAACAGATACAGTTGAAGAGGGAATTGAGGCAGTTTATAAATTAGCTGCAAAATACAAAGGAGTTTCTGTCAAAGAAATACAGAAACTAGTGAGTAGTAATTTTTTGGAAGTATTCAATATTGAACTATAATTGATTTAAGAATGTAGATTAACGATTGTTGATTTCAGATTTTTGAGAGCAACAAACTATAAACAATAAACTAAAGAAAATGGCAGAATGGACAGAAAGAGCCGAACTTTTATTCAAAAAAGAAGGTTTAGATAATTTGAAAAATGCAAATGTATTGGTTGTAGGATTGGGCGGTGTTGGTTCTTTTGCAGCTGAATTTTTGGCAAGAGCAGGAGTGGGAACCATGACTATTGTTGATGGTGACGTAGTTGACATTACCAATATAAACCGACAATTGCCCGCTTTACATTCGACAGTAGGGCAACCTAAAGTGACTATTGTAGGTGATCGATTAATGGACATCAATCCAGAATTGAAATTGACTCGCGTACAGGAATTTCTTTCGCCTGAGCGTGCTTTCGAGATTGTTTCAGAGGAATTTGATTATGTTTTGGATTGTATTGATAGTGTGACTCCAAAGTTGAATTTGATTATTGGCGCCAAGCGAAAAAGAGTAAAAATCATCAGCAGTATGGGCGCTGGCGGGAAAATGGAAGCTTCTAAAGTGAAAGTGACGGATATTACCAATACCGTGAATTGTTACTTTGCTAAAACCATCAGAAGACGATTGAAAGAAGTGAAAATTGATAAATTGAAAGTGGTTTTTTCTTCTGAGATTCAGGACGAAACGAGTTTGAAAATGACTGATGGATCCAATTTCAAAAAATCATTTTATGGAACAAACAGTTATATGCCAGGGTTATTTGGTTTGTATGCCGCAGAAACCGTGATTCGCTATTTACTTAAAAAATAGGGATCAGAATTCAGTTCTAAAAAATAAACAGTCTTAAAATCTAAAAAGTTTAATAATCTAAAAAAAATGATACAAACCGTAATTTTTGACATGGATGGTGTAATTGTCGACACTGAACCCGTACACCGTTATGCTTATTTCAAACAATTCGAGGAATTAAATATTACTGTTACAGAGGAAATGTATACTTCATTTACCGGTTTTTCTACTCGAAATACGTTTCAGAAATTGAAAGAAGTTTTTGTGATTGAACAGGAAGTAGAGGATTTAATTCAAAGAAAACGGAACATCTTTAATGATGCTTTTGACAGTAAAGCTGATTTAGAATTACTGCAAGGTGTTGAAAATCTTATTAAAGAATTGCATCAAAATGGTATGCAGCTGATTCTGGCTTCTTCGGCATCCAAAGTTACTATTGAACGCGTGTTTAGCAGGTTTAAGTTACATGACTATTTTACGCATGTGGTAAGCGGAGAAGATTTTCCTAAATCGAAACCACATCCTGCTATTTTTGAACATGCAGCAAGTTTATCAATTGCTCCAAAAGAAAGCTGTATCGTCATTGAAGACAGCACGAATGGGATAAAAGCGGCGAAAGCTGCCGGAATTTTGTGTGTAGGTTACAACAGTATTCACTCTGAGGCGCAAGATTTATCAGAAGCAGATTTTGTTATTAATCATTTTAACGAATTAGGTTTTGATGCTGTTAAGAATATTGATTCTAAATTAAGGAATAATTAACATTTGAAAGCCACTGAATTTGTAAATTTGGAAATCATAAAAATTTAAAACATGAAAAAAATAATCATTGTATTTGCCATTATTATAGCAAATTTCACCATTGAGGCACAAGTGAAAACACCTCAGTCAAGTCCAAAATCGACAATCATGCAAGCCGTAGGTTTGACAGATGTTGAGATTAATTATTCAAGACCAAGCGCAAAAGGAAGAGCTGTTTTTGGTAACTTGATTCCTTTTGGAAAAGTATGGAGAACTGGAGCTAATGAAAATACAACCGTATCTTTTAGCGACGATGTTGTTATTGATGGTAAAACCTTGAAAAAAGGAAAATATTCTTTGTACACTATTCCAAAAATAGAAAGCTGGGAAATAATATTTTATAAAACTACTGATAACTGGGGGAATCCAGAAGAGTGGAAAGAAGAGAATGTGGCGCTTAGAGCTACTGTTAAACCAGAAACTTTGAATAAAAGTGTGGAAACTTTCACTATTGGAATTGGAGGTTTAGATAACAATTTTGCGTTTTTAGAAATATACTGGGAGAACTCATATGCAGCTGTAAAATTTGAAGTACCTACTCAACAAAAAGCCACAGCTAATATCGAGAAAGCATTAGCGGGACCAACTGGAGCAGATTATTTTTCTGCTGCTCAATTTTTGTTTCAATCGAATGGAGACAATGCAAAAGCATTGGTTTATGTAAACAAAGCGTTGGATATGTCTAAAGACAAACCATTTTGGTACAACAGATTGAAGTCACTGATTCAAGCTAAACTTGGAGATAAAAAAGGCGCTATCGAAACGGCTAAATTATCTCTTGCAGCGGCTGAAATTGCTAAAAACCAAGACTACGTAAAAATGAATAAAGATAGTATCGCAGAGTGGAGTAAAAACTAATTATTCTAACTGTTTTACAAAAAAATCCCGTCTTGATTATCGAGACGGGATTTTTTTTTGAACTTTTAGACTGTGTAATTTATTAGATGTTTGCGTATCAAGTATTCATAGAATTATCATTGCTTTGCCAGTTTGTTATTGCTCCTCTTCCAAAGTAGGAGAGATTTTCTCTATAGAAGTTACATAAGCAACATTCAAAAGCTAAAAAAATAACCGCAGATTCACAGATTAGCAATATAAAAGTCTGTGAATTTGCGGTTAATAGTTTTTAAAAACTAAAACAATAATTTGTTTTACTATTTTTATTTAGGCTGTAATCGCTTTCTGTTTTCTGAAAATAGTCCATTGTAACAGCAACGAAATAACAATCGTTAACATTGCTCCAATGAAATTAAGCCATAAATAACCCAGTTTTTCTTCTCCGCTTGGGAAAATATAAATAGCGTAATAGTAAATGATAAAAATAGTAATCTGACTTACTACGGCACTGTAAAAAATAGCTTTGGACTGTACCTTGTGTAAATAAAAACCAACCAGAAAGATTCCCAATACAGTTCCGTAAAATATGGATCCAATGATGTTTACCAATTGAATTAAATTTTCAAACAGCGTTCCAATACACGCAAAAAGTATTGCAATAACTCCCCACAATAAGGTAAAGAATTTTGTAGCATACAGATAATGTCTTTCTGATTTTTCTTCTTTTACATTCCGTTTGTAAATATCAATTGCGGTTGTAGATGCCAATGCATTCAGTCCTGAAGCGGTAGAAGACATGGCAGCTGAAATGATAACGGCCAACAACAAACCAATAAGTCCTTTGGGTAAATAATTAAGGATAAAATGGAAAAACACATAATCTTTATCATTGGTTTCACTGTTGCTATCGGCTTTCAGGATTATTTCTTTAGCCCGATCTCTTAAATCTTTTTCTTTATTGGACAAAGCCACTAATTCTTTTCTAAGAATGGGATTGTCATAATCTTGATTGAGCTGATCAATATACAAAAGGTTAATTACTTTTTTATCTTCGGATAAGTCACCTAATTTTTTCTCCAAAGCATTGTATTCACCTTTGTAAGCCGATTTTTCAATCATGGCTTTGTTGTTTGGATTAAAATTTAACGGAACAGGATTGAATTGGAAAAAAACAAAAACCATAACTCCGGTCAATAAAATAAAGAACTGCATCGGTACTTTTAAAAGTCCGTTCATGATTAGTCCCATTTGACTTTCTCGAACTGATTTCCCTGATAGATAACGCCCTACCTGCGATTGGTCAGTTCCAAAATAAGCCAATGCTAGGAAAAAACCTCCTGTGATTCCGCTCCAAAAAGTATATTTTTCCTCTGGGTCAAAAGAAAAATTGACAATATTCATTTTGTCATTTGCGCCAGCGATATGCAACGCACTGGTAAATGTCATGTCATTAGGTAAATAATGCAATATCAGAAAAAAGGTGATTAGCATTCCCGACATAATCACAAACATTTGTTGTTTCTGAGTTACATTGACTGCTTTTGTTCCTCCCGAAAAAGTATAAATAATAACCAATACACCAATAATAATATTCATGTAAGTAAGATTCCAACCTAATATTGCCGACAAAATAATTGCTGGCGCATAAATGGTTAATCCGGTTCCTAAACCTCTTTGGAACAAGAAAAGAATGGCAGCAAGGGAACGGGTTTTTAAATCAAATCTTTTTTCGAGGTATTCATAAGCCGTATATACTTTGTATTTGTGGTATAAAGGGATAAAGGTGACGCAAATTACCACCATAGCAATTGGTAATCCAAAGTAGAATTGCACAAATCCCATTCCGTCATGATAGGCTTGTCCTGGAGTGGAAAGAAATGTAATTGCACTGGCTTGTGTTGCCATAACAGAAAGTCCTACAATGTGCCAAGGTGTTTCATTACTACCCAGAATAAAGTCTTCAACATTTTTACTTCCTTTAGTTTTCCAAGCACCGTAAATTACGATGAACAATAAAGTAACTATGAGTATAACCCAATCAAATAATTGCATAATTTAAGAGTATAATTTCATGATGAGACAAAAGATCAGGATGTATATTGCATTGGCTACAAGTACCCAGGTATAATTCTTCTTCCAGGTTTTTATTTTTTTTGTTTCCATTTTAGATTGGGTTAAGGCTTGATTTTTTGTGGAGGAATAGTTTCAGATGATTTTAGCGAAATGATATTGGAAATTAATTTATACGCACCGGTAACGCCTTCGGGTAATTCTCTAAAAAAGCTTAAGCCCGTATAAATATAGTGTCCTTTTCCGTAAGGAGCAATTAGCAACGCACCATTTTTTGGTGTTTCTCCTTTATCATTGGAAGATAGAATAGGAGTGAAGGCTTTGTCGTACTCACTTGGGTAATACAACCCTTGTTCTTGTTTCCAACCTTGAAAATCTTTAGAAGTGATTTTGTTTGGGAAATTCAAAACGGGATGGTTTGGTGCTAAAAATCGAACTTCAGCATTTTCTTCGGTTACACGGTCGCGGGACAGTTTTAATGGATAAGGTGCAATGTTTTCGGTTATAAGATCACCTGCAGTATTGTACTGAACTAGCATTGTTTTTCCACCTTTTACAAAGTCAAAAAGTATCGTTTGCTTATTTGCTAATGCTGTAACAGTATTGTAGGCACGAACACCAGTCATTACTACATCAAAGTTTTCTAATTTTTCGGGTGTTATTTCTTCGGGTTTGATCAGTGTAACTGTGTAACCCAACTGAGTCAGACTACTTGGAACTTCATCACCAGCACCCATAATATATGCAATTCTTTCTTCATTCGTTTTTAAATCTGTTTTGATGCATTTGGCTTCAGCTGATTTTAAAACTTGCTGTTTGGTGATGTGGTCATAATTAATGATGATTTGTTCTTTGTCAAATCGTTTATTGTCAATTATCGCCACGCTTTTGGCCACAGCTTCTTCAGATTTATTTGGCGCAGTTACTTCAAAATAAACAACTTGCTCAGTTCCCTTTTTTTGAATGTTAAAAGGAATCGATTTTGGAGAAACACCCCAGTTTTGAGGAAGTTCAAGCTGCAGATTTCCCTTTACGGCATCTTTACCAGCTTTGATTTTTACACCTACATACTTGATTTTGGTATCTTTAAAAAGCAATACTTTGTCTAGAATTGAAGTGGTAACTTCAGGAACGATGTCCAGATAATTATACACTTCGCCTTTTACATCGTCATTGTATTTATAAACTACAGTTCGCTCAAATGGGATTTCGATTCCGTTGATTTGAACGTTAAATACCACTTTTGCTTCCCGAATAATATCCGGAATTCCTATATTTTGTTGCTGATTTACGGCATACATCCCAACGGTTCCGTTTTCTCTTAACCAATACGGTTGTGTGTAGTTAATTGATTCGGGTAACTTTAAATCTAAGTTGATGTTGTTTAGAATATTATTTTTTAATTCGCGGTTTTGAGGAGTGCTTATTTGTTCAGGTAAAGTGGTCACGCTCACTAATTGTATTGGCGCTGAACTTCTGTTAATGGCTTCAAGTTTGAGTTTTATAGTGCTACCGGGAGTCGCTTCCTGATTTTGGGCTACGGCTTCAAGATACAAACCGGAACAGGCTGCTATAATTTCTTTTATGGCTGCGGATTTCAATGGTGCCCAGTGATTTTCATCCAAAGCTTTCATCATAGTGTAGGCTTTCGCCAAATTTGGAATACTTGCCGAAGGATTATTGTGGTTGAACTCAGCTGCAATAGTTGTTAATAATTCTCCTATGGCTTTTCCTCCTTTTACTCGGTTCCAAGTGGTGTCAATTCCTTCAAAAAGAGATTTTTTTTCTTTTAAAGCATCTCCATTTATAAACTCTAAATATTCTGTTTCTTCACCACGCGCTCCTGTGCTTCCAAAACCTTGCGATTGATGACGGCTGCGGCTTAATGCTGCTATTTCCTGATTTGATTTTCCTAATCCGGCATAATAAACTCCAGTTTGCAGGGCAATTAAATTCTTTTTATCGGCTGCATTAAATTTTTCGATAGTTCCATAAAACCACCACGAAGTATTAAAAAACTGGCGTTTGGTTTGCCAAGGTTTTACAAATTGTAATTGTTCCGGAAAAATAGTTGGGTCGTTGGCCAGTTCAAAGCTTTCTACACTCAACATTGCCGATGAAGTATGATGACCGTGTGTAGTTCCTGGAGATCGATGATCAAACCTGTTGACAATTACATCGGGTTGAAATTTTCGGATGGCCCAAATAACGTCTGCCAATACTTTTTCTTTATCCCAAATTGCTAATGTTTCTGTTGGGTTTTTCGAAAATCCAAAATCATTGGCACGAGAAAAAAATTGTTCTCCTCCATCAATTTTTCTAGCTTCGATAAGTTCTTGGGTTCTTATTACACCTAATAATTCCCGCAATTGTGTCCCTATTAAGTTTTGACCACCATCACCGCGTGTCAATGACAAATATCCCGTTCTGGCTTTTTGCTCATTGGACAAATAAGAAATTAATCGGGTATTTTCATCATCAGGATGTGCTGCTATATAAAGTACCGAACCAAGAAAATTAAGCTTTTGGATTTGATTGTAAATTTCAACAGAATTTGGTTTTTGGGGTTGTTGCGCAATTGTTATTTGGCAACATAAAAGAAAGGTTAGAATAGCTGATACGTATTTTTTTTGCATTTTTTAAAATTTAATTTGCAGTAACTTCAAATGTAGGAATTAAATAATTTCTTCTGAAATGTTTTGGGTTTTCTTTAATAATAAAAAAAGAGAGAAAAACCCATTTAGGCTCCCTCTCTCTTTTAAATAATATTGTGATTAATCTCTATCACGTCCGTTTCCGTTACCACGACCATTTCCATGTCCGTTTCCATGACCATTTCCGTTATTTCGGTTATCATGTTTTTTATATTCTCTACGGTCATCATTATCATATCTTCTATGATTATCATTTCCTCTTTGGTTTACATATACTCTACGGTTATTGTTATACCCTATATTTCTTTGTTCTCTTCCATGATATCCTCTGTAATATTTTACTTTATGACTTTTGAAATGGTTGTAAGGTCTTGAACCATGATAATCGTTTAATACTACTTTGTATCCACCATATAAATCATAGTTTCTATATTGGTTTGGTAGGTATCTTGAACGTATCCATCTTCCTCCACCAAAATAAATAAACTGTGTGGCTCTTACGTCATAATAAGCTTCTACATCTGGTAAATAATAATATTCTGCTTCTGCATATCCTACCGGTCCCCAAGATGGAGCAGTACCTATGTTTAAACTTACTGAGACTTGTGCATGTATAGTACTTGATGCAAAAAGGATAATTCCTACGGCGATTAGTTTTAATGTTCTCATTTTTTCAAATATTTAATTAGTAATAATTTTTTTATAATAGCTCGTTATTACGATGCTTTTTGAATAAAACCAACAACTGTGCCAAAACGAAAAAGTTAACATTAAGGATTAACGTGCTAAAAAAAAGAGAGCCTCATTGCTGAGACTCTCTTTATTAATGATATGAAATCGGTATTAATGTTTTCCATTTCCATTATTCCCTTTTCCACCTTTGTTCCCGTTTCCGTTCCCATTATTTCCGTTTCCGTTATTCCCTTTATTCCCTTTACTTTGGTATACTTTGTTATTATTACCACGATTAGAACCGATAGATTTTTGAGGTTTACCTTTGTATCCTTTGTAATATTTTACTTTATGGGTATTAAAGTTACTGTATGGTCTTGAACCATGATAATCGTTTAAGACTACTTTGTAACCATTGTACAAGTTATAGTTTCTGTATTGATTAGGTAGATTTCTGGAACGAATCCATTTTCCTCCACCAAAATAAATAAACTGTGTGGCTCTGATATCATAATAAGCTTGAATATCCGGTAAATAATAATAATCTACAGCTGAGTAACCAGCGGGACCCCAAGCTGGTGGAGTACCTATATTTACATTTACTGAAACTTGTGCTTGCATCGTATTTGCGGATGCAAAAAGTATAATTCCTGCGATGATTAATTTTAATGTTTTCATTTTTCAAAATTTTAATTAGTAATTAATAGATAGTAATTTTTAGTTACTATTTTATCTCCTCTTGTGATAAAGCCAACAATTGTGCCAATATCATATATTTAACATTTTATTGTGTTATTTTACTTCATAAAAAAAGGAAACGAAGGCTCGTTTCCTTTTTCTACAGTTATAAATTTATTTACAATAAAAGGATCAATAAAAGGATAACTATTATAATTGCACCTACAGATAAGTATACACCATTTCCTGTAGATTTTAATTCGGCTTTAATGGCACGTACTTCTTTTCTTAATTCTTTTTTCTCTGAAGAATTCAAAGAAGATTTATCCATTGCTTTTATTTCGTCTAGACGATTAAGCAATACTTTAACTTCAGCAGGAACTTCTTTTGGGTTGTTTGAAACCGAAGTTGGATTTTTTTCTGCAGCTAACATTTGAGTTGGAACAACACTTAATGATAATACCATCATCATTAAATAAAAGGTGACTTTTTTCATTTCTTTTAGAGTTTTAGTTATTAATTTAATACATTATAAAAGTAAGCAATATTAACAGATGAAGTCTTATATAATTATGATATTAAATTATATAATTTACACTATTAGATTATTTTTTTTACTTTAATGTTTTTAAAATTAGGCCTTTAAATTGGTTTTATCCAAAATTAAGATTGCCGGATTCACGTTTGTTATTTGAAAATAACAGTACGTGGCTTACCTAATTCAAAATCCTGAAAGCCAAAATCAGTGGTTTCAAAAGAGTTGGTTTTGAAAATATTTTCACCATTACCCGGTATGGACGGATAGTAGGAAAGTGAAATTTGGAAAGAGCTAAATACTAAAAAATCATTGTTTATTATTAACCCAATCCCAATTTTGGAATATGCTTTATTTTCCAATAATCCTTTTTCGGGATTTCCCAGCATAGCAATTGAATAGTTAAAATAGGGGTTTAATCGAAATCCCCAAAGATTCCATGGTGCATAGGCTTGAGTTTGCAACGTTAGGATTGCTTTTTCGGTTCCATAATTAGCACTATTAAATCCTTGAATTCCGTAATTTTCATTAATATTAAGTTGGTCACCTATAACATTTACGCGATTGGAACCAATAATTAATTGAGGTTTAACAAATTGTCGCAATTTCCATTTCCCAATGCTCATCAAATTAGTAAAATAATTAGCTTGAAAAGAAAAAGCATTCTGTTTCGTGTTTGATTTTTCAAAAAAAGTACCCAGCTCAAAATTAGCACTTAGAAATCCCCATTTGTAAAAATTTCCAAAAGCTGCCCGAGCGCCTAGATAGTAACGTCCTTGATTGTTTTTATGTTGATAGCCAGAAGTTATTCCAAATATTTTTCCAATGGGTACATCTTCTATAATTCCATTCTTGAAAATGTAGCTGTCTTGAACGAACTTTCGGGAGGTGATTCCAATTCCGATAAGCGAAAATTTTTCATCAGAATAAAAATCATTGGGATCGTAATCAATTGTTGGACTCTCCAGGTATTTTACATTCAAAAACCGACCGGCAACTACTAAATTTGTAGTTCGGTCACTCTCCGTATTACTTTTAAAAATCCTAAAGGCACGACCAAACCATACATCCTGTGAGTTGTATTTGAAATTTTGGTAAGCAAAAGCGGCATTACTATCAGGAAGTGTATCTTTTCTAAACTGTTTGTCAAAATAGATTCCGCCAGCCCATTTTGTAAATGGAGAATAAAATAGGCGTTCAATATTGATACTTTTACCATAATAATCGTCGAAATCTATACGATAATTTACAGTGGTTTTAATGAATGTATTTTTGAAATTTGGAATCGTGTAGGCTACGCGATAAGCATTTTTACCATCACTGAATCTGTTTCTGAATTCATTATTAAATTCATGACCGGAACCCAGAATATTTCTGTCGTTCAGTTCAAAACTGCTTCTGGAACTTGATATGGAACCTTTTGGAATTATACTCCAAGAATCTAAAACCCGAATGTAAATATCTACGGAATCCTTATTGTTTTGAATTAATTGCGGAGTTACATCCACACGGCTGATATAGCGTTGTGTTCTTATCAAACGTTCAGATTCTTTTACCAATAAGGAATCTAAAGGCTTGTTTTTTTTGATAAGCAATAAATTCTTAATGGCAAGTCTGTTCGTTTTAATGTGAATTCTGTTTCCGGTTCGCTCAGCCCAATTTCTAGCTTTTTTTGTAGTGTCAATTTCGGAATAGCCAAATGGATCTAAAGTAACAATATTGATGTTCCTGATAATTTTTCCTTCAAAGTCTTTGAATTTTTTCGGAACTATTTTTTTCTTTTTGGTTTTTACATTAACAGGTCTGAAAACTAATTTATGAAGAAGTTTGGTAAATTTATTTTTCTTGGAATAGGTCTGGATTTGTTTATACATCCCTGAAGAATCTTTTTCCTTTTTGTCTACTTGAGAAAAAGAAATCTGATAGCAGCAGAAAATCAAAATAATTAGAACCAGTCTTTGTTTTTTAAACATGATAAAAAAATAATTTTAAACATTGTTAACGAAACAAAAGAAAAAATCTTTTAGTATGAGTTCGAATTAACAAAATTCAGAATTTGAATAGTCGAATATACTATTTTAGAAACTATTCATTGGTTTTATTCGCTTCTTTTTCGGTTGTTGTTTCAGTAAATACAGGAACTACAATATCGGTTTTGATGATAGTTTTCTTTGGTGTTGATTCAGAATCAAACAACGGTAATTTAATATTATGCCAGGTATACGTTTTTGGTAAATGATCTCCCATCAGGTATCCCCAAGGTTCTAAAAATTCAATTCTATCAAAAATTACTTTAAGGACCGCGAGAATCGGAAGTGCTAAAAACATACCGGAAACTCCCGCAATTGCACCACCTATGATAATTCCAATAATCGATACAAACGCATTTATTTCTACTTTAGAACTTACAATCAAAGGAACTAGAATGTTATTATCAATTAACTGAACAATTATTGTAATCACAATTACACCAACAATTATGGATAAATCCGGAGAACCGGTTAGCGAAGCTACAATACTTAGCACTCCTGCAAAAAGTATTCCTATATAAGGAATCAGATTTAAGATTCCAGTGATAATTCCCAGCAAAATAGCGTATTTTACACCTATAACCATAAATCCAAGCGTTGTCATTGTTGAGACTAAAATCATTTCAATGATTAAACCCACGATGTAACTGTTGATGGCTACTCTTATGTTTGTCAAGATATCTTTCAATTGTTCATGGTTTTCTTTTTTGAACAACTTGGATAAAAACAGTAAAAAATGAGTTCTGTATAAAAGAATTAAAAAAGTATAAATAGGTATCAATGTCAAATTTACCAAAGTATCCGTAAACGACATTAAAGTAGTTCCAATCAACTCTTTTCCTTTTTCCATGGAATCCTCAGTGGCAGTATCAATATATTGCTTCTGTTCCCAAGAACTTAAATGAAAATTGTCTCTGATAAATCCTTGAATATTTCGGAGATGAATGTTGATGTTTCTTTCAATTTTATCAAAATCAGCTGCAAAATCACTAATTTGAAATGATAGAAAAACAAAAAGTCCAATGAAAATCAACACAAATAAAATTACTGCCAACATTACCGCCAAAACATGTGGAAAATAGAGTTTTGATTTAAAAAATTGAACGATAGGATACAATAAAATAGCAAATAAAAACGACATCATTATGGGAACCAAAATATCCTGACCGATATAAAATATAAAAGTAAGCGCTATTAAACCCAATAAAACCAGGGTTAGTTTGGCATAAAACGGAAATTTTAAGATGTCATTCATATTTTCTTATTTTTTAAATAACGCATTTACCATTCAATCCTGAATCGTACTGTTTTTAATTGACAAATATGAAGAATTAAAGAAATTAAAGTATTATATATTTCTCATCAATAGTTGTAAAATTATCACTTTTAATCAATCGATTTGCAAAATAGAATGAATTGATAATTATATTTTTATAAAATGCTGATTAATCCATGAATTCTTTATCATCAAAATGGTCTTTCAGTATCGAAATCCCTTTTTGCAAGAGCAGATTATTAGGGTAAATGATTTTTTCTCCATCGATAGTTTTTAAATATACATGAAAAGCTCCAATATCCTCAATCTCTGCTTCAATGGGAAAATCTTTATCATGGATTTTTATTACGTCACCAATTTTAAACGGAAAAGAAAAAAACAAAATAACACCAGATGTGATGTTACTCAAAATTGACCATTGAGCAAACATCGCAACTCCCACAACAGTTGTGATAGACGAGAGTGCAATAAAAATATCTTTGGTCTGAACTCCCCAAATGATTATTAAGGCAATAACCACCAAAATATTGATGAATAAATGAATGTATTTAATCACTAAATTGGTTCTGTGTTCCAGCGTTTGATTCGATTTTGCATAGCTTCGAACCAGTTTTGTAGAAAGAATACGAAATAATATCAGCAAAATTCCCAGAATTCCAGTTGCAATCAGTTCTCTTGTGTATTCTTGAAAAAAGGCCATATCCATAATTTAATTATGCTAATTTACTTAAATATTCATATACTTTATCCGTAGGCATTCCCATCACATTTGCATAGGAACCTTCAATTTTTGAAACGCCAATAAAACCAATCCATTCCTGGATACCATAGGCTCCGGCTTTATCATAAGGTTTGTAGTTGTCTAAATAATAACGAATCGATTCGTCGCTTAATTCATTGAAAGTAACTTTGGTAACTTCGTGCATTACATCCGCTTTTTCATTGGTTTTAAAACAAACGGAAGTGATTACTTCGTGCGTTGTATTTGATAATGATTTTAAGATTTCAAAGGCATCTTGCTCATTTTTTGGTTTACCCAAAGCCGTATTGTTATGCCAAACGATGGTATCGCTGGTTACCAGAATTTCATTCGGTTTTAACTCTCCTTCAAAAGCGCTTGCTTTCAATGCAGCTAAATAATTAGTGATTTCCTCTGCTTTCAATTCTGGAGGATAAATTTCTTCAATTTCTTTCAATCGAATTTCAAAATCCAAGTCTAAATCCTTGAAGAATTGCTGGCGTCTCGGTGAACCCGAAGCCAGAATTAAAGTGTATTTTTTTAATTTATGTTTAAGCATTATATTTTATATTTAAACTTATAACAACAACAGACAGAATTCCAAATAACAGAATCCATTTTAACAGCAAGCTCAGCGCATGAAACTCTTTTTTGGATTTTGCAGTCCAAATTTTTACGGTGAAATAAAACAATGGTCCCACGACAAAAAGCAATAAATATACAGTTGTAAACACTAACTCAAGTAGGTATTTATTGATGTAATACAGCATAAAAAGAATAGGAATAAAGCTCAGTCCAAAAACTATTTTTGCAGTTCTGGATTTGCCTATTGCAATTGGCAATGTGTTCATTCCCTGGTTATAATCACCATCAATATCTTCTAGATCTTTAACAATTTCTCTCATGAAATTAAGAAAGAAAGTGAATAGGGCGTAGTCTAAAAGAATAGAAAAAACAACTCCCAATTGTTGTTGGTTTCCTTCATGAATCGTTGGAAATAAATCAAAAATCCCAATGATAGTCACACTAAAAGAAAGCAACAATGCCACAATAACATTACCAATAATGATCATTTGTTTCAGGCTTGTAGCATACAAATAAAGCGTCGCGGCAATCAAAATAAAAATAGACGCAAAGCCTGGTTTTACTATAACATTTGATAAATAAAAGCCAATAGCTACACCAGTAACAGTAAGACCAATGTATAGATTATAGGCATTGGTTTCAGAAATGGTTTTGCCTACAATTACGTTGTTCGGTTTGTTTATAGTATCTGTGTTTTGATCAAAAATATTATTGATGACATATCCACCTGCAGCGATAAAAATGGTTGATAAAACCAATAATCCATATTGCCAATCAGCTAATGCCAAAGGAATATTCTGAAATTTAAAAAAAACATACCGGAAAATAAGCTGCATAAAAGCAAGCATCAGTAGGTTCTGGTATCGGATTAGTTTAAGGAACTTCATATTTAGTGTTCAGTATTCAGATTAGAGGATCTAGTATTCAGGGGTCAGTTCTTATGGTTTATGTAAAATTCAGTGTTCAGAAAAAAAAAGAACTAAATTACTTTTTAATAATCATTGCAACTGATTACTAAAAACTGACGACTGATTACTAATTAATCGTGTTTCCCATCAAAATGAGCCATCCATTTTCCTTGCGCTTTCATCACTTGTTCGATAACATCACGAGCAGCTCCTTTTCCTCCGTTTTTGTGTGAAATATATCTGGAAATAGCTTTGATTTCAGGGCTTGCATCCTGAGGACAAGCGGGTAATCCCACTAATTTCATCACGTGATAATCAGGAATATCATCGCCCATGTACAAAACGTGTTCTGGATTGATATTGTAAACATCGGTATATTCATCAAATGTTTCTACTTTGTTTGGTATCCCTAAATGAATATCTGTAATTCCCAGATTACGTAATCTAACGCGCACACCTTCGTTACTTCCTCCCGAAATAATACAAACATTATAGCCGCTTTCTACGGCAGCTTTCATAGCATAACCATCACGAATATTCATGGTACGAAGAATTTCTCCTTCATTGGTTACAAAAACAGAACTGTCAGTAAGTACGCCGTCTACGTCAAATATAAACGTAGTAATATCATTCATTATTTCTTTATAACTTCTTGCCATTATGTTGTATAGATTGTGTTAGTGTTTTATAAATTGCGAGGTGGTTTTCATTGGACAAAAAAACTTCATGTGCTTCGATAGTTGCAGTATCATTGCGTTTAGCCGGTCCAGTTTGAGCTTCTGACGGCGAAAGTAACATTATTTTTTGAGCTGTTTCTGTAATTAAAGGGTTTAAAATTTCAAAAGGAACCTGATGCTCCTGACAAATTTCCTGACCTATTTGGTACAAATGATTCGTGAAATTATTGACAAAAACCGCTGCAACATGCAAGGCTTTTCTTTGTTCGGAGTTGATAGCGAATATTTTATCAGAAATTGATTTGGCCACTTTATCCAATAATTGATAATCGGTTGCATTTTCGCTTTCTAAACAGATTGGAATAGTTCTGAAATCAACCGGCTTGTTTTTGGTAAAAGTCTGTAAAGGATAGAAAACACCTTTTCGATTATTGTCATCCAAAACATTCAAAGGAACACTTCCCGAGGTATGAACCACCAAGCGATTTTTGAAAGGAAGTTGTGAAGATATACTTGCAATGGCATCATCAGAAACCGCAATAATATACAAATCAGCTTCAGCTAAAGCATCTAAATCATTTGTAATCTGACTTAAATCGAGTAGGTGAGAGACGCTTCCTATTTGTCTTGAAAAAACTTGAACCAATTCGATTTCAGCTCCCATTTTTTGGGAATTTTGAAATGCTGCAATCAAATGTTGTGCTACATTTCCTGAACCAATAATAATTACTTTAGTCATTTGACAAAATTAGCAAAAAAATATTAAGAGTTTTATTCAATTTTGGATTGGCTAATAAACTGTAACTCCAATTAAAATATACTTTTATTCCAAAAAACGAAGCTACTTAATTTTGGATTAAATTAACAAATGTGCGAATATAGAAGTCAACATTTTTAAGTACTTTTGTGGCACTTTTATAAAAACATAATCCCTTAAAAATGGATAAAAAAATATTTTCTTTTTTGTTTTCTACTCGATTAATGGCTTTTTTATTTATTGTATATGCGGTTTCCATGGCTACTGGAACTTTTATCGAAAGCAAATACAATACCGACACAGCAAAAATTTTAATTTATAACTCATGGTGGTTTGAGGCCATACATGTATTTTTCATGATTAATTTCATTGGAAATATCAAGCGTTATCAGTTATTGAAAAAAGAAAAATGGGCTACTTTATTACTCCATTTATCTTTTATCTTCATTATTGCCGGTGCATTTGTAACCCGTTACATCAGTTATGAAGGGATGATGCCTATTCGCGAAGGCGCTGCTGAAAATCAAGTTTTTTCAGATAAAACGTTCCTGACTGTTTTTGCAGATGGGGAATATAAAGGAGAAATGAAACGCAGGGTTTTTGAAAAACAAGTATTGCTTTCTCCAGCGACTAACAATGATTTCAGTATTTCAGGTAAATTTGCTGATACACCATTTGAAGTAGAATATGAAAACTTCATCATGGGTGCCAAAGAATACATTAAACCAAATCCTAATGGGACTGTATTTTTAAAAATTGTAGAAGCCGGAGACGGAGGTCGTCACGAGCATTTTTTGAAAGACGGTGAAGTTCAAAATATTCATAATGTATTATTTGCTCTAAATAAATATACTGACGGAGCCATAAATATCAATACAACAGGAAGTGCCTATACTATTCAAACGCCTTTTGAAGGAAACTTCATGAGAATGGCTGATAAATTACAGGGTAAAGTCACTAAGGATAATGCACAACCATTGATGATGCGTTCACTGTATTCTATCGGCGAAATGCGATTTGTATTTCCTGATCCTGCGGTAAAAGGTGTTGTTGATTATGAATCGGAAAATGATTTTAAAGCAAAGAATCATGAAGATGCATTAACTGTAAAAATCTCTGCCGAAGGTCAAGAAAAGACAGTTACAGTTTTAGGTTCCAAAGGTAAATTAGGAGATTCTAAAACAGTGAAAATAGGAAAAATCGATTATACTTTTTTCTACGGAAGTAAAGCCTACGTTTTGCCATTCAAGATAAAATTGAATGATTTTATTGCGCAGAAATATCCAGGAACAGAGAAAAGTTATTCTTCATTTGAGAGTAAAGTTACTGTTCAAGACAAAGAACCATTTGATGCCAGAATATTTATGAATAACGTTTTGGATTATGATGGATACCGCTTTTTTCAATCGGGTTTCGATCCTGATGAAAAAGGAACTATTCTATCTGTAAACCACGATTTCTGGGGAACTGCAATTACGTACAGCGGTTATTTTATGCTGTATTTTGCAATGATGGCGATTATGTTTACTAAATATTCCCGTTTTGCGGATATTAAACGCAAATTAGAAGTTGTAAAAATGAAGAAATCTAAACTCTTGACGATTCTGATTTTGTTGTTCAGTTTCAATAGTTTCGCGCAAGAACAAGAACACAATCACGCAGAGCATGAAGGTCACGCTCATACCGAAGCTGCACCTGCAACACATGCCAATCACACTAAAAAAGTATTTAGTCAAGACGAACTGAATGCTTTGATTACTAAATATAAAGTTCCAGAAGTACATGCTGCAAAATTTGGTAGACTTGTAATTCAAGACGGTGGTGGTAGAATGAAACCTATCAATACGTTTTCTTCTGAATTGTTGCGTAAAGTAAGTCAGGATGATTCATACAATGATATGAATTCAGACCAAGTTTTCTTATCAATGACTCAGTATGCCAGTTATTGGATAGAGATTCCAATTATCTATTTAAGAAGAGGTAACGACAGTTTAAGAAAAATAATCGGTGTTGATAAGAAAGCTAAATTTGCACCTTTTGTAGCTTTCTTTGATGCTAAAGGGAATTATAAACTTTCTAAATATTTAGAAGAATCATTTAAATCGGCTAACCCCAATCAATTTGAAAAGGATTTTATCGAAACAGATAAAAGAGTAAACTTGATGGAATCTGCGTTAAGCGGACGAATATTGAAAATTTTCCCTATTCCGGAGGATAAAAATAATAAATGGATTTCTTACTTAGAATTGAACGAATCGGGATTGAAAGGAATGGAAGCTACGTATACTAAAAACGTACTGCCATTGTATTTTGGTTCGTTAGCTAATGCTTCTGTTTCTAATGATTATAAAACTGCCGATGAATTACTGGAAAGTATGAATGGTTTCCAAAAACGTTTTGGCAGTAAAGTGAGACCAAGTGAAGAAAGAATTACATCAGAAGTGCTGTATAATAAATATGATGTTTTCAATAAACTTTTTTATTGGTATGTTTTAGCGGCGATTTTGATGTTGTTTTTTACGATTTTGCAAATCTTCAAAGAGCGCAAAGTATTAGCTATAACAGTAAATACAATGCATATTATTATAGGATTATTATTTGCATTGCATACTGTAGGCTTAATTGCCCGTTGGTATATTTCCGGTCACGCACCTTGGAGTAATGCGTATGAATCGATTATATATATTGCTTGGGCTACCATGTTTTTTGGTTTGGCTTTCGACAGAAAATCAAAACTTACTGTGGCTTCATCAGCTTTTGTAACCGCAATGATTCTTTGGGCAGCAAATCTAAACTGGATTGATCCGGAGATTGCAAATCTGCAACCAGTTTTAAATTCGTATTGGTTGATGATTCACGTTGCAGTAATTGTAGCTAGTTATGGCCCGTTTGCATTAGGATTTATTTTAGGAGCAGTTTCATTGTTGCTGATTTTGTTTACCAATGAAAAAAACAAAGCCAAAATGGATTTGAATATTCAGGAAATCACTTATATCAATGAGTTAGCATTAACGATAGGGTTGATTATGTTGACTATTGGAAACTTCCTGGGCGGACAATGGGCCAATGAGAGTTGGGGACGTTATTGGGGATGGGATCCAAAAGAAACTTGGGCCTTGATCAGTATTATGGTCTATGCTTTTGTAATTCATGCTCGATTTGTTCCTTCTTTACGAGGAAAATGGATTTTCAATTTGATGAGTATGTTTGCTTTTATATCTATTTTATTCACCTATTATGGTGTAAATTTTCACTTGGTAGGATTGCATTCGTACGCAAGTGGAGAAGCGCATTCATTGAGTTGGATCTGGTATTCTCTTGGAGGAATAACTTTATTTGGAGCTATTTCGTATCCAAAATACAAGAAGTATTATAAGAAATAAGATTTAATTATTTCATCATAAAAAAGGTTCAACTTATAAAGTTGAACCTTTTTTTATTCCTCAAATTCTGTTCTATTCATTTTATAATATTCCAATGGAGATACACCTGCAATTTCTTTGAAACTTGTAAAAAACGGATTGTATGAAGTAAATCCAACCTTTTTTGATAAGGAATCTAAAGTGTTATTTTTTAAGTAGTTTAACTCAATGTGTTTGATGGCATCATGTATGCGAATTACTTTTTTATATTCAGAGAAAGAAATTGTCGAGTGGTATTTAAATAAATACGAAATATGGCTTTTGGGAATTTGTAAGCTGTTAGCTAAATCAGTTATTGTCAAATTTGCATTTCTGAACAATTCAAATTTCAATGATATGCTTTCAATTTCCTTGATATAGTTAATAATGTTTTGATCTATTTTTTCTTTAAGAATTAAATGTTGGCTATTATTTAATTCAATATCAGGAGTCATTTTCCAAATATTATTCAATACTAAACTGTTGTTTTTATTCTCATTGATCTTTTGGTGTAGCACATTATATCCATAAAGAATTTCAGGAGAAATTAATATTTTGAATAAAATGGTTAACCAAATCATAGCCGATATCCATTGGTAACTGTGTCCTTTGATACTTTCATCGAAATATATTTCTATGATGATTGATATAAAAAGTCTGGATATTGTGAGTACAAGAGCACTAAATAAAAATAGTGTCCAGTTGTTAATTAATTTATTTTGCTTTTGAATTACTTTGATTTCACCTTTTCGGGTCCAAATTTTAGTCTTTAGTATTCGAAAACATAAAATAACATAGACTATTGCAAAAATAAAAAATAGTCCATATAAAATAACTCCTGTCCTTTCAGAATCAAAATTGAAATGATTGCGATTAATTATAAACAGAAAAAAAGATACAGGAAAGATAAAATGCAAGAGCTCCTTCGAGTTGATTTTCTTTCTATTCTCAGACAAATTTTTAAAATACAGATAGCAAATAGGAATTACGACTAATGATAGGTTTGAATATTTAAAATAAGTATTTCTAAAAGATGGGTCGAAAATAAAATAGGTAAAACCAGATAAGAAGAAACGTAATGAAATTATAAGTATTAATAGAATGATGTATAGGTTCATTATTCTATTGGATTTATAATTTGTAAAAATTAAAAAAGTGGTTATAAAACCAATAATACCAGTAATTATGAAAAATAAATTTGAAAGCATTTTTGTTTAATTTTTATACGTTTAAAATTACAGTTTTTAATTTAAAGCTGAATTATTAAGTTACTAAAAACTGAAAAATAACACATTTCTAATCAAGAAAAGGTTATTGTTAAAAACCATTTAGTTGAAAACAGCATGGGTTTATGGACCCATTTCAAGCTTTTCTTTTCTTCTTATTCCGATTTTAGAGTTACTAATAACTGAAAAGTTCTTACTAATTACTTGTATTTTCGTTTAACGGCATTTTTTATCGATGAAATACATTAATTTAGTTTAATATTGTTTAAAATAAATTTTTATGAGGTACTTGCTTATATTTTTTACCGTCACCTTTCACGGACAAGTTTTACATCATCAAATGCTATCTTCACAGGGTACATCTAAAAAATTACAAGATGGAATAGTAGTTACCCAAACTATTGGTCAACAAAGTATCTCAGGAACTTCCAGTAATAATTATGTTGTCATGCAGGGATTTCAACAAAGTTTTTGGGGCAAATACATTGCTTCAAACCCAACTGAAGTGATCACCGCAACAACATTCCCTAATCCATTTGTTCAGACGGTGAGCTTTGAATTTTCAAAAGTCATTACCGAAGAAATAAATATCAACGTTTTTGATTTAAGCGGACGCTTGGTATTTGAACAAAAGAAAAAAGCAGACAATATGATTCTGACTATTCTACTTCCTTTATTACCAGTCTCCGAATATCTAGTTCGACTAAATACTCCAAGCTTTAGTTATTTCACTAAAATCATTAAACTATGATAAAAAAATACTTTTTATTTATTACTCTTATCGCAACATGTCAAGTTTTTTCTAAAGAAGTTTACCGCAGAATAGAAAAGAATTTTACCCAATATGCTTGTGACGCCGCTTTTGGAAAATCAAATTTAACTCCTTTTGATTTCTTTACTAATTCGTATTATTTAGGTGTAGCTAACTCATTTAATGATGTTAGATGCTATTCCTTTTTTTCGTGTTGTAATAATTCCTCAAAAAATCTTGATTATTTAATTCAATCAGGATTCATTGGGTCTACGACGTATTTAAGAAAAGGAAGAACGGCATAAGAATTTAGTATTGGCTTTAATTTTATAAAACTTAAATAGCTTTATTACTGTCAAAAAAAAGTTACCACTTAACACTAATCGAACCGGATTTTGAATTCATTTCACTATAAATCAATTTAATCATGAAAAAAATAATTTTACTTTTTATATTTTTTTTGTGCGCTAAGAGTTTTGCGCAAACCAATGGAATAACGTATCAAGCTGTAATTTTGAACCCTAATGGAGTTAAAACATCAGATTTGAATAATTCTAATTTGCCATTGGCCAGCAAGGATATTTGCATGCAGTTTAAATTTATTGATGAATTTTCAAATATTGAATATCAGGAAGTTATTAGAACTAAAACGGATTCTTACGGAATGGTTAACCTGATTATAGGAACTGGAACGCAAACTTCAGGATACGCCACTTCATTTGATAAAATTTCATGGAATTCACTTGATAAGAGTTTGGTAGTTGATATAAATGTTAGTGGAGACTGTTCTTCATTTACGGAAATTAGTAAACAACCCTTCAATTATGTTCCTTTTGCTTACTCGGCAATAAATGCTGTTAATGTTACCGGTGTGGTAGCAATTGAAAATGGAGGTACAAATGCAACTACAGTTCTTGGTGCAAAAACTAATTTAGGACTAGATAATGTTGATAACACCACAGATTTGAATAAACCAATTAGTGATGCTTCAAAATTAGCACTGGATTTAAAAGAAGCTTCGGCAAATAAAAGTACTAACATAATTACTGATGGAAATTCGGATATTAAATTTCCAAGTGTAAAATCAGTTAATGCAAATTCCAGTGATATTGACCACCCAATTCCAATTTAAAGTGAGCACCTGATTCCAATTCAAAATGACCACCCAATTCCGGGGCAAAATGACCACCCCATTTTTCATTAAAAACTACTCTTTTTCATCTGTTAATTAGTGTTCAAATATACTTAAATATTATCCTTTGTTTATCCCTCTTTTTTTTCTCATAGATTCTCCATGTAATTCGAGTCGATGAGATTGATGTATCAGCCTATCCAAAATTGCATCAGCTATGGTTTTTTCTCCAATGATGTCATACCAGCCTTGCACTGGGATTTGTGAGGTTACAATGATAGAACCGTTATTATGCCTGTCTTCAATGATCTCTAAAAGGGTAATTCGGTTACTGCTATCCAAAGCTTGGAGTCCAAAATCGTCTAATATAATAACATCTTGCCGTTCTATTTTGGCCAATTCTCTCAGGTAAGAACCATCTGCTTTGGCCATTTTTAATTTAGCAAACAGCTTCGAAGTATTAAAATAACTTACTTTAAAACCTTGGATACAGGCTTGATAACCTAATGCTGTGCCTAAATAACTTTTGCCTACACCAGTGCTTCCCGTTATTAAAATGTTTTCATTTTTTTCGACAAATTCACATTCTGCCAGACGCAGTATGGTATTTCGATCCAGATTACGGGTTTGGTCAAAATTGATACTTTCAATATTTGATTTGTAATGGAATCGGGCGTTGGTGATACTGCGGGCAATACGCCGATTGTGCCTTTCATCCCATTCGGCATCAATAAGCATCGATACAAACTGATCGAGCGTGTAATGGTCTGTTTTTCCGCTTTCAATGGCTGTTTTAAAAGCATTGTGCATGCCGTAAAGCTTCATTTGTTTCATTTTTGTTACTGTGGATTCATTCATGATTACTGTGTTTTAATTTAATTATAATACTGTTTTCCTCTTATGTTAGCGTGAATTGGAAGTTCCTGCTCAGGTTCTTGTTCAAATTCGATATGATCTAAGTTGTTTTCTAAAATATTTTGAATGGTCTTAAAATTGTAAATTTTAAAATCAAGTGCCCGCTTACAGGCATTTATTAATCGCTCTTTCCCTACCTTTTTCTCGAAGTTTAATATTCCCAAACAACTTTTATAAGCCTGTTCAGGATGGTTTCTACTTTCAATTATTTGCATAATATATTCTGCTACTGACTCGTCAATACTACTGGCCCAATCAATGAAGCGGGCAGCACTCCACTGAGCTACAAATTGATGCGTGCTAGCCATATGTTCCGGGATTGTGGTATAGATATAAGGTTTGTAATTCCTTGGATGGATGGCTATTCGATTGTATTTGTGATAGATCTCTACCGTTGATTTGGTATACAATAGTTTCGCTTTTTTCTTGACATATTGATACGGAACGCTATAGTAATTTTTGTCCTGACTTAATTGAACATGCCCATTTTGCATTACTGTTGCAAAGGATTGGTATTTGATTTCAAAACGTTCTTGTGGTAATGGACTTAGTTTTTGTTGTTCATCTTCTAAAAATAATTCTATCCGAGAGTACGGACGTCCTGTGAGTTTTCGACTGTTATGAGCATCCAATAAATCCCATATTTGCTGGTTTAATTCTTCCAGAGAAAAGAATTTAGTTTCTTTTAGATTTACATAAATCCTTCGATACAAGATCTTAACAGCTCCTTCAACCAATGATTTGTCTCGGGGTTTATAAGCCCTGGCAGGCAAGATTGTAGTTTGGTAATGTTCGGCTAAATCAGCCAAGGTTTCATTAATGGTGGGTTCAAAACGACTGCTTTTTATCACTGCAGATTTTAAATTATCCGGAACAATTGCCGCAGGAGTACCTTCAAAAAAACGCATAGCATTTTCTACCGATGTAACAAAATCTTCCTTTTGTTGGCTCATGGAAGCTTCGGCATAGGTGTATTGACTGGCTCCTAATATGGCTACAAAAAATTGTACTTCTTTAATTTCTCCCGTGTCTTTATCAATGATGGAGAGTGTTTTTCCAGCATAATCCACATACATTTTATCACCCGCTTTGTGATTCATGTGCATCACTGGATTGACTCGTTTGCTCCATATTTTATAATGATGTCCAAATTGCGAGCTTCGGTAACCATTAGGATTTAGGACAATATATTGCTCCCACATGTGCTGTATGGTAACGCCAACTTTTTTTAGTTCGCGTTCCATTTTAGGAAAAAAATCATAAAGAAGCTGCAGTTTGGGACTGATTGATTCCACGGTAGTGTGTGAGAACAAAAGTTCTAACTCAGCATCAGTTTTTTCACTAATTACTTCAAAACTTAATCCTAGCACTTCAAATAAAGAAATATACTTCTTTACCGTATTTCTAGAAAGAGATAAGTACTTACTTATGAATAACTTACTTTTTCCGTTACAGTAGAACTTAATTGCTTTTCTAATTTTACTCATGTCTGTTATTTTGTTTGCCATAATCCGTCTTTTTTTAACGAATGTATGGTGCTAACAACATGAAAAAGTAAGTAGTTTTTGATGATCAATTGTACCCCAAAATTAGGTGGTCAATTTGAACTGGAAAGTGGTGGTCAGTTTGCTCCGAAACTGGTGGTCAATTTGCACTGGAATAGGATGGTCAATTTGACTGGTTTTTCCAATCTGGATTACTTTTTTGTGTATTTTTTCGATAGGAAGAAGGATTTTTTCCTCTACTCTGCTTGAATATTCTCGTAAAATGACTTTGATCTGAAAACCCAGTCATGTAGGCTATTTTAGTAAGCGTATAGCTTGAATTTTGAATAAGAGTAATTGCTTTTTCAGTTCGTAATTTCCTAACATAATCCCCAAAATTAAGATTTTCAAAATACTTTGAAAACTCTCTTGATAAATAGGAAGGATTCAGCTCTAAATCATTAGAGATTTTTTTTAGGTCAAAAGTAAATTGGGTGTCTATTTGATCTGATATACTACCACAAATGAAATTGATCCATTTCTTCCATCAGATGCCCATATCCCTGGACTCGGATAAAATAAAGGTCGTTTAGTGAAATATTGCTTATTAAAAACATTATTCAAACTTGCTTTAATTTCAAATTTGGAATTTATTCTTATCGTTGAATTGAGATCAAATATTCCATATGAAGGAACTAAACCAATTGCTCCGGTTGCTGTTGGCGTAAGTGTATTTAATGCATCGGCAAAACTTGTGGCTGTATAACTATAGAGTCCCGACAAACTTAATTTCCAATAATGAACTGAAATTCCATTTCTGGAAATTATATTTGGTACACTTTCAATTTTGTTGTCTTCAATATTTACATTTGAATTTCCTGTTTTAAGATTTCCTGTTGTGTAGCGACCATCCATAAAGGAGGTTGAACTAAATAATGACATTTCTATTTTTTTATTTAAAACCCAGTTAATCTCAATAAATATTTCAATTCCTTTGGTTAGAGAATTTCCAATATTTGTTCTGTATGTATAAAAATTTCCTTCATTATCAGTTAAAGCCAAAGTTCCAAAACGGTTATTGTATTGAAGTAAAAAACCTGTAACGTCCCACTTTTAAAGATTTCCAATTTCCTCTAAACCTTAATTCTGCATTATATCCTTTTGCATCTTTAATGTTCTCATCTACTTTTTCGTATATAGAATTTGGAACAATGTCTTTGAAAAGCATGGGCCTATATACTTGTGAGAACCCTCCATAAACCTGTGAGAAATTTGTGGGCTTACAGCTAAAACTTGCTGCAAATAACGGAAATTTATGTTGTATACTTGCTGGTATTTCATTTTGAGGGTAATAGTTTATTGTTCCTGACATTTTACTTTCACCAATTTCATGCATTATTAATTCTATATGCGGGCACAGTTTAGCATGTCTAGTCTTGGATGGAGCTCCTGAAAATGACAGAGATCTCATCAACAACTAAATTTTATTTATGCTGGAAAACACCAAATTATCAAGAAAAGAAATGATTTTTGTCTCGTCTTTATTTACCCCAAAATCGGTAAGTGAAGGCAGGTTGTTCATGAAAAAATTCTGAAAATGCGCCATTTCAATGATAGTGGAAGCTAATGATTTAGGGTATTTGTATTTCGGATTGCATTCTGAAATTAAATCTCCAATAACGGCACAAAGATCTTTGTATGGTTTAAAAAAATGGTGTCTATTGTCTTCGCTTACATGCTTTGTTAAGTATGCTTTTGAACCTTCTGAAATAACAATTTGATGCAATAGGCTCTCGTTGACATAACTTGTTTTTTCATCATGTTTTACTGTTGTGGCTAACAATTTAATTACCATTTTTAATCTAATTATGGGGTCACTAATGTTATTGGTATTAAAGCCTATCTGGTATTCAAGCCAACTCCAATACCAAGCTACAATATATAACAGCAAGCGATGTTTGTTTTCAAAGTATCGGTAAATACCCGCTTCGGTTGTACCAATGTCTTTTGCTAATTTTTTAAAGGTGAACGCTTCAAATCCATTTTTATAGATTAATTCAATGCTGTGTCTAATGATTTTTTTGCCTAACTCCGACTGTTCAGGGTTGCGCAGAAATAATGCTTCATTCATTTTTATTTGTAACTGTAACTCCATTTTAATCCTTGTATTGATTGGTCTTCGTATAATAAATTGCTAAAAAGAAGATGTCTCATCTTTCTTTGGCAAATATAGCTAAAAATTATTTTACAATTATTAATGATAGTATTGCTATCATTAATAATATTATATCTATCTTTGTCGCGTTAATCTAAAAGATATAATCATGTTGCTAATTCGTAAATTACAGGAATTGCCAGACCCAATTAATAGTTTTGAATTAATATATTAATATATAAAGGAAATCCAAAAAATTTATCGAATAATTAGAAAAGTAAAAAACTAAAACCTAATAATTAAGTATAAAATGAAAAATCAACAAGTCTTTAAATTAATAGATGGGGTTTTTACTCCGGTAGAAGCAGGGAAAGTATTAACTGCATTAATAAACAGTAAGATTAACCACCATAATCTAGAGGATTTTAGCAATCATATTCGTTTCAATAATGACATCACTCACTCCAAAAAAAGAGTAGTGGAACTTAACGAAGCTAAAGAAAAAATTAAAAATTTAGTGGAAGTTGCAGAAGCAAATGGATTAAATTTGGTTGTAAATAGTACGATTGAAATAAGTTTTAAAGAATAACTAATATGTTTCAAGGTAGAAAACCTCTTATAGCAACCAAGCATAAAAAAGAAAATGTGATTGCACCGATTTTTGAAAAAGAATTAGGCATTATTTGCTTTGTCTCTGATAAATTTGACACTGACATATAGGGAACTTTTTCGGGAGAAATTGTGAGAAAAGATAGTGCATTAACGACTCTTTGCAGTAAATGTCTCCTTGCGATGAAAGAAAATGATTGTGATTTAGGGAGTCCTAAATAAAACTACTACAAAAAGAACTGTTTTATTTAAGAAATAACATAGATGAAAAAAAATGGAATTTAAAATTGGAAGCAGTAATTAAAATAGAAAAATGAATCAATTAGTAATAAAAATAGCTATTTCACTAGTCGCAATGATTGTTTTACTTGTTATGGCTTTAACAACACATGACGTAATTAACAGTGAACTATTTGCGTCTTTTGCCATAATACTTGGAGCATATTCTTCTAATCAGTTATCAAATAAAAACAACCAAAATTATGAATAGAATCGAAAATTTAACACTTATTGACGGTAACTTCTCGGAAGTTGAGGCGAAGGAAATTTTAATTAGTATTTTTTCTTCCAAAATAAATTTCCATAAGATAAAAAATTGGAGTTCACAGGAACGATATGGAGAAGACGATGAAATTGCTCAAAAAAGAATTCCTGAGCTAAAAAATGAGATTGAAAAATTGCAGAAGATACTATCGGAGGCGAAAGCCAAAAACAAGAGATTGTTAGTTAGTTCACAAATAAACATTTCACTTATTGACAATTAGTAATTTATGTTCAAAGGTAGAAAACTTCTTATAGCAACTAAGCATAAAAAAGAAAACGTGATTGCCCCGATTTTTGAAAAAGAATTAGGCGTAAGTTGCTTTGTCTCAGATAAATTTGATACTGACACATTGGGAACTTTTTCGGGAGAAATTGAGAGAAAAGATGGCGCGGTAACGACTCTTCGCAATAAATGTCTCCTTGCTATGAAAGAGAATGATTGCGATTTAGGTATCGCCAGCGAAGGGTCTTTTGGGATGCACCCCACAATTTTTTTTGCCCATGCCGATGATGAATTTTTAATTTTTATTGATAAAAAAAATGAGTTAGAAATTATAGTAAGAGAACTCAGTATGGATACCAATTTCAATGGCAGCGAAATTAAAACTGAAGTCGAGCTACTGGAATTTGCTGCTAAAGTAAAATTTCCATCGCACGGACTTATTTTAAAACCATCGGAAAAGGATATTTCGAAAATAGCTAAAGGAATCACTGATGAAAAGATTTTAAAGGAAAGCTTTAATGAAATGATGAAAGAATTTGGGAAAGTATATGTCGAAACCGATATGCGCGCACTGTACAATCCAACACGAATGAAAGTGATTGAAACAGCGGTATTAAAATTAGTAAAGGCAATTCAGTCGTTATGTCCTATGTGTGAAACACCTGGATTTGTGGTTTCTGATGCCAAAATGGGATTACCGTGTGAATGCTGTAATTCGTCTACGCGTTCTACTTTGAGTTTTATTTATACTTGTAAAAAGTGTAACCATACTTCTGAGGAATTGTATCCACATAAAAAAATGACCGAAGATCCTATGTATTGTGATTTTTGTAACCCTTAAAACGAATTATGACAATGGTTTCAAAAGACATATCAAAAGCTGCCAAGATTTTAGTCCAAGAAGATTTGGTTGCCATTCCTACAGAAACGGTTTATGGGTTGGCTGGAAATATTTACAGCGAAAAAGCCATAAAAGCGATTTTTGAAATGAAACAAAGACCTTTTTTTAATCCTTTAATTGTTCATATTAAATCAATCGAACAATTAGACGAATTAGCAAAAGATATACCGAAAAAAGCTAGATTGTTAGCTGATAAATTTTGGCCGGGACCTTTGACTATGGTGTTGAAAAAACAAGAAGCGGTTCCCGATTTAGTTACTGCAGGAAAAGATTCTGTGGCTATTAGAATTCCAAATCATGCTACAGCTTTGGCATTGTTGGAAGCATTAGATTTTCCATTAGCTGCTCCAAGTGCCAATCCTTTTGGGGCAATAAGTCCAACAAATGCTTTGCATGTTGCGGAATATTTTAGTGAAAAATTACAGATGGTTTTAGATGGAGGCGATTGCCAAAACGGAATAGAATCTACGATAATTGGTTTTGAAAATGAAGAACCGATATTATATCGATTGGGTTCTATTTCTGTGGAAGATATTGAAGAAGTTATCGGGAAAATCCAAATTAAAAACAAAAAAGAAAACGCACCAGATGCGCCTGGAATGTTATCACGACATTACGCACCAGCAACCACCACTTTTTTAGAAAGTGATGTAGCGCAATTCATCAGGGGATTTCCAGATGAAAAAATCGGATTGTTACTTTTTAAGGAAAGGATCGAAAATGCTACTGTTTTTCATCAAGAAATTTTATCCAAAAAAGGAGATTTAAAAGAAGCTACCTCACATTTGTATGCTGCAATGCATCGATTGGATAAAATGGACTTAGATATGATTGTTGCGGAACGATTTCCGGATTTTGAATTAGGAAAATCCATTAACGACAGATTAGAACGTGCAACAAAAAAATAAAAATAAAAGATGAATTTAGATTTACTACTAGATAATTTAACAAATCCGGCTTTATTGTTTTTCCTTCTTGGTATAATTGCCACAAGATTGAAAAGCGATTTAGCAATTCCAGACAATACATCCAAGTTTATTTCTTTGTATTTATTGTTTTCTATTGGATTTAAAGGCGGACAAGAATTGGCGCACAGTGATTTTCATATGGAAATCATTTGGGCAGTCTTATTTGGGATATTAATTGCGGTTGTCATTCCTATTTATTGTTTCTTTATCTTAAAGCAAAAGTTTAGTGTTGAAAATTCGGGTGCAATTGCGGCAGCATATGGTTCGGTTAGTGCGGTAACTTTTGTAACAGCAGTAACTTTTTTGGAAATTCAAAAATATACTTTCAGCGGACATATGGTAGCCGTAATGGCATTGATGGAAGCACCAGCAATAATCATCGGAGTAATTTTAATTAGATTATACAACAAGAAAGAAGTTAGTTCCAGTAAAATGAGTTCTGTCATAAGACATTCTTTAACCAATGGAAGTGTTTTATTAATTCTTGGAAGTTTGGTGATTGGTTTTTTAGCTAGCGAAGAACAAGCTATGGGAATTAAACCCTTTACCACTGATATTTTCAAAGGGTTTTTAGCAATTTTTTTATTAGACATGGGTATTGTAAGTGGAAGAAAATTAGACGATTTCATTAAAAGTGGATGGTCTACCTTGGTATTTGCCATTGTAATACCGCTGATTAATGGGGTAGTAGTAGCTTTTTTAAGTCAACTAGTGACTGATGAGGTTGGCAACCGATTTATTTTTGCCATTCTAGCAGCAAGTGCTTCCTATATTGCGGTTCCTGCTGCCATGAAAATTGCAGCACCAAAAGCCAATCCAGGTTTATTTTTGCCTATGGCATTAGCCGTTACCTTTCCGTTTAATATTACTTTTGGAATGCCTATCTATTTGTCTATTATTCTTCGTTGTTAAAAAATAATAATTGTAATCACTAATAGAATAAAAAAACTATCAACCAAATCAATCAGTTCATTTGTTGTAAATTAGCAATAATAAATTAAACCTTATATAACCATTGAAATTCAAATCATAATTTTACTTTCATCATTAAATAGATTTAGAAGTTATTTTAAAAATTGATATAGTCTAAACATTAAATATATTATTATGAAAAAACACTTTTTGATCGCTATTGCATTGTTATTAATTCAAAATATCACACATGCACAAACAGAAAAAGCTAACAAAAAAAAGGCTAGAACTCTAATGGCAATTGATTCTGTTAAATGGAGGGTTGACCATTATATTGTAAATAGGGATTCTGCTTATGCAAATCCTCGTTACGCACTTAAAAAACTCCAAGGGGGTAACAGACGATTTATTGAGAGCAAAAGTATACGCCCAAGACAAGACATTAGCTTTATCAAAAAATTAGAAAAAGGACAAGAACCATTTGCTACAATTGTAGGATGTTCAGATTCACGTGTTCCAAATGAATTAATTTTTGACCAAGGTTTGGGAGATTTATTTATTATTCGTACAGCAGGTCAAGTTTCTGCGGCTGCTTCTTATGGTAGTATGGAGTTTGCTGTTTTAAAATTAAATACAAAATTAATAGTTGTACTTGGTCATACAGAATGTGGCGCGGTTGATGCAGCAGTTAAACGTCCTGAAAACGTACCTGGTCATATTGTTACGCTTATCAACGAAATAAAAGGAGCAGTTGCAAAATCCTCTCATATTGCTGGTAATGCTACTAATAATGCTGTGAGACAAAACGTAATTGACCAAGTAGCGGATCTGAGAGACTTGGACCCAATATTACACAAAAAATATATTGATGGCGAAATTTTAATAGTGGGTGCCGTATACGATATTCATACAGGGAAAGTAGAATTTCTGGAAGAAACTCTATTAAATCTGCCACAAAATAAGTCTAAACAATAATATTGAACTATATGATTGCCGCTTTAGAAACAACTTGGTATTAGTTACGGACAGTCATATTTATTTTTATTCTAACACTATTTCTACACAATTATACTTATTCGCAAGAACAGAGATTGTCTGACCATAATAGTATTGGCTGGCTTGCCTATACCGGCACCTTAAAAATACATCCAAAAATTGCTTTGCATACCGAATACCAATGGCGCAGAGTAGATGGGCTAAAAAATCCGCAACAAAGTTTGCTGCCAACAGGGGTGAATTATGCCCTGAGAAAGGATGTAAGTTTAAATGCAGGTTATGCTTTTGCCGAAACGGATCCTTATGGCGATTATCCAAATGCAAATGCTTTCTCTGAACATCGCATGTATGAGCAAATAGTTTTGAAAAATCCAATAGGAAAAGTGGAGGTGTCCCATCGGTTTACCTTGGAACAACGGTTTCTTGAAAAATTCATTACTCAAAATGGAGTAACTAACACAGACTGGGTTTTCCTGAACAGGATGCGATACAGGTTAAGAACGGAGATTTCTATATATAAAAATAGTACCGACAATAACAGCGTGAGCATTATTTTATTGGATGAGGTGTTTGTCGGTTTTGGTAAAAATGTCGGAGCGAATGTTTTTGATCAAAATAGATTGGCTGCTTTAGTCGGTTATAAAGTAAATAAAAATGTAAAAATTGAAGCAGGTTATTTGAGTCAGATTTTGCAACAAGGAAAAAGGGTAAATGACAAATCGGTATTTCAATATAACAATGGATTTATGCTTACCACGCATTTGTCTTTTGATGCCGTGAAATAGTCGTGTAGCTTATCTAAAATTAGAAACTTTCAGTAAAATCAAATGTCATTTCTTTGAATATTAGGGATGAATTCAAATAACAACCAAAAGTACCACCTATGCATCAATCTATAGTAATAAAAAATGTTAACATCGTCAACGAAGGTCAGATAAAAAGTACTGACGTTTTTATCCAAAACGGCTTTATCCAAAAAATCGGCAATCTGTCCGGAGAAATCACAAAGGATGCTAAAACCATTGATGGAACCGGCAAGTACCTGTTTCCGGGTATTATAGATGGGCAAGTGCATTTTAGGGAACCCGGACTAACCCATAAAGGAGATCTCTATACAGAAAGTAGAGCAGCTGTTGCGGGCGGCACAACTTCTTTTATCGATATGCCAAATACAGTTCCCAATGTATTGACCACTGAAATTCTAGATGAGAAATTTCGTATTGCCTCAAAAAAATCTTGGGCTAATTATTCTTTCTTTTTAGGGGTTAATAACGACAATTTAGACAGTGTACTTCAAATGGATACGTCTCAATTCATAGGGGTTTCTGATGATGGACTTTATTTTACCAAGAAGGGAAATTTGCTTGCCGATAGTCCAGACACTATGGAAAAACTTTTTTCGAATTGTAAATCCATTATTGCCATTCATTCAGAAATGGAAAAAATCATAGAAGAGAATGAGGAAATTTACAGAGCAGAATATGGTGAAGATGTGCCAATTGCATGTCATCCATTAATTCGCAGTGAAGAAGGATGTTATCAATCTACCAAAAGAGCTATTGCCATTGCCGAAAAACACAAGGCAAGGTTGCATATTCTGCATTTGACCACAGAGGCCGAAACCCATTTGTTCCGAAACGACATACCGCTAAGAGAAAAGAACATTACCACCGAAGTATCGGTTCAAAATCTTTGGTTTTCAGACAAAGACTATCAGCGATTGGGAACCTTGATAAAATGGAACCCTGCCATAAAGACGGAGCAAGACAGAGTAGGTCTTTTGAAGGCTTTGCTGGATGACCGAATTGATATTATCACTACGGACCATGCACCGCACAGCTTGGAAGAAAAGGAAAAGCCATACTTCCAATCCATGTCGGGTGCGCCAATGGTGCAGCATTCCCTGTATATTATGCTTGAATTATACAAGCAAGGGCTTATCTCTTTAGAGAAAATCGCCGAAAAAATGTGTCATAATGTAGCGATACTTTATGGTATCGAAAAAAGAGGCTTTATCCGTGAGGGTTATTTTGCCGATTTGACATTGGTTGACTTGAATTCACCTTGGACAGTTGGTAAAGAAAATATTTTGTACAAGTGCGGTTGGTCGCCATTAGAAGGCGAAACATTTCAGTCAAAAGTGACCCATACGTTTGTTAACGGAAATCTAGTCTATGAGAATGGTAATTTTTCCGAATTCATTCCGGGGCAAAGATTAGAATTCAAGTAACTATTCAGGTCTCAATTATAACTGCTAAGTCGAATAATAAAAAATTGCCGCAAAGACACAAAGGCTCAAAGGAAATAGTTGGAAAAGAATAAGAGATTAAGTTGATTACTTAAATTATCAAATTAAATGACTTGAAAACTTAGCGCCTTTGTGTCTTAGCGGCAAAAAAATGTCTATTATTTGTGGTTACTGAGTAGTCACGAATTCAATTAAAAAAACACAACATAATGAAAACATATTTTATAACAGGAATTGGTACGGATATAGGAAAAACAATCGTGTCAGCCATTCTCGTCGAAGCGCTAAAAGCCGATTATTGGAAGCCTATTCAATCCGGAGATCTGCACCAAACAGATACAATGAAAGTGCAGGGACTTATCAGTAATTCCACTTCTGATTTTTTCCCTGAAGCGTACCGCCTTACAGAACCAATGTCTCCACATGCCGCTGCCGCTATTGATGGCGTTACAATTAATTTAGATTCCATTAAAGTTCCACCAACCAACAATAATCTCATTATAGAAGGAGCAGGCGGTTTGATGGTTCCGCTCAATAATGATTCTTTGGTAATTGACCTTATAGAAAAATTAAAAGTGGAAGTTATTCTGGTCTCCAGAAATTATCTCGGAAGCATAAACCATACACTGCTTTCCGTCGAAGCTCTTCAACGCAGAAACATTCCCATTAAAGGAATAATATTTAACGGGAATCCTGTAAATACCAGTGAGAAATTCATTTGTGAATACACGGGGCTGAAATCTTTATTTCGCATTGATAATGAAGAAACAATTGACAAGCAAACCATTTTAAAATACGCCTCTGAACCAAATATAAAATCACTACTTTAAAATTTAAGTGGGTTTTTATTTCAAACCTTAGTCTAGAGTAAGTTAACCCGTTTGAACGATGGTTGGGTATTTTACCTTTTGGTAAATCAGGTTCGTCAGCAAGCAATGGCGCAAAAAAACGAAATTTGGAAAGTGGGAAATAGAAGCATGAAAAAACTAAATCGCCGAACTTAAGCTGACAATTAAAATGTGGAAAGTGGAAAAATAAAACTTACGCAAAAAAAACAAAGATCCTACAAAATTGTCATAGTTGTTAAACATAAAACATCGACAACATAGGATTAACGTTTTGCTAACCAACAAGCTAATGTTTCTGTATTTTGCTAACAACCAATTAAAAAAAAACAAAAAAACAATTATATTGCTAAAAGGACACATTTTTATAACTAAATTTACTTGTAATAGCAGGACTTTAATAGCGTAAAAGACAACCCTGATAAAATTGACACGGAGGACAAACATAAAATATCGAAAACTTAAGATCAATTTTCGGAGGGCTTTTTGCCGATTTGACAAGCCAACGCTTAAAAATTGAAATAATTAATCTCCAACTTTAATCTGTTAAAAAAAATACTATGAAGAGCGATGATAAATTTTTAAGAATAATTATAGCCATTAATAAAAATATAATTCGTGTTTTAATTGGAATTATGACTTTAATTTTAATATTGGGCACATTACATCTTTACTATTTAGAATTTAAAAAAATTACCGCTCCACCTTATTTATTGATTGATGTTTCCACTTTATTCGAAGTGTTTAATTTGATATTGATTATTGCGGTTGGATATGAGCTTATAAAAGCATTGCTATTAATTATTTCATCCGATACAATTCCTACTATTCCAATTATAGAAATCTCAATTATTGCTATTTCAACTAAAATAATCACACTAGATATACAGCAAACAAATAGTAATACTATTGTAAGTTTAGCTTTGTTAATTGCTGCGCTCGGTCTTGCTTATTTTTTGTTGAAATATTGTAAGACACCACAAAACAAACCCTGAACAAATTTAAGTAGCACCTATTTCTGAATGATTTTAATTGTTTTTTAGATAATTAAGTAACGATAAATGAAGATTTTATGAGTAGCATAGTCCAAAATAAAGAATGGCATTCAGTTTCATACAGTAATGTATTAGAGAGTCTCGATACTTCCTCTGAAGGTCTTAGTACAACAGAAGCTGGGAAGCGCTTGAAAAAGGAAGGACCTAATATCATTTACAGGCAAAGTAGAGAAAGTGCCTTTAAAATTTTGCTGAGGCAATTTCTTAACCCGCTTATATATGTTCTACTTACTGCTACCATCCTTGCTATAACTATGGGCAAAATCACAGATGGTATAGTGGTGTTTTGTGTAATAATTATTAATGCCATTATCGGGTTTGTTCAGGAGTACCAGGCTGGAAAAACCATTCAGGGGCTTCTCCAATTAATTCCGGAAAATGCTACAGTGATTAGAGATGGAAAGCAAAAGAATATTCAGGCTGCTGAACTAGTTCCCGGTGATTATGTATTGCTTCAGGCTGGCGATAAGGTATCGGCAGATATGCGGCTCACATTCGTAAAAAATATGCAGTGTAATGAATCTATCCTTACAGGAGAATCCTTGCCGGTGGAAAAAAACACGGATATTATTGACGCAGATGCAGGAGTTGCTGATCGTAAAAATATGGTTTTTAGCGGCACATTGATTACTTCCGGCACAGCAGAAGGCGTAGTTGTTTTGACAGGCATTAAAACCGAGATTGGTAAAATTTCCGCACTTCTTCAAATTACCACATCAGTCAAATCTCCACTGACAAAATCTCTTGAAAAAATTGCACGGGGAATTACCTATGCCATCATCCTTGTTGGTATTTTAGTTTTTCTAATAGGAATATTTCGTAATTATACATTCATAGATGCAATATTTTTTGCCATTACTCTTGCGGTAGCAGCTATCCCAGAAGGACTGCCTGCCGTAATTACTATTGCATCAGCTATCGGTATTATGCGAATGGCAAAGAGACAAGCTATTATCAAGCATTTATCTGCTGTAGAAACCTTGGGTAGCACCACTGTAATCTGCTCAGACAAAACGGGAACGCTTACCCTTAACGAAATGACCGTTCAGGTACTTTGGAATGGAAAGCAAAAATTCAATGTTACAGGAGTAGGCATTAATACTGATGGTAAAATTTTAAAAAATGATTCCGATGAAGAAGGAACAGATGATGAAATTGGTGAACTTATTAAGGCTGCAGCACTGTGCAATGACGCAACACTTCATAAAAAAGAGGGTCATTGGAAATCAGTAGGAGACCCTACAGAGGTTGCCCTGATAGCAGTAGCTGGAAAGTTTGGAATAAACGAGGACGAACTAAGAAGCAAATGGCGGAGGTTGGATGAATTACCCTTTGATTCCGAAAAAAAAATAATGGCTACGCTCCATCTATCCCCTTCCGGAGAAAAAATGATTTACCTTAAAGGCGCACCTGAATCAGTTATTCCACTTTTATTAAATAGTGAAAATTCATCCATTGTCTTTGACACAGAACAGGTACGAACGGAGGCTTTACAATTAGCAGGAACAGGAATGAGAGTATTGGCTTTCGCTTCCAGAAAGTTGGATAGCGAACATTCATCACTCATTACGGAAGAGGATCTTTGCGATTTTACTTTTTTAGGGATACAGGCCATAAGTGACCCTCCAAGGATGGAAGTAAAAGAAGCGATCGATTCGTGTCATAATGCAGGTATTACGGTGAAAATGATTACCGGAGACCATCCTGCAACAGCCGCAGCAATAGGCAGGGAACTTGGATTTATAAATGCAGACAGGGTTATCACCGGAAAGGAACTTCAGAATTTGAATGCCCAGGAGATTCAAGAGGTAGTAAAAAACACCAATATTTTCGCACGGGTATCCCCCGAAGATAAATTAAATCTAGTAAAAGCCCTTCAGGCCAACGGGGAAGTGGTAGCCATGACAGGAGATGGTGTAAATGACGCCCCAGCACTTAAACGTGCAGATATTGGCGTAGCTATGGGTATCAGTGGTACGGCTGTTGCCAAAGAGGCGGCAGACATTATCCTGGCCGATGATAATTTTGAAAGTATAAAGGCTGCTGTTGAAGAAGGACGCAGAGTATTTGATAACCTTTTGAAATCGATTGTATTTCTTCTGCCTACAAGTATAGGATTGGGATTGGTTATTTTTATTGCCGTGTTATTTTTTCCCTCTGAAGGGGGAATTCTACTCATCCCAATACAGCCTGTTCAGGTATTATGGATCAATCTTATAACTGCCGTTGCCTTGTCATTGCCGCTTGCACTTGAAGCAATGGAACCCAATGTAATGAATCGTCCTCCACGTAAGCCCAATAAACCTTTATTAAGTTCTTTGATAATTTTCAGGATGACACTGGTTTCTCTGGTAATGGCAGGTGGAACAATTGGATTATTTCTTTGGGAATATAATATTGAACTGTCCAGAGGCATGGAACACTCACTGGCCATTTCGGAAGCTCAAACAATGGCTGTAACAGCAATGGTTTTATTTCAGGTGTTTTACCTTATTGATTGCCGATCTCTTAATTTTTCAGTCAATCAAATCGGGCTTTTCTCCAATCCATTTATTTATATCGGAATTGCAACAGTACTGTTTGTTCAAGCCGCTTTTGTTTATTTTCCATTTATGAATCGTTGGTTTCATTCATCTCCATTAAAAGCTGAGGCATGGGGGATGTCAGCCATGGTAGCTTTTTCAATTCTAATAATTATCAGTGTTGAAAAATGGATTCAAAGAAAATATTTTAAAAATGTTAAGATGTAATACTTGTTGTGAAGTACATGTTTTATATGCGAGGAAAAACTTGTTGTCAAGAAGTGTTTTACAAGGAGGAAGAATGGATTGTAGCATAGTAAATGAAATGTTTTGTGAACCAATCAACAAAAACCTAAAACAAGATGGATATGATCCTTATGCCGATGAAATAAAAAAACATAAACACTGAACTCATGAAACTACTTTGGCAATTACTGTGAAACAACACAGCAACAATTTGAACAATTTAGAGGTCATACAGTTTGGAGTATTGAACAAGGTTTTTATGCCGCAACATTTGTGTCAAACTTACAGAGTATTATAGAAAAAAAAATCGAACCGAATATAAACAATAGAATATGAAATATGACTATAATCAATAGTATAGGTATTACAAACTATAAAGGATTCATACAAGCATCAAGTTTTTTCATGCTATAAAATTTTGTTAGGCATTTGCCAAAAAGTTCATTACCTTTAAGAAGCGTTTTCGTTCAATACAGTTTGTACAAGTAAATCCCGAACAGCTTGTAGACGCAGACTGTCAGACCATCGTTATAGAAAAGTATTTTAGTAAGATTCAATAGACAAACATTTTGGTAAACCGTAAAAATCGACCAAATGAATTTGGTAAAACAAGAGGAGTCGAAAAATTAAACAAGTACAAGTATGCAAACGGATTTGAGTTTTTGGATTGGTTTTAACGTATTTGTACTGCTGATGCTGGCATTGGATTTAGGGGTGTTTAACCGCAAAGCGCATGAAGTAAGCATTAAAGAAGCCATGATTTGGACGGGGGTTTGGATAACACTTGCCATGTGTTTCAATGGGCTTATTTATTACTGGCAAGGCGAGGTAAAAGCATTGGAGTTTTTTACGGGTTATGTGATTGAAAAAGCATTGAGCGTAGATAATATTTTTGTATTCGTTTTAATTTTTTCTTATTTCAAAATTCCGGCTATCCATCAGCATAGAATTTTGTTTTGGGGAATTATCGGAGCTTTAATAATGCGGGCTGCATTTATTTTTGCGGGAGTCGCGTTACTCGAAAAATTCCATTGGACAATTTATGTTTTCGGGGCGATACTGATTTATACGGGATATAAGATGCTTAAGCAAAAGGAGATAATAATTGAGCCAGAAAAAAATCCCCTTATAAAATTATTCAGAAGAGTAATGCCTGTTACTAATGAACTGCATGGTGGTAAATTTTTTGTAAAACAAGATGGGAAACGGTTTGCAACGCCTTTATTTTTAGTATTGGTGTTGATTGAAACCACCGATTTGATTTTTGCGGCGGATAGCATTCCTGCAATACTGGCAATCACACAAGACCATTTTATTGTTTATACTTCAAATGTGTTTGCAATACTTGGCTTGCGCTCTTTGTATTTTGCACTGGCGGGAATGATGGATAAATTTCGGTATTTGTCGAAGGGACTTGCTTTGATATTAATATTTGTTGGACTGAAGATGTTGCTGGCTGATTTCTACAAATTGCCAATACAAATTGCTTTGTTGGTAATTCTCGTTATTTTAATCTTGAGCATTGCAGCATCATTGATGTCTCGCAAGAGATGATAATAGATTTAATCGGTCAATTGAATAGTGTTTTGCCATAATAACAATTAACATAAAAGATAATGGATAAAATTCTTGTTACCACCGATTTTTCTTCAAATTCAAAAGCAGGTTTGCGTTTTGCCATTCAATTGGCATCCCAACATAAATTTGAGTTGACTTTTTTTCATTCCTACTACATGGCAAATCTCACGTCGTTAAGCAATCTTGCCTTTGCTGATTATGAAAGGAAAGAAGCGGATAAAATTCAAAAAAAACTAAACCAATTTGTAGCATCGGTTTATAGGGACATGGATGTTGTTTCTATAAATAAGAAGTGTATAATAAATAGTGCTGTTCTTGCGGACAGCAATATCCGGGAATATGCCCAGGAAAATAAATTCAGTTTTATCTGCATCAGCACCAGAGGCTCAGGAAAACTGAAAAAAATATTCGGCACAAACACTTCCAGTCTAATCTCCCATTCAACAGTTCCTGTTATAGCCGTACCCCAGAATTATCGTCGAAGTGAGATAAAGAGCGTTATTTACGCCTCCGATCTTGTAAATCTTGAAAATGAACTGAAAAAAGTAATTGAATTCACGAAGCCATTAAAGGCAAAAGTTGAAATACTCCATTTCAATTTCCCCGCCGAAATAACAACCAACAAAAACACCATAGATGAATTGGTAAAAAAAAATTCAAAGCATAATATTAAACTGCATATCGAAAATATCAATCTGGCCAAGAGTTTAATTTCAAACATAGAGGCGGTAATTAAGCAGTCAAAACCTTCCATGATGATTATGTTCACGCAACAAAACAGAAGTTTTTTCGACAAAATATTTTTCTCCAGTAACTCAGCCAATTATTCCTTTAAAGCCAAAGTACCGTTACTCGTTTTTAATAAAATATAAGTCCAAGAAATGGAGAGATGAAAAGAACGGTAAAATACTCATAGGCAACTTCCCGTAATTTACTGATTTTAATACTTACCAACAACTTTAGGAGAAGATCAGGGTAAGCTTTTATTACTCTAAAACACAAATTCTAAAGTTGTGTAAAAAGTTCTAGTATCAGAAGGTATTATTCCTGGTCCTGGGTAGCCAGTTGCTCTTCTTGTAAAATAACTATTGTTTGTAAAGTTGGTGATTCCAGCTTCCAATTTACAGTTTTTCCATTTGTAGGAGGTGGAGAAATCAGCTACATAATAGGCTGGAATTTGACCAAAAATGCCATACGTATTGTCATTTACATCTGTTTTACTGTTATTAGCTTCCGTAAATTGAGAAGAAACATAGGTAAATTGTACACTCGAAATAAAGTTTTTATACCCAATTCCTGTCTTAATGTTATAAAGCGGAACAAACTCTACCTTATTTCCTTCAATATTTGGTGCGTCTGATTTTAAATATTCCGAATCGGTGATAGCGATATTGGAGAATACATTCCAAGAAAAGTTGTCGTTTTGTTTGAAAAATGTTTTATTTAAACTCCAATCGAACATCGTTTCAAAACCATACGTGACTGCTGTTCCAATATTATCTCGGAATCGTACTATTGCTGCTGAACCATTGGGATTTCTAGTTTCATATTCACCAATTTTATCATCATAATACAATCCGTAAACACTTGCGTCAAAAGTTACTTTGTCGCCTATTTGCCCGCGAATTCCAATATCCGAAGTATAGCCTTTTTCATCTGTAATATTTTCATCAATCACCTGACTTGGACTTACGGTTCGAATATCATTAAAAGTTACAGAGCGATAGTTCTGTGAAACATTTCCATAAAATTCAATTCTGTTTCGTGGTTTATAACTTAATCCAACTCCTACTAAAACAAAGTTTCGGTCTTTTATATTATTCTCAAACTTAGTTTCGTCTAAAATCACATTTCCTGCTAAATCCAGATTTATTTTCCGATAAGAACCTTCTGCTTGTGTTTTTATTTTTTCAAATCTAAAACCTGGAGTAATAGAGAACTTAGGTGTTATTTTAAAGATATTCTCCCCAAAAACAGATACATTCAAGTTCGGATATGTATAATTGGATTGATTTTGATAAAAAGGGAATTCTGCATCGGCAACATTAAAATTGGCATCACTACCGGAGCTTCCCGGACCTTGAATTCCGGAATTTTCAGATTGGTAATATTTGGCTCCAATTAAAAAAGCACTGGTGTTGTTTTTTATTCTGTACCGTTTTAAAAATCGTGCTTCAGCACCCCAATTGACAAATTCCCCTACTATTAAATCTCTTTCCGTTCCTAATACATCAGGATTAGATACTCTATTGGAACGATATCCAACAGCTTTGCGGCTAGCATCTAGCCCAAATAATTGCAGTGAAAAATCGGCATTAGCATTAAATTTATGTTTCAAGCGCAATGCAAATAAGTTCCAGTTTACTGCAAACCAATTCATGGTTCTGTTGCTTTGTGTAGGGTTATCGTTAAACATCACATCGGTCAATCCGCCGGCTTGTTGGGCTAGATAATTAAAATAAGTGTAGTCCAAATGCAAGGAAGTTTTATCGTTTAATTGATAATTTAAATTTCCAAAATAATTTTTACTCTCGAATTCAGAATTGGATCTAAAACCATTTCCTTGCTTGTAATTATAAAAGGTATAGTAACTGAATTTATCTTTTGTACCGCTTAATGAAGTGAAATTGGTAAACAAACCATAAGATCCAATGCTATTTCTTGTTGTAAATTCGAATGGTTTTTTGCTTGGCGTTTTTAATTTAAAATTGACTAATCCGCCAAATTGGGTTCCATATTGCAATGATGCTGCACCGCGAATTACTTGAATTTTTTCGAGAGCCTCGGTAGGTGTTGCATAATAACTTTCGGGATAACCCAAAACATCGGCACTGATATCATAACCGTTTTGTCGGGTATTAAAATTGGATGTTCGGTTTGGATCCAATCCACGTCCACCAATACTTAATTGTAAACCTCCATCTGAACTTTCGTTGATTGTTAATCCTACAACTTGAGCAAATATTTGACGTGCATTGTTGGTTGCCTTGTTTGCCGTAAGTTTGTTTAACGAGATTACTTCGGTTTTCTTTCCGGCATAAATGGCCGTTTCATCAATATCTTTTAATTTATTAAGTGCAAATATTTTTTCTTTTTGTTTATTGATAACTACTTCCGAAAGGTTGGTGATTTTATCTAAAATAATAACAATACTTTCTTCGGATGTTGAAACTGTTTTTTCTAAAAAGGCATAGTTTTCTTTGTAAAAAACGAGTTCATAATTGCCTGGTTTGTCAAACTCTATTGAAAACTCTCCTTTAGCGTTAGATAGGTATTTAGTCCCGGAAGATCTATTATATACTTCAACGGAAGCCAGTATTCTACCATCGTCAGCTGTAGTTATTCCTGAAATTTTATATTAGGAAAAACTATCTATTGTAAACAATAAAAACAGGATGTAACTAAAATCCTTTAATTTCATCGTTAAAAGGTAATATCCAAGTTTTGTGATGGAATGTTTCATTTTCGTTGGTTAAATTTATTGTTGGATTGATATATTTTTGACTTAATCTTCCATTGAGAGCGACGTAGCTTTCTACTCTAACTTCCGGGTTATAAATACCTTGTTTTTGGTAATAATCGTGTAAAAAATGTGCGTATTCCAAAATAAAATCCGGTTGAAAAGACATTTGTTTTTCCTGAAAAGTGGTTAAGAAATGACTGTTATCTACCATTATATTTTCTTTTGTTTTCGCATCGGTAACACTAAATTGTGTATAACCGGCTTTTTCCATAAGCATCACGCGCCACGAAAACCGAAATCCTTCCTCTGTCCAAAATAATTCGTCTGGATACAATACATATCGAAAAGGAAACAGTAGTTGGAAAGTTATAAAAGAGGTTAAAAAGGCGATTTTAATTTTATAAATCCCATTGAAATTCTGAATTTTTTCTTTTCCGTTCTCAAAGAAAGTTATACTGAAATTGAATAATTTTGAAACAGTTAGGAAACACTTTTTATGAAAATCCGCATCAAAAAAGAGCAATGAACTTACAATCATTATAAATGGAAAAACACCAATTGGGAAAAGAATTCTAGTCAAAATATGAAATACTACCACTAAAACAAAAGCGAATAATCGGGCTCTTTTATAAAGTAATAAAAAAGGAATACTTAAATCGTACATCATTCCTGTCCAACTGAAAGCATAATGCACCCAATTCTCGTTTAATAAAGAACCAATTATTGGTAAATTTGAATTATTTGGCAACCATATTTTGAGTGGCATGGCTTTAAAAAGCCAGTCGGAATTGAGTTTTGCTATACCTGCATAAAAATAGACAATTCCTAACAGCAATTTTAAAATATCAATAGTCCAACTCGGGATTTTCTAAAAGGCACTTTTTGGATTTCTATAGGCATCAACAGAAAAATAGGCGTTTGCCGGCAGAAAAATCATTATAAAACTCACAACCGTAATAAAATAATAATGGTTTAGGTAAGTGGTTTTATCCATAAATTCTATTTAGGTAAAGCTCAGGAAAAAGGTAATGATCGATAATTTATATTTGTATCCAATGGCGACAAATAAGGCAGCTAATCCTGAAATAAAAAACAATAAATAAGTATAAATTCCTAAAGGCTTTACCCACTCAAAACCATAATACGTAAAGTGAAATTGGGGTTGGATATAAAATTTATCAATCCAACCGTAACTCACAAATCGTATTAGACTTAAAACCATCATAACGCCAAACGCTAGCCTAAAAAAAGCTAGCGTTGATGCCTCTTGAAATTCTTCTTACACATTTATCGAAAAACCCATAAGGTATGGATGTAGAGTGGTTCCGTTCAACACAGCTTTCATTGTTCGTGCTACGCACGCAACGAAAGCTTAGCTGTTAGGTACTGGCGTTCTCATATTGTCAATTGTCTTTAAGCTCATTTTCTGTTTCTATTTTTGTTGCCAATTTTCGGAACAGTTCAAAATAAAAACCTACTACAAGAAAGTCCCGACCTGTTTCATCATTTATTTTATAGTCGAACTGATGTAAGTACCCCAATTGGATTGTTGAGCCTTTTGAAGGTTTATAGTTCAGTGTCATTTGTATTCTGTTCCGTTCAAAGTAAGGCTCGTTGTCGGTAAAAAACAATTCGTTACTAATGCTTGTCTGAAAAGGTTTGTACCCATTTCGTTCTTTCCCAAATGGATAAGATGCACCTAATCTATAACGAAAACGGTTACGGTAGCCATTGCTCGTCCATCGCAATTCTGCTCTGTATCGTTGTTCTATTTTAAATTTACCGACTGATTGAAAAAGTATTACCTGTGGCCAAAGTCTAAATTCGTCATTATTTTTTGGTAGAACAAAATTGCCTCCTTCTTTATATGTTTGGTAGCTACCTGCTCCTAATGTCAAATTTACATTTTTATGAACTTTGTAGTTTATACCGCCTTTATATTCGTAATAGTGAAAGTCGTTGTAAAATTTTAATGAACGCAATTGTGCTTCGCCAAATAAGCTTAGTTTGTCATTGTGATTGTATTTGATATTTAATATATTCCAAGAGCCTAAATCGAATTGCTGTGCATAAGTTATCGTAGGATAAATCATAAAACTCAATAGAAATAGTATCGTTCGTTTGTTATTTATTAACTTCATTTTTGATAGATTTTTCTACTACCAAAAATGAACTTTTTAATAGTAAGGCATTTGGGATTGTTAATACTCCTCTGTTTGGCGTTTTTATGAAGATAAAAAAGTAAGTAATATCTATTAGCTCACCTTCAGTTTCTTTCCCTTCAAAAGTTATTGCTATGGTATCACCAACTTTTATTGGGTGTTGGAAAAAAAGAATTAGGCAAGCTGTAATATTCGTAAGAATGGACATTTCAGCAAAAAGTGCTACACCAAAAACAGTAAGTAACGAACTTGCAAATATTAAAATGTTTTCTTGCTTAACACTCCATATAGCCACTATGATTGCAAATTCCAGTGATATTGACCACCCAATTCCAATTTAAAGTGAGCACCTGATTCCAATTCAAAATGACCACCCAATTCCGGGGCAAAATGACCACCCCATTTTTCATTAAAAACTACTCTTTTTCATCTGTTAATTAGTGTTCAAATATACTTAAATATTATCCTTTGTTTATCCCTCTTTTTTTTCTCATAGATTCTCCATGTAATTCGAGTCGATGAGATTGATGTATCAGCCTATCCAAAATTGCATCAGCTATGGTTTTTTCTCCAATGATGTCATACCAGCCTTGCACTGGGATTTGTGAGGTTACAATGATAGAACCGTTATTATGCCTGTCTTCAATGATCTCTAAAAGGGTAATTCGGTTACTGCTATCCAAAGCTTGGAGTCCAAAATCGTCTAATATAATAACATCTTGCCGTTCTATTTTGGCCAATTCTCTCAGGTAAGAACCATCTGCTTTGGCCATTTTTAATTTAGCAAACAGCTTCGAAGTATTAAAATAACTTACTTTAAAACCTTGGATACAGGCTTGATAACCTAATGCTGTGCCTAAATAACTTTTGCCTACACCAGTGCTTCCCGTTATTAAAATGTTTTCATTTTTTTCGACAAATTCACATTCTGCCAGACGCAGTATGGTATTTCGATCCAGATTACGGGTTTGGTCAAAATTGATACTTTCAATATTTGATTTGTAATGGAATCGGGCGTTGGTGATACTGCGGGCAATACGCCGATTGTGCCTTTCATCCCATTCGGCATCAATAAGCATCGATACAAACTGATCGAGCGTGTAATGGTCTGTTTTTCCGCTTTCAATGGCTGTTTTAAAAGCATTGTGCATGCCGTAAAGCTTCATTTGTTTCATTTTTGTTACTGTGGATTCATTCATGATTACTGTGTTTTAATTTAATTATAATACTGTTTTCCTCTTATGTTAGCGTGAATTGGAAGTTCCTGCTCAGGTTCTTGTTCAAATTCGATATGATCTAAGTTGTTTTCTAAAATATTTTGAATGGTCTTAAAATTGTAAATTTTAAAATCAAGTGCCCGCTTACAGGCATTTATTAATCGCTCTTTCCCTACCTTTTTCTCGAAGTTTAATATTCCCAAACAACTTTTATAAGCCTGTTCAGGATGGTTTCTACTTTCAATTATTTGCATAATATATTCTGCTACTGACTCGTCAATACTACTGGCCCAATCAATGAAGCGGGCAGCACTCCACTGAGCTACAAATTGATGCGTGCTAGCCATATGTTCCGGGATTGTGGTATAGATATAAGGTTTGTAATTCCTTGGATGGATGGCTATTCGATTGTATTTGTGATAGATCTCTACCGTTGATTTGGTATACAATAGTTTCGCTTTTTTCTTGACATATTGATACGGAACGCTATAGTAATTTTTGTCCTGACTTAATTGAACATGCCCATTTTGCATTACTGTTGCAAAGGATTGGTATTTGATTTCAAAACGTTCTTGTGGTAATGGACTTAGTTTTTGTTGTTCATCTTCTAAAAATAATTCTATCCGAGAGTACGGACGTCCTGTGAGTTTTCGACTGTTATGAGCATCCAATAAATCCCATATTTGCTGGTTTAATTCTTCCAGAGAAAAGAATTTAGTTTCTTTTAGATTTACATAAATCCTTCGATACAAGATCTTAACAGCTCCTTCAACCAATGATTTGTCTCGGGGTTTATAAGCCCTGGCAGGCAAGATTGTAGTTTGGTAATGTTCGGCTAAATCAGCCAAGGTTTCATTAATGGTGGGTTCAAAACGACTGCTTTTTATCACTGCAGATTTTAAATTATCCGGAACAATTGCCGCAGGAGTACCTTCAAAAAAACGCATAGCATTTTCTACCGATGTAACAAAATCTTCCTTTTGTTGGCTCATGGAAGCTTCGGCATAGGTGTATTGACTGGCTCCTAATATGGCTACAAAAAATTGTACTTCTTTAATTTCTCCCGTGTCTTTATCAATGATGGAGAGTGTTTTTCCAGCATAATCCACATACATTTTATCACCCGCTTTGTGATTCATGTGCATCACTGGATTGACTCGTTTGCTCCATATTTTATAATGATGTCCAAATTGCGAGCTTCGGTAACCATTAGGATTTAGGACAATATATTGCTCCCACATGTGCTGTATGGTAACGCCAACTTTTTTTAGTTCGCGTTCCATTTTAGGAAAAAAATCATAAAGAAGCTGCAGTTTGGGACTGATTGATTCCACGGTAGTGTGTGAGAACAAAAGTTCTAACTCAGCATCAGTTTTTTCACTAATTACTTCAAAACTTAATCCTAGCACTTCAAATAAAGAAATATACTTCTTTACCGTATTTCTAGAAAGAGATAAGTACTTACTTATGAATAACTTACTTTTTCCGTTACAGTAGAACTTAATTGCTTTTCTAATTTTACTCATGTCTGTTATTTTGTTTGCCATAATCCGTCTTTTTTTAACGAATGTATGGTGCTAACAACATGAAAAAGTAAGTAGTTTTTGATGATCAATTGTACCCCAAAATTAGGTGGTCAATTTGAACTGGAAAGTGGTGGTCAGTTTGCTCCGAAACTGGTGGTCAATTTGCACTGGAATAGGATGGTCAATTTGACTGGTTTTTCCACCTTTACCATACCGTCTTTAAACTTCTTGTCTTTGGCTTCCTGTTCTTTCTTTTGTGTGTCGGATTTTTCCTTTTCCATTGCCGATTGCTTTTTAGCTTCTTCCAACTGTTTCATAAAGGCTTCCATATTTACCATTAAACCTGAAGCGGTTTGCAAAGGAGTTGTTATCTGCTGAAAAAATCCCTCATCCAATTCTTCTGCCGTTCCCCTTAGATTAAGTGGTGGTATCAGTTGTTTTGCGTTATCTCCACATTGCTCATTTTGAAGTATTATAGAAACAATAAGGTTGTTTTCTATACCCTTTGATATAGTGAGTTGTAAATCTCCTGTAATGCCCATTTGCGCTATCTGATTGAAAAAATTTGTGTTCATCGTTCTAAAAATTTAATTGTTTTTACATGGCTCTTTTATTACTGTTAACTTCTCGTATATATCTGTCCAATAGGTGTTCTGCCTTTTATCAAAATCGGAGTAGCTTTTATCTTCGTGCATGTATTTTTTGTACTGTTTGGTTATACGGATTGCTTCTTTAAGGTCTGTTACTTCAATAGGGCAACCGTTTAAATCTGTTACTTTCATTTTTTGCTATTTAAAAGCAACCACCCGAAGGCGGTCGCCTGTGGTTATACATTCAGATTAATTGAAATTGAATACGTCTGCACCGATTTTATCGAAAGAAGTGCATAATTCAAATGCTTTCTGTGATTTGATTTGAGCTGTTCCACCCATTACAATACTTTGTAACTTGGCTTCATCATCTTTGTAATTGCGTACATTCTGATAGTAGCCTGTCACAGCATTGTACGCCCCGAACAATGTGCCTTTGGTGGTATCCATTTGTTGAGTGTCGCTTGTCATAGCGTATGCAAAGGCATCTTGCACCACATTTTTGAACACGGTGGAAACTTCATCGTCCGCACCCTTTTTAAGCAAATCCAATGTTTCCTTGTTCGGGCAAAGAGCCAATTGGATTAGTTTTTTTACTTCTTGGTCAGTAACCTTTAGTTTAGCCCACTGGTTGAATATTCCTTCTAACTGGTTGCTTAAGGTATGCGCTAATCCCATAACCTTGTGGGCATTTTCCAAGTGCTGTTTTGCTCCCGAAGTATGTTTGATGCGTACCACATTACTCATCGAACGAAGCGAGGCGTTAAGGGTATTTTGGCAAATAATACGGATAGGGGTGAAGGCTGCTGTTATGCTTCCACTGCCATTGTGTGAAGTGGTTAAGAAAATGTACTTTTCCGTTACATCATCGCCATTTCCTACTCGGATATAGTCGGGTAGTTTGGCAGTGATAAAGATGCGTTCCCCTTGTCCCAATGCTCCTGCGGTTTCATACAATATTCCCTCGTCACCGCCTACAATAGCATCAAAGAAATTGAACGCTTCACGGTTTTGTACGATGTGGTAATCTTTACCCACCACACCCAATACGGCATTGTTATCGGTACGGATATTGGCAAAGTAGTTGGGAACGTGCAGTTCGTTGTTGCCTATTTCTATATCGTTTGCCGTTTCAATAATGCCCGAACATTTTGTATATAGCGGTGTTTTGATGACTTCATAGTCTAATCCTGCATGTTTTATAGCTTCTTCGCTTGTTGGGTATTGCTCTACAATTTGCCCCAAACCGTGCCATGCTTTTTCTTGTACGCTAAAGAATGAATAACGTCCTGTTGTGCTGTTGAAATTGATATTATGTGCCATGATTAAATGATTTAAAAAGTTTAAATATTATTTAGATACTCGTTGTTAAAATGGGAGGTCGTCCTTTGTATCGTCATTGTTGTTTACTGTAGGAGCTTGTACCGTATCTACTTTTTTACCTCCCCCGTGCAGTTTGATTTGCGAGGTGTTGTAATTCAGTCCTGCGTGCGGTTGTCCGTCACTGCCTGTCCACGCTCTTGCGGTCACTTTGCCTGTAAGTTCTACCACCGTACCTTTTGTGAGTATCTGCGCTACTTTTGGGCTAAGCCAGTATGCGCAGTCGAAATACGTTGTCTGCTCTATGCGTTCGCCCACTTTGTTTTTGTAGCTGTCGTTGATAGCTACCGAAAAGTTTACTACTGTTTTGCTGTTCGACACGTTGCGTACCTGCGCATCCGCTGTCACTCTTCCTGTGATGTTCATAATTTCTACGATTTTTAGTGATTAATTTTTTTTGAAATTTTATTCGGCAATGAGAGGAGGTGCTGTTTTGTTTCATCAAATCCATTTTTAATATTTTACTTTTCATTGCTGACATTTTTTTTATTCGTCTAAAGAGCCGGAGTATGCTATGTTTCGTTTCAGGAGCATAAAAAGGTTAGTGTTTAGCAATAGCAAGGTTTTGACAAAAAAATACAACACGGATGGGTGGAGATTTTTTGTCAAACCTGAAGGGCCTGGCCTTGCTATTGCGTTAAGAACACGGAATTACCTTTGCTGCTGAAATGAGACAAAAGCATACTGGTTATTGAATTTAAAAATGACCGGGAAGTAATGAAGAGATTGGGAAATGGTTTTAATGATCAGAAAATTTCATCAATATGACCAAAGCTCTAAATCGATGTTTAGATTTTTTTTAAAACTGCTGCTGATAGAGTTATTATTATTATTATTATTATTATTAGATGTAGTTACAGCACAAATAGCTGCTGTTGGTACTGCTGATAGAGGTATTGATTATATATTAGATGTAGCTGTAATATGAAAAGTTGATGCTGATGTTGTTAATATAGCTAAATAATTATACATTTGTTCACTAATGTTAAGTGTTCACGTTTTCGTGAACATAAATATAAAGTGAACAAGATGAACGAGCAGTACATTATACAGAACGCAATACATAGTCTTCATAAAGATGAGATACGGGCTGAATGGAGAGAAGCAGCTAATGATGGTTTCATTGATGGAAAGCTGACGCTTCATATGAAGCATCATCCAGCTGTTGTATTAAATGTAGAAGTTAAAAAAGAACTACGTGGAATGCATCTTACTATTATGGAGGATAAGGCACGTAATGAAGCACCATTTATGATAGTTGCTGATCGTATATTTCCTAAGGTTAAGCAGGAGTTAAAGGAAAAGCAAATCAATTACTTGGAGGCAAGCGGAAACATGTTCCTGGTAATGGATGGTCTTTACATTAATATTGACGGCAGGAAAAATGAGGTTACTGCAACTACAGGCGGCAACCGTGCTTTTACAAAGACTGGGCTGCAGGTCATATTCCAGTTTCTAATTGAAGAAGAATGGGTAAATCGGCCATATCGTGAAATAGCGCAACGCACCGGTACAGGCTTGGGTAATATCAATAATATATTCAATGGGCTGGCACAGGAAGGTTTTCTTTTACAGCTGACAAAGAATGAGCAGAAGTTGGAAAATAAAAAGCAACTGTTGGAAAAATGGATTTTGGAATATGAGAAACGCCTTAAGCCAACGTTAAATATTGGTACATTCAGGTTTCTGAAGGAAGAAGATTTTTACAATTGGAGAGGAATCCCTCTTAAAAACCAAAAAACATATTGGGGCGGAGAACCTGCCGGGGCAATTTATACCAATTACCTGCGTCCGGAAGAGTTGACAATTTATACCGCAGAAGAGTGGAATGATTTGATCAGGAACTATAGATTGGTTCCGGACAAGCAAGGAAACGTCAAGGTATTTAAGAAATTCTGGAAACATGATGAAGCAAACGAAAATGCAGTGCATCCACTTTTGGCATATGCCGATTTAATGAATAAGGGAGATAGAAGATGTACAGAAACAGCACAAAAAATATACGATGAGTATCTACAAGATAAGTTTTAAGCAATTAAGGCAAGAAGCAAAACTTTCAGAAATGCTTACGGCATTAGAGAGGGGTTTAAAAAAGTTTAGTATAGATTTTTATCTCGTTGGGGCAGTGGCACGCGATGTTTGGATGTCCGCAATAAATGACATTCCGCCAAGCCGTATTACGGGAGATATAGATTTTGCTGTTTTCATCAATGATAAAGGAACCTATGAAGAATTAAAAAAATATCTGATAGAGGCTGAAGGATTCCATCCATACAAAGGCAATGCATTTGTACTGGTGTGGAAAAGTTACATTCAAGTTGATTTACTGCCGTTTGGCGAGATAGAAGGTAAAGGATCTCATGTAAGGGTCGAAGGCACCGGTCTTACAGATGTTAGTGTTCCCGGTTTTAAGGAAATATATGATGCAGGACTTCCGGAAGCAGAACTGGAAGGAAAGCACCACTTTAAATTCTGCACGCTTCCAGGAATAGTATTGTTAAAGTTGATGGCATATGAGGACCGACCTGAAATCCGTAGGGACGATATCAAAGACATCGGTAAGATTTTAAAGCACTTCTTCGACATGTATGCCGAAGAGATTTATACAAACCATCTCGATTTATTTGGTCAAGATCAAGAACTCGATATGCTGGCTGCACGCGTTATGGGTCGGGATATGGCAAAAATAGCAAGACTGAATGAAGAGTTGTTTACCAGAATCGCAGCTCTGCTGGATAAGAATACGGTAAGCCCTGCCAGTAGTGAAATAGCAAAAATTATGGCTGAGTTTTTCGAAAATACGGTTCAGGCTAGCATGGATATGTTGATTGAGATTAAGGTCGGATTTATGGAGTAGGATTAATATTGTATCATAATATAATGAATTCGGAATTTAAAACAAGGGATAGAATCTTACTTTAAAAAAGAGGCTGCAGTAAAAATATTAAATTTTTCGTAAGCCTGCATCCACTTTAACTTAGTATGGCCAGTATTTATTGTTTCCCTCCTTGAAGAAGAACTTTGTAGACAACTAAGAATTTTTAGTATTAATGATTTAGTACAAATGCTGCTTATTATCAATAGTATTTGTGTTTAAGACTTTTTTGTATATTTGAGAAATTATTAAATACTTCAATTTCTTTAAAAAAAACAGCTACTCTTATAGAAATTTAGGGGCACTTAGAGTAATCAATTTTTGTCTGCAAGCTGAAAGAGAAAAAAAGGAAATAATAGATGCAGTAGTACCTACAATACGGTATTATTAATTTCGATAAGATCAAAACAATCAGACTAAAATCCAAATTGAAAATCCAAATTCTATTTATTAGCTTAATTTTTATGAGCGTTTTATCTTGTAAACATCAGGGAACTGATACAAAACAAGACACAACGGAATCAATTGACGCAAAATCACTTAATTTAATTAAGAAGAAATCTCTAGTTGCATCATTGACCCCAAATATTAAATACTTTACAGAGCAATTAGACAATACAAAAGGACTTTCAAACAGTTCCGTAAATGCTATTTTTCAGGACTCTGAAAATTTACTTTGGATAGGAACTTGGGACGGACTCAACAGATACGACGGAAGTAATTTTAAAATTTTTAGACCGGAACTTGATAATGAAAATAGCTTGAGCAATCAGGTTATTCTTAAAATAGCCGAGGATAAAACAGGCCAAATATGGATATTAACCATTCACGGTATCAATAGATTTGATAAAAAGACAGGAACTTTTCACCGGTATTATTTTTCCAGAGCCAATACACCACCACTCTCCGAATCAGAATTTAATATGGCACTAGATAGTTCGAAAAATGTCTTTTGTGCGGTTAAGGATTGGGGAATTGGATATTTTGATGGCTCGGTTTTTCAAGTATTAGATAATAAAAAGTTTCCTTCCACGGCAGTACAAAAAATGGAATTCGCATCTACTGGCGAACTTTTGGTGTTGTTTGCAAACAATGATTTGTATTCAATGTCAATTAAGGATTTGGGTAACCAAAAAAAAGCAATTTCGAAAGCAACATTAATTTCCAAAGGTATTCGAACATTTAATACTGTTTCAAAACAAAAAATTTGTCTTATTTCTACTGATGGAAAGGCAAGATTATATTCAGTTTATAACAAAACGAGTGAAACAATTGCTGAAGATTATGTTGTAAATAGTATTGGTCAGGTTTCTGATGGACTTGTCCTTTCAGGAAAGTCAGGTTATTTTATTATTGACGAAAATGGACAAAAAAGAAGTACATCTTGGTTGAAACTGCTGCAGAATCAAAAAGTGACAACCTTATTCCAGGGGAGTGAAAATATTATTTGGACGGGAACGGATGGTGATGGAATTTTTAAGATGTACCCACTTAAAAAATCATTTAATTTAGTTACAAAAGCACAAGTCCCCATGCTTGATGGGGGAATTGTTCGCGCATTTCTGGAGGTTGAAGGGAATTCATTCTGGGTTGGTACAAAAGGTAAAGGGTTGTTTCGTTTCTATTCCGGTTTTTATTTAAATCCAGATAATCCATTGCAGTATTCTACTTTCAATGAAAATAACAGTGCTATAAACAATTCGGTATATGCTTTATCCAAAGGAAAAAATGATTTGATTTTTATTGGAACAGATGGAGCCGGATTAACCATTTTTGATTTGAAATATTCTAAACTTATTAATTGGAATCAAATTTTAGGAAGTGCTGAGTGTAGTTATTTTAAATCCATTTATTCAATTTTTCAAGATGAGAAAGGATTTGTTTGGCTTGGGACAAATGGATTTGGGATGATTCGTTGCAAAATTGAGCGTGTTGGTTCACAACTTAAAGTAACCGATTTCAAGCAATATCTAGCCAGCAATAAGACAGGAACGCTTAGTAGTACAATTATTTTTGCTATTGTACCAAAAGATGAGAACCAGCTTTGGATTGGTACTCGTTTGGGCGGTTTAAATCTTTTTGACAAAAATACGGAAAAATTTCAAACCTTTAAAAATATAAAAGACGACCCAAAAAGTCTTTCCAATAACGATATTCTATGTTTACAGAAAGACGTTCAAAACAGGCTTTGGATAGGTACAAGTTTTGGATTAAACCTTTTGGAAGATTTAAAGCCTGATGGGAAAGCTATTTTTAGAAGTTTCACGGATAAAGAGGGACTTCCTAATAATACTATTCACGGAATTGTATCGGATCAGAAATCGAATCTTTGGATTAGTACAAATTTTGGTTTGTCTAACTTTAATCTCAATGGATTTAAATTTATTAATTATACAAAAAATGAAGGGCTTCAGAATAATGAATTTGCCGATGGGGCTTTCTACCAAAACACCAAGACAGGCTTTGTTTTTATGGGAGGAATCAAAGGATTTAATTATTTTTTGCCTCAGAATATAAAGGAGTCAGCACTAGTTCCTGATATTTTTATAGATAAAATTAGCGGTCAGAATCAAGCTACTCCTTATTATCAGGGATTAGTTATCTCGCCGAATTCTAAAGAAGCTCCTTCGATTGTCTTAAAACACAATCAGAATTTTTTTGACATTGAAATGGCTGCTTTAACGTATATAAACAGTGAAAAATGCCAATATGCGTATCAATTAAAGAATTTTGATAAGAATTGGAATGCAATCAATAATAGGCGAATTATATCCTTTACAAATGTACCTAAGGGGAACTATTCTTTATGGATAAAATGGACCAATAGCGACGGCGTTTGGAGTAAACCTGTTCATGCAATTGATATCCGGATTAAACCTGTATTTTGGCAATCCAATCTTGCCATTGTAATTTACATTGTTTTGGTAATGCTTTTCATTTTGTTTGTGCTCAGTTATTACAAGAAACGACAGTCTTTAAGTCAAAATATTCTTTTTAGAAAACGTGAAGAAGAACTTCATGAAAACCGACTTACATTTTTTACCAATGTGGCACATGAATTCCAGACACCTTTGACATTAATTGTTGGACCCGTTCAAAAATTATTGGAGACACAAAATCTCAATGAGAGAAACCAGAAGTATATTCAGATGATTCAAAGGAATTCATCACGATTGCTTTTTCTGACCCAGCAATTATTAGAATTTAGAAAAGCGGAATATGATTACCTTGAAGTTACAGTAAAAGAATTTGATCTTGTGAACTTAGTGGAGCAAATAGCTGAATTGTTTGATGAATGGGCATTAGATAAAAATATTGAGTATAAAGTGGATTTTCCCGCATCATTGCAAGGTTGGTACGACAAGGATAAAATCGAGAAAATTGTTTTCAACCTGATGTCAAATGCTTTTAAATATACTCCTGTAAAAGGAAAAATAAACCTCGTATTTAATATCGAAGAGGCAAATTCAAAGCGATTGAACATTACCATTGTAAATACAGGTAAAGGAATTTCAAAGCAGAAATTAGAGTCGTTATTTGACAGATTTTTTGTCCCTGGTGTCAATGGAAATTCAGAAACTGATATGTTTAGGACCGGTATTGGCTTGGCTTACATCAAAAGGCTTGTAACTGTATTACGCGGTGAAATTCAAGTTTCAAGTATTGCCAATGAAGAAACGAGATTTACAATTCTGCTGCCATGTGACAAAGAATCCTTTACGGAAAAAGAATTGGATTCTGGAGTAAGTCCAATTTTGATTTCGCAGCATCTTAAAAATATTTTGGAAGAAATTCCAAATGCTTCAAATGACATTTCTAATAAAATTTCATCTTTGGAACAACTGGAGGATAATAGAAAAGTGATTTTGATAGTCGAAGATGAAAAAGAAATTCATTTATTTCTCAAGGATTTATTGGAATTAAAGTATAAAATAATAGTTGCTTATAATGGTTTAGAAGCTTTAGAAATACTAAAAGATACATTCCCTGATATTATCATAAGTGATGTTATGATGCCAGAAATGGACGGTGTAGAACTTTGTAGAATAGTAAAGCAGGACTTAAATACCTGTCACATTCCATTTATAATGCTTACCGCAAAAGATTCTGTTATTCACAGAATTGAAGGTCTGGATAGTGGAGCCAATTCGTATATTCCAAAACCTTTTTATCCGGATCATTTATTGGTACGAATACAAAAATTATTAGAAGAGAAAGAGTTGATTTCGCAATATTTTTCACAGGAAACGCTTACGGATAACCTTTCGAAACTTCCAGTGAATTATGAGGATAAAGATTTTATAAAAAAGGTTATTGATTTAATTCGTCGCAATATCGATAATGAAAATTTGCAAAGTTTATTTATTGAAAAAGAATTAGGCATCAGTAATTCTCAATTGTATCGAAAAATAAAACAACTATTTGGTTTTACTCCGGGGGATTTAATACGAACGATACGTTTAAAGTATGCAGCTGAACTGCTGCGTAAAAATGTATTAACAGTTTCAGAGGTATGTTACCAATCCGGTTTTAATAATCGCTCCTACTTTTACAGGGAGTTTAAAAAAATCTATAATACCACACCCAAGAATTATCAATTAAAGTTTAGAGGTAAATAATATGGGGTCTATTTAATTATCTAAATAACAGCGTATTACAGTATGGTGTACACTTTTGATGAAATAGTGTACACCTTTTTTTATACTCCATATTTACTTTTATGAACTGATATTTAAGCCAAAAAAAAACATTAATGTATTTAATTAACCTAATTTTTATAGACATGAAAAAAATAACACAGTTTATTAACCAATTTAATACTTTCTAGTAATGAGAAAAAATATGATTTATAATTTGTTCTTAATTTGGACAATAGTATCAGGGAGTGTTCTAAGTGCACAAACAGTTAAGGGAGTTGTTTCGGATAACAGCGGTCCATTACCACAAGTAAATATTAGTGTAAAGGGAACCCAAATAAATACGGTAACTGACTTTGACGGTAATTACAGCATCAATAATGTAGAGGCTAATGCAATTTTAGTTTTCAGTTATATTGGGTATGTAACTAAGGAAGTTCCTTTTCAGGGAAATAGTACAGTTAATGTTGTTTTAGTTGAAGATTCACAAAAATTAGGAGAAGTAATTGTGGTAGGATATACCAGCCAAAAAAAGGCTTCTATCACTGGTGCAATAAGCACGGTGGATATGGGAGATTTGTCTAAAACCAGAATTGCCGATGTAGCTCAGGCATTGCAGGGACAAATCGCAGGAGTGTTTGTGGCTGCGAATACAGGCGCACCTGGCGATGGGATTAAATTGCGTATCAGAGGAGAAGGGACTCTTGGTAATAATGAAGTTTTGTATGTAGTTGACGGAGTTCCCACACGAGATATATCGTTCCTGAGTCAATCTGATGTCAAAACGATGACAGTACTTAAAGATGCCGCTGCGGGTGCTATTTATGGTTCGAGAGCTGCAGGAGGAGTTGTTTTGATTACGACTAAAAGCGGACTTAAAGGAAGAAGCAGTTTTGATGTAGATTATTTTTCAGGAATTCATTTTGCTACAAATCTTCCTAAAATGCTGAATACGGATCAATATTTAACTGTAAAAGATCAAGCTTGGCATAACACGGCAGGAAATGCAGCATCAGCAGTAAGTCCTTATGCCGCTGACAGAAATAGAACTGATTTATCTGATACAGATTGGCAGGACGAATTATTTACTACCGGTATCTCAAAAAACTTCCAAGCTTCTGCGAGCGGGGGATCAGAAAACGTACAGTATTTATTTTCTGGTGGATATTTTGGACAAGACGGAATTGTAGTTGAAAATAACGACAGGTATCAGCGATTCAATTTTAGGTCTAATGTAAGTGCTGATGTTTCGGACCGATTCAAAGTAGGCACTAACATTCAGCTGAGTTATGCAAAACAGGATAAATTATCTTCCAGTGGTGATGTACCTGGTGTGATTCGTCAAGCATTGATTCGTACACCAGTAATTGGAGTGTATAAAGATGTAAACGACCCAACGTATTCTGCCAGTAATCCATACACTGATTTACCTTTTTACACTGGACCCAACGAGGGATGGAGTAAAATTTATGAATTTGGTTCCAATCCAATTGCTATAGTTCATTTTACAGATGATAAAAGAAATACGTTTCAAACTTTTGGAAATGTTTTTGGTGAATATGCCTTGCTAAAAGATAAATCTTTAAAGTTTAAAAGTAATTTGGGTGTGGATATTCGGTTTACTCATAATAAAAATTTCGCATCAAACTATGGAGATTCTAATATCAGCGATACTTCTAATCCATTTTTTGGCTTAGGAAGAAATAACCGACCTAATGGTTTAGACGAAAATAGAGGACAAGACATGGCATTCACGTTCACCAACACGTTAAATTATTTAAAGACATTTAATGATTTGCACAACGTAAATCTATTGTTAGGAATGGAAAGTATTTCCAGTAAATCCGCTGCAATTGGCGGTAGCAGACAAAATTTTGATAATACTACCGATGCCTTCAGATACCTTGATTATGGAAGTTTAGTAAATATTTATAATTCCGGATCAGCCAGTAACTGGGCTTTATTATCTTATTTTGCTTCAGGAACGTATGGCTATGCTAATAAATATTTTGCAACAGCAACAGTACGTGCAGATGCTTCTTCGAGATTTGGACCCAATAATAAATGGGGTTACTTTCCTTCAGTTTCTGCAGGTTGGGTACTATCTGAAGAAGGATTTATGGATAAAGCAGATTGGATTTCGAATTTAAAAGTAAGAGCAAGTTGGGGACAGGCAGGAAATCAAGAATTACCAAATAATGCATATGAGACTCTGGTATCGTCAACAGGAGGAGTTATAAATGTAATTCGTTACGGTAACCCGGATTTAAAATGGGAAACGACCACGCAAACTAACTTTGGTTTAGATTTAGGGATTTTAAAAAATAAATTGTCATTTACTGCAGATTATTTTAGTAAAACTACTGATGATATTTTATTGACCGTAGGCTTACCCGCAGTTTCAGTTGGTGTTATTCAACGAACCTTCGTAAATGCAGGGGAAGTTACTAATAAGGGATTTGAATTTGGGGTGAATTTTCAAAATAATGACAATGAATTCACGTATGGTATCAATGCTAATGTTGCCACATTAACTAATAGGGTAAATAAATTACAAGAATTTGTAAAGAACTTAACGGATGATTTTACACGTACAAAAACGGAAGTAGGTCAACCAATAAGTTCGTTCTATGGGTATCAATTTGATGGAATCTATCAAAACACGGCAGAAGTTAACACCCATTTGTTTTCAAATTCAAATGCTACACAACCAGGAGATATAAAGTTTAAAGATTTAAATGGTGACGGACAAATAAATGCCGATGACAGAACTTTTATTGGTAATCCAATTCCAAAAGTAACGTATGGAATCAATTTTAATGCAGGTTACAAAAACTTTGATTTTTCATTTTTATTGCAAGGCGTTGAAGGTGTTGATCGTTATAATGATCTGAAACAGATTCTAAATTATGATAGCCGCCCATTCAATTCTACAACAGCAGTATTGGATAGTTGGAATGGCGAAGGGACAAGCAATACTATACCTCGACTTACTTTTAATAATAATGGTGGTGGTAATGTCTCTAGTGTTTTTGTAGAAGATGCTTCCTATTTGAGATTAAAAAATATTGAACTTGGGTATACTTTCGGCAAGTCAATCATTGGTTTACAAGACCTTCGTTTGTATTTGTCAGGCCAAAATTTATTTACAATTACGGACTACACAGGCTTGGATCCAGAGTCGACTTCTTTAATAGACAAAGGAACATATCCTCAATCTAAGTCGTTTATTTTTGGAGTGAGAGTAAAACTTTAAATAAGAAATTAAAAAATATAAATTATGAAAAATTTATTTAAAACGGGTATAGTTTTAGGTTTGCTGTCAATGGCAAGTTGCCAAGATGAGCTTACGCAAGAGCCTATTGGATTGACAACTTTGGAACAGGCCAATAGTACACCAACACTCAATACAGTTGAAACCGCGGTTGCCTCTTCGTATGAGCTACTCTCTAATCGATTGAATATTTTAGCACAATGGGATTGGGCCGGAGGTCTTGTATTTCAAAATGATTATATCATGCAGGATATCGCATCAGATGATATGGAGAAAAAATGGAATTCAGATGGGGATCAGGCCTGGATGGATGAAATTAATAACTTCACTTTTACATCAACTAATGGAGGCCCAAACGGATTGTGGAAATACAATTATGAAGGGATAAAAAGACTGAATATCGCGATTGAATTACTTACAAAAGCAGATATTGAAACTATTACAGGAATCAGTACTGCCAGAAAAAACCAATTGTTAGGTGAGGCCTATTTCCTTAGATCTAATTATTACTTTTCATTGGTAACTAATTTTGGAGATGTTCCTTTAATTTTAAGTCCTGTAAAAACCTACCAAGAAGCTTTTGAAGTTGCAGTTAGGACCGATAAAACATTAGTTTGGGATCAAATAAAGTCAGATTTAACTTTGGCTAAAGGATTGTTGCCAAACTCCAAATTTTCTTCTACCACTGAAAAATGGAGAGCATCAAAAGGCGCGGTGATTGCGCTTCAAGCAAAAGCAGCTTTATATACACAAAAGTGGTCAGAAGTAGTGACTCTGGTTGATGAATTAGCGTCATTGGGTTATAGTTTAAATGCTAATTATTTTGATAATTTCAATGCCTCTAAAGAATACGCAGAGAACGAAGTTATTTTTTCTTACGACCATCAATCAAATTCTAATCCGAGAAGAGGTAATGGGATTTGTGCTCCTTTAGGATGGGGTTTCTTTGCACCGAGTACCGATTTTTTAAATTCGTTTGAGCCAAATGACCCAAGAAAATTTTATACCGTTGATGTTGCAAATCAGAATATAAATAAAATGTTGGGAAGTGTGAACGGGGCCAATAAAGGAAATGATGATGCTTCTACTAACAAGGTTTATATGCGTTATGCGGATGCCTTACTTTGGAAAGCTGAAGCACTTAACGAAACTGGCAATTATTCTGGAGCGATTGCTATTATCAATCAAATAAGAGCCAGAGCAAGAACTTCGGTAACAGCTACAGGTGGAACAGCTCCAGTTGGGACTTTAATAGACAGACCAGCATCAACTGATAAAGCAACAGTAAAAGGTTGGTTAATTTCAGAAAGAAGAGCAGAACTTGGTTTTGAAAATCAAAGAATGATGGATTTAAAAAGATGGGGAATTGCAAAAGCAGTTATGACAGCCCACGGCAAAAATTTCCAAGACAAGCATATTTTGTATCCAATTCCTCAATCAGAAATTGATGCATCAGCTGGAACACTAACGCAAAATTCAGGATATTAATAAATAATTAAAGTGGTTTGGTTTAATTAATATCCCTTAAGAAGTAGCAGTTGCATATTAAAAATTGCTACTTCTTTATTTTTATATTTGAATTGGCATTAAAATAAAAAGTAAAATCAAAACTACTACTTACAATTTTAGAAATTTCAACAGGCTTATACCAACTTCATAAACCTCAAGGAAAAGGGGTTTTTTATTTAATTGTAAATGAATGCAATAGCATTGATTTTACAGGTTGAATTTTTAATAAACTATTCACTAACATATTCTTAGAATGAGTTCCTACTTTAAAAATAAAATAAAAAATAGAATAGCATGAAAGACATTGCAAAACGATTTGAACAGAACCCATTATTATCACCAAAAGATTTGCCTGCAAGCATAGAAGGGCTACAAGTTACCTGTTTGCTAAATCCGGGTGTCTTTCAATATAATGGAAAAACATGGTTATTGGTAAGGGTTGCTGAAAGACCAGAACAAAAAGAAGGCGTGATTTCTTTTCCGGTATTAACTGATAAAGGAACTACTGAAATTATTGAAATCGCTAAAGATGATTCGGAATTAGATGCCAGTGACGCTAGAATTATTAATTACAAAGGGGTAGATTATTTAACGACACTTTCACACCTGAGATTGTTATGCAGTGAAGATGGGATTAATTTTTATGAACCCGAAGATTATCCACTACTGGTAGGAGAGGGAATGCTAGAGACTTTTGGTATCGAAGACAGTAGAGTCGCTTTGATTGATGGTAAATATTATTTGAGCTTCACTTCTGTGTCAGATAATGGGGTAGGTGTTGGTTTACGTACTACCACTGATTGGAAAAATTTCGAAAAACACGGAATGATTATGCCTCCCCATAATAAGGATTGTGCCATTTTTGAAGAGAAGGTGAATGGAATGTATTATGCTTTGCATCGTCCAAGCAGTGTTGAGATAGGCGGAAATTATATTTGGATTGCTTCTTCTCCGGATGCGATTCATTGGGGAAATCACCAATGTATTATCAAAACAAGAAAAGGCCTTTGGGATAGTAAAAGAGTAGGTGCTGGTGCGGCTCCTATCAAAACGGAAAAAGGCTGGTTAGAAATTTACCATGGTGCTAATGAAAATCATCAATATTGTTTAGGTGCTTTTTTAATGGATTTGGAGGATCCTACTAAAGTTATTGCAAGAACAGAAGAACCTATTATGTTTCCTACGGCAGATTACGAATTGAGCGGTTTCTTCGGGAATGTAGTGTTTACAAATGGACACATCGTAGAACCTGACGGGGATACATTAACCATTTATTACGGTGCTTCAGATGAGTTTGTTTGTGGTGCAAAGTTTTCTATCAAAGACATTTATTCACTTTTAAAATTTGATTATGTTTAAAAAAATTAAAAATGAAATTGAACATTTTCAAAGTCAAACGCGAAATTTCCGCATCCTGATTTTTACCAATTTAGTTTACGCTTTAGTGTTGCCAGTTATTGATATTTTCGTGGCCGCTTACATCATGAGAAACTCAAATGATACTTCTAAAGTAGTTATTTATCAGTTGGCTATTTATACAGGCATACCGCTTACGTTTATATTAAATGGTTTTCTATTGAAACACTTCAATATTCGAAAACTATATTCTGCCGGAATGATGCTTAGTGGTGTGGCTATGATTGTCATGATGTCATTCGAGATATTAGATTTAACCGGAATTGGAATAGCGGGAATTATAATGGGAATGTCTTTTGGTTTGTATTGGTCTAATAGAGATTATTTGGCATTAGCGATTACAAATGACAAAAACCGTAATTATTACTATGGACTAGAGACTTTTATCTATACGATTATTGCCATCATTATTCCAGCAACAATAGGTTGGTTTATCCAATCAAAAACTGGTGATGCAGAGAAGCACGATGCTTATATTATCATCACAGGAATAGTTTTTCTTATCACGATTTTAGCTTCTGTAGTATGTTTCAGAGGTAAATTTGAAAACCCGGCTCAAAAGCAATATATCTTTTTTAAATTCCATCCGCTTTGGAATAAGTTACTGTCTTTGGCAACTTTCAAAGGTTTGGCACAAGGATTCTTGGTTACTGCTCCTGCAATGCTTATTTTTAAATTATTGGGTGAAGAAGGCGCATTGGGAAATGCACAATCTATTGGAGCAGTATTAGCGGCCATCATTATTTACCTGATTGGTCGTTTTTCTAAACCTTCTGACAGAATAAAGATATTTTCTGTAGGGCTTATTCTTTTTGCTCTTGGCGCTTGTCTAAATGGATTTTTATACAATCAGACAGGAGTAATTATATTTTTGTTGTTATTATTGATTGCGAAACCATTAATGGATTTAGCTTATTTTCCTATTCAGTTGAGAGTGATTGATATTGTTTCGCACATTGAAAAAAGAGGTGAGTTTACTTATATATTGAACCATGAAGCAGGTTTGTACGTTGGAAGACTTTTTGGTGCAGGAACATTTCTAGCATTATATTACAGCGTATCTGAAGATTTTGCTTTACGTTATGCGGTTGGAATTATTGCTCTATTGCAATTGTGTTCTATTTATATAAGCAAAAAAATCATCAAAGAAGGGAACAAACTATCTCCTGAGGTACCCGAAGAAATAGAGATGAAAGTCCTGGAAGATGTAGCTACCAAATTAGTTTAAACTTAAATCAAATTAAGACATGAATACTATTTTCAAAATTACTTTCGTCGGTGTGTTTTTTATTCTTTTTGGAATAAATGCAAATGCGCAGGTAAAACAACAAAAGATTGATCGTGTGGATCAAATGCCAAACTTGCCACAACCATTTCAAATCATTGATTATAAAAAACTGGCGGTCAGTTTTGATAGTACGGTGTATGATTTTAATGCCAAAGGCAAATATTGGCCAATGGTATGGATAGACAGTAGCAAAAAGAATTTTCCTCAGGACGTTGTGGGTTTGTATACCGCTGTGGCTGATGTACGACAAGGAACGAACAATAAAGGAATGTTTCATGAAGCTTTAGCCACGATAGGGGCCACATTAGGAGCGAGTTTGGTAGGAATTGACAAAACCAAGCAGCAAAATCTTAACTATGTAAGTATGCTGAAAAATTATTTCAATTCGGAAACGGGTTGGGATATTATGATGAATAACACGTGTCCGGAAGTTGCTTTATTAGGAGGCGGTTATGGACGTGACTGGTGGTATGATGTATATCCAAATCTTTTATTTTATGCCGTTTATGATAAATATCCGAATGAACCGGGTTTTGATGTCATCGCTAAAAGCATAGCCGAAAAATTCTTCAAGGCCGATTCTATTTTGAACGGGAATTATGATTATTCCTATTTTGATTATGGCAAAATGAAACCCATGAAAAATAATATCTGTGCACAACCCGATGCGGCCGCTGGTCATGCTTGGGTTTTGTATGCAGCGTATAAAAAGTTTGGTGATCCACGATATTTAAAAGGAGCAAAAAGCGCTTTATCCGCTTTACAGTCTCAACCAATAAATCCAACGTACGAATTATTAATGCCTTTTGGCGCTTATTTAGCAGCAAGAATAAATGCTGAAGAAGGAAAAGAGCAATACGACACGAATAAAATGTTAGGTTGGACCTTTGACGGAACTGCAATTTGTAGGGAAGGTTGGGGAGTATTGGTGGGTAACTGGAATGGTTTTGATATTTCAGGAACGGTTGGCAGTACAGTAGATCATGGCGGTTATGGCTTTTTGATGAATACTTATGATATGGCTTGGCCAATGGTTCCAATGGTTCGCTACAACCAATCGTATGCTACAGCTATCGGGAAATGGATGTTGAATGCCGCAAATGCATCCCGCTTTTTTTATCCGCAGCACATGCCGGATGAACATGAAACAATCTCTGAACTTGCTGAGGTAAGTAAAGGAGTAATTGGTTATGAAGGTATTATTAAACAATCCAGCTATAAGGAATATGAAAATTTAAAAGGACCGGTCGCTCAGGGAGATGGACCACTTTGGGTACTGGGTCAAAATCCCAAGGAGTCTCAGTTTAGTGTTTACGGCAGTGGACACGTAGGTATCTTTGGTAGTATTATTCGAGAAACAAATGTTGAAGGAATTTTGCAACTGAATTTGCTGGCTACTGATTTTTACAGTGATAAAGCCTATCCTTCTTTTTTATATTATAATCCTCATACAACTAAGAAAAAAGTTTCAATACAAACAGAACAAGGAAAAAAAGTGGATTTGTACAATACAGTTTCTGGACGTTTTGTTACCCGTAACGTTTCTTCTTCGGCTAAAATAAAGATTGCACCAGAAAGTGCAACGGTTATTGTTTGCGTTCCTTCAGGCGGTAAAATAACCTATGAAGGTTCTAAAATGTTGATTGATGGTATTGTGGTTGATTATAATTATCAACTGAAACGATAAAAGAATCTTGAGATGAAATCTAACTTAGTAATCATTACTTTACTTTCCTTTTTTATGTTTAATAGTAGTTCTGTGAAAGCACAAGACGATAAGAACTCCCAAAAATGGTGGAAAGAATCAGTATTTTATCAAATCTACATGCCCAGTTATGCAGATAGTAATAGAGATGGATACGGAGATTTTAAAGGCATGACCAGTAAGTTGGATTATTTGAAAGATTTAGGTATAAAAGGGATTTGGCTTACTCCATTTCTGACTTCTCCTAAAGTAGATAATGGCTATGATATTGCTAATTATTACGAAGTGGATCCCACTTACGGAAGTAAAGCAGATTTTGATGAATTTTTGAGCGAAGCCCATAAAAGAGGAATCAAAGTAATTATGGATATGGTTCTGAATCATACTTCTACGGAAAGTAAATGGTTTCAGGAATCAAAGAAATCACTTGACAATCCGTATCGTGATTATTATATATGGAAAGATAAACCTAACAATTGGGAATCTTTTTTTGGTGGTATAGCTTGGGAAAAAGACACGACGACTAATCAATATTATTATCACAAGTTTGATAAAAAAATGGCGGATCTCAACTGGTCCAATCCAAAAGTGGTCGCTGAGGTTCAAAAAATACTTCGTTTTTGGTTGGATGCTGGCGTCGATGGATTTCGATTGGATGTGATTAATTTTTTATCAACCGACGGAATTACAGCTGATAATCCAATTAAAGATGGTCAGCAACAGCATATCAACGATATTGATCAGGCTGGCGTGAAAAAGGCGATGCGAATAATAAAATCCACCGTCAGCGAATATGAGAGTCGTTTCATTGTTGGCGAAATAGGAAGCGACAAAATTGAAGTTTTAAAACAATACCAATCGCAGGATTTATTGGATGTAGTTTTTAATTTCAACTTTGGAAGCATTAAAACATTTTCTTCACAGCGTAGTTTTGAGGAGTTGCAAAGCATGGAAAAAAACATGAGCAATTATCCAACTCTATTTTTTGGAAGCCATGACATGCCTCGAATGATTGACAGATTAGCTGATGGGAATCCAGAAAGAGCTTTGGCTTTAGCAACTTTGATGCTTACCGCCAAAGGTGTTCCTTTTGTTTATTATGGCGAAGAAATCGGGATGCATAATATTATTTCCAACAACTTGGATGAAATGGTAGATATTCAGGGAAGAACTCATTATCAATTGGCTTTGGCCAAAGGTAAAAGTCCAGATGAGGCTCTTATGGAGGGGAATGAACACAATCGTGATAAATCTAGAAGTCCGATGCAGTGGAATGGAAATGCTTTTGCCGGCTTTTCAACAGAGAAAACTTGGATTAAATTCAATTCGAATTATAAGAGAGTCAATGTTCAGCATTTAATGAATAAAGAAAATTCAATTCTTAACGGTTACAAAAAACTGATTGCCTTAAGAAATAATGAAAAAGTGTTACAATATGGAACCTACGATAGATTGGAATACAACGACAATCAAATTTTGTTTACCCGATCTTTTGAAGGTGATAAAATAACTGTGGTACTAAATTTTGGCACAGCAAAGAAAATTAGTATTCCAAAAGGAGCAAAAATCCTAATGGGAAACCCGAAATTAAAACTAAACGATTTTATTATTTACAGAAACTAGCATTGGCAAAAAAACATCAATCGAATATTTTTTACTTTTTTAAAACAATACAAATGAATCTTAACATACCTAATACTTTAGAAAAAAGTGCTGTTTTTGAACAAATTGCAGCAGCTTTGAAACAAGAAAATTTTACCGTTATAAAACAAGATGAAACCCGTCCTTGGGGAGGATTTTTTGTAATTGACGAAAGTCAAGCCGCTGCTTTTGCGGCTAAATTTTTCCCTCATTTAGCAATGGATTCGATTAGAATTACAAATAAGTTAAGTCCGAAGATTCTTGTGGTGGCTCCAACTAAACGGTTGTCGTGGCAATTTCACCATCGCAGAGCAGAAATATGGAAGATACTTTCAGGAGTTGTTTGCGTGAAAACTAGTCTCACTAATGAAGAAGGTGAAATTCAGGAACTGCAACCAGGTACTTTTAGACAAATGGATAAAGGAGAACGTCATCGACTAGTAGGATTAGATTCATGGGGAATAGTGGCTGAAATTTGGCAGCACACTGATCCTGAAAATCCTTCTGATGAAGATGATATCGTTCGTCTGCAAGATGATTTTGGCAGATAAATATGAATATATTTTGTATTTAACTATTTCAGAAGTTAAAAAGTTTAAATACTAAACTATCTTACAGTAAATGAAACTTTTTTTATTCCTTAGGTATATTACAGAGGGTTTTTATATGTATGGATGATTGTTAACTTTTTTCTGTTTTTTCCTTTTTAGAGTAAATAGAATAAACTGGATATGAAAATAAAACCTGCAGTATAAATTAATTTACATTTTTGTAATTAATTTGATTGTTAAATTCTTCATTAGTTTCATAATTCAAAGCAGAATGTCTCCTTTTTCTGTTGTACCAAATTTCAATGTATTGCAGCAAATTTCAGTGATATTGACCACCCAATTCCAATTTAAAGTGACCACCTAATTCCAATTCAAAATGACCACCTCCATTTTTTATTAAGAACTACTCTTTTTCATCTGTTAATTAGTATTCAAATATAATTAAAATATTACCCTTTATTTATCCCTCTTTTCTTTTTCATAGATTCTCCATGTAATTCGAGTCGGTGGGACTGATGTATAAGCCTGTCCAAAATTGCATCAGCTATAGTTTTTTCGCCAATTATATCATACCAACCTTGTACTGGGATTTGTGATATCACAAGTATATAACCTTTATTATGTCTGTCTTCAATGATCTCTAAAAGGGTAATTCGATTGTGACTATCTAATGCTTGGAGTCCAAAATCGTCTAGTATAATGACGTCTTGCCTTTCAATTTTGGCAAGTTTTCGCGGGTAAGAACCATCTACTTTGGCCATTTTTAATTTAGCAAACAACTTCGAAGTATTAAAATAGCTCACTTTAAAACCATGTGTGCAGGCTTGATAACCCGTTGCAGTGCCTAAATAGCTTTTGCCTACACCAGCAATTCCTTTGATTAAGATGTTTTTTTTTTACAAATTCACATTCTGCCAGACTCAGCACCATGTTGCGATCTAGATTACAGGTTTGGTTAAAATTGATACTTTCAATATTTGACTTGTAATGGAATCAGGCATTGGTTATACTGCGCTGAATACGACGATTGTGTCTTTCATCCCATTCCGCATCAATAATCATCGATACAAACTGATCAAGTGTGTAATGGTCAGTTTTCCGCTTTCAATGGCTTTTTTAAAAGCATTATAAATGCCATAAAGCTTCATTTGTTTCATTTTTGTTACTGCGGATTGCTTCGCCTGTTCGCTTACGCTCGGGTCATTCATGTTTTCAAGATTTAATTTAGTTATAATATTGTTTTCCTCTGATGTTTACGTGACTAGGGAGTTCCTGCTCGGGTTCTTGCTCAAAATCAATATGCTCTAAGTTGTTTTCTAAAATATTCTGTATGGTCTTAAAATTGTAAATTCTAAAATCAAGTGCCCGTTTACAGGCATTTATTAATAGCTGCTTACCAACCTTTTTTTCGAAGTTTAGTATTCCTAAACAACTTTTATAAGCCTGTTCAGGATGGTTTCTGTTTTCGATTGTATTTATAATAGATCTCGGTTGATTTGGTATACAAGAGTTTCGCTTTTATCTTTACATATTGATGCGGAACACTGTAGTAATTTTTGTCCAGACTTAATTGAACATGCCCGTTTTGCATTACCGTTGCAACGGATTGGTATTTGATTTCATAGCGTTCTTGTGGTAGTGGACGCAGTTTCTGTTTCTCATCCTCTAAAAATAATTCTTTTCGAGAGTACGGACGTCCAGTGAGTTTTCGGCTATTATGAGCACCTAATAAATCCCATATCTGCTAGTTTAATTCTTCAAGGCTAAAGAATTTGTTTTTTTTTAAGTTTACATAAATCCTTCTGTACAATATCTTAACAGCTCCTTCAAATAATGACTTATCTCTTGGTTTATAAGCCCTGGTTGGCAAGATTATAGTTTCATAATGTTCCGCTAAATCGGCCATGGTTTCATTAATTGTCGGCTCAAAACGACTGCTTTTTATTACTGCGGATTTTAAATTATCCGAGACAATTACCTCAGGATTGCATTCAAAAAAATGCATGGCATTTTTTACCGAAGTGACAAAATCTTCCTTTTTCTGGCTCATGAAGGCTTCGGAATACGTGTATTGACTGGCTCCAAATATGGCCACAAAAAATTGTACTTCTTTGATTTCTCCAGTGTGGTTATCAATAATAGAGAGTGTTTTTCCGGCATAATCCACATACATTTTATCACCGACTTTGTGATTCATATGCATTACTGGATTGACGCGTTTACTCCATACTTTGTAATGATGAGTAAATTGCGAACTCCTGTAACCATCAGATTTATGGCAATATATTGTTGCCACTTATGTTGTATGGTAACGCCAACTTTTTTTAGTTCACGTTCCATTTTAGGAAAAAAATTATGGAGTGCCTGCAATTTGGGACTAATGGATTCCAAGTAGTCTGTGAAAACAAAAGTTCTAGTTCAGCATCTGTTTTTTTATCAATTAATTCAAAGCTTAATCCGAGAACTTCAAATAAAGAAATATACTTCTTTACCGTATTCCTGGAAAGGGATAAGTAGCTACTTATAAGTAACTTACTTTTTCCATCAAAATAGAATTTAATTACTTTTCTAATTTTACTCATGTCTGTTATTTTGTTTGCCATAATCCGTATTTTTTAACGAATGTATGGTTCTAACAACATGAAAAAGTCAGTAGTTTTTAATAATCAATTTACCCCGAAATTAGGTGGTCAATTTACACTGGAAAGTGGTGTTCAATTTAACCGGTTTTTCCTCCAAAGGGTAATATATTTCCAATGTATAAAGAATGTATAAAGACGGCATCACACCTGAAGATTATGTACAAAAATATGAACAATCCATTAAAAATATTATTGGAGCGGATGGACAATTAGACCTTATTTTATTAGGAATGGATGATGATGGCCATACAGCTTTACTATTCCCTGGTGAAGACGTTCTTCAAGAAATCGACAAACAGGTAGCAGCCTAATATCTGGAGTCTGAGAATATGTATCGCATTACCCTGACGGCGCCTATAATTAATAAAGCCAGTGAGATCGTAGTGGTCACTTTCGGAGAAAATAAAGCGTATGCCCTAAATGAAGTTTTATATGGGGTTTATAACGCACGGAAATATCCTATGCAGTTAATCAAAGCATTGGATGGAAATCTGCTGTTCCTGACCGATCAGGTCGCTATAGGTACAAACCCATAATTACAGATTCAGTACCATACTGTAAAAATATTCCTTTAACTCCATCTATATTTCTTCTTTAGCACGGAGTTAGATACCTGATATACTCAGACTGGATAAGCAGTAAACAAAGTGCCATTATTTCTTAAGCTCTTAAATCCTGTCTGTTGTCAATCCAAAACATTAGGGTGCCACTTTTACTCTTTTTCAATTCTTTCGAATAATGACGCTTAACTGATGCTGTCACCGTTTCCTTAGCGTTAAAATAATTCTTGTTCTTTCCTCAATACACTGATTTAGTTGACAATTTTATAACGAATAATTCAAATTTAAAGCCTTATATCTATTAAAATACAATTTAGTAAATCCTTCCATGCTTATATCTATGTTTTCAATAAATTAATGCAGTTACCACTTATTCCAGTTACGTTGCAGTTATTACTTCTTGTTTTATATTTAAAAAGGTTGCCTTTACATTTGTACAATATTTAACCCCCAAATCCTTTTCTACTATGAAAAAAATTAACTCAATTATTGCAATCGTAACCTTATCGATTGCCTTTTCAGCAACTGCTTCAGCACAAGTAACTGCAAACGCTCCTACAACGGCTACTATTGTGGCTCCAATTACGATTACTAAAAATGTGGATATGAATTTTGGAAACGTGGCAGTTTCAAGTACTGCAGGGACTGTGCTTATGAATGCTTCAGCTACCCCAGCAAGAACTGCTTCTGGTGGTGTTACTTTACCAACAACAGCGACAGGAACGCCTACTGCAGCTAAATTTACTGTAGGAGGAGAGGGTGTATACACGTATGCGATTACGTTGCCTTCGACTGGTCTCACACTTGATGAAGCTGGAGTTGGAACTGCAACCATGACTGTTAGTACTTTTACCAGCACACCTTCTACAACCGGTACTTTAACAGCGGGTTCACAAATTGTGTACGTTGGGGCAACACTTAACGTTGGAGCTTCACAAGTTGCTGGTTTGTACGAAAACACTACAGGTTTTGCTGTGACAGTAAATTATAACTAATACTACTAAAATAAAGGGTGCTTCTAATTTTAGAGTGCCCTTTTTTTATCGTTTTTTACTGTTGCTGTCCCTGGTAAAACCCAAAGCGGAATCAATGAAACAAGGACTCCCATGAAAGAGAAAATTTTACTGCTGTTACTGTTTTTTTTACCCTTTACAGGTTCTTTAATGGCGCAGGTTCCCATCTCCATTTCGAAAAACACAGACATGAATTTTGGTACTATAGCGGCTTCATCTGGTGGTACAGTTGTATTGTCTCCTTCAGGATCAAGAACTGCATCCGGCGGATTAATCCTGCCCTCCTTTATCGGAACGGTTAGTGTGGCTCAATTTACAGTAACTGGTGAGCCTCGTTATACCTATGCAATCACTTTACCTGCTTATTTCACGCTCTATGAATCTGGAGTTGGTCCTGCAACTATGGTTGTTACTGCTTTTACCAGTACTCCTTCTTTTACCGGTACTTTATCAGGCGGTACAGAAACCATTCTTGTTGGCGCAACGCTAAATGTTTCAGGTTCTCAAACCGCAGGTTCCTATACCAATGCTGCCGGTTTTGAAGTGACTGTAAACTATAATTAGTCGTATGAAAAGGGCGTTTTGTATCCTTATTTTTACCTCTTTAAACTTTGCTTTCAATACTAATATTGAAAGCTAATAAAATGAATGACTTGCCATGAAAGAGAAAATTATACTGCTGTTACTGTTGTTTTTACCCTTTGCAGGTCCCTTAATGGCGCAAGGGGATTTGATGATTTTTCCAAAACGCATCGTTTTTGAAGGAATTCAAAACAGGACACAAAATATTAACCTGTCCAATGTTGGGAAAGATACCGCCACTTATAAACTGTCGTACAGCGAGATAAAAATGGATCAGGACGGAAAATTTATTGCTATTGAAGAGCCCGAAACAGACCAGCATTTTGCCTCTCCTTATTTGCGGTTTTACCCCCGCATGGTTACGCTTGCTCCTAATGAATCGCAAACCGTAAAAATACAGCTCATCAAAACTGATGAACTGCAACAAGGGGAATACCGTTCCCATCTTTATTTCCGTGCCGTGCCTAAAAACAAGGTTTTAGAGAAAGAAGATCCCGCCCATAAACCGGAAGGCCTGAGCATCAGTATAACCCCTGTTTTTGGAATTTCGATTGCCAATGTCATTACCATAGGAGAATCTACCACAGCGGTGACACTTTCTAATTTGGTAGTGGAACGATCTGAAGACGGCATCACTCTGTCTCTGGATTTTAACCGCAACGGCAACAGGTCTTGTTATGGCGACATACAGGTCAACCATATTTCTGCTGCAGGAATTACCACCAGCGCAGCCAGCGTAAAAGGTTTTGCCGTGTACACCCCGGGAATTCTACGCCGAACCAAAATGAAATTGAGTACGGTCCAAAAGACAGATTATACTAAAGGCCAGCTTCAGGTCATCTATTCCGCTCAAGACAAAGGCAAGAAATATGCTGAGGCGACCCTACGTTTATAACACCCTAAAATACAGCACTGATGTATTCCTTAATGGCACGTTTATTTATTTTACTGCCCCCAAAAGCTGTTCTAGGAATAGACTCTTTAACTTCTGCTGCCTGTCTTGTTAAAGACAGTGTATGGCTTGTTAATCCTTATAATGGATAAGTTTATCCAAAAAAAACAGTTTCCGCTTAGCCAGTGGACTTCTTTCATTGGACTTCTTACGCAAAAGTCCGGCGCCCTTTTATATCTATTCATTATCCTATTGGCAAGTGTGTATTCTCCTGCCAGCGCGCAAGAACGCGACTGCGATGAAGTACTGGTATCGCTTCAGGTGAAATACATCGGTAGTACTGAGCTGCCTTCGATAATCTGTGGCGAACAAGTGTATCTTTCGGTTCCCGATGTTTTTGCTTTTTTACAAATCAAAAACACTACTAATACTGCTTTCAGCATCATAGAAGGTTTTTTTATCCAACCCAACAACACTTTCAAAATTGATGAAACTGTCGGCCAAATAACTTATCAAGGACGAGTAATTCCGCTGAAACATGGCGATTTAATCCGCACCACTACCAATTTGTTTTTGAAAGCGTCCTATTTTACTACGGTTTTTGAACTCGAAAATAACTTTAGCTTTAGAAATTTGTCTGTTTCGATGTCCTCAAAACTGGAACTTCCTGCCATCAAAGCAGCACGCACCGCACAACTGCGCGCTAATATCAATAAAATCAAAAACGAATTTACCGCCGATACCACCATTGTCAGGGACAAACTCCTGTTTCATTTTGGAACAGCTGACTATGCCGTGAATACTATCCAACAGACTAATGGCGCTCATTCGGAGAGACTGCTTTTAAATTTGGGAGGCATGCTTGCTGGTGGAGAACTTACCAGCGCACTGAACTTTAGCAGCAACCAGCCTTTTTCAATAAAAAACCAATATTACCGTTGGCGGTATGTCAACGACAACAATAAAAACATCAGCCAGATCACTCTGGGAAAAATAGGTGCGTCATCAACGGCCACTATTTTGTATCCGATTACCGGTGGGCAAATCACTAATGCACCTACTCAAATCAGAAAATCTTTCGGCACCTACGCCTTAAGCGATCACACCCAGCCCGACTGGATGGTGGAACTGTATATCAACAATGTTTTAGTCGATTACGTAAAAGCGGATGCTAACGGTTTTTTTACTTTTAATGTACCGCTGATTTATGGTCGCACCGAAATTTCGCTGCGCTATTATGGCCCATGGGGAGAAGAACAGGTTAGTGGTAAACAATTTGTGATTCCGTTTCAATTTCTTCCCAAAAAAGAACTGGAATACAATGCAAGTTTTGGATTAATTGAAGATGGCAGGAACAGTCTTTTTACGAATGCTAAAGTAAACTATGGACTTTCTGAACGCATCACGATAGGAGGCGGCGTGGAATACGTTTCATCTTTAGCAAACCATAAAATCATCACTTTTGTAAATTCATCGATTCGGGTGGCACCTCAATTTTTTATTTCGGGAGGCTATTATCCGAACCTAATGTACAATGGGAAACTGAACTATACGGCCGCAAATAATCTGCGGTTGGAGATGGATTATGCCAAATATGACAAAACCCAGCAGGCCGTGCGTTTCAATTATTCCGAAATGCGCAAGGCAACGCTGTCCTTCCCGATACGAACGGCTCATTTTTCGGGTAATTCCCGATTGTCCGTCCAGCAGAATTTATTCAATACCACTAAGTTCATCACTTCCGAGCTTTTATTGTCCGGAACGGCCTATGGTTTGAATTTTAATTTCACCACCAATTCCTTTTTCACCCCCACCGGCAAACCGTTAATATTCAGCAACCTGTCCTCTTCAGTCCGGCTCCCAAAAGGCTTTGTTTTAATCCCTCAGGCTCGATACGAATACGATGGGGACGGCATCACTTCATTAAGAGCCGAAGTAAAAAAACAAGTTTTCAAAAAAGGCTTTGTTCAGGCTTCTTTTGATCAGAATTTTAAGACCAACAGCAGTTACCTGCAAATAGGTTTCCGATATGATTTACAGACTAAAAGTGTTGGTTTTTTAAGCAGTTTTGCCAAAAATCAAGCTTCATTTTCTCAGTCGGCCAACGGCAGCCTTATTTATGAGCCCAAAGCAGATTTTATCGATTTTAACAATAAAATCAATGTAGGAAGGGCAAGCATGAAATTCATACCTTTTTTAGATACCAACAACAATGGAAAACGAGAGCCGAATGAAACTCTCGTAATAGGCATACAGATTATATTGAATGGTGGCGGCAAACAGATTAACTCCAAAGACGGCACCACTATAATTACCGGATTAGAACCCTACATAAAAAATCATGTCGAACTCAACACTGACAGGATCAACAACATTGCGTGGCGGGTAATCAACAAAAAATTAAATATTACGCTAAACCCCAATCAATTAAAAACAATTGAAATCCCTGTTGTTGTAGTGGGAGAAGTAGGCGGAACGGTGAACAGAAATGAAAATGGAAAACACATTGGAACCGGAGGTTTAAAAATCAATATTTATGATACGGATAATGTTCTTACCACCATCATTCTTTCGGAACCCGACGGGTATTTTAGTTTTCTGGGTTTAAAATCAGGAAAGTATTCCGCAAAAATAGATTCGCTGCAATTACAAAAATTAGAGATGAAGGCCCAACCCGCTATCGCAGCTTTTGAAATTGACAACGGAGTGGATGGAGACCTTGTGGACAATCTTGAATTTGTACTGCATAAAGGAAAAATTGAAAAATCGGATACTGAAACGATTCCATTGAATAATGCAGGTAAAACAGCCGTTGTTGCCATTTCTGAAATAACAACTGATCCATTAGAGCATAGCGAAGAAGTCGTTTATAGCGTGCAACTGCTGTCATCCAAAAAACAACTTCCGTTAAACCATCCTTGGTTCAAAAACAAAAAAGACATAGTTGAATATGAACATTCTGGCGATTATAAATATAATTGGGGCTCTAGTAACTCTCGCACTGAAGCCAACAAAATTAAAAATAAGTTGCGTTCAGAAGGCTATCATGATGCTTTTGTCGTATGTTTTTATGACCACAAAAGGATCAGTAGCCAAGAAGCCAAAGCAATAGAAAAAAAGAATGCCGCTATTCAGTTCGCAGCCACTTCTCCAAAATCAGAACACGCAATTTCAGAATCTAATACATCCGTTACCGATTCAAATACAGCAGAAGAAGATGAAAGCAGTCCCGAAGATGGATTAATTTTCAAGACCCAACTTCTAGCTTCAAAAAAGAAAGTGGCCTTATCTGATTCGTTTTTCAAAGGTTTGAAGGAAGTTAAAGAATACCTGCATAACGGATTGTACAAATATACTATGGGCACAAATAAATCGATGAAAGAAGCGAAGAAGGATAAAAACAAGTTGCGTTCCCAGGGATTCTCTGGTGCATTTGTAGTGCCTTTTAATGACAATAAAAGAATAAGCACCCGAGAATCCAAAACAATTATTAAAAAGAAAGCGATTGTTCCGTTAGTAACAATTTCTCAAGAATTACAACCTGTGATTTCCATTCCATACACTCCCATTACCACTGAAAGTAAGCAAGAATTCTATGGAAACAGTGCAGAAGATGGATTAATCTTCAAGACCCAGATTTTGGCTTCCAAAAAGAAATTGGCAGTAACTGATCCGATTTTTAAAGGGTTGAAAGGCGTTAAAGAGTATCTGCACAAAAAATGGTATAAATACACGATCGGTATCAATAAATCATTAGCAAAAGCGAACAAGATTAAAAACAAACTGCGTTCCCAAGGGTTCTACGGGACTTTTGTGGTACCTTTTTATAACAATAAGAGGACAAGCATACAAGAAGCCGATGTGATCAACAAAAAAAATGCAACTGATTTGTTAGAAGCTGCTTTTCAAAAATTACAATTAGATCTTTCCACCACTACTTCCATTAACGATGCAAGTGCTGAAGACCTGTCAGGAAACAGTCCCGAAGAAGGATTAATTTTCAAAAACCAACTTTTGGCTTCAAAAAAGAAAGTGGCGTTAACTGATCTAGTTTTCAAAGGTTTGAAAGGGGTTAAAGAGTATAAACATAAGGGAATGTATAAATACACAACGGGTACCAGTAAATCGATAGCGGAAGCATACGAGATTAAAAACAAGCTACGTTATCAGGGGTTTTCTAACGCTTTTGTAGTGCCTTTTTATAATGATGAACGAATAAACTCCGGTAAAATTAGTGGAGTAGTGTTTTTCAAAGCTAAAAATTTAGATGGGATTGCTGGTATAAAAGTACTTATCTATGACTCCAACAATACTATAATCACTGCTACCCTTTCAGAAGCTGATGGAACTTTCACCGTTCTGGGCTTAAAGCCGGGAGATTACACCGCCAAATTAGACAGTGAACAATTGGAAAAAGCACAAATAATACCAACAGTACTGGTTCAAAAATTCAGTATTGCCAATGATAATGTTAAGGCTAAATTGAAATTTATTTTGGAAGCAAAAAACAATAAAAACCAACAGCCAGGTGAAACAGCTACCAGCAACAAAATAACTTCCCAAAAAGGTTTGGTTTTCAAGGTTCAGATAATGGCTTCGAAACATAGGAAATATTTTCTAAATTCCTCGTTTAAAGCTTTAAAAGGAATTGAAATGTATGAACACGAAGGTTGGTACAAATACACTTGGGGAGAAGCCAATACTCTTGAAGAAATAAGAAAAATAAAAAGAGATCTTCAGGAGCTCGGATTTAAAAAAGCTTTTATAGTTCCTTTTTATAATGAGTTGAGAATGGATTTACAAGAAGCTACAGGAGAAGTTTCCCTGAAAATAAATGGTGATTTATACGAGCTTGGAGGCATTAAAATAAATATTTATGATGACAACAATATATTTGTCACCTCTTTGCTTTCAAAATCCGATGGTCATTTTAGTTTTCTTGGATTACGTCCGGGAAATTACAGCGCAGCTTTAGATCAAACTCAATTGGATTATTTGAAAATGACTTCTGATAGTGATTATTTCCAATTCACTATTGGCAAGGATAGTGATGGAGACGTTGCTAAGCAAATAGAATTCATACTGTATCCAAAAGCGTCAAATTCAAAATAAACCACGGACTTTAAATCCATAGATTAGGTTTAGCAGACTTAAAGTTTGCGGGGTTTTTAACCACGTATTTGCCCCGAAGGAATTAGTAAAAATTCGTGACCGATGCGAACAATGTACAAAATTAAGAAATAATCGCTATGCTTTTTTCATTCCGCCGAAGGACCAATAAATCCTTTATTTAATTACATTGTCAGCGAAACGGCCTTTAAAACATAAAAGGATTAAATAGGACAATAATGAAATAGTAATTATCGAAAATGACCGTACCGATTTGGAGTGAATTAAAATCAATACAAGTATAACAAAGGGTACTTTATTTCACTTATACCAATATACACCCATTTATTACTTTTTAATGTATAATAAAGGATATAATGACCGTATAATGAATTAATCTATTATATTACAATTTTAAAAATTAACAGTTATTGTATACGTAAATAATTAGTAATTAATAATTTATAGTATTAATTTAACATAAGAACCTATATAATTCCAAATTTCTATTCTATGATGCCTATTAATTCAATAATTATAAGCAAAGAAAAAAATACTTTACAAATTTTAAAGAAATTTGAAGAGGATAATGGTATGATTATGAAAATAATTAGTGATACTGGCTCTATAACCGACGGAATCGCTATAATAAAATCAACAAAACCGGATCTTATTTTCTTAGATATTCTGTTTAAGGACGATCTTTTTTTTGAAATGCTAGAACAATTAGAATTTAACATCCCAAAATTGGTGTTTATCTCTGAAAAGGGAAATTATGCGGTAAAAGCATTTAAGCAAAATGCAATCGATTTTATCTTAAAACCAATTGATTTTAATGCTATTATTTTGGCTGTTTACAAAGTAATCAAAATAATTGAAATGGAGCGTTCTTATCAGAATCAAAAAATTAATAGCCTGAATATTATGAACTCTTTTAATCAAAGTAATGAATATGTGGCCGTTTCCTCCGTAGATAAAATTGAACTGATCCACATGTCGGAAATAATTTTTTGTAAAGCAGAAGGAAAATACACTAATTTTTTTCTCCTTAATGGTAAAAAAGCAATGTCCAGTAGAAATTTAGGAGAATACAGCAACCTTCTGGACAGCAATTATTTTTTCAGAATACATCATTCTTACATTATTAATCTTCGGCATATTATAAAAATTTCAAAAAAAGATGGTTATTTCTGTGAATTATCAAACGGGCTGATTTTACTGGTGGCCAAAAGACGACAGGATGATTTTAACAAATTTATAAAACTGAAAGAGTAATATAACCGATTCAAAATTTTGATTTTTTCTCCCAATATCTAATAATTCCTATGAAAACTAAAACAGTAATTGTCGAACACGATCCCGCTTATATTGAATTGATTCAACACGAATTAAAAAAAGAGAATATCAATTATATATCAGAAACAGTGAAGACCGAAAATAAATATAAAAAGACACTTTATAATTTCAAACCATTTAGCATCCTTTCAAATTATACTTTTTCCTTATTTGAGGGAGCTACTGCATTTAAGTTAAAGAAAAAACTTCACAATTTAACCACTAAAGTGAACAGCGTATGAAAAAGTCTATATCAAGCACAAAAACAACTAATGCAATTGAAAAAAGATTAGATTGTCCTTTAAATAGCAACTATTCTATAACATACGAAACTCCTAAGAAAAAAAAAATAGAAAAAGCACCCAAAATAGAAAAAGAGTGGTTTTATGATTTGTTTTTGCAAGCTCCTTCATGCATAGGAATTTTAAAGGGACCCAACCATGTGTATGAATTAGTTAATGATTTATATTTACAGTTAATAGAAAAAAAAAGGATATCATTGGCAAGACCGTAAAAGAAGTTTCGCCGGAACTGGAAGCGCAGGGAATTTTTGATTTTTTAGATACGGTCTATAAAACAGGTAAGACATTCTCAGCCAATGAGATGCTGATTAAATTTGATTTCCACGGAAACGGAAAATTGGTAGACATCTATTTGAATATCATCTACCATGCGCATAGAGATAAGGAAGGCAATATTGACAGCATTTTTTTCTTTGCCAATGATGTAACGGAGCAGGTGGTGTCACGCAAAAAAATTGAGGAAAGTGAAAATCGCTATGAAGAACTTTTTCAAAATTTACCCCTGGCAACCTATTTCTGCGATGCAGAAGGACATATAATAAAATACAATATAGCAGCGAAGGCCTTATGGGGCATAGAACCGGAAATAGGAAAAGATAAGTGGAGCGGATCCTCTACTATTTATGATAAGGAGGATAATCAAATTCCATTTAATACATGTCCAATGGCAGTAGCACTAAAGGAAGGCAAAGTAATAGCTGGCGAGGAAATAATTATCGAACGTCACAATGGGGAAAAGCGAAATGTGGCATCATACCCAATCCCTTTTATTGATGTTGGAGGTCAGATAACAGGAGCTGTTAATGTGCTGACTGATATTACCGAAAATAAAGTGGCACTGCAAGCCCTTAAGGAAAGTGAATCCAAATTAAAAGAAGCTCAAGCAATTGCACATCTTGGAAATTGGGAACTCAATTTTGAAACAGGAATAGCTTTATGGTCCGATGAAACATGCCGTATTTATAGACTTTCACCAGAAGACAACAAACATTTCTTTTCTGACTGGATATCTTTTATCCATCCTGACGATTTGGATAATGTAATAGCAATAGTTAATGAATCTCAAAGAACATTAAGCAATTGCGTTTTAAAAAATCGAATTCTTTTGAAAGATGGGACAATAAAGCACATCCATTCAGAATGCAGGTTTAAATTTGACCAAAACGGAAAACTGATCAGTTTATTCGGTATAGCACATGATGTAACCGAAATAAAATTGGCCAGATTACAACTCGAACAGCAAAATAAAGTACTTGCTTTTCAAAACGAGGAAAAAGAAAACCGTACAATAGAATTATCCATTGCCAACAAAGAACTCATCAAAAGAAATACAGAACTGGACCGTTTTGTCTACAGCGTATCTCACGATTTGCGTTCCCCGCTTACCTCCATTCTTGGGCTGATTTCTTTTATTGAAGAAGAAAGCCAAGAAGCAGATACCCTTGAACATATACTTATGATTCGCAATAGTATTAACCGCTTGGATGAATTTATTAAAAATATCCTCAGCTATTCTCGAAATAACCGCACGGAGCTGGAAATAGAAAAAATTTCGTTACAGAATACGGCGATTGACATTGTGGATTCACTTCAAAGTATGGAAGAGGCGAAAGGAATTCATTTCGAAATTGACATCAAGGAAAAGGATCCATTTTATTCCGATAAATTGCGCTTTAATACCATACTTGAAAATCTTATTTCCAATGCTATAAAATACCATGAGGAAGACGAATCAGACAGATATATAAAAATAACGGGGCAATCAGACCCTGAAAAACTGCAGTTCAGTATAGCCGATAACGGTATTGGGATAGCGCCAATACATCACTCTAAAATATTTGATATGTTTTTTCGCCTATCAAGTAACAAAGATGGATCTGGCATTGGGTTATATATTGTAAAGGATACGGTTGAAAGATTGCAGGGCACCATTCAGATTCATTCGGAAGAAGGCGTTGGAACTACATTTAGTATTACATTAAAAAATTTTAAAAAATGAAAGACGAATTAAACTCGAAATTTGAAAGAGTAATGATTATCGATAATAATAGCATAGACCTTTATATTTCATCACGAATGATTACCAAAAACAATTTTGGAAAAAAAGTATTAGAGTATTCGGCAGCAAAAGAAGCGCTAAAATATTTGCAGGACAATCAGGATAACATTCCCGTGCTACCGCAGATAATTTTTATCGATATATATATGCCTGAGATGTCGGGTTTCGACTTTTTAAGGGAATATGATACGCTATCATTTGCTTTAAAAAACCATTGCAGGGTATTCATTATTTCATCAACAATTAATGATGATGATATAGCCCGCGCTCGCATTGATAAAAACGTAGTCGCCTTTCGAGTTAAACCCATTATAAAAGAATTCCTGGATCGTATTATTGCGCATTAAAATTCTATTAACAATCCGTTGGGTGTAATTATTAAAAACGTCAGTTCTAGTGTTTTTTGTTCAGTAAAGTGGAATAAAAAATGTATCGAGAACCATTTTTAATATCTTTTGACCTAAAGTATAATAAATAATGGTATTAAATTCCATTCAGGTTCAGTCGAAAAAAAAACGTAACAAACTTTATTATTACACCGAAAATTTAAAACCATGATAAACGAATTAGAACCAAAATTTGAAACGGTAATGATTATTGACGATAATATGATAGATATTTATATCTCATCACGCATAATATCCAAAAATAATTTTGGGAAAAAAGTATTAAAATATTCGGATGCAAAAGAGGCACTAAAATATTTGCAGGAAAATGAGGAGAACATTCTCGTGCTACCGCAGATAATTTTTGTCGATATATACATGCCTGAAATGTCGGGATTTGAATTTTTAGAAGCCTTTGATAAATTATCCCCCGCTCTAGTAAATCAGTGTAGAGTATACGTTGTTTCCTCAACCATAGATGAGGATGACATTGCCCTCGCAAACGGTAATATAAATGTAGTTAGCTTTCAGGTAAAACCCATCAATAAAGAGTTTCTTGACCGCATTATTGTTGACTGAATACCCGTTTCCTCCATTTAATTCTAAAATTTGAAAATTTATTTTAATCTTTAAAGTTTTAGAATTTTTCTATATCCTGAATGCACCAGCAACGTCAATTTTGAGTAATATCATCGGATATAACAGAATCACTTTAACCTTTTAAGTTTTTTTAACCTTCTGCTCAAAAACTGCTTTGTGAGGTGTCCTGATAATTACTTATAATTTTATGTATATTTAAAATATGGAAAAATTTGACAAGAGAAAGTATTTTAGAATTTATCGATAAGTTCAAAACGGATTTAGATTGTTTAGAATATTTAGCAGAAATAAAGTGGAACGAAGGTTTTAAATGTGTAAAATACAATCACTCAAAATTGACTATTCACAAAAGAATTTTACAAGGGATTGTAACGCTTGCCATGATATTGAAATCCCGATTTTAGATACTATTTTTCACAGAGTTCGATTTGGTTTGAGAAAAGCATTTATAATTGTTTTTGAGATGAGTGCAACCACAAAGGTTTCTCTATAAAACAAATAACAAAACGATTAAAAATCAGTAGAACTACGGAAACTAATTTCATTAAAAAAGTTAGAATTAGTATGGCAAGTAGTGCTTCACAGCCAGTGATTGGTCAAGTTTTTGTTGATGAGTTTGTTTTTGGTGGTAATGAAGAACTCAAGAATGGAAGGAGCAAGGCTACAAAAAAAAGAAGTTGATAATCGCCATTGAAACAAATGATACTGGCGGAATCAAAAGAGTATATTTTGACCAACTTGAAGATTATTCGTTTAAAGAAATAGGCAAAATATTTGATAAACAGATTTCTAAATCGGCATCAATAAAAAAATACAAATGTATTGGTTATTATCCATTAAAATAGAGTTTGATTTGAAACAGATTAAAAGCGACAAAGGCAAATATTCAAAAGAATTGCACACTATAATTCATCAAGTAAAATCTTGGTTGAGAAGTACATTTTCTTAGGTTCATAAAGAGCATATTTAGAAGTGTTTAGGTGATTTTAGCTATTGAATCAATAGGTCGATTTACAAGGAAACATATTTAACCTAACTATTAGAAAGAATGATGAACACTCAAAGATTTTATATTAGAATATTATAGTAAATAAATAAATAAATAAATAAATGAACACCTCAAACTGCTTTAAAGACCAATTATTCCTTATGACGGTCACTTATTAATTTACATTTTATAAATTACAAGTAAACACTAATTTAGTTCTTTGAAATTGCTATTGATTTTGTAATTATATTATTAAAAATAATCTAATATAAAAAAATAACCTCCGAAAAAACCAAAATATTAATTGTCGAATCCTTTCAAACAAATATTGAATTGATTGCACAAGAATTAGAAAAAGGATTAACTCATAATAGTTTTGAGATTGCTAAATCTAAAAAAGAGTTCAAAAAGAAGTTGCTAATATATAAAGCTGATCTTATACTTTCTAATAATATATTCACCTCCTTTGATGGTCTGTCGATATTTTAAAGTAAAAAAAAGCTGGCACCGCAAACCCCTTTTATTTTTGTTTCCTATCCTGCCATGGAAGAACATATAATTGAATTTTTCAAAAATGGCTTAACTGATTTCCTATTGAAGGTCAATTTAATCAGTTTGCGAACTATAATAGAACGGACACTTCAAGATATTGCAAAGAACAAAAAAATGTAGCCTCTAATCCAAAAGAGCAATTCCGTATCCAAGAATTATAAAAAAACGAAAACCTTTCCTATCATAGCAATACATTACTATAAAATAGTTACATTTTTTTTGCTTCTTAGTCGACCAAACGATTCCTTAAAATTGCTGAACACCCTATTGCACGGTGATAAAAACTTTTTTTTTAAAATCCCTTTTTAAAAATTTTATTAACTGGAATAACGCATTCTAATTATTGATTTTAAAATTTTAATCTTTAAAGTTGTAGAATTTTACTTTTGTTACCTAGAATAAAATTTCGAAAAAACAATTTTAAATGCCAGTTATCCCTAATGGGAGACAGTTGTAACTTATCGTTTTTTCCTTAAAAAAAATCATAGTTAATTTATATTATAATTTGATATTAGTTAAGCCTCACCAATTAAATTTTAATGGTATTTATGAAAAAAACTATGTATATTCCTTATAAAACAATCTTAATTACATTATTCTTTACCATTTCTGGTACCACTGCCGCTTTATGCGAAACACCGCCATCACCTGCAGGTTTAGAAGAACCACCAGCACTAGAGATTGATTTATATCTGATTCCAATGATTATTGTAGGGACCATATTCTCATTTTTTGTTATTAGAAAAAACACTAGACCATAATTTAAAAAGCCATTAATTAGTATTAAAGCCTATTTTAAACTCCACCAATTTGGAATAGTAAAGTCGGTTGAGGTTTAGTAAAACGATCAATTGGTTGATGGAATCGATGTGGGAAATACATTCTGTAGAGAAAGTATGTTTTTGATAGTTTCCAATGCTTCCAAAGTTGCTTTTATCACTTTGGTAAAACAACTCAAAAAAGACAATTATAGCTTGTTGGATTGCCAATTACATAATGAATATATGAAAAGTTTGGGTTGCCGCGAAATTGCGAGAGATGCTTTTATGCCAATTTTGAAAACTGAACACTAAAACCGCAACTTTGTAAAACTCCAATTCAAAGTTGAAAATAATACCAATTCATTTTCCAACGTTGGCAAATCCATTATCAGTTTCAAGGTTTCATGCGCCATCATCGTGCCGATGATTCCGGGTAATGTGCCCAACACACCATTCAAATTACAATTGGGAACATCCTTTGGATTAGGCGGTTCTGGAAATAAATCCCGTAGGTTTTTGCTTCCTTTGTGATTGAAAACTGCCAGTTGTCCTTCAAATTTAAGAATACTACCGTAAATCAAGGGTTTTCCTAAAGTAACACAAGTGTCATTTACCAAATAACGGGTTTCAAAATTATCGGATCCATCCACAATACAATCAAAATCTTGCATAATTTGAATAGCATTTGCGGAGGTTAGTTTTTCTTCGAAAGTTACAATAGTAATCAAAGGGTTTAAGGTTTCCAAAACTGATTTTGTAGTTGTAGCTTTGTCTTGACCAATTTGACTCTCAGTATATAAAATTTGACGGTGTAAGTTATGAATTTCAATTTTGTCAAAATCTACAACGCCTATAGTGCCAACTCCTGCGGTAGAAATGTATTGTAATATGGGGCAACCCAATCCGCCAGCACCAATCACCAAAATTCTTGCTTTTTTAAGTTTTTCTTGTCCTAAATCGCCTATTTCGGGTAACATCATCTGGCGATTGTATCGTAAATAATCTTGAATTATGCTCATATTATATTTTAGAATTCAGATTGAAAATATAGCTTTTCAATCCACGGTGTTTATTAAATAAGGATTGTCTTTCCAAACAGGTTCGTATCCTTTGGTACTAATTATTTCGGCAATTTCTTGAGCCGAGCGTTCGTCACTAATCTCAAATTGTTCTAACGATTGAGGATCCACTACGTAACCACCAGGATTGGTTTTGGATCCCGCACTCATACTGGTAACGCCAATCGGAATAATATTATTTCTGAAGTTTTCGCTTTCACGGGTCGAAATCGAAATCTCCAAATCCTCATTCCACAGTCTGTAAGCGCAAATGAGTTGCGTCAGATCTTTGTCGTCCATAATAAAATTGGGTTCGATAATTCCTTCGGCGGGACGTAATCTTGGAAAAGAAACCGAATATTTAGTTTGCCAATAGTTTTTTTGTAAATAATCCAAATGCAAAGCGTTGAAAAAACTATCGGTTCGCCAATCTTCCAGACCTAATAACACCCCCAAACCAATCTTGTGAATTCCCGCTTTCCCAATCCTGTCAGGAGTTTCCAATCGAAAATCGAAGTTGGATTTTTTACCCTTAGTATGGTATTTTTTATACACTTCCTGATGATAGGTTTCTTGATATACCAAAACCGAATACACTCCAGCTTCGTGTAATTGCAGATATTCTTCGGTTGAAAGTGGTTGCACTTCGACCGAAATGGTTGAGAAATCTTTTTTTATTTGGTCAATCGCATTTAGAAAATAATGGATATTTACAGTATAATTGGCTTCTCCAGTGACCAATAATACGTGGTCAAACCCCATGGTTTTTAAGGCTTTAACTTCCCGTTTTATTTCAGCATCCGATAATGTTTTGCGCTTGATTTTGTTGTCCAGACTAAATCCGCAATAGGTGCAAATATTTTGGCATTCATTGCTCAAATACAGCGGAGCATACATTTGGATGGTTTTTCCAAATCGTTTTTTGGTCAATTTGTGACATTCTTGTGCCATTTGCTCCAAATAAGCTGCCGCAGCTGGTGAAATCAAAGCAATAAAATCATCTAGGTTTCTTTTGTTTTTTGCCAATGCTTGTTCGACTTGTTTGGTGGTCGTTTGGTGTATTTTGGTTTGAATGGCTTCCCAATTATAATCCCCAAAAACTGATTTGAATGTTTTCATTTTTCTGTTTTTTTACCGCAAGGTTCGCAAAGTTTTACGCAAGGGACATAACAAATAGCTTTGCGAACCTTGCGGTTAATAATGAATTCCGTTACTCATATAAAAAAGCTGTCAATGGGCTGGAAGCAACTGCTTGTTTGTATTGTTGTCCTAGTTTTGCTTCAAATGCTTTTCTTCCAGCTATTACAGCTTCCTTAAACGCTTCTGCCATTAATTTAGGATTTCCGGCTACAGCAATTGCGGTGTTTACCAGTACGGCATCGGCTCCAAGTTCCATAGCTTTGGCCGCATCAGATGGTGCGCCAATACCTGCATCAATTATGACAGGAACTTTACTTTGTTCAATAATTATTTCTAGGAAATCTATAGTTTTTAATCCCTTGTTACTTCCTATCGGTGATCCCAATGGCATTACCGCAGCCGTTCCAGCATCTTCTAAATGTTTGCACAAAACGGGATCTGCATGGATGTAGGGTAAAACAATGAATCCTAATTTTGCCAATGCCTCCGTTGCTTTTAGGGTTTCTATGGCATCTGGCATTAAATATTTTGGGTCGGGATGAATTTCAAGTTTTAACCAATTGGTTTCTAAAGCTTCTCTGGCGAGTTGAGCTGCAAAAATAGCTTCTTTGGCATTTCGTGCTCCCGAAGTATTAGGTAATAAGTTAATTCGAGGATGTTTTAAGTGATTTAAAATAGCGTCAGTATCTGTTTCCAGATCAATTCTTTTTAGCGCTACGGTTACCAATTCACTTTCGGAAGCCAGAATCGCTTCTTCCATTTCTCTGTTGGATCCAAATTTTCCAGTTCCTAAAAACAGCCTAGATTCTAGCGTTATGTCTCCTATTTTAAACAATGCCATTGCCATATAATTTTTCGTTAAGTTGTGTGATGAGTTTGTGTTTTTGGTTGCTTTGGGTAATGATTGCCGAAACAGCAATGCCATGAATACCTGTTTCTAGTAGCGAATCTACATTTTCTAGCGTAATGCCCCCAATAGCATAAATTGGGATTTCGATATTTGCGGCTTTCAATTGAGCTCTAATAGAACGGTAGCCGTCAAGTCCCAAAATTGGACTCAAATTGTCTTTGGTTTTGGTAAACTGAAAAGGACCTAAACCTATATAATCACATCCATTTTGAATGTGATTTTGAATAGCTGAAAAAGTATTTGCCGTAGCTCCAATGATTTTTGTATTGCCCAAAAGTACACGAGCATCCTTAATTTTCATATCGTCTAACCCTAAATGTACGCCATCGGATGCTATTTTTAGGGCAACATCTACTCTGTCGTTAATGATTAATGTTGCTTTGTAGGATTCGCAAAGCAATTTTATTTTTTTGGATAAAACATTAAAATCCAAATCGTTACCGTTTTTGAATCGCAACTGAATCCAAGTGCAACCATTGTCCAGTACTAGTTGAATGTTATGCAATTGTTCTTGAACGGTATTTCCTTGTGAGATGTATTGTAGCTTATTATACATGATAGCCTAGTAGAGTTGAGTTAGAAAACAAATAATTTTCGGTGTATGTTTTTGCGTTTTCGCAAGCGGTTTTCAGGGTTTGTTCCAAAGCCAAATTTGCCGTGATCGCTGCCGAGAGTACGCAACCCGAACCGTGTTTTTCGAACAGTAAAGTTTCTTTTGGCATAAGCCGACAAGCTTCTTTTTGGGTAAACAAATAATCAACACCAATTTCGGTTGGATTATGCCCGCCTTTTAGTAAAACAGAACAATAATGGGAATATGAGCTTGCAATGGAATCCGCATTTTTTTCTTCGAGATTAAATTGTCTGATTTCATTGAAATTTGGAGTAATCAAATCGATTTGCTTTAAAATATCGATTAAAATTTGTTGGTTCGAAAGGGTTAAAAAATCAAATTCGGTTGAAGATTTCAAAATGGGATCCCAAATGATTTTGATAGTTGGCGAATGTTTTTTTAGAAAAAGAATGATTTCATTCAAATAACTCAATGAGGGTACAATGCCAATTTTAACCACTTTAACAGGGTAGTTATTCAAAAGTGTTATTATGCATTCTACGACGAAGTCAATAGGAGTCCAATGTATTCTGTAAAACTCCTTTTCGGTTTGTATGGTATTTGCCGTATTGATGGCAAATCCATATACTCTATGTTGCTCAAAAGTTTTGATGTCTGCCAAAACTCCTGCGCCACCCGAAGGGTCGAATCCAGCTATAGTTAAAACGATTGGGCAATTTTCTGACATGATTTAAAATTTTCAATGGGATTATTTTGATTCCAAATGGTTCCTAATAGCGCTATATTGTCAAAGCCATTTTTTAATGTTTGGCTTACGTTTTTTGATTCTATTCCGCCCAAAGCGATGAGTTGCGTTCTAAAATTCTCTCTTTTTTTTATTTCTTCAAATAAATCTGTTTTCGAAGTATAGTTTTCTTTGGATATACTCGGATAAATTGGACTTAAAAAGGCATATTCAAAAGTGTCGTCCAGAGAATTGAAATCTTCAATAGTATGGACTGAACTCGATAAATAAAATCCTTTGGTTTTGTAATAGTCAAATGTCAATCTACTTGGCAACATCAGTGTTGCTTTTCGTTTGCTTTCGCTAAAATGAATGCGATTAATACCTAATTCTTCGGCTAAATCATAATAATTGTGTAGAACCAAACGCTCCCTATAATGTGGATTAATTTGAGATAGAAACTGCCTTATTTCATACTCTCCAAAGCTTGGTTTTCGAATATGAAAAAGTATCATTCCTTCCTCAAAAAGAGAATGGATGATGTTGATTTCGTTAGCTACTGAAATAGGATTTGAAATTACAATCATTGTTTAGGTTAGAGGTTAGAAGCGGGAGTGAAGTTCTAAAATTTTCCACTTCTAACTTCTTATTTTGTTAAATGTATATCTCTTTTCCTTGTTCAATAAATTCCACTGACTTCTCTTGCATTCCTTTTTCGGCCTCGGCAACATCACGGATTTCCTGTGATATTTTCATAGAGCAAAATTTAGGACCACACATAGAACAAAAGTGAGCCACTTTGGCACCGTCTGCGGGTAAGGTTTCATCATGGAATTCTCTGGCAGTATCAGGATCTAGAGATAAATTGAATTGGTCTTCCCAACGGAATTCAAAACGGGCTTTGCTCAATGCATTGTCGCGATATTGCGATCCAGGATGACCTTTGGCTAAGTCTGCAGCGTGTGCGGCAATTTTATAGGTTATCACTCCGTCTTTTACGTCTTTTTTATTGGGCAAACCAAGATGTTCTTTTGGTGTTACGTAACACAACATGGAGCAACCATACCAACCAATCATCGCAGCTCCAATAGCAGAGGTGATGTGATCGTAACCAGGCGCAATATCTGTTGTTAATGGGCCTAATGTGTAGAACGGAGCTTCGTCACAATGTTCTAATTGTTTCTCCATGTTTTCTTTAATCATGTGCATTGGGACGTGACCAGGACCTTCAATGAATACTTGTACATCGTGTTTCCAAGCTACTTTTGTAAGTTCTCCTAGTGTTTCCAATTCGGCGAATTGTGCAGCATCATTAGCATCGGCAATAGAACCGGGACGTAAACCGTCTCCCAAAGAGAAAGCCACATCGTATTGTTTCATGATTTCACAAATATCTTCAAAATGGGTATAAAGGAAGTTTTCCTTGTGGTGGAACAAACACCATTTTGCCATGATAGAACCACCACGGGAAACAATACCCGTAACACGTTCGGCGGTTAAGTGAATGTAACGCAATAATACTCCAGCATGGATGGTGAAATAGGAAACTCCTTGTTCTGCTTGTTCAATAAGGGTGTCGCGAAACACTTCCCAAGTCAAATCTTCGGCGATTCCGTTTACTTTTTCTAGCGCTTGATAAATTGGAACAGTTCCGATTGGCACTGGCGAATTACGAATAATCCATTCTCTGGTTTCGTGTATGTTTTTACCAGTAGACAAATCCATAATGGTATCGGCTCCCCAACGGCAGGCCCAAACGGCTTTTTCTACTTCTTCTTCTATAGTTGAAGTTACGGCGCTGTTTCCAATGTTAGCATTAATTTTTACCAAGAAGTTACGACCTACAATCATAGGTTCGCTTTCTGGGTGGTTGATGTTATTTGGGATAATGGCGCGGCCTCTGGCTACTTCGCTGCGGACAAATTCAGGTGTGATTTTGCTTTTAGGAGTGTGGGCTCCAAAACTATTTCCCTGGTGTTGGCATTGCATTGCTTTGGATTGCTCATTCAATTGTTCGATGCGTTGGTTTTCACGAATGGCGATATATTCCATTTCGGGAGTAATGATACCTTGTTTTGCATAATACAATTGAGATACATTGGCTCCTTTTTTGGCACGCATGGGTTTGTGCAAATATTCAAAACGCAATTCGTTTAATTTTTCGTCATTCAAACGTTTTTTCCCATATTCAGAAGAGATTTCAGTTAATTCTTCAACATCATTACGGTCCAAAATCCATTGTTCGCGAATGCGTGGTAATCCTTTTCGAATGTCAATTTCGATATTAGGGTCGGTGAATGGGCCTGAAGTATCGTAAACGGTTAGAGCTGGATTTTTTTCGATTCTTCCGTTTGACATTTTGGTGTCGGCCAAGGAAATTTCTCTCATGGCTACTTTTATCGGGTAAATTTCGCCATCGATATATACTTTTTTGGAATTAGGAAACGGGGTTTTTGAGATTTTTTCTTCGTTGTTCATATTTTATTAATTGAAAGATTTAATGATTATAAAATTGAAAGATTGAAGAGATGAATTTGATTAATATTTTAATCATTACATCTTTCAATCTTTAAATTAAAATATTTACCCACCTTGCGTAGCGGAAATGATGAGAATGTCGTCGGTTGGATTGAGGAAATGATTTTCCCAATTGGTTCTTGGAATGACGGTGGCGTTGATGGCTACGGCAATTCCGTTTTGTTTTTCGGGAATTTCTAAGTCAAGAAGTGCTTGTACAGTGAGACTGTCAAGGGCAAAATGTTTGATTTTATTGTTGATTTTTAGATCCATTCCTTTTTAAATTTAGTATAAGTTATACTTTAGGAATGCCTATAGGAGTACGCAATGGTACACGGAAGTCATCTTACTTTTCCCTACGCTAGTATTAACTAGATCAGGTTCAGAGGGTAAAATCTCAGCCTACAGTTGTAGACACCCCTAAAGTTGGAAACAAAAGTAGTGATTTTTTTTAGATTGCAGTTTTTTAGTCAAGACAAATTAGGGTATTTGGTTTTAAAAATTTATAATTCTTTATTTATTGCAGAAGATCCTAGAGATTATTCTGTATCAAGAGAAATAGATACAAACAATGGGGTAACAGCAGTTCTTTCTTGTGTAGAATCGAAAGGAGAAGTATTGAGGAGGAACTAAAGAATTTAAATAGAGATAAAATGTTAGGTAAAGGACGGAAAAACTTGACATTTAAAATATATTAACTCTCTTTATTGTTGATTATGAAAGCAATAGATAAAATAGTAGCTGAAATAAATCGAATAGATGCAGGAGATCTATTCGGATTTGATAATCTTGGATTAAATTCACATGAAGTTATTGCTGATTCTAAAGCATTAAGTAGATTAGTTGATAAAGGTGTTATCAGAGGAGGGGTGGAAAAGGTTATTTTTATAAGCCAAAAGTTTCCGTATTTGGAGAACAAAAAACTAAAGAAGATGTTTTACTTGCGCTTTGTTTATTTGACAAGAATAAACAAATTGCGTATTTTACTAGAACCAGATTGTATAATAGGGTGGTCAACATTACTGGAATTTGCAAATATACAACTGATTTGGATTTTCTTCTGGTAACTACCATAGAATTTAACAATATTTCCTTTTTTAATTGACTTCATAATTAATCCTTTATAATTTAGACTTGCTTAGTAAGTATATCAGAAATATAATTAATAGAATATAATTAATAGAATATTATTTAGTGCAATATATTGAACAAATTTTAAATAATTTTTATTGACGAAAATAGACTTTGTTTTTTAGTTCATTTTACGGTTTTCCATATTTTGAGAAAATAATTATTTAATTCCACACCATCTAGATTGTCTATAAACAATTGAAAATCATACAATTTAATCAATCCTTCTTTGTTTTCCGGTACATGTGCCAACTGCACAAAATTGATGTTTTGGTATAGGGATTTTTGTCCTAAATGTCTTGCATCATAATGAAAATTGCTTGTTGTAAAGTCTTTGTATCACAATACAAATTGTAATTTTTTAAAAACACTACAATGTCAAACTTTTGCGATAATTCATGATACTCCAGCGGTAAAAAATTGAGTTCACTGGCTTTTAATGTGATTTCATGGAATATGTAAGGATTGTCTAGACCTTTCATGATTTCTTAAATTTTTTCAGTTTGTTGGATAAATGCGGTGAATTTCCAGTTTTTAAATTGCGGCCTATTGTCGACTAAATTGATTACCTGTTCAAAGAAATAAGGATTGCCATTTGCGGTTAGTATTAGCTCAGATTTATTATTATTATTATTATTATTATTATTATTATTATTATTATTTGGGAAAACTAAAATGAAATCAATATCATTACAATAATAGTGGAGGTTCTGCTTTATCCAATAGCGGATTGCTTCTTGGTTTTTATGGGTTTCGTTAATTATGTTTTTGATGGGGAGTTGGTTATCTTGGATCCATGTCCAGAAATTGTTGATTTTTTTCATGAAGGGAAAGGTTTAATGTTTGAAAAGTTAATGCTGCTACAAGATGTAATTTTTAGTAAAAATGAATGGGTCTTTCTGCCGGATATGTTGTTTTTCTCGCAAAGCATTATCGTTTATCGCGGATAGTTTAGTTGCAAGTAATCAAATTCAAAAAATTACTCACACTATGTTATTTTTTTGTGGGTATTTTGATTTTGCAATTTATTTTCACTTGTCTGTTGCATGTCTGTCATATGCTATCAAATTGCATAATTCTCTCAATCTGCTGCGTACCCGATTTCCATAATGAGTTTCGATTTCTGAAGCTTAGAGGTTTGTAGTGATGTGAGTTTGGATTTTTTTTGTTGTGAAAATTTCATACCGACCTAATTAGATTTCTGCCATTACGTTGCATTCGTTTCCGAAATATTTTAGATTTTGCTCCACACCAAGATCATCGAAACAATACTTGAGAGCCGCTGGTTGTCCCCATTTTAATCTCAAATCCTTGCTGTATCTGCGGATTACTTCATAGTCGTCCTGAATAAATTCAAAGCTGATGTCTCGGCACGGTTTTACAGAAAATTTATGCAGTGTTTTTGTCAGGTGTTTCATTATACGCATAAGTGATGTTTTGCCACATTCAACGGGACCAGAAAGTAAAACCCCTTTGTTGAGGTTGATTCCATATTGAAAACAGGTTTGTTCATCTTATAGAAAATAGGCTGTGAGTTTGTAGATTATTGGATAATCATTTCAAGGATTTTGAAGTGATCGGCGTATAATTCTACTCCTTTTTTTCGAGCCAAACAATTATCTCTGAATAATTGTAATGGGTTTTTATTTCTGTTTCCATAACTTTAAAAATTAACTGTGAAGAGTGTAAATGTTTGGCTTGAGTTTGGCAAAGTGAGATTGCTTCGTTTCTCGCAATGATAAAACTGGATTAAAGTGGTTCTGAGTAGTCTTAGTCTGTTCTGGTGTTTAGGTGTTCTGAACGGTTTAGTGGTAATGTTTCAGTATTGTATTTATAATTATGGGAGTTCAATATCCAGTTTTGTGCTACGGCTTCCCAATCGATCATGGGTGTTTTTCCACCAACAAGCCAGCCGTTGCTCGAGAAATAATTGAAAAATTTATTGGCTTCGATTTCCGGAAAATTGTTTTCAAGGAAATAGAATTTTACTTTATCACTTGTTGGCTTCTCGACGCTCGTCTCTCGACTGCGCTCGTGATGACACGCTCGTGATGACACGCCAGAAGTTACATACTTTTCCTTTTTTGCGGAACTTTTTTCTTTTTGTTCTATATCAACATTTTTTTTAATATTATCTTCAATTTCAAAATTTTGTCCTTGCTCGCCTTCGTTTACACTCTTTAAATCGTTTGAAATGTTTGGTATGTTTGTTTATATAAGATACCAGTGCTTGTTCAGTGCCTGTGTCATTAGTAGTGCTGGACTTGTGCACAACTTATTCATTGACTAGTTCAAAAGCAGGTTCGTTTTTTGGTACTGTTATTGTTTCGCTTTTTGGAATTGGTTTTAAATTGTTTGAGAAATTGAAGAGGTAGACGTGGCTTCCTTTGAATGGATTGTTTGATGGTTCGTAGTTTATGTAACCTAATGAATGCAAATTTTTAAGGCACTTATGATAGATAGCTTTAGAACTGATTTTGTTAATTCGCATTAACTCATCCCGAGAGATACTGATTGGATTTTTGAATCGGTTGTAATTTCAGAATTGAAACAACGACATATACAAACTTATGTGTGTTAGATTGAGCGCTTTGTCGATCGCTACCTTTTGAAAAAATCCTGTTAGGTGTTTTATGTAATTCATTTTGTTAATTAATAGTGTCTCTCGATTACGCTCGAGATTAGGTTGATAGTTGAATGAGAATTAGATTGGTTCGTTTGTAATAATGAATTTACTTCAAAAGGGTAGGGAGGGCGTGCACTTTATTTCCATTCAGAAGTTTATCTATGCCACTTTGGTCGTAATATATATTGCCGCCAATTTTGGTATATGTCAATGTTCCATTAATTGGAAGGTTTTGTAATGTACCCGATGAAATGTTTAGTAGTTTTCGGACTTCATTGGAATTGAGCCATTGTTTCTGCTGTAGTGGTTTGAATTGAATGATTGCTTTTAAATAATTAAGAAGAAGACTGCGAAATTCTTGTTTAAGTCTTCCATTGTAATTAATTGCTCAGAATACATTCTGTTTTTGTTGGAAGGGGAGGTGCTGGTCTTTTCAAGTGCCATAACGTATGTTTTAGTTTGTTATGGCACAAAAGTGTTGGTTTCGATTTGTTTTATATCACAAGTGGTTCACAAGTTGTGATAGAAAAAATGGTTTTTTATTTTTAAGTGGTGTAGGTTATTGACTTATTTTGATTAATATAAATGTTGGGTTTTTATTGTATTTTTTCTTTTGTCTTGATACAAGAGAAACAAAAAAATCAAGCCTGAATATTTTTACACCAAAATTCATCGGACAAATTTCCCTATCGTGACGCCAGCGGCTCGTGTTTCACAGTCGACTCGCGGGTCACTCCCTGCGACCAACGCTTAAATTCTTATCGTGATTTTTTAGTTTAAAAATATAAGGGACTTTTTACGACTAGTGAATAGTTACTAGTGAAGAGATTCTTTTTTTTTTAGCTCCCTTAACTTTTATTACTACTTGCTGAATTTTAATTGTCAAGCCTGTAGTAGTCGTGCGGAACATTTCCTAAAGCGAACGGTAAAATATTTACCATGATTTGTAGTTTTTAAAATAATTTAGGCCGTTGGTTGCAATTAGTTTTTAGCCCTAATTGTCGTCAGTTAAAGTGATTTTCGTTGGGAAATTGTTTCAGAAACAAGATGATTTTGAATTAAAAATGGTTCTCGATATATTTTTTGCTAAGTTTTACTCCACAAAAAAACTACCAATAACGTTTTTTAACGGTATGATATTTTGGTTTCCAGTAATTATAATTTTCTTTTTTGGTTGATCAAAAAAGAAACAAAAAATCAAGTCTGCGCAACCTTATCGGTCTAATTAGTTTTCGAGTGCTAAAAGAGGCAGCACTCGCTGCGCTCAAACAGCTTTTCTTTTTACGCATTCTTCAAACATTTGACACTCGTCTGCGGATGCTACTGACGTTTGGGTCTGGTAAATATTAGCGAGTTGGCTAAACAGATTTAAAATCTTAAATGTCATCTTATATTGCTTTTTTTGGAATAAAATTTATGCCTTGAACTGACGTTTTGAATAATTATACCTAACAGGGTATAAGAGTGAGTAGAGCTGATTTTTTCTAATGATTTTTGAGTGTATAAAAATCACACAAAAAAAATATTTTTAAGTGTTGACTGCTATTGATTTGTTTAATTCCGTACATAAGTAGCTAGGGGATATTCCTGAACGGGATTTAAATGGTCTTGTGAAGTTTGAGTAGAACCAAAGCCAGCTTCGTATGCAAGAAATTTGTTTTTGTAAATACGGTATTTATTGTCTCTTTTAAGCAATTCTATGATATGATACATTGAAATTTGGTACAACAGAAAAAGGAGACATTCTGCTTTGGATTATGAAACTAATGAAGAATTTAACGATCAAATTAATTATAAAAATGTAGCTTAACTTAGATTCTGTTAACAAGTCGCTAAAATTTTTGTCAATGTATAGTATTAATATTAAAGTTCAATATTTCTGCAATATCAACACTGGTTAATGGTTTATGGTAAAATTTTTTCACAATTGAATATTGTTTAGCCCTTTCAATATCTACTTTGTCTATTGATGATGATAAAATATATAGTGTTATATTTTGGTAATCATTAAACTGTTCTGATTGTATTTCGTCTAAAAATCCCCACCCATCTAATACAGGCATATTTAGGTCCAAAAGAACAATACATTCGAAGTGATTTTCTGGACGCTCAATTAATCTTTCCAAACCTACTTTCCCGTCTTCGCATGGAATTATTGTCAAAGTAGAATCTATTTTACTCATCATCTTTTCAACAATTAGGCGAACTAATTGGTCATCATCTATTATCAATATCGTCTTACTCATTGTTTTTATTAAAAAATTGAATTTCTTGAGCTTCTTCTGTTATTTTTTTTACAATAGCATCCATTTCATCGGATGAAACTCTTAGTTGCTTTAACCAAAATATCAGCTCTTCTATATTTTCTTTTTCGGTTTCTATTAAATTGATGATGCCCAATATTCTTGCTAAGGGAGCTCTCACTACATGAGATTGCGTCCATGCAATATTTCTGAGTTTTTCATTTTGTAATTGAATATGTTGAATATAAAAACTTCTACTCAATGCAAATTCTATACTTTTAAGAAGAATTGCAGGTGATATTTCATCTTTTATCAAATAATCTTCGACACCTAATTTTAGACTTTCTTTTGCCAATGATAATTCTGCATATCCGGTTAGAATAATTACAGGAACTAGAAGCTTTATTGAAAGTACTTTTTCAATTAATTAAATGCCTGATTTGTCAGGTAAATGTAAATCAAGAAATATGAGATCAAAATTGAAATCAGGTTTTTTTTTTAAATTGAATGAAATTATCAAATGTCTTACATCTGATTATTTTCACAGTTTTGTACGCTTCAATCAGGTAATCTTCTATTAGCACAAAATCTCCATCATTATCTTCTAAGACAATCACAGATAAGCATTTTCCTGAATTTTGTTCGTTGCCCATTTTATTTAGTTAATATACTTAACTGTAACCAAAACTCTTCAATTTGTAGTATTGCTTTCATAAATTCTTCCATTTCTAAAGGTTTTTTTATGTAGCTATTACAATAGTTTTTGTATGCCTTATCAATATCTGTTTGGTTAGAGGAAGTAGTGAGCATAATAACAGGAATTTTTTTTAGGATCTCATCTTGCTTAATCTCCTGTAAAACTTCAAGCCCATTAAAAATGGGAATATTTATGTCTAACAAAATTATATCCGGTCTTTTAGCATCTGCAAACTCCCCTTTTTTGTTTAAAAAATCCAAAGCTTCTTGGCCATTTCTTGCCACACTAACTTTTGTTTCAAATTTGCTCTCCTCAAAAGCATCAAGTGTAAGAAGTATATCTCCTTCGTTGTCTTCTACAAGAAGGATATGTGCTAATTTTAAATTCTTGCTGCTCATAATTATTTAAGTTGTTTAATTTTTAATATTGTAAAGTAAAAAGTAGAGCCTTTATCTTTTTCGGATTCAACCCAAATTTCACCTCCCAGAAATTCAATGCTTCGCTTTGCAATTGCTAGTCCTATACCATTGCCATCGTTTTCTTTTTTGTTTTGTAATCGTTGAAAAATGATAAATATTTTATCGTAAAATTGTGGGTCAATTCCAATACCATTGTCTTTTATGGCAAACTGCCAAACATTTTCTTTTTCTATGTCACTAATTTCAATACGTGGTTGTTTATTTTTTTCCACATATTTTAAAGCATTGACAAGTAAACAATGAAAAATTTGTGTTAATGGAGCCCGATGGGTTTCAATAGATGGCAATCCATCAAAAATTATAGCAGCCTTTTTCTCAGCAATGAATTTTCTTCTGAGTTGATTATATTCAGAAACTATTTCATTTAAGTTGATTAATTCATTTTGATCGGTTTGTTTGTTTGCTCTTGAATAAAGTAATAAATCCAAAATAATTTGCTTCATCCTTTTGGCTCCGTCTGTTGCAAAATGAATGTATTGTAGCCCCTTTTCATCTAAACGATCAGAATATTTCCGTTTCAATTGATCCATAAAACTTGAAATCATTCGCAAAGGTTCCTGTAGATCGTGGGAAGCAATAAAGGCAAATTGTTCAAGTTCCTCATTAGAACGCTGCAATTCTTTTGATTGAATACTTAGTTTTTGATTAATAGCCAACAATTCTACTTCGTGATGCTTTTTTTCAGAAACATCAGTCATAGCACCTACCATGGGATGAAAGGCACAATCGTCGTATTGCGCGCAGTATCACCAATGCCCGATTCCATTACAAATCAAATATTGAGAATATCAATTTTGACCAAACCCGTAATCTTGACCGAAACATCGTACTGCGTCTGGCAGAATGCGAATTTGTAGAGAAAAATGAAAACATTTTAATCACGGGGACTACCGGTGTAGGTAAGAGTTATTTAGGCACAGCATTAGGTTATCAAGCCTGTATACAAGGTTTTAAAGTGAGTTATTTTAATACCTCGAAGCTGTTTGCTAAATTAAAATGGACAAAGCAGATGGTTCTTATCTGCGAGAATTGGCCAAAATTGAAAGGCAAGATGTTATTATTTTGGACAATTTTGGACTCCAAGCATTAGATAGTCATAACCGAATTACTCTTTTAGAAATCATTGAAGACAGGCATAATAATGGTTCTATAATTGTAACATCACAAATCCCAGTGCAAGGTTGGTATGACATCATTGGAGAAAAAACCATAGCTGATGTAATTTTGGATAGGCTGATACATCAATCTTACCGAATCGAACTGCACGGAGAATCTATGAGAAAGAAAAAAATCATAAACAAGGGATAATATTTTAAGTATATTTGAATACTAATTAACAGATGAAAAAAAAAGTAGTTTTTAATGAAAAATGGAGGTGGTCATTTTGCTCCGGAATTAGGTGGTCATTTTGAATTGGAATCAGGTGCTCACTTTAAATTGGAATTGGGTGCTCAATATCACTGGAATTTGCACCTTATCATCTTAATGATTCTTCCATTTAGACTTAAATGGCTTAATTATGTTTTTGGATTTCTTTGATGTTGTCTTGAATCATAATTACTCTTGTTAAATATCTAAACGTGGAATGCTTTCTCCATCAATTCTCGTTCGCTTCTGGGGATTCCTATCTCTTTAGCTATTGTTCTCCAGTTGCTTGTTACCATCAGCACTTCCTGTATAATGGTTTCCATTTGTTGTTTGTTGAGACGAAAATATTCTCCGACATTTTTTGCCAATTCAAAATCAAGATCATTGTTATCGGTGTCTATGTTTAAGGCTAAACCGTCTTTGTCGATAGAGGGATTCAGGTCGTAGGCCGGGGATAGTATCCAGCCTTCATTGGTTAGTATGAATCCGTGATTTCTTAAATGGTCATCTGTGTTGGAAATGGCAATATTGAAGATTATTCTGCGCCATAGCTGGTGTAGATTTGCTTCTATGTTTGTGCCATAATTGCTTATAAATTCAGCAATGTCCAGATAACTCGCGTGATTGTCACGAATTGTATCTTCATTATTCGCTGTCATGGTCATTGCAGAAGCAAAGTGAATTCTTTCTCCGTTTTCCCGGTCAAAACGTTTTGTAAAAAAGGTATGGTAGTTACCCATTATTTTTTCTATTCGGCATGGCGCCATTTCTATTCCGGCATTTATTGCCAGTTGATAGGCTAGAAATTCCCAAGCTGCTTTATCTGTTGTATCTGTTTTAGATGGAAATTTGGCAATCCAAAGACTTTTATCGGCATCCAAGACATTGGCTTTTGGTCTTGCTCCACCTAATGAGGAACCGGGTACCATTAAAACGGATAACCATTTTTTTACTTCATCATTATCATCGTCATTTTCAAAATTAGCCGCTGCGTTTTGCAATTCACGAATGGATGACCATGGTGGAGTAGAAGCTGTTTTATTGTTGTCCAGAAAATCTCCCTCGGGGTTTGTTTTAAAACGCAATGCTCCCATACGGCTTTCATCGTATACTCCTAAAAGAAAATCAATATCGTACAGCGTTTTAGGTTTTTCATTATTTTCTCTTGCTAACTGAGCCTCTCTTCGTTTCATTAGTGTACGTCCCCAAGTGTCGGGCATACTGTCTAGAAATATGCCAAAGTTTTCTTTCTGGTTTGGGTATTGTGGACCACCGTATAATTGAATGTCCGGGTCGAGTATAAATTTTTGTTCTGATTTAAGCCACTCGTTATCGTATTTAAAGCAGAATGTTTTTTTACTTTTGGCTTGTTGTGCCGATAGTATACCAATGATTTTTGGTTCAGACATTTCTTTCCAATGTGCGTAAACGTATATGTCGGTTTTGTTGGTGGACATTAGGAATGGTTTTGGTTTTTGATGGTTAGAGTTTAATTGACTGTACTCGTTATGACACTATTATTTTAAGAGTTCAAGATCCTGGAGTTTTCTTCCCAGTTCATCATCTGCAGCGAGTTTTAAAAAATCATCCTGAAGTCCTAATACTCTTAGCACATTAAAATAAGCACCAATAGCAACGCTAGGATTACCTTTTTCTATTTGATATAAAGTAGTCCTAACAATATCTGCTCTTTCTGCTACCTGAACAGCTGTTAGCTTTCTTCTTTTCCTGGCTAGTTTTATGTTTTCTCCCATCTGCTCTAATGTTATTTGGTGCTTAGGAAAAACGGTTTGTTTCTTTCTGCTCATTGTTTGAAATGTTCATTATTATGAACAAAAATAATGTTTATGTTCATAATAACAAACATTTTGTGTTTTTTTATCTTTTAAAGTTAGGGCTGTTCGATCTTTTATGACTATTTGTTTTAATTGCTATTTTTAAGAATTATTGGTTTATTATCATCTGAATCTTCTCTTTACTATTTGCATTTTACCACGTATTGCGCAGCAAAGTACAATTGAAATGCTCAATCAAATGAGAGTGAATTCGTCTATATTTTACTCTCGTTTTATCTTGGGTGAAATTCTTTGTTTGTTTTTACCCATTCATTTTTAATTTTCACTCAGCAATTTTAGATATTCAAAAATATTCAGGTTGTCCAAATGCCTGTGCCTTCTGTTAGTGTCGTAAAATTTTTCAATATATTCAGAAACTGAAGATTCAGCTTCGTGCTTGTTTTAAAACGATTCTGGTAGATAAGTTCTACTTTTAAAGTCTTGAAGAAATTCTCTGCAACTGTATTATCCCAGTAGTTTCCTTTTCTCGACATGCTTCAGGTAACTGATTTATGATTGCTTAATTCACGAACAAATTCTCCGCAGGCGTATTGTATTATCCAAGGTGAAAAAAAACTAAAAAACAAGTTAAAATATTGTTTATTAATGTATTAACTTGTTTGTTAGTTGTTGTTTTACGATATTTTGTTTTGCTATTTTCCAGTATTAAAAACTTTACTTAAATGAAATTTTATTAGTTGTTTCCCTTTTTCTCTCGTCGATGATTTTCGTATAGATCTGAGTGGTCTTTATATTTTTGTGCCCCAACATTTTCGATACCGTAAAAATGTCAGTACCTGCTGCCATCTGCAATGTTGCATACGTATGTCGAAAGCAGTGAAATGTAATGTGTTTTTCAATTGATGCGTCTTTAACCCAAATAGGCAGTAAACGATCCACGTCCCATTTTTTTAAATTTAAAAAGATTTTCCCATGCTCCATTCTTTGTTCACCTAAGAATTCAAGCGCTTCCTCAGAAATAGGTAGAGTAACTGGCTTATCCGTTTTCTGCTGTTTAAATCTTATATAATACCCTTCTTGTTTGCTGTATTGTACTTCTTCCCATGTAAGTTTTGATATATCGGAATAGCGCATGCCTGTGAGCAGAGAAAAAAGACTGATACGTTTGACAATTTCTTTTTTACAAGGGGTTTTAAATAACCTTACAGCTTCTTCCATGGTTAGAAAATTCCTTTGGGACTCTTGTTCCTTTATGCTTTCAATTGCAGCATTGACATCGGTCTGTAATAATCCTTTTTTGTATGCTTTTCGAAGAGTAGCTTTGATCTTATTGAAATAAGTTAAAGCTGTATTCTGAGCTAAAAACTTACCTTTTTTCCTAATACATTTTGCCTTTAAGAGATACTCCCTAAAATCTTCTATAACAGTCACATCGATATCCTGTACTAGTATATCCTCATTCTTAAGAAAATTTTCAAAGTGGATAATGGCATAAGTCCAGATATCACCGTTATTGCCCGTTTTATGCTCTGCAACAAGCTTGAGATACTGCAGAAATGATTTTTCGCCAATCTCTTTAAGACGAAGTTGCTCCAGCTCAAAAGTATTGTAGATCTGCGGCTTATTTACTTCATTAAACCTATTTGCACAAATAATTTCAGCTTTATATAGATTCTCAGAATTCATGGTTTTTTCAACATTATTTTTTGGTTTAGGAACGAGGTATAAACTTAAATACTCCCTACGGTAAAGTTTATGCGTCTTAGGATTGTATACCGGAGGGAAAAAATCAAGATATAGTGTAATCTTACCACTTGGCAGTTTCCTTTTTCTTAGCGTAACATTTATATTTTTCATCTTCCCACAGCATTAAAAATTATATCAATATCCTGTTTGGCTACACAGGTGAATTTTCCAACGGAATATTTTACTATACCCTGCCGTTGAATCAATAGATAGAGTGCTCCTGAAGAAATATTATACTTCTGTTGAATTTCCGTTATAGTATAGCAATTGTCAAAACCAGGGAATTGCTGTCCAGTTTTCAAGGTTACATCCTGTACAGGAATTGCAAAAAAAGCTTCAAGATCGCATCTCCGGATAACAGTTCGTTTGCCAAACTTTGCAATGTCCAGCTGTCCATTGTTAACTAACCTGTAAAGCGTACTTCGGCTGATTCCAAAAAGAAGGGTTGCCTGAGTAATTTTTAAAAACTCAAGTGGCTTTATTTTTTCCAAATCTGTGTTTAAAAGCTGAACGATCTCGTTATTGCTTTTTTCTACTTTTTCTTTGCGTACCAGTGATTTATAACCACGGCTGTTGCAAATGTGCGAACAATACCGTGTGCGCGTTGTTCTGGCTGTGAACTGTTTTTTGCAGTGCTCACAAATTCTGTTAACCTCAATGTTAGAACTCATAATGTGACTAATTTTGTGTCCCATTGTGTCTATGTGTCTCTCTGTGTGTCATCATTTCGCCAAAAAAAATTCCGATGAGGAAAATTATTTTCGTGGTACAATAATGGTACAAAAAGGAACAAACTATCTGCAAATAAAGCTAAATAAACAGAAAGAAGAATCCCAGTTAAAATGCCGTTTTATGACATTTTAACTGGGATTCTTTGTTTTATTTTGTGATGTTTTGTTTTGCTACTTTCCGATGCAGAAATTAGCAAAAATATTACCAAGCAATTCATCATTGGTTACTTGCCCGGTTATCATCCCAAAATGATATAAGGACTCTTTAATATCTAGAGCCATCAGGTCACTGGACAAGTTGGTTTCCAGTCCATATTTTACTTTTTGTATTTCATCTAAAGCTTTCAGTAATGAATCGTAATGTCTTGTATTAGTTACAATTGTTTCATTATTACGTAATGCTCCAGTATTGACAAATGATAACAATTGATTTTTTAAATCCTCAACGCCCAGTTTTTCTTTTGCAGAAATAAGTAAGATTTCGGGAATTTCAGATTTTATATTTTGGATTTCACTGTCTTCTAGTTTGTCGGCTTTATTACCAATAATTACAAGCGGTTTCAATGGAAATTGATTTTTAATTTTCTCCAATTCTACTTTCAACTTTAAACCTGAAACTTTAAACTCCGAACTATCAAACAGAAAAACGACTACTTGCGCTTGTTCTATTTTTTCGAACGTTTTTTTGATTCCAATGCTTTCCACCACATCTTGAGTTTCCCGAATCCCAGCCGTATCGATGAATCTAAATCCGATTCCGCCAATCACTAATTCATCTTCAATAGTATCACGTGTTGTTCCTGCAATTTCCGAAACGATGGCGCGTTCCTCATTTAATAAAGCATTCAAAAGAGTAGATTTCCCTACATTAGGTTCGCCAACAATAGCTACTGGAATTCCATTTTTGATGACATTCCCCACCGCAAACGAATCGATTAATCGTTTTAGAACAAATTCAATTCTGTTTAATAATTCATGAAATTGTGTTCTGTCGGCAAATTCTACATCTTCTTCAGCAAAGTCTAATTCGAGTTCGATTAGTGACGCAAAATTCAATAGTTCTTCTCTCAGTTTCGCTATTTCATTGGAAAAACCACCACGCATTTGCTGCATCGCAATCTGGTGCGAGGCTTCATTGTCTGATGAGATTAAATCGGCAACCGCTTCTGCTTGTGATAAATCAAGTTTTCCGTTTAAAAATGCGCGTAGCGTAAACTCACCCGCATCTGCCATGCGACAACCTTTTCGGAGCAATAACTGAATAATTTGTTGTTGAATATAGGTTGAACCGTGGCAGGAAATTTCAATCGTGTTTTCCCCGGTATAAGAATTCGGGCCTTTAAAAATAGACACCAAGACTTCATCCAAAGTTTTGTTATTGTCCACAATATGACCCAAGTGCAACGTATGTGTTTTTTGTGTTAGTAAATTTTTGTTTTTAATGGATCGAAAAACAGAATCACCAATAGTAATGGCATCTTCGCCGGAAATTCGAATTACGGCTATTGCTCCGGCTCCCGAAGGAGTTGCCAGTGCTACTATGGAATCTTGAGGTATCATATTTTTATTCAATTTTATGCAAAAGTAAGTAAAATTGACAACGCAACAAGACCTGCTTATTAAACCATTAACTTTATTTTTTGTTAAAAATTAGCCAAACTGATAATTATCATATTATTTTATTTTTTCTTTCGTAAATTTATATAGATTATTGATTTGCAGTAAATTAGTAAATATTATGAAAAAAATTCTATTTCCAACAGACTTTTCAGAAGTATCTAAAAATGCATTTATTTACGCATTAAAATTGGCAGATTCTATAGATGCTGAAATTATTACTATGCACGTTTATCAATTACCACAGGCGAACTATGTGAATGTTTCAGAATACTTACATGAAATTTATGATGTTACAGAGTTGAGTAATTTTGAAAACTACAAAGATGAAGTTCCCATTTTAAGGCATATTGCCGAAGAAAATAATTTGGGTAAAGTAAAAATTAGCCATGTTTTAATTTTAGGGAATTTAATTCATGAAATCGAAAAAATTACGAAGCATGAAAATATAGATTTTATAGTCATGGGTACTAAAGGCGCGACGGGTTTAAAAGAGACTTTTTTAGGGACTGTCGCCACAAAAGTGATGAATGACGTAAAAGCAGTTGTTTTGGCTATTCCTGAGCGTTGTAAATACCAACCCATAAAAAATTTACTTTTCATTACAGAATATAAACCTGAAGATATAGAATCCTTTATACGGGTTATGGCTTTGGCGAAAGTATTTCAGGCCCATATTGATTGTTTGCGTGTAGAATCGTCACATCATAATGGTAAGAATGACTACATGAAGGATTGGAATGACTTAATTAAAAACCACAATATTGCTTTGCATTCCATTTCAGGCGATGATGTTGAAGGTATAATATTAAATTTCATGGATTTACATAAAATTAATATGATTGCAATGCATGTGTACCATAAAAATTTCTTTCAAAAATTATTTGAAATCAGTCTTTCAAAAAAATTAGCATTTCATGTCAATGTGCCTATTCTGGCGATTCACGAGTGAATTTAATTTTGATATTATTTAAAGAATCGAAAAAAATAATTCAGTAATTTATTTTAGTAAATGAACTATTTTAATACTTAATAAAATGAAAAAAATTCTATTTCCAACAGATTTTTCTGAAGTCGCCACAAATGCTTTTGTCCATGCTTTAGAATTTGCAAAAATAGTTCAGGGAGAACTCGTTTTATTGCACACATTTGAATTGCCAATATATGACAATCAGTTTTTTCCTGAAAATTATGCTGTCATTTATGATTCTTTAGAGTTGTCCCAATTTGATATGTTTAAGGACGAAATCCCAAAATTGCGTGCCATAGCCGAAGAACGTCATTTGGATAAAATTAAAATGGCACACAGGCTTATGGATGGAGATTTACTTTTTAACATCAAAAGATCGATTAAAGAAGACAAAATAGATTTTGTAATAATGGGTACTTCTGGAGCTACCGGATGGGATGCTTTTTTTGTAGGCACAAATGCGGGAGCTGTAATCTCAGGAATTGATGTCCCAATGTTATGTGTACCAGCTGAAGCAAAATTCAAAAAAATAGAAATCATCGGATTTACAACCCGTTTTAGAACCAAAGATAAAAAAGCACTAAAAATGGTTTTGGATATTGCTAAAAAAACAAAAGCCAAAGTGAAATGTCTTTATGTAAAAACCAGTGATTCTGATGTTTCAAAAGATACTGTGGCTAAATGGGAAGAAGAATTTATTAATGAACCTGTAGAGTTTTTTGTGATAACGAGTGATGAAGTCAAAGAAACAATTTTGGACTTTATCATGTATAAAGAGATTGATATCTTGACGATGCTCACCTATAAAAGAGGTTTTTTTGAAGCGATTTTCAAACCTAGTCTGACAAAAAAAATAGCGACAAATTTTGATGTTCCAATTTTAGCGATTCATGTTGATTAGTGTATTAAATTGGTTTTCACCCGAGATCTAATTTGCTATATTTGTCATTCATTCAAATGAATTATGGAAATATACAAAGTCAAAAAAGAAGCGTTTTCAGCAGTATTAAATGGAATTAATAAAAAGTACAATAGTATAAGCATATTACGATTGCTGGCTATTGTATTTTTTTTGGTATCCATGTATTATTACATCAAAAACAGCGAAATTATTTTCATTGTTTTGTCAGTGCTTCTTTTTGGATTATTTGTATTCTTGATGCGCATTCACACCAAATTACTTTTCCGAAAGCAAGTCAATAAAGCGCTATTGGAAATCAATCAGAATGAAATTTCCTATCTGGAAAGAAATAAAATCCCTTTCGAAAACGGACAAGAATTCAATGATTTTCACCATCCGTATGCGTATGATTTAGATATTTTCGGAGAACATTCTTTGTTCCAAAACTTGAATAGAACTGCTACTTATATTGGTAAAAAAACATTGGCAAACCAACTTTTAACGCTTTTACCAAATGACGAAATTGTTAGAAATCATCAAGCAGTAAAAGAATTATCTGAAAAATTAGATTGGCGTCAGGAATTTTTGGCTTTCGCCAAAATAAGTAATGATAGTCAATCGAATTATGAGACTTTGCTCAAGTGGAGTGTATTCAATAGTTCGCCTTTATCCAAAATCAGTGTTTTTATATCTTACTTTTCACCACTTCTTTTTCTTGGGGTTTTGATTGTCTATTTAGTGACTTCTAATATCATTTTTGCTTCTGTTTTATCGTATTTGTTTGTATTTAATTTAATCGTTTTGGGTCGATTTATAAAGCGAATTCAAATCGAAATTGCCAATTCTACTAATATTGATAAAACCATTCATCAATATAGTTTGTTGCTTCAGAAGATTGAAGAAGAGTCTTTTCAGTCGGAAAAACTAATCGATTTGCAACAAAAACTAACCTTTAAAAAAGAAAATGCCAGCGTTCATTTCAAACAATTAGCCGATTTATTTTCGAGAATGGACAGTATCTCGAATTTAGTAACCGCTGTTGTATTCAATGGAACTTTTCTTTTTAATCTGCATGTTTTAAAATCTTTAATTCAATGGAAAAACGACCATAGGGCGGCGTTGGAAGATTGGTTAGAAGTTATCGGTGAATTCGAAATGTTGAACAGTTTGGCCAATCTTTCTTATAATAATCCGGAGTTTGTATATCCAACATTGAACACGAATTTTGAAATTGATTTTACAGATTTAAGTCATCCATTACTAAATGAAAAAACCAGAATTGGGAATGATGTGTGTTTTCAACCGCAATCATTTATGATTTTAACGGGTTCTAATATGTCAGGAAAAAGTACATTTTTGAGAAGTTTGGGAATCAATATGGTATTGTCAGGAATGGGTTCACCGGTTTGTGCCAGCCAAGCAAATGTGCATCCGTTACCAGTTTTAGTTTCCATGCGATTATCGGATTCGTTGTCTGATAGTGAATCGTATTTCTTTGCAGAAATAAAACGCTTAAAGCAAATTATGGATGAACTGGAAGACAGACCCGCTTTTGTTTTGCTAGATGAGATATTACGCGGAACCAATTCAGATGATAAACGAAATGGAACAATCGAAGTAGTTAAAAAAGTGATTGGTAAAAAAGCAGTTGGAGCCATTGCTACACACGATATTGAAGTTTGCCTGACTACAAATGAATATCCAAATATACTAACCAACAAATGTTTTGAAGTAGAAATTATCAATAATGAACTCCATTTTGATTACAAACTTCGAGACGGAATTTGTAAAAACAGAAGCGCTACATTCCTGATGAAAAAAATGGGAGTGATTTAGTTAGTATACAGTGTTCAGTTTGTCTTTGCGAGGAACGAAGCAAACCCACTAATACGAGCAATCATAGCTAATCATCGAAGATGTAAATACGATATGAGATTCATCCTTCGTCGGAATGACAAAAATACAAAAGTAATAAAAGCAGAAAACCGTCCTGATAAATCGAGACGGTTTTTTAAATATAAAAATGGTTTGGTTAATAGCGTATTTGTTATGCAATGGTAAGTATTATATTTCAATTTTAAAAATCAAAATATAACAATTTCAAAATATAATGTTAACTGTTCAGCATTACTGGCATTACAAGCATGGTAACAGTTTCACCTTCTTCTAATCCATCAACAGGAGTAAGAATTCCGGCTCTGTTTGGCAATGACATTTCAAGCATAATCATATCCGATTGTAAGTTAGTCAACATTTCAGTCAAGAAACGAGAATTATACCCTATTTGCATATCATCCCCTTGATAATCACAAGTCAATCTTTCTTCGGCTTTGTTAGAATAGTCAATATCTTCAGCAGAAACATTCAATTCAGCACCAGCGATTTTCAAACGAATCTGGTGTGTAGTTTTGTTCGAAAAGATAGCCACACGACGTACAGAACTCAAAAATTGAGAACGGTCAATCATTAATTTATTTGGATTCTCTTTTGGAATAACCGCTTCGTAATTTGGATATTTTCCATCAATTAAACGGCACATTAAAACATAATTATCAAAAGAAAAAGTAGCATTCGAATCGTTATATTCAATTTTTACTTCAGCATCTGAAGTTCCAAGAATATTTTTTAAGATGTTCAAAGGTTTCTTTGGCATAATAAAATCAGCCACTTGAGAAGCGGTTACATCAGTACGCGCATATTTCACTAATTTGTGTGCATCAGTAGCTACAAAAGTCAATCCTTGTGGCGAAAACTGGAAGAATACACCAGACATTACCGGGCGTAAATCATCATTTCCGGCAGCAAAAATAGTTTTGCTTATGGCTGTTGCCAAAACATCAGCAGGAACAAGTGTTACAGATGGATCGTCTAAGTTTACCGATTTTGGAAATTCGTCTCCAGGGGCATAAGCTAAAGCATATTTTCCAGAATTAGAACTGATTTCTATCGTACTGTTTTCTTCAACCGTGAAAGTTAAAGGCTGTTCCGGGAATGTTTTAAGGATTTCCAAAAGCAATTTTGCAGGGACAGCAACGCTTCCTTTACTTTCTGAATCAATTCCTAAAGTAGCAGACATGGTTGTCTCTAAATCAGAAGCAGAAACCGTTAGCACATTATGGTCTAAATCAAATAAAAAGTTATCTAAAATAGGCAAAGTATTACTGCTGTTGATAACGTTACCTAAAACTTGTAATTGTTTCAATAAGTACGAACTCGATACTATAAATTTCATCTGTTTTGTTTTATTTTTTAAGGTATTTCTTTAATTCAGAAATACGATACATTTTACAAATATATCGTAAACTATTCTAGTTTGGAAACTTTTTTATTAACATCTATTTGCTGTATTTTCTTTTTCGAAGGAAAGTAAATACGACACCAAAAAGACCTAAAATAAGAATTGGAAGCCCGATAGTTAGGATTTGTGTTCGGGTATAGTTTTCATAAACTTTTTCTTTATCCAATAAAGGTAAATCAAGATCTTTGCTTCGAATGTTAATAAGTCCAGTATCATCCAATAGATAATTCACGCAATTTATGAGGAAATCTTTATTATCATACAAATTTCCAGACCTTTGGTCGTAGCCCAATTCTATCGGTTGAAAGTTTTTATCCAATTGGTTTTTTATCAAATCCCCATCTGATATCACAATCATTTTGTTCTCTTTTCCTGTGGCTTGAAATGTTTTTTGTTCAAATGGCAACACTCTATTTTCAAACATGGAATGGAATGAGCCTTCCAATAAAACCGATAATGGAATCTTTCCTTTGTTCAGGTAATCAGCAGGCGAAGTTTCTTCGGTAACGATATTCAAATTGACTTCTGTTGGAGTTCCTATTTTTTTTGAATACTGTGACGATTGCAACAAAATGGTTTTCTTAATTCCGTTTTTTAAGGTGTCAATTGGATTCGCAAAATCAAATTTGATTCCACCTAAGTTTTTCACAATCGGATGCAAACTGTTTGGATACACCTGAGGTGCAAATTTCCAGTTGAATTCCTGAAATTGAGTTGCACTTCCTTGTTCTCCAGTAGCCAGTTTTATTGGACTTCCTTGTTCATCTTTTACTAAATCAGGATTGATTCGGATTCCGTATTTAAAGAACATATCATTCAAATTCAAATCTTTTGGATAGGCTAGAGTGGCTCCGGATGAATCATACAAACTATCCATTTCTGCCGTAACTTGGTCAATCAACCACAATGTTTTTCCGCCGTTGATGATAAATTGGTCTAAAACCTGCTTCTCCGCATCAGTAAATGTTTCGGTAGGTTTTGCAATAACAGCCAAGTCATATTTTTCTAAAGCTTCCAGACTTTCTATTGGACTTTTGGCAACCGAATCTAATGTAAATGGGCCAATATGGTAGCTTTCGCGCACTTGTAAAAGAAATTTAGCCATCAAAATATCTTGCAATTCTCCATTTCCTTTGATAACAGCGATTTTCTTTTGCTTTGCTTTAGTAACTTTATTCAAAGCCTCAGCAATTGAGTATTCCAAATGCTGAACAGATCCAATCACTTTTTGAGTAGTTGTTGCTCCCATAATGTTTTTCAACAATGGAATATTAACTTCCTTATTATCATAAACGGCAATTGCCCAAGGAAAAACCATTGCTTGAGATTGTTTTCCTTTATCGTCAACGGTTATGTTTATTGGCGTAAGCCCTTTTCGATACAAATCTTTAATATTGTCCATGCTGGCGTCTTCGTTCTCCAAAGGATCTACGAATTCAAAAACAATATTTTTGTTGTACGCTTGGAATTCTTCCAATAATTGCTTCGTTTCTAGTTGTAAACGTTTGAATTCAGCTGGTAAATCACCTTGCATATACACTTTTATAGACAACGGATTTTGAACTTGCTTGATGATGTTCAATGAAGTAGGGGAAAGCGTGTATCTTTTATCTTTTGTTAAATCAAAACGATGAAAAAAGGAACTTCCTATTACATTCGCAAGCACTACAATTGCAAGGATTATCAATACTGATTTCAGGTTATTTTTCTTAGAAGTAGTCATTACGATTTGAAAGATTTTAGATTATAAACAGTAAATGAAAGAAAGACAACGGTTATGCTTGTAAAATAAAGAATATCTCTTGTGTCTAATACGCCTCGGCTCATACTTTTGAAATGATCTTGCATTCCTAATGAGGCAATTATGGAAGATACATTTGGAACAACAGAAGCTAAACCTTCAAATCCAAAATAAAAGAAGAAACATAAAAAAACGGCAACAATAAAAGCTACAATCTGGTTATCAGATAATGTTGATGTGAAAATTCCAATAGCTGAATACGCAGCAATCAGGAATAATAATCCAAAATAAGAACCAATTGTGCTTCCCATATCGAGATTGCCTTCCGGTATTCCTAAATTAGAAATAACGGCTACATAAATGAATGTTGGGATAATTGCCATTACAATCAAAAGCAAAGCGCCAAGAAATTTTCCGTTTACGATTTGCCAAATACTTAATGGTTTAGTCAATAATAATTCTAATGTTCCTTGTTTTTTTTCATCCGAAAAACTACGCATTGTTACTGCAGGAATCAAGAATATCAAAATCCATGGTGCCAAAGTGAAAAATGGAGTCAAATCAGAAAAACCGGTATTCAGAATATTATAATCTCCTTCGAAAACCCAAAGAAACAATCCGTTAATAATTAGAAAAATGGCAATAACTAAATAACCTATAGGCGAACCGAAAAAGGATTTTATCTCTCGTAAAACTATTGATTTCATTCTTTATGTTTATTCGTTTATTTGTGTATTCGTTGATTTGAAACTGCTAACTGAACACTGATCACTGCAAACTGACCACTTTATCTACGCTCCACGCTTCTGGTTTGTCGTTGAATAATTTCTTGGTGAATGTCCAAACATCGTAAAAAAGTTCGGAATTTCTATAATTTTCTAAGTCAGTTTCGGTTTCCCAATAACTGTAGGTAAAGAAAATACTTTTATTGTTTTTATCCTGATACAATTCTAAGAAACGATTTCCGGGCGCATTTCGTATTTTATCTTTCATTAACTCAAAGTTTTCTAAAAAAGCAGGGATATGTTCCTTGTGAAAACTCAATTTTACTATTCGTACAAACATTGTTTTTTTGTTTAAAGTTTAAAGTTCAATACGTTTAAAGTTGCTCAACTTTAAACCTTAAACTTTAAACAAATTTTATAATTATAATATCTCTATAACTCAATCCCAATAAACTATTTGCCGAACCTACTTTAGAAGGATTGCTTCTGAAAATTGCAATTTCAAGAAAACCGGCTTCGTTGAAAATGGCTAATTTTTCGCCTTCGTAGGACTTGATAGGATATTTATCTGAACTTGCAATTGCGGAATAGTTGGGCAAAATTGTTTTGATATTTTTGGTTTTCAAAACAATTTCATACGGTCTTCCTTTGGCAACTTCGATAAAATATTTTTTAGAAATATTGGTAATTACATTCCCAAAATGGTCAATGTAAATCACATGACCTTTTAATGAATTCCCATCATCCGAAATTGTGGCTTGCAGATTTGTAACTTGCTTAATCGTATTTATTTCTTTACCAATGACATTCATTAAACCGCCTTTGGCTAAATGGCAGGCTACTTTTACAAATACGTCCAGATCAGTAGCTTCGCTTGGCAAACGATCATGAATATTAATTGCGACCATTTTTTGCGGAACAATTTTTTGCGAAAGCATACTTAAAATCCCATTATCGGCGGCAATAAAATAATGATTGTTCCATTGCATCACAATATGCTGATTCTCTTTATTCGATTCCATATCCACTCCTACAAGATGAACCGTGCCTTTTGGAAAGCTCGCGTAGGATGCTCCAATAATGTAACTTGCTTCTACCGTGTTGAATGGATCAATATCATGTGAAATATCAATAATTAATGCTTCGGAATACTCAGACAAAATTTTCCCTTTCAACGCACCTACAAAGTGATCTTTCAAGCCGTAATCGGTAGTTAGGGTAATTATTGACATAAATTTGTTTATAACTATTTGGTGTTATGTAAACCTAATTTTATTAAATTTGAGAAGTGCAAAGCTAATAATAGTAAACTCAAAAAACGAAAAACAAAAAACAATTTCTATTTAAAAACAAGAAATATACCCGACAGCCAATTGATTTATAAAAAAATTAATTCTAATTTAAAACTACCTCATTTGAACGAAAGAATAATCGAGCTCATAGACATCGCTCCAAAAGACTTTTGGGGCGCTCAAGACACTCATCTTGAAACAATTAAAAAATACTACCCAAAATTAAAGATTGTCGCTCGGGGAACAACTTTAAAAGCTTTTGGAGAAAAAGAGGTTTTAGACGAGTTCGAAAAACGTTTTCAGCGGTTAATGCTTCACTTTACACGTTACAACACTATTGATGACAATGTTATTGAACGTGTTATTCTAAGTGACGGTCAAGACGAGAGAAGAGCCTTGGGACATGATAAAATTTTAGTACACGGAGTAGGAGGAAAAATCATCAAACCTATGACACCCAATCAACAATTGTTGGTGGATACCATGGAAAAGAATGATATGGTTTTTGCTGTAGGACCTGCCGGAACCGGAAAAACGTACACCGGTGTTGCTATGGCTGTGAAAGCATTAAAAGAAAAACAAGTTAAACGTATTATACTGACACGTCCAGCGGTTGAAGCAGGGGAGAACCTTGGTTTTTTACCTGGCGATATGAAAGAAAAATTAGACCCTTACATGCAACCTTTGTATGATGCTTTGCGCGATATGTTACCTAACGAAAAACTGGAAGATTATATTTTAAAGGGAATTATTCAAATAGCGCCATTGGCATTCATGCGTGGTAGAACGTTAGATAATGCTTTTGTAATTTTGGATGAAGCACAAAACACTACGCATTCACAAATGAAAATGTTCTTAACACGTATGGGTAAAAGCGCTAAATTTATGATTACCGGAGATCCTGGACAAGTTGATTTGCCACGAAGAACCATTTCTGGACTCAAAGAAGCTTTATTGGTTTTGAAAGATATTGATGGAATTGGAATCATTTATCTGGATGACAAAGACATTGTACGTCACCGATTAGTGAAAAAAGTGATTGATGCTTACAAGATGATTGAGAATAACGATTAATAAAAAATAAGTCACTTAGATACAAAGTTTTATGAAGCGGAAAGCGAGTTCATTTTCAATAGAAAAATGATTTGCTTTTCGCTTCACTATTTTAAAGTAAAAATGGATTTTCTTTACGGATTAAAATAAAAATCAATCGATTCCTTTTGTATCTCTTCAAAATGCAATAAATTTGGAATTAATAAAATGTCAGTCGAAAAGAAATGATTTTAAAAGAAAAAATTAAAGTAGTAATTAGTGATTTAGATGGAACTTTACTCAATTCAGATCACAAAATTTCCCAATATACCAAAACTGTTTTTCAAGAACTCCACAATCAAAATTATTTAATAATTGTAGCAACTGGCCGCCATCACTTGGATGCTATGCCTATAGTTGCAGGATTGAATGTTCCACTTTATTTAGTTACCTCAAATGGAGCACGCATCCATTCTCCTGAGAAAGAACTTCTTTTTTCTTTTAATATGGAAAGTGATGCTGTTAAATCGGTCTTGTCTTTAGATATTGACCCTGAAATTACAACAGTATTATTCAGAGAAAATGTTTGGCAAACGAATAAAAATAATGAAAAACTAAATAAATTTCAACCAGAAGTAAATTATCATCCTGAACTGGTAGATTTTGATAGTTTAGAAGATTTGAGCGCTATAAAAGTATTTTTCACACACGAAAAACATTCGAAATTAATTGAATTAAGAGATCAAATTCTAGAAAATCACACAGGGCTTTTTAGTCATGCTTTTAGTCTTCCGCTTTGTTTGGAATTTATGGACAAATCAGTAGACAAAAGTGTTGCGATTGCAAAAATTTTAGAAAAAGAAAATCTTGTTTTTCAGGAAGCTATATCTTTCGGTGATGGATATAATGATGAAAATATGCTTAAATCTTCGGGTAAAGGTTTAGTTATGGGGAATGCACCGGATAGTTTGAAAGATAAACTTTCTCATTTAGAAGTGATTTCAACTAATGATAATGAAGGAGTTGCAAAATATATAGCAGAGCAAATATTAAATAGTTAAAAGTCTTTAAATAAGTACTTTTTTAAAATGATTTTAGAATCCCTTTTTTTAATAAAAACAGTAAAATGAATAAAAAAATAATCCTTGTTATCTGTATTTTGTTTTCCATAACATTCCAAAGCCAAGCGCTAAAACTGGAAGAAATCATGAAAGGCAATGCTTTTATTGGTGCGCAACCAGAAAGTGAAAGATGGTCTTTAGATGGTCAAAAAGTTTATTTTGATTGGAATCCAAATAATGAATTGGGTACAAGTACTTATTTTTGGAAAAATGGATTATCAAAACCCGAATTAGCATCGCCAAATGAAGCTGCTTTTTCAAAATTAGATTTGAAAAAGACAACCAATCCAGATTTGTATTATTATATCGATAAAGGAAGATTATTTTCGTATTCCTTAAAAAGCAAAACCTCAAAAAAACTTTACCAACAAAGCAGTCCAATTGCTAATTTACAAATGGGCGCTGTTGCAGGAATATTGTATTTCAGACAAAATGAAAATCTTTTTCAGTTTAATACGAATGAAGGTTCTATTATTCAAATCACTAATTTCAGAAGAGGCAAAGGAGAAGATACAGCTGTTGAAAAAGAATCTTTTTTGAAAAGTCAACAAGAGGAATTATTCCAATTTGTCAGAGATCAAGAAGCGTTGAAAAAATGGAATTTAGCAAAATCGAAAACTACAAAATCTGATTTTCCAAAACCGTATTATTATGGAAAAAACACTTTTGGAAACTTAAAAGTAGATCCAAAAGGTAATTTTGCGACTTTCAGATTAATAGAAGATTCAGAACGTAAGAATGAAAAAATGGAACTTTTCATTACTGCCGATGGGTACAATCAAATTGAAGATACTAAAGAGAAAGTTTCAGTAGATAATTTGTTAGCAACCAAATTCGGAGTGTATAACATCGCCAAAGATTCTGTTTATTTCGTAAATTTTTCATCATTAAGTCATATTCAGGATGTTCCTAAATATTTTGAGTTGTATGAAAAATCAAAAACTGCAGAAAAAAAGAACAAACTAATTGTGGTTCAGGAACCTGTTTACAATGAAAATGGTTCTTATGCCATTGCCGAAATCAGAAGTCAGGATAATAAAGACCGATGGATTGTCAGTTTAAATTTAGAAAATGGAACTTTCCAGGAATTAGATTATCAACATGATGAAGCTTGGATTGGCGGACCCGGAATCCCTTCAAATTCATACGGAAGAGGAACGCTAGGATTTTTGGGCGACAATGAAACTGTTTACTTCCAATCTGAAGAAACCGGTTATTCTCATTTGTACACTTACAATTTAAAGTCAAAAAAGAAAACACAGCTGACCAAAGGAAATTGGGAAGTGCGTAACGTGAGTTTGTCAAAAGATAAAAAGTCTTTTTATTTGACCACAACGACTACGCATCCGGGAAACAGAAATTTCTATAAATTGGAAGTTTCTAATGCCGTTTTACAACCTATTTTAACTAAAGATGGCGCTCATGAAGTGAGTTTGTCTCCAGATGAAAGCACATTATTGGTGCGTTATTCGTTTAAAAATAAACCTTGGGAATTGTATGTAGCGCATAATAAAAAGAATACAAATTTAAATCAGATAACGTATTCAACATCGGAAAGTTTCAAAGGATATTCTTGGCGTGAACCGGAAGTAATTACTTTCAAAGCGCAGGATGGAACTCCTGTAAATGCCAGATTATACAAGCCACAAACTGCCAATGCAAATAAAGCTGCAATCTTGTTTGTTCATGGAGCAGGTTATTTGCAAAACGCGCATAATTATTGGAGTACATACCACAGAGAATACATGTTTCATAATTTATTGGTTGATTTGGGTTATACTGTTTTGGATATTGATTATAGAGGAAGTGATGGATACGGGCGTGATTTTAGAACAGGAATTTACCGTTTTATGGGCGGAAAAGATTTAACAGATCACATAGACGGAAAGAAATATCTAGTCGAAAATCATGGAATTGACGCGTCAAGAGTTGGTATTTATGGAGGTTCTTATGGTGGTTTCATCACGTTGATGGGAATGCTGACTACTCCTAAAGAGTTTGCTTCCGGTGCTGCTTTACGTTCTGTAACTGATTGGGCACATTACAATCATGGGTATACTGGAAACATTCTTAATTTTCCGGAAACAGATCCGGATGCCTACAAAAAAAGTTCACCAATCTATTTTGCAGATAATTTACAAGGAGATTTATTGATGCTTCACGGAATGGTAGATGACAATGTAGAGTACAAAGATATTGTTCGTTTGTCTCAGCGTTTTATCGAATTAGGGAAGAAAAAATGGAGTTTATCCAGTTTTCCTGTGGAAGCGCATGGTTTTAAAGAAACCTATTCTTGGGTTGATGAATACAGCCGAATCTTAAATTTATTCAACGATACGTTGCTTAAAAAATAACTTTAGAGATAAAAATGAAATTTAAGAGTTCTGTTCTTTGCGAAACTCTATGAAATAGTTTTAAATTTGCAGGAACAAAAAATAAACACACACACAACAATTATAATGAGCAATACAATCACAACTACAAATTTTAATTTTCCAAACCAGAAATCGGTTTACCGCGGTAAAGTAAGAGAAGTTTATAATATCAATGATGAACTTTTGGTTATGGTTGCTACAGACAGGCTTTCGGCTTTTGATGTAGTTTTACCAAAAGGAATTCCATATAAAGGTCAAATTCTAAACCAAATTGCTACTAAATTCATGGAATTGACGGAGGATATTGTTCCAAACTGGTTGATTGCAACTCCTGATCCAAATGTAGCTGTTGGTCATTTATGTGAGCCTTTTAAAGTAGAAATGGTAATCCGTGGTTATGTTTCAGGTCATGCCGCACGTGAATATGCGCTTGGCAAAAGAGAAATTTGTGGAGTGACAATGCCTGACTATTTGAAAGAAAACGATAAATTTCCTGAACCTATCATTACGCCGACTACCAAAGCGGATAATGGAGAGCACGATGCTGATATTTCTCGTGAGGATATTTTATCGAAAGGAATTGTTTCTGAAGAAGATTATGTTGTTTTAGAAAAATTCACAAGAGATTTGTTTCAAAGAGGAACTGAAATTGCTGCCAGTCGTGGTTTGATTTTGGTTGACACCAAATATGAATTCGGTAAAACCAAAGAAGGTGTAATTGTCTTGATTGACGAAATTCACACACCGGATTCTTCTCGTTATTTTTATGCTGAAGGATACCAAGAAAGACAAAATAATGGTGAAGAACAAAAGCAATTGTCAAAAGAGTTTGTTCGTCGTTGGTTAATCGAAAATGGTTTTCAAGGATTGGAAGGACAACAAATTCCAAATATGACTGACGAATACATTGAAACTGTTTCTGAAAGATACATCGAATTATACGAAAATATCTTAGGAGAGAAATTTGTAAAAGCAGATATCACCAATATAGATGAAAGAATCGAGAAAAATGTATTGGAATATCTAGCCAATAGATAATATACTTTTTGCAAATAAAAAAACCGTCTCGTTTTAAAAACGAAACGGTTTTTGTTTTTATTGAAAATACGGTTATTCTTCTAAAACTGCTTTTAGGTTATTCAATCCATCTTGCAAATCTTTTCCAAGCATTTCTTCCATATTCATTATCGGCAACATTAAATTCATTGGATAAGGCATTTTTCCATCAAAACCCCATTTTACTTTGGTTTGATTTGTCGAAACTGCTTCGGTTATCATGTAGGCATTATCGGTGGATTCAAACGGAACTTTGAAACGCAGTTCAAAATCGATGCGTTTGCCTTCAACAATTTTCTTGATTTCCTGTTCGCCAACACCTACATTTTTATCTTTGCTATCCCAACCCGTAATAGCACCAACGGTTCCGTCAGTTCCTGTGAATGTTTTCTTCATTGCAGGATCTTTTGAAGACCAAACGCTAAAATTATCTTGATTTTTTAAATATTTTATATAGTTGAAAACACTGTCCTTGGGCTTGTTGATTGTAATTTCTCTTTCTACTGCATATTCTTTTGGCAGAAATAAAGCAATTAATAATGCCAAAACAATGATTCCAAATAATCCTAAAAGAATTTTTTTGATGATGTTCATGATTTTTAATTTTAAATTAATGGTTATTTTGATTTTATAATTTGAGATTCGTAACAAGTAATCCATTCTTGAACAGACATTTTTTGTGCGAGCTCAGCAATTAATTCAAATGGAATTTGATTTACCTTCTTAAATCGGATGCAACTTTTTCCCATGTCTAATTTTTGTGTGCTGTGTTTTGGATATTCGGTGACAAACCAATTCAGTAATTCAGGATTAGCATAAATACCCATATGATATACCGCGATGAAGTTTTTCTGGGAAGCAAAACTCATAAATGGTAACGGTAATTCAGGAGTGCAATGATAGCCATTTGGGTAAATAGAATGTGGAACAACATAACCAATCATGCCGTATGTCATTTGTTCAACAAATCCTTTTGGAATATTTTTTAGAATAGTTTCTCTAAGTTTTTTAAGAGCATCTTTTCTTTCTTCGGGGATCTCTTCTAAATAAGCGGAAACTGTGGTGGCGGTTGATTGCATTTTTAAGGATTGTTTGAGTAAAGTTAATAAAAAAACCGCAATTCATAATTTGAACTGCGGTTTTTAGCCCCGATAAAAGTGGAAATCCTTTTCCTTTTTTTTAAAGGAAAAGATTATAACGGATAGCGGGATTAGCTCCAAAAGCTATTTGAAATAAGAGAATGTTTCTTCGTTTTCTAATTTCAATAAGGTTTCGTAAATTAATTTAATCACGTTTTCAACGTCATCACGATGTACCATTTCAACCGTGGTATGCATATAACGCAACGGCAAGGATATCAAAGCCGAAGCCACGCCACCATTACTGTAAGCAAAAGCATCAGTATCTGTACCCGTAACACGTGACGAAGCCAATCTTTGGAACGGAATTTCTTTTGCCATAGCAGTTTCTAAAATTAATTCTCTCAAATTATTTTGAACAGCAGGCGCATACGTTACTACAGGACCTTTACCAATTTTTGTGTCACCTTCAATTTTCTTTTCGATCATTGGAGTAGTGGAGTCATGACAAACATCAGTAACAATAGCTACGTTTGGTTTGATGGTTTTGGTAATCATTTCGGCACCGCGAAGACCTACTTCTTCCTGAACCGAATTCGTGATATACAATCCAAAAGGAAGTTTTATTTTGTTTTCGTGCAATAAACGAGCTACTTCGGCAATCATGAACCCGCCCATACGGTTGTCAATCGCGCGACAAACAAATTTGTTATCGTTCAAAATCATGAATTCATCAGGATATGTAATTACACAACCTACATGAACACCCATTTTATCAACCTGTTCTTTTGTTTCGCAACCAATGTCAATGAATAGATTGTCAACTTTTGCTACTTCTTCCTTTCCTCTATTGCGAGTATGAATAGCCGGCCAACCAAAAACACCTTTTACAATTCCTGCCTTAGTATGAATATTGACACGTTTTGAAGGTGCAATTTGGTGATCTGAACCACCGTTTCTAATCACATAGATTAATCCATCATCAGTGATATAGTTTACATACCATGAAATTTCGTCAGCATGCCCTTCGATCACTACCTTATAAGGTGCATCCGGATTTATAATTCCAACAGCAGAACCATAAGTGTCCGTTATAAAAGTATCCACATAAGGTTTTAAATAGTCCATCCATAATTTCTGTCCACCACTTTCATATCCGGTAGGTGATGCATTATTAAGATAGTTTTCTAAAAACTCAAGCGATGACTTGTTTAATATTGATTTAGTGCTCATAAATTTATTTTTTTGCTAAATTATAAATTTGGCATTACAGTTGTGTATATAATGTATAATTTTGGCAATTAAATTTTCCTATATGAAGCTAATTAAATTTTTGTTGTTTTGTCTATTTACCACTCTGTCGGCTAATGCACAGGTAATACCTCAGGATACCACAAAGATGGGGTATGAGTTAGAAGATGACGAATCTATTCTTAATGATACGATCCAATTACCGGAAGTCTTAATATATAAGGAGAAAATGGATCCCGAAGCAAGAAAGCAATTCCTAATCCTTCAAAATCGTGTTTATAAAACCTATCCTTATGCAAAGCTGGCTTCTGAGAGACTGTCAAATCTAAATAAAGGAATGGCAAACCTTAAAACAAATAAGGAGAAAAAAAGATACTTTAAGATAGTAGAAAATTATTTGAGTGATGAGTTCGAAGCTAAACTTAAAAAGCTTTCTCGTAAACAAGGTCAAATATTGGTAAAGTTAATTCATCGCCAAACAGGTACTACAACCTATGAATTGGTGAGAAACCTTAAAAGTGGCTGGAAAGCATTTTGGTCTAATACTGCTGCAAGTATGTTTGATATTAATTTAAAAACAAAATATGCGCCTTTCGATGTTAATGAAGACTATTTGATAGAAACTATATTAGTACGGGCATTTGATTCCGGAAGATTGCAAAACCAGAATCCGGCAAAACCGGTTGATTATAGTAATCTAACTGATTCCTGGGAGTCCAGAGCTGAGAAGCTGAAAAAATAATAAAACAATTTGTGCGTTCCACCTTGAATATAAAGAAAGGCGATTCTCTTAGTGGAGAATCGCCTTTCTTTATATTATGGAGTCGGGCTATGTGCTACAAGTCCTCGTTCCGCCAAAAAAAGGCGGGACTGTGGGCTTTTCGCTTCTATCCCTAACGCGAACTTTGGATAAGTAGAGCTTTTTGTTGTTTTGATGTATATTTTGTGACCTTATATATAGGATAGAATGGGAAAGAGAAGTTTGTTACTAATGTATAGCATAAAACCATTTTATTAATCCAGAGCAGTTTTTTTGTTAGCGTACTAGTAAGGTAAGTCGTTTCCAAGGAGCAAAGTGAAGTGTTCGGCTCTAGAAAAGACAATAAAGCGATAATTCCCCAAGATTTTATAAAGAAGGTAAAGGCAGTTGAAAGTTGCCCATCCTTATTGGAATAGGTGGTTTTGATTTGAAATCACGATGACCGGAAGTTAAAAGGCAGTTTATCATAAAAAACTTTACTATTCAAGAATCATGTTTTCAGCGAGTTAAAGATTGGGTTGTAAAAACATGAAAAAAAAGGTTTAAAAAAGCTTGTAAAAGCGAATAAAGGTGCTACTTTTGCACCCGCAATGACGCAGACGTTCTTTAGAAGACTGACAAGTAAACTGGATTGAGAGAGGGAATTTATTTTCAAAAAAAGATTCAGAAAAGCTTGTGAGATTAGAAAGAGCTTATTACATTTGCACCCCGCAAAACGCGCAAAGTTCCTTGACAAACTGATAAGAAAACGGTAGTAAAACGGAGATAAAAATTTCCAAAAAAAACTTCAAAATTTTCTTGCCAGTTAAAAAAGAAGTTGTACTTTTGCACCCGCTTCGAGAAACACTTTAAGTAGTGTTGACGAAGGGAAAAACAAAGAAGAACACGTTCCTAGACATATTGAATTGACAGCCGTTTTGAAAGAGATTTCAAAACAAAAGAATGAGAGTAATAGAATCGAGAGATTTGAAAAAACCACTAGAATTTAGTCGAATAAACAAAGAGAGAAGATTTATCTGATCTCACACAATATACGATGAAGAGTTTGATCCTGGCTCAGGATGAACGCTAGCGGCAGGCTTAACACATGCAAGTCGAGGGGTATAGTTCTTCGGAACTAGAGACCGGCGCACGGGTGCGTAACGCGTATGCAATCTACCTTTCACAGAGGGATAGCCCAGAGAAATTTGGATTAATACCTCATAGTATTATAGAGTGGCATCACTTTATAATTAAAGTCACAACGGTGAAAGATGAGCATGCGTCCCATTAGCTAGTTGGTAAGGTAACGGCTTACCAAGGCAACGATGGGTAGGGGTCCTGAGAGGGAGATCCCCCACACTGGTACTGAGACACGGACCAGACTCCTACGGGAGGCAGCAGTGAGGAATATTGGACAATGGGCGCAAGCCTGATCCAGCCATGCCGCGTGCAGGATGACGGTCCTATGGATTGTAAACTGCTTTTGTACAGGAAGAAACAGTTCTACGTGTAGAACCTTGACGGTACTGTAAGAATAAGGATCGGCTAACTCCGTGCCAGCAGCCGCGGTAATACGGAGGATCCAAGCGTTATCCGGAATCATTGGGTTTAAAGGGTCCGTAGGCGGTTTAGTAAGTCAGTGGTGAAAGCCCATCGCTCAACGGTGGAACGGCCATTGATACTGCTAAACTTGAATTATTAGGAAGTAACTAGAATATGTAGTGTAGCGGTGAAATGCTTAGAGATTACATGGAATACCAATTGCGAAGGCAGGTTACTACTAATGGATTGACGCTGATGGACGAAAGCGTGGGTAGCGAACAGGATTAGATACCCTGGTAGTCCACGCCGTAAACGATGGATACTAGCTGTTGGAAGCAATTTCAGTGGCTAAGCGAAAGTGATAAGTATCCCACCTGGGGAGTACGTTCGCAAGAATGAAACTCAAAGGAATTGACGGGGGCCCGCACAAGCGGTGGAGCATGTGGTTTAATTCGATGATACGCGAGGAACCTTACCAAGGCTTAAATGTAGATTGACCGGTTTGGAAACAGACTTTTCGCAAGACAATTTACAAGGTGCTGCATGGTTGTCGTCAGCTCGTGCCGTGAGGTGTCAGGTTAAGTCCTATAACGAGCGCAACCCCTGTTGTTAGTTGCCAGCGAGTCATGTCGGGAACTCTAACGAGACTGCCAGTGCAAACTGAGAGGAAGGTGGGGATGACGTCAAATCATCACGGCCCTTACGCCTTGGGCTACACACGTGCTACAATGGCCGGTACAGAGAGCAGCCACTGGGTGACCAGGAGCGAATCTATAAAACCGGTCACAGTTCGGATCGGAGTCTGCAACTCGACTCCGTGAAGCTGGAATCGCTAGTAATCGGATATCAGCCATGATCCGGTGAATACGTTCCCGGGCCTTGTACACACCGCCCGTCAAGCCATGGAAGCTGGGGGTGCCTGAAGTCGGTGACCGCAAGGAGCTGCCTAGGGTAAAACTGGTAACTAGGGCTAAGTCGTAACAAGGTAGCCGTACCGGAAGGTGCGGCTGGAACACCTCCTTTCTAGAGCTTTAGTGTTAGCTATATGCACGCTAAAGAAAGAAGACGAAAGTTCAAGTTGGAAGCAAACCCCAACGTTTTATTACTCTTGCTGTTAGTTCAAATAATACCATTTAAGAATAAGAGTGTCTCGTAGCTCAGCTGGTTAGAGTACTACACTGATAATGTAGGGGTCGACAGTTCGAGTCTGTCCGAGACAACTATTTTAGACTTAAATAAAAGAAGAAATTCTAGAGTTGAGGAGTTATGAAATATAAATTCATAATTCATAATTCACAATTCATAATTAGATTGGGGGATTAGCTCAGCTGGCTAGAGCGCCTGCCTTGCACGCAGGAGGTCAACGGTTCGACTCCGTTATTCTCCACTATTCGAGTGAATAGTAAAGAGTAAAAAGTAATTAGTCAAAAACTAATCACTAATTACTAAGGGCTAATCACTAGAAAAAAGTTCATTGACATATTGAGATAAGAAAATAATAAAAAGTAGAAAGCATTTTTACTTGTTTATCATTAGACAAGTAAAGAAACGGTCTCGTTTTAATTAACGAGATTGGTACAATAAGCAAAATAAGGGCGTATGGGGGATGCCTTGGCTCTCAGAGGCGATGAAAGGCGTGATAAGCTGCGAAAAGTTACGGGGATTGGCACACACGATACGATCCGTAAATACCTGAATGGGGCAACCCACTATGTTGAAGACATAGTACACCGATAGGTGGGCAAACCCGCTGAACTGAAACATCTAAGTAGGCGGAGGAGAAGAAAACAAAAGTGATTCCGTAAGTAGTGGCGAGCGAACGCGGATTAGCCCAAACCAATGTTGTTACGGCAATGTTGGGGTTGTAGGACCACGTTATTTGTTGCGGATAGAATTAGAATCTACTGGAAAGTAGAGCCAAAGAAGGTGATAGCCCTGTATAAGTAATAGAAGATAACGATAGTGGTATCCTGAGTAGGGCGGGGCACGTGAAACCCTGTCTGAATTTGGCGGGACCATCCGCTAAGGCTAAATACTCCTGAGAGACCGATAGTGAACCAGTACCGTGAGGGAAAGGTGAAAAGAACCGTGAATAACGGAGTGAAATAGATCCTGAAACCATACGCTTACAAGCGGTCGGAGCCCTTTAGTGGGGTGACGGCGTGCCTTTTGCATAATGAGCCTACGAGTTAACGTTGCTGGCAAGGATAAGTGGTTAAGCCACGGATCCGTAGCGAAAGCGAGTCTGAATAGGGCGCTTTAGTCAGTAGTGTTAGACGCGAAACCGTGTGATCTACCCATGGGCAGGATGAAGCGCTGGTAACACAGTGTGGAGGTCCGAACCGGTTGACGTTGAAAAGTCTTCGGATGACCTGTGGGTAGGGGTGAAAGGCCAATCAAACTCGGAAATAGCTCGTACTCCCCGAAATGCATTTAGGTGCAGCGTTATGCGTAAAGTTATATAGAGGTAGAGCTACTGATTGGATGCGGGGGCTTCACCGCCTACCAATTCCTGACAAACTCCGAATGCTATATAATGTTTCATAACAGTGAGGGCTTGGGTGCTAAGGTCCAAGTCCGAGAGGGAAAGAACCCAGACCATCAGCTAAGGTCCCCAAATATATGTTAAGTTGAAAGAACGAGGTTTGTCTGCCCAGACAGCTAGGATGTTGGCTTGGAAGCAGCCATTCATTTAAAGAGTGCGTAACAGCTCACTAGTCGAGCGGACGAGCATGGATAATAATCGGGCATAAACATATTACCGAAGCTATGGATTTGTAATTTATTACAAGTGGTAGGGGAGCATTCTAACAGGGTAGAAGGTGTGTCGTAAGGCATGCTGGACTGGTTAGAAAAGAAAATGTAGGCATAAGTAACGATAATGCGGGCGAGAAACCCGCACACCGAAAGACTAAGGTTTCCACAGCTATGCTAATCAGCTGTGGGTTAGTCGGGACCTAAGGCGAACCCGAAAGGGACAGTCGATGGACAACGGGTTAATATTCCCGTACTAGTTATTACTGTGATGGGGTGACGGAGTGATGAAAGCGCCGCGAACTGACGGAATAGTTCGTTGAAGTACCTACCTATAAGCTGCGCAGGCAAATCCACGCGGCTTGGGGAAATACGATAGTACTCGGAGTCTTCGGACAAAGAGATAGTGCGCCTAAGGGCTTCCAAGAAAAACCTCTAAACTTCAGGTAATAAGTACCCGTACCGCAAACCGACACAGGTAGTCGAGGAGAGAATCCTAAGGTGCTCGAGAGATTCATGGCTAAGGAATTAGGCAAAATAGACCCGTAACTTCGGGAGAAGGGTCGCCAGCAGCAATGCTGGCCGCAGTGAAGAGGTCCAGGCGACTGTTTATCAAAAACACAGGGCTCTGCAAAATCGTAAGATGAAGTATAGGGCCTGACACCTGCCCGGTGCTGGAAGGTTAAGAGGAGATGTTATCTTCGGAGAAGCATTGAATTGAAGCCCCAGTAAACGGCGGCCGTAACTATAACGGTCCTAAGGTAGCGAAATTCCTTGTCGGGTAAGTTCCGACCTGCACGAATGGTGTAACGATCTGGACACTGTCTCAGCCATGAGCTCGGTGAAATTGTAGTAGCGGTGAAGATGCCGCTTACCCGCAGTGGGACGAAAAGACCCTGTGCACCTTTACTATAGCTTAGTATTGACCTTGGATAAATGATGTGTAGGATAGGTTGGAGACTGTGAAGTGGCGTCGCTAGGCGTTGTGGAGTCATTGTTGAAATACAACCCTTTGTTTATCTGAGGCCTAACCCCGCTTTGCGGGGGACATTGCTTGGTGGGTAGTTTGACTGGGGTGGTCGCCTCCAAAAGAGTAACGGAGGCTTCTAAAGGTTCCCTCAGTACGCTTGGTAACCGTGCGTAGAGTGCAATGGCATAAGGGAGCTTGACTGAGAGACATACAGGTCGATCAGGTACGAAAGTAGAGCATAGTGATCCGGTGGTTCCGCATGGAAGGGCCATCGCTCAAAGGATAAAAGGTACGCCGGGGATAACAGGCTGATCTCCCCCAAGAGCTCATATCGACGGGGGGGTTTGGCACCTCGATGTCGGCTCGTCACATCCTGGGGCTGGAGAAGGTCCCAAGGGTTGGGCTGTTCGCCCATTAAAGTGGCACGCGAGCTGGGTTCAGAACGTCGTGAGACAGTTCGGTCTCTATCTACTGTGGGCGCAAGAAATTTGAGTGGATCTGATTCTAGTACGAGAGGACCGAATTGGACAAACCTCTAGTGTATCTGTTGTCACGCCAGTGGCATCGCAGAGTAGCTACGTTTGGAAGGGATAAGCGCTGAAAGCATATAAGCGCGAAACCCACCACAAGATGAGATTTCTTTTAAGGGTCGTGGGAGATGACCACGTTGATAGGCTATAGATGTAAAGGCAGTAATGTCATAGTCGAGTAGTACTAATAACCCGTAAGCTTATGTACGCTTTTCTCCCGTCTTTCGGGACGGGAGAAGAAACTTTCTAATACTTTTTATTTTCTTTATCTCAGTATGTTAAGATATTATGTAATTAATTATCAATGATAAATTGTTAATTGTTACAAATAATTGCCCAAAGCAATTATAACCTCTTAAGGTGGTTATTGCGGCGGGGCTCACCTCTTCCCATCCCGAACAGAGTAGTTAAGCCCGCCTGCGCAGATGGTACTGCAGTTATGTGGGAGAGTATGTCGTCGCCTTTCTTTGAAGACCCTGTTCTAACGAACGGGGTTTTTTATTCATACTTTTCATTATAAGAAAAGTATATTGGTACCTTAGCTCAGATGGTAGAGCAATGGACTGAAAATCCATGTGTCCCTGGTTCGATCCCTGGAGGTACCACAAAATGCTCGGATGGTGAAATTGGTAGACACGCTGGACTTAAAATCCAGTGAACAGCAATGTTCGTGCGGGTTCAAGTCCCGCTCTGAGTACAAGAACTTCAATTGGCTAACGCTGACTGAAGTTTTTTTTGTTTTAAAAATAAAGAATTCTCATCATTTATTTATTTTTTGTATTATAATTCATTTAATGACAGTTATATTTTACAAATGTTAACTCGAAGCGTACTGCATTAGTGTGATTAACATTTTTGAAAAGCAATGTTTATTGAAAGGATGAGTATTTAATATTTTCATCTTTGATGAAGATAAATACTTCTCATATAATGCTGTTTTTAGAAGTAATAAAGTTTAGTTTATAATTAACGGTTCATTTTAGATATTTAAGAAGTTGTTGATAAATTATTAAACTTTAACGTTTGTTCCACTTAATAGTTTATTGCATTTGGTGAAAAAAAAGTACTTTAGTTAATTGTTTAATAAATCGTTATCCAAAAACAATTAATCTATGAAAAGAAGATCTTTTTTAACTACTGCAACTTTAGCGTCTGCAGGTCTTACCACACTTTTGATTACAGGCTGTACTTCTGGCACTAAAAAGGAAGAAGATTCAGTATCAGTTGAAGATTCCAATACGATCTTTGAATTGGATGAAGAAACCATCGGCAGTTTAAGAGAAAAATTAGCTTCTGGAAAATATACTTCGGAGCAATTAGTACAATTATATTTAAAACGTATTGAAGCTATTGATAAAAATGGACCTCAATTGAATTCTGTTATCGAAGTCAATCCTGACGCAGTTGCTATTGCAGTTGCTATGGATAAAGAGTTGAAAGCTGGTAAAAGCAGAGGACCTTTACATGGAATCCCCGTTTTAATAAAAGACAATATAGACACAGCAGATAAAATGCAAACCACTGCAGGATCTTTAGCAATGGCTGGAAATATTGCTTCAAAAGATGCTTTTGTAGTTAAAAAACTGAGAGAGGCCGGAGCAATAATCATTGGGAAAACAAATTTAAGCGAATGGGCAAATTTTCGTTCAACACAATCGTGTTCCGGATGGAGTAGCAGAGGCGGTCAGACTAAAAATCCATATATCTTAGATCATAATCCATGTGGTTCCAGTGCGGGTTCTGGAGTAGCAGTATCAGCTAATCTTTGTGTAGTTGCAGTTGGAACCGAAACGGATGGCTCTATTGTTTGTCCGGCTTCGGTAAATGGAATTGTAGGCATTAAACCAACTGTAGGTTTGGTTAGTCGATCTGGAATTATTCCAATTTCAAAAACACAAGATACAGCTGGTCCTATGGCGAGAACTGTAACCGATGCCGCTATTTTATTAGGCGCAATGGCAGCTGTTGACCAAGATGAAGCTGTAACGCTTGAAAGCAAAGGAAAAGCTCAAAAGGATTATACCACTTTTTTAGATGTAAATGCATTGAAAGGCAAGCGCATTGGGATTGAGAAAAAGCCACAAGGAAATAATAAATATATTAATGCACTTTTAGACGATGCCATTAAACTTCTAAAAAAGCAAGGTGCTGTCGTTATCGAAATTGACTATTTGGATAAAATTAATGCTTTGGGTCAAGCCGAATTTGAAATTTTACAGTACGAATTTAAAGACGGATTGAACAATTATTTGGCTACAGCCAATGCAAAAGTAAAAAATTTAAAAGAGGTCATTGATTTTAATACTGCTAATGAAGATAAAGCAATGCCTTATTTTAAACAAGAAACATTAGAGAGTTCTAACCTTAAAAAAGGATTGGATGATAAAAAATATGTAGATGCATTAACTGTAAGTTTTGAAGGAAGTAAAGGTGTTTTAGATACTGTTTTTAAAGAAAATAAGTTAGATGCCATTTGTGGAATAACGATGGGACCTGCTTGTAGTATTGATGTTATTTACGGGGATCGTTGGGGAGGATATTCTCTGACTTCTCCTGCTGCAGCAAGTGGATATCCACATATTACGGTTCCTAATGGGATGGTTTATGATCTTCCTGTTGGTTTATCTTTTTTTGGAACTCCCTATACTGAGGGACAATTAATAGGATTGGGTTATGCTTATGAGCAAGCTTCTAAAAAGCGCTTAAAACCAGCTTTGAAACCTTCTTTTTTGTAATAAAATAGATTTAAAAAATATTTAAAAGGGTAAAGAGTGAATCGCTTTTTACCCTTTTACCCTTTTATATTTTTATAATATTCACAAATGGAGTTAATTGGGCATTCCGGACATTTAGGCTGTGGCCGACAAATTTCTCTTCCTAAAAATGAAATAGCTATTCCGATTTCTCCCCAAATTTCTTTTGGTAAAACCTGCATTAGCTGCTTTTCGGCTTTGATTCCGTCTTTGGTTTCTGGGATTAATCCAATTCTGGGTGCAACCCTAATAACATGTAAATCAGCGATAATTCCTTCAGCCGGAATTTTTGCTTCGCGAAGAATTACATTGGCTGATTTTCGTCCGATTCCTTTTAAGGCAACTAAACCGTCCATAGTAAGTGGAATATTTTCATCTTTTTGTATGGTTTGCGCTATTTCTATAAGCCAGTTGGCTTTGGTTCCAAAATTCCTGACTTTTGAAATGTGCGGAATTAGTGCTTCCACATTGGAAACAGTTAAACTTTCCATGTTAGGATATGCTTCAAATAGGATAGGGGCAATTTTATTAATATTGGCATCAGAATCCTGTGCGGATAAAACGACCATCACCATAAGTTGATATAAATTATGATACTCAAGGGGATGTTTTCTTCCTTTATATTTGGTTAGAATTGGTTCTAAATTTGTAGTCCAATCAGTAGCATTTTCAAATAAATTCATAGCTTTATTCTTTAAAATCAACAGATAAAGAGTTCACACAATAGCGTTGTCCGGTTTTTGTAGGTCCATCATCAAATACATGTCCTAAATGGCTGCCGCAATTAGCGCAAAGAATTTCAGTACGTTTCATGCCATGTGTCGTATCGGAAATGTATTGTACTTTTCCTGGAATGGATTCATCAAATGATGGCCAACCGCAATGCGCATCAAATTTAGAGTTACTTTCGAATAAAGGCTCTCCGCAAGCACCACAGCAATATGTTCCTTTTTCATAATGCAAATTATAGGTTCCGGTGTGAGGGTATTCAGTCCCTTTTTGGCGAAGAATTCGGTAGCGTTCTTCTCCTAATTGTTCTTTCCATTCTTGTTCGGTTTTTTCTACAGGATATTTCATGATTTTAAGTTTTTTATTTTATGTATAATATTGTAATACAGCTATTTATTTTGAATGAATTGAACTGTTTTTTCAATTACTTTATGATTTCCTAGAATTTTTCGATGTCCTAATCCATCAGTTAATAATAACTCTCCGTTTTTCAAATATTTATGAATGTGAATTCCTGCCTTTACAGGAACTTCAGGGTCATTGTTATCATGGATTACCAAAACTGGAATAGCAATTTCTTTGGCCGCTAAAAAAGCAGAATAGCTATTCATTTTTTCTTGGTACTTTTTCTCGAAATGCAAACGTAAAAGAGTGCTTATTATTGGTTTCAATTCTAATTTTGCTACAAAATCATCCATAATATCTTCTACAATATCCCCACTGCCAATGACTACGGCATGATTTACTTTTAATCCTTTTTTGATAGCATTCAAAACGGACATTCCTCCTAATGAATGGCCAATTGCTGCTTCAAATGGTCCGAATTGGTTGTCTATTTCTAAAATTGTAGCGATAAAATCGACCATAATGGTAGTTTTTCCAGGTGATTTTCCATGAGCTGGTGCATCAAAACTAATAGTTGAATATCCTGCCTTAAGCAATTCATCGGCTATTTTGAATAATTGTGTTCCGCGTCCCGACCAACCGTGAACCAATAAAATTTTCCTCTTACTTTTTCCATATTGATACAAAACAACCTCTTTATCAATTGCAGGAACTGGGATTAATTTTTGAATGCTATTGCGATCCATTTCTAATTCTCTTTTTGGAATTTTATGTTTTATGGGTGTTGTAAAGAGTTTAGCAGCAAATAGTGTAATTAGTTTTGGAGAAATAAAAGAGATTAATTTACTGGTTAATAAGATAATCCTAGGAATTTTCAATGATTGGGTATGATTAGAAGTTTTTTTTGTCATTTCAATAAATTTTCAAGCGTGTAATTATATTATAATTTTTTTAGTAAATTTAGAAAAACATAAAAGTAGTATTTTTTATAAAGTTTTTTGTTGGGATTAACATAAAAGGCGGAAATATTAAATAATTCGTATTAACTAAAAACACCAAAATTTCATAAATGGAAATATTTCATATCAGTGCAGAGTGTTACCCGGTAGCTAAAGTAGGCGGTTTAGCTGATGTTGTGGGTGCATTGCCAAAATATCAAAATAATGCAGGACATCAAGTGCGGGTAGTGATACCTTGTTATGATACAAAATTCAAAAAAGAAAATGATTTTGAATGTGTTCATTGGGGACATGTGAAATTGGGGAATTTTAATTTTCCTTTTAGTGTTCTCAAAGAAAAAACGGATAAGTTAGGATTTGAATTGTATTTGGTTGAAATCCAGGAATTATTTGATAGAAAAGATGTTTATGGATATCAAGATGATATTGAACGTTTTTTATCTTTTCAAATCGCCACTTTGGATTGGATTATAGGTAGAAATGAAGTTCCAGATGTAATTAACTGTCATGATCATCATACTGGTTTGATACCATTTATGATGTTGTATTGTCATAAATACGAAAAACTCCAAAATATTCCTTCCATGATTACCATTCATAATGGTTTGTATCAAGGGCAGTTTGGTTTTGATAAATTGTATTATTTGCCAGAATTTGATTTGGCTCATGTCAAAGTTTTAGAATGGGATAATTGCATCAATTCATTGGCAGTAGCCATAAAATGCGCTTGGGCAGTTACCACAGTTTCTCCTAATTACCTGAATGAGATTAATTATTCGGCTAATGGTTTAGAAATGTTATTTAATCTGGTTCGCTATAAATCCAGAGGTATTTTGAACGGAATTGATATCGAAGTCTGGGATCCTGCTAAAGATGCGATGTTAGAAAAAAACTATTCGATTAAAAATTTCGAAAAAGGAAAGCAAGAAAACAAAGAAAAATTATGCAAGCTTTTTAATTTGGATCCAACAAAACCACTTTTTAGTTTTATTGGTAGGTTATTAGAAGAAAAAGGAGGCGATTTATTGCCTCATGCTGCAGCGCTAGCTTTATCTGAAAATTTTCAACAAATTAATATTTTAATCTTAGGTTCAGGAAATACTGCTATTGAGAATCAATTGAACGGTTTATTAGCTGATTACAAAGGGAATTACAATACATTTATTGGATACAATGAGGAATTAGCTCACTTGATTTATGCAGGTTCTGATTTTTTATTAATGCCTTCAAGAGTGGAACCTTGTGGTCTAAACCAAATGTACTCGTTGCGATATGGTACAATACCTATCGTAAGAAGAACAGGCGGACTGCGAGATACAGTGATTGATTTTGGAGATGATGGAAACGGAATTTGTCACGACCAAGCAACTGTGGGCGATGTTTGTTATTCGATTCAAAGGGCAGTAAATTTATATGACGATAAAAAACATTTAAATAAAATTATAAAAAAAGGAATGAGTACTGATCATTCTTGGGAAAGAGTTTGTCTGGAATATATAGAAATGTACAATTTAATAATTAACAAAAAATGAAAGCTAAAAAGAAAAATGTTATTGCAATTATTTTAGGTGGAGGACAAGGATCCAGATTATATCCATTGACAGAAACAAGGTCTAAACCTGCTGTGCCAATAGGAGGTAAATATAGATTGGTCGATATTCCAATTTCAAATTGCATGAATTCAGATATTTACAGAATGTTTGTTTTGACACAATTCAACTCTGCTTCTTTAAATGCCCATATAAAAAACACTTATAATTTTAGTATTTTTAGCCATGCTTTTGTTGATATTCTTGCTGCAGAGCAAACTCCAGACAATCCAACTTGGTTTCAAGGTACTGCCGATGCTGTAAGACAGTGTATGCCTCATTTCCTGAACCATGATTTTGATTATGCTTTGATTCTTTCCGGAGATCAATTGTATCAAATGGATTTTAATGATATGGTAGAAGAGCATATCAAGAGAGAGGCCGATATTACAATAGCTACTTTGCCTGTAAATGCAAAAGATGCTCCTGAATTTGGAATATTAAAAACAAACTCTGAAAGCTGTATTGAATCTTTTATAGAAAAACCTGCTAAGGAATTGTTGCCAGACTGGGAATCGGATGTGAGTGAGCAAATGAAGAGTGAAGGCAAGCATTATTTAGCTTCAATGGGAATTTATATCTTCAACAAAAAACTGTTGGTAGATATCATGTCAAATAAAGAAACCAAAGATTTTGGTAAAGAAATTATACCACAAGCGGTAGGGAATAAAAAGATATTGAGTTACCAATATGAAGGATATTGGACTGATATTGGTAATATTGATTCTTTTTTTGAAGCGAATATTGGACTGACTGAAGATTTACCTAAATTTAATTTATTCGATAACGACAATAAAATTTTTACCAGACCAAGATTATTACCGCCTTCAAAATTCCAAAAAACAATGATTGATAAATCATTAATTTCCGAAGGCTGTATTTTGAATGCCAAAGAAATAAACCATTCTGTTATTGGTATTAGATCCAGAATAGGTGAGGGAACTATCATTCAAAATTGTTATGTTATGGGGAATGATTTCTATCAGAATATTGATGATATGAATGAGGACGTTAAAAGCAATAAACAATTGATTGGTATTGGGGAAAGATGCTTTATAAACAATGCTCTTGTAGATAAAAATTGCAGAATTGGTAATGATGTTTACATCAATGGAGGAAGTCATTTAGAAGATTTTTCGAATGAATTGTATGCCATTAAAGACGGAATTGTTGTTATTAAAAAAGGAGCAGTTATACCGGATAATTACATCATAAAATAAATTTATAAACTGTTTTTTCTTAAAAATAATATTCTATTCTTTTTCTAAAAATAGAATTATACAATTGTTATATGAGTAAAGTTATCTCGCATTCCCTTTTTACCGATTTTGATATCGATTTATTCAAATCAGGGAAACATTTCCGGCTGTACGAAAAACTAGGCGCACATCTTATAACGGTTGACGGAGTAGATGGTGTTTATTTTGCCGTTTGGGCTCCTACGGCTCATTCGGTATCGGTTGTTGGAGATTTCAATTTTTGGACACAAGGAGAGCATCTGTTGCAAGTCCGTTGGGATTCTTCCGGTATTTGGGAAGGATTTATTCCAAACATCAAAAAGGGGACAACCTATAAATATAAAATACAATCCAATAATGGTGGGATAATAACAGAGAAAGCCGATCCGTTTGCTTTTTATTGTGAAAAACCCCCACATACGGCATCAGTAGTTTGGGATTTAGAGTATAAATGGAAAGATAAAAACTGGATGAAAACGCGTCAAAATCATAATGGTTTAGACAAACCTTATTCTGTTTATGAAGTCCATTTAGGTTCTTGGAAACGCCATACAGAAGGAAATCGTTTTTTGACCTATGTAGAATTTGCCGAAGATTTAGTAAATTATGTAAAAGAAACTGGTTTTACTCACGTGGAGTTTATGCCAATTATGGAATACCCTTATGATCCTTCTTGGGGATATCAATTGGTAGGATATTTTGCGCCAACTTCTCGTTTTGGGAATCCGCAAGAATTCATGCATTTAGTAGATAAATTACACGAAGCAGGAATTGGAGTAATTCTGGACTGGGTTCCTTCTCATTTTCCAGATGACGCCCATGGTTTAGGATTTTTTGACGGATCGAATCTTTTTGAACATCCAGACCGAAGAAAAGGCTATCATCCGGATTGGAAAAGTTTAGTTTTTAATTATGGACGAAATGAAGTTCGTTCCTTCTTAATCAGTAATGCATTATTTTGGTTGCATCATTATCATGCAGATGCTTTACGAGTAGATGCAGTTGCCTCGATGTTGTATTTGGATTATTCCAGAAATGATGGTGAATGGGAACCCAATATTTACGGAGGAAGAGAAAATCTGGATACGATTAGTTTCCTGAAAGAATTTAATGAAGCCGTTTATCTAAATTATGAAGGCGCTCAAACTATAGCAGAGGAAAGTACTTCGTTCCCAATGGTTTCCAGACCTACATCTGTTGGTGGTTTAGGTTTTGGTATGAAATGGATGATGGGTTGGATGCACGATACTTTAGAATATTTTCAAAAAGATACGGTGTATAGAAAGTACCATCAAAATGATTTAACTTTTTCGATGACCTATACCTTTTCAGAAAATTTCATGTTACCGCTTTCGCATGACGAAGTAGTATATGGGAAAAAATCGATAGCGGGAAGAATGCCAGGAGATGAATGGCAGAAATTCGCGAATTTAAGATTACTATACGGCTACATGTTTATGCATCCCGGAACTAAATTGTTGTTTATGGGAAGTGAATTTGGACAAAGTAGTGAGTGGAATTTTGAAGGAAGTTTAGATTGGCATTTGTTGCAATATCCGTATCATGAAGGGGTAAAACTATTGATTACAGATTTGAATAAATTGTATAAAACACAACCTGCATTGCATGAAAAACAATTCAGTCCGGAAGGTTTTGAATGGATTAATTATTCTGATCATCAAAATGCGGTAATGTCTTTCATTCGTAAAGGAAATGACCCAAAAGAGGATGTAATTGTAGTGTGTAATTTCACACAAGTTGTTTGCCCTAATTACCGAATTGGTTTGCCTAAAAAAGGAAAATTGACAGAGATTTTTAATAGTGATGCTGCAAATTATGGAGGAAGTGGAGTTTCTAACGCTAAAAAAATAGCAATTGAAGCTATGCCTTATGATGGAAGAGATTATTCGACAGAGTTGCTTTTACCGCCATTAAGTGTAACCGTTTTTAAAATTTCATAAGTATAAAAGGGTTCTTTTTTTAAAATAAGAATAACTAATGGTTTTCATTTATAATGGAAACCATTATTATATATAGTTGATTTTTATATTAAAATACACTATAACGTTTTCGCGAATAAAACCCACATATATAACTGTTTACAAAGTAATTTTGTAAGTTTGAGTTCTAGGAAAAGATTAAAATTAATACCATATAAAATGATTACAAATACAGAATTAGAATATAAAGGCGATTTATATCCCACAAAAATAACTTCTTTTGAGCATGAAGTAGATTCAATATTTTTTCATACCGATAATAGTGTCATATTAAAAGTAACCGTATTAAGAGATAGTCTAATCCGGTTTAGATTTACGACAAAAGGGTATTTTAGTAACGATTTTTCTTATGCAGTTGATAAAAGTCATTCTCATGGATATAATTTTCTTGAGGTTTCTGAAGTAGAGGATTATTATCAGATAAAAACCAGTAAGGTAAAATGTAGAATTCAAAAAATAGATATGAGGTTGTCTATTTTTGATTTGGAGGACAATATTATTTTAGAGGATGAATTGGGTTTCCATTGGGAAGAAAGCTATGAATACGGGGGAAATATCGTAAAAATGAGTAAGGCTTCAAAAGATGGGGAATGCTTTTACGGACTTGGTGATAAAGCAACTCAAATGAATTTGAAAGGTAAGAGACTGGAAAATTTTGCAACGGATCAATATGCTTTTCAAAAAGACCAGGAACCGTTGTATAAAGTAGTTCCGTTTTATATTGGATTACAAAACAAACAATCTTATGGTATTTTCTTTGATAATACGTTTAGAACCTATTTTGATTTTTGTCATGAAAGAAGAAACGTAACGAGTTATTGGGCAGAAGGTGGAGAAATGAATTACTATTTCATTTACGGACCACAAATGCAAGATGTTGTTACTACCTATACTGATTTGACCGGAAAACCTGAATTACCGCCGCTTTGGGCACTTGGATACCACCAATGTAAGTGGAGTTACTATCCGGAAAGTAATTTAAAAGAAGTTGCAGCTAAATTTAGAGAGTTGAAAATTCCATGTGATGCACTGTATTTAGATATTGATTATATGGAAGGTTTTCGATGTTTCACTTGGAACAAAGAATATTTCCCAGATCCAAAAAGAATGGTGGCTGAATTAGCCGAAGACGGTTTTAAAACAGTGGTTATTATTGATCCGGGAATAAAAATTGATAAAGAATACGCTATATATAAAGAAGCTTTAGAAAAAGATTATTTCTGCAAAAGAGCTGATGGTCCATACATGAAAGGGAAAGTTTGGCCAGGAGAATGTAATTTTCCGGATTATACAAATCCAGCAGTAAGAGAATGGTGGGCGGGATTATTCAAAGAATTAATTTCAGATATTGGAGTAAAAGGAGTGTGGAACGATATGAATGAACCTGCGGTTATGGAGGTTCCTAATAAAACGTTTCCTATGGATGTACGCCATGATTACGATGGAAATCCTTGCAGTCATAGAAAAGCACACAATATTTACGGTACACAAATGGCGAGGGCAACGTATCACGGTGTGAAACGATTTGCTTATCCAAAAAGGCCTTTTGTAATAACAAGATCAGCATACGCTGGAGCACAACGCTACACGTCTTCTTGGACAGGAGATAATGTTGCGACTTGGGAACATTTATGGATTGCAAATATTCAAGTGCAGCGCATGTCTATTTCGGGAATGGGTTTCACAGGATCAGATATTGGTGGATTTGCTGAACAGCCTTCAGGGGAATTATATGCACGTTGGATTCAATTAGGTGTTTTTCATCCTTTTTGCAGAACGCACTCTTCTGGAGATCATGGTGATCAGGAGCCATGGGCTTTTGATGAAGAAGTTATCGATATCACCAGAAAATTTGTCAATTTAAGATATCAATTATTACCGTATTTATATACTATGTTTTGGCAATATATTGAGGAAGGAATTCCCATGCTGAAACCATTAGTGTATTATGATCAGGACGATATTCAAACGCATTACAGAAATGACGAATTTGTTTTTGGTAATCAAATATTAGTTTGTCCAATTTTAGAGCCAAATGCTTTAGGAAGAAGGATGTATATTCCTCGAGGACAATGGTATAATTATTGGACCAACGAAGAAGTAAAAGGAGGAAAAGAAATTTGGGTAGATACTAAATTTGATCAGATTCCAATTTTTGTAAAAGCTGGGGCAATCATTCCTAAATATCCTGTTCAGCAATATGTTGGAGAGTTAGAATTTGATGAGTTAACACTAGATATTTACTACAAAGAAGGAAAAGAAAAATCAGTGGTTTATGAAGATGCCCAAGATGGGTATGATTATAAAAAGGGGAGATACAGCTTCTTATCATTTCAAACAACCGGTAAAGAGAAAGAGCTGATTATTCAGTTGCATAAAGAAGGAAAATACGATACGAATTATTCTAAATATAAAATAAATCTTATTGGATTACCATTTAAAGTCAAAATGATCGAAATTGATAATGTAGAGGTGTCATTTGATAAAAATACTTTAGAAAATGAAGGTTACTTGATTGTTGATAAAGGGTTTACGGCATTTCATATTACTGGTGAATAACAAAAAAGTTGATACTTTTACATTTAATTATGTAAATTTAAATGTTTATAATAATTGTATTTTTGTTTAATATTTAAAATCTAAAATTATGAAAAAGCATTTAATAGTAGGGATTTTTGCAGTAGGATTAGTTTATTCTTGTGCAACGAATCCTATAACAGGGAAAAAAAATTTAAATTTTGTTTCTAATAGTGAGTTGTTTCCAACATCGTTTCAACAATATGGGACTTTCTTAAAAGAAAATAAGGTAATTACCGGAACTGCCGATGCTAGAAAAGTTGAAACTGTAGGGATGAGAATTAAAGCTGCTGCAGAAAAATATTTAATTTATTTAGGTCAATCACAATATTTGCAAGATTACCGTTGGGAATATAAATTAATTGACAATAAAGAAGTGAACGCTTGGTGTATGCCAGGAGGGAAAATTGTTGTTTATTCAGGGATTTTACCAGTTACATTAAATGATTCTGGTTTAGCGACTGTAATGGGACATGAAGTTTCTCACGCCTTAGCAAATCACGGTGCGCAACGTATGAGTGCCGGACAAGCTCAAGAGGTACTTGGCCAAGTTATAGCTGTTGGAACATCTGGTAAAAGTGAACGAACGCAGCAAATATGGGGTCAAGCATATGGATTAGGTTCTCAGTTTGGTGTAATGCTTCCTTTTAGTAGAAATCACGAGACTGAAGCAGATAAAATTGGACTTACTTTAATGGCAATTGCGGGGTATAATCCAGATGAATCAATTACTTTTTGGTCTAGAATGGCTGCCCAATCTTCTGGACAAGCACCCCCAGAATTTATGAGTACGCACCCTTCTGACGCTACAAGAATTGCAAACTTAAAAGCATTAATCCCAGAAGCTAAAGCTCTAGCGGCTAAAGTTGGTATTATTTACAAATAGTAACTTATTATTATAAAATATCTAAACAGGTTGTCCTTAAAATGGATAGCCTGTTTTTTTTTGAATATGAGTCATAATTATTATGCATCTCTTTACTCATTAATGATTTGTTAATGCATAAATATTTACTTTTTATATCGTTCTTAGCAAAAAATAAATAAATTCGTATCCTAAAAAAATAAACATGGCAGATTTAGAAAAAGGGAGTAAAAAATTATTAAACGCTTGGGCTTTTTATGATTGGGCAAATTCAGTTTATACACTAACTATTGCATCTGCTGTATTTCCTATTTTTTATGAAGCTTTATTTTCTGAGCGTGATCACTACATTGATGTTTTTGGCTTGCATCTAAAAAATTCAGCTTTAATTAGCTTTATTACCGCTTTAGCATTTTTATTAGTGGCTTTTATTTCGCCTTTATTGTCTGGTATTGCAGATTATGTGGGGGATAAAAAATCATTTATGAAATTCTTTTGCTACCTGGGAGCGCTTTCTTGTATGGGATTGTATTGGTTTAATCTTGAACATATATACATTGGATTGGCATTTTATTTTTTTGGATTGATTGGGTATTGGGGAAGTTTAGTTTTTTATAATTCCTATTTACCAGATGTTGCTTATGTAGAGCAACAAGATAAAATTAGTGCCAAGGGATATTCATTTGGATACGTTGGAAGTGTTATTTTATTGATTATCAATTTAGCGATGATCATGAAACCAAAACTTTTTGGAATTACTGGAACTGATGGAGAAGCAGCCATGAAAGCCATGCGATATTCATTTGTTATGGTTGGAGTTTGGTGGATATTATTCAGTCAATATACGTACTATTATTTGCCAAAAGGGAATAAAAACGCCGACCGTAAAGTAACACATCATGTTGTATTTAACGGTTTTAGAGAGTTGAAAAAAGTTTGGTTTTTATTGAAAGAAAATATTGCATTAAGACGGTATTTAGGAAGTTTTTTTGTGTACAGTATGGCCGTACAAACGGTAATGCTAGTTGCCACTTATTTTGGAGCACAAGAAATTGCTTGGTCCTCTAAAGCTGAAAGTACTACGGGTTTAATTATTTGTATTTTGATCATACAATTAGTTGCTGTTCTAGGGGCAGTTATCACTTCAAGAGCCTCAGAAAAATTCGGAAATATTCCAACTTTAATTGTAATTAACTGTATTTGGGCAGTATTTTGTGCAATTGCATTTTTTATTACTTTGCCAATACATTTTTATGCTATGGCAGGAATTGTAGGACTTGTGATGGGAGGGATTCAAGCTTTATCACGTTCAACTTATTCTAAATTATTACCTGAAACAGATGATACAGCTTCCTTTTTTAGTTTCTTTGATGTTGCTGAAAAAATAGGAATTGTTATAGGAATGTGTATCTATGGAATTATCGATCAAATCACGGGAAGTCCAAGGTTAGCAATTGTATTTCTTGGTGTATTCTTTGTTGTGGGTATTCTGTTATTAAAAAGAGTGCCAAAAAAAGGCGTTTTAAATTAATAAAACACCTTCATAATAGTTTTTATTTTTAAAATTAGGCTCTCGATATAGCTCCTGAGCCATTTACTTTCGTATCTTTTTTCTTTGGGTCTCCAATGTATTCAATATCTCCTGAACCAGAAACTCTGGCATGAAGACTTTCACTGCAAAAAACTTTACTGTCTCCTGAACCAGAAACGGTAATCTTAGCGTTTTTAGCTTTCAAATCACCGGCATCAATATCACCGGAACCATTTAAATTACTGTTAAAATTTTCAGTTTTCCCAGCAAGAACTATATCTCCTGAACCACTTAAATTAACATCAAAGTCATTTGCTTCAACATCTAATTTCATATCACCTGAACCGGTCAATTTAGCTGAAAATGATTTCGTTTTAATGCTATTTTTAGTCATTACATCACCAGAACCAGTCAAAGAAACTTGATTTATACTCTCGAAAGGTACAGTTATGATAATTTGTTGTCCTTTGCTTACGCTGATATATTTGTTCTTTTCTGTAGAAATTTTCAATACCTGATCGACAACCTCGACTTTAATGTAAGACAATAAGTTTTCTTCCCCTTTTATCGTAATATTTCCTTCTTTTCCAGAAACTAATTCAACGTCAAAAAATCCTGTTATTGCAATTTCATCATATGAAGCGGTGCTTCTTTTTTCAGAAGTTACTTTTCCATTTCCTTTTATTTTTTCATTGGATGACCATTGCGCATTAGCCATTGTAGTTAGTAATAGTGAACAACTAACAAATAATTTGATTGAATTTTTCATAAATAAAGCTTTAAGATTATTGTTTTTTTACTAGTATTACATTTCCGTAATCTGAAATTATAGAGACATTGTTAACTCCTCTTTTCTTATAAAAACCACTGTATTTTTTTAAGTTGTTTGAGTCTTCTTTAGAATTTACTTCTAATTCATTGTCATATTTAAAATTGGCATATTTTACAGTCACATTAAAATCAAAAGCATAATTAGCATCAAATCCAATGTTTAATCCCGTGTAACCAGCTGCAATATTTACAGTGTTGGCTTTCGCATTAATAGTTCCAATAGTTACATTGCTGTATTTTGTGGACAGTTTTAAATTATTGGATAATTCACCTATTTTGAGTGTTAGATAATTTCCGGTTGCATCTAATGATTTTACATTCTGAATTTTAATATTTCCGTATTTACTGATGTATTTAACAGCATCACTTTCTTGAATATCTACATCCGTATAATCAGAAGCTAAATCGAGTTTTGCAACTTCTCCAATTTTCAAATTCGAATACTTTGCTGTAACAGTAGCATTTTTTAAAAATGAAATACTTGAGTTAGAACAATATTCTACTAGGATGTTACTGGAGTTTCCGGATAATCTGCCTAAAGCTATTTTGCCATATTTACATTTAATTTCAGCATCAGAAAACAAGTCAGATGTAGTGATATTTCCATATTTATTATGAAGTTTTACACTTCCATTTTTTGGTATTTTGAGCGTATAATTAATTTGAAAACTATTGTTTTTGCCATTACTCTTATAACTGGAGTTTCCTAAAATGGTTTTTGCAGTAATCATCCCTTTCAGTGCAATTATATCAACATCAATATCGTTGATGCGCTGGTTGACCCAATTTTCGTTATCACCACTCACTTTTATGACAATATCCAATTCGGTTTTATCTTCGTCCCAAGTTGTTACTGAAATATTGCCGTATGAGTTATCAATATAAAGACCAGCATCCGAGTTTACGAAATAAGCTTTTTTAATATTTTTTTGTTTGGTATGGATATAATCAGGATCATTGGAAAATCCTAAAAATGGAATTAAAACGAATAATAGGAGTAGTTTAAATTGTTTTTTCATCAGAAATATTTTTTAATTTTTCATTGTTTTCAATATGTAACAGTACATTTTGTAAAAAAGAAATTCGGGTTTGAAGATTGCTGATCATCGCATAAATAATTTGCTTGCTTTCTCCATTTGTTTCTAATTCCTTAATTATTTTTTCATAATCACTATCTAATGTTCTCATTTGTTTGAGTGCATCGGAAATTATTTTTTCATTTTCAGGTGATTTTTTCTCTCTTATTTTTTCTAATTCATTTTCAATTAAAACGGTAAAAATAGAATCTGTTTGTTTGGTTTCTTTTGATGCAAATCGCAATTCTTCTGTTTTTTTAGGAGTAGTATTGAAGATTGAAAGTCCCAACATAACTACGATAGAAGCAGCGATTCCAATAGAAACGAAACGTTTCCAATTTGATTTCTTAGATTTTAATTTTTTTAAAAACCGTTCCTCATGATGATTTTCAATAGTTTCAATGTCCCATTGATTTTCAAATTTGTCAAATAATTTGTCTAGTTTTTTATTTTCCTTTTTCATATTTCCTCTAGTTTTTTTCTTAAACAATCCTTGGCTCTGCTGAGTGTAGTTCTGCAATTGGCATAACTGATATTAAGTATTTCGCTGATTTCTTCTTGGTCATAACCTTCGATGAAAAAAAGAGTCAAAACCATTCTGTAATTATATTTCAGAGAGTTGATGACCTCTAAAATTTGTTTTACTTTTAACTCATTGAAATCTATAATTTCAGTTAAAGCCGTTTCTTTTTCTTCAATTTTATAAAGTGTAGTATCAAAGTCTTCTGATTTGAATTGATTATTTTTTTTGTAAAAATCGATACTACAGTTCACGACTATTCTTTTTAACCAAGCACCAAAAGCAACTTCTTGTTTATAGTCGTTTATCTTAGTGAATGCTTTTAAAAAACCTTCCTGCATAACATCTTCAGCAAAATGAACATCTTTGACAATACGAAAGGACACATTATACATCGCTTTTGCATAGCGATTGTAAAGTTCACACTGTGCTTTTTGATTTTTTTGCCTGCAGAGCAAGATTAATTCTTCGATATTATGGTTGGTTAAACTCAAACAGCTGATTTTAGTTTATTATAAGGACTCGACCTTTTCACGTTTGTTACACTTTTATAAAACTAAATTATATTTTTTTAAAATAGAGTTCAATATTATTTAAATTATAAAATTATTCTAACCTTAGAATCATTGTTTTTTGCCAAAGAATAAACAGATTTAATTTTTATTTTGGCATAATGATTGTCTCTTTTAGTAGGAAGTGAATTATACATGTCAGATGTCGATTTTATTCAAAATAAACGGCATGATCCTTATATTTGCTTAATAAATGAAAATTTTTAATGACAAAAAGACTTAAATAATATATGTCAAATCATAAAATACTTACTATTGACAATCTGTCACTTCAGGAATTTGATTCAGAAGCAGATTTAATTCCACTTTTGACTCCTGAAGATGAGGAGGAAATGAATAATGAGGCTTTACCGGAATCATTGGCTATTTTACCGTTACGGAATATGGTTTTATTTCCTGGGGTTGTAATACCAATTACTGCTGGGCGAGATAAATCAATAAAATTAATCAATGACGCTAATGCTGCCGGTAAAACTATAGGAGTTGTTGCTCAAAAAAATGAAGAAGACGAAGATCCAACCAAAGACGATATTCATGCAATAGGAACTGTAGCCCGCATTTTACGTGTGCTAAAAATGCCTGATGGTAATATCACTGTAATTCTTCAAGGTAAAAAGCGCTTTGAAATTGATTCAGTTGTTTCTGAAACGCCATACATTACTGCAAAAATCAAGGAAGTTCCTGAAAAAAGACCTAAGAAAAACGATACTGAATTTGTAGCAATTCTGGATTCAATCAAAGAATTAGCGATTCAAATCATTAAAGAAAGTCCAAATATTCCAAGCGAAGCAACCTTTGCCATCAAAAATATTGAGAGTCAATCCTTCTTGATCAATTTTGTTACTTCTAATATGAACTTGTCTGTTGAAGAGAAACAAGATTTATTAGCGATTAATGAATTGAAAGGTAGAGCTTTAGAAACGTTGCGTTATATGAATGTTGAGTTGCAAAAACTCGAATTGAAAAATGACATTCAATCTAAAGTTCGTTTTGATTTAGACCAACAACAACGCGAATATTTCCTTCACCAACAAATGAAAACCATTCAGGAAGAATTGGGTGGCGTTTCTCAGGAAGAAGAAATGGACGAAATGTTGCAGAAGTCTTTGACTAAAAACTGGGACGAAAAAACTAAAAAACATTTCGATAAAGAATTATCTAAAATGCGACGCATGAATCCGCAAGCGCCTGATTTTGGAATTCAAAGAAACTATTTAGAGTTGTTCTTGGAATTGCCTTGGAATGAATATTCTAAAGATGATTTCGATTTAAAAAAAGCACAAAAAATATTGGACAGAGACCATTTTGGTCTTGAAGACGTTAAGAAAAGAATGATAGAACATTTGGCAGTTTTAAAATTGCGAAATGATATGAAATCTCCAATTATTTGTTTGACAGGACCTCCGGGAGTAGGAAAAACATCAATTGGACGCTCTATTGCAGAAGCTTTGGGTAGAAAATACGTTAGAATTTCGCTTGGTGGTTTGCGTGATGAAGCGGAGATTCGTGGGCATAGAAAAACGTATATTGGCGCTATGCCGGGACGAATCATTCAAAGTTTGAAAAAGGCAGGAACTTCAAATCCAGTTTTTGTTTTGGATGAAATCGATAAACTATCAAATAGCAATCAAGGAGATCCATCTTCGGCATTACTGGAAGTTTTAGATCCGGAGCAAAACAATTCTTTTTATGATAATTTCCTTGAAATGGGATACGATTTGTCTAAAGTGATGTTTATTGCCACGTCTAATAATATGGCAGCGATTCAACCTGCGTTGAAAGACAGAATGGAAATCATCAAAATGTCAGGCTATACGATTGAAGAAAAGGTAGAAATTGCGCGTCAGCATTTGTTTCCAAGACAATTGAAAGAACACGGTTTGACAACTAAAGATTTGACTATTGGAAAAAAACAATTAGAGAAAATCGTCGAAGGATACACACGTGAATCAGGTGTTCGTGGTCTTGAAGCTAAAATTGCTCAAGTAATCCGTAATGCAGCCAAATCTGTTGCGATGGAAGAGGAGTATAACAAAAAAGTTACCGAAGAAGATATCATAAAAACACTTGGTGTTCCAAGATTGGAAAGAGATAAATACGAGAACAATGATGTTGCCGGAGTGGTAACTGGTTTGGCTTGGACTTCTGTTGGGGGTGACATTCTGTTTATAGAATCGTTGCTTTCTCCAGGAAAAGGAACTATGACCATTACCGGAAACTTAGGTACGGTAATGAAAGAATCGGCAACCATTGCTTTAGAATATATCAAGGCAAATGCGAAACTTTTAGGATTGGATTCAGAGATACTTTCTAAATATAATATTCACTTGCACGTTCCGGAAGGTGCTACTCCAAAAGACGGTCCAAGTGCCGGTATTGCAATGTTGACGTCATTAGTTTCGCTGTTTACACAAAAACGAGTGAAGAAAAACTTGGCAATGACAGGAGAAATTACCCTGCGTGGGAAAGTTTTGCCAGTAGGCGGAATCAAAGAAAAGATTTTGGCGGCAAAAAGAGCGAATATAAAAGAAATTATTCTGTGTCACGAAAACAAAAGTGATATTGATGAAATAAAACCAGAATATCTGGAAGGACTTTCTTTTCATTATGTGAAGGAAATGAGCGAAGTATTGAAATATGCTTTGACTGATCAGAAAGTGAAAAATGCCAAGGATTTAAAATAAAAGTTAATTCCAAATTTTAAAATTCCAAATTCTAAAACCTGATTTTCAGTGCTTAGAATTTGGAATTTTTATTTGTAATTACGGGTTTTAAAGTTGCCATTTATTGTATTTATAATTTTATCTTCGCATTTACGTTTTACCTTACATAAGTTGCACTTTAAAGCATGTTAAAAAAACTTTTATTATACACCTCTTTTTTCATTTGTTCTGTGTCTTACAGTCAAATAGGAGGTAAGTATACCTATCAGTTTTTGAATTTGGTCACTTCGCCAAGACAAGCGGCACTGGGAGGAAAAGTAATCACTATTTATGATGATGATGTGAATCAGGCCCATTTTAATCCAGCAACCATAAATGCTGAAATGGACAACCATTTGGCTTTGAATTATGGAAGCTATTTCAAGGAAGTAACTTACGGAACGGCTTCTTATGCGTACACGTACGATCGACATTTGCAAACTTTTCAGGCTGGAGTAAATTATGTAAACTATGGCAATTTTGAAGGCTATGACGAAAACGGTCAACCAACCTCAGAATTTACAGGAAGTGAAATTGCCCTTTCTTTTGGCTATGCCTATAACATTCCCTATACCAATATTCATGTAGGTGCCAGCGCCAAATTAATTTCTTCTACCTTAGAAAGTTATAATTCTTTAGGTGGTGCAATTGATATTGGGGCACTTTTTATAGATGAAAAAAATGATGTAAATTGGGGTTTGGCTATTCGAAATATTGGGACTCAATTTTCTACTTATAATGCTACAAACGAAAAGCTGCCACTCGAAATAATTGCTGGCGTTTCGCAAGAATTAGAAAATGTACCTATTCGTTGGCATCTTACTTTGGAAAATTTGCAGCAATGGAATATAGCTTTTTCAAATCCGGTCAGGGCAGAATCATCATTTGACGGAACGGAGACTGAAGAAAAAATTTCATTTGTAAATAATGCGTTGCGACATGTAATAGTAGGAGTAGAGCTTTTTCCAAAAAAAGCATTTAATTTGCGTGTGGGATATAATTTTCGAAGAGCAGAGGAATTACGCCTTCAGGAACAACGTAATTTTTCGGGAGTTTCATTAGGTTTCGGACTTAAATTGAATAAGTTGAAATTTAATTATTCGTATTCCAGATACACATTGGCAGGAAATACAAGCCTTTTTGGGTTAACCATTAACTTTCAAGAATAATTTTTTCCTTTGAAAATTATGGAAGGACAGTTTGATTAATTATTAAAATTTAAATACAATATTTTGAAAAAAATTACCATCGCAATTGACGGATTTTCATCGACAGGAAAAAGCACGTTGGCCAAACAACTTGCGAATCATTTAGGATATATTTACGTTGATACTGGGGCAATGTACCGTGCCGTAGCTTTATTTGCCATGCAAAACGGGTACATAAATGCGGATTCTTTTGATAAACAAACATTAATTAACAGTTTGCCAAATATAAAATTGCAATTCAAATTCAATGCTGATTTAGGTTTTGCCGAAATGTATTTGAATGAAGTAAATGTTGAAACCGAAATCAGAACGATTGAAGTTTCCAGTTTTGTGAGTAAAGTAGCTGAAGTTTCTGAAGTTCGTGCCAAATTAGTCGAACAGCAAAAAGAAATGGGAAAAGACAAAGCAATAGTAATGGACGGAAGAGATATTGGGACTGTAGTTTTTCCGGATGCAGAGCTTAAAATTTTCATGACAGCAAGCGCAACTACAAGAGCGCAAAGGCGTTACGATGAGTTAGTTAAGAAAGGTGATGCTGTGACTTTTGATGAAGTTTTGGCAAATGTAGAAGAGCGCGATTACATTGACACGCACCGTAAGGATTCCCCTTTGGTTATGGCGGAAGATGCTATAGAAATTGATAATTCGCATTTGAATCGTGAGGAACAATTCGAGCTTGTGTTGGAATTGGTAAATGAAATTACTAAAACGGCATAATTATTTGCAGATCTCATTTTTAATAGTAGATTTACGCCTTGTTAATTTTTAAAAATAAAAAACAATTCATCTCATGGGAATTAAAAATAGATTGGTAATAATGAGCTTTCTTCAGTTTTTTGTTTGGGGAGCTTGGCTGATTACCATTGCAAATTACTGGTTTGGCACAAAAAACTGGGAAGGAACTCAATTTGGGTTGGTTTTTGGGACTATGGGAATTGCTTCTTTATTTATGCCAACACTAACTGGGATTATCGCTGACAGATGGATAAATGCTGAAAAATTATATGGAACGCTACATATTTTATATGCTGCGGTTTTATTCTATATTCCTCAAGTTACCACTCCAAATTCTTTTATTTATATTATGCTTTTGGCGATGTGTTTTTATATGCCAACGATTGCTTTGAGCAACTCTATATCGTATAATGCCCTCAAATTAAACAATAAAGATATTATTAAAAATTTTCCACCTATTCGGGTTTGGGGAACAATAGGTTTTATTGTTGCGATGTGGATTACTAATTTAACGGGAAACAAATCAACAGAATATCAGTTTTATATAGCAGGTTTAGCGGCAGTATTTCTAGGGATTTATTCCTTCACTTTGCCAAAGTGTAAACCGCAACGTTTGTCTAAAGAAAATGCTTCTATCATGGAAACATTAGGGTTAGAATCGTTTAAATTATTTGCTGATTATAAGATGGCTTTGTTTTTTGTTTTCTCAATGTTTTTAGGAGGCGCTTTACAGTTGACAAATGCCTATGGAGATGTTTTCTTAGATGAGTTCAAACATTTTCCAAAATATGCTGATTCATTTGTTGTAGAATATTCGACCATAATAATGTCAATTTCTCAAATTTCGGAAACCTTATTTATTCTTGCGATTCCTTTTTTTTTAAGACGTTTTGGTATCAAACAAGTTATGTTGATTAGTATGCTTGCTTGGGTATTGCGTTTTGGATTGTTTGCTTACGGAAATCCAACAAGTGGTTTATGGATGATTATTATGTCTTGTGTGGTTTACGGAATGGCATTTGATTTCTTTAATATCTCAGGGTCATTATTTGTTGAAACGAATACAGACCCTAAAAATCGTTCCTCAGCACAAGGTTTGTTTATGATGATGACCAATGGTTTTGGAGCAGTTTTAGGAAGTTTTACTTCGGGATGGGCTATTGATAAATATTTTACAAAATCATTTAATAATACTACTGATTTGGCTGGTTTCTTGGAAACAGAAACGACTAATCCAAAAATGTTGGAATTTGTTACCGGTCAAGGGAATTCAATTACTGCCGATGGATTGTTTAGTAAAGTAATTTTTATGAAAGACTGGCATACAATTTGGCTGGCTTTTGCAATTTACGCATTGATAATTGCCGTTGCATTTGCAGTTTTATTCAAGCACAAACACAATCCTATGGATGTTGAAAATGTAAGTCACTAAAACAGGATTGAAATAATATAGAACCCGATATTTTTATACGATATCGGGTTTTTTTATACTGAAAAATCAGGATAAAACCTATCTAGCCCCGATGGAGCTGATATCCTCGCATCTCGTCTTTTGGGACGAGAGGAGAGATAAAGGCGAGAGCGGGAACTTTGCTTGCAAAAAAGCCAATTAATTCGCTCCTGATTATCAATCGATTATCTTGTCTGTAAAATTTTGCTGTTTAAGATAAATGTGTTACTTTTGCAGTCCTTTTGGTGAATAAGAGTTTCCTTTAGGGTTCAACTAATTATACAAACAACTTCTGTTGTTTTCTAGCACATTAAGAAACTCGAGAAAATACAGAATACAAATTTTTAATCAGCATGTCTGAACAATTAAAATCACAAGAAGAGTTTTTAGCAAATTTTAACTGGCACAATTTCGAAGAAGGTATTGATGCTGTTGATGAGAAAAACTTATTAGAATTCGAAGAACTAGTTTCAAAAACATTTATCGCTACTGATCAAGAAGAAGTTGTAGATGGTGTAGTTGTTAGAATTACAGATAGAGACGTTATCGTTGATATCAACGCAAAATCGGAAGGTGTTATTTCATTAAACGAATTCCGTTACAACCCAGCATTAAAAGTAGGTGATACTGTTGAAGTATTAATTGACATCCGTGAGGATAAAACTGGTCAATTAGTATTATCTCACAGAAAAGCACGTACTATCAAATCATGGGATAGAGTTATTTCGGCTAACGAAACAGGAGAAATCGTTAATGGTTTTGTAAAATGCAGAACTAAAGGTGGTATGATCGTTGACGTTTTCGGAATTGAAGCTTTCTTACCAGGATCTCAAATTGATGTTAAACCAATTAGAGACTACGATGTATATGTAAACAAAATGATGGAATTCAAAGTGGTAAAAATCAACCACGAATTCAAAAATGTTGTTGTTTCTCATAAAGCGCTTATTGAAGCGGATATCGAAATCCAGAAAAAAGAAATCATCGGTCAATTACAAAAAGGACAAGTATTAGAAGGTGTTGTTAAAAACATTACTTCTTATGGTGTCTTTATTGACTTAGGTGGTGTTGATGGATTGATTCACATTACTGACCTTTCTTGGTCTAGAATCAACCACCCATCTGAAGTTCTTGAATTAGATCAAAAATTAAACGTTGTAATCCTTGATTTCGATGACGAAAAAACAAGAATACAATTAGGATTGAAACAATTGAACGCTCACCCATGGGACGCTTTAGATGCTAACTTAAAAATTGGTGATAAAGTAAAAGGTAAAGTAGTTGTAATCGCTGATTACGGTGCATTTATTGAAGTTGCTGAAGGTGTTGAAGGTTTAATCCACGTTTCTGAAATGTCTTGGTCTACTCATTTACGTTCTGCTCAAGATTTCGTAAAAGTAGGTGATGTTGTTGAAGCAGTTATCTTAACATTAGACAGAGATGACCGTAAAATGTCATTAGGTATCAAACAATTGTCTCAAGATCCTTGGACTGATATCACTGCTAAATACCCAGTAGGTTCTAAACATACAGGTATCGTTAGAAACTTTACAAACTTTGGAATTTTCGTAGAATTAGAAGAAGGAATTGATGGATTAATTTACATCTCTGACTTATCTTGGACTAAGAAAATCAAACACCCATCTGAATTTGTAAACGTTGGTGAAAAACTTGACGTTGTAGTATTAGAATTAGATGTTGAAGGACGTAAATTATCTTTAGGTCACAAACAAACTACTGCTAATCCTTGGGATCAGTATGAAGATTCTTTCGCAGTTGGAACTATCCACACAGGTGAAATTTCTGAAATCGTTGACAAAGGAGCTACTGTAGAATTCGGAGATGATATCGTTGCTTTCATTCCTACACGTCACCTTGAAAAAGAAGACGGAAAGAAATTGAAAAAAGGTGATTCAGCTGATTTCAAAGTAATCGAATTCAATAAAGAATTCAAAAGAGTAGTTGCATCTCACACTGCTATCTTCCGTGAAGAAGAAGAGAAAAATGTGAAAGCAGTTTCTGAAAACACTTCATCTTCATCTACAAATGCACCAGCTGCAACTTTAGGTGATAACAATGATATGTTAGCTGCATTGAAAGCTAAAATGGAAAAATCAGAGAAAAAATAATTTCTTGAAATTTTTTGAATATAGAAAGCCCCGCAATTTGCGGGGCTTTTTTTTGTGCTTTATTTTTTAGGAGCAGTGCAGTTGAATTCGCAATCCACAATCCTCCCGCTGTACGCAGTATCTTTTTATTGTGCAGAAAACCTATTTTTAAAATCAACTTTTGTATAACACAATAAAAAGGATACTTGCTGCCATCGGGGCTAATTAGAACTAATGTCAATTTCATCTCATTCAGAAAAATTAAATTTTTAAAAATAATTTCATTTTTTAAAACCAAACACAATTAAACACCGTAAATGAAATTATATAACTTAAAAAATAGATTTTATGAAAACTAGAAAATTTTTATCCATTGCATTATTTACAGTAGTATTAGGAGCAACTTCATTCGCTCAAAAAACAGTTATGGTTGGTGGAGCTGCCATGTATCCATCTAAAAATATTGTTGAGAATGCTGTTAATTCAAAAGATCATACAACTTTAGTTGCAGCAGTAACAGCAGCCGGATTAGTTGAAACATTACAAAGTAAAGGACCATTCACCGTTTTTGCCCCAACAAATGCCGCGTTTGACAAATTGCCTGCTGGAACTGTAACCACATTATTAAAACCAGAAAACTTAAAAACATTGCAAACAATCCTTACATATCATGTTGTTGCAGGAAAAATGAACGCTTCGGATATAGCAAAAGCTATTAAAATGGGTAATGGAAAAGCTACAATGAAAACAGTAAGTGGTGGAACTTTGACAGCTTGGATGCAAGGAAAAGATTTATACATTACAGATGAGAATATGAATAAAGCTAAGGTAACAATTGCAGATGTTAATCAATCAAATGGTGTGATTCACGTGATTGACGCTGTTGTATTGCCTAAACAATAATTTTTGGATTAGAGGTTGATATTTTGTTAGTCTTAAGAGCCCTGCAACTTGCGGGGCTTTTTTGTATAAAAAAAATCCCAAATCTAAAATTTAGAATTGGGATTTTATAGTATGTAAAAAGAGCTATTATCGTAAGCTGGCTCCAAGTTCAGTTTCAAAATTATTTTGCAGTTTGCTCATAATTTTATCAATTTGCGTATCGGTCAGAGTTTTAGAACTGTCTTGAATAGTAAAACTTAGCGCGTATGATTTTTTGCCTTCAGGAAGATTTTTCCCTTCATACACATCAAATAAATTAATGTCTTTTAAGAGTGCTTTCTCTGTTTGGCGTGCAATATTGTAAATGCTGTCATAGGTTACGTTTTGATCAATTAGCAACGCTAAATCTCTACGAACTTCAGGGTATTTAGGAATCTCAGTATATTTTATCTTAGTTGAAATCAATTTCAAAATCAAAGCCCAGTTAAAATCTGCAAAAAATACTTCTTGTTTGATTCCGAAATGTTTTAATATTGATTTTTTAACTACTCCTAATTCTACCAGTATTTCGGTTCCAACGCTAATAGCAATCCCCTCAGAAAACACATCCGAAGTTACAGGTACATTTTGTGTTTTTTGAATGCCTAATCTGGAAAGGATTCCATTCACATATCCTTTGAATAAAAAGAAATCAGATGGTTTTTGAGCGCTAGTCCAATTTTCTTGATTTCTATTTCCGGAAAGGAATAAAGTCAAATGCTTTTTCTCTTCGTAACCGGCAAGATAGTTATGGTACGTTTTTCCAAATTCAAATAATTTCAAATCAGCATTTTTGCGATTGATATTATATGAGATTGCTTCTAGTCCGGAAAACAACAAAGATTGACGCATGGTAGCTAAATCTGCACTTAACGGATTTAACATTGTCACATTGTTTGCTGGATTCAAAACTTCTGAAAGTTCAACATAAGACGCAGTAGTCAATGAGTTTGCCATCATTTCATTAAATCCTTGAGAATTTAACTGCGTAGCAATCACATTTTGTATTTTGTAGTCTTCATTTCTTGGAGAATTAGAAACCGTGGCATTTAGTTTTTTAGAAAAATCAATGTTGTTGTATCCATATACTCTCAAAATTTCTTCAATAACATCTATTTCTCTCTGAACGTCAACGCGGTAAGAAGGAATAGTCAATCCTAATCCTGCATCTGAAACGCTGTTTACTTTAATGTCCAATGAAACTAATATTTTCTTAATAGTGTCTTTCGGTAATTCCTGTCCAATAATTTTAGCTACTTTACTGAAGTTTAAAAACACAGAAAAGTCTTCAATTTTCTTTGGGTACACATTAACAACATCTGATGTTATTTCTCCGCCGGCAACCTCTTGAATTAATAAAGCTGCACGTTTCAATGCGTATTCAGTAATAGTTGGGTCAATTCCTCTTTCAAAACGGAAAGAAGCATCAGTGTTTAATTGATGTCTTTTGGCAGTTTTACGAATGCTTACCGGATTGAAATAAGCACTTTCTAAAAATATAGAATTGGTGCTTTCTGAAACTCCAGATTTTTTTCCGCCAAAAACTCCTGCAATACACAAAGGTCCTTTCTCGTCACAAATCATTAAATCCTCTTCGTGTAAAGTTCTTTCAATATCGTCAAGTGTAGTAAATTTTGTTCCCGCAGGAAGTGTTTGAACTACTATTTTACCGTTAACTTTTGAAGCGTCAAAGGCGTGAAGCGGCTGACCTAATTCGTGCAAAACGTAATTAGTTACATCGACAATATTGTTTTTTGGATTCAATCCAATAGCTTTCAATCTGTTTTGCAACCAAGCTGGTGAAGGTTTTACTTCAATGCCTGAAATTGTCACTCCGCAATATCTTGGAGCTAGTTTAGGTTCTTTTACGTCAATATCAATTTTCAAAGTTCTTTTATCCACTCTGAAATTGCTCACTGATGGTGTAATCAATTCTACGTTTACACCGCTTTGCAACATTCCTGCTCTCAAATCACGTGCAGTCCCTAAATGACTCATTGCATCGGCACGATTGGGTGTTAAACCAATTTCGAAAACTTCGTCATTTTCAATTTTGAAAACCGTTGCAGCAGGAGTTCCAGGCATTAATGCATCGTCCAATATCATAATTCCATCATGGCTTTCACCAAGACCTAATTCATCTTCGGCACAAATCATTCCGTGGCTTTCCTGTCCGCGAATTTTTCCTTTTTTGATTGAAAAAGCAACACCTTCCTTATCGTATAATGTAGTTCCAATTGTGGCAACTGGTACTTTTTGTCCCGCAGCAACATTACTGGCGCCGCAAACAATCTGTACAGGAACGCCATTTCCTAAATCTACGGTAGTTATTTTTAATCTGTCGGCATCAGGATGTTGGATACAGGTAAGAACATGTCCCACAACAATGCCTTCTAATCCGCCTTTTACCGATTGGTATTTGTCAACAATCTCTACTTCCAGACCTAAATCGGTAAGTAGTGCTGCAGTTTCTTCGGATTTCCAGTCTATTTTAATGAATTGTTTTAACCAGTTGTAAGATATTTTCATCTGTCAATTTTAATGAGAATGCAAATATAAGGATTGCAGTTTGGAGAAAGAAACAATTTTTTTGGTTTTTTATAACTGATTTGGTGTATTAAGTAAGAATTTAAAATAAGAATTCAATACTATTAGTTGTAAATAAATATGAATTAAATAATAAATTTAGGTTAAAAAAACTAATATGAAAATTTAATGCTATTAGTTGAATGAATTGTGCTATTCTAAGAATAAGGATGAGGGTATATTTGATAAAACATAAAAAGATAACGACATGGATAACGTGGTAAAAAGACCTGATTTTAAGGCAACATATGATAATTATATAGGTGGCAAATTTGTTGCTCCAATAGGTGGGCAGTATTTTGACGTGGTTTCTCCGGTTGACGGGAAAGTATTTACAAGAGCTGCGCATTCCACTAAAGTAGATTTAGATTTAGCTGTTGATACTGCGTATGAAGCTTTCCAGACGTGGGGAAAAACATCTGTTACGGAACGCAGTAATTTATTGAATAAAATTGCTCAGGTTATGGAAGATAACCTAGAATATCTTGCAACTGTGGAAACTATTGACAACGGAAAAGCCATTCGTGAAACTTTAGCTGCCGATATGCCTTTGGCAATTGATCACTTCAGATATTTTGCAGGTGTAATTCGTGCTGAGGAAAGTTCCATCGCCGAATTGGATTCGCAAACTGTTTCCATCGCTTTAAGCGAACCTTTGGGCGTAATTGCTCAAATTATTCCTTGGAATTTTCCTATTTTAATGGCTGTTTGGAAACTGGCGCCAGCATTAGCGGCAGGAAATACCGTAGTTTTAAAACCAGCAGAAAGTACGCCAATCTCCATTATGGTTTTGATGGAATTGATTGGTGATATTTTGCCTCCAGGAGTTATAAATATTGTTAATGGTTTTGGTGCTGAACTTGGAAGAGCTTTGGTAACCAATAAAAAAGTGTCAAAGGCAGCTTTTACAGGTTCTACAACAACCGGTCGTTTAGTGATGCAATATGCTACTGAAAATATTATTCCGGTAACTTTAGAACTTGGAGGAAAATCCCCAAATATTTTCATGAAGTCCGTTGGTGATGCTGATGATGATTTCTTTGACAAAGCAATTGAAGGTGCGGTAATGTTTGCTTTGAATCAAGGAGAAATTTGTACTTGTCCGTCCAGATTATTAGTTCACGAAGATATTTATGATAAATTCATCGCGCGAGTAATTGAAAGAACAGCTGCAATCAAATTGGGAAATCCTTTAGACAGAACCACTATGATGGGAGCGCAGGCTTCTTTGGTTCAAAAAGAAAAAATTCTGACTTATATTAAATTAGGAAAAGAAGAAGGTGCGGAAGTTTTAATTGGAGGCGAAGAAAATCATTTGGAAGGAAATTTAGCCGGAGGTTATTATATCAAACCAACGCTTTTCAAAGGACACAATAAAATGCGTATTTTTCAAGAAGAGATTTTTGGACCGGTTTTAGCAGTTACCACTTTCAAAACTACTGAAGAAGCTATTGCTATTGCAAATGATACGATGTATGGTCTGGGAGCCGGACTTTGGACACGTGATGCACACGAAATTTATCAGGTTCCAAGAGCGATTCAAGCAGGTCGTGTTTGGATTAATCAGTATCATTCTTATCCTGCGGGAGCTCCTTTTGGAGGTTATAAACAATCGGGTATTGGTCGTGAAAACCATAAAATGATGCTTGGACACTATCGTCAGACAAAAAACATGCTGATTTCTTATGACAAAAAGAAATTAGGTTTCTTTTAGTTAATTACTGATTATTGGTTAATCATAAACCTGGCAGATTGTATAATTTGTCAGGTTTTATTTTAAATTAAAAAAAATGATAAAAAGAATTGATGCCACAGAAAAAGCAATAGAATTAATCAAGATCCTAAAGGAAAAACACGGTGATTTGATGTTCTATCAAGCAGGAGGATGTTGCGAGGGAACGCAGCCACAATGTTTTGAAAAAGGCGGATTTTATCAGCGAATGGGTGATGTATGTATTGGTACAATTGAAGAAACTGAATTTTGGGTTGATAAAGATTTATTCGAATATTGGAAACATGCTCATTTTACTTTGGATGTAATTGATGCGTTTGGAGTGGGAGGATTTTCCTTAGAAACGCCATTGAAAAAAACATTCAGAATTGAATATAGAATTTTTACTCCGGAAGAAGAATTATCGCTTGAACCAGTGACATTTATTAAATAATCTAGTTTACATACAGTAATTGATATTGTTTTGGTGTAATTCCTTCATGTTTTTTAAACAAACGAATGAAGTAATTACAATCTTCAAATCCTGATAAGTAACAAACCTCATTGATTTGTATCGAAGGATTTTTCAGCAACTGTTTGGCGCATTTCATTTTTTCGCTAATCACAAATTCTATGGGGCTCATGCCTAATTCTCTTTTGAAAAAACGATAGAAAGAAGTTGTACTCATACAGGCTTTCTCGCTCAGATGTTTCATGCTTATATTTTCCTTCAAATTCAATCGGATGAATTCTACGACTTGTGTAATAGGATTTTTTGGATCGGCAAATAAACCGTCATCTATTGCTTTTGCAGTTTGTGTCTGAATAATTCGAATTAATAATTCCTGCAAAGTCAAATCGGCTAAAGCATCTTTAGTAATTGACGTGCTCATGCATTCTTTAATCAATTTATTAATCGTCGTTGCCAATTCCACATTGTTATAAAAGAAATAATTTTGGTAATTCAATTGCCAGAATTGGTCTTTTCCTTCTTTTGGGTAGCGTTCGTTTAAAAACTGTAAGGTATCGGTAATTTTAGTTTGGTCTATCGCCAAAGCCAAACACTGTGTAGGATTGTTTTTTGAAGCTTCCGGAAAATCGATTTTCATTTCCACATTCGAAGGAATCACAACAGTTTCACCCGGTAAATAGACAAAACTTGGATCGTCAAAAAGATGCATTATTTTTTTGCCTCGCAACATACTTGTAACCACCAAATCATTAAATTTCAAAGGAACTAATGCTGAAGATTCATACGTTTCAAAAAGGTTCAGTTCACAATGGTTTAAAGAGTAAACGGTTCTGTTTTCAACTAATGTTTTTAACGATTTCTCGTTTGATAAATGCGGTGGATTTATAAAAGCGCGGTTACTATTCATAGTTTTAAACTTTAAAAAGGCAAAGCTTAAATTTAATGAAAATAATTAGAACCGGAACACTGTTTAACAAAATTTAAATTAATTCTTCCACATGTTTTTTGATGTTCTCCGCAATTTTATGAGTTGGTAAATCATTCTCATCGCTTCCAAAAGGATCTTCAATTTCCTCAGCAATTAGCTCTAAACTTGCCAAAACATAAAAAATAAATACCACAACAGGAACAACATAATAACCCAAACTAAAGGAATATCCAAAAGGCAGTGTCATGACATAAAAGAAGATGAATTTTTTAAGGAAAGCACTGTAGGAGTAGGGAATAGGCGTGTTTTTGATTCGTTCGCAAGCACCACAAATATCAGTAAATGATTTTACTTCTTCGTTTAAAATAATCAGTTGATCACCAGTTATTTTTTTGGAATCGTATAAATCATTAATCTTCTGAAATAACATTTTAGCTACTTGATTGGGTTTGTGCTTGTGATGATCTATTTCTAAATCGACATCTTCAAACAATTGTTTGCTGGTATCATTATCATTCAAATGTTTATGCAAAATGGAAGCATAACCGGGAATCATTTTTCGGAAGTATTTACGATCTTTTTCATCGTGCAATATTGCCGATAATTTAATGGCAAAATTACGACTGTTGTTTACTAAAGCACCCCACATTTTGCGTCCTTCCCACCAACGGTCATAGGCAGTATTGGTTCTGAAAACTAGCAATAATGAAATCACGAAACCAAGCATTCCGTGCATGATTGTGATATTCTTTACATAACTGTTGTCAGCTAATTTCCAATATTCAACCTCTAAATAACCGATAACTCCAGAATAAATTCCAATAGCGAGCATTATTGGCATTAGTGTTCTAAAAGTGTCCGCTTTGTGGAAACGAAAAATAAAAGTAAACCAGTCTTTTGTATTATATGAAACCATTTAAGATACTATTTTTAGCAAAAGTAAATTAAAAATTAAGATTTCCTGCTAATTCTCGAAGCGCAATTTCAGATAATTTTCCTTGAAATTGTGCATTGCTGTAACGCACTTTGGCATTCACATAATTCAATTGAGCGGTTCTGAATTCTAAAGTAGTTATCGTCCCAATTCTGAATTTGTCTAAAGTAATATTTAGATTTTGTTTCGCAATCGATTCATTTTTTTCTTCTAAAGCAATCAATTCTAAATTAGTTAAATACGTTTGATAGGAAGTAGCTAATTGTGAGTTTAAAGCTAAATTTTGCTGATCTATATTTAATTTAGAATTTTCAATTTGAATTTTGGCAATTTTTTCATTTCGGTGCTGTGCAAAACCATCAAATATATTTAAGGAAGCACTAAAACCATAGTTCAAACCTCTGGATTGTGCTTGTGCCACAAACCCAAGACTCGATTGACTTTCTGAAAAATTGTAGGCGGTATTTACTCGAACAGTAGGATAACGTGCCGCTTTAATTTGTTTTAATTCTAATTCAGCTACTCTTTTATTGATGATTTGGGCTTCTAATTGTGGGTTTTGTTTTTCAGCTAAAGCAGTAAGTTCCGGCAGTAATAATAATCCATCTACTTGAAGTTGATCAATTACTTTGAAATCAGTGGCAACATCTCTGGCCAATAGTTGGTTTAATAAAATCTTGCTATTAGCGTACAATTCTTTTTGTCTTAACAATGCAACCTGATCGGTATTCAAATCTACTTGAGCATTCAAAACTTCTAATTTAGAGGCTTTTCCAATGGTAAACCTGTTTTGTGCCAAAGTCAATCGCTGGTTTGAAATAACAATTGTAGAATCCAAAGCGGCCAATTGCTGCTGTTGTTGAACCAAATTATAATATGCAGCATTCACGTCGCTGATTCGTGTGATTACAGTCAGTTTTAGTTGTGCTTCACCTAATTTTTGCAATTCTTTCAACTGATCCAGTCTGGCAAACATTCGCATTCCATCAAAAATAGTCCAATCCAATCCGACACCATACGTTAAACTATTGTTTTTAGCATTGTCTAATTCGGTTTCTGTTCCGTCCTGACGCGTTTGTGAACTATTCTGAATGCTGTTGTTATCCACAACAGTTGCAGTAACTGTGGGCAACATTCCTGCATTTCCAATGGCTACATTTGTTTTTTCAATGGTTAAATTGTTGGTGGCAATTTTTATTTCGTAATTGTTTTCCAATGCAATTTTTACTGCGCTTTCCAATGTCAAAACTTCTTGCGCATTGGTTTTAACTACACAAAATAAGAGTAGTATAAAGCTCTGAAATAGTATTTTAGTATGTGTCATAATTATATTTTTTAGCCACGAATCAATGAGTTTTATATGAAAATTAGATAAATCTATTTAATTCGCGTCATCAGCGTTCCATTCAAATTATTTAACTTCTTTTTCATATTCTTCAATATGATCAAACTCAGGATAATGTTTTCTGGCTTTAGACCACATTAAATACATTGCAGGAATAACGAATAACGTTAAAACCAAAGAGAAAATAGTTCCTCCAACAATTACAACTCCCATCCCAATTCTACTGGTTGAAGCTGCTCCAAGTGACATAGCAATTGGTAATGCTCCTAATGAAATAGCCAAACTTGTCATTAAAATAGGTCGTAATCTCGCTTCCGAAGCTTCTAAAATAGCTTCCATTTTTGGTTTCCCTTGTTCTCGAAGCTGATTCGCAAATTCGACAATTAAGATTCCGTTCTTGGTTACCAAACCAATAAGCATTACAGTTCCAATTTGGCTGAAAATATTCCAAGTCTGGTCAAACAACCATAATGAGAATAGTGCTCCTGCAACTGCCATTGGAACGGTTAAAATAATAATAAAAGGATCAATAAAGCTTTCAAATTGTGCCGCTAAAATCAAAAATATTAATACCAAAGCCAATCCGAATGCAAAAGCAGTATTCGAACTACTTTCAACAAAATCTCTGGATTCTCCACCTAAATCTGTGGTAAAGGTATCGTCAAGAACTTTAGCTTTAATTTCGTTCATCGCATCAATTCCATCGCTGATACTCTTGCCTGGAGCGAGACCTGCAGAAACAGTAGCGGCCATGTAACGATTGTTGTGGTACAATTGTGGCGGATTACTTTTTTCTTCAATAGTTACCACATTGTCCATTTGGATTAATTGTCCCAAATTATTTTTGACATACATTGATGTCAAATCCAATGGTTTCGAACGGTCTTTTTGGTCAAATTGTCCAATAACCTGATACTGTTTTCCATTTCTCATGAAATAACCAAAACGTTGTCCGCTTAAGGAAAGCTGTAAGGTTTGCGCAATATCAATAACTGAAATTCCTAAACTTTCGGCTTTTTCTCTGTCAATGGTTACATTAACTTCTGGTTTGTTGAATTTTAAATTGACATCACTAACCGCAAAAGTTGGGTTCTTAGCTACTTCATCCATAAAAACAGGAATTTTTTCTTCTAGTTTTTTAAAGTTTGGCGCTTGAATGATGTATTGAATCGGCAATCCACCGCGTCTGTTTACGGCAATTGTTGGTTGCTCAATTACGGACGTTTTTGCATCTGGATATTGTTTGGTCCATTTGGTTAATTTCTCTGCAATTTCTTTTTGAGAATCTTTTCTTTCATCAGGTTGAACCAATGATACCCGAATAAAACCACTATTTACGGATGAAGATCCAAAACCAGGAGACGTAATAACTAAGGCTACTTTTTTACCGGGAATCGAGTCATCCACTAATTGAGATACTTCCTGCATAAAGCGATCTGTATATTCATAAGAAGAACCTTCGGGTGTAGACATACGCAATACAAAACCACTACGGTCATCATAAGGTGCGGTTTCTTTTTGCAAAAGGTTGAAAAACAAATAAATTAATCCAAAACAAGCAATCAAAATAGGGAAACTCAACCATTTTTTCTTCATAAAACGGTCTAATGCACTGGCGTAACCACTGTTTAGTTTTTGGAAATAAGGTTCTGTACGAATGTAGAATTTTGATTTTTTTTGTTCGCCGCCTTTCATTAAATAGGCGTTTAACATTGGTGTTAATGTCAACGATACAAAAGCTGAAATTAATACCGCAGCACCTATGACGACGCCAAATTCCCTAAACAATCGCCCGACAAATCCTTCGAGGAAAATCACAGGAAGAAATACCGCTGCTAAGGTTATCGAAATCGAAATTACCGCAAAGAATATTTCGTTAGATCCTTTGATAGCAGCCTCGATAGGCGTCATTCCTTCTTCTACTTTTTTGAAAATATTCTCGGTGACTACAATTCCATCATCGACCACCAATCCTGTTGCCAAAACGATAGCCAATAAAGTCAATACATTAATGGAAAACCCGAAAAGCCACATGATAAAGAAAGTAGCAATCAACGAAACTGGAATATCAATCAATGGTCTAAAGGCAATCGCCCAATCCCTAAAGAATAAATAGATAATCAAAATCACCAGAATTATTGAAATTCCCAATGTTTCAGCAACTTCGATAACTGATTTTTTTACAAAAATAGTATTGTCAATGGCAATATTAAGTTTAATATCTTTTGGTAAATCCTTTTTTAAACGTTCGAATTCTTTGTAGAAAGCAGTAGAAATATCCAAATAATTAGCTCCTGGAAGTGGTACGATAGCAACACCAACTAAGGGCGTACCTGATTGCGTCATTTTGGTTTCCGTATTTTCTGGTCCAAGACTTGCTAATCCCACATCGCTAAAACGAACTACTTTTTCCCCTTCGGTACGAATAATAATATTGTTAAATTCTTCAGCTGTAGAAAGGTTTCCCACTGTTTTTACCGTCAATTCGGTATTGTCTCCAGTTAGTTTTCCAGAAGGCAATTCTACATTTTGTTTGTTCAATGCATCTCTCACTTCAGAAACGGTGCAACCATAAGCAGCTAGTTTTATGGGATCAATCCACAGACGCATTGCGTATCTTTTTTGTCCCCAAATTTGGACACCACTCACACCGGGAATCGTTTCTAGACGTTGTGAAATTACATTTTCGGCGTAATCGCTTAATTCTAATGCGTTTCTCGTATCACTTTGAACTGTCATTGAAATAATTGCCTCACCATTGGCATCAGCCTTAGAAACTACAGGCGGAGAGTCGATATCTTGTGGAAGGTTTCTAACGGCTTGAGAAACTTTATCTCGCACATCATTTGCGGCTTCTTCCAGATCTTTGTCCAGATTAAACTCGATGGTGATGTTACTGCTTCCTTGCGCACTCGAAGAAGTGACATTTCTAATCCCATCAATGGAATTGATTGCTTTTTCTAACGGTTCTGTAATTTGTGACTCAATAATATCAGCATTTGCGCCGGCATATCGAGTACTGATGGAAACTTGTGCAGGATCAATCGATGGAAATTCTCGAACGCCCAGGAAGGTGTAGCCAATGATTCCAAACAATACGATGGATAAATTGATTACTATTGTAAATACGGGTCTTCTAATACTTGTTGTAGATAAACTCATTTAGATTTTAGATTTTTGATTGCTGATTTTAGATTGTAGATGGCTCTGAAGGAATCTAATATCTCAATCTATTTAATTTTAACGGTCACCGGAGTTTCATTTTTTAGAGACATAACACCACTGGTAATAATGGTATCACCTGCTTTCAAACCCGAAAGTACTAAAATAGAAGCATCCGTTCTTGTGGCAGTTTCTATCATCACTTCTTTGGCTTGACCATTGCTGGAGATGAAAACTTTTTTACCGTTTTGCACCGGAATAATAGCTTCTGTAGGTACAACGATGGCATCTTTTATGATGTCCAAAGGCAATTCGACATCAGCAAATGTTCCCGGTAATAATTTTCCGTTTTTATTTTCGGCAATCGCACGAACTTGTAATGTTCTGGTCGCTACGGCAACTTCTGGTTCAATAGCATATACTTTAGCGGTATATTTTTCAGTAGAACCCGAAACGGTAAAAGTGATATAGGTATTCGTTTTTACTTGACTGGCGTATTTTTCAGGGATTGAAAAAGTGATCTTTAATTTTCCTGTATTTACTAGTTTCGCTACCAAAATTGTAGGTGTAATGTAGGTTCCCGGCGAAATAGAACGCAATCCGATTCTTCCTGAGAATGGTGCTCTAACCGATGTTTTTGCAATTTGTGCTTTTATCAACTGACTTTGTGCTTGTGCAGATTTTAAATCGGCTCTGGCCAAATCATATTCTTCCTGACTGATGGCTTCTTTTTGTAATAACAATTTAGCTCTTCTTTCGTTTTCCGAAGCCAATCCTTCTCTGGTTGACGTTTGTCTCAATTGTGCTCTTAATTCTAAATCATTTACTTTAAAAAGTAGCTGTCCTTTGCTTACATTACTTCCTTCCTGAAAATAAATAGCCTCTACAATTCCAGAAACTTCACTGCGAATTTCTACTTGTTCATTGGCTTCAATTGAACCTGAAAGGGATAAGTTATTGTCAAAAGTTTGTGGGATTGCCACAATTCCGTTAACGCTCATGGATTTGCCTTTTCCTTTTTGATCTTTCGAATCGGCATTTTTATTTTTGTTTTCTGTGATTCGGTAGCCAATAAATCCAATGATTCCAATGGTCAACAAGGCATAAACTAGGTATTTGATTTTCATAGGTATAGAGTAATGTAGGATTAGGTTTCAGTAATTTTAGTTAAAAACAAATTTAGGTTTTAGAAATGGCAATTATGATCTTGTTAATTTTTATTTAACGTTTGTACATACAAATATTAACATTTAGAAAATACAAGATTTACAAATGAATGCAAGCAATAACAACCTCTAATTAGTAGAGACTGCTAAAAATGAAAATGGTTTAATCAAGAATTGAAAAAAGAAACCTTTTTTAAGAAAATAAATTTAGTAGCTTAATTTTAAACAGATAAAAAATGCACATCACGTATTGAATTAACTAATATAATTCCAGATGTTTTTCTTTTTGGTCATTTCGATAAAAACAGCTCTCAAAGCAGTATGCTCCGGTTTTTGCATTCCCGCATCTTCCTTAAGTAATTTTAAAGCATAATTTCTGGCTAATGCCAAAGTATCTCTGTCTCGAACCAAATCGGCAATTTGAAGATTAAGTACGCCACTTTGTTGGGTTCCCATTAAATCTCCCGGACCGCGAAGCTTCAAATCAACTTCGGCAATTTCGAAACCATCGTTCGTTTGCACCATTGTTTCCATTCGGGTTTTACTATCGGAACTTAATTTATGGCTCGTCATCAGGATGCAATAACTTTGTTCCGCGCCACGACCCACGCGACCGCGAAGCTGATGCAGTTGCGATAATCCAAAACGTTCCGCACTTTCAATAATCATCACACTGGCGTTCGGAACATTCACGCCAACTTCAATTACGGTTGTAGCTACCATAATATTGGTTTTTCCTTCTGAAAAGCGTTTCATTTCGGCATCTTTATCCGCCGGTTTCATCTTTCCGTGAAGTATGGAAATTGAATATTGCGGCAACGGAAAATCTCTGGAAATACTTTCGTAACCGTCCATCAAATCCTTGAAATCCATTTTCTCCGATTCTTGGATTAACGGATACACAATATAGATTTGGCGTCCCAAAGCGATTTCGTCCCGAAGGAATTTCCAAACCTTTAATCTGTTGCTGTCAAAACGGTGTACGGTCTGAATTGGTTTTCGTCCTGGAGGCAATTCATCAATCACTGAAATGTCTAAATCGCCATACAAACTCATCGCCAAAGTTCTGGGAATAGGCGTTGCAGTCATCACCAAAACGTGTGGCGGAATCACATTTTTCTTCCACAATTTAGAGCGTTGTTCTACGCCAAAACGGTGTTGTTCATCAATTACAGCCAGTCCTAAATTCTTGAATTTTACTTTATCTTCCAGTAAAGCATGCGTTCCGATGAGAATGTGTAACGTTCCGTTTTCCAGTTCTTCATGGATAATTCTGCGTTGTGCTATTTTGGTGGAACCCGTTAGGATTCTGATATTTATATTTAACGTTTCTGCTAATTCGGATAAACCAACAAAATGCTGATTCGCCAAAATTTCCGTTGGTGCCATTAAGCACGCTTGAAAACCATTATCAAGCGCCAAAAGCATGCTCATAAAAGCAACAATTGTTTTTCCGGAACCTACATCGCCTTGCAGCAAACGGTTCATTTGGGCGTTGCTTCCCATGTCGGTTCGTATTTCTTTGATAACTCTTTTTTGGGCATTTGTCAATTGAAAAGGCAAATGATTCTGATAAAAATCATTGAAATATTCGCCCACTGTACTGAACGGATGCCCTTTTATTTTATGTTTCCTAATCAGATTTTTAGTAATTAATTGCAACTGAATAAAGAACAATTCTTCGAATATTAATCGGAATTTGGCTTTCGCCAAAACGTCTGCGCTTTTTGGAAAATGAATGTTGAATAAAGCTGCTTTTTTAGGAATCAGCTTCAATTCGTTGATTAAATAATCCGGTAAGGTTTCCGTAAACAATGCTTGCGTTTCAAGAAACAATTGTTGCATCAGTTTATTAATCACTCGGTTTGAAATCCCACGATTGGTCAAGGTTTCTGTCGAAGGATAAACCGGTTGCATCGCCGAACGCAGACTTTGTTCATGTTCGCTCATCAATTCAATTTCCGGATGCGCCATATTGAACGCATTCCCAAAAGACGTACATTTTCCGAAAATCACACAGATTTCATTCAGCTTCAAACTCTCTCGAATCCATTTGTGACCCTGAAACCAAACGAGTTCCATTTGACCTGTATCATCCACAAAAGTAGCGACTAATCGTTTTTGGTTTCGTCCAAATTCTACTGTTTTTATGTTGATGATTTTACCGATAATCTGAACTTCGGCAATGTTGTTTTGCAGTTCGTTAATCTTGTAATACCGTGTTCTGTCAATGTATCTGTTTGGAAAAAAATTAACCAAATCCACGTACTTATAAATCCCCAATTCCTTACGCAGCAATTCGCCCCGATTGGGACCAACGCCTTTGAGGTATTCAATGGGAGTGAGTAGGAGGTTGCTCATTTAGTTTTTTTTGGACACGGATGAAACGGATTTGCTTCTCTCGACTTCGCTCGAGATGGCAAAACGCAGATTAAAACGGATTTTAATTCGATGGAGCGAAGATAGTTTTTTGTTTGGAAATTTGGAAATGGGAATGTTTGGAAATATCGTAGGAAAATATGTATATTTGAAAAAAAAAAGAATAAAAATAAAAATTCTAAAATCATATGAAATATAAAATTCAATACTTGTTACTACTTTTAACTATTGTAGGAATAAATTTCAATTTAAATGCCCAATCGCCAAAAATAACTATTGAAAGAACTGTTAATTCTGATAATAGTATTGTTTTGAGTTATAAAAAGGAAGAACCGGGTAGTTATTTTATTTATTTAAATTTTTCAAATGTTACAAATAGCTACGTTTCGAATTATAAAACCGTTATCGATGGTCATTCAGGCAATTTACTTACACTTAAGCCATCAAATAACAAGCAATCAGTAGGTTATGCATTACAGTATTATGTAATATTTGGTAAACCTAATCCAAAAGTCGACAGCTTGTTTCATTATGTTTTACCTTTTAAGAAAGGGAAAAAACATAATATTATTGAAGCTTCAAATTTAGGTGAAAAATATTTTGACCAAGTAAAACCTAAAAATTGGAAATCTTATGTAATCAATTCTACAACGCCAGATACAATTTGTAGTATGAGAAAAGGAATTGTCGTTAAAATTGATAATCAATATCAAAATTCTTCACGAGATATGATTTATACGAGCAAAAGAAATTCTATAACTGTAGAACATTCAGATGGAACAATAGCGATGTACAATGGATTTAAAAAAAATCTAATATTTGTAAAATTAGGTCAAACTGTCTATCCACAAACTGAATTAGGAGTAATAGATGAGTTTAATTCAAATGTTTACAGAGCAGATATTTCTATAGCTTTTTTATCTGATAAAAGTTTCAACTCTATTACTATGCAATCTTTGCAGAATTACAAAAGCAAGTATGAATTTGTAACTCCATATTTTGTAACTGAAAAGGGTGTAGAAAAATTAGTTTCCAATACAGAATATACGTCTGTTTGTAATGAAATAGTATTTTCAGAGGAATTAAGTCGATCCGAAAAGAAAAAATATCTTAAAAATCCAGCTTTATTTAAATAAAAACAAAAACATACTACCTTCGCAAAATAAAAAGCTTAAAAAATGACAACTCATCTCGCATTGCTTCGTGGTATTAATGTTTCCGGTCACAACATGATAAAAATGGAGGCGCTAAAAACGACTTTGGAAGCCATTGGTTTTCAAAATGTGCTAACATATATTCAATCGGGAAATGTTTTTGTGGAAACGGAGGAAGAAAGCCCTGCGAAGGTTGGTTTTCTAATCAAGCAGGAAATTTTCAAGGTTTTTGGTCATGAAGTGCCTATTGTGGTAATTGCCAAAGAAGACTTGGAAGCGTGTTTCAAGAACAATCCTTTTTTGAAGGAAAAAGATATTGATATTAAAAAGTTATACGTGGCTTTTATTTCTACGACCTTGCAAAGTACCAGTATCAATGATTTGAAAATTAGCCAATTCAAACCGGATGAAGCCAGTATTGACGGTAGCAGAATTTTTATTAAATATGCTGTTGGAGCCGGAAAGACTCGATTTGATCAAAAATACATTGAAAAAAAATTAAATGTTACCGCAACAATCCGCAATTGGAATACGGTGACGCAGCTACTGAAACTCTACGAGGGGAGATAAATAAGGACTTCACAAGTAATAAAATAAGCCACAGATTCTCCGATTTTTTTAAATCAGTTAATCTGTGGCTATTTATTTATAGGCAACCGAGAACCTATAAATAGTATCGTTTTATGCATTTTTTTTACTTTAGAAAAAAATAATTATAATTTGACGCAACCTTTTGCGAGAAGTAGCATCTAAAGAATATCTGTAAAATCTGATACATGAAAAAACAAATCATTCTTGTTGCTTTCCTTGCTATTTTCAGCTCCTGTTCAAAGGACGAAGCTGAAGCAATTGTTACTACGGATTTTTACGGAAAATGGACTTTGGTTGCGATGACAGGTTCTTTCCAAAATTCTGGAACTACAGGTGCAGCAATGGAATGGCAAGAATATTATTTGTTCAACACCAACGGAACTTTTACAAAATCCAGAGAAAGAAATGGGGTAACAACAACACTTTCCGGAACCTACACGACTACCAATCAATCAGACGGAATATTTTTTGAATTAACATATCCCAATGACAGCGAAATTATAGGAAGCTGTTACGGAAATCAAAAAGAAGGATTGTATTTAACGGACAATAATTCCTTATCCAGCACTTGGAGTTATTGCGATGGTCCCAGATTAAAGTATAAAAAGTAAATTATAAGTGCTTATTAAAAAACATTTTTCATAAAATTTAGTTTTGGTTAATTTTAGAATGATGAAGCACTTTTGCTAAAGAGTACTCAGAAGTTGAAAAACTTTTGGTGCTCTTTTTCTATTTTTAAACGAATAAAAGAAAGGGACTTTCAATAAAAATAGTAATTGGTACGCACAAAAAAATTATATTTACCTATTAATTCATTCATCCAAAACCTCGCTTTATTTTGCAAAACTCTAATATTTTAATGCTATGAATTTAAAACTTTCTTTTGTTTTTTCAGTTCTTTTTGTTTGTGCAGCAATAGCACAAAATGGAAATCCAAACGATTATTTATCGGCTCAATTCCATAAAGAGCGTAGAGAAGCCTTGCGTGCCAAAATGCCTAAGAATAGTGTGGCGGTATTTTTTGGTAATCCTATTAGGAACCGAGCCAATGATGTGGATTTTATCTACCATCAAGATCCTGATTTTTATTATTTAACAGGTTATAAAGAGCCGAATTCAGTTCTGGTAATTTTTTCGAACAATCAAACCAATAAAGATGGAAAGTCATTCAATGAATTGTTGTACGTTCAGGAAAAAAATCCAAGAGCGGAGCAATGGACAGGAGTGCGTTTAGGAACGGAAGGTGCCAAAAAAGAGTTGGGTTTTGAAAATGCTTTCAATGGAGCAGCGTTTTTAAATTCGGGGATTGATTATGCCAGTTTTGACACTGTTTTCTTTAAGGAATTTGAAGAAGATACCCGAAATTCGAAAAATGAAAAAGCCGATTTATACAAGTTAATTGGCGCCTTTAAATCCCAAATTGGCTACAATGAAAAAGTGAAATCTCAAATGGATTCAAATGTGCAAAACGAAATTAATACTAAAAAAAGCATCACTTCAAAAAAGGCCACTATAAATACCAAATCGATTTTGACGTATATGGCGAGTTTGCGTGAGAAAAAATCCAAAGAAGAGTTGGTTTTGTTGACAAAAGCCGTTCGAATTTCGGCTATGGGACAACGCGAAATTATGAAAGCGATGCATCCAGGAATGTCTGAAACTGAAATACAGGGAATTCACGAATTTGTTTATAAAAAGTACGGCAGCGAGTTTGAAGGTTATCCGTCAATCGTAGGCGCTGGAAACAACGGTTGTGTGTTGCATTATATTGAAAACAGCAAAATGAAAGTCGAAAATGATTTGGTTTTGATGGATTTAGGTGCTGAATATCATGGCTATACTGCCGATGTAACCCGAACGATTCCTGCTAACGGAAAATTTTCTACTGAGCAAAAGCTAATTTATGATTTAGTATATGATGCTCAAGAAGCGGGAATTGCTGCTGCTAAAATTGGAAATAATTTTAATGCACCAGATGCTGCGGCACGCAAAATAATCAGTGCCGGTTTAGTGAAACTAGGAATTGTTAAAACGGAACAAGAATCCCGTAAATATTTTCCGCACGGAACTTCGCATCACATTGGGTTAGATGTTCACGATCCGGGCTTGTACAATGCTTTTGAAGCAGATATGGTCGTTACTGTAGAACCGGGAATTTACATTCCTATCGGTAGTGATTGTGATAAAAAATGGTGGGGAATTGCGGTGCGAATTGAAGATGATATTTTGATTACTACAAATGGACCCGTAAATTTATCTGGAGAAGCGCCAAGAAAATCAAATGAAATTGAAGCACTTATGAATGAAAAAAGTGTTTTGGATACCTTCTTTGTACCAAGTTTAGATTAATTAATTTTCAAGTAATTAGATTAATTTCTTGTTGCTTTTTACTATTTAATAGCGATAGATTTGAATACGTAAGGAACCGTTCTAAGTTAATAATCACAAATTAACTTCGAACGGTTCTTTCTTTTTGTATTAAAATTTATATAAAAAGAATGCTTATCGAAAGTAAAGCTTAAGAAAATAAATACTTTTGCAAACGTTTTACTATTTGTATATTAATGATGAGCGAATAAGTGCTACTAAAAAATATTTAAGATAGTATTACACAAAGCATTCCAAAAATAAAGCATAAAAAAATACCACAAAAATGATTGTACCAGAAAAGTATATCCAAGAAGAAGAAAGAATTAAATTATTGGAATCCTATTCTATTCTAGATACCCTTCCAGAAGCAGACTATGATAATTTGACCTTGATAGCATCGCAAATATGTGGAACTCCAATAGCTCTTATCACTTTTGTTGATGAAGAACGCCAATGGTTTAAATCGCATGCAGGATTAGATATTTCAGAAACTCCAAGAGATTATTCTTTTTGTGCGTATGCAATCAATGACCCCAAAAATGTTTTCATTATTCCGGATGCAAGAAATGATATTCGTTTTCATGATAATCCAATAGTTGCCGGCCAACCCAACGTGATTTTTTATGCCGGTGTACCTTTGACAAATGAAGATGGATTGCCACTTGGAACCATATGTGTAATTGATCACAAGCCAAAAATTTTGACTCCTGCTCAAATTGGTTCGTTAAAAGCACTTTCTGAACAGACGATGAAATTATTGGAACTGAGGTTGAATAAATTGCAATTAGAAAAAACAATGGAAGCCTTGGGAAAAAAGAATCTGGAACTGGAACGATTTGCTTACATCGCGGCGCATGATTTAAAATCTCCTTTGGCTAATATATCTGGGCTGACTGATTTTTTTATTGATAATTACAACGAAACAATTGATGAGGATGGAAAGGAAATTATTAATTTAATTAAAAGTTCTTCGGCTAAGTTAAGAGAGATGATTGACAGCTTGTTAGCGTACAGCAAGTCAAATGTGATAGAGAAAGAAAACAATAGTGAAGTAGAAATTGCTGTTTTAGAAAAAGAACTTTCGAACCTTTTTATTTTCAAAAACAACTGTTCTATTACTTTCAAATCGAATGTAAGCTCTGTGTACACCAATAAAACTGCGATTGAGCAAATATTGATTAATCTCGTTACAAATGCTATAAAGTATAACGATAAAGAAAATATTGAGATTGAAATTGAAATAATTGAAGAAAATGACTTTTATAAAATTGCCGTTAGCGATAACGGACCGGGAATTTTAAAAGAATATCATAAAGTTATTTTTGAAATATTTGAAGTAGTTTCAACAGTAGATCGATACGGTGTAAAAGGAAACGGAATAGGCTTAGCTACGGTAAAAAAGATAGTGGAAGCTTTAGACGGAACTATCGATATTGAGTCTGAAATGGGAAAAGGATCAAAATTTAAATTCACATTAGGTCGCGAAAAAGAATTAGTAGTCTAGGTTTTTCTATTTAGAGAAACTATTTTGATACTAAATCACAATACCAAAATCCAAAATCAAATGCATCAGGAGCACTGGTATCACAAGCGGTATCAGAGGAATCTTCCTTTTCTGGTTTTTCATATTTTCGGTACACGATTTCTCCAATTTCAAAATCAATTGGTTTCGAAAAAATAGGACCATCAAATGTGAAGGTATGGAATTCGCCGTTTTCACCACAAACATCAACATTTTTAGGCAAATCGTTTATGAAATCCTGGTCAATCACACGACCAACAAAGCTTTTATCCAAGAATCGTTCGTTGACACAAACCACAATTGTTTTAAATCCTAAACTGATAAATTCTTGAATGAGTTCGTGAGTTGGGATTTTCCAAAGCGGAAAAACACCTTGAAAACCTATTTCGGCTAATTTGTCTTCGCGGTATTTACGCAAATCTTCGAGAAAAATATCCCCAAAAATAGAATGGGTTACGCCTTGTTTTTTTAGTGTAGCCAATGTTTCGCGCATCGCATTTTCGTAAACTTCCATGGTGGGCATTTCGGGAATTTGCATGATTTCAAGCGGTAATCCAATGCTTTCAGCTTGTTGTTGCAATAATTCAACTCTAACACCATGCATAGAAATACGTTGGTATTGTTGGTTTACGCTGGTCAGCAAACAGGCAATTTCAATTTCAGGATTTTGTAGTGTTTTATATAAGGCCAGCGCAGAATCTTTTCCGCTGCTCCAATTAAATAAGGCTTTCGTTTTCAATGTAATTTTCTTGTAATTTTCTGGAGGTAAACTTACAAAATTAGTCGGATTAGTTTGGTAAACCTTTGTAACTTTGGGAATCTTAGCTAATCATTTTAAATGCCATTATTTAAAAATAGATATCAAACCGAATCAAATCGATTAAAAAATTGGGACTATTCCAGTGAAGCTATCTATTTCATTACGTTAGTTGCCCAAAACAGAGAATGTATTTTTGGTGCGATTGATGACAATAAAATGATATTAAACGACAACGGGAAAATAATTGAAACGGAATTATTGAAATCAATTACAATTAGGGAACGTTGGTTTTTCCATAATTGGGTTATTATGCCCAATCATATTCATTTGTTAGTTGAAATTATTTCATCATCCGAAGTAGAGACGCACTGCAGTGCGTCTCTACCTTGTGCTTCTCTACAATTGGAATCGGAATCCCATTCGGAATCAAAACCACAAAAATTATCACGAAAGCCCAATTCCATTTCATCGTTTGTTGCGATTTTTAAATCGGTTACAACCAAACAAATAAATGTAATTATGAATTACGATGCCAATACCATTTGGCAATCAAATTATCATGATCATATTGTCCGAAATTATAATTCATTCGATACCATATATCATTACATAAAAAATAATCCAAAAAATTGGAATACAGATTCCATAAATTCAAGTTCAGAATGAAATACTTATTCTTTTTTATTTCCACGTTCTCATTTGCCCAACAAACCCAATTTGTTGATTTTAAATCGGTTTTGGGAAAAATTACCATAAATCCGATTGAAAAAATAGTTTCAGGAGATGTCGATTATGATTTTGATGTTTTGAAATCCATAGACACGATTAAAATTGATGCTCAAAATATGGAATTTTCGGATTTAAAACTCAACGGAAAATCCATTAAATTTCTCAATACACAAAAACAATTACAAATCATTTTTCCGTTTAAAAAAGGGAAAAATAACTTGACTTTTCAATATTTGGCAAAGCCAAGGCAGACTATGTATTTCATTGGTTCAGAAGCAAATGACAATATACAAATTTGGACACAGGGACAGGGAAAATATACTAGTCATTGGTTTCCGAGTTTTGATGATGTGAATGAAAAAGTAATTTTCAATTTGAATATTGTATACAATAAAGACTATCAGGTAATTTCAAATGGAGTGTTGAAATTTAAGTCAGGACTTGATGGACTTTCGGTTTGGCAATACCAAATGCAAAAACCGATGAGTTCTTATTTATTGATGCTCGCCATCGGAAAATTTGAAAAAAACATTCAAAAATCAAAGTCCGGAATTCCTTTAGAAATGTACTTGGAAGCAAAAGACGCAACTAAATTTGAATCAACATACCGCGATTCAAAAAGAATGTTTGATTTTTTAGAAAAGGAAATAGGAGTGAAGTTTCCTTGGGGAATTTACAAACAAGCGCCTGTTCGGGATTTCTTGTATGCCGGAATGGAGAATACATCGGCAACGCTTTTCAACACCCGTTATGTGGTCGATTCAACAGGTTTTGAGGACAGAAGTTACACAAATGTCAATGCGCATGAATTAGCACATCAATGGTTTGGAAATTTAGTCACCGCCGAAAGTGGAAAACACCATTGGTTGCAGGAAGGTTTTGCTACGTATTATGCATTGCTAGCCGAAAAGGAAATCTATGGAGAAGATTATTTTTATTCGAAATTATACGAATCCGCGCAACAATTGAAATTTGCTTCCCGAACAGATACGATTCCCGTTTTGAATGCCAAAGCCAGTTCGTTGACTTTCTATCAAAAAGGCGCTTGGGCACTTTTTGTTTTGCACAAAGAAATAGGCGATAAAGCGTTTAAAAAAGCGGTAAAAAACTATTTGAAAAAACATGCGTTTCAGAGTGTAAATACGGAAGATTTCTTTGCAGAAATCAAAAAAGTATCGGATTATGATTTGGATAATTTCAGTAAAGTATGGCTTGAAAAAACTGTTTTTAATACATTGCAAGCCAATAGTTTATTGCTTAAAAATAAATCAATTCAAGTGTTGTTTGAAGTGGATAAATTAAAGAACCAACCGTTATCAGAGAAAAAAGAATTTTTTGAAAAAACACTCCAATCTGATGTGCATTTTTCGGTAAAAGAAGCAATTGTAAACCAATTGAAAAATGAAAAATGGGAAGATGTAACGAGCCTTTTTATTTTAGCTTTAGAAACTAAAAACATACAATTGCGTCAAACGGTTGCAGCATCATTAAATGAAATTCCGGAAAGTTTTAGAGTCCAATATGAAACTTTATTAGAGGACAAATCCTATCAAACACAAGAAATGGCGCTGTATAATTTATGGAATAATTTTCCGGAGCAACGCATTCAATATTTAGATAAATCAAAAACCTGGATGGGTTTTAATGATTACAATTTAAGGACATTGTGGCTGACACTCGCTTTATCAACACCCAATTATGTTGAAGAAAAGATTGCCTTGGTAAATGAATTAATACAGTATTCGTCAATTAATTACGAAGCAAATACCAGACAAAATGCTTTGGAAAAATTGCTTTCTTTCAAAATAATAAATGATGTTGTTTTGGAGAATTTGGTCAACGCAACCACACATCACATGTGGCAATTCTCGAAATTTGGAAGAGATAACATTAGAAAATTATTAAAAAATCCGGAAATGAGAGTTTCATTGGAAAGAATTATTCCGAATTTAAATGAAGCCGAGCAATTTCAGTTGAACCGATTGTTGAAAGAATAATTAAATATCTACCACAATTGACCCACTTCATTTTTGATGTATGCCAATGCTGCATTACTTGGTGATTGCTTTTCCATCAAATCGCTTAAAACTACTTCACGCAATTTATCGGCATTGTCCACACGATCACTCATATTCGCTTTTCGAATCATTTGTATTGTAGTATTTTTTGCAGTGACAATGATAGTCCAACATTCATCTGACATATAGATTTGTTGGGTTAAATTGTGCTCAAATTCTTGTTCGATTTGTGAAATTATCAGATTTTCGTAATCGTTTTTATCGTTAGAGATTGGCGCAATCCGAATCAATAATTTAGTTGGATTGATGCGTTCCATGTATAATGACATGCGCTCATACGCTTGTAAACGCAGGGGTAAAGCATTTTTTTGTGCTTCTTTGTTGAGTAAATAACGCCGTCTTCCTTCTTCATTTTTGGTATGTAAATCAAAAAAATAATAGGCAACAAGACCCGTAACTATTGCCGGTAACGTATAACTTAGTAATTCTATAATTTTTGTAGTATCCATGCTTTGATAAAATTTATAAAAGCAAAAATATACTTTTTTGACTATAAATCAATTCCATTTTAATAGCAATACATCAATACGAATAGTATTTTTGCCAATCACTACGGGAATATTAAAAATAATAGTTAAATGGAAACCTACATATTAGTTTTACTTTGTTTGGCTGCTTTCGCTGCAGGATTTATAGATGCCATTGTTGGTGGCGGCGGTTTGATACAAACACCTATGGGTTTGATTTTATTGCCTAATCTTCCAGTTTCAACCGTAATTGGAACCTTGAAAGTTCCTGCATTCAGTGGAACTTCGTTTGCTGCATATCAGTATCTTAAAAAAGTGGATATGAACTGGAAATTGCTGGCTATCATGATGCTTTTGGCATTTCCTTCGGCATTTTTAGGCTCTACTTTGTTGACATATGTTAGCAATGATTTCATGAAACCATTATTGTTGGTCGTTCTTTCTTTTTTAGTGATTTACACGTACGCCAAGAAAAATTTTGGACAACATATTGAAAAGAATCATTCTTCGAGAACCCAAATATGGAATGCGATTGGAATCAGTTTTGTAGTTGGTTTATATGATGGATTTATTGGCCCGGGAACAGGAAGTTTTTTGGTTGTAGCTTTTATAGCCATTATGGGATTTGATTTTTTGCATGCTTCCGCAAATGCCAAAATGGTGAATCTGTCGACTAACTTTGGTTCTATTTGCCTTTTCATTTTAAAAGGTAAAATAATTTGGGCAGTTGCATTGCCTATGGCTGCAAGTAATGCTCTTGGCGGTTGGATTGGTGCTAAATTAGCCATTAATAAAGGAAACAGTTTTATTCGGATTTTCTTTTTGGTAGTTGTTGTTGGTACTCTAATTCGTTTTGCGTACGATGTGTTTTTTAAAGATTAGCAACTTTGATAATGACTTTATAGCAAGTGAATTTTTGGTTAAATCAGAACTCATTATGATTGTAATTTAAACCTGTTTTCTAAATCTTAAATTCTTATTTTTGCATAATAAATTTAAATTTCTCCATGCATAAATATATCGATCAACTCAACGAAGCCCAACGTGAACCTGTTCTTCAAAAAGACGGGCCAATGATTATCATTGCTGGTGCGGGCTCTGGGAAAACGCGTGTGTTGACTATTAGAATTGCTTATTTGATGAATCAGGGCGTTGATGCCTTTAATATTTTATCGCTTACGTTTACCAACAAAGCGGCACGGGAAATGAAAACCCGAATCTCCCAAATTGTTGGAGCAAGTGAGGCCAAAAATCTTTGGATGGGAACATTTCACTCGGTTTTCGCCAGAATTTTACGTTCCGAAGCCGATCATTTGGGATATCCTTCGAATTTTACGATTTATGATTCCCAAGATTCATTGCGTTGTATTTCCGGGATTATCAAAGAAATGCAATTGGACAGGGATGTGTATAAACCAAAACAGGTTTTAAGCAGAATTTCCAGTTATAAAAACAGCTTGATTACGGTAAAAGCCTATTTCAATAATCCCGAATTACAAGAAGCCGATGCAATGGCTAAAAAGCCAAGATTAGGAGAAATTTATCAAAATTATGTTGATAAATGCTTTAAATCCGGCGCGATGGATTTTGATGATTTATTATTGAAAACCAATGAATTATTGACTCGCTTTCCGGAAGTTTTAGCCAAATATCAAAACCGTTTCCGTTATATATTGGTAGATGAGTACCAAGATACGAATCACTCTCAATATTTGATTGTTCGTGCTTTATCGGATAAATTCCAAAATATTTGTGTGGTGGGTGATGATGCACAAAGTATTTATGCGTTTCGTGGTGCGAATATCAACAACATTTTGAATTTCCAGAAAGATTATGAAGGTGTGAAAACCTTCAGATTGGAGCAAAATTACCGTTCGACAAAAAATATAGTGGAAGCCGCAAATACTATTATCGATAAGAATAAAGTAAAGCTGGATAAAATAGTTTGGACTGCCAATGATTTTGGTCCAAAAATAAAAGTGCACCGCAGCATGACTGATGCAGAAGAAGGGCGTTTTGTTGCCAGTACTATTTTCGAACAAAAGATGCAAAACCAGCTTAGTAACGGCTCTTTTGCAATTTTATATCGTACCAATGCACAATCCCGTGCGATGGAAGATGCCCTTAGAAAAAGAGATATTCCGTATCGAATTTATGGTGGTTTGTCTTTTTATCAAAGGAAAGAAATCAAGGATGTATTGTGTTACTTGCGATTGGTTATCAATCCAAAAGATGAAGAAGCTTTGGTTCGCGTAATCAATTATCCGGCTCGAGGAATTGGAGATACAACTGTTGAAAAGCTTACGATTGCAGCAAATCACTACAAACGTTCCATCTGGGAAGTGATGCAGAATATTGATAAGATTGACTTAAAACTGAATTCGGGAACCAAACAAAAACTGCAGGATTTTGTGACGATGATTCAAAGTTTTCAGGTTATTGATCAAAATCAAGATGCATTTTATATCACCGATCACGTTGCGAAAAAAACGGGATTGGTTCAAGAATTAAAGAAAGATGCCACTCCGGAAGGAATGGCCAAAATTCAAAATATTGAGGAATTATTAAACGGTATCAAGGATTTCACCGAAGGGCAAAAAGAAATTGATGGGGCTCGTGGCGCCTTGTCTGAGTTTATGGAAGATGTGGCTTTGGCAACAGATTTAGATAAAGATACCAGTGATGAAGATCGTGTGGCTTTGATGACGATTCACTTGGCAAAAGGATTGGAATTTCCTCATGTTTTCGTAGTAGGAATGGAAGAAGATTTGTTTCCGAGTGCGATGAGTATGAGTACAAGAAGTGAACTCGAAGAAGAACGTCGTTTGTTCTATGTGGCTTTGACTCGTGCGGAGCATCAAGCCTATTTGACGTATGCACAATCGCGTTATCGTTGGGGAAAATTGACTGATAGCGAACCTTCCCGATTTATTGAGGAAATTGATGCACAGTATTTAGAATATCTAACTCCGGCTGAATCAAATTATAGGTATAAACCAATGATTGACAGTGATATTTTTGGAGATGTGGATAAATCCAAATTACGTCTGGCAAAACCAGCCAACGGAACTCCACCAGTCAAATATAATAATGATAATGAACCCAAATCGGATATAAATATTCGCAAGTTGAAACCTGTATCCAATACTGCAACTTCAAGCGGTAGTGCGAATTTGTTTGATAATAAATTGGTTGCCGGAAATATTGTAATGCACGAACGTTTTGGTAAAGGTGAAGTTTTAAACCTTGAAGGAGTGGGAGCAGATAAAAAAGCCGAAATCAAATTTGAGGTTGGTGGAATAAAGAAATTATTGTTACGCTTTGCAAAACTGGATATTATTGGATAGCACCAAGTGGTCAGTTTTTCAGTGTTCAGTGACAGTTTGAGTAAATCTAAAATCAGATGACTGAAGTTTTAAATCAGGAAATCAAAAATCGTTAATCAAAAATCTTAAATCTGATGGCTCAATTTATAAAAATATACGAAGATAAACCTAACGAAGCGGCAATTGCCAAAGTAGTTAAGGTTTTAAAAGATGGAGGATTGGTAATTTATCCAACGGATACTGTTTATGGTTTGGGTTGTGATATTACCAATACCAAAGCTTTGGAACGCATTGCAAAGATTAAAGGAATAAAGCTGGATAAAGCTAATTTTTCCTTTATCTGTCACGATTTGAGTAATATATCCGATTATGTAAGGCAAATTGACACACCTACTTTTAAACTATTAAAAAGAGCTTTGCCAGGACCTTACACGTTTATTTTACCCGGAAATAATAATTTACCAAAGGAGTTCAAAAAGAAAACTACTGTTGGAATCAGGGTTCCTGATAATGCGATAGCTATAGAAATTGTGAAGCAGTTAGGGAATCCAATTGTTTCTACTTCTATTCACGATGATGATGATGTGATTGAATATACGACTGATCCGGAACTTATTTTTGAGAAATGGCAAAACCTAGTCGATATGGTTGTTGATGGCGGTTATGGTGATAATATGGGATCAACAATTATTGATTTATCGGGAGATGAACCTATTGTAGTGAGAGAAGGTAAAGGAAGTTTGGATATTCTTTAATTAGTATTCAGTCCCTAAGAGTCGGGATTAGTGTTCCGTAAAAACCATAAAAAAACGTCCCGATATTCGGGACGTTTTTTAGTTCAAATATAATCTGAAATTATGGTCTTTGTTTTTTCATCTCTTTTTCAATCATGTCATAAAACTGATCGATTTTAGGTAAAACAACAATACGTGTTCTTCTGTTACGAGCTCTGTTTTCAGCTGAATCATTTGCTACTAAAGGAATGTATGAACTTCTTCCTGCTGCAATCAATTGTTCTGGTTTAACACCTAATTGAGTTGTTAATACACGAATGATAGAAGTAGAACGTTTCACACTTAAATCCCAGTTGTCTAATAAAATACCCGAACCATTATAAGGAACATTATCAGTATGACCTTCAACCATACATTCAAAATCCGGTTTATCATTTACTACTTTAGCCACTTTAGCTAAAACACCTTTTGCTTTATCAGTTACATCGTAGCTTCCTGTTTTAAACAACAATTTGTCAGCAATAGATATAAATACAACTCCTTTTTCAACATTTATTTCGATATCTGGATCAGAGATTCCTACAGCGCTTTTCAAACTAGTAACTACAGCAAGTGTTACACTGTCTTTCTTAGTCAAAGCATCTTGCATTCTGCTGATTTTTAAATCTTTCTCTTTGATAGATTCTAAAGCTTTTTCAATATTTTCAGCTCCTTTTGTAGACAAGATAGTCATGTCTTTAGAAGTGCTTATTAATCCTTGGTTTTGCTCTTTTAAAAGAGATGCAGTAGCTGAAAGTGCTGCTTTTTCTTCTAAACAAGCATTCAATTTTACTGTTGCAGTATTTAATAAGTCTTGAGTTTCTTTATTTCTAGCTTCTAAATCAGTGTATTTCTTTTTAGAAACACATGAAGTCAATAGCGCTAAAACAGATAAGGCAATTACTATTTTTTTCATAAATGGTATTAATTTAATTAAATGTTAAAGACAAATTTACTTTTTTATATTTATTTTGTTCTAAATAAATCGTTAAAAACGACGATTTTCTTAATAAAATAGATGTAAACGATACTTTTTGTGTTGTAGTATCTTTGTTCTTGAAATTTAGTTCTTTTTTTATAATGATCTAAAAAAAGTTTGTAAAAAGAAAAATGTGCTTTTAAAATGGCAATAAAATGATTGAATTTTCCTTTCATAAGAAATTGTATTCCAGCAATTCCATCCAGAACCATTCGACCTAAAAGAATTGAATACAATTTATTTTTAGGAAGGTTTTTTGTCAGCATCAATAAGGAATTTCTGAAATTCAAAAACGTTTTCTTTGGGTTTCCCTGCTGTAAAGTTGCTCCTCCTACATGATACACAACCGATTCTGAAATGTATTTTATTTTATATCCTTTATTGAAGGCACGCCAACATAAATCGATTTCTTCCTGATGTGCAAAAAAAACATCATCAAAACCATTTAGTTCTTTATAAACGGCGCTTCTAATAAAAAAACAAGCTCCTGTTGCCCAAAATATTTCGCAGTTGTCATCGTATTGTCCGTTGTCTTTTTCTAAAGTATCAAAAATACGACCGCGACAATACGGATATCCATATTGATCTATAAAACCACCGGCAGCACCAGCATATTCAAAGTATTCCTTATTTTTGAAATCCAATATTTTAGGCTGAATTATAGCAGTATTTGGCTCATTCTCGAAAGTTTTAAGAATGGGTTGCAACCAATTTTCGGTTACTTCAATATCCGAGTTTATCAAGGCATATATATCAGCCTCAATATGTTTTAAAGCTTGATTGTATCCATCTGCAAATCCTAAATTAGTGTCGTTTTTTACAATTTTAACCGAAGGAAAAAAAGCTTTCACATAGGTAACAGAATCATCTGTAGAAGCATTATCCGCAACATATACGGTGGCTTCTGGAGAATATTTCAACACCGAAGGTAAAAATTTTTCTAACAATGAAATTCCATTCCAATTCAGGATGACAACAGCTATTTTCATTTAGATTACTTGATTATATATTTTTATACATTGGCAACTCGGGGAGGAATTGATATTTTTCATTTTCAAAATCCATTTGGCAAAAGTAATGATTCAAACCATTGGTTACCATCAAAAATTGTGCATTCATAGTCATGTTATAACGGGCGATTTGATCAAAACTCGCTTGTGCAATTTTTACTTCAGGGGCTTTACATTCGATTAAAATGAAAATGGAACCATCAGAATTGAAAACCACAACATCGTATCTTTTGCGCAAGCCATTGACTTTTAAAACTTTCTCTACGTTAATCAATGATTTTGGGTATTTTTTTTCTTCCAATAAAAATTGGACTACATGCTGACGAACCCATTCTTCGGGAGTAAGAATGATAAATTTTTTCCTGATTTCATCAAAAATGGAGACTTTATTTTCGCTATTTTTGAAACGAAAATTATAAAGCTGAAAATTGAGTTTTTGCATGAAGCAAAAATAGTTATTTAGTTTAAAGTTTAAGATTTAAAGTTTCACACGATGCTATAAATTTTAAACGTTAAACTTTAAACCAAAAATAAATGGACGAGGTTATAAAAATTGTAAATGATATAAAAAGCGGTAACATCAAACCAATTTATTTTTTGATGGGTGAAGAACCGTATTATATTGATAAACTTTCGGATTATATTGAAGAAAAAGTCTTATCCGAAGAGGAAAAAGGCTTCAATCAAACCGTTTTATACGGAAGAGACGTTTCTATAGAAGATATTATTTCCACAGCAAAACGTTATCCTATGATGGCAGAGCGTCAAGTAGTCATCGTAAAAGAAGCACAGGATTTAATCAGAACCATAGATAAACTGGAAAGCTACGCTGAAAACCCAATGGCAACAACGGTTTTAGTTTTTTGTTATAAATACAAAACGTTGGATAAGCGCAAAAAAGTAACTAAGTTGTTAGCGAAAAACGGTATTGTCTACGAAAGTAAAAAACTATATGAAAACCAAGTAGGAGAGTGGATCAAACGTGTTTTATCAGGTAAAAAATATTCGATTGAGCCTAAAGCAAATGCCATGCTGGTAGAATTTCTTGGAACAGATTTGAGTAAAATAAACAATGAACTGGAAAAATTACAAATCATTTTGCCGGTTGGAAGTACCATCACTCCCAAGCATATTGAGGAAAATATAGGGTTCAGTAAAGATTTTAATGTGTTTGAATTGCGAAAAGCACTTGGTGAACGCAACCAGCTAAAAGCCTATACGATTGCAGAAAATTTTGCACAAAATCCAAAAGACAATCCAATGGTGGTAACTACAAGTTTGGTTTTTGGATTTTTTATCCAATTACTGAAATACCACGGTTTGAAGGACAGAAATCCCAAAAATGTGTCGGCTGTATTAGGCGTAAATCCATTCTTTTTGAAAGAATATGATGTGGCTTTGAAAAACTATCCGATGAAAAAAGTAAGTCAAATTGTTGGTGCTTTAAGAGATATTGATGTAAAAAGTAAAGGTGTTGGCGCTAATGCAATGTCACAATCCGATTTGTTACGAGAAATGCTTTATAAAATATTTAATTAAAGGACAAAAATTTCCGATATTTGCACTCCCGTTCCGAGACTTCGGAATCGGTTTATTAAAAACAAATACCACAATTATGGGAATGAATAAAAACACTATTTTAGGTTGGGCTACTTTGATAATGATTGTAATGGGTTTATTGCTTATTGCATTAGGCGCTTTTAGATATGATGATGTAGCAGGCTGGGGATTTGCAGCTGTAGGTGTTGGTTTTTTGGCTAATGCTTGGGTGTTTAGTTCGCTTAAAGGCAGACTGTAGTAGTTGTTTTAAATGTAGATTCGAGACCGAAAGTGAAAATTGATAATGTAATTTTAAATTTTAAATTAAAAAATAAAGATGGCAGACGATAAAAAAGTGATATTCTCAATGTCAAAATTGAGTAAAACGTATCAAGGAGCAGATAAACCAGTACTTAAAAACATCTATTTGAGTTTCTTTTACGGAGCTAAAATTGGTATTTTAGGTTTAAATGGTTCCGGAAAATCTTCCTTATTAAAAATTATTGCGGGTGTTGATAAAAACTATCAAGGCGATGTGGTTTTTGCACCCGGTTATACGGTAGGTTATTTAGAACAAGAACCTATTTTAGACGACAGTAAAACGGTTATTGAAATTGTAAGAGAAGGTGTTGCTGAAACAATGGCTGTTCTAGACGAATTCAATAAAATCAATGATAGTTTTGGTTTGCCTGAAGTCTATGAAAATGCCGAAAAAATGGAGCAATTGATGGATCGTCAAGCGCTTTTGCAAGATAAAATTGATGCATTGGGTGCTTGGGAAATTGATACCAAACTAGAAATTGCCATGGATGCTTTGCGTACTCCGGAAGGTGATACACCAATCAAGAATTTATCTGGTGGTGAGCGTCGTCGTGTAGCTTTATGTCGTTTGTTGTTGCAACAACCTGACGTATTACTTCTGGATGAGCCTACGAATCACTTGGATGCAGAGAGTGTACTTTGGTTAGAACAACATTTAGCACAATACGCCGGAACTGTAATTGCAGTAACGCACGATAGGTATTTCTTGGATAATGTTGCCGGTTGGATTTTGGAATTAGACAGAGGTGAAGGAATTCCTTGGAAAGGGAATTATTCTTCTTGGTTAGACCAAAAATCAAGCCGTATGGCACTAGAAGAAAAAGTAGCTTCGAAACGCAGAAAAAACTTAGAACGTGAGTTGGACTGGGTTCGTCAAGGTGCCAAAGGACGTCAAACGAAACAAAAAGCGCGTTTGCAGAACTACGATAAATTATTGAATGAAGACCAAAAACAATTGGATGAAAATTTGGAAATTTATATTCCAAATGGTCCACGTTTAGGAACGAATGTAATTGAAGCCAAAAATGTAGCTAAAGCTTTTGGAGATAAATTACTGTATGATAATTTAAATTTCACGTTACCACAAGCAGGAATTGTTGGGATTATTGGACCAAATGGTGCTGGTAAATCAACCATTTTCAAAATGATCATGGGTGAAGAGAAACCAGATTCAGGAGAGTTCTTAATTGGGGATACTGTAAAAATCGCTTATGTAGATCAAGCGCACTCCAACATAGATCCTAATAAATCAATTTGGGAAAACTTCGCTGACGGTCAGGAATTGATTATGATGGGCGGAAAACAAGTAAATTCAAGAGCTTATTTATCACGATTTAATTTTGGTGGTGGAGAACAAAACAAGAAAGTTTCGATGCTTTCGGGTGGAGAACGTAACCGTTTGCACCTTGCGATGACTTTGAAAGAAGAAGGAAACGTACTTTTACTGGATGAGCCAACGAATGATTTGGATATTAACACGCTTCGTGCATTAGAAGAAGGTTTGGAGAGTTTTGCAGGTTGTGCGGTAGTTATTTCTCACGACAGATGGTTCTTAGACAGAATTTGTACCCACATTCTAGCTTTCGAAGGAAACTCTGAAGTATATTATTTTGAAGGTGGTTTCTCTGATTATGAGGAAAACAAGAAAAAACGTTTAGGTGGTGATTTAACTCCAAAACGATTGAAATACAGAAAGTTAATTAGAAGCTAATTCATTCTAATTGTCTTAATAATAGAAGAGGATGTCCACTGGGCATCCTCTTTTATTTGTGCTATTTTTTTATTTTTTTGTCGGAATTCATCATAATTAAAACTGCGGCAACCAGTCCTATGATTACTAAACCAAATACGACAATCATTATAAAGGAACCGTTATCCCAAGAAAAAAGTGTAGTGTCTTTCATGATTAATTAAATTTAAGATTGTCCAAATATATTATTCTTGCAAAATAAAAGGTATGATAATTATCATATTGGTCATTTATTCTAAAAACTTAGCTTGGAGCTCTTTTGTGGGAATCAGGCAAGTTTCCTTTTTTCCATACCATTTGTAACGATTCTTAGCAATATAATCGTAAATATGGTTATTTAGTGAAGTGGGTAATATTGAAAATAAAGTACCAAAATAAAATACTCCACCTAAATCTTTTGCAATCTCTAAAGCTGCTTCGGATTTATAATAGTAGGCAAAACCGGGCTGATACAGAATAATACTATCCGTTTTTTGTGTATCAATTCCCAAGTGTTTAATGATTTTTTGACCTAAATCAGATTGTAAGGCAACGAACCTGAAAACATCTTTTGAATCATGCTTAATGATTCTTTGCACTGCCGAATCACACAGATTGCAAACGCCATCAAAGAGGATAATTTTTTTGTTTTTAGGAATATTGAGCATAATTTATAATTTAAAATTAAACATTTAAAATTATTAACGGAGTTGAAATTTATTTTCGTCTGAACACTCCTTACTTTTTCCCCGCTTCAACAAATTCAAGTGCTTCCAGACTTACTTTTGAAGTAAATACACCATAGTTTACCGTTGCTTTGTTTTTTTCAATAGAATCAATCGTTCCCACCGCTTTTCCGTCAAACATTCGCACGCGATCACCTACTTTTAGGATAGGTTTTGGTTTCTCAATCACCACTTTTAATTTCTTCTCTTTCTTTTCTTTTCTGATTTCTTCAACCTGAACGGTCACTTCTTGAATGACTTCTTTTTTCTTTTCAATCAGTGCTTTTGCCTCTTTGGTTGTAGCTTTTTTGCGTTTTGAATTTTCGATTTCAATGATTTTCAAAAATTCTCCAAGGAGTTCTTTCTTGTTCTTATTATTGAAATATTTCTCCGAAATGTCTTCAATTTTTTGACCAATGTAAATCGTTTTCTGGTTGCTGTCATACAATTCCTGATAGCTTTCCAGTTTTTGCTTGATTTTTACATTGATATTCTCCATTTTTTTGCCTTCTTCACGCGCTTTGGTTTCTTCTTCTTTCAGCGTTTGAGAAGTTTTTTCCATTTTGGAACGTTCTTTCTGAAGGGTTGCAATGGTTTTGTCGAAACGTACTTTTCCAACTTCAATTTTCTTTTTGGCACGATTGATTAAGCTGAAAGGAATTCCGTTTTTTAAAGCCACTTCAAAAGTGAATGAACTTCCGGCTTGTCCCAAAGCTAATTTATACATGGGTTCCAATGATTTTTCATCAAAAAGCATGTTGGCATTGGTGGCAAAAGGCAATTCGTTAGCCAGAATTTTTAGGTTTGAATAATGGGTTGTAATAATCCCAAAAGCTTCCCGATGGTAGAATTCCTCCAAGAAAATTTCGGCTAAAGCACCTCCTAATTCAGGGTCAGAACCCGTACCAAATTCATCAATAAGGAACATTGTTTTTCTATTGCACTTCTTTAGGAAGTAGTTCATGTTCTTTAATCGGTAACTGTATGTACTTAGATGATTTTCAATAGATTGGTTGTCTCCAATATCTGTTAAAATTCTATCAAACAAAAAAGTTTCACTGCGTTCATGTACTGGAATCAGCATCCCGGATTGTAACATTAATTGCAGCAATCCAACAGTTTTTAACGAAATGGTTTTTCCTCCGGCATTAGGACCAGAAATCACAATAATTCTGTTTTCCTGACCTAATTCAATGGTTTGCGGATGTGTAATTTCGTTTTTCTGTTTGTTATTCAAATACAGAATAGGATGGTAGGCATCTCTAAAATAAAGACGGCGTTCTTCTGTAATTGTTGGTAAAATCCCATTGATTTTATTTGCATATTTTGCTTTGGCGGCAATTACATCAATATCACTAAGGAAATCCTGGTATTTGATTAACAGCGGTAAAAAAGGACGAATCTGATTCGATAACTGTTTTAAAATTCGGGTGATTTCTTCTTTTTCTTCGTATTCAAGATTACTCAGTTCTCGAGAATATTGTAAAGTAGCTTCGGGTTCAATATAGGCGATACTTCCTGTTTTTGAACTGCCCAGAATCGATCCTTTTACTTTACGGCGATACATCGCTAAAACAGCCAAAACACGTCTGTTTTGCACAAAACTTTCTTTGATGTCGTCAAGATATCCCAGCGCATTGTATTGGGTCATTGCTGATCCAAAACTTTGGTTGACTTTCCCGCGAACTGCATTCATACTTCTGCGGATGTTCAATAAATCCGAGGAGGCATTGTCTTTTATTTCGCCATATTTATCGACTACTTCATCGACCATCGTGATAATTTCTTTAGTCAGTTCGACTTGGTTTGCTCTTGCGTTTAAATTTGGATAATAATCCTCAAATTTTCTCAAAAAACTCAACAGGAAATTTACCGTTGAAGAAATGGTAGCGATTTTTCTAAAACTGCCCACTTCCAAGAAACTGTCTTCAATGGCCAGGAATTTTATCTCATGCGTGATGGCGTCAAAACCATGATTGGGAATGGCATTGTTATTTTGGAAAGACGAAACATATTCAGATGTTTGCATTAAAGCCTGCATCAACGTTTCCTTGTCTTTAAAAGGAGTTATTTCTAGTGCTTTTTGTTTTCCAATGTCAGTATTACAAATTGTCGAAATGGTTTCGAGAACAGTTGGAAATTGTAAATCTTGTAATGTTTTTTCGGTGATGGATATCATTTTATGATCTAAGTTGTAAAGGTTCAAAGTTACAAAGATTCAAAGTGAAATGCATTAATTTTTTTAGCGGACTTTGCGAAAAAGTTTGCGAACTTTACGGCAAAATAAATTACATGCAAATCAATCTAAATCCCTCTTGGCAAACCATTTTATCGGATGAAATCAAGAAACCCTATTTTCAGGATTTAATGGAAACTGTTGCGGAGGAATACAAAAATCATACCTGTTACCCTCCCAAAGAATTGATTTTTGCTGCGTTTAACTATTGCAGTTTCAAAGATGTTAAAGTGGTAATCATTGGTCAAGATCCGTATCATGGGAAAGGTGAAGCGAATGGTTTGTGTTTCTCTGTAAATGATGGCGTTCGAATTCCTCCCTCGTTGCGTAATATTTATCGCGAAATGAGTGATGATTTGGAGACTATTTTTATGCCGACTTCAGGAAATTTAGAAGCTTGGGCAAAGCAGGGCGTTTTATTGTTGAATGCATCGCTGACGGTTAGAGAAGACAATGCGAATAGTCATAAACACTTGAAATGGAATCTTTTTACTGATGCTGTCATCCAAAAAATTTCGGAAGAAAAAGAGCATGTTGTTTTCTTGCTTTGGGGAAATTTTGCGCACAAAAAAGGACTAAAAATCGACCGAAACAAACATTTGGTTTTAGAGTCCGGGCATCCTTCGCCAATGAGTGCCAATCAAGGGAAATGGTTTGGGAATAAACATTTCAGTAAAACGAATGACTATTTAAAACAAAACGGATTAGAACCTATAAAGTGGTTGTAGTTTTTTAAGATTATCTTTTTCTAAATATCTTAACGGTTTTATTTTAAAGTACTGTTTCCTAAACTTTACTTTTGTTGGTATAAAAGAGAAATTATTTTTTTATAATATCTTCTAAGACAGCTTTATCAGCGTAATTAATCACTTTCAAAGTAACCTCTTGGTTTTTGATTGTTTTCCCTTCGATGATATACAGCTTTCCTTTTTTAAGTTCGATATTACTATTGTCAAAATCTACATCACCATATTGCAATGTATTTTTTATATCGGAAGTATCAATCCATTTTTCAGCCAAAATCTGAGATGCTTTATCCGAATAATGGAAGGGTTTGTTTCTTAAATCATTCAAGACTCTTGCATTTGGAAAATAGTTACAACGGGTGTCTTTACCACTGAAAACTAACGCTACAAAAAACAATCCGATAACTAAACCTACTAAATAATAAGCAAAACGATGTATAAACTTCATGAATTAAATTTTTGGCAAAGGTAGAAGAAAGTTTTCTTAAAAAACAATTAAATTAATGTCGTTGTTTGGCAAATCGAACCAATCGCCAATGGCACTATTTGTGAGGATTCCGTGGTACATATAAACACCATTTTTCAATCCTTTATCACAACGAATAGCGCTTTCGATACCGCCATCTGCAGCGATTTGCATCAAATAAGGCGTTATGATGTTGCTAATGGACAACGATGCTGTTTTAGAATATCTAGAAGGTATATTTGGTACGCAATAATGCAAGACATTGTTTTTGATGAACGTAGGTTTCTCGTGGGAAGTCACTTCTGAAGTTTCAAAACAACCGCCGGTATCAATGCTTACATCTACAATTACAGCACCGCTTTTCATGTGCTCCACCATGGTTTCCGTAACAATCACGGGACAACGTTCTTTTCCTCGCATGGCGCCAATAGCGACATCACATCGTCTTAATGCTTTCAGTAAAGATTTTGGTTGTATGGTAGAAGTAAAAATACGCTGATTCAAATTGTTCTGCAAACGGCGTAATTTGGTAATAGAATTATCAAAAACTTTGACATTGGCACCTAAACCAATAGCTGTTTTAGCGGCAAATTCTCCAACAGTTCCTGCGCCAAGAATTACAACATCGGTAGGAGGAACGCCTGTAATATTCCCGAATAAAAGTCCTTTTCCGAATTCATTGGTAATCATCAACTCGGCAGCAATTAGAATCGATGCAATTCCGGCAATTTCGCTTAACGCTTTCACTGCAGGATAGGTGCCATCTTCATCTTTTATGTATTCAAAAGCCAGTGCGGTAATTTTCTTTTTGGTCAAAGCCTCAAAATAGACTTTCTTTCGTGTTTTCAGTTGAATTGCTGAGAGCAGAATCGTTTGAGGATTCATCATTTCAATTTCTGCAAGCGTTGCTGGTTCTACTTTCAAGATCATCGGACAACTAAAAACTTTCTTCGTATCACTGGTAACTTCGGCACCGGCATCACAATATTCTTTATCTGTATAACTGGAATTTAATCCAGCGCCAGCCTCAATCATCACCCGATGGCCATGATAGGTCAGCGAGTTTACAGCGTCTGGAGTAAGACAGATACGGCGTTCCTGATAACTGGTTTCCTTTGGGATTCCTATAAAAAGCTCGCTTTTTTTTCTTGCTACCTCAAGTTTTTCTTCTTGGGGTAATAGCTGTTGTTTTGTGAATGGCGTTATAGTAATTGACATTGATGTTGTTAAATTAAGGGTACAATTTACGTAAAAACTTTTAAAAAAAGTGCACTATTTACGGGGATAAATACTGGTAAACTTACATCTGAAATTAGTGCATGATTCTTTCCATTTTTATATCGGCTCTTTCATAAACGCCACCTTCCAAAGGTACTTCTACAAAACCAAATTTTTCATACAAATGAATAGCCGGCAGTAATCTCCTGTTCGAATATAAAATCAGCTTTTCAATTCCTTTTGCTTCAGCAACGGCAAGGCAATGCAGCATCAGTTTTTTTCCAACGCCTAAGCCCTGAACGCCATCTGTTACTGCCATTTTGCTCAATTCATAGGTCGTGCTATCAATTTTCATTAAGGAAACTGTACCTACGATAGCATCATTGTATTTAGCATAAAAAATCATTCCGCCTTTGTCTATAATTTGACCTTGCGGATCCGAAAGTACAATTTCGTCTTTGGGTTCTACCTTGAAATATTTTTTCAACCATTCCAGGTTTAAGGTTTTTATAGGTTCTTTTAGTGCGGTTGAAAAAGGAATGATTTCTACTGTATTGTCTAAACTCATAATTACTTTTAACTTAAGGTTAAAGAACGCTTTCCGTCAGGAAGCAATGAAATAGTTATAACCGAATGTGTTTCAGGAATCAAATTTGGAATCTTCTCTGCCCATTCTATAAAACACCAATTCCCGGAATACAAGTAATCATCAACACCCATATCCAAAGCTTCTGTTTCATAATTTAATCTATAAAAATCAAAATGATAAACCAGCTGATTGTCATCGGCTTCATATTCATTAACTAAAGAAAAAGTTGGACTGCTCGTCGCGCCGGTTACACCAAGTGTTTTGCACAATTGCTTGATCAAAGTGGTTTTCCCAACGCCCATTTCACCATGAAACAGAATCACTTTTTTTGGGTTTTCGACTATAATTTTTTGTGCCACTTCTTCGAGTTGGTCGATAGAAAAAATGATATTCATTCTTTTAAAATTGTTTAAAATTTAAAGTTTAAGGTTCTACCAAAAAACTGAAAACTGAGACTGACTACTTTTTTATTTCGGATTAAAAACTAAAAACGGAATAATCATTTCTTCCAATGAAATTCCACCATGCTGATACGTATTTTTGTAATAACTTACATAATGATTGTAGTTGTTGACATACGCCAAAAACAAATCATTTTTTGCAAAAATATAAGAACTGCTCATATTTATGGTAGGCAAACCTACATTTTTTGGTTCTTTTACCGCATAAACATCTTTGTGTTCGTAAGTCAAACTACGTCCGGTCTTGTAACGTAAATTCAAACTGGTGTTTTTGTCACCCACCACTTTCGAAGGATTTTTTACGTTAATCGTTCCGTGATCGGTAGTTAAAATCAATTTGAAACCCATTTTTTGAGCTTGTTGAATGATTTCCAAAAGCGGGGAATTTTTAAACCAACTCAACGTAAGCGAACGATACGCTTTATCATCAGAGGCCAGTTCTTTTACCACATCCATCTCTGTTTTGGCATGCGAAAGCATATCCACAAAGTTGTAAACTATGGTAACCAAATCATTATCTTTTAAGGCTTTAAAGCTTTCGGCTAATTTTTTTCCGCCTGCAAGACTGGTTATTTTAAAATAATCTTCCTTGATATTCAAACCCAATCGTTTCAATTGTGCTGTCAAAAATTCGGCTTCAAAAAGATTTTTCCCACCTTCTTCCGGGTCATTTTTCCAGTATTGAGGGAACTGTTTTTCCATTTCCAATGGTGTCAAACCTGAGAAAATTGCGTTTCTCGCATATTGCGTCGCCGTAGGAAGAATAGAGTAGTAGGGCACTTCTTTTTCCAGTTTATAGTAATTTCCTACTACGCTTTCAAAGGCTTTCCATTGGTCATAACGCAGGTTGTCAATCACTACAAACAAAATAGGCTTGTCTTTTTTCTTAAGTTCTGGAAGTACTAATTCTTTGAATAACGTGTGCGATTGAACCGGTTTATCCGCTTTTGGTGCAAACCAATCCTCATAATTGCGCTCAATGAATTTTCCAAATTGTGAATTGGCTTCTGTTTTTTGGGATTCCAAAATTTCAACCATACCCTGATCGTCGATATTCTCTAATTCAAGTTCCCAAAAAATCAATTTCTTATACAACTCAATCCAGTCTTCATAGGAATTTACCATCGCCATTTCCATGGTAATTTTTCTAAATTCTTTCTGATAATCCAGCGTTGTTTTTTGCGAAATCAATCGGGAATGATCCAGATTTTTCTTCAAGCTCAACAAAATCTGGTTCGGATTCACGGGTTTGATCAAATAATCGGCAATTTTAGAACCTATGGCTTCCTCCATAATGTATTCTTCCTCGCTTTTAGTAATCATAATCATGGGAACCGAAGATTTTTTCTCCTTCATTTCTGATAAGGTTTCCAAGCCGCTCATTCCGGGCATATTTTCATCTAAGAAAACAATATCAAAATTGTTTTCCTCAAAAATTGTAATCGCGTCAAGCCCATTGTTACAAGTCGTTACCTCGTAATTTTTCTTTTCCAGAAATAAGATATGTGGTTTCAAAAGGTCGATTTCATCATCTACCCAAAGTATTTTTATTTTATCCATAATTGTATAAACAAGTGTTCTAAAGTACTATTTAAAGTGCCAAATTACATTTTTTTGCAACGGCTACCTGCTAATATTATGATAATTTTTTAACATACTTACGCTACATTTTATAAAACTGCAATTCGCATTCGTTCTGTATTAGGTTTGTTCTTGGGCGTGACCCATCCTGCGTAAACTCCGTCCGGGTCGGGCTGTACGCTGTATCTTTCCTTTTTAAAGAAAAAAGGAAAGGATGCCGCTTCCATCCCTCACGCACTTGCGAGAATGATTGGGGCTTATTACTATATTTTGATTGGAAAAGTTCTCAGAAAACAAAACTAGATTGTATTATTTGTAATGAATTTATTATATATTTGAAAATAACAAAAATCTGATGTTATCAGCTAAATTAGGGTAGATTTGGATGATTCATGCCTATTAATAAGTTAGCAATTAATTGCTCTAAAATCCTACTAATAACCATTTTTTTATGAATTCAGAACAAAAACAAAGAGTAGTTTTTTATTCAAAAGAAGATATGTCAGCTTCAAATAACTTAAAAAGGGCAGAAGAACTTCTTGATAATTATACTTCAAATGAAACCTTTTCAATAAATGACTTATTAGAAATTTATAATATAAAATTGTACTTCGAAAACGACTTATATTTTCTTAACTGGACAGAAGAAGTTAAATCAAAATATAACAGAATAATTGAAGTTAATTGGAAGTTTTTAAAAGAAAGACTAATTAAAATTGAAGACAGTGATATCGAAAGTATCATAAATGATTTGGTATATGATTTTAAAAAAGATTTTTGGAATTTACTTAACCAATTAAGTTCATTTAAGAAAATAAGTAATTCAAAATTTGAAGAGATATTAAATAACTTCAACCATCATATTAATTACATTCTACTGCAAAAAGGGATAGTAGAAAATTTCGATAAGCAAATAAGAAATTTTTTAATTGTTTATGACAAGACGGCTGAAATATTATTGTCAAAATTAGAAGAAAAACACCGTTTAAAAGAAACTCCTAAATTTATCTTTCCTAAAAGTCTAACTTTAATAGACAAAGAGAATATAATAAATGCATATCTTGAAAACAAAGAGGCAAATCTAAATTATGTAAGGTTAATAGAAAATTGTAAAGACTCAAATGAACTTAAACTTTCTGCAAAAACACGATTAAAAGCAAAGAAAAAATCAAAAGAATTAAACAGCCAAATCATTGAAAACGGTACTACTTGGAGTATTAAAGTTCAGGTGTCGTTATGCAAGGATCAATTAGAGCCTGTTAAATTTATTAATAATGAGAGAGGATTAGAAGCTATTTATAGTGAAAGTTTTTTAGACTATTTGGAATATGATGTTCCATTATTTCTTGTTTTTAAAAAACTCTTTGGATATGTCGATGATAGAAATCTCATATCATTAGTAAATAAAAATATTGAATTGGATGTTTTAGAAACAATATTCATGAAATCTAAAAATGCCTATGAAACTGGGGAAGTATTTACAAAAAAAGATTTTTTATCTAGTTTACAATTAATAATTTTTGAAGAATATTTAAAGCGTAAAAATAACTCAATAGAGAATCTAATCAGCTCTTTTATTGAATATTTGAATGATTATATTGCTCCAAATAAATTAATTTTTAACATTCAAAATTCAGAAATTAGTTATGTTGAAAAAATAAGAAATCTTGCTCCTGAATATGATTTCCTTTTAAAACAGTATCAAACATTTGTAGATGAAGGAGAAATTGATATTGAGTTAGTTCAAATAAATTCAACACCCATTAGATTTAGTGAAATCCATAGTCAATCCGATAAAAAATACATTTATATTCAAGACAATCTTGTTTTAAGATTAAAGTATTTGTTTTATTCAAATCAAAGTCACTTGCATTACGTTGAACCTTATAACAGCAAATACAATAATTTGTATGATTTGTTAATTAACGAGAATGTAAAAATTGATGCTTTTAAAAACTATCAACAAGATGAAATTAGCAAACTAATCAATGAAGGTTATTTAAAAATTGATGAGCAAGAAAATGTTATAATAAATACACAAATCTTAATTTATATAGTTGGGGAGTTACATAGAAACGAAGTAGTAAGCTATTGGAACTATGATGAAATCATTAGGAATGAATTAGATAAAATGATTGAAAATAAATTAGTTAAGATGGAAAACACATTGTTAACTATAAAAGAAAAAAACTATTTCAATTATTTTCTAAACAAGAAAGAATTTACAAATGGCTTAGATTTACGAAACAAGTATTTGCACGGAACTAATTCGTTCTCTGAAATTGAGCATAAAAGCGATTACTATACTTTATTAAAAATAATTATATTAACTCTTTTTAAAATTGAAGATGACATTTTAATCAATAAAAATATTCTTTGATAGCGCGAGCATCCAGTTGTGATCGCAAACAAAATTGGATGGAATTACTATAAAAAATGTATCAATCGGAACGACTAAAAAACTAGAAATATCCTACTATTTAAAGCGATAAACAGAATTGAGTAAAAATAAGAATAATATTTTATGACCCAAATTGACACCACCATTTTAAAACCAAAACAACATTTTGAAATCCTTGATGGGTTAAGAGGAATAGCAGCTTTGTCCATTGTACTTTTTCATTTTATGGAAATCGTTTATCAACCCAGCAAAAATTTCATTGCGCATGGTTTTCTTGCGGTTGACTTTTTCTTTTGTTTATCCGGATTTGTGATTGCTTATGCCTATCATCAGGAGCGTATTGAAAAGATGGGAATTGCAGCGTTTTTTAAAACAAGGCTCATCCGATTGCATCCTTTGGTTGTTTTTGGTTCGGTTCTGGGTTTGTTGGCTTTTCTTTTTGATCCTTTTAGCAGTCATCCTGAAACCTACGAAACGGGTAAATTGATTCTGATATTTCTGGCTTCCGTATTCCTTGTTCCTTTTCCAGTAATGCCAGACCGATATTTCAACTTGTTTGGTTTAAATGCTCCAGCTTGGTCTTTGTTTTGGGAATATGTTGCCAACATTCTGTATGCACTTTTTCTGTACAAATTGAGCCGTCGTTCGCTGTTTTTGTTAACTATTTTGGCTGGGGCAGGACTCTGTTTTGTCAGTTACCGTACGGGAGGTTCCTTGCTAGGTGGATGGAATGGAGAAACCTTTTGGGATGGCGCTGCCCGTATTTCGTATTCTTTTTTAGTTGGGATGTTGATTTTTCGTTCCAATTGGATTATTAAATCAAAAATCGGTTTCATCAGTCTATCTGTATTACTAATGTTGGCCTTTTTAATACCTTTTACGGAATGGAACTGGTTTACTGAACCTTTGGTGGTCTTGTTCTATTTTCCGTTATTGATTGCATTGGGAGCCGGAGCTACGCTAACGGAAGGATTTAGAAAACTGTGCATCTTCTCCGGAAAAATATCGTATCCTTTATACATGACGCATTATGCAGTGATGTGGCTATTCGCAAACTATTATACAACGTACAAACCAGAAACGACTGAGCTATTTTTTATCATCTCAATAGGAACACTATTGTTGGTTGGCTTCGCTTATTTAACAATGGTTTTTTATGATATTCCAATCCGAAAGTATTTAACGGATAGGACAAAGAAGGTTTAATTTAAAAATGATTCTTTTATTCGGTCTTAAAGAAATAAGCAAGTAGAATATCAAGAGACTTTTGAAAACGATACAATTATTAAAACAAAAAATGAATACTATAATTCTTAAAACGGAACGATTAATACTAAGACCAATCACACTATTGGATTTGGATTATATTCACGTGTTGCATTCTTTGAAAGAAACGGATGAGTTCAATACGTTAGGAATTCCGGCAGCTATTGAAGAAACAAAACTACTTTTAGAAAAGTGGATTTTTGAAAACAATAAAGACCTTACGACCCATTTTACTTTTGCGGTCGAATTAAAAACCGGAAACCAAATTATAGGATTAATTGGAATCAATTTGGGCAAAGTGAAATATAAAAATGCCGAAGTTTGGTTTAAATTCCACAAAGACCATTGGAACAAAGGCTACGCTACAGAATCTTTAAAAGAAATACTCCGTTTTGGATTTGAGGAACTGAATTTGCATCGGATTGAAGCGGGCTGCGCGGTAGGAAATATTGGTTCCATTAGTGTTTTAGAAAAAACAGGAATGACAAGAGAAGCCCACACTCGAAAATTGTTGCCCTTGCCATCCGGCTGGTCCGATAATTACGGCTACGCTATTTTAGCAACTGATTAGCCATTTGTCCAATCTAAAAAAGCAATTTTTATATGAATCCCAGAATTGAAACGCTACCGGAAACAAAATTAATTGGCAAACGAATCACACTTTCGCTTTCCAATAATAAAACTGCGGAACTTTGGAAAAGTTTCATGCCAAGACGAAAAGAAATTAAAAATAATATTGGTACCGATTTGTATTCTATGCAAAAATACGATGCGTCGTATTTTAATACTTTTAACCCCAATACTGAATTCGAAAAATGGGCAGCCGTTGCTGTAACTGATTTTAATGAAATTCCAGAAGCCATGGAACCGATTACTTTGGCTGGAGGATTGTATGCGGTTTTTTTTCACAAAGGAGATGTATCGACCGCTTCAAACACATTTCAGTATATTTTTGGAAGCTGGTTGCCCAACTCTGGATACGTTTTGGATGACAGATTCCATTTTGAATTATTAGGGGAAAAATACAAGAATAACGATCCCAGTTCCGAAGAGGAAATTTGGATTCCAATCCAACTGAAATAATTTTCGAAATCAATTATCAAAAAGACAAATGGTATAAATGACAAAACCACTGCCGGTACAAAAAGCAGTGGTTTTGAAACAAACAGGAATCAATAATAATTAGTCAAGCAATCTCATTATTGCCAGCCACCACCAAGGGCTCTGTACAATTGAATTATTGCTTTATATTGTTGGAATTTATTGTCTATCAAACTTAGTTCCGCATTCAAAGCATTGTCTTTTACAGTCAAAACTTCTAAATAATTGGCTAAACCGTACGTCAACAATTCATCCGAATAATCAGTGGCTTTGTTCAAGGCATCGACTTGTTTTTCTCTAACGGTGAGTTTATATGTTTCATTATTGTATTGTGCCAATGCATCCGAAACTTCTTTTCCAGCAGTTAATAACGACTGCTCAAACTGAAGATAGGCTTTTTCCTGATTGGCTTTTGCAATTTCGAACCTCGTTTTAATTTGTCTTTGATTGAAAATAGGTTGCGTTAATCCCGTAACTACATTTGCAAAAATCGAATTGGCACTAAACCATTCTTTTAAATCAATACTCTGAAGTCCGCCTGTTGCAGTAAGTTTTAATGTTGGATAAAAATTACTTTTGGCAACATTAGTCTGTTCAAAATTTGAAATCAAGTTGTATTCAGCTGCAATCACGTCAGGTCTGTTTCTCAACAATGTCGCAGGAACGCCAAGTGTAATCGTTGGTTGTATGGATTGTGACTCAAATGTGCTTCTTTCGATTTTAGCGGAACCTTCACCCATAAGAATACTAATGGTATTTTCAAGAATGATAATGCTGTTTTTTAAATCGGCAATGATAATTTCAGTAGCATATTTTTGTGCTTCAGTTTGCTTCACGCCAACTTCTGTTACATTTCCTGCTTTTTTTAATGCAACAATAGTTTCAACACTTTGGTTTCTGTTAACCAATGTTTTCTCTGCTAATTTTATTTGTGCATCAACCGAAAGCAATTGATAATACGTAGCTGCAATGTTAGCAATCAATTGCGTTTTCACGGCTTGATTGGCAGCTGTTGTTTGTAGATAAGCAGCATTTACAGCACGCTTATTACTTCTTATTTTTCCCCAAATATCAGCTTCCCAAGAAAGACTTCCTGTAAATTGATATTGATCGGTACTTCTGTCTTGCAGCAATGCTCCAAACTGACTGTTCTTAGAAAGTTCTTGATGCGTCCAATCGGCACCTGCAGAAAGAGTAGGGAAGTATCCCGCTTTTCCTTGTTTCATGGTTGCTTCTGCCGCTGCAATATTTTGCATGGCAATTTTGATATCAAGGTTGTTTTCTAATCCTTTTTTGATGTATCCCTGCAAAATCGGATCTGTGAAAACATTGTTCCAAGCTACATTCGCAAGTGAAATGGTGTCGGTGGAAACCACTTCATTTCGATACAAATTTTCCGTTTTTAATTCCGGTCGTTTGTAATCTTTGGCAACAAAGCAAGACTGCATCAGTATTGCTGTAACTCCCAAGAGTGTGATTCTGTATATATTATTTTTCATTTTTTTCATCTAAAAGTGTAACATCTGATTCCTGATTTTCTACAGGAAGTGGTTTTGTAGAAATTTTTTCCTGTAGGGTTTGGAAAACGATAAACAATACCGGAATAACAAATACCCCAAAAATGGTTCCGATTAACATTCCGCCAATTGCTCCAGTTCCAATAGCATTGTTTCCAACAGCTCCAGCTCCTTTGGCTAACATTAAAGGCAATAATCCGAAGATAAATGCAAATGATGTCATCAAAATAGGACGTAAACGGGCAACAGCACCATGAATAGCAGCTTGCGTAATACTCATTCCTTTTTTCCTGGAATCTACAGAAAACTCGACTATCAAAATGGCATTTTTAGCAAGCAATCCGATAAGCATAATAAGTGTTATTTGTAAGTAAATGTTGTTACTCACATTGAATAAATAAGCAAATAGATAAGCTCCCGCTAAACCAATAGGCAATGAAATTAATACGGCAAAAGGCAACATATAACTTTCATATTGAGCAGCTAACAAGAAATATACAAAAACCAAGCACAATAAGAAAATATACAATGTCTGACCACCTGCACTAATTTCCTCACGAGTCATTCCTGAATACTCGTAACCATATCCAACAGGTAAGCTTTGACTTGCCACTTCTTCAACGGCTTTAATCGCATCACCAGAACTGAAACCTTCATTTGGTGCACCAGTGATTTTTACCGATGTAAATAAATTGAAACGTTCAATTGCCTGTGGGCCAAATACTTTTACTAAAGTCACAAATTGTGAAATAGGAGCCATCTGACCGGTATTATTTCTAACCAATACTTTATTTAATGATTCAGGATTACTTCTAAACTCTGGATCAGATTGGTAAACTACTCGATATTGTTTTCCAAATTTGTTAAAATTCGAGGCATAAACTCCACCATAATAGCCTTGCATGGTTCCTAAAATATCAGTTACTGTTAACCCTGATTTTTTTATGGCAGCAACATTCAAATCAATTCGGTATTGCGGGTAATTTGGAGAAAAAGAAGTAGCAGCATATTTGATTTCGGGACGGCTGTTTAAAGCGGCCAAAAATTTATTATTTACTTCACTTAACTCTTGGATAGAACCTCCTTTTTGATCTTGCAATTGAAATTCAAAACCATTGGTGAAACCAAAACCAACAAGAGTAGGACGAGCAAAATAAAGTACTTTCGCATCTTTAATTGCAGCTGTACGCTTAAATAATTCAGCTACAACAGCTGTTATTTCCTGATTGGCATCTTTACGTTCTGCCCAGGTTTTCAATTTTACAATGACCATTCCGTAGTTACTACCAGTACCACTTATCAAACTACGACCTGAAATACGAAGCACTTCTTTTATTTCAGGAATGTCTTTTACTTTATTTTCAATTTGCAACAATACTTCCTCTGTTCTTTCTAATGAAGTTCCGGGTGGAAGTGAAACATCCGAAAGAATGGCACCTGTATCTTCACCAGGAACAAATGCCTTTGGTGTAATATTTAATAACAAGATAAAAATCCCTGCAAAAACCGCAATTCCTAAAAAGGCTAACCATTTGCGTTTTATAAAAAACTCAACTGATCTTTTGTATTTGGCGGTTGTTGTTTCAAATCCAGCATTAAATGCAGTGTAAAAACGCTCCATAAAACCCTTTTTCTTGGAACTTTTATCGTGTTCTTTTAAGAAAATAGCACATAATGCAGGAGAAAGCGTTAAGGCGTTAATAGCTGATAATACAATTGAAACGGCTAAAGTTAATCCAAACTGTTTGTAGAAAACTCCTGCAGAACCACTGATAAATGATACAGGAATAAATACCGCCGACATAACAAGTGTAATGGAAATAATAGCACTACTTATATCTTGCATGGCACTGTGAGCCGCTTTTTTTGGATCGTGTTCTCCAGCTTCCATTTTGGCATGGACGGCTTCGACCACTACAATCGCATCATCAACCACAATTCCGACGGCAAGTACTAAGGCAAAAAGCGTTAATAAGTTAATGGTAAAGCCAAATAGACTTAGGAAAAAGAAAGTTCCCACAATAGCCACAGGTACAGAAATTGCAGGTATAAGAGTTGATCTCCAATCTTGTAAGAAGATAAAAACTACAATAAATACTAATAAAAAGGCTTCTATTAAGGTATGAATCACTTTTGTGATAGATTCATCTAAGAAGTCATTTGCATTAATTAATGTCGCGTATTTTACCCCTTTAGGGAAATTTACTTCTGCTTGATCCAATACTTTTAAGGATCCTTCAATTACTTCTTGTGCATTAGATCCTGCAGTTTGTGCAATAGCAATTGCAATAGATTTGTTCCCGTTTGTATAGGCATTACTGGCATAATTTACAGCTCCCAATTCAATTTTTGCAACATCACCTAGCTTAAGGATTTCTCCATTTTCGGTTGAACGAACAATAATTTCTTCAAACTCTTTTGCATTTTGTAAACGCCCTTTGTATTTTAATGTATATTGAAACGATTGGTCGCCACTTTCACCCAATTGACCCGGAGCTGCTTCAATATTTTGCTCAGCTAATAACGTTGTAATATCCGAAGGAACCAGTCCATAAGCTCCCATTACATCTGGCTTAAGCCAAATACGCATAGAGTAGTCTTTTTGACCAAAAATCATTGCTTCTCCAACTCCGGCTACACGTTTTATTTTTGGTAAAATATTGATGTTAGCATAATTTTGAAGAAAAACATCGTCATAATCAGGGTTTTCACTGTACAGTGATAAAATCAAAATATTATCACTTTGTCTCTTTGAAGTTGTAACACCGGCTCTTGTAACTTCTTGAGGCAATAAAGGTGTAGCACGTGATACACGATTTTGTACATTCACAGCTGCTAAATCAGGATTTGTACCTAATTTAAAGTATATATTAATGGAAGCAGAACCATCATTATTTGATGTAGAAGTCATATAAGTCATGTCTTCAACACCGTTGATTTGTTCTTCTAATGGAATTACTACCGAGTTCATTACAACTTCGGCACTTGCTCCTTGATAATTTGCTGATACAGTTACCGTAGGTGGCGCTATTTCTGGATATTGAGATACTGGAAGTGAGGTTAATCCTAAAACTCCCAAAATTACGATGATAATAGATACCACCGTTGACAATACCGGTCTGTCAATGAATTTTGAAAACATATTTTGTTATTTATTCAATAGTTAGTTTGTCAATTATTTTTTTGTTGGATTGATTATCGTATTAAAATCAACTACTTCAGGTTTAATAAGGGTTCCTTCAGTTACAATCCCAACTCCTTCAATAAGTATTTTATCGTTAATATTTAATCCGCTATCAACTACAAAAAATTTGCCTCCAGGAATTGCACGCACTTCAATTGGAACAGCTTTCACTTTGTTATCTTTATCCACAACAAGTGCCACACGCTTGTCTTGTAATTCTAATGAAGCATTTTGTGGGATAATAATAACATCTTCTAAATCTGTTGGGATTTGAATAGTTCCACTTCCTCCAGAACGCAATAATTTATTCCCGTTTGGAAAACTTGCCCTTACATTAAAGGAACCTGTTGCTGCATTGGCTTGTCCGCTAAAGGTTTCAATTTTACCCTTTTGTTCATATTGCATACCATTGCTCAAAACTAAGTTTACAGCTTTCATTTTGTTTATTTTTTCTTGAAAAGACTTTCCTTGAGCATGCATCATGATGTCCAATTGTTCTTTTTCATTTACTGAAAAATAGGCATAAATGGTACTCACATCTGAAATGCGAGTTAAAGGCTCGACTGTTTGACTGCTGACATAACTTCCCAGTCTTAAAGGTAAAGTTCCCACAATTCCATTAACCGGACTTTTTATGGTAGCATAATTAATTCTGGCAACGATACTTTGATAAGTACTTTTAGCGCTAGCTAAATTTGCTTTTGCAGTTTCTAATTGAACATCACTGATTATTTTTCTTTCTACCAAAGGGATTAAACGATTTACTTCCACTTGAGCAGCAGCAACTTTTGCTTTTGCAGCTCCAGCTTCTTGGGTTGCCGTTTGTGTCTCTAATTTAAAAAGCAATTGACCTTTTTTAACTTCTTGACCTTCTTGGACATATATTTTTTCAATATATCCATCTACTTTTGCGCGAATGTCAATATCTGTAACACCTTCTAAACTAGCAGGATATTCAGCTAATAAAGTGGTATTAGATGTTCCTATTTCGACAACTTTATAGGGCATTACAGGAGGAGCTGTTGGAGCGGTTTCTTTTTTACAGGAGAGCAAGCTTATTGATAACAAAATTGCACTTATAAAATATTTCTTTTTCATACGGGACTATTTTCTAAAATTGATTAATTATTATTTTAACTGTTATTTCTTTCTATTTCTTTGAATTTTTCGATTGTCTTAATTAAAAGTTCCTCTACTTCGCAAACGTGTGCCTTGTAGGCCTTGACATTTTCCATATTGCATCGTTCTTCAGTACACGAAATAGTTTGCTCTCTGTAAGAGATTAATTTGTCTATTATCTTTTTTTCAAAATCCAGGATTTTGATATAATTTGTTAATCTTTCACTGAATTGGGAAGGCTTAAAATATTTTTTTCGATCACCACATAAAGTGTAGTAATTTATTTTATCCATTTTTAGAAGCAGATTCAAGTTGGTTGAAATAGAGCTTTTACTGGCCCCAAGTTTTTCTACTATCTCTTCAAATGTTAACCCGGTTTTGCAACCATCAATTATTAGTAATCCTAAAATTCTGGAACCTAGTGGCGGTAAATTGTATAATAACTCAAAATGAATTCCGAACATCTCGATAAGTTCTTCTCTCTCTTTTTGTATTGCAGCCATGATTTTTTTTGCAAAATTAAAGTTAGTTCGTAATTTACCGAACTAAACGAACTTAAAATTATGTTAATTTTTTAAGAAAACGATTTCTTTGGAATTGTCAGCCTTTGGAATAAAAATCTAAAGTTTAACCATCAATTAGTTATATTTAAATTAAAAGTTAGTTCGTGAAAAAAAAATGCTTAATATTGAAAAGAGAACAATTATGCTATATTTATATTTTTTTAAACCAAATGAATTTAACTATGAAATCTAAAAACTTCAAGAACTCTTTTTTAATGATTGCCTTATTTTCTGCAACGGCAGCTATGGCGCAACACAAATATGTGAATACTCCACCTGAGGTTTCCCCAATGCCAATGAAACCCGAAATGACGGAAATTTGGGAACCGGAAGTAAAAGTAATAACGCCAGCTAAAACTCTTGGAAGTGCGCCTTCGGATGCGATTATTTTATTTGACGGTAAAAACTTAGACCAATGGGTAAGTCAAAAAGATGCAAGCAAACCTGCTGGATGGAAAATTGTTGACAAAGATTATATGGAAGTTGTTCCGGGTTCTGGAGCGATTCAAACTAAAATGGCTTTTGGTGATTGCCAGTTGCACTTGGAGTGGAGCGCACCGGATGTTGTTTTAGATGGAGGACAGGCTAGAGGAAATAGTGGTGTCTTTTTCCAAAACAGATACGAATTGCAAATATTGGATTCCTACAATAACAGAACATACAATAATGGTCAAGCCGGAAGTATTTATAAAGACCATCCACCATTGGTAAACGCTGTAAAAACGCCATTGGAATGGAATATTTATGATGTAATCTACACTGCACCAAGATTCAAAGCTGATGGCAAGATTGATGCTCCGGCGAGAATTACCGTATTTTTGAATGGTGTTTTGGTACAAAATAACACTACAATAAATGGGTTGACTCTTTATATTGGTTTGCATAATTATCCTTCATCTCATGGTGATGATGTTATTTCGCTTCAAGATCATGATTCTAAAAATCAATTCAGAAATATTTGGATTAGAAAACTTTAAAAAATTATACTAACGGAGCGCTTCAAACGCTCCGTTTTTTTTGGCTCCAAATCACAATTAGGAACAACTCTGTTTTGAAATCTAATTTACTTATATTTGTTGACCTTAAAAACAAACTTAATAGTGAGTCAAATCAATAAGCTTAAAATATTCAATGATCCCATTTATGGGTTTATTACCATTCCAAATGCCTTAATCTACGATTTAGTTCAGCATCCTTATTTTCAACGTTTGCGTCGAATTTCTCAAATGGGATTATCGTATTTAGTATATCCTGGCGCAAATCACACCCGTTTTCATCATGCTTTAGGTTGTATGCATTTGATGCAAAAAGCGGTAGATGTATTGCGTTTTAAAGGCGTTTTAATATCTCCCGAAGAAGAAAACGCATTATATATTGCTATTTTGTTGCATGATATAGGTCACGGACCGTTTTCACATGCTATGGAAAAAAGCATTGTTGAAGATGTACATCACGAAGAAATCTCTTTGCTATTTATGAACCAATTGAATGTAGAATTTAACGGTCAGTTAAGTTTGGCAATTCAGGTTTTTAAAGGGGAATACAACAGAAAATTTATGTTACAGTTGATTTCCAGTCAATTGGACATGGATCGAATGGATTATTTGAAACGCGATAGCTTTTATTCTGGAGTGGCAGAAGGAAATGTCAACTCGGAACGATTGATTCAAATGATGAATGTCGTGGACGATTATTTGGTAATTGAAGAAAAAGGAATTTACTCTGTAGAGAAATTTTTGATGTCCAGACGATTGATGTATTGGCAGGCGTATTTACACAAAACCAGTTTGGTAGCAGAGTTAATTTTGATGAAAATCTTAAAACGCGCCAAAGAATTGACTTTAAAAGGAGTGCAATTACCATGCAGCGAGCCTTTATTGTTTTTTATGCAAAACAAAGTAACCATAGATACTTTTGATGCTGAAACCTTGGATTTATTTGCTCAATTAGATGATTTTGATATTATTGGCGCATTAAAAGCTTGGCAAAAACAAGATGATTTTATATTATCATCTTTAAGCAAAATGATTGTCAATCGGGATTTATTAAAAATAAAACTAACTAGTGAAAAAGTAGCGATTGAAGAATTGCATCCACTAAAGGAGCGTTTTGCATTGGAAAATAATATTTCATTATTAGAAACCAATTATTTTATTTTTAAAGGCAAAATAAAAAATCAAGCGTATAGTAAAGAAGCCGAACCGATACGAATTTTGAAAAAAGACAGCACAATTGAGGACGTTATAGAATCTTCTGACCAGCTGAATTTAAAATCGTTATCTAAATTAGTGACTAAATATTATATCTGTTTCCCAAAACAACTGCTATAAAAAGGTCATTTAAAATCTATTTTTTTATATTTTTGTCGCAATGAAATTTACAGCAGAACAAATAGCGGGGATTTTAGAAGGTGAAGTTGTTGGGAATCCCATGGCGGAAGTTTTTAGATTGTCAAAAATCGAAGAAGGTAGTGAGGGATCGCTAACTTTTTTATCAAATCCTAAATATCTTAATTATATATATTCTACAAAAGCCTCAGTAACAATTGTTAATGACACTTTTGTGCCTGAATCACCTTTAACCACTACACTAATAAAAGTGGAAGATGCGTATGCCGCATTTTCTAAATTATTAGAGTTTTACAATCAGGTGAAATTGAATAAAAATGGAATTGAGCAACCTTCTTTCCTTTCAGAAAGTGTAAAATACGGAGATAAGTTATATCTTGGTAGCTTTAGTTATGTGGGTGAGAATGTAGTTTTGGGTGAAAATGTAAAAATATATCCTAATTGTTTCGTGGGGGATAATGTGGTAATAGGGGATAATGTAATATTGTTCGCTGGCGCAAAAATATATTCGGAGACTGTAATTGGGAATAATTGTACCATTCATTCCGGTGCTATAATAGGCGCTGATGGTTTTGGTTTTGCTCCCAATCCAGACGGAACCTACACTAAGATTCCGCAGATAGGTAATGTAATTATTGAAGATAATGTAGATATAGGCTCATGTACTACAATAGACAGAGCTACAATGGGGTCAACAATTATTAGAAAAGGAGTAAAGCTTGACAATCAAATTCAGATTGCCCATAATGTAGAAATTGGTGAAAACACCGTAATTGCTGCTCAAACAGGAGTTGCTGGTTCTACAAAAATTGGAAAAAGTGGAATGATTGGCGGACAAGTTGGAATCTCTGGACATTTAACCATTGGTAATAATGTTCGAATCCAAGCGCAATCAGGTGTGGGACGTAATATAAAAGATGATGAAATCTTGCAAGGAAGCCCTACATTTGGATACAATGATTTTAGTAAATCATATGTTCATTTTAAGAATTTGCCTAAAATTGTTGCAGAAATAGAAGAATTAAAAAAACAAATATTAAACCAAAAAAATGGAAACAATGGTTAAACAGAAGACCATCAAAACAGAAATTTCGCTAACTGGAGTTGGATTACACACAGGAAAAGAAGTAAAAATGACTTTTAAACCTGCTCCAGTAAATAATGGTTTTACTTTTGTTCGAGTAGATCTGGAAGGACAACCTATTATTGAAGCAGATGCTAATTATGTTGTAAACACGCAAAGAGGAACCAATTTAGAAAAATTAGGCGTAAAAATTCAGACACCTGAACATGTTTTAGCAGCACTAATTGGTTGCGATTTAGATAATGTAATCATCGAATTGAATGCTTCTGAACTTCCTATTATGGATGGTTCTTCAAAATATTTTGTTGAAGCGCTTGAAAAAGCAGAAATTGAAGAACAAAACGCTAAAAGAAATGTATATGTAGTAAAAGAAGTAATTTCTTTTACAGATGAAGCTTCTGGAAGTGAAATATTGGTAATGCCAAACGATCATTATTCAGTTACTGCAATGGTAGATTTTGGTACTAAAATACTTGGTACTCAAAATGCTACAATGAAAAGCATCTCAGATTTTAAAACGGAAATATCGGAGTCTAGAACCTTTAGTTTTTTACATGAATTAGAATCATTGTTAGAAAATGGTTTGATAAAAGGTGGCGATTTAAATAATGCTATTGTATACGTAGATAAAGAAATATCAGCAGCTACAATGGAAAATTTAAAAGTTGCTTTTGGAAAAGACGAAATTACAGTTAAACCAAATGGAATTTTAGACAATCTTACTTTGCATTATCCCAATGAAGCGGCAAGACACAAATTACTTGATGTAGTAGGTGATTTAGCTTTGATTGGAACAAGAATTCAAGGTAAAGTAATTGCTAATAAACCAGGACATTTTGTAAATACACAGTTTGCCAAAAAAATGGCAAAAATCATAAAAATCGAACAAAGGAATTATGTTCCTGTTTATGATTTACATCAGGAACCATTAATGGACATTCATAAAATTATGGCTGTTCTACCTCATAGACCACCGTTTTTATTGATTGACAGAATCATTGAAATGTCTGAAACCCATGTTGTGGGGATGAAAAATGTTACAATGAATGAGAATTTTTTTGTGGGACATTTTCCTGAAGCTCCAGTAATGCCGGGTGTTTTAATTGTTGAAGCAATGGCACAAACGGGTGGAATTCTAGTTTTAAGCACTGTTCCGGATCCTGAAAATTATTTGACTTATTTTATGAAAATAGATAATGTTAAATTCAAACATAAAGTATTGCCTGGTGATACCTTAATTTTTAAGTGTGATTTAATTACACCTATCAGAAGAGGGATTTGTCACATGCAAGCAAACGCTTACGCAAATGGAAAACTAGTTGCTGAAGCAGAATTAATGGCACAAATTGCTAAGAAACAGTAATTTTTTTGTTGATTTGGTTAATCGTGTATTCGGTTAATCGATTAAACAGTTAAACGATTAAACAAAGAATATGAATCAACCACTAGCCTATGTTCATCCAGGCGCCAAAATCGCCAAAAATGTTGTCATTGAACCATTTACAACCATTCACAATAATGTAGTTATTGGGGACGGAACTTGGATTGGTTCGAATGTTACCATAATGGAAGGCGCAAGAATTGGAAAAAATTGTAATATATTCCCTGGTGCAGTTATTTCGGCAGTTCCACAGGATTTAAAATTTGGTGGAGAAGATTCTTTAGCAATAATTGGAGACAATTGTACCATCAGAGAATGTGTAACTATCAATAGAGGAACAATTGCATCCGGACAAACTACTTTAGGGAATAATTGTTTGGTAATGGCAACTGCACACATTGCTCATGATTGTCATATTGGCGATAATGCAATTATTGTAAATGGAGTAGCTTTGGCAGGTCACGTTACTGTAGGTAAATTTGCGGTTATCGGTGGATTGGCAGCAATACATCAATTTATTCAAATTGGTGATCATGCCATGATATCAGGTGGATCTTTGGTAAGAAAAGATGTTCCTCCTTATACAAAAGCAGCAAAAGAACCGTTGTCGTATGTTGGAATTAACTCTGTTGGATTGAGAAGACGCGGTTTTACAACTGAAAAAATCAGAGAAATTCAAGATATTTATAGAATTCTATACCAAAAAAATTACAATACAACTCAAGCTTTGGGTATTATTGAAGCAGAGATGGAAGCGACACCGGAAAGAGATGAAATCATTGATTTTATTCGAAATTCATCAAGAGGAGTAATGAAAGGATATTCTGGAAACTACTAAAAAAAGTAGTTTTTAGTTACCAAAAAATAAAAATAGTAATAAAAATAAAAAAATAATGGCATCTACATCAGATATTAAAAACGGATTGTGTATTAAATACAACAACGATATTTACAAAATCATTGAATTTCTTCATGTAAAACCAGGAAAAGGTCCTGCTTTTGTTAGAACTAAACTTAGAAGTTTAACTAACGGGAAAGTTTTGGATAACACTTTTTCTGCGGGTCATAAAATTGAAGAAGTTAGAGTAGAAAACCATAAATTCCAGTTTTTGTACCCAGAAGGTGATCAATTTCATTTTATGAATACAGAGACTTTCGAACAAATTACTTTAAACAAAAACATTTTAGACTCACCAGATTTATTGAAAGAAGGAGAAAATGTAATGGTAAGCATCAATACTGAGACTGATTTACCGCTTTCAGTAGATATGCCAGCTTCAGTTATTCTTGAAGTGACATACGCTGAGCCAGGAATTAAAGGAAATACTGCTACAAATGCAACAAAATCAGCAACTGTTGAAACGGGTGCATCTGTAAATGTCCCTTTGTTTATTAATGAAGGAGATAAAATTAAAATTGATACTGCATCAGGTTCTTACATGGAACGAGTTAAAGAATAGTTTACAGTAATCAGTGTTCAGTAATCAGATATACTGGACACTGATTGCTGAACACTGAATACTAAATAAATGAAATTCCAAAAAGTTTACTCTTTAGAAGCAATTGCAAATATCATCGGCTGTGAATATGTTGGTGATAAAGATTTTCCAGTGACTGGAATGAATGAAATACATGTTGTTGAATCTGGAGATATTGTTTTTGTGGATCATCCTAAGTATTATGACAAGGCATTAAACTCTGCAGCGACTGTTGTTTTAATCAATAAAAATGTAGCTTGTCCAGATGGAAAAGCATTGTTGATTTCTGAAGATCCTTTTAGGGATTTTAATAAATTAACAAACTATTTCAAGCCATTTCAGTTTTCGAATGTTTCTATAGCTGCTTCAGCTTCAATAGGAGAAGGAACTGTAATACAGCCTAATACGTTTGTTGGAAATCATGTTGTTATTGGAAAGAATTGTTTGATTCATTCTAATGTTTCCATTTATGATTATACCGTAATAGGCGATAATGTAATGATTCATGCAGGAACTGTTCTTGGTGCTGATGCGTTTTATTATAAAAAACGTCCTGAAGGATATGATCAATTACTTTCCGGTGGAAGAGTAGTCATCAAAGATAATGTGGGAATAGGAGCGCTTTGTACAATTGACAAAGGTGTGACTGGCGATACAACTATTGGCGAAGGCACAAAAATTGACAATCAAGTACATGTTGGCCATGATACCGTTATTGGCAAAAAATGTTTAATTGCTTCACAAACCGGAATTGCGGGTTGTGTCATTATTGAAGACGAAGTTACTATTTGGGGACAAGTAGGAACCACAAGCGGAATCACAATAGGAGCGAAGGCAGTTATTCTTGGTCAAACCGGAGTTACAAAATCAGTTGAAGGAGGAAAGTCTTATTTTGGTACACCAATAGAAGAATCAAGAGAAAAATTGAAACAACTGGCTAATATCAAGAAGATACCAGAAATTCTTAATAAACTAAAGTAATATGTCTGCTAAAGAAATCGTTCAGAAATTTTACAAATCAGATGCTCTTATTGACAGCGAAGTCATAAAAGATTTTTTGCATCCTGAAGTTATTGTTGAATGGAACAGCAGTAAGGGATTGGTTCAATTGGATTATAATTCTTTATTGAGTCTGTCTAATGATTTGAGTAAAGCCTACGTTCGTTCAAAGGTTAGAATTAGCCATATTGTAAGTGAAAATGATACCATTTCGGTGCGTTATTCTCATTTTGTGAAAACGATTGAGAATCCTAGAGAAGAAATGTTATTGGCGCATTTTATGGTTATTTGGCAAATAAAAGACAATAAACTATTTCGAGGGTATCAAATGAGTCAATTATCATAATTTAGTGTCAAAAAACTGAATACTGAATACTGATTACTGATTACTATTTTATACTTTTGCATAACAATTTTAAAAACTACATAAAAAATATATCATGAGTGTTTTAGTTAATAAAGATTCCAAAATAATTGTTCAAGGTTTTACAGGAAGCGAAGGAACTTTCCATGCTTCTCAAATGATTGAGTACGGTACTAACGTTGTTGGTGGTGTAACTCCAGGAAAAGGGGGAACTACTCACTTAGACAGACCAGTTTTCAATACTGTAAAAGATGCTGTAGAACAAGCAGGAGCTGATACAACTATCATTTTTGTTCCGCCGGCTTTTGCTGCTGATGCAATTATGGAAGCTGCAGATGCTGGAATTAAAGTAATTATTGCAATTACTGAAGGAATTCCTGTTGCTGACATGATAAAAGCAAATAGTTATGTTAAAGAAAGAAATTCTAGATTAATAGGTCCTAACTGTCCAGGTGTAATTACTCCGGGTGAAGCTAAAGTTGGTATTATGCCAGGTTTTGTTTTCAAAAAAGGAACTGTTGGTATTGTTTCTAAATCTGGAACATTAACGTACGAAGCAGCTGACCAAGTAGTAAAACAAGGATTAGGAATCACTACTGCAATTGGTATTGGTGGAGACCCAATCATTGGAACAACTACAAAAGAAGCAGTTGAATTATTGATGAATGACCCAGAAACAGAATGTATCGTAATGATAGGTGAAATAGGTGGACAATTAGAAGCTGATGCTGCTCATTGGATCAAAGCGGATGGTAACCGTAAGCCAGTTGTAGGTTTCATTGCAGGAGTTACTGCTCCTCCGGGACGTACAATGGGACATGCAGGTGCTATCGTTGGTGGATCTGACGATACTGCTGAAGCTAAAAAACAAATCATGAGAGAATGTGGAATTCACGTGGTAGATTCTCCAGCTGAAATTGGTAAAAAAGTAAAAGAAGTTTTAGGTTAATCTAAACTCTAATTAAATATTTTAAAAGCCTCACAATTTGTGGGGCTTTTTTATTATAAATTGAATTAAAGAAATATCTTTGCACTTTATTAAATGCATCTGTTTTTAAGATGTAATCCTAATAAGAACAAACATAAACGATTGGTTTCTAATGGACCTCACGATTTTGTGGGGTATTTTTTTGTCGAAGCCAGTTCAAATAAAAATAAAATAATATGTACAAAGAGTTAAAAAAATTCAAAGTTAGCAATCAGTTTTCATTTACTACAGAAGATAGTTTAGCAGAAGTTTGCAATGCATCAGAAGGATCTGGAGTATTTTTAGTGTATTCAGTAGGAGATGAAAAAGAGTTAATTATGGTTGGTTCTACAGGAACTGTTCAAAACAACGGAACTTTGAAAATTAAAAATGGTGGTTTAAAAGACAAAATTGTTGAAGGACACCAATTTGCTAAAACTGGAAGAAAATATTCTTGGCCTGCACAAATGAAAATCGAAGATATCAGTACACTAGAAGTGGTTTGGTATGAGACATTCAACGATAAAACTAAAGTGATTCCAACATTTGTAGAAGGACAAGTTTTACAAAACTTCCTTGACGAAAATGGAAGACTGCCAAAATGGAATGTAGCTTTTTAATTATTTAAAGTCTGCCTTTCAACATCTTAATTATAATCGCGCTACATTTTCATGTGGCGCTTTTTTTTGAATTATCTTTTTTTGGAATAAAATTAGGCTAATTTCATAAATAATTAATTACTTTTGCACCCGTTATCACGAATCCTTCAATAGGATAGCAACCTGCAACAACAAGCAAGGTGCTAAAACGATAAGCCAAATCCTTTGGAAAAAATGTTGTTTACATTCCCATATTTAGCTTTGTTTTTCGTCATAATTTTTAATTTTAAATTATTTTTATGACTTTATTTTCAAAAGAAAAAGGAAATGCCTTTGCCTTGATTCCTTTATTGGTTTTTATTTTTACTTTTTTAGGAGCAGGAATTGTTCTGAATGATTTTTATGCTTTTCCATCGCCAGTGGCAGTTGTAGTTGGTATCATAGCAGCCTTTTTACTTTTCAAATCCACTACTGATGAAAAAGTTGCTACATTGTTTGCAGGATGTGGTGAAAGTAAAATCATGACCATGTGTTTAATTTATTTGCTAGCAGGAGCCTTCGCAGTAGTAAGTAAAGCGATGGGTGGAGTTGATGCTGTCGTGAATCTTGGAATAAATACTATTGATGTTGCTTATTTTCCTTTAGGAATTTTCTTGATTGCTTCTTTTTTATCAACTGCTACAGGAACATCAGTGGGTGCAATTGTAGCTATTGGCCCGATAGCTGTCGCTTTAGCTGATAAAAGCGGTGCTTCATTACCTTTAATTTCAGGCGCTTTATTAGGTGGCTCTATGTTAGGAGATAATCTTTCGATGATTTCTGATACTACTATCGCAGCAACGCAGTCATTGGGATGTGATCTAAAGGACAAGTTTAAGATTAACTTATTTATTGCCTTTCCTGCTGCAATTTTGACTATTATGGTTTTCTTTTATCTTGGTTTAAACTCGGATATTGTGACTGTTGCCATTGCAAAAAATGATTTTTCCTGGATTGCAATTGTCCCTTATATATTAGTAATAGTATTGGCGGTAGTAGGTGTTAATGTATTTTCAACATTACTTATTGGAACTTTATTGGCAGGAATCATAGGTTATTTTAGTGGTTCGTTTACGTTAATGGAGTTCACTCAAAAGATATATGAAGGCTTTACCAGTATGACTGATATTTTCTTATTATCAATGCTTACTGGAGGTTTAGCAGCTATGGTAGATAAAGCGGGTGGAATAACGTATTTATTAGTTCAAATTAAAAAAAGAATTAAAAGTAAAAAATCAGCTCAAGCGGGAATTGGTGCTTTAGTGGGTTTTGCTAATTTAGCAATAGCGAACAACACGGTTTCTATTGTAATTACAGGACCTATTGCCAAAGAAATTAATGATGAATATGAATTGAATCCTAGAAAAACGGCTGCAATTCTGGATATTTTTTCGTGTATAATTCAAGGAGTTTTACCGTATGGCGCTCAAGTATTGCTTATATTGAGCTACACTAATGGAAAATTAGATTTCTTTGACTTAATTAGTAATGCTTGGTACCATTTATTTTTACTAATTTTCACATTGGTGGCTATTTATATTTCGTTTTGGGACAAATGGACAAAGCGATTCTTTAAAATTTAAGAATTGAATTTTTGACTGTAATTGCTTTTGAATTTTTTTTAAAAAGGGAATTATTATATATTTGACGGGTGTAAGATAGCCCTGATAGTAGTGAAAATCCTTTTATGTGAACGTTAGTGTTCATAAAAGATTGAAGCGGATAGCAGGATTAGCTTCAAATAAAATTTAAACTAATTTTTGAATATGAAATTACTAGAAGGAAAAGTTGCCATAATTACAGGTGCAAGTCGCGGAATTGGAAAAGGAATTGCAGAAGTTTTTGCAAAACATGGTGCAAATGTTGCATTTACATACAGTTCGTCAGTGGAATCAGCTTTGGCTCTTGAAAATGAATTGAACGCTTTAGGAATTAAAGCTAAAGGATATCAATCTAACGCAGCCGATTTTAATGAAGCGCAAACTTTTGTAGATGCAGTTTTGGCTGAATTTGGAACGGTTGATATTTTAATTAATAACGCTGGGATAACTAAAGACAACCTTTTGATGCGTATGTCCGAAGAAGATTTTGACAAAGTGATGGATGTCAATTTGAAATCAGTTTTTAATATGACTAAAGCAATTCAACGTACTTTCTTGAAACAACGTTCTGGTTCTATAATCAATATGAGTTCAGTTGTAGGAGTGAAAGGAAATGCAGGACAAACTAATTATGCTGCTTCAAAAGCGGGAGTTATTGGTTTTTCTAAATCAGTGGCGTTGGAATTAGGATCACGTAATATTCGTTGTAATGTAATTGCTCCTGGATTCATCGAAACAGAAATGACGGCTAAATTAAACGAAGATGTTGTAAAAGGATGGAGAGACGGAATCCCTTTGAAACGTGGCGGAACGACTGAGGACGTTGCTAATGCATGTCTTTTCTTCGCGTCTGATATGAGTGCGTATGTAACTGGACAGGTTATGAATGTTTGTGGAGGAATGCTTACCTAAAATAATTATAAATTATAAATGATGAATTTTAAATGATGTGAAAATTTAAAGTTTAAAATTCATCATTTAAAATAAAAAAAGAATGACAACAACAACCGTTCTATTACTACTACTTTCTTTATTAATAGCTGGCGGTTTGTCATTTTTTCAATATATCTACAAAGCCAAAAACAAATCGAAAGTCGGTTGGTTTTTGGCTTTTTTGCGTTTTTCATCCATTTTTGGAATTTTATTATTGTTGATTAATCCAATACTAACCAAAAATACGCTGGAAACGGTAAAAACCCCTTTGCCGATAATTGTTGATAATTCGAGTTCTATTTCTTTTTTGAATGCCAATGAAAAAGCATTGGAATTGTATAAAAAGATACAATCAAACTCAGATTTACAAGAAAAATTCGATGTGCAATCGTATCAGTTTTCAGATGATTTTGAACCGACTGAAACATTTGATTTTAAAGGAACTCAAACTAATATTGATGTTGTTGCCAAAAATCTAAAAAGCATTTATAAAAATGCAATCTATCCAACAGTTTTAATTACGGATGGAAACCAAACTTCGGGAAATGATTATGTTTTTAGTTTTGATACTGCAAATAAAATATATCCTGTAATCGTTGGCGATACAACAACTTTCTTAGATTTTAAAATCAATCAACTGAATGTTAATAAATATGCTTTTCATAAGAATAAATTTCCTGTAGAAGCTTTTTTACAGTATTCAGGAACTAAAAGCATAACGGCCGATTTTATTATTTCACAAGGAAATTCGATATTCAGCAAACAATCGATTGCCTTTTCTCCTTCCAAAAAAACGGCAACTGTAAGCATACTTTTACCAGCTGATAAAATAGGATTACAGATTTTTAAAGCTACTATTTCATCTAAAGAAAAAGAAAAAAACACCTATAATAACACCAAGAATTTTGCGGTTGAAGTTATTGACCAAAAAACAAATATTGCTATAGTATCAGCTATAACTCATCCTGATTTAGGCTCACTAAAAAGAGCCATTGAATCAAATGTACAACGTAAAATAACTATCGTTAAGCCTAATGATATTAAGACGTTACAAGATTTTAATGTTTTGATTTTATACCAGCCAACAGCCGAATTTAAAAATATTTTTGAGAGTAATAAAGGTGCTGGAATCAATACGTTTATCATTACTGGTAACAACACCGATTTTAATTTTCTGAATCAGCAACAGGATAATTTGAACTTTAAAATGAGCGGACAAAAAGAAGATTATTTGTCGGTTTTTAATGCGCAGTTTAATTTGTTTGCGGTTGATAATATTGGGTTTGAAAATTTACCGCCTTTGCAAAATGCTTTTGGAACCGTAACTACAAAAGGAGCGGTGTCCGTTTTGCTTTCATCCAAAATTAGAGTAATAGAGACTAATTCACCTTTACTGGCTTTCACAGAAAATCAAGGCAGGCGAGCCGCTTATCTCTTGGGAGAAAACAGCTGGAAATGGCGTTTGCAAACACATGTCAACAATCAATCATTTGAAAAATATGATGTTTTCATGGATAAGATTATTCAATTTTTGGCTTCTAATAATTCTAAAAAATCATTAGTGGTAGAACATGAAAGTTTCTATAATTCCGGCGAAGCCATTGAAATAACCGCGCAATATTTCAATAAGAATTATGAGTTTGATGAAAAAGCACGTTTGACTATTGCGGTAACGAATACCAAAACGAAACAAACAAAAAATTACGATTTATTAAAAGGAAATAATTCCTATAAAGTCAATCTTGACGGGCTTAAAGCGGGACCTTACGCGTTTACGGTAAAAGAATTGAATTCTAAAACGACGTATTCCAGTAGTTTTGAAATTCTTGATTTTGATATCGAAAAGCAATTTGTCAATCCAGATGTGGAGAAATTGACACAATTGGCTACGCAAACACAAGGGAAAGCGTATTTTTCGGACCAAGTAGATATGTTGATTAAAACGCTTTTGAAAAATGAGGAATATAAGGCGATACAAAAGAATATTGTTACCAAAACACCTTTGATTGATTGGATTTGGTTACTGGTTTTAATTTCAATTTTGTTGGCAACCGAATGGTTTGTTCGAAAATACAACGGATTACTGTAATAAAATACAATTAAACATCATGGATTTTAGACTAAAAGTATTCTATACCGTTGCCAATCGGTTGAGTTTCACAAAAGCTGCAACTGAATTGTTTATTACGCAACCTGCGATTTCAAAGCATATTCAAGAATTAGAGGAACAATATAAAATCAAATTGTTTGACAGAAACGGTTCTAAAATCTCACTGACAGCTGCAGGTGAAGTCTTACTGAAGCATACCAAAAGTATTTTTGAAATATACCGTGAAATAGATTTTGATATGAGTACGCTGATAAATCAACGTTCCGGACTGTTACGATTAGGAGCCAGTACGACAATTTCTCAGTATATAATTCCACCACTTTTAGCTCGTTTTCATCAAAAATTACAAGATGTAAAAGTGAGTTTACTAAATGGAAATACGGAACAAATAGAAAATGCTTTATTAAAACAGGAAATCGAAATAGGAATTGTTGAAGGACAATCAAAAAATAAGTCTATTAAATATACGGAGTTTTTAAAGGACAAATTGGTTTTAGTCTGTAAGAGTTCCAATCCGTTAGTAAGTCGTGATGAAGTGACCCAGGAAGATCTTAAAAGGATGCATTTTTTAATGCGGGAACAAGGTTCAGGAACACTTGAAGTTATTGAACATGCTTTAAAACCATTTGAAATTAAATTATCAGAATTAAAAATCGAAATGCAATTAGGAAGTACCGAAAGCATAAAATCCTATTTAATGAACTCTGATTGTGTGGCTTTTATATCGATTCATGCCATAAAAAAAGAACTTCAAAACAATGAATTGGCCATCTTAGATATTAAAGATCTTATTATAGAACGTTTCTTTTACGTTATTACGTTACAAGGAAAAACGGATTCGTTATCCGATTTGTTTATCCAGAACATTTCGAATCATTATAATTTAAAGTTATAGGAGATTATAATTTGCGATTGGTATAAATAGATTTATCTATCCACCTTTGTACAGTAATAATTCAACAACTTTACATTGGAAACGCATCAAAAACTTATTCAAAAAGAGTCTTTTATTTTTTTTAAAGTAAACACTAAATTGCAACAACTCATTTTTGTTGCATTGCTATTGTTTTGCACTACCATTTTTGTTTCTCCGCCAATTGCTTTAGTATTAGGATTGATTGTAGCCAACCTTTTTGGACATCCTTTTTTAGAATTGAATCATAAAGCCACTAATTATCTGTTGCAGTTTTCGGTAGTTGGTTTAGGATTTGGAATGAATGTCCACAGTGCAGTTTCTGCTGGTAAAGAAGGCTTTTTGTTTACGATTATTTCTATTGTGAGCACTTTAGTTTTAGGAACTTTTTTAGGGAAATGGTTGAAAACGGAGAAGAAAACCTCTCATTTAATTTCATGCGGAACTGCAATTTGCGGAGGAAGCGCCATAGCCGCGATTGCCCCAGTAATCAAATCCAATGAAAAACAAACCTCTGTTGCTTTGGGAGTGATATTCATTCTGAATTCGGTGGCGCTGTTTTTATTTCCAGCGGTGGGTGATTGGTTGGATTTATCACAAAAAGAATTTGGATTATGGTGCGCCATTGCCATTCATGATACCAGTTCTGTGGTGGGAGCAGCCAGTAAATATGGTCCCGAAGCATTACAAATTGCCACAACAGTAAAATTAGCCCGAGCTTTGTGGATTATTCCTGTAGCATTGATTACAGCATTTATTTTCAAAAATAAATCGGGGAAAATAAAAATCCCATATTTTATTGGACTGTTTATTTTGGCCATGATTGCCAATACGTATCTGCCTCAAATGAAGAGCATAGGACCGCATTTTGTTTCAGTTGCCAAAATAGGTCTGACGGTAACTTTGTTTTTAATTGGAGCCGGATTGAATAGAACTGTTCTGAAATCAGTGGGATTAAAACCGCTGGCTCAAGGAATTTTACTTTGGGGCTTCATTGCAACCGCTACTTTGATTTCGATTATTTATTTAAAATAGTTTTATGATGAAAGGTTTTTCGTTTGATAACATGAAATTCAAATCGGAAAGTATCATTAAAAATTGCTGTAACAAAACTATGGCGTAGATAAACGTAAATCATGAAAACGGCTCTTTTTCCTTACTATCGAAACATATTTGTAAGTTTTCTTTTTTAATTAACAGAATCTTAAAGCCAATTTTTTCTAATAACGATTTAAAGAAATACATTTGCATTTCAAAAAAATAAATTTAATGAAAAATTTTAAAATCAGACCTACACTTATTGCGTTATCTACTCTTGGAGTTGCTTTTTTTCTCTTGTCATGGGGAGTTATTGGACATGAACGAATCAATAGAGCAGCGGTAATGGCACTTCCAAAACCATTGCAGACTTTTTTTTACAATCATATTGATTTCATTACACAAGAATCTACTGTTCCGGATTTAAGACGAAATGTTTTGAATGACAAAGGAGAGCCACCTCGCCATTATTTTGACATGGAGAATTTTGGTGCTGTAGAAACTTTTCCTAAAACAATGGAAGAAGCAAAGCTAAAATACGATGAGAAGTTTTTGACTAAAAACGGAATATTACCTTGGTACATCCAAGATATGATGGTCAAATTGACCAAGGCTTTTAAGGACAAAAGAAAAAACGAAATATTATTCATTGCTGGTGATTTAGGACATTATATTGCAGATGCACACATGCCATTGCATACTTCTGACAATCACGATGGACAAAATACCAACCAAAAAGGAATTCATTCGTTGTGGGAAAGTCGTTTGCCGGAATTGTTTGCTAAAGATTATAAATTGAATGTTGCACAAGGAAAATACTTAGAGGATGTAGATAAAGCAACTTGGGATATCATTTTTGACACTCATAGTTTAGTGGAACCTTTGTTGGCAACTGATAGAAAACTAAGAAATGCAACTGCTGAAAACAAGATGTATGTAACTGATGCTACTGGAAATGTTGTCAAAAATAAATACGGTGGAATGTTATATTCTGATGAATATGCAGCTAAATTACACACGGATTTGAATGGAATGGTTGAAAAGCAAATGAAAAAAGCCATTACTGCAACAGCAAGTTTTTGGTACACGGCTTGGGTAAATGCAGGAAAACCGGATTTAAGTAATCTTGATGCTGCCGAACTTACAAAACGCAACAGCAAAACGTTAAAAAAGGATTTAAAAACTTTTGAAAAAGGGAATCTTTTTGGTTTGACAAGCGAAAGAGAGTAATCCTATATTTCCAATTAAAAAACGGGTGAGATTTTAATTTCACCCGTTTTTTTATGTCAATTAATCTTTTGATATTTCTTTTTCTTCAACAGATCCGAGGCTGTTTGATAGTATGAAATCGTTTCGTTTATTAAATCTGGTCTTTCTTTTTTCAACACTATTTGATCGTAATGAATTTGGAAATCACGAGCTACTTTTTGGTTGGGTTTCAAAGTCAATTGAAACTGTTTTACTTTTTGTTTGGGAGAAATAACCGTTAAAACATTCTCTTTTATTAATCCTAAATCCTGATAGGTTGCAATCAAAGCGCGAGGTTTGTAATCTGATTTTAAAACATCCTGACCGTAAAATTTACTTTGGTAATCAAAATTTAATAACCCGAATAAAGTAGGCATAATGTCTATTTGCGACATTAGGTTTGTATATTTTTGGGGTTTTGAACCAGGACTATAAATCATTGCTGGAATTCTATATTTTTCCACTGGAAGCTCTGTTTTTCCTGCACTGGAAGCGCAATGATCCGCAAGAATAACAAAAACGGTATTGGCAAACCAAGGCTGCTTTTTGGCCATTTCAAAGAATTTTTTCATCGCATAATCCGTGTACTTTACACCGCCGTCACGAGATTTCACATCTCCCGGAATGTCAATTTTCCCATTTGGATAGGTGAAAGGTCTGTGATTGCTTACCGTCATAATGTGATTAAAGAACGGCTTATTTGTAACACTTTCCTTATTCATTATCTTGATTGCTTTGTTGTACATATCTTCATCACAGACACCCCAAATATTAGCAAAAGTTATTTCATTTGGTTTAAATGCTGTTTTGTCCACAATTTCATATCCGTTTCCGGTGAAAAAGTCTTTCATATTATCAAAAAATGAATCACCTCCATACATGAATTTTACATTATACCCTTTCTGTTTAAAGATGTTTCCTGTCGAAAATTTATTTTTATTGTCTTCACGTTTTACAACACTTTCGCCTGCGGTAGGAGGAAAACATAAAGTAACGGCCTCAAGACCGCGAACCGTTCTGTTTCCTGCAGCATAAAGGTTTGTAAAAACTAAGCTTTTGGTTGCTAAACTATCAAGAAATGGAGTGATATTCTTTTCGTCACCATACATTTTCATAAACTCGGCGCTGTAACTTTCGATAGTTATCAGCACTACATTTTTATGATTCTCGGCAGCTTCGTTTTCTATTTGTCTCCAAGTTGTTTCTCCCGAAATGGACGGAATTTGTTGTTTTAATTGAGCAAATGCTTCGCTACTGGGAAGTGTTTTGTAAAACTTAAAATAATCCAATTCACTGTGCATAAATGCCAGGTAGAATTTGTAAATACCATTAGCTTGAAGTTCATTCGCAAAAACATTATGAGAGCTTTCTTTAGTGGAAAAAAATGGGATTGCAAATAAAGAAAGGGCGAATAAAGCTAAATAAATTCCGGATAATTTTATTTTTTCCACAAAGGCAGGAATACTTTCAATATAGTTTTTGGATTTTTTTACAATTAGATATGTTACAAATCCAGCAATTATAAAGAGTACTGAAAACAATTGAATTACAGGATAAGACTCCATAATATTCCCAATAACTTCATTGGTGTAAACCAAATAATTTACTGCAATAAAATTGTATTTCACGCCAAATTCATTCCAGAAAAAGTATTCACTGATTCCATTTTGCAAAATTAAAACCACATAAAGAAAAATCACAAAGGAGAACAACCAAAACCTGATTTGACTTCGGTATTTTGGAAGAAAAAGTAATAATCCAAACAAAAGTGTTTTTATTGCCACAAAACCAATTGCAATAGCAGGCAAAGCACTGCCATATTCATTGAGTATAGTTTTTCCAGATGAAACATAAAGTAATAGCGTTAACAACAGTCCAAAAATAATATAACCGTACGGTTTTAAATATTTAGAATTGGATATAAAAATAAGATAGAGCCATAAAAAGCCACTAAGTAAAACAAAAATAAAAAAGTCAGATACGAACCCAAAAACAAATAAAGACAGCGTATCAGTCCAAGTAAATGATGTTTGCGTTATGGGATGAAAAAATAGTATAACCCTTAAAACAAAGCTTACAGCAATGTAAAAGAGTAATAAATAATAAAAAGGGGATGACTTTTTCAGAAAATTCATAGTATTATTTTTATATACAAAAGTATACATAATTTTTAGCGCTATTTTTTAAGAATTGCTTAATATTTTATGAAAACAAGATCTTAGATTAAGGAGATTTAATCCATTTTATGATTACTGTAGAAATTTTAAAACAGTCCTGAAATATTTTGCATCTTTATACAAGTTCTGTTTGTTAGTTCTAAAAAAACTATAAGTATTTTTTTTGCGTATGTAATTATATTAACCAACCTAATATAAAATAATCATGACTAGAAAAGAATTTTTTGCGAGAGTAGGATTTGGAGCGGCAACTGTTTTATTGCCTGCTTGTATAGCCGGTTTAGCTACGAGTTGTAGCTCAGACGATTCTAATACTGGTGGTTCTGGTTCATCAACACCAACACCAACCGCCACAAGTAATTTTACAGTTGATACTAGCACAGGACCTTTGGCTACAAATGGAGGTTTCCAGGTCACTAAAGGGATTATCATTGCACGGACCACTACGGGAACTTTTTTGGCTGTATCGTCTTCTTGTACTCACGAAGGTGTAACGCTTGGTTATGATAAGTCAGGAAATGTATTTGTTTGTCCAAGGCATAATTCTCAGTTTACAAGTACTGGCACCGTAATTTCCGGACCTGCGCCATCCAATTTAAAACAATATCAGACTACATTATCTGGAACAACTTTGACCGTTATTGTCTAGTCCAATAAATAAAGAATCATGTATATCTGTAAAAAGTCGTTAAATTAATTCTGTCTTAATTTTCACTGTCAGAAAACTATACTTCACTAGAAATAAATACTTTTACAGTATTAAAAATAGATTTAAAAGATGAAAAAACAGGTCATGTTCTTGTTTCTTTTTATAGGAACGTTAGGATATTCTCAAAACTGGAAATCCAATTTTGAAGAAGCAAAAGCGCAGTCTCTTTCAGAAGATAAAAACATCCTTCTTGTATTTTCAGGATCAGATTGGTGTGCTCCATGCATTAAATTAGAAAACACCATTTGGAAATCAGAAGAATTTAAGAAAGAAGCCGACCAAAATTGGGTTATTTATAAAGCTGATTTTCCAAAGAAAAAAGCAAATCAACTTGCACCAGAGTTAATGGAGAGCAATAAAAAATTAGCAGAAAAATATAATAAATCAGGAAATTTCCCATTAGTGTTACTTTTGGACAAAACTGGGAATGTGTTAGGAATTACAGGTTTCAAAAATCTTTCTCCAGCTGATTATATCAAATTAATCCATTCGTTTGAAAAATGATGAAGAGCATAATTTCACTATGTTTAGTATTGACAACCTTCATTTCCGTTGGTCAAGTCGCCCATAAAAGAAAGTTGTCGATGTTAGGAAGTCCATTTGAGATTACAGCTGTTGCAAACGATACTATAAAATCCAATGAATATATAGATTTGGCTGTAGCCGAAGTAAAACGCATAGAGAATTTAATTTCTGATTGGATTCCGACTACACAAATTTCAGAAATCAACCGTAATGCAGGAATTAAACCTGTAAAAGTAGATGCTGAAGTTTTTGAATTGGTCGAAAGAGCCATTAAAATTTCCCAAATTACCGATGGCGCATTTGATATTTCGTATGCTTCCATGGACAAAATATGGAAATTTGACGGTTCGATGAAAGTAATGCCAACAGAAGAAGCCATAAAAAAATCAGTTGTAAAAATTGGATACAGAAATATTATTATAAACAAGAAAGAACAAACCATTTTCCTGAAATTAGAAGGAATGAAATTAGGTTTGGGCGGAATTGGCCAAGGTTATATTGCTGATAAAGTGAAAGATTTATTGGTTTCAAAAGGCTGTATTTCAGGAATTGTAAATGTTTCCGGAGATATTAATGCCTGGGGAAAACAACCCGATGGGAAACCTTGGAATGTGGGAATTGTAAATCCTTTGAATAAAAATAAAGTTTTTGCCACATTTCCATTAGAAGACAGCGCTATAGAAACTTCGGGAAGTTATGAAAAGTATGTTATTTTTAATGGAATTCGCTACTCGCATATTATAGATCCCAGAACGGGTTATCCCGCAACTGGCGTGGTGAGTGTATCTGTTTTTGCAAAGCAAACGGAAGTAGCTGATGCTTTGGCAACGGGAATTTTTGTTCTCGGGGTAGAAGTAGGGTTGGATTTAGTCAATCAGCTTAAAGGGATTGAATGTATTATTGTTGATGACAAAGGTAAAATCCATTCGTCAAAAGGAATTGATATCAAAAAATATAATTAATAAAAGACATTCAAAATGATAAAGACAATAACGGTTTTGTTTTTTGTAATGCTGATTTTACAATCCTGTAGTTCAGTAAAAGAATACGAAAAAGAAAAAATAAATGATCCTGACATGAAACTAACCGCAAGAACTGCAGAGCGATATGAAACTTCTTTTCAAGTGTATCGTGAGGCTGCTGCTGGGGCCAATGGTGGTAAATCAGGTGGTGGTTGCGGTTGCAACTAATTTACAAAACAACAATTTAGATAGTAAATAGTAATTTCTATACAATGAAAATAAAATTTTTATTTCTTTTAGTATTAATCAGCAGCATTGCCTTTTCGCAAGACAAAACTACTGCGCCAGCATTTAAAAAACGAGTATTAGAAAGTACTGAGGTCGATTTTTTAGCGAGTTATTACAATCAGGACGGTTCAAAATCAGCTGTTTCAGGAGGTTTAGGTTCTGAAAAATTAACGGATGTTGCTTCGAATATTGTGGTGGCGATGCCATTAAATGATGATGATGTTTTAACCATTGATTTGGGAATATCAGCCTATTCATCGGCTTCGTCGAGTAATATAAATCCATTCAATGCCACTGGAGCGTCTGGCGGTGATGATGATAGGATAGCGGCTCCAACGCCTAGTGGAACTCCTTGGCAAGCTTCATCAGGTGCTTCCAAAAGTGATCAATTAGTGTCAATTGTTGCTAATTACAGCCATAGTAGTGATTCCAGAAATTTTATTTGGAATACTGATGTTTCGTTTTCAAATGAGTATGATTATACTTCGGTTGGTTTTGGAGGAGGAATTGCGACTCTTTTTAATGAAAAAAACACTGAGTTAAGCTTGAAAGCCAATGTGTATCTGGATCAATGGAGACCTATTTATCCAACAGAACTTCATGAATATTCAAAATATGGTACTAATTTTTTAAATCAAGGCTATTTTAATGGCGTATCGGTTTTGGATCAAAATGGGCAAACTACAACAAATTATTTGCCTTCAGCATTTCAAACGGTAAGTGGCGTAAATAGAAACTCTTATTCGGCTTCTGTTGGTTTCTCTCAGGTTTTAACCAAAAAACTACAGTTTTCAATCTTCTTCGATATTCTACAGCAACAAGGATTATTGTCTTCACCGTATCACCGCATTTATTTTGCGGATAAAGCTAATTATTACATCGGTCAGGCACAATACATTAATAATTACGAAAGTTCAACGAATACCGGAGTTTATAAACTGGCTGATGATATCGAAAGATTACCGGATTCCCGATTTAAAATCCCTGTTGGAGCGCGTTTGAATTATTACATCAACGAGCGATTTATATTGCGAACCTATTATCGTTTTTATTCCGATAATTGGGATATTCAATCGCATACCGCAACGATTGAGCTTCCTATAAAATTATCTGATAGGTTTACCGTTTTTCCAATGTATCGTTACTATACCCAAACGGCTTCAAAATATTATGCGCCTTATGAAACCCATTTGTCAACAGAAAGATATTATACCTCTGATGCTGATTTGGCTACATTTGATGCGAATCAATATGGTTTTGGAATCAATTATACGGATATTTTCACAGGTGCAAAAATCTGGAAATTTGGTTTGAAAAATATTGATTTTAGATTCAATCATTATGAAAGAAGTGACAATTTAAATGCTAATATTGGTACAATTGCCTTTAAATTTGTAATGCAATAAAAGCCTAAATTTATACAATCATGCACATATTAATCGTGGAAGATGAAGCGGGAATTGTTCAATTTCTTCAACAAGGATTAGAAGAAGAAGGATATACAATCACCAGTGCTTCGGATGGTTTAAAAGGGTTTGAACTGACTCAAAAGAACAATTTTGATCTGATTTTATTAGATTGGATGTTGCCAAAAATGACAGGACTGGAACTTTGTAAATCCATTCGGTTGAAAAACAGTCATACGCCAATCTTATTTTTGACGGCCAAAGATACTGTGCAAGAAACAATTGAAGGTTTGAAAGCGGGTGCCAATGATTATATCAAAAAACCATTTAGTTTTGATGAATTACTGGAACGCATCAAAATTCATTTTAGAAACCAAAATGAAAATCAAATTCTAAAACTTGGAACGATAGAAATTGATATTGCCAAACATAGTGTTTTAGTTAGTGATACTGAAGTGAACTTGACTCAACGTGAATTTGATTTATTGACGTATTTGGTCAAAAATAAAGGCAAAGTATGCACCAGAACCCAAATTATCGAGGATGTTTGGGACATTCATTTTGAATATGATACGGGTGTGATTGATGTTTTTATGAATGCAATTCGTAAAAAATTAAATTTAAAAATTGAACAAGACTACATAAAAACAGTTCGCGGTGTAGGTTACATCGCTAATGACTAAATAAAAATGCAACAACTTTCCTTTAAAAATAGAATTGCCTCCCATTATATAGTGACTACAGCTTTATTGATTTTTGTAGTTTTCTTTATCATCTATTCTATTGTTAAATTCAGTGTTTACAGCCATGTGAATAATGATATTACCAGTGAAGTTGATAAACATCTATCCGAAATTGAAATTGTAGGCAACACTTTTCATTTAATTCATAAAGAAGAATGGAAAGAACGAGAACACAATACGCTGGATGTAAATCCTGTATTTATTCAGTTTGTGGATGAAAATAGAAATGTGATTGAAAAATCGCCTAATCTCAAAAAATCTTCTCTTATCTTCAATGAAAATAATGCGGAGAACAAGCTCTTTGATACAAAATTAGCCGATAATTCTATTCGACAAATTCAGGTTCCCATTTATCAAAAAACAAAAATTATTGGGTACATCATAATTGCAATGTCCTTAGAAGATGCCACAATGGTACTTAATAATTTATTTGAGGTCTTGCTAATTGTTTATCCTTTAATTCTAATGGTACTTTTCTTTATAGCACGATTTATTGCCGGAAGGAGCATAAAACCTATTAGTTCCATAATCACTACTTCTAATATTATTACTAAAGACAATCTGACATCTAGAATTCCATTACCACAAAACCGTGACGAATTGTATATTCTGTCTCAAACCATAAATAATTTATTAGATAGAATTGAAACTGCTATCGAAAGAGAAAAACAATTCACTTCAGATGCATCGCATGAATTAAGAACGCCTTTAACGGTTATCAAAGGAACATTGGAAGTTTTGATTCGAAAACCTCGAAATCCTGCTGAATATGAAGAAAAAATTAATTTTTGTGTTACCGAAGTCGATCGGTTGAATCATTTGGTTGATCAGTTGCTTTTATTGGCCCGATTTGAAAATCAAAAACAAAGTTTAAAAATAGAAAAAGTCTATTTGAACGCTATATTTTTAGATACTATTGCCAGAAACTCTACTGCAATACAGTCTAAAAACATTACTATCACTACAGATTTTTCCAGAGATTATTACATAGAAACAGATAGTTATCTATTTTTAATTATTGTCAATAATTTGATTTCTAATGCGTTGAAATATTCAAATCAAAACGGGAAGTTAACGGTACATATAAAAAGTGTAGCGTCTAGAATTGAATGCCATATCATTGATTCTGGGATAGGAATTCCTGCGGATGACTTAGAGAATATTTTCAATCAATTTTATCGTTCACAATCGAATGCACACCCTGAAATAAAAGGAACGGGATTGGGTTTGTCTATTGTAAAAAGACTCTGTTCGTTGCTTACTATTGATATTGCAATTACAAGTGAAGAAAACATAGGAACACGAGTGGTATTAAGTTTATTTGAAGCAGACCTTAAGTAATTCTTAAGTAAATCCTTATCTTTAAATCTTAGATTTGTAAAAAACAAATTAAGGTAAAAATGCTCGAAAAAATTATTGCTTTTAGTTTAAAAAACAAACTGATTATCTTACTCTTTACTTTGGGAGTTTTCGGATTTGGTTTGTTTTCTGTTTTCCAAATATCCATTGGAGCAGTTCCAGACGTTACAAATAACCAAGTTCAGGTAATCACAACTTCTCGTAACCTTTCTACACAAGATATTGAACAGTTTATCACGTATCCTGTTGAGATTGAAATGGCTAATTTGCCTGGGGTCAAAGAAATTCGTTCTATTTCAAAATTTGGTTTATCCGTAGTCACGATTGTTTTTGATGAAAATCTGGGAACCTATCTTCCAAGACAACTTATTGCAGAAAAAATAAAAACGGCTTCAGAGAAAATTCCGCAAGGTTTTGGAACCCCAGAAATGGGTCCGATTACTACTGGACTTGGAGAAATCTACCAATATACTTTAGAAGTAAAACCAGAATTCAAGAATAATTATTCGGTAACTGATTTGCGTACGATACAAGATTGGGTGGTAAAAAGGCAACTATCAGGAATAAAAGGTGTTGTAGAAATTAATACTTGGGGCGGTTTTTTGAAACAATACGAAATTGCCATTAATCCTTCGAGTTTGAAAGCCATGAACATCACTACTGCGGATGTTTTTACAGCGCTGGAAAAAAACAACAGTATTGCCGGCGGTGCATACATCGAAAAAGTAAATCAAAGTTATTTTATCAGGGGAGAAGGAAAAGTCAATTCGCTGGAAGATATTGGAAACATAGTTGTTAAAAATGCTAATGGATTACCGGTTTATATCAAGAATGTAGCGCAAGTTCGTTTTGGTCATGCCAATCGTTTTGGAGCAATCACTGGTAATGGAGAAGGCGAAAAAGTCTTGGGGCAAGTCATGATGCTCAAAGGAGGAAATTCGAAACAAGTCATCAGTGATGTTAAAGACCGAGTGATTGAAATAGAAAAATCTCTACCTGAAGGCGTGTACATCAATGGCTTTTTGGAGCGAAGTGAATTGGTAGGAAAAACCACTTTTACCGTTGCCGAAAACTTGATTTTAGGATGTTTAATTGTGATTTTTGTCGTGGTTTTATTGTTAGGAAACTGGCGTTCGGGATTGGTTGTTGCTTCTGTAATTCCGTTATGTTTATTGTTTGCCATTTCATTCATGAACATTTTTGGTATCGATGCCAATTTAATGAGTTTAGGAGCTATTGATTTTGGAATTATCATCGATGGTGCCGTAATTATTGTGGAGTTTATTGCTTTTCAAATAGCCAGTAAATCAGCTCATTTAGTAAATCTCAGCAAGGAAGAGCGTCAGTTAGAAATTGACCAAATCACGTATAAAAGTGCTTCCAAAATGATGAATTCGGCTATTTTTGGACAATTGATTATTCTGATTGTTTTCATTCCAATTCTATCCTTATCCGGAATCGAAGGAAAAATGTTTAAACCCATGGCAATGACCTTTAGTTTTGCATTATTGGGTGCGATGATTTTCTGTTTTACGTATGTTCCGGTAGTTTCTTCTTTGTTTTTAAAACCAAAAGAAGAAAATCCAAATTCATTATCCAGTAGATTAATCCACAAACTCAATTCTTGGTATTTGCCCATAATCACTTGGGCAATAAGCAATACCAAAAAAGTATTGTATGGCGCATTAGGATTATTATTGTTGGCTATTGGATTATTTGCAACCATGGGAGGTGAGTTCATACCAACTCTTGACGAAGGTGATTTTGTGATTCAGCCCGTTTTAAAAACAGGAACTTCTTTGACAAAAACAATAGCGATAACGACCAAAATCGAGAAAATAATCCTTAAAAATTTCCCGGAAGTCACACAGGTTGTCAGCAGAATTGGAGCTGCCGAAGTGCCTACAGACCCAATGTCTATGGAAGAAAGCGATGTTATTGTAAAATTAAAACCCAAATCGGAATGGACTTCAGCTTCGACCAAAGATGAATTGGCAGACAAAATAAAAGCAGCATTGGAAAAAGAAATTCCGAATATGGAAATCGAATTTACACAGCCTATTGAAATGCGTTTCAACGAATTAATTTCTGGAACAAGATCTGATGTGGCAGTTAAAGTTTTTGGCGAAGACTTAGATATTTTGGCACAAAAAGCGCACGAAATCAAAAATGCTATTGCTAAAGTAGAAGGTGCTTCGGATATTATTATCGAAAAAACAGAAGGTTTGCCACAAATGTCTGTCGTTTATGATCGTTCTAAAATTGCCCGCTATGGTTTAAATATTTCTGATTTGAACGAAATGATTGCTCTTGGCTTTGCCGGAAAAACCGTTGGAAATGTTTTTGAAGGCGAGAAACGGTTTGATATGGTGATTCGTTTGGATCAAGCAAACCGTCACGATATTGAAGATTTACGTAATTTATATGTGCCAACGCCAAACGGAGAACAAATTCCGTTGAGCGAATTGGCTTCTATCGAATATACCGAAGGCCCCGCAAAAATTTCTAGAGACAATACCAATAGAAGAATTGTAGTGGGAATCAATGTTCGCAACCGAGATTTACAAAGTGTGGTTACCGATATCCAAAAAATTGTAGACAATCAAATAAAATTACCAGCAGGTTATTATGTGAAATATGGCGGACAATTTGAAAATTTACAAAGCGCCAAAGCCCGCTTAATGATTGCAGTTCCTATCGCTTTATTTTTGATTTTCATCCTTTTATATTTTGCGTTTGGCTCCGTAAAAGAAGCATTAATGGTCTATTCGGCGATTCCATTGTCCGCAGTTGGCGGTGTTTTGTTTTTATGGATGCGAGATTTGCCGTTCAGTATTTCGGCAGGCGTTGGATTCATTGCACTTTTCGGAATTGCAGTATTGAATGGAATTGTCCTAATCGAACATTTTAAAGAACTCAAACACCAAGGCATGAAAGATATCGATGCATTGATTTTAAAAGGAACTACTGACAGATTACGTCCGGTTTTATTAACCGCTTCGGCAGCTGCATTAGGATTTTTACCAATGGCAATTTCATCCTCGGCTGGAGCCGAAGTGCAACGACCATTAGCAACTGTAGTCATTGGGGGATTGTTTACGGCAACTGTTTTAACGATGATAGTCCTGCCTATTTTATATAAAGTTTTTGATAGTGCGGCGTTTAAAAAAGCGAAGTTCAAGAAACGTCAAAGTTCCACTTATATCATTTTGTTATTGTTGAGTTCTTCGTTGGCTTTTTCACAAAATGCTAATCCGGAATTGGATAGTTTATTGGCTAAAGCAATTCAAAATAATAAAGGAATTAAAGCGGCTCAATTGCAAGTGGAAAAAACAAAAGCCAATATCAAAACGGCAAATACTTTTGATAAAACCAATATTTATTACAGTTACGATCAAAATAATTTGGCACTCAATAACGAACCTTTACGAGTATTTGGCGTACAGCAACGCTTTTCTTTTCCAACGGTTTACGGAGCGCAGAAAAAAGTATTTTCTTCCGAATATGAAAGGGAAAAAGCCAATTTTGATATTCAAAAAAATAAACTTTCTTTGGGAGTTTCTAAGTCATATCAGCACATTGTTTATTTACAACATCAAGAAAAACTGTACCACTATTTAGATAGTTTGTACCAAAATTTCTCTAAAGCAAGCGACAGACGTTTTGAATTGGGAGAAACCAATTATCTCGAAAAAATTACGGCTCAAGCTAAATTCAGACAAATAAGAACGAAGCTTTCCCAAATAGAAAATGATAAAAAAGCACAATATGAACTGCTACAATCCTTGCTTCAAAACGATGAAATAATAGCAATAAAAAGCAATACAATTACACCGTTAAATACTTTTACTGATGAGATAAGTAAAACAACTTATACTGCTTATTTAGAAAGTGTTACTAAAAATTATAAAAATCAAATAAACTTGCAAAAACAGCATTGGTTACCGGACATTAACTTAGACTATTTTCAAGGAAGAAATAACGGATTATCACAATCTTTGTACGGTTTTCAAGTTGGTTTGGCAGTACCAATATTATTCTCTGGTAACGTTTCTAAAACTAAAGTAGCGCAGCTCGAATTGCAAAGCTGGGAACAACAAAAGCAAAATGAAGAAGTAAAAATAGAGAAGTACATTAATCAAAAAAAGAACGAATTAGCCAAATATCAGGAAGCCATAAATTATTACAATACGTATGGTAAAAAATTATCGGATGAGATTATAAAAGTAGGAAACAATAGCTACAAACATGGCGAAATAGATTTTTTCCAATACATTCAAAGTTTAGAAAATGCTACGACCATCCAAGTGGACTATTTAGATACTATTTTACTCTTCAATCAAACCCAATTAGACTTACAATACCTTAATTTTTAATTCGCTAAAAATGAAAAAAATACTCTATATAACTGCTTTATCTCTTGTTTTATTTTCTTGTAAAGAATCGAAAACAGAAGAAGTAGAACAAAAAGACAACGGTTTGATTACCGTAACTTCCGCTCAATTTCAATCTTCGGGAATGGAGATTGCAAGTCCAACAGAACAGGATTTTGATGTAACGGTAAAAGCATCGGGGAAAATTGATGTACCGCCACAAAATCGCGCTAAAGTAAACACTTTTATGGGCGGTTATGTAAAATCTACTACGCTTTTGGTTGGAAATAAAGTCACAAAAGGACAAGCTTTGTTAACGTTACAAAACACAGAATTTCTTGATATTCAAAAAGATTATATGGAAGTGGCGGAGCAGCTTAATTTCTTGAAATCGGAATATGACAGACAAAAAACGCTGTATGATGAAAAAATCACTTCTCAAAAAAACTACTTGAAAGCCGAAAGTGACTATAAAAGAGCCAAAGCAATGCATCAAAGCTTGCGCGCCAAATTAGTGCTTTTGAACATTAATCCGAAAAATGTAGAGAAAGGAAATTTGACTTCAACAATCACTATTTTTTCTCCAATAACGGGCGATATTGTGATTATGAATGCGAATGTGGGAATGTATGTGGCGCCTTCGGATGTGATTTTAGAAATTGTCGATACGGATCACTTGCATTTAGAACTGGCCGTTTTTGAAAAAGATATTTTGAATGTGAAAATAGGACAAAAGATTCTTTTTAAAGTTCCTGAAGCAACAAAAGATGTTTTTAATGCTGAAGTACATTTGGTTGGAAAATCAATAGAAGGAAACGACAGAACGATTAACATTCATGGGCATTTAGACGATATGATTAAGCAAAAGCTATTAACAGGAATGTTTGTTGAGGCTGAAATTATTATTGATTCTAAAAAAGGTTTAGCGGTTCCTTCGGAAGCCGTATTGACAGAAAATAACAAAAATTTCGTACTTTTATTGGAGAATGAAAAAAACGGATATTCATTCAAGAAAGTAAGCGTTACGGTAGGCGAGAAATCTGAAAAATTCATTGAAATACTTCCAAATACTATAATTAATGCTTCTTCAAGGATTTTAACAAAAGGTGTTTTTGATTTGGCTAATTAATAAAAAGCAAATAAAAATGGACTTGAATAAACTAAAAGATCAGTTGCAAACAGAGGTTGATACAGCTTTTTTGTATGATAGCATTGCTGCCATTCAATCTGAGGATAATCTTAAAAGAGTATTATTGAGTTTGAGTGAAATTGAAAAAGGACACGCGAAACATATGTTTGATAAAGTGTTGACTTTTGAACCAAATTACAAAATGCCTTCGACTTCTTCCAGAGCAAAATTTCAATTGAAGTTGGGTAAAATTTTTGGTTACAGTTCTATAATCAGCAACCTTTCAAGCATCGAAAAGCAGTTTGCTGTAAATTCAATTAAAAATAAGATTAAAAGCGGAGAAAAGCCAACAGGTTTTGAGCACAATCATCTTAATATTATTGAAGCAGTAAACAATAACGCTGCTTTGAATGTTTCAGGTGGCTTTTTGTCCAAATTTGAAAGTCGTCATAAATCAGTAGGCGGAAATGCATTGCGTGCGGCCGTTTTAGGTTCAAATGACGGACTGGTTTCTAATATGAGCTTGGTAATGGGAGTTGCCGGAGCGGCTGTCTCTAATAATACGATATTATTAACCGGTATTGCGGGGCTTTTGGCAGGAGCAATTTCAATGGCTTTGGGCGAATGGCTTTCGGTTCAAAGTTCGAGAGAATTAAATCAGCGCCAAATTGATTTGGAAACCGAAGAACTGGAAGCTTCTCCCGAAGAAGAGAAAAAAGAATTAGTATTGCTTTACCAAGCCAAAGGAATGAATGCTGTTGAAGCACAAAAACTGGCGGATAAAGCATTTGAAAATCCTGAAACGGCAATTGATGCAATCATTACAGAAGAACTGGGAATTGATAAAGAAGAATTAGGCGGGTCTGCATGGGAAGCTGCAACCGCTTCGTTTGTACTTTTTGCTATTGGAGCCATTATTCCGTTATATCCATTTATGTTTTTAGATGGGAAAAATGCCATTCTATTGAGTGTAGGAAGCAGTGTTGTCGGGCTTTTTGGAATAGGTGCCGCAATTACTTTATTGACAGGGAAAAGCGTTCTGTTTTCTGGATTTAGACAAGTTTCTTTTGGATTGGCAGCAGCAGCGGTGACTTATGGCATTGGCTCTTTAATTGGAGTTTCACTAGCGGGATAAAAATAATTTAGCTTTAAAACAGTAAACTTTAAATAAAAAATTATGAATGATGCTCATTTACATATGGTTGTAAACCATTTTCCAATCATCGGAACCATTTTTGGAATTGGAATTTTAATTGCAGGGATATTTTTAAATAACGGTTCCGTTAAAAATACTGCTTATATACTATTTATAATTGCAACAATTTTTGGAGCACTCAGTATGGGAACTGGTGAAGGAGCAGAGGAGATGGTTGAAGATTTTCCAAACATTGGAAAAGCAATTATCCATGAACATGAAGAACTGGCAGAGAAATTTGCATTGGTACTTTATGCAACCGGAATTTTTGCATTGATTTCATTAGTAGCTGCCATAAAAAAGTTCCGACTGGCTAAAATATTTTCCTTTATTACACTTGTTTTAGCTTTAATTGCTGGAGTTATATCAATAAACGTTGGGACTTCCGGTGGTGAAATTCGTCATACTGAAATCAGGGAAGACAACGGTACTACAGTAACAAGCGATACAAATTCTGTTGAAAATGAATCGAATAAAATGATAGATAAAAAGTAATTTGTAACAATTTCATATCTTTAAGTTAAAATAAAAATTGCTTTTTAAATATTTTATCTCTTATATTTGCAAAAGAATTTTAAAATAAAACAAACACAAAAATGTTTACAAATCAATTGCATCATCATCATTTTCATTATTGCTCTCAAGCGATGTGTTAATGATATGTGTGTAAATCATCATATTCTAAAAACCCGTTTGAGTACATCAAACGGGTTTTTTATTACCCAATATTTGTACTCAATCAAAATATTTTAAACAAAAACAAAAAAGACAAAAAATGAGTACATTAAAAATTGCAATTCAAAAATCAGGACGTTTAAACGAAGACAGCATTCAAATTCTTAAAGATGCAGGTATTTCAATCGATAATGGAATCGACCAATTAAAAGCGGAAGCATCTAATTTTCCTTTAGAGGTTTTATATTTAAGAAATTCTGATATTCCCCAATATCTAATAGATGGAGTTGTAGACATTGCTATTGTTGGCGATAATTTATTAGTTGAAAAAGGAAATAATATTGAAGTAATTCAAAAATTAGGTTTTTCAAAATGTAAAGTATCCGTTGCTGTACCAAAAGCATTTAATTACAAATCAGTTCAAGATTTAGATGGTATGCGTATTGCCACTTCTTACCCAAAAACAGTTCTTGATTTTTTCAATTCTAAAGGGGTAACAGTCGATATTCACCAGATATCAGGTTCAGTAGAAATAGCTCCAAACATTGGTTTAGCCGATGCTATTGTTGATATTGTATCTAGCGGAAGTACTTTGTTTAAAAACAATTTAAAAGAAGTAGAAGTTATTTTTAAAAGTGAAGCGGTTTTAGCTGTTTCTCCAAAAGTAAGTCCTGAATCCCAAAAAATAATCGATACCTTAAAATTCAGAATTGAATCCGTTTTAAGAGCAAGAAAATCGAAATATATCTTGATGAATATTCCAAATGACAAAATTGATGCCGTTGGAAAAATTCTTCCTGTATTAAGAAGTTTAACCGTATTGCCATTGGCACAAGAAGGATGGAGTAGCGTACACTCTGTAATCGATAAAGATACCTTCTGGGATGTGATTGATCAATTGAAAGAAGCTGGAGCCGAAGGGATTTTGGTTTGTCCAATTGAAAAAATGGTACTGTAAGAATTTTAAATTATAAGGTATGAATTATGAGTTTAAGAAACGGAATAGTTCAATTATTTAATCTTTGAATACAATTAAAATGAATAAAATATACAATCCAAAACCAGAAACCTGGACTTCAATTTTAGAAAGACCCACAAAAACTATCGATGATATTGAAGCGACTGTAAAAGAAATTTTTAAGGAAGTACAGAAGAAAGGCGATGCTGCCGTAGCAAAATATACGTCGCTTTTTGATGGTGCCAAAATAGATACAATCGAAGTTACTAAAGCTGAAATTGACCAAGCAATTGCGTCCATTTCTACCGAATTAAAAGACGCAATTTCACTTGCAAAATCAAATATTAAAAAATTTCATACAGCTCAAAAAACAGATAGAGTTACTGTAGAAACAATTGAAGGAGTTAACTGCTGGCAGGAAAAAAGACCTATTCAAAAGATAGGATTGTATATTCCTGGAGGAACTGCTCCATTATTTTCTACTGTTTTAATGCTTGCTGTTCCTGCAGAGATTGCTGGTTGCAGTGAAATTGTTTTATGTTCTCCTCCGGATAAAA